>NC_017921.1:0-2356985 GCF_000262695.1 Burkholderia sp. KJ006 | reverse complement strand
ACGGGTACCGCACAGGTGCCAATCGATGTCGCATCGTTGACCTGCGGCGCGCGATCTACCAAATCCCCTTTTGCATCAGTGGCTTGCGCGGCACTTTGGCGGAATATCCACAGGTTTGCCAACAAAATCTGTGGATAAGTGTCACGCGATAGATTCCTGATGGTTTGGAATCGGCCGCGTTCGCCTCGATCCTGTGGCGGCCAATGCGCGATGCGCACGTGGCACCTGGAATTCGTGCCCGATCAACGGGTTACGCGCCGGGTACCCAGGATATCCACATCCTTGCCAACATTTTCTGTGGACAAACACGCGTGCCTCATTCGTGCGGCGGGGCGTCGGCCGCTTCCGCGACGATCCAGTCGCGAAACAACTGCATCGCGGGCGTCAGCGGCTTCGACTTCAGCGACGTGAGCCAATAGGCGCCGCCGCGCACGTCGATGTCGAGTGGCCGCGCCAGCATGCCGAGCTGCAACTCGCGCGCGAACATGCAAGCCGGCGCGAGCGCGATGCCCGCGCCCTGCATCGCGGCCTCGACCATCAGTCGCGATGAATCGAATACCGGCCCGTTGACCGTCCACGGCTCGACCTGCGCGGCGTCGAACCAGCCCAGCCATTCGTCGGTGCGGTACGAGCGCAGCAGCGTTTCGTTCGCGAGATCGGCCGGCCGCGACAGACGCCGCGCGATGTCCGGCGCGCACAGCGCGCTGAGCGGCGCGTCGAGCAGCCGCTCGTTGCGCGTCGCGGGCCAGTTGCCTTCGCCGAAGCGGATCGCGAAATCGAGGCCTTCGCCGGCGAGATCGACGACGTTGTTGTTGGTGCGCAGTCGCAGCTCGACGAACGGGTGCGTCTCGCCGAACCGCTTCAGGCGTGGCATTAGCCAGCCTATGGCAAAGGTGCCGACGGCACCGAGCGTCAACACCTCGTGGAAGCGCCCGCCGTCGAACTGATTGAGCACGGTTTCGATCCGGCTGAACGCGTCGCTGAGCACCGGCAGCAGCGCGCGCCCTTCGTCGGTGAGGCCCAGGCCGCGCGGCAGGCGCGTGAACAGCGCACAGCCGAGCCGCTCCTCCAGCGAACGCACCTGCTGGCTCACGGCTGCCTGCGTGACGCTCAGCTCGAGGCCGGCGCGCGTGAAATTCAGGTGGCGCGCGGACGATTCGAAGGCGCGCAACGCGTTCAATGGGAGACGAGGACGGAGCTTTGTCATAAGAAATTCTTTTGTCAGCGCCCAATTATCATTGCTTGTCGGACAAACGTAAAGTCACGATAGTGCTGTCTCGCCGGCCGGCCGTTCTGCATCCATTCCACCACGAGAGACATGACATGACCTACTCATCGCAACGTCGAACCTTGTTGCTGGCCGCGGCATCGGCGCCGCTCGTCGTGACCGTCGGCGCGTGCGCGGCGCCGTCGGCCGCCGCACCCGACATCGCGTCCGCCGCGACGTTCGCCGCGCTCGAGCGGGCGGCGGGCGGCCGCCTCGGCGTATGCGCGATCGATACCGCGAGCGGCCGGCGCGCGCAGCATCGCGCTGACGAGCGCTTTCCGTTCTGCAGTACGTTCAAGGCGATGCTCGGCGCGGCGGTGCTCGCGCGGAGCGTCGAGCATCCCGGTTTGCTGCAGCAGCGCGTGACGTATGCGCAGGCCGATCTCGTCAACTCCTCGCCCGTGTCGGGCCGGCATGTCGACACCGGGATGACGGTGGCGCAGCTGTGCGAGGCGGCGATCCAGTACAGCGACAACACGGCCGCGAACCTGGCGATGAAGCTGATCGGCGGGCCGGCGGCCGTGACCGCGTATGCACGCTCGATCGGCGACGACACGTTCCGTCTCGACCGCTGGGAAACCGCGCTGAATACGGCGCTGCCGGGCGACCTGCGCGACACGACGACGCCCGCGGCGATGGCCGCGAGCATCCGCGCGCTCACGCTCGGCGACGCGTTGCCGCCCGCGCAGCGTGCGCAACTGGTGGCATGGATGCGCGGCAACAAGGTCGGCGACAAGCGGATTCGCGCGGGCGTGCCGGCCGGTTCGCAGGTCGCCGACAAGACCGGCACCGGCGACTACGGAACGACGAACGACGCGGGTGTCGTGTGGCTGCCGTCGCGCGCGCCGATCGTGCTGACCGTGTACTACACGCAGGCACGCGCAGATGCGAAGGCGAAGGAGAACGTGATTGCCGCGGCGGCGCGGATCGCGGTCGCGGCATTCGCGTGAGGGGTGGGGCGGCGGGGCGCGGCGATCGAGGCAGGCGCTGCCGCAGTCGTGACCGCGGCAGCCAAACGTTGTGCGATCAACGACTTACGTCGCGCATGCTCAGGATATCCACATCCTTGCCAACAAAATATGTGGAAAAGCCGGCCGGCCGCCGCGCTTGCCGCAACGCGGCCGCGGCGGCGGGCGCTGCCCGATTCGAAGCGATGGGAACAAAGTCTTTCGGATCAAGCGCTTGGTTGCGGTGTGCGCAGGCTATCCACATGCTTGCCAACACAATCTGTGGACAAGCGGGAGGCGGCGTTGCGCGCCGCGTGCCGCATTTGGAGCACCGCGCAGAAAGTCTTTCGGATCAAGCGCTTGGTGCCGGTATGCGCACGCTGTCCACATGCTTGCCAACATAATCTGTGGACAAGCGGGCGGGCCGGCTCATCCGATGCGCAGGCCGGTTCGCAAGCCCGTTATCAGCGTGAGCAGGCCCTAGCAGGCTGTTGAAAAGCGCCTCGTTCCGACGATCGGGGCACTGTTTAAAAGGGTTTCGTATGCGATTGGCCGCTGAGTTGCTGACGAATCGTGCCGGATGCCCCGCTTGCGAGCGGGCCGGCCGGCGCGTTGCCGCGCAACAGCTACGGTTGGGCGGCTCATCGCGCTGCTCCCTGCGGCACCGCTGCCAGTATTCGAGCCATTCGAGTCAGGTTGCTCGCCAGCATCGTCAGCTTGAAGTGCTGGTCGACTCGCTTGATGCCGCGATACGCGGTCTGTCGGATCCTGCCGACGGTCTTGCCCCAGCCGAAGTGCTCTTCGATGCGCTTGCGAATCACCTGGCTGATGCCATAACCGGCGTGCCGCGAGGTGCGGCCATCGATCGCGCTGCCGCCTTGATGCGCGTCGTTGCGCGCGACATGCGGCGTCACCTTGCGCGCACGACAGTCCCGCACAAAGTCGCGCATGTCGTAACCCTTGTCGGCGCCGAGCGTCTTGGCGTGACGGCCCGGCACGCAATCGAGCAAGCGCAACGCACTTGCGCGTTCGCCGAAACCGTCAGCGTGGCTGACCACCGCGCCGACCACCAAGCCCGAGCGGTTCTCCATCAGGATGTGCCCCTGATAACAAAGGATGGCTCCGCTTTGCCGCCCCTTGCGGAACAGGCGCGCGTCCGGATCGGTGCTCGATTCATGCGTATCGTTGCTGCGCCGCTTGCCCTTCCAGTCGGTGTCGACATTGCGACCACCGCCGGCTGGTGGATCGTCCGAGCCGTCCTTGGGCCGGAAGCTCTTGTGGCTGGCCCAAGCCTGGATCAGCGTGCCATCGACCGAGAAGTGTTCTCTGGACAGCAGCCCTTGCTTGTCGGCCAAGCTCATGACTTCGGTAAAGAACGCTTCGACCACTTCGTGCTCGAGCAGACGATCACGGTTCTTGGAGAACACCGAGTGGTCCCAGACGGCGTCTTCGATCGCCAGTCCGACGAACCAACGGAACAGCAGGTTGTAGCGCATCTGTTCCATCAACATGCGCTCGCTGCGCACCGAGTACAGCACCTGCAGCAGCAATGCACGCAGCAGTTTCTCCGGCGCAATCGACGCACGGCCGCTATCCGCGTAGATCGTGCCAAACAGCCCATTGAGCCGCTTCAGCGCTTGATTGACCAGCAGCCGAAGCGGCCGCAACGGGTGATCGGCCGGCACGAAGTCTTCCAGCTTCACCGTCGTGAACAGCGGTTCTTGCATCTCGTCCATTCCGCGCATCGCTCTCGTCTGCCCAAGATCATGAACACGATATCTCTAACGCACCGCTCGCAACGCCCGTTTACACCGTATCCAATTTCAACAGCCTGCTAGCGTTGCCGATCGTCGGTGGCGGGCCAGCGTGCGAACGCGAAGACCCACAACATGATGAAGTTCAGCACCGGCACGAACATCGTCAGGATCCACCAGCCCGAGTGGCCCGTGCGCCGCACGATGCGCACGTACGGATAGACGACGATCGCGACGAGCACGAGCGCGACCAGCATTTGCCCTGCGTTGAAATGTTCCATGGCCTTCCTCGGAGTGATGTGTCGTTGTCGAATGCGGGCGGAGCGGCCGGCCCGTGGCGCCGACGCGTGACGTGCGCGGCGTCGTGTGATCGTGACGCGTCGCGTGCGCGGCCGTCAAGGGACGCACGGGGGGCGCCGGTGCGGCGCGACGGCCGTGCCGAAACGTTGACATGGCGCGCGAATCGCAGGCCGATCAATGGCTTAGCGAACGCTTGCGCAGGATATCCACAAGCTTGCCAACACAATCTGTGTGTAAGTGCCGCGATGCGCACGTCGTGCAGCGCGGGTCTGGCCGCGTGGCATCGTGATGCGAACTGCGGCGAAGCCGTGCATAACGCGGCCCGGCTGGCGCAGCGTCTGCATCACACGTGCCAAAGTCTGTCGGATCAAGGGCTTAGCGTCGCGGTGCGCAGGATATCCACAAGCTTGCCAACATTTTCTGTGGAGAAGTGCATGTGGCGATCGTGTGGCGCGGTGTCCCGCTGCGCGGCGGTTCACGGCGTGCCAAAAATGCCCGTCGGCGCGACTTTCCGGAACGACGGCAGCTGTTGTTTCGCGATGGCGGCTGATCGAAACGTCACGGTCGACCCCATTCGATCGCATCGTTGAAATACGTCGGACTGCTGGCGAGTGCGCGACGAAGCTGGGTCGGCAGTGAACTGCCGCTTCAATGAATTCGGTGTCGCCGAGCCGCACGGTTCGCGATGTCGAGGCTACCAGCGGTGTCCGCGGCGACGTCGCTTTGCTGCGTATCACATGCGATAGCCATGCGCGACGGCGCGTTTGCTGCGCACACCGATCAAATCTTTTCGGATCAATGGCTTGCTGTCGTTGGCGGCTGGTTGTCCACAAGCTTGCCAACACAATCTGTGGACAAGCCGCGCGACCGGCCCGCGTCAGGACTCGTCTGGCCTCGTCATGCCGCGGCCGGGAAGCGCACCGTCACCGTCAGCCCGCGTCCGCCCTCGGTCGTGCCGAGCGAGACGGTCGCGCGATGCTGTTCGGCGATCCGTTTGACGATCGACAGCCCGAGTCCGCTGCCGGACGACGTGACGGCCTGCGCGCCCGCGCCGCGATAGAAGCGTTCCCACACGTCGTTGCGTTCCGCCTCGGGGATGCCGGGGCCGTTGTCGGCGACTTCGAGCACGGGCGTCGCGCCTTCGACGCGTGCCGACACGTCGACGCGCGCACCTTCGCCCGCATAGCGGATCGCGTTGTCGACCAGGTTGTTCAGCAGCACGCGCAGCGTGTCGGGATTGCCGGCGGCCATCACCGGCGACGACACGATCGCGCCGAGGTCGATGCGATGCGCATCGGCGACCCGCGCGCGCTCCGCGACGACCGAGCGGCACAGTGCCGCGAGATCGACGCGCGCGGCGGCCGCTGCGGCCGCCGGCGCATCGGGCTCGAGGCGCGCGAGCGTCAGCAACTGCTCGGCGAGATGGCCGAGACGCGTCGTGCCCGCATGGATCTGCGCGAGGATCTGCTCGCGTTCGTCGGCCGTCGACGCGCGCCGCAACAATTCCGACTGTATCGACAATCCCATGATCGGCGTGCGCAGCTCGTGCGCGGCGTCGGCGATGAAGTGCCGCTGCAGTGTGAAGGCGCGCTCGAGCCGCGCGAGCAGGTCGTTGATCGCTTCGGCGAGCGGGCGAACCTCGTTCGGCATCGACGCGACGTCGACCGGTTCGAGGTTGTTGGCATTCCTGCGCTTCAGCCCGGACGCGATCGTGCGCAGCGGTCGCAGCCCCGCGCCGATGCCGAACCACAGCCCGATCGCGAGCACCGGCAGCATCGAGAACACCGGCCACAGCAGATGCACGGCGATGCCCGCGATCGCTTCCCAGCGCGCGTGGCGCGCCTGTGCGAGCCGGATCGTGGTGCCGGCGCGTTCGGTCACGTAGGTGCGCCACGGCTGGCCGTCGACGTCGACGCTCGCGATGCCCGACCGCGTCGGCGGCGGCAGCGCCGATTCGCGATCGGTCGAATAGACGAGCGTGCCGTCGCGCCATACCTGCAGCAGTACGGCGTCGGGATCGTCGCGCTTGAAGCCGTGCTTGTCGCTGCCGCGATCGCGGAACGACAGCTCGCCGTTCGGGCCGACCACGATCTGCTTCGACATGCTGCGCATCTGATCGTCGAGCAGGTCGTCGAGTTCGCGCAGCGCGCCCCAGTAGGTGCCCGCGCTCGCGACCAGCCCGATCGCGCAGGCGGCGGGCAGCAGCCACATCAGCAGGCGCCGCCGCAGCGACGCGCTGCGCCAGCGCGCGATCGCCTGTTGCAGGCCGCTCATGCGCTGTCACCGATCCGGTAGCCGACGCCGCGCACCGTGCGGATCATGTCATGACCGAGCTTCTTGCGCAGGTTGTGGATGTGAACCTGCACCGCGTTGCTCTCGATCTCTTCGCCCCAGCTGTACAGCCGTTCCTCGAACTGTTCGCGCGAGATCACCGCGCCGGGGTCGCGCATCAGTTCGTGCAGCAGCACGAACTCCTTCGGCGACAGCGTAACTTCGTCGTCGTTGAGCCACACCAGATGCTTGATCGGATCGAGCCGCAGCGGGCCGATCGCGAGCGTCGTCTGCGCGCGCCCGGCGTGACGCCGCGTGACCGCGCGAATGCGCGCGAGCAGCTCCTCGAGCACGAACGGCTTGACGAGGTAGTCGTCGGCGCCGCTGTCGAGGCCGGCGATGCGGTCCGGCACGCCGTCGCGCGCGGTGATGATGATCGCGGGCAGCGTTTCGTCGCGGCGGCGCAGTGCCGCGAGCACCGACAGACCGTCGCGGTTCGGCAGCCCGAGGTCGAGCAGCAGCAGCCCGTAGCCGGTCGAGCGCAGCGCGAGCGACGCGGCGTCGCCGTCCTTCACCCAGTCGACCGCGAAGCCTTCCTGTCTGAGGCCCTGTTCGAGCCCGCTGCCGATCAGCGGATCGTCCTCGACGAGCAGTACGCGCATGGATTGGTATCTCTTCAGCAGGGCGCGATGCGCCCGGGGTGTCCATGATAAGCGCCCGTATCTTAGGTCGTGCTTAAGTGCCGGCGCCCGGCGCCACGACCGCGTCGCGCGGTTCGCGCCTTCAGGTGCGCTTAATCTTACGCTTCGTAAGCTCTGGCCGTCGCGCTCGATCCGGGCGCGGCGCACCATCGAAGAAGAGGAAACGACATCATGAAGAAACGGTTCAGCATCCTGGCCGTCGCGCTCGCCACGCTGTCGGCGGGCGCGCACGCGCAATACACGGGGCCGTCGGCGGCCGCCGCCACGACCGTGAAGGACCTGCTCGCCACCGGCAAGGACGACCAGCCGGTGCAGTTGCACGGACGGATCGTCCGGCACGTCGGCGGCGACGACTACGAGTTCGCCGATGCGACCGGCACGATCCGCGTCGAAATCGACCGGAAGCTGTGGGCGGCGGGGCAGCCCGTCAGCGAGCAGAGCGACGTGAAGCTGACCGGCGAGTTCGAGCGCAAGTGGTCCGGCAGCGTGAAGGTCGACGTCGATCGCGTGGACGTGCTGCGCTGAACGGTGCGCGCGGGGCCGGTGATACCATGGGCGACCGGTTCCCGTTCTCACCAAGATGGCTGCCAATTTCGATGAACTCGCGTCCCGGATTCGGGCGCAATTTTCCGAACTGAGCCCGCAATTCCAGGCGGGTGCTGCATTTCTGCTCGATCATCCCGACGAGGTCGCCACGTCGTCGATGCGCAAGGTCGCGCAGCACGCGCAGGTTCAGCCCGCGTCGCTCGTGCGCCTCGCGCAGCAATTCGGTTTTCCCGGCTGGAACGAGCTGCGCGATCTGTGCGTCGCGCGCGTGCGCACGCGCCCCGAGCCGCTCACGCAGCGCGCGCGCTCGCTCGTGCGGCCCGACGCGAAGGCGTCGCTCGCGCACGACCTGCTCGCGGCCCAGCAGCACAATCTGTCGGTGACCGCCGCACAGAACGAGCACGCGCTCGCCGACGCCGCGAAGCTGATCCGCAAGGCAGCGCACGTGCACGTCGCGGGCTTCCGGTCGTGCTATCCGGTGGCGTTCGGTTTCGTGTACGGCTACCGGCTGTTCCGGCCGACCGTGTCGCTGCTCAACGGCGTCGCCGGTTCGCTCGAGATGGAGCTGCGCACGATCGCGAAACACAGCGTGACCGTGATCATCAGCTTCGCGCCGTATTCGGCCGAAGCGACGCGCGTGGCGCAGGCCGCGAAAGCGCAGGGCAGCAAGATCGTCGCGATCACCGACAGCGCGGTCGCGCCGATCGCGCTGCATGCCGATGCGCAACTGATCTTCACGCACGACAGCCCGTCGTTCTTTCCGTCGCTCGTGGCCGCGCATGCGATGGCCGAAGCGCTGGTCGCGCAGCTGCTCGCGCTGGAAGGCAGCGGTGCGGTCGCGGCGCTCGAGCGCACCGAAGCCGAGTTGCATGCGAAGGGCGCGTACGTCGTGTAGCCGCGCGCGCGGCTGCGGGACGCTTGCGCCGCCGACGGCCTGACACGGGTCCAACACGGATCTAACACGGCGGCAGACGGCCCGGCGCTCGCACGCGCATGGTCGCGATCAAACGGCGCGGCTCCCGTGCCGGTCTCGCCCGCATCGATATTTCAGCGCACGCCGAACCGTGCCCGCGCCGTGCGCGCGTATGCTGGCGTCTCCCGTTCCGAGGAGACGACGATGTCCGATTCCGTTCTGCAATTGCGCCACGCGCAAGCGTTTCGTGCGCTGCATACGCGCCCCGGCGCGTTCATCATCCCGAACCCGTGGGATGCCGGCTCCGCGCGGCTGCTCGCGATGGCCGGCTTCGACGCGCTCGCCACCACCAGCGCCGGTTTCGCCTATTCGCGCGGCCGGCCGGACAACGCGATCGGCCGTGACGAAATGCTCGCGCACATCGCGGAGATCGTCGCCGCAGGCGGTCTGCCGGTCAGCGCCGATCTCGAGAACGGCTTCGGCGATGCGCCCGACACGGTGGCCGACACGATCCGGCTGGCGGCCGCGGCCGGCGCGGTGGGCGGCTCGATCGAGGATGCGACCGGACGCGCCGACGCGCCGATCTATCCGCACGACCTCGCGGTCGAGCGCATCGCGGCGGCCGTTGCCGCGGCGCGCGAGCTGCCGTTTCCGTTCATGCTGACCGCGCGTTGCGAGAACTATCTGCACGGACGCCGCGATCTCGCCGACACGATCGCGCGGTTGACCGCCTATCGCGATGCGGGCGCCGACGTGATCTATGCGCCGGGCCTGACCGATCGCGACGACATCGCGGCCGTCACCCGCGCCGTCGGCGCGCCGGTCAATGTCGTGATGGGGCTGCGGGGCGGCGTGCTGAGCATGGATGAACTCGCCGCGCTCGGCGTGAAGCGCGTGAGCGTCGGCGGCGCGCTCGCGCGGACCGCGCTGGGCGCATTCCTGCGGGCGGCGACGGAAATGGCGCGCGACGGCACGTTTACCTTCGCGCAAGAGGCGGTGCTGGGCAGCGATCTCGATCGCTGGTTCGCCGCGCGGGACAATTCGCCGGTCCGTTTCGCAGAATGATCGTGGCTAAATCGGGGTAACGTTTTCCAGATGGATACCGGTTGACCGTTATCAAACGAAGCCGCAGTCGATTTAATCTTCGGTGACTGCGGCAATTACATCGTTTACTCTGCGAATTCCGGCCGATTGGCGGGAGTCGGCGCGCAAGCCGCGCCGGCATTGGCGCCAATCATGCGCCCGGCGTACCCGATTTACGTATTGTCCCGATTTTAAGACCGGTATTTTTTCGGTTTTCGGGAGTTGCCGGTTATTTTTCGGATTGTTAATCTGCGGCATATCCGAATGATCGGCCGGCGGGGCGCCGGAAATAATGAATATATAAAAATCGAGAGAGCGATGACAATCCGAGAAAATCACCGCAGCCGCTTTCGCGTCGGCGATGTCGTGACGCTGAAAACCGGCGGCCCGCGCATGACCGTGACTTACGCGGGCCCCGTCGTGTTCGACGACGCCGACTGGCTGATCTGCCAGTGGTTCGACGACGGCGGCCACTTCCGGCAGGAAATGTTTCACCACGAGATGGTCGCGCCGGAGCCGCGCGCGATTTCGGCGGGCCGCGCGCGCGTGCGCATGCAAACGTTTCGCTTTCGTTCGGCGGCCTGACGCAGGAGCGGGGCGCCGGTTCGGTGCGGCCGCTGCGCCTATTGTGCTGGCGGGTTCACAGCGGCATTGCGTCATTGCGGTCGTCGCGGCGATCCCGCTCACCGCGGCCACTGCGGCCACTGCGGTCACGCGCCCACGCAACCACGCCACCACGCCACCGCGCCACCGCGCCACCGCGCCACCGCGGCCCGAAGCCCCCGCACACCCGCACACCCGCACACCCGCACACCCGCACATCGACATTTCACGTCGACCCGAAACATGCTGCCGGCCTGCGCGCCGATACTGCACGCATGAACCCGACCGATCCGATTGCCGCGGTTACGCACCGCGATCCCTATCCCTACTACGCGACGCTCGTCGACGGGCCGCCGCTCGCGTTCGACGCGACGCTCGGCCTGTGGGTCGCGAGCCGCGCGGCCAGCGTGGCGGCGGTGCTCGGCCATCCGACCTGCCGCGTCAGGCCGCTCGATGCGCCGGTGCCGCCCGCGTTGCGCGGCACCACCGCCGGCGCGCTGTTCGGCGACCTGATCCGCATGAACGACGGCGCGTTGCGCCACGACGTGCCGAAACAGGCGCTGCGCGCGGCATTCGCATCGATCGACGCGCACGCGTTGCGCGAGCGGACCGCGTCGCTCGCCGGCCGCCGCCTGCGCGCGCCGCTCGACGCTGAGGCATTGAACGCATGGTGCCTGACGGTGCCCGTCTGCGCGGTCGCCGATCTGCTCGGCTTCGATGAAGCACAGCTCGACGACATCGCTGCGCTCGTCGTCGCGTTCGTCGCCGCGCTGTCGCCGCTGTCGGACGACGCGACGCTGGCGCGTGCAAGCGATGCTGCGCGGCGCTTGCTCGAACGGATGACGGAGCGGGTCGCACGCACGCGCGCCCGGGACGGGTCGCTCGTCGCGGCGGTTCAGGATGCGGCGCGCGCCGCGGGCTGGCAGGCCGGCGGCGCGCTGGTCACGAATCTGGTCGGATTGCTGTCGCAGACATGCGAGGCGAGCGCCGCGTGGCTCGGCAATGCGCTGATCGCTTGGGAAGAGTCGGCGCGCGCGAGCGCGGACGGCGGGCGGGCGATTCCGGATGCCGCTGCGCTCGACGCATTCGTCGCGGAAGTGGGGCGCTTCGATTCGCCGGTGCAGAACACACGCCGCTTCGTCGCGTCGCATACGACGATCGAAGGCGTGAGCGTCGATGCCGGCGCGGCGATCCTCGTCGTGCTCGCCGCGGCGAACCGCGATCCGGCCGTGCATCGCGAGCCGCATCGCCTGCTGCCCGGCCGCGCGCCTGCGCCGACTTTCGGCTTCGGTAAGGGGCCGCATGGCTGCCCGGGCGAGCGCATCGCGCGGGCGGTGACGACGGGGGCGTTCGACGTGTGGTTACATGCGAGCAGCGGCGAGCTGCCCAGCGGGCTCGTGTGGGACTACCGCGCGTCGACCAACATCAGGATGCCGAACTTCGGCATCGCGAGCCAGGCGTGAACAGGCGGTTCAGCGGCAGCCCTGCTTTTCGGCCCATTGCTCCTGGGCGGCGATACGGCGCTGCACGCGCTCGACGAGGCCGGTCGAGAAGGTCCGCATGCTGATGCCGCGGCGCTTCGCGAGGATCGTTTGCGCGACGTCGGCCCGCGGGTTCGGCTGGCACGCCCAGTAGAGCGTCATCAGCCAGCCGATGCCGGTCCATCCGAACAGTGCGTTGAACATCGCGATCGTCAGCTTGTCGTGCCGCCCGCGCCGGTCGGCGATGACGGCCGGCAGGAAATAGAGCGCGATCGCTGCGATCGAACCGGCTACCTGAATCAGGACTGCGTGTGGCATGTTGCTACTCCGTCCAGACTGCAATGAGACCGATTGTCGCGCTTTTTCCGTTCGTGTGCAGGCCTTCCTTCGGCAATTGATTGTTGCGTTTTTAGCGACGATCAGTGCATGGCACCGGTTTCCATTTGCGCATCGTTGCTCAGCGCGAAACCCTCGTCGCGCCAGCCGGCGATCCCGCCGATCATCAGCTTCACCGGGCGGCCGAGCCGCGCGAGCCGGATCGCCGCGCGCGCGGCGCCGTTGCAGTGCGGGCCCGCGCAGTAGACGACGAACAGCGTGTCGGCCGGATGGTCGCCGAGCTTGCCCGCGACGATCTTGCGGTGCGGCAGGTTGCGCGCGCCCGGCACGTGGCCGGCCGCGAATTGTTCGGGACCGCGAACGTCGAGCAGCACGAAATCGGCTGCGCCGGACGTGAGCGCGTCGTGCACGTCCCAGCAATCGGTTTCGAACCGCAGCGACGCTTCGAAATGCGTGGCGGCGCTTGCGCTGTCGGCGGCCGGGACGTCGGTGACATATGACATGAAATGCGCTCCTGAGCAGGCGGCGCGGAATGCGCCGCAACGAGGCCAGTATCGCGTGCGCGCCGGTTTTCCGGCAGTGGCGCGATCGACAAGTTCCGGTAACATCGCGCCATGCACAATCATCTCGTCGTCGCGCTTGCCTACGATCGGCTCTGCACTTTCGAATTCGGCTGCGTGGTCGAATTGTTCGCACTCGAACGGCCGGAACTCGGCGTCGACTGGTATCGCTTCGCGGTCTGTGCGAGCGAGCCCGGGCCGGTGCGCGCCGCGGGCGGCATCACGGTCGCCGCGCCGTACCGGCTCGCGATGCTCGATCGTGCGGACACCATCGTGATTCCCGGCTGGCGCGACCCGGACGAACGGCCGCCCGAACCGCTGCTGAAGAAACTGCGCGCCGCGCATCGCCGCGGCGCGCGGCTCTGTTCGATCTGTTCGGGCGTGTTCGTGCTGGCGGCGGCCGGCGTGCTCGACGGGCTTACCGTGACGACCCACTGGCGTTACGCGGAGCGCCTGCAGGCGCGCTATCCGGCGCTGCGCGTGAACCCCGACGCGCTGTACGTCGATGCCGGGCAGATCGTCACGTCGGCCGGTTCGGCGGCCGGCCTCGACATGCTGCTGCATCTGGTGCGCCGCGATCACGGCGGCGCGATCGCGAACCGCGTCGCGCAGCGGCTCGTGCTGCCGCCGCATCGCGACGGCGGGCAGGCGCAGTTCGTGCCGCGCCCCGTCGCGCCTGGCGGCAGCGACCGGCTCGCGAAGCTGATCGACTGGATGCGCGCGCATGCGGCCGAGCCGCACACGCTCGCGTCGCTGGCCGCGCATGCCGCGATGAGCCCGCGCACGCTGCAGCGGCAGTTCGCCGACGCGACCGGGATGTCGCCACTCGCGTGGCTGATCCGCGAGCGCGTGAACGTCGCGAAGGATATGCTCGAAGCGCAGCCGTCCCTGTCGCTGGCGCAGGTTGCCGCGCGTGCGGGCTTCGGCTCGGAGGAATCGTTGCGCCGGCATTTCCGGCGCGTCGCGGCGACGAGCCCGGCCGCTTACCGGCGCGGCATGGATCGCGGCGTGCGGCCGCCGCGCGCGTGACGCGTCGCGGCGCTCCTGGACGGCTGCACGCGGCGGTCGCCTTTTCGCTTTTCCCGTTGCCCGTTTCCGCCACCGCGTCGCACGCGTAAGATGGCGGTCGCCGTGCGGCGGCCGTGGATGCGGCGCCGCCATTCCTTCACCATAACGACAAGGACCACGACATGGGTCTGCTGGGAAAGCTGTTCGGGAAGAAACCGCGCGACGAGGCCGCCTCGCTCACGCCGCCCGCATCGTCTACGCAACGCACGCAGCCGTCGGACGCCGACGCGGACGCGGACGAACAGCGCGGCCCCGACATCGCCCCCGAACTGGCCGCGGCGCTGGCGGCATATCAGGCCGGCCGGCACGAAGCGGCGATCGCGGCTGCCGCGCCGCATGCGCAACGGCTGGCCGACGCGGCGCGTCTGTGCGCGCTGTCGTATTCGGCGCTGCAGCGCTACGCGGAGGCATTCCCTTACTGGCTCGAATTGTTCGGCCATGAGCCGAGTGCGCACAACGCGGTGCAGCTCGCGACGACGTCGGTGATGTGCGACGAAGTGGAGCGCGGCGAGGCGTGGATGCAGAAGGCGGCCGAGATCAATCATGAGACGCACGAACAGTCCGACGTCGCCGCGCGCACGAACTTCATTTCGGCATTGATGCAAAGCGGTCATGCGCGCGAGGCGCTGCCGCATCTCGGGTGGCTGCGCGACGTGTACGGCCATGTGCGCATCACCGATTCGACGTTCCTCTACATGCGCGGGATTCCGTTCTTCGGCGCGTTCCTCGAGAACAGCCTCGAGATCCTGAAGGCCACGCAGCCGGCCGACGCGATCGTGCAGTGGTATGGAGAACTCAGCGGCAAGCTCGACGACGAAGGCGAAGCGCAGCTTGCCGCGTGGGTCGCCAAGTTGCCCGCGTAGCGGGCCGGCACCCCCGGCCCCGGCCGGGGCCGTTAGCGACCGGCCGTGACGCCGGTCGCTGCTCACCGCCTTCGCTCAGCGCGCGGCGCTATCGCGGCCCGCCTGCCTGATGCACGCGATGCGGTACACGCCGTCGTCCACTTCGACGCCGTGCGTATCGTGCGTGAAGCCCGGGAAGCGCCGGTCGAACTGTTCGAGCGCCTTCAGGTAACCGAGCAGCGGACCGTCGGCCGGCCCTGCGTTCTCGCCCGGCATCAGCAGCGGAATGCCGGGCGGATAGGGCACGACGCCGGTCGCGACGGTGCGGCCGGCCATCTCCGACAGCTCGAGCATCTCGATGTCGTTGTGAACCAGATGCTCGTACGCCTCGGCCGGGCTGTAGTCCGGCTGCGGCAGCGTCGAGAAGCCGCGCGACATCATCTCGGTCGTCTTCAGGTCGCTCATCGCGGCGAACATCAGATCGCACAGCTCGCGCAGCCCCAGCTTGCCGTAACGCTCCGGATAGCGCGCGACGAGCTCCGGCAGCGCTTGCTCGAGCGGCGCGTTCGCATCGTAGTCGCGCTTGAAGTCGAGCAGCGTGTTGACGAGCGTGCCCCACTTGCCCTTCGTCACGCCGAGCGAGAACAGGAACAGGATCGTGAAGTCGGTCGTCTTCTCGACGACGATCCCTTGCCGGTCAAGATAGGCCGTCACCACCGACGCGGGAATGCCGACCGGCATCAGCCCGCCGTGCGGCGCGACGCCCGGCGTGACGATCGACACCTTGATCGGGTCGAGCATGCAGTAGTCGTCCTCGATCGCGCCGAAGCCGTGCCACGTGTCGCCCGGATGCAGCACCCAGCACGACGGATCGGTCGCGAGCAGCGTCTCGTCCGCTTCGTGGAACGGCACGCGTCGCCCGGTCTTGCGGTCGACGACCGTGTCCGGCTGCCAGCCGTCGAAGAACCAGTCGTCGTTCTCGTCGTATTCCGCATGCAGGCGCGCCAGCATCCGGCGAAACGACACGGCCTCGCGGATCGCGTCGGTCGTCAGCGCTTCGCCGCCGGGGCCGTCCATCATCGCCGCGCTCACGTCGTTCGACGCGATGATCGCGTAGTTCGGCGACGTCGACGCGTGCATCATGTACGCCTCGTTGAAGCGCGCGTGCTCGATCGGATTGCGGCCGTCGCGGATATGGATGAACGACGCCTGCGACAGCGCGGCGAGCAGCTTGTGCGTCGATTGCGTCGCGAACACCGTCGGCTTGCTCGCGTCGTGCTGCGCCGGATCGCCGTGCATCGCATAACGATCGCGGTAGATCGGGTTGAAGCGCGCATAGCCGTACCAGGCTTCGTCGAAATGCAGGCGGTCGACGCTCTGGCCGAGCAGCTCCTCGACGCGCGCGACGTTGTAGCACAGCCCGTCGTAGGTCGAGTTCGTGATCAGCGCGTGCACGGGCGTCGGGCTGATGCCGTCGCGGCCGCGCACCAGCGGGTTCGCGTCGATCGCGAGCCGCACGGCCGCGGCCGTGAGCCGCTCGGGCATGATCGGGCCGATGATGCCGTAGTGGTTGCGCGACGGGATCAGGTAGGTCGGAATCGCGCCGGACATCGTCATCGCGTGCTCGGCCGATTTGTGGCAGTTGCGGTCGCACAGCGCGACCTGATTGCGCGTGACGCTCGCCATCAGGATCACGCGGTTCGACATCGACGAGCCGTTCGTCACGTGATACGTGCGATGCGCGCCGAACACGCGCGCCGCATAGCGCTCGCTGTCGCCGATCGGGCCGGAGTGGTCGAGCAGCGAGCCGAGTTCGCCGACCGAGATCGACAGGTCCGAGCGAAACAGCGCTTCGCCGAAGAATTCGAAGTAGGCGCGCCCGACCGGCGACTTCAGGAACGCGGTGCCGCCCGTATGGCCCGGCGTGTGCCACGAGTATTCGTACACGCGCGAGAACTGCGCGAGCGCGCGGAACATCGGCGGCAGCACCGTCTCGCGGTAGCGTTCGATCGCGGCGACGATCCGCCCGCCGATGAACGCGGTGGTGTCCTCGAGCATCCAGATGAAGTCGTCGGCCTTGCGCATCGCGTCGACCGGAATCGCGGCCGCGCTCGCGCGGCTCGCGAGCAGGAACACCGGCACCGTCGCGTTGCGCGCGCGCATTGCGTCGAGCACGGCCTGCGCGGGCGCGTGGGCCGGATCGTTGCCGAGTTCCCAGTTGAGCAGCAGGCACTGGATCGCCGGATCGGCGACGACCACCGCGCACGCGTCGTCGGCGGAGGTCGCGATCACGACGTCGACGAGCCGCGTGCGCAATTCTTCGGCGAGCGCGGTGGCGGCGCGGCCGGTCGCGGTTCGCTCGTCGATGTCGTGCTGCACGAGCAGCGCCTTCATCCCGAGGCGGCGCAATGCGGGTTGGGTCAAGGAAGCGGTCATCTGTTATTCCCCCGTGTGCTGGGTTGCCGCGACGCCCGCGGCCGGCGAGCGTGCGTGAAGGAGATCGGCCTCGTGCTGGCCGACGGAGATCCAGAACGTCGCGGCGAGCGCGACGATGGTGACGCCGAGCGCGAAGTAGCGCACCCAGCGCGGCGAACGGCCGCCCGGATGGACGTGGGTTTCCTCGATTTCGCGCTGGCGGTTGATCGACAGTTCGTAGAACACGATCGTCGCGATCACGAAGATCAGCGACCAGCGCGTCTGCTGGCCGTCGGAGCCGACCATCGCCCACAGCGAGTAGACCGCGCCGATCAGGCCGACGATCGTGTAGAACGTGAACTGGTGCGGCGGCATCTTGCCGTAGCCGAGCACCTTGATCGCGATGCACGAGTAGATGTACGGCAGCAGCGTCATGATCACCGCGATCGACGCGATCTTGCCGAACTGCTGGCTTGCGCTCGGCGACATCGTCGCGAGCACCTGCACGGTCATGATGACGGCGACGATCGCGAGCCCCGCCGACGGCACGTTCTTCGAGTTCACGCGTGCGAACACGCTGGCGAACAGGCCGTCGTCGGCCGCGGCCTTCGCGGTCTGTCCGACCAGCAGCGTCCAGCCCGCGAGCGAGCCGAGGCAGCCGAGCGCCGCGCACAGCGCGACCGCGTTCGCGGCGGTGTCGCCGAGCGCGAGGCGCGCGGCGTCGGCGAACGGCGCGCTCGAGGCGAGCAGCGCCTTGTTCGGAATCATCCCCATGATGACGGTCGAGCTGAGCACGTAGCAGACGGCCGCGAGCACCACGCCGCCGACGGTCGCGATCGGCACGTTGCGCGACGGATTCTCGACCACGCCGGCCGACACCGACGCGCTCTCGACGCCGATGAACGCCCACAGCGTGAAGTTCAGCGTCGCGCCGATCGCGCCGATGCTGCTCGTGCCCGACACGTTCCAGCCCGCGAGATAGACGTCCTTGCTGAACCAGAACCAGCCGAACAGGGCCATCCCGAGGATCGGCACCAGCGCGACGACGGTCGTGACCGACTGCACGCGGCCGACCACGTTCGGCCCGAGGATGTTCGCGTAGGTGAACAGCCAGATCACGAAGATCTGCGCGAGCGCGAACACCAGCGGGTCCTTCATCACCGGGAAGAAGTGCGTGAGGTAGCCGAGTCCCGCGACCGCGAGGCCGACGTTGCCGAGCACGTTCGCGAGCCAGTAGATCAGGTTGGTCTGATAGCCCATGTACGGGCCGAACGATTTTCTGGCGTACGCGTAGGGGCCGCCAGCGGCCGGGTCGATCGCCGCGAGCTTCGCGAACACCAGCGCGAGCGAGACGGCGCCGACGACGGTGATCAACCAGCCGAAGATCGCGATGCCGCCGGTGGCGGCGAGGTTCGCGGGCAGCATGAAGACGCCGGAACCCATCATGTTGCCCGCCACCATCAGCGTGGCGGGAACGACGCCGATCTTCGGCGCGTCGGACGCTGCCGACGCAGCGGTGGAACGGGAGGAGGACGAGCTGGCATCGGACATGCGAGGCTCCTTGAACGGACGTGATGCGGTTGAGGTGGCGCGGCCGGCGCCGGTGGACGATTCCGAAATGGATCGCCGTTTTATTAACGTCGCCATGTTATCGCTTTGGCCCGTTCTGGTAATGGTAAACGCCGGAATTTAATGACTTTAATATTGATTCATGTCATTGAAAGTAGGCGGGCGGCGACGCGCCGTTTCGGTATGTCGGGCGCTCGGCCTTTACTGATAAGGGCTTCGCCGATTTTCTCGGTCATTCGCTGGATGCGCGGAACAACCGGCGCCCGGTAAATATCCTTGACGAAATGGCTAAATCAATTCGCGGCCTAAATAATCCGGCGGCTCGTAATCGTTTTGGTTGATGGGGCGCGTTCTGCCGAACGGTATCGCTCGCCGGCCGTGGCGGAAAGGGCACTGAAAGCCAGCGCGCCGTGAATGCACCCGGGCGGCGGGCCGTCGGCGTATCATCCGAATCTTCGTCAGCCCGATCCCGGCACCCACCATGACCTCCGTCGACACTACCCCCGTCCTCGACCATGACAAGCTCGTCGCCTTCGTCGAGCGCAAGTGGAACGATGAAATTCTCCACGCCCTGACCGACTACATCGCGATCCCCGCGAAGAGCCCCGCGTTCGACCCGGACTGGGCGAAACGCGGCTATCTGGAGCGCGTCGTGACCGATGCCGCGCAGTGGGCCGAACGCCAGCCGGTGAAAGGGCTGAAGCTCGAGATCGTTCGGCTGCCGGGCCGCACGCCCGTGATCTTCTTCGAAACGCCGGCGACGCGCGCGGGCAGCACCGACACGATCCTGCTGTACGGCCACCTCGACAAGCAGCCCGAATTCGACGGCTGGCGCGCCGACCTCGGCCCGTGGACGCCGAAGTTCGAGAACGGTAAGCTGTACGGCCGCGGCGGCGCGGACGACGGCTATGCGATCTACGCGAGCCTCGCGGCGCTCGGCGCGCTCGACGAGCAGGGCGTCGAACGGCCGCGCTGCGTCGGCCTGATCGAGACGTGCGAGGAGTCGGGCAGCTACGATCTGCTGCCGTACGTCGACGCGCTGCGCGACCGGCTCGGCCAGGTATCGCTCGTCGTGTGCCTCGATTCCGGCGCAGGCAACTACGACCAGATGTGGCTCACGACGTCGTTGCGCGGGCTGGTGTCCGGCGATCTGCAGGTCGAGGTGCTCGACGAAGGCGTTCATTCGGGCGTGTTCGGCGGTATCGCGCCGTCGAGCTTCCGCGTGATGCGGCAGCTGTTCGAGCGCCTCGAGGACGCCGGCAGCGGCAACCTGCTGCCGCGCGTGTTCCATTGCGAGATTCCCGACAGCCGCGTGCGCGAAGCCGATGCGGCCGCGGTCATCCTCGGCGATGCGGTATGGAAGGGCCTGCCGTGGGCCTGCGGCGCGGACGGCAAGCCGGTGCTGCCGACCACGACCGACCCGCGCGAGGCGCTGCTGAATTCGACGTGGCGGCCGTCGCTGTCGGTGACCGGCGCGTCCGGGTTGCCGGCGCTCGCCGATGCGGGCAACGTGCTGCGGCCGCGCACCGCGTTCAAGCTGTCGCTGCGCCTGCCGCCGCTCGTCGACGCCGCGCAGGCCGTGCAGCAGTTGAAGGAACTGCTCGAACTCGATCCGCCGTACAACGCGCGCGTCACGTTCAAGCCGGATGCGGGCGCCGCGACCGGCTGGAGCGCGCCCGATCTCGCGCCGTGGCTCGCGTCGTCGCTCGATGCCGCGTCGCACCGCCACTTCGGCGCAGCGTGCGGGTACATGGGCCTCGGCGGCACGATCCCGCTGATGAACGTGTTGCAGGCCGGCTTCCCGTCGGCGCAGTTCATGGTGTGCGGCGTGCTGGGGCCGAAGTCGAACGCGCACGGCCCGAACGAGTTCCTGCACGTGCCGTATGCGAAGAAGCTGACCGCGGCGGTCGCGGACGTGATCGCTTCCGCTCGCTGAGCGCGATGGCCGGCCGATCGGGCCGGCGTCGGTCTGAACCCCTGGAGTCCTGCCGATGACTGTGCCGCCGATACCCGATACCGATGCGTTGTGCATGCGCGCCGAGCCGCTGCACGACTTCGTCGCCGCGCTGTGGGAACGGGCCGGCAGCAGCGCGCGCGAGGCGCGGCTGGTTGCCGAGCACCTGGTCGGCGCGAACCTCGCCGGTCACGATTCGCACGGCATCGGGATGATCCCGAACTACGTCGCATCCTGCCGCGAAGGGCAGTTGCAGTTGAACCGGCATGCGGCGATCGTGCGCGACGGCGGCGCGGTGCTGACGATCGACGGCGGCCGCGGCTTCGGGCAGGTGATCGCGTTCGAGGCAATGGTCGAGGGCATCGAGCGCGCGCGGCGCATGGGCATCTGCGCGATCGGATTGCGCGACGTGCATCATCTCGGCCGCATCGGCCACTGGGCCGAGCAATGCGCGCGATCGGGGCTCGCTTCGTTCCATTTCGTCAACGTGCCGGGCGATCTGCTGGTCGCGCCGCTTCACGGCGCCGATCCCCGGTTCGGCACCAATCCGTTCTGCGCCGCGTATCCGCGCGCCGGGCGCGCGCCGCTGCTGCTCGATTTCGCGACCAGCGCGGTCGCGTACGGCAAGACGCGCGTCGCGTACCACCAGCGCAAGCGCGTGCCGGCGGGCGCGCTGATCGACCATCGCGGGCGGCCGACCGACGATCCGGCCGTCATGCACGAGCAACCGTTCGGCGCGCTGCTGCCGTTCGGGCTGCACAAGGGTTATGCGCTCGCCGCGATGTGCGAGGTGTTCGGCGGCGCACTCGTCGGCGGGCATACGACCTACGACGGCACGTTGCAGAAGACCAGCGCGATCGTCAACGGCATGCTGTCGGTGTTGATCGATCCGAACGCGTTCGATGCGGCCGATGCGCAGCGCGAGGCCGATGCGTTCGTCGCGTGGGCGAAGGCGTCGCCGCGTTCCGGCGACGCGCCGGTGCAGATGCCCGGCGAGCCGGAGGAGGCGAGCCGCGCCGAGCGGCTCGCGCACGGCATCCCGGTCGATCGGCCGACGTGGCGTCAGATCGGCGACAGCGCGGCGGCGCTCGGCTTCGACGCCGCCGAATTCGACGCATGGACGCAACGCTGCGTCGGCGCCGCGTGATGCACCGGCAAGAAGGAGCGTGCCGATGAGCTGGCAGGCAGACAAGGCGCACGGCGACGAGATCGCGTATCGGCTCGCGATGCTCGGCAACGTCGTGGTGACGCGATTCTTCGGCGGCGCGGCGATGCGGCTCGACGGCGTGATGTTCGGCTTCCTCGCGCGCGGGTCGCTGTTCTTGCGCGTCGACGACTTGAATCGTCCGGCGTTCGTCGCGGCGGGGATGGGGCCGTTTTCGTATACGGGGCGCACGCGTACCGTCGCGCTCGAAGGCTATTACGAAACGCCCGCCGACGTGCTCGAGGATGCGGGCGCGCTGTTCGACTGGTGTCGCGGCGCGTATCGGGCGGCGTTGCTTGCGGGGGCGCCCAAGCGCAAAGCGAAGGCGAGGCGGAAGCCGGTGGACGAGGGTGAGGCGGAGTCGCGGTCGATGCGTGGGCGCAGTGTCAAGCCGTCCGCGAAACCTGACGCGAAGCGGGCGACGGAATCGGCTTCGAAGCGTGCGTCGAAAGCGGAAACGAAATCCGGAGCGAAACCGGTGTCGAAGCGTAGGCAGGCGTAGCGTCGGTCGGCGCCGCGGCGCTCGGTGTTCGCTGCTCTTGGCATTCGGCACGCGACGCTCAGGACTCTTACTCGGTGCTCGGTGCCCAGTGCTCGATGCTCAGTGCCCTGCGCCGTCCACCCGCATACGCCCTGACGATTCGCGCGCCGCACGTTGCTCGCATCCGCTAGACGAAACTTCAAGCATGCCGCGCGCTGTTTCTCCGCGCTTCACAACGGCGGTCGCGGCGTTTATGATCGGCGCGAGCCGCACGCGACATCTGAGCGGCCCGCACCGCGACACCCGCCCCGCGAACGGCGCATCGACGCCGCGCTGAATGCATTCCCCACTCATCGTTGCAGATGGAGACAACCGATGCTCGTGCTGATTCTCGGTTTGGCGATCTTCCTCGGCGTACATTCGATCCGCATCGTGGCCAGCCGCTGGCGCGCCGCGACGATCGCGCGCGTCGGTGAGCGCGGCTGGAAGGCCGGCTATTCGGTTGCGTCGCTGATCGGCTTGGTGTTGATCGTGCGCGGCTACGGGATCGCCCGCGACAGCGCGACGCTGCTGTGGGTCTCGCCGGTCGGCGTGCGCCATCTGACGGGCATGTTGACTGCGATCGCGTTCGTGCTGATCGCCGCGTCGTACGTGCCGCGCAACCGGATCAAGACGCTCGCCGGGCATCCGATGGTCGCCGGCGTGATGGTGTGGGCCGTCGCGCATCTGCTCGTCAACGGCACGTTGCGGGCGGCCGTGTTGTTCGGCGCATTCTTCGTGTGGTCGCTCATCCTGTTCATCGCGTCGCGCACGCGCGATCGGCGCGACCGCGTCCGTTATCCGGCGGGCCGTCTGTCGGGCGATGTGTCGGCGATCGCGGCCGGCGTCGTCGCATGGGCGGTGTTTGCGCTGTTCCTGCACGGCCCGTTGATCGGCGTGCGGCCGTTCGGTTGAACGTTGCGCGTGCGCAGGCTCGGCGACTGCGTCACGCCGATCGGCCGCGGCCCGGCGCGCGAGCGGCAGGCATCGCCCGGCCTACCGGCCGACGCATTCAACATCGGTGGCGGCATTGACCGACGGCGGGCACGATCGCGCGGCGGCTGGCGAGTTCGCCCGCGCATCGACGCGGGCGCATGGCGACGACGCTCGCGGCACGCGCGTCAGAGCGGCCTGACGAACAGCCCGACCGTCAGTGCCGCGCCGATACAGACGATGGCGATCCGCAGCACGCGCTCGTTCACGCGATGCAGCGCCCATGCGCCGAGCAGGCCGCCGACGATCGCGCCGCTGCCGAGCGCAAGCGCCGCGCCCCAGTGCAATTGCGGCGAGGTGACGAACAGCAGGACCGCCGACGCGTTCATCACGCCCGCGAGCGCGTTCTTGGTCGACATCGCGTGACGCGGCGACAGGCCGGCCATCGTGAGCGCGGCCATCATCAGGAAGCCGATACCGCCGCCGAAATAGCCGCCGTAGATCGCGATCAGGAACTGCGAGATCCCGGCCGCCATCGGGCCGAGATGCTGCGCGGCCTCGGTCGGCTTGCGGAAGAAGCTGCCCCATGCGAACACGACGGTTGCGAACAGCACGAGCCACGGCACCAGCTGCGAGAAGATCGACGACGGCGTTTTGAGCAGCAGCAGCCCGCCGAGCGCGCCGCCGATCACGCTGATCACAAACAGCGCGCGAAACGACAGCGTGCCTGCGCCGCGGACCATCTTGCGGCTTGCCCAGCCGGTCGTGACCTGGCCGGGAAACAGCGCGACCGTCGACGTGATGTTGGCCGCGAGCGGCGACATCCCCGATACGATCAGCGCCGGTAGCGTGACGAACGAACCGCCGCCCGCGAGGGCGTTCTGGAGACCGGCCCACAGGCCGGCGAGGATGATGAGGACGAGCATCGGTGCGCAGGAAGGGTAGCGTGGCAGGGCGCGCCGGCGGCGAGCGCGAGCGCGAAGGTGGCCCGATGGTAATGCAGGATCGCGTCCGCGCAAAGGCGGTGCGTGCGCTCCGTTTCAGACGCGCACGGGCGGCCGCCGTGCGGCGGCGCATCGGCCGGCTGCGTCAACCGATCGTGTCAACCCGTCGCATCAACCAACCGCATCAACCAGCCGGCGCGGGCAGCGCCGACGCCCGGTCATTCGTTCGATTGCGGCGCGGCATCTTCCTGCGTATCGCCGTCGGCGTCCGGATAGACGACCGCACCGTCGTCGCGGACCGTCGCGCCGGCCGTGATGCGCGCCGGCTCGACACGATTCAGGCCCATGATGTGCAGCACCGTCTCGCCGCGCGCGAGCAGGTAGTCGGACACGATACGCCGGTGACAGCGCCACCAGACGGCCTCCGAACACATGAGCGCGCAGCGCTGCTGCTCCCCGAGCGCGATCAGCCGCGTGAGGCCGGCGCGGAATTCCGGCGACAGCGCGTAGTCGGCATACCGATGGAAGCTGCGGTTCGTCCAGAAGCCGTTGAGTGCGTCGGGCACGTCGCGCGACTTGCCGCGCAGCCCGCCGAGCTCGGCGATGTGCTCGTAGCCGATGTCGGCGGCGGCCAGCGCGTCGGGCAGCGTTGCCTCGTTGAACTGCGGGTTGGTGCGCGAGCGCGTCATCTTGCGGATATCGACGAGCAGCGTGATGTCGACGGCCCGCAGCATCGCGACGAGTTCGCCGAGCGTGCGGTTCGAATGGCCGATCGTGTAGAACGGGAGCGTCACGTGCGCTCCTTGCCGGCGACGCGTTCGAGCACGCGGCCGCGATGCGCGGCGATGTGGTCGGTGCGATCGCTTTTGATGTCGTATTGGGGGTCGTCGGGCGACGCGCGATGACGATGGCCCTTGTAGTCGAAATCCTGCGTGTGCACCGCGATGATCGTGCCGGTCACGTGACCGGCTTCGGAATTCCAGCGGACATGGTCGCCCGGTTCGAACGGCGTCGTCATGCGGGAGCCTCCTCGTGGTGATGCTGTTGCGATACGGCCGCAAGCTGCGGGTGGAGCGAGCCACGCCAGTATGCACATTGCCGCGCTTTCGCGCGTGCGAGGTGCATCGTGTGGGGTCTCGGGCAGGCTCGTCCATGCAATCTGCATGCCCTGTGTCGAGGTCTGAAGTGACATTTTTGCTTCGCGAGCATCGACGACTTTGCTTTGGCCGACGGCTCGACGACGATCAGGCGAAGCAGATGAAAGTCGATCCCGATCCGATCGTCCGGCATATGGCGCAGTCTCCGAACGACCGCCTCGAATCGGCGCGCGGTTCGGCAATGGACCGCCGACAGGACATCGTGCATCAGCAAAACTCTGGCAGTTTTTGCAGATGCGTTGTCATCTTCCACAAATTCATGCTCGCTGGATGTCGATAAAGTACGCATCACGGAGACGCTTCAAAGCACCGACGTGCCGGGTTCCGTGCTTCGGGCCGGTAGTGAACAAGCGTTGTGCGATGTCGATGGCCGCGATGCGTCATGAACCCATGATGCAGCGCTTCGAGCGCTGTTCAGCACCATCGACGGATCGCCGAGAGATCGACCGTAAGGTCGGGTCAGATAGGGAGTCAATCATCATGAAATTTGTCATTTCGAAAGTCGCAAAGGCAATCGTGTCCGCGTGCGCCATTCAGAGGGCCGACGTCATGGTCTGCAATTCGGCGGGACAGCAGATCCCGTACGTCATGTTGTTCACCATGTATGGCTTCGTCTGAGCGCGGCGCCACGGCTTCACAAGGAAGGAGATTCTCATGCGCACGGCAATTGCAGCGATACTCTGGTTCGTCACGTGCATCCCGTTGGTCGCGAGCGCCGGTGTAGTCGATGCGGGCTGCGCCGCGGCCGTGGTCACGAGCGGAAAGACACGCGCCGAAGTGCGGGCCGAACTCATTCAGGCAGAACGCGACGGCTGGATTCCGACTCACTCGCCCAGGCAGCGGACCTATCCGCCCGATATGGCGCAGGCTCGCCGGAATCGGGATGTCCGCGATGCAGGCGCGGTGGCGACGCCATCCTTGCAGGCGTCGAACCAGCAGCCTTGAACAATGACCCTGGCGTCCGCATGCTTGCGCTGCAATATCGCTGCATCGTCATGTAGGCTCCAGGGCGAGCCACGCTCAGAACTTATGTCGTATAGCGAGCCGATAAACCATCTGGTGGTTATTCGACGAATCTCCGGAGCCGCCGATGTTGGCGACGGCTGGCGCGCCCGTCGACGATGTGCCCGAAGCGCGCTGCCAGCCGCCGGAGAGGTACACGTCGGTACGCTTCGACAGCAGATAGTCCAGCGTGAACGCCACCTGATTGTAGTGCTGGTTGCCGACGGCATTGCCTTGTGCCGTCGTGACGCTCCGCGCGTTCATGTAGTCGTACGCGACGCCGACGAAAAAGACCGGCGTGACACGGTAGTTCAACCCGATGTCGTAGTTGTTGAAGACGGCGGTGCCGTTCATGAACCCCGCGCCGAGATTGGCGTATTGAACGTTCGAATACGATGCGCTGATCGTCGCGTTTCCGATCGTGTAGGCCGCCGCGATGACGGCGTCCTGATAGGCCTGCGCGACCTGATAGGCCGAGTTCAGAGAGGAGGCCAGCAGATTGAAGCCGCTTGCATAGTTGGTGAACCATCCGTTGCCTGGCGTCGAGGTCGGGTGTTTGAAGTAATCGAACGCCGCGCCGATCTGAAGCGGACCGTGTGTGTAACCGACTCCAAGCGAATAGCCCGACGTCGACGTGAAGTCGCCGGGTACGCCGCCAAGGCTATATTCGACGCCAAAGGAGAAGCCGCGGAAGTCCGGGCTCATGTAGCGCACCGAGTTGTTGAATCGCACGCTGTTGCTGGTGTTGTCGAAATCTCCCGGATGCGCGCTCGGCAGGTCGCCAACCGCCGCGGATCCGGCAAGAAACTCGGGGAAATACCACACCATGTCGTATTGGCGGCCGGCGGTGAGAGAGCCGTAAGTGTCGCTGCTCAGTCCGACGAAAGCCTGCCGGCCGAACGCCGTGCCGCCCTGGGCAAACTGTCCGTTGTTCACGTTGATGCCGGACTCGAGCGTAAAAATCGCCTTGAGACCGCCACCCAGATCTTCCTTGCCGGTCAGCCCCCAGCGGCTGCCGTCGATGCCGTCCAGCGAGTCCATGTAGACGGCCTTGCCGCCGCCTACGTTGGTCTGGTAATGAATGCCGTTGTCGATCTCGCCATAGAGTGTGACGCTGCTCTGGCTATGCGCGACGGAACTGGCCAGCCCCACGAGCGAGCCGACAATGATTTCGATTTTTTTGGTTTTCATGAGATCTCCGCAATCAAAAGGCCATACAAAAGAACGGTTCACTTGACGTTCATCGATTCAGCGAGCGGTACCGGTCAGGCCGAAAAGGATTTCTTCAGGCCGTTCTTCGTCAGGCCATAGCAAGCGCCCATCAGCGCCACGCAAGCCGCTGCAATGAGGATTGGCGCGGCTGCCACGCGAAACATCGCGTCGACGCTCCAGTTGTTCGCGTAAAGGACGCCCGCGAGGTAAGTGCCGCCCGCGGCGCCGAGCCGACCGAATCCGTAGGCCCACGCGACGCCCGGGGCGCGCAATTCCGGGCTATAGAACAGCGTGCACAACGCGATCGCGCAGGTTTGTCCGCCGCTGATGCAAAAGCCGCAAAAGAAGATCGTCGTGAGTAAGGCGAGATGCGATGAGCCGATCGCGATGGAGATTGCGTACATCGACACGGCGCCGCCGACGTAGACCGCGGACAGAATTCTGTAAGGGCTCGTGCGATCCATGATGGGTCCCATCAGCAGACTGGCCACCATGCCGCCGATGATCACGGTGATGGTCGCCCAGACCACGAGCGCGGGTGGGAACGAGATGGACGCGAGAACGGTCGGCAGCCAGCTCTGCAGAAAATAGAACGCGGCCAGGTTGATGGCGAATACGGCCCACAGCAGGAATGTCCCAACGCGGAATTGTGCGGAGAACAATCCGAGCACACTTGCGTCTGCCGGCTTCTCTTCGTGAGTGACCAGTTCGCTGTCCGCTTGCAGCGTGAAATCGGGAAAGAGGCGCTTGGTTGCACGAAGCAATTCACCGGGCTGCGCGTTTGCCGACAGGTAGGCCACGGATTCCGGCAGCAGCGGAACGAGCAACACCGTCAAGCCGAGTGCCGCGAGCCCGCCCAGCCACAGTGGGCCTTCCCAGCCGAACCGCGGGATCAACGCGCTGCTGCAGATGCCCGCGAAGATGAACCCCAGCGCATATCCCATGTAGACGAGAATGACGAAAGTCGCGCGGGTTCTCTTCGGGCTGAATTCCGAAACGAGGCCCACCGCGCAAGGCGTGGCCGCTCCGAGGCCGATGCCGGTGAGGAACCTCAAGGCGATCAGTTGCGGCACGCTGGTGGCAAAGACGGTCAGGACGGTGAACAGGCCGAAAGCAGCGGTTGCCACGAAAGCGATCTTCTTCGTGCCGAAGCGTCGGGTCGCGAACGGAATGCCGAAATTGCCGATCAGCAACCCGAAGAACACCGCTGAAAAAATCGCACCGAATACGGCCTTGGGCAGTTGCCATTCTTTCGCGAGAACGGGCACGATGAAGCTGATGACCTGAGTGTCGAAACCGTCGAAAAGCATCAGCAGCGCGCAGAAGGCGACGATGAAATACTGCCTCCTGCCGATTCTGCGACTGTCGATGATGTCGTAGACGTTGATTTTCCGTATTTCCACATCGTTCTCCTCGCGTTAAAAGAAAAGGTTTTACTTCGGGTATTGCACTTTCTTGCAGGGTTAAAGGTGATGGCGCGAATGGGCGGGCATTCGGTGCCATTAAAGCGGGCTTGAAGAATCGACGTTTAATACGACGAATACTTGATTAATTTCAGAAGCTGATTGCTGATGCAAATGCGGCGGCCCGGCGGATTCGGCCAACGACCGTGCCGTGCCGTCCCGTCCCGCACGGGGCAAGTGCCATGCACAATGGTGCGGTGCCGTCGTCCGTTCGGTATTGGTGTGAAAAAACTGTCTCGCTCGATTTATTATTCCGTCGCTCCGTATTTCATTGCGTTTGAAGAAATCCGGGGCGCCGGCATCGTGAAGTCATCTTGATTGCACGGAGAAATATTGCCGCAGTCCAGGCAGTATTTATTATTCTTGTGTTGCCGCGGCGGCGCTCCGTTCGGCAGATTGTGCGGTGAGAGCGGTTGATCGAAGCGTAATTCGCGGTCGGTGGCTCGCTGAACTTCGCGGTGCCGTCCACGCCGATCTGCTCGACGCCATCGTGGCGTTCGCCCGACTCGTGAAGCGTGCCCGTGACGTGCCACAGCCCACGTACGAAGCACAATCGGGTCCGAACCGGACTGCATGGGCATCGACACCGTCGAACCGCTCACGCGCGAGCCCGGACGTCGGGCGTCCGGGAAGGGGCGGTCTCGCGCAATGAAGTCGTGGCGCCATTCCAGCGTGGCACGTGATGCGGCTGTGCCTGCTTATGCTTCGCATCGTTCGCCACAATTTCAACATGTCGCTAGAATGCCCGATATGAACCGTTACGTTAGCCTTCCTGATTTTGCGGATCCGGACGCGATCGATCGGCCGGCGGTGGCGATGTGCATGCACGTCGACGAGCATGCTGCCGAAATTCCGGTTCACAAGCATCAGAAGGGGCAACTGGTGCTGGCGTTGCACGGCGCCGTGACCTGCCGGGTCGCGGGCGCGTTCTGGATCGTCCCGCCGCAATGCGGCGTCTGGATTCCCGGCGAGATGCCGCACAGTAACCATGCGACACCCAATGCCCGGCTTTGCTATCTGTTCGCCGAGCCCGGTGTCGTCGACCTGCCGACGGAGTGCTGCACGCTCTCCATTTCGCCGATGCTGCGCGAAATGATCCTGCATCTGGCCGGTGCGCCGCTCGACTACGAGCAGGGCGGCCATACCGACCGGCTTGCGCGCGTGCTGTTGCATGAGCTGACGTTGATGCCGGTCGAGCGCCTCTATCTGCCGGTTACGGATCATCCGCGCATCCGGCAGATGGCGGACGCGTTGAACGCCAATCCCGGCGATCGCAGCACCGTCGCGCAATGGGCGAAGCGTCTCGCCATGAGCGAGCGTTCGCTGGCAAGACTCGTCGTCAGTGAAACGGGACTGACCTTCGGCCGCTGGCGGCAGCAGTTGCAATTGCTCGTTGCGGTGCGCGAACTTGCCGGCGGCGCTTCCGTGCAACGCGTGTCGGACGAACTCGGCTACGAGTCGGTAACCGCCTTCATCACCATGTTCAAGAAAGCGCTCGGGCATTCGCCAGGCCGCTATTTCGCCGCGCTGGCTCGCACGCAATCGGAGGCCGGGCTCGCGCCGGCGGCTGCGACCGAGATGGACGACCGAGCGGATGGCGCAGCGGACGTTGTGGGCGATGCATGAAGCCGCGCCTTCGTCCGTTTTCCCGCCCGTGACGCCGGGTTCTCCACGCGAGACCGCGCGCATCGAATAGAAATGCTGTAGATCGCGCATTCCGCAGAAGACACTGCAGCCGACACCGCTTTGGCGGCCTTCAATACGACCACACATTCTGCGGCATCCCCCGTAATCTTTGCGCACTCGCCACTGAACTCGCATTGCTTTTACGGAGTTGCAAGATGACCGACTTATCGACGGGGACACCCTCGATCCTTTCCCTGGGCCAGACGAAAATCGACGACGACCCACTCGAAACCGCCGAATGGCTCGATGCGCTCGATGGCGTGGTTCGGCATGCCGGTGCCGAACGGGCTCAGTACCTGTTCGATCGGCTCGCGGCCCACGCGTCGTCCAACGGTATCGCAACGGCGCGCCTCAATGTCACGCCCTACGCGAATACGATCGCCGTCGATCAGCAGCCGCCGTATCCGGGAGACTTCGATATCGAAGAAAAGCTTGCCGCCGCGCTGCGCTGGAATGCGCTGGCCATGGTCGTGCGGGCCAATCGCGCCTACGGCGAACTCGGCGGGCATATTGCCAGCTATGCGTCGGCGGCCGACCTGTTCGAAGTGGGCTTCAATCATTTCTTTCGCGGCGCGAACGATGCCAACGGTGGCGATCTCGTCTATTTTCAACCCCATTCCGCGCCGGGCGTTTACGCGCGGGCTTACCTCGAGGGTTTTCTCGACGAAGCGCATCTCGAGCATTACCGACAGGAAATCACCGGTGCAGGCCTGTGTTCCTACCCGCACCCGTGGCTGATGCCGGACTTCTGGCAGTTCCCGACCGGCTCGATGGGTATTGGGCCGATCAACTCGATCTACCAGGCGCGCTTCATGCGCTACCTGCAGAACCGCGGACTGCAACGCACGGAAGGCCGCAAGGTGTGGGGCTATTTCGGCGATGGCGAAATGGACGAACCCGAGGCGATCGGCGCACTGTCGCTGGCGGCGCGCGAGGGTCTCGACAATCTCGTGTTCGTGATCAACTGCAATTTGCAGCGGCTCGACGGACCGGTGCGCAGCAATGGCCGCATCATCGACGAACTCGAGGCGCAGTTCACGGGGGCGGGCTGGAACGTCATCAAGGTGTTGTGGGGTTCGGACTGGGATCCCCTGTTCGCACGCGATCGCAGTGGGGCGCTGTTGCGCGCGTTCGCGCACACCGTGGACGGCCAGTTCCAGACTTTTTCCGCCAACGACGGCGCCTACAATCGTGACCGCTTTTTCGGCCAGAACGCCGAACTGGCCGCGCTCGCCGCGCATCTGAGCAACGACGATATCGACCGCCTGCGGCGCGGCGGCCACGATGTGCGCAAATTGCACGCTGCCTACGACAAGGCGTCGAAACACCGCGGGCAACCTACGGTGATTCTCGCGAAGACGATGAAGGGCTTCGGCATGGGCTCGATCGGCCAGGGGCGCATGACCACACATCAGCAAAAGAAGCTCGACATCGAACAGTTGAAGGCGTTTCGCGACCGCTTTCGCCTGCCGCTCTCCGACGACGATGTCGAACAACTCAAGTTCTACAAGCCGGACGAAAACAGTGCCGTCATGCAGTATCTGCACGCGCGCCGTGCGGCGCTGGGCGGCTATCTTCCGCGCAGGCGCACAGCTGCGTCGCACGCGCCCGCCGTGCCCGCGATGTCGTCGTGGGGACGATTCGCGCTCGATACCAACGACAAGGAAATGTCGACCACGATGGCGTTCGTGCGCATGCTCGGCAACCTGTTGAAGGACGCCGAGCTGGGGCCGCGTGTGGTGCCCGTCGTCGCCGACGAGGCGCGCACCTTCGGCATGGCGAATCTGTTCCGGCAAATCGGCATCTATTCTCCGCTCGGTCAACTGTACGAGCCGGAAGACATGGGTTCGATGCTCTATTACCGTGAGGATACGGGCGGCCAGATTCTGGAAGAGGGCATCTCCGAGGCGGGCGCGGTGTCGTCGTGGATTGCGGCGGCGACGTCATACAGCGTGCACGATCTGACGATGCTGCCGTTCTATATCTACTACTCGATGTTCGGTTTCCAGCGCATCGGCGACCTGATCTGGGCGGCTGCCGACCAGCGCGCGCGCGGTTTCCTGATCGGCGCGACGGCCGGCAAGACGACGCTCGGCGGTGAGGGTCTGCAGCATCAGGACGGCACGAGCCACCTTGCGGCCTCGACGATACCGAACTGCCGTGCGTACGATCCGGCGTTCGCGTACGAAGTGGCGATGATCGTCGACGAAGGCGTGCAGGAGATGATCGCGCGTCAGCGCGACGTCTTTTACTACATGACCGTCACCAACGAAAACTACGCACAGCGTTCGTTGACTGAAGCGGATCTCGATCGCGTCCGTAGCGGCGTGCTCAAGGGGATGTACGTGCTGGAGCCCGCGCAGATCGAGATCGCGCAGGTGCAGTTGCTCGGCTCGGGCGCGATTCTCGGTGAGGTCCAGGCCGCGGCACGGATGTTGAAAGACGACTGGCATATCGACGCGGCCGTCTGGAGCGTGACGAGCTTCACCGAATTACATCGCGACGGCGTGTCCGCGGAGCGTGCGCAGCGGCTATTGGCGCGCGGCGAGCCTGCGGTGCCCTACGTGACGGCGGCCCTGGGCGCCGCGCGTGGACCGGTGATCGCCGCGACCGACTATGTGCGCGCCGTGCCCGAGCTGATCCGCGCGTATGTACCGTCCCGCTACGTCGTGCTCGGCACCGACGGCTTCGGGCGCAGCGATACACGTGCGGCGTTGCGTGCGTTCTTCGAAGTGGACCGTGCGTCGATCGTGATCGCCGCGCTGAAAGCACTCGTCGACGAGGGCCGGCAGGACCCTGACGTCGTGCGTCAGGCGATCGACCGATACGGGCGAAGCGGAACCGGGCTGACCGAACCCTGGCTGGTCTAGCACCCGTTGACCGGTGAGCGTCGTGCGAGCGGCGCGCGAAGCGGCTGCTCGAAGGCCTTGCGCGTCCATCGGTCCATCGCGGGAAATCCGATCGAATCTAGTGCGTCCGACCTGATGAAGAGGGGGCGTTGACTGTTGAAATGCTTGCTGTTGGAGACGAATGTGCGGGTGACACGAATAGAAGTACCGGATATCGGCGATTACAAGAACATCCCCGTGATCGAAGTTCTGGTGGGAGTCGGACAACGCGTCGAACGGGAGCAGTCGCTCGTCGTGCTCGAGTCGGACAAGGCGACGATGGATGTGCCCAGTCCCGCCGCTGGCGTGATCAGGGAGATGAAGGTCGCGGTCGGCGAAACGGTGTCGCAAGGCACGTTGATCGCGCTGCTCGACAGCGACGGCGAGCGGCAGGACGACGCGGCGCCTGTGCCTGCGACCGCCTCGGCTGCGCGCGATCTCGCGTGTCCGTCGGCGAATGTCGCGACAGGGCTGGTGCCGGCGCTTGCGCCGGCGCCCGAACTGGAATCCGCATCCGCGCCATTGCAATGCGCGCCGGCGCGCGAAGGCGAGCCGTCTCGCGCCAACCACGCGTCGCCGTCGGTGCGCAAGTTCGCGCGCGAGCTCGGCGTCGACGTCGCGCGCGTGCCGGGCAGCGGCCCGAAGGGGCGCATCACCAAGGACGACATCACGGGCTTCGTGAAGGGCGTGATGTCGGGCCAGCGCGCGGCGCCGGGCGCGGCAGCCGCGCCGGCAGGCGGCGGCGAGCTGAATCTGCTGCCGTGGCCGAAGGTCGACTTCGCGAAGTTCGGCCCGTTCGAGGCGAAGCCGCTGTCGCGCATCAAGAAGATCTCGGGCGCGAACCTGCATCGCAACTGGGTGATGATCCCGCACGTCACGAACAACGACGAAGCGGACATCACCGAGCTCGAAGCGCTGCGCGTGCAGTTGAACAAGGAGCACGAGAAGGCGGGCGTGAAGTTCACGATGCTCGCGTTCGTGATCAAGGCAGTGGTGGCCGCGCTGAAGAAATTCCCGACCTTCAACGCGAGCCTCGACGGCGACAACCTGGTGTTCAAGCAGTACTACCACATCGGGTTCGCGGCCGACACGCCGAACGGTCTCGTCGTACCGGTGATCCGCGATGCGGACAAGAAGGGCCTCGTCGACATCGCGAAGGAAATGGCCGAGCTGTCGAAGGCCGCGCGCGACGGCAAGCTCAAGCCCGACCAGATGCAGGGCGGCTGCTTCTCGATCTCGTCGCTCGGCGGGATCGGCGGCACGCACTTCACGCCGATCATCAACGCGCCGGAAGTGGCGATCCTCGGGTTGTCGCGCGGGCAGATGAAGCCGGTGTGGGACGGCAAGCAGTTCGTGCCGCGGTTGACGTTGCCGCTTTCCCTGGCGTTCGATCATCGCGTGATCGATGGCGCTGAAGCCGCGCGGTTCAATGCTTATCTTGGCGCGTTGCTTGGGGATTTCCGTCGCATCGTTCTTTGATGAGAAGAGGGGCTCGCGGGGGCGTGCGTTTTTGTCGGTGCGCCTCTTACTGTCGTTGAACCTGTTTTGCATACGGTCTGCTGGCGTCGCCCCTGCGCGGGGCGGCGGTCACTTTTCTTTGTCTTCCAAAGAAAAGTAACCAAAAGAAAGGCGCGTCCTTGGGCGGACAGCAAAGGTGGTTCTGCCCAGGTTCGCGTTCTCTTGTCAGGCCGTGGCCGGTTCGTCGCGCGAGTTTCCATTCCCTCTCTCCGTAGCCAACAAGAAGGGGACGTACATGAGTCTCATCGAAGTCAAAGTTCCAGATATCGGCGATTTCAGCGGCGTCGATGTCATCGAAGTCAACATCAAGCCCGGCGACGTGATCGAAAAAGAGCAAACGCTCCTCACGCTCGAATCCGATAAGGCATCCATGGAAGTGCCCAGCGACATCGCCGGCACCGTCAAGGAAATCAAAGTCAAAGCCGGCGACAAAGTCTCGCAAGGCACCGTGATCGCACTCGTCGAAGCATCGACAGGCGCAGCCGCGCCGGCACCCGCGAAAGCACCCGAAGCACCGAAGCCCGCAGCGGCTGCGCCGGCTCCGGCCGCTGCCGCCCCGGCACCCGCGCCGCAAGTCGGCAGCTACGGCGGCTCAGCCGACATCGAATGCGACATGCTCGTACTCGGCGCCGGCCCCGGCGGCTACTCGGCCGCATTCCGCGCCGCCGACCTCGGCATGAAGACGGTACTCGTCGAACGCTATTCGACACTCGGCGGCGTATGCCTGAACGTCGGCTGCATCCCGTCGAAAGCACTGCTGCACACGGCGCTCGTCGTCGAGGAAGCCGCAGCGCTCGCGTCGCACGGCATCACGTTCGGCAAGCCCGAAGTCGACCTCGACAAGCTGCGCGACTTCAAGGGCGGCGTCGTCAAGAAGCTGACCACCGGCCTCGCCGGCATGGCGAAGGCGCGCAAGGTCGAAGTCGTGACCGGCATCGGCGCATTCGTCGACCCGTTCCACATGGAAGTGCAGGGCGACAACGGCAAGAAGGTCGTCAAGTTCAAGCAGGCCATCATCGCAGCCGGCTCGCAAGCAGTGAAGCTGCCGTTCATGCCGGAAGACCCGCGCGTCGTCGATTCGACCGGTGCACTCGAGTTGCGCCAGCTGCCCAAGCGGATGCTCGTGATCGGCGGCGGCATCATCGGCCTCGAAATGGCGACGGTGTACTCGACGCTCGGCGCCGAGATCGACGTCGTCGAAATGATGGACGGCCTGATGATGGGCGCCGACCGCGATCTCGTGAAGGTCTGGGAAAAGTTCAACGCGAAGCGCTTCGGCAACGTGATGCTGAAGACCAAGACGGTCGGCGCCCAAGCGAAGGAAGACGGCATCTACGTGAAGTTCGAAGGCGAGAAGGCGCCCGCGGAAGCGCAGCGCTACGACCTCGTGCTCGTCGCGGTGGGCCGCAGCCCGAACGGCAAGAAGATCGGCGCGGACAAGGCGGGCGTCGCGGTCACCGAGCGTGGCTTCATCGACGTCGACAAGCAGATGCGCACGAACGTGCCGCACATCTTCGCGATCGGCGATATCGTCGGCCAGCCGATGCTCGCGCACAAGGCCGTGCATGAAGGCCACGTCGCAGCCGAAGCCGCTCACGGCGAAAAGGCGTACTTCGACGCGCTGCAGATTCCGTCGGTGGCATACACCGATCCGGAAGTGGCATGGGCCGGCAAGACGGAAGATCAGTGCAAGGCCGAAGGCATCAAGTACGGCAAGGCGGTGTTCCCGTGGGCCGCGTCGGGCCGCGCGATCGCGAACGGCCGCGACGAAGGCTTCACGAAGCTGATCTTCGACGAGGCAACCCATCGCGTGATCGGCGGCGGCATCGTGGGCCTGAACGCGGGCGACCTCATCAGCGAAGTGTGTCTCGCAGTCGAAATGGGCGCGGACGCCGAAGACATCGGCAAGACGATTCACCCGCACCCGACGCTCGGCGAATCGGTCGGCATGGCCGCCGAATTGTACGAAGGCGTCTGTACGGACTTGCCGCCGCCCAGAAAGGCCTGATCGCCATCTCGGCTTGCGTGTCGCAAGTATGACGAGTTGCGGGTTTTCCCGAGCGTGCGGCGACAATGACCGTTTTTGGTGATAACTCGACTTTTTATCAGAATTTTCCGCGGAGCTGCCAGGCATAAACTTGTTCATCAGGTGATGTTGTTCGAATGCCTGCTGGAGCGGAAATCGATGTTCTGCCGCGCTAGCGAGCGTTCGAGCTTCAGGGCACCGGAGCCTTGTGCAAAGAGGAGACGCGGGCTATGAACGTTGCGCTGGACAGGATAGACCTTAGCATCCTGAGTGAACTTCAGGAGGACTCAAGTTTGACGAATCTCGAACTGGCGGCTCGAGTCAACCTGTCGCCCTCTCCCTGTCTCGTCAGGGTCAGAAATCTGGAGCGTCTCGGTGTAATCAGCCGACGCGTCGCCGTGCTCAATGCGTCCCTGCTCGGCCTGGGCATCATGGCCATCGTCGAGATCAGTCTGGAGCGGCAGGGCATGCAGGCGCGGGAGAGTTTCGCCGACACGGTCAGAGGCATCACCGAAGTCATGGACTGCTTCATGATGACCGGGCAAACCGACTATCTGCTGCGGGTGGTGGCGAGAGATCTCGTCGAACTCGAACACATCATCACGCACAAGCTGACGTCGCTTCCCGGTGTGGCCAGCGTTCGCTCGAACGTCGTCCTGAAACGGCTTGCCAACAAGACGACGCTTCCCATCGACAAGACGCGGCCCATTCAGATTCATGGACTGGCGCAGGCGTCGTGATCACATCGCGCAAGGTGCTCTCATGAGTAACGCAATGTCCGCCGGCCGGCCGGCAGATTCGCGCGCCGACATCGCAACGGCGTTGGAGATTATCGAAGAAGCGCGCGCCGGGCGGATGTTCATTCTGGTCGACGACGAGGACCGTGAGAACGAAGGCGACCTCGTCATTCCCGCGCAATTCGCCACGCCCGACGCCGTCAACTTCATGGCGACGCATGCGCGCGGCTTGATCTGTCTCGCGATGACGCGCTCGCGCTGCGAATCGCTGGGTTTGCATTTGATGAGCCGAATCAACGGTTCGCGGCACGAGACGGCCTTCACGGTGTCGATCGAGGCGCGTGACGGTGTGAGCACCGGCATCTCGGCGGCCGACCGCTCCCGCACGATTTCGCTGGCGATCAATCCGGAAACGGGGCGAGACGAGCTCGTTTCTCCCGGACACGTCTTTCCACTCATGGCGCGCGACGGCGGCACGCTCGTGCGCGCGGGCCACACCGAGGCGGCGGTAGATATCGCCCGGCTGGCCGGGCTCGCACCGGCCGGTGCGATCTGCGAAATCATGAACGACGACGGCACCATGGCGAGGCTGCCGGACCTCATCGCCTTTTCACGGCGGCATCAGCTGAAGCTGGGCACGATCGCCGATCTCATCGCATATCGCCGACGAACGGAACGGCTCGTGGAGGCCGTTGAACACGGGAGCTTCACCGAGCCGAATGGACGGCATTGGCGGATCGTGGTCTACCGGAACCGGATCGATCAGGTCGAGCATATCGCCTTCGTCATGGGCGATCTACGGGGCGCCGACCCCGTTCTCGTGCGCATGCATGCAATGGATACCATGAACGACGTCATCGGCGGTCACCACCTCGCGTCCCTGCGCGGCGCCGCGCGTTTGCTGGAGAACGAGAATCGCGGCGTCATCGTGGTGATCCGCGAATCCCGCCTCACGGCCGTGTCCGAGCGTGTGCGTGCCATGATGCATCCCAAGCCTGCCGAGCCGGAGCTGCGCGATTACGGAATAGGCGCGCAAATTCTCACCGAACTCGGCGTGAAGAACATGATCCTGCTCTCCAATCATGAAAGAACGATCGTGGGCCTGGAGGGCTACGGTTTGAACATGGTCGAGCAGAGAAAAATAGAGCGGATTCACGACTATCAGGAAGTTTGACGCCATCCGGTCGCGCTGCCGTGCCGATGCAGAAATCGGGTCGTCCCGTTCTGATCGCGGCGGCGTTGTTCCGGATGAAGTCGTGACGCTCATCGCAGGGCGTTCCGTGACCATAAAAGCAACTGGAGGAGAGATGAGACACGCAGAAAACCCCGACATCGTCGGCGCGCGCGAGCGCCGTGGCCGCGGGGCGGCCCGCATGAAAACGACGGCAGACCATCCCTATACGACCGGACTCGAGCGCGACCCGGCGAACTTCATTGCCTTGTCGCCGCTGACGTTTCTCGAACGCGCCGCATCCGTCTGGCCGGAGCGCACGGCCATCGTGCACGGCACGATACGCCGCGACTGGGCCGAAACCTACCGGCGTTGCCGGCTGCTCGCCGGCGCGTTGCGCGGGCGCGGCATCGGCAACGACGATACGGTGGCGATGATCGCGGCCAATACACCGGAACTGTTCGAGGCGCATTTCGGTGTACCGCTTTGCGGCGCCGTCCTGAACACCATCAACACACGGCTCGATGCCGACACGATCGCGTTCATTCTCGGCCACGGCGACGCGAAGCTGCTGATCACCGACCGCGAATTCTCCTCGACGGTGAAGAAGGCTCTGGCACGGCTCGGCCGTGCCATTCAGGTCATCGACATCGACGATCCACAGTTCGGAGAAGGCGATCTGCTCGGCGAAAAAGACTACGAGGCGTTGCTGCAGGAGGCCGCGCACACGGAATTTTCTGTCGCGATGCCGGAAGACGAATGGCAGGCCATATCGCTGAACTACACATCGGGCACGACGGGCAATCCCAAGGGCGTCGTGTATCACCATCGCGGCGCATATCTGAACGCCGTATCGAACGCACTATCGTGGCATCTGGACGAGGACACGACCTATTTGTGGACCTTGCCGATGTTTCACTGCAATGGCTGGTGCTTTCCGTGGACCATGGCGTTGGTGGCCGGCACCAGTGTCTTTCTGCGCCATACGCGGGCCGAGCGAATTCTCGCCGCCATCCGCACCGAGGCGGTCACGCATTTTTGTGCGGCGTCCGTAGTGTTGAACATGATCAATAACGCCGCGCCGGAGCTGAAAGCCGGCATCAGTCATGGAGTCAAGGTCATGACCGGCGGTGCACCGCCGCCCGCTTCGGTGATCGCCGGCATGGAGCGCATGGGCTGGGACGTGACGCACGCCTACGGGTTGACCGAGTCCTATGGGCCGGTCGTGCAATGCGTGTGGCGCGACTCGTGGAATGCACTCGATCTCGATGCGAAAGCGCGGCTCAAGGCCCGCCAGGGAGTGCGCGGCCCCGCTCTCGAGGCAGTGATGGTAGCCAGCCCCGATACGCTGGAGCCCGTTCCAAAAGACGGGCAAACGCTCGGCGAGGTATTTCTGCGCGGCAACAACGTGATGAAGGGCTACCTGAAGAATCCGGACGCCACCGTGGAGGCATTTTCTGGCGGGTGGTTTCACACGGGCGATCTCGCGGTATGGCACCCCGATGGCTACCTGGAAATCAAGGACCGCTCGAAGGACATCATCATCTCGGGAGGCGAAAACATTTCGTCGATCGAGATCGAGGACATACTGTATTCCCATCCCGCCGTTCTGGAGGCGGCAATCGTCGCGCGTCCCGACGACAAGTGGGGCGAGACACCTTGTGCTTTCATCGCGCTCAAAGCCGATTCGGCGGTGACCGAAGCGGACATCATCGCGTTTTGCCGCGAGCGGCTGGCACATTTCAAGGTGCCCAAGACCATCGTGTTCTCGCCTCTGCCGAAGACTGCGACCGGCAAGATCCAGAAGTTCCACTTGAGGGAGCGGGCGCGCCAGCTGTGAAAGAGGCGGCGGCGTAGCGCCAGCCGCCGCGTTTCGATCAGCGCGAGGACGCCTCCTTCTGGTCCACGCGAAACTTGCCGGGACTTTGTCCCATGGTCTTCTTGAACATGGTGATGAACGAGTTCGGACCTTCATAGCCGAGCTCGAGCGCCACGGCGTGAACCGACGCGCCTGCCGACAATCGCTGAAGCGCAATGATGATATGCAGACGCTCGCGCCAGCGCCCGAAGGTCATGCCGGTTTCGCTGCGTACCAGCCGCGCGAGCGTACGTTCGCTCATCGCATATCGGCGCCCCCATTCCGCGATCGTGCTGCGGTCGGCGGGGTTGTCGAGCAACGCCGAAGCGATCTGTTGCAGCCGGGGATTGTCGGAGATCGGGAGAAAGACGTCGTCGGGCGCCAGCAGCGCGAGCTGATCCAGCAACACTCTGGCGAGCCGGCCCACCGGGCCGTCCTTCGGATAGTCGGGCGGGAACCTGGCCAGTGAACGGATCAGCTCGCGGATGAGCGGCGTGATCGTAAAGCTGCGGCAGTCGGTGGGCAGGCCGGCCTCGTCGGGCGGAATGAAGATGACGTACAGCTTGGCGAAATCGGAAGCATGATTGCTGTGCGGAATGCCACCCGGAATCCACACCGCGCCGTTGGGCGGAACGATCCACCATCCGCTCGGCGATCGGCACATGACCGACCCGCTCAATGCGACGACCAGTTGCCCCTTGCGATGAACGTGCATCGGCAGCTCATCCTCTTTTCCGCTCGTCTCCAGGAGAACGGAAATGACCGGCAAATCGACGGAGTCCGGATCGAACGGCTGATAGTTGATCTTCACCGGGTCTGTCATGGCTCGCGAAGCGGACATGCCGATTTCAGGATTGTTGGGTTCCACGGTTCACTCGCTTTCTGCGCCTGCCTGGCCTCGGTGAATTCATGTATCGCCGCCCTCGGTGCAACATACGGTGGGCCATCCGACTGACGCGATTTTAATCCGCCGAATCAACGATGGCGCTGGCAAATCAAAATTAAATTTGGCCCCGTCGGACCTACACTGGCTCGATGAAAATTCACGAGACATCAGGTATGAAAACCGACGAATTGATTTGCACACGGATCGACGCGGACGTCGTGCAACTGACGATCGACCGGCCGCCGGCGAACGCACTGAACGAACCGCTCATCACCGCATTGATGTCCGTCTTCCGCGACTTCGCTCGACACGACGTGCCACCCGGCATCGTGCTAACCGGGGCGGGAGAGAAGTTCTTTTGTGCCGGCGGCGATATCAATGAAGTGGCGGACCATGAGCTCGCCCTGTCGCGCATGGAAGCGTTCCACGCGTTCCTGGCGCAACTCGAGCAGTATCCGAGCCCGCTCGTGTGCGCGGTCAACGGCTATGCAGTGGGTGCCGGATTCGAAATGGCGCTGCATGCGGACTACGTCGTCGCGTCCGCTGAATCCCGGCTGGGATTTCCCGAGATCAATCACGGCCTGTTGCCCGCGGCAAAAGGCATGCGCCACGCAGCGGCCCTGCTGGGTCGACGGGCCGCGCGTTCGCTGCTTTTTTCCGGTGAACTGATCACGGCCGGAGAGGCGTTGGCGATAGGCGCGGTGGACGCGATCTCCGCGCACGATGAAACGCTGAGAGACGCGCTGGCCAAATGCCGCGCGCTTTGCGCCAAAGATCGCCAGCTGTTCGCCGCCATCAAGCGAACGCTGCGCGAGAGTCCACGGATGAACGACGAAGCTCTGCTGCAGATGACGCTCGATGACCTGCGTGGATATCTCGGCAACGCGCGGACCGCGGACGCAAGATCCAGATTTCTGAACCGCAACAAGAAGGCCTGATCGTGAGCAATCTCAAACTGCCGGAAACGCTGCATCTTGCCCGCATGACGTATGAGGACGTGGCGGCCGCATTGGCCACGCAGTTCGATCGCGTCATCATTCCTTGCGGCGCAATCGAGCAGCACGGCCCCCATCTGCCGCTGAGCATGGATGCCGATCATGCTGACGCGCTGGCCGTGGAAATCGCCACGTTGCTGGAGCGAACGCTGATTGCGCCGACGATACGAGTGGGATGCTCGAAGCACCACATGGCCTTCCCGGGCACGATCTCGTTGCAGGAGCACACGTATGCCGCGCTCTGCCACGATTACTGCGTGAGCCTCGCGGCACATGGATTCAAGTGCATCTATCTGTTCTCGGCGCATGTCGGTAACTTCAATGCCCTTCATGCGATGTTGCCGGAATTGCGACAGGCCGTCGGGCCGGACGTCCAGGTGCTTGCCTATACGGATCATCAGGCGTGGCTGCGCGAATGGCGACTGGCCGTCGAGGAAGCCGGCGGCGATCCGGAATCCGTGGGCGGACACGCAGACATCGCAGAAACCTCCCTCATGATCCACCTTGATCCGGACAGTGTGCGACTCGCTCGACTCACGACCGGCCACGTGGGCGCCATGACGACCGAGCAATTGAACCGGATGTGGAAGGAGGGCGTGGCGTCGATCTCCCGAAACGGCGTGCTGGGCGATGCGCGAGGATCGTCACGCGAGATTGGCGAGGCCTGTTTGCGTGCGACGGCGAGGCTTCTCGCGTCGGCATTTGCGGCCGAATCGTCGACCTAGAAAAAGACGGAAAGCCGGCAGCATGATCTGCCGGTATCGGCAAGGTTGCGGCATGAAAAGAATAAAAAATGCTGCGGGATGTGCGGCAATATTTATTCATGAAAACAAAAGAGACATCAAGACAGAGAAGGCATCCGGATGGATAAGTGTCGCCATCCAATCTGGATGCGCTGTTTCTAAATCAGGTTAAACGACGATGTTAATTGGTTGGCGGCGTGACACTGCCCGAACCTCGGCAGCAGTTCGCACGCGCCGTGAATTTTCGAATTACGACTGTCAAGGAAAAGGAAATGCCATTGAAATTCGGTTTTTGGTCCGAGCAGGAGACGCAGGTCTGGCATAGCTACTCGAACAGGCTTCGCGAGCTGGTTCGCGAAGCGCGCTTCGCCGAGCAAATGGGTTTCGACTTTGTTGCGTTGTCGGAGCAGCACTTTGCGCTTGGCGGCGTGTCGAGTTCGGCGCCTGAAGTGGTGTTCGGTTATCTCGCGGCCGTCACTTCGCGAATCAAGCTGCGTCCTGCCGTGGCGCTGATGCCGAAGGCCATCAATCACGCGCTGCGTACCGCGGAACGGCTGGCGGCCACCGACATCCTCTCCGAAGGCCGGATGGAGATGTATTGCGGGCGCGCGAACACGACGATCGCAATGCGCGCGTTCAACGTATCGCCCGAGGAAACCCTGCCGCAAATGGAAGAGGGCATGGCGCTGTTGCGCAAAGCGATGCGTGAGGACGTGTTCACTTTCGAGGGAAAGTATTACCAGGTGCCGCCCCGGTCGCTCGTGCCGAAGCCGTTGCAAAAACCGTATCCCGTCCTCGGCGTTGCCGCCACCAGCGCGAACAGCCATGCCTGGGCCGGCTCGGAAGGCCTCGCGGTGATGAGCCATGCGATTTATCAGGGATGGGAGAAACAGAAGGGGCTGCTGGACACCTACTGGAACAGCTGGAAGCGCGATGAGACCGGGCCGTTGCACAAGCCGCGCGCCGGCATGCCGCTCTTCATCGGTATCGGCAAGACCGACCAGGAAGCGAAGGACATTTACGCCGGCGCGATCATGAACTATGCGCGCATCTCGACTGATGCGTATCCGCGGCTCGCCAAACTCGCGGACAACTACGCGTACATGGCCGAAAGCGTGCCCGCAATGCAGCGCGCCGCCGAAGATTGGGACTACCTGCTGAACGAATCCGCCACCACGGTGTGCGGAAGCCCCGACACCGTCATCCGTCAGTTGGAGCAATACGAGAAGCTCGGAATCGACGAGGTGCTGCTGCATATCGACTCGGTGCCGCACGAGCAGATCATGTCGACGATCGACATGGTGGGCCGTTACGTGATTCCGCATTTCAACGATCGCAACAACATCGTCCGCCCGACCGACGAGTTGCTCGAGAAGATTCGCGCCATGCGCCCGCAGGCCGCCAACCCGAAGCAAAGTCAAGGATGAACCGATGAATACGTCTTCGCGCTATCAGTATCTGAATGTCGAACAACGGTCCTCCGGTGTCGCGATCGTCACGATGAATCGCCCGGAAATCCTGAACGCCATCAATTGGGACATGCACGACGAACTCGAACGGGTATTCGTCGAGCTGGATCACGACAAATCGGTCAAGGCGATCGTGTTGACCGGCGCCGGCCGCGGGTTCTGCTCGGGCGGCGACCAGAAGTCGATCGACAACGGCAATATCCCGTCGGCGACGCGTGGTGGCCGTCACCTCATAAGAAACATGCTGGAGGTCGAGGTGCCGATCGTGGCGGCGGTCAATGGCGTGGCCGTGGGCCTGGGCGCGACGCTCGCGCTGTTCTGCGACATGATTTATGCGAGCCCGACCGCACGGTTCGCCGATACGCACGTCAATGCCGGTGTCGTCGCGGGCGACGGCGGTGCGGTGATCTGGCCGCTTCTGCTCGGGCCGGTCCGCGCGCGGCACTATCTGATGACGGGCGACTTCGTCAGCGCGGAGGAAGCGCTGACGATGGGGATGATCAACAAGATCGTCGAAAGCGACAAGCTGCTGGAGGCGGCGCTCGATTACGCGGAGTTGCTCGCGAGCGGCCCGCGCGACGCGATCGTCTGGACGAAGTACTGCGTCAACAAGCTCGTCAAGCAGAATGCCCATCTGCTTCTCGACACGTCGATCGCTCTGGAGACGATCACGTTCAATTCGCCCGAGCGGCGCGAAGCGGTGGCTTCGTTTACCGAAAGGCGCAAGCGCTTTGGAGACAACTGGAAATGAGCGCGGCACCGTGGACTTCCGGCAATCAATTCGCGACCACCACCATTCCGGCCTTGCTGATCGAGCGCGTGAAGAACGGCGCTGACGCAGACGCGTTCTTTCAACGGCGTGCCGGAGCGTGGGTGCCCACCACCTGGAAGGGCTATGCGAACGCAGTCTGTTCCGTATCCGCAGCGCTCGGCGCGGCCGGGGTCGCACGAGGCGATCGGATTGCCATCATGGGCGACGTATCGCGGGAGTGGCTGATTGCCGACATGGCGACGATCTGCTCGGGCGCGGTGACGGTAGGCGTCTATTTCACCGCGTCGGTCGAAGAGGTCCGCTACTACCTGGAGGATTCAGGGGCGACACTCGCTTTTGCCGGAAGTGCCGAGCAGCTTCGGGTCATGAAAGCGGCCGATACGTCCAGCAGGCTCCTCAAGATCGTGGTGCTCGATCCGGACTGGAAGCGCTCGCCTGACGAAACCGGCATGAATGTCGTTTCACTCGCCGAGTTCGCGTCGCATTTTGACGGCGACGAAGTCGCCTATCTGCGTGAGCAGTCCGAGCTTGCGCGGCCGACGGACCTGGTGAGCCTGGGTTACACCTCGGGAACCACGGGGGCGCCGAAAGGCGCGATGCTGACGCACGTGTCGATGCTCGCGGGAGCGTTCACGTGGCCGACCTTCTGTCCGGCGATATTGTCCGAACCGCAGCGCATGGTGATCCATCTGCCGCTTTCGCACACGGTCGCGCGCATTCAGGCGACGACGCTGCCGTTGATCGCGAAGACGGTATCTTACTTCGTCGACGTGTCGGCCGATTTCGCGAAGTGCATTCAGGAAGTCAGACCGACGTCCTATATGGCGCCGCCGCGCTTCTATCAGAAGTTCGCGACCCAGATCATCAACCACGTGAACGGCAGCAGCGAAGCCGAGCGGAGAAACTACACGCTCGCGCTCGGCATCGCGCGGGAAGTGCTGGCCGATCGCCAGGACGCAGGCACGGGCGACCCGTTCAAGGAACAGCTCTACGCCATCTGCCGTGAGCGCGTGTTCAAGCCGTTGCTGGCCAGAATCGGCTTCGACGATTTGCGCTATCCGTACACGGCCTCCGCTCCGGTGCCGCCCGAGGTCGTCACGCTGTTTCAGTTGTGGGGCGTCAACCTGAAAGAGAATTACGGGCAAACGGAGATGGTCGGCGGCAACCTCGCGCAGGTGACCGACTGGTCGAGGCCCGGCAACTCCGGGGTCCCGCTCGACGACCCCGCCTGGGAAACCCGCGTGTTGCCGGACGGCGAAATGATCGTTCGGGGGCCGGGGCTGTTCATCGGCTACTGGAACAAGGAAGCCGAAACGAAGGCCGCGCTGCGGGACGGCTGGCTGTACACCGGCGATATCGTCGACGTCGGCGCGGACGGTTCGTACAAGCTGATCGATCGAAAGAAGGAGCTCATCAATACGGCCGCCGGCAAATCGATCAGCCCGGTGCAGATCGAAAACGAACTGCGCCAGAGTCCGTACATTACCGAGGCACTCGTGATCGGCGAAGGGCGCAAGTATCTGACGGCGTTGATCGAAGTCGACGGCACGCTCGCCATGGACTGGGCCAGGACGCACGACCCGTCGGTCACGCAGTACGCCGATCTGGCCAGTTCGCCGCCCGTTATCGACCTGATCCGTGAAGAAGTGGAAAAGGCGAATGCGAGGTTGGCGCGCGCGGAGCAGATCAAGGCGTTCAGGATATTCCCCGAGGAACTCACACCGGAAAACGGCGTGATGACCGCCACGCGCAAGAAACGCCGCAAGGCATTGATGGCACGCTACGCGCACATTATTGCCGGCCTTTACGACGACGCCGAAGAGCGGTTGATCAAGGAGCAACTCGTCGGTTCAGGGACAGCAGCGTCCGTTCACCGGCAATAGGAATCGCCGGCAGCGCAATTGGCCACGAGAACCCGTCGACGGTGCGGCGCGGGCGATGAACGGTGCAACGCCACGGGTACTTCGCCACGCATGCTTCATGCAAGGACCCGTGGCGCGCCGCCACGAAGCCGCACCGCCGTTCCGTCCACCGAGAGAGGTACCGCCGTGATAGCACTTTCCCCCGACCGCACGACCTTCCGCGAAGCCATGTCCCGTATCGGCGCAGCGGTGAATATCATCACCACCACGACGCCTTCCGGCGATGTCGGCATGACGGTGTCCGCAGTGTGCTCCGTCACCGACGATCCTGCTACGGTGCTCGTTTGCATAGGCCGGTCCAGCCGTCAATATGGACACTTCAGCAAGGCGGGCATCATCTGCGTCAACGTTCTTTCCCATGAGCACGAGATGCTTGCACCGATCTTCGCGGGCAAGGGCGATGTCCCGATGACCGAGCGCTTCACGTACGGCGAGTGGATCCGTCTCGTCACGGGTGCGCCGGTGCTGGCCACAGCGGCCGCGAGTCTCGACTGCACGGTGGACCGGAGCATCGACATCGGCACACATACGGTCTTTTTCTGCGCCGTGCAGGCGCTACATCTCGGCTCCGCGTGTTCGGGCCTCGTCTATCACGGGCGAGCTTATCATCGGCTGCCGCAGCAGCATGCGTGACACGGCGCGGCCGTTTCCCAGCGACCACAAGGCCAGGCCGATTGTTGCCGTTCGAAGTTTCTGCTGACAGTGTCCGCCGATACTGCTGATGGGTTCGTTTGCGGTGGCGTCGTCAGCAAAGGACGAGAGCTACACCGGGACGATGGAAGTCGATGGTGGGCTGCCCCGGCTTTATACAAATTGCGGGTCTTCCGATGTAGAGCGATGACCTGGTGCAGACGTGAGATGGCGGACTTCTAGGTCGGAGTGTTACGACGATGAATGGCGCTACGGGCGAACACGAACGATTACGACCGCTTGCGTTCGGAGCCGAAGCCGGCCGGGCGAGGGCGTTGCTGCGCACTTTCCGCCAACAACGACGTTCTCACCATTGCTTGACGTAGACAAACGCGGTCAGCCAGTAGCCGAGGAAGCCGAGCGCGAAGCCGGCTTCGTCGCCTGCGGTGCCGTTGATGACGGCCCACGCACCTCACGCCTCCAGACGAGATTCGTGCGAAACCCTACACAGCATTTGACCCGCCAAGAAAGCGCAATACCGCCCAGTTGAACGCCCCGGCGCGGTCGAGATTTGCATGATGTCCGCCTCCGGGAAGCGTTCCGTAGCGGGCACCCGGAATCATGGCAGCGAGCCGCTGCCCTTCGGTCGCCGGAAAAATGCTGCCGTCTTCGCTTTGCAACACGAGCGTTTCGCTGCGTACGAGATTCAGTCGCCTTCTGACGTCGTAGTTCGCGATCCCGATGCAAAGGCGGGCAAGCTGCGCGGAATCGGTGGTTGCCGCGCGCGCATGGCCGATCTGATACGCGATCTCGCCAGCTTCCGATTGAGCGAATTCGGCGCTCACCATCAGCGGCCACATTTCCTCGAACCAGCGGCTTGCGCCATCGTCGCGCGCGAAACCGCATTTCCAGAACTCGAAGCGCCGGACGAAATCGTCGTCGACCAGGTTCGAGAAGCCATTGCAGACGACCAGCTTGCCGACGCGTGCGGGCGCATCGAGCGCGATCGTCAAGGCGATCGCGCTACCAAGCGAGATGCCGACGAGGGCGGCACTTTCGAGGCCAAGATAATCCAGCAGAAACTGCAGCCTGCCGGCAAGTTCCCTCACGTCAAGCGTGCGATCCGGATACGAAGACGCACCGTGCCCCGGCAGATCCGGCACGATGACGCGATAACCCGCTTGACGCAGAAACGGAATTTGCCGTGTCCATGCGAGACCGCAGCTACCCAGATCGTGAATCAATATGATCGGTTGGCCGCTGCCGACGTCCGCATAATAAAGATCGTGGTCACTGAATGATAGTTTTGCCATCTGCCTGCTCCACTGCTGTCCCCCGTGTACTTCTGAACTATCTTAATATTGAGATATATTGGCTGCAAGTTGAGCGACCAAGCCCCCATCGAATGCGAGGATATTCATGACGGTTCCGGGTACCGAAGATCACGTTGACCTCGTCGTCGCGCAATGGCGCGACGAGCGGCCTGAACTCGATGTGGCGTCGATGGAGGTGTTCGGGCGTTTGGCGCGACTGGCAAAGCATTGCGAGAAGGCGCGGACCGAGGCGTTGTCGCCGTTCGGCTTCAAGGAAGGCGAATTCGACGTTCTGGCCACGCTTCGCCGGGCGGGCGCACCGTACGAACTGTCGCCCACGCAGCTGTACCGCTCGCTGATGATTTCGTCGGGCGCGATCACGAACCGGCTGATGCGACTCGAGCAGGCCGGCCTCGTCGAGCGCATTCCGAATCCGCAGGACGGCAGGGGAATGGCCGTGCGATTGACGCGCGAAGGGCTCGCACTGATCGACAGGGCGGTGAATGTACACGTGGACACACTGGATCTGTTGCTCGGCGGGCTGGATCGGGACGACCGCACGACACTTGCATCACTGCTGAAGCGTGCGCTTCTCGCGCTGCCGGGCGAAGCGCTCCCGCCCGATTGCGAACGGTGGGCGCGAGGGGAGCAGGCGTGACAGACCGAACCTCGATGGGTTTAAGATAAAGACCGCAACAAATGAGGCCGGCGACAACAATAACGATAAGGAAATATCGTGCTTAACAGTAACGTATTGCGCCAACTCGATCTTCAGGACGTGATGGTATTTCTGTGTCTGTACGAACATAAAAGCGCGCGCCGCACTGCCGAGGTCCTGAGCATCAGCCAGCCGACGGTCAGCTATTGCCTGAAACGCTTGCGCAATTGCTTTCACGACGTACTGTTCGACGTCGATCGCGGCAGCCTCGTCGCGACGGCCAAGGCCGAGGCGATCGAGCCGTATCTGCGAAACGTGATCGATGCGGTGAACCACTGCGCCGACATGGACGACGACCAGGTGGCCGCCACGTCACGCCGCGTGATGCGCGTATGCGCGCCGGAGTATTTCGAGCTGCTGCTCTTGCCGGGGGTGCTCGAGTCGTTCATGAAGCGCGGCCGCGAGACCTCGCTGATCGTCGATCGCCTCGGCCGCGAGCTGCCGGTAGAACGGCTGCTGGCCGGCGAACTCGATTTCGCGATCGGCTTCGGTCCCGGCTATCATCGGCTGCATCCCGACCTGCAATGGGAGTCGGTGCTCTCCGACACCTTCGTGTGTCTGACCGCTTCGCGCAAGCTCGCACCGTCGACGCGCGTCTCGCTCGACGAATTCTGCGACATGGAGCACGTGTTCCCCACGCCGTGGGTATCCGAGCGCAACATGATCGACGGCTGGCTCGAAAAGCTCGGCCGCTCGCGCAGTATCGTCGCGCGCGCCAACACGTATCAGGCCTGCCTGAACATCGTCGCGCGGCTGCCGGTCGCGCTGACGCTGCCGCGGCGCCTGATCCAGCACCTGTCGATTCCGGCGAACGTACAGATCTGCGAAGTGCCCCTCGGCTTCCCGACCTTCACGCTGGACGTGATCTGGTCGACGCCGATGGAGAAGAACCCCGACATCCGCACCATGCGCAGCCTCTTCAAGGATCTCGCGAGCGCCAACGCGTTCGAGCCGGGGGAGTTGCCTCGCGCCTAGCCGCAATCGGTTCGCGCCGGCCGGCGAGCGGTGCGGGTTATTGCCAATGGGGAAGCAAAGCCGGGCTTCCTTTCAGGAACCTGAACAAAATTCACATCCACCATTTAATTTTTAAAACGGTGCGCCCCGCCGTGTCGGTAGATTAGTCAGTGTTCGACGAGGCCGTGCTTCGAACACAAAACTAACCACACTGAGAGGCAACCATGATGGATGTTGTTGATGTAGTCGCTGCGAGGGTTCAGCACAAACCGTTACCGCGTTTCGGCTTCGAGTTGATCGAAAGCCTCGAGGCCGGTCAGAAGGCGATCGACCTGGTCGATACCGATCAGTTGTACGAGCAACTCGCCCATTCGGGTGTCGTGATCTTTCGCAATTTCGCCGATACGCTCGACGATTTCAACCGCTTCGTCAGCCTGCATTCGGCGCGCGTCACGTTCGATCCCGCGCGCAAGACCTCGACGGAGAACACCGCCGAAATCGATGCCGGCGAGCTGGAAATGGGCCTGCACCGTGAGAACGGCAACCTGCCGTTCACGCCCGACCTGCAATGGTTCTACTGCCTCGAGCCGGCTCGCGTCGGCTCCGAAACGACGATCTGCGACGGGCAGCGCGTGCTGCAGGAACTGACGCCGGCCGTGCGTCGTCTGTTCGAGCAACGCCAGATCAAGTATTCGCGCCGCATTCCCTGGCCGAACGTGCAGCGCTTCCTGAGCGTCGAACTCCAGCTGCCGGCGCACGAGGTGAACGACTCGCACCTCGAGGTCGTCAACCAGCGCGTTCGTGGCCAGCACTATCGCCGTCTCGACCAGTTTCTCGTGTCGTCCGAGCGTGTGACCGATGCGATCACCGTCAGCTGCTTCTCCGGCCGTCGCGCGTTCTGCAACTCGCTGCTCGGGCCGAGCGTGAACTACGAGCCGCCGCTGATCACGTGGGCCGACGGTACCGACATCGATTTCGAGGTGTGGGACGAAATCAAGGACGTGACCGCCCGCTATACGTACGACCTGTTCTGGAACAAGGGCGACGTCGTCGTGATCGACAACAGCCGCGTGATGCACGGCCGCCGCCGTCTCGCGGACACGGGCCGCCGCATCTTCGGTGCGCAAAGCTATCGCAAGGGAGCAATCGCATGATCAGCGCACTCATCGAACGTCATTTCGCCGAAGCGCCGAACCGCATCGTCGTGCGGGAGATGGACGGCCGCGAATACTCGCTCGATCAACTGCGCGCCGACGTCGCGCGGATCGGCGGCAAGCTGGAGGAGGTGTACGGCGATTGCAGCGGTCTCGTGTTCGGTATTGCCGCGCGCTCGAGCTACACGTGGGTGGCGACGATGCTCGCGATCCTGCGCGTGAAGGCGGTGCTTCTGCCGGTGCCGATCGAGTTTTCCGACGAGCAGATCGGCAGCCTGTTGCACAAGGCCACCGCGATCTTCGCGCAGGATGCGCAAACGGCCGCGCGCATCGGTTCGATCCTGCCCGGCATCTCGTGCATTGACGCCGCGAGCGAGCGCGACGAATGGCCCGCAGCGGGCGCACCCACCGGGGAGCGGATCGAGCCGGGCATCTGCGGGATCATCCATACGTCCGGCACGACGTCGAAGCCGAAGGGCGTGAAGATCCGCGACGAGGCGGTCGGCCTGCTGGTGACGAACGTGCTGAAGCGCGTGCCGGCCGGCCCGCTCGATTACCTGTCGATCGTGCCGATGAGCCTGCTGATCGAACAGGTGCTCGGCGTGTTCCTGCCGGTGCTGTCCGGCGGCTCGCTGACGCTGATGCCCGCGCACTACGCGGAGTACGGCGCACGCAGCGGCAATGCGCGCGAATACCTGGACCTGATCGCCCGCGTCGATCCGAACTTCCTGTACCTGCCGCCGAAGCTGCTCGAGGAGGCCGATGCCTTGCTGGAGTCGACCAGTACGACGCAACTGTTCGGCCGCCGCAATCCGCACATCATCACGGGCGGCGCGAAGATTCCGGCCACCGTGCTCGAATCGTTGGACAAGCGCGGCGTGCAAATATACGAAGCGTACGGTCTCAGCGAGAACAGCTCGATCATCTCGCTGAACTATCCGGGGCAGCGCCGCATCGGTTCCGCCGGGACGTTCCTCGACGGCATCGAGCCGGTGATCGTCGACGGCGAGCTGCGCGTGCGCACACCGACGCTCTGCGCGGGCTACTACAACTCGGACGATACGTCGTGCGAGCTCACCGACGGCTACCTGCATACCGGCGACCTCGCCGAGATCGTCGATGGCTTCCTGTACATCACCGGCCGCAAGAAGCACGTGATCATCCTGTCGACGGCGCGCAACATCTCGCCGGAGTGGGTCGAGACGGTCTACAAGGAAAGCGCGCTGATCGACGACATCGTGGTGTTCGGCGAAGGGCGCGAAGAGCCGGCGGCGATCGTGCTGTCCACGCACGACGAAGCGGCGGTGCGCGACGAGATGGCGCGGCTCGAACCGCGGCTCGCGGATTTCGCGCGGGTGCGGCGCGTGCGGGTCGTGACCGACATCGAGCGCTTCCGCACGGATTACTACACGGTCACCGGGCGGCCGCGCCGTCAGCTGATCGAGCGTGACCATGCGGCGTCGCTTTACTGACCGGGGAGCCGAACGTGCAGATCGTACGGACCTTTCACCCGGGCCAGGACGCCTATCGCGAGATTCAGCTCGCGGTCTCGCAGCACTACTATCAGGCGCACGGCGCGCGTCCTGAGCCTCGCCCGGACCAGTTCTGGTGTCTGACCGACCGCGAGAGAACCTTGCCCGGATACGCATGCCTGGGGCTCAGCTGGGGCGATAGCGCGCGGCTGTTCTCGGAGCACTACCTCGACGAATCGCTGACGAGCCTGTATGGGCTGTCGCGTGCGGAGCTGATCGAGCTCGGGCAGTTCTCGTCGTTCGGCCCGAAGGGCGCCGGGCGCTACCTGATGGCGAGCGTGTTCCGCACCCTGGCCCAGCACCACTACCGGTACGTGCTGATGACGGCGACCGAGCGCGTGCGTTACATCGTGCAGTCGTTGCAGATCGCCTACGACGATCTCGGCCGCGCGTGCGTGAGCCGGGTGCGTGACCGGCATGTCGACTGGGGCACGTACTACGACAACGCGCCGCGCGTCATCATGGTAAGGATCGACGACATGGCCCGACGCAACGATTTGCCGATGTGGAGCCCGCTCGGCGATCCGCCCTCGGCCCGAATGCCGCCAAGGCAGGTCGAATGCACCGCCAACGGTCACTGATCCCGACAGGCCGCACGCACTCGCGTCGGCCTGTCCCGTCATTTCAGGAACGTCCCCATGTCCAACTCAAACAGATATGAAAACTTCCTCGTGTTCCTGGCGCCGCTGATCAATAGCGTCGGCGGGATCGCGATCGACCTCTATGCGCCCAGCATCCCGGCCATCGGTCGAGAACTCGACGTCATGCCGAGCATGATGCAGAACACGATCACGATCACGCTCGTGTTCTATGCGATCGGCCAGCTCGGCTTCGGCATCCTGGCCGACTGGTGGGGCAGACGCCCGTCGATACTGTTCGGCCTCGTGCTGTTCATCGCCGGCAGCGCGCTGGCGGTCGTCGCGCCTTCGTTCGAGGTGCTGATGGCGGGACGCGCGATTCAGGGCTTCGCGATCGGCTCGTGCCAGGTCGTCGCGCGCGCCGTGCTGGTCGACCGGCTGAAGGGCGACCGCTTCCGCGTCGCGATCGTCTACCTCAGCCTGGCGTTCGGGCTGGGCCCCGTGATCGCGCCTTACGTGGGCGGACACGTGCAGGAGTGGGCCGGCTGGCGCTGGAACTTCGTCGTGTACTGCGGTTATGGGCTCATTGTGCTGTCGTTCGCGTTCGCGGGCCTGCGCGAGACGCTGCGGCCGGAGTTGCGGCGCACGCCGCGGCAAACCATTGCGGGCTATCGCGAGATCCTGTCTGATCCGCACTTCCAGTCGGCTGTCGCGATGCTCGGGATGAGCTTCTCGGCGTTCCTGATGTGGAACGTGATCGGCCCGTACATCGTGCAAATCCGCCTCGGGCATTCCGCGGCTTATTTCGGTTCGACTGCGCTCGGCGTCGGCCTGTGCTACCTCGGCGGCACGACGCTGAACCGGAGCCTGATCCGGCGCTACAGCGGCGAGCAGCTGATGCGCGTCGGCATCGCGACCTTTGCGCTCGGGGTGGCCTGCGTGGCGTCGAGCGGCGTCGAGCTGAGCCTCGTGACCGCCCTCGGCGGGATCATGCTGATCGCGTTTGCACAGGGCTTCATCTTCTCCAACGCGATGGCGCGCTCGATGGCCCTGTTTCCGGGCCGCGCGGGCGCGGCAGCGAGTCTGCAAGGGTGCCTGATGCTGGCGCTCGGTTCGATCGTGTCGGGGGTCGTCAGCGCATTGCCCATGGAGACGAACGCGACGATTGCCATCATGTTCGCGTGTCTGCTCGGCGTGACCATGATCGGCTTCCGGCAGCTGCATCGCCGCCATCCGCAGGTGGCGCGATGAAGGCCGCCGTCGCGCTCGTGCTGCGGCTCGTACTCGGCGCGTTCTGGATCTGGGCGGGCTTGACGAAGATCGTCGGGCACTTCGATGCAGGCCCCTTTCTGACGGCAGCCGTCTCGCGATCCGCGGTGGCGCCCGAAGCCGTGCGGCTCGCGCTGACCGGCGCGATCGTGCACGTCGCGCTTCCGCACGTCGTCGCGGTGAACCTGATCGTGCCCTGGCTGGAACTGGCGGCAGGATTATCGATCCTGCTCGGCATCGCGATCGCGTGGGGTGTCGCCGGCGCGGCGGCGATGTCGGTGCTGTTCCTGATGTGCGGGGCGGTCGGCACCAATCCATTGCTGCTGTTCGGCGCCGTCCTGTTGGCGATGTCACACTCGTATGCGCGCGCATGGACCCTTCATGCGCCGCGAGCGCCTGCCACGACCATCTGAGCTCGTAGCGGGCGTTGCTTCGCCGCTTGCCGCGTTCGTCGCGGCAAGCGGCTTTTTTCGTGTCGGGCATGCGAAAAATTTAAACGGGGATTCGAAAAGTTGACGTCCGGGCGCGGCGGCTCCACCCAAACTGACGTCATGACTGATTCATTGGGGAGATATCGGTGAGACGCTCTGTGTTCCTTGCCGCAGGCGCGTTGGTCGTCCTGTCCGGCGCATTGTTCCTTTGGCGCACGGAACGTGTATCGGCGGCCGATCGGCCTGCGTCGCCACCGGCGCCGTTGCCGGTCGAGACCATCGTCGTGAAGCCGCAGGCCGATGCGCCGACGCTCGAGGCGGTCGGCTCGCTCGAAGCGGTGCGGCAGGTGACCATCGCGCCGGAAGTCGCCGGCCGCGTCGTCGACATCCGGTTCGTCGCGGGCTCGCGCGTGAGCGCCGGGCAAACGCTCGTGCAACTGTACGATGCACCCGAGCAGGCGAAGCTCGCCGGCTTGCAGGCGAAGGCCGACTACACGCGCCGGCAGTTCGACCGCGCCGTGCAACTCGTGCCGAACGGCGCCGAGCCGAAGGCGACATTCGACGCACGCCGCTACGAGCTCGACGCCGCGCGCGCCGATATCCGCGAGACTCGAGCGGTCATCACGCAAAAGCTGATTCGCGCGCCGTTTTCCGGCGTGATCGGCTTGCGCCGCGTGAACCTCGGGCAGTACCTGAACCCGGGCGACCCGATCGCGACGCTGACCGATCTCGGCGTGTTGTACGCGAACTTCACGGTGCCGCAGAAGGAGTTGAGCCGCGTGTCGCTCGGCCAGACGGTGCGTGTGACGACGGATGCGTATCCGGGCCGGACCTTCGAAGGCCACGTGACGGCGATCGAGCCGCAGGTCGGCGACGAGACCCGCAACATCACCGTGCAGGCCACGGTGACCAATACCGGCCAGTTGCTGCGCCCCGGCATGTATATCGACGCGCATCTGGCGCTGCCCGGCCGCGACGCGGTGATCAGCGTGCCGGATACCGCCGTGCAGACCTCCCAGGCGGGCGACACCGTGGTGGTGGTCGAGCAGCGCGACGGGCGCGGCGTCGGCGTTGCGCGCGTGCGCCAGGTGCGTGCCGGCGCGCGCGAGCGTGGCCGCATCGTCATCGAGGACGGGCTGCGCGCCGGCGACGTGGTCGTGACGACCGGGCAGTTGCGCGTCGCACCGGGCGCGAAGGTGCAGGCGCTGGCCGATGCGGGCACACAACGGGAGACGGTGCGATGAGCCAGACCACGCAGGGCGCGCGTTTCACCGACATCTTCGTGCGGCGGCCGGTGCTGTCGATCGTCTGCAGCCTGCTGATTTTGCTGGTGGGCCTGCGCTCGCTCGGTGCGCTGCCGGTGCGCCAGTATCCGATGCTGGAGAGCGCGACGATCAGTGTCGAGACGGCCTATCCCGGTGCGTCGCAGGCGTTGATGCAGGGCTTCGTGACGACGCCGATCGCCCAGTCGATCGCGACCGCGGACGGCATCGAGTATTTGACCTCCACGTCCACGCAGGGCAAGAGCGTCGTGAAGGCGCGGCTGCGCCTGAATGCGAACGCCGATCGCGCGATGACGGAAATCATGGCGAAGGTGCAGGAGGTCAAGTACAAGATGCCCGAAGGCGCGTACGACTCCGTGATCACCAAGCTGACCGACGCGCCCACGGCCGTGATGTATCTGGGCTTTTCGAGCGATACGTTGTCGATCCCCGAGATCACCGACTACGTGGTGCGCGTGGCGCAGCCGCTCGTCACCACGGTGCCGGGCGTCGCGTCCGCCGACATCGTCGGCGGCCAGAATCTCGCGATGCGCGTCTGGCTCGACGCGTCGCGGCTCGCCGCGCACGGGCTGTCGGCCGGCGATGTCGCGGCCGCGCTGAAGGCGAACAACGTGCAGGCTGCGCCGGGCCAGTTGAAGGGCGCGCTGACCGTCGCCGACATTTCCGCGAACACCGACCTGACCGACGTCGGCGCGTTCGGCAACCTCGTCGTGAAATCGGAGGCGAACGGCAGTTTCGTGCGCTTGCGCGACGTCGCGACGATCGAGCTGGGCGGCCAGCAATACAACGCGAGCGCGCTGATGAACGGGCGCCGCGCGGTCAACATCGCGATCAACGCGACGCCGTCGGGCAACCCGCTCGACATCGTGCGCGGCGTACAGGCGTTGCTGCCGACGATGGAGCGCAGCAAGCCGGCCAGCATCAGGATCGGCGACGTGTTCGACGTCGCGCGCTTCGTCAACGCGTCGATCGACGAGGTGCGCGAGACGATCATCGAGGCGATCGCGATCGTCGTGGTCGTGATCTTCCTGTTCCTCGGCTCGTTCCGTGCGGTCGTGATCCCGGTCGTGACGATTCCGCTCGCGCTCGTCGGCTCGGCCGCGCTGATGCTGGCCGCGGGCTTCTCGCTGAACCTGCTCACGTTGCTCGCGATGGTGCTGGCGATCGGGCTCGTCGTGGACGACGCGATCGTCGTCGTCGAGAACATTCACCGGCACATCGAATCCGGCGAGCCGCCCGCGCGCGCGGCGCTGCTCGGCGCGCGCGAGATCGCGTCGCCGGTGATCGTGATGACCATCACGCTCGTTGCGGTGTATGCGCCGATCGGGCTGATGGGCGGGCTGACCGGCTCGTTGTTCCGCGAGTTCGCTTTCACGCTCGCGGGGGCGGTGTGCGTGTCCGCGGTGATCGCGTTGACGCTCTCGCCGATGCTCAGCTCGCTGCTGCTCGACAGCCGGATGTCGGAGGGCCGTGTCGCGCGGGCGATCGAACACACGCTGTCGCGCGTCACGCACGCGTACCGGCGCCTGCTGCATGCGAGCCTCGGCGCGCGGCCGGCGGTGCTGGTTTTCGGAGCGGGCGTCCTGTTGGGCATCGGCCTGCTGTTCAGCGGCGTGAAGCGCGAACTGGCGCCGCAGGAGGACCAGGGCTCGATCATGCTGCAGGTGAAGGCGCCGCAGTACGCGAATCTGGACTACCTCGAACGCTACGCGCCGCAGATCGAGAAGGTGTTCCGCTCGCTGCCGGAAGCGGATACCAGCTTCGTGTTGAACGGTGTCGGCGGTGCGAATCTCGGCTTCGCCGGCGTGAACCTCGTCGACTGGTCGAAGCGCACGCGCAGTGCGGCCGACCTGCAGGCGCGGGTGCAGGCGGGCGCGAACGCGATCGCCGGCGACCAGGTGTTCACGTTCCTGCTGCCGTCGCTGCCCGCGTCGAGCGGCGGCCTGCCGATCCAGATGGTGCTGCGCGCGCCGGCCGATTTCAACGGCATCTTCGCGACGATGGACAAATTGAAGGCTGCCGCGTCGAAGAGCGGGCTGTTCGCGGTGGTCGACAGCGATCTGACGTTCGACAGCCGTGCGGTCGGCGTAACGATCGACCGCAACCAGGCGAATGCGCTCGGCGTGACGATGAAGGACATCGCCGATACGCTCGCGGTGCTCGTGGGCGAGAACTACGTGAACCGCTTCGATCACGACGGCCGCTCGTACGACGTGATTCCGCAGGTCGCGCGCGCCGAGCGCCTGTCGTCGGACATGCTGAACCGCTACTACGTGAAGACGCGCGGCGGCAAGATGGTGGCGCTGTCGACCGTCGTGCGCGTGTCGAACGGCAGCCAGGCCAACGCGCTCACGCAGTTCAATCAGATGAACTCGGCGACCCTGTCGGCGGTGGCCGCGCCGGGCGTGACGATGGGGCAAGCGGTCGAGTTTCTGCAGAAACAGCCGCTGCCGGCCGGCTACGAGATCGACTGGCTCGGCGAATCGCGGCAATACGTGCAGGAAGGCAACCGGCTGACGGTCACGTTCGTGTTCGCGCTCGTCGTGATCTTTCTGGTGCTCGCCGCGCAGTTCGAGAGCCTGCGCGATCCGCTGGTGATCCTCGTGTCGGTGCCGCTGTCGGTGTGCGGCGCGTTGGTGCCTCTGTACCTCGGCTTCGCGACGCTGAACATCTATACGCAGATCGGGCTCGTGACGCTGATCGGCCTGATTTCCAAGCACGGGATCCTGATGGTGAGCTTCGCGAACGAACTGCAACGCACGCAGCACCTCGACCGGCGCGCGGCGATCGAGCACGCGGCCGCGGTACGGCTGCGGCCGATCCTCATGACGACGGCCGCGATGGTCGCCGGGCTCGTGCCGCTGATTTTCGCACGCGGCGCGGGCGCGGCCAGCCGCTTCGCGATCGGGATCACGGTCTCGACCGGCATGCTGGTCGGTACGCTGTTCACGCTGTTCGTGCTGCCGACCGTGTACACGCTGATCGCGAAGCGCCATCGCGAGGCCGCGAACAGCGAGCGCGCCCGCGTGCTGGAGACCGTATGACGATGCAATCTGCAACGCGTGCCGCGACGGGACGCAACGAGGGCAACATGAATGGATTTCGCATGGCGGCCGCCGCGGCGCTCGCGCTGTTCGCCACGGGCTGCACGATGGCGCCGCATTACACGCGGCCCGACGCGCCCGTCGCGCAGGCGTACCCGGCCGGCGGCGTCTACGCGACGCAGCCCGCTGCGGCCGGCACGCGCAGCGCCAACGGCCAGGCGGCGACCGCCATCGGCTGGCGCGAATTCTTCGCCGATCCGCGCCTGCAGCGGCTGATCGAGATCGCGCTGAACAACAACCGCGACCTGCGCGTCGCGGTGCTGAACATCGAGGCGTCGCGCGCGCAGTACCAGATCACGCGCGCGGGGCTGTTCCCGACCCTCGACGGCACCGGCTCCGGCAACATCCAGCGCTATCCCGCGGGCGTGTCGACGACGCGCCAGCCGCTCATCACGCGCACCTACAGCGTCGGGCTTTCCGCGTCCTGGGAGCTCGACCTGTTCGGCCGCGTGCAGAGCCTGAAGGACCAGGCGCTCGCGCAGTACCTGTCGACCTCGTATGCACGGCAGGCCACCGAGATCTCGCTCGTGTCGCAGGTCGCGGACCAGTATCTGACGTTGCTGTCGACCGAGGACCTGCTGAAGGTCACGGAGAACACGCTGAAGACCGCGCAGGCGTCGTACGACCTGACCAAGCTGCAGTTCGACAACGGTACGGGCTCGGAGCTCGATCTGCGTCAGGCGCAGACGGTCGTCGAGCAGGCGCTCGCGAACCAGCAGGCGCAGGCGCGTGCGCGGGCGCAGGCGGTGAATGCGCTGGTGCTGCTGATCGGCGAGCCGCTGCCGGACGATCTGCCGGCCGGCATGTCGCTCGACGCGCAGAACCTGCTCGCCGACGTGCCGGCGGGCCTGCCGTCGGACCTGCTCACGCGTCGTCCCGACGTGATGCAGGCCGAGCAGACGCTGCTGGCCGCGAACGCGAACATCGGCGCGGCGCGCGCGGCGTTCTTCCCGCGCATCTCGCTGACGGCCGCGTTCGGCACCGCGAGCCCGACGCTCGGCGGGCTGTTCAAGGCCGGCACGGCGGCGTGGTCGTTCGCGCCGCAGCTGACGATGCCGATCTTCGAAGGCGGGCAGAACATCGCGAACCTGAACCTCGCGAACGTGCAGAAGCGCATCGAGATCGCGAACTACGAGAAGGCGATCCAGTCGGCGTTCCGCGAGGTGTCGGACGGTCTTGCCGCGCGCGGCACGTACGATCTGCAGATCGCCGCGCTCGAGCGCAACGAGCATGCGCAGCAGCGTCGCTTCGATCTGTCGGACCTGCGTTACAAGAACGGTGTCGACAGCTATCTGTCGGTGCTGACCGCGCAGACGGATCTGTATTCCGCGCAGCAGTCGCTGATCAGCGCGCGCCTCGCGCGCTGGACCAACCTCGTCGATCTGTATCGTGCGCTGGGCGGCGGCTGGATCCAGCACGCCGGCGAGACGCCGCGCGCGCCGGATGCGTCGGCCGATTGAGACATGCTCCGCTCCCGAAGAAGTCCGCGCTTGAACATGCAGCGCTGCTGCTGATCGGGCCAGCCAGCCGGCCAACGTTATGACGCAGCCCGATTAATTTATCGCTTTATATCGCTTGGGATACCGGGATCGGCGGAACAGAATGCCCGCTGCCGGAACGCAATCACGTCAGTCTGTCGACGCGCCCGCGTTCCGTCGAAATCCTGCCGATCGCGAATGCACCAGCCTGGGCTCCGGCTCCACGCCGGCCTCGGCGTGCATTCCGCCAAACCCCAAGGAATGCGATGAGTTCGATCGATCTAAGCCCTGCAACACCGGTTTCCTCTCCCATCCGCTCGGCCAGCGACGTCGCGCGCCTGATCAATACCGTGGACAGTTCGGTCAGCCATGCGCGGATGATCGTGCTGCTGGCGCTCGGCGGCGTGTTTCTCGACGCGTACGACCTCACGACGCTGTCCTACGGCATCGACGACGTCGCGCGCGAATTCGGGCTGACGCCCGCGCTGACCGGGCTCGTCGGTTCGGCGATCATGATCGGCACGATCTTCGGCAGCCTGATCGGCGGCTGGCTGACCGACCGGATCGGCCGCTATCAGGTGTTCATGGCCGACATGCTGTTCTTCGTGGTCGCGGCGATCGCGGCCGGCCTCGCGCCGAACGTCTGGGTGCTGATCGCGGCCCGCTTCGTGATGGGGCTCGGCGTCGGCATCGACCTGCCCGTCGCGATGGCGTTTCTCGCGGAATTCTCGAAGTTCAACGGGCGCGGCAACAAGGCGTCGCGGCTCGCGGCGTGGTGCCCGATGTGGTACGTCGCGTCGTCGGTCTGCTTCCTGCTGATCTTCGGCCTGTATTTCCTGTTGCCGGCCGAGCACGCGGGATGGCTGTGGCGCGCATCGCTGATCTTCGGGGCGGTGCCGGCGCTCGTCATCATCCTGTTCCGCAACCGGTTCATGAACGAATCGCCGCTGTGGGCCGCGAACCAGGGCGACCTGGCCGATGCCGCGCGCATCCTGCGCGAGTCGTACGGCATTCACGCGCATGAGGCCGACGATGCGCGGCGCGAGCCGAGTCCGCCGCCCGTGCGGATCCGCGTGCTGTTCCAGCGCCCGTATCTCGGGCGCACGATCGTCGCCAGCGCGATGAACCTGTGCATTCCGTTCGAGTACACGGCGATCGCGTTCTTCCTGCCGTCGATCCTGTCGCAGTTTCTCGGCGCGGGCGTGTTCGAAACGATCGCGGCGTCGCTTGCGCTGAACGTGCTGTTCGCGTTCACCGGCGGCTTGCTGGGCATGCGCCTCGCGTATCGCTATCCGTCGCGCCATGTCGCGATCGCCGGCTTCGCGCTGCAGACGATCGCGCTGGTCGCGCTGGCGCTCGCCGGGCATCCGCACGGCGCGATCGCGGTGGGCGTCGTGCTGCTGATGCTCGGGACCTGGCTGTTCGCCGAAGGATTCGGCCCCGGTGCGCAGATGATGATCTATCCGACGCTGTCGTATCCGGCCGCGATCCGCGGCACCGGCGTCGGCTTCGGACGCTCGCTGTGCGGCATCGGCCAGGCGCTCGCGCTGTTCGTGCTGCCGATCCTGCAGGCGCGTCTCGGCACCGACATGTTCTGGGTCGTCGCGGTCAGCGCGGTCACGCCGATCGCGTTCCTGCTGATCGTGCGGTACGAACCGACGGCGCACGACATCGACGACGAAAGCGTCGCATGAACGCGCGGGGCATCGACCGCCCCGAAAAGCGCCAACGGCTTCGTCGAACCGCACGAAGCCGTTGGTATTGCAGCCGGTCGGCCCGCACGCGGGCAGACCGGCCTCGACGTCCCGCTACGCGCCGACCGCCTCCCGCTCGGCTTCACGCTTGACCTGCTCGATATCGCGAAACTGCGCGGCGGGATGCTCGTCGGGCAGTCGCGCCGAGCCGCCGAACAGCTTTTCGCGCAGCGTGCCCGGCGCATACGCGGTCGGATACACGCCGCGGCGCTGCAACTCGGGCACGAGATGACGCACGACATCCTCGAAGGTTTCGTGCGCAACCGCATACGCGAGATTGAAGCCGTCGACGTCGGTCGCCGCGACCCATTCCTGCAGGATGTCCGCGACGGTCGCGGCGGAGCCGACGAACACCGGCCCCATTCCGCCGATACCGCCCCACGTGGCCAGCGCCTCGATCGTCCACGCGGTGTCGCCGCCCGCCAGGTGCTCGACGGCCGACACGATGGCATTCGTTTCGACGCGCCGCACGGGATCGGTCGGCGCGTACTGGCCGAAGTCGATGCCGGTCCAGCCCGACATGAACACCAGCGAGCCATCGTACGACACGTAGCGGCGGTACTCGTCGAACTTGGCCTGCGCCTTTTCGTCGGTTTCGTCGACGATCACCGTGACGAGGTTGTAAATCAGCACCTTGGCCGGATCGCGGCCTGCCGCGGCGGCCTGCGCACGCACGTCGGCCACGTAGCGTGCGAGCTGCTCGCGGGTCGGCGCGGCGACGAACACGCATTCCGCGTGCTGCGCGGCGAACGCCTTGCCGGGGCCGGACGCGCCGGCCTGGAACAGCACCGGCGTGCGCTGCGGCGACGGTTCGCACAGATGGTAGCCGGGCACGTCGAAGAAGCGACCCTTGTGGCCGATCTCGTGCACTTTCTCGGGATGCGTGAACACGCGGCCGTCGCGATCGCGCACCACCGCGCCATCCTCCCAGCTGCCCTCGAACAGCTTGTACAGCACCTCGACGTATTCGGCCGCGACCGCGTAGCGGTCGTCGTGCGTGCGCAGGCCCTGGTCGCCGACGTTCTTCGCGCCGCTCTCCAGGTACGACGTGACGATGTTCCACGCGAGCCGGCCCTTCGTGTGATGGTCGGCCGTCGACAGGCGGCGCGCGAACGTGTACGGGTGCTCGAACGTCGTCGACGCGGTAATGCCGATCCCGAGATGCTCGGTCGCCATCGCGATCGGCGCGGCAAGCTGCAGCGGATCGTTGACCGGGATCTGCGCGGCCTGATGCAGCGCGTGATAGTTGCTGCCCTGGTAGACGTCGTAATAGCCGATCACGTCCGCGATGAAGATCGCGTCGAAGATCCCGCGCTCGAGCACGCGGGCGAGGTCGGTCCAGTAGTCGAGGTCCTTGTACTGCCACGAGCGGTCGCGCGGATGCGCCCACAGGCCCGGCGACTGGTGGCCGACGCAGTTCATCTCGAACGCGTTGAAACGGATCGTCTTGCTCATCGTGCGCCTCCCGCTTCCACGCCGGTGCCCGCACCGTTGCCGACGCGCCAGACGAACGGCGGCGTGCGGCCGTTGATGACCCAGTCGCCGACGATCCGCGCCTTGTAGACGAGCGGATTGTGCGACGACACCGTGCGCGCGTTGCGCCAGTGGCGGTCGAGTGCGGTCGTGGTGCGCGTCGCGGACGCGCCGAGCGCGTCGAACAGGCGCGTCGCCGCGCGCAGCACGAGTTCGGACACGACGAGCTGGCTCTGCGCGGATTCGATCTCGGCCGCGACGTTCGCCGCGTGCTCGATCGCTTCGTCGTCGCCGAAGCGCGCTTCATAGGCCCGTTGCAGCGGCTGCGCGGCGCGCAGCGCGAGCGCGTCGGCCGCATACGCCCACGACGCGATCTCGCCGATCACCTGCTGCAGCTGCACGTCGTCGCCCGCGCGCGGTGCGTTGCCGTGGCTGTACACGCGCGTCCGGTTGCGCACGAGCTCGCCGGCGTCGCGTACGATCGCGTGGCCGATGCCGGCCAGCGTCGCGACGTGGAACAACTGGTAGAACGCGGTCTGGTACTTGAAGCGGCGCGCGAAGTCGATCACGTGGTCGGCGTCGACGGTCGCATCCTCGAAGCGCGTGGTGCCGCTGCCGGTCGTGGTCTGGCCGAAGCCGTCCCAGTCGTCCTCACGGATCACGCCCGGCTGCGCGGTCGCGACCGCGACGATCACGTCGCTGCCGTCGTGCGCGCGCTGCGCGAACACGTCGATCCAGTCGGCGAACAGGCTGCCCGTGCTGTAGAACTTCCGGCCGTTCAGCACGAGCCGGCCGTTGCGCTCCGACACCTTCGTGACGGTCTGGCCGAGCGGCACGTCGCCGGCCTCCGACCATGCGTTGCCGACCAGCTGGCCGCTTGCGAAGCGATCGAACCAGGTCGTGCGCTGCGGCCCGGACGGGGCGTTCAGCCAGTCCTCGACGAACGCGAAATGCCCGCGCAATGCCTGCGGCAGATTGGAATCGGCGCCGGCCAGTTCGGTCAGCAGCCGGAACAGCTGCGGCAGCGAGGCGCCGGCGCCGCCGGCGCTGGCCGGCAGCCGCACCGCGCCGAAGCCTGCGGCCTTCAACCAGCCGATCGCCTCGTGCGGCAACTCGCGGCGGCGTTCGCGTTCGGCGGTGCCCGTGGCGATGCGCTCGAAGATCGGCCTGAACCGGCTCGCGAGCGCGTCGTAGTCGGTACCGGTGGATAGGTCGGGGGCAGCGTGCAACGAAGTCATGCGGTGTTCCTCGAAGAGCGGGCCGATTGCGCCGGGAGGCCAGTATAGGAAGCGCGACATGCGCGTTCCAATAACGGATTCGCAGATCGTTATCGTCGCTGCGTATTACCGCAGGTGCACCGCGATGCGGCGACGCCGGCGCGTCGATTGCGGCGCCGAAGCGCGTGTCGCCGGCGCCGATCGGGTCGTTTGTTATCCGGAGGAATATCGTTCCGAGAATCGCTCGTTTTTCCGGCCCGCGCTGCGCTGCTAGATTGAGTGCTTTCGTCATTCGACAGGAGAACCCGATGTCAGACACGAGCGCGACGATTCAGGAGCAGCCAGCCGATGTGCAACCACCCGCGGCCCGCGTGATCGCCGACGATGCGCAGGCGATCGCAGCCGCGCACGCGCTGGCGAAGCGGCTCGCGGAAGATGCCGCCGAGCGCGATCGCACGCGCCGCCTGCCGCGCGACGAAATCGAATGGTTCTCGCAGTCGGGGCTGTGGGCGATCACGGTGCCGAAGGCATACGGCGGCGCAGGCGTGTCGCATGTCACGCTGACCGAGGTCGTCAAGATCGTCGCGGCGGCCGATCCGTCGCTCGGGCAGCTGCCGCAGAATCATTTCGGGCTGGTCGACGTGATCGCGCTCACCGGCACCGACGCGCAGAAGCGCCATTTCTTCGCGGAGATACTGAGCGGCAAGCGCTTCGGCAACGGGTTCTCGGAGAAGGGCACGAAGCACGTGCTCGACCTGAAGACGCGCGTGCGCCGCGACGGAGACGACTATGTCGTCGACGGCACGAAGTTCTACTCGACCGGTGCGCTGTTCGCGCATTACGTACCGGTGCTCGGCCTCGACGACGCACGCCAGGCATGGCTCGCGTACGTGCCGCAACCGACGCCGGGGCTGGCCGTGATCGACGACTGGTCGGGATTCGGGCAACGCACGACCGCGAGCGGCACGGTCGTGCTCGATGCGGTGCGCGTTCCGGCGTCGCACGTGCTGCCCGCGCAGCGCGTGTCGGACGTGCCGACGCTCAACGGCCCGCTGTCGCAGATCATCCAGGCCGCGATCGACGCGGGCATCGCGAAGGCGGCCATCGACGATACGCTGGCGTTCGTGCGGACCCGCACGCGCCCGTGGGTCGACAGCGGCGTCGATCGTGCAGTCGACGATCCGCTGACGATTCGCGAGATCGGCCATCTGCACATCCAGCTGCATGCGGCCGAGGCATTGCTCGAACGCGCGGCACGCACGCTCGACGAGATCACGGCGCGCGGCGACGTGACCGAAGACGACGTTGCGCGCGCATCGGTCGCGGTCGGCGAGGCGAAGGTGCTGACGACCGAGGTGGCGCTGCTCGCGGGAGAGAAGCTGTTCGAGCTGGCCGGCACGCAGTCGACGCTCGCCGAGCACAATCTCGACCGGCATTGGCGCAACGCGCGCACGCATACGCTGCACGATCCGGTGCGCTGGAAATATCACCTCGTCGGCAACTACTACCTGAACGGCGTGCGTCCGGCACGCCATGCGTGGAACTGAGCCGCTCGTGGGCCGCCGATCGCGGCCCGATCGATCGTCGCGTTGGCGATTAGCCGCGCGGTACCGTCGAGCGCGAACCCGAGTGCGTCGACGACGAGAATCACGGCCGTCGGTTGGGAATACGCGCGCCGATCATGAATGCTTGAGAAGACGAGTAATCTTCTCGCGCAGTTGCATCGTCGCGATGGCCCGCATCGATGAACGTCCGCTGTTGCGTGCGGATTCGCCCCGTCGCGTGCCGACGCGACGGTGAGATAGACATTAGGCCGTTGCGGGATCCTACGTCGATGCGCGGGGACGCGCTTCCGACTCCTGCTTCAATGCTTCGGCAATATCCAGTGCTGCTTTTTGCAGCTCCGGCACATAGCGGCGCACGGCGTCTTCGAGCCGTACCGCGCGTGACAGGAAGATGACGTTGAGACTCGCGATCACGCGTTCGTCCGCGCTGATCGCGACCGCCACCGCACCGATCTTCGCCTGCGCGGTCCAGTCACCGTGGTTCGATCCGAAACCGTCGTCGCGCACACGTCGGATCAGCTTGCGCACGAGCGCATCGTTTCTCGCGAACGCCTGTTGCTCGTCACCGCCCGCACCGGAGCGCAGCAGTTCCAGAATATCCTCGCGCTCCTCGTCGGGGCACATTGCGAAGTAGGCGCGGCCCGCAGCCGTCAGCAACATCGGCAGGCGCCGCCCGACCATCGCGCGATGAAACGACAGCCGGCTGAAGCGATGCGTCGTCTCGCGGATGATCATCGCGTCGCCATCGGGCGTGGTCAGATCGGATGGCCATGCCACGCGCTGCAGCAACTGACCCATGATCGGCGGCGCCACGGTCGCGATGCGCTCGGTATCGGTGAATCCTTCGCTCAACGAACGCACCGCGAGCGTCAGGCGGAAGCTGTCGTCCGATGTGCTGCGGCGCACGAAACCTTCTTCCATCAACGTCTCGAGCAGACGGCGCACCGTGGTGCGATGCAGGCCGGTCAGATCGGCGAGTTGCTGACTCGTTGCATGGCCGTCTTCCATCGCGTTCAGCGCCCGCAGCACCTGCAGGCCGCGCGCCAGGCCGCGCACGTTTGTGTAGGTTGTCACGGCAAAAACCCCATTTAAATCAATCATGTGCATTCTATGCACATTCCTGAGATTTTGTTGAGAGGGTTTTCCGCCATCCCTAAACTGCGTCCATAAGCTGAACGAGCGACAGCCACGCGCTGCGTCGATTCAGCACAACGAACAAGTCCAGTCAGGAGACAAGCATGCGCCCCGCTTTTGAACCGGCGGCCGGCCTCGGCCGCGCTCATCCTCACGAAACGACACCTCGCTCGATCGACGCCGATGTCGCGATCATCGGTGCTGGCCCGGTCGGCCTGATGATCGCGAACATCCTCGGCCTGCAGGGCGTGCGCGTCGTCGTTGTCGAGAAGCTCACGCAGATCATCGACTATCCGCGCGCCATCGGGCTCGACGACGAAGCACTGCGCGTATTCCAGTCGGTCGGCCTCGCAGAGGCGCTGCTGCCGCACACCACGCCGAATCACTGGATGCGCTTCACGCTGAATGGGAAGTGCTTCGCGTCGATCGAGCCGCGCACCGACGAGTTCGGCTGGCCGCGCCGCAACGCCTTCATCCAGCCGCTCGCCGATCAGATCCTGTACCGCGGTCTCGAGCGTTTCGACCATGTGTCGACGCTGCTCGGCCACAACGTCGACCGTTTCGCGCAGGACGAAAGCGGCGTGACCATCGACGCGACCGATGCGCACGGCGTGCGCACGACGATCCGCGCCGCATACATGGTCGGCGCGGACGGCGGCAACAGCTTCGTGCGCCGCACGCTCGACGTGCCGTTCGAAGGGCGCACGAAGCCGAATCAATGGATCGTGATCGACGTGCGCAACGATCCGATCGGCTCTCCGCATGTCTATCTGCATTGCGACGCGCGGCGGCCCTACGTGTCGGCGGCGCTGCCGCACGGCATCCGGCGCTTCGAATTCATGGTGATGCCGGGCGAGACGGAGGAGGAGCTGTCGAAGCCGGAGAACATGGCGGCGCTGGTGCGCGGGGTGGTCGACGATCCTGACAAGGTCGACTACATCCGCCAACGGGTCTATACGCACAACGCGCGGCTCGCGAGCGTGTTCCGCGTGAAGCGCATCCTGCTCGCGGGCGACGCCGCCCACATCATGCCGGTGTGGCAGGGGCAGGGTTACAACAGCGGGATTCGCGATGCGAGCAATCTCGGCTGGAAGCTCGCGATGGTCGTGAAGGGCACGGCGCGCGACGCGCTGCTCGATACCTACACGATGGAGCGGCGCGCCCACGCGCGCTCGATGATCCACCTGTCGGAAGTGGCCGGCGACATCTTCGCGCCGACGAGCTTCGTCGGAACGCGCGTGCGCGACGCGTTCGTGCGCTGCTTCGACGTGCTGCCGTCCCTGAAGCGCTACTTCGTCGAGATGCGTTTCAAGCCGATGCCGCGCTATGAAGACGGCGTCGTGCTGCTGGCACGACGCGCGCGGTCCGAAGGCATGCTCGCGCGGCTGATCGCCAGCCGGGGGCACGGCGCGTTCGGGAGGCTGGTCGGTCTGATGAGCGAGAAGCGTGAATCGTTGCTCGGACGGATCGTGCACGGCCGCGATGCGCAGGCGGGGACGCCCGTGGGCCGCATGTTCATCCAGCCGCGCGTGCGTGTCGCGGATTGCAGCATCGTCCGGCTCGACGATGCGATCGGCAACCGCTTCGCGATCCTGAGCTGGGGCACGGACCCGACCTTCGGCCTGACGCCCGAGGCGCGCCGCATCTGGAGCGCGCTCGGCGGATGCTTCGTGCTCGCGAAGCCCGACCCGCAGCTCGGCTTCCGCGACGACGTACCCGCAGACGTGATCGCGATCGGCGATGTCGACTCGTGCCTGCGCGACTGGTTCGCGCGGGTGCCGGAGTCGGTCGTGCTGTTGCGGCCGGACCGCTTCGTGGCAGGCATGTGCTCGCCGCAATGCGTATCGGAATGCGTGTCGCAGCTCGCCCAACGGCTGTCGCTTTCCGTGGCAACGGGCGCGCAGGCCGACGACGCGACGTTCGCGCCGGCCGCAGGCCTGGTGGGAGCCTGAGATGCCGATCCATCTCGAATGCATGTCGCACACGCCGCTGCACGGCTATTTCGATCCCGCGCCGGCAGTCGTCGCGGAAGTCGAGCACGTGCAGCGCGCGGCGCGCGAGCGGGTCGACGCGTTCGATCCGGAGCTGGTGATCGTGTTCGCGCCGGATCACTACAACGGCTTCTTTTACGACGTGATGCCGCAGTTCTGCATCGGCGCAAGTGCGACGGCCGTCGGCGATTTCGGCAGCGCGGCCGGCCCGTTGCCCGTCGCGCGCGATGCGGCGCTCGCGCTCGCCGATGCGGCGCTCGCGAGCGATATCGACGTCGCCGTGTCGTATCGGATGCAGGTCGATCACGGCTGCGCCCAGGCGCTCGAGGTACTCACGGGCCGCATCGACCGCTTCCCGGTGGTACCCGTCTTCATCAACTCGGTTGCGCCGCCGATGGCGTCGTGCCGCCGCGCGCGCCTGCTCGGCGACGCGATCGGCCGTGCCGTCGCGCGCATGAACCGGCGCGTGTTGGTGATCGGCTCGGGCGGCATCTCGCATGAGCCGCCCGTGCCGGAAATCGCCGGCGCGGACGACGTCGTCGCGGAACGGTTGATCGCGGGCCGCAACCCGTCGCCCGCGTCGCGCGATGCGCGGCAATCCAGCACCGTCGCGGCGGCCAGGGCATTCGCAGCGGGCGACAGCCGCCTGCATCCGCTCAATCCCGCATGGGATCGCAGGTTCCTCGAATTGCTCGAACGCGGTGACCTCACCGCCGCCGATGGCCTCACGAACGAAGCGATCACGCGCGATGCGGGCAAGTCCGCGCACGAGATCCGCACGTGGGTCGCCGCATTCGGCGCGCTTGCGGCGAGCGGCCCGTACACGGCGTCGATCGATTACTACCGCGCGATTCCCGAATGGATCGCGGGTTTCGGCGCGATGCACGCGCGAGAGCGGACCCTTTCCAGGAGATAGAACCATGTCGGATGACAACAGCATTGCTTCGATGGCCGCGCGCCTGCGTGAAGCACAGGCGTCGGGCCGGACGATCGCACCGCTGCGCGATACCTGTCCGGACGGCGACGCGACGCTCGCCTATGCGATCCAGCAGATCAACAACGACTTGCGCAAGACCAGCGGCGAGCGTGTCGTCGGCAGGAAGATCGGCCTGACTTCGCCTGCGGTGCAGAAGCAGCTCGGCGTCGATCAGCCGGACTTCGGTGCGTTGTTCGCGTCGATGGCGTACGGCGACGGCGAGCCGATGCCGCTTGCGTCGTTGATCCAGCCGAAGGTCGAAGCGGAGATCGCGCTCGTGCTCGAACGCGACCTGACCGCAGAAAAACACACGTTCGCGGACCTCATCTCCGCGACCGCGTATGCCGTGGCCGCGATCGAGGTCGTCGACAGTCGCATCCGCGACTGGGACATCCGCTTTTTCGACACCGTCGCGGACAACGCATCGAGCGCGCTGTTCGTGCTCGGCAGCCGGCCGGTCCTGCTGCGCGACATCGATCTGACCGCGTGCGCGATGACGCTCGCGCAGGACGGCGAAGTCCTGTCGCGCGGCAACGGCGCTGCGTGCCTCGGCAATCCGCTGAATGCGGCCGCGTGGCTCGCGGACCGGATGGTCCGACTCGGCACGCCGCTGCGTGCGGGCGACGTCGTGCTGACGGGCGCGCTTGGCCCGATGGTCGCAGTGAAGGCGGCCGGCACCTATGCGGCGCACATCGACGGGCTCGGCAGCGTGCGCGCCACTTTCACCGAATGACGGACGGAGACATTCCCATGGCAACAGACAACACCCGGTGCAAGGCCGCGATCATCGGCTCCGGCAACATCGGCACCGACCTCATGATCAAGATCATGCGCAGCGGCAAGCACCTCGAAATCGCCGCGATGGTCGGCATCGATCCGGCCTCGGACGGCCTCGCGCGCGCCGCGAGGCTCGGCGTGGCGACGACGCATGAAGGCGTGGAAGGGCTCGCGCGCCTGCCCGTGTTCGACGAGATCGACTTCGTGTTCGATGCGACGTCGGCCGGCGCACATGTGAAGAACGACGCGTTCCTGCGCGCGCTCAAGCCCGGCATTCGGATGATCGACCTGACGCCCGCTGCCATCGGCCCGTACTGCGTGCCGGTGGTGAATCTCGACGCGCATCTCGATGCGCCGAACGTGAACATGGTCACCTGCGGCGGGCAGGCGACGATCCCGATGGTCGCCGCGGTGTCGCGCGTCGCAAAGGTGCATTACGCGGAGATCGTCGCGTCGATCAGCAGCAAGTCGGCAGGGCCGGGCACGCGCGCCAACATCGACGAGTTCACGGAGACGACGTCGAAGGCGCTCGAAGCGGTCGGCGGTGCCGGCAAGGGCAAGGCGATCATCGTGCTCAATCCGGCCGAGCCGCCGCTCATGATGCGCGACACGGTGTATCTGCTGTCCGAAGCGGTGGACCGCGCGCTGATCGAAGCGTCGGTCAGCGAGATGGCCGCTGCGGTCCAGGCCTATGTGCCCGGCTATCGGCTGAAACAGTCCGTGCAGTTCGACGACATCCCCGCCGCTGCGCCGGTGCATATCCCCGGACTCGGCCGTTTCAGCGGACTTAAGACTTCGATCTTCGTCGAAGTGGAAGGCGCGGCGCATTATCTGCCGGCCTACGCCGGCAATCTCGACATCATGACGTCCGCCGCGCTGGCAACGGCCGAGCGCATGGCCGCGTCGCTCGTGAACGCCTGACGCAAGGAGCACTCGATCATGGACAAGAAACTCTACATTTCCGATGTGACGCTGCGCGACGGCATGCACGCGATCCGTCATCAGTATTCGAATCAGAACGTGCAGGACATCGCCCGCGCGCTCGACGAGGCGAAGGTCGACAGCATCGAGGTCGCACACGGCGATGGCCTGCAGGGTTCGAGCTTCAACTATGGCTTTGGCGCGCACAGCGATCTGGAATGGATCGAGGCGGTAGCCGAGGTGGTGAAGCACGCGAAAATCGCGACGCTGCTGTTGCCCGGCATCGGCACGATTCATGACCTGAAGGCCGCGTACGACGCGGGTGCGCGTGTCGTCCGTGTCGCAACCCATTGCACGGAAGCGGACATTTCGAAGCAGCACATCGAATACGCACGCAGCCTCGGCATGGATACCGTCGGCTTCCTGATGATGAGTCACATGACGACGCCCGACCATCTCGCGATCGAAGCGAAGAAGATGGAAAGCTATGGCGCGACCTGCGTGTACGTGGTGGATTCCGGCGGCGCGATGAACATGCACGACATCCGCGCGCGCTTCCGGGCGCTCAAGGCAGCGCTTCGCCCGGAGACCCAGACGGGCATGCATGCCCATCACAACCTGAGCCTCGGCGTCGCCAACTCGATCGCCGCGGTCGAGGAAGGTTGCGATCGCATCGATGCGAGCCTGGCTGGCATGGGCGCGGGAGCCGGCAACGCGCCGCTCGAAGTGTTCATCGCGGCGGCCGAGCGCCTTGGCTGGCACCACGGCACCGATCTCTATCGGCTGCTCGACGCGGCCGACGACATCGTGCGCCCGTTGCAGGACCGGCCGGTGCGGGTCGACCGCGAAACGCTCGCGCTCGGCTATGCGGGGGTGTATTCGAGCTTTCTGCGGCATGCCGAAATCGCGGCGAAGAAATACGGCCTGAAAGCCGTCGACATTCTCGTCGAACTGGGCAAGCGACGCATGGTGGGCGGTCAGGAAGACATGATCGTCGACGTCGCGCTCGATCTGAAGAGGCGCGAAGCACGCGCCTGAACCATCCGATATGCCAGGCGCCACGAAGAGCGCTGCATCGTTCAACCTGGAGACAACAATGAACACGTCAACGGCTTCCCCCCCGCGCGTCGGCGGCGGCATCACCATCGGCCTGTGCCTCGCGGTCGCGCTCCTCGAAGGGCTCGATCTGCAATCCACGGGCATCGCTGCGCCGCGCATGGCACGCGAGTTTCATCTCGCGGTGGCGCAACTCGGCTGGGCATTCGGTATCGGCGCGCTCGGCTTGTTGCCGGGCGCGGCGCTTGGCGGCAGGCTCGCCGATCGCATCGGCCGCAAGCGCGTGCTGATGATGTCCGTCGCGCTGTTCGGGATATTTTCGATTGCAACGACCCAGGTGTGGGATCTGCAGAGCCTGCTCGTCGCGCGCTTTCTCACGGGCCTCGGCCTCGGCGCGGCGATGCCGAACCTGATCGCCTTGTGCGCGGAGGCAGCGCCGCCCCGACAGCGCAGCACGGCGGTCGGCGCAATGTACTGCGGCATGCCTTTCGGCGCGGCGCTCGCGGCCGTGATCGGCATCGTCAGCCCGGGCGCCGAGGGCTGGCGGCAGATCTTCTATGTCGGCGGGATCGGGCCGCTGCTGACCTTGCCGCTGCTGGCGCTGTTCTTGAAGGAGTCGACGCAATTCGCCGCGGCGAGCCAGGGTGCGAGCCGCGCGTCGAAGGACGGCATCGTGCGCGCGCTCTTCAGCGACGGGCGCGCGGGGACGACCATCGCCCTGTGGATCAGCTACCTGGGGACGCTGATCGTGCTGTATTTCCTGATGAACTGGCTGCCGTCGATGGTGCTCTCGCGCGGCCTCACGCCGGTCCAGGCGAGCGTCGTGCAGATGATGTTCAACATCGGCGGCGGCATCGGCGCGATCGTGATCGCGGGGCTGTCGGATCGCATCGGCAAGCGGCCGGTCGTGGTCGGCATGTATGCCGGCATCGCGCTTGCGTTGCTGGCGCTCGCCGGTGCGACGGGGAGCGTGTCGATGGCATGGGGCGGCCTGCTGGCCGGCCTGTTTCTCGTCGGCACGCAGTCGGTGCTGTATGCGCTCGCCGGCGCGACGTATCCGACGCGGGTGCGGGGCACGGGCGTCGGCGCAGCGGTGGCCGTCGGCCGCATGGGTTCGATGATCGGCCCGCTGATCGCCGGGCAACTGCTGGCGTTGGGCCAGAGCGCGTCGCTGCTCGTGATCTCGAGCATTCCGCTCATCGTCATCGCGGCGCTCGGTGCGCTCACCGCAGTCGCGAAATCTCCGCGCGAGTCGGTCAACGGCTCGCACACCCTTGGAACCGAATCGATCTGACGAAGGACATCGACATGACTGACACTGTGATTCATACCGAAAGCGCGACCAGCAAGTACGTGAACGTGGTGGAAGACGGCACGGAACTGCGCGTGCACTACAACGACACGGGCACCGGCAACGAAGCGCTCGTTCTGCTGCACGGCTCGGGGCCGGGCGCGACCGGCTGGGCGAACTTCCATCGCAACGTGGACGCATTCGCGAACGCGGGTTATCGCGTGATCCTCGTCGACTGTCCCGGCTGGGGCAAGAGCGATTCGATCGTCTGTACCGGCTCGCGCTCCGACCTCAACGCGCGCGTGCTGGCGGGCGTGCTGGATACGCTCGGCATCGGGCGCGCGCATCTCGTCGGCAACTCGATGGGCGGGCATAGCGCGGTGGCCTTCGCGCTGTCGTATCCCGAGCGGGTCGGCAAGCTGGTGCTGATGGGCGGCGGCACGGGCGGTCCGAGCCAGTTCGTGCCGATGCCGACCGAAGGCATCAAGCTGCTTCAAGCGCTGTATCGCGACCCGACGCTCGAGAACCTGAAGAAGATGCTCAACGTGTTCGTCTACGATGCGAGCACGATGACGGAAGAGCTGATGCAGACGCGGCTCGAGAACATGCTCGGACGGCGCGATCATCTGGAGAATTTCGTGAAAAGTCTGGCGGCCAATCCGAAGCAGTTTCCGGATTACGGTCACCGGCTGAGCGAGATCAAGGCGCCCGCGCTCGTGATTTGGGGCCGCGACGACCGGTTCGTGCCGATGGATGTCGGGCTGCGGCTCGTCTGGAATATGCCGAACGCCGATCTCCACGTGTTCGGGCGCTGCGGGCACTGGGCGCAATGGGAGCACGCGGAGCGCTTCAACCGGATGGTGCTCGAGTTCCTGCGCCGATAACGAAGGGTGGCATCGGTGGCGGCCGTTTGCCCGGCCTAACGACGTAAATCAGTCCAAGAAAATGGCCGCATCCTCGAAATCAACGGCGGCCTTTATGATCCGCCGCCGGCGAAGCTGAACAACCCCTTTGTCCGCCAAGGAATCGCAACGACCCTGTCAAAAGTGTCAGTTTCAATTCCATTAATATTTTGTTTTAATCGGCGTCCCTATTCCGAGGGCCACCAATAAATTGCCGGTGTCGTGAGTAGTCGTTCGTGTGAAGATGCGCATTCGGCGCGATTCGATCGATTGCTTCTTCAAAACCGGTGTCTAAAAGTACCAGCCGTGCTTACGCCAGGCTGGCGCGTTGAAACTAAATCGCAAAAGAGTCAGGGCGGCGATCGCTGTTCATCTGCGCCTTGCGCCAGCGTGCGTACGTCGACATGTTCGGCTCGAGTACCGCAGACTCGAGTCGACTCCAGCCGTAGAACGCGCCATCCCATCCGGGAACGGGCAGCGGCTGGATTGACGGAACCCCCATCATGCCCGCGCGGTAGGCCTGAAACGGCCAATACAACGGCATGATGCGACGGGCTTCCATTTCCCGGCGCAGTGAGGAAGTGTCGCCTTCATCGGCCACGATGCCGCACTGGAATGCCCATTCGTCGGCGTCCCACACGAGAAAAACACTCGGCTGACCACTGGCGTCGAACATCAGCACGGCGTTCTGATCGAGACGCCAGTAATATTCCACGATCCGTTCCCGCTCGACGATGGTCTGCATCACCGCCAGCGCTCTCGCGTCGCAGTACGTGGATCCGACGTCGTTGGCGCTGATCATTCCTCGCTCGGCACAGTGGCGTGCCTTCGCCTCCGTCAGTGCGCGGGTCAGCTTCTCCGTCATGTCCGGCGCGGACTTCTTCACGTACAGGTCGATGACGCCGGCGTTGAACGCCTCAACGGCTTCCCGCTCCGTCGCCACGCCCGTCAGCAAGATCTTCGTACACGGCATGTCGGCCAAGGCCGCGAAAACCTCGACGCCGTTCATTTCGTCCATCTCGTAGTCGGCAACGACGGCGGCCACTTCGTCGAATCGCGTCACGTCGGTCAGCGCATCGAGCCCCAAGGCATTGAAGCTGCGCTTTTCAAAATCGGAAAATTGCGATCCCGATAGCCGCTCGGGCGTGCCGCGACGGTGTTGCGATGTCAGGAAGTTCAATGCTTCGCGCGGTGAGCTGAAAAAGCGGTTCAGAGGCCCGTTCCGATAGGTTCCACGTAGCGCGTCGAGGAAGCCCGGATGATCGTCGACAAATACCGTGGACACGGGATAGAACACCGGCTGCCTGACAAAGCGACGCATAGCTGATCCGAGAAACGTGAATTAAACGAGCGAGCCATCCCGCATCGGGATATGGCGCCGCGCACCAGCGTCAGATTATCGGACATCTCAAAGGCGACCGGCAACTGCAGCCCATTTTGTCCGGGTACGACCAACAAAAATAGGGCAAATCCAAAATGGGACACGCCCTCATGCCGAAGGCGTGCGTTGCTGCCGCTTGCAGTCGTTCTTCTGGAAAAAAATCCATGTTGACGCGAAACGCAATCCCTCAAATCCTGCTCAATAACCCGGAGCTGCTGTCGTCGGAATTAAACACGGCTGCGCCTCACAAGACGTTCCATCACGTGATCGACATTTATCTGAAAGATTCCAATGCATTCATGAACACGTATTTCGCACGCTATTTCGAGTGGCAGGGCGTATGTCGTGAGCGCTGGTTCCACGAGTGCATTCACAACAATCTGCTGGCTTCCGGCGGCACGTTCGTCACGAAACGTGCGCACCAGGAGTACGTCCAGGAGACGTTCCCGTTTCAGCGCGTCGATTGCTACCTCAATACGCTGCAGGTGCGGCAGTGCTCGGCCTATCTGGTGTTCCGCTTCTGCGTCGACGAACGCACGGTTTCGCTGGGATACCAGCAGATCCTCTTCGCGGGAACCGACAAGCGGATCCGCCGCTTCCCGGCCGGCATCATCGAGCGGGTCAAGGAATATGAACTGAACCTGCCGTCGCTCGAAAGCTAAGCTGTGTCGTCCCGCCCGGCGCGCCAGTGCCGGGCGGGCGCCGTATCGGCACGCCGGTCACCTGCGCGACGCAGGTGACCCGGCCTCAGGCAAGCGAATCGTGAAGGTCGTCATGACGCCCGGCACCGACTCGCACGAAATCTGACCGCCGAACATCTCGCAGACTCGACGGCAATACGCCAGCCCAAGGCCAGCGCCGCGGCCGTGCGACTTCGTGGAATAGAACGGATCGAAGATGTGAGGCAGAACATTGGCGTCGATGCCGGTACCGGTATCTCGAATCTGGAGCACGCAAGAACCGTCGTCTCGCTCGGCGAGGATCTCGATCCTGCCCGTTGTGCCGCCCATCGTTGCGTGCAACGCGTTTTTCAGCAGGTTGAACACGACGAAAAGCATCAGCGAATCGGACCCGAAGTACTGCAGCCGCGGGTCGATCGGCGCGACGTCGACACGCTCGCGTTCCCCGGCGGAAAAAGGATAGCAATCGAGCGCAACGTCGATGCAGCGCCCGATCGAATGAGTCGAGAAGCTTTGGCGATCCACGCTGTCCAGCGTAAACATCGCCAGCGACATTTTGACCATCGCATGCGTGCTGTCGACCTGGTGGCGTATCGCAGCGGGCAGCGCCGGAAGTCGCTCGAGCTGCTCGGTGTCCAAATCGCCATCCACGAGCCGATGCGTCACGGCGAGCTGATATCCACGTAGCAGGGCCGGCAGCGCTCGGTCGATTTCTGCCACATACATGCCGATCGTCGCAAGCGGGGTGGTCACTTCATGCGCTACCGTCGCCGCGACCAGGAACGGCCGCATCAGCCGATAGCGAACGATCGTCACAGCGAGGATGCCGAGGCTGAGCGCGATGAAGACGACGCCCGGCGGATAAAACGGGTAGCCGTAATTCACGGCGTAGTCGATGGCCGCGAGCGAATACAGCCCGAGGCTCAGCAGGCAGAGATCGAGGAGCTTGCGCTCGTCCCGGCCGCGAGCCGCCCGACGGCGCGCGGTGACCAGGAGCCAGCCGCTGCGACCGGCGAGGACGATCGTTTGCACGACGTGCACGGGATGCAGACGCCCGGCGCGGGGATAATCTCCGAAAGCAAATTGACGAACGCCGTCGACGACCTCGTTGCCGGTGAGCAGCAGTACCGCCAGCACCGCGCTGATGGCATATGACGCCAGCAGCAGCGGGCGTTCGTTTCGCCGGGCAACGGTTGCCGTTACAAAGTGATAGAACGTCGTCGGCAGGAACATGATGAACAGATAGCCGACCTTGGCCAGCACGCGGGCAACGTCCGGCTGGCTGGTCTGAAACAGGAAGGCCCACGTCCCCTGCCAGACGAAGGTGGTCATGCACATCAGCACGAAGGGCGTCGATCGTCGGGTCACGCCCTCGGTCAGCCATACATAGACACCAAATCCGAGAAAGAGGGCGGACACAAACGCCGGCAAGATCGAATACATGCAACTCGGTTCCGTTTCACAGGGTTGCCTACAGCGGACTGCTTAGTGCAGGGTTGAAGTTTCGTCGTCGATTCCGATGGCTGACTCGTTCAACGATCGCATGGCTTGCCTGCTTCGGTCGCGCCGCCTCCGGCATTCCGTTGCGACGCAAACAGACGGATTGCGGCACGGAAGACCGCGGTACGCCCGAGCATCGAGAATATCAACGGTATTTTGCCTTGGAGGTCATCAACGATACCAGAGGATGAATCACGGTCGTGGCGGTCAGCTTCAGATACTCGAGCGCGAGCGTTTCGCTTTGGTTTTCGATTGCGTCATGTTTTTACTTTTCCGTTCGGGCGTTGGCACTTGCCGCCGCCCGTTTAAGAAAAAGCGCCGACGGGTGTGAACCGGTCGGCAGATGGAGTCCCGGCATCCGAGGGTTGAATTGCATTGTCGAAACCGGGCAAAAGGGGACGCCGTCGTGGATTTACGATCGGCTTCGTTCTTGCCAGTCGATCAATTCGGTCTCCATTGTCGGAAGGTGCTGCGACGGCTTTTCTTGATGAGCAGGGCAGGCACGCCGTCATGTGTACCCCAAGGCGCAAGAGATTGAGTCACGCGGGACATGGCCTCGACGGAGGCACCTTCGCCAATCTCGCATCCCGGTAGTACGGAACCCGCGCCGATCGTTACGTGGCGGCCTAACCGCGCGGAAGCGATGTCGACACCTGGACGTTGTTCGGGCGGTACCAGCCAATGGCGCCTTCGACAGTCTCGAGGAAAGTCATCCGGATCAGTGGGGTGGCTCACAGTTGTAATTCTCTCGACATCGGCAGGAGTTTCTTGGTGTGCGTACAGACGCGATTCGATGGCGGGGATTACTGCCGGTGTCGATAACGCCGGTTGCATCGCATGTCGGTTGCGAAGTGTGCGAGCCTGAGGCGCCGCAAAGTGGTGCATCCACGGCGGCATCATTGGGCGAACTTTCGCGCCGTGCGCGCAAGAGTGGGTGGACTTTAATTGCAGCCAGCGAACGCGGCGTGCCGCGTTGTGCTGATTAAATCAGACGCGCTCCAGTCGAGGCGGTGGTTGCGCGCTGGGAAGCCCTCGCGACGGGCGTTCGGATGTATATCACGGGTCGCCTGGTGCGCACCGCGCGCTGCCAGCCGAATGTCCCTCAATGTTGCCGAATGTCCGATTCGGCCACCAGAGCCCTAAATCGGCGACATTTGGTTCGTCGGACGGTACACGGACCGACTTACCTCCCCACGCTCGCCCCCTTGCCCGCATGAAATCGGCGTGCTAATTTTTCATGAAATTCACCTGCAAAAATTTCACGAAAACCCGCATGTTCGTGCAATCCGACCGTCACGTCGCCAGCTACTACGCCGCTGCCCACCCGGCACCGATCCCGCAGCGTCCTGAACTGGACGAGCGTATCGACGCCGACGTGCTGGTCGTCGGCGCCGGCTTCAGCGGCCTGCATACGGCGTTGCGCCTCGCGCTCGCCGGCAAGCGCGTCGTCGTGCTCGAAGCGAGCCGGGTCGGATGGGCCGCCTCGGGGCGCAACGGCGGGCAGGCGCTGCTCGGCTGGTCGTGCGACATGCAGCCACTCGAGGATGCGCTCGGCCGCGATGGTGCGCGCCTGCTGTGGGACAGCATGCGCTGGGCCGCCGCCGAAGTGCGCGAACTGCCGGTGCGGCACGGTTTCGACATCGATTACCGGCCCGGCAGCCTGTGGGCCGCGGTGCGGCCGCGGCGCGTCGCGCTGCTCGCGCAGGCGCGCGACGAGGCCGCCGAGCGCTGGGGCTACGACCGCTTGCGCGTGATCGGCAAGGACGAGATGCCCGCATGGATCGGCAGCGCACGCTATCTCGCGGCGCTGCACGATCCGGAAGCGGGCCACCTGAATCCGCTCAAGCTCGCGCTCGGCCTCGCGCAGACGATCGAACGCGCAGGCGCGCGCATCTACGAGCAAAGCCGCGTGCTCGACTGCCGCGAGACGCCCGACGGCCATATCGCCCGCACCGCGCGCGGCGAAGTGCGCGCCGACGTGCTGGTGCTCGCGTGCAATGCCTATGTCGACCGGCTCGATCCGGCGCTGTCGCGTCGGCTGTTGCCGGTCGGCACGTATCAGGTGGCGACCGCGCCGCTCGCGCCGGCGCTCGCACGCTCGCTGCTGCCGCACGACAGCTGCGTGATCGACAACCAGTTCGTGCCCGACTACTTCCGCCTGAGCCCGGATAACCGTCTGCTGTTCGGCGGCGGCTGCACCTATCTCGGCGGCATTCCCGCGGACATCGCGGCCGCCACGCGCCCGCGTCTCGAGCGCGTGTTCCCGCAGTTGGCGGGCGTGCGGCTCGACTACGCGTGGGGCGGCCATATCGACATCAGCATGCGGCGCACGCCCGACATCGGCCGCCACGGTCAGCGTTTCTGGCTGCAGGGCTTCTCCGGGCACGGCGTGCTGCCGACGCTCGCGGGCGCCCGCGCGGTCGCGGACGCCGTGCTCGGCGACGATCGTCTGCTCGCCCAGTATCAGCGCATCCGCAACCCGCGCTTCCCCGGCGGCGAGCGCTTCGCCGCGCCGCTCGAAGCGCTCGGCAAGGCCTGGTACCGTTTGCGCGATACCGTCTGACGCACCGGAACTCACGATGAACGAACAGGAAGAAATAGAAAGTCTGGCGATCCTGATCCGCGATCTGCGCAAGCATCGCAAGGTCACGCTCAACGATCTCGCGGAGCGGATCGGCCGCTCGGTCGGTTTTCTGTCGCAGGTCGAACGCGGGCTGTCGCGTCCGACCGTCGCCGATCTCACCGCGATCGGCGAGGCGCTCGGCGTGCCGACCACGTACTTCTACAGCCTCAGCAAGCCGCGCAGCGTGCCGTGGGTCACGCGGCCCGACGAACGCCGCACCGTGTATTACGCGGCCGGCATCACCGACATCCTCGTCTCGCCGAACATGCGTTCGCGCTTCTCGGTTCTCGAAAGCCATCTGGCGCCCGGCGCGAACAGCGGCGAGCGCCCGGTGGACGACAGCGACGAGCAGGGCGGCTTCGTGCTCGAAGGCGAGCTGACGATCTGGCTGGACGGCGACGACACGCCCGTCACGCTCGGCCCGAACGACGCGTTCCAGCTGCCCGCGCACAAGCGGTTCCGCTACGCGAACCTGGGCGACGTGCCGGCGCGCGTGATCTGGGTGTTCACCTGAGCGATTGCATGCGGCCGGCAGGTCCTGCCGCATGGCGGTTGCCCGTTACGCAGTACCGATTGACGGCTGCATGCGACGTGCCGCATGCCGATGAAGCGGTTCGCCGCGCCGCGGCGCCGCATACATGGAAAGGATTGAGACATGGCTGACGTCGTTCCCGCGCTGGTCGATGAAGTGCGCGCATTTCGGCACGCGTATCCCGAGATCCGTTATGTCGACCTGATCTGCCTCGACCTGCCGGGCCATTTCTACGGCAAGCGCTATCCGATCGATGCGCTCGAGAAGGTCGCGACCGGCTCGCTGCTGAAGCTGCCGCAGAACTGCGTGCTGCTCGGCACGCAGGGCGGGCTCTACAAGATCGGCGACTACTGCTTCAACGACGGCGACCCGGACGCGCCGCGCCGGCTGATTCCCGGCACGCTGAAGCCGGTGCGCTGGGAGCGGCAGCCGCTCGCGCAGATGCTGATCAGCTCGGACGGCACCGACGCGCCGATCGAGTTCGAGCCGCGCGAGGTGCTCGCGCGCGTGCTGCGACGATTCGCGGCGCGCGGCATCCGGCCGGTCGTCGCGTTCGAGCTGGAGTTCTACCTGTTCGCCGCACAGCTCGCCGACGGCATGCCGCAGTATCCGCGCGACCGCCTGAGCGACGACGCCGACGATCAGCCGAACATGCACATCGAGCGTCTGTCGCGTTTCTCCGACGTGCTGCACGAGATGGTGGAAGCGGCGCGCGAGCAGGGCGTCGACGCGACCGTGATCACCGCGGAGCTCGGGCCCGGCCAGTTCGAGATCAATTTCGGCCACAGCGACGACGCGCTGCGTGCGGCCGACTGGTCGGCGCTGTTCTGTCGCAGCACGCGCGGCGTCGCGTTGCGGCACGGCTATCGCGCGAGCTTCATGGGCAAGCCGTACCTGCATGCGCCCGGCAGCGGGATGCACGTGCACGTGAGCCTCTACGACGAAGCTGGCCGCAACGTGCTCGCGGCCGACGATCAGCGGCCGCTGCGGCACGCGGTGGCCGGCTGTCTCGCGCTGCTGCCGCATTGCATGCCGGTGTTCGCACCGAATCACAACGCGTTTCGCCGCTACGGGTCGATGGTGAACGCGGCGAGCCGCGCGAGCTGGGGCTTCGAGGATCGCGACGCGTGCCTGCGGATTCCGGAGTCCGATGCGCGCAATCTGCGCATCGAGCATCGGCTCGCGAGTGCGGACGCGAATCCGTATCTGGTGCTCGCGGCGATTCTTACCGGCATCGAGCATGGGCTCGACGCGCGGCTCGAACCGATCGCGCCGCTCAACGACGATCGCGGCAGCGGCATCGACTTCCCGAAGGAGATGCTGTCGGCAGTCGCCGCGATGCAGGATCATGCGGCCGTGCGCGATGGGCTCGGCAGCGAATTCGTGATGGTGTACTGCGAGAACAAGCGGCAGGAAGAGCTGGATTTTCGCAACGAGATCGGCGCGCGCGAGTATCGCTGGTTTCTGTGAGCGCGGCGCGATGACGGTCCCGCGCCGCGACCGAGGCGTGGCACGGCGCGGAACCGGGGCAACGCTCAGTCGCCGAGCTTCGCCGTGACGCAGCCGGTGCTCGTGCACTCGCGTTCGCGTTCGCGCAGGAACGTCAGCCGCGATTGCGTCGCGTCGATCGCGCATTGCAGGTTCACGAGGTAGCCGTCGTCGCGCGTTTCGCTGCAGCGGTCGTCGCGCTGCTTCATCCACGCGAGCTGGCCGGACTTCAGCTTGGCCTGCTGGTCGCCGCTCAACTGCTTGCGCAGGCGGCCGTATTGGTCGTTGAGTTCGCGGTCGAGCTGCGAAAACTCGTTGCTGCTGCAATACACCTGGTCGAACGCGCTGCGCGGTTTCCCGCAACCGGCCGCGTGCGCCGCGAACGGCACGGCGAGCGCGAACAGCGCGCAGGATGCGAGCAGATTCTTCTTCTTCATCGTAGTGCTCCTCACTGGGTAAAACCGTTGAAAGCGGGCGGCCGCGTCTTCAGCGGGCCGCCGTACATGCGTCGATGCCGCCGGCGATCGCCGCGCCCAAACGCTGGATCGTGTCGCGCTGCGCGAGGCGCTTTTCCTCGTCGGGATTGACGATCACGCCGGCTTCGACGAGCACGGCCGGAATCGGCGCGGTGCGCAGCACGACCAGATCGTCGAAGCGGTGGATGCCGAGCTGCGGATCGATCAGCGGCCGGTTCTCGCCCTTGATCGGCTGCGCGTGATACAGCGATGGCCGTTCGCCGGCCGCGAGCAAGTGCTCGGCGATCGACTTCGCGCAGCGCAGGCTTTCCGCGTAGTGCGGATTGCGCTCCGACACGAACACCGCGAACCCGTGGAATTCGCGCTGCCGCCCCGCGTCGATGAACTGCTGCTGCATCGAATCGTGATGGATCGACACGAACAGGTTCGCATCGGGCGCCTGCGTCGAGCGCTGGTCGAGCGCGATCTCGCGGCCGTCGGCCGACGTGCGCAGCACGCGGTCGCCGTGGGCGATGAGCGTGTCGGCGACGGCGGTGGACAGATCCAGGTTGTAGCGGTATTCGACGCGGCCGCTCGCGCCGGTCGCGCCCGGATGGGCCGGCGTATGGCCGGTGTCGACGACGATGTAGCGGGCGGACGGCGGCGGCGCGTCGGGGCCGGCGGCGCGGGCCGCGCCAGGCACGAGCGGCGCAGCCAGCAGCGGCATGCACGCGAGCAGGCGCGCAACGGCGCGCGTGGACGAACGAAGGCGTCGAACGGTTCGGTTTGTCATTGTTGTCGTCGAGATGGGCATCCGGCGCGTCGCATCCCCGTCGCGCCGACGGCCTGCTCAAGCAGTCGGAATGTGGCGCGATTATAGCGGCTGCGTGCGGCGAGGCAATGACCGAATGCGCGGCGGCGCACGCGTGCTCGGCGCGGCAACGTGGGTGCCGCCGCGGGCCGCGTCAACGGCAAGCGGTGCGGATCGGACGAAGCCGCCGTCGCGCCGCATTGCGCTCGAGTCGAGCGCGCGCTCGATTGATTTTCGCGGCGAATTCTCCTACGATTGCGTCCATGCCTTCGGGACAGACCCGAAGCGTTTCAATCTCTTGAGGGAGCCTCATGAGTACGCAACAGAACCGGCGCTTCGACGCGCTCGTTTTCATTGGTCGTTTCCAGCCTCCGCATCGTGGTCACCTGAACTTGCTGAAGTCGGCATTGAGCCGCGCCGAGCGCGTATGCGTGCTGATCGGTTCGACCGACAAGCCCCGCACCGTCAAGGATCCGTTCTCGTTCGACGAGCGTCGCCAGATGCTCGCGTCGTTGCTCGACGCGTCCGAACGCGAGCGCGTGACGATCGCTGCCGTGCAGGATTCGACGTACAACGACGGCGACTGGGTGCGCTGGGTGCAGGACGCCGTGGCAAGCGCGCTCGGCGACGTCGCGCAGCGCAAGGTGGGCATCATCGGCCACGAGAAGGACCCGACGTCGTATTACCTGCGGATGTTCCCGCAATGGGAGTTCGTCGACGCCGATGCGTCCGAAGACATTTCCGCGACCGACATCCGCGACCACTATTTCGCGGAACGCACCAACAGCTTCGTGCAATGGGCGGTGCCGGAGCCCGTGTTCGGCTGGCTCGAGCGCTTCCGCACGCAGCCTGAATTCGCGCAGCTGAAGGCCGAGGCCGAGTTCATCGCCGCGTATCGCAAGGCGTGGTCGGCCGCACCGTATCCGGTCACGTTCGTGACGGTCGACGCGGTGGTCGTGCACTCGGGCCATATCCTGCTGGTGCGCCGGCGCAGCGAGCCGGGCCGCGGGCTGTGGGCGCTGCCGGGCGGCTTCGTGAACCAGGACGAGCGGCTCGATGCGGCGTGCATCCGCGAGCTGCGCGAGGAGACCGGCCTGAAGCTGCCGGAGCCCGTGCTGCGCGGCTCGATCAAGGATCGTCAGGTCTTCGATCATCCGACGCGCTCGCTGCGCGGCCGCACGATCACGCACGCGTGCCTGTTCAATTTTCCGACCGGCGAGCTGCCGCGCGTGAAGGGCAGCGACGACGCCGACAAGGCGCGCTGGGTGCCGCTCAACGAATTCGCGCAGATGCGCAACGTGATGTTCGAGGATCACTTCGACATCGCGTATCACTTCCTGGGGAAGCTGTGATCCGCTGATTCCCCGGATACCGGTCCGCCGCGACAGACGCGGCGGCACTTCAACGGCCTAGAGGAGCTCTAGCCATGCAAGATCGTTCCGGCGGCTTTGCCGCAGTTCTCGCCAATCCGATCCTCAACACGGATTCGTACAAGGCTTCCCACTTCCTGCAATATCCGCCCGACGCGCAGGCGATGTTCTCCTACGTCGAATCGCGCGGCGGCCGCTACGACCGCACGTTGTTCTTCGGCCTGCAGATGCTGCTGAAGGAGTATCTGTGCCGGCCCGTCACGCACGCGATGATCGACGAGGCGCGCGATTTCTTCGCGGTGCACGGGCTGCCGTTCAACGAGGACGGCTGGCGCCATATCGTCGAGCGCTACGACGGCTTCCTGCCGGTGAAGATCCGCGCGGTGCCCGAAGGCTCGATCGTGCCCGTGCACAACGTGCTGATGACCGTCGAATGCGACGATCCGAAGGTGTTCTGGCTCGCGTCGTATCTGGAGACGATGCTGCTGCGCATCTGGTATCCGGTGACGGTCGCGACGCGCAGCTGGCATCTGCGGCAGACGATCCGCCGCTTCCTCGAGAAAACCGACGACGATCTCGCGCAGTTGCCGTTCAAGCTGCACGACTTCGGCGCGCGCGGCGTGTCGAGCGCCGAGTCGGCTGCGCTCGGCGGCGCCGCGCACCTGGTGAGCTTCATGGGCTCGGATACCGTGCTCGGCGTGCTCGCCGCGAACCGCTTCTATCGCGAGCCGATGGCCGCGTACTCGGTGCCGGCGGCCGAGCACAGCACGATCACGTCGTGGGGCCGCGAGCACGAGGCCGATGCGTACCGGAACATGATCGAGCGCTTCGGCCTGCCGGGCGCGATCGTGTCGGTCGTGTCGGATTCCTACGATCTGTTCGCCGCGCTCGACATGTGGGGCGGCCCGCTGCGTCAGGCGGTGCTCGATTCGGGCGCGACGCTCGTCGTGCGGCCCGACTCCGGCGACCCGGTGACGATCGTGCTGCAGACGGTGCGCGCGCTCGACGCGTCGTTCGGCTCGAGCGTGAACGGCAAGGGGCGGCGCGTGCTCGACCACGTGCGCGTGATCCAGGGCGACGGCGTCGACGAGCAGTCGATCGAGGCGATCCTAGCCGCACTCGACGACGCCGGCTACGCGGCCGGCAACGTCGTGTTCGGAATGGGCGGCGCGCTGCTGCAGCGGGTCGATCGCGACACGCAACGCTTCGCGATGAAATGCTCGGCGATCCGGCGCGGCGACGTTTGGAACGACGTCAGCAAGGATCCCGTCACCGATCCGGGCAAGCGCTCGAAGCAGGGGCGGCTCACGTTGCTGCGCAATCGGCGCACGGGCGAATACCGGACGGTGGCGCTGCCGGTCGCATGGGACGATCGCGCGCTCGAAGGCGAGTGGGACGATGCGCTCGAGACGGTGTTCGACACCGGGCGGATGCTCGTCGATGCGACGTTCGCCGAGGTGCGGGCGAGGGCGCACGCGGCCGAGGTGTGAAGGTCGGCGTCGGGGCGCTGGTTCGCCCCGACATGCGCCGCGACATGCGCCGCGACGCCGGCGAGCGTCATCGTTCGCCGGCCAGCGTGGACCCGCCGTGTTCCGCGCGCCGTGCCGCGTCCATGGCGCGCGCGAGCGCATCGAATACCGCCGGCCCCTTGCAGCGCGATACGTTGAAGCGCATGAACGACGTCGCGCTGCGCGACGCGCTGAACACGTCGCCGGGCGCGAGCACCACGTCATGGTCGAGCGCATGGCGCGCGACGCGCGCCGCATCGAGCCCGTCCGGCAGCGCCGCCCATACGAACAGACCGCCGCGCGGCTCCGTCCAGATCCGGAGCCCCGCGCGTGCGAGCCGCCGGATCGTTTCGCCCATCGCATCGGCCAACTGCGCGCGCAGGCCGTCGAGATGCCGCCGGTACGTGCCGTCCACCAGCAGCCGATGCACGACGTTGGCGCCGATCTGCGCGTTGCCGAACGACGTCGCGAGCTTCAGGTCGACCAGCGCGTCGATCCATTCGGGGCGCGCGGCGACATAGCCGCAGCGGATCGCGGCCGACAGCGTCTTCGAGAAGCTGCCGATCGACACCACGCGCGACAACCCGTCGAACGCCGCCAATCGCGGTGCGGGCGTGCTTTCGAAGTCCGCGAAGATATCGTCCTCGACGATCAGCAGCCCGTGCTCCGCCGCCAGCGTCAGCAGCCGATGCGCAACGGGCGGCGCGAGCGTTGCGCCGGTCGGGTTGTGCAGCGCGGCGTTGGTGATGTACAGGCGCGGCCGGTGTTCGGCGAGCGCCTGTTCGAAGCGCGCGAGATCGGGGCCGTTCGGCGTGTACGGCACGCTGACGATGCGCGCACGATGCGCGCGCAGCAGCGCCTGGAAGTTGAAGTAGCACGGATCGTCGAGCACGACCGTGTCGCCCGGCTCGAGCAGCAGCCGGCACACCAGATCGAGCGCGTGCGTGCCGCCGTCGGTCAGCATGATCTGCGCGGGCTCCGCGTGGACGCCGTGCTGGGCGAGGCGCCACGCAAGCTGCTGACGCAGCGCGGGCAGCCCGAGCGGCGTCGCATAGTCGGTCAGCGCATCGGGTTCGTCGCGCGACACCGCGCGCAGTGCGCGGCGCAGACTCTCGTCCGGCAGCCACGACGACGGCAGCCAGCCGCAGCCGGGCTTCACCGAGCCCGGCGCCGCCTCGAGCGCCTGGCGCGACAACCACAGCGGATCGAGCTCGCGATCGAGCCGCGGGCCGAGCTCCGCGAGCGCGAGCGGCGGCGCATGGCCCGCCACGTAGAAGCCCGAGCCGCGCCGCGCGACGAGCACGCCCTCGCTCGCGAGCCGCTCGTACGCATCGACGACGGTCGATTTCGACACGCCCAGCGCGTCGGCCATCATCCGGATCGACGGCACGCGCGCACCGGGCATCAGCGCGCGGCTCGCGATCCGCGCGCGCAAGGTGTCCATCACGGTTTCCACGCGGGTGCGCGAGGGTGCGGGCGCGGTGGGCAACGGGGGAATCGGCACGGCACGGCTCATGGCTGAAAAGAACTGTACGGACGGTTGTTCAGTACAGTTTGGCGGAATTGTATTGGGCTGTAGCTTACGCGCTTTTCGCGCGCGGCGGATCATCGGTGATCTCCATTCGACGATCAGGATTTCCCGTGCAAAAGACCACCGACGGATGGCTCAGCGGCCTGCTGGGCGTGATCATCTTCAGCGGCTCGCTGCCCGCGACGCGCGTCGCGGTGCAGGGGCTGGATCCGCTGTTCCTCACGTTCGCGCGCGCGACGATCGCCGGCGTGCTCGGGCTGATCCTGCTCGTCGCGTCGAAGCAGAAGCGGCCGACGCGCGCCGAGACCGCCTCGCTCGCCGTGGTCGCGCTCGGCGTCGTGGTCGGCTTTCCGCTGCTGACGGCGCTGGCGCTCAAGCACGTGACGTCCGCGCACGCGATCGTGTTCGTCGGGCTGCTGCCGCTCGCGACCGCGCTGTTCGGCGTGTGGCGCGGCGGCGAGCGGCCGCGGCTGCCGTTCTGGATCTTCTCGCTGGTCGGCAGCGGCGCGGTGGCCGCGTTCGCGCTGCGCAACGGCGGCAGCGCGTCGGTGGTCGGCGATGCGCTGATGCTCGCGGCGATCGTCGCGTGCGGGCTCGGCTATGCGGAAGGCGCACGCCTGTCGCGTCAGCTCGGCGGCTGGCAGGTGATCTCGTGGGCGCTCGTGTTGTCGCTGCCGGTGATGCTGCCGCTCGCCGCGTTCACGTGGCCCGCGACGTTCGACGGCGTCGACGCCGCCGCGCTGTGGGGGCTCGCGTACGTGTCGCTGTTCAGCATGCTGATCGGCTTCGTGTTCTGGTATCGCGGCCTCGCGCTCGGCGGGATCGCGGGCGTCGGCCAGCTGCAATTGCTGCAGCCGTTCTTCGGCTTCCTGCTCGCCGCCGGGCTGCTGCACGAGACGGTGCCGCCGTCGATGCTCGTCGTGACGGCGGTCGTGGTCGGCTGCGTGGCCGGCGCGAAGTACTTCTCGAAGATGGCGCCGGTGCAGCGCGCGGGCTGACGCGTGACTGCGCGGCGGCGGGTCAGACGACGACGTTCAACGATCGCCGCGAGCGCAATCGCCTGACAACGATACGGCCGCGCATGCCGGTAACGGCATTGCGCGGCCGTTGGCGTTCGGCTCGCCGAACGCGGCGCGGGCGCGGATGCGGATGCGGGCGGCGCGCGTTACTCGAAGGTCTCGAGCGCGAGCAGTTCGCCGATCGTCTGCCGGCGGCGGATCAGCCGCGGCGTGCCGCGATCGACGAGCACTTCCGGTGCGAGCGGCCGGCTGTTGTAGTTCGACGACATCGACGCGCCGTATGCGCCCGCATCGTGCAGGAACAGCAGATCGCCGATCTGCGGCTGCGGGAGCTTGCGGTGCGTGACCACGCCGCCCGCGTCCTGCGTGAACACGTCGCCGGACTCGCACAACGGGCCGGCGATCGCGATGTCGACGAGCGGGCGGCCGGCCGGCAGCGTGCCGTCCGGCGCGTGCACCGACACCGCGTGGTAGCTGCCGTACATCGACGGACGCATCAGGTCGTTGAAACCCGCGTCGATCAGCACGAAGTCGTGCTGCGGCCGACGGTTCACGGCCTGCACTTCGGTGACGAGCGTGCCGGCCTCGGCGACGAGGAAGCGGCCCGGTTCGATCTCGATGCGCACCGCGTGGCCGAGATGCCGTTCGATCCGCTTGCGCGCGGCATCCCACTGGTTGAAGTAGTGACCGACGTCGACGCGCGGCTCGCCGTCGCGATACGGAATCGACAACCCGCCGCCCGCCGAAATGGCGTCGATGTCGTGGCCGAGCGACGTGACGAGATCGACCATCGCGTCGCACACCTGCGACAGGTGGCCGTAGTCGACGCCCGAACCGATATGCATGTGGATGCCGACCAGTTTCAGCCCGTAGCGGCGCACGATCTCGATCGCGTGCGGCACGTCGTCGATCCAGATGCCGTGCTTGCTCTGCGGGCCGCCGGTGTTGGTCTTGTTGCTGTGGCCGTGGCCGAAGCCGGGGTTCACGCGCAGCCACACGCGATGGCCGGGCGCATGCTCGCCGACGCGCGCGAGCATGTCGAGCGACCCGGCGTTCACCGTCACGCCGTGCTTCAGCACGGCCGCGAGCGTCGGACGGTCGATCAGGTCGGCGGTGAACACGACGCCTTCCGGCTCGCCGGCCGGGCTGAAGCCGGCCGCGAGGCTGCGCTCGATTTCGCCGAGCGACACGGCGTCGACGCACGCGCCTTCTTCGCGCATCAGCTTCAGGATATGCAGGTTCGAGTTCGCCTTCTGCGCATAGCGGATCACGTCGAACGGGCGCAGTTGAGCGATGCGTTCGCGAATGACGTCGGCGTCGTACACCCACAGCGGGGTGCCGTATTGCTGCGCGAGCGTCGCGAGCTGGCGGGAATCGAGGGACATGGCGGTGGATCGGTCGAATGAACGGATAGCCGCAATGATGCGCCGGATCATCTATACAGTAAAATGCCTGTTTATATGTATTCGATTCATTCCTGATATATTGGTGGCCATGCTGACACACCGGCACATCGAGGTCTTCCGCGCGCTGATGGTCACCGGCAGCACCACGCGCGCGGCCGAAATGCTTTATACGTCGCAGCCGACGATCAGCCGCGAGCTCGCGCGGATGGAGCAGGCGGTCGGCTTCGCGCTGTTCGAGCGCTCGCACGGCCGGCTGCGGCCGACGATGGCCGCGCTCACGCTGTTCGACGACGTGCGGCTCGCGTATGTGGGGCTCGAGCGCGTCGCGGCGACGGCCGCGCGGTTGCGCGAGTTTCGCGACGGCCAGCTGTCGGTGATCGCGCTGCCGGCGTTCGCGCATGCGATTCTGCCGGGCGCGTGCCGGCGTTTTCACGACGCGCATGCGGGCGTCAGCGTGTCGGTCGCGACGCAGGAGTCGCCGGTGCTCGAGGAGTGGCTGACCGCGCAGCGCTACGACCTCGGCTTGACCGAGCACGACGTCGCGCCGGCCGGCACCGTGCTCACGCCGCTGCTCGAGGTCGACGAGGTCTGCGTGCTGCCCGACGGCCATCCGCTGCTCGACAAGCAGGCGATCGATCTCGCGGATCTCGCCGATCGCCCGTTCGTGAGCCTGTCGCTGAACGACCCATACCGGATCCTGATCGACGAGGCATTCGCGCAGCTCGGCGTCGCGCCGCGTTCGGTAGTCGAGACGCCGTCGGCCGTGTCGGTGTGCGCGTTCGTGCGGCAGGGGCTCGGTGCCGCGATCGTCAATCCGCTGACCGCGCTCGATTTCGTCGGGCGCGACCTGCATGTGCGGCCGCTCACGCGTTCGTTTGCGTATCGCGTCAGCGTGATCCTGCCCGAGCATCGGCCGAAGAACCTGCTGGTCGATGCGTTCACCGACGCATTGCGCGACGAAGCGACGGCGATCCGCAGCCGGCTCGCGGCCTTGCCGGGTTAGTGCGCGGGTAGCGCCGGCCGTATGATGGACGTTTCGCTGCATGCAGCCTCGCTTCGACGGAACCCGCGATGACCGACACTTCTTCGTTGCCCGCACAACCGACGCTCACCGGCGAGCACATCGTGCTGCGGCCACTCGCGCTATCCGACCGGCAGGCGCTGCTCGATGCGGCGGCGGACGGGGAGTTATGGAATTTGAAGGTCACGGTCGTGCCGGACGAACGCACGGTCGACGCGTATCTCGACACCGCGCTGCAAGGCCGCGCGGCCGGCACGGTGATGCCGTTCGCGATCGTCGAGCGGCCGTCGGGCCGCGTGATCGGCAGCACGCGCTTCTGGAAGATCGACCGCAACAATCGCAAGCTCGAAATCGGTCATACGTGGCTGAGCGCATCGGCGCAGCGCACGCGCGCGAATACCGAAGCGAAATGGCTGCTGCTCGCCTACGCATTCGACACGCTGCAGTGCGTGCGCGTGCAGTTCACGACCGACGAATTGAACGAGAAGTCACGCGCCGCGATACTGCGGCTCGGCGCGAAGCAGGAAGGGATCGTGCGTCACGAGCGGATCATGCCCGACGGGCGCAAGCGCAACTCGGTGCGCTTCAGCATCATCGACGACGAGTGGCCGGCCATCCGCGATCGGTTGAAAGCGAAGCTCGCGACCTGACGCTTGCCGTGTAGCGTCCGGTGATGCGCGTCGCGTGGCGTTGCCCGAGGGGAACGGCGGCGCGACGCGCGGGGATTCGGCATGCCGCCGCGCACGGCGCGCGGCGGTGCGTCGCGTTACTGCGCCGACGCGAGGTGATGACGCTGCGCGAGCTTCTGCGCGTCCGCGTAGTGCGCCTGCAGGATCGGCAGCGCCTGACGTGCGACTTCCTTCAGCTTCGCATCGCGGCCCGACGCGATTTCGGCCTGGAATGCCGAGATCGTCTTCTGCTGGCCGGCGAGCGCGACCTGCTCGATGTACGCCTTGTCGAACTCGGCGCCGCGCAGATTCTTGATGCCGTCGAGCACGGCGCGGTCGGGATCGTTGGCCGGCACGTCGACGCCGCGCGGGCTCGCGGCGCGCATCGCCTGGATGATCTTTTCATCGTCGGTCGACACGCGTTGCGCGAACGCCTTCACCTGGCTGTCCGACGTGCGCGAATCGGCGATGCGCGCGGCGTCGTGCTGGGTCGACACGGTCTTCGTGCCGTCGGTGATGAAGGCCTGGTCGGCTTCGTGGATGCGCGCTTGCGTCGTCGCGGCCGGCGCGGACGCCGACGGCTGCGCCGTTTGCGCGGTCGCCGTCACGGCGACGAGAAGCAGGCCAGCGGCAGACAGTGCAACGCGCGTGACTTTGGGAAAGCGGTTCATGGGACCTCCTTTCTATCGGGGCTCTGTTCAATGGACGGATCGCGTGATCCGCTGCTGTTGCGAGAGGCCGGGGCGCGGCCCGGGCCGGGCTCGAGCGCCGCTCTGCCGAGGCGGCTGTCGAAGTGTTTCCCGGCCCGACCGATTCTAGGAGAGCGTCTGCGTCGCAGGTGCAACCGCGCTGTGGTTTGTGTAACGGATGGTAAGACGAATGGAAGGGCTCGCGAGCGTGCAGGTAGCGGCTACCTGCGGCGCGCTTTCATGGCGGCAAAATTTGCGTGCCTGACGTGCATCGGCCCGGCCGCGCTCGGCGCGCGTGTCATCGGCGTGTCATCGTCGAATCTGCAACGCGGCGCGTGAACACGCGCCGCGCCGCTATACGCGATCGAGCAATGCGTCGAGGCTCGGCAGCAACGGTGTGTCGCAATGCGGCTGCAATGCGTGCGGCGTCGTATAGCCCCACGCGACGCCTTGAAATGCGATGCGCGCGCGGCGCGCGGCCTCGGCGTCGCGGATCTCGTCGCCGACGTACAGCACGTCGGCCGGTTGCACGCCTGCTTCACGCACCAGCGCACGCAGCCTGCGCGCCTTGCCGAACAGCGGAATGCCGCACGCAAACGTATCGACGCGGCCGCTCGCATGCGGGCCGAGCCGGTCGCGCACGACGTCCTCGCTGTTCGACGTCGCGATCGCGATGCGGATGCCGCGCGCGGCGAGCGCGTCGAACGTGGCGGCGACGCCGGGGAACAGCTCCACCTGCGCGAGGCGCGGGCGCATCAGCCGGCGCACGTCGAGCGTCACGCGCGGCACCTTCCAGACGGGCACCTCGAGGGCGCGGATGATCTCGCGCGCGGACATCCCGCGCAGCGCCGGCCGCAGCTCGGGCGTCGCGTCGCGAAAGCCGTGCAGGCGCGAGGCGTCGGTCAGCGCCGACAGGAAACAGTCGAGGGAATCGGCGAGCGTGCCGTCGAAGTCGAATGCGATGAGTCGATAGGGCATGAAACGGTGCGGGATATTCATCGAGCGGCCGACGATAGCACCGAATCGGAAGCGCTGCTGGGCGGTTTGGCCGCGACGCGCGGGCCACGGCGCACCTCGCGCCGCAGCCCTTCGCTGCGCGGCCGGGCTGCTTGCCGCTCGTCCGGGCGCGCGCTATCGTGGCTGCTCCGCCCGCGACTCCCGGAGACCGACGTGCCCGATATCCCGCCCGCCACGCTGAGAATTTCCACCGACAAGCGCGAACTCGACGTCGACGCGATCTTCGAGTTCCTGCATCGCGACGCGTACTGGTCGCAGGGCATCCCGCGCGACGTCGTCGAGCGTGCGATCGAAGCTTCGCTGTGCTTCGGCGCCTACGTCGACGGCCGGCAGGTCGGCTTCGCGCGGCTCGTGACCGATCACGCGACGTTCGCCTACCTGTGCGACGTGTTCGTGCTGCCGCACGCTCGCGGCAACGGCTACGGCCGCGCGTTGATCGACTACGTGTTCGCGCAGCCGATGTTGCAGGGCCTGCGCCGCGTCATGCTCGTGACGACCGATGCGCACGCGCTGTACCGGCCGGTCGGCTTCGAGCCGCCCGCGCATCCCGAGCGCATCATGGAGATTCGTCGCCCCGACGTGTACGCGAAGCGCTGACGCGCGGGGCGAACGCATGCGGCGCGCGGCGCATACAATACGCGCTTTCGTCTTGCAGAAGGAACGCCCATCATGACCGAACAGGAAGCCGAACAGCTCGCCACCCATCGCCACTACAAGGGCGGCCTCTATCGCTATATCGGCGTCGCGCGCCATTCGGAAACGGAGGAAGCGGTGGTCGTGTACGAGCACCTGTGGCCGCATGCGCGCGGCCTGTGGGTGCGCCCGGAAGCGATGTTCAACGAGAACCTGCCCGACGGTACGCCGCGCTTTCGCAAGCTGCGCGACTGATCGCCCACCGATAAGCCCGGCCGAGCCGCGCGTCAGCCGCCGCGGCGTGCGCCGTGCGATGCGTGGTCGCGCATCGCCATCGCGAAGAAACGCCGGATCTCGTCCATCAGCTCCGCGCGTGCCGACGCGAAGTCGAATGCGCGCCGGTTTTCCTGCGCGTGCACGCGCCGCCACTCGTCGGCCGCGTGGCGCGCTTCGCGCGCGCGCAGCGCATCGAGCTCGGGCGTGCGCAGCGCGTGATCGGCGATCAGCGTGACGCCTTCGCGGCTCACTTCGAGCACGCCGCCGGCCACCAGAATGCGGCGCCGCTCGCCGCTCGGCGCATCGACGAGCGTGACGACGCCGGGCCGGATGCGCGTGAGCAGCGGCGCGTGGCGCGGATAGATCCCGAGCTCGCCACTTTCGCCGGGGACGACGACGAAATGCGCGTCGCCCGAATACAGCACGTTCTCGACGCTCAGGATGTCGAGCTTCATCGACGTGTCCATCGTCGCCTCCTTCACTCGTTCAAACGGCCGCCGCGCCCGCGACGATCTCGCACAGCTCGGTGGTGATCTGCGCCTGCCGCGTCTTCTGGTAGAGCCGCCGCAGGTCGCGCAGCACGCGGTCCGCGTTGTCGGTCGCGGTCTGCATCGCGAACATGCGCGCGCATTGCTCGCACGCGTCGTTCTCGACGACGGCCTGGTACAGCATCGATTCGACGTAGCGCAGCAGCAGCGTCTCGACCGCCGGTCGCGGCGCCGGTTCGTACAGATAGTCGGACGACACGCTCTCGCTTGCCGGCGCGGCGTCGTCGGGCGTGGCGAGCGGCAGCAGCATGTCGATGCGCGGCTCGTACGCGAGCGGGCTCGTCAGACGGTTGTAAGCGATGTACACCGCGTCGAGTTCGCCGTCGACGAACGCGGTCAGCGGCACGAGCAGCGCGCCGAGCACGGTGTCGAAATGCGGTTGCGCGGCGAGGCCGCCCGAGCGCGCGACGATGGTCGCGCCGTGACGCATCATCGGCTGCAGCCCGCGCGCGCCGATCACGCTCAACTCGCACGCGATGCCGTCGTGCTCCCATCGTTCCAGCGCATCCAGGCATTGCACCAGTAGCCGCGCGTTCAGCGGCCCGCACAGCCCGCGGTCGGTGCTGACGACGATCAGCCCGACGCGCCGCACCGTTGCGCGTGGCGTCATCAGCGTCGAGCCGTAATCGGGCCGGTCGCGCAGCACGCGTTCGGCGATCGCGCGCACGCGCTCGGCATACGGCCGGAAGTCGCGGGCGCGCCGCTGCGCGCTCGCCATTTTGGTCCGTGCCATCATCTCCATCGCCTTGGTGATCTGGCGCGTGGACGAGGTGCTGGCGATTTTCGAGCGAATTTCGCGGATGTGCATGGTCGGCAAGGAAGGGGATGCGAGGCAGGACGCGCCGCGTATGCAGGCGGGCTGCCATCGGTGCGTCATGGTGCGATTTCATGCTATCGGGACTTCACCTGAAACGATTGATACGGGTCAAACAATCGTCTGCGGATTCGCACCAGAATCGGTTCACGCGTTCCTTCACGAACCTTCACGAGAGGCAGTCATGTCCGACTCCCGGCAGCATCAGAAATACGACGCGCTGATCGCGCGATGCCGTACGGTGCGGCCGGTGACGGTCGCGGTCGTCCATCCGTGCGACGAAGTGTCGTTGCGTGCGGCCGTCGATGCCGCGCAGGCCCGCATCATCACGCCGGTGCTGGTCGGCCCCGCCGCGCGCATCACGGCGCTGGCCGCGACGATCGGCGTCGACGTGTCGGGCTTTCGGCTCGTCGATGCGCCGCACAGTCACGCAGCGGCCGCGTTGGCCGTCGCGCTCGTGCGCGCGGGCGACGCGCAGGCGCTGATGAAGGGCAGCCTGCACACCGACGAGCTGCTCGAAGAAGTCGTGCGGCCCGATACCGGGCTGCGCACGCAGCGGCGGTTGAGCCACGTGTTCATCATGGACGTGCCGACCTACTACAAGCCGCTGTTCATCACCGATGCGGCCGTCAATATCCGGCCGACGCTCGAGCAGAAGGCCGACATCGCGCAGAACGCGATCGATCTCGCGCATGCGCTCGGCATCGCGCAGCCGAAGGTCGCGATCCTGTCGGCGGTCGAGACGGTCAGCTCGAAGCTGCCGTCGACGGTCGATGCGGCCGCGCTGTGCAAGATGGCCGAGCGCGGCCAGATCACCGGCGCGCTGCTCGACGGGCCGCTCGCGCTCGACAACGCGATCAGCCCCGAAGCCGCGCGCCTCAAGCATCTGTCGTCGGCTGTCGCCGGCGACGCCGACATCCTGCTCGCGCCCGATCTCGAAGCCGGCAACATGCTCGCGAAAGAGTTGACGTTCCTCGCCAACGCCGATGCGGCCGGCATCGTGCTCGGCGCGCGCGTGCCGGTGATCCTGACGAGCCGCGCCGACAACGAGCGCACGCGGCTCGCGAGCTGCGCGATCGCGGCGCTGGTCGCGGATGCCGCGCGTGGCGCGGGCGTGCCCGCGGCCGTGGTGTCGCCGGCATCGGCCACGCCGGCCGAGGCGGCGGTGCTGGCGTCGGCGCAAGCCGCATCACGGTGAAGGAGGCGGCGATGCGGCATCCGGTGCTGGTTCTGAACGCAGGCTCGTCGAGCCTGAAATTTTCGGTGTACGACACGCGTGACGACCGGTCGCTCGACGCCGGCGTGCATGGGCAGATCGACAGCCTGCACGTCGCGCCGCGTCTCACCGTGGTCGATGCGCACGGCGTGCTGCTCGCCGATCGCGCGGTCGCACGCCCCGGCCATCATGCGGCGATCGAAGCGCTGCACGCGTGGTTCGCCGATCACGTCGGGCGCGAGGCGGCGTTCGACGGCGTCGGCCACCGCGTCGTGCACGGCGGCCCGTACTTCACCGCGCCGGTGCGGATCGATGCGCGCGTGCTGGAGACGATCACGTCGCTGGCGCCGCTCGCGCCGCTGCACCAGCCGCATCATGTCGATGCGATTCGCGCGGTCGCCGCGGTCGCGCCCGAGCTGCCGCAGGTCGCCTGTTTCGACACCGCGTTCCATGCGACGATGCCCGCGCTCGAGCGCGAATTTGCGCTGCCGCGCGCGCTCACCGAACAGGGCATCGTGCGCTACGGCTTTCACGGGCTGTCGTACGAATATGTGTCGGGCGTGCTCGCGGAACTCGATCCCGCGTGGCGGCAGCGCCGCACCATCATCGCGCATCTCGGCAACGGCGCGAGCCTGTGCGCGCTCGAGCAGGGCCGCAGCGTCGCGACGACGATGGGCTTCACCGCCGTCGACGGGCTGCCGATGGGCACGCGCACGGGCAGCCTCGACCCCGGCGTGATCCTGTATCTGCTGCGACACGACGGGCGTTCCGTCGATGACGTCGAGCATCTGATCTATGCGGAATCCGGGCTGCTCGGCGTGTCGGGCGTGTCGAGCGACATGCGCACGCTGCTCGCGAGCGATGCGCCTTCGGCCGCGCATGCGGTCGAGCTGTTCGCGTATCGCGTCGCGCGCGAGATGGCCGCGCTGGCCGGCGTGCTCGGCGGCGTCGATACGCTGGTGTTCACCGCGGGCGTCGGCGAGCATGCGCCGCGCGTGCGCGAGCTGATCTGCGCGCGCGCCGCGTGGCTCGGCATCGCCGTCGACGCAAGCGCGAACGCGGCCGGCCGCGCGGTGATCTCGACCGACGCGTCGCGCGTGACGGTTCGCGTGATGCCGACCGACGAGAATTTGATGATCGCGCGTCACACGCGCCGCGTGCTGGACGGCGCGGTATTTTCTCCTTCGACCTCGAGCGCCTCACTATCCCGATGAAATCCACTCACCGACCCGCGACGGCGTCGCTGCCGATCTTCTGGCCGATGGCGGCCGCCGCCACGCTGTTCGAAGCCGGCTCCGAACTCACTGCCCGCAATCTGCGATTCGTCGCGGAGGAGGAGAAGCTGCACTTCGGCCAACGTCCGGCGCTCGCCACGGAGAACCGGCCGCTGCTCGAGCTGCGCACGATGATCTTTCGCGACTACTCGACGGCGCAGCCGCAAGGGCTGCCGACGATCGTCGATGCGCCGTATGCCGGCCACAGCGCGATGATCGCCGATTACCAGCCGGGGCAGAGCCTGATGCAGACGCTGCGCGAGCACGGCGTCACGCGGCTCTACCTGACCGACTGGCGTTCGGCGACCGAGGACATGAAGGATCTCGAGATCGACCAGTACCTTGCCGAACTGAACGTGTGCGTCGACGAGCTGGGCGGGCGCGTGAACCTCGTCGGGCTGTGCCAGGGCGGCTGGATGTCGGCGATGTACGCGGCGCGCTTCCCGCACAAGGTCGCGAGCCTCGTGCTCGCGGGCTCGCCGATCGACACGGACGCGGGCGACGGCCCGATCAAACAGATGGCGCATACCTATCCGCTGTCGTTCTACGAGGAGCTCGTTGCGATGGGCGGCGGCCTGATGCGCGGACGCTTCATGCTGCGCGGCTGGAAGAACATGCATCCCGACCAGCATTATCTGGCCGACCACGTCGATCTCTACGAACATCTCGACGACCCGGATTATCTGCGCAAGCGCGAGATATTCGCGAGCTGGTACGAGAGCCCGATCGACCTGCCGGGCCGCTGGTATCTGCAGGCGATCCAGCAGATCTTCAAGGAAAACCGGCTCGCGCGCGGCACCTTCGTTGCGCTGGGCCGCACGCTCGACCTGAAGGACGTGCGCTGTCCCGCATTCCTGCTCGCCGGCGAAACCGACGACATCACGACGCGCGAGCAGGTGTTCGGCGCGCAGCAGTATCTCGGCACGCCGGCGGAGCAGGTGACGAGCCGGCTCGTGCCGGGCGGCCACATCGGGCTGTTCATGGGCTCGCGCACGTTGAAGGACACGTGGCCGGGGATCGCCGCGTGGATCGCGCAGCAGCGTTGATGCAGGCGGTTGGCGCGGCGCGGCCGGCGCGCCCGCCCGCTCATGCGCCGGCCAGTGCCTTCGTCAATTCCGGCGGCGCGTGCGCGACCGTCACCTGCGGCGTGCCATGCCACGCCGCCAGCCGTTGCACGGCCTTCGCGACATCGGCCGCGAGCCCCGTGCCGAATCGCACGCCGGGCTCGACGTGCACGGCCTTCAATTCGAACGTGCCGAGCGCGCGATGCGCTTTCGCGTCGACGCGTCCGATCAGCCGGCCGCGATGCAGCACCGGCAGGCAGAAGTAGCCGTAGCGCCGCTTGTGCGCAGGCGTATAGCACTCGATCGTGTAGTCGAATCCGAACAGCGTCGACGCACGCCGGCGGTCCCACACCACCGGATCGAACGGCGACAGCAGCGTCGTCACCGTCGAGCGCAGCGTGTCCGCCGCGGCGGCCGGCAGCAATGCGTCGAGCGAGCAATGCACGTAGGCCGGCTCCTTCCAGCCGGCCACTTCGACCGGAATCAGCTCGCCCGCGCCTGCGAGCGCGTCGAGTTCGGCACGATACGAGCGGCGCGGCAGCCGGTAGTAATCGGCGACCCAGTCCGCGCGCACGACGCCGAGCGCGCGGCAGGTGTAGTCGAGCAGCGCCGGCAGCACCGCCTCGCGCGGCGGCAGGTCGCGCGCATCGTCCCAGTCGGGCAGCACACGTTCGCGCACGTCGTAGATCCGCTGGAAATTGCGGCGCTCCGATACCATCAGCTCGCCTAACGTGAACAGCACTTCCAGGTGCTTCTTCTCGGGTTTGCGGTCCCACCAGCCGTTGCCTGTTACGCCATCCTCACGGACGAAATCCGCCGATTTCACCGGGCCTTGCGCGCGGATCCGCGCCAGCAGCGAGTCGATCTCCGCGCGATTCTGCGCGTGCCAGTCGGCCGCGTATTTCCATCCCATTCCGCGCGGGTCGAGCATCTTGTAGCGCATCAGCCCGAACTGCTCGACGGGCAGGAAGCACGCTTCGTGCGACCAGTATTCGAACAGGCGCGCTTCGGCGAGATGCTCGTCGAGCCAACGCGGGTCGAAGTTGCCGACGCGGCTGAACAGCACCAGATACGGGCTGCGCGCGACGACGTGAATGGTGTCGATCTGCAATTGCGCCATGCGGCGGATCGCATCGAGGACGTCGGCCTTCGTGGCCTTGCGGCGCGGCGGGGTCAGCAGGCCCTGCGCGGCGAGATGCAATGCGCGGGCGGCGGCGGGCGAGAGCGTGAGCATCGGGACGGCGGCTGAGGTGGCGGTCGGGCATCACTGTAGCGCGAAAGCGGCGCGCGCGTGCACGCCGCGTGTCTGACAATGCTTGACAGATGCGCGGCCCGAGTTTCCTTATAGTGCTGCCATGACGCGATGAAACAGGCGCGCAACGATTCGGCTTCCGACGCACATATGTCAATGGCACGCAGGAAGCAGATCCGGGATTCTCAACCCCCACGAGGAACCCGGAGCCCTGAGCGGACATCCATGCGGCTGTGCACCGGCCCCGTGTGGATGTCCGCTGTTTTTTTTCGTGGTCCGTTACGAACCGAATCTGTTTCTTCTGCCCATCTGGCGCATCATTTCCGCTTGCCGCGCGCGACCTCGTCGCCGGCGCCCGGCGGCAGCCGGCGCGTGATCGGAATCGACGCGAACGAGCACAGCCCGACCACGACGAACGCGGGCCAGAAGTCCGACCACACCATCGTCTGATGCCCCTGCAGCCAGTGTGACAGGTGCAGCACGAGGCCGGCGACCGTCACGCCGAGCCCGAGCGACATCTGCTGGACGACGCTGCCGAGGCTCGTCGCGCGCCCTGCATCGGCCTGCGAAATATCGGCGTAGATCATCGAGTTGAGGCTCGTGAACTGCAGCGCGGGAAAGATTCCGCCCACCAGCACGATGGTCCAGATCGCCCAGGTCGGCATGCCCGGATGGAACACGCCGTATGCGGCGATCGCGAGCCCGGCGAACGCGGCGTTGTAGATCAGCACCGTGCGAAAGCCGAAGCGGCGCAGCGTATGAGTGGCCGTCGAGCGGCTCACCGCGCCGCCGAGCGCCGACGCGCAGGTGATCAGCCCGGAGTGGAACGCGCTCATGCCGAGCCCTTCCTGCAGCGCGAGCGGCAGCAGGAACGGCACCGCGCCGAGGCCGATCCGGAACAGCGAGCCGCCTACCACGCTCGCGTGGTAGGTCGGAATCTTCAGGAAGCTCAGATCGAGCACCGGCCGCGTCTTGCGGCGCGCGTACGGCACGTACAGCGCGAGCATCGCCGCGCCGACCGCGCACATCGCGATCGCGTTGCCGCGCGACGTGAGCGCGCCGTCGATCAGCGTCAGCCCCATCAGCAGCAGCGCGGCGCCGCTCGCCGACAACAGGAACCCGAACCAGTCGAGCGGGCCGGGATCGGGCTCGTGCGTGTTCGCGATGTGCTTGCTCGCCAGATAGATGCCGTAGATGCCGATCGGTACGTTGATGAAGAAGATCATCCGCCAGTGCAGATAGGTCGTGATGAAGCCGCCGACCAGCGGCCCGAGCGTGGGGCCGAACAGCGCGGGAATCGCGAGGTAGTTCATCGCGCGCACGAGCTCGGCGCGCGGCACCGCGCGGAAGATGATGATGCGGCCGACCGGCACCATCATCGCGCCGCCGACGCCCTGCACGAAGCGCGCGAAGGTCAGCAGGCCGAGCGAGTTGGAGGCCGCGCACAACAGTGAGCCGGCGACGAAAATGCCGATCGCGGTGCGGAATACCGAACGTGCGCTGAAGCGGTCGGCGAGCCATCCGCAGATCGGGATGAAGACGCCGAGGCCGACCACGTAGGCCGTGATCGCGATGTTCAGGGTGACGGGACTGTGCCCGAAGTCTCTCGCCATCGCGGGCAGCGCGGTGACGATGATGTTGGCGTCGACGCTTTCCATGAACAACGCACAGGCAACGATGAGCGGTGCTAGAAAGACGGGCGACATGGGCAGGGCGCGCGGTAAAGGCGCCATTATGCCCACATTGTGGTGATCGCGTCACGCAGCCGTGCGCGTGTTCCGCATGTTGCAATAGTCGTTCCTGTTACGGCGTCGCGAAGCAGAGACGACTGCGCCGGCGCCTCGGCTCCCGGCGACGCGCCCCCCCGACTTGCGCGCGTCGCGCGTTTCGTGCGACAGTCCACCCACATCTGCGAAACACCACAATGCGCATCGATCGACGGCCATCGAGACGAGCGCCCGCGCGAACGAGACCCCTGCCGATCCACTGGCCACCGAAAGGAGGGGACACGTCATGACATCGCGTCGCGCCGAATCGATCGCATCACATCCCGGTCTGCATCCGTCCACGTCCATGCCTGCGCTGCGTCCGCGCTGCGCGGCCGTGCTTGCCATCGCTTATCTTGCCGTCGCCGGCTGCGCCGCACAGGCCGACAATGCGAACCACGCGGCGAGCCAGCCCGCGATGCAGACGGCCGCAACGCCGGCAAGCGCCGCAGCGGGCGCGCTGCTGCCGCCGCCGAGCCAGCTGTACGGCGACCTGTTCGTCGCGGTGCAGACCGCGCAGCTCTATCCCGACCAGAAGACGTTCGTCGACGCGACGCCCAATACCGATCCGGCGACGATCGTCCAGTTGTATCAGCAACAGAAATCGCAGCCGGGCTTCTCGCTGAAGGCGTTCGTCGACCAGTACTTCACGGCGCCGCCGCAGGGTGGCGTCACGCCGCCCGCGAACCTGACGCTGCGTCAGCACATCGACTGGCTGTGGCCGCAGCTCACGCGGACCACGACGAGCGTGCCGCCGTACAGTTCGCTGGTTCCGATGCCGAAGCCGTACGTCGTGCCCGGCGGCCGGTTCCGCGAAGGCTACTACTGGGACACCTATTTCACGATGCTCGGGCTGCAGGTGTCGGGGCGCGAGGATCTGGTCGACGACATGCTCGACAACTTCGCGTACCTGATCGACACGGTGGGCCACATCCCGAACGGCAACCGCACGTACTACGCGAGCCGCTCGCAGCCGCCGTTCTTCGCGTACATGGTCACGCTCGCCGCGCGGGCGGAAGGCGACACGGTCTACCAGAAGTATCTGCCGGCGCTGCGCAAGGAGTATGCGTACTGGATGCAGGGCGAAAGCGCGGCGCCGCGCGGCGAGGCCGTGCGCCACGTGGTCGCGATGCCGGACGGCGCGGTGCTCAATCGCTACTGGGATGCGAGCGACACGCCGCGCGACGAGTCGTATCTCGAGGACGTGACGACGGCGAAGGCCGTGCCGAGCCGTCCGGCGAACGACGTGTACCGCGACCTGCGCGCGGGCGCCGAAAGCGGCTGGGACTACAGCTCGCGCTGGTTTGGCGACGGCAGGACGCTCGCGACGATCCGCACGACGTCGATCGTGCCGGTCGACCTGAACAGCCTGATGTTCCATCTCGAGACGACGATCGTGAAGGGCTGCACGGTCGCGCGCGACGTCGGATGCGTGGTCGATTTTTCCGCGCGGGCCGCGCGCCGCGCCGCCGCGATCAACCGCTATCTGTGGAACCGCCGCGGCTATTACGGCGATTACGACTGGCAGTTGCGCAAGCCGCGTGACGGCGTGACGGCCGCTGCGCTGTATCCGCTGTTTGCCGGCGTCGCGTGGCCGGAGCGCGCGAAGGCGACCGCGCGCGAGGTACGCAAGACGCTGTTGCAGCCGGGCGGCCTCGCGACGACGACGCAGAACACCGGCCAGCAGTGGGATGCGCCGAATGGCTGGGCGCCGCTGCAATGGATCGCGATCGAAGGGTTGCGGCGCTACGGCGAAGCGGCGCTCGCGAAGGACATCGGCACGCGCTTTCTCGCCGACGTGAAGCACGTGTATGCGACCGAAGGCAAGCTCGTCGAGAAGTACGTGGTGGAGGGCGCCGGCGAGGGCGGCGGCGGTGGCGGGGAATATCCGCTGCAGGACGGCTTTGGATGGACCAACGGCGTCACGCTGAAACTGCTCGGGTTGTATGGGGAGTAGCGGCGGTTGGCGCTGACGTGTGGCGACTAACGTGCGTTGGTCGAGACCTGATCTCCCGGTCAGCGGGAGATCAGGTCGGGGATTGCTTTGGGGTTGCTTCGTCAAGGGGGCGCGATCGACCCTGAGCGGTCAGTCAGGTTTGCCGTTAGCGGTCATTCAGCTTGAGGCTTGTGCTGGTAGGATTCACGTCCGGTTGGATGAATCGGAGCAATTCAGCAAATGAAATTCAACATCGAAGGGAAGGCGGAAATCATCGCGCCAACGCCACGACAGATCACTCACGCACTGAAATCGCTGCGCAGCTATGGCAAGTCATCTTATGCGTCTTTGACTGATGCTAGTGGTAGCTATGTGCAGGTAGCGGGCGGCGGCGTAAGTTGCATGATTGAGCGTTTCCAGTTCGGTGCGCAACGGTGGAGAGCATTCCACGACAAATCGTCACCTGTACGCCCAGACGGCACCATCCTAGTCTTCCGGGCGGGCAACATTCCGATGCGCTCAGATGAATGGTTCATGGCTGACCAGGTTGTGGAGGTATTTCTGGCCTTCCTCAACGGCGCACCGTACCCACCATTTGTTCATTGGCGGCCAGCGCCGGGCTTTTAAGGAGGCATCCGCCAGGAGACACTTTCTGCCGGCTTCTGTATCCCGAACTGTCAACGTTTCGAGGTTCGCGTTCGACTGACCGAAAATGGCCGAACCGAGTCAGCCGATCTGGTTCTGTCTATTTGGTCTAGCCGGCCTTAATACAGCTAACGGCAATCGGCTGCGACCGCCGGGGATCAGCTGCCGCAGCAGTAGCCGAAGCCCAATCCCCAAGCCGACTGCCCGTTCAACCACGCACCGCACTGCCGCGCGAGCGACGGTGAGGTGCGGCACCTCCCACCCAACCCGCCCATCAGAACGTAATCGTAGTGCGCACCCCGATCACCGTTTCATCCCCGATGCGCGCGCCGGCCGCGTTCGGGTTCGGGATCCCGCCGCCCGGCCGGAAGAAGTGCTGCAGGTCGGCCTGCAACTGCCACCACGGCGCGACCTGATACTGGTAGGTCGCTTCGATCACCGTTTCCGCGCGGCGCACCGGGTAGCCGGGCGTCTGATACGTGCCGGTGTCGCCGTCGAGCGCGCGCGCATGCGAGCCGATCTTGGTATAGCCGATCGCGATGCCGGCCGTGTCGTCGTCGCGGCCGCGGAACGGCGCCTTGAGCGTGATGCCCGCATTGGCCGCGAAATCGACGATGTTGCGATCGCCCGGCGCGCCCATCACGCGCGCGAACACGCCGACCGAACGCGGGCTGTCCGGCGCCGGCCGCCAGATCATCTGGTCCGCGCCCGCATAGAAGCCGTAGTTGCCGTGATGCGTGGCCGCAATCCCGTTGCTGGCGGGGTTCGCGAGCGACAGCCCGTCGGTGCCGACGCGCGGATCGTTCGCGTGCTGCGTCTGATACCAGAAGCCGATCTTGTAGGTGCCGGGCAGGCCGGCCGGCGGCGGCGCCTTCGGGTCGGACGACGGCGCGTTCAGCGCGTACTGCAGCTCGCCGATCACGAATGCGCCGCTGCGCAGGTTGAAGTTGGTGCCGTGCGCGTTCAGCGTCTGCGCATCGCCGTCGCTGCGGCCGGCCGCGTTGCCGTCGTAGACGCCGATCATTGCCGTCCACGCGTCGGCCGGCTTCACGCGCAAGCGCACCCCGAGCGACGACAGCGGATACGCCGGGCCGCCGGCCGGCAGGTCGGTGGCCGGCAGCACCGGCCAGCCGAACGTCGAGTTGATGAACGTCGCCGCGTACTGGCTGACCATGAACTCCTGGTCGACGCTCTGCTGGCCGATCCTCACGTCCGCCTTGCCGTCGAAAAACGCCTGCTGGTACCACAGCTCCCACAGGCGCGTGGTCGAATTCGCCTCGATGCCGGTCGCCGTCTGCAGCGTCTGCAGATAGCGCGACGTGAGGTTGGTGCCGTGGATCTGCAGCCCCGACACGTTGAACGTGCCGCCCGGCAGCCCGATCGCCTTCTGCGCATCGACGGTGAAGCCGAACTGCGTGAGCCCCTGATAGGCGCCGCCGCGCTGCGTGCCGCCCGCGGCGTTGTACAGGTACTCGCTGGTTTCCTGCAGGTTCAGCGTGACGCCGTGCTCGCCGAGCACGTCGCGCAGGCCGCCGATGTTGCCGAACAGGTTCGACCGTTCCCACAAACCGGTGGGCTCGGCAGCATCGGCGGCCTGCGCGGGGGCAGCGGCGCCGCTCGCGCCGGCAGCCGGTTCCGGCGCGGCGGCGGGCGGCAGTGCCTGCGCGAGCGCCGGAGCGGACGCCAGCGACAGCAGCAAGGTGGCGAACGCCGGCAGGCGTGGCTTGCGAGCAACGGGTTCGAGATGGTTCTTCATGTGATTTCCGTGTGGCGGTCCGATCAGTGAGATTGATGAAGAAAGATTGCAGTGCAGCGCGCGTTGCTAAGCGCGCGTGGCGATGCCCGTTACGGCAGCCAGCCGGCGACGCGCGAAACCTGCGCGAAGCCGACTCGCGATGCGCTCGCGCAGAGCAGCGCGCCGAGCGCGACGGCCGCGGCCATCGCGGCGAGCAGCGCGCAATCGAGCGCGCGCCACGCGGCACGCAGCTGCACGCGTGCGGCGTCGCGCCGGTGGCGGCGTGCGTGCGCAAGCGGGGAGCGCCTGCCGAGCGCACAGCGCGTGCGTCCTGCCTGCAAGCATCGCTCGAGTCTGAGTGAAAACGATTGAACGACCATGACGCTGCCTCCGGCCGCACCGGCGCAAGCCGGACGGCGTGATCGAGCGCGGGCGCGGCACGCGGCCTGCGATCGGCGATTGAAACGTAACGGAGCGTGCGACGGACGTACCGGCAATGCCGGCCGAAGGAAGCGCGCTAACCCGACTGATGCGAGCTAGCGGCGAAAGACGTGAGCCTGGCTGCTATCTCGCGATGGCTTGGCCGGCCTGAACCGGCCCCGAACTGCAACTGGAGCTAGTGTCCACGGAGGGGACTCCCGTGATGAATTTGGGGCGGATTGTAGTCGCGATTTTTGCTGCGGTGCAAGCAAAAATCGCATGAAAGCTGCGGTCGCGGCGCGCCGATGCGCGCTGACGAGCCCCTGGCGGCGGCGCGACGCAGCGCGTCAAAGCGTGCCCCGGCGGGCGTTGCACCGTTGTTCGCGCGCATCGGCGCAACGCCGCGCCGCGACGCGCTGAAAGGTTGCGCCGCGTGATGTCGAGCGCAAATCTTTCAGCGTCGGCGGCCGCGAAAATTATTTCGGGAAATGGCGTTTCCAGGGGTTGACTTCACTTTCGGGCGATCCATAGAATCCGGCATCTTCACTCTTGGGGCCGCCGCCTTGGACGCCTGCAGTAGTCGATCTTCGAACGAAATTTCCGCCTGAGCGACCGACGTCCGCGCCTCATCGAAGCCGCCGTTTGTCCGTCAGGCAAACGGTGCGCGCAGCAGTTTCCGCAGTAACTCCCTACGTGCACCCTGATTCGCGCCGGTCGGCGTGATGCGTTCGCGCATCCGCATTCCGGTCTCGCCGCCGCCCGTTGTGCGGCCGCGTTCGCGCATGCGTTCCGCCTGCGCCCGAACGACGGTCCGCGCGCCGCGCGGCGGCCAACCGTGTTCTCCGGAACACCGCACAGGAGCCGCCATGAACGACAGTGACAGTTGTCCCTTACGCCCGTTGCACCCACCGACCCAATTGAACCGGGATCGCAGGGACCTTCCGGCCGACTAGCCTGACGCATCGTTCAGCCCCGGACTGGCCCCGCGCCCACCACGCGGCCCGGCACGCATGCCGCCCGCCAAGGAGCCAGATCATGAACTTCGGCCTTCTGCTGTCGAACCTTCCGCACGTCACGGAATCGCGCCGTCACTACGACGCGATGCTGACGCTCGACGCCCGCCCGCGGGTGTTCTCGCGCTTCATCTCCCGCTTGAAGTCGCTGTTCCACTGAATCGCAGCACCGAGCAAGCCTCGGCATGCGCGCGGCGGCCGCTCCGCGCGCGTATGCCAAGGCCACGCGCTTGGCCAAACACATCTGCCGTACGGAATTCATCATGTCCACGCCATCGAACGTCTCTCCACCGATCGCCGTCGAACGCAGCGCCGTGCTCGACGAAGCCCACCTGGGCGACATCCGCGGCGCGCTCGGCACGATCGCGCATCACGACACCGCCGCGCGCGGCACCTGGTGGGCGCGGCTGCGCACGCTGCTGGCGATCATCGGGCCCGGTCTGATCGTGATGGTCGGCGACAACGATGCCGGCGCGTTCGGCACCTATACGCAGGCCGGCCAGAACTACGGCACGACGCTGCTGTGGACGCTGCTGCTGCTCGTGCCGGTGCTGTACGTGAACCAGGAAATGGTGCTGCGGCTCGGCGCCGTCACGGGCGTGGGCCATGCACGGCTGATCTTCGAGCGCTTCGGCAAGTTCTGGGGTGCGTTCAGCGTGATCGACCTGTTCCTGCTCAACGCGTTGACGATCGTCACGGAGTTCATCGGCATCACGTTCGTGCTCGCATTCTTCGGTCTCCCGAAGGTGGCCGGCGTGTGCGTCGCGGCCGCGCTGACGATGGCCGCGGTGAGTACCGGCGACTTCCGGCGCTTCGAGCGCTTCGCGATCGTGCTGTGCGTGCTGAGCCTGCTGCTCGTGCCGGTGCTCGTGTCGATCCATCCGCCGGTGTCGCAGATGTCGCGCGACTTCTTCATCCCGAACTGGCCCGCGCACGCGAAGCTGTCGGACGTGATGCTGCTCGTGATCGGCATCGTCGGTACGACGGTCGCGCCGTGGCAGCTGTTCTTCCAGCAGAGCTACGTGATCGACAAGCGCATCACGCCGCGCTTCATGAAGTACGAGAAGATCGATCTGTGGATCGGCATCGCGTTCGTGCTGATCGGCGCGGTCGCGATGATCGGCTTCAGCGCCGCGCTGTTCGGCGGCCATCCGGAAGCCGGCAACTTCACCGATGCGGGCGGCATCATCGCCGGCCTCGAGAAATACGCGGGCCGCACGAGCGCGACGCTGTTCGCGGTCGCGCTGCTCGACGCATGCATCATCGGCGCCGCGGCCGTGTCGCTGTCGACCGCGTACGCGATCGGCGACGTGTTCAAGATCCGCCATTCGCTGCATCGCGGCGTGTCCGACGCGAAGGGCTTCTATCTCGTCTACTTCGGGATCGTCGCGGCCGCGGCCGCGCTGGTGCTGATTCCGGGCAGCCCGCTCGGCCTCTTGACCGAAGCGGTGCAGACGCTCGCCGGCGTGCTGCTGCCGAGCGCCACGGTGTTCCTGCTCGTGCTGTGCAACGATCGCCAGGTGCTCGGGCCGTGGGTCAACTCGACGCGGCTGAACGTGTTCACGGGCGCGGTGATCTGGGTGCTCGTGCTGCTGTCGATCATCCTGACCGCCTCGGTGATGTACCCGGACATCAGCGGCGAAGCGATCGTCGACGTGCTGGTGGGCGGCACCGTGCTCGCGATCGCCGGCTATCTCGCGACGGTGCTGATCCGCCGCAACCGGCGCGTCGTCGAGCCCGGCATCGACCGCTCGCTGCGCGACGCGTGGCGCATGCCGCCGCTCGATTCGCTCACGCCGCAGAAGATGACCGTCGCGACGCGCGTGTGGATGGCCGTGCTGCGCGGCTATCTGGTGGTGGCGGTGGGCTTGGTGATCGTCAAGGTCGTGCAGATGACGTTGCTGAAGTAGCGCGGCGCGCGGTGGTCGCGCCACATGCGAACATGCCGGCCCGCGAGGCCGGCATGTTCGTTTACGCAGTAGCATGAGCGGTTGCTTACGCCGCTGCGTTGCCCGCGTCAGATCAACTCGAGCTTCGACGTGAGGTACGTGAGCTGAATCCGGTTCGCGACGCCGAAGCGCTTGCGCAGCTTGCGCAGGTGATAGTCGACGTTGTGCGCGCTGGTGTCGAGGCGCCGGCCGATCTCCTTGTCCGAGGCGCCTTCCGCGATGCCCAGCAACAGTTCCTGCTCGAACGGCGTGAGCCCGTTGATCGCGCGTTCGCGCGACGTCGCGATCAGCTGCGGCGACGCGAACTTGTGCACCGACAGCCCGATCGACAGCGCCTGCTCGATCGTCGTCGGCGCGATCCATTCGCGGGTGCGGCGCGGCGCGGTGAAGCTCATGAACGCATGCAGCCGGGTGCCGGGCACGGCCATCGAATACATGATGCCGCTGCACATCCCGTCGTCCTGCATCGTCTGCAGGAAACCGTCGAGCGCGGCCGACGTCACGCACGGGCCGCCGTCGCGCTCGCGATGCTCGCGGCGCAGCTGTTGCAGATCCCACACGATCGGCATGTTGCACACGCGCGCGCCGAGCGTGCGCGGATCGACGTCGTGATGGCTGTGGCGCACGTAGTCGCCGCGGTAGGTGGCCGGCGTGAACGCCTCGTGCAGATAGAGACTCTCGACGCGCTCGCGCGAGAACTCGAGCGCGAAATACGCGAAGGTCGAGAAGCCGGTCAGGTGCAGCAGGCTCGCGACGATCCGGTTGCGCTCGGCCGTGCTTTGCGCCTGCGCGAGCGTATCGGCGACGCCGAGCTTCGGCGCGTTCGGCTGCGCGACCTCGCCGAGCTTGACGTCGTCGCACCAGACGACCTGCACCGGCCGCTCCCTCGACGCATTCGCGTTCGCGATCGGACGCTGCGACGAACGGGCCATGCTGCCTGGGGCGACCGCTTCTTCATGCAATGCAATATCGGACATGAGCCATCCCTCGGAATCGACGCGCATCGCCGGGCAGTTGCCGTGTCGTACACGGTGTGCGCGGCGTGCGATCGAGCATCGTTATGATTTGCGCCGATCGTCATCCTGACGAAACGCGGGGGCATTGTACAAAAATGCCTGGGTACGCGTAATATGCCGTAATACTAATCGCCGCGAAAGGTTCATGCTCGCGTGCGCATACAGCCGACCAGAAAATCATAAATAAAAGACCAGATCGTGACGGGGCATGTTCACATATTGGGAAAGGGTGGGCGCCTCATGACACATGCTGACGACGCACCGCGCGTCGAATGGTTTTCGCAAACGGATATCGCGGCCGCTGCCGCTTATTCGACGGAAATTCACGCCGTCGAGCGCGACGTTTTTACCGGCGCGCGCATTCCATCCGGTAAATCGGACACATCTACGCTCGATTTCGCGCAATGCCATGCGCGCTTGAGACAAATCGGATTCAGCACGCTCGGCTACGGCGCATACGAGATGATCGGGCGGCGCATTCTGTGCGCGCATCTGTTGCGCGATCTTGCGCCGCCGACCTTCATGCAGCCGTATATCGAAGGCATGCTGTACGAGAACGACCCGCGCTTCGCGCAGGTTCGGCAAAGCGGTTTTCCGGTCGCGTGGCGGCTCGACGACATCGAAGGCGTCGCGCACGCGAGCGGCGATCGCAAGGTGCTCGCGCTGGCTGGACACCTGCGTGCGCATGCGATGAACAGCGGCGTGATCTTCAGCCTGTCGGCGCCGCGGCTCGATCTGCGTGTCGCGGTGAACCTGACGTCGGAGAGCCACGGCACGGAATGGATCGACGATCGCGTGATCGGCGGCGCGCTGTCGGTGAGCCTCGCCGTGCATCGCGTCGCGTTGCCGTTCCTCGAGGCGCGCGTCGCGCGCATGCGCGGCTTCGCGCTCGGCGACGAGCAGCAGCAGGTGCTCGAGCGCCTCGTGCACGGGCTGTCCGACCAGGAAATCGCGAGCGCGCTGCGCACCTCGTTGCACAAGGTCGGCCACCACATCCGCTCGCTCGAAAAACTGTTCAACGTGCGCAACCGCGCGCAGCTCGCCTATCTCGCCGGACGTCGTCTGGAGTCCTGAGCCTGAGGTCATGGGAAGCCCGCGCGGCGCCCGCCGCGCGATGGAAGCGGTTCCGGCCGCGCGCCGCGACGGCCGTCATCGGGTTTCGTAGTCCGTTTCGGCGGCTGCCGGAAAACCGCCGGAACGCTACGAGGCGCGCCCGTTTTTGCGCGGTTGCGCGTCGCTACACTCGTCCCATTCAACGGTCCGCACTGCACGGGGCATGACGGCCCGCGCCGCGCGGCGACAACGACAGGACGACGGCACGATGGCAGAACCCAAGGCGCTTCCCCGCGACTGGCAGCGGATTTTTTCCGCCGGCCGGGGCGTGTCCGGGCAGCGTCTCGGCGCGTCGCCGCGCGCCGATCTGTTTCTCGCCGCGTTCATCGTGTCGGTGGTCGCGCTGTTCATCCTGCCGCTGCCGCAGGCCGCGCTCGACGGGATGATCTCGCTGAACCTCGCCGCCAGCGTCGTGCTGCTGACCGTGTCCACCTATGTGCCGTCCGCCGTCAGTTTTTCGGCGTTTCCAGCGCTGCTGCTGTTCACGACGCTGTTCCGGCTCGCGCTGAACATCGCGTCGTGCAAGCTGATCCTGCTGCATGCGAACGCCGGCCACGTGATCGACGCGTTCGGGCGGCTGGTGGTCGGCAACAACGTCGTGGTCGGCGGCGTGGTGTTCCTCGTGATCGCGGTCGTGCAGTTCATCGTGATCGCGAAGGGCTCAGAACGCGTGGCCGAAGTCGGCGCGCGCTTCTCGCTCGACGCGATGCCGGGCAAGCAGATGAGCATCGACGCCGACCTGCGCGCCGGCATCATCAGCGCCGACGAAGCGCGCGAACGCCGCGAGAAGCTCGAGCAGGAATCGCAGATGCACGGCGCGATGGACGGCGCGATGAAGTTCGTCAAGGGCGACGCGATCGCGGGCCTCGTGATCGCGTTCATCAACATCGTCGCGGGGATCGCTGTCGGCACGCTGATGCACGGGATGGACATCGGCGAGGCGCTGCAACGCTACGCGATCCTGACGGTCGGCGACGGCATGGCGTCGCAGATTCCGTCGCTGCTCGTGTCGATCGCGGCCGGCATCGTGACGACGCGCGTCGCGACGCGCGATGCGCGGCAGCGCCAGCTCGGCGAACAGCTGGGCGAGCAGCTCGGCGCACATCCGCGCGCGCTCCTCATCGCGGCGCTGGTGCTGGCCGGCTTCCTGGTCGTGCCCGGCTTCCCGAAATGGTCGTTCGCGCTCATCGCGCTCGGCCTCGGCGCGTTCGCGGTGGCGCAGCTGAAGCGCAAGACGACGGCGCCGAGCTTCAACCTGATCCACGTCGCCGGCCGCATCGGCGCGGCCGACGACGGGCAGCCGGCGAAGGTGTCGCACGCGGCGGGCGTCACGTCGCTGATCGCGGTGTCGCTGTCGGACGATCTGCGCGCGGCGCTGAACCTCGCGCAGCTGCAGACGGCGCTGTCGAGCGCGAAGGCGCGCGTCGATGCGGACATCGGCACGGTGTTTCCGCGCATCACGTTGAACGACGACGAAGGCGCACCGGCGTCGAGCTACCGGATCTACCTGCAGGACGTGCTGGTCGCGCACGGCGCGCTGAAGCCGGGCTGGCTGCTGTGGGACGGCGTCGCGCCGCTGCCGGAGCGCGCGGAACGCCAGCCGGCCGAGGCGTTCGGCCCGTTCGCGACCGCGCTGTGGATCAAGCCCGACGGCGCGGCGCCGGACGGCAAGTGGCTGACGAGCGAAGCGGCGCTCGCCGCGCACGTCGAGCAGATCGTGCGCCAGCACGCGGACGAACTGCTCGGCATCCAGGAGACGCAGGCGCTCGTGCATCTGGTGCGCCGCGATCATCCGGAGCTGGTCGGCGAGCTGACGCGGCTCGTGCCGCTGCAGCGCATCACCGAGGTGTTGCGCCGGCTGCTCGCCGAACAGGTGCCGATCCGCAACCTGCGCGTGATTTTCGAAAGCCTCATCACGTGGGCGCCGAACGAGCCCGACGACGTGATCGCGCTGGTCGAGCTGGTGCGCGTCGACCTGCGCCGGATGATCACCGACCGTCATGCGGGCGCAACGCGGCAACTGCGCGTCGTGCTGTTCGAGCAGAACCTGCAGGAGCGCATCGAGAACGCGGTGATGCGCACCAAGCAGGGCAATTTCCTCGCGCTGTCGAGCGCGGTCAAGCAGGACATCGGCGAACAGGTGCGCGCGATCGCCAACACCGCACAGGCCGCACCGGCCGCGCACGGCGCCGCCGCCGGCACGCCGAGGCTCGCGGTGATGGTCGCGCTCGGCGCCCGCCGCTACGTCAAGACGATCCTGCAGCCGGTGCTGCCCGACCTGCCCGTGCTGTCGTATCAGGAGATCGAGGAGGACGTGCAGCTGCACACGGTCGGCTGGGTGAAGAACCCGCCCGACGACGGCACGGTCGGCGCGGGCGCCGGCGTGCGCGCACCGGGAGCCGTGCAATGACCAGCTCGACGATTCTCGACCTGACGCGTCAGGCGCTGATGCTGGTGCTGCTGCTGTCGCTGCCGATCGTCGCGATCGCCACCGTCACGGGCCTCGTCGTCGCGATCCTGCAGGCCGTCACGCAGGTGCAGGACGCCAACATCGGCATCGCGGTGCGGCTGATCGCCGTGATGGTCGCGCTGGTGCTGCTGTCCGGCTGGCTCGGCAGCGAAGTGCTGCGCTTCGCGCAGCAGGCGCTGGAACGCATGTTCGTTTCTTCCACAGGAGTGCTTTGATGCGTCGACGCGTCGCCCCGATCCGGATTCAACCGCGCCGCCTGCAACGCGCCGCGTTCGCGATGTGCGCGACCGCGCTGCTCGCCGCGGCGCTGTGCATGACGGTCGCGCAACCGGCGCGCGCGGCGGACCTGCGCTGGCGCAACAAGCCGTTCACGATCGTCGCGAACGGCAAGAAGATCGGCGACTTCATCCGCGAGCTCGCGTCGTCGCAGGGCGTGACGGCCGTGGTCGATCCGAAGGTCGACGGCGTGATCAGCGGCCGCTTCTCGGGCACGCCGCAGCAGACGCTCGACACGATCTGCTCGACCTACGGGCTCACGTGGTACTACGACGGCTCGTTCCTGTACGTCGATCCGGCCGACCAGTCGCAGACGCAGATGATCCCGATCCCGCCGAACGCGGCCGGCGAGATCGGCCGCGCGCTGCAGGCGATGCAGATTCCGGACAAGCGCTACACGCTCGTGATCAACGATCGCGCCAACAGCGTCTACGTGGCCGGCCCGCGCCGCTACGTCGAGCTGGTGCGGCAGGCGGTCGGCTCGGTCGGCGATCCGTCGGCGAACGGCGCGCACGCGGACATCCGCGCGTTCCGGCTGAAGTACGGCTGGGCGTCGGACTTCACGATCAACCGCTCGGGCAAGGAGGTGACGGTGCCGGGCGTCGCGTCGATCCTGCGCCGGCTGTTCGGCCGGGACGGCAGCACGAGCGCGCTGCCGTCGAGCACGCCGCTCGGGCAGGCCGCGCGTCAGGTGAAGCTCGGCTCGGGGCTCACGATCGCGGTGCCGCGGCTCGACTTCCCCGATATTTCCAGCGGCCCGCGGCAGGGCGGCTACGGCGGCGCGGACAGCGCCGCGGGCGGCATCTCGCCGTTCTCGGCCGGTGGCGGCGGCGATGCGCTGCCGCAGATCGTCGCCGATCCGGCGATCAACGCGGTGATCGTGCGCGACCTGCCGGAGAACATGTACCGCTACCAGTCGCTGATCGACCAGCTCGACGAGCGGCCGCGCATCGTCGAGATCAACGTGACGATCATCGACATCAACGAGGATTCGCTCGACAGCCTCGGGATCGACTGGCGCCTGCACACGACGCATGGCGACGTGCAGATCGGCAACGGCCAGAATCCGCTGAACGGCAACACGCAGTACAACGGCGCGGGCAACCCGCCGCTCACGTTCGGCATCGGCGCGTCGGAAACCGGCCAGACCGGCACCTTCATGCCGACCGGCATCGCGCTGACGGCGTCGATCGGCGGGTCGCTGCGCAACTACCTGCTCACGCGCGTCAACGCGCTCGCGCAGAAGGGGCAGGCGCAGCTGCGCTCGAAGCCGAAGGTGCTCGCGCTCGACAACACCGAGGCGATCCTCGAGAACCTCACGCAGTTCTACGTGCAGGTGCAGGGCTATCAGGATTCGTCGCTGTACAGCGTGACGACGGGGACGAGCATCAAGGTCACGCCGATGATCGTCGACGAGGCGATCCGCCATGCGGCCGCGGTGTCGGGCACGCCGCAGAGCGTGATGATGTCGATCGACATCCAGGACGGCAACATCGTGCCGGGGCAGGCGGTGTCGAACGTGCCGGTGATCCAGCAGCGCAACATCGTCACCAAGACGATGATCGACGAAGGCAAGAGCCTGCTGATCGCCGGCTTCAACGACGACGAGGTGCGGCTCAACAAGAGCGGCGTGCCGTGGCTGTCGGACATTCCGCTGATCGGCAACCTGTTCAAGTACACCGACAAGTCGGGCAACCACATGGAGCGCTTCTACCTGCTGACGCCGCGCGTGGTGACGAACGCGTCGATGTATGCGCCCGACGGCTCGCCGGTGAATCCGGGCGCGGACGCGCCGGCCGACCCGAACGCGATGTCGATGTATCGGCCGCCCGACAACGACGTCGCGGTGCCGCTCACGCCGCGGCCGCTGCCGGGCACCAAATTCGGCCCGCCCGCGCTGCCGCCGCCGCCCGATGCGGCGTCGCAGCCCGTGGCGGCGACTGCAGGAGCACCTGCCCATGTCGACGACCATCATTGAACCGCACGGCGACGGCCCGTTGCCCGGCGGCGCGGCAGGCGGCGCTGCGGGCGTCGTCGGTGCAGGCGGTGCAGGCGGTGCCGCGGCCGCGCTCGCGTCGCCGTGGAATCTGTGCTTCCTCAGCGGGCCGATGTACGGGCGCACGATGTCGCTCGCGCGCGGCGCGAACTGGGTCGGCACGGCGGCCGATTGCGAGGTGATCCTGCCCGATCGCGAGATCGGCGCGAAGCAGGTGTGCCTGCAGGTCGGCGCGCTCGCGGTGACCGTGCAGAACCACGGTGGCGAAGGCGCGGCGCCGGTGCTGTTCAACGACGCGCCGATCGGCGCGGGACGCCGCTCGATGACGCCGCAGGACGTCGTGACGGTGGGCTCGATCAAGCTCGGCATCGCGCGCCACGCGCAGGCTAGCGTCGCGGTGCCCGACGACGCGGATGCGCCGCACGCCGCGCACGACGCCGCCTGGCTCGCGTGGCTCACGGGCGGGCTGCGCCGGCTCGGCGGCCGACGGCTCGTGATCGTGCTGGCGGCGCTGTGGACCGGCGTGCTGCTCGGCGCGCTCGGCTACGGCTTCGTCGCGTGGTCGGGGCGGCTGCCGTGGCAGCACGAGTCGGTGCTCGCGCGCACGCACCGGTTGCAGCAGCTGCTGCACGCGTATCCGGAGCTGGCCGTCGCGCCGCGCGACGACGGCGTGATCGTGTCGGGCTACGTCGCCGATCCGGCCGCGCGCGAACGCGTCGCGCAAATCGTCGCGGGCGTCGACAACGCGGCGCTCGGCAACATCTACGTGGTCAGCGATCTCGTCGCGACCGCGCAGACTTATTTCAGCGACACGCCGCTGACGGTCGCCTATCTCGGCCGCGGCCGCATCGAGCTGACCGGCGCGGCCCAGCGCGCGCAGATCGAGCCGCGCATCCGCAACTACATGAAGGACGCGCGCCCGGCGCTCGAGGTAGTCGACCACGTGCGCGACGCCGATGCCGGCGCGCCGCGCACGGCGACGACGCTCGGCGGCGTCGCGGGGATTCCGGAGATCACGACCGTGTTCGCTGGCGACGGCGACCAGCGCTACATCGAGACGGTCGACGGCAGCCGCTATTTCGAAGGCGCGCGGTTGAAGGAAGGGCCGACCGTCGTGTCGATCGGCCCCGACGAGGTGGTGTTCGAGCGCAACGGCCAGCGCATCACGATGCCGCTCGGTGGTCCGCAGGCGAGCGCGCCCGAGCGCGTGCCGGCGCCGCCCGTGGCGCCGCTCGCGAGCGGCGCGGCGGCCGGCGTCGCGCAGCCGGTGCCGGGGCCGACGCTGTTGCCGGAAGCGCCAGCGACGCCGACGACGACGTCCGCCGTCGCCCCGGCCGGCGCGGCAAAGGACGTGGCGAAGGACGCAACGAAGGACGCAGCGCACTAGCGCCGCGACAGGTCATGCGCATCGCGCGAGCGGTGCGCGCATCACGCGACGCGCCGCACGCATGCGGCGCGTCACGTCGCCGGCGCGGCATGGGGCCGCGGCCGGATCGGGAATCGTGGTTCACGTAAAGGAGCGCAGCATGGGTAACTCGACAGGCAGTGTGAGCAATACGGGCGACGTGCAGAAGCAGGCGGACGACCTCACCAAGACGCAGCTGGAACTCACGAAGATCAACTTCCAGGTCCAGCAGTCGACCGCGACGTTCGAAACCAGCAACGCAGTGACCGCGCAGGAAGGGACGGCGAACGCCCAGGTTGCGCAACACCTGAGTTCGGCCGGCCGCGCATGACGGCGGTCGCCGGCCGCGCCGCGCGACGCCGCGTGCACGGGCTGCCCGCGACGGGCGCCCGAGCGGACGCGGGCGCGCGCCGGCCGGCTCGTTTCCGGCTTTGCCGGTCAAGGAGGACACGATCATGTCGGTAACAGGCGTAGGCGCGGCGCCGCCGGGCGCGGCCGCGCTCGCGGGCGCCGCACAGCAGGCGGGCGCGGCGTCCGATCCGGCGCAGGTGCGCCAGTTCGATGCATTGATGCAGCCGGGGGCAGCGGGCGGGTCGTCGCCGTCGGCAGCGGGCGTCGCGATGTCGCGCGCGCCGGCCGATGCGGCGCCGGCCGTGCAGATGACGCCCGCGACGCCCGCGCAGGCGAACCATGCGTCGCTCGTCGAGCGCTTGCGCACGTACGGCAACGATCTCGACACGCGGTACGCGAACATCGACAAGCATCGCGCCGAGATGCTGACGTCGATGGCGGACAACCGCCGCGACCCGCTGATGACGATGGTGCAGGCGATGGACTTCCAGTGGACGGCGACCACCACGATTTCGGAATACCAGTTGAGCCTGTCGGTCGCGCAGGCGGCGAACGGCTTCACGCACACGGTGCTGAAGACGCAGGAGTGACGACGGCCGGCGCGCGGCCCGACGCGGCCGCGGGCCCTGAAGCGGACAAACGATGACGACGATCGATTCGACGCCGCGCACGCACGCGTGGCGCAGCCGGGCGGCGCGCGCGCTGCTCGCGGGGCTGCTCGCGCTGCTCGCGGGCTGCCAGAAGGAGCTGTACTCGGGCCTGTCCGAGCGCGATGCGAACCAGATGGTCGCCGTGCTCGGCGATGCGGGCATCGGCGCGTCGAAGGACAACGACGCGCGCGACACGTCCGATCGCAACGCCTGGCAGGTGAGCGTCGCCGATGGCGACATGCAGTCGGCGCTGACCGTGCTGCAGGCGAACGGGCTGCCGAAGCCGAGCTACGCGAGCCTCGGCGAGCTGTTCCAGAAGCAGGGGCTGGTGTCGACGCCCGCCGAGGAGCGCGTGCGCTATCTGTACGGCGTGTCGCAGGACCTGTCGCGCACGCTGCAGGACATCGAGGGCGTGGTGGTCGCGCGCGTGCAGGTCGTGATCCCGGAGAACGATCCGCTCGCCGACAAGATCAAGCCGTCGTCGGCCGCCGTGTACATCCGCTACCGGCCCGGCGTCGACCTGCGCGCGATGGCGCCGATGGTGAAGGATCTGGTCGCGCACAGCATCGAGGGGCTGCAGTACGACAACGTGTCGCTGTTCCTGCAGCCGGCCGCCGCGCGCGCGACGCGCGTCGACGGGATCGGCAGCGCGGTGTCGGACCTCCTGCGGCTGCGCTCGCCGCTCGGCTGGCTGGTGTTCGCGCTGATCCTGCTGACCGGCGCGGTGATCGCGCTGTCGGCCGCGCGGCGCGGCATGTTCGGCGCGCGGGTCGCCGCGCTGGTCGGCACGCCGCGCGGTGTCGCGGGCGGCAATGCGGCAGGCGCGGGCGCCGCGCAGACGGGCGGCGGCTTGCGCACGCCCGACGGCGCGCGCGACGGCGCATGAGCGAGGTGCACGCCGCGTCGCCGGGTGCCGCGCCCGACGCCGTGCCGCTGCCGTGGCTGCAGCCGCTCGGCGCGCCGCCTGCCGCGCGGCGCGCGGCGTTTCACGCGCTCGTGTGCGAATTCAATCTGCGCCCGGACCGCTATCTGCACGTGACGCGCGTGCCGGCCGCGTGGCCCGCGCGCTACCGTTCGCTCGACGCGTTCGGTCCGGCCGGCCGCAGGCTGCTCGCGCGACATCTGCTCGACGCGCACGGCGTGGCCGGCCGTTACGACTTCGACGTCGCCGATCCGTGTGCGCGGCTCGCGCTGCTGCCGGGCGCGGCGCTCGAGCAGCTCGCGGCGTACGCGGGGCTGCTGCTGCATCGCGGCTGGCTGCGCGACGCGCTGAACGTGCGGCGCATTCGCGCGGAAGTCGCGGCGAAGCTCGGCGGCGACGCGCTGGAGCTGGCGCTCGAGCGCGCGCCGGAGTTCGGCGCGCTCGCCGACACGCTCGAGCCGTGGCGCGCCGATCCGGCCGCGCTGCCGGCGGTGATCCGCGCTCGCGGCGCGCGGCTGCTGGCCGATTTCATCGGCGTGGCCGGCGACGCGGTCGGCGTGCGCGCGCGGCTGAAATTCAACCGCGCGTGCGACGACGAAGCGCCGTACTGGCTCAATCGCGCGCAGCGCGACCAGTTCGGCGAGTTGCTGTTCCTGTTTCTGATTCCCGAGAGGCTTGCGTCATGGGACTGGCTTTTCTGATCACGAGCGACAACCTGCAGCTGCTGTCGGAGCGCAAGGTGCTCAAGGAGCGCGAATACGCGGCGCTGCTCGACGCGTCCGCGGTGATCGCGACCGCGCGCGACGAGGCGGCGCGCATCGTCGCCGACGCGCAGCGCGAGTTCGACAGGCGTCAGGCGGCCGGCTACGACGAAGGGATGCGCCGCGCGCAGCGCGAGCATGCGGCGCAGGCCTACACGCAGGCGCTGGCCGCCGCGCGCACGATGGAGTCGATGAAGGACGCGATGGCCGACATCGTCGTGAAGGCCGTGCGCGCGATCGTCGCCGAGATGAGCACGCAGACGCTCTACGAGGCCGCGCTCGCGCGCATCGCGCCGCTCGTGCGCGACGAGGCGTTCCTGATCGTGCGCGTCGCGCCGGGCCGTCAGGACGAGATGCGCGACGCGCTCGACCGTGCGTTCGCCGGCCAGTCGAACCGGCAGCGCATCCGCATCGTCGAGGATGCGCAGCTCGAGCGCCATGCGTGCACGGTCGAGACGCCGTCCGGGCGCATCGACGCGAGCCTGGACCTGCAGATCGATGCGCTGCGCCAGGCGATTCGCCGGGACGTGCCGCGATGAACGCGCCGCTCGACGAACCGCGCCCGTTCGGCGGCAGCGGCAGCAGCAGCGACGACGGCGACGGCGACGGCGCGCCGTTCGATGGCGGCCGTCTGGTCGGCGATCTCGACGCCGGGCTCGCGTTCTTCTCGCCGGTGTCGGTGCAGGGCCGCGTGAATCACGCGGTCGGGCAGATCCTCAATGCGACCGGCATCCGCGCGCGGCTCGGCGAGATCTGCGAGCTGCGCACGCCGAACCAGCCGACGCTGCTCGCCGAAGTGGTCGGCTTCTCGCGGCAGACCACGCTGCTCACGCCGCTCGGCGACGTGGCCGGCCTGTCGCCGGAAACGACGGTCGTGCCGTCCGGCCGCGAGCACGTGTTCGCGGTCGGCGACGCGCTGTTCGGCCGCGTGCTCGACGGGCTCGGGCGGCCGCTCGACGATCTCGGGCCGGTGACGGGCGCCGCCTGGGTGTCGACCCAGCAGGATCCGCCGAACCCGCTCGCGCGCAAGCTGATCGACACGCCGTTTCCGACCGGCGTGCGCGTGATCGACGGGCTGATGACGCTCGGCGTCGGCCAGCGGGTTGGCATCTTCGCGCCGTCCGGCGTCGGCAAGAGCACGCTGCTCGGGATGATCGCGCGCGGCGCGCAGGCCGACGTGAACGTGATCGCGCTGGTCGGCGAGCGCGGCCGCGAAGTGCGCGAGTTCATCGAGCACAGCCTGTCGCCGGAGGTGCGGGCGCGCTCGATCGTCGTCGTGTCGACGTCCGATCGCCCGGCGATGGAGCGCGTGAAATCGGCGCTCGTCGCGACCGCGATCGCCGAGCACTTCCGCGATGCGGGCAAGCGCGTGCTGCTGCTGGTCGATTCGCTGACGCGCTTCGCGCGCGCGCAGCGCGAGGTCGGCCTCGCGAGCGGCGAGCCGCCGACCCGGCGCAGCTTCCCGCCGTCGACGTTCGCGGTGCTGCCGCGGCTGCTGGAGCGCGCGGGGCAGGGCGCGCGCGGCTCGATCACCGCGCTGTACACGGTGCTGGTCGAGGGCGACGAGGAGTCCGACCCGATCGCCGAGGAGGTGCGCTCGATCCTCGACGGCCACATCGTGCTGTCGCGCAAGATCGCGCTCGCGAACCGCTATCCGGCGATCGACGTGCTCGCGAGCCTGTCGCGCGTGATGCCGCTCGTCGCGAGCCGCACGCATCAGCATGCGGCCGCGCGCGTGCGCGAGCTGATCGCGAAGTATCAGGAGATCGAGCTGCTCGTGCAGATCGGCGAGTATCGCGAAGGCAGCGACCGGCTCGGCGATCTCGCGCTGCGCGCGCGCGACGCGATCGGTGCGTTCTGCGCGCAGGCGTCGCACGAGGACGTGCGCTTCGACGCGCTGCTCGCGAAGCTGACGCGGCTCGCGAACGATCATGTCTGAAGCCGACGACCGCATCGTGCTCGCGACGCTCGCGCGGCTCAGGCGCGTGCGCGAGATGCGCAGCCAGATCGCGCGCGTCGCGGCCGCGCGCCAGCAGGGCGTCGCCGCGCAGAGCCGGCGCGCGCTCGACGCCGCGCAGGCGCAGCTCGCGCAGCAGGTCGCCGCGAAGGCGGCGATCCAGGCGCGCCTCGCCGACGACGTGCGCGAGGCGCGCGCGCTGCAGAACGCGGCCGCCGACACGCGCACGTTCGACCGCCATATCGGCGTCGCGAATGCGTCGGTCAGCGAGGCCGCGCACGTGCATCGCGATCACGAGGCGACGCTCGCCGACCTGCAGCGCGCCGCGCGCAAGGCGAAGGCGGCCGAGGACAAGCTCGACAAGGCGGGCGAGAAGGCGCTGCATGCGCGCGCCGCGCGCGTCGAGCGCGAGGCCGACGAAGTCGCCGATGCGCACGCGGTGCGTCGCTTCGCGACGGCCGGCGTGTGGGCCGCGGGCGGCGCGGATGGCCATGCTGCGCGCAGCCAGCCGGAGATGACGGCGGCGTTCGATGCGGAGATGGTCGGGGGCGCGGCGGAGGCGGGGGGGGATGTGGGCGATGTAGCCAATGCAGCCAGCGCAGCCGATGCAGCCAGCACAGACAACGCAGACAATGCAGACAATACGAGCGATGCCGCAGATACGGCAGCTGCCTCCGCCCACCCATCTCCGCACTTCGACGACACAGCGCCCGCACCCGTGCCCGTGCCCACGGAGCGCCGATGCTAGATCAAGCGACGAACTTCAACGACATCGCCGGCACGCTGCGTCCGCTGCTTTACGTAATGCCGCGCCTGTTGCCGATCATGCTGATCGTGCCGGTGTTCAACGAGCAGATCATCACGGGCCTCGTGCGCAACGGGATCGCCGTCGTGATCGCGGCGTTCGTCGCGCCGGCGATCGATCCGGCACAGGTCGCGTCGCTGCCGTTTCTCATGTGGTGCCTGCTCGTCGCGAAGGAGGCGGTGGTCGGCCTGCTGCTCGCGGGCGCGTTCAGCGCGGTGCTGTTCGCGATCCAGGGCGTCGGCTTCCTGATCGACTTCCAGACGGGCAGCGGCAGCGCCGCGTTCTTCGATCCGATGGGCGGCCACGAAGGCGGCCCGACCTCCGGCTTCCTCAATTTCGTCGCGCTCGCGCTGTTCGTCACGGCGGGCGGCCTGCAGGTGCTCGTGCAGCTGTTCGCGCAGTCGTATGCGTGGTGGCCGATCGGCTCGTTCGGCCCGGATCTCTCGTCGATGCTGCAGACCTTCGTCGTGCGGCAGACCGACACGATCTTCGAATGGATGGTGAAGCTCGCCGCGCCGGTGATCATCGTGCTGGTACTGGTCGAGCTCGGCATCGGGCTGGTCGGGCGCGCGGTGCCGCAGCTGAATGTCTTCGTGTTCTCGCAGCCGCTCAAGAGCGCGCTCGCGGTGCTGATGATGGTGCTGTTCCTGCCCGTCGTGTACGCGTCGCTGCATGCGCTGCTGAGCCCCGACAGCGGCTTGATGGCGCTGCTGCGCGCGCTGTTCGCCGCGCACGGCGGCGCGTGACGGCCGGCGCGGCGACGGAGCGACGATGGCCGAAAAGAACCAGCAGCCGACCGCGAAGCGCCTGCGCGAGGCGCGCGAAAAAGGCGACGTGCCGAAGAGCGCGGAGACGGTGTCGTCGGCGTTCTTCGTCGGCGTGTGCGTCGCGCTCGCGGTCGGCCTCGGCACGCTGTTCGCGCGGCTGCAGGCGCTGTTCCGGCTGGTGTTCGATGCGGCCGGCGCGGCCGACCCGGCCGCGCGGCTCGCGGTGCTGGTGGACGGCGCCGCGCGCGACTGGGCGCTGCTGTCGGCGCAGATCGTCGCGGCGGGGCTGCTCGCCGGCCTGCTCGCGGGCTTCGTGCAGGTCGGCGGCGTGATGGCATGGAGCCGCCTCGTGCCGCAGCTGTCGCGGCTCAATCCGGCCGAGGGGCTGAAGAACATGTGGTCGATGCGCAACCTCGTGAAGATGCTGCTGAAGACCGTGCTGCTGGTCGCCACGCTCGGCTGGCTGATCGTCGAGTCGCTCGATCCGTCGGTGCAGGCGGGTTTCACGCGGCCGGTGTCGATCCTCGCGCTGATCGTGAAGCTCCTGATGCTGCTGTTCGGCTGGGCCGCGCTGATCTACGTCGTGATGGCGCTGATCGACATCGTGCATCAGCGGCACGAGTTCAACCAGAAGATGAAGATGTCGATCGACGAGGTGCGGCGCGAGCACAAGGAGGACGAAGGCGATCCGCATATCGCGGCGAAGCGCCGGCAGCTCGCGCGCGAAGCGCAGTTCGCGGCGCTGCCGGACCGCATCGGTTACGCGTCGGTGGTCGTCTATTCGCCGCGCGTCGCGGTCGCGCTCTATTACGGCGGGATCGGCTCGCTGCCGTGGGTGCTCGCGCGCGGCGAAGGCGAGGCGGCCGAGCGGATCGTGCGGCTCGCGCGCGACGCGCTGCGCCCGACGCTCGCGAACGTCGGGCTCGCGCATGCGCTGTACGAAACCACGCCGGAGAACGGCACGATCCAGCAGCAGCATTTCCGCGAGGTCGCGCAGTTGCTCAAATGGGCGACCGGCGCGTAGTGGATGCGCGGCTCATGCGAACGAATCCATCATCGAATGCAGGGTCGCATCCCGCGCGCGCAGCACACGCGGTGCGAATCTCCGCGCCCATTTTCGCGCACGGTGCGGCAGCCGCTTGACGCCGTTTTTTTTCGGTAGCAGCACCGTTTCGCGCGGGAATTATTGCTGATTTATTTCTTCGTAAGATGGCTCGACCGTCAACCGGGCGGCGGGCCGCGAAGTCGCGCCGCCGTTGCCGGATCGGGTCAACAGGGGCAGACAAACCAATGTGCGGAATCGACGGCTTTCTGAATAGCGTCGCCTTCGATGAGGAGACAGCGCGCGGCACGCTTGCGCGCATGACGGCGAGCCTCGCGCATCGCGGGCCGGACGGGCAGGGCATGTGGGTCGATCCGGAGGCCGGCATCGCGCTCGGCCACCGGCGGCTCGCGATCGTCGATCTGTCGGTGCAGGGCCGGCAGCCGATGGCCTCCGCGTGCGGCCGTTACGTCCTCGTCTTCAACGGCGAAATCTACAACCATCGCGAACTGCGCGCGGAACTCGAACGCACGGGGCGCGCCCCCGCGTGGCGCGGCCGCTCGGACAGCGAAGTGCTGGTCGCGGCGATCGCCGCGTGGGGCGTCGACGCGACGCTGCGGCGCGCGACCGGCATGTTCGCATTCGCGCTGTGGAACCGAGCGTCGCGGGTGCTGACCCTCGCGCGCGACCGGATCGGCGAGAAGCCGCTGTACTACGGCCGGATCGGCGACGCGCTGGTGTTCGCGTCCGAGCTCAAGGCGCTGCGCGGCTATCCGGGCTTCGACGGCGCGGTCGATCGCGACGCGCTGTGCCTGTACCTGCGCCAGTCGAGCGTGCCCGCGCCGCATACGATCTATCGCGGCATCAGCAAGCTGCCGCCCGGCACCTTCATCCAGTTCGAGCATGCGCGCGACACGCCGCGCGTGCGCGCGTACTGGACGCTCGAGCAGGCGATCGAAGCCGGCCGCGAGCGGCCGTTCGACGGCAACGCCGACGACGCCGTCGGCCAGCTCGACGCCGTGCTGCGCCAGGCCGTCGCGCGCCAGATGGAGGCCGACGTGCCGCTCGGCGCATTCCTGTCGGGCGGCATCGATTCGTCGGCGATCGTCGCGCTGATGCAGGCGCAGTCGGCCAAGCCGGTCGACACGTTCACGATCGGCTTTCACGAGGCCGGCTACGACGAGGCCGGCTATGCGAAGGCGGTCGCGCGCCACCTCGGCACGCGCCACACCGAGCTCTACGTGACGGCCGACCATGCGCTCGCCGTCGTGCCGAAGCTGCCGTCGATCTACGACGAGCCGTTCTCCGATGCCTCGCAGATCCCGACCTTTCTCGTGTCCGAGCTGACGCGCCGGCACGTCAAGGTGAGCCTGTCCGGCGACGGCGGCGACGAGCTGTTCGGCGGCTATACGCGCTACTTCCTCACGCCGCGCCTGTGGCGCAAGCTGCATCGCGTGCCGGCCGCGGTGCGCGCGCGGATCGCGGCCGCGCTGCACGCGCTGCGGCCCGACCACGCGGACCAGCTCGCGGCCGTCGCGCAGGGCGCCTGGGGCGGCGTGGACGCGCGCGACGGCGCGTCGCGCATCGGCGACCGGCTGCACAAGCTCGGCCACGTGATGACGGCCGAGAGCCGCATCGGGCTGTACCGGCTGCTGATGTCGTCGGTCCATCATCCCGAGCGCCTCGCGCTCGCCGGCCAGGAGCCGCCGACGCCGCTCGACACGGTGTCCGCGTGGCCCGCGCATCTGAGCTTCGCCGAGCAGGCGATGGCGATCGACACGCTCACGTACCTGCCGACCGACATTCTCGCGAAGGTCGACCGCGCGGCGATGGCCGTCGGCCTCGAGACGCGCATGCCGTTCCTCGATCATCACGTCGTCGAATTCGCGTGGCGGCTGCCGGCCGCGGTGCGGCTGCCGCAGGGGCAGCCGAAGGCGCTGCTGCGCCGGCTGCTCGATCAGTACGTGCCGCGCGCGCTGATCGACCGGCCGAAGCAGGGCTTCTGCGCGCCGGTCGATCACTGGCTGCGCGGCGCGCTGCGCGACTGGGCCGAAGCCTTGCTGGAGCCGTCGCGGTTGCGCGCCGAAGGCTTCTTCGACGCGGCGGCGGTCGAGCGGCTGTGGCGCCAGCATCTGACGGGCCGGATGAACTGGCAGCATCAGCTGTGGACGGTGCTGATGTTCCAGGCGTGGCTCGAGGGACAGCGCGCGGTGTGACGGCCGGGTGAAACGCGATGCGCAACACGCGGAGGCCCGCGAACGGCCCCCGTCCTTGCCGGTTCAGGCCGTTCGAGGCTCACACTCCCACGCCGCTCAACCGATGTTCAGCGGCGTACCGACCGACAACTGGTTCGGATCGCCGGCGACCGACGGATTGAGCTGCAGGATTTCGGTCAGCGCGCGCGCGTCCTGCTGGTCGCGCGTCAACCCTTGCTGATCGGCGCGCGACACGTGCGCGGCATCGAGCAGCGACTGCCGATGCCGGTTGGCGATCACCCACAGCGAATCGCCGGCGACGACGATGTACGGCTGCGCGGCGGCCGGCGTCTGCGGCGTCGTCGGTGTCGTGGGCGGCGCCGCGGGCGCGACGTGCGCGTGCGTGCCCGATGGCGGCAGGGGCGGCACGGCCGGCGCGGAAGGCGCGCTGCCGTGGTGCGTGGTGCCGTTCGACGGCGGCGTGTTGTTGTTGCCGTTGTTACCGCCGTTGCCGCTGCTGCTGCCGCCACTGACCGCCGTATAAACCCAGTTGCCGACGTAGATCCCGATCGGCGCGAGCAGCAGGATCGTCGGCATCTTGCCGGTGACGCGCTTGGTCAGGTTCGGGAAATGCGTGTCGGCGCGGGCGAGCGCGAGCAGCGTGGCCGAGCTGAGCGACGCGATCGCCGTCGGCAGGTTGGTGTGGATCGTCGCGGCCGCGCCCACGAACGGCGCGATATAGCCGCCGGCGATGCTCGCGAGGTCGGACGCGGTGTCGATGAAGCGCACGAAGCGGCTGCGCCGTTCGATGCTCAGGTGGGTGAACGCGCTGGCCTGCACGAGGCCGGTGTAGGTGAGGCCCAGCACCGCGCCGGTGGTGCCCAGCAGCGGCACCAGCGACGGATCCTGCAGCAGCGTATGCAGCGACATCTCGCCGAGGCTCGCATAACCCGCGATCGCGGCCGTGCGGCCCACCTTGCCGAGGAAGCGGCGCGGATTGCCGTGGTGCAACTGCTGGATCGACGTGCCGGCCAGCACGCCCTGCATCTGCTGGATCATGTCGTTCGCGAGCAGCTTCGTGTACTCGACCGTCTTGTCGGCGGACAGCGCGTTGCGGCCGTGCAGTTCGAGCTGCAGGTTGATCTTCGCGCGGCCTTCGCCGGCCAGCCGCACCAGCGACGCGCGACGTTGCGCCTCGTCCATCCGGTGCGCCGACAACTGGTTGTTGAGCCCGTTGATGAAGCGATCGATCACGTGGTTGAACAGCCGCGGATCGCCGCTTTGCAGCGCGCGCAGCGTGTCCTGATGCAGCGCCTGCACGAGGCGGCCGGTCCGCACGCCGACGAAGGTCGCGTTGGCCGCCTGCTTGTAGTCGGTCGGCGTCAGGCCGATATGGTGGACGGCGATGCCGGCGCCGATCCCGACCAGCCCCGACAGCACGTTCTTCCAGCTGAGCACCGACCACGAGCGTTCCATCTGCTGCAGGCGCAGCGCATTGAGTTCCGCGAAGGCGGCGAGCGGATCGCCCGGCTTCACGTAGTCGGCCGCCTGCGCGCTGATCAGGCGGCTCTCGCTGACCGGCAGCGACGCGTCGACCATCAGCGCCGGCCGTCGGACCACTTCGCGCCACGGTTCGAGCCCCGCCGCGACGGTGCTGCCGTCGACCAGCGTCGTATCCTGCTGCGGCGCGCGCAGCCGGGCGCCGACGTCCTTCAGCCAGGCCTCGTTGAACTTGCGCTCGCGCGACTTCTCGGACGGCGCATGGCTCGGGTCGGCGTGCCACGCGTCGGTCGCGAACTTCGCCGTCGCATAGCGCGCGCGATGCAGCAGGCGCGTCGTGTTGCCTTCGTACAGGCGCTGGCGCAATTCGGCGATCTGCGCGGGCGTGAGGCCCTTGTCGCGGCCGATCCGTTCGATCTCGGCCAGCAGCATCTGGTGCTGGTCGGCCAGCGTGTCGCGGTCGACGCGCTCGAACACGCGCGTCAGCGCGTCCGTGCCGTGCAGCCGCGCGAGCTTGCTGCGCGGTGCGTCGAGGCCGTCGGGCTGCGCGTATTCGTCCACGGCGCGCTCGACGAGCCGCTTCGCCAGCGCGGTCGTCAGCTCCTGGTTCGCGATGAAGTCGGCGCCGTGCGTCGCATACGACAGGCCGACGTGCACCCATTCGAGCGTGGGGCGATCGAGCAGCGAGTCGAGCAGCTCGAGGTGCCCGGCGCCGGGCACCGGCTCCGGCACCGCGTCCCAGCCGTGGAACGTGACCATCACGTGCGGCGCGGGTTCGCCCTCGTGCTCGGCGGCCCACGATTCGAGCAGCGCGCCGAGGCGTGCGTGATGGTGATAGCCGTCGTTGGTGCCCGCGAGGTGCCGGTAGTCGGCGGCCGACACGAGCGCGCGCGCGGGCGCCATCTCGAGGCGCAGCAGGAAGCCGGCCTCCGACGCCGCGTCGAGCCAGCGGTGCAGGTTCTCGCGGGTCAGGTCGTCGAGGTGCATGACCTTGCCGTTTTCGCCGGTGATGGTGCCTTCCCAGTAGTCGATCTTCGCCTTGCGCTGGTCGCCGATCGATTTCACGTCGCCGACGAATTCCGGGTCGTGCTTCGCGCCGCGCGTCGCGTTCAGCGTGTGCGGATCGATCGGGATCGTCACGACCGGCATGACGCCGCCGTGGCGACGCGTCTGCGCGACGAATTCGGCCGGATCGTCGGACAGCCGGTACGCACGGCTCATCGGCACGAGGCGGTTGCGCACCGCGTCGCCGGCGCCGAGCACGGCGCGCCGCAGCGCGCGGTCGGTGGCGGCGGCCGTGCTGAGGCCGCGCTGCGCGCGCCTGGAGAACGGCACCGGCGCGTAGCGCGCGCCGCCGCCCGACCAGTCGCGCGCCACGTACAACGGCAGGCCGGTGCTGCGCCATGCGGCGGCGTCGGCCATCGTCGCGGGCGGCGGCGTCGTGGCCGTCGCGTCGGTCAGCTCGAGCGGCGGCAGGCGCGAATCGCGCTCGTGCTTCGCGAGCGCGTCGATCCGCTCGAGGTGCGCGAACAGGTCGGGCACGTTGCCGTCGCCATACAGGCGCTTCCATTCGACCAGCGTCGTGCTGACGAGCGACGGCTGGTACGGGCGCAGCTTGAGCTCCGGATAGGCCGGCTCGGGCAGCCCCTGGCGCTTCGCGGCCTTGGTCGCGGCCTTGATTTCCTTCTTCAGCGCCTTGCGTGCGCTGCGCGTTTCGCGGGCCGCGTCGCTTGCCCAGTTGCGCAGCGACGCGAAGGTGCTCGGCGACGTGTCCTTCGCGATCCCGTCCAGATACTCGACGCGCCGGTTCAGCGCGGCAAGGCGCGTGCCGCGCGCGTGGTCCGCGAGTTCGGCCGGCGTCAGCTCGGTGAGCAGCAGATGGGTGTCGGCGCCGTAGGGCCCCGCGCCGATCGGCGACGATTCGAGCGGCACGCCGGGCGCGCCCGGATTCTGCCAGTCGTGCCACGTCAGCTTGCCCTTCGCGTCCGGCACCAGCACGCCCTGCGGCGTGTCGAGCCGGTGGGTGAGCGGGTCGCTCGTGTCGTACACGTAGATGTGATGCTTGCCCGCATCGAGCGCGCCGAACTCGGCCGCACTCAGCAGATGCACCGCATTGTGGCCGCTGAAATCCAGCGCCGCGTGCTTGCCCGACGGCAGCAGGTTCCGGTCGAACAGCGGCACGCTCGCCGCCGCCGCCCCGGCAGCAGGCAGCGCGGCGCCCGTGCGGGCGCGGCCGAGCAGCGCCGCGGTGCGGTTGCGCGTCAACAGCGCGACGCGGCGCGGCGCGTTAAGCGTCTTGGTGATGCCGAGCTGGCCGAGGTAGCGCAGCCCGGGCCGCGGCAGCCTGTCCGGCTTGTCGGCCTTCGGCGGCTTCGGCGCATCGAAGCGATTGCCGACCTGTTCGAGCATGGCCGGATCGATGCTGCTGACCACGAACGACACGCTATGCCGGCGCGCCCGCGTGAGCGGCACGCCGTGCGGTTTGCCGTGCGGCCGCACGCGCACCTGCGCGCGGCGCGGATAGGCGTCGCGCAGCGGCCGCTCGCCGATGCGCGTCTGCGCCAGCGGCGCCTTCTCGTGGTAGTTCCACGAACCGCTCGCGGCATCGTAGGTCGCATGGCCGCGCAGCTCGCCCGTCGTGCGGTCGATCGCGTAGATGGTGTCGGTCCGGCCGGCCGCGCCGAGCGCCTTGTGCGCGCTGCGATAGTGCTTCGCATCGGCGAGCGCGCCGATCGCATCGACGTAGCGGCTGCTCACGCGGCCGCGCCGCGTGAATTCGACGACCTTGCCGTCGCCCGCGTACTCGATCTTCGCCATCCCGCCGAGCGCCTGCAGCTGCTTGAGCGACACCGGCGACGCATGGAACGCGAAGCCCGCGCGCGCGGCCGCGGCCGGTGCGGGGTCGGCCGCGTCGTGGGCGGGATCGAGCGCGGCCGTGAGCGATTGCTGCTCGTCGGGCGTGAGCTTGCCGCCGACGAACTTCGGTTGCGCGATGGCGCCGTTCGCATCGATCCGTGCGGTCGCGACCACCTCGGGCACCGCCGCGGGCGTGATCTTGCCGGCGCGCGTGATCAGCAGCACGGTATCGGTGCCGGTCTGGCGCACGAGCGCGCGCAGCGACGCCGCATCGGCGCCGTCGACGCGCTTGAGCGTGCGCATCCCGCGCGCGTCGAGCCACGCGCGCGCACGCGTCATCTCGGCGCTGTCGAGCGCGTTGCGGCCCGACCGGGCGCCGCCGCGCCGCCCGCCGCCGCGCCCCGTGGCCGGGGCCGCCAGCGTCAGCGGCGCCGGCTCGCCCGCGAGCTCGGCGCGCGCCTGCTCGCCGTACAGCGCGCGATAGGTCGGCGTGCCGGGCAGCGACGTGCGGATCTCGCCGAACGCGTCGGCGAGCGCATCGAGCGCGGCCGGCTCGCCGCTGGCAAACGCGTGTTCCGCCGCGCGCGCGAGCGTCGCCGGCAGCTGCACGTGCGCGGCGACGTCGGGGCCGCCCGCCGCGAGGATTTCGGCGCGCACGCGATACGCGTTGAGCTGCGCACGCGCTTCGGCGAGCAGCAGGCTTTTCACGTACGCGTCGGGGCTGCTGCGGTCGAGGCCGAGCGTGTCGGTGGCGAGGTCGACGCTGTGCTGCGCTTCATGCGCGAGCGCGAACACCAGCGTGCCGGCGCGGCGCGTGTTGCCGTCGAGCACGATCCTGCGTCGCGCCGCATCGACATACTGACCGCCGCCGGGCGCGCCGAGCTTCACCTTCCAGCCGTCGGCGCGCGCGAGCCGCAGCTGCGCGCGCAGCGTCGGCGAGCGGCGCGCCAGCGCGTGGGCCTGCATCCTCAGCACGATGCCGCGGAAGGTCATGACGACGTGCGCGATCGCGCCGCGGCGCGGCGCATACGCGCCGGCCTCGTCGAACGCGGGATGCGCGAGCTTGATGCGGCCGTGCCTGAGCCCGGCGTGGATCTTCGCGGCGACTTCGTCGATGCGCGCGAGCACGGTGCCGTGCGGATCGCCGTGCGGCAGCACTTCGCCGGGATCGTGCAGCATCACGTCGCCGTTGCGGCCGAACAGCACCTGGAAGTCGTACAGCAGATTGTGGTCCTGCGTGACGCGACGGATGCGGGCGAGATCCGTCAGGCCGCGGCTCGACACCACGGCCGGCAGGCCGATGTCGAACTCGACGTCGACGCTGCTCAACTGCGCGGACGGCTTCAGCACGACGCCCACGCGGTTCACGACCGAGAACGGCCCGTCGGTGGTGCTGGTCGGCAGCTCGTAGACCTCGCTCAGCGTCTTGAGCCCGCCTTGCTCGAGCTCGACCGCTTCGTACGCATCGGCGAGGCCGTCGATCGAGCCGTCGCGGTAGACGCCGAGCGCCTGGCCGGCGCCGCCGTCGAACACCGTCTTGTACGCGCCCGAGCCGAGCACCGGCCCGAGGTAATCGGCCGGATCGACCGGCCGACCGGGCGCGCCGTCGAGATGGAGCGTGCCGTGCGCGCCGTCGACCGACAGCTCGCCGAGCGACGGCTGGCGATAGCTCGCCGGCACGTAGCGGTTCATTGCCGACAGGTCGGTCGGCATGCCGTCCGCGCCGATCGCGTCGGGATGGACGGTGTAGATCGCGCGCTGCCACAGGTTCGCGAGCTGCGCGGCGCCGCCTTCGTTCGCATGCCGCGCCGCCAGGATCGTCGTGTAGCCGTAATCGGACGGCGGCGCGTTGAGCAGCGTGAACTCGTGCGGACCGACCGGCTGCCCGTCGGGGCCGAGCAGCGTGCCGTCGCGCAGCGTGTCGGCCGGCACGATCGCGATGCGCTGGCCCATGTCGAGCAGCACGCGGCCGTCGCGCAGCAGCGCGAGCGTCTCGACCGGCGGCGCTCCGCTCGCGCCGAACGGCGACGCGTCGCGTTCCGCATGCGCCTGCGACCATGCCGCGCGCTGCGCCTGGATCTCGCGCATCGTCGTCGGCGCGTCGCGCTCGCCATCGCCGTCGTGTGCAGCGCGCGTCTCGGGCGCCGGCATCGCGCGCGCGCGCCGGCCGGGGCCGCGATCGTACGCGTCGCCGTAAAACTCCGTGTAGGTCTTGCCGCGCGCGCCCGACACCGGTGCCTCGGCGAACGCGTCGGCGAGCCGTGCGAGCGCGCCGGCGTCGCCGCGCGCGGCCGGCCATGCGTCGGCTTCCGCCTGCAGCGCGTCGGGCAGCCGCACGTTCGCGGCGATGTCGATGCCGCTCGCCATCCGGATCTCGTAGCGGGCCTCGAATGCGTTGAGCTGCGCGCGCGCCTCGGCTTCGAGCGCCGTGCGCGTGAAGCGGCCGCGACCGCTGTAGTCGAGGCCGAGCGTGCCCGCGATCGCGTCGATCGCATGCTGCGTTTCATGCGCGAGCACGTAGGTCATCCAGCCGGGGCCGGCCGCTGCGCCGTCGATCGTCACGCGCCGGTGCTTCGTGTCGATCCGGCTGCCGCCGCCGCGCTTGCCGACGCGCACGCGCCAGCCGTTCGCGTCGAGCATGCGCAGTTGCGCCGCGAGCGTGCCGGAGCGCTGCGCGAGCGCGCTGACCTCGGCCGGCAGCGGCGCGCCGCCCACCCGCATGCGCACGCGCGTGATCACCGACGGCTTCTGCACGAACGCATCGTCGGCCAGCGGCGTCGGGTCGCGGGCCGGATCGAGCGCCGAATCGAGCGCGTCGACGCCGTGCTGCTCGATCCAGCGGTGAATGCCTTTCTCGATCTCGAACAGGCGCGACAGCGACAGCGTGTGCGCCGCGTAGGTGTTCAGGATCGGGCCGGGATCGCAGACCAGAAAATCGCCCGAGCGCGTGAAGATGCCTTGCAGGTCGAAGCCGACCTCGTGTTGCTCGAGCACCTCGCGCGTCTTCAACACGTTCTGGATGGCCGCGCGCGCCACCGCGGGCGGCAGGCGGCCGCTCGCGAATTCGTCGCTGTGGAACACGCCGAGCGGGAGCGACAGCGCGGAGACGCGGTCGCCGAGCGCGGGGAACGGGCCGTCCAGCCGAACGGTGCGGATGCCCCACTGTTCCAGCTGTGCGAGCGCGCGTTGCTCGTCGCGCACGAGCTGCTCGTCGGCGGCGCGCTGCGCTTCGGGCGTCAGCGGTTCCTGCGGTGCGCCGGGCGGCTTCGGGCTGCGGTCGACGGTGGCGAGCGCGGCGTCGTCGCCGAGTGCGAACGCCGTCTTGCGCGCGCCGGCGCCGAGCAGTTCGCCGACGTTGCCGTCGATGTCGATCCGGCTGGCCGGATCGCCGGCCAGATGCACGCCGTCGGCGTCGGCGGCGAGTTCGCCGAGCGCGTGCGGCGCGGCGGGCGCGGGGTCGAAGCGGTGGAACATGCGCGTGTCGTGCACCGTCGCGTCGGCGCCGACCGCATGCTCGGGCGGCGCGTAGACGGCGCGCTGCCACACGTTCGCGAGCCGCGCGGCCGCTTCGTAGCCGCCTTGCCCGGCGGACAGCACGATCGTGTCCGCCTGCCTGAGCGTGGGCCACGGCGCCATCGCGAGCGCGTATTCGTGCGCGCTCACCGGCTTGCCGTCGACGAGCAGCGTGCCGTCGGGCAGCGTGTCCGCATGCAGCACCAGCACGTCGCCGTCGGCGAACGTCGACATGTGGCCGTCGCGGCGCGCCTGCAACGTGGCGGCATCGGGCGCCGGGCGCTCGCCGAACGGCGACTCGAGCACGGCGTGCGCGTAGCTCCACGCGGTGCGCGCGTCGAGCTGCTGCCGGCCGGCCGGCGCGGTGCCGTCCTGGCCGTCGGCGGGCTGCATCCGCGGCGCGGGCATCCGGCGCGGGACGCCGCCGCGGCGCTTCTGGCGCGCCCACACGTCGTCGTAGAACTCGCGGTAGGTCTGCGCGTCGCGAGCGGCCACCGGCGCATCGGCGAAGTTTTCGGCGAGCCGCGCGACCGTGCCCGTGTAATCGCTCGTCGGCCCGTGCCAGTCGACGCCTTCGCGCGCGATCGCATCGGGCAGCTGCGCGTGTTCGGCGATGTCGACGCCGGTCGACAGCGCGATCTCGTAGCGCGCCTCGAACGCGTTGATCTGCGCGCGCGCCTCCGCTTCGAGCGCCTTGCGCGTGAAGCGGCTGCGGCTGCCGTAGTCGAGGTCCAGCGCGCCGGCCATCGCCTCGACCGCCTGGCGCGCCTCGCTCGCGAGCGTGTAGGTGATGCTGCCCGGTTCCTGAAGCGCGCCGTCGATCGTCATCACGCGCTTGCGCACATCGATGTGGCTGCCGCCGCCGCGCTTGCCGACCTTCACGCGCCAGCCGCCGTCGTTCAGCATGCGCAGCTGCGTGACGAGCGTCGCCGACTGCGAGGCGAGTGCCAGCACGGTGTCGGGCACCGGCGCACCGCCGAAACGCACCTGCATCCGCGTGAACCAGCCGGGGCCGGACGCGGCCGCTTCGGGCGGCGCGGCTTCGGTGATCTCCGGATGCGCGGCCACCAGGTCGGCATCGTAGGCGTGGGCGACGTCGTGGTGTGACACGGGCCGCGCGGCGCCGCCGCCTGCGCGCTCGCGCGGCGGCGCGGTCTCGCCGTGTGCCGGCGCACGCTCGGGCGCGGCGCTGCGCTCGGACTTGACCAGCACCAGCACGCGGTTCGGCGCGCTGAAGCGGCCGTCGAGCGCCTTCAGCGGCCGCGGCGTCGCGGCGGGACGCGGCAGCGCCGGCTCGTTCGGCCCGCGCTTGCCGGCGAGCACGATCACCGGCGCGTCGCCTGGCGCGCGGGCGGGCGACGTGTGCGGTGCCGCTTCGGCGTCGCCCGCGAGCGCGACGCCGTCGGGCGCCGGATCGAAACGCAGCGTGCGCGCGTCGGCGCGCAGCTGACCGTCGGCGTCGAGCGCCTCGGGCGTCGCCGCATAGACGGGCTTGTCCCAGCGGTTCGCGAGCTCGGGTGCGAGTTGCGCGTCGTGCTCGCCGGCGATCACGACGATCGGTTCGTCGAGCTTCGGCGTGCGCGCGGCGGCGGGCGACGCGCTATGCGGCGCGTCGCCGTCGCGCACGATGTAGAGCGTGCGGCCGCCGACCTCGAGCGGTTCCGCGCTCGGCCCGCGCGGCACCGAGATGCCGGCCGGATCGGCCGTCGCCGCGCGGGCGGCGGGCTTCGCGCCGGTCAGGTCGACGACCCGGACGTCGACACGCGGGCGTGCCGCGGCAGGCGTCGTGCGCGCGCCCGCGCCGGGCGACGCGTCGGCGTCGAGCGGCCGGTAGCGCAGCGCCTGGGCGTCGGCGCTGCGCCGGTCGAGGTTCGCGTCGGTCGCGCGCTCGGCCGCGGCCTCGTCGCGCTGCGCGTCGACGCGCGCGCGTTCCTGGCTCGTGCGCCGCGTGCTGCGCGCGTCGTTCGCGGCGCTGGCCGTCTCGCCTTGCTCGGCCGCTTGCGCGAGGCTGCGCGGCGCCTGTTCGTCGCGGGCGGCCGCGTATTCGTCGCGCGCCTGCTGCAGCGTGCGGTCGAGCAGTTCGAGCGGTGTTCTCGCCACGACCTTCGGCGTCGTGCTCATGCCGCCGCCGTCGCCGAACGACAGCCGCTCGCCGGTGTCGGTCACCGAGTCGATCCGCGTGCCGTTGGTCCAGCTCTTGTCGGAGGCGGAGACGACCGACAGCTTGCCGTCTTCGCCGAGCACGACGAATTTGCCCGCGGGCAACGCGTTGCGCGACGTGCGGTCGAGCACGCGAATCGGCTGGTCTTCGTAGGTCAGGATCTTGTCGCCGACGCGCAGCGAGCCGTCCGGCGACACGGTGACGGCCTCGCCGTCGAGCGTCACGCGCGTGCGGCCGGCCGCGAGCGACGCGTCGTCGCCCTTGTTGAGGATCCGGCCGATCGTCTGACTGTCCACGCTGACGGTCTTGCCGTCCGCACCGCGGATCGGTATCGGCCTGCCGGTGCCCGTGCGCACCGACGTGACCACGCGCTCCTTGAGGCCGCCCGCGGCCATCAGCGCGACGTTCGTCAGCCCCGACTTGAGCTCCTCGCCGGCGGCCTTCTTGTCGCCGGTGACGAAGTAGTCGTAGCCGGCTTCGCCGAACGCCTCGAAGCCGGCGCCCAGACCGGTCACGACCGCGGTGGCCTTCGTGCCGCTGGCGAGCACCGACGCGACTTTCGGCGTGCGCGTGAGCGCCGTCACGGTGCGCGTGAACAGCTTGGCGCCGGCCAGCTTCGCGGCGCCCGCGGCGCCCATCGGCACGAGATTGATGAAGTCCATCCGCGCACCCGCGTCGGTGAACGGATTGATGCTGCGGCCGTGGTCGGCGCGGTTGGCCAGATCGAGCCCGGCGCTCGTCACCGTCGCGCCGATCGCGGTGTACATCATCCCCGCGCCGAGCAGGTTCAGGGGCACGCCGACGACCGCGCCGACGACGGTGCCGTCGAGCAGCGTGCCGAGGCCTTCGAGCGCCATCCCGCCGACCATCATGCCGATGTTCAGGCCGGTGCTGGTCAGCGTGTTCATGAAGCTGTCGAAGCCGCTCTCGTGGTGCGCGGCCTTCGAGACGAGCTGCAGCGTGCCGTCCGCGTTGTGGCCGGTGGCGATGTCGACGGTGCCGTCCTTCGACAGCTCGTTGTTGTCGATGTAGTCGTTGATGTCGTCGTAGGTGCTCGCCGTCTCGTCGACGTACTGCGTGTCGCCCTTGCCGCTGACCTTGAACAGCGCGCTGGTGGTCATGCCGGCATCCTTCGCCGCGTACACCATCGGCAGCACGCTGACCTGCGTCGTCGCGCCGCCGCCGACTTTCAGCAGCTGGTCGCGCACGCTGTCGATCGTCGACAGCTTGTCCTTGTTGGTGAAATGCGTCTGCGTGTCGGTCGCGATGGACGTGTTCGACGACGCGTCGCCGCCGACGTCCGGCGCCATGCCGAGCGCGACGCCGATCAGATTGCGCTGCTGCGTGTCGCTCAGCTTGCCGAAGTCGATGGTCGCGCCTTTGCCGGTGCTCGCGCTCGCCGCGTCGAGCAGCGTGTTCGACAACTCGCTGCGGTGTGCCTCGTAGAAATCGTGCTGCGCGCTCTGGTAGTCCTTGTACGCGTCGGAATTCGGATCGGCATAGCGCAGCCGCTCTTCGAGTCCCGCGTCGAACTGGTCCAGCAGCACCTGCTGGTGGGCCGACTCGCTCAGCAACTGCAGCCGCTGCACGGTGTTGTCGGCGTTCTGCGCATCCTTCTTCGCCTGATCGAGCTGGGTCTGGTTCGGGTTCGGCAGCGGCGGCGTATACGCGGGCAGGATGTCGCCGTCGGCGAGCTGCCGGAAGCGCGTCGGCGCCGGATGCGAGGCCTGCCAGTCGTCGTATTGCTGCTGGATCGTCGCGAGCGTCGCGTGCTTCTGCGCTTGCTGGTTGCGCGCTTCGGTGAGCGCCGCGCCGGTCGCACGCTCGTTGACCAGATTCGACAGCCGGTTGTCGGCGGCGCGGATGGCGCCCGCGGTGACGCGCAGGCGTTTCGCGTCGAGCAGCGTCGGGCCGGACGGCGTGGCCGGGTTCGCCGCCGCATCCGCCGGCGCGAACGACAGCGGGCCGTTCAGCAACGGCGACGTGTTCCACAACGGCTGGCTGCCGTTCGGCGCGCCGTTGGCGTTCGGCGCGCCTGCGGCGTTCGTCTTCGGCAGCGGCGACGAAAACAGCGGCGCCGCGTTCGTGGGGGTGCCGTTCGCTGAGGTGCCCGTCGTGTTCCACGGCGGCGGCGCGAACAGCTGCGACGGGTTCGCCGTGTTGAACGGCGAGGGGCGCGCGGGCGGCTTGACGCTCGCCTCGATCTGCGCGGCCTGGTCGTCGTACTGCTGCGCGAGTGAGGCGCCGTACGCGACCACGAACGCGTCGTGCGCGATGCTGGCCTGCTGCTTCGCGAGCTGCAGCTGCTGGTACGGCTCGCTCGGATCGTCGGACAGGCGAGCGAGCTTGCCGTGGTAGTTCGCCTGCAACGTGTCGGCCTGCTGCTGCGCGGCCAGCATCTGCAGATAGCTGCTGCTGGTGCCCGCCGTGACCTGCGCATGAGCGAGCGCCGTCTTGTCCTTGGCGATCGCGTCGGGCACGATCACCGTCGGCCCTTCCTTGCCGTTGTCGGCATCGGACTGCTGCTGCGCCTGGGCGAGCGTCACGTTGTCGTTTGCCGCCGCGAGCGCGGCATTCGCGTAGTTCGCGTCCTTGGCCGCGGCCGTGACGGTCGTCTGCGCCGCATCCGCGGAATCCGGCGCGTCGGGCATCGACACCTGCAGGTCGAGCGGCTGCAACGCATCGTTGAGCCGGCCGACGCCCGCATCGAGTGCCGCCTTGTAGTCGGGATCGGCGAGGTACGACTGGAATTGCGCGTACGCGAGATTGGAGTTCGCGACGTCCGCGAAAAACTTCGCCGAGCCGGCCGACGCATGCGCCTGCGCCTTCTGCCAGTCGTCATAAAGCCGGATCTGCAGCGGGTTCTTGCAGTCGCTCGCCTGCGGCGCCCAGTTCGGATCGTCCGGGTGATCGGGGAATGCCGCGATCAGCGTCTTGAGCTGCTGGTCGGCCGCGTGCTGCGCGTCGCCGGGGTCCGTCACCTTGCCGGAATCGTCGAGCTTCATCCCGGCCGGCATGTCGGCGTTCGCCTGCTCGCCGTACAGGATCATGTAGCCGGCGTCGGTCGTCACGTTCAGCTCGCGCTGCGCGTCGTCGGCGGCCGCGCGCGCCTTCGCATAGTCGGCCTGCGCGCTCTTGCGCTCGGCGGGCGTCGACTCCGGGTCGCGGTTCGCCAGGTGCAGCACGTTCTGCGCGCCTTGCAGCGCCTGCGACGCGTTGTCGTACTTGGTCTGCGCGCCCTGGATCGCCTTCTGCACGGCGGTCGTCTTGTCGTTCTCCACCGTGATGTCGGGCGGCGGCGCCGTGTACTGCGCGGCCATGCTCTGGATCAGCGACGTGGCCGACTGGATTTCCGCGTTGGTCGGCTTGGCCGGGTCGGTGGCCAGCGACGCGGTGACGGGGATCGGCGGCGTCACGGTCGGATTCGCGGGGCCGGCTGCCGGATCGTCCTGCTTCGGCGGCGGGGGCGGCGGCGCGACGACCGGATTCAGCGTTTCCGACAGGAAGCGCTGCCAGTTGACACCCAGTCCCAGTCCGTCGATCGACAGCATGCTCGTCTCCGTTGAGCCGCGCGATGCGCGGCGCGCACGGCGCGCCACACGCCGCGCCGCGATCGTTCGAGTGTACGGACGCGCATCGCGGCGGGCGCACGGCTGTTTCGTAGCGCGGCGAGGCGCGCGGCGCGACGGCGCCGCACGCGCTACGAGAGCGGCGCGGGCTGCGGTGGTGCGGCGCGGCAGCGTCGTTCGACCCCTGAAAACGACCCGCATCCGGCGATGCGCCGACGCGCGCTCAGCCCGTCACTGGTCGAGGCACCGCACGCACAGCCGCTTCGCCTGGCTGGCCGGCAAGCCGCGACACATCATCACGACGGGGCGCGCATGGCACGACGGCGCGTCCGCGGCGGCGGCCGCCGACGGCAGCCGTCGCGCGCGCTCGGGCGGCGTGGTCGCGACCGCGTCCATGCGCCGCTGCCGCGCCGGCGGCGGCACGTCGCGCACGACCGGGATCGGCTCGACGCCGCCCTCGCGCGCATTGCGCTGCGCGCTGGCGACGACGCGGCTCACGTAGCCGCTCGAGAAGCCGGTCGTGAAGTTGCCGCTGTAGTAGCAGGACAGCGCCGCGCGCAACGCGGCCTGCGGCGAGCGGCCGGTGTTCGACGAGCGCGCGAAGCACTCGGTCAGGATCGCGCCGCCCGCGCGCAGGTTGCGGCACGGTTCGAACATCGTCGCGTCGTCGAGCCCGTACTTCGCGAAGTTGCGCTCGTTCACCTGCGCGAGCCCGACGCTGTAGCTGAAGCCGCGCGCGGCCAGCTCGCTCGCGGTCGCGCGCGCCTCGTCGAGCGACGCCGGCTGGCGCGTCAGATGGCCGCCGACCACGCCGATCGCATACGGATTGAAGCCGGATTCGGTCCGCACCAGCGCGGCGAGCGTATCGGGATCGACGTTCGGCGCGCACGCGCGCGCAAGTTGCGTGAAGGCCGCGGCGCTGCCTGCCGCGCGCGCGTCGCGCACGTTCAGGCCCGAGCACGCGAGCATCAGCGCGGCCAGCGCGTACAGGCCCGCGGCGACGCAGCGCAGCGCGCGCGCGTTCATCCCGCCCCCGCCACGCGGTACGACAGCACGAGCCCGTGCACGAGCAGCGACCAGCCGTCGAGCGCGACGAACAGCAGCAGCTTGAACGGCACCGAGATCGTCGTCGGCGAGATCATCTGCATCCCGAGCGCGAGCAGGATGTTCGCGACCAGCAGGTCGACGACGATGAACACGATATAGATCACGAAGCCGATCTGGAACGCCTTGGTCAGCTCGGCGAGCGTGAAGCTCGGCACCAGCACGAGCAGGTCGTCGTCCTTGATGCCGTCGGCGCGGTTCTTCGGCCACACCGACGTCGCGGTGCGCACGAAGAATTCACGGTCGCGCTGGCGCGTGTGCGAGACCAGGAAATCCTTGATCGGCGGCAGCGCGGCGTCGGCGAGCACGCCGATGTCCGCGGTCGACAACTGCCCCGCCGCGTCGAAGTGGCGCGCCTGCAGCGCGTCGCGGATCGACATCCCGACCGGCGCCATGATGAACAGCGACAGGATCAGCGCGATGCCGTTCAGCACGAGGTTCGGCGGCACCTGCTGGATGCCGAGCGCGGAGCGCAGCAGGCCGAGCACGACCACGAGCTTCGTGTAGCTCGTCACCATCAGCGCGGCGAACGGTGCGATGCCGAGCGCGGCGATCACCGCGATCAGCGCGACCGGATTCGGCAGATTGCCCATCGCTCAACGCTCGCGCGGGGCCGGCTGCGTCAGCGTGACGACGCGCACGCCGAGTTTCTGGCCGACCGCGATCAGATGCCCGGTGCCGATCAGCATGCCGTTCGCGACCAGATGGATCACGCTCTGGTTGATCCCTTGCTGCAGCTCGATCACCGCGCCGGGTTGCAGCGCGCCGAGTTCGCCGAGCGGGATTGACGTCGGCGGCAGCTCGAAGCGCAGGTCGACCGCGAGGCCGTCGAGCGAGCGCGGTGCGTCGTCCGGCGGTGCGTCGTGCGCGGTCGCGGGCGGGGTGTCGGTGCGGGTCGGTTCCAAAGGCATCTCCCTGATTCGTTCGACGGTCAGCCGGGTGCCGGACGGCCGGCCGGTGATCTCCCACGCCGGCGTGGCCGGCACGCGCGCGACGCACAGCAGGTTCTGCTCGTGCGCGCGCCAGCGTTCGATCGCGATGATGTCGCCGCCGACGACGTCGGCCAACTCGGCCGTCGTCAGTTCGGTGCGGCCGATCTCGAACACGAGCGGCACCGGCAGGCTCGCATAGGCCGCATGCGGGGCCGGCCGCGCGGGCGCCGGTTGCGCGAAGAACACCGCGAGCGCGTCGGGCGCGTCGAACAGCAGCGCGCCGTGGCAGCGCCATGCGCCGTCGGCGCGGCGCAGCTCGAAGCGCAGCGCGGCTGGTGCGGTGCGCCATGCGGGCACGCTCGCGGGCGGCGGCAGCAATTCGACGCGCTGCCGCGTCGCGGCCTGCAGCACGGCCGCGAGCGGCGCCGCGAGATCGGCCAGCAACGCCGTTCGGATCACGGCCGGCACGGCCGGGTCGGCGGCATCGCCGAGCCATTCGGTTTCGGCGAGCGGGTCGAGCCACAGCGTGCCCCTGGCCGGGCCGACGACGAACCGGTATGCATGGGCATCGGCAACCGGCTCGGCGGCGACGCGCCAGCGCACCTCGTACGCGTGCTCGCCGAGCGTGACCGGCACGGCGGCCGGCGCGCCGTATGCATGCGACAGCCCGCGCGCGGCGGCCGCGGACAGACGCGGCAGATACGGCGACGCGTCGAGCGGGACCGCGACCGCGACCGGCGCGGGCGGCACGGCGGCGGCGGTCTGCGCGGCGGCCGGAGCGGCGGCGGGCGCTTGGTTCGCGGCGTCGCCGGTGTCGGCATTCGTCAAAGGCAGCGCAGGCACGGCGGGATCGGGGCGGATTCGGCGATGGTCGACGGGTTGTGGTGGCCGGCGGCGCGGGGGGCGCGCGGCTGCTGCGTCGATTGTAGGGACGGTGCCGGCCGCGTGCGGCGCCGGAATCCGTAGTCGCAGACGGCACGCGGCGCGGCTCGTGGTGGCGAGCTACGAAGCGTGTCGGGGGTGTGGGGGCGGGTGAGGGGGAAGGTGGGTGGGGCTTGGGGCGCGGGGGCTGGGGCGGCGCTGGGCGGTGTGGCGAGGACGCGGCGCGGTGTGGGGCTCGGGTTGGCGCTTGGGTTGCCGTGGCAGGGCTTGGCTCGACTCGACCGGGCTCGGCTCAGTCCGGCACGACTTGGCACAGCTCGGCTCGATGCGGCTCGACATGGCATGGCTCGGCCTCGCCTCTGCTCAACGCGCCCGATGTACCGCGCCCCACCCAACCAGAAAACCGGCCGGCGCGCCTCGGGGCGCCGGCGCGGCCGCGGGTCACGCGTAGTCGGCGGTCACCATCGGCTGCGGCGCGGCGCGCAGGATCGGCGCGGCATCGTGGCGCTCGACGTGCGTCATCGCCGCGCCGAACAGCACGAGCCGATAGCCGACCGCATAGATCGGGATGATCCGCAGGTTCTTGTCGTGATCGAGCTGCAGCTTCGAACGGATCCGCGAGATGTGCGTGTCGAGCGTGCGCGACGACACGCCGAGCTCCCGGCCCCAGACCGCTTCCTGGATCGCTTGCCGCGGAACGATCTTGTTCATGTTGTCGAGCAGGAACTCGACGACGTCGAATTCTCGCGGCGTGACGTCGACGACCTTGTCGTCGATTTCGATCGTCCGGCGCACGAAGTTGATTTTTATGTTGTCGATGTACAGGTATTTGCAATCCATGGTGGCCCTCGCATGTCCGTAAAGGAGTGTTGCGAGTCATGTACTGCAACTTCCGGGCCAGTGATGAAGCCGCCCCAGCCGTGCGGCGGGTCCCGGCGCCCGCAATCGCGCGCCGGTGTTGAATCTAAAAGAATTTTTAACGGCGCCGCAGCCGCGTGCCGCGGCGCCGGCCCGACCGATATTGAAGAATTGTTACGTAGCATCGCGCGGGAACGTTACGGGCGTTACGTGCGTAACGTGCATTACGGGCGGCGTTACGGCGCAGTCACGCGCAGCACGATGCGGGCGCGGCGGGGCGCCGCGCCGCACCGACGCACCGGGCAACAACGCCACACCGCACCGCCCGATGCGTCACACGCCGGTCAAGCCTTCGCGCCGCCGGCCGAATCGAACGGCAGCACGTAGTGCCGCTTGCCGGTCGCCGCGAAGATCGCGTTGGCCACGGCCGGCCCGACCGGCGCGACACCGGGCTCGCCGACGCCGGTCGGCGCCTGCGCGGACGGCACGATGTGCACCTCGACCTTCGGCATCTCGGCCATCCGCAGCACGTGGTAGCCGTCGAAGTTGCGCTGCTCGACGCGGCCGTCCTTCAGCGTGATCGCGCTGTGCAGCGCCGCGCCGAGCCCGAAGCCGATGCCGCCTTCCATCTGCGCGGCGACGATGTCGGGGTTGATCGCGATCCCGCAGTCGACCGCGCACACGATGCGCTCGACCTTCACGTTGCCGTCCGCGTCCACCGACACCTCGGCCACCTGCGCGACATAGCTCTTGAACGCCTCGGCCACCGCGATCCCGCGCCCGCGGCCCTTCGGCAGCGGCTGCGCCGGATCCCAGCCGGCCTTCTGCGCGGCCAGCTCGAGCACGGCGCGCATGCGCGGCTCCTTCGCGAGCAGGTCGCGGCGGAACAGGTACGGGTCCTTGCCGGCCGCGTGCGCGGCTTCGTCGATGAACGCCTCGACCGCATACGCGGTGTGCGAGCTGCCGACCACGCGCCACCACAGCACCGGCAGGCCGACCTTGGTCGTGGTGAGTTCGACCGACACGTTCGGCACCGCGTACGGCAGGTTCGCCGCGCCCTCGACCGACGTCGCGTCGATGCCGTTCTTCACCATGAACGCGGCGAACGGCGTGCCGGCGAGGATCGACTGGCCGACGATGCGGTGCCGCCAGCCGACCAGCCGGCCATCGGCGGTGAGCCCCGCATCGAGCTTGTGGAAGTACATCGGGCGGTAGAAGCCGCCCTGGATGTCGTCCTCGCGCGTCCACTGCAGCTTGACCGGCGTGCCGTCCGCGCCGAGCGCCTTCGCGATCGACACGGCCTCGACCACGTAGTCGGACCACGCGTTCGCGCGCCGGCCGAAGCTGCCGCCCGCATACAGCGTGTGGATGCGCACCTGCTCGGGCTCGAGCCCCGCGACCTTTGCGGCGTTGCCCTGGTCGATCGTCTGGAACTGGTCGCCGGCCCAGATCTCGCAGCCGTCGGCCGTCAGCTTGACGACCGCATCGAGCGGCTCCATCGGCGCGTGCGCGAGATACGGGAATTCGTAGGTCGCGCTGAGCTTGCGCGCGGCGCCGGCGATCGCCGCGTCGGCGTCGCCGTCCTTGCGCGCCGACACGCCCGGTTTCGCGGCGAGCTGGCGGTATTCGCGCATGATCTCGTCGGAGCCGCGCTTTTCGGCGTGCGTTTCGTCCCAGTCGATTTTCAGTGCGTCGCGGCCCTGTTTCGCGGCCCAGAAGCCGGTCGCGACGACGGCGACGCCATTCGGCACCTGCACGACGGCCACGACGCCCGGCACCGCCTTCGCGGCCGTCGCATCGACCGACTTGACGGTCGCGCCGAAGCGCGGCGGCCGCTGCAGCAGCGCGACGCGCATGCCGGGGAAGGTCGTGTCGAGCGTGAATTGCGCGGTGCCGTTCGACTTCGCCGACGCGTCGACGCGCGGGATGCGATGGCCGATCAGCTTGAAATCGGCCGGCTGCTTCAGCGTGACGTGGTCGGGCACCGGCAGTTTCGCCGCATCGGCGACGAGCGTGCCGTAAGCGGCCGTCCTGCCGCTCTTCGCGTGCGTGACCACGCCGCCCGCGGTGCTCAGCTCGCCGGCCGGCACCTGCCAGCGCGCGGCCGCGGCCGACACGAGCATCGCGCGCGCCTTGCCGCCGGCTTCGCGCAGCTGCTGCCACGAGTTCGCCATCGCCGAGCTGCCGCCCGTGCCCTGTATCGTGCCGAACGCGAGGTTCGCGTAGCGCTTCGCGTCGGCCGGCGCGCTTTCGACGCGCACGCTCGACCAGTCGGCGTCGAGCTCCTCCGCGACGATCGTCGCGATGCCCGTGTACGCGCCCTGGCCCATTTCGACGTGCTTGGCAATTACCGTGACCGCGCCGTCGGGTGTGATGCGCAGGAACGCGTTCGGCGCGAAGTCGGCGGCGGGCGGCGTCGCGGCGAGCGCGCGGCGGCCGAGGCCGGCCCATTCGAAGCCGATCGTCAGGCTGACGGCGGCTGCGGCGCCCGCGGTTTTCAGGAAGGTGCGGCGCGACGCGCGCACCGAACCGGCGTTGTCGAGTTCGATCGTCATGGTCACGCTCCCAGCGTCGCGGCCGCGTCGTGGATCGCGGCCCGGATGCGGGCGTAGGTCGCACAGCGGCACAGGTTGCCGTTCATCGCGGCGTCGATGTCCGCGTCGGTCGGCTTCGGGTTCTGTTCGAGCAGTGCGGTCGCGGACATGATCTGGCCGGACTGGCAATAGCCGCACTGCGGCACCTGCAGTTTCACCCAGGCGGCCTGTACGGCCTGCGCGGGCTTGCTCTGCAGGCCTTCGATTGTCGTCACCTGTTTGCCCGCGATGCCGGCCAGCGGCAGCACGCACGAGCGCACGGCCTGGCCTTCGAGATGGATCGTGCATGCGCCGCACTGCGCCATGCCGCAGCCGAACTTCGTGCCGGTCAGCCCCGCATGCTCGCGGATCGCCCAGAGGACGGGCATCGACGGATCGGCGTCGAGCGTGACGCTCTTGCCGTTGAGGACAAACGTGGTGGGCATTTTTTTGTCTCCGTGGGGAAAACCCGGCATGCGCCGGATCAGGTGGGAGTGTGCGCGAACGGCCCGTCGTTACGGCTATCCGATCCTGCAAATTTATTGAACAATCCTGCAAATCCCGGGCACGGCGGCGCGCGTTTCGCTATGCTCGCGCGATCCGCAAAACGACACGAGGAACCGCCATGGACATGACCGATATCGCGGCATCGCGCGAATCCGGGCGGCGCGAGCTGGCGTCGCTGATCGGCCGCTTCGCGCCGGCGGACGGCTCGCACGCGACGGCCGTGCCGGCGCTGATGCTGCACCGCCATACGCGTGCGGTCGATCTCGGCTGCGGCGTGTCGCGCGCCGCGCTCGTGATCGCCGCGCAGGGCGCGAAGCGCGTGGTCGTCGCGGGGCAGGCCTACGAATACGACGCGCAGCACTGCCTGATTACGTCGATCGACTTGCCGATCCTGTCGCGCGTCACGCAGGCGTCGCCCGACGTTCCTTATCTTTGCCTGTCGCTGACGCTCGACCTGCAGCGCATCGTCGAACTCGCTGCAGAGATGCGTCTGCCCGAGCCGGAGGCCGGCCCCGAAGGCGAAGGCATCGCTGTCGCCGAGCTGACGCCGCCGCTGCTCGACGCCGCGCTGCGCCTGTTGCGGCTGCTCGATACGCCGGCCGACATCCCGGTGATCGCGCCGCTGATCGAAAAGGAACTGCTGTACCGGTTGATGACGAGCGGGCAGGGCGCGCGCCTGCGTCACATGGCCGTCGCCGGCAGCCACACGCACCGGATCGCGCGCGCGATCGAATGGATTCGCGACCACTACGCGGAACCGATGCGTGTCGAGACGCTCGCGCAGGCCGTCAACATGAGCGTGTCGTCGCTTCATCATCACTTCAAACACGTGACCACGCTCAGCCCGCTGCAGTATCAGAAGCAGTTGCGCCTGCACGAGGCGCGCCGGTTGCTGCTGCGCCAGGGCGGCGACGTGGGGTCGGTGGCCGCGACGGTCGGCTACGAGAGCGCGTCGCAGTTCAGCCGCGAATACAGCAGGCTGTTCGGCGCGCCGCCGATGCGCGACGTGGGTCATTTGCGCAGGAAGGAATTGCTCGGTACGTAGTCGGCGCCGTCGTCGGCCGATGTGGTCCGATGTGGTCCGACGCGGGCCGGGTGCGCGCGATGGTGCTGCGCGCACGGCCAACCACGCAGCGTTGCAACCGGCATGCCAGCGGCGCGCGCGTCATATGCGGCGCGGTATCGGGTCGTGCCGCGGCGCGGCCGGCGCGCCGCTGTTCCACCCGTGTATCCCGCGCCGCGCCGCACGCATTCGGCGCTTGCGGCGTCGCCGCGTATCGACGCGCCGAAAATGCGAGAAACGCCATACCACGATGATTTTTTCGCGCCGAAACGACGCTTGCGCGCGCCGCTTCGCGCGCGGGAAAGCGGCGTCGACGTCGTTTCCGAGTTGTTTCTCCGGTGTATCGCGCGCCATGCGGACTCGCGTGACGCCCGCACGATACGCACATCGAAATGCAATGCGCCGGCGATCATTACCGGACGATGAAATGAATGTGCAACGTAATAAAACGCCCGATGTGCTGGCGGATACGCGCGAATGCCCGGCGTTTTTCATCGAATATGCGGACCGGTAGAAAGCGGTGCGGCCCGTGCCGGTTTTGCGATTCGTCGCTCTGCGGCATTAACCATCGATGTGCGAGCGAGTCGGGATTTTCACGGATGAATCAATCGTATTTTCGGGTAATCGGTTTGCCGCTGCATGCTTCGTGCAATCGGTCCCGTGCCGTATGCGCGCACGCTTTGCGCGAAGGCGCGCGGCGCGCGAGCGAGCCGTCCGCAACTTGCCGCGCGCCCGCGAAAGCCCGGTGGCAGGCCGTTTTCGGGCGTTGACGTGTCCATTGTTCCGAACCGGCAGCGCGCGATTCTCAACTCTGAAACAGACGTTCGGTAGCACACACATGCGGCGCCGCGCACCGCGTCGCGCGGCCTTCGGTGGGATTGCTTCTCGTCAGTCGATGATCGCCGCAGGCGGCCACCCGTTGCCGCGATACATTCCTGAAACGAAAATCGCATGTTTCCGCGCTGCCCGCGCGCCGTGCCACCCGCAATCGTCGGCGCAATCGTGCGTGGCATGCCGCTTGCGGTATTGACCGCACCGGCGGGCAGTCGACCTGATGCAGTGAAGATTGGGGGGGCGACGGTCTCGTCAATAAGCAGTCGGGGAACAGCGATGAAGACCACAAGCAACGGCTTGATCCGCGCATTCTCAGCGCAACGATGGGGTAACCGTACGACTCGCGGCGCAGTGCCGGCGTCGCGAGTGCGTCGTTGCCGGCGTTCCGGTATCCGCGCATTGCGCGTGCTGGAGCAGCTGTCGTTTCGCGCCACCACTGATCGACAGCGGCGCTCTCGTCGACTCACTTCACCCTGATGGACCAGCAGTTCGTATCGGGCCGCTCGATGCCGATGCGCGCGTGCACGTCCATCGACATTTCGATCGCATCGCGGCAATAGCGGCGCGACCCGGACTGTACCGAAAACCCGCGAGCCGGATTATCCGCATGATCGGCGACCGGTAACTCACGAACAACGTTGCTGCGTGACGGTCAGGCGCGCGTGCACGGTTGCGCATTGTTGTCGCGTTGCCGCGATTACGCGGCGATTTTCAGCGGCAGGGCGTTCGCCTTCGGTAAATCGGGTCGTGCATTTTCGCTCGCCGGCAGTGGCGAGCCGCATGCCGGCGCGCGGCGCCGCCCGATATCGAACGACGCACGACGAACGATACGGAACGATGCATTCGTTTTCCGGGTTCGAGACTCGGTTTATTCCGGTGACTTCACCGGTGCGCAAGCCGGTATTCAAAACGATGAATCGCAGGGCCAATAAAACAGCGAATGGGATTTAGGCAATGAGCCGAATTGCGATCGGAGAAACGCTCGTTGCCGATTGAATGGCGGTCCTTGTGTTCAGGGATTGCTCGACGCAGGCAGGCTGAAGGCGTGCAGCTTCCTGCGCTTGTTCCGTCCACGCCGTTTTGGAGTCGACCATGAAGAAGCTTCTGATTGCAGCAGCAGTGATGGCGGTTTCGGGTGCAGCGTTCGCAGCGAGCGGCACCCAGTCGAGCAGCAGTTCGTCGAGCGGCGGCCAGACGATGGCGGGGGTGACCGGCTTCGGCCACTTCACCGCCACCGATTCGGGTGCGGCACTCGGCGCGGCCGGCGCGATGGCCGGCGGCGGCACCAGCGCGGCGGTGTCGTACACCGATCACACCAACACGTCGACGGTGGGCGGCTTCGGCTTCGGCGGCTCGCAGTCCGGCGGGCTGAGCGGCGCGAACGCAGGCTCCAGCGCCTGGACGTTCCGCCACTACTAAGCCGCCGCGCGCAGCGCTCGTCATCGAATGGTGGCGCGGACGCCGGGAATCGCCCCGCACGGGGCGGCCCGGCGATCCGGCCACCGACCTTCGTCATCGCAAGGAATTGCTATGAAAGCCAACGTCTTTTTAGCGACCGCGCTCGCCGTGCTGTCGTCGGCCGCAGCGGCCGCCGGCACGACGACCTTCAACCAGACTCAGTCCGTGGCGTCGGGCGTCTCGGGTTCGGTGCTGGTCGGCACCGGCAGCTATACGAGCAACACGACTTCGGTCGCAGGCGCGAATGCCGGAAGCACGGTGACGCCCGCGGGCTCGACCGGCACGGCGTCCGCGTACCACGACTCGACGTCGACGGCCGGCGGGTGGGGCACCAACGGCGGCGCGTTCGCGGCTGGCGGCGGGATCGGCGCCGCGGGCTCGTTCGGCGGCACCGCCAATACGACCGAGAACGCGAATGCGCTGTCGGGCGGCGTGACCGCCACGATCGTGCTCGGCGCGAACCACTACACGGCGAGCGGCGGCAACGACGCCGGCATCGCGAACGCGGGCGCGAGCGGGCTGGCCGGCTTCGGCGGATCGTCGACGATCGCGGGCTCGAACCACTACAACACGTCGACCGTCTGGAGTACCGGGCCGGCCGGATCGCCGTCGGCGTCGGGCGGCAGTCAGGGCAGCTCCGGCGCGACGGCCGGCACGCCCTGATTCGGGTGGAAGGGACCAGTTTCCCGGTGACGCTGGTCTCTGTTGCGCCGTTGTCGTCACCGTAAGGAGCTGGCATGAAGCAGAACCTGATTGCCGCCGTCGTGATGCTCACGTCGCTGACGGCGTATGCCGCCGACCGCGCGACCGACGACGTGCAATCGAACGTACAGACGTCAAGTAACACTGAGCAGACAACCAAACCGTCACCGCAACACACGCTGTCGCCGGGCAATGCCGCCGGCGCGCCCGCGGCCCCGCCATCGCAGGGCATGCCGGGCGGTTCGTGGTCGCAGTTGGGCAGCGGCTGGAAGCAGTTCGGGGAAACAGGCAAAGCGGCAGGAACGCAACGGGATTGATGCGGTTGCCTGGGTAGGCGGTCCAACCTCGTCCGGAGATCAAAATGAACAGCAGCAAGATCAGGGCGGCCAGTGCGGCGATGTTCGCGCTGGCCACGATCGGCGCCCATGCGCAGACCGCCGACTCGACTTCAAGCGCGCAGTCCTCGACGTCGTCGACGGCCATCGGCCAGGGCGGCGGCTCGAGCATGAATACCAACGTGACGAGCTCGCGCGGCGGCAATGCGACGAGCGGCAGCACGAGCGGCGTGCGCGGCAGCGGCAATTCGAGCGTGCAGGTCAACTTGACGCTGCCTTCGTCGACGAGCGGCGGCTCGACCGTGACGCCGCAGAGCGCGAGCTCGCTCGCGGCCGGCGCGCCGGGCTCGAGCCCGTACAACACGCAGGTGGCGGAGAACGTCAACTACTCGGGCACGCAGACGATCAAGACGAACCCGGCGATCCAGGCGCCCGGGCTGACGACCACGTTGTCCGATACCTGCATGGGCTCGGTGAGCGTCGGCGTGTCGTTCCCGGGGTTCGGCGCGACCGGCGGCACGACGCTGGTGGATCAGGCGTGCGTGCGACGGCTCGATGCGCGCGAATTTCGCGCGATGGGCTTGACCGACGTCGCGCTGGCGCTGCTGTGCCAGAGCGACGCGAACCGCCGCGCGGTCGAGGCGACCGGCCACCTGTGTCCGGGCACGACCGCGCCGCTCGCGCGCTCGAACGTCGCGCCTGCCGCCGATGCGACCGTCGCCGACGACTTGAAGTACCGCGATCCGCTCGTGCGCAGCCGGATGGGGCTGCCGCCGCTCGATGCGGCTGGGCCGGCGCCTGTGCAGATGCGGGCGGTGGCGGGGAATGCTGGGCAGGCGGGGGCGTTCGTCGCGGGAGCGCCGATCGGCACGCCGGCTGCGGCGGCGATGCCGGGTGCGGCGCAGGCGGCTGCGGGGAATGGTGCGCAGGCGGCCGCGGTCGTGCCGGGCGTGGCTGCGGCGTCGGCTGCGATGAGCGCGGTGCCAGCTGCAGCGACCGCTGCCGTGTCGCCGAGTGCCGCGACGGTTGCGGACAACGTGTCACGGCCTGCACCGGCACCGGTCGCGGGGGATAAGGTGCCCGCGCCTGCGTCGGTGATTGCGGAGAAGGTTTCGAAGCCCGCACCGATGGTTGCCCAGGAGGCATCGAAGCCCGCACAAGTGGTTGCGGAAAAGGCACCGGCACCCGTCCCGACGGTTGCGGAGAAGGCGGCGGAGCCTGTGTCGATGAGTGCGGAAAAGGCGTCGACGCCTGCAGCAGCGGTTGCGGACAAGGCATCGGCAGCTGTCCCAACGGTTGCTGAGAAGGCGTCAGAGCCTGCGTCGGCGATCGCGGAAAAGGCCTCGACGCCTGCACCAGTGGTTGCAGAGAAGGCGTCGGCACCCGTCCCGACGGTTGCGGAGAAGGCGGCGGAGCCTGCGTCGACGATTGCGGAAAAGACCACCGAACCCGCGGCGACCGCCGCCGACAAGGCCCCAATGGTCGCCGACAAGCCCGCAGACCCCGCCCCGTCGCTCGCCGCCAACGCGTCCGCGCGCACGCCGGCCGCGACCGACACCGGCGCACCGGCCATGCCGACGGCCGACGCCAACGCAGTCGACCACGCGCCGCAAGCGCCGATCGCCTCGGCCATGCCTGCCGCCGAAGCCGCCCAGCCCGTGGCGGCGACGGCCCCGAGCGCTGCCGACGCAACGGCCGTGGTCGAATCCGCAGCCGTGCCAGCCGCGGACGTGCCCGCGACAGCCACGCCGGCGATCGACCAGCACGCCGCCCCGTCGGCGCCGCTCGCGCCCGCGCCGACCGTCGTCTCGACGAGCACGTCGTCGTGACCGGCAGCGCGCTTCGATGCAACCGGTATGCCGCCTGCACGGCAAGCGCCGCAACCGGTTGCGCGATGCGCGCGACAGCTTTGACGGGTGTTGGTTCTACCCCGAGGCCAACACCTCTTTTTGCCTGTCGAGGGGACAGGAGGCGCGGATCATGAGGTTCCTTTCGATCGTTCTGCTGCTGGTCGGCGCACACGCCGCCGCGCAGTCGCTGTTTCAGAATCCGGCGGTGTTCGTGATCCTGAACGAACAGAGCGTCGCGAACGCCGCGAGCATCCAGCAGTCGCTGACGACGCTCGGCCGCCCCGACAACACCGCATGCGTGCCGATGATGATGGTCGGCGATCCGCAGACGATCTACATGGTGCCCGAGGAAGGCCACGCGCCTTCATGGCAATCGCCGGTGTACGGCCGCGCCGCGCCGTTCGTCGCGCAGAGCGGCCCGACGCCGACCGGCAAGACGGTCGGCGCGATGCAGCACGCGGACGACATGCAGACGCAGCCCTGGGCCGACGGCAGCACGGTCACGCAGACGATCGCCGGTGCATCGAGTCTGTCGGCATCGGCGCGCGTCGACGACTGGCAAAGCCACGCCCTGGCCGCGATCGAGACGGCGCGCGCCGGCGACGTGACCGTGGACGGCAAGACCTACCGCCGCTATCGCGACGAGCTGGACCGGTCCGCGCGGCCCGTCGTCGAACCGCAGATCTATATGCGGCGTGTCGTGTTCTGCCGATAACGTCATTTTCCCGATCGGACCGGCAGGCCGCGCGCCATGTCGCGCGCCCCGCTCCGACCGACAACGCCATGTGACGAGGCCATCGTGAATCAATGTTGCCGGATCAGACTGTCGAGCCATCCCGAAACCGAGCGGATCGCGTGCATGCCGCCGCCGGTCGCCGCGTCGCGCCATCATGCGGCGCCGTCGCGTCCGCTCGTCTACGTGTCGCCGTGTCCGGACGCCGCGCTCGTCGACTGTCTCGCGTCGCGCGGCTGGGACGTCTCGCGCGCCAAGTCCGTTGCGGACGCACTCAACCTCGTGAAGGCGAACCGCCTGCATGCGGGAATCGTCGACTTCACCGCGTTCAATATGCGTGACGCGGCGCGTGACGCGGCCGCGTTCGAGGCGCTGCTGCGCGACCCGCACGTCGGCTGGGTCGCGCTCGCCGACGACGCGCTGCTGCGCGATGTCGCGCTCGCGCGCCTGATCCGCCAGTGCTGTTTCGGCTTCGCGTCGCGCGCCGCGGGCTGCAAGACGATCGGCTATCTCGCCGGCCATGCGTACGGGATGCTGAAGCTCGCGCACGCCGATCCGGCCGCGCTCGCGATGCCGCCCTGCGACACGATGATCGGCGCATGCGACGCGATGCGGCGCCTGTTCTCGACCATCCGCAAGGTGGCGAACACCGACGCTGCGGTGTTCATCGCCGGCGAATCCGGGACGGGCAAGGAGTTGACCGCCCGCGCGATCCACCGGCATTCGTCGCGCGCCGACGCGCCGTTCGTCGCGGTGAACTGCGCGGCCATTCCGCCGACGCTGCTGCAGGCCGAACTGTTCGGCCACGAGCGCGGCGCGTTCACGGGCGCGCACCAGCGCAAGATCGGCCGGATCGAGGCCGCGCACGGCGGCACGCTGTTTCTCGATGAAATCGGCGACATGCCGTTCGAGAGCCAGGCGAGCCTGCTGCGCTTTCTGCAGGAAGGCACGATCGAGCGGCTCGGCGCGCACGCGTCGGTGCCGGTGGACGTGCGGATCGTGTCCGCGACGCACGTCGATCTCGAGGCGGCGATGCAGGCCGGGCGCTTTCGCGCCGATCTGTATTACCGCCTGTGCGTGCTGCGTATCGACGAGCCGCCGCTGCGTGCGCGCGGCCGCGACATCATGCTGCTCGCCGATCACGTGCTGCAGCGCTATCGGGGCGACAGCCCGCACCGGATTCGCGGCTTCATGCCGTGCGCGATCGAGGCGATTCACGACTATGCATGGCCGGGCAACGTGCGCGAGCTGATCAACCGGATCCGCTTCGCGGTCGTGATGACGAACGGCCCGCTGATCTCGGCCGACGATCTCGAGTTGAGCCAGTACCGGTTGCGCCGCCCGCCGACGCTCGTGGAGGCGCGCCGGCAGGCGGAGCGCCGCACGATCGAGGAGATGCTGCTGCGGAACCGTCGCCAGCAGCATGCCGACGTCGCGGCGCAGCTCGGCGTGTCGCGCGCCACGCTGTACCGGCTGATGACCACGCACGGCTTGCATGGGTGACGCGGCGTGCACGCGCAGCGGACCGCGTTAGGGCCTGTTCGGAAGAACGCGTTCGTGGGGCCAGCGCAAGCCCTTTATTGGCGTGAACAGGCCCTAAGCCGGGCGCTCGAAATCCGATTCGATCCAGCGTGCGGCGCTGGCCTTGTTGAGCTTGAATCCCGCCGACACCTTCGCGTCGGCCAGCAGTTCGCCGTACGGGTCGAACGCCTTCAGTTCGGCATACGGCTCGAACTCGTCCGGCACGATGTCGAGCGTCACCGACACCTCGATGCCGTCGTCGCGCTGCACGGTCACTTCCTTGTGCAGCATCGCGCGGCGCTGCTGCTCGTGACGCATCAGCACTTCGGTCGCGGTTTTCACTAGCGTGCGGAACGCGTTCGCATCCATCGGCTTCGGGTTCTTCTTGTCGCGGCCCATCGTCCACGGGCCGACGAGTGCGGGCTCGGCCTCGCCGTCCTTGATCATTTCGACGGCCCAGCCGTCGTCGTCCTCGTTCTTGATGATGCGGGCCGTCCAGCCGTTGTCGCGCCAGAGGCCGTCTTCGTGGATGGTGGTGTCGTCGGAGTGCAGATCGGATTCGGTCATGGAAGAAGCAGGGGGCCGGCCGGCGGCGCACGGCCGGGCGTGCGCTGCCGTCGGCCGGTCGTCCGGAATGGCATGCTGGGCCGCAATTTTACCGCGCCGGCAGGCGGCGCGGCCCGCACGGCCCGCAACGTCGGCCGTCCGGACGATGCGCGCGTCCGCGATCGCGTACGACGATCGAAATATCAAACTCGTATTACGTCCCTGGACGCCCATCTATACCGCGTCCGATATCCCGGCCGCGCGCCGTTTCATAGAATGACGGCGGGATAAAAATATCCCGCCCGCGGAGTCACCGCCCAACCGGCCGCGTCGCGACGTGTCGCGTCGCGCGGCCACGCGACCTTCAGGAACCACGCATGGGGAAATTCAACATTCGCACTGTTTTCGCGTACGACTGGCCGCTGACGCTGGCCGGCGTCGAGCATATCGCCGGCGACGCGTGCGCGATCGAGCTCGTCGGCGCCTACCGGAGCCCGTCCGACATGGTCGCGGCGCTGGCCGATGTCGACTGCGATATCGCGCTGGTTGACTATTCGATCCGCGGCGGCCCACCGATGGACTGTCTGGCGCTGCTCGCATGGTTGCGGCGCATGCGCCCGGGCGTCGGGACGGTCGCGCTGGTCGGCAGCGAGAGTCCGGTGATCCTGCGCTCGATCGTCGCGCAGGGCTGTCCGAGTCTCGTCAGCAAGTTCGACGATGTCGGCCACATCGTCACGGCGATCCATTCGACCTACAGCGGCGGACGCTATGTGTCGCCGCTCGTGCGCAGCGCGCTCGATGCGATTGCCGAACAGGACGGGCCGCCCGTCAAGCTGTCGACGCGCGAAATCGAGGTGATCCGCCTGTATCTCGACGGCATGCCGATCAAGACGATCGCGCAGCGGCTGAACAAGGGCAAGCAGACGGTCAGTGCGCAAAAGATCAGCGCGATGAAGAAGCTCGGCGTGAACAACGATGTCGAGCTGATTCAACGGGCGGCCGCACTCGGCTTCGGCGGCGGACAGGCTGCAGGGCGGCTGCGCGGCGCGGGTGCGGTATCGGTGATGCAGCGCGAATGACGATGCCGACGCGTATGCGCGATGTCGATGGCGGCAAGGTCGCGCGGTGGGGCGGTATGCGATCGGCCGTGAACGCCGATCGGTGGGAAGGGTGAATGAGCGGAGTGGGCCGAATGCGCCGAGCGGGCTAAACGGACGAAGGGATCTGAACGGCCGCGGCCGATACATCTTCGATCGACGTGCGCCCCGCGGGGACGGCCGGGCAATTGCGTAACCGGCCGCGACACGAGACGCCAGTTCGCCGCGCGATCGTCGCCGCGCAAGGGGGCGTTCGCGCCTATGAAGCGCACGTGCGTGCGTCGTCGCATCGACACCGCACGCAACCGAATGTGAGCCCCGGCCAGCCACCCGACGCGAGCGCGCCGGTATCAGCCCGTCATGCCGGCAACGAGAACCGCGTGACCGCGTCGCGCAGCGCCTCGGCCTGGTCGCGCAGCGAATGCGCGGCAGCGGCCGCCTGCTCGACGAGCGCCGCGTTCTGCTGCGTGACCTGATCCATCTCGCCCACCGCGCGGTTGACCTGTTCGATGCCGGCGCTTTGCTCGCGCGACGCGTGGCTGATCTCGTCGAGGATTTCGTTGACGCGGCGCACCGACTGCACGATCTCGGTCATCGTTTCGCCGGCGTGCGTGACGAGCGTCGCGCCGTGCTCGACCGTTTCGTTCGACGATACGATCAGCGACTTGATTTCCTTCGCCGCCGTGGCCGAGCGTTGCGCGAGCGAGCGCACCTCGGCCGCGACCACCGCGAAGCCGCGGCCCTGTTCGCCCGCGCGCGCCGCTTCGACGGCCGCGTTCAGCGCGAGGATGTTGGTCTGGAACGCGATCCCGTCGATCACGCCGATGATGTCGCCGATCTTGTGCGAGCGGGCCGTGATCTCGTTCATCGTGCGCACGACGTCGTCGACCACCTCGCTGCCGCGCGTCGCGACCTGCGCGGCCTGGCCTGCCAGCGTTGCGGCCTGCGCCGCGCTGTCCGCGTTCTGTTTCACGTTGGCGGTCATCTCGTCCATGCTCGATGCGGTCTGCACGAGGGCGGCTGCCTGCTCCTCGGTGCGCTGCGACAGGTCGGTGTTGCCCGATGCGATCTCGCTCGCGCCGACGTTGATGTTCTCGGTGCCGGCCCGCACCCGCGACACCATGTCGATCAGGCCGCTCTGCATCGAATGCAGCGCGTGCAGCAGGCTGCCGCGATCGTCCTGCTTCACCGTCACGCGCGTGGTGAGGTCGCCCTGGGCGATGCGCTGCGCGGCGTCGAGCGCAGTCTCGAGTTCGCCGCCGAGGTTCGCACGCACGCTCTTCAGCACCAGCACCATCACGACGGTCGCGGCCGCGCCGAGCACGGCCGTCATCACGAGCCAGCGGCCGACGCTCGCGAGCACCGCCGCATAGACGTCGTCCATGTACATGCCCGTCACCAGATACCAGTCCCACGGCGCGAAGCGCTGCACCGCGCTGGTCTTGGCCTGCGGCTTGTCGGCGCCCGGCTTCGGCCACATGTATTCGACGAAGCCCTTGCCGCCGTCCGCGTTGCCGGCCTTCACGATCTCGATGAACAGATGCTTGCCGTCCGGGTCGGTGAAGTTCGACACGTCCTTGCCGTTGAGCTCCGTCTTGATCGGATGCATGACGATCGCCGGCTTCGAGTCGTTGATCGAGATGTAGCCGTCGGTGCCGTAGCGCATCGCGGCGATCGCTTCGAGCGCCTTCTGTTTCGCGTCGGCTTCGGACAGCGCGTTCTGCTGCGACAGCTTGTAGAAGTGATCGGCGACGTTGGTTGCCTGCGCAACCAGCGTGGACAACTGGTCGCGGCGGTCTGCCGTCATCGACGTGCGCGTCTGCCACGCGCCGATCCCGGCGATCATGAGCAGGCCGAGCCACAGGATGACGATCATCGAAGCGAGTTTCTGGTTCAGGGAAAGGGTGCGCATGGGTATCAGGTCGGTCGGTCAAGCAGGCGCGCCGGGACGGCCTAGCGGTTTACTTCTGGTTTACTTGTTTGTCGGCTCGACGCGACCGTTCCCGTAGGCGGGAAATCCCTTAGATGTCGTGCGAACGTCGCATGCCGGCGTGCGGTCGTCCCTGCATATGCATAGTCTGCATCGCTATACTGTCTGACGATTGCGGCCATGCGCCGGGCCGGCGAGCGGCCCGCGTGGCGGCATTGAACGAGGCGAAAGGAGGCAGCGATGCGGATTCTGGTGGTAGGGGCCGGCGCGGTCGGCGGATATTTCGGCGGACGCCTCGCGGCGGCCGCGCGCGACGTGACGTTCCTGGTGCGCGAAGGTCGCGCGGCGGCGCTCGCGCGCGATGGTCTGATGATTCGCAGCCCGCGCGGCGACCTGACGCTCGCCAATGTGCAGACGTTACGCACCGGCGACGCGGCCGCGCCGTTCGATCTGGTGCTGCTCAGCTGCAAGGCGTACAGCCTCGACGACGCGATCGCGTCGTTCGCGCCGTTCGTCGGGCCGTCGACGTCGATTCTGCCGATGCTCAACGGGATGCGTCATCTCGACGTGCTGCGCGAGCGGTTCGGCGCGGAGCGGGTGCTGGGCGGACTGTGCGTGATCGCGGCGACGCTCGATCGCGAGCAGTGGATCGTACATCTGAACGACACGCACGGCCTCTCGTTCGGCGAACTCGGCGGCGGCGAATCGGCGCGCGTGCGCGCGGTGGCCGACGTGCTCGGCGGCGCGGGCTTCGACGCGACGCTCAGCGACGACATCGTCGCGCGGATGTGGGACAAGTGGGTGTTCCTCGCGACCCTGGCCGCGAGCACGTCGTTGTTTCGCGGTTCGGTCGGCGATATTCTCGCCGCGCCGGACGGGCGCCGCCTGCTCGAGGCCATGCTCGACGAGTGCAGCGCGATTGCCGCGCACAACGGTTATCGCCCGGAGCCGGCCGCGATCGAGCGGATGCAGCGAATGGTGCTGACGCCGTCGCCGCTGACGGCATCGATGCTGCGCGACGTCGAGAACCGCGCGCGCGTCGAAGCCGATCACGTGCTCGGCGATCTGCTCGCGCGATGCGACCCGCATGCGGCAGATGCACTGTCGCTGTTGCGCATCGCGTACAACCATCTGAAGACTTACGAGGCGCGCGTCGCGCGGGAAAGCGCGGCCGCTTAATGGCTGTTGCGGGTCAAACGATGCGCGATGCGTGCGCAACCGTCGGCTAAACCGGATCCTTGCTCGGCGGCCCGTCCGGTTGTTGCGGATTCTCGTGAGGGTGGCCGGGCGCCGGCGGCGACAACGGGTCGTCTTCCGGATCGCGGTTCGGGTCGGCCGGGGGCTCGGGCATCGGGGTAGTGTGATCCATGGAGAGCTCGCGCAATGCGTGACAGGGGAAGCGGACGGCGCGGTGAGCGCGCCTCGTCTTCGTTATAGGCAATCGGGCATGCGTTTGCAGTGCGATTGCCTGCGATATTCGCTCGGCGGTTGATATCGCACCGAATCTCGGACCTTGCGCTGGCGGCGCGCGTCGACGTCAGCGCAGATCGGCCGGCGTATCGACGTCGCGCACGATGCCCGGATCGTCGACGTCGAGCAGCTGCACCGGCGCGCTGGCGAACAGCGCGCGGGCGCCCGTATCGCCGTCGAGCGCGGCGAGCGCATCGTAATGGTGCAGGGCAAAGCCGACCGGATGACCGCGCACGCCACGATGCATCGGCGCGACGATCGATGCGCGATCGGCATCTAGCGCGCGCGTGACGGCTTCGTAGGTGGATGCGGCGATCCACGGCATGTCGGCGAGCGCGACGAGCCAGCCGGTCGCGTCCGGCGCCGCGCGCACGCCGGCTGCGAGGCTCGCGCCCATGCCGCGCATCGCGTCGGGTGCGTAGACGACCTGGCAGCCGGCTTCGTTCAGCAACATCGCGAGTTTTTCGGCGCCGGGACGCACGACGGCGACGACGTCCGCCGTCGCCGCCGCAAGGTGCCGCGCAGCGGCGACCGCGACCGGCGTGCCGTTGGGCAGCCGTGCGAGCAGCTTGCTGTGCAGCCCCGTTGGATCGAAGCGTTGACCAAGACCGCCGGCGAGCAGGACGCCGGTGGCGAGTGACGCATAGGACATCGGCGCGGGGAGAGGAGGGCAGGTGGGCCGATTGTGCGGGAGCGGTCGGCGATCGGCAAGTGCCGATGTTACCGACGCAGGCGGATGGGTGGCGGAAAGAATGTCGGCGAGCGGTTGCGTTCGTGCATGGTCGCGCCGAGCGCAGCGGATTGCACGTGCTGAGCCGTGCATCGCCGCGTAGGCGCGGACGCCGCTCGCGTTACCGATGATTGCGACGATAGTTGTGCGGCTGGCGGCTGGCGGCTGGCGGCTGGCGAGTGCGACCGGCGACCGGCGACATGCGCCGCGACGCGCGTGCTCGCGCTGCCGGCATCGGCGTTCGCGGCCGGATGCGAACGAATCCGGCCGCGCGGCGCCGCTGCGCGTCAATCGATCCCGTGGAACACCGCGTCCTCCGGCCCGAGATACGCAGGCGGGCGCCACGTCGCGTCGCGCATCGAGTGCTGAACCAGATTCTCGACGCCGAGCAGCACCGCGAAGATCGCCATTCGCACGGGGATGCCGTTGTCGGTCTGGCGGAAGATTGCGAGGCGCGGATCGCGGTTCAGGTCGATGGACAGGTCGTTCGCGCCGGGCCGGCTGTCGCGCGGCAGCGGGTGCATGATCAGCGTGTCGGGCTTGCATACGGAGTCGACGAGCGCCTGGTTGATCTGGAATTCCGGCGTGTAGCCTTCGAACGATTCGTCGGTGAAGCGCTCCTTCTGGATCCGCGTCGCGTAGACGACGTCCGCGCCGCGCAGTCCGGCCGCGAGGTCGTTGGTCTGCTCGATCACGTGACCGTTCGTCGTGATCTGATCGATGATGTACGCGGGCATCTCGAGCGTCGGCGGCGACACCAGCGTGAACTTCAGCCCGCGATACAGCGCCAGCAGCTTGACGAGCGAATGGACGGTGCGGCCGTATTTCAGGTCGCCGACGAGCGCGATATGCGCGCCGTCGACGATCTTGCCCAGGCGCGAGAATTCGCGCTGGATCGTGTAAAGGTCGAGCAGCGCCTGGCTCGGGTGCTCGCCGGGGCCGTCGCCGCCGTTGATCACCGGCAGGTTGGTCGCGCGCGCGAATTCGGCCACCGAGCCCTTCTCCGGGTGGCGGATCACGAGGGCGTCGACGTAGCCGGCCATCACGCGGCTCGTGTCGTAGATCGATTCGCCCTTGGCCATCGACGAGAACGTGAAGCCGGTGGTGTCGCACACCGAGCCGCCGAGCCGGCAGAACGCCGCCCCGAACGACACGCGCGTGCGGGTGCTCGCTTCGAAGAACAGGTTGCCGAGCACCGCGCCCTCGAGCACGCGCGAAATCTTGTGGCGGCGCGCGATCGGCTGCATCACGTCGGCGACGCGGAACAGCGCTTCCACCGAGTCGCGCGAGAATTGGTCCACCGAGATCAACTGCGGCTTGCCTTCGAACAGGAACTGCTTCGCGAGGCCTTGCTTATCTACGCTTTGCGTATAGTCTTCGCCATCCGGGCCGGCCCGCCCGACGATTTCCGAGACGAAGCGCTCGACGATCTCGGGCATGCCGCGCGATTCCTGCGAATCGTCGGGCAGCAGCCACGTATCGAGCGCACGGCGGCTCACGCCGATGCGGCTCGCGAACGCTTCGCGCGTCATGTTGAGGCGGCGCATCGCGTCGCGCAGGAAGGCTTGCTGGGGAACGGTCATCGGCGGCACCCTGGTGGAAAATATACGCGATGCGTATATTAGTTCGGGCGACGGCGAAGTCAAGCAAAATCTGCGCGGCCGCGACGCTGCGTGCACTGGCGCGCGGCGGGCGTCTCCGTATAATCCGTTCAGGCCCCGTGTTCCGCATGCCGCGGGACGCGCCGCCTGACACGATCTGCCCGGTCGGGCTTGTTGACTCGAAGGAGAATGAGAATGACGCGTACGATTGCTGCAATGCTGCTGGTGGTGACCGCCGCGCTCGCCGGTTGCAATACCGTTGCCGGCATGGGGCAGGACATTTCGAAGGGCGGCCAGGCGATCAGCGACACGGCTGAGAAGGCGAAGTAAGCCGAACGGTTCCGGCTTGCGCGGAACACACCGGCCCGTCCCGCCGTCGCGGGGCGGGCCGGTGTTTTTTTGCGGCCCGCGATAGAGGCCGCGTCACGCCGAACGCGGCGTCAGGCGCTTTCGACGAAGGCGTAGCGGCCGTCGATCTTGCGCGGCGAAAACCAGCCGAAGTCGGGGAACATCCGGTTACGGACGAACCACACGTAGCCGACCAGGATCACGGTGACGGCGAGGCTCGGCAGGGCGGCGGACGGATCGCGACCGAGCGCGGCGATGGTTTTCGGCAGTTGCAGGAGCGACAGAACGATGAACGCGTGATACGCGCCGACGCGGTGAGTCGCGAAGCCCCAGATGAACAGCAGCGACAACGACACGGTCAGCGCGCCGAACAGCAGCGTCGCGCCGATGCCGAGCCCACCGGCGGCGAACACGTAGGCGAGCGCGACGCTGATCAATAGCTGCGCGACGCCCAGCCCGACCAGGATGCGCGTGTGCACGCGGTTTCTCCGACACAGCTCGGGATCGGGGCGCGACGCGATCAGGCGCGCGAGCAACTGTTCCTTGAGGCCGTGGCCCGCCAGCTCGGCGAGCACGTCGGCTTTCCTCGCGCCCGCGGACAACAGCGCCGCGATGCGTGTTTTGGCTTCCTTCTTGTTCATGGCGATGCGTATGCGTTCGGTGGTGGTCGAATGGCCAAGCCACGCGAATATTGCATCTTGCGCGACGCGGTGCAACGGTTTTGCCGCGCGCCGACACATTCCTACAATCGTTACCGTTGGCCGGTCACGCGGGATGCGCAGCGGACCGCATCACTCGGCGATCTGCGATGCGGATGCGTCCGCCTGCGCCGCCGGTCGATGCGTCGTCGCATCACGCCGCCGCGTCGCGCCTACGAGCATCGCCGCGACGACGAGTGCAACGCCGAGTAGCTGCGTGCCGCCGAGCGTCTCACCGAACAGCGCCACCGCGAACAGCACGGCCGAGACCGGCGCGACGGCGGTGAACAGCGCCGCTTCGGTGCCGCTCGTGCGCGCCGAACCCGCGTACCAGCACACGTAGCCGAGCACGGTCGGCACCAGCGCGTAATACGCGATCGCGCCGACGGCGCCGAGCGTCCAGCCGCTCGCCAGCGCATGCCATTCGAACGCGGCCGGCACGAGGGCGAGCACGAAGCCGAGCCCCGACATCGCGGCAGACAGCGCGAGCGGCGACAGCGGCGTCGACAGCCGCCGGTTCAGCAGGATGAACACGGCTTCGCATGCGACGGCGGCCAGCACCAGCGCGTTGCCGGCGAGCGTGCGCAGCGACGGCATGGCGTGACCCGGCGCGAACGTGACGGTCAGCACGCCGGCGGTGGCGAGCGCGGCCGCGCACCAGTCGCGCGGCGTCTGGCGCTCGCGCAGCACGACGGCCGCGATCAGGGTCGACATCGCCGGCAGCGTGCCGAGCATCACGCCCGCATCGATCGGCGACGACAGTTTCGTGCCGCCGATCAGCAGCACCGTGTAGCCGACGCCGCCGGCCGCCGCCTGGACGACCAGCAGGATCGCGTCGCGTGTCGACACGCGCGGCCATCGTGCGCGCTGGATGCGCATCAGCGCGAGCAGCAACGGCGTTGCGATCAGGAAGCGCAGCGCGGTGGCGGTGAACGGCGGCAGGCCGCCGGCCGCGATGCGGCTCGCGATGACGGTGCTGCCGGCGCCCGCCATCGCGGCGGTGAGATAGAGATAGCCGATCAGTCGTGTGTTCATGCGGCGCATCATCGCGGGTGACGATGCGGCCGTCTTGAATGAAATTGCGGGGGGGTTCCGGGCGGTGAGGGGCGGCGGGTGGTGTGGTCGTGCGGGGAGGGTGATTATCGTGTGCCGGGCGTGACTGCGATCGGGACCGTGACCGTGATTGCGATTGCGACTACGACTGCCGCTGCGCTACAACTGGGAATTCGACTTTGGCTTCGACTGGGGCTGGGACTGGGGCTTCGGCTTCGGCTTCGACTGCGATTGCTATTTCGGCTACGACAGCGACAGCGATCGTGAGTACTGCCGCTACCGCCATCACCGCTCGGCGGCGATCATTGCTACCGACGCATCGCCAGCACCGCCCGCGCTATCGCGCGGAGCGTCATCCCGCCTGCAGGAATCGCCCCGGCGTGATCCCGAACTGGCGCGCGAACGCGCGCGTCAGATGACTCTGGTCGGCGAAGCCGGCTTCGGCCGCGGCATCCGCGATCGGCCGGCCGCTCGCAAGCAGCGCACGCGCGAGCCGCGTGCGCGACTGCATCAGATACGCGTGCGGCGTGATGCCCAGCTCGCGCGCGAAGCCGCGCAACAACTGGAAGCGGCTCACGCCGCCGAGCCCGGCCAGTTCCGCAAGCGATGCCGGTTCGGCTGGCGCCGCGTCGAGCCGTTCCCGCGCGGCGCGGATCGCCGGCGCGACGCACGCAGCCCGCAGCGTGCGATTCGAATGCCGCGCGAGCAGCGCGGCCACCAGCATCACGAGCGCTTCGTCGCGTGCGAGAGGCGGCGCGTTGCCCGCGACGACCCGCGCATGCAGCCGAGCGAACGCGGCTGCGAGCTGCTCGTCGCGCACGGCCGGGTTCGCGAGTTCCACACCGCCGATGCCTTCTTCCGCCGCTATGCCGGCAACCAGTGCGGGCGCGAGGTACAGCATTCGCCAGCGGCGACCGGTACCCGCATCGATCGGCATGCCGTCGTGCATCTCACCGGGATTCACCATGATTGCGTCGCCGGCCAGCGCGTCGACCTGCCCGCGGCCGCTCCACGACCTGTGTGCGCCGCTGACGATCACGCCGACGCCGAATTCGTCGTGTGCGTGCCGCGGAAACGAGCGATCGGAATCGAGGCTGATCGCCTCGATGCCTTCGTCGGTTCGTCGGTAATGCGTGACACGGTGCATGCTCGCTCCTCGCTCCTCGCTCCTCGCTCCTCGCTCCGCCGCGACGCGGATCAAATGCACTTTAGCGCGTTCCCGTATCGCGCGTCCCTCATCCGTTCGGCCGATACCGCGCGGCACACGCAACGTGCACCATGTACACATGAGCAGCGTAGACGGCCCGCCGGGCCGGAAGCTGTGCGGGAGAAAGCAATTGCTACGACGGCACCCGGTATTCCTTCAGGTCGGCGCGCTCGCGGAAGTCTTCGCGCCACACGCGAACGTACTCGCGCCCGTGCGCTCACTCGTCGGGCAGCCATGGTCCTTGCCGACGCGTGGGACGTGCGGCGCGCCTATTCGTTCGAGGTCGGCGCGCTGCAATGGCGCGACACGGCGAGCGACGCAGGCGGGCGCGCGCCGTGCCGCGTCACGCGGCCGCTCGAGGACCGGTACTTCGTCGACTACGTCGATCCCACCGAGCGCGCGACCTCCGTGAGCGTCGTGATCGACGTTGCGAACGACGTGTGGACATCGGTGACCGGCACACTCCAACCGAGGCCGACGTGCCGCGACGGCTGCGATCGCGCGCGATCGATGCGCCGTTGCCTCGGCCGACAGCGCACGGACGCGCCCGCCGCCCCAGCTACAGCCAGCCGTTGTGGATGAACTCGACGACCGAGTACCGGCGCCGCTCGAGCGCGTGCTGCCGCACCGCCTCGACGATTCGCGACACGCCGTCCGCGTAGGGCGACGCGCCGTACACGCGCGATTCGAACTGGAGGCTGCACGCGCCATCGTCGATTCGGACCCGATGGAATGCATGGCGGCCGAGCTGATCGTCCGGAATCTGCAGGACATCGCGTTGCGCGTCGGGGTCGCGCACCGAGCGGATATCATGGGCCGGCACGCCGAGCGACCGGGCGATGCCGACCGCGGTGCCGGGCACGGACGTCTTGCTCGCCTGATGCGACTCCGTCACGCTGATGCGGCAGTCGCGAAACAGATGGCCGCTGGTGTCGAGCATGCTCATGAACTTCAGCATCAGGATGTTGGTGTTCGGGCACAGCACGACGGGGAAGTCGTACGATCCGGTTTCGAGCGCGAAGCCGGTGGACAGCTCGACGAGCGGCGAGCCGGTTGCATCGCAGAAGGCGATCACGGCGGGCAGCTCGCGGCCCGAGCCCGCATGCACGACGATCGCGCGGGTATCGGGGCGCGTGCGCTGCGGCCACGCGATCACGTCACAGGCGGCGGGATCGAGTCGGTGCGACGCGAGCAGTTCGGCGGCCAGTTTGCCGGTGCCGACGACGAGTACTTGCATGGAATGGGCGCGTGAGGTTGGAGTGGTGCCGTGCGGGCCGGACGCGGCGCTCTCGCGCCCGACGCGGCCGCGGTGCGCCGTGCGGCGCAGCGGCTTCGCGCATTATGCCCGCATGCCGAGCGGCTCGGTGCGTGCGCCGACGTGGCTGCCCGATCGCGCGGAGGTGTCGAGGCCGCCCGGCGGTCCTCAGCTACGCGCATGCGGCCGGGAACGGCGCTACGCTGTCGAAGCGCCGGATCGCGCGTAGCGCCTGCATCGATCGCGCACCGCGCATCATTCGACAGGCATCATTCAACTCGCATAGACCAAGGAGAACATATCGATGGAACACGACCTGCAAGGCAAGGCCGTTGCGATCACCGGCGGATTCGGCCATCTGGGCGTCGCCACGGCCGCATGGCTCGGCGGGCGCGGCGCCCGCGTCGCGCTGATCGGCCGCGGCCTGGCGCCCGAGCCACAGGCATTGCCCGACATACCGGCCGACGCGCTGCGCATCGGCGGCATCGATCTCGTCGATCCGCAGGCCGCCGTGCGTGCGCTGGAAATGGTCAATCGCGAATTCGGCAAGGTCGACGCGCTGCTGAACATCGCCGGCGCGTTCGTGTGGCAGACGATCGCCGACGGCGATGCAGCCACCTGGGACCGCATGTACGACCTGAACGTGAAGACCGCGTTGAACGCGTCGAAGGCCGCGCTGCCGTATCTGATCGCGAGCGGCGCCGGCCGCATCGTCAACATCGGCGCGGGCGCCGCGTCGAAGGCCGGCGCCGGAATGGGCGCATACGCGGCCGCGAAGGCCGGCGTCGCGCGGCTCACCGAGGCGCTGGCCGCGGAACTGCTCGATCGCGGCGTCACGGTGAACGCGCTGCTGCCGAGCATCATCGACACGCCGCCGAACCGCGCCGACATGCCGGATGCGGACTTCTCGCGCTGGGTGCGGCCCGAACAGCTCGCGGCGACGATCGGCTTTCTGCTGTCGGACGACGCGCAGGCGATCACCGGCGCATCGATCCCGGTGAGCGGGCGGGTCGCGTAGCGACGCGACACGCGAGCGCATTCGGCTTCGGCATCACGGCAGGCGTAAGCGCACGCGCCACCGCGCGCGACGCCTGCCGGCCGATGTGCCGGCGAGACGCTGCGTGCATGCGTGAGCCTGCGTGCAGCCGGCCATCGCCTTATACTCCGCGTTCGACATCAACCGACCGAAGCCGTGACCAAGCCTGACGCTGCGGATGCGCCCGCCGACGATCCGCGTCCCATCTCGCCCGAACAACCTGAACTGGAAGACTGCTGCAACAGCGGCTGCTCGCCGTGCGTCTTCGACCTGTACGACGAAGCGCTTGCGCGCTATCGCGCCGAGCTCGCCGAATGGGAAGCGCGTCACGCGCCGCCCAAGCCGCAATCGTGAGCGGGCCGCTCGCAACGGCTCGCTCGTGCACCGCGTTCGTCATGTCGCGGCCGGCGATGCTGCGCCGCTGACCGTCACGCGCGCGCCTGCGTCCGCCGTTGCAGCGGCCCCAATGCTGCCGACAACACGACGCACACGAGGAATACCGCCGTCAGCGCCCACATCGTCGCGCTGAACGCGTGCACGTAGTCGGGCGGCGCCGGCCGCGCGCCGAGCCGCGCGAAGAATAGGCCGCCGAGCGCCGCCGCGCCGACCGCTGCGCCGATCTGCAGCATCGCCGTCACCATGCCGGACGCGACGCCGGCGCGCGCGGCGTCGGCTTCCGCGAGCACGATCCGCACGACCGAAGGCAGTACGAGGCCTTGCCCGATGCCGATCGCGGCGATCCCCGCATGAAAGCCCGGCCCGGGCGCGTGTTCGCCGGCCAGCGCGGCGGCCGTCGCGACGCCGGCCGCGAGCATCGCGAAGCCCAGCGTGAGTACGCGATGGCCGCCGAACCTGCCGACGAGCCGCGGCATCAGCAACGGGCTTGCCAGGAAGCCGACGCCGAGCGGCAGGATCGCGAGCCCAGACTGCAGCGCCGACCAGTTCAGGCATCCCTGCAGATAAATGCCGTAACTCAGGAAAAACGCGCTGAGCATGTAGAACAGGAACGCGAGCGTGAGGCCGAGCGCGATGACCGGATTGCGCAGCAGCCGCACGTCGAGCAACGGGTCGCGTCCACCGGCGAGCTGGCGCGTTTCGACCGCGAGCAGCGCGCCGAGCATCGGCACCGCGCCGGCCACGCACGCGACCATCCACAGCGGCCAGCCGGCTTCGCGCCCATGCGTGAGCGGATAGACGAGCATCAGCAGGAACAGCGACAGCAGCGTCATGCCGGGGACGTCGATGCGCTGGCCGCGCGGCGGCCTGCTTTCGGGAATGAAGCGCCAACTGCCGAGCAGCGCGAGGATCCCGATCGGCACATTGACCAGGAAGATCGCGCGCCAGCCGAGACCGAACGGATGCAGCGCGATCAGCACGCCGCCGCCGAGCTGACCGATCACGGCCGCAAGCCCGAACACGAAACCGTAGAAGCCCATCACGCGCACCTGCTCGTGCGGGCTGAACACGCTGCGGATCGTCGCGAGTACCTGCGGCGCGAGGATCGCCGCGAACAGCCCCTGCAACACGCGGCCGCCGACCAGCACCGCGCCGCTGTCGGCCAGCCCGCACAGCGCGGACGCCACGACGAAGCCCGCCATCCCGGTCATGAACATCCGCTTGCGGCCGTACAGGTCGCCGAGGCGCCCGCCCGTGATCTGCACGACCGCGTTCGCGCATGCATACGCCGACACGACGAGTTGCAGCTCGGCCGGCCGCGCGCCGATGCCGTCGCGGATGGCCGGCAGTGCGAGATTGACGATGAAGTAGTCGAGCGGCGGCAGGATGGCGCCGATCAGCAGCACGACGAGAGCCCAGCCGTGATGGCTGCGTGCCGGTGCCGCGGCCGCAGTCCCGGCCGGGGCTGCGGCGCAACGGGCGAGTGTGTTGTCGGTCATGAACGAAAGTCCGAAAGAATGAGGGCCGCGCGGCATGTCGGGTGGTGCCGAAATGGAGCGACGCGGCGGTTGACCGACATTCTGATCATCGTCCATGGTTCGGAAAAGCGGGAATTGGTGGTAGCATCCATCGGGTTATTCGATGGATGGGGTGCGTGATGCGAGGTTTCGATCTGGATCAATTGCGCACGTTCGCGGCGGTCGCGGACGCCGGCAGTCTGAGTGCGGCCGCGCCGTTGCTGCACTTGTCGCAGTCGACGGTCAGCGAGCAGGTGCGCAAGCTCGAATCGCGCGCCGGCATGTCGTTGTTCGTACGCAGCAAGCGCGGCGTCGAGCCGACGCCGGCCGGCGCGCGTCTGCTGCAACATGCGCGGCGCATCGTCGCGTTGAACGAGGCGGCGTTCGACGAGGTGCGCGGTCAGGCGATCAAGGGCGAGTTGCGCGTCGCGATCACCGACTATTACCGCACGCACGAAGTGGCGGGCCTGCTCGCGCGATTGCGCGAATGCTACCCGCAGCTGAGGCTGCACGTGAGCGCAATGAAGAGCATGGACATCGAAGCGGCCCATGCGCGCGGGCAGATCGATCTCGGCGTCGTGATGCACCTGTCGCGCGGGCCGTTCCGGCCTGCGTCGGCCGATACGCGCTGGGTGTTGCGGCGCGAGCCGCTGTCGTGGGTCGCGGCGCCGGCGCTGGCCGAACAGCTTCCGCAGCCGCTGCCGCTCGTGCTGCTGCCGGACGACTGCATGATGCATCAGATCGCCGTGCGCTCGCTCGATGAACAGCAGGTGCCGTACGGGCTCGTGCACAGCGCGTCGGGCGTCGCCGGGCTGCAGTCGTTGCTCGCGGCCGGGCTGGGCGTCGGCTGCCTGTGCGCGTCTTCGATCGGCGAAGGCCTCGTGCGGCTCGGGGCGAAATACCGGCTGCCGGCGCTGCCCGACGCGGTCTTTTCTCTGACGCCGCCGATGCCCGGCGAACGCGAGACGGTGACGCAGGCGCGTGAGGTGCTGTCGCGACAACTGCTGATGTGACGTCGGGGCGGGTGAGGGCGTCGCCGCGCTCGACGTGTATCGCGATGTGCTGCTTGCCAAGCTGAAGCGGTCGAAGCAGCCGGAGCGGCCGAAGCGTCCGAGGCAGCCGGAGCAGCCGGAGCAGCCGGAGCGGTCGAAGCGGCCGAAGCACCCAAAGCAGCCGGAGTAGTCGAAGCGGTGCCAGCGACCCAATCCCTCGACATCAACACCCGCGCCCCACATCCCAAATAGCCGCTCCGTCGCCCGCCGCACGCATCGCATCGCCCGCCCCAGCCATTCACGCGTACCGCAGCATCGAAGAACCCTACTCGCCGCCCCCCTCGGCATACCCACGCAGCCCGTTTGCGAGCGCGTCGAATACGACGCGACAGCGCGCGCTCGTGCGCAGATCCTCGTGCATGACCACCCAGGTCTCCAACGCGAGCGCGGGCGTATCCGGCAGCACGCGAACGAGCCGCGCATCGCGCCTGGCGAGCGCGCTCTGACAGAAACCGATCCCGTACCCCGCACGGATCATCGCCAGTTGCGCGAGATTGCTGTCGGTGCGCAGCGCGAACGCGTCGCGCTTCCACTGCGGCATCGCGCGGCCGGCCGCGCGAATGAACGGCGTCACCGTATCGAAACCGATCAGCGCGTGACGCGCGAGCTCATCGACCGTCGACGGCGCGCCGTTGCGCGCGAGATAGTCGTCGCGCGCATGCAGCGCGACCTCGATCGCGCCGATGCGCCGCGCGACGAGCGCGTCCTGCGCGGGCGGCGCCATGCGCACCGCAATATCGGCTTCGCGGTTCAGCACGTCCTGGATGCGGTCAGTCGAGACCAGTTCGATCACGAGCCCCGGATGGTCGCCGCGCAATTGCGCGAGCATCGGCGGCAGCACTTCGACCGCGATCACGTCGCTCGCCGAAACGCGGACGATCCCGCGCACGCCGGCGCCGTGGCTCGCGGCCGCCCGCTCGAACGCGGCGGCGGCACTGCGCAGCGCCTCCGCGTGACCGCGCAGCGCCACGGCCGCCTCGGTCGGGAGAAGCCCCGACGGCGATCGCGTGAACAAGGTCTGGCCGAATGCGGCCTCGAGCGCCGCGACGTGACGGCCGGCCGTCGGCTGCGTGATGCCGAGCGCGCGCGCGGCGCCCGACAGCGACCCTTCCGTCAGCACGGCGAGAAAGGTGCGGTAGCGTTCCCAGTTCAGATCGGTGGTCATGCATAAATGTATAGCCGATCGCTCAAGCTCGGCAATTCATTATTAGCTCGCTCCGGCCGAGAATGGCGACCGATAACGGTTCGATCACGGAGGGCGGTCATGACGGCAGGCGCAGCGGGGACACAACGGCAGGTACTCGTGCTTGGCGCGAGCGGCGGAATCGGCGGCGAGGTCGCGCGGCAATTGCGCGATGCCGGCTGGCAGGTGCGCGCGTTGAGCCGCAGTCTCGACGCCGCGAGCGTGGAGCGCGACGGCATCGGATGGGTGCGCGGCGACGCGCTCGACCGCGACGCGGTGCTTCGTGCGGCACGCGGCTGCAGCGTGCTCGTACACGCGGTGAACCCGCCCGGTTACCGGAACTGGTCGACGCAGGTGCTGCCGATGCTCGACAACACGATCGGGGCGGCCACGCGCGAGCAGGCGACGATCGTGCTGCCCGGTACGGTCTACAACTTCGGTCCGGACGCGTTTGCGCTGCTGCACGAGGACGCGCCGCAGCGGCCGGTGACGCGCAAGGGCGCGATCCGCGTCGAGATGGAGCGGCGGTTGCAGGCGGCGACGGCGAACCGCGTGCGCACGATCGTCGTGCGGGCCGGCGATTTTTTCGGTCCCCGCGCGGGCAACAACTGGTTCGGGCAGGGCATGGTGAAGGCGGGGCGTCCGGTCACGGCGATCAGCGTCCCGGGGCGGCCGGGCGTCGGCCATCAATGGGCATACCTGCCGGATGTCGCGCGCACGATGGTCGAACTGCTCGAGCGGCGCGACGCGCTGGAGCCGTTCGCGCGTTTCCATCTCGGCGGCCACTGGGACGCGGACGGCATGCAGCTGGCGCAGGCCGTATGTCGCGTGGCGCAGCGGCACGGGTTGCGGCCGACGATCCGGCAGTTCCCCTGGTGGCTCGTATGGGCCGCGGCGCCATTCGTCACGACGATGCACGAGATGCTCGAGATGCGGTATCTGTGGCGCGAACCGCTGCGGATGGGGAACGCGCGGCTGACCGCGGTGCTGGGGCGCGAACCACTGACGCCGCTCGACACAGCGGTGGAGACGACGCTGGCGGGGCTCGGCTGCTTGTCGTGAACGGAGGCGGCGGCCGGAGGCCGCGCGAGGAAGGCGCCGAATACAGAGAGCGGACGAACGTGCGGCACCGAGCGAACCGATCGAACGAACGGACATAACGAACCCCACACCCCCCGTGAACACCTGCCACCCCGTGCCGACCGAATGCACGGCGCGCATCCAGGTGCGTCAGGCGTCTTCGAACGCGAGCGTCGACACGTCCACGATCCTTGCGCCGCCACCGGCGACGAGCGGCGCACCGGCTACGAACGACGCGGTCGCCCCTCGCGGCGAAGCGGCGCACACGCGCAGCGCCGATGCCGGCACCCGCGCCGGTGACCGCAATCATGCGGGGACGCACATAGCTCATGCCTTGCTCCGCAAAGATGCCTTGCCTCGTCACCGTACGCGGCGCGGTCGTACGCCGGCATCCGCGGAAAGGATGAATGCGATCGCCCGCACGATCCAAGCGGGTTGCCGCTGCCGGCCTGACCGGCGGCCAGACGCGCCATTTTGCAAAGGCTGACGATGTCCTGCACCGAATCGCTCTATCCTCCGTATTTTTGCGACAAGTCGTAAAAGCCCCGGCAAAATAGCGCGAAGGCCGGTGCCAAGGCCAGTGCAGACGCCATCACCAACACCCGGCGGCGCGCCGCACAGCGCGTAACCGCCGACAGCGCCGCTGCCGCCAACTCACAGCCGATGCGCCTGCATCGCGTGCGCCGAAGCCTCGTGCAACGGCGGCGCACTGCCCGTTGCGCGAACGGCACGGATTCGACAAGACAGGGAGGAGCCAGCAATGAGGCTGGACGACGAAAGAGAAAGCGTGAACGTCGAGGATCGACGCGGCGGCGGCTTCGGCGGCGGGCGCGCGACGATCGGCATCGGCACGATCGTGGTCGCGCTGGCCGTATCGTATTTCTTCGGGATCGATCCGCGCGTCGTGCTGCAAGGCGCGTCGGCGTTGCAGGGCCGCGAGCAGCAGACGCAGCCGGCGCCCACGCAGCATCAGGGCGCGCCGGCGAACGATGCGGGCGCGTTGTTCACGCGCAAGGTGCTCGGAAATATCGAGCGCACGTGGACGGGCGTGTTCAGCACGCAGCTGCATGCGCAATACGAGCCGCCGAAGCTGGTGATGTTCACGAATTCGACGCCGACCGCGTGCGGCACCGGCCAGACCGCGATGGGCCCGTTCTATTGTCCGGCCGACCGCAAGGTGTACATCGACCTCGGCTTCTATGACGAATTGCGCAAGCGCTTCGGTGCGGGCGGCGATTTTGCGCAGGCCTACGTGATCGCCCACGAAGTCGGCCATCACGTGCAGAACCTGCTCGGCATTTCGGACAAGGTCGATGCCGCGCGCCGGCGTTCGAGCCAGACGCGCGCGAACGCGCTGTCGGTGCGGATGGAACTGCAGGCCGACTGCTTCGCGGGCGTGTGGGCGAACAACGCGCAGCGCGCGAACCAGCACCTGATGGAGCCCGGCGATTTCGAGCAGGGGCTGAAGGCGGCCGCCGCGATCGGCGACGACCGGCTGCAGCAGCAGAGCCAGGGCTACGTCGTGCCGGAGAGCTTCACGCACGGCACCAGCGAGCAGCGCGCGTACTGGCTGCGGCGCGGGATGGAGTCGGGTCAGGTGAGCGCCTGCGACACGTTCGCCGCGAACTCGAACCGATAGCCGCCGACGCCGACGCCGACGCGGCCCAGCGCGCAGCGGCACGCGCATCGCCGGGCCGCCGGTGCGGCGGCTCGTCCATCACGAATTGCGACACGGCGGCGGCCGGCGCCATCGCGATCCGCACGCGCGCGCCAACCTGGCCGCGATCTCTCGCTGCCACACCGTCTCTCGTCCCGCGCCGTCCAGCTGCCATCAATCCGTAACGATCGACGTGAACAATGGCGGTCGCTTCAGATTGACGGAAGCATAGCCATCGCTGCACACGTGTGCAGCGCGAGGCCGACCTGCCACCACGCCGAACGAGAGAGACCACATGACCCTGCTGAGCCGTCTGCGCGCGCTGTCCGCCGCCGTTACGCTGTCCGTTGCCGCTTCGCATGCCTTCGCGGCGGATCTCGTCATCGCGGGCCGCGACGACATCTACGGCAAGGGGCTCGCCGACGCCGTCGCCGGTTTCAACAAACTGCATCCGGGCACCGACATCGAGCTGCTCAAGCTGCCGAACGCGAACCTGTACCAGAAGCTGAAGCTGTCGATGCGCGAAGGCACCGGCACGTACGACCTCGTGATGATGGACGACACGTGGGCGCCCGAATTCATCGGCAACGGCTGGTTGAAGCCGCTGCCCGCGGCACTCGCCGACGCGGACCTCGTGCCGTCCGCGGTCGCGCTCGGCCGGAATGCGTCGGGCGCCCTGTACGCGCTGCCGATCGTCGGCAACGTCGAGATGTTCGCGTACCGCAAGGATCTGCTCGCGAAGTACCGCCTGCAGCCGCCGCGCAACTGGGACGACGTGCTGAAAATCGCGCAGACCGTCGGCGCGGCGGACCACAGCATGTCGGGCGTCGTGTTTCGCGGCACCAAGGGCAACCCGATCGTGACCGGCTTTCTGCCGATCCTGTGGGCGTACGGCGGCGACGTGTTCGATCGCGCCGGCAACGTGACGATCGATTCGCGCGAGGCGCAGGCCGCGCTGAAGACTTTCGTCGCGTTGAAGGCGTATGCGCCGAAGGACGTCGACGTGTACGGCGCCGCCGAAGTGCGCGACGCGCTGCAACGCGGCGCCGCCGCGCAGTCGATCGAAGTGTGGCCGGCGTGGATTCCGGCGCTCGACGATCCGAAGCAGTCGCGCGTGGCCGGGCAGATCGCGCTGCAGCCGCCGCCCGGCCAGACGGCCGGCCCCGCGCCGATGCTCGGCATCTGGCAGATGGGCATTCCGAAGGATGCGCCGCACGCGAAGCTCGCGCAGGACTTCCTCGCGTACCTGAGCTCGCGCGACACGCAGACGCGGCTCGCCGCGCTCGGTATTCCGCCGACGCGCCGCAGCGTGTTCGCCGATCCGGCGCTGGTGCGCCAGTATCGCTGGTATCCCGATCAACTGAAGGCGCTCGAAGCGGGCCGCGCGCGGCCGCGCGTGAAGGACTGGCAACAGGTCGAGAGCATTCTCGGCGATCAACTGCAGCTCGCGCTGACCGGGCAGGCCGCGCCCGAGGCGGCGCTGCGCCAGGCACAGCAGAAGATCGCGCAGGCGATGGCCGCGGCCGGCAAGTGACGGCGCGCGTCCATGCGCGCGGCGGCGTCGCGCGCGTCAAGCCGTTGGTCCGCAGTCTGCCGTTCGTCGCGCTGCTCGGCCCCGCGCTGCTGGTGCTGGCCGCGCTCGCGCTGTACCCGGTCGCACAGGTGCTGGTCGACTCGTTCTGCCGCGTCGACTATGCGGCGGGCCGCCGCGCGTTCGCGGGGCTCGCGAACTATCGCGCGGTGCTCGGCGACGACGCCTTCTCCGCCGGCTTCGGCAATACGCTGCGGTTCACGATCGTCGCGTCGCTCGCCGAAGTCGCGCTCGGCTTCGGCCTCGCGCTGTTGTTCGTGCGCGCTTTCCCCGGGCGGCGCATCGCGCTGCCGCTCGCGATCCTGCCGATGATGCTGTCGACGCTCGTGTGCTCGGCGATCTGGCGCAACTGGCTGAACTTCGACGGCTTCCTCAATGCGCTGCTCGCCGCGCTCGGCATCGAAGGCGTGCGCTGGCTGTCCGATCCGCATCTCGCGCTGTGGTCGCTCGCGCTGGTCGACGTGTGGCAGTGGACGCCGATGGCGTTCCTGATCGTGCTGGCCGGGCTGCAATCGATTCCCCACGAGCTCTATGAAGCCGCGCGCACCGACGGCGCGAGCGAATGGCAGTGCCTGCGCGACATCACGCTGCCGCTCGCGGCGCCGCAGATCGGCCTTGCGCTGCTGCTGCGCTCGATCGACACGTTCAAGCTGTTCGACAAGGTCTATGCGCTGACGGGCGGCGGCCCGGGCAACGCGACGCAGACCTTGTCGACCTACATCTACGACACGGGCTTTCGCTTCTTCGACGTCGGAACGGCGAGCGCCGCGTCGGTGCTGATGCTCGCGGCGTCCGCACTGCTGGTCTCGGGATACGTATGGCAAACGGTTCGCAAGCGGCGCGCGTGACGCCGCAACGCGTCGGCAACGCGCCTGCGCGCGCGGGCGCCGCGCTCGCGCACGCGGCGCCGTGGGCGCTGCGCCTCGTCGCGCTCGCGTTGCTGTTGCTGCCGTGTCTGTGGATGGCCGGCGCCGCGTTCATGCCGACGCTCGAACGCCTCGACCATCCGCTGCGGATCTGGCCGGCCGCGCCGACGCTCGAGCATTTCGCGTCGGTATGGTCGAACGGCATCGGCGCGCCGCTCGCCAATTCGCTGCTGGTCGGCTTCGGCACGACGCTGCTCGCGCTGCTGCTTGCGTTTCCGGCCGCGTATGCGCTGGTACGGCTGCGATTCCCCGCGCGGCTCGACGTGCTGTTCCTGATGCTCGTGCTCGCGTTGAAGCTGATGCCGCCGATCACGATCGCGGTGCCGCTGTTCGCGCTCGCGAAGCGCCTGCATCTGCTCGACTCGACGCCCGGCCTGATGCTCGCGTATCAGCTGTACGCGCTGCCGATGGCGATCTGGATGCTGCTTGCGTTCGTGCGCGACGTGCCGCTCGAATACGAGGAGGCCGCGTGCATCGACGGTGCGGGGCTCGCGCGCCGGCTCGTGCAGATCGTGCTGCCGCTGTGCGCGCCGGGGCTGATCGCGACCGCGATCTTCGTGTTCATCGCCGCATGGAACGAATTCCTGATCGCGCTGCTGTTCGTGTCGACGCCGAGCCGCTTCACGCTGCCGCTCGCGATCGCCGGCTACGTGACCGAGAACGGCATCGACTGGGGCGACCTCATGAGCGCGGGGCTGCTCGCGTCGCTGCCGACGCTCGCCATGGCCGGCTACGTGCAGCGCTACCTGCTGCGCGGCTTCGCGGGCGGGCTGAAGTGACGGCGCGCGTCACGCGCAACTGTGCCGCACCACGTGCGTGACCGGCACGACGCGCGTGCGCGACGCGCCGTCGAATGCGCTGATCCGGTCGGCGAGCAGGTCGACGGCCGCGTGCGCGAGACCTTGCGTATCCTGGCGCAGCGTCGTGAGCCGGTACGCGTCGTATGCGGCGGCGGGGATGTCGTCGAAGCCGATCACGCGGACGTCGTCGGGCACGCGCAGGCCGAACGCAGCGCGCGCGGCGTCGATCACGCCGAGCGCGAGCAGGTCGGACGAACAGAACACGCCGTCCGGGCGGTGGTCGGCCGCGAACAGCTGCTGCGCGGCGTCGAGGCCGCACGCATGCGTGTCGGATGCCGTATCGATCACGCTCGCGAGCGTCGCGCCGGACATGTTGCCGCGTTGCAGCGCGTGCGCGAACGCGTCGGCGCGCGAGCGCGCGCTGAAGCTCGCGGTATGCGGGCCGACGAACGCGAGCCGGCGTGCTCCGGCGTGCACGAGACGCTGCGCGGCCTCGGCGGCGCCGGCCGCGTTGTCGCTGACGACGACGTCCGCGCCGGCCAGATTCGCTTCCCTGTTGATCATCACGACCGGGATCCGGTGCGCGAGATACTGCCGAGCGACCGACAGCGGCGGCGACGCGGACGTCATCACGAGGCCGGCGACGCGGTAGCTGAGCAGCCGTTCGAGCGCTTGCCGGAGCTGCTGCGGGTCGTCGGCGTTGGTCACGAGCGGCGTGAATGCGCGCTGCCCGAGCACGGCCATCAGGTCCGACAGCAGCCGCGCGCGCAACGGGTTCTCGAAACCAGCCGTCACGACGCCGATCATGCTGCTGCGCTGCGTGATCATGTCGCGCGCGATCAGGTTGACCTGATAGCCGAGCGCACGCGCGGCGGCCATCACGCGTTCGCGCGTGTCGGGCGCGATGCTCGCCGTCGACGAGAACGCGCGCGACACCGCGGAGCGCGACACGCCGGCGCGCGCGGCGACGTCCGACGCCGTGACCCAGGTTTTCCTTTCCTTGCCGATCATCGACACATGTTCCTCTCGACACACGAAACGCCCGCACCGCTGACCGACTGGATGTCGGCGCTCGACGACGCACGGCCGCTGCATACGCTGACCCTACCGGGCAGCCATGACACCTGTGCGTATACGGTCGACGATCCGCTCGTGCGCACGCAGCGCGCGCCGCTCGCTGCGCAGCTTGCGCACGGCGTGCGGCTGCTCGACATCCGCTGCCGGCATCGTTGCGACACGTTCGACATTCATCACGGCGCGATCGCGCTCGGCATGTCGTTCGACGACGTGCTCGCCGATTGCGCGCGGTTTCTCGCCGCGCATCCGCGCGAATGCATCGTGATGTCGGTGAAGGACGAATGGCCCGCGCACGCGTGCACGCGCGGCTTCGATGCCACGTTCGACGCGCATCGCGCGCGTCATCCGGCACTGCGCTGGCATGCGGGTCGCGCGCTACCCGCGCTCGGCGACGTGCGCGGCGCGATCGTGCTGCTGCGGCGGTTTCGCAGCGGCCGGCCGCTCGGCATCGACCTGAGCGCGTGGCCCGACAACGCGACCTTCACGATCGATCATCCGGATGCGTCGTTCGTGATCCAGGACGAATACCGGGTGCCCGTCGTCGGGTCGATCCAGTACAAGTGGCGGGTGATCGAAGCGCTGCTGACCGGCATGCCGTCGCCGCAAAGCGGCCGCTGGGCGATCAACTTCTGCAGCGGTACGGGGATGGGCGCGAATCCGTCGATCGTCGCGCGCGGCGACGGCCGCGTGCAGGGCATCCATGCGCGGCTCGCCCAACACCTGCGCGAACGGCCCGGCCCGTGCGGCGCGATGCTGCTCGACTTCTGCGATGACGACGACTGGGCGCTCGTGCGCGCGCTGGTCGCGTGCAACGGTTTCGTGGTTGCGCGGCCGTGCGCGCCGAGCGGCTGTTAGCGCATGTGTGCGTTGAAGAACGCGAGCGCGCTCGCGTCGAGCGTCGCATGGAACGCCACGCGATCGAAACCCTTCGCGTCGGTGCAGACGGCCGGCGCGTGCTGCGCGAGTGAGGGCGGACACGGCGCGAGAAACGCGAAGTGCCCCGCATTGGGCACCACGTGCAGTTCGGGGCGCGCGGGCAGCAACTTGGCCAGCGCGGGGCCGGTGTGCGGCTCGACGCCGTCGCCGCCGAATTCGGAGGTCCATAGCTGGATCGGCGCGTGCACGTTGGTCAGCGTGGCGGCGCTCGGGAATTCGTCGAGCGGATCGGCGATCACGTAAGCCTTGATGCGCGCGTCGTGCGTCAACGGCTGGCGCGTGATGCTTTCGTCGTGAATCTGCTTGCAGATGCGCCACGCGGGGTTCGTGCACGCGACCGGCGCATGCTCGAAATCGGGGTTGCCGCCCGCCAGCACGAGGCCCGTGTAGCCACCGCGCGAAAAACCGAAGAAGCCGATCCGCGCCGGGTCGATGCGTGCGGCGTCGGCCGAGGGGCCGAGCATGTAGTCGACCAGCCGCTTGATGTCGATCGGCCGTTCGAAGAATTCCTGCGCGTCGGCGGCGCGGCTCATGTCGGCGAACGTGTCGCCCGGATGATTGATCGCCGCGACGACGTAGCCCGCATCGGCGAGCGTTTCCGCCAGATCGTGGTGGCCGAGATACGTGCCGCCGTGGCCGTGCGAGATCACGACCAGCGGCAGCGCGTCGCCGACGGTCGCGCAGTCGCGCCGGCCTTGCAGCAGGTACGGGCCGACCGTCAGCGTCTGCGCGGCATCGGCGCAGGGCGTCCATATGATCGCGTGCAGTTCGGGGCCGGATGCATCGGCAGGAATCGTGGCGAACTTGACGCCGGCCGCCTGCGCGAGCGTCGCGCACAGGCACAGCAGCGAAGCGGACAGCCAGTGCTTCATGATGGACTCCTCCGGTGAGGCGAGTGCATGCGACGTGCTGGCCCGCGTGTCCGATCGTACGGACCTTCCGATTGGAGCCTGTCGCCGTTCGTCATGCCCGGCGAGGGCGAGTCACCGCACCGCGATCGCGACCGCCGCGCCGGCCATCGCGGTCGCACTCGTGCGGTTCGCGATCCGCTTCGCGCGTGCGGAGGTGAGGAACGCGCGCGCCCGCAGCGCGAGCAGCGACCAGAAGCAGTCGGTCAGGATCAGGATCACGAGCATCGTGCCGACCAGCTCGCCCCACGCGAGCACGCCGACCTGCGTCAGATCGACGATCGTCGGCAGCAACGCCAGATAGAACAGCATGATCTTCGGGTTGCCGAGCGTGACCAGCGTGCCGGCCGCGAACATGCGCCACGGCGACTGGCCGCGCGGCAGGTCGGCGGCTTTCGTGTCGGTCGGCGCCCGCCACATCTTCCACGCGAGCAGCAGCAGATACGCGACGCCGACGAGCTTCAGCACGAGCAGGCCGCTTTCGAACGTGCGCGTGAACGCGGACAGCCCGGCGACGGCCAGCGTGAGCCACAGCGCTTCACCGATCCACATCGCGGCGAGGAACGGCAGCACGTCGCGCACGCCGTTCGTCAGCACGCGCGCGACGAGCGCGGCGACGCTCGGGCCGGGCGTGCCGGCCAGGGCGAGAAGGGCGAAGGCGAACACGGCGAGCGCGGACAACGTCATGGCGAACCTCTGGCGGAAGGGGGCGTTCGAAAGGTATGAAGTTTCGATTATAGTGACGGCCGTTTCCGTCTGCCTGGGTTGCCGTGATGACAGTATCGATCCGGATTCGCCGCGCCACGCGCGCAGACGCGGCCGCGATGGCCGCCGTCGAAGTGGCCGCTGCCCGGCGCTTTCATTTCATCGGCATGCCGGACATTGCCGAAGGCGAGCCGACCGATGCGGCCGCCGTGCTCGAGCGCATCGACGCGGGCCACGCGTATGTCGCGACGGACGAAACGGGCGCGTGCGTCGGCTTCGCGTTCTACCGGCTGCTCGACGCGCGGCGGCTCTACCTGGAAGAACTCGATGTCGCGCCGTCGCATGCGGGGCAGCGCATCGGCGCGCGCCTGATCGAGCGGATCATGACGCGCGCCGCGCGCGACGGGTTCGCTGAGGTCGTGCTGTCGACGTTTCGCGACGTGCCGTGGAATGCGCCCTACTACGCGCGCGTCGGCTTTCGTGTGATCGACGACGCAGCGCTCGACGCCGCGCTGCGCGCGATTCGCGCGCATCACGTCGAGCGCGGGCTCGACGAGACGCGCCGCGTGTTCATGCGCGCCGACGTGCGCGCGTGAACGTCTGCGCCGTCAGGCTGCGTCGTCTAGCGCCGGATAGTCGGTGTAGCCCGTCTCGCCTTGCGCATAGAACGTCTCCGGCACCGGCTTGTTCAGCGGTGCGCCGAGTTCGAGACGGCGCGGCAGGTCCGGGTTCGCGATGAACAGCTTGCCCCACGCGATCGCGTCGGCGCTGCCGTCGGCGAGCGCTTGCCGTGCCGAGTCGGGCGTGAATTGCTCGTTCGCGATCAGCGGGCCGCCGAACGCTTCCTTCAGGCGCGGGCTCAACTGGTCGCCCGTATACGACTCGCGCGTGAAGATGAACGCGATCTTGCGGCGGCCGAGTTCGCGCGCGACGTAGCCGAACGTTGCAGCCGGATTCGAGTCGCCCATCGTGTGCGCGTCGCCGCGCGGCGCGAGATGGACGCCGACGCGGCCCGCGCCCCACACGTCGATCGCCGCGTCGACCACTTCGAGCAGCAGGCGCGCGCGGTTCTCGATCGGGCCGCCGTACGCATCGGTGCGACGGTTGGTGCTGTCCTGCAGGAACTGGTCGAGCAGGTAGCCGTTCGCGCCGTGAATCTCGACGCCGTCGAAACCGGCCTTTTTCGCGTTTTCGGCGCCCTTGCGGTAGGCGGCGACGATGCCCGGAATTTCGTCGAGCTCCAGCGCGCGCGGCGTCACGAACGGGCGCTCCGGCCGCACCAGGCTCACATGGCCGCCTGCCGCGATCGCGCTCGGCGCGACCGGCAGGTCGCCGTCCAGGAACATCGGGTCGGAGATCCGGCCGACGTGCCACAGCTGCAGCACGATGCGGCCGCCGGCCGCGTGCACGGCCTGCGTCACGCGCTTCCAGCCTTCGACCTGTTCGTCGGACCAGATGCCCGGCGTGTCCGCGTAGCCGACGCCTTGCGGCGTGACCGACGTCGCCTCGCTGATGATCAGGCCGGCCGACGCGCGTTCGGCGTAGTAGCGCGCCATCAGCTCGTTCGGCACGCGGGTCGTGCCGGCGCGGGCGCGCGTGAGCGGCGCCATGACGATGCGGTTCGGCAGCGTCAGCTCGCCGAGGGTAACGGGGTCGAACAGGGTAGGCATGGAGATAACCTTTTCACGATAGGCGGGAGGCCGTCGCTTCGCTTCGCGTGCGGCGGCCGGTCCGCAGGGTCAGAGTTCGCGGCGCACGGCGTCGAGAAACGCCTCGATGACGGCCTCGTTGCGCCGGAAGAACGCCCACTGGCCGATCCGTGTCGACGTCACGAGCCCCGCGCGCTGCAGCGTCGCGAGGTGCGCGGAGACGGTCGATTGCGACAGCCCGCAACGCGCGTCGATCTGCCCGGCGCAGACGCCGTGGTCGTACGGCAGCGTCTGCGCGGGGAAATGCACGTCGGGCGTTTTCAGCCAGACGAGAATTTCCCGGCGCACGGGATTCGAGAGCGCTTTCAGGATCGCATCGATGTCGAGTTCGGTCGGCATGGCAAGGGTCAGATGTTCGGGCGGAAAAACCGGAGCACAACGAGTATCGCCGTTGACCGAATCATATATCGGAAAAAGACGATATGCACGATGGCACTGGCGAGAGTGGGGTTGATCGACTGTCGGCATTCAAAAAGGACCGCACTTTTGGGGTATCCGTCCAACGAAGGCCGTCTTGACGCTCAGAGCTTGATGCGCTGAAGGCGCGCCTGGATGAGGTCGTGGTCGATTGCGGCGGGATCGAATGGTCCACCATGCCAACCGAGCATGTGTTCGTGTTCAGGGTGAGCGGAGTCGGCAATCGCCTCGAGGAACTCGACGTAGCCGTATGGGCTGCCCACATGTTCAGGTGGGCAAGCATTGGCGCCGCCGAGGTATACGGGAGTCGGGCAGACATCTGCCGGCAGGACCTTTTCCACCTTGATCTTGTGCTCCCAGTCGTCGCCGAAGTCGTAGACGTATCTCAATGAGGCGTCGCCGCCTAGGCTTTTGCCCAGCTTCGTTCTCACTTCGGAGATTACCGGTTCGCCGAAGTCGAACTCCGGATCGGGGACGCCATAGCGCTCCCCGGCGATTTCGAACTCATGCAGATGGCTGTCGGTCCAGCCCATCGCAGCTTGTATGATCCGGTGCAATTTGGCGAGTGTGACCGTTTCCGGTACCAGGATCCGCCGCCAGATCAATGGCTTGATTCTCGACAGTTCGATCTTCAGTTGCAGCAGTTGCCCCGATGAACGGGAAGTCGTCTTTCGTGCAGTCATCTCACGCGGCCGCTTGCAGAACGGGGAGCATCTCGATATTCCATGGAAGCAGGTCTTCGATTCGGTTGATGGGATGGTCGGCGATGCGGTCCAGCACTCGCCGCAGATATGCCTCGGGATCGATGCCATTCAGCTTGGCCGTCTCGACCAGGCTGTAGAGGGCTGCCGCACGCTGACCGCCGGAATCGGCACCTGCGAACAGGTAATTCTTGCGTCCGAGTGCGACGCCACGCAGCGCTCGCTCTGCCGCCGAGTTATCGATCTCGACGGCACCGTCGTCACAGTAGCGCGTCAGTGCGTTCCAACGGGCCAGATGAAGCGACCTCGCTCAAGACGCTTGGCGAGCAGGCACAATCCATCCCCGGTCCACCACAGTACCTTTACGAGATCGCCGCTCCGGCCGCGAAACACAAAGATGTGCCCGCTGAACGGATTCTCCGCTAACGTTGTCTGCACTTTGGCCGCCAGACCATTGAAGCCGCAGCGCATGTCGGTGACACCTGCCGCGATCCAGATGCGGGTGCCTGCCGGCAGGCCAACGACCGAAGTCAGGTCCCGATGCGATCATCGACGCAACGCCGCCAGCACCGCTCGTGACGTCGCCGGCTCGGCACCATGGCCAATACGGACCATCACGTCGGCGAAATGCACCTCGATCGTGCCGGCGGACAAGGCCTCCTCGGCACAGGCGCCGCCACCGACGTATCGTGACGTGCTTCGGCCGGTTGCGCTGCCGACGCCGCGTCGACAACCGTAATCGGTAGCATCGCCAGCGTCGCGTCCGACGTCCCAAATAATCCGACTCGATACTGCCGTCACCATCTGAACAGCTGATTGGCATTGAGGCCGTGTTCGAGAGCCAGCTTCGACACCGAAACGCCAGGCTCGCACGCCAGCTCCGCCGAGCGCCTCTTGAAATCGATCGGATGATTCGGGCACCCCTTCCGGCTCGCCCGCTTCGGTTCGCTATCCAATTTGGTTCCCTCCACTCATGTGATGGGAACTACTTTCGCTCGCTCCGTGCAATCTCGCTAGACGGTACTGGCAGGACGCTTGCCTCGCAACTAGGCGGCCGGTTTCGTGCAGTGGTACAACGTCGAGCATCGTCGTAGCGGTATCCGCTACGTGACGCCCGCGCAGCGGCATGCCGGCGACGATCGCGTGCTTTTCGCGGCACGTCACGCACGGTATGCGAAAGCCCGCGAATGCAATCCCGCCCGATGGTCGGGCAAGACACGCGACTGGACACCAGTCGGCGCAGTGACCCTGAACCCGGAGCGCGACTCGGTCGTCGCCGCGACGCCACCCAATCCAAATGAACAGCCTTTGGCTGGATGAATGAGGCGGCAACTACCTTGACGCGTGCCGAACTACTATCGGCAACTTGAAACAGCTGCCGCTGAACCCGCATCAACTTAAATCAACCAGCCTCCACGATTCCGGGGCGGTTCAAATACGCGAAGCGAAGGGCACTCCTTCCGAATTAACTCGATGAGTTCAACGCCGTTCACGCCGGGCATTATGAGACCAAGCGTCGGCACATCCGCGTCAGTCGAGCGCACTAACGCGAGAGTACTGTCGCGATCGAAAGCTTCGCCCACGACCGTGAATTCGTCCGTCGCCTCAAGCGTGCACCTCACTCCCGAGCGTAGCACTGCGTGCGCATCGGAGATCGCCACTTTGATCATAAGGAGCGTCTCCGGAATTCACCATACGCGGCGAAAGACGCTAGCCCCTTTTCAGATGCTAGCAAGAATTCTTCATACTTGATGTGCTTGGCTTCCTGCTACAGGAGGCCGTTATCGTCGTTGGGCGGACCAAGCAGCACGTCGATCGCTGCCTGCCCCGCCACCTCTGCGATGAGGTATGCCCAGCGTCGGGTATAAGGGCCGTTGCGCAAACGGATACGGCTACCTCGTTCGCCAATGAGGACGAGGTTCCGGCTACCTTTTATCTGGAAACTTACGTTGTACAGATCCTCTGCCGAGGAGGTCAGTTCAACATGAATCTCGAAACCGCGATATGGGATCATCCGGTACATGAGGCGCTCCGTCTATTGACGAACCAACGCGCCTCTTGTCGGGGCTGTGCGAAGGGTGATGTGGATTCATTGTACACGTGATGCCGGTGATCCCACCGAGCCACATCGGCAACGTCTGCGCCAACGCGACATCGGGCCCTTGCTTGCCAAAATTGGGGGGGCTCACAGCAATGGTCTCGGCAAAAACACGCTGGTTCATCGAACGTTCCTTCGCCTAGCTTCATGCTTTCAGTCGGCTCAAGTTTCGCTACGAACGATACACACACGTGCATGAGGCATTCCTCTCGCCAGCATGCTGCTTGATTTGCTGGCGCACACTCAAGACTGCGCTGGGTGCTGCCGCATATGGACCCGGCTGGCGGGTTATATTGGATCATTGACGACACGGGATTTCCCAAGAAGGGCAAGCATTCGGTCGGCGTGGCGCGGCAATACTGCGGTCAGTTGGGCAAGCAGGACAACTGTCAGGTTGCGGTGGGCCTGTCGGTGGCGACGGAAGACGCGAGCTTGCCGGTATCGTATCGACTGTATCTGCCGCGCGAATGGAGCGACGATCCCGCGCGGCGACGGAAAGCCGGCGTGCCTGAGGAAATTGAGTTTTCAACCAAGCCGGAGATTGCGACCGGGCAGTTGCGCGAAGCACGGCAAAGCGGCGCGCCCGACGGTGTCGTTTTGGCCGATGCAGGGTATGGAGACGACACCTCGTTTCGCGAGGCCGTCAGCGAGCTCGGGCTGCAGTATGCGGTGGGCATTCGCTCGAACACGCGCGTATGGGCACGGCTCCTCTCCCTCCCGAGCCCTCCACGGGGAAATCGGGCCGGCCGCGTAGCTTGTTGCGGCGCGCGCCGGGACATGAGCCGATCGGAGATCAAGGATCTGGCCTCGACGCTCGATGCCTCGTGCTATCGCAATGTGATATGGCGCGAAGGCACATGCGCCGCGCTCAGTTCGCGCTTTGCCGCCGTGCGCGTGCGTGCTTCACACCGCGATTACTGGCGGTCCACACTGCGCGATGAGGAATGGCTGCTGATCGAATGGCCCGAAGGTGATCCGGAGCCACTCAAATATTGGCTTTCGACTTTGCCCCCAGACACGACGCTCGAACGCATGGTTCATGTCGCCAAGATGCGCTGGCGTATCGCTGCATACATCGCGCGCCGGCTTCAGCGATGTCCGCTTTGTTCGGCGCCAAAGATTTATTTATTGACACAGTAGGATTAAAGACGCCAGCCAGACTCGACTTGTACGTCAGCGGCGCAGCGCGCGGCCATGGCTGGGACGCAAATCCGCAAGTCTAGCCAGTTGAATTCTGGAAGGCGCATTGAGCCTACTTATCCCCGAACTTTTGCTCGTCGATGAGTATGTGGCAGTAGGCGTCAGAGGCATCGAGGGCCAAGCCCTCGGTGATGAATGTGCCAGGCACGTCCATATTCGAAATCACAGCTTCGGTTGTGCCGTTCCAATGACGTCGACGAATATCAATCGTGCCGCGCCACTCTCCTGCCGGACAGGAATTTGCAGAGACGCGATAGAAATAGCCGCGATACGGCTTGAATCCGTCTAGGTCCATTGCCTACTCCCAATCATTCGGTAATCAATCGTAGCACGTCGCGGAAACTTGGATTGCAGGAAGCAGCGCAACAGATAGTGACCCGGATAAATTGGGGATTGATATGAGCAAGCGAGCCCTCATCCCGAAGAAGTTGCCTAGCTGCTCGGCGTCTCGTACTTCCGGTGACCCTGCCTCGTTTTCACATACAGCAACTCATGCGGTGATCAACCTGTCCTCGTAGTCGACGGGGGTAAGGTAGTCGATCGAGGTATGCAAGCGTCGCCGATTGTAATTGACCTCGATCTAGTCGACGATATCCAGGCGGGCGTGAGCGCGCGTTTCGTAGTTGTTCTGATAGATTCTCTCGACCTTCAATGTCTTGAAGAAGCTCTCCATTGGGGCGTTGTCCCAGGCGTTGGCACGCCGGCTCATCCAGACGTTCATCTGGAACGTGGCGGCCAGTTTCCGGTACGTGCGACTGGCATATTGCGCGCCGCGATCGGAGTGCAGCAGCAATCCGGGTGGCGGCTTGCGTTGCCAGCACGCGCTGCGCAACGCCTGGCAGACCAGATCCGCGTTGATCCGCTCGGACATCGACCAGCCTACGATGCGCCGGCTCGCCAGATCCAGGATCGCCGCTAGATACAAAACCAGCCCTCGGCGGTCCTGACGAAGGTGATGTCGCTGACCCAGGCCTGATTGGGCTGCTAGCCGTCGAAACGCCGATCCAACAGATTCGGCGCCACCGGCAGGCGATGCGTCGAATCCGTGGTCACCCGATACGGGCGCTTGTAGACCGACCGGGCGTAGCCCCTGGCGTTGCAGGCGGCGACGCACGCGTTCGGCGCCCGCCGGTTGGCCCTGAGCACACAACTGTCGCACGATACGAGGTCGGCCATAGCTGCCGCGGGTGGCACGATGAATGGCGGCTACCTCGGCGTCCAGCGCGGTATTGGCCTGGGCTCGCCGACTTGGCGCCCGATCACGCCACTGGCAATAGCCGCTGCGCGACACACCCACAACCCGGCAAAGCCGACTTACGCTGTACTGGTCGCGATGTGCGTCGATCCAGGCGTACCTCACCGCGACCCCTTCGCGAAGTTCGCCTGTCGAAGAATTTCGATATTCAGCTTTGCGCTGGCCAGTTCCTTACGCAGACGACTGTTCTCAGCCTCCAGGTCGCTGAGCGGGTGACGGCTTGAGCTCGGCGCAGCGGACACCGACTCTGTTGCGGCCTGCGCACTGCCATCGCGCTGATCACGGCACCAGTTTCCCAGCGTTGCCACCGGCACGCCCAGCCTGCGAGCAGCCTCATGCTGACCGACGCTCTCAGCGAGCCGCACCGCCTCAACCTTGAATTCCTTCGTGTACTGCCGTCTCGGTACCACGTTCTCTGCCATGCTCTTCTCCATACAGACAAAAAGTTATCAAACTTCTTGCTGTACGTGGATTCGAGGCAGGGTCACACTGCTCGCCGAATGTGATGCGCTGCGCGGTGAGCTTCGACTTGTGACGGCTCAGCGCGATCTGGCCGAGGAGAAACTGCGGGCCTACGAGCACGAACTGTTCGGCGCATCGAGCGAAGCGCGCCATGCCGACCAGATCGGTCTGTTCAACGAAGCCGAGGCGCTGGCGATGACTACCGACGCGCCCGCGCGCGAGGATATGCCCGGTACATCGGTCGCCGCCCATACCCGAGGCAAGCGCGGGCGCAAACCACTCGATCCGAACCTGCCGCGCGAGGTCGTGCGGCACGAGTTGCCCGAGTCCGAACGGTACTGCGCGCATGATGGCCATGCTCTCGTCGAGATCGACGTGGAAACGAGCGAACAGCTCGACGTGATTCCCGAGCAAGTGCGCGTCGTTCAGCACCAACGGGTCAAATACGCGTGCCCATGCTGCGATCTCGGTATCACGGTCACGCCCGCGCCGGCGCGGATCATCCCTCGCGGGCTGCTCACGGAATCCGCGCTGGCGTGGATCATCACCGGCAAGTACCAGTACGGCATGCCGCTGTATCGTCAGGCCACGCTGCTGCGCTGCTTCGGCGGAGACATCTCGTCGAATACGCTGGCCGCCAGCGTGGTGCGGGTGGGACTGGCCACGCAGCCGGTAATCAACCTGATGCGCGACGCGCTGCTCGAGTCGGACCTGAGCCTGCGGGCGATGGTAGTCGCCGGTCGGTTCAAGCGCGACCCGGCAATTGCCGGGTTGCGCTTGAAGGTGCCCACGCATTTGAAGTCATCATCGAAGTCGCCTGGCGCGAACGGGGGACGCTGCGAGTCGTCGATGGCGCCGTCGGTGATTCGCCCGATGGGCTCCGAATCGATGAAGGAGGGCGGCCGCCGTCACCGGCGGCCGACGCTTTTACTGGCTCATGCCTCAGCGTATGCGCGTCCTCGGAGGACAGCGGCCCGCCACGCTCGGCTGGCAGCGGCATCGCGGTGTCGCCCAGTGCGTGCGGCCGGCCGGTCTCAGCTTGTTCGCGAGGAAGTCCTCGGCATGCGGGGTGTCTCGATACCGTTCGGAGATCTCATGAAACGTCGGTGCGAGGAACGACATGTCGGCGGTGTGGCAGAACGCATATTGCTACTGGTCGACGAGCGCGGCGGGCTCCGGCATCCGGGTGGACGCCGTCCCAACCGCGAGCCAAGCGAGGGCGAGCAGGTCTCCCGGCAAGCGTGTCAGAGGCGCGCTCGCCATTGCGCGGTGTCCGGCAGGCAGTCCGATCCGGTCTATGCGTGGTCCCGGCCCGGCGATTGATGCAAGTCAAACTCCGGAACACCCTCGCCGGCCGGCTGGATCCGCGGTCGGGACCGTGCATCGATCCGGGGCGTGTGATTCATGTCAAGCGCGGTGGCGCCGCCGCGCGTTTCAATGGATTCAGCCAGGACGACCGTGGATGAAAGCCTTGTTCCTGCGGGAGGGCGGTGATGAACCAGGATCGGTTGCTCGCATCGTTGGCGGCCTTGGCGCGCGACCTGTCGATTTCGGACGACACGTAGCGGCGGATGCTCGACGACGAAATCGCGACGCTGACGAAAGATGCTCACGTGCATGATTACGTGCGAATATTCACGATCCGTCGCCTGAGTCTGCGCATGCGGTCAGCGGATGCTGCAGGCGGGTATCCGCGGCCGAAACCCGGAGAATAGGCGGCCAGCGCTCAGACGCGCGCGAGCCCGGCCAGATCGATGATATGGATCTGCTTGCCGTGCGGGTCGATCAGTCCGTCGCGCTGGAATTTCGACAGCATCCGGCTGACCGTTTCGAGCTTGATGCCGAGATAGCAGCCGATCTCCTCGCGCGTCATGCGCAGGTTGAAATCCGCCGACGAATAGCCGCGCGCCCTGAAGCGTTCGGACAGGTTCAGCAGGAACTCCGCGACTCGCTGTTCCGCCGACATCGTGCCAAGCAGCATCATCAGGCCCGACTCGCGCACAATCTCGCCGCTCATCATCTTGTAGAGATGGTGCTGCATCGACCTCACCTTGGCGCAAACCTTCTCCAACTGGCCGAACGGGATGATGCAGACGGTGCTGTCCTCCAGCGCGATCGCATCGCCGTTGTGACGTCCGCTGTAGACGCCGTCGAGACCGAGCGTTTCCCCTGCGATCTGGAATCCGGTCACTTGCTCCTGGCCGTCGCGATGCATGACGGTTGTCTTGAATGAGCCGGTGCGGACCGAATAGAGGCTCTGGAACGTATCGTGTGCGCGGAACAGCGACTCGCCCCGCTTGACCGAGCGGGTCGTGCAGACGATCTCGTCGAGGATGGCCAGGTCTGCATCGTCGAGTTCCGTCGGCATGCACGCCGAACGGACCGAGCAGGTCGAGCAGTGCGCGCCGGGGTGCTTCACTCGGTCGTCCCGATCGACGGGATGCAGTGCGATCGTCATCGCATACGCGATGGCGGGACAGGCATTTTCGCGGGCTCGGGCGGTCGGCATGATCTGCTCCTCGTCAGTCGGTCGGGTGCGGCGCCACTGCATGGAGGGTGTGTCATGCAGCGGCGCGGTCGATCTGGCCGAAAAATTCGTTTCTGGTCATCTGCTGGCCGTGCGCAGCTCGGAACCTAGCGATTGAGTCAGCGCGACGGCGGGCGGCGATCCGGTACCCGTAACAGTGCCGAGCCATTGTTGGGCGACGCTGGCGACGGCATGATCGGCACCCGGACCTCCGTACAGATCAGTATGGTTCGCGCGCGGCCGGACCGGAATCGGCAGCGATGGAAAGTCACGTAGGGTTTGGGGAACGGCTGTAGGGGGATACTGACAACGGCTGCGGCGGGCGAAAGCCCTCGTTGGCATCGCCCGGGTGCTCCAGCGGGGGTAAGCGCCTGCCGTCGGCTGTCAGATGCCGTCCTGGTCGTCGACCCGCGAGTGCTGCATCGCATGACGCACGAGCATCGCATCGTGCGGCATGACGCCGTCCCGGATCGGAAACGCTGCCGCTGCCATCGATGCGATGCCGGCGCCGACCGGATAGAACCGGCGGCTGTCCCGATCGATGCCGGCCGCGCGTCGGCGAGCGGTAGCGGCCAGGGACAGGGTGCCGGACGGCAAGCCCCGGCCGGATCCCGCCGGAGCACACAGGAGCCGGGATGAATCTGGCCCGGCCGCCCGAGACGGGTCGCACATTACGTTGGTTTGGTCTGAACGTTGACGCCGCCCAACACCTCAAGCGCGCCGAGTCGGGCATTCATCAGCTCTGCATGCAGCTTGATCGCCCGGATCAGAAATTGAACATCCTCGTTTTCGCTTTTCGAAGCAAGGTCATCAAATTCGGCCCATAGCTCGTTAATCCGTTCGGCGCGCATGGCAACTCCTTTGGCGTGTGTATGGATGACGTCGTACGGCAGTCTGGAAGGCCCTTGACGCCGTATGAACAGCATCGGTACGGGCCTGTCTTGTGTGCTGATCTGGATCAAGGGGGCGCCACTTCGGGGTATCGCTCGATATTCGGCACGGGATTTGAAGGACCCTTGCCTCGCTCGAAGAGACGGTTTCATAAAGACGCGTAGCTACTGTTAACTTTTCTTTCGACCTGTTAACCTGAGCCGTCATGGCAACAGGATCAGGGAGATGGGCGAGCCGATCATTGACGACGAGTTGTGGAAACTAATCGAGCCACTTCTACCACCTGCCAATCCCCGTCGGTTCAAGTACCCGGGTCGCAAGCCCGTGCCGAATCGCGCAGCGCTGACGGGCATTCTGTTCGTGCTGAAGACCGGCATTCGCTGGCGCGATCTTCCTGCGGAAATGGGATGTGGCTCGGGCGTGAGTTGCTGGCGGCGGCTGCGGGACTGGCAAGAGGCTGGTGTGTGGGACGCATTGCATGCGTTGCTGCTGACCAAACTACGCGTGGCTAACCAGATCGACTTCTCACGTATGGTCGTCGACTCCTCGTCGATTCGTGCGGTTGGGGCGGGCGAAAAACTGGCCCGAACCCCACCGATCGAGCGCGACCCGGTTCCAAACACCACCTCGCCACCGACGCCAACGGTACACCGATCGCGGCAATCTTGACTGGTGCCAACCGCAATGACGTCACGCAACTGATCCCCCTGATCGAAGCGATCGCGCCGATCAAAGGCGTTCGCGGTCGGCCACTGAGCCGGCCCAAACGCGTCTATGCTGATCGAGGCTACGATCACGACAAGTACCGACGCATCCTGCACGAGCGAGGCATTCCCACCAGCATTGCCCGACGCGGACAACCACACGGCAGCGGCCTCGGGAAAGTTCGATGGGTCGTTGAGCGCACGCATGCCTGGATGCACCACTTTCGACGTCTCCCGTCTCCGTATCCGATTCGAACGGCGTGCCGACATTCACGAAGCGTTCCTCAAACTCGGTTGCTCCATGATCTGCTGGAACATTTTGCAGCGGACTCAGCAGCCTTTATGAAACCGTCTCTTAGTGTACGTGTCGCGGCGCTCGGTCCGCGCCGCCGGACTTTGTACGGCAGCGTGCAGACGAGATGCATTCCCGATCCCATGCTTTGAAACGAGTTAGTGCCTGCAAATCACCCGCCACCGCGAGTTGGTTCGCTTACCAAATGAATGGGTGTCTGCCATGATAAAAATGGTGATTTCCGACGCACATGCCGTCATGCGGGCAGGTGTGCGTAGCGTCCTCGCAGAGGTCGACGACGTCGATATCGCCGGTGACGCCGCAGATGGGGCCGGCACGCTCGAACTCGTGAGCGCTATGAAGCCGCGCGTGTTGTCACTCGGATTGGAGATGTCCGGTATTCATGGGGTCGAACTCATCAGGAAGATCAAGACGGAGCATCAGGATGTTCGGGTGCTCGTTCTGACTGCGCATTCCGAACAGACCCATGCGGTGCGGGCATTCAGGGCAGGGGCTTCGGGATTTCTTTCGAAGACTTGCTCGCGGTCGGACCTGATCGACGCGGTTCGAAAGCTTGCCGGCGGTGGGGTATACGTGAGCACGATGGTGGGCGATCTGCTGGCGCAAGTCACCAACGGCGACAGTGAGGCGCTCGCACATCATCGCCTGACCGCGCGGGAGTTCGAGATCCTGGTCGGCTTGGCATCAGGACAAGCGATTTCGCAGATGGCCGGAAGCCTGGACCTCAGCATCAAGACAGTCAGCACATACAAGTCGCGCATTCTGGAAAAGCTGGACCTGAATAATGAATCAGACATGGTTCGCTTTGCGCTACGTCACCAGTTGCTGGATATTGGTGTTGAAGGAAGCCGTTAAACGGACCGGGAATCGTCCGCGTGGAAGCGTATCGTCTCCCAAACTTCGAGATGCGGATCCGAGATGCGATGCACGATCGTTCTTGAGTTTGATAACGGCGATGGGAGTGCGGTGAAGCGTGCGCAGATCATGCGGTTTCACATGACCACAGAGGAAGTGTGGTGGTCAACCGATTCCGGACCCTGCGTTAAGATTTTGTTTCGCAAAAGCTGGCGGCAGTCCGTCGTTGAATTGATGGGGCCGTATCCAGTTGTACCGGTTTCAGGAGTAGCACGTCGACGAGAATTCGACTGCAGGAAACCACGCGATCATTACCGGCTGCCGTCCGGACAAATCGGGGCGCAAAATTTGCGCACAGGTCACCGCCCTGAAAGAAGCCAAGAGCAACTCGGCACCTATCTGTCCGGGCTCAAGGTCATCTTCCTGATTTCTCCCAGAGTGATAGGATGAAAAATATACATGAAGGTTCATCATGGACGATCTTATATTCAGTACAACAACACATTGCGCACGCATTCGCATAATGGAATCTGCTCACGGTACGTTCCGAGGGTATGTGTATCTGCGCCGCGCAACTGAAGGGCCGAACGATGATTCCCCATACCAAACCGATGCTGACAGAGCGCAATACGATCTCGCGCTAGAAGACGCCAAGATCCTCGCGCAACGTCTGCTTCGCGAACTCGAGTCCTAAGCGCAACGACTCGCGTCGCCGGAGCATTAGGTAGTGTCTGCATCCCGAGCGACATGTGTCTGGTCAGCCATCCATCTTCGAGGATCATTTTCTGGCAGCATTGCCGGAAGTAGATCCAGTGCGAATTTCCACGCAGCTTGCGTTGGCTGACATGCCGCTGGGAAAGGTGCGGTACGAGTCGAGCGGTTCTCGCAGTTGGGGGATGCGGACAAAATCAACAGTCACAGATCTCCGGGCATCCATCGACAAGAACCGGAGCAGGCGAGCTGCCGCTCACGCCGAACCTCGGGGCCGTGACAGCCTCTTGTGCAGACGTTTGAATCTCGAGCAGTCTTCGGTGGCCTGGCGCGAACGCGCAGTTTCTGCAGAAGGTGTACGCAATGGATCAGCCGGAATCTTACTTTTGGAACCAGCCTTCTGCTGCACTCCAGGCCCGTTTAGCATCCTCAATTGAGGGCTTGAGTCAGTCGGAAGCACGCCAAAGGGCGGTGCGCTTCGGCCCCAATACGCTGCGCTCGCGCGGTGAGCGATCCCTGTTGCTACAGTATCTGAACCACTTCAGGAATCCCCTCGTGATGATCCTGCTCGCCGCCAGTGCCGTGTCGGCGCTGACTGGCGAGGTCACCGGATTTGTGGTCATTTGGGTCATCGTTCTTGTCAGCGTGACCCTGGATTTCGTTCAGGAGTATCGGGCCGGGCAGGCTGCGGAACAGCTCAAACAAACGGTTGACGTTCGCGCAACGGTGATACGCGATAGACATCCACAGGACGTGCCGATCGCCACGCTGGTGCCTGGCGACGTGGTTCTGCTTACCGCTGGCGATCTCATGCCGGCCGATTGTCGCTTGATCGAGGCTAAGGATTTCTTTGTCAACCAGGCATTGCTGACCGGCGAATCTTACCCAGTGGAGAAGCATGCAGCGGACCTCGCTGAGCCGACGGGCGACCTCAGTCAGGCCGAAAACGCTGTCTTCATGGGAACGTCTGCCATCAGCGGGATGGCAAAGGCGATGGTGTGCCAGATTGGTTCGGATACCGCCGTTGGCAACATTGCCGATTCGCTGGTGGCAAAGGCTCCACCCACTGCTTTTGAGTTGGGTACGCATAGTTTTGGCATGCTGATCATGCGCCTGACCGTGCTGCTGGTGCTTTTTGTGTTTCTGGTCAATGCGCACTTCCATCGCCCCTTCCTGGAGTCGTTTCTCTTCGCTATCGCGCTTGCGGTCGGGCTGACGCCGGAACTCCTGCCGATGGTGGTTACAGTAACGCTCTCGCGCGGCGCACTGCGCATGGCCCGGCAGCATGTCATCGTAAAGCAGCTCGCTGCGATTCATAACCTGGGCAGCATGGACGTGCTGTGCACCGACAAGACCGGCACGCTGACCGAGGCACGCATCCATTTGGAACGGCATCTGGATGTGCAAGGGCGAGATAGCGCGCAGGTGCTGCAGTTGGCTTACCTCAATAGCTATTTTGAAACCGGCCTCAAAAGCCCCCTGGACGCCGCCATCCTTGAGCACACTGAGATCGATGTCGGTCATTGGCGCAAGATCGACGAAGTGCCGTTCGATTTCGAGCGCAGGCGTGTGTCGGTGTTGGTCGATGCTGCCCAGCAGCGGTTGCTGGTGGTAAAGGGCGCGCCGGAGGATATTCTCAGACTTTCCACACAATACGCGCGTGGAGAAGCACTGGGGACGCAACCGCTGGATGAGGCCACGCTGGCGACCATCCAGGCATTGCACGACAGCCTTGAGCGAGAAGGCTTCAAAGTGCTTGGCATCGCGTGGCGTTCGGTCGCGTCGGACTGCTTGCACGCTGGGCTGAGTGATGAAACCGAGCTGATCTTCGCCGGCTTTGCGGCCTTCCTGGACCCCCCCAAGCCCAGCGCGTCGAAGGCGCTCAAGGAGTTGGCTGAAATCGGCGTGGACGTCAAGATCGTCACTGGTGACAGTGAGCTGGTCACCCGACACGTGTTTGCACAACTTGGCGTACCAGTCACGGGGGTACTCACCGGCAACGAAATCCAGCAAATGGACGATACCGCGCTAGCGGTGCAGATAAAGAAGGCCAACCTGCTTTGCCGCGTCACGCCCGCGCAGAAAAACCGTGTCATCCTGAGCCTGAAAGCCCAAGGACATACCGTCGGATATCTTGGCGACGGGATCAATGATGCACCCTCGCTTCATTCCGCGGATATCGGTATTTCGGTCGATAGCGCGGTAGACGTGGCCAAGGCGGCGGCAGCGATGATATTGCTGCGGCAAGACTTAAACGTATTGCGTGCTGGCGTGCTGGAGGGCCGACGGACCTTCGCCAACATCATGAAGTACATCATGATGGGAACCAGCTCGAATTTCGGCAACATGTTCAGCATGGCGGGCGCAACGATGTTTCTCGCTTTTTTGCCGATGCTGCCGGCGCAGATTCTCCTCAACAATCTGCTTTACGATGTTTCGGAATTGCCTATTCCGATGGATAACGTAGACGACGATTTTCTTTCTCATCCCAAGCATTGGGATACGAAGTTCATTCGAAATTTCATGTGGGTGGTCGGGCCAGTGAGCTCGGTCTTCGATTTCTTGACGTTCTTCATCATGCTGAAGGTGTTCAATGCGGACGAGGCGCTATTTCACACGGGCTGGTTCATTGAATCGATTGCCACTCAAGTACTGGTGATATTTATCATTCGAACGCAGGGCAGTCCGTTCAAGAGTCGGCCAGGTCGCGTATTGACAATTACCTCGCTCGCGGTCGTGCTGATCGCCGGTGCATTGCCCTTCACGCCGGTTGCGGCACTTCTCGGCTTCGTCGCCCCCCCGCCGCAGTTCTTCCTGATTCTGCTGGCGATGCTGCTCTGCTATTTGGTTGCGGTGGAATGGATTAAGCAATTGTTTTACCGGTTTTTTGCGGCGTATTGATCCGACACAACACGAATGCGACCTCTGGTTTTCCGATAGCGAGTACCGTCGACATGCTGTCGCACCTCTATGCTGCCGTCTTGAGCGTCGGCACCGCAGTCGAATCGGTCGCGTCGTGCCCAGCGATTGCTAATGCGAGAACCGGGTTCAGGCTGTCCACCATCGAACTCGGAATCAGAATCGTGGCGCCGCGCTCCTTCGTCGTTTCATAAATGATGTTCATTGCTCGCAATTGAAGTGCGGACGGATGATTCTCATAGACTTTCGATGCCTCGACGAATTTCGCCGCCACTTCTGCCTCCGCGGAACCGAGTATCACACGCGCCTGCTTCTCGCGTTCGGCTTGCGCCTGCCGCGACATCGAATCCTGCAGCGCGACGGGGATTGCGACGTCTCGCGTTTCCACGGACCTCACCGTGATACCCCAATCGGCGGTTTTTCTGCCGATCTCCTCTGCCAAGTGTTCATCGGCCGCCTTTCGATCAGAGAGCAGCGTGGCCAGCATCGACGAACCAATCATCTCCCGCAGCGAGGTTTGAGCGACACGATCGATGGCCTGCCGGTAGTCAGTGATGGCGAGCGCTGCCTTTTGGGCGTCGTGTACGTGCCAGAAGATGATGGCGTCGACGTTGACCGGCACGGTATCCCTGGTGAGCGCCTCTTGAGCATTGAATGCCGTCGTTTGAATACGCTCGTCGATTACTGCAACGACGTTGTCCAGTATCGGAACAATCAGAAAAAATCCGGCGCCCTTGACGCTCTGCAGTTTCCCAACGCGCAGGATCACAAATTTTTCCCAGACATTCGCCACTTTTACAGAGAGTGCGATCAGGATGGCGACGATGAAGACGGGTAATGCGAGATACAGATTGACCAACGCGCCGACGGCAAGCGCCGCAAGCATTACGACGGCGGACAGAAATAGCGTGACGGGGTTCATGGTAGCGCTCCATTCGATGATGCCGACTTGCGGCAAGCGTCACGAAGCACGACAACTTTTCGCGCGATTGTCCTTGCGCCCGGGCATCGGAGATTTGGGCGTCCATTCAAAGGATGCGCCGGATTGCGATGCGAATCTGTACGATGACGTACCGGGACGGGGCGCATGCGCCACGACTCGTCGCGAGCAATGCGCAAGACATGCAAATGCCGCGCACGATTGCGCCAATGCTGGCTACCCGGCGCCGGACGGGGCGGCGTTTATCGTAACGAGCGATCTGCACCGGTAAAAAGCCGGCGTTTCGGCCGGCTTCCCATTCCGCCTTGCTGGGGCGGCTCCCCGTTCTGTTTCAGCGCGGGGAGGGTGACTACGGGAACGTTAAAGGGTCGATAGAAAACCCATGCCGAGACGTTTCCTTGCGCCGGAAATATATCGTCTGGGCGTCACGGCTTTCCACAAAAGGGGATATCGCTTTTTTCGCTGCGGACCCACGACCGGCATGCCGTCGTCGGTCGCGCGCGCCTCCGCCTGTTCTTGTTGGTTATCCTTGAGTTTTTTTTCTCGCTTCGGGTGATCTTTCATCAAACGGCTCCGTCAGGGGATCGCGTTGCATGATAGTTCAGGCTTGTACGGCTTGAGTCGAATCAAATCGCGCAAGCGATATGGGGCGCAACGGGGGCGCAACGGCCTACGTCCATCACGACGTCCCCCTCGTCATGAAGTCCACGGTCCATCGCCAATCTGCGCGTGAAGTACCACCATGCGTCTGCACGCTTCGTCAGTCGGTACGCTGTCGTACAAAGCCGGTGGCGTACAGGGGCGCGCGGGATCGCGTCCCTCGCGCTTCACGCGCGATCATCAAACACGCCGCACAGACTGTTCTTCAACGTACAGATTCGTCGAGCCCCGCCGTGCATGATGACTTTCGTTGCATTTTCCGTCGAGAGCGAGTCATGAAATATCCGGTCTATATCACGCGGCGCGGGAATCCTCGCTATCACGGCGCGCTTCCGGATTTTCCGGAAATCGATGTGGAGGGGGACTCGTATGACGAGTTGCTGGTAGCTGCGGCGCAACAGGTCATGGCCTGCTATGACGGTTCCCAGCGTCTTGTACCGCCGCCGACCACGGATATGTCGATATTGCAGGCGTCGGATATCGACGTAGGTGACGGAATCTGGCGGTTCTTCGATATCGACCTGACCGGCATGACCTCGAGTTCCGAGAGGATCGAGCTGTGCCTACCGAAATGCGTTGTGCGCGACATCGACATGAAGGCGAGTGCGCTGCACACGACTCGCGATGCCCTCGTGTCGATGGCGTGTGCGAATGCCATCGACCGATCTGCACCGCACGTCGCGGAGCGTTTCGAACCCGACGTGAAATCGCTGTCGGAAGCGGTTTGACGGTGCGACGCTTTGGGCGTGAAGCCTGGGCGGATGGAGTGGTCATTCAGGAGAAGGTGCCGTGAAGATTCGCGTTGCGCGTATTTTGCGACGCCGGACATCGCCATGGAGCAATGCACGACCGATTCGCGAGGAGTTCTTTGGTGATGAACGGCTGGCGCAGCATGCGGGAAGCCTGGCGCGTGCGCAGAAGGTAGTGCCCGGGGCGGCCTCTGGCCCGTCTCTGGCGACGCGGCTGAAGGACAACGCGGATCATCTGCTGAAGGCGTACCGGAACACCGTGGCCGCAGACGCCCGCGGCGAAGAGATCACGCCGGCAGCGGAGTGGCTGCTCGACAATTACTACCTGGTCGCGGAGCAGGTGCGGCAGATCCACGATGATCTTTCCCCACGCTATTACCGGCAATTGCCCAAGCTCGGCAACGGCCCGTTCGCCGGTTATCCGCGCGTATTCGGGATCAACTGGTCGTTCGTCGCCCATACGGACAGCCGTTTCGATCCCGATGTACTGTGCCGTTTCATGCTGGCCTATCAGGCGGTGGAACCGCTGACGATCGGCGAACTGTGGGCGGTGGCGATCACGCTGCGCATCGTGCTGATCGAAAACCTGCGGCGGCTCGCGGATCAGATCATCGACGACCGGCGCGCGCGGCTCGATGCCGACGCGCTCGCGGATCGCCTGCTCGGCGAACGCGGGCAGGCGCGGGCGGAGACAGAGCCGCTCGTCGCGCGTTATGAGCAGGCGGTATCGCACGATGCGTTCGCGGTACAACTGATCCAGCGGCTGCACGATCCCGATCCGGCCGTCGCACCGGCACTGGTGTGGCTGCATCGGCACCTGGCAGCGCGCGGCGCGACGCCTGACCAGATCGTCGCCTCCGTCAACCACGAGCAGGGCGCCGCCAGCCTCACCGTGCGCAACGTGATCACCAGCATGCGGCTGATTTCGGAGGTGGACTGGACCGAGTTGTTCGAGCGCATCAGCCTGGTCGATCGAGTGCTGCGCAGCCACCCGGGTTTCGCGGAGATGGATTTCCCCACGCGCAATCTGTATCGCGACGCGGTTGAAGCGCTTGCCCGCGGCGCGCCCGTCAGCGAGCTCGAGATTGCCCGTCGCGTCGTCGCCGATGCCGTGGCGCAAGGGCCGAGCCAAGCACCGGCCGCCGGCGCGATGCCTAGCCGCGAGGCGGACCCCGGTTACTACCTGCTAGCGGACGGTCGCGCCGCATTCGAAGCGGAGATCGGCTATCGGCCGCCCGTTGCGTTGTGGTTGCGGCGCCTTACTCGCCACGCCGGTCTCGGCGGGTATCTCGGCCGGATCGGGCTGATTGCCGCGCTGCTGCTGACGGGCATGCTGGCATGGCTCGCTCGCATCGAGCCGCCCGGTCAGTGGCTGATCTGGCTCGGCGTCGCCGGCCTGCTACCCGCGCTGGATGCCGCGGTCGCGCTCGTCAATCGCGGCGTGATGCGCGATGTCGGTGCGAAGATTCTGCCCGGCCTCGCATTGCTCGACGGTATTCCGCCGGACCTGTGCACGATGGTCGCCGTGCCGGTGCTGCTGACGACGGAAGCTGCGCTCGGCGAGCAGATCGAGCAACTGGAAATTCATCACCTGGCGAGCCCCAACGGCGCGCTTTACTTCGCTTTGCTCTCCGACTGGATGGACGCGTCCACGCCGCACACCGACAGCGACGACGGGTTGCTGGCATCCGCGATGGCGGGCATCGACCGGTTGAATCGGCTTTATCCGGCCGCGCCGGGCGCAGGCGAGCGCTTCCTGCTGCTGCACCGCAAGCGCGTATGGAGCGACGGCGAACGGTGCTGGATGGGCTGGGAGCGCAAGCGCGGCAAGCTGCACGAGCTGAACCGATTGCTGCGCGGCGCATCGGACACGACGTTCATCGCGACGGCCGACCGGACGCCGCACGTGCCGCCGGACGTGCGCTACGTGATTACGCTCGATGCCGATACGCGGTTGCTGCGCGATACTGTGCGCCGCCTGGTCGGCAAGATGGCGCACCCGCTCAACCGGCCGGTATTCGATTCGGCGAGCCGGCGCATCGTCGGCGGCTACGGCGTCCTTCAGCCGCGCGTCACGTCGTCGCTCGCGAGCGGCGACGAGGGTTCGCTGTTCCAGCGCGTGTCGTCGAGCGCGCACGGCATTGATCCTTACGTGTCAGCCGTATCGGATGTCTATCAGGATCTGTTCGACGAAGGCTCCTATGCGGGCAAGGGCATCTACGACGTCGATGCGTTCGAGGCGGTGCTCGCCGGTCGCGTGCCGGAGAACGCAGTGCTCAGTCACGATCTGTTCGAAGGTATTTTCGCGCGGGCCGGACTAGCGTCGGATATCGAGGTTGTCGAAGCGTCACCGTCCCGCTACGACGTCGCCGCGAGCCGCCTGCACCGATGGGCGCGCGGCGACTGGCAGCTCCTGCCCTGGTTGCTGTTCGGCCACGAACCGTTGACGGCGGTCGGCCGCTGGAAGATGCTGGACAACCTGCGCCGCACACTCACGGCGCCCGCCATGCTGGTTGCGCTACTGGCCGGATGGATGCTGCCGCTCCCCGTATCGCTCGCCTGGAGCGCCTTCGTGCTGGTGACGATCGCGCTGCCGTTCCTGTTGCCTGTATTGAGCGGGCTGGTGCCGCGCTGGCGGCGCACGCACGTGAAGATGACCACGCGCAGCGTGCTCCATGCATGGTCGATGGAGTTGCGGTTCGCGTTGACGCGGTTCGGCCTGTCGATCGTCATGTTGCCGCAGCAGGCGTGGTCGATGGGCGACGCGATCGCGCGTACGCTGTTTCGTGTGGCGATCAGCCGTCGCCATCTGCTCGAATGGACCACGGCGGCCGCAGCGGGGGCGCGCGACCGGCGGACGCTCGCGCCCACCTATCTGCAAATGCGCGGCGGCGTGACGCTCGCACTGCTTGTCGCGGCTGCCGCCCTGATGGCGGGCTGGCGCTTCGATCGTCATACGGGTTGGCTGGCCGTGCCGTTCGTAGTCGTCTGGCTTGCCGCGCCGGCGATTGCGTATTGGCTGAGCCGCGCACCACGGCCGGCGGGCGAGCTGGCGGTGACCCCGCACGATGCGCGTCAACTGCGGCGCGACGCGCGCCGGACCTGGCGTTATTTCGAGACGTTCGTGACGGCGGACGATCAGATGCTGCCGCTGGACAATTTCCAGGAGAACCCGAAGCCCGTCGTCGCGCACCGGACTTCACCCACCAACATCGGGCTGTACCTGCTGTCCGCCGTCAGTGCCCGCGAGTTTGGCTGGCTCGGTACGCTGGACGCGGTGTCGCGGCTGGAGGCGACAGTCGCGACGATGCGGTTGATGTCACGCTATCGCGGCCACTTTTATAACTGGTACGACACGCGCGACCTGCGGCCCCTCGAGCCGAAGTACGTGTCGTCGGTCGACAGCGGCAATCTTGCCGGCCACCTGATTGCCCTCGGCAACGGTTGCCGGGCCTGGGCGAATCAGCCCGCCGGTGTGGGGTGGCAGGCCGCGTACGAAGGGATCGGTGACACGCTCGCGCTGTTGCGCAAAGCCGTGTGCAGCGATGGCGATGCCCGGACGACCTTGCACGGCGAATTCGAGCGGGCCGCGACCGAGCTGGATGAGGCGCTCGCCGTTCCGGCCCGGGAAGTCGGCGCCCCGGACGGCCCCGCCGCGCCGGAATGGTCCGAGATCACGATCCTCACCGCGACGGTCGCCGATGTCGCACGCGCGCTGACGGACGAGGTCGGCGGGGTACGGGGCGGCGACGTCGACGACGTGCTGTTTTGGGCGCAGGCGCTGGAGCACGCGGTGCAGGGGCATTGCCGCGACGCGACGCGCACGCCGGACGAAGCGGACGTGCTGAACAAGCGCCTGCATGCGCTGGCCGATACCGCGTTGCAGATGGCCTACGCGATGGAGTTCGGCTTTCTGCTCGACCCGGTGCGCAATCTGCTGTCGATTGGTTACGCGGTGGCCGACGGGCGGCTCGATCCTGGCAACTACGATTTGCTGGCGTCGGAGGCGCGCCTCGCGAGTTTCGTCGCGATCGCGAAGGGTGATGTCCCGGCACGGCACTGGTTCCGGCTCGGCCGCCTGGCGACGCCGATCGGGCACGGCGCGGCGCTGATCTCGTGGTCGGGATCGATGTTCGAATACCTGATGCCGTCGCTCGTGATGCGCGCGCCGGACAGCAGCCTGCTCGCGCGCACCAATCACCTGGTGGTGCGTCGACAGATCGCCTACGGCGACGGGCTGCGCCTGCCGTGGGGCATGTCCGAATCGGCGTACAACACGCGCGACATCGAGCTGACCTATCAGTATTCGAGCTTCGGCGTGCCGGAGTTGGGGCTCAAGCGCGATCTCGACCAGAACCTAGTGGTCGCGCCCTATGCGACCGCGCTCGCGGCGATGGTCGCGCCGGACGCCGCCGCGCGCAACTTCGAGCGGCTGCGTGCAGCCGGCGCGTGCGGGCGCTTCGGCTTCTACGAAGCGCTCGACTACACGCCCGCGCGCGTGCCGGAAGGCATGTCAGTTGCGATCGTGCGCGCATTCATGGCGCATCACCAGGGCATGTCGATCGTGTCGATCGCTAATGCGCTGCTGGGCGGGCGCATTCGCGCCTTCTTCCATGGCGAGCCGGCCGTGCGCGCTACCGAGCTGCTGTTGCAGGAGCAGGTGCCGGGCCGGGTCGCGGCAGGGCGGCCGCGGGTCGACGCGAGCCCCGCCGGCAGGATGCATGGCGTCGACGCCGGCGTTGCACGGCGCCTGCTGTCGGCGGACGATCCCGCGCCCGTCACGCATCTGCTGTCCAACGGCCACTACGCCGTGATGCTCACGGCCGCAGGCTCCGGCTACAGCCGCCGCGACGATCTGGCCGTCACGCGCTGGCGGGAAGACGCGACGCGCGACGATTGGGGTAGCTATCTGTATCTGCGCGACGCCGAGAGCGGCGAGGTCTGGTCGGCCACGTGGCAACCCACCGGCGTGGTGCCGAACAGCTACGAAGTGACGTTCACCGAGGATCGCGCCGAGTTCGTCCGTCGCGACGGCACCCTGACGACGTCGCTTGAGGTAGTGGTATCCGCCGAGGACGATGCGGAAGTGCGGCGGGTGTCGGTGGCCAATACCGGCTCCCGGCCACGCGTGATCGAATTCACGTCCTATGCGGAAGTCGTGCTCGCTCCGCACGTCGCCGATCATGCCCATCCGGCATTCTCGAAACTGTTCATCGAAACCGAGTACGTGCCTGCGTCCGGCGCGATTCTGGCGACGCGGCGCAAGCGCGCGCCGAACGAGGTGGAAGTTTGGGCCGCTCATCTGGCCGTGACTTCCGGCGAAACCGTCGGCGCGGCAGAATTCGACACCGATCGATTGCGCGTTATCGGACGCGGGCGCAGCGTTCGCCTGCCGCTTGCGCTGACCGAACAGCGTGCGCTGGGCGCTTGCGAAGGCGCGGTACTGGACGCGGCGTTCACGCTGCGGCAGCGGCTGCGCATCGAGCCGGGCTCGAAGGCGAGCATCGCCTACTGGACCATCGTCGCGGATTCGCGCGCGCAGCTGCTCGACCTGGTCGACAAGCATCGCGACGGCGAATCGTTCGCGCGGGCGGCAATGCTCGCGTGGACCCAGGCGCAGGTGCAGCTGCGGCATAGCGCGGTGAGCCTCGACGAGGCCGCGTTGTTCCAGCAACTGGCCGGATACATGCTCTACAGCGATGCGTCGATGCGGCCGGGCTCCGCCGCGCTGCTGCGCCATGCAGCGGCGGTGTCGGCGGCGGGCGGCGTGGGCGCGTCGCCGCTATGGACGCACGGCGTATCGGGCGATCTGCCGATCCTGCTGGTGCGGATCGACGACATCGAGCACATCGCCATGGTGCGGCAGCTGATCCGTGCGCACGAGTACTGGCGGATGAAGCGGCTCGAGGTCGATCTGGTCATCATCAACGAGCGCGCGGCGTCGTACGTGCAGGATTTGCAATTGGCGCTCGAGGGGCTGGTGCGGGCCCGGCAATTGCCGGACGAAGCCGGGCGCGGCAGTATTTTCGTGCTGCGCGAGGACCTGATGGCGGCGGCGGCGCGCGCGCTGTTTCCGGCCGTTGCGCGCGCCGTGCTCGCCGCGCGCAACGGCCGGCTGGTGGACCAGTTGCGACGCCTCGCTGGTTCACCGCCGCCCGCCCGCCCGGATGCCGCGCGCGCGCCGCTGCCGCCGCCCGCGATTGCGCCGCCGAAGGGCGCGCAGGCCGGCGCGGGGCTCGAATACTTCAACGGTATCGGTGGGTTCGCGCGCGGCGGCCGCGAATACGTCGTGATCCTGCAGCCCGGTCAACACACGCCGATGCCGTGGGTCAACGTCGTCGCGAATCCGTCATGCGGCTTCCTGACGTCGGCGGAGGGCGGCGGCTATACCTGGGTGACGAACAGCCGCGAGCATCCGCTGACACCGTGGTCGAACGACCCGGTCACCGATCCGTCGAGCGAGGTGTTCTACATCCGCGACGACGAGACCGGCATGCGCTGGGGGCCGCAGGCGGTCGCGATCGGCGACGATGCGCCGGGCGCGACCGCTTTCGTGGCGAGTCATGGCCAGGGCTACAGCCGGTTTGAGCATTCCGCCGCCGACGTCGCCGTCGAGTTGCTGCAGTTCGTGCCCCTGGCCGATCCTGTCAAGATTTCCCGCCTGACCTTGCGCAACCTGTCCGACCGGACTCGCCGGCTGTCCGTCGCAACCTATGCGGAGTGGGCGCTGGGCGCGTCGCGCAGCGTCGCGGCGCCGCACACCGTGAGCGAGATCGATCAGCCGACCGGCGCGCTGTTTGCCCGCAACGACTGGAGTCAGGTGTATCGCGGCAGGGTGGCGTTCGCCGATTTATGCGGCCTGCAAACCTCGTGGAGCGCGGACCGGCGCGAGTTCATCGGCCGCAATGGCGTCCTGAGCGATCCTGCCGGTTTTCCGGGCAGGACCGGCGCGACGCCGTTGTCGGGCCGCGTCGGCGCCGGGCTCGACCCGTGTGCCGCGTTGCAGACCACGGTCGATCTCGAACCTGGCGGCAGCGTCGAAATCGTCTTGCTGCTCGGTGAAGGTGCTGATGCGGCAACGGCACGACAGTTGATCGCGCATTACCGTCAGGCGGATCTCGACGCGATATTCGCCGCCGTGACGGCGTTCTGGGACGAGACGCTCGGCGCCGTTCAGGTCGAAACGCCTGATCGCGCGATGGACCTGATGCTGAACCGCTGGCTGTTGTACCAGACGCTGTCGTGCCGGATCTGGGCGCGTGCAGGCTTCTATCAGGCGAGCGGCGCGTACGGTTTTCGCGACCAACTGCAGGACGGTATGGCGCTCGCGGCCGTCCGCCCGGCCCTGACGCGCGAGCATTTGCTGCGGGCGGCGGCGCGCCAGTTTCCGGAGGGCGACATGCAGCACTGGTGGCTGCCGGAAAGCGGCAGCGGCGTACGCACGCGGATCTCCGACGACCGCGTCTGGCTCGCCCATGCGGTCGCGCACTACGTCGACGTCAGCGGCGACCGCGAGATTCTCGATGTATCGATCCCCTTCATCGACGGACGACCGCTGGCCGCCGACGAGCAGGACGCGTTCTTTATCCCGCGCATCTCGGAGACGAGCGCGTCGCTGTTCGAGCATTGCGTGCGCGGGCTGGAGTCCAGTCTCGCGCAGGTCGGCGAGCATGGCCTGCCGCTGATCGGCACGGGCGACTGGAACGACGGCATGAACCGGGTCGGAGAAGCCGGGCGGGGTGAAAGTGTCTGGCTCGGGTGGTTTCTGCATGCGACGCTCACGGCGTTCGCCCCGCTCGCCACGGCACGCGGCTCGGGCGAACTGGCGGCGCGCTGGCTGACGCGCGCCGGCGCGTTGCGCGATGCGCTCGCCGATGCGGGGTGGGATGGCGAATGGTATCGGCGCGGCTACTTCGACGACGGTACGCCGCTCGGCTCGGCCGACAATACCGAATGTACGATCGACGCGATCGCGCAGTCGTGGAGCGTGCTGTCGGGCGCGGCGGACCCGGCGCGCGCCGCGCAGGCGATGGACGCGCTGGACGCGTGGCTGATCCGCCGCGACGATGGCCTGGCGCTGCTGTTCGCGCCGCCGTTCGATCGTTCGCCGGTCGATCCCGGCTATATCAAGGGCTATCCGCCGGGCATCCGGGAAAACGGCGGCCAGTACACGCATGCGGCCACATGGTCGGTGCTCGCGTTCGCACAGATGGGTGACGGCGATCGCGCCGCGAAACTGTTCGCGCTGCTCAATCCGGTCAATCGCAGCCGCACGCGCAGCGGCGCGAATCGCTATCGGGTGGAGCCGTACGTGGTCGCCGCCGACGTCTATTCGGTCGCGCCGCATGTGGGCCGGGGCGGATGGACCTGGTACACCGGCTCGGCGGGCTGGCTGTATCGCGCGGGCGTCGAAGGCCTGCTCGGCCTGCGCAGGCATGGCGACATGCTGTCCATTCAACCGTGCGTACCACGATCCTGGCCGGGTTTCAGGGCAACGCTGCGCCACGGGGCGTCGTACTACGACATCGTCGTCGAGAACCCGGACGACGTCAGCAGCGGCGTGTCCCGCCTGGTCGTCGATGGCGTGCGGCGCGCCACCGGCAAAGCGGCGGTGCGACTCGTGGACGACGGCCGGCGTCACAGCGTGGTCGTGACGCTGGGGGGCGCGCAAGCGGCGCTTCAGTGAGGCGGCAGGTCGGCATCCGGGCCGGTACGTTGGCGGACGGACTGCGTGCGATTCACCGCCCATCATGAACCGACGTCCCGAATTTCATCGAGACGTCAGCGCATGGGTTTCCGCGCATCGTGCCGGATTGGACAGCGCAGCGGCAACCCGAGGAGATGATCATGAGAAAGCTACATTCCGTGGCAGTCGAGATGGCGGTAGTCACCATGACGATTGCCTTGCTGGCGGGTTGCGGCGGTATGTCTCGCCGCGGAACGGATACCGTGATCGGGGCGGGTGTCGGCGGCGTCGCTGGCGCGGTCCTGACGGGCGGTAGTGCATTGGGCACGGTTGGCGGCGCGGCCGTCGGCGGCGTTGTCGGCAATCAGGTCGGGAAATAGGCCGGCCGAAGGGTAGGGAATCGGCGCGCGCACTCGCCGTCACGGCGAAGCGCGCGAATACGTGCGTGCTCCGGAGTGCGACCGGCATGTCGGCATTTCTGCTGAGCGGCGAGCTGAGGCTGTCCTGGTGGCAGCTTGCGTGGATCGTGTTCGCGCTCACGCATGTCACCATCATCGGCGTGACGGTGTACCTGCACCGCTGTCAGGCGCATCGGGTGCTGGATCTGCACCCGTGCGTTAGTTACTTCTTCCGGCTCTGGCTGTGGTTGACGACCGGCATGCTGACCCTGCAGTGGGTCGCCGTGCATCGCAAGCATCACGCGAGAAGCGAGACCCCGGACTATCCGCATAGCCCGCGAACCCGAGGCCTCGCGACCGTGCTGCTGCGCGGCGCGGAGCTGTACCGTGAGGAAGTGCGGAACGAGGAAACGCTGCGCCGATATGGCTCGGGTACACCGGACGACTGGCTCGAACGCCACGTCTATGCCCGCTATCCGAATCTCGGCGTCGGGCTGCTGGCCGTGATCGACGTCGGGCTGCCCGGCGTGGCGGCGTGGGCGATCCGGATGATGTGGATTTCGTTCTGAGCCGGCGGCGTGATCAACGGTTGCGGCCACTTCGGCGGCGATCGGAATTTCGCGACGCACGATGCGAGCACGAACCTTTTCCGGATGGGCATCCTGATCGGAGGAGAAGCGCTGCATAACAATCACCACGCATACGTGACGTCCGCCAGGCTGTCGAACCGCCGGTTCGAATTGGACATCGGCTGGCTGTACATCCACCTGCTGGCGGCGTTGAGGCTCGCGACCGTTCGGCGAGTCGCGACGATGCCGCGCCTGCTCGCGAACAAGGTCGTGATTGACGACGCAACGCTGCAAGCGGTCATCCGCAACCGGCATGCGGTGATCGCCGCCTATGCGCGCATGCTCGAACCCGCCTGCCGGGCGGGAGCTGCGCCGCATCCAGGACATGAGCCGGGACGACAAGCGCGCGTTCGCGCTCGGCATGAAACGCTGGCTGCGCCAGGCCAGGGGCCATCAGCGCAAGCCCGATCTGCGCGCGCTGACGAGCCCCAATGCGAACCGGCGAATACGCGTGTACGTGCATATGTACGAGGCGTTGCTCGAGCTATGGACGTGGTTACACGCATCGCACGAGCAATTGCTGGTTCAGTTGCAGGATTGGTGCCGTTGTACGGAGCAGAGCGACATCAAGGCGATCGCCTATTTCTCGATGCGCCTGCGCCGGTATGCGTGATCGCGGCACGCCGCGACCCGCCATGCGGGACCGGCGTGCCACACGCTTGCTGCGCAAGTGCCGCTCATCTTGCCCGATTGTCGGGGCGCGAATAACGCCACTTGCTCGCATTGGAATTGATGCCGGCATCCTGGCGGATGCGCTTTTCGGCGCGTTCGACGTCGGCACGGGCCAGATCATCCCGCTGCTTTTGCCGGGTCGCGTCATCGCGCCGATCGATCGAGGTGCCTGAGTAATATTTCATGGGCTGCTCCTGAGTGAGGTGTGCTCGCGTCGCGAGACGCCGCGTCGAGTCGGATGCGGCGGACGGATCAGATTGCCGCAGGGGCGATCTTGCCGTCCACGATGTCCTTGCCGAATTGCATCGCCAGGTCGAGTGCGAGCGCCGCCGTTTGCGGAGCGCCATGCTCGAAAATGGTCGAGTAACGCGGCGCCGTTGCCGAGGTCGCCGGAATCGTGTCGATGCGCACGATTGAAGCGAAACGCTTCGGGCCGGGGGCGTGCGGATCGCCGAACGGTGGGAAAAGCATTTGTGAATAGACGCGGAGTTCACGTCCGCGATATTCGAGAGTGGGGATGGTCATGATGTGCTCCTGACAGAGCAGCCGTTGGCGCCAAAGGATTCAAGGGCGCCGATGCCTTGACAAAAAACCGGCAGGTATTTTCAGTGTGCGCGCTAGACAATGGTTTCGCAATAAAAGAATTGGATGCCGAAACATATTCTCCATGCTGATAAATCACCGGGCTGCGATGCGGTTGCGGAAGAATTCGCCTCCAAATAGTCGATACCGTACAGACCGGCGCGTGGCGTCCGGTTCACGATGAACTCAACACCGAGGAGGCCGCCATGTGCATCCCACTTTCACCCGAGGTCGTCGAGACCCTCAAATCGCTTGATCGAATTCCGGATTCCCAAGCCGATATTCCGCGTCCCATAGCGAATGAACTATTGACTCACGGGCTTGCATACGAGTCGCGCACCGGCGGCTCGATCAACATGACGGCCGCAGGCCGGCTGTGGCTGAATCGGTGCGCGTATTAGCGCACATGCGTCGGCCAGGCGGGACCGGAGTTTTGTCCTGCAAAACGATCCGTGGACCCATGAGGAGGCAATGATGAAAATCCAATCTACACGATGGTTTACGCTGGACCAATATGCGCCTGTTCGCAACGGATGGTATGAAGTGCGACTGGTGAGCGGCGACACGGCGTTTGCGAAGTTCGGCGACGGCGAATGGACCGAAAAGCCGATGCTCACCTTTACGCGTTGGCGAGGCTTGTGCTCTGATCCGGCCAAGTCGGTCGACCAGGAGACGATTGCCGCGGATGCGACCGCAGCGAAAGGCGTCCGCGATGCGTGGGACGCGTTCTTTCCCGGCATGGGAGACGAGCAGCACAAACCACTTGCCGCCGCGCACGGCGACCACACCCGACGTATTGCGGCATCGTGATGGCCAGTCGGGAAACGGGTATCGCCGGATGTTGCATGCACGCGCCGTCAACACCCGGTGAATCCGCGCACGTTGCCTGTTCGCGCGGCGCGACGGAACCGTTCGCGCGAACACACTACGGCCGCTTCCTGAACTGCTCTTTCGCGTCACCGAATGACGCTTGTGTCTTCCCGACGACCTGCTCGACCTTGCCCTGCATTCTGGTCGATCGATTTCCCATGACCCTGCCGACCATTTCCTTCAGTCTGCCTTTCGCTTCCGCGATGCGACCTCTCACCTGATCCCTGTTCATCACACTGCTCCTTGACATGGGTCGCCTGCTTTGCTGATACGAAACCTGGAACCATCGAAGCGTCATATCGGCCGCTTCAGCGCGGAACAATCAGGGCGCCCGAAGACACACTGCGCGCAATCGAGACGGAAGTCGGTACGATGCCGTACGCGAATCGACGCCGGCGTGCCGTCGAATGCACGCGGGCGGCGATCGGCGCGATCACCGCGAAGAGAGGTTGTGCAGGTTGTCTGTTTTTGCATGCTTGGTACGCTTTCGTACCGCATTCGTATTCGCCTGTGTGTAGCGTCAGGGATATCCACGAACAACCTTGGGGTGAATCATGCAGCGACGAACCTTTCTATGGGGTACGCCGGGATCGATCCTGGCTATCGGCCTCGCGGTCTCGGGATGCACGACGACCGGCACATCCGACGCCAGCGGCCACCAGACCGACAAACGCCACACCATCGATGCAGGCGTCGACTCGACCCTTGCGCGCCTTTACACGACCGCCAAAGGCTCGCGTGAACTCGTCGGCAAGGCACGCGGCGTGCTGGTATTCCCGTCAGTCATCGCGGCCGGTCTCTTCGTCGGCGGCCAGTACGGCGAAGGCTCGCTGCGCGTTGCCGGCAGCACGGTCGGGTACTACAGCACCACCACTGGCTCGATCGGGCTGCAGATCGGTGCGCAATCGAAAGCCATCATTTTCCTGTTCATGACCGAGGATGCGCTTGGTCGCTTCCGTAACAGCGAAGGCTGGTCGGTGGGCGGCGACGCGTCGGTGGCAGTACTGAAAATCGGCGCGAACGGCAACATCGACACCAGCACCGCGACCGCGCCGATCGAAGCGTTCGTGCTGACGAACAACGGGTTGATGGCCGGCGTCACGCTCGAAGGCACGAAGGTCACCCGGCTCAAGTCGCTGTAACGAGCGGCGGAGGCAGGGCGGCTTCGTATCCCTGTGTTGTTTTCAATCTTGCGGAGGGCGCATGCGCGTCCTCACGACAGCGGGCCCGCTGGTTTCGCTGATCGCCGGCATTCTGATTCTTGTGGTTCCCCGTTTGTTGAACTACATCGTTGCGATCTATCTGATCGTCATCGGGTTGCTCGGGCTGTTCGGCGGACATCTCCACTGAACCGGGACCACCCACGAGAAAGCAGGTGACGAACTTCGCAAGCGGCACCCGCGATCGTCGACCCGTTGCCGTCGCCGGGGCCGCACGGTGTCGACCGCGGAACGATGTGCCGGCTCGTTTTCCGGTTGCGCCATCGCGTGCCGATTGCAATCGAGGTCGCGCTGCCGGAGTGATGCTCCGCGATGCCCGCGATGACGCGCGTGCGTCCGGTACGTTGCCGACCGACTCCACGCCCGCGTCCACCTGCTTTCATATCGAAAGAGTCGATGCACGTTCCGAACCTGGTACATCGAGCGCGGGTCCTGCATGAAGAAAGCAGGCGACTTCCGTCCAGGGTACTCAGGCATTCGACAGATGGCACCGCCGATTTCGACGCGACAGGCGACGAACGGCGCATGTGAGCGTATCGACGGAAGCATCGGTTCGATTGCATTCGGCAGCCATCGGTGCGGACGCATCGCGACATGACTGACCGGATTGATTGAGGAGAGACGACATGTCACTGCGACTTCTTCTACTGATCGTGGTCGTGCTGCTGCTGGTCGGGGCGATTCCGGCCTGGCGCTACAGCAACGGCTGGGGTTATGGTCCAAGCGGATTGCTGGGCTTGGTATTGGTCGTGTTGCTCGTCCTGATGTTGCTTGGCAGACTGTGACGCGAGACGTCATCGACACTGCAGGTTCATGGAAATACCGCCGCCCGGCACCTTGAGTGCCGGGCGTTGCACTGCACCGAACCGTTCGACCCGTGCCGCCTCGCCCGCCACGGATCTCACGCATAGCGGCGCATCAGCGGCGCGGCCGAGATGCCGTGCAGCACGATCGACATGGCGATGATGGATAGTACCCACGGAACCAGCGGCAACAGTTCCGCGCGTGGCCCTTGCTCGAGAGCCAGCATCAGGTAATACAGGGAACCCACGCCGCGAATGCCGAACCAGCTGATCAAGCGGCGCTGGTGGTGCGACGCTCGGGAGCCGATCAGCGCGAGCTGGATGGCGACCGGCCGGATGACGAACAGCAGGATTGCGACCACAGCCGCACCCGTCCAGGTGAGCATGTCAGCCCAATAACGGGAGACAAGCGCGCCGATCAGCAGGATCAGCACGGCTTCGGCAATGTGTTCAAGCTCGATCGTGAAACCCATGACCGACTCCGCGACGAATGCATGGGCTTTGTCGGGATCGGTGGAGGTGGCCTCGACATCCTCGCTGTCCACGATGCCGACCGTCTCCTTCGACGTTTTCTGGCCGCTCGTTCGGTGCTCGACGCGCCGCATCGCGACGCCCGCGGCGAACACGGCCAGAAACCCGTAGCCATGAATGGCGAGCGTCACGCCATACGACAGCATGATCAGGCCAAGCGCGAAGAATCCTTCGAGGCCGAGCGCCTGCCCGTGACGGCTGCGCAAGAACGCGACGATCCGAGCGGTGGCGAAGCCGAGCAGCCAGCCGGCGCCCACCCCGGACGCGATGCCCCATGCAATGCCGCCGACCATGCTCCAGTGAACATCCGAACTCGTGCCGGAGCCGCACAACAGCAGGCCGAGCACCGCGCATGGGTAGGCAGTGCCGTCGTTGATCCCGCCTTCGCCGGACAATGAAAACCGCACCAGCTCGACGTCGCCGGCGTCACGCACGCCGACGTCATGAGCAAGCACCGGGTCCGTCGGCGCGATCATTGCGCCCAGCAATACCGCGACGCCGAGACTCAAATTCAACACCAGCACGCCGAGCATGGCGATCGACGCGACAGTGACGATCATCGCGACGATGCCAAGCCGAAGCGGCAACATCCAGCGGCGATCGGTAGGCGGGACACGCAGTCTCAGGCCGATGGCGAACAGCGAGATGAGAAGGCCGATTTCGGCGGCGATGCGCAAACGCGTGACGTCGTCCGGCAATGTCATCGACAGGAAATCGATGCCAGAGGGTCCGATTAGAAAGCCTATCCCGAGATACACCATGGCGGCGCTCAGCGGTAGGTGCTTGAGCGATGATCCGATGAGGCCCATGAAAATCAGCAGGGCTCCGAAGATGAGGCATCCGATCGTTTCGGTCACGTTGCATACTCCGCATAAATGACGTTGCGCTCGCCGCGCTTCGGTTGCAGGTGGCCATGTGGCGTCGCGGAGGCTGTACGCGCGCGCACCGGACGGGGCGTCGATGCCCCACACTCGTCGCACAGTATCGCGCCGATCGTCCCACGTTCGCAGCGAGCCGGTCAGGCGTCTGTCCGATGGCGGACAAAGGAGCGGGCACGACCATTGCGATCGCAGCGACGCGTGCCTGCGGCCCAAGCGGTCGGGAACGCGTGCCAGAAGCGGCACGCAGGCGATGTACGGTAGCGGGCAGAGTGGCGCCGTGCGTCGTCATAGACTGTTCGCCGATCCTCACGACAACCGGAGCGTTGCCATGGCCCACTCAGCAATCGAGGGAGACCTGCGTTCGCTTGAACGACTCATTGCACGCGTCACGCTCGGTGAACCTGCGCCATTGGCACTCTGGCGAATTCGGCTGGAATCGATGCTGGAGAACGGCCGTCTGACGCCCCCGGAGCGCACGCATTTCGTCAGCATCATTGCCCTTATCCTCATGCTCGAACGTCGAGCGGGCAAGTCGGCCGCGCATTGAGCACGGCCGGCCATCGGGTACCGGGGATCTCTATCGGATCGATGCGGAAAGCTTCAACGTAGAGAATCACGTGGAGCGCGCATCGTGTCCGATGCCCAGTCGATGGTCGACGCGGTGCTCGAAGCCGGTACGCGCGATGCCGGCGGCGGCCCGAACGCCTGATTCGCGCACGGGCCGCCGATGGCTCAGGCGAGCAGTTTCATCGCGCGGTCGCAGACGTTCTCGACCGTGAAGCCGAAATCGCGCATCAGCTCGGCGCCCGGCGCCGATGCACCGAAGCCCGCTATGCCGAGCACGTCGCCACGATCGCCGACATAGCGATGCCAGCCTTGCGACACACCCGCTTCGATCGCCAGCCGCGCGCCGACCGACTTAGGCAGCACGGCGTCCTGATATGGCTGAGGCTGAGCGTCGAACAATCGCCAGCAGGGCAGCGACACCACCCGAACCGCCACGCCGCGCGCGAGCAGTTCGACTTGCGCCGCCAGCGCCAACGCGACTTCCGAGCCCGTCGCGATCAGGATCAGCGCGGGGCGGCCGTCGGGGGCGTCGGCCAGCACGTATCCGCCGCGCCGCAAGCCCTCGGCCGGTGCGAACCGGAGGCGATCGATGGTCGGCACGTCCTGGCGGGTCAGGACCAGTGCGGTCGGCCGCTCCCGCGCTTCGAGCGCCACGCGCCACGCGACGGCCGTCTCGTTGGCGTCGGCCGGTCGAATCACCAGCAGGCCCGGGATCGCGCGCAGCCCGGCGAGTTGCTCCATCGGCTGGTGCGTCGCACCGTCCTCGCCGACCGCGAGGCTGTCGTGTGTGAACACATAGATCACCTGCAGGTGCATCAACGCGGCGAGCCGGATCGGCGGGCGCATGTAGTCGGAAAAGATCAGGAAGGTCGCACCGAACGGCAGGATGCCGCCGTGGGTTGCCAAGCCGTTCAGGATCGCGCCCATCGCATGCTCGCGCACGCCGAAATGCAGATTGCGGCCGCTGCGGCTCCAGCCGCCGCCGTCGGAGCCTTGCCGGTCGAGCGCGTTCATGCCGGGGGCCTCGAAATCGCCGAGCCCGGTCAGCGCGGTGAAGGTGGAGGGATTCAGATCGGCGGAGCCGCCGACCAGCGACGGTACGCGGGAAGCGAGGGCGTTCAACACCTTGCCGGATGCGACCCGCGTCGCAATGCCTTGCTGATCGGCCGGAAAGACCGGGATATCGCGGTCCCAACGGTCGGGCAGCGTGCCGCGCACCGTGTTCAGCAGCATCTCCGCCAGCTCGGGGAACGCGCGCGTATAGGCCTCGAACCGCGCGTTCCACTGCTCTTCTCGTGCTCGCCCCTCCACCAGCGCCCGGCGAAAATGCGCGAGCGCCGGTGGGGGGATATGAAACGCGGGATCGGGTGGCCAGCCGAGGTTGTGCTTGGTAAGGCGCACCTCGGCATCGCCGAGCGGCGATCCGTGAGCCTGGTACGTGTCTTGCCGGTTGGGCGAGCCGTAGCCGAGATGCGTGCGCACGAGGATCAACGACGGACGCCGCTGCTCGGCGCGTGCGTTGACCAGCGCCGCATCGATGGCGGCCAGGTCGTTGCCGTCGTGGACCGTTTCGGTATGCCAGCCGTAGGCGTCGAACCGTCGCGCGCGATCTTCGGTGAAGGTGATCGCGGTGCCGGCGGACAGCGTGACCCGATTGTCGTCGTACAGGCAGATCAGCTTGCCGAGCCGGAGATGGCCGGCAAGCGAGGCCGCTTCCGCTGCGACGCCCTCCATCAGGTCGCCGTCGCTGACGAGTACGTAGGTGTGGTGATCCACGATCGCGAAGCCGGGACGGTTGTAGCACGCTGCGAGCTGCGTTTCCGCCATCGCCATGCCGACGGCGTTGGCGAAGCCCTGGCCGAGCGGGCCGGTCGTCGTCTCGACACCCGGCGTGAGGCCGCGCTCCGGATGGCCGGGTGTGAGGCTGCCCGATTGCCGGAAGTTGCGGATCTGATCGAGCGGCAGGTCGTAGCCGGTGAGGTGGAGCAGGCTGTACAACAGCATCGAGCCATGTCCGGCCGACAGGATGAAGCGATCGCGATCGAACCACGCCGGGTTGGCGGGGTGATGCTTGAAATGGCGCATCCATAACGCATAGGCCATCGGTGCGGCGCCGAGCGGCAAGCCTGGATGGCCGCTCGCCGCTTTCTGCACGGCATCGATCGACAGGAAGCGCAGCGTATTGATGCAGAGTGCATCGAGTGCCGAACCTTCGGTTGGCGGGGAATCGGTTGAGGTCATGCAGTTGCTCCCTGGCGTCCGGTCACGGGATATCCCGCACGGGATGGTCGTTGCGTTGGCTAGCCATTGTGCGGGTCAGCGTTATCGGTCTCCGTGCCAATAGCCGTGCTTGCCGTAGAACTCATGCAACTCGATCTCGTAGCTTCGATGCACGAGCTGCGAGTCGTCGTATGGAGGGCTGCGGCGGATCGCGTCGCGCGTGAGCGTGGTCGATACCGTTTCCGTCGGCCAGTCCACCTGGTCGAGCCAGTGAGTCGCGATCAGCACTTCCTTGCCGGTCGACCACCAGCTCGACGTGTCGATCGCCAGATAGCGGATCACCCAGGCTTCATCGTCGTAAATGAAGTCGGACACGTGGCCGATATGTCCGTCCTTGACTTCGAGCCGATAGCCGTCGACCTCGCCGGTGCTGTGCAGATGCGTATCCGCCGGCGTACTGGCCGCCGCGCCGTGCGAGAACAACGGGTCACCCGCTTCGAGGTCCTGCGACGGACCGGCCGGATCGAAAGCCGGGTAAGCACCCATCCCCCAAAGGTTCGGGCCGCCCCAGTAAGTCGGGTAGTTGTAGTAACGCAGGTACTCGATCTCGTGCTGGCGCGATACTGGTTTGTGCGTGTCCACGTTCGGGCTGTCTCTCACCTGCTGTTGCGACAGACTGACATATAGCGTGCGGAATTCGGGATGTGTTACGGAATATGGCGAGATGAGAACCCGTCTGTCGTGCAGCCAGTCGCCCGTCTCGACGACGAGGTAGCGAATACACCAGTTGTCATCGTCGAAGTAGGCCTGGTTAATGTGCCCGATATCGCCGTCCTTCGCTCGAACCGTATCTCCGTGCAACCTTCGGATGCTTCGCAACATGATGTCCTCGTCAGAACGATGCCCTGCACATTGGTAATCAGGCGAACCTGCCTGCCGTGCAGTGGTATCCAGCCGTTCCCGTCGATGCGGAACGATGCCCGCCGAGCGCGTCCCCCGGGTGGCCGGCATGGTTGAGACGCTACACACAACGAATGCCAGATGCGGTACGAAACCGTACAAAGCACGCACGGGCGTAAATCTCCCCTCCCGGCATGTCGCGACACATCCACTCGGTCATCATCAGGATAACGAAGTCGTGAGATTCACTACGTCCACTTGCCGGCCGGGTGTATCCGTCCGCCGGACTGGATTCGTGCGTCACCACAGCCGCAGGGGGAAGAACTGCGAGACGCCGGGCGCCCGTGCGGGGGATGGTCGTGGTGGCGACCGCCGTGATGCGTCATGCCCGCGTGGTTGCCCCGGTCCCAGCCGTGATTCATTCTGTCCGCGCGCAACTGCGGTGCACCGACAAGGCAGCCGAACGGAACGATCAGGCCGACGAGTCGCATCCCCGTTCTCGGTGCCATCGTGTTTCGACATGCGTGTCCGATTGAAACGTCCATCATGTTTAGATGAACGCCTCCCGTTTGCGACGGTTTTTCGTGTGTTCCGACCGCGACAGGATGGGTTGCAGCTTTATACCCGGCAACTGGACCTTACCGCCCGTGCCGGTTTGCCTCGGCACCAGCCCGATCCACGCCGCAAACTCGCGCCCGGATCGGAACGTCTTCACATCCCCCATCGTTGCAACTGCTGCGGTCGCCGTCAGCGGCCCGACACCCGGTACCGCGGCAATTGCCCGGCAGGACTTGTCCTCTCTCTGCCATGCCCGTAGACGCCGTTCGATTTCGGCAATCTGCGTGATCCGGTGCAGGGGCGGCGGCATTCGAGAGTGGGGCGAAAACCGCTGAGCCGAGGGCGACTGTCGCCGCCACGGCGTACGCGCCGGCAATCTGTCAGGGGGATGGCGAGAAGAGCAAGTTTCATGGCGGATCCAGATGGAAATTGAAGGAGTTGACGTCTCGTGATTCATACGGGCGGCGGCGAATTCGGCCCGGTGGCCCGGCTATAGGCGGGTGTGCGGGCTGAGTCTTTCCGATGCTGGACGGTTTGCTGGTGTGCGTGGCTGTCTCGCGATGCCTGGCGTTGGTCGGCGGATCGCGCTAGCACCGGGCGGAATATTCCAATCGGGTCTATGCTGGCAGGTGACCGGAGGCGTTTCACGCGGGCGGCCCAGCTGAATCCGGCGCGGCCCGATCCGAACCTCACCTCCATGGAGGCGGTTATGCGCAGCAGATATCGAGAGCAGCATACGAACGGCGGCAAGAGCGAACGTAATGTCGACGAGGCGGTGGAGGGGACATTCCCCGCCAGCGATCCGCCGTCGATCGGCGGTGTAACGAAAATGATCTCCCGCCCGACCCACCGAAAGCATCATCGGAAGTCGTCGCACATCAAGCACCGCTAGCGCAGGGTGGGCGCCCTGCGCGACCACGAGGCATCGAGTAGTCGCCGATATCCGGCGATATCGATAAGCATGGCGAAATCGGTCGGCGCACCGGCGAGCCGATATTCCCGGTGTACCCCGGTACGGAGCCGTACCGACTTCCAATGCCGATGCACGTAGCGTTTTCTCGTGCGTCGAGTGCCGCTTTCGATGTCGAGGCCGTGCACGAGACGGATATTCCCGGAACTTGTCCAAGGATTACACCATGAGGATGCTCCATACCCCCGACCGATCCGGGGATGACGGAAACGGAAGCAAGCTCGTCGAACGCGATGCTGGCGATGAACCCGGTCATATGGTGACGACCGCGGATGTCCTGAAGGGCAGCCAGATCATCGCGTCGGACGGTGAGAATATCGGCAACGTATTCGACATCGTGCTCGATTTGCACCTCGGCAAAATTGCCTACGCGGTGGCGTCCAGCGGCGGCACGGGCGAGATGCTTCGTGCCATTCCGTGGAGTGCGATGAAATACAATGTCGGCGACAAATGTTTCCATCTGGATGTAACCGCTGCGCATGTCAAAAGCGCCCCGGGCTTCGACGAGGAGCATTGGCCGGTGATGACGCAATCGCAGTGGGGATTGTCACTTCACCAGTACTACAACCGGGTGCCGTACTGGGCCGTCGGATGAGGCGTAGTGACGGCTAGAGTTGCTTCAGAGCCGGAAGCAAGCGGTCGAATTCGCGTTTGACCACGCCGTAGCATTCGCACACGCGATTTTCGAGCCCGGGTCGGTCCAGCACCTCGATATGGCCGTAGTTGTAGCGGATGAGGCCGGCGTCCTGCAGCTTCAATGCCGCTTCCGTCACGCCCGACCTGCGCACGCCCAGCATGTTGGCGATCAGTTCCTGAGTCATGCGCAACTGGTTCGATGGCAGGCGGTCGAGGCTGAGCAGCAGCCAACGACACAGCTGCTGATCGATCGAGTGATGACGGTTGCATACCGCGGTCTGCGCCATCTGCGTGATGAGCGCCTGCGTATAGCGCAACAACAGACGCTGCATCGCGTTGCCGCGCCGGAATTCTTCTTTCAGGACGCTGGCGTCGAGCCGGTAGGCCTGTCCAGCGCTTTGCACGACGGCGCGGCTCGGCGTCGTTTCGCCGCCCATGAACAGCGACACGCCGATCATGCCCTCATGCCCGACGATCGCGATTTCCGCGGACGAGCCATCCTCCATTACATACAGCAGCGACACGATCGACGTGGTCGGAAAATAGACGTAATGAAGCTGGCCGCCCGATTCGTACAGCACTTTCCCGAGCGGCATGTCGACGATCGTCAGGTTCGGGATGATGCGTACAAGCTCGTTCTTCGGCAGTGCGGCAAGCAGGTGATTCTCGGTAACGGGCGGGTTGTCCGGCATGCGTGACTCCAGTGCTCGCGCCCGGCTGACGAGCGAGAATCCGACCGATGTGGGCGCTGCGGGAATCGGCGGACGGGGCGACCATCATACTTTACCGATCCGACGACCAGGCGGCAGCAATATGTCCCTTTTCCCGATGAAGTTCTGTAGATCGCTCGAATGCGAATCCTGTTTCGAAAATTATAGTGGCGGCACATGTCGCATCAAGGCAATGCGCAATCGCGCGCGCTTGATACGGGACCGATATTTCACGGAGCAGTTGAGGGGAAATCAATCGCGATCGGCAGGCCTGAGCGGTGTCGACCGCGGAATGATGAGCCGCGATGATGCGCGCGCGTCCGCTCCGTTGCTGGACGGTGCCACACGAGCACGCGAAGCGTAGCCTTCACCACACTGACCGCCGATCCAGAAGCCGGCCGCGATGACCGACGGGAACAGGGGTAATCGTCCTTTTCACGCATGTATGGACCCGACGCCTTTTGCAAGGGTAGGTTCAACGGATTGTTGCAACACCTTCCTATTAATATCGAATGAGGGAGGGTTGACGAATGGCATAAATGGGACGGCCGGGGTTGTCGCCAGAAGGCAAGTCAGAGGTTTGGCAGCGGTGGTGGGCAGGGAAATCGTTTCTCGCTATCGGGAAGGCGCTAGGGAAACACTGATTTATCCGTCTCGGTGGTCATCGCTGACGCAGCCGAGGACGTTGTAGAACATAGTTCACGGAACGAGTCCATGACGATGAAACGGCAGATGAGCTTTGCGGAAGCGGAAAGTGCGGGCAAGAAGCGCGTGACGCGGCGTCAGCGTTTCCTGGACGAGATGGAGAAGCTGGTGCCGTGGTCGCGGTTGCTGACGGCAATCGAGCCGTATTACCCGAAAGGAGCGCGCGGGCGCCCGCCGATCGGTCTGGAGCGGATGCTTCGAATCTACTTCCTGCAGCAGTGGTACAGCCTGTCGGACGAGGGGCTGGAGGATGCGCTGTACGACAGCATCGCGATGCGGGCGTTTGCCGGGATTGATCTGGCCATCGAGAACGTGCCGGATGCAACCACGCTGCTGAAGTTCCGGCGCCTGCTTCTCGAACATGACCTGACGCGCAAGCTGTTCGACGAGATTGGCATCTCGCTGTGCGAACGCGGGCTGACGATGAAGGAAGGCACGCTGGTCGATGCAACGATCATCGAGGCACCGCCGTCGACCAAGAACGCCGAGAAGTGTCGCGATCCGGACATGCATCAAACGAAGAAAGGCAACGAGTGGTGTGTGTCACGAGCGCAGGCGGAGTCTGCGATGCTGTACTGAAGATGGGAGGAGGCCTCCCGGAGTCGGCTTGCAGGAGCGGGCTCCAAACCACCCGGTGCTGCTGCGTTCAAAAGGCGTGGTGGTGAGCGACCGGGGAAGTCATCCGCAGAGGATGGTGGGTACGTGCTGAGAAGATGAGCGAAAGCAAACCGTCCGATGACGCATCGTTATTGCCGCGACGCTGTCGAAACTGAGGCTGGCCACTTGCTTCAGGACTAACCGGGACGACACCTGTTTACGGGCCCGGTGGCAGCCGGTGTATAGGCGGCATGATCTCAGTGCAGGCTTTGGTACGGAACGTGAGAACCTTGCTCCAGATGTGAAGGGAAATGACAAATGGCAGACACCACGAGGAAGAATACCGATGCTGGAGTGAGGGGTGGAGCCGCCCGTAGTAGTGTCGAAGTTCCTGTAATGGGAATGGAGCGAAGGGGCGGCGTTATCTTGCCGGTGAACGCGGTCAACCTGCGGGGATGAGCGGCGTGAAATCGGCGAAGCCGTACAACATTGCGAAGCGCACGGTATGGGAGGCATACCGGTAGGTCAAGGCCAACCGTGGGGCTGGCCGGGATCGACGAGGAAACCATCGCCGAGTTCGAGCAGAACCTGTCGAAGAATCTATACAAGCTGTGGAACCGGATGTCATCGGGGTCGTATTTCCCGCCACCGGTCAAGCAGGTGGAGATTCCCAAGGCGTCGGGAGGCACGAGAAAGCTGGGGGTGCCCACGGTCGCAGACCGTGTTGCGCAAACCGCGGTCAAACTGGTCATTGAGCCGAGCCTCGATGCAATCTTCCATCCGGACTCCTACGGGTACAGGCCGGGGCGGTCGGCGAAGCAGGCGGTGGCGATCACTCGTGAACGCTGCTGGCGATATGACTGGGTGGTGGAATTTGACATCAAGGCAGCCTTTGATCAGATCGATCATGGACTGCTGATGAAAGCGGTGCGGACCCACATCAAGGAAGACTGGATACTGCTATACACCGAACGGTGGCTGGTTGCACCGTTCGAGACAGCGGACGGCGCACGTGTGCCTCGCACGCGGGGGACACCCCAAGGCGGTGTGGTCAGTCCGATCCTGATGAACCTGTTCATGCATTACACATTCGACCGATGGATGCAGCGCACCAGTCCCAACTGTCCGTTTGCCCGTTATGCGGACGATGCGGTGGTTCACTGCCATAGCCGCAAGCAGGCGGAATACGTGATGCGTTCTATTGCAGCACGGCTGGCAGCTTGCGGGCTGACGATGCATCCGGAGAAATCGAAGATCGTGTATTGCAGGGGCAGCAATCGAAGCGAACGCCATTCGCAAGCGAGCTTTACGTTCCTCGGCTTCACGTTCAGGCCGAGAAAGGCGTATAGCACGCAAGGCGGCATTTTCACCAGCTTCCTTCCGGGGGCCAGCGAAGATGCGCTGAAGCGGATGCGGCAGGCAGTGCGGGGGTGGCGGCTCAACCGCCAGACCCACGTAACGCTTGCCGATGTGGCGAGACTATATAACCCAGTGATACAGGGGGGTGCCCCTATGTGTTTCGTCAAGCGTTAGGGACTGACTTGGGTTGGTAAATGGTGCCGTCGCGCAGCATGGCGAACAGAACGTCGCAGCGTCGCCGCGCGAGCGCGATGAGCGCTTGGTTATGACGCTTGCCTTGCTGGATCTTGCGCGAGTAATAGGCCCGTGAGACTGGGTCCCGCAAGGCCGCGAAGGCGGATAGGAATAAGGCGCGCTTGAGCACCTTGTTGCCGCGTCTGGATGGATGTTCACCGCGTATCGATGAACCTGAGCGTCGGGTAACCGGCGCGAGGCCGGCGTAGGCCGCCAGATGCGCCGCCGAAGCGAACGCCTTATGAGCGACCTCGGTCAGGAGTCTGGCGGCGGTCCTGACGCCGACTCCCGGCATGCTGGTCAGGACCGGCCAAAGAGGGTGAGCAAGCACCAATCGCTCCACTTCGGCAGCGATCTCGTCGCGTTGCTTACGCAATGCCGCAAGCTGCTGGGCTAAACGGGGCATGACGATGGTGGCGGCTTGCGTGCCGGGCACGGTCACGGCTTGTTCGCTCAGTGCCTGAACGATTTCGGCCGCTAAGCCTTTGCCCATGCGCGGAGCGAGCTTGGTCAGGCGATTGGCGAGCGTCTTCTCGCTGGTGCCGGCAAGCGCGGCGGGCGACGGATAGCGCTCAAGCAGATCGAGTACCGCTGGATGGTCAAGGCGCGGTCCGAGAACACGCTCGAGCGCCGGATGGATCTGGGTAAGCAGCCCGCGAATGCGGTTGCTGGTTTGCGTGACCTGAGCGGCGAGGTCGTCATCGAAGCCGCAGAGCATGGTGAGTTCGGCGAGTTGCTCGTCGGCCAGTCGAAGCGAGCGCAGCGTATGCGGCATCGAGCGAGCGGCTGCGGCGATGATCGCGGCGTCGCGGGCATCGGTCTTGGCTTCGCCGGCGTGCAAATCAGCGATGCGGCGCATGGCCAGTCCGGGCAGATAGGCGACGAGTACGCCTTCGGCGCGGGCGACGGCTACAGGAAGCGCACCGATGGTGGAAGGCTGATCGACGACGAACAGCAGTCGACCGTGAGTCTTGAGTTCGGCGATGAGGGCGCGCAGCTTGGCCTCGTCGTTGGGCAGTGCCTTGTTGTACAGGCGCTTACCGTTCCGATCGAGTGCCACGGCGTGATGGTGGCCCTTACCGACATCGACGCCGACAAAGACATCGACGGCGTCACGTTGTTGAGTGTCTTGCATCGAAGTTTATGCAGAGTGAACGGATTGGCCTGCAACAACGGTGGCAAGTCTCGGCATCCACGTTACGGACGGCGTCGGGATATCCCGGCCAAACCCCTATCAGCGATCACCAGCCACCCACCAGGCCCGGTGACAACACCCCCCGGATCATGACTGCGACTGGGGGCGAGAATCATGCCGGGCCTGGCTGGCCATAGCCCCGATTATCGGGGCGTGAAGATAGTAACGGGGAATTACTATGGCGCGTTCTACAAGACTGCCATGCTTCGCATCGTCCAGCACATCGACTGTGCTCTTGAGCGCTGGGCCAGACGGAAGTACAAGGGCCTACACGGGCGCAGGCGACGCAGTGCCGATTGGCTGGACAGAATGCGCCGGACCAACCCGATGCTGTTCGCTCACTGGCGTGTGGTTACGCCGCAGGCTGGATAACGGGAGCCGTATGACGCGAGAGTGTCACGTACGGTTCTGCGAGAGGCTCGGGGGGCGGTTCCCCGGGTCTACTTACCACTTCGGCATGAAGGCGCACATCGGCGTCGATGCCGATTCGGGGCTGGTTCACAGCGTGGTTGGCACGTCGGCCAACGTGTCGGATGTTTCGCAAGCGCACGCGCTGTTGCACGGCCACGAGCAAGAAGCGTTCGGCGATGCGGGCTACATCGGCGTGGACAAGCGCGCTGAAATGAAGAGCAAGTCGGTAAAGTGGCGCGTGGCGGCCAAGCGAGGAAAGATCAAGGCCATGCGCGACGGTGCGCTGAAGGATCTGGTAATCGCGCTGGAGCGAACCAAGGCGCAAATCCGCGCGCGGGTCGAGCATCCGTTTCATGTCGTCAAGAACCTGTTCCGTCATCGCAAGGTGCGCTACAAGGGGCTGTTCAAGAACACCGCGCAACTGTTCAGTCTGTTCGCCTTGGCGAATCTGGTGATCGCGCGAAACCGGCTGCGGTCGATTCATGGGAGCAATCCGTCATGCGTGTGAGAAATGCGGGAAATTAAGCGCATCCTCGGGTCAAACTTCCCCGAACGGGCGATGCTTCGCTTCGACATGCAGCCATGCCACGCCTGCGTCACCGACAACCTCGCGTGATCGTCTATTGATCAGTGTTTCCATAGAGACGGTTTCAAAAAGACGCGTAGCTACTGTCCCTCAGTGCCTCCCCGTTTAATGTCTCGTCCAAACCCTCCGTCGCCATTGCCGAGTGTGGAGTCTTGTGTGCCTTCGACTGCAACGCGGTCGCGTTTCCGACTCGAGTACAGACTTTCTACGATTTCCGGCAACGCGGCGGGACACCCGAAGACCGTACTGGCAAGGAGTCGAGGTACGGACACTTTTGTGCGCACACATCGACGGCGCGTCCCGCATCGCTCACGCAGCCGCATACTGCGCAAACAGCCACCGCCGCATGGCTTCGAGCGTATCGGACTGCGCATTCGCATTCGGAAAGACGACGTAAAAGCCGAGCGACATCGGAAACGAAAAATCGAATACGCGCCGCAGCCGGCCTTCGGCGATATCGCGCTCGACGAGCGGCTCGCTCGTCAAGGCGATGCCCTGGCCGGCGATCGCGGCGTCGATCGCGAGCAGCGACTGACTGAAGCGCGGGCCCTTGGTCGCGTCCACGCGGCCTCGTCCGCCGAGCTTGTCGACGAATTCGGGCCACAGATCGTGCGCGTCGTGCAACAGCACGTGCGTCGACAGATCGTCGATCGAGCGGATCGGCGGCGCGCCGTCGAGCAATTTGGGGCTGGCGACGGCGAACACGTCGAGCGGCGACAGTAACTGCGCGGTCAGCCCGGCGGGAAACGGCGGCTTGCCGAGCCGAATCGCGATATCGACGCCATCGGCCCGGAACGATGCGAGCCGCTCGTCCGCGACGACGCGCACTTCAATGTCGGGATGCTGCCGGCCGAAGTCGGCCAGCCGCGGAATCAGCCATTTCGACGCGAACGACGGCGTCGTGCTGACCGTGAGCGCCGCCGGCCGCTGGCCGAGCGCTTGCGTCGCGTCGGCGATCAGCTGCAGCGCGCGCTGGACCGACGAGAAATACTCGAGCCCGTCGCGCGTCAGCGCGAGCCCTCGCGGCAAGCGCCGGAACAACTGTACTTGCACCGCGTCCTCCAGATGCCGGACCTGCTGCGCGACGGCGCCCTGGGTGACGCCGAGTTCATCGGCGGCGAGGCGAAAATTCAGGTGGCGCGCGGCGGCCTCGAACGCGCGCAGCGCATTCAGCGGCGGAAACCGACGGGCATTGGACAGCGCCTTCATGCAGTAGAAAACCTACAGGGTAAATGCAGAAATGATCGTTCGACAGGCCGATTATAGAGGCCTAGAGTGGCGCTTTTGCACACGTCGGTAGCGTTGCGCCGACCATTCTGGAGAACGGCATGACTGTAGAAAAAGTGGCGTTGATCACGGCGGCGGGCAAGGGCATGGGTGCGGCGATCGCGCGCGACCTCGCGAACCACGGCTATCGCGTCGCGCTGATGTCGCCGTCCGGCAGCGCGGTCGAGCTTGCGACGGAACTCGGCGGTTTCGGCATCGCGGGCTCCGTCACCGACGACGCGGACATCGAGCGCTTCGTGAGCGGCACGCTCGCGAAATACGGCCGCATCGACGCGGTCGTCAACAACACCGGGCATCCGCCGAAGGGCGATCTGCTCGCGATCGACGACGCCAAATGGCACGAAGGGCTCGACCTGATCGTGCTCAACGTCGTACGCGTGCTGCGTCGCGTCACGCCGGTGTTCCTGCAGCAGGGCGGCGGCGCCGTGGTCAACATCTCGAGCTTCGCGGCCGATGCGCCCGAGCAGCCGATGCCCGTGTCGTCGGCGCTGCGGGCGGCGCTCAGTGCGTTCACGCGGCTGTACGCGGAGCGTTACGCGAAGGACAACATTCGCGTCAATTCGGTGCTGCCCGGCTTCATCGACAGCTGGCCGGAGACGCCCGAGATCGTCGCGCGCATCCCGGTCGGCCGGTTCGGCAGGACCGACGAGATCGCGCAGACGGTGACGTTCCTGTTGTCCGAAGGCGCCGGCTACATCACCGGGCAGAACCTGCGCGTCGACGGCGGCATCGTGCGCGCGCTCTGAGCGGCCGCGCGAGCGCGCGCCGCGGGCGGCACCACGCGACGCCGCCGCGCGGCGCGCGTCAGTTGTGCCGTTCGCCGATCCGGTTTTCTTCCGGGCTCCACACGCTCAAGCCCTCGGTCGGATCCATCGGCCGTTCCCACGGCCGCGCGGCGATCGCCTGCATCGTCGCGTCGAAACCGGCCTGGCGGCGCGCGGCAATCCCGTCCGGCGTGAAATCGATGTCCTTCCACTGATCGTCGCCGTCGAGTCGCGGCGCCGCGAGCTTGATGACGCGCATCGTAGTCTGACAGCCCCATGCGGCGAGCGCCTGCACGTCCGCCGACGCGCGCTCCGGCTCCGGTACGCGCATCACCAGTTCGTTGATCACGTGACGCAGCCGGTGAATCTGCTGCTGCCGCGCGATGTTGCCGTCGGTGCGGCTCGCATACTGGATGTCCTTCTGCCGTTCCGACACCTGCCAGATGCTCTGCGGCTCGGGGCCGACCGGATTCCACATCTGCACCGAGAAGATGATCGAGCTGCGGCGCGGCGCATCGTCCAGCACGACCTCGACCGGCGTATTCGAATAGATGCCGCCGTCCCAGTACGGCGCGCCGTCGACGCGCACGGCCGGGAACGCGGGCGGCAGCGCGCCGGAGCTCATCACGTGGTCGAGGCCGAGCCGGCGCTCGCGGGAATCGAAATAGCGCATCGCGCCGGTGCACGCGTTGACCGCGCCGACGGTGACGCGCGGCCGGCCCGCATTCAGCAGCTCGACGTCGATCAGCGAAGCGAGCGTGTCGCGCAGCGGCTCGGCCACGTAGTACGACGCGTGCTCGACGCCGACGTGCGCGAGCGGCCCGAGCCACGCGGCAGGGTTCGGCCGAAAAAATCCGGGCAGCCCCGCGCCGATCACCGCGAACTCGGCGCCGATCTTGTTCCAGGTCGTCGGCAGGCCCGGCACGTTCACCGCGGGGCGTTCGGTCACGTGACGCCAGAACTGTGCGATCCGCTGCGCGCGCTGCGCCGGCGCGTTGCCGGCGATCAGCGCCGCGTTGATCGCGCCGATCGACGTGCCGATGACCCAGTCGGGCTGGATGCCCGACGCGTTCATCGCTTCGAACACGCCGAGCTGGTACGCACCCAGTGCGCCGCCGCCTTGCAGCACGAGCACGACCTGGCCGGGCAGTTTCGGGTGTGCGGGTTGACTCACCGTCATCGTTCGCCTCGCGGTCGGTGACGGCCGGCGGGCGCCGGCCGGATGGAAGCAGTGTAGGCGATGGCCGGCGGCGCCTGCGCTGCGCGGTGCGTTGCCCGATGCCGCGGCGTACGAAGGGGGCGAGCGCATTCGAGTGGCGGATGCGCGTTTCGCCGATGGCGCGAGGCGGCTTCGCATCGAAGTGCTTCCTGCTGCCGTCATCGGCATCGAAGCGGACCTGCGATCGCGATACGCCGAATGCATGCCGGCCGGCCACTTCGACGGGCGGATCGTGCGCGCACTGGCGAGCGCCACGTGGCTTCTGTCTGCGACGTTCAATGCGAAGCGAAAGCTGTCGCGCTGCGCCAACGTTTGCGACCGGTTCCGCGACCGGCAATGTGTTGCATGTCAATGTCCTGTAAGTGACACGTCACATTTGCGTCATGCCGGCCCGATAGCCTGCGACACCGAATCGTCACTCCGGAGCCCATGATGCCGAACCTCGCGGCAACGGAACCCCGCGCCGCGGCTCGCTGCCGCGCGTCCGCCGTTGGCGTCTGCCGACGGCCTGCCTGGGGCCACGCACGCTGACGCGGCCATCGGCTGCGCGCGCGGCCGCTCCCATCGATTTTCAATTCCACCCACACGCTACCGATGGATATCCGCTTCTTCGATCCGAATCGCACCGCCAATGCGTCCGCGTGGCGCGTGCTGCCCAACCGCTGGGACGCGGTCGCGTTTCCGCTGATCATCGGCATCCTCGCGATGGCGATCGTTGGCTTCCACGAAACGATGGCGCCGATCGCGACGCTGCAGACGCAGAAGATCTCGCTCGATCCGTCGAACCTGCCCGAATACGCGTTGCGCACCACGCTGCGGATGCTCGCGGCGATGGTCGCGTCGCTCGTGTTCACGCTCGGCTACGGCACGCTCGCCGCGAAGAGCCGCCGTGCGGGCATGGTGCTGATTCCGATCCTCGACATCCTGCAGTCGGTGCCGGTGCTCGGCTATATCTCGTTTACGGTCACGTTCTTTCTCGCGCTGTTTCCGGGCCGCGTGCTCGGCGCGGAGCTCGCCGCGATCTTCGCGATCTTCACGAGCCAGGCGTGGAACATGACGTTCAGCTTCTACCAGTCGTTGCGCACGGTGCCGCGCGATCTGAGCGAGGTGTCGCGCGGCTTCCACCTCACGCCGTGGCAGCGCTTCTGGAAGCTCGAAGCGCCGTTCTCGATGCCGGGCCTGATCTGGAACATGATGATGTCGATGTCGGGCGGCTGGTTCTTCGTCGTCGCGTCGGAGGCGATCACCGTCGGCAACCGCACGATCACGCTGCCGGGCATCGGCGCGTATCTCGCGCAGGCGATCGCCGACAAGAATCTCGCTGCGGTCGGCTGGGTGATCGTCGCGATGTCGGTCGTGATCCTCGCGTACGACCAGTTGCTGTTCCGGCCGCTCGTCGCATGGGCCGACAAGTTCCGGATGGAGAACACCGCGTCGGGCGACGCGCCGCAATCCTGGCTGCTCGACATGATGCGCCGCACGCACCTGATCCATCAGCTGCTGGTGCCGGCCGGCTGGCTGCTGTCGCAGGCGGCGCGCGTTCCGCTGCGCGCGCCGTCGGTGACGCTCGCGCGGTCGCGCGGCAAGTCGTCGCGCCGGTCGTCGCGCGTCGGCGACCTCGTGTGGGCCGCCGTCGTGATCGCGCTGACGCTGTATGTCGCGTGGCGTGTCGTCGGCTTTGTGGCGACCGGCGTCACGCTGGCCGAGGTTGGCCACGTGCTCGTGCTCGGGCTCATCACGCTGCTGCGCGTGCTGGTGTTGATCGCGATCGCATCGGTGGTGTGGGTGCCGCTCGGCGTGCTGATCGGGCTGCGTCCGAAGCTCGCCGAGAAGATCCAGCCGCTCGCGCAGTTCCTCGCCGCGTTCCCGGCCAACCTGCTGTTCCCGGTGTTCGTGATCGTGATCGTCCACTTCCACCTGAACGCGGACATCTGGCTGTCGCCGCTGATCGTGCTTGGCACGCAGTGGTACATCCTGTTCAACGTGATCGCGGGCGCGATGTCCTATCCGAACGACTACAAGGAAGCGACGAAGAACTTCCGCATCCGCGGCTGGCAGTGGTGGCGTCAGGCGATGCTGCCGGGCATCTTTCCGTACTACGTGACGGGCGCGATCACGGCCTCGGGCGGCGCGTGGAACGCGAGCATCGTGTCCGAATTCGTGCAGTGGGGCGACACGAAAGTCGTCGCGCACGGCCTCGGCTCCTATATCGCACAGACCACCGCGGCCGGCGACTTCCCGAAGATCATCCTGGGCATCGCGGTGATGTCGCTGTTCGTTACGCTGTTCAACCGTCTGCTGTGGCGTCCGATGTACGCCTATGCGGAATCCCGGCTCCGTCTCGATTGAGAGTAAGCGCGATGCAAAACCCCACCGTAATCAACGCCCCCGTCCAGACGTCCCAGCCGCTTCAGCCGCCGCGGCCCGGCGCCGAAATCCTGCGCGTCGACCACGTGAGCCGCGGCTTCAACAAGACGCAGGGCGAATTGCTCGTGCTCGACGACGCGAACCTGTCGCTGCGCGAAGGCGAAATCGTCGGGCTGCTCGGCCGTTCCGGCTCGGGCAAGTCCACGTTGCTGCGGATCATCGCCGGGCTGATCGAGCCGACCGGCGGCGAAGTGACCTATCTCGGCAAGCCGCTGACCGGCCCGGCCGAGGGCGTCGCGATGGTGTTCCAGACCTTCGCGCTGTTCCCGTGGCTGACCGTGCTGCAGAACGTCGAAGCCGGCCTCGAGGCGCTCGGCGTGGGCGCGCGCGAGCGCCGCGAGCGCGCGCTGGCCGCGATCGACCTGATCGGCCTGGACGGCTTCGAAAACGCGTACCCGCGCGAGCTGTCGGGCGGCATGCGTCAGCGCGTCGGCTTCGCGCGCGCGCTCGTCGTCGATCCGACCATCCTGCTGATGGACGAGCCGTTCTCCGCGCTCGACGTGCTGACCGCCGAGACGCTGCGTACCGACCTGCTGGACCTGTGGACGCAAGGCCGCATGCCGATCAAGTCGGTGCTGATCGTCACGCACAACATCGAGGAAGCGGTGTTCATGTGCGACCGGATTCTGGTGCTGTCGTCGAATCCGGGGCGCGTGATCGCCGAGATCAAGGTGCCGTTCAAGCATCCGCGCAACCGGCTCGATCCTGAGTTTCGCAAGCTGGTCGACGATATCTACGCGAAGATGACCGCGCGCCAGACCGGCGAGGCGACCAAGAAGGGGCTCGAACTCGGCAGCTGGTTGCCGCAGGTGTCGACCAACCTGATGGCCGGTTTGATCGAAACGCTCGCGATGGCGCCGTACCACGGCCGCGCCGACATGCCCGAAATCGCGCGCACGCTGCATCTGGAGATCGACGATCTGTTCCCGATCGCCGAAGTGCTGCAGTACCTGGGCTTTGCCGACGTGCGCGAAGGCGACGTGTTCCTGACGCCGCCGGGCCGCGTGTTCGCCGAATTCGGCACGCAGGAACGCAAGCTGATGTTCGCCGATCATTTGCTCAAGCACGTGCCGCTCGCCGCGCGGATCAAGAAGGTGCTGAACGAACGGCCGGGCCATCGCGCGCCGCGCGTGCGCTTCGAGCAGGAGCTGGAGGATTTTCTGCCGGACGACACGGCCGAGGAAACGCTCGACGCGGTGATCGACTGGGGGCGTTACGGGGAAGTGTTTTCGTACAACGACAAAACCGAGGTGTTCAGCCTCGAGGACGTCGAGAGCTGACGCTTCATCGCCGCTGATGCGCGGCGCCGCTCACTCCGGCAGGTCCCACCGGTCGGCATCCTGCGCGCCGCCGCCCGTACCGAGCCGCTCGATCTTCTCCATGCGCTGCCGCGCGAGTTCCGGCAGCCGGTTCGTGACGCCGATCACGAGCGCCTCGGCGAGCGCGAGCGCGGGCACGTTGGTCTGCAACATCGCGAACGGCCGCCCGAGGATGCGCAGCACGATTTCGGCGAACGCGCTGATCGGCGAGCGCCATTCGTCGGTGATCAGCAGCACGCGCACGCCGAGCGCGTGCGCAGCCTGCGCGAACCGGACGCTGTCCTTCTGATAACGGCGAAAGTCGAAGATCACGAGCACGTCGCCCGGCTCCATGTCGGCCAGCGACACCGACGCGACGTTTACGTTCGGCTCGACGTAGTGCACGTGCGGCCGCGCATACGCGAGCGTGAACGAGAACAGCGAGGCGAGCGGCGCCGTATAACGCCCGCCGCCGCAGAACACGCGCACCTCCGGCGCCGCGAGCAGCGCCACCGCGGCGTCGAACGCGGCCGCGTCGAGCCCGTCGATCGTCGTCGCGAGCGATTGCGACAGCCGCTCGAAGATGGCCGCATGACTGTCGCGCATGCCGGTTTTCGAATGAAACGCGTCCATGCGCGCGAGCGGCGAGTTCATCGCCGCGTCGATCTCGTCGTGCAGCGCTTGCTGAAACGACGAGTAATTCGGAAAGCCGATCCTGACGACGAAGCGAAACACGGTCGGGTCGCTCACTTCGGCTTGCTTCGCGAAGCTCGCGATCGGCCCGAGCCCGAGGCTCGGGTAGCGATCCAGCAGCGCATGCGCCACCTTCTGTTCCGACGGCGTGAAGCTGTCCATCTGCGATAGCAGCAACGCCCTGATGCTTGTCCCCATGGGCCCCCCGGCTGGCTCGTGGCTGAACGACGAACGGCAGAACTGCGTCTGCCGGCGAGCGTGCATGGTAGCCGATGGACGCCGCGCGAGGCGGGCGGCCCGACCGTTCCGACGCAAGCATCCAGACGACGCGCCGCTCCGCCGATCGTGTAACGAATCAAACATTCTCCGATCTCGCGCGCGGGTTTCGCGCAGAAAGCACGGTAAATCCCCTAGTTTTTGACGGAAAAATGCCGATGCTATGATCCCAGCCTTGCTGAAATGTATCGTTCATTACATTCGACCGGAGCCGGATCGGCCGGCCGCCCGGCGCATCGCGCATCCCGGCATCGCCGGTCAATCGTCTGGAGGATTCCGTCATGAGACGGCTCGTCGTACTCACCTTGTTGTCGGCCGTCGGCGCATGCGCGTTCGCGGCTTCGGAGCCCGCGGTGGAAGCCACCCACGGCATGGTCGTGTCGTCGCAGCATTTCGCGTCGCAGATCGGCGTCGACATCCTGAAGGCCGGCGGCAACGCGGTGGACGCGGCCGTGGCGGTCGGCTACGCGCAGGCGGTGACCAATCCGTGCTGCGGCAACATCGGCGGCGGCGGTTTCATGACCGTGCATCTGGTCGACGGCCGCGACCGCTTCATCAATTTCCGCGAGACGGCGCCGGCCGCGGCGTCGGCGAACATGTACCTCGACGCGAACGGCAACGTGATTCCGAACCAGAGCCTGTACGGCTATCGGGCGGTCGGCGTGCCGGGCACGGTCGCCGGCCTCGACCTCGCGCAGCGCAAGTACGGCAAGTTCACGCGCAGGCAGGTGATGGAGCCGGCGATCCGGCTCGCGCGCGACGGCTTCGTGCTGACGCGCGGCGATACCGACATCCTCGACACGACGATCGAGCGCTTCAGGAAGGACCCGGAGGCCGCGCGCATCTTCCTGCGCGCGGACGGCACGCCGCTGCAACCGGGCGACCGCCTGGTGCAGAAGGACCTCGCGCGCACGCTCGAGCGCATCGCGGAGCAGGGCCCGGACGCGTTCTATCACGGCGAGATTCCGAAGCTCGTCGAAGCCGCGTCGACGCGCGGCGGCGGCGTGATCACGGCGGCCGACTTCGCGTCGTATCGCGCGCAGGACATCGCGCCGCTGACCTGCACGTATCGCGGCTACGAGTTCGTGTCGGCGCCGCCGCCGAGTTCGGGCGGCGTGACGATGTGCGAGACGCTGAACGTGCTCGAAGGCTACGACCTGCGCAAGATGGGCTACCAGTCGGCGGCCGTCGTCCATTACATGACCGAGGCGATGCGCCACGCATACGAGGATCGCAACACGCTGCTGGGCGACCCGAACTTCATCGACAATCCCGTCGCGAAGCTGACCAGCAAGCAGTATGCGGCCGAGATCCGCAAGCAGATCAGCGACGACGCGGCGACGGCGTCGGTCGACGTGCAGCCCGGTATCGGCGTGCACGAGAAGCCGGAGACGACCCACTATTCGATCGTCGATCGCGACGGCAACGCGGTGTCGACGACGTACACCGTCAACGGCCGCTTCGGCGCGGTGGTGATCGCGCCGGGCACCGGCTTCTTCCTGAACGACGAGATGGACGACTTCACCGTCAAGGTCGGCGCGCAGAACCTGTTCGGGCTCGTGCAGGGCACGCGCAACTCGATCGCGCCGGGCAAGCGTCCGCTGTCGTCGATGGCGCCGACGATCGTGAAGAAGGACGGCAAGGTGTTCATGGTGGTCGGCTCGCCGGGCGGCTCCCGGATCATCACGATCACGCTGCAGACCGTGCTCAACGTGATCGACTACGGGATGACGCCGCAGGATGCGGTCGGCGCGCCGCGCATTCATCATCAGTGGCTGCCCGACGAGGTCTATTACGAAACCCGCGGCCTGTCGCCCGACACGCTGTCGATCCTGCGCAAGATGGGCTACAAGATGGTCGAGCAGACGCCGTGGGGCGCCGCCGAGCTGATCCTGGTCGGCCTGCCGGGCACCGAGGTGGCGAGCCGCCAGAGCTCGGGCAACGACGCGTCGGTGTCGGGCAACGTGCGCGTCGGCTATCTCTATGGTGTCAACGATCCGCGCCGTCCGGCCGGAGCCGCGATCGGGTATTGATCCTCGGTGTCGACACGTTTCTCGACATGGGGCGCTCGGTTACCACCGCGGTCGGAAGCTGGATCGCGAGTGAGGTGGTCGCGAAGGGGGAAGGGGAACCGATGACGGAGTCCGAGGCGCTTGTGCATGCCGCGCATTTCGACGCGGAACTCGAACGGCGCAACGGCGACGTCGGCTATGGAGGCGGGCGCGCGGCGTCGGTTTGAGCGGGAGGTTTGCGTTGGCGGTGGGCGGTCGCTGGTCGCTGGTCGCCGGGTGCCGCGAGCAGCACCGCGCGGTATCGCTTTCGGCGTTGCGTCCGCCGACCGCGCCGACGCCTATCGCCAGCCACCTTCGACGTAGACCCAGCCCGGCCCCTGGCGTCTCCAATAGCCAGGCACCCAGCGATGTCCCGGGCGGCGCGCGACCCAGCGTCCCGACACCCAGATGTATTGGCCGCGCTGCCAGCGCCAATACCCGTCGGTCCAGACGTAGCCATGCGGCTGAGGCGGCGGCGGCCGGCGATCGCGTCGCGGCGCCGGCGGCGCGAAGCGCGGGCGATCGGCGTAAGGCCGGCCGCCGGGCCCGTGATCGGGGCCGGGCCGGGGCGGAGGGCGATAGCCGGGCGGCGCGGGTTGCGCCGATGCGCCAGGCAGCCAGCCGCCGATGCCGGCCACGGCCGCGGTCAGTCCGATGGTGCGCAGCCACGAGCGTCGATTCATTTGCGGGTCCTCTTTATATGCAACAGAAGTGGGCCTTACCTTAGCGCGCAGCTTCGGTCCTCGGGTTACGGTGGCCGTTAAGGCTGTTACCGCATGTCACCGCCTCCTGCGGACCGCGGCCCATGGCCGATGCGGGTTTCGTTTGAGGACTTCGCCATGTTGATTGCCTCGCTCGAGGCCGTCTCGGAGTGTTTACCGTTCGATGGTTGGGTGTTTAGCCCCCGCAACCCCAATATTTGAGATCAGAATGGGTAAAAATTACCGTTTTTAGGTGTATCCACGGATTCCGTTTGTTGTTTCTATGCAACCGTCAAGACGATGACACGAAAGAATGATGGGATGAAAGGCTCCAAAAAGAAGTCGTCAAGAGGTCAAAAAAATCCTTTAAAACAAATACTTATGAAGTGCCCCCGATTTGATTATTTCTAGTTCAGGAAAAGGTTATTTCTTTATTTGCGGATCGCTGCCCTAGGGTACACCCCTAAACTCACGGTTCCCAAACGGGCAACTCTCCGGGCGCAGCCAGCAGGACCGATGGCGTTTCCGGGCGGTTGCAGACCGTTTATGAACAAGGTCGCGAGACCTGCCTCTTTTTAGAAGGGAGCTCCACGAATGAACAAGACTCTGATCGTTGCAGCAGCTGCAGCATCGTTCGCTACCGTTGCTCACGCGCAAAGCAGCGTCACGCTGTACGGCGTGCTGGACGCTGGCATCACCTACCAAAGCAACGTTGCAAGCAAGTCGCTGTGGTCGATGGGCTCGGGCGTTGACCAAAGCCGCTTCGGCCTGCGTGGTTCGGAAGACCTCGGTGGCGGCCTGAAGGCAATCTTCACGTTGGAAAGCGGCTTCGGCATCGGTAACGGCAAGCTGTCGAACAACGGCGGCATGTTCAACCGTCAAGCGTTCGTCGGTCTGTCGAGCCAATACGGCACCGTCACGCTGGGCCGTCAGTACGACTCCGTCCAGGACTACCTGGCACCGCTGACCGCAACGGGCACCTGGGGTGGTACGTACTTCGCGCACCCGTTCAACAACGACAACCTGAACACGAACGGCGGCTTCGCGTCTAACAACTCGATCAAGTTCACGAGCGCGAACTACGCTGGCCTGCAGTTCGGCGGCACGTACTCGTTCTCGAACGACGCGAACTTCGGCAACAACCGTGCATACAGCGGCGGTCTGTCGTACCAGTTCCAAGGCCTGAAGCTGGGTGCAGCGTACTCGCAAGCGAACAACCCGAACGCTACGGCGAACGGCGCGAACGCGGGTAACTTCACTGGCGCGTTCGGCGCACAAGAGCGCGTCCGTACGTACGGCGCGGCTGTCGGCTACGCATTCGGCCCGGCACAAGTCGGCGCAGCTTGGACGCAATCGCGTCTGGACAACACGGCTATTGCTGGCCAGTCGGTTCGCGCAGACAACTACGAAGTCAACGCAAAGTACAACCTGACGCCTGCTCTGGGTCTGGGTGTTGCTTACACGTACACGAACGCTCGCCTGTCGAACGTCATCGATGGTCTGAACAGCGTCCACTTCCACCAAGTTGGCGTGCAGGCAGACTACTCGCTGTCGAAGCGCACGGACGTCTACGCACAGGCTGTGTACCAGCGTGGCAGCGGTCTGAACGCATCGATCTACAACGGCGACCTCAGCACGCCGACGAGCTCGTCGATGAACCAAACCGCAGCAACGGTTGGTCTGCGTCACCGCTTCTAAGCGTGACGGCTGGGTAACCAGCTTCGCAGCATCGAAAAAGGCGCCTTCGGGCGCCTTTTTTTTCGCGTACGAGATGGGTGTACCGGAAGCGATCACGACATTGCGAAGCGTCGGAGCGTAAAAAAGCGAGGCGGTGGGCCTCGCTTTTTGCGTTGCTGCGGCCAGGATGTGCCGGCGGTCGGCGCGGGCCTCAGCGCATCGTCAGCGCGTGTATTCGCCGTTGGCTTCCGGCTGGAACACGATCGCGGCGACCTTCATCAATTTTTCAATACCGCTCGGCTGCATCACTTTCACCGACTGGCCGCGTTGCGTACCGAGCAGCGCCATGCCGACCGGCGAGAACACGTTCAGGCGCCCGAGTTCGAGATTGGCGGCATCCGGATAAACGATTGTCCAGGTGGTTTGCTCCTGCGACGTTTCATCCAGCAGCGTGATCTGTGAATTCATCGTGACGACGTTCGCTTTGACGGCGTTTGGCTGCACGATGTCGGCACGCTCGAGCAGCGTGTCGAGCATCGTCTGGAAGCGCGGGTTGTGCTCGGCGTGCTTCTCGAGACGAGCCACGTCGAGTTCGGTCAACTGATAAAGGCGAGGTTTCATGGTGGATCTCCAAATGATCGGCATGGGGCAGGCGTGGCGTGCCTATGAGGATCGCCCGGAGCCTGTCTGAACTGGCTCCGGAAGGAGGCCGAGCTGTCAGATCAGACGCCGGGCGAGGGCGAGCGGCGTCTGGGCCGTGCGTCGAACGCTGGGTCGTGTCGGATGGCCGGCGCGCGCACGCACGCCGGCCGGGCCGGATGGCGAAACGAACAGCAGCTCGGGCGCGTACATGATGGCGGGAAATAGACGGACGAAAAACCTTACGATTCTACAACACAACCTTTGAACTGATGGTTCTGCTGTCGGCAATTCGACAGCTATTGTTTCCGAAATGATCGAAGTGGCCGGGATCTCGATGCGCGTCGACCGCCGATTTTTTCCAGAAACGCAACGCTGTATGTTCAAACCAAGGGTTTCCCCTTGGTTCGGCGCGGCCTACACTTGATCCATCGCTTCGGACAAGTCCCACCGAAAGCGACGTCAAAACAGAACACATTTCGGAGGTCCATCATGAAGTCGATCATCTACGCAGCGATCGCTGCATCCGTTCTTGCCGCGCCGATTGCCTCGTTTGCACAGTCCGAGCAAGGCTTGACCCGCGCACAGGTTCGCGCCGAGCTCGTGCAGCTCGAGCAGAACGGCTACAAGCCGCTCGCGAGCGACGCGCAATACCCGCAGAACATCGAGGCGGCCGAGCAACGGATCCAGCCGAACCAGCCGGTGCTCGCGCAGGCCGATACCAGCGGCTACGGCGCCGTCGCGACCGGCGCCGGCCAGTCGGGCCGTCGTAGCACGCATGAAGCGCCGAATCCGGTGAACTCCGTCTACTTCGGCAACTGAACGATTCCGGGTCTGCCCGAGCACAGCATGTGACCGACGAGGCGCGCGCGAGGCGCGCGTCCTTGTCAGCAGAGCAGAACCTCCGTCGCCGCATTCCGGCGGCTTTCCAGCCCAGACGCTCGTGCGTTTGGGCCTTTTTTGCTGAGGTTGGTCAGGCGGACGTGATCGCCGGTGTGCCGTGGATATAGTGTTCGAGCTGGCTGATCGTGAACTGCTGATCGGCGATCACACTCTTGACGAGGTCGCCGATCGAGATCAGCCCGATGAGCTTGCCGCCGTCGAGTACCGGCAGGTGGCGCATACGGTGTTCGGTCATCAGCGCCATACACTCGTCGCTGGATTGCGATGGTTCGACGTAGCGCACCTTGGACGTCATGATTTCGTCGACGCGGGTGGCCTTTGACGACCGGTCCTGCAATACGACCTTGCGCGCGTAGTCGCGCTCGGTGACGATTCCCGCGATTTCGTCGCCCTCCATCACCAGCAGCGCACCGATTCCTTTTTCGGCCATCAGCTTGACGGCGTCGTAGACGAAATCGGCTTTGGTGACGGTGTAGATGGTGCGGCCGGAATCCGGCTTGGCTTTGAGAATCTGCGCGACAGTCGTGCTCATATGCTTCTCCGTGTGCGTGACGATGCAGGGAAGGCAGGGCGTGATGCGCGACACCCGACGGGCTCAGTATAGCGGCGCCCGCTGCGGCAGTCGCGTGACGTTTCCAGATTAGCGGTAAACTCCGGTCACGCACTATCCACACAACTCCTACATTCCTGATCGTTTCCACTGAATTCATGATGTCTTCGCGTCCCCAATCGCCCGTGCCGGGCAATGGCCAGGCCGACGAGTGCGTCACGCTCGTCGCCACCGCGACGCTGCCCACGCGCTACGGTACGTTCACGTCGTATGCATTCCGCGTATCGGGCAGCGATGCCGAACATCTCGCGCTCGTGATGGGTGACGTCGGCGGCGCGCAGTCGGTACTGACGCGTCTGCATTCCGAGTGTCTGACCGGCGACGTGTTCGGCTCGTATCGCTGCGATTGCGGCGAGCAGCTGGATCTCGCGCTGCGCTACATCGCCGCGGAGGATCGTGGCGTGCTGCTGTATCTGCGTGGTCACGAAGGGCGCGGCATCGGCCTGAGCAACAAGATCCGCGCTTATGCGCTGCAGGAGCAGGGGCGCGATACCGTCGAGGCGAATCTCGACCTCGGCCTGCCCGACGATGCACGGGAATACGATTCGGCCGCGGCGATCCTGCGCATCCTGGGCGTGACGTCGGTGCGGTTGATGAGCAACAACCCGAAGAAGTTCGATACGCTCGTGAAGCACGGGATTCCTATCTGCGAACGCGTGGCGCTCGCGGTGCCGATGCGCGAGGAAAACGAACGGTATATCCGGACCAAGCAGGTCAAGTTCGGGCATTATTTCGAAGAAAACGAGTAACACGATCGAGAGGCTCCGGGGAGCTGGAACCAACGAATCAAAAAATTGTAGATCGTGAAGCTTTCTCGAATTCCCGAACTTGACCTGCTTCGGTTCGTCGCCGCACTTGCCGTAGTGTTTTTTCACTTTGCATTTCGGGGCCATGCAGCCGACGACCTGACCATCATGCATTATCCGCCGCTGGAGCCGATTTCTCGGTACGGTTTCCTCGGCGTGCATCTGTTTTTCATGATCAGCGGGTTCGTAATCCTCATGACGGCCGGCGATGCGAGCATCAAAAAATTCATTGCGTCCCGTGCGGCTCGTCTGCTGCCGGCGTTTTGGGTTTGTTGCACGGTCACTTTCTTCGTGACGCTCGCAGTTGGCGGGAACAGGTTTACGGCGACATGGCCCCAATACATCGTCAACATGCTGACGCTCGGCGGCGGGTTTGGGGCCGATCCGATCGACGGCGCATATTGGTCGCTCGGTGCAGAACTGCGGTTCTACAGATTGGTCGCGATTCTGATCATCGTCGGCCAAATTGGCCGTTCAGAGCGATGGCTCTTTGTATGGTTGATCGGCACGGTGCTCGTGGAGATATTCCCGTTCATCAAGCTCAAGACTTTCCTGGTGACGGATTACGCTGGCTTCTTCATCGCTGGCGCGGCGTGCTTTCTCATTCGGGCGCACGGGCTATCGCGCTCACGTGTCGTGCTGCTGTGTGCCTCGTGGGCACTATCGCTGTATCACGAATTCCAGTTGCTGCCATCCTTTAGCGAACACTTTCGATTGGACCTGAGCCCGGTGGTCATCGGTATCGTGATGACGTCTTTTTTCGTGGTACTGCTCGGGCTCGCGCTTCGTCGAACGCCGATCCTTCACGGTTCGCGATGGGCCTGGTTCGGTGCAGTTAGCTATCCGCTTTACCTGATTCATCAGAACGTCGGTTACATGCTATTCAACTTGACCGACGCAACGGCGAATAGCGACGTGCTGTTTTGGAGCGTTATCGCGGCGGCCATCGCGTTTGCATTGATGGTGCATGTAGCCGTCGAGAAACCGCTCGCACGGCCGCTGAGGAGCGGAATCGTGCTTGGGCTTGATGCGCTTCGCAACTGGGCTTTAACTGCGCAACGGAGCCGAATGCGCCAGTAACGCTCTGCGTTTCTGCATGAGATTCATTTTGCCGCCTTCGGGCGGTTTTTTCGTTTACGGGGATTCGAGGCAAGACCACGAAAAGACGATTCTGGAATGGACCATCATCGGCACATTGATTGGTGTCGCGAAGGTGCCGGTCGGCAGCACGCAGCAGGATTCGGCTGGTTATGTGGCAGGGCGGCATTGAGGCCAGAAGGTGACTGATCGTCCTTTGGAGCGGCGTGAGATTTGGCTAGGTGTGATGTTCTACCTTTGAATAACAAGCCCGGCATTACTTCGAGGACAATGAATCCTGAAACGGTGGCGCAGTACGGCGGGACGGTTCAATCGACCAACATCACGGCCTATCGCGTCGACGGTGGCATATTGACCGGGCTTCAGGAAGGGCGGCTCGGACCGATCGGTGACGGTACTGCGCAGCTCATGCCGAAAGCGGTCGGTACTCCCGTCACGCTCGATGGTCAGAGCATCACGACTGTTGGCCGTCACTTGATGGGTGACGTGACGAACGGGATCAACCAGCAGGTCGCGACGGATCAGTTCGGCCTGGTTTCACAGATGAACTCATCTCACTGATGCGATACAAGAAAGCGATAACCGCCGGCGCGATTGCCGCACTCGTTGGAGTGACCTCACCGCTCTGGTGGTCCACTCAAGCCCAAGGGACCAACATGACTGGCTTCCAACGTTACGCACCGGAAGATTTCTTTTCGGGGCAGCAACTCACGTTGGCTCAGGCCATTCATGACGGCGATCTCGGCCGGGTTCAGCAACTCGCGCCGAAGACCGATCTGAATGCGCGCGGCGCGAAGAACACGACGCTGCTGTCGTACGCAGTGCAGGAAATCGTTCCGGTCAAGAACGATGCGTCTAATCCGCGGTACCAGATCATTTCGGTGCTCGTGAAGAGCGGTGCGGATCCGAAGGCCCCGGTTGGCAGCAGCGGTGGATCGGTGGTCGATGTCGCATTGCGGGCCGATACGCCCAACCTTCTGCGCGTGTTGTTGAACAGCGGACTCGATCCCAATTGGCTGTACAACGGCGACACGCCGATGATCTTCGCGGTTGCAGAGAACCGGCTGCTGCCCCAGCTGAAGCTGCTGGTCGAGCACAAGGCGAACGTGAATGCGCGCGACTCGCTCGGAAAGACCGCATTCTTCGAGGCGACGATGATTCAGCAGTGGGACGTCGTCGACTACCTGCTCGCGCACGGCGCCGATCCGAAGACTGCCAGCCAGCTCGGGGTGTCGTACGGGTGGGTGCTGCAGAACGAATTGAAGAACCATACGACCGCGGATTCGTCGGCGCGTACGCGTATCGAGGGGATTCGTCGCAAGATCGTCGCGGCCGGCGCGCCGTGGCCGCCGCTCGATCCGAAGGCGCAACGCGCAGCGATGCGCGCTCGCGGCGAGAAGGTCGTGACGCCGGCAGGCCAGACGGATTGAACGCACGCGGGACGGTTGAAGCGTCGCACGCCCGACTCTCATCGCTTTGCGAAGCTACAAAACCGCCACGCCGCGGGCAGCCGGACTGCATCCCCTCATCCGTCCCCATCAAAATATCGCAGGCAAGAAAAAGCCCGCTACTTGAGCGGGCTGAATCCATGCTTGGAGACATGGAGGAGACAGTTCGAACTTTAAGGGAAAACCCGAGGCCTGGCAAGCCCTAGTTGTAATTGTGCAACGCAACGTTCCCCGAGAACCCGCCGAACCGCTCCTGCGCGACCGGCACCGCGTACTTGTCGCGCATTTCCGTCTCGATCCAGGCGCAAGCTTCTCGCGCGCAATCGGTCAGTGCGTGCCGGGTCGCATGCCCATTGACGTCATAGACGAACCGTACGCCGACCTCGTCGTCGGCCACCTGCCGCTGCAACTGATTGAGGTGCAATTGCGGGCCGCGCTCCTGCGCCAGCGCATGCAACTCGTCGAAGTGATATTCGAGCCAGTCGGCGAAGAAGAGGGCGTCGCTGTGGCTGCGTAGACGGAACGCCGCCGAGCGCGACGGACGCTGCGCGGCATCCGTTACCTGTCCGTCGCCGCCCGGCGCGATCGCGGTGACGATAGCGGGGTCGATCGGCGCGAGCGGCTCGCGAATCCGACGGTACGGTTCGCGCTCGCGCAACGCGTGCCACAGCAGTTCGTCGCCGGCGGCGCCGGACGGCTGCATCGTCAGGTCGTGCCGGCCGTCGCCTGCAGCACAGACGTCGCGAATCACGAGGCGCAGCGAGCAGAGCGGCTCGTCCGCAATCAGCAGCGTGGCGGGGCGCGGCAGCCCGCAGACGAGCGGCGCGGCGCCGCTCGCGCGGAACACGAGCCCGCGCCGATCGAGCCGCACGAGCGGCAGCGTGCGCGGGAACAACGGGTACGCGAGCGTGATGCCGGCGCCGGCAGCGCCCGTCAATCCGGGCATCATCGCGCGAAAGACCTGAGACTGATCCACACTGATTCTCCTTTGTTACGATTCCGTCCGGCCGGACTACGCGCGTTCCGGCTCAGGCGGCGATGGCTTGCCGGGCAGCCCGTCCCGGCATAATTCCAAGTGCAGCAAACGTTTGCGGGTCGATATCGATCCAACATGCGACCACCAGACGGCCATCCACCTGTTTCGGCGGTCCGGCGCGGTGCGCGTGCACGCCGATCCGGCGGAACAGCCGCTCCATGCTCGCGAACGTCACGCCGATCAGCTGCCGCGCGCCGAGCTGCGCAGCACATTCGACGACGGCTGCCAGCATCGGCCGCACGGCCCAGTCGGCATTGCCCGCGCCGCCTTCGTCGCCGGTGGCCGCGAATCGCGACAGCTCCCAGACGGCCGCCGATTGCGGCAGGGCGACGTCTTCGGCGATGAGATCGGCGAACAGCGACTCCAGCAGATACGGACGCGTGGTCGGCAACAGGCGCGCACAGCCGCACACGTCGCCAGCAGCGTCCCTCGCGAACACGTAGACCGTATCGTCACGATCAAACTGATCATGCTCGAAACGCTCGTTTGCAGACGGAAGTGCCCAGCCGAGTTGCTCGATGAACACACGGCGCCGATAGCGCCCCAGTTCCGCTGCAAGCTCGCTTGGCAACCGCCCTTCCTCGTGAACGAAGGTCCGCATGGTGTCCTCGGATCGGTACTTTGGGATGCACGCATTACATCGCGCGGCCCGAGGAGGCTGTAACTGGTAACTCTTACAGGGTGGCGGCTTACCGGTATCATTCGACCGGTGGTAACGGTTTCTTGATCGGCGGGATTGAAATACGGGCGGCTTTTGCTTATAAAGAGCGCCAGTCTTGCGGAAAAGTCAGAGGAAAGCCGGGACGGTTGTCACTGGAGCGTGGGACCGGCATGATAGGCGTCGTTGCGACCCAGTACCGATGCAGCGACCGCGGCGGCCCAGTCGAGATCCGTGAGCCGGGTGGCGAGCGCGGCCGCGGTGCGGAACATGCCGAGATCGGCGCCCGTCGCGTCGACGGCCATGATGTTGCTGCGGACGTCGCCGTATGCGATCACGAAGGTGCTCGTCGCGCGGTCGAGATACCAGTCCCACCCGACCGTCAGGTATGCGACACCGACGCTCGCCGGGCGGTGCCATTCGGTATAGCCGGCCAGGCGCGCGTCGATGCCGCCTTCGCGCAATTCGTCGAGCAGCGAGGCATCGAGACCGCTCGCGACATGGTTGAGCGCGAGCGCGGCCAATGCGCTTGCGGACAGGCGCACGTAGCCGTCCGGAGACGGACTGCGGACCGGGTGCAACAAAGGTGAAGTCATGCGCGGAATGTATCAGCCCCCAACCGGTGCTGGCACCTGACAGGTATGACAGCGTGACGTTGTCGGAGAAAGAATGGAACTGCGCTGGCAGGATGCCTACCAACAATTCAGCGCCGCGGAAGACGAGCAGCAGCTCTTCCAGCGGATCGCCGCCTATTCTAAACGGCTCGGCTTCGAATATTGCTGTTACGGCATTCGCGTGCCGCTGCCCGTATCGAAGCCGGCGGTCGCGATCTTCGATACCTATCCGGACGGCTGGATGGCGCACTATCAGGCGCGCAACTACATCGAAATCGACTCGACGGTGCGCGAAGGCGCATTGAGCACCAACATGATCGTGTGGCCGGACGTCGACCGGATCGACCCGTGTCCGTTGTGGGAGGACGCGCGCGACTTCGGGCTGGCCGTGGGCGTCGCGCAGTCGAGCTGGGCCGCGCGCGGAGCGTTCGGGCTGCTGAGTATCTCGCGTCACGCGGACCGCCTCACGCCCGCCGAGATCAACATGCTGACGCTGCAGACCAACTGGCTCGCGAACCTGTCGCACTCGCTGATGAGCCGCTTCATGCTGCCGAAGCTGTCGCCTGCGGCGGGCGTCACGCTGACCGCGCGCGAGCGCGAAGTGCTGTGCTGGACGGCCGAAGGCAAGACCGCGTGCGAAATCGGCCAGATCCTCAGCATCTCGGAGCGCACGGTGAACTTCCACGTGAACAACATCCTCGAGAAGCTCGCGGCGACCAACAAGGTTCAGGCGGTGGTCAAGGCGATCGCTGCCGGCCTCATCGACACGCCCTGACGCGGCACCGCAGCCGCCTGCATGCCCGCATGCACGCGCGCATCGGGCGGCCGCCGCTCACTCCATCATCGGCTCCGCCTCCTTCGCGGTCCAGCTCACGCTTGAAATGCTCTTCTCCATACTGATCCGGCTCGCGATCTGCTCGAGTTTCTGCTGATCTTTCGGATGCAGCTTCAGCGTCGCGGTGACCTTCAGCCGGTCCGGCTGCTCGGGCACGTCCTCGCTCGTCAGGCTCTGGAACGACAGCGGCTTCGTGTACATCGCGTTCGACAGCAGCGTGCGGATGTGCACTTCGTCGGCGGCCAGGCAGATCACGGTGATCCGGTATTCGCGCACCAGATCGGCATTCGACACCGGCGTTGCGTTGATCGCCTGACTGACGCCGCGCAGCACCGTGTTGGCGAGCAGCACCACGCCCGTGCCGGCCAGCGCAGGCACGAAGTGGCCGGCGCCGGCGAGCACGCCGACGGCGGCCGAGCACCACAGCGTCGCGGCCGTGTTGATGCCCTGGATCGAGCCCTTGTCGCGCATGATCACGCCGCCGCCGAGAAAGCCGACGCCGGACACGACGTACGCGGCGATCTGCGTGACGCCGGCCACGCCGTTGCCGGTCAGCACGCCGAGCGTCACGAACAGGCAGGCGCCGCTCGCCACCAGCGTGATCGTGCGCAGGCCGGCCGTGCGTTGGCGCATCTGGCGTTCGAGGCCGATCGCGACGCCGCAGGCGAACGCGGTGAAAAGACGGAGTGCGAAATCGAGCGTCATGTTGGTCCTGCCGTGTAAAGCGCGCTTGCCGGCCCGCATCGCGGCGGCGCTGGGCGAGCGCGATGCGATGGCCGTCATCGCGCGGTACTGTACCGCGCGAATGCGTCATTCAGTGTGAAACGGGAAGCGTGCGGACTCGCGGAACGCGAGTCGCGGCAGGATGGCTGCGTGGGACAGGCGTTCAGGCGGCGAGCGGCGCACGCAGCGAAGGGCTGCAACTGTCCACGATGGTTCCTGAAGGAGGGATGGGCGGCATTCTAGTGGGCGGCTCGCGCGTACGTCAATCGCGTCGGCAGCGTCGGCGGACGGCCGCCGCATGCGGTAATGCTCATTGCGCCGCGTCGATCGTCTCCGTCATGAGCGCGGCCGCCGCCGCCCGCTCAGGTACGCCCGACGCGCGTCCCGTCGTGCCGCCCGGTATCTGTGTACCATCGGACATAGGGCGCGCGACGCCGGACACAACGTGAGCCGACGTCATGTTCACGTCCGGCGCGCGGCGCGCAATCGATATCCCGATCAGGACGAGCATTCCATGCGAAGTTTCTTTGTCCGATTCATTGCAATCGGCGTGCTGTTGCATCTGTATGTCGGGATGCGGATCATCCCCGACGCGTTCACGTCGCCGCTCGCGCGAACCGTAGCGGCGCTCGTGCTCGCGAGCTTCGTCGTGCTGATTCCAGTCGGCATGTTCTCGCGCCGCTTCGACGAGGGCTGGGCCGCCACGTTGTTCGGCTGGACCGGCGCGCTCGCGATGGGCTTCTTCTCGTCGCTGCTGGTGCTGACCTTGCTGCGCGAACTGGTGCTGCTCGGCGTGGTCGCCTGGCGGCAATTCGTGCATCCCGGCGCGTGGAGCGATGCGGCGTCCGCTACGGCGCTCGCAGTGTTGGCAGCCGCGGTACTGGTCAGCGCGATCGGTTTCGTGGGCGCGCGGCGCACCGCGGCGGTCAAGCGCGTGTCGATTCCCGTCGACGAGTTGCCGGCTGCGCTCGACGGGCTGACGATCGTGCAACTGTCGGACATTCACGTCGGGCCGACCATCAAGCGGCCGTTCATCGAGCGGATCGTGCGCGTGGTCAACGCGCTCGATGCGGATCTGGTCGTCGTGACCGGCGACGTGGTCGACGGCTCGGTCGAGCGGCTGCGCGAGCATACGGCGCCGCTCGGCAGCATGCGCTCGCGGCACGGCAGCTTTCTCGTCACCGGCAATCACGAGTATTACGCCGGCGCGCATGCTTGGATCGACGAGTTCCGGCGGATCGGCCTGACGGTGCTGCTCAACGAGCACGTGCTGATCGAGCGCGACGGCGCACGCGCGGTGCTCGCGGGCGTCACCGATTTCACGGCGGGCGGCTTCGATCCCGCGCATCGCAGCGATCCCGAACAGGCGCTCGCGGGCGCGCCGCCCGACGTCGCCACCAGGATCCTGCTCGCGCACCAGCCGCGCAGCGCGCAAGCGGCGAGCCGCGCCGGTTTCACCGTGCAGTTGTCCGGCCATACGCACGGCGGCCAGTTTCTGCCGTGGCCGCCGTTCGTGCGCCTGCAGCAGCCCGTGATCGGCGGGCTGAACCGGATCGGCGCGATGTGGCTCTACACCAGCCGCGGCACCGGCTACTGGGGGCCGCCGAATCGCTTCGGCGTGCCGTCCGAGATCACGTTGATCCGTCTGACGCGCGGGAGCTAGAGCGCGTCGAGCGTTAGGGGCGATGTCGTCCGGATCGACGCGTGGGATGTGCGCGAGCATACGTGCCGGTTCGGCATGCCTGGCGCCAACGACGCAGCTCGTGCGGATCGGGATGTTCGGCAGGGCTCACCGGTCTGCATGGCGACGCGGCCGCACGCTTGACATGGGCACCGCGACGATCGCGCATGGCGGCGCGAGGCGGCGTTGGCTACCATGCATGGATGATTCGCTCCCGTCCTTCGCTCTCTGTCTGATCCCGCCATGTCGACGCCCGATCTTTTCGCCGATACGCCGGCTCCCGAGGTGGACTGGTATCCGGACTGGCTCGCCCCGGCCGATGCCGACCGCCTGCTGGCCGCGCTGATCGACGAGGTCGCGTGGCGACAGGACACGATCCGCACGCCGCGCGGCCGCATTCCGCTGCCGCGGCTGACCGCGTGGCAGGGCGAGCACGATGCTGTCTACGTTTATTCGGGGATCCGCAACGTGCCGGCGCCGTGGACGCCGGCCGTGCTCGAGCTGAAGCGCGCGGTCGAGGCGACCAGCCGCGCGCCCTTCAACAGCGTGCTGCTCAATCGTTACCGCAACGGCCAGGACAGCCTCGGCTGGCATGCGGACAACGAGCGCGAGCTGGGCGAGGCGCCCGTCATCGCGTCGGTGAGTCTCGGCGCGATGCGCGTGTTCGACCTGCGTCATCGCGCGAGCGGCGTCACACATGCGTACCGGCTCACGCACGGTAGCCTGCTGGTGATGCGCGGGCGCACGCAGGCCGAATGGCTGCACCGCGTGCCGAAGGCGCCGGCCGTGCAGGGCGAGCGCGTCAATCTCACGTTCCGGTTCGTGACGCCGACCGCGCAGTAGCAGCCGGAGGCTCGTGCCGGAGTGCGGTCGCTGCGTTCGGGCACATCTGGCGCGCCCCGATTACGTATGTCGCGATTGGCTGGTCGTCGATGTGGCACGTTGACGCACGGCGCGCTGGCGCGCCGCGGAGGGCGGCCCGCGAGGCCCGTGCCGCTTGACTTGCGAACAGTTTCGATCGACTGGCCGGTTCCGATAGGCAAGTGTAAGCCCTGATGGTGCGTCGCAACATTCTTTGACTAGACTGGCGAATGGCAGGATCGCGTCGGGACTCGGCGCAATTTTTCGACATGCCCGGCGGCGCCGATGCGACGCGCAGGGCAGGAGCACAATCCGTGATCGTACTGGACTCATCCCTCGAACCCTCGCTGCACGTCTTCGAACAAGACGGCGGATGGCAATGGGCGCTGACGGTGAAGCGGACGTCCGGCGTGGGCGTGAAAGTCGTCGCGTTCAGCACCGAGGGCTACAACCGCGAAGCCGACGCGTACGCGGCCGGACAGCGGGCGCGCGCCGAGTATGACGACGCCGTGACGACGTGAGCGGCTGACGCTGCCGCGTCGGGCAGTATGCGGGCAGGCGTCCGTTCGTCGTCTCCGTTTTTTCTGCTTTCCCGATTTTCTTAGCTCTCTACCCCGCATCGCGCCAGACACCGGCGTGACCTCGGGCCGCGCGCCAATCGAGCCAAATAATCCGCACGCTTCGATACACCGCTGCAATACGCGGTGCTCGTCGCCGATTTCCTCCATTCGCTGCCACGCATTGCGTCACGCGCACGCGTGCCTCAGGCCGCCCGCGGTCCGACCGAAACGATCCGGACCCTTCGAATTTCCTCTGTTCCTCGCGACGCATCGCGTCATGCAACGACGTGGTGCCGGGGCATGCGTCGCCCGAAATGATTCGTAGCTTTCGCCACGCATCTGCCATACGTGCCGCTTTCCCCACTTTGCTGCGCTCCCCGTCACGCATTCGCGTCACTTACCGGCGTGATCCTGGCGCGTGCGCCGCCCAAAATGATCCGTACCTTTCGACACGTCCGTGCCATACGCTCCGCTTAACGTGCACGGGTGGCGTCCGCCATGGCGACGCTGCGCGACGCGTCGCGTGCCCGGCGCACGCCGCGCGGCGGCGACTCACCGACTCGAACGCAGCTCATGTGCGATGACAGAACCGACACTTTCCGCGCTGCTCGGGCATCGCGACGGGGCTTCACATTGATCGAGGTGCTGATCGCGCTGGCGATCGTCGCGGTGGCGCTCGGCGCCGTGATGCGCGCGATCGGCGCGCTCGCCGCGGATACCGACACGACCCGCATGCGGCTGCTCGCGCTCTGGAGCGCAGACAACGCGCTCGGCGAACTGCGCATCGCGTCGAGTTGGCCGGACGCCGGCACGCAGACGTTCGCGTGCCCGCAAGGCCGTTACCGGTTCGTCTGCCGACAGTCCGTCGCCACGCTGCCGAGCCCGCTCGTGCGGCGCGTGACGGTCAGCGTTTATCCGTCGGCATCGAGCGGCACCGTGCTCGCCGAAGTCGTGACGGTGATCCAGAATGAAGCACGGCGCTGATCGGCCCGCGCGCCTCCATGCGCGCGGCTTCACGCTGATCGAGATGCTGGTCGCGATCGCGCTGCTCGCGGTGATCGCGCTGCTGTCGTGGCGCGGCCTCGATGCGACGATTCGCGGCCGCGACGACATCGCGTCGAATCTGGCGCAAACGCGTCTGCTCGGCCGCTACTTCTCCCAGCTGCAGTTCGACCTGATGAACCTCGTGACGGCCGACGAGGTGTTCGGGCCGCCGCTGCGCATCCGGCCGAACGAGCTCGTGATGGTGCGCCGTCTCGGCGTCGGCAGCGGGCCGACGCACGTGCAGGTCGTGCGCTACCGGCTGAACGGGCGCGCACTCGTGCGCAGCGCGTCGCAGCCGCTCGCCACGCTCGCCGAGGTGGACGCGGCGCTGCGGCACATGGACGATTTCGCGCAGGTCGTCGTCAGCAGCGATGCACGCGCGATGCAGCTCGCGGTGTGGATCGCCCCCGGCGGCTGGACGACCAGCCAGGCCGCGATCGAGCAAGCCTACGCGCAGTTTCTCGCGCAGCACGGCATCAGCAATTCAACGTCGCTCGGGATGCCGCTGCCGCGCGGTGTGCGCTTCGCCGTGACGATCGGCGCGCCGCCGATCGAATACGTGAGGACGATCGCGATCGGTCAGTGACGGCGGCGGCAACGCCCTGCGGCGCCGGCACGGCCGCGGTCGGCCGCAGCCGACCGCGCGCTGCGTGACCCGGCAAAAATGGTCCGTAACTTTCGTCATACGGCTGTTATCGGGCGTCCGTTAGTCTCGTGCCGAACATGACCGCCGCGACCGGCCGCTTCGGCCCGTCGCCGGCATCGGCAAACGGGAAGGGGGCGAACGTGACGGTCGAGCACCGGCATGATCCACACGCGGGCGCGCCGGCGAACGGTGCGTCCGGGCAATGGCAAGCGGCGGCGCTCCTCGGCCGCGCGCAGCAATGGCACGGCGCCGGGCGCTTCGACGACGCGGCACGCGACTATCTTGCCGTGCTCGCGAACGAACCCGATCATCCGCAGGCGCTGCACCTGTACGGCGTGCTGCAGTTCCAGCGCGGTGCGGCCGATCAGGCCGAAGCGCTGCTGCGCCGCTCGATCGCGCTCGACGCGAGCGCACGCGCGTTGTCCGACCTCGGCGCGCTGGTAGGCGAGGAGGGACGCGTCGACGAGGCGCTCGACCATTTCGCGGCGGCGCTGCGGGCATCGCCCGACGACGTGCAGACGCTCGTGCGCCGCGGCAACACGCTGCTCGGGCTGCGGCGCTACGACGACGCGCTTGCGTCGTTCGATCGCGCGCTGGCGCTGTCGCCGCTCGTGCTCGATGCGCTGTGCAATCGCGGCGGTGCGCTGCGGGCGCTCGGCCGCTTCGACGAAGCGCTCGACACCTACGAGCGCGCGCTGATGGTCGACCCGCAATCGTGCGAATCGTGGTTCAACCGCGGGCTCGTGCTGCGCGAGCTGCAGCGATCCGTCGACGCGCTGCACTGCTTCGAGCGCGCGCACGCGCTGCGGCCGGGCGTGGCCGCGATCGAGGCCGAGCGCGGCCGCGCACTGGCCGATCTTGGCCGCGACAACGAAGCGCTCGCCGCGTTCAACGATGCGATCGCGGCCGACCCGGCGCGGCTCGACGTGCTGCGCGACAGCGCGGCCGTGCTCGAACGGCTCGGTCGCGCGGACGAAGCGCTTGCCCGCTGGGAGCGCGTGCTGGCGTCCGATCCGGATCAGGTGCGTGCGCTGGCGGGTGGCGGCAATGCATTGCCGCCACTTCGCCGCGACGACGACGCGCTCGACGGCCGCGCGAGGTCCTCGAACCTGGAACGAGCGCCACGCGCGAGCGCGCCGGCCGCGCCGCGATCGGCCGATGGCAGTCAGCACGATGGCAGCGCGTCGGTTGGTCATCAGCCAGATGCCAGGCGAGCCGATGCCGGCCGGTCCAATGGCAACCGGTCCGATGCGAGCTCGCCCGACGACAGCGCGCCCATTGGTAACCAGCCCGATGCCAGGCGAGCCGATGCCGGCCCGTCCAGTGGCAGCCGGACCGATGCGAGCTGGCCCGACGACAGCGCGCCCATTGGTAACCCGCCCGATGCCAGGCGAGCCGATGCCGGCCGGTCCAATGGCAGCCGGCCCGGTGCGAGCCAGCCCGATGACAGCGCGCCCATTGGTAACCCGCCCGATGCGAGCCGAGCCGATGCCGGCCCGTCCAATGCCAGGCAACCCAATCCCAGCGCCCCCGAAGCGCTCGCCCCCGACCAACTACTCGCCGGCGCACGCGCCGCGCACCGCGACGGCGCGCTGCAGCAGGCCGAGCACGCGTACGCCGCGCTGCTCGCAGCCGATCCCGACCATCCGGAAGCGCTGCACCTGCTCGGCGTGTTGCGTTTCCAGCAGGGACGGCTCGACGATGCCGAGCCGCTGATGCGGCGCTCGATCGAGCGCCAGCCGGCGCCGCTAGCGCTCGCGAACTACTCGGCGGTACTCGCTGGGCTCGGCCGCACACACGACGCACTCGCACGGCTCGACGATGCGCTCGCGATCAATCCGACGCACGCGCGCGCACTGTTCCAGCGCGCGGGCCTGCTCGCGGAACTTGGCCGGCACGACGAAGGCCGCATAGCCTACGACCGGCTGCTCGAACTTACCCCGGGCTTCGCCGACGGCTACGTGAAGCGCAGCGACACGCAGCGCGCGCTCGGCCACCACGCTGCGGCGGTGGCCGACTGCGATCGCGCAATCGCGCTCGCGGGCCGCACGTTCGACGCGATGCGCACGCGCGGTCTCGCGCTGCGCGAACTCGGCCGCCATCGCGACGCGGCCGACAGCTACGACCATGCGCTCGCGCTGGCGCCCGGCAGCGCCGACGTGCTGTTCCTGCGCGGCGTCGTTCATCTCGATCTGCACGATCCCGAGCGCGCGCTCACGGATTTCAACGCGGCGATCGCGACGAAGCCGACCTTCGTCGATGCGCTCATCAACAGCGCAATCGCGCTCGAGCAGCTTGGGCGCCACGACGAAGCGCTGCTGCGTTGCGACCGCGCGCTTGCGCTCGAGCCGCGCCACGCGTGCGCGCTCGCCACCCGCGGCAACGCGGCGAGCCAACTCGGACGTCACACGGACGCAATCGATAGCTATGCGCGCGCGCTCGACGCAGATCCGCTCAGCACCGTCGTGCTGTGCAACTTCGCCGATGCGCTGATGCGCGTCGATCGCCACGCCGACGCGCACGCGCTGTGCGAGCGCGCGCTCGAGCTCGACCCGCAGTGCGCGCCGGCGTGGTTCACGCGCGCACGCGTGCGGCTCGAAACGCATCGTTACGACGATGCGCTCGACGATCTCTCACGCGCAATCGCGCTCGCGCCGCTCGACAAGCTCGCGCACTTCCATCGCGGCCACGCGTTGCGCGCGCTGCGCCGGCACGACGACGCGCTGCACGCCTACGCGCGCGTGCTCGACATCGATCCGGACGATGCGGCCGCCCACTGCACGCGCGCCTTCCTGTGCCTGTCGACCGGCGATTTCGAAACCGGCTGGGCCGAGTACGAATGGCGCTGGCGCGACAGTCAGCTCGACGCCAGCCGGCGCGATTTCGCGCAACCGCGCTGGACGCGCGGCATGCCGCTCGACGGTCGCACGATCCTGCTGTATCCGGAACAGGGGCTCGGCGACACGCTGCAGTTCTGCCGCTACGTGCCGCTGGTGAAGGCGCTCGGCGCGCGCGTGGTACTGGAGGCGCCGGTCGAGCTGACGACGCTGTTCGCCACGCTCGACGGCGTCGACGTGCTGGTCGCGCGCGGCGAGCCGCTGCCGCCGTTCGACCTGCATTGCCCGCTGCTGAGTCTGCCGCTCGAATTCCGCACGAATCTCGCGTCGATTCCCGCGGGCGCGCCGTACCTGCGCGCCGATCCCGAGCGGGTCGAACGGTGGCGTGCGCGCCTCGGCGACAGCGGTCGTGCACGCATCGGCCTCGTATGGACCGGCAACCCGCTGCACCTGAACGATCGCAACCGTTCGATGACGCTGGCTGACCTGCTGCCGCTGCTCGACGATCGCTACGACTGGATCAGCGTGCAGAAGGTGATTCGCGACGACGATCGCGCGGTGCTCGACGCGAGCGCGATCCGTTTCGTGGGCGACGACCTGACCGATTTCGCCGAGACGGCCGCGCTGATCGGCGCGCTCGATGCGGTGATCAGCGTCGATACGTCGGTTGCGCACCTGGCCGGCGCGCTGGGCTGCCCGCTCGCCGTGCTGCTGCCGCACACGCCCGATTTCCGCTGGCTGCTCGATCGCGACGACAGCCCGTGGTATCCGCGCGCGACGCTGTTCCGGCAACCGGCCGGCGGCCAGTGGGTGCCGGTGGTCGAGCGCGTGCGCGCCGCGCTGCCGGCGCTGCTTGCGCGCGCGACGCGATGAGCACCGTGCCCGCGCCGCCGCTGCGGGCGGCCGTCGACGACGCGCTGCGACACGCGCGCGCGAAGCTCGCGCAGCGCGATTTCGCCGGCGCGGCGCGGCTCTACGAAGGTGTGCTCGCGATGCTGCCCGATCACGTCGAGGCGTTGCACCTGCTCGGCGTCGTGCATCTGGAACGCGGCGACCCGTCGCGCGCGGAGCCGCAGATCGCGCGCTCGATGCGCTTCGGGCTCGATCAGCCGTGGAATTTCACCAACCATGCGGCGGCGCTGACCGGAATCGGCCGCCATCGCGACGCGCTCGACGCGGCCGCGCAGGCGCTCGCGCGCGATCCCGGCCATGCGCGCGCGCATGCGGTGCGCGGCGACGCGCTGCTTGCGCTCGGCCGGCATGCGGAAGCGCTCGGCGCATACGACCTCGCGCTGCTGCGCGAGCCGGGGCGCGTCGCGACCTGGGTGCGGCGCGGCGAGGCGCTGCGCGTGCTGGGCCGTCCCGCCGACGCGCTGATCAGCGTCGAACGCGCGCTGCGGATCGACGCGCACGACGCGGACGCGCTCGCGCAACGCGGCCATGCACTGCGCGCGCTGGGGCGCGGCGACGAGGCCGTGCATTGCTTCCGGCTCGCGATGGTGGTGCGCGGCAAGACCGCCGAACTCGTCTACGCATGCGGCCATGCGCTGATCGAACTGGGCCGCCCGGCCGACGCGCTCGCATGCATCGACGAAGTGCTGACGCGCATGCCCGACGACGCCCAGCTGCTGTTCGTCAGCTGCGTCGCGCTCGATCTGCTGCATCTGCACGACGAATTGCTGAAGCGCGCCGACCGTCTGCTCGCGCTCGACCGCGACAGCGTCGGCGCGTGGCTCGGCCGCGGCAACGCGTTGCTCGGACTGCGCCGTCACGACGAAGCGGTGCGTGCCTACGACGAAGCGCTGGCGCGCGCGCCGGGCGACTTCGACGCGCTGCGCAATCGGGCGGGCGCGCTGCGCACGCTGGGCGCCTGTGAAGACGCGCTTGCCGATTACGATGGCGCGCTCGCCGCGCGCGGTCCGCATGCCGAAGTGCTGTGCAATCGCGCGATCGCGCAGCAGTTGCTCGGCCGTTACGACGATGCGCTCGCGAGCTACGCGGCCGCCGCCGCCGCGCCCGGCAGCACCGCGCAGGAGCTCTGCACGCGCGCGGTCGCGCGCCAGCAGCTCGGCGACTACGCGGGGGCGCTCGCCGATTTCGCGCTGGCCTGCCGGCACGACCCGAATCACGGCATCGCCCGCCGTTCCGACGCATTCTGCCGTCTGCTGACCGGTGACTTCGCCACCGGCTGGCGGCTGCACGAGGCGCGCTGGGACGCCGCCGACGTGACGTTGCACCGGCGTCATGCGGGCCGCCCGCAGTGGATCGGCGACGCACCGCTCGCGGGCCGCACGCTGTTGCTGCACGCGGAGCAGGGCTTCGGCGACACGCTGCAGTTCTGCCGCTACGCGAGCCTCGCGCACGATCGCGGGGCCACCGTCGTGATCGATGCGCCGGCTGCGCTGGCCGAGTTGCTCGGCACGCTGCGCGGCGTGAGCCGCGTCGTCGCCGCTGGGCAGCCCGCGCCGGCGTTCGACCTGCATTGCCCGATGATGAGCCTGCCGTTCGCGTTTCGTACGACGCTCGACACGGTGCCGGCCGACGTGCCGTATCTGCATGCCGACCCGCGGCGGCGCGCGGCCTGGCGCGCGCGGCTCGACGCGGCCGCGCCGTCGCGGCGCCTGCGCGTCGGGCTTGCGTGGTCGGGCAATCCGCATCACGCGAACGACGAGAACCGGTCGATGTCGTTGGCGGCGCTGGCGCCGCTCATGGCGCTCGACGCGACCTTCGTCAGCCTGCAGGTCGACGTGCGCGCGCGCGACGCCGCCGCGTTCGCGGCCGGCGGCGTGCTGTCGTTCGCGAACGCGTTGACCGATTTCGCGGAAACGGCCGCACTCGTCGACGTGCTGGATCTCGTGATCGCCGTCGACACGTCGGTCGTGCATCTGGCCGGCGCGCTCGGCCGGCCGGTGTGGGTGCTGCTGCCGCGCGTGCCCGACTGGCGCTGGCTGCTCGAGCGCGACGACAGCCCGTGGTATCCGCACGCGACGCTGTTCCGCCAGCGCCTGCCGGGCGACTGGCCGGCGGTGGTCGAGCGCGTGGCCGATGCGCTCGCCGCGCGTGTGCGCGCCCACGCGGCCGGCCGACTGTGACAAAAGCTACGGACCATTCGCGCGCGGCCGGAATGGTCCGTAACACCCGCCATGTCGCTGCCATCGGGCCTTCGTATGTTCTCGGGATTCCCGCGGCCGGGTTCCGGCCGACGCGCAACGACCAGGCGCGGCAACGGATCGGCGTCGTGGGCGGCGCGATCGTCGCCGAGCGCCATTTCATAGGATTCGGGGTGACGAATGGCAGCACGCGCACGTACGGCACGACAATCTGACGCGACGGGGTCGCGCTCGACCCTCAACTCGGAACTGCGGCCGCTGGTGCGCGCCGCTGCGCTGATGTTGCTGGCCGCGGCGTCCGCGCATGCGCACGCGGCCGGCATCATGAACCTCGGCGCGGCCACCGCGCGCGCCGCGGGCGGCGGCAGCGGCGCGGCCGGCGGCGTGCCGGGCATGCCGAACCTCGGCGTGTCGCCGCAGCAGGCGGCGCAGGCGAGCCAGCCGTCGATCCGCAACCTCGGCTACGCCGCGCATGCGATCGCGGCCCAGATCGCCGCGCAGCAGAACGCGGCCGCCGCCGCGGCGAAGCTGCCGTCGAGCGTGCCGAACGGGCTCGCGCCGGGCGGGCTGCAGGTGGCGGCCGGCGCGACGGCCGACACGAGCAACCCGGTGCTGTGGTTCAACGCGAACGCGCCGACGCAGAGCGTCGACGCGAACGGGCACGTGAACGTCGACGTCAAGCAGACCGGCCAGAATGCGGTGCTCACGTGGGAGACGATGAACGTCGGCCGTCAGACCACGCTGAATTTCGACCAGTCGGGCGGCACGCAGACCAACGGTGCGAACAACTGGGCAGTGCTGAACCGCGTCAACGATCCGAGCGGCCGGCCGAGCCAGATCCTCGGCAACATCGCCGCGCAGGGCGCCGTCTACGTGATCAACCGCAACGGCGTGCTGTTCGGCGCCGGCTCGCAGGTCAACGTGCATTCGCTGGTCGCGTCGTCGCTGAACCTGCTCGACATGAAGAAGCAGTTCGTGCCGACCGCGGACGGCATCGTCGCGAGCAACCTGCAGTTCCTGAGCGTGCAGCCCGGCAAGACGGGCGGCCTGGCCTATCCGCAATCGGGCAGTTCGAGCGGCGTGGCGGGCGCCATCGGCCGCCCGAACGAGGTGCTCGGGCTCGGCGGCCCGGTGCTGCTGAGCGGCGCGTATCAGGCGCCGGGCGACGTGACCATCGAGCAGGGCGCGTCGATCACGACGCACACCAACGGGACGGCGAGCGACGGCGGCTTCGTGCTGGTCGCGGCGCCGAACGTGACGAACGCCGGCAGCATTTCCGCGACGGCCGGACAGGTGGTGCTGGCGGCGGGCGTCGGCGTGAGCCTGCGCCCCAACACCGCCGGCGTGACGGCTAATCCGCAGGTGCTGTTGCCGGAGTTGAGCGGACAGATCGTCAAGACCGACCTGCAGACCGGCGGCACGATCGACGTCACGCCCGCCGGCACGCTGACCAACACCGGCATCGTCCAGGCCGCGCGCGGCAACGTGAACCTGCTCGGCAGCCGCGTCGCGCAGAACGGCGTGGTCGGCGTGACGACGAGCGTGAACACGCCGGGCACGATCACGATCTCGACCGCGGACGAATATGCGTCGAACGATCCGCTCGGCAATCCGTACCCCGGCTCGGGGCTGGTCTCCAGCGGGACCGGCGGCGCCGACAACGTCAATCGCGCGGGCCTGCTGAGCTTCGGGCCGCAATCGGTGACCACCGTGCTGGCGGACAGTGCCGGCCAGACGGCGACGTCGACGCCGGGCACGACCTTCACGCCGGGCGGCATCGCGATGACGGCCGGTTCGGTGTGGTTCCAGCGCGGCTCGCTGATCGAGGCGCCGGGCTCGAACGTGTCGGTGACGGCCTATGTGCCGTCCGTCGTGTCGAATTCGACGCCGGGGCAGAGCGCGGTGCCGGGCCGCATCTACGTGGACGACGGCGCGACGATCGACGTATCGGGGCTGGCCGACGTGCACGCGCCGATCTCGCAGACGCTGCTGACCATCGACCGGATCGGCCAGAACGAGCTGGCCGACTCGCCGTTGTTGCGCAACAGCTTCCTGTTCGGGCTGAAGGGCGTGGTCGTCGACAGCACGCTGACCGGCACGCGCAGCGACGGCGTGCAGTGGGTCGGCAGCCCGATCCTGAACCTGTCCGGCTACGTGAACCTGATTCCGCGCACCGTCGATCAACTGCTGACCAACGGCGGCACGATCACGCTGTCCGGCAACGAGGTGATGACCGCGACCGGTTCGTCGATGAACCTGAACGGCGGCTACGTGCATTACGACGGCGGGATGGTGAACACGACGCGGCTGGTGGACGCCAACGGCGCGATCGTGCCGATCGGGCAGGCGAGCCCGTACGAGCGCTATGTCGGCATTGCCGGGCAGTTCGTCGAAAGCCATCCGCGCTGGGGCGTGACGAAGTCGTGGTTCAACCCGCTGCAGACGGGCGCCGCGTACCAGGCCGACTACATCGTCGGCGGCAATGCGGGCACGCTCGACCTGTTCGCGTCGCAGGCGCTGGTGCTCGACGGCGACGTCAGCGCGCAGGCGTTCGGCGGCGCGAAGCAGACGCAGGGCAACAGCCTGCCGTCGGGCGGTACGTTCAACCTCGGCGCGGACCCGAAGCTGGCCGGCGGCGCGCTGGCCGGGATGGCGTGGAACGCCGCGGCCAGCACGTCGCTCACGATCAACGGCATCGCAGGCCTCGTGATCCTGCAGAACGAAGCGCCGCAGCTCGGCGCGTTGATGCCGGGCTTTTCGATCGACACGCGGCTCGACCCGAGCGCGTCGGCGGCGCTCGCCGCGAACGATCCGGACAATCTGCCGGCCACGCAGGTCGTGCCGGTGACGACGCTGAATCGCGGCGGCTTCGCGAGCCTGAACGTGACCGGCGACAAGAACGCCGGCAAGGGCATCGAGGTCGCGCAGGGCACGCAGCTGAACCTGCAGCCCGGCGGCTCCGTTTCGCTCGACAGCTCGGCGATCGGCGCGGACGTGAACATCGCGGGGCGTGTCTCGGCGCCGTCCGGCAAGATTTCGGTCACGAGCGGCGGCAATGTCGTGGTCGGCCCGCACGGCGCGCTCGACGCGGCCGGCCAGTGGGTGAACAACGACGTGCAGGCCGCGCCGGGCACCACGCCCGGCAACAGCCAGTTCGTCGACGGCGGCAGCATCTCGCTGTCGGCGATGCAGGGCTCGACGCGCGTGAACGGCGCCGACGTGGATGCGACCGGCTCGATCGTGCTGCAGCCGGGCAGCGTGCTCGACGTGTCGAGCGGCGGCGAGATGCTCGCGAACGGGCAACTGCTGATGCGCGACGGCGTGCCGGTCGGGCGCGGCGGCAACGTCACGTTGCAGACCTATGCGGCATCCGGCGCGACCAGGCAGTTCGGTCACACGCTCGACGGCGGTGCGCCGCTGCCCGCCACGCAGCCGAGCGCCGGCACGATCGCGATGGGCGGCACGATACTGAGCGAAGGCTTTTCGGGCGGCGGCACGCTGACGCTCGAGGCGCTCGGCTTGCGGATCGGCGGCGACCGCTCGGCCGCCTCGCCGTGGGACGTGTACCTGCCCGACAGCTTTTTCGCGCAGCAGGGCTTCGGCAAGTACGTGCTGAACGCGTACTACGACTCGGCCATCGCGCCGGGCGCGACGCTCGCGCTGACGCAACGCAACCGCATGCCGGACGCGCTCGCGCTGCAGCGCACCGGTTCGGGCGCGAATCTCGCGTCGGCGGGACTGACGACGATCGGGCAACTCGACGCCTATCACCGGCAACCGACGAGCCTCGTGTTGACGGGCGGCAACTATCTGACTTGGCAGAGCACGCCCAATGGCCCGCCGCCGTCCTATGCGGACGTGACCGGCGCCGTGACGCTGGCGTCGGGCGCGTCGATCCATGCGGATGCCGGCGCGAGCATCGGCTTCGGTTCGCCGCTGCAGGTGACGGTGCTCGGCTCGGTGGTCGCGCCGGGCGGCTCGATCACGCTGAGCGCCGATACGGGCGGCGGCCCGTTTGCGCAGCCGGGGCAAGCCACCGTGTTCACGCCGAGCGCCGGCCGCTCGGTGTGGCTGGGCGCCGATGCGACGCTCGACGCGGCCGGTGTCGCGTTGGCCGATCCGCTGGCCGCGCCGGTCAGGATCGGCGCGACGACGGTCACGCCGCATACCGGCAAGGTGTTGCCCGGCGGCTCGGTGACGCTGTCGAGCGATGCCGGCTACGTGGTCGCGCAAGCCGGCTCGACGATCGACGTCTCGGGCGCGTCGACGAACTTCGACCGCCCGCAGGCGAACGGCGCCTATGCGTCGCAACCGGTGTGGAGCGACGCCGGCTCGATCACGCTGTCGGCCGCATACGGGCTGTTCGCGGACGGCAAGCTGGCGGGCCACGGCGGCGCGTCGCAAGCGCGCGGCGGCACGCTGACGATCCTGCCGCACCAGAACGGCGGTTCGCCCGGCGCGACCGCGCTCGTCGTGCGGCAGAGCGGCACGTTGCTGCCCGCCGGGTTCGCGCCGGGCGCGGCTGTCCCGACGCCGGCCGATAGCGCGGCCGGCCAGCCGAGCGGCGTGATCGAGTTCGCCGCGGATCGCCTCGACGGTTCGGGGATCGCGAATCTCGTGTTGGGCGACAGCACGCCGTCGCCGCTTTCGGCGCCGGTGCCGACGATCGCTTTCGCGGGCAACGTGAGCCTCGCGCTGCCCGAGTCGGTGACGCTCAATGGCGGGCGCATCGCCGCGATCGGCATGGACCAGCTGCAGACGCTGCTGGCGACGCCGCAGCAGCCGGGCGCCGCCGGTTCGGCGCTCGACGCCCTTTTGTCGCAGGCGCCGGCTCACCCGCTCGGCACGAAGGTGACGATCGACGCGCCGTACGTCGCGCTGGCGGGCCCGACGGCAACGTCGTCGACGCCGCAGTTCGCGCCGGTCGAGACGCTGTCCGATGCGACGCTGAACGTCAATGCGTCGTTCGTCGATCTGCGCAACCAGATCCAGCTCAACAACTTCGGTCACGCGAACCTGAGCAGCCGCGGCGACATCCGTCTGAGCTCGACGAGCGTGTCTCAGCAGGGCAATGCGCTGCTGCCGGGCGTGCTGTACACGCCGGGCAACGTCACGTTCAATGCGGCGAGCCTGTATCCGGCCACCGGCAGCACCTTCATCGTCGATGCGGTCGGTCCCGTCGATCCGGTCACGGGCCAGCGTGCGCCGACCACCGTCACGTTCGGCTCGACCGGCGCGTCCGGCACGCCACCGTCGGCGGGCGGCACGCTGCTCGTCGACGCCACCGACATCGTGCAGGGCGGCACCGTGCGCGCGCCGTCGGGCGCGCTCGTGTTCGGCGTCGGCGATCCTGCGAGCGGTGCGACGCAGAAACAGTTCGGCACGCTGCCGCTCGTCGCGACCGATTCGGTGACGTTCGCGAACGGCAGCGTCACGTCGGTCTCGAACGGCACGTCGATCATTCCGTACGGCACGACGATCGACGGCGTCGAATGGCAGTTCAATCCGCTCGCCGGCGCGTCGGCGGGGGACCTGAACGCGCCGCCCGCGAAGTACGTGGGCGTGAACGGCGCGCGCGTCGCGCTCGGCAAGGGCGCGACGATCGACCTGTCGGGCGGCGGCGATCTGCAGGCCGCCGAATGGGTGCCGGGCACGGGCGGCACGCGCGACGTGCTGGCGCAATACAACGTGAGCTATGCGAGCGGCAACGGGGCAACGGCGGTGCCGGTCAACGCCGGCGCCGGGAACGTCTACGCAATCGTGCCGGGCGTCCAGTCGCCGGTCGCCGCATACGATCCGATGTTCGCGCAGACGCTGCAGCCGGGCGTCGCGAGCAACGGGACGCCGACGACCACGACCGCGACGCTCGATGTCGGCCAGGCCGGCTTGCACGACGCGATCGGCAAGGCTGTGTACCTGTCCGGCGTGCCGGGCCTGAAACCCGGCTACTACACGCTGCTGCCGGGCAAGTACGCGACGCTGCCGGGCGCGTACCGCGTGACGGTGTCGGGCACCGGCGGCAACGTCGTTCCGGGCGCGACGCAGGTGCGGCCGGACGGCACCGTGACGACGGCCGGCTACTTCGCCGACGCGGTCACCGGCGGCCGCAGCGCGACGCCGACGCTGTTCGACGTGCAGTCGGGCGCAACCTGGCAGCAGTATTCGCAGTACACGCTGAAGGGCGCGAACGATTTCTTCGCCGCGCAGGCCGCGAAGCAGGGCAACGTGACGCCGCCGCTGCCGGTGGACGGCGGTCAGCTCGTGCTCGCCGCGACCAAGGCGCTGGCGCTCGGCGCGACGCTCAACGCGGCGCCCGGTGCACTCGGCGCGCCGGCGGAGGTCGACATCGCGTCGCGCGACATCCAGATCACCGGCAGCGGCAGCGCGGCATTGGCCGGCTATCTGCAGATCGGCAGCGATGCGCTCGATTCGCTGAATGCCGGCAGCCTGCTGATCGGCGGCACGCGTGCGGCGACCGCGAACGGCGTGACGATCACGCCGATCGCGAACAGCGTGGTCGTGTCGAACGACGCAAGTTCGTCGCTGAAGGGCCCCGAGATCCTGATCGCGACGAGAACCGACTCGAGCGGTACGGATCCGAATGCGGCGAACGGCTTGCGCGTCTACGCCGGGGCATCGATCGCGGCGGCGGGCGACTACCCGGCGGCCAAGGATCAACCGATCACGATCGCAGGCGACGGCGCGCTGCTGCGCGTATCGAACGGCGCGATGGCGCCGCTCACGCGCAGCGGCGCGACCGGCGCCGGGCTGTTGACGGTCGGCGCGGGCGCGACGCTGTCGGGCGGACAGGCGCTGCTGCTCGATTCGTCCGGCACGCTGAAGGCCGACCCGAGCGCGCTGCTGTCGGCCAAAGCGATCACGGTGGACGGCTCGGCGATCACGTTCACGAATGCGGGCGGCGCAGCCGCGGCGGGCCTGCCCGGTTTCGTGATCGATCCGTCGGGCCTCGCGCAGTTCGCGAACGCCGATCTCGTGTCGTTGCGCAGCTATGGCGCGATGGGCTTCATCGGCGACGTGAATGCGACGTTCGGCAAGCACGTCGACCTCAGCGCGGGCACCTTCACGAGCGACGGCGGCCGCGTGACGCTGAACGGGCAGCAGATCGCGTTCACCAACGAGACGGGCGCGCCGAACGGCGCCGTCACGCCGGGCCGCGGCACGCTGACGGTCAACGCGCAGGAGATCGATTTCGGCGCCGGCACGAAGTCGCTGAGCGGATTCGCGTCGGCGAACCTGAGCGCGAGCGCCGGCATCGTCGGGCAAGGCACGGGGACGTTCGATTTCGGTGCGCTGCCGGTGACGCTGAACGCGCCCGTGTATCTGGCCGATACGCGTTCCGCGTCGACCGTGAAGACGGCCGGCGCGCTGACGTTGAACGGCGCGGCGGGCGCCGCGTTGCCGCAGACGCCGGTCGGCGGTGCATGGCACTTCGTCGGCGCCACGCTCGCCGACAACGGCGCGACGATCGCGGCGCCGGCCGGCAACGTGAGCCTCGAGGCGACCACCGGCAATCTGACGATCGGCAGCGGTTCGACGGTCAGTTCGGCAGGCGTGTCGAAGCAGTTCTTCGACGTGACGCAGTACGCGCCGGCCGGTTCGATCACGCTGACCGCCGATGCGGGGACGGTCGACCTGCAGCCGGGCGCGACGCTCGATTTCTCGGGCGCGAAGGGCGGCGGCGCGGCGGGCTGCCTGACGCTGTCGGCGCCCAAGCAGGTCGTGAACCTGAACGGCACGATCAAGGGCGGCGCGGCGAGCGGCTATGCGGGCGGCTCGCTGTCGCTCGACACGGCCGGTGCGGCCGACCTCGACGCGCTGGCGAAGACGCTCGCGTCGAGCGGCGTGAACCAGTCGATCGACATTCACACGCGCTCGGGCAACCTGACGCTGTCGGCCGGCAATGCGCTGTCCGCTCACGCGGTGTCGCTGACGGCCGACGGCGGCGCGGGCAACGCGTCGGATGCGGCGAACGGCAACGTCGACGTGCTGGGGACGATCGATGCGTCCGGCAAGGCGGGCGGGCAGATCAGCCTGTACGGCAAGAGCGGCGTCGATATCGAGGGCTCGCTGCTCGCGAAGGCAACCGATGCGAGCCAGCGCGGCGGCAAGGTCGCGATCGGCACGAGCGCGACGTTCGATCCGGCCGTCGCCGATCCGTACAACGCGAGCTACGGCTACGAGAACGTGTCGGCCGCGCAGTCCGGCGCGATCCGGCTCGGTTCGAATGCGTCGATCGACGTGTCCGGCGGTACGCCCGGCGGCACGCTGGACGGCACGGTCGATTTCCGCGCGCCGCTGCTGCGCGACGGCACGGTCAACGTCGTGCTCGACGGAAGCCGCGTGCGCGGGTCGCGCAAGACGACGGTCGAAGCGTATGCGGTGTGGAGCACCGCCGATGCGACGACCGGCTCGCAGCATTTCGACGGCCTCGTCGATCCGGCCGGCTGGTACGACGGCAGCGGCCATCTGCTGGCGGGCACGTTCACGGTGCCGGGCAGCACGCCGGCGACGTACAGCTATACGCCGGGCGGCGCGGGCGGCGGAACGCTCGTCAACGACGCGACCGGAGAGTCGACGGCGGTGACCGAGGATCAATTGCGCAACGGGATTTCCGGCAGCGGCTTCACCGGGCTGTCCGGCGCGTACTTCGCCGCCGCGGCCGCCAACGCCGATCATGTCGCGTTCTACGGGTATCGCGCCGACGCGTCCGGCGCAGCGCCGGGCACGCTGATGGCATTCGTCCAGCATGGACCGGATGGCGTCGCCGGCCAGTTCGCCGCTGCATCGCTGCAGAATTTCAGCGTCGCGCCGGGCATCGAGCTCGCCAATCCGGGCCATGCGGTCAACGGCGGCAATATCTCGGTGCTGTCGAACTGGAACCTCGGCGCGGGCGCACCGAACAACAGCGGCAGCATCACGCCGGATTTCCGCTATCGGTCGACGATCGCGCCGACGCTGACGTTCCGCGCGGCCAACGATTTCGATGCGTACGCAAGCATTTCGGACGGGTTTTATCAGAGCCAGGTGGCGTCGATCCTGGGCGGATCGGGGCCGGCTACGGCAACCGGCACTTATACGGACGCGAAGCAGCAATTCGACCAGTTGGTGTCGCTTGACGATCCGACGCAGGTGACCGTGACGTTTACGAACGGGGGAACGGCGGGCCTCACGTCGCTGGATCCGAATGCAATGCTGGTATCGCCGCTGACGGGGCAGACCGGTGGCTATTACTCGGCATATCTGTCATATACCGGCGCGTGGCAACAGGATATCGAAGCGTGGACGTCGCCGAATTCCTCATCGATTTACACCGGGCACATTCTGCCGGTCAGGCCGTCGGTTACGCCGGCGCCGGTACTGGCCGATCATTCGACCTACAGCGACTATCTGACGGCCTATTGGGGCTCTGACCTCACGAGCGGCCCCGCGCCCGGCACTTACATGAATGGGTACACCCCCAGGACGGTTACGAGTTTTGGCACACCTGCCGCACCGACTCCGCCGACCGGCCTGGCCGCGAACGCGACGTTGTCGGAGCAGCGTGCCTACCTTGCCGATTACGCGAACTATATGCTCGCATATTCACGCTATTTCAATCGTCGGCTCCCGAGCCTGTTCACACCGCCCGTACGTGCATACAACGTGTTCTATGCGCCCATTGCGCCTTCGTCGGTGCCGGATACCGGCGTCGTGAATATCGGCGCGCTACCCGGCAACGCGGCGGCGAACGTGCCGACCGCGAACAATCCGCTACCGGTCGCTTTCGCGACCTTGCTCGGCGGCGAAAGCTCGTCGTACCGGATCGTGTCCGGCGCCGATGTGTCGAGCGCGAACCCGCTCGCGTTGCAGCCGGCTTCGACGTCCACGAACGCAGCGGCGGCTTCCGCCAACCTCGGCAACGTGGTGCTGAGCGGGCACACGGGCTACGTGGACAGCAACGGCTTGACGCTCGTCGAACCGGTAACGATCCGGACCGGCAAGGGATCGATCGACGTGGCGGCCGGCAACGACGTGTCGTTGTTCGACACGTCGCGGGTCGCCGATCCGTCGACGCTGATCATTCCGGGCGTGATCTATACGGCCGGCGCGCCGGCGGCAGGCGCGCCGCCGGTCGGTTTGACGACCGCGATCGCGCATGGCAACGTCGCCGGCCTGCAGGACGTTCTGGTGACTTCGGCAGTGAATCCCGATTCGGCCGGCGACATCACGATTCATGCGCGACGTGACATCAAGGGCATGCAGAAGGTGATCGACGCGAACGGAACCGTGACCGGAAATGCCGGTAACTCGATCGACCAGTATTGGTGGCAGTGGATGCAGATCACCGGCGCGAAAACGGCCGACGGCAACACACTCGTTGCTCCGCTGGCCCGGACCTCGATCGATTTCGGCGCCTTCGACCAGGGCGTGATGAGCGTCGGCGGCAATGTCTCGCTCAGTGCCGGCGGGAATATTTCGGATCTCGCGGTGTCGTTGCCGACCACCTGGTACAAGGACGCAACCGGCCAGCCCGTCACCGTCGGCGGCGGCAATCTGTCGGTACGCGCCGACGGCGACATTTTGAGCGGCACTTACTTCGTCGCGAAAGGCGCGGGCGTGATCTCGGCAGGCGGCAGCATCGGCTCGGACATCGCGGTGCCGGTGTCGATCCCCGGGCAAGCTCCAGTAGCGGTATCGACGATCCTGGCGACCCAGGACGGCGTGTTCGACGTGACCGGCCGACAGGGGGTCGAGCTCGGCGCGGTGCTCGATCCGTCGTATGCGAGCGCGTTCCCTCAGGCAGGCGATTCGCCGACCCACCAGATCAACCTGCAGTACTACGGGCAGTACGCCGACAGCCAGGGCTACTCGCCGACCTCGTCGGTGAACGTGTCGTCGACGACCGGCGATATCCGGCTCGGCGCAATCGGCAGCCTGTTGACCGGTGCGAACGGCGTGCTGCCGGCCAGCGTCAATCTGACCGCATTCAGCGGCGGTATCGACGTCGAATCGGGCGGTACGCTGTTTCCGTCGGCGCGCGGACAACTGAACCTGATCGCGGATCGGTCGGTGCGCCTGTCCAACGCCGCGGCGTTGTCGGTCGGCAGCGACACGGCGCCGGCGACGCAATTCGGCCTGTCGGACGCCGATCCGTCGACGATGCCGTCGCCGACCAACCCGCTGCCGGTCGCCGCGATCCCGGCGCTGACCGACGCGACGCTCGCCGCCCATGCGCGCACGGCGCTGCACGGGGACGACGCGACCCCGGCGCGGATCTACAGCGTGAACGGCAGCATCGTCAACGGCGTCGCCGACACGTCCGCCGACGGCGACGGCTTCTATCGCAACCTCCTCACGCTGTCGATCGACAAGCCGTCGCTCGTGCAGGCCGGACAGGACATCGTGAACCTCGCGTTCTGGGGGCAAAACCTGCGCGGCTCGGACGTGACGCGGATCGTTGCCGGCCGCGACATATACGACACGCCGACGCCTCAGAACGGCAGCGGCGTGGTGCCGGTCCTGTCGGTCGGCGGCCCTGGCTGGTTCGATGTCCAGGCCGGCCGCAACATCGGCCCGCTGACGAGCCAGGCCGAGCTCTACAACCAGCACGCCAACACAGGCGGAATCGCGCACGTGTTCACGGGCATCGACGCGGTCGGCAACGCGAACAACCCGAATCTGCCGCACCAGAGCGCGAACGTCGACGTGCTGTTCGGCGTGGGCCCCGGCATCGATGTTCCCGGTTTCGTGGCGGCCTACGTCGCGCCGGGCAGTTCGGTCGCCGGCGTGCCGAGCGCGACGCCGGCGTTGATCGCGTTCATGGAGCAGTACGACGCGGGGCTGCGCGTCGATACGGGGCTGCAGGCCGACCACGACGCGGCGCTCGCGAACGTCGGCCGGCTGACGGCCGCCGAAGCGTGGAAGCAATTCCAGGCGTTGCCGTCGTATGTGCAGCAACGCTTCGCGCAGAAGGTGCTGTTCGGCGTGCTCGCGCAGGTCGGGGCCGACTACAACGATCCGTCGAGTCCGTACCGCGGCCAGTATGCGCGAGGCTATCAGGCGATCAACACACTGTTCCCCGGTTCGCTGGGCTATACGGCGAACAGTCTGGGCGGCGGATCGAACGGCGCGAACCGGCAGGTCGCGACCGGCAATCTCGACATTCGCAGCACGACGATCCAGACCCAGCAGGGCGGCGACGTGACGATCCTCGGCCCCGGCGGGCAGGCGCTCGTCGGCAGCACGACGGCGCCGCCGCAGATCGTCGACGGCACCGGGAGCGTGGTCGCCGGCCCCGGCACGATGGGGATCCTGACGCTCGAGAAGGGCAACGTCGACATCTTCACGGACCAGAGCGTACTGCTCGCGCAGAGCCGGATCTTCACCGAGCAGGGCGGCGACATGACGATCTGGAGTTCGAGCGGCGACATCAACGCGGGCAAGGGCGCGAAAACGGCGGCCGACACGCCGGCGCCGCAGTACGTGTGCGACGCGAACCATTACTGCACCGTCGACGCGCGCGGGCAGGTGACGGGCGCCGGCATCGCGACGCTGCAGAGCATACCGGGCGCGCCGAAAGGCACGGTGAATCTGATCGCGCCGCGCGGCACCGTCGATGCGGGCGACGCCGGCATTCGTGCGGGCAACCTGAACGTTGCCGCGTTGCACGTCGTGAATGCGGACAACATCCAGGTGACGGGCACCGTGAACGGCATCCCGCTCGTGCAGGCGGTGAACACCGGGGCGTTGACCGCCGCGAGTTCGGCCGCCTCGGCCGCGAGCCAGGCCGCGCAGGACATTGCGAAGAACAACGCGTCGGGCGTCGCGCCGCGTCGCTGGACGATCAGCGTGCAGGTCGAGGGCTTCGGCGACAACGGTCCGGATGGCGGATCGAAGCGGCGCAGGCCGGAGCAGGTCGGCTACGATTCGTCGAATTCGGTTTCGCTGCTCGGCTTCGGCGCGCCGGGGGCGACGCAGAAGACGCTGCTGAGCAAGGACGAGCTGGCGAAGCTGAACCGGTTCTGAAGCGCGCGTCGCAGCGGGACGCGCGCTGACGGGGCGGCGACGGGTGACGTCGGTCGCCGGCCGCGGAAAGTCGACATCGAGATCGACCATGTGACGCGCGTAGTGCTTGGCGGGATTTCATCGACGCTGGGGCAGTCGCAGACGCCGTGTGCTTCGGCCCCAGAGTGATCGGTTATCGGCTCACTGTGCCGCATCGGGCAGCGCCGTATCGCGCAGGCGCTCGGCTCTCTCCTTTCGGTTCGAACCCGATGCATCGCTTCACCACGGCTCGCGTGAATCGCTGCGCTGTCCGCAATGAAAAACCCCAAAGGTCGGCTTCCGACCTTTGGGGCTCCGTCCGTCACTCGACGCGCTTCATCCGCGCGCCGATTCGGAAGCGATCCGGCTTACCGGCCCGCGTAGCCACCCGAACCGCAGATGGTCGAGTCGTTGATGTCGAGGAAGTTGCCGCTCGAGTTGCTCAGGAAGTTCGCGGAAATCGCGGTCTGGAAGCTCGACGGAACGGTGTCGAAGCCGTTGCCGTGCACGACCGACGCGTAGCTCGCGTTCGTGTAGTGGTTGTTGAGGAAGTCGTGGATCGCCGTAGCCGCGGCGCCGTTCGCATAGCACTGGCTCAGGATGATCTGGCTCGTGCCGGAGACCGGATAACCGGATGCAGGGTTCGCCAATGCGGTATACGCCGAGCCCGACACCGGCACCCAGTTGGTCGGATCGCTGGCGGCAATGCCCGAAGGCGGAGCGATCGTGCCGAGCGCCGTCTTGGCGTTCGTATACGTCGGGGCGTAGTACGCCTTGGCCGCCGTGTTGTACAGGCTCGCGATCGGCAGTTGCAGCGCGCCCGACGACGTGACGACCGAGCTTTGCGACGCGAGGAACGTGTTCGTGTAGTCCGGGCTCAGATACGCGACGGCGGCCGTACCGGCAGCCGACAACGACGCGAGCGAAGCGCGCACGCCGCCGCTGCCCGACGCCGCGACGAAGTTCGCCGGCACGCCGGACGGGAATGCGACCGTGTTCGCGAACGTCAGCGAATCGACGAACGACACGCCGGTCTTGGTATTGGCCGTCGTGCAAACCGCGTGCAGATGGCGGGTCAGCAGTTCGGTCGTGCCGCTGCCGTCCGCACGGTAGACGACCGAGATCGCCTTGTTCAGCGGATAGGCCGAGCCGGTTTCCGGGTTGGTGACCTGGTTCCAGTTCGTCAGCTTGCCCGAGAAGATGCCGCACAGGTCGTCGTCGTTCAGCGCGACGCTGTGCGCCTGACCCGGCGTCGTTTGCGGCGTCGTCGTGCTCGTCACGGCCGGGCCGTTGACGACCGGCACCGTGATGGCCGTCACGATGTACGGGATCTGGATCAGCGGGCCGTTGGTGGTGCCGAGGCCCGTGTTGTTGTACGCGGTGACCTGAGCGGTCGTGAGCGCGGCATCGCTGTTGGCGAAATGCACGGTGCCGGTCACGCCCGAGCCGAAGAAGGTCGGCTGGTTGTTCAGGAACGCGTTCTGGCCGGCGCCCGAGCCGACCGAGTAGTACGTGAACGTGCCTTCGGACGTGCCGAACAGGCCGATTTCACCGGACGCCGGCGACACGGCGCCGATCGTCGGTGCGACGAGCGACGAGCCGCCGCCCTGAAGCACCGGGCCGGCGGCCATCGCCACCGATGCGCCCATGCCCGCGACGACGAGAGCCAGGACCTGACAGATCTTGCGCTTGCTGGATTTCATGAGAAATTTCCTTGGACGAAGATAAACGGGAACCCCTGCTACTGCGGTTGGAATACTTGTGGACCGCCGGGTAAATGTAGGTGTAAATCGAAAATGTCCGTGTGAATTTTTCATAACGAATGATGCGTAACATTTTGAGCGAATACGGCATTGCGTTACTGGAATTGGCGATGCCGTTATTTCGCCTGCGTTCGCTGCGGACCGGCGTCCCGGATGTTGGGCATCGCATCGACGCATCGTCGCAATGCTCGCCCGGGCGCCGCGCTTGCGCCGAGCCGGCGCACGGCAAAGCGCTAACCCAATGCCAAGTCGGTTTCATGTCGAATGGTGCGTAACATTTCACGCGTCGTCGCTTGAACGACGTTTTCGTCGGCATATTTAAATCGGCGAAACGTATTGAATCGAGTATTCGATCTACATTATAAGAGCGAGTGATTTAGAGATTCGGAGATTAAGGTGCGTGTTATGAAATCGTTTTTTTGTGAGGCGAGTTGAATCATATCGGCCGATAATCGGCCGCGATCAAAAAGGTAGCCCAACATCGGTCACAAATTTGCGCCGGTTTGCGCCTTAGTCTTGCGCGGGCGACGCGATCCGCCTTGCCGTCTCAAGTCATCGCGGGCGGTCGCGCACGTGACAGGAGAATCCCGGCATGTCGGCATTCCGCTACGAAGCGATCGATCCCACCGGCCGCACGCTGAAGGGCGTGCTCGAAGCCGACAGCGCGCGCGCCGGCCGCAGCCAGTTGCGCACGCAAGGCCTCACCCCGCTCGTCGTCGAACTGGCCGCGCAACGTCTGAACGGTGCGCGTCAGCGGCGTCTGTCGCTAGGCCGCAAGCTGTCGCAGCGCGAACAGGCGATCATCACGCGCCAGCTCGCGAGCCTGCTCGTCGCGGGGCTGCCGCTCGACGAATCGCTGTCGGTGCTGAGCGAGCAGGCGGAGCGCGAATACGTGCGCGAACTGATGGCGTCGATCCGCGCGGAAGTGGTCGGCGGGCATTCGTTCGCGAATGCGTTGACGCAGCATCCGCGCGACTTCCCCGACATCTACCGCGCGCTGGTCGCGGCCGGCGAACACACCGGCAAGCTCGGCGTCGTGCTGGCGCGGCTCGCCGACTACATCGAGCAGAGCAACGCGCTGAAACAAAAGATCCTGCTGGCCTTCACTTATCCGGGCATCGTCACGCTGATCGCGTTCGGCATCGTCACGTTCCTGCTGAGCTACGTGGTGCCGCAGGTGGCGAACGTGTTCACCAGCACGAAGCAGCAGCTGCCGACGCTGACGGTCGTGATGATGGCGCTGTCCGGTTTCGTGCGGCACTGGTGGTGGGCGTCGCTCGCGGCGACGGTCGCGATCGTCTATGCGATCCACAAGGTGCTGTCGCGCGATGCGCCGCGCCTCAGGTTCGACACGTGGGTGCTGACCGCGCCGCTCGCCGGCAAGCTCGTGCGCGGCTACAACACGGTGCGCTTCGCGAGCACGCTCGGCATTCTGACGGCGGCCGGCGTGCCGATTCTGCGCGCGCTGCAGGCGGCCGGCGAGACGCTGTCGAACCGCGCGATGCGCGCGAACGTCGACGATGCGATCGTGCGCGTGCGCGAAGGCTCGGCGCTGTCGCGCGCGCTGGCCCATACGAAGACGTTTCCGCCGGTGCTCGTGCACCTGATCCGCTCCGGCGAAGCGACCGGCGACGTGACGACGATGCTCGATCGCGCATCCGAAGGCGAGTCGCGCGAGCTGGAGCGCCGCACGATGTTTCTGACCAGCCTGCTCGAACCGCTGCTGATCCTCGCGATGGGCGGCGTGGTGCTCGTGATCGTGCTGGCGGTGATGATGCCGATCATCGAGCTGAACAACATGGTGCAGTGATGGGCGTGTCAGCGCGCGAACGCGTCGGCGTGCCCGGCCGCGGGCAGCGTGATCTCGCGGCGCAGCCCGTTGCGCTCGACGACGATCGAACGCGCGCGCACGTCGGCGAGCGTCGCGGTTGCGCCGATCGGCGCGCCGCGCGACACGACGCGGGCCGCGTCGCCGCCGACGCCGACGATCGCGGCCGCGCGGCGTGCGTCGAATGCGATCACGCCGAGCACCCGGACCGCATCGCGCCCGTCATCGGGCGGCGCGCCGAACAGCCGTGCGCCGGCCGTGACGTCGGGCGGTGCGGGCAGCATCGGCGCGGCAACCGGCGCTGCGGTCGTGCCGAGCACGCGCACCGCATACAGCGATACGGCGACGAGCGCGGCCGCGGCGGCCAGCGTCGCGACGACGGCGACGGGATCCGCGCGGGACGCGACGGTGTGGAGCAGCGTGAGCGGTTTCATGGCGATCGGGCGGTTCGGGCGGCGCTTTCCATTCTTTGACGCAACGGTGAATCCACGATGACGCGGCACGAAAACCCACGAACCACGGACGCGCGGCGGCCGCGCGCAGGCACGCAACGCGGCTTCACGTTGCTCGAGATGCTGGTCGTGCTCGTGATCGTCGGGCTGCTGGTCGCGGTCGTCACGCTCACGCCGTCGCGCAATCGCCGTACCGATCTCGCCGAGGAAGCGCAGCGGCTCGCGAACCTGCTCGAATCGGCGGGCGACGACGCGCAGGTGCGCTCGATACCGATCGCATGGCAAGCGGTCGGCGGCGGCTACCGGTTCGTCCAGCGCACCGACGGCGGCGGCTGGGCGCCGATGACGGACGACCTGTATCGCGCGCGCCGCTGGGGCGCCGCGGTGACCGGCGTCACCGTACGCTACACCGGCGGCGGCGACGCACCGTCGCCGGTCGTGCTCGGCAACGAGGGCATCGACGTGCCCGTCACGATCACGCTGTGGTCCGGCGACGTGCGGATGGCGGTGGTCGGCACCGGTATTGGCAACTTCGTCGTGCGCCGGCCGTGAGCGATGCGGCGCATGAGGCGGGCCGGTTTCGCGCGACCGCACGCTTCACCTGACTGTCACAGTGGCCGCTCAGAATCTGACGTTCGCTCGCGACGGTACGGCTGTCGGCGGGATGCGTTCCGGCACGCGGCGTGCAACTCCACTTCCGACCAGGGATTCATGACTCGTTCACGGGCGCCGACCGGTGTCGTGGCGCTCGTCGCGTGGCTCGTGTTCGTCGTGCCGTGCCTGCGCGGCGCGCTCGCGCAGGAGGCGGGTGTCGCGGGCCGCCCGCCGGGCAGCGTCGCGCACTTCGCGCTGCGCGCGCAGCCGCTCGCGAAGGCGCTGCAGGATTTCGCGCGCTTGACCGAGCTGCTCGTGCTCGCGCCGGCGCCGCTGCTCGACGGCCGCACGAGCGCACCGGTGCAGGGGGACTTCGCACCGCGCGACGCGCTTGAGCGGATGCTGACAGGAACGGGGTTGCGCGCGGAATTCGCGCGCCCGGACGAAGCGATCATCGTCGCGCAGCCGGCCGCCGACGCGGCGCCGTCCGCGGCCGACGCATCGGACGCCGCGCTGCCGATCGACGGGCTCGGCGAATCGGGCGAGCGGCGTGCGTTCGCGGGCATGCTGCAGGCGCATCTGATCGATGCGCTGTGCGCGCAGCCCGCGGCGGTGCCGGGCAGCTATCGACTCGTCGCGCAGGTGCGCATCGACAACAGGGGGACGGTGGTGGCAGTCAACATGGTGGCATCGAGCGGTTCGGCCGCCCGCGACGCGGCGGTGCTGCACGCGTTGCGCGCGCTGAAGCTGGACGATGCGCCGCCGGCCGACCTGCCGCAGCCGGTCACGATCCTGCTGCGGCCGGAGGGCAACGGCGTGCATTTTCGCTGTCCGCCGGCGGCGTCGCGAGGCTAGGGCGACATGTCCGATACGTCAGATACGTCCGACACCACGCGCGGCGGCCTCCGGAAGCTGCTGGCAGCGCGCTACGCGTACCTGGTCAGGCGTCTGGAGCGCGTGACCGGCTCGAAGGACGGCGCGACCGACGCACTGCACGAGACCTGGCTGCGTCTCGAGAACGCCAACGTGTCGACGCAGGTGACGAACGCGGACGCCTACATCCTCGGGATGGCGAACAATGTCGCGATCGACCAGCATCGCCGCGAGCGCCGCCATCTGCACGACGACGATGTCGAAACGCTGCTCGAGACGCCCGACGAGCTGGCCGACCCGGAGCGCATCGTTGCGGCGCGCCGCAAGGTCGACACGCTGAAGGACGTGCTGCTCGGCCTGCCGCCGCGGCGCCGTGCGATCCTGCTGGCCGCGCGCGTGGACGGGCTGCTGAACCGCGAGATCGCCGAGCAGTTCGGCATCTCGTTGCGGCTCGTCGAAAGCGAACTGAGCGCGGCGATGAAGTACTGCCTGCAACGCATGCAGGAAGACGGCGATTCGTACACGGGCTCGCGAGGCGGGCCGCGAAAATTTTGAGTACCCGGATGATGACGAAAGCCCAGGCAGAACCCGCCCACGACGCCCTCGACGAAGCGAGCGCGTGGCTGCTGCGTCTGCGCTCGGGCGAAGCGAGGCAGGCCGACGCCGACGCGTTCGAGCGCTGGTGCGCGCAGCGTCCGCAGGCGGCCGCGCTGCTGCGCGACACGTGGGGATCGTTGCGCACGGCGGCCGCCGAACTCGCGCAGGAAGAACGCACGAGCGCCGCGTGGGCCAGCGTCGCGAAGCGCGAGCGCACGATGCGCACGGGCCGCCGCGCGTTCATCGGCTTCGCGGTGGCCGCGGGCGCGTCGTGGCTCGCGGTGCGCCCGCCGCTGCAGCTGTGGCCGTCGCTCGGCGACCTGACCGCCGATTACCACACGGGCACCGGCGAGCAGCGCAGCGTCGCGCTGTCGTCGCGCGTGACGGTCGCGCTCAACACGCAGACGCGCATCGACATGCTGCCCGCGAGCGATGTCGCGCACGGTGTCGAAGTCGTCGCGGGCGAGGCTGAGATCGACGCGGCCACGCCGCCCGCCGGCCGCGCGACGCCGCTGCAGCCGGTGACCGTGGTCGCCGGCCACGGCCGCATGCAGGCCACGGTCGCGCGCTTCAACGTGCGGCGCACCGGTGCGCAGGTGTGCGTGACGTGCCTGTCCGGCACGGTCGCGCTCGCGCATCCGCGCGGCGCGCGCACGCTGAAGGCCGACGATCAGGTGGTCTACGACGATCGCGGCGTGCAGCCCGTAACGCGCGCCGATCCGGGCGCGATCAGCGCGTGGCGGCGCGGCATGCTGGTGTTCAACGACGTGCCGCTGTCGAGCGTCATCGACGAAATCAACCGCTATCGTCCCGGCCGGGTCGTGCTGCGGCGCACCGCGCTCGGCGCCAACCGGATGCAGGCGCAGTTTCCGATCGCGCGGCTCGACGACGTGATCGACATGGTCGGCCGCCTGTACGGCGCGCACATCACGCGCCTGCCCGGCAACATCGTGTTGCTGAGCTGACCGGCGCGTTCTTCGCCTTCTTTCTCCTTCTTTCTCCTTCCTCTGCCGCAACGGCCGGCGTGCTCGCGCTGCCGCGCGCGCGTTGCGGGTTACCGTCGTCCGATACGACCTGATCAATGAGGGCCGGCAAACGTCGGGCCGCCGTATGCGGCTGCCCGGTGGCGCGTGGTCGGATCCGGGGCGTGGATGGCGGGCGCCCCGGCCGTGCAGCGATGCGCGGCGCGGGGGATCGGTGTCGAGGCAGCTTCGGGCGGTGGCGTGATGATCGACGAATCGCAACGGGATGCGGATTCCGGCGACGCGCACGCGCGCGCCGACGCGATCCGCGAAGGCGCGGTGCGCTGGCTGCTGTGGCTGCGCACCGGCGAGACCACGGAACACGAACTCGACGCGTTCCGGCGCTGGCGCGCGCAGAGCGACGAGCATGCGCGCACCGTGCGCGAGCTGATCTGGATGTGGGCCGTGCTCGCGGCGATCGGCGGCCCGGAGCGGGGCGGCTCGACGCGTACGCATTGAGCGCTCGGTCCATGCGGCATGCCGGGCCGCGGCGGAATCGTTTTCGTCTGCGCGGCAGCGCGTCGTGCGCGAAATTCTGCGGGTTAGGCGCGCCCGCTTCGACCTTGTATACGAGAGAGCGAGGGGGCCGTGAAGCGGGACCGGAGGCCGATGCGGGCCTGCGGATCGCCGCCGCGTGGGGCGTGGGGTGTGGCGCAGTGAGCGGCCGGCCGCGGGCAGTCGTACGTGCCACGCCGCGCGGCGTCTAGCCGATCGTCCACGTCGCGTGGCGGTTCACACAGAAACGGGAAGCGTTCGAACAACGGGCGGATTCTTGCAGAGCAACGATATGGTCGACCATCCATTGCAGCAGCTCGCCGCCGTGCCGGACCTGCGCCGGGCGCCAGTCAGGCATCGTCGCGACGTGCGCGTAAGTGAAGTGCGCGTCACCGCGTGCGTCGATGGCGAACCGCGCGCCGCGATGGCAGGCGGCGGTGCGCGTTCGGTCGCTCGCGAGGCGGCTGCTGCGGCCCGGCAACGGCGAGCGTGCCGGGGCGAACGATACGGAGCGGCCCGATGACGCGCGCGGTGGTCGAACGCTTCGTCGAACAGAGCCCGATGGCGATCATGACGCGGCTCATGCTGCAATGCGCGCTGCACGACGACTGGCCCGATACGCGCGACGATGCAGGCGGCGAGCCCGACGACGAGCCGATCCGCGAGGCGCTGTTCGCGCGCGCGGTCGATGCGATCGCGGCGATCGCCGCACGGGCGCGCATGCGATCCGATGCGGGCGGCAGCGCATCGACCGGCGGCGCCGCGGTCGCCGCGCTGCACGACGCGATGAGCCGGCTGCGCGCCGGCTGGGGGCGTGCGCTCGTGAAGGACAGCGCGGAGCTGCTGCAGCCGATCGCGGCGGTGCGCGCGGACGAGCGCGGATTCGAGGGGATGCGGCTGCGCGTGCTCGAGGACGCGGACGACGGATGGACGCCCGCGCCGGATGCCGGCGATGGCGGCCGGCCGCGCGACGCTGCTGCGCGCGAACGCGCGCCCGACACCGGCGCGCGCGTGCTGCCCGTCTACGATCCCGATCTCGGATTGATCGTCGATCTGCTGCCGGTCGAACGCGGCCGGCAGAACGCGCGCGCGTTCGTCGCCGCGCTGCTCGAGACGGTGCGGCCCGGCGAGCTGTGGATCGTCGACGGAGGCTTCGATGCGGACGCGATCCTGTCGGGCTGGCCGCGCCGCGGCGGCGCGTTGATCTTGCGCGAACATGGGCGCGCAAGCGGATGCCGGCCGCTCGGTGCGTGGCGCGAGGCCGGCGCATGCGGCGACGGCCTCGTGTACGAGCAGCCGGTCGCGATGGCGGGCGGCGACGATGCGGCCGGTGCGTTGCGCCGCATCGAATGGCGTCGCGCGCGGGCGGACGGCGAGCTTGCGGGGACGACCACGCTGTTGACGGACTTGTCGCCCGCCCGGTTCGATGCGGTGCAGATCGTGCAGCTGTCGCGCCGACGCTGGCGCGACGCGCTGCCGTTGCCGCTCGCGCCGGTACGGGAAGGTGCGCCGTTCGGCGACGCGCCGGCGCGCGCGTCGCTGCTCGCGTGCGGTATCGCGGCGCTCGCGTACAACGCGTTCAGCATGATGACCCAGGTGATCGGCGCGGCGCTCGACCTCGACGCGCGCAATGCCGAACGTCTCCCGGCGCATATCGCCGACGGCGTCACCGCGGTCTACGCGGGGATGATGGTCGCGCTGCCGCCCGACTGGTGGCGCCGCTACGACCAGCTGCCCGCGACCACGCTCGGCCAGCTCGTGCGGCTGCTCGCCGTGCATGTCGATCCGCGCAGCGAGCGGCGCAAACGGCGCGACCGGCTGTCCGCGAAATCGCAGGCGCTGCTGCGCGCGGCGACGCTCGAACGGCTGCTGCACGACGACGGCGACGATGCGGCCGCGAACGTGTTCAGCCTGCGCACGATCGCGATGGGGACGCGCGACTTCAGCAGCAATCCGTCGAAGGCGCTGCGGCATGCGGGCGATGCGCTCGTGATGGTCACGAAATACAACCGGCCGATCGCGCTGCTCGTGTCGATCGACGACTGGAACCGCCTGCTCGGCGAAGTGCGGGAGACGAGCCTCACACGCTTGACGTTCGAGTGTGCGATGGCCCCGCAAGCGGCGCGCACGGTCGGGTTGACCGAGTCGTCGCCCGTCTAGCGCGGCGGCGCCTGCGCAACCAGCGCGGCCCGCTTCAACTCGCGAGCCGCCGCACCCAGATCACCGATGTCCACGTGAAGTTGCCGCTGCCGTAGCGCGCGATCAGCGTGTCGACGCGTGCGTTGATCCGCGCCGAATGCACGCGGCAATGCACGATGAAGTAGCCGCTGGTGACGCCCACGGCCGCGCCGTCGGGCAGCGTCGCGTTGCCGCCCGGCGCGGGCAGCAGATATTCGGCGATGTCGCCGGTGCTGACGAAGTACGCGGTGGCGCGCCGGTCGACGAGCCGCTTTGCCTGGCTTGCCGACAGCGTCGGAATCGCCGCGACGAGCACCGGCTCGGCCGCCGTGTTCGCATTCACCATCGTCAGGTCGGGCAGCACCGTCACGAACGGTGCGACCGCATCGATCGCACGTGCGTCGTAGCCGGGAATGCGGGCGAGATCGTCGACGCTCACGAGTTGCAGCGGCCAGCCGTCGGGGCCGTTCGTGTCGCGCAGCGAGCGCAGCATGTAGTCGGCTGTCGCTTGCGCGAGCGCGGCGTCGAGCCCGAGTGCGCCGAGCAGGCGCCGATACGCGAGCACGCCTTCCGCGTTGGCCTGCCACGGCTTGCCCGGCGCGACGCGCGACACGAGGTTCAGCAGGTTGAAGCGCGCCTGCGCGTCCTCGACGTTGCCGGCGATCGACGCGCGCGCAAGCTCCGCATTGACCGCGATCGCATCCGGCGGCAGCAGGTCCGACAGCCGCACGTCGGCGAACGGCGTCGACCACGGCTGGCCGACGAAGGTGACGTTCGACGTCGCGTTCTGCGCGCGCAGCAGCGCACGCGCCCATTCGACCGCGGCGCGCTCGACCCACATCGTCTGCGTCGCGAGCCGCTGGTTCTCGACGTCGCGCGTCGCCACCTGCTGGCGCCACAGCACGCTGGCCGCGAGTGTCGCCGCCAGCGCGACGACCAGCAGCACCGTCACGATCGCGATGCCGCGCGCGCGCGGCGCGCGTGTTGCACAGGATCTTCCGTGTCGATGCATTCGCGTGCCCCCGTTATGTGGTCGCAGCCGCGTTCAGATCCTGATTCATGCCTCGAACGCCAGCCATGCGTGAGCGATGCTCGCATGCGCAGATGACGTGACGCCGAACGTCGCCGCAAGCGCCGCGACCCAGCATGCGAGCGTCGCGGGGCGCAGGTCGCCGCCGTCGACGGCGAGCGGCCCGACCAGTGCCGCGATCGCATGCGAGCGCCACATCAGCAGCACGAACAGCGTGCAGCCGATCGCCGTCGCAACGAAGAACATGAACAGCGCGACCGTCGAGCGGCGCGTGAACGGCATGCGGTGATGGCGCTGATTCGCCGCGACGATCGCGATGCCGTTCGCGACGGGCACGATCGCGATCGCGAATGCCCAGAACATTGGCTGGTCGCTCGACGCGTTGACCAGCAGCAGCGCGCCGATCGACCAGACCGGCGGTGCGAGCAGCGTCAATGCGCACCATGACAGCAGTTGCCACGCGAGCCACGGCGCCCGCCAGCGCAACGGACGCGACGGACGCGGCGGCACGGCGCTGCGGGCGACGGCCGCGCGCTGCGGGTTCGGCGGTGCGGCCACGCCGGCGATTCGACCGGCGAGCCAGCGCACGAGCATCGTGGCGAATGACATGAAACGGACCCTTCGTCGGCGTGTTGTTCTCATTTGATTAAGACGGATCGGGGCGCGCGATACCGCAGCCTTTCACGATGCGTGCGCGATCGCCGTCGCTCTGGTGGATATCTTCAGCTCAATGTCACAAAAACTTCCCGATAGCATCAGACGATGGTCGGGCTGCCCGCATGGCGCGTCGCGCATCGCGCGATGCCCGTCGGGCGGCGTACGTTTGCCGACGCTGCAAGCAAGTGCAACGCCGTAGAGCCGTGATGGCCACGCAAACGATACGCATACGAAACCGGGGGCCACGCACATTCCTGCACGGCATCCCGCGCGAGCGCGCGGGCTTCCGCCGTGCGCGCATTGCAGGCCGCATGCCGTCGACGACGCTGCTGGAGCGGCGCCGTCGGCCGCGCGTATTCGCGGGCCGAGCGGCGGCTGCACGTGTTCGGCGTCGCGCCGGCCGCTCGCACAAAAAAGTTTGCGGCAATGCGTACTTCGTTCCGTCTAGGTAGGTGAGAGCGGCAAGCCGGTGCATCGGGCACGCTCGCGACGCGGTCGAATGCGATGCGGCCGCGTCGATGGTTGCGGGTTGTGCGATGACGATTCGTCCTTTCCGATTGACACGGTCGAGGCCGTTCGACAGTGCGACGGCGGCGACACGAACGGCGCCATCGTTCGATGCTACGGCTGCGGGTATCGGAAATCTCGGCAACGCACCGCGCAGTCCACGATAAGGATGGCGAACCAAGCGTCATCAAAGTGAAACAGGCATTTGATAACGGAGCGGGCGGCGCATGCAGCACGGCCGGTCCGGGAATCGGAACCACATAGGGGAATGGCGCATGCCGCCGAGAGTAGACCGCAAGTCACGCGAACGATGGCGGCTGAGATGCCGATGCCTCGCCGGCGCCGTAATGGCCGGCGGCCTGTGCGTCGCACCGGGCGTGCGCGCACAGCAAGCCGCCGCGGCGCCGGCCGCGAGCGCCGCCGCGCCGCAAGCGCCGGCGCCGCAGACGTTCGACGTCAACGCATTCGTCGTGCGCGGCAACACGACGTTGCCCGCGCTCGAGATCGAGAAGGCCGTCTATCCGTTCGAAGGGCCGGGCCGCACGCTGGCCGACGTGAACGGCGCGCGCGATGCGCTGCAGAAGGTCTATCAGGATCGCGGCTATCAGTCGGTCGTCGTCGAGTTGCCGCAGCAGCAGGTGAAGAACGGCGTGATCCTGCTGCAGGTGACCGAGGCGAAGGTCGGCCGGCTGCGCGTCGAAGGTGCGCGATACGACTCGCCGCAGAACATCCGCGACGCGGTGCCCGCGCTCGCCGAAGGCAAGGTGCCCGACTTCAACCAGGCGCAGCAGCAGCTCACGGGCCTGAACCGCTCGGCGGACCGGCAGGTGATTCCGGTGCTCAAGCCGGGCACGATGCCGCAGACGGTCGACGTGGATCTCAAGGTCGACGATCACAGCCCGCTGCACGGCACGCTCGAACTGAACAACGACAACAGCCCCGGCACGTCCGCGCTGCGCACGAGTGCGAGCCTCAGCTACTCGAACCTCTGGCAGCTCGGCCACGTGATCTCCGGCACCTACGTGATCGCGCCGCAGCATCCGAACGATGCGCGCGTCTATGCGTTTTCGTATCTCGCGCCGATCAGGGACACGCGCTGGAGCTTCCTCGCGACCGTCGTGCATTCGGACAGCAACGTCGCGTCGGTCGGCGGCACCAACGTGCTCGGCAAGGGCACAACGTACGGCTTCACCGCGATTTATGCGCTGCCCGGATCCGAAACCTACGCGCACACGGTCAGCATCGAGATCGACCGCAAGCATTACGACGAGAACGTGAGCGTGGTCGGCCAGACCTCCACCGCGCCGCTGACCTATGTGCCGGTGACGTTCTCGTACAGCGGCCAGCTGAGCCTGACGAACTCGCAGACGTCGTTCTCCGCGTCGCTGACGACCAACATCCGCGGCCTCGGCAGCGACTGGGGTGCCTGGGACAACAAGCGCTACAACGCGACGCCGGATTTCGTGTACGGCAAGTTCGACGTCAACCATACGCAGCGCTTCGCGAACGACATGCAGGCCAACGCGCACGTGAGCGCGCAGCTGTCGAACTCGCCGCTCGTGTCGAGCGAGCAGTTCGCCGCGGGCGGGATGAACAGCGTGCGCGGCTACATGCAGGCCGAAGACACCGCGGACAGCGGCGTGATCGCGTCGCTCGAGCTGCGCAGCCCATCGCTGTCGAAGTGGCTCGGCGGCGCGGTCGGCAGCCGCGTGAACGAGTGGCGCTTCCACGCATTTTTCGACGCCGCGCATCTGTGGCTGCTGAGCCCGCTGCCGGAGCAGACGTCGCGCTTCAACCTGATGAGCGTCGGCGTCGGCACGCGGCTGCAGCTGATGAAGTACGCGAGCGCGGATTTCGAGGCCGGATGGCCGCTGAAGGCCGGCGTCTATACGCGGCAGTACAGCCCGCGTTTCGATTTCTACGTACGGCTGGGGTTCTGACGGATTTTTTTTTGACCGTGCCGGGGCGCTGCGGCGAGCGCGGCGCCCGCACATTCGGGGAGTGGATCGTGAAGCGAGTCTTGTTTTTCCTGTTGGCGGCGATGCTCGGCGTGCTGCCCGGCATTGCCAACGCATGGTGGCAGAACGACTGGTCGTACCGGAAGGCGATCACCATCGACGCGAGCCCGAAAGGCGCGAACCTCGCCGAGTCGGCCGGCCGCGTGCCGCTGCTGATTCGCCTGCATTCGGGCAACTTCCAGTTCGACGGGCTGGCCGACAACGGCGCGGACATCCGCTTCGTCGCGGCCGACGACAAGACCCCGCTGAACTACCACGTCGAACAGTACGACCCGGTGCTCGGCGTCGCGCTGATCTGGGTCGACGTGCCGAAGATGCCGGCGGGCGCGGCGGAATCGATCTGGATGTACTACGGCAACAAGAAGGCGCCGGACGGCGGCAAGCCGGCCGACACGTTCGACGCCGACTACACGCTCGTGTACCACTTCAACGGCGCGCCGGGCACGCCGCCGAAGGACGCGACCGCGTACGCGAACAACGCGCAGAACGCGACGTCGCGCGCGATCGAGGACGGCATCGTCGGCAAGGGCGCGCGCTTCGACGGCAATGCATCGCTGACGCTGCCCGCGAGCCCGTCGCTGAACGTGCCGGCCGGCGGCAGCTTCACGTTCAGCGCGTGGGTCAAGCCGGCCGCGCTCGCGCCGAACACGCTGCTGTACAGCCGCCGCGACGGCGCGAACGCGTTGCTGATCGGCCTCGACAACGGCGTGCCGTTCGCGCAGGTCGACGGCGCGGCCGGCAGCGCGGCGCCGGTGCGCACGCCGACTGCGGCGCCGCTCGCCGCGAACCAGTGGGCCTATCTCGCGGTGACAGCCGACGGCAAGAACCTCACCGTCTACGTGAACGGCAAGCAGGCCGCGCAGGTCGCGGCGGTGCTGCCGGCGCTGAACGGCGCGGCGACGGTCGGTGCGGACGCGGCCGGCGCGCCGGCCGGCTTTGCCGCGTACAACGGCGCGCTCGACGAGCTGCGGCTGTCGAAGATCGCGCGCACGCCGGCCGCGCTCGCGCTCGATGCGCTCGCGCAGGGCTCGGAATCGAAGCTCGTCGCCTACGGCGCGGACGAGAAGCAGTCGGGCTTCGGCTTCGGCTACTTCGGCGTGATCGTGCAGTCGGTGACGGTGGACGCCTGGGTCGTGATCACGATCCTGCTCGGCATGGCGCTCGTGTCGTGGGTCGTGATGTGGACCAAGGCGCGCTACGTCGGCACCGTCGACAAGGCGAACCAGTACTTCGTGCAGCGCTTTCGCGAAGTGGCCGGCCGTCATCTGGTGGGCCTCGCGCACGTCGACGAGGCGAGCGCCGACGGGCGCCGGCTGTACCAGTCGTCGCTGTACCGCCTCTACAAGGCCGGTGTGCACGAGATCCACAGCCGCGTGGACGGCAACGGCCGCACGGTGATCACCAGCGAATCGATCGAGGCGATTCGCGCGTCGATGGACGCGACGCTCGTGCGCGAGAACCAGCGGCTGTCGAAGTCGATGGTGCTGCTGACCATCGCGATCTCCGGCGGCCCGTTCCTCGGCCTGCTCGGCACGGTGGTCGGCGTGATGATCACGTTCGCCGCGATCGCCGCGGCCGGCGACGTGAACGTGAACGCGATCGCGCCGGGTATCGCGGCCGCGCTGCTCGCCACGGTCACCGGGCTGTTCGTCGCGATTCCCGCGCTGTTCGGCTACAACTACCTGCTGATCCGCAACAAGAACGTGACCGCCAACATGCAGGTGTTCGTCGACGAGTTCGTCACGCGCCTCGCCGAAGCGCACCGCACGCCGGATCACGCGGTGCTGGCCGACTGAACGCACGCAGGAGACCACCATGCAGGTTCAGGACGACGACAAGCCGTACGACGACATCAACATCACGCCGATGCTGGACCTCGCGTACGTGCTGCTGATCATCTTCATCATCATGACCACCGCGTCGGTGCAGGGCATCAAGGTCGATCTGCCGAAGGCGAGCTCGTCCGCGAGCCTCGCGAAGCCGAAGACGAAGGCGATCACCGTGGCCGATTCCGGGCAGATCTTTCTCGACGCGTATCCGGTGACGATGGACGAGCTAGAGAGCCGGCTGCGCACCGAGAAGGCGACCAACCCGGAATTCCCGATCGTGCTCAAGGGCGATGCCGCCGTGCAATACCAGAAGGTGATGGACGTGCTCGACCTGCTGCGCCGCCTCGACCTGTCGCAGGTCGGCCTCGTGACGGGCAAGGCGAAGCAGGGCGGCTGACGCGATGGAAATGACCTACAACGGCGGCCCGCCGCACAAGGGCCCCGGCCGCTACGTGAAGCCGGTCGCGATCGCGCTCGCGCTGGCCGCGCTCGCCGCGCTGATCTGGCATTTCGCGGGCGATACGGCCGGCGTGAAGCGCGCGAGCGCGCCGCAGGTGACGACGGTGATCCCGCTGCCGCCGCCGCCACCGCCGCCGCCGAAGAAGCCGCCGCCCGAGAAGGTGAAGGACGAGGTCAAGACGCCGGTCGAGCGGCCGACGATCGCGCCGAAGCCGTCCGAAGCGCCGAAGCCGTCGGACGACCAGCCGAAGCAGATGACGATGAACGCGCCCGCGCAGGCCGGCACCGACAGCTTCAACATCGGCGCGGGCGACGGTTCGGGGATGGTCGGCAGCGGCGGCGGCGGCAAGTTCGGCAATGCGAGCTACGCGCAGTACATGGTGTACGTGCTGCAGCGCGCGATCGAGCAGGACAAGGGCGTGCAGGAAGCCGGCGGCGCGCGCTTCGCGGGTAGCCTGAACCTGTGGATGGACGCGTCCGGGCGCATCACGAAGGTGACGATCGCGCAGTCGACCGGCGACGCGAAGATCGACGCGGCGGTGCTCGCGGCGGTCGAGTCGCTCGGCCGGGTCGACGAAGCGCCGCCGCCCGCGACCGCGTATCCGGTGCTGGTGCGGCTGCAGGGGCGCAAGCCCGCATGACGCACCGCGCGCGAATGGCGAATCAATCCAAGGGGCAGCTCCGTCGCACGGATGCTGCCGCACAAGAAACGGAAATTGTTCGGAGTGCTTCGATGAGTCACAAGATGAATGGACCGGGCGCGGCGCCCCGCAGCGGGGCGCTGCCCGCGCGCCTGTCGCGCGTCGGCGCGGCGGTGCTCACGCTCGGGCTGGCCTGCGCGTCGACCGCGCACGCGCAATCGCTGGCCACGCAAGCCGCGGCGGGCAAGGCCGCGCCGACCGAGAGCGTGGTGATCAACCTGATCAACCTGCTCGTCAAGCGCGGCGTGCTCACGCAGCAGAACGCGAACGAGTTGATCAGCGAGGCGCGCAGCGAGGCCGTGCAGGCGCGCGCCGCGCGCGGCGCCGGCGTGCCGGTCGCGGCCGCGGCGGGCGTCGTGAACCCGCCGACGCAGCCGGGCGACGTCGCGGTGCCGTACGTGCCGCAGCTCGTGCGCGACCAGATCCGCGACCAGGTGAAGCAGGAGGTGATCGCGCAGGCGAAGGCCGAGAACTGGGCGCAGCCGAACACGTTCCCCGACTGGGTGTCGCGCATCAAGCTCGACGGCGACATGCGCGTGCGCGACGAATACCACTTCTACGGCAGCCGCAACGCGAACAACGTGACGAACTTCGCGGCGATCAACCAGGGCGGCGGCTTCGACATCAACTCGAACACCAACACCACGCAGCTGCCGACGCAGAACACCACGCAAAACCGCAACAACCTGCTGCGCTACCGTGCGCGGCTCGGCGTGACCGCGACGCTGTCCGACGAGATGATCGCCGGCCTGCAGCTCGCGAGCGGCAACGACAACGGCCCGGTGTCCACGACGGGGACGGCCGGCGGCGGCTGGGGCAAGAAGAGCATCTGGCTGAACAAGGCGTTCTTCGCGTACCGGCCCGCGCCGTGGCTGAACCTGACGGCCGGCCGTTTCGACAATCCGTTCTTCAAGTCGGACCTGGTGTTCTCCGACGACCTGATGATGGACGGCTTCGCCGCGAACCTGCAGCATGCGCTGCCGTGGAATCCGGACGTCACGCTGTTCGGCACGCTCGGCGTGTTCCCGATCCAGTACACGGGCGAGAACTTCCCGTCCAACAGCACCGACAAGGCCGGCAGCGATACCAAGTGGATGTTCGGCGCGCAGTTCGGCGCGGACTGGAAGATCGACGCGCGGAACCGGCTGAGGGGCGCGGTTGCGTACTACGACTTCCAGAACATGCGCGGCACGCTGTCGTCGCCGTGCGCGCTGTATCTCGGCGCGACCAGCTGCAGCACCGACAACGAGGCGCCCGTGTTCATGCAGGGCGGCAACACGCTGATGGCGCTGCGCAACATCGTGCAGAACCCGAACCTCGCACCGGGGATGACGCCGCAGCCGCAGCTGTTCGGTCTCGCGTACAACTACCGGCTGCTCGACCTGAAGGCGCAGTGGGATACGGTCGTCGCCGATCGCATCAAGCTGCGCCTGGACGGCGAATACGTGCGCAACCTCGCGTACAACGACAACAAGGCGTTCGCGGCGGCGTCGCTGCCGGTCAACAACTACGAGTCGACGTCGGTGAACGCGACGCGCGCCGACTATCGCAGCGGCCCGAACGGCTTCCTCGCGAAGGCGACGATCGGCGAGCCGGAGCTGCGCGAGAAGGGCCAGTGGAATTTCTCGATCGCATACAAGTACCTGCAGCCGGACGCGGTGCTCGACGCATTCAACGATTCCGACTTCCATCTCGGCGGCACCAACGCGCGCGGCTACGTGATCGGCGCGGCCTATGCGGTCGCGCGCGATACGTGGGTGTCGGCCCGCTACCTGAGCTCGAAGGAAGTGTACGGGCCGCCGGTGTCGATCGACGTGCTGCAGCTCGAGCTCAACGCTCGTTTCTGACCGGAGCCGCGCATGAACACGACCTATCGCACGATGCTCGCGGGCGTGCTGCTGCTGGCGGCCGGCGCAGCGCATGCGCAGAGCATCGACGACAAGCTGCGCAGCCAGCTGCGCTCGACCGTGCAGGAGTTGCGCCAGCTGCAGGACAACCAGGCGCAGTTGCAGGCCGACAAGGCGGCCGCTGAGAAGCAGCGCGACGACGCGCTCGCCCAGTTGAAGGCGGCGCAGGCCCAGCTCGCGGCCGCACGCGGCGACACGGGCGCCGAAGCGGCCGCGAAGCGCGCGCTGGCGGCCGAACGGGCGGCGCGCGAGCAGGATGCGCGCTCGCTCGCGAAGTACAAGGCGTCGTACGACGATTTGCTCGCCGTGTCGCGTACGCGCGATGCGCAGCATGTGCAGGCGCAGCAGGATCTCGCCGCGCGTGACACGCAACTGAAAACCTGCGAGGCCCACAATGCGGCGCTGTATCGCGTCGGGCACGAGATCCTCGACGCGTACGAGCATGTCGGCATCGGCACGTTCTTCGCGTCGCGCCAGCCGTTCGCGCAGTCGGCGCGCGTCAGGTACGACGAGCTCGCGCAACGCTACGGCGATGCGCTGTATGCGGGCAAGTACGACGCGGCCGCACGCGCGCCGGCTGCGGCGCCCGCGTCGGCGGCCGCCGCATCGGCCGCGAGCGCCGGTGCAAGTGCGAGCGGGCAGTGACCGCGAGCCGGCGCCGGCCCGAACCGATCGATTCGTTGAATACCGGGAACACAGACATGGAACATGAGCAAACCAACACCGCCGACGAACGCGCGGCACACGATGCGCCGATCGAAGCCGTCAGCGCCGAGCGGCTCGCCGAGATCCTGCGACGCGCGGGCTATCGCGTGACGGTGGCCGAACAGAACGGTGCGATGCAGCTGATGAGCGCGAGCCAGGGCGTCGGCTTCGCGGTGCGCTTCGGCAATCCGGCCGTAGGCGTGCCGCCGGCCATCGACGCCGCGCGGATCGTCTACCTCGACTACACGCTGTCCTGCGTGTTGCAGGTGCAAGGCGAGTTGCCGGCCGAACTGGTGGCGAACTGGAACCGGACCAAGCGCTTCGCGCGTCTCGCGAGCCACGGCGCGTTTCTCGCGCTCGAGATGGACGTGGTGGTCGCGGGCGGCGTGTCCGAGCGCCATCTGCGCTCGACGGTCGAGCTGTGGGACCGGCTGATCCAGGAATTCCTGCTGCATCTGCGCGACCGTCCGACGCTCGCCGAGCAGGAAGCGGCGGCCCGTGCGGCCGACGCCGACCGTCCGGATGCGCCGGCTGCCGTGACGGCGTCGTCCGGGGCCGCGGTGCCGTCATGATCGCCGCGAGCGCACGCGTGGGACGTCGGATCGGTGCCGCGCTGCGTGCGCTGCTGCCGCCGCATGCGCTGCCCGCTGCGAGCGACGCGGCGCCGGCCGTCTGGGTCGCGTATGCGGAGTGCGTGTCGCGGCGCCTGCAGGCGGTGCTCGACGGCGACGATGCCGTCGCGTGCCGGGTGCGCGCGGATGTCGGGCGCTGGGCCGATCGGCTCGCCGATACCGGCGACGACCGGCCGGTGCTGCCGATACGTGCGTGGCTCGACGGGCGCGGGCACGTGACGCGCGTCGATAGCGTGCCGGCCGGCGATCCTGCGGTCGATGCCGCGCTGCGCGACGCGCTCGTGGGCCGCGCGGTCGGCAGTGCGCCGCCGCACGGCATGACGCAGCCGATCGTGTTGCGCATGACGCTGTCGAGCGTGCGCTAGGGCGATGCGGCGATGAACGTGGCGACGCGCATGTCGTGCGACCGGCGGCGTGCGCACTTGAACAGCAACCGAGAGGGCGGTGCAGCGATGATGACGAAGATGAAGACGCGGGCGCTCGTGACGGCCGGCTTGCTGCTGGCCGCACCGCTCGCCGCGCATGCGCAGGACGACGTGATCGCGAGCGTCGCGCAGGCGTCGGTCACGCAGGCCGATATCGCCGGCGTGCTGAAGGCGGTGAACGCCGAAGGCCGCGAGCGGCTCGCTGCCGACCCGGCGGCGCTCGACCAGGTCGTGCGCGCGACGCTCGCGCAGAAGGCGGTGCTCGCCGAGGCGAAGTCGAAAGGCTGGGAGAAGGACGCGCAGGTGCAGGCGGCGATCGAGCAGGCGCGGCGCGACATCGTCGCGCGCAGTTATCTCGCATCCGTCAGTGCGCCGCCTGCCGACTATCCGTCCGATGCCGAGATCCAGTCCGCATACGAGCAGAACCGCACGGCGCTCACTACGCCGCGTGCGCTGCACGTCGCCCAGATCTACCTCGCGGTGCCGTCGAACGCGGACGCCGCGACGCTGGAAGCCGCTCGCAAACGGGCGGCCGATCTCGCGAACCGCGCGCGCAGCGGCGATTTCGCGGCGCTTGCGCGGGCGAATTCGCAGGACGCCGCGAGCGCGGCGAACGGCGGCGATCTCGGTTTCGTACCGGATTCGCTGATGCTGCCGGCCGTGCGGCAGGCGGCCGACGCGCTGAAGCCCGGGCAGGTGTCCGCGCCGGTTCGCACGCCGTCGGGTTTTCATGTCGTGAAGCTGATCGACGTGCGCGCGGCTGCGCCGCGTCCGCTGGCCGACGTGAAGGAGCCGCTGCGCACGATGCTGCGCGCGCAGCGCACGCAGCAGAATGCGCGCACGTATCTCGCGAACCTTGCCGCGAACGCGCCGATCAACGAAGACGCGCTGAAGAAAGCGCTCGCCGCTGCCCGGTAGGCCGCCATGGCAACTGTCCGTCCGACGCCGCCGGTCGCGGCTCCCGATGCGCGCACGCCGGAGCGGCGGCGCGCGGCCGTCGCGTCCGATCGTCCGCGCCTGCCGAAGGCGACGCCGTGGCCGAGCCGCCGCGGCGAATGGCCGACGCATTGTCCGCTGTGCTTCGGCGCGCTCGAGCCGCTGCCCGGCGCGGGCGGCTATGCGCGGCACCGCAGCGCGCGTTGCTCCGCGCAATGCGTGCTGACGACGCGGCAATATCAACCGGATGAGCTCGCGATCCGCGGGTCGCGCGATGTGGAGGTCGCGGCGCGTCATCGCGCGCGGTTCGTCGCGCGGTGGGCGTGTCATTACGCATCGATGCGGCATGTGTGGCCCGCGCTGACGATCGAGCGCTTCATCGCGGTGATCGCGTGCGCGGACGTCGCGGATCTGTGGTCGTACCGGATGTTGCGCGACGACGATCTGGCGGCCGTGCTGCTCGTGCTGGCGGGGTTTATGCGCGTGCCGGAGGTGGTGGGTGGGGATGCGGTGCGGGCGGATACAGCGGCTGGTGATGTGGCGTGTGCTGTTGCGCGGTTTGCCGATGCGTCGTCCGCTGTCACGCCGTCTTCTGGTGCGCGATTTGCCGATGCGCCGTCCGCTGTCACGCCGTCTTCTGGTGCGCGGTGTGCCGATACGTCGTCTGCCGTCGCGCCGTCTGCGGATACACCGTCTGCCGACACACCACCGGCCGTCGCGCGCGGCGCTGCCGCGCTCGCCCCGACGGCGCGCTGGGTGCGTTTCTGGTTCGACGCGAGCGTGCGTGACGTCGGCGATTTGTGGACCGCGGGCGGCGATGCGCCGCGGCTCTTTCGCGTCGACTATCGCGAGCCCGTCGTCACGCCGTATCCGACCGGCGCGCAGGTGCTCGCGTGGCAACCGATCGACGGGATGCGCGACGTCTGGGTGCAACGCGCGGATGCGCACGAGCCAGCGGTCGGCGCGGCCGAGCGCGCGGCGTTCGCGCGCTTTCTGGCGCAACCGGTCGCGCGCGCGGTGCGCGCATGAGCGCGCGGATGCAGGCGAACCGGCCACGATCCACGGAGGACGGATGAACAGAAGACTTGGAGTGACGATGACGATCGCATGTGTGCTGCAGGCCGCGGGCGCGCACGCGCAGGGCGGCGGCGCGGCGGCTGCCGAGCCTGGTTCAGCTGGGAAGCCGGTGTGCGTCGATGCGGAAGTCGACGGCAAGCGCGCGCTGTCCTATGACTGCCTGAGCCGGCAACTGAAGCCGGCGTCCGACGCGCAACCGGGCGGCGCACCGCAGACCGATGCCGAACGGCTGTCGAAGCAGCCGTCGAACCGCCTCGGCACGTTCAACCTGTCGACCGAACGCAACCGCTTCGGCTCGAACTGGGGCCGCTCGGCGACGCCGCAGCGGCCCGACGCGCCGGTCGCGGTGCCGCCGAAGCGATGATCGCGCGGTATCGGCGGCCGGCGCGCAGCGATGCCATGCGCATGCGCATGAAGGCGGGCCGCGCCACGTTGCTGCGAGCGCTGACGGGTGGGCTCGTGCTCGCGTGCGCGGGGATTGCGGCTATCACAGTTGGCAGGGCTGCCACGGTTGCCACGGCTCCGACGACTTCCACGACTTCCACGACTTCCGCGATTTCCGCGATTTCCGCGATTTCCGCGGCTTCCGCGGCTTCCACGGCTCCCACGGCCGCCACGACGACCGCGCCAACCGAGCGCAGCCCCATCGCCACGAACAACCGCACATCCGCAACCGTCGCACTGCCGAACTTCGCGGCGCTCGTGCGGCGCGTGGGCCCGACCGTCGTCAACATCAGCGTCACGCGCGAAGTCGCGCAGATGGGCATCCAGCTGCCGCCCGGCATCGCACCCGACCATCCGCTCGCGCCGTTTCTCGCGCGGCGCGTGATCGGCAACCGCGAGGAGGTGAGCCTCGGCTCCGGCTTCATCGTCGACGCGGACGGCGTGATCCTCACGAACCGGCACGTAGTCGGCGACGCAACGAGCGTCGACGTGAAGCTCACCGACAAGCGCGAGTTCACGGGCCGCGTGCTCGGCAGCGATCCGCTGTCCGACGTCGCGGTGATCCGTATCGACGCGCACAACCTGCCGGTCGTCGCGACCGGCGATCCGGCACGCACCGAGGTCGGCGACTGGGTGATGGCGATCGGATCGCCGTACGGGTTTGCCAATACGGTCACGCAGGGCATCGTCAGCGCGAAGTCGCGCTCGTTGCCCGGCGAGCGCGCGATTCCGTTCATCCAGACCGACGTGCCGATCAATCCCGGCAATTCGGGCGGGCCGCTGTTCGATCTCGACGGCCGCGTGATCGCGATCAATTCGATGATCTTCTCGAAGACGGGCGGCTATCAGGGGCTCGCGTTCGCGATCCCGATCGATATCGCGCTCGACGTGAAGGACCAGTTGCTGCGCACCGGCAAGGTCGTGCGCGGCCGGCTCGGCGTGGCCGTGCAGGAAGTGAGCCGCGCGCTCGCGCGCTCGTTCGGCCTCCCGGGCCCGGACGGTGCGCTGATCACGATGGTCGAGCCCGACGGCCCGGCCGCGCAGGCGGGATTGCAGGCGGGCGACGTCGTGCTCGCGGTGGACGGCAACGCGGTCGCCGAATCGGCGGATCTGCTCGGCACGATCGCCGGCATGCGGGCCGGGCGGCAGGTCGATCTGCTCCTGTGGCGCGCGGGGCGGGCGATGCATGTCGGCGCGACGGTCGGCGCGTTCGACAGCGGGGCGGCGCCGGCCGGCGTCGCGCGCGGACCGGCCCGCTTCGGGCTCGTGCTGCGCGCCGCGACCGACCGCGAACGGCGGCGGCTCGGCGTGGGCCAGGCGCTCGTCGTCGAACGGGCGAGCGGTCAGGCGGCGCGCGCGGGGTTGCAGCCGGGCGACGTCGTGCTGTCGGTCAACGGCGCGACGGTCGCGAGCATCGACACGTTGATGGCCGCGATGGACGCCGCGCACGGCAACGTCGCGCTGCTCGTGCAACGCGGCGGCACGCGGCTGTATGTGCCGATCGGGGCAGGATGAACGCGCAGGCCGACGCGGTGCGATGCGCGCCGTTCGCGCACGCGAGCGATACACATGGAACGGGAGGCGGGATGACGCGAACGCGGGTAGGGACGGTATCCGGATGGTTGCGCGCAGGCGTTTGCGCGGCGCTGCTGGCCGTGTGCACGTCGGTCGCCGCACAGACCACCGACGTGCCGCAGTCGTGGGTCACATATGCCCAGTTGGTCGGGCATCAGTTCGAGATGTGGCTCGAAGCGGGTGGAGACGCGTCGCAGCGGCTGCATCGTTATCTCGAAGCGCGCGGCCCGGATGTGAGCGCCGATGCGCCGTCGCCGATCGCGATACGCGCATGGATCGGTGCGAACGGCGTGGTCACACGAGTGGATTTCGCGACGCTCGGCTCGGCCGATGCGGACGCGGCGCTGCGTCAGTTGCTCGTCGCGCGAGCGCTCGCCGAAGCGCCGCCGCCGGACATGCTGCAGCCGCTGCGCGTGCGCTTGCAACTGATCGCGAATCCGCAAGCCGTGGCGGCGTCGGACACGCGTACGCCGTGACGAGACGTCGCGCGACATGACGAGCGCGGTCCATCCTGAGCAACACCGAAACGGCCTCCGCACGCGCCATCGATCCCGCCTCTGCGCTGCGAACGAATGTCGCATCGGCATCGTGCGGTGTGCGTACTAGAGTCGGACGGTAGCGTACCCACCGACTTCAGGACAACGCATCATGGCCAAGAAATTCGCGCTGCACCCGGCGCATCCGGAGCGGATCTGCTGGGGGTGCGACAACTACTGCCCGACGGATGCGATGCGTTGCGGCAACGGCTGCAGTCGCACGCAGCATCCATGCGAATCGCTCGGCGAAGACTGGTATCGCTACGGCGACTGGGGCATCGAATTCAGCGAAGGCGAAGCCGACGACGCGCCCGCCGAACCGGCCGGCGCGCAGTCATAGCGACAAGTTGTCCCACACGTGTGCTTTTTTGATCTGCGTCAGGGTGGCAGATGCTGCGCCGAAAGATCATGAAAAAGATGCATAAAGAACGCATCTTGAAGCGGGCGTAGCGCCCGGCGGCCGAAACACGATTTGCGGCGCCGACGCACCGACCCGCGTCCCCATGATCGACAAAGGAGAGCACCGTGTTTTGCTATCAATGCGAACAGACCGACCGGACCGGCGCACGGCCCGGCTGTGCAACGGCGAAGGGCAACTGCGGCAAGGACGAGACGACTGCCGACCTGCAGGATCTGCTGATCCATGCGGTGAAGGGCATCGCGCAGTACGGCGCACTCGCGCGCACGATGGGCGTGCGCGACCGCGAAGCCGACCGGTTCGTGCTGTACGCGATGTTCACGACGCTGACCAACGTGAACTTCCACGCCGCGCGCTTCGTCGCGCTGCTGCGGGAAGCGGCGCAGACGCGCGACCGCGTGAAGGCCGCATGCGACGCGCAGGCGCGCGCCACGGGCGCGGCGCTGCCGGCGCTGCAGGGTCCGGCAGCGTGGCAGCCGGCGGACGATCTGCCCGGTCTGCTGAAGCAGGCAGCGGCCGTCGGCATCGACGCGGGCCTCGATACGGTGGGCGCCGACATCGTCGGGCTGCGCGCACTGGTGCTGTACGGGCTGAAGGGTGTGTGCGCATATGCACACCATGCACGCGTGCTCGGCTACGAACGCGACGACATCTACGAAGGCATCGAAGCGGCGCTCGCGTTTCTCGCGACCGACCCGACCGACGTGAACGCATTGCTCGAGCAGGCGCTCGATCTCGGCCGGCTGAACCTGACGGTGATGGAGCTGCTCGACAGCGCGAACACCGGCCGCTTCGGCGCGCAACAGCCGAGCGCCGTGCGCGTGTCGCCGGTGGCCGGCAAGGCGATCCTCGTGTCGGGCCACGACCTCGGCGATCTGCATGCGCTGCTCGAACAGACGGCGGGCACCGGCATCAACGTGTACACGCACGGCGAGATGCTGCCCGCGCATGCGTATCCGGCGCTCAAGGCGTTTCCGCATCTGGTCGGCAACTACGGCGGCGCGTGGCAGGATCAGCAGAGCGATTTCGCGCACTTCCCCGGCCCGATCCTGATGACGTCCAACTGCATCATCGAGCCGCTGCCGCAATACCGGCAGCGGATCTTCACGACGGGGCCGGTCGGCTGGCCCGGCGTGCGGCACCTCGAACATCACGATTTCTCGACGCTGATCCGTGCCGCGCAGGCGCTGCCCGGCTTCCCGGCCACCGCGCCCGAGGAGACCATCACCGTCGGCTTCGGCCGTCATGCGGTGCTCGGCGTGGCCGACAAGGTGATCGACGCGGTGAAGGCCGGCCAGATTCGCCACTTCTTCCTGATCGGCGGCTGCGACGGCGCGGCGCCGGGACGCAACTACTACACCGAGTTCGCGGAGCAGGCGCCGGACGACACGGTCGTGATGACGCTCGGCTGCAACAAGTACCGCTTCAACCGGCACGCGTTCGGCGATATCGGCGGCATTCCACGTCTGCTCGACGTCGGGCAGTGCAACGACAGCTATTCGGCGATCCGCATCGCGACGGCGCTCGCGGACGCATTCGAATGCGGCGTGAACGACCTGCCGCTGTCGCTCGTCATCTCGTGGTTCGAGCAGAAGGCCGCGGCCGTGCTGCTGACGCTGCTCGCGCTCGGCATCCGCAACATCCGGCTCGGACCGACGCTTCCGGCGTTCATCACGCCCGGCGTGCTCAACGTGCTGGTCGATCAGTTCGGCATCCAGCCGATCGGCGACGCCAGTGCGGACCTCGCCGCTGCGCTGTCGCGCCAGGCAGCGTGAGCGGGATGATTCGATGAGCTATCGGATCGAGATCACGACGCGCGACGGCGAGCCGTTCGGCTTCGACTGCGAACCGGGCCAGGACGTGCTCGCCGCCGCTGCGCAGGCCGACATCACGCTGCCGTCGCAATGCCGGCGCGGCAGTTGCGGCGCGTGCCAGGCCACCGTCGTCGACGGCCCGTACGAGATGCAGGGGCACAGCGCCGACGCGCTTGCGGCAGGCCAATCCGGCGCGGTGCTGCTGTGCCGGACGACGCCGCTCGGCGATCTGCGGGTCGCCGCACCGTACGACCGCAGCAAGGTGCTGCTGCAGCCGGTGCCGGTGCGCACGGCGCGCATCGTGACGCTCGACACGATCGCGCGGGACACGATGCGCGTCGAGCTGCAGATCGAGCCCGACGACGTGTTCGGCGCGGCGGCGGAATTCGAGGCCGGCCAGTTCGCGGAGCTGGAGGTGCCGGGCAGCGGCCTGCGCCGCCCGTATTCGCTCGCGAATACGAGCAACTGGGACGGCCGCCTGGAATTCCTGATCCGGCTGCGGCCGGGCGGCTGGTTCTCCACCTATCTGCGCGAGCGCGCACGGCTCGGGGATGCGCTGACGGTGCGCGTGCCGATGGGCGGCTTCGGACTGTTCGCGGATAGCTTGCGGCCGCGCTGGTTCGTCGCGGGCGGCACGGGGCTCGCGCCGATCCTGTCGATGCTCAGGCGCATGGCCGAGTATCAGGAGCTCGCAGACGCGCGGCTGTTCTTCGGCGTCAATGAGGAAAGCGAGCTGTTCCTGCTCGACGAGCTGGAGCGGCTGCAGGCCGACTTGCCGCAGTTGCGGGTCGACCTGTGCGTGTGGCGGCCCGGCCCGCAATGGGCCGGACTCCACGGCACGCCGGTCGATGGATTGCGCGCGGCGCTCGCGCAGGCCGACGTGTCGCCGGACCTCTACGTGTGCGGGCCGCCGCCGCTCGTCGAGGGCGCGCGTGAAGCAGCCGCAGCGGCCGGCCTGCCGGCCGCGCAGTTCGCCAGCGAGCGCTTCACCGTGTGATGCGCGTACGTCGTGCGGTCCGGCAGCGGCTTGCCGGATTGCGCGGGCGCACGTACGCTGCGTCGATACCGAGGCTCTCGAGCAGGTGATCGACCATGCAAGCCCTTCCTTTACGTCTGTCTCCCGGTGACGATCTGCGCGCGTCGATCGAGCACGCGTTGCGTCGGCTCGATGTTCATGCGGCGTTCGTGCTGCAGGGCATCGGCAGTCTCAGCGTCGCGCGCGTGCGTTATGCGGGCGTCGATTCGCCGGCCGAGTTGCACGGCGACCTCGAAATACTGACGCTGGCCGGCTCGGTGTCGCCGGACGGCGCGCACCTGCACATGACGGTTGCCGACGCATCCGGGCGCGTGTCGGGCGGACACGTCGCGAGCGGCTGTGTCGTGCGTACGACCGTTGAACTGCTCGTTGCATCGTTGCCCGCGCATCGATTTTCGCGCGAACGCGATGCGCGTACCGGCTTCGACGAGCTCGTGATTCGGCCGGCGAGCGGTTGATCGGGTGGGGTGGCCGGCTGGGTCGATCGTGTGCGATACGGTGGGGCCGGGCCGCGCGCGAGCTGGTGCGGTCGTGCGCGACACGACACGACATGGCGCGGCCCGAAGCGGCACCGTGCTACACCGCGCATCGCGTGATCCCGCGGCCACGATTCAGCGCCCCGTCCTCCGCAGCACATGGCGACGGCAATGCTCCAGATACGCCTGCTCATGCGCGGCCATCAATTCGATGATGCTTCGCCACAGCCAGGACGGTGCGTCGACCGTCTTCGGACGCCGGCTCCGCAACTCGTTACGCCATGCCCGTTGCGTCGCGTCGTCCATCTGTATCGCATGTGCGTGTCCGACCACGCGCGCAAGATATCGCGCCGCGTCGATCGCGTCCGCTTCCGACAGGCGTTCGGCGTCCAGCTTCAGATCCTGCGGCATCAATTCGCGCATGACGACCGGGCGCCCGTCGAGGCGCGCCGCGCACATGCGACTTCCGAGCATCGGCGACACGTGCCGCGCGCCTTCGAGCACGCGCTGCGCGGCATCCTGCGGCATGCGTATGCCTCTCTGTTTCGGCGCGTCGGCCGTGGTGGCCTCCTTGATGTCGATCAGATAGGGGCGGCGCTCATCGGGACACCCGTCGTCGATCTCGAGCATCACCGCGAAGCGGCGCCGGCCGAGCGAGCTGCATCCCTTGACCCAGTAGGCGGCGTCGAGCACCGTCATGCGCGCGTTGGCGCAAGCCGCATGACTGAGCGCGGCGCTGACCGGAGACACCGGAGCCGATTCGAACAGCACGTGAATGGCGCGCCGCTCGGCTTCGGACAGCGGCCAGAAGCGCTTGCCGAGCGGAATGTGCGGCGCGCGTTTGCGCAGCGTCTGCCGCTCGAGCTTGCGCCACGATCGGTGCAGCGCCGCCTGCATCGCTATTTTCACTGCGGTCGGGCGCTTCGTTCGGGCGAGTTCGTCGCGACGCCGCGGATCGAACGCGAGCGCATAGCCGTCGATCAGCGCTTCCATCATGTGCCACGTGATGACGCCGGGCAGATCCGAGCTGCGCGCCGCGGTCGCCAGCGAGAAGCCGAGCCGCAGCAGGTCGTGCACCGGATTGCCGATCACGCTCTGGTCGAGGTCGCGTATCTGCACGGCGACTTCGCCCGTCTTCGCCGCGACCGGCCCGAGGTTGCCGAGATGGCAGTCGCCGCAGATCCACACCGCGGGGCCGTCGGGCAACGTGCCGGTTCGATGGTCGGCCAGCCACGCGTAGAAGCGTTCGGCGCTGCCGCGCGTGTACGTGTGGATCGAGCGCGCCATCTTGCGGCTGCGCAGGCGCTCGAGAGTGCGCGCGCGTTCGTCGCTCGCGGGCAGCCGCGCGGATGCTGCGCTTTGTTTCGCCACGATGCTTCCTCCTTCTTCCACACGGCGCCGGCCTGTCGGCAGGCAGGTCGGCGCACGAGACGTCCGCCGAGCGCGCCGGGATCGGCCTTGCGGCTCAGCCCGGCACGAACACGCCGGTGGCGGCGATCGCCATCGCGGCCGTCGCGATCCAGCCGCCCCAGGCCAGCACGCCCCGGACCGCGAACTCGCCCATGATGCGTCGGCTGCGCGCCATCAACATCATCACGATCATGATCGGCACGGCGGTCACGCCGTTGATGACCGCGCTCCAGTAGAGCGCGCGGATCGGATCGAAATGCATGAACGTGATCGCGACGCCGCCGATGATCGCCAACGCGATCACCGCATAGAACTCGGGCGCGACACCGACCTTCAGCGCGAGACTGTTGCGCCAGCGGAACGTGCCCGCGGCCGCGTAGGCGGCCGATCCGGCGAGTACGGGCAGCGCCAGCAGGCCCGTGCCGATGATCCCGAGCGCGAACAGGATGTACGCGAAGTGGCCGGCGATCGGTTCGAGCGCGCGCGCGGCATCCGCCGAGGTCTTCACGTCGATGTGATGCCGGTTCAGCGTGGCCGCGGCCGTGAGCGTGATGAAGAACGCGATGACGTTCGATACGCCCATGCCGACCCAGGTGTCGAAGTTGATTCGTTGCAGTTGCGCGGGCGCCTGGTGTGGCGCCCGCCGCAACGACTTCTGGTTCGGTTTCGCGCGCAATTCCTCGACTTCCTGCGACGCCTGCCAGAAGAACAGGTAGGGGCTGATCGTCGTGCCGAGCACGGCGACGACCGTGGTCAGGTACGCCGCGGTCAACTGGAACCGCGGCCGCACGAGCGCGCGGCCGACTTCACCCCAATCGACCGGCACGATCAGCGCGACTGCGACATACGCGAGCAGCGCCAACGCGGTCCATTTGAGCAGGCGCGCATAGCGGTCGTACGGCACGAAGATCTGCAGCAGGGCCGACAACGCGCCGAGGAAGACGACATAGAGTTCCTGCGGACCGTGCAGCAGCAGATTGACGGCTGCGCCCATCGCCGCGAGGTCGGCCGCGATGTTGATCACGTTCGCGACGATCAGCAGCACCACGGTGGCGTAGAGCAGCCACGGCGGATAGTGGGCGCGCATGTTCGAGGCGAGCCCCTTGCCCGTCACGCGACCGATGCGCGCGCTGACGAGCTGGATGGCCGTCATCAGCGGATAGGTGAGCAGCAGCGACCACAGCAGTTCGAGGCCGAATTGCGCGCCGGCCTGCGAGTAGGTGCCGATGCCGGAAGGGTCGTCGTCGGCGGCGCCGGTGACGAGACCGGGGCCGAGGCGACGCAGCCACGAGCCGCGATGCGGACGAGTTTGGGCGGAATCGAGTGAGTTGTTGTCGTTCATGTAGGTTGGCGGCCCGTGGGGATATGGCGATCGGGGAGCAATCGGTGTACCTGGGGTACGCGGTCGCTGCGAGGGGCTCGGGACGAGCGATGCGGTGGGCTGTCGACAACAAACGATGGGGATCGGGGACGCGGCGCGGCGGAGGCGCGTGGCCGTCGTGTTGTGAGCGTCGCGGGCGTTGGTTGCGGCGCGGAACGGCAGCGGCGGCCGTGTCGGCCGAGGGATGCGGCGTGCGTGTCTATCGACCGCGTCGGGCGCAGTAGGGTAGTGGGGCGAGTATCACCGCGATGTGGGTGTCGGCTCCATCAGTCGCAAGCCGCGGAAGCCGAAAGCCGAAAGCCGAAAGCCGGAAGCCGGAAGCCGGAAGCCGGAAGCCGGAAGCCGGAAGCCGGAAGCCGGAAGCCGGAAGCCCGAAGCCCGAAGCCCGAAGCCCGAAGCCCGAAGCCCGAAGCCCGAAGCCCGAAGCCCGAAGCCCGAAGCCCGAAGCCCGAAGCCCGAAGCCGACGAAAAGCGCCGATCGCTACTGAAGTCCGCGCGAGAGCCGCAGCGGACGCCGCGCACCGAACGTCAACGGGACGCGGTAGTCGCATCCATATCGGCGCGCCCGCTCACGAGGCATCCCGACATGAACGCCTCGCTTTGGCTGCCGGCAGCCGCGGCGCCGAAGCCGCGGCTGAGCGCGTCGTATTTCACCTGCTCGGCGCGCTGCGAGCACGCACTCGGCGTGGCGTCGCGGCCTTGCGCGTGCAGCAGCGCGCGATCGCCGATCAGGTATGCCAGCAGCGCAAAAAAAGCGATGTGCACGACTCGTCTCATGATTCGTCTCCTCGTTGCCCGAGCGTAACGCGGGCACGGCTCGCGCCGCACTTGGGGCTTCCCCCGGTAAACGTCTGCGGAAACGGCTGGCCGGAATCGGTCGTGTCCTTTTTTCACCGGCAGCGCAATCGGGCGCGATCGTCCCGGCAGCGGCGCGAGTGACGCGAGTTTGACCAATATCAGGATGCGCGCGCGGGCTGACGGTCGCGCGCGCGTTCAAAGCGATAGCATGAATGCATGTTTGTGGAACACGATGCGCGGGCGAGTGAGCGCGCAGCGGCTCCGCTCCGGGCACTGCGGTCATTCGTTGCACACCGCTATCGAAATGGTGAGGAATCCAAATGCTAAACGTCTCTTCCGTACTGATCAGCATGGCGCCGTTGTGGGTCATCCTGCTGGGCGCGTCTTCATTGGCAACCTATCTGCTGTTCGTCCGCAAGGTCATCAAGTAAGCACGCCGGCGCTGCGCGCACGCATACTCAGGCGCAGCGCAGCGGTGTAGACGGTGCGGTACGGCATCGCGTCCGTCACGGCGCATCGCCGCGCCGACTTGAATCGAAAGTCCAGCCGAATCCGGTCCACGACCGATTCGTCGCGCCGCGCACCGATGCTGCCGGCACAGTTCTCTTCAGCGGCTTATCGGACGGCCGTCACCGGCACGTTCGAGATCCGGACCAGCCGGCTCATCACGCTGCGGCGAAACATCGACAGCAGGGCATGAATCGGGTCGTGCCGCGGCGCGACCACGACGATCTCGTCGCAGCCCGTCTCGGCCGCTGCGGCCGCGATCGTGTCGGCCACCGGCCCGACCTTCTTCACCACGCTGTATCTGGCGCCGGCTTCCCGCAGCACGCGCTCGGCCATCGCCAGATCGTCGCACGCAAACCTGTCCTCGATCGAGCGCAACCGCGACAGCGGGTGAAACGCCTCCAGCCGTGTCGCTTCGAGCGGCGGCTGCACATTGATCAGCACGATTTCCGACGCACAACGTTCGCGATACAGAAAGGCCGCGTGGCGCACCGCGTGCAGCGAGCGGGGCGAATGACCGATCGGAACCAGCAGCTTGAGCATGGCGAGCGCCCGGAAGTGGTGACGGTTGCAGCGTAGCGCGCGCCAGGAAGGCACGCGCTAAAGAAAGCGGCCGGCCGCGTAAAAATGTCGTCAACGCCGGCCGGCTTGCCGCTCTTATTAGAGATATAAGAAATTTAAGTTTATGCGCATAAACGTTTTCACTGATCGCGGAGCGGGACGGGGATTTCAGTGACGTGGCGGTCGGTCGGTAGGTCAGTCCGGCGCTTCGTCGAGGCGGGGTACTGCGTGCGCCGAGCATCGCTGCGCACCGACATTCGTCGCATGAACGGTTCGGCGCGCCTCACTCAGGGCTGCGAGTCGTCCATGCGCAATTGAAGCTGCCGTATCGGCCGGTCGGTCGCCGCGTTCGAGATCACCCGCCGCGTCACCGTGCGCGGGCGCTTTGCAACGCCGATAGCAACGACGGCTTCGAGCCGCGACGTGCAACTTCGCGAATTTCCACGGCTACTCCATGCTGCCGCCTCTATCGACAGCGGGCGTGACGCCTGTACGGCTCAAACGCTAATGACTCTGCCGATCCACGAAATCATCGAGCCGGTTCCTCGCATCCGATTCGTGATGACTCGCATCGTGGCCCACGCCGGCGTCCAATTCGAAACCCTTCCGAACGTTGATTGAATTGCGCGCACTACCGGCGACGCGATTTGATGGATTCGATTGACTTATTTTATTCGACCGAATTCGAATCGCCGTCATAGTCTGGGTCAATTGAAGGAATAAATACTACCGATTGGCCGACGAATTCCCTACAAGATCACAATCCTCCCGCATTCCAACATTACGTTCAATTGTGGAGAGGTCATATGCAAAGAAATCGTATCGCAAAATCGGTGCTGGCTGCGGTCGCCGTTATCGCGATGAGCGCCGGTTCCATTTCTGCCCGCGCGGACGGAGCGCCGCGCGCGAATGGCTTCTGGTGGCCGGAGACGCTCGATCTTTCGCCGCTACGTCAGCACGATGTCGAGTCGAATCCGTACGGCAAGGATTTCGACTACGCGCAGGCATTCCAGAAGCTCGATATCGAGGCCGTGAAGAAGGACATCCGGACGACGCTCACGACCTCGCAAGACTGGTGGCCCGCCGACTACGGCAACTATGGTCCGTTCTTCATCCGCATGGCCTGGCACGGCGCCGGCACCTATCGCACCTACGACGGCCGCGGCGGCGCCGGCGGCGCACAGCAGCGATTCGAACCGCTGAATAGCTGGCCGGATAATGCAAATCTCGATAAAGCTCGCCGTTTGTTGTGGCCGATCAAGAAGAAATATGGCCAGAATATTTCGTGGGGCGACCTGATGGTTCTGACGGGCAATGTTGCGCTCGAATCCATGGGTTTTCAAACCTTCGGATTCGGCGGCGGCCGTGAAGACGATTGGCAATCGGATCTGGTTTATTGGGGCGCGGGGCCGAAATTCATGTCGAATAACCGCGACAAGAACGGCAAACTCGAAAAGCCGCTCGCTGCGACCCAAATGGGTTTGATTTACGTCAATCCGGAAGGTCCGAATGGCAATCCTGATCCCGTTGCGGCGGCGCAGGACATTCGCGAAGCCTTCGGCCGCATGGCGATGAACGACGAGGAAACCCTCGCCCTGATCGCCGGCGGCCACACGTTCGGCAAGGCGCATGGCGCGGCTTCCCCGGACAAATGCGTCGGCGTGGCGCCTGCCGGCGCGGGCGTCGAAGCGCAAGGTCTCGGCTGGGCCAACAAGTGCGGCACCGGCAAGGGCGCCGACACGATCACCAGCGGCCTCGAAGGCGCGTGGTCGGTCGATCCGGTGCATTTCACGATGCAGTACCTCGACAACCTGCTCGGCCACGACTGGGTGCTGACGAAGAGCCCGGCCGGTGCGCACCAGTGGATGCCGAAGGATGCGCAGAGCATCGTGCCGGACGCACACGATCCGTCGAAACTCCATCCGTTGATGATGTTCACGACCGATATCGCACTGAAGGTCGATCCCGCGTACAGCAAGATCGCGAAGCGCTTCGAGGAGCATCCCGACGAATTCAAGCTGGCCTTCGCCAAGGCCTGGTTCAAGCTGACGCATCGCGACCTCGGGCCGAAGGCGCGCTATCTGGGCAAGGACGTGCCCAAGGTCGACCTGATCTGGCAGGACCCGCTGCCCGTCGCCGGCTACCAGACGATCGGCGCTGCCGACATTGCGGATCTGAAGAGCCGAATCCTGGCATCGGGGCTGCCGAAGTCGGAGCTGATCAAGACCGCGTGGGCATCGGCGGCGTCGTTCCGCGGCACCGACTACCGAGGCGGCGCCAATGGCGCGCGCATCCGTCTCGCGCCCGAGAACGGCTGGGCCGTGAACGATCCGGCGAGCGTGGCGAAAGTGCTGAAGTCGCTGGAAGCCATCCAGTCCGGCTTCAACAAGGGCAGAACGGACGGCAAGCAGGTGTCGCTCGCCGACCTGATCGTGCTGGGCGGCAGCGCCGCCGTCGAGGATGCGGCCCGCAAGGCCGGTTACGACATCACCGTGCCGTTTGCGCCGGGACGCGTGGATGCGACGCAGGCGCAGACGGATGTCGCGTCGTTCGCCGTGCTCGAGCCGACCGCCGATGGGTTCCGCAACTACTACCAGAAGGGCAATGAGCGCTCGCCGGCCGAATTGCTGGTGGACCGCGCGAGCAAGCTGGATCTGACCGTGCCGGAGATGACGGTGCTGGTGGGCGGCCTGCGTGCGCTCGACGCGAACACGGGCCATTCGAAGCTGGGCGTCCTGACGAATCATCCCGGCACGCTGAGCAACGAATTCTTCGTGAATCTGCTGGACATGTCGACCGAATGGAAGAAGTCGCCGAGCGCCGACGGGACTTACGAAGGGCGCGATCGCAAGACGGGTGCGCTCAGGTGGACGGCAAGTCCGGTCGATCTGGTGTTCGGGTCCAGTTCCGAGCTGCGCGCCGTCGCCGAAGTCTATGCGTCGGACGATGCGCACGAGAAGTTCGTGCGCGACTTCGTCGCTGCGTGGACCAAGGTCATGAACCTCGATCGCTTCGATCTGAAGCGCATCTAATACCGTGATCGGACCGGCCGCGGAAGCGATTTCGTGGCCGGTCCATCGGAGGACGAAATGAAGAAAATCGGATGGCTGCGCCTGATCGCAGGTGCGGGGCTACTGGTATCGATGGGCGCGCATGCGGCCGACGTCGAGGTTCGGATGCTGAACCGCGCGTCGGACGGTCAACGGGGCTTCGAGCCGGCCCTCGTCCACATCGACGTGGGCGACAGCGTGCATTTTGTTGCCGCGGACAGCGGGCATGGCGTCGAAAGCATTCCCGGCATGGCGCCGGCCGGAGCCGGGGCCTTTTCCGGAAAGATCAGTGAAGATCTGACCGTGAAGTTCGACAAACCTGGCGTCTATGGCTATCGCTGCATCCCGCATTACATGTTGGGGATGGTCGGCTTGATCGTGGTGGGACACCCGACCAACGAGGCCGCGGCGCGCAGCGTCGCGCAGCCGCGCGACGCGAAGGCGCGTTTCGATCAACTGTTCGCGACGCTGGACCACGAGCAGCCCACGCAGAAGTAGCCGATGCATCGGCCGGGGGCGGGGCGCGCCAACCCGGCCGCGCTCGAAACGGTGTGGGGTGCCGGATCGATGACGGTTCGGTCGCAGCGAGCGCGCGCAGGCGTCGGACGCGCGATGGGCAGGATCGCTTGCCCGGCGTCGGATAGCCCGGCCGGCCATGCGGTCATGGCCGAGACGCATGCCGTCTGAAACACAAGCGCCGACGGGCACCGTATCGATGCGGCACGCCATGAGCCGTAGCCACTCACGCGTCGAGCAACCCGCGACGAGTCGCGTACAGTTGAGCGTCGGCCGCAGCGCGCCTCCATTCCGGCTGTCCGGAACGGAGCGCCGCCATCGCGCGGCCCTCGGCCCATCCCGATCCCAGGAGAACCCGCATGCCGCACCGCGCCCCGTATCTCGCTCCCGCCTCCATCCCCGTCGATCCGCTCGTGCGCCTGTCGGCCGGCGAGCTCGCGTCGGCGATCCGCCGCAAGGCGGTCTCGTGCGTCGAGACGATGCGTGCATATCTCGATCACATCGAGCGGGTGAACGGTGCGGTGAACGCGCTGATTTCGCTGCGCGATCGCGCGACCTTGCTCGCCGAAGCCGCGGAAAAGGACGCGGCGCTGGCCCGTGGCGAATACCACGGCTGGCTGCACGGGATGCCGCAGGCGCCGAAGGATCTCGCGATGACGAAGGGGCTGCGCACGACCTACGGCTCGCCGATCTTCCGCGATCACGTGCCGCAGGCCGATTCGATCGGCGTCGGCCGCATGCGGGCGGCCGGCGCGATCTTCATCGGCAAGACCAACACGCCGGAGTTCGGCCTCGGCTCGCACACGTTCAACGACGTCCATGGCGCGACGCGCAATCCGTACGACCTGACGCGCAGCGCCGGCGGCAGCAGCGGCGGCTCGGCCGCGGCGCTCGCGGCGCGCATGCTGCCGGTGGCCGACGGCAGCGACTTCGGCGGCTCGCTGCGCAATCCTGCGGCATTCTGCAACGTCTACGGCATGCGCCCGTCGCAGGGCCGCGTGCCGCGCTGGCCCGCCGTCGACGTGTTCATGCAGCAGCTCGGCACCGAAGGGCCGATGGGCCGCACGGTCGGCGACGTCGCGCAACTGCTGGCGATCCAGGCCGGCTACGACGCGAACGATCCACTGTCGCTCGCGGAGCAGCCGTTGGTGTTCGCGACGCCGCTGGACACGGATCTGCGCGGCCGGCGCATCGCGTGGGTCGGCGACTGGGACGGCTATCTCGCGACCGAGCCCGGCGTGCTCGCGCAGTGCGAACAGGGTCTCGCGACGCTGCGCGAGATCGGCTGCGACGTCGATGCCGCGCTGCCGGCCTTCGCGCCGGAGCGCATCTGGCGGCTGTGGCTCGCGCATCGGCATCTGCTCGCAGGCGGCGGGCTGCTCGCGCACTATCGCGACCCGGCGCGGCGTGCGCTGCTCAAGCCCGAGGCGATCTACGAGGTCGAAGGGCTGCTTGCGATGGGCGGCGCGGCCGTGTTCGACGCGAGCGTCGAGCGCACCGCGTGGCATCAGGCCGTGCTGCGCTTCTTCGATCGCTACGACTTCATCGCGGCGCCCAGCGCGCAGGTGTTCCCGTTCGACGTCGAGCTGCGCTGGCCGCAGGCAATCGCGGGCCGCCCGATGGACACCTATCACCGCTGGATGGAAACGGTCGTGCCGTGGACGCTGGCCGGCTGTCCGGTGATCAGCGTGCCGGTCGGTTTCAACGACGATGGATTGCCGATGGGGATGCAACTGATCGGCCGGCCGCGCGCGGATCTCGCGGTGCTGCAGCTCGCGCGCGGCTACGAGCAGGCGGCCGACTGGGTCGGCCGGCGGCTGCCCGGCTGGATGGCCGCGTAGTGAGTGCGTAGTGGGCGCGTAATGGGCACGTAGTGCGCGCCGCGCGATCGTCTCGCGAAGCCGCCGACCCGCGACATTGATGCGCGTGAGGAACGAATTCCGGCGATAGCGGCCCATCGCGCGGCCGCTGCCGACGAATGCGCGCGACCAACGGCACGCGCGGCGCAATTGCAAGCGATGGCCGCGTGCGATTTCGTTTCGATGTGTTTCAGTCGTTGCGGCGGCGCGCGACGCGCTTCGACAATATCGGCCTCAATCATTCGGCACGAGGGAAACTGATGAAGCACATTCGCGCGACGGGCAAGCAGCTGGCAGCGGCCGGCATCGCATTCGGCATGCTGCTCGGCATGAACGGTCACGCCGATGCGCAGCTCGACCTTCAGTCGATCGGCTCGGCGCTGCTCGGCGGCGGTCAGCAGCAGGCCGCGCCTTCGCAGGGCGGCATTGCGCAGCTGATGCAGGCCTACCTCGGCGCGAACCAGCAGGTGCTGGCCGGCCAGTCGTCGCTCGCGTCGGCGATGGGGCTCACCGGTGCGGCCGGCCAGGCGCAACAGGCCGCCAGCCTGCTGGGCGGCGGCAATGCGCTGACGCCGGCCGTGCTGTCGCAGATGGGCGGCGCGCAGCAGTCGGTGTCGCAGGCGCTCGGGCAGGCGTTCGCGAGCGGCGGCGCGACGCATGGCGCGGTCGACAAGCAGGCGTTCAGCAACGGCCTCGCGTCGCTCGGCCAAGGCCTCACGCAGTACTCGCAATTGCAGTCTGGGCTGAACGGCCTCGGTTCGACCAGCGCCGCGTCGCTGCTGCAGGCCGGGCTCGATCCGCAAAACATGCAGGCCGCGTCGTATATCGCGCAGAGCGCGCCGAGCCAGTTGCAGTCGCTCGCGTCGACGCTCAGCCAGGCCGTGCAGTTCGCGACGATCCAGGGCATTTCGGTGCCGCCGGTGGCGTCTTCCGCGCTGAAGCTGCTGCCGTAACGCCGGCGGCGCGCGCCGCCGCTGCGCGCGATGGCCCCGTGCAACCGGGGGATTTCGCGCGATGCTATCGTGACGTGTTCTCCGCTTCCGGTGCCGCTTCATGACTGACTCGTTCGACCTTTCGCGCTACTTCGCCCGCATCGGCTACGACGGCCCGGCCGAGCCGACGCTCGACGTGCTGCGCCGCCTGCATCTGCTGCATCCGCAGGCGATCCCGTTCGAAAACCTCAATCCGCTCACCGGCGCGCGCGTCGCGCTCGACGTGCCGGCGATCGTCGCCAAGGTCGTCGCGCGCCGCCGCGGCGGCTATTGCTTCGAACTGAACAAGCTGTTCTACACGGCGCTCACGACGCTCGGCTTTCGCGTCACGCCGCTGATCGCGCGCGTGCGCTGGATGCGGCCGCCCGAGGCCGTCACCGCGCAGACGCACATGCTGCTGCGCATCGATCTGGACGGCGCGGCGTGGCTCGCCGACATCGGCTTCGGCAGCGCGACGCTCACCGCGCCGCTGCGCTTCGCGCCGGGCGAGCGGCAGCTGACGCCGCACGGCGCGTTTCGCGTCGTCGACGCACCGGTCGACGGCGAGTTCGACATGCAGTTCGAGATTCCCGACGGCTGGCAAACCACCTACCGTTTTTCGCTGAAGCCGGCCGAGTGGATCGATTACGACGCCGCGAACTGGTTCACGTCGACCTATCCCGAATCGATCTTCGTGAACGACCTGATCGCGTGCCGCGTGCTGCCGACCGGCCGCGCGGCGCTGTTCAACACCGTGCTGACGCTGCGCGACGCGGCCGGCGCCGGGCGCACCGTCACGTTCGACGACGCGGCCGCGTGGGGCGCGTGCCTGCGCGACACGATCGGCATCGACACCGCCGGCTTCGATCTCGACGCGCTGTTCGCGCGGGTCGCCGCGCGGGCCGGCAATATCTGAACGCGGATTGCGCGGCCGTGGGGCCGCGCCTCCGCGTTTGACTTTTGCTATTTTGCTAGCACGCTGGCAAGCATGAACGACGAAGAAGGGAAGCAATTCAACGTGTACCTGCCGCTCAGCCTGATCCGGCGGGGCAAATTCCGGGCCATCGAAGCGCAGCAGTCGTTGTCCGCGCTGGTGGCCGACGCCTTGCGCGCCTATCTGGCCGCGCCGCAGCCGGGGCGGCCGCCTACCGAGGAGGAATGACGTGTCGTCCGAGCGAATCGAAGCGGCGTATCTCACCACGCACAACTGGGGCAAGTCGGCGAAGTTCTTCCAGGCGCCGGCGTTCACGCTGGAATTCGAGACCGATCACAACATCTCGCTTGCCGGCGCCGCGCCAGCCGGCCGCGTGAGGGGACGGCGATGAGCGATTGCGAAGCAGCACCCGACAGCACCGCCGCGCGCGTCGCGCTGTGGCGCGCGCTGCACGTCGAACTCGACGCGCCGCCGCACGTGCTCGCCGACGAAATCGGCTTGCGCCTGCTCGCGCCGGCGCCCGGCTGGCAGCAGCGCGGCGACATGGACCCGCAGTTCACGCGGCCGTTTCGCGCGTCGATCGTCGCGCGGGCGCGCTTCATCGAAGACCTCGTCGTCGAGCAGGCCGCGCAGGGCGTGAGCCAGTACGTGATCCTCGGCGCGGGCCTCGACAGCTTCGTGCAGCGCCGGCCGGAGATGGCGTCGCGCGTGACCGTCTTCGAAGTCGATCCGCCCGCGCCGCAAGCGTGGAAGCGCCGCCGGCTCGTCGAGCTCGGTTTCGGCGTGCCGGACTGGCTGCGCTTCGTGCCGGTCGACTTCGAGGCGAAGCAGTCGTGGCGCGACGCGCTGGTGCGCGCCGGTTTCGACGCGGGCAAGCCGGCGGTCGTGGTGTCCACCGGCGTCAGCATGTACCTGACGCGCGAAGCGAACGCGGCGGCGTTGCGCGAAGTCGCGTCGCTCGCGCCGGGCACGACGTTCGCGATGACGTTCCTGCTGCCGCTCGAGCATGCGGACCCGGACGTGCGGCCGGGGCTCGAGATGGCCGAGCAGGGCGCGCGCGCGAGCGGCACGCCGTTCATCAGCTTCTTCATGCCGGACGAAATCCGTGCGCTCGCGACGGCCGCCGGCTTCGCGCGCGCCGAGCACGTGTCGGCCGACGCGCTCGCGCGCCGCTATTTCGCCGGCCGTGCCGACGGCCTGCGGCCGCCGAACAACGCCGAAGAGCTGCTCGTCGCAACGGTCTGACGCCCGTCGCGTTGCCGCCCGTCACGCGCGTTCGAGCACCGCGATCTCGCGCACGACGACGAGCAGCACCGCGAGGCTCGCGCCGCCCGACGCCCGCAGATCGGCGAGCAGGTGGTCGTAGCGCTGCAGCGCGGCGTCGCGCCGCTCGCGCCATGCGTGGACGATCGTCTCGGGTGCCGTCGAGTCGGCCGATTCGGCGAGCGCGCTGGTCGCGAGCGTGCGCTTGAGCCGCGCGATCTCGGCCAGCGCGGCGGCGCGCGCGAGCATGTCCCAATGCGTCGGTGTGGGCAACGTGGCGGCCCGTTCGGCGATCCAGCCGTAGTTCAGCAGCGTGCCGAGCGAGAAGTACACGCCCGCGACCAGTTCGAGACTGCGCTCGCAGGTGGCCGCCACTTCGGCGATGTCGAGCAGCGCGGCCGAGATGTCGCCGCTCGCGACGCGGGCGGCGAGCGTGCCGTCGACGCCCGCGTCGACCAGCACGCGTTGCCGCTCCGACAGCGCGTCGAGGTCGCTCGCCGGCAGCAGCGACGGCAATTGCGGCGCGATGCGCTGCACCGCGTCGCGGCAGCGCGCGATCAGCCCGGCCACGCTGCCGTCGGCCACCGCGCCCGACTGCAGGTGCCGCAGGAACCACAGCGCCGCGCGTTCGAGCAGCCGCGCGACGTCGACGAACATGCGCGCCTGCACGTCGTCGGCGACGCGGTTGTCGAGCGCGTCGATGTCGCGCCACACCGCATCGAGATCGAACACGTCGCGCGCCATGATGCACGCGCGCACGATGTCGCCCGGCTTCGCGTCGGTTTCCTCCATCAGCCGGTGCACGAACGCGCAGCCGACCCGGTTGACGAGCGCGTTGGTGAGATGCGTCGCGAGAATCTCGCGGCGCAGCGGGTGGCGCTGCATCGGCTCGCTGAAGCGCTGCTGCAGCGGCTTCGGGAAATAGTCGACCAGCATCGCGGCGACGAGCGGATCCTCGGGCACGTCCGACTCGAGCAGCGCGTCGTACAGCCACATCTTGCTGTACGCGAGCAGCACCGCGCGCTCGGGCGACGTCAGCCCCTGTTTCGCCGCGTGGCGTTCGGCGATCTCGTCGTCGGTCGGCAGGAATTCGATCACGCGGTTCAGCCGGCCTGCGCGCTCCAGCCAGCGCATCAGCCGCGCCTCGGCGTCGAGCAGCTCGACGCCGTAGCGGCCCGCGATCGACAGCGCCTGCGTCTGGTAGTAGTTGTCGCGCAGCACCAGCAGCCCGACTTCGTCGGTCATTTCCGCGAGCAGCGCGTTGCGCTGCTTGTCGGTCATTTCGCCGTCGCCGACCACGAGCCCGAGCAGGATCTTGATGTTGACCTCGTGATCCGAGCAATCGACGCCGGCCGAGTTGTCGATCGCGTCGGTGTTGATGCGCCCGCCGCGCTGCGCGAACTCGATGCGGCCGAGCTGCGTGCAGCCGAGGTTGCCGCCTTCGCCGACCACCTTGCAGCGCAGCTCCGCGCCGTTCACGCGCACCGCGTCGTTCGCGCGGTCGCCGACCTGCTGGTGCGTCTCGTGGGTCGCCTTCACGTAGGTGCCGATCCCGCCGTTGTACAGCAGGTCGACCGGCGCCTGCAGGATCGCGCGGATCAGCTCGGTCGGCGGCAGCGCGTGCGCGTCGATGCCGAGCGCCGCCTGCACGGCGGGCGACAGCGTGATCGTCTTCGCGGTGCGCGGGTAGATGCCGCCGCCCGCCGAGATCGTCGACGCGTCGTAGTCGGCCCAGCTCGAACGCTCGAGCGCGAACATCCGCTGGCGTTGCGCGAAGCTCGCCGCCGGATCGGGATCCGGATCGAGGAACACGTGCCGGTGATCGAACGCGGCGACGAGCCGGATATGCGGCGACAGCAGCATGCCGTTGCCGAACACGTCGCCCGACATGTCGCCGATGCCGACCACGGTGAAGTCGGTCGCCTGCGTGTCGACGCCCATCTCGCGGAAATGCCGCTTCACCGACTCCCACGCGCCGCGCGCGGTGATCGCCATCTTCTTGTGGTCGTAACCGACCGAGCCGCCGGACGCGAACGCGTCGTCCAGCCAGAAGCCGTATTCGTGCGAGATCGCGTTCGCATAGTCGGAGAAGGTGGCCGTGCCCTTGTCGGCCGCGACGACGAGATACGGATCGTCGGGATCGTGCCGCACCACGTCGGGCGGCGGCACGATCGCGTTGCCGGCGAGATTGTCGGTCAGGTCGAGCAGCCCGCGCAGGAACGTCTGGTAGCACGCGATGCCTTCGCGCAGCCATGCTTCGCGATCCGTCGGCGGCGGCGGATTCTTGACGACGAAGCCGCCTTTCGAGCCGACCGGCACGATCACGACGTTCTTCACCATCTGCGCCTTCATCAGCCCGAGCACCTCGGTGCGGAAGTCCTCGCGCCGATCGGACCAGCGCAGGCCGCCGCGCGCGACGCGCCCGCCGCGCAGATGCACGCCCTCGACGCGCGGCGAGTACACCCAGATCTCGAACATCGGCTTCGGCTCCGGCAGGCCGGGCACCTTCGCGGGGTTGAACTTGAACGACAGGTAGGGCTTCGCTTCGCCGTCGCCGTCGTGCTGGAAGTAGTTGGTGCGCTCGGTCGCGTTGATCACGCCGAGGAACTGGCGCAGGATGCGGTCTTCGTCGAGGTTCGGCACCTGGTCCAGCGCCGTCTCGATTGCCTTCAGCATGCGCTCGACCTGCACCTCGCGCGTGCCGCCGGTCGCCGGGTCGAAGCGCAGCAGGAACAGCTCGACGAGCTGGCGGGCGAGCGCCGGGTTGCCGGTCAGCGCGCGCTCGATGTACGCGTCGCTGAACGTCGAGCCGACCTGACGCAGGTATTTCGCGTACGCGCGCAGGATCGTCACTTCGCGCGCGCTCAGATGCGCGCGCAGCACGAGGCGGTTGAAGTCGTCGTTCTCGATCCGGCCGCTCCAGATGCGGTCGAACGCGTCCTCGAACAGATCCTTCACGCGCTCGATGTCCAACTCGGTCTCGTCGGCGAGCTCGAGGCCGAAGTCGTGCACCCACGCATGCGCGCCGTCCTGCGTGTGGATCCGGTACGGGCGCTCCTCGTCGACGCGCACGCCGAGATGCTCGAGCATCGGCAGGCTGCGCGACAGCGCGATCGGGTCGCCCGCGCGATACACCTTGAAGCGGAACGCGCGCGCGCCGGCCTCGATCGGCCGGTACAGGTTCATCGCGAGCCGGCCGGACGCCTTCACGCGCTCGATCAGCTCGATGTCGCGCACGGCGGTGCGCGCCGGATAGTCGTCGCGATAGCCGGCCGGGAACGAGTCCGCATAGCGCTGCAGCAGCCGGTTGCCTTGCTCTTCGCCGAACGCGTCGAGCAGCGCATCCGCGAGGTCGTCCTGCCAGCGGCGCGTGACCTGCACGAGCCGCGTTTCGAGCTCGCGCGTGTCGACGTCCGGCATCGTGCCCGGTTCGGCATGGACGACGAAGTGAATCCGCGCGATCGCCGATTCCGACAGCAGCGGCGTGAACTCGACGTTCACGCCGTTGTACGCGTTGACGAGCAGCTTCGCGATGCGGCGCCGCAGGTCCGTGTTGTACTTGTCGCGCGGCACGAACGCGAGACAGGACACGAAGCGGTCGAAGCGGTCGCGCCGCACGAACAGGCGCGTGCGCTGATGTTCCTGCAGTCGCAGGATGCCGAGCGCGATGTCGTAGAGCTCGTCTTCGTCGGCCTGGAACAGTTCGTCGCGCGGATAGGTCTCGAGCACGGTCACGAGCGACTTGCCGAGATGCCCGTTCGGCAGGAAGCCCGCGCGCTGGACGATGTTCGCGCATTTGCGCCGCACGATCGGGATGTCGGCGTACGAACCGAAATAGGCGGTCGACGTGTAGAGGCCGATGAAGCGGCGCTCGCCGCTGACCTTGCCGTCAGCGCCGACCAGCTTCACGCCGACGTAGTCGAGATAGCCGGGGCGGTGGACCGTCGCGCGCGAATTCGCCTTCGTCACGAAGATCGGCCACGCGCCGGTGATGATCTCGGCGGCGGCCGGCGGCAGCGGCGTCACGTCGGTTGCGCCGGGCGGGCGCAGCGATTCGCGCAGCAGGCCGAAGCCCGAGCCTTCGACGCCGCGCAGCGCGAAGCCGTTGCCGTCGGCCACGAGCGCGTAGTCGCGCTGGCCGAGGAAGGTGAAGTGATCGGCGACCATCCACTCGACGAACGCGCGCGCCTCGAGGTCTTCCGCGCTCGATTCGCGCGCCTTCATGTCCTTGATCGTCGCGCGGGCGATGTCGACGATCTTCGGCCAGTCCTCGACCGACGCGCGCACGTCGCCGAGCACGCGCGCGATGTCGTTGCGCAGCGTCTCGAGCAGCGTCGCGTCGCCGCAGCGATCGACCTCGAAATGGATGAACGACGCGAGCTGCGAGCTGCCGTCGCCGGGCGTCGCGCCGCCGGCGTCCACGCGCTCGATCGTGCCGTTGCCGCCGCGCCAGATACGGAACACCGGGTGCAGCGCCGAGTGCAGTGCGAGGCCGAGGCGGTTCACTGCCATCGTCACCGAGTCGACCAGAAACGGCATGTCGTCGTTGACGATCTCGATCACCGTGTGATCGGAATGCCAGCCGTGCTGTTCGAGGATCGGGTTGTAGACGCGTAACCGCTCGCTGCCAGGGACGAATTTCTGCGCGGTCTGCCAGTGCGCCATCGCGGCGCCGTAGAGATCGGCGATGCTGCGGTTCTGCAGATCGTCGGCGTCGACGAAATCGTAGTAGTGGCGCAGGAACGGCTCGACGATCCGGAACGTGGCTTCGGGCAGGCGGGCGCGCGCGAATTCGACGACGTCGGAGAGCAGATGTGCGACCACTTCCTCGTTCTTCGCTTCCATGGCGGTCTCCTGGACGGGTGGCCATCGGCTGCTGCGGGTGTGTTCGGCATTATGCGCCGATTGGTGTGCCGATCGCGTCACCGCGCAATGTGCGGACGCACAACGGCGGCCTGCGCAGAGCGCCGCATGCTGCGTGCCGGCCGATAGGGTCACGCGGCCGCGCGGCGACTGTCAGCGCGCGTCGCTCGACAGCCGAGATCGGGCCGCCACGCTTCACGGCGTCAGGACGGTGTGCGAACGACGACATCGGTTTCTCCGAGGGGGAAGCGCCGCGCGACGGCCACCGTGACCCACGATGCGAGCGCGAACGGCGCGGTGAGCGCGACGAGGCCCGCACGCATCGCGAGCCACTGGAGCAACGCGGCGAGCGCGGCTGCGGCGAGCGCCGTGCGGGTGCCGCGCGACATCAGCGCGAGCGCCGCGAGTGCGCCGTTGACGCCGAGCTGGCCGGCGTCGAACGCCGCGCCGCTGGCGCCGAACGCGACCAGCAGCACGCTCGACACGATCGCGCCGCCGAGCGCGAACGCCGCTGCGCGGCGCGATGCGGCCGCGATGCCGGCGACGATCAGCGCGGCGGGCCATGCGCCTTGCGCGAAGGTGGTCTGCGCCATCCCTGACGACAGTGCGCACGCGATCGACGCAGGCGTCAGCGTCGCGCTCGTCGCCGCGTCGATCGGGTGTTGCACCGCGACAAGCGGCATCCATAACGCGGTGGCCGCGATGTACGGGGCGGAATACGGGCACTGCCGCCATTTGGCGAGCGGCGTGCGCAGCGCACGCTGCACGAGCGCTGCGCCGAGCGCGGCCGACGGCGCGAGCGCGAGCGCCGCGAGCGGAGCAGGCGCAAACGAAACGGCCGCCAGCGCGGCCAGCGCGCCGTTGAAGCCGTGCCGGCCCTGTTCGACGTGGCAATGCGCGGCGCCGCTCAGCGCCGCCGTCAGGTTCGCGACGGCCGCGCCGACGAGTGCCGCGCCCGCGAGCCGCAAGTCGGTCAGCGCGAGCGCGGCGATCAGCATGACTCCGGTGAACGCGTTGGCCTGCAGCACGATCTGCCCGATGCTGCGCAGCAGAATGCGCAGGGCGGTCGACGGGCTGGCTGGATGGGCGGTAGGCATGGCAGCGGACGAACAGGGCGAGCCGCGAGCATAGGACACCAACCGCCGCTTCGGAACGGGGTATTCCGGATACCGGGAATTTGTCGTCGAGCACAGACGTGGCCGATTACGACACGCCTGGCGGCACTGAATTGCCGCTACCGCTCATCGTCCGCCGGTGCGCCCCTGCGCCCCCTTATGCGACCGTGGCCGCGCGCTTTTCATGCATGGTCGCGAATCGGTCGATCCGCGCCGCGATCAGATCCGGATGGCGCAGCACGACCCAGTGCGCGCCGTCGATCTCCTCGCGCACGTACTCTGCGAGCCAGCGATCGAGACCGACCGACATCTCGGGCGTCACGTAGCGATCGCGCACCGGCACGAGAATCTGCACGGGCGCCTGCGCATATCGCTCGCGCGGCCGTCGCGCCGTGGCGATGAAGTTCGCGCGGTACAGCTGCAAGCCGTTCAGCGCATTCTTCAACTGCGCGGGATCGCGCGCGGGCCGCACGCGCTCGGTCAACTGCAGCCAGCGCGGCCACAGTGCGGCGCCGCCGAGCCGCCACACCAGCGACGGCACGACCGGCAGATGAAAGAACGCGATGTACCACGATTTCAGGCTTTGCTCGAGCCGCATCTTCGCGCGGAACACGTGGTCGAGGCATGGCCCGGAGATCGACGTATACGACGCGATGCGGCCGCGCCACGCCGGATCCGTGACGGCTTCCCAGCACTGGATCGAGCCCCAGTCGTGTCCGACCAGATGGAACGGCCGGTCGCCGCAGGTCGCGGCGGCGACGGCTTGCAGATCGTCGGCGAGTCGCGCGAGCGCGTAGTCCGCGCGCCGGCGCGGCGCATCGGACGCGCCCGCGCCGCGTACGTCATAGGCGATCACGCGGTAGCGCGTCGCGAGCCGCGCGCGCACCGGCGCCCATACGGCCGCGGAATCGGGATAGCCGTGCACGAGGATCAGCGGCGGCGCGCGTCGCGGGCCGCTGACGTAGACGGCCAGTTTCACGTCGCCGGAGCGAACGGTCAGCATCTCGCTTGCGCGCGCCATCGCGTCATGCCTGTGCGGCCGGGTGCAACGGCACGCGGCGCGGCGCGGCCTGCGCCGAGTAGCGCGCATTGGTCGCATCGATGTTCGCGAGCAGCGTGTCGAGCCCCTGCAGATACTGATGGTTGTCGTGGTCCCACGGATGGAAGCCCGGCCGGAAGTAGTCGAGCCATTCGCGCGCGATGCTCGGGAACACGCCCGTTCTCGGGCCGTACAGATACTTGACGAGGCGGCCCATCCCGCCGAACCGCCCGTGCTTGCGACGGTGCGCGAGCATCAGCCGCACGTGGAAGTCGAACACGATGGTCCAGAACATCGCGGTGGTCAGCAGCATCGTGCCGGTGCGCAGCAGGTAGCTGCCGATTCCCGGCTTCATCACCGCGTTCCATACGTCGTACGACACCGCCTTGTGCTCCGTTTCCTCCATCGCGTGCCACATCCACATCTGCTGATAGCCTTCGACCGAGCCGTCGATCCGGTGCTCGTGGCCGGACAGCAGCTGGTTCGCGAGGATCGCCGTGTAGTGCTCGAGCGCGATGGTGATCGCGAGCTGCATCGAATGCGGCAGCACCTTCTTGAAGAAGCCGAGGATCGCCCACAGCCGCTTGTCCAGCTTGTGCGCGGGCAGGCCGGCCGACTGCAGCAGGTCGTTGTACTCGATGTGCTCGCGCGTGTGCATCGCTTCCTGGCCGATGAAGCCGAGCACCTGCTTCTTCAGCTGCGGATCCTCGATGCGATCGCGGTAGTTGCGCACCGAATCCATGAAGAAGCGCTCGCCGGCCGGAAACAGCAGCGACAGCGCGTTCATGAAGTGCGTGACCGGCACGCCCTGCACGTGCCAGTCCTTCGCGCGTTCGGGCGGCAGCGCGAAACGGATGTCGCGCCGCACCGGCATCATGTTCGGGGTCGTCATGATTGTTCTCCTCCCTGATTGCCTGCGTTGTTGTAAGTCGCGTTCAGCGGCGCGCCGGCCGCGGCGCCGTAGCGGGCCGCCGCGCGGCGCGCCTTCGCGGCCTCGCGGCGCGTCGCGAGCACGACGAGTGCCTGGTATGCGGCCGGCAATACGCGCGCCATCCAGTCGGCGGCCTTCGCGTCGCGGCCGATCAGCACGCGGCGCTTGTTGCCGCGCACGCCCGCGAGGATCGTGCGCGCGGCGTCGTCCGCGGTCGTGATGAAGAACTTCTCGAAGCTGTCCTTGCCTTGCTGCTCGCTTTCGACGATGAAGCCGACCATGTTCTTCGCGACGCGGCTCGACTGCGCGATGTTGGTGCGGATGCCGCCCGGATGCACGCAGGTGGCCGACACGCCGCACTTGATCATGTCGAGCTCCTGGCGCAGCGATTCGGTGAAGCCGCGCACCGCGTACTTCGTCGCGTTGTAGCCGCTCATCCCCGGCTGCGCGAAGATGCCGAAGATGCTCGACGTATTGATCACGTGGCCTTCGCCCGACGCTTTCAGATACGGCAGGAACGCCTTCGTGCCGTGCACGACGCCCCAGAAGTTGATGTTGACGATCCACTCGAGGTCGGCGTAATCCATTCCGTCGATCGTGCTCGATAGCGCGACGCCCGCGTTGTTGAAGATCAGGTTGACCTTGCCGTGTTCCTGCGCGGTGTCGGCGGCCCACGCGTACATCGCGTCGCGGTCGCCGACGTCGAGCACGCGCGTCGACACGCGCACCTTCGGCGCGATCGCGCGCACGATCCGCTCGGTTTCGGCGAGGCCGACGGCGTTCTTGTCGGCGAGCGACAGATGGCAGCCGGCCTGCGCGAGCTGCACCGCGAGCGAGCGGCCCATCCCCGAGCCCGCGCCGGTGATCGCGGCGACCTTGTTGGAGAAATCTCTCATGTCGGTTGCTCCTTGTCTGTCTCAGGCCGCTTCGGCGGAAGTGGATGCGGAAGTGGATGCGGAAGCGGCCGGCGCTGCTGCGGGCCGCGCGCCCGCAGCGTGCTGCGGCGCGCGGTACGCGTGGTAGTCGGCGATCGAGAAGTGCGCGGTCGCCTGCCGGAAGCGCCACGTGAAGCCTGGCCACAGCGTCGTGTTCTTGCCGGTGCGTGGATCGAGGTACCAGCTCTTGCAGCCGCCCGTCGACCAGATCGCCTTCTTCAGCTTGCCCTGCAGCGCGCTGTTGTACTGCGCCTCGACGAGCGGGCGCACCTCGATCGCGTCGGCGCGTTCGCGCTGCATCGCGCGCAGCGCGCCGAGGATGTACTCGATCTGCGATTCGATCATGAACACCATCGAGTTGTGGCCGAGCCCCGTGTTCGGGCCGACGATCATGAAGAAGTTCGGGTAGCCGGGCAGCGTCGTGCCGAGATACGCATGCGCGCCGTCGCGCCACGCATCGACGATGTCGAGGCCGCCGCGGCCGATGATCGCGCCGCGCGGATACGGGTCGGCGACCTGGAAGCCGGTGCCGTAGATCAGGCAGTCGACCTCGTGCCGCTTGCCGTCGGTCGTCACGACCGCATCGGCTTCGATGTGGTCGATGCCGGCCGTGATCACGTCGACGTTCTTGCGCGACAGCGCCGGGTAGTAGTCGTTCGAGATCAGCACGCGCTTGCAGCCGAGCGTGTAGTTCGGCGTGACGGTCTTGCGCAGTTCCGGATCGGGGATCTGCTTGCGGATGTGCCGCAGCGCGAGCTTCTGCACGTTCTTCATCAGCGACGGATGGATCGCGAAGCCGAGCACGCGCGATTCGAGCATCCAGTAGATGCCGCTGCGCACCAGCTTCTGCGTGAACGGCAGCGTGCGGAACAGCCACTTCTCGACGCGCGTCAGGTTGCGGTCGGGCTTCGGCATGATCCACGGCGGCGTGCGCTGGAACAGCGCGAGGCTTTTCACGCGCGGCGCGATCTGCGGCACGAACTGGATCGCGCTCGCGCCCGTGCCGATCACCGCGACGCGCTTGCCTTCGAGCGGGTAAGCGTGGTCCCACTGCTGCGAGTGGAACGCGCGGCCCTCGAAGGTTTCGATGCCGGCGATCGCGGGCAGCGCGGCGCGCGACAGGCCGCCCATCCCCGACACCAGCACGCGCGCCGACAGGCGCTTGCCGTTCGCGAAGGTCAGGCGCCAGCGCTGCGCGGCTTCGTCGTACTCGGCGCGCTGCAGCTCGTGGTTCATTCGCAGATGCGGACCGATGCCGAAACGCTGGACGCAGTCTTCGAGATACGCGCGGATTTCCGGCTGAGGCGCGAACATGCGCGTCCAGCGCGGGTTCGGCGCGAACGAGAACGAGTAGACGTGCGATTGCACGTCGCAGGCACACCCGGGGTAATGGTTGTCGCGCCACGTGCCGCCGACCGACGCGGCCTTCTCGAGGACGACGAAGTCGGTCGCGCCCGTCTGCCGCAGGCGAACGGCCATCCCGAGACCGGCGAAGCCGGTGCCGATGATGGCGATGTCGGTGGTTTCGTCCGGGCCGTCTTGACCGTCATGGCCGGGCGGGCCGAAAGGCAACGTGCGAGCATTCATCCGGGTGTCTCCGATCTGGCTCATTTTTGAATGTTACATTGGTTGATGTAACGATAGGGCGTGAACCGGGAAACCGCAAGCGCCTAGAACGCTCGCTCTAATGGCCGGAAGCCGCGTGGCAGAAGGGTTTTCGCCGTTTGGAACGGTATGGTGTTGCGGCGGTGCGGGAGGGCCGCAAGCACCCGCCGGCGGTGTTCGGCCGCGCGGCCAGATGAGAGCCGGTCGGCGGCCGCCCGTTTGAAACACGCTCAGGGCCGGATCGTTGCGCCCGTCGTCTCATGGAAAACCCCGGCCACGATCGTGAGCTGCGCGAGCGCATAGAGGCCCCAGATCAGCAGCTCGATACCCGGAAACACGCCGATGAAGCGGCCGACGCCGATCAGCGTGTCCGAGCCGACGAAGATCAGGCTACCGAGCGCGACCAACGGCCCGCGCGTGCGGGCCGCGAGCGCGAGGCTCGCCATCGTGCACAGCGCCAGCATGTAGACGGCCACCGGTACGAGCAGATCGCCGAGGTGTGCGAAGAACGCGACGTAGCAGGCGGCCGCCGCGATCCACAGCGCGATCGAAGCGCCGACGCGCCAGCCGCGCGGCCGCGCGCGCCAGCGCAAGAACAGCGCGCAATAACACAGGTGCGTGAGCAGGAACGCGCCGAGGCCCAGCACGAACGACGGCGGCCACGCGGGCAGCGCGAGCAGCACGTCGCCGAGCACGGCGGTGGCGAGCGCCGCGCACAGCCACGCGCGCTCGCGCGGCGCGGGGCACGCACTGCCCGCGGCGAGCAGCAGGATGCCCATCGCCGCTTTGGCGACGGGTTGGCCGGGATAGGGCGCGGTGACCAGCGACAGTCCGTACAGCAGCGCGGCGACGGCGGCGAGCGGCCAGAGCCGGCGATAGGGGGCGGGAAGCGTGGCGATCAACGCGGTGTCTCCGGATCGTGGTGGTCTGCGATGGTTTGCGATGGACGGCGCGCGGGCGAGCGCGCGGCTGCACGCATTATCGGGAACAAACGGCGCGCGAAAACCGGCGAATCCTTCTAGGAAACGACGGCGCGCGAGCGGCGTGACCAAGCGGTTTTTTTGCACGTTGCCCCGGTCGCGCCGGGGCAAGGGTTGCGGTCCGCCTTGCTATGCTCGCTTCCGGTATTGACGTTGTCCCGCCCGGCCGTGCGTAGCGATGCGCGCCGGTGCGAGCCCGATGAACCCGTGCCCGGCCCGCGCCATTGCGCAGGACGGCCTCCACGCATTCCACGCATGACAGGTTCCACCATGACCGAACTTCTGCATGGCGACGGCGCGATCCGTCGCACGACGCCGTACGGCTCGTCGATCGAGAACACCTACGCGGGCGTGCTGTCGTTCATGCGCCGCAACTATTCGCGTGTGCTCGACGGCGTCGACGTCGCGATTTCCGGCGTGCCGCTCGATCTCGCGACGACCTATCGCTCCGGCGCGCGGCTCGGGCCGGCCGCGATCCGCGCGGCGAGCGTGCAGCTCGCGGAGCTGCATCCGTATCCGTGGGGCTTCGACCCGTTCGACGATCTCGCGGCCGTCGACTACGGCGACTGCTGGTTCGACGCGCACAATCCGCTGTCGATCAAGCCGGCGATCGTCGAGCATGCGCGCACGATCCTGCGCTCGGGCGCGAAGATGCTCACGCTCGGCGGCGATCACTACATCACGTATCCGCTGCTGGTCGCGCATGCGGAGCGCTACGGCCGTCCGCTGTCGCTGATTCATTTCGACGCGCACTGCGATACCTGGGCCGACGACGAACCGGACAGCCTCAATCACGGCACGATGTTCTACAAGGCGGTGAAGGAAGGGCTGATCGATCCGGCGACGTCGGTGCAGGTCGGCATCCGCACGTGGAACGACGACTTCCTCGGCATCGAGCGGCTCGATGCCGCGTGGGTGCATGACCATGGCGCGCGCGCGGCGGTCGAGCGCATCGTCGGGATCGTCGGCGCGCGGCCCGCCTATCTGACCTTCGATATCGACTGTCTCGACCCGGCGTTCGCGCCCGGCACGGGCACGCCGGTTGCCGGCGGGCTGTCGTCCGCGCAGGCGCTGGCGATCGTGCGCGGGCTCAGCGCGGTGGATCTGATCGGCGCGGATGTGGTCGAGGTCGCGCCGGCATACGACCATGCGGACATCACGGCGATCGCGGCCGCGCACGTCGCGTGTGATCTGCTGTGTCTGTGGCGGCAGAAGAAGGTGGCTGGACGCTGAGGTGGCGCGTCGTGCGCGCGTCGCGCAGCCGGCAAGGTCGGTGGCCGCGAGCGTTCGCCGATGGCGGCTTGCGTGCGACGTCCGCACAGCAGACGCAGAGCGCGTGTATCGCAGCGCGCGGCACCGATGAAGCACGAAGGCCGACGGGCAGCGCGCCCGTCGGCCTGATTCGAGCGGATGCCGCCGCGTGTATTACTTCGCCGCCAGCGCGCCTGCCACCCGCTTGTCGGTCCACGCATTCTCCGCCACGCTCAGCTTCTGCGGAATCAGCTTCGCTGCATAAAACGCGTCGGCCACGCGCTGCTGCACGGCCACGATGTTCTCGTCGATCGGCACCGCGCCGAACGGTACGCGCTGGATCCACGTCTGCACGAGCGGCAGCGGCAGGCCGACCTTCGGGGCGATCAGCGCGGCCGTCTCGGCCGGATGGCCGTTGACCCACAGGCCCGTCTCGCGCACCTGCTTCAGGATCGTGCCGACCACGTCCGCGTGTTGTTCGGCGAACGTGCGCGTAGCTTCGTAGAAGTTGTACGCGGGCGTGAGGCCCGTATAGTCTGACAGCGTGCGCACCTTCAGCGAATTCTGGGCGGCCGCGTAATACGGGTCCCACACGGCCCATGCATCGACGTTGCCGCTTTCGAATGCGGCGCGCGCGTCGGCAGGCGGCAGGTAGACGGGGCGAATCTCGTCGTAACGCACGCCGGCCTTCTTCAGCGCTTCGAGCAACAGATAGTTCGCGCTCGAACCCTTCTGCAGCGCGACCTTCTTGCCGCGCAATTCGGACAGCGAGCGAACCGGCGAATCGGCCTTCACGAACACCGCTTCGTTGTGCGGCGACGGCGGTTCGGCGGCGACGTACACGAAGCGCACGCCCGCGGCCTGCGCGAACACCGGCGGCGGTGCGCCCGTATAGCCGAAGTCGATGCTGTTCGCGTTCAGCGCCTCGAGCAGTTGCGGGCCGGCCGGGAATTCGAACCACTGGACGTCGTAGCCGAGCGGCTTCAGCCGCGCCTCCAGCGCGCCCTGGCTTTTGAGCACCGACAGCAGGCCGGCCTTCTGATAGCCGATGCGTACGACCTTGTCGGCGCTGCCTTGCGCGAGCGCCGATGTCGCGGCGGCGACGGCGAGCGCCGTCACGGCGATGCGGGCGATCCAGCGGGTGAAACGAATCATCGAACGGACTCCATGCGAGACGTCTTCGGAAAGCGGCGTGTGCCGCTCGGTTGGAAGAATCGTCGCACGGGCGACCGGGCCCGCAAACCAAGCATTGCCGATATGAATATGACCGCGGCGGTCCTATGCTTTGTCGCCGTTGCCTTTCTTGGGCGAGTGGCCGGCGTGCTCGGAGCGGGCGGATGCGCCGGCCTGTCGCGCGGCTTCGTCGCTGAGCTTCTTGTCGAGGATCGTCGCGACGCGGCCGCCCAGATAGGCGCTGGCCGCGTTCTCGAGCGCGCGGTTGGTCTCGGCTTCGACGAACACGGCCGCGAGCGGACGCAGCCGCCAGATGGCGTCGACGAGCGCCGGCACGTCGGTGACCGGCGGCAGCGTGCCTTCGTCGTAGCGGTCGAGCCGCTTCACGACGAGATCGACGAGCAGCCGCGCGATCGCATCGAAGTGCGGTCGCGCGACGCTGATCACGTCGAGTAATTCACGCGGCGGGATGCCTTCCTTCGTCATCGCGGCCGCTGCCTCGAGCAGCGCGGGGCTTTTGGCGACGAACGACAGGCCGTGCCGTTCGAGCAGCCCGAACTCGGTTACGCGCGACAGCTGGGACGCCGTCTGCGGGCCGAACATCTGGGCGAGCGCGGCCAGCGAGTAGGTCTTGGGCCGTTCGTGCGACCACCGTCCGCCGATCGCGGTTTCCAGCCCGAGGATCGAGCGCAGGTCGTGGCCTTCGTCGATCGCCATGATCAGATCCTGGATGTTCGACAGCGTGTAGCCACGCGCGAGCAGGTGGTTGATCAGCTTCAGGCGGGCGACGTGGGTGTCGTCGTAGATGCCGACGCGCCCGCGCTTCTCGGGCGGCGCGAGCAGCCCGCGATCCTGGTATGCGCGGACGTTGCGCACGGTCGTGTCGGATACGCGCGCGAGTTCGTCGACCGTGTACTCGTTGCGGGAATCCGCTGCGGCCTCGTCAGGCGTGTTGGGAGTCTGTTTTGGCATGCGGCCATTCTAGCGCGACGCGCCGGCGTCGGGCGTCGCGGGGAGCGTGCGCGCGCCGTCGCCGAGCGCGCGTTGCAGCAGCGCGGTATCGATCCAGCGGCCATGCTTGTAGCCGACCGCCTTCAGCACGCCGGCCGGCTCGAAACCGAATGCGCGATGCAGCGACGTCGAGCCGCCGGTGCCGCCGTCGGCGATCACGGCGATCATCTGCCGCCACGGGCCGGCCTCGCAACGCGCGATCAGCGCGGCGAGCAGCGCACGGCCGATGCCGCGGCCGCGCTGCGCGTCGTCGATGTAGATCGAATCCTCGATCGTGTGGCGGTACGCGCTGCGCGTGCGATACGGCGTCGCATACGCGTAGCCGGCCACGCGGCCGTCGCATTCGGCGACGAGATAGGGCAGGCCGTGGCGCAGCACCGCGTCGCGGCGTGCGCGCAATTCGGCGACGTCGGGCGGGGCTTCCTCGAACGACGCGACGCTGTGGCGTACGTGGTGCGCATAGATCGCGTGAATGGCGTCGAGATCGGCATCGGTCGCGTCGCGGACGGTGCAGGCGGGAGCGTCGGGCATGGCGGCAAGGCGGGCGGATGAAAACGCTACTATGCCGGCCGTCGGGCGGCGCGGTAAAGGCGGTGGTCAGCGGGCGCGCTGCGTGCGGCGCCGGCTCTACAGATGGCCATCCGCGTCGCGGACCGCTTCAGCGATCGCATCGGCGACGCGTTGCACGCGTGGCGAACGGCGCACGTCCGGGTGGACGACCAGCCAGATCTCGCGCTCGATTTCGCAGCGCGGGGCGGATGTCAGTTCGATTAGGGCGGGTGCGTGGGCGGTGGGGCGATTGGTTGAAGTGGTTTTGGTGATCGAAGCGGTTGTCGCGATCGAAGGGGGCGAAGTGGTCGAAGCAGGTAAAGCACCCGAAGCACCCGAAGCACCCGAAGCACCCGAAGCACCCGATGCACCCGATGCGCTCGATGCGCTCGAAGTGGTCGAGGCGGGCGGCGCAGTCGAAGTGATCGAAGTGCCAGGCGCACCCGAAATGCCCGAAGCGACCGAACCCGCCTCCATCCCCGGCAAATCGACGAGAAACCGCGGCAGCAGCGCGATGCCAGCGCCCGCCACACACACGCGATGCAGCGCGGCGAGATCGTTCGAGATGAACGCGAAACGGCGCCCGGCCGCGAAGCGTTCGAGCCACTGCTGCTGCGGCATTTGCGCGAGCGCGTCGTCGTAACCGACGAACGCCCACGTATCGGGCGGCGCGGCGGCCCAGTCGGGCGACGCGCACAGTGCGAAGCGCATCGTGCCGAGCCGGCGGGCGGCCAGGCCCGGCTCGCTCGGCCGCGACAGGCGCACCGCGAGGTCGGCTTCGCGCGCGTACAGGTTGGCCGCATGCATGTCGCCGATCAGGTCGATCCGTAGCGCCGGCCACGCGCGCTGCGCGCGGGCGAGCCGCGGTGCGAGGAAATGACTTGCGAACACCGGCGACGCCGACACGCGGACGACGCCGTCGAGCGTCGCCGCGCCCTGTGCGGCGCGCGCGAACGCATGCACGTCGGCCTCGACGCGCGCCGCATGCTCGGCCAGATGCAGACCTTCGTCGGTCGGCGGCCAGCCGCGCGGCAGCCGGTCGAACAGCCGGATGCCCAGCGCCGACTCCAGCGCGTCGATGCGCCGCGCGACCGTCGAATGCTGGACCTGCAGTGCGCGTGCGGCGGCGGACAAGCTGCCGCCGCGCATTACCGCGAGGAAGTAACGCAGATCGTCCCAGCTCATCGCCGGCGCGGAACCGCTGGATGGATCGGTCGAATTTTGCACAGGAAGTGGGCGGGAAATGGGAATTCCGCTCGATTATGCACGATGGGATGATCGCGTCACTTCATACGAACGCGAGGAATGCCATGACCCGAACTGAAACCGCGATCCGCATCGGAATCGACCGCTACGGCGACGCCGGTGCGCTGCGCCGCGTCGATGCGCCCGTCGCGCCGCCCGGCCCCGGCGAAGTACGGATTCGCCAGACCGCCGTCGGCGTGAATTTCGTCGACATCTATTTCAGGACGGGCGCGCATCCGTTGCCGGCGCTGCCGGCTGCGCTGGGCGTCGAGGCCGTCGGCGTGGTGGACGCGGTCGGGCCGGGCGTGGACGCCGTCGTCGCCGGCCAGCGGGTCGCCTATGCGGGGTTGCCGACCGGCAGCTACGCGAGCCTGCGCACGCTGCCCGCCGAGCGCGTGGTGCCGGTGCCAGACGGCGTGAGCGACGAAACGGTGGCCGGCGGCCTGTTGAAGGGGATCACCGTCTACATGCTGTTGCACCGCGTGCGGCAGGTGGCGGCCGGCGATAGCGTGCTTGTCCACGCGGCAGCGGGCGGCGTCGGCCTGCTGGCGACGCAGTGGGCGCACGCGCTCGGCGCGCGCGTGATCGGCACGGTCGGCTCGGCGGCCAAGGCCGCGCTGGTGCGCGCGCATGGCGCGCAGGCGGTGGTCGATTACCGTGACGAGGATTTCGTCGCGGCCGCCCGCGCATTCGGCGGCGGCGCGGGCGTCGACTACGCGATCGACGGGATCGGCGGCGACGTGCTGACCCGCACGCTCGGCGCCATCCGCCCGTTCGGGATGGTGGCGAGCATCGGGCAGGTGGCCGCGATCGGCGCGCGACAGACGATCGATCTCGACGAGCTCGGCCCGGCGCGCTCGATCGCATTGGCGCGGCCGAGCGTGCTGGGCTTCATCGCGCGCGACGTGGCCGGCTATCGGGACGCGGCGCACGCGACGCTCGAGCGGTTCGCGCGCGGGATGCACGTGGAGGTCGCCGCGCGGCTGCCGCTAGAACAGGCTGCCGATGCGCACCGCCTGCTTGAATCGAGGCAGACGACCGGCGGCGTGGTGCTGGTGCCGTGAGCGCGGGCGGCAGGGCTGCCGCTCGAATAGGCCGCCGACGCGCATCGCTTGCTCGAATCGAAGCAGACGACCGACGGCGTAGTGATGCTGCCGTGAGCGCGTGCGGCGCGACTGCCGCTCGACCAGGCCGCCGCCGCGCACCGCTTGCTCGAAATGCAGCAGACGACCGGCGGCATGGCGCTGATGCCGTGAGCGCGGCAGGCGCGGTTACCGCTCGACCAAGCCGCCGACGCGCACTGCTTGCTCGAATCGAGGCAGACGACCAGCGGCGTGGTGCTTCCGCCTCGCGCACTTTCCCGCCTCGCGCGCCGCCACCGCCGATTCAACGCCGCGTCCGCAGCGGCGCGCGCTCGACGAACCACGCGAGCACGAATGCGATCGCGATCACGCCCGTCGCTGCGAGGTACACACCGTGCAGCGAGCCGGCGAACGCATGCAGGTACGCGTCGCGCACGGCGGCCGGCAACTGCTGCACGGCCGTCGGCCCGAGCGCGGCCGGCAGCGTCACGTCGGCCGGCAGCGCTTGCTCGAGCCGCGACTGCAGCCCGTGCGAGAACAGCGCGCCGAACGCGGCCACGCCGAGTGAGCCGCCGATCGAGCGGAACAGCGTCGCACCTGAGGTCGCGACGCCCATGTGCCGGAATTCGACGGTGTTCTGCACGGCGAGCGTCAGCACCGGCATCACCATGCCGAGCCCGATGCCGAGCAGCGCCATGTACGCGTAGATCGTATGCAGCGACGTGTCGAGCGACAGCGTCGACAGCAGCGCCATCGCGACACCGCCGAGCAGCGTTCCGGCGATCGGAAACGGCCGATAGGTGCCGAGCCGCGCGATCAGCCGGCCGCTCGCGACCGACATCGTCAGCATCCCGCCCATCATCGGCAGCAGCTGCAAGCCGGCCTGCGACGGCGTCGAGCCCTTGACGACCTGCAGATAGAGCGGAATGAACGTGACGGAGCCGAACAGCGCGATGCCGACGACGAAGCCGATCAGGCTCATCAGCACGAAGGTGCGCTGACGGAACAACTCGAGCGGCATGATCGGCTCGGCCGCGAGCCGCTCCTCGTAGACGAAGCCGCCGATCGCGATCGCGCCGAGCACGAGCGTCAGCCACAGTTGCGGCGACGACCACGGCAGCAGCGAACCGCCTTCGCTGGTGAACAGGATCACGCAGGTGAGCGCCGTCGCGAGGAACGCGGCGCCCATGTAGTCGATCCGGTGCTTGACGGGCGCCGCCTGCGGGCGGAACGCGACGCCGATCACCGCGAGCGCGAGCGCGCCGAGCGGCAGGTTGATCGTGAAGATCCAGCGCCACGACAGGTGCTCGACGAGGAAGCCGCCGAGCAGCGGCCCGACGATGGTGGCGAGGCCGTAGACGCCGCCGAACATCCCCTGGTAGCGCGCACGGCGATCGGGCGGCGCCAGGTCGCCGATCGCCGCCATCGTGACGACCATCAGCCCGCCGCCGCCGAGCCCTTGCAGCGCGCGCAGCACGATCAGCTGCGGCATGTCCTGCGCGATGCCGCATAGCGCGGAGCCTGCGAGGAACAGCGCGATCGCGGCCTGCAGCACGACTTTGCGGCCGTAGAGGTCGCCGAGCTTGCCGTACAGCGGCAGCACGACCGTCGACGACAGCAGGTACGCGGTGACGACCCACGACAGCCGGTCGAGGCCGCCGAGCTCGCCGACGATGGTCGGCAGTGCGGTCGACACGATCGTCTGGTCGAGCGCGGACAGCAGCATGACCAGCAGCAGCGCGGCGACGATCGGCCCGCTCGGCGCGTCGCGGCCGGCCGCGGCGGTGGGCGGGACAGCAACGAGAGTATTGGTTTCCATTGAAATATCTGCCTTGGCAGTGAATCGGTCGAAATATAGGCGTATTCCGTTGTCCGATCAATGATCGTCGTGGCTCGAATTGTTGCAGCGGTAACGGGAGATTTCAGGTCAGATGAATTGACCGAGATCAGTGTGCAAGCACACTTCGCACTCAAGTTTTTTGCAGGGAAACCGTAATAAAGAATGCCGCGGTCCGATTGCCGCGGCATTTTTCATCGCTCACTCCCGACATGATGAACCTGAACGCCCTGTTTTCCCGCTTTTCGATCCGTACGCGGATCTTTTCCACGCTCGGTCTGGTGGCCGTGCTGCTCGTCGTGTCGGGCCTGATCGGCCTTGCCGGGATGCAGAGTTCGAACCGCGCGCTCGACGAGGCCTATACGCGCCAGATGGTCGCGAAGACGGCGCTGTCCGCGGCGAACCTGAACCTGATGATCGTGCGCACCACGCTCGACCGCGCGCTCGTGCATCCGGACGCGCCGGAGGTGCCCGATCTCGTCGGCAAGGCCGAAGGTTATCTCGCGAAAGCCGACGCGGCGTGGCGCACCTACGCGGCGATGCCGCACGACGGCGACGAAGCTCCGCTCGCGAGCCGGCTCGACGCCGCCCGCCAGGCGCTGATCGGGCAGGCGCTGAAGCCGATGATCGACGCGATGCGCGGCGGCCGCCGCGACGACGCCGACCGGCTGCTGATGACGGTCGCGCCGCCGCTGTCGGTCGCGCTCGCGCAGGCGACCGATGCGCTGGACGCATACCAGGCGGCGCGCGGCAAGGACGTCTACGACACCGCGCAGACCTATTACGGCTGGATGCGCATCGGCGCGCTCGCCGGCATCGCGTTCGGGCTGGCCGCCTGCTTCGGCTGCGCGGTCGGGCTGCATTTCGCGATCACGCAGCCGGTGAACCGGCTGCTCGCGCATTTCCGCCGCCTGTCGGACGGCGATCTGACGGCCGAGCTGCACTGGTCGTCGCGCGACGAGATGGCCGAGCTGGTCAAGGGCGTGACGGGGATGCAGCGCAGTCTCGCCGATACGGTGCGCCAGGTCAGCCGCGGCTCCGAATCGATCTCGACCGCCACGCACCAGATCGCGGCCGGCAACACGGACCTGTCGCAGCGCACCGAGGAGCAGGCGTCTGCGCTGCAGCAGACGGCCGCGAGCATGGAACAGCTGACGGCCACCGTGAAGCAGAACGCCGATCACGCGGTCGAGGCGCAGGCATGCGCGGACAACGCGAGCGAGATCGCGACGCGCGGCGCGACGGTCGTCGGCGAGGTGATCGGCACGATGAACGAGATCGACCAGAGCTCGCAGAAGGTCGCCGACATCATCGGCACCATCGAAGGCATTGCGTTCCAGACCAACATTCTCGCGCTGAACGCGGCGGTCGAAGCCGCGCGGGCAGGCGAGCAGGGCCGCGGCTTCGCCGTGGTCGCGGGCGAGGTGCGCACGCTCGCGCAGCGCTCGGCGTCGGCCGCGAAGGAAATCCGCACGCTGATCGGCGAGTCGGTCGAGCGCGTCTCGACGGGCTCGAAACTGGTCGGCGTGGCCGGTGCGACGATGCAGGACATCCAGCAGGCGATCGGCCGCGTGACCGGCATCATGACCGAGATCGCGGCAGCGTCGAACGAGCAGCGCGACGGCATCGAGCAGGTGAACCGCGCGGTGTCGCAGATGGACGAGGTGTCGCAGCAGAACGCGGCGCTGGTCGAACAGGCCGCGGCCGCCGCGGCGTCGCTCGAAGAGCAGGCGGAAGGTCTGCGTCGGGCGGTGGGGACGTTCCGGGTCGCGTGACGCATCGGGCGCCGGCGCATGCAGCGGCCGGCGCGGCTGCCGGCGTGCCGTTGTTGGCGTCGCCGGGGTCGCCGGGGCAGCCGTGCGTCAAGCGGCCGGCAGTTGCGCAGCCGCGCGCGCCGACGCGACGAGCAGCAGCTTCATCGTCGCGCGGGTCGCGCCGACGAACAGCTTGCGGGCCGCGCGCGCATCGAGCGTGTCGAAGTCGACCTCGGTGAGGATCACGCAGGGCGCCGATTGCCCCTTGAACCGGTAGATCGAATCGAGGAGCACGTCGCCTTCGCGGTATTCAGGGTTGCCGAACAGGTCGTACTTCCCCGTGAACCGTTTCAGCCGGTGCGGGCCGAGCTGGTCGAGCCGCGCCAGCACCGAGCTCTCGCGGCCGCGATACGACAGCACGGCGATGTCCTGCTTGCGAAAGCCGAGCGACAGCGCGTGCGTGATCGCGCGCTTGGTCGCGTCGATGCACGCGTCGGCGAGCGCGTCGTCGGACGCGCCGGCTTCCCCGTATGACGACACGGCCGGATCGGAACCGTCGAACGGGCTGCCGGAGCGCAGCTCGGCCGCGAGTGGCTCCACCCGGCCGACGACGTCGCGCACGAATTCGAGCAGGTCGCGCGGGCTGCGATAGTTGGTCAACGCCTTCAGCGTGACCCAGCCCGGCAGCGCGACGGGCTCGCGCAGATACAGGTTCTGCAGCGGATCTTCCAGCCACCACCAGGCGCCGTTCGGCGCGAGCAGGCGCTCGAGGGCCGTCGCCCATGGCGCGTGGAAATCCTGACCTTCGTCGACGATCAGCACGTCGAAGCGCCAGCGCTCCGTCACGGGCGTTTCGGCGAAGCGCGCCTCGAGCCGTTCGAACGCGCCGGGCGCGTCGAAGTCGGGCGTATAGCCGCCGTCGCGGGCGACCCAGTCGCACAGCTGATGGTAGTTCGCGATCGTCGCGCCGGGCGGCGCGATGCGTGCGATGTAGTCGGCGAGCGGCCGGTTGAAGCACACGTAGAGCACGCGCTTGCCGGCCGCGAGCGCGTCGCGCATCGCCTGCACCGCGAGCTGGGTCTTGCCCGAACCGGCCGTGCCCGTCACGCGCAATCGGAACGGCGTGAACTCGAGCTGGCGCGCCCATGCGGCGAGCCCGCCCGACAGCCGCGTGACCAGCGTGCCGGCCTGGCCGACGAGCGCGCTGGTATCGGGTGTGAGCGCGAGCTCGTCCGCGAAGAAGTGATGCAGCTTCGCGGCGTTCGGCAACGGCGCGTCGTCGTCGGGGAGAATCTGCTGGATGACCTGCGCGAGCTGCGCCTTGCGCGAGGCATCGACGATGCGGTCCGCCGGGACGCCGGCGATCGCCGTGTCGCGGATCGCGTAGTCGGGGCAGTACAGCAGCGCATCGACGCCGTAGACGCCCGCGCCGAGCGCGGCCGTCAGCCGCCGGTGCAGCGTTTCCTGCGTGCGCGCGAGCTGGATCGGGACGTTGCGCTCCTTCTGCAGGTAGACCTTGACGAGGCCCTTCGGCGTTTCGCGCAGGAAGCCTGCCTTCTGCTCGATCAGCAGCACGCGGCCCGCTGCGCTGACGACCACGAAGGCCGCTTCGCCGAACACCGAGAAGCCCTGGTCGGCGCGCGTCCAGTGGACGCCGTGATAGACGGTGTAGGTGTCCGGCAGCGCGTGTTCGAGTGCGGCGAGCGTCTCGCGCTCGCGTTCGGCCGCGCCGGTGGCGGCAAGGCTTTTCCAGTCGTCGGGAATCAGGCGGGCCATGAGGTCGGGCGGCGAAGGCCGGTCGTGAACGGAATCCGGCCATTGTACTGACGAACCCGTGCGCCACCGCCGAGCGGCCTGCGCCGGCTGCCCGTCAGCGCAGGCCGGCGCTCAACTGCGGGCTAGCCGCTTCGCGAGATCGGCGCTGAGAATCGCCATGCGCGCGGGCTTTTCGTAGCAGACGACGTCGAACGCGCGGATCACTTCGCTGATGTCCGCCTCGCTCGCGCGGCCGGTCAGCAGGTCGCCGGTCAGCACGAAGATCGGGGCGCCCGGATTGTCGGACGTGCGCACCGCCTTGATCGCGGTGGCGGCCGTGCCGTCGTCGAACCGCCATTCGGTGACGACCGCATCGAACGCCTGGCCCTGCAGCGCGTCGACGAACGGCGCGAGGCCGTCGAACGCGGCGGTGGCGAAGCCTTGCCGTTCGAGATAGCGGCACAGTTCGGTCGCGCTGACGCGGTCGGGATCGATCACCGCGACGATCAGCTTGTCGCTTTCGGCGCGGCGCGGATATATCTCGATCTTGTGCACGTCGTACGCGTTTTGATACAGCACGCCGGTGTGGCGCAGCACGCGCCAGCGGCCGTTCTGTTCGTAGGCGACGAATTCGGGGCGGGCGCCCGCTTCGAGCGGCGCGCCGATCCACGCGGTGCATGGAATTTCGGCGACGCCCGCATAGAGCACGGCTTCCTGTGAACAGGCGCCGACCATGCCGGGGTCGAGCGTCTGCGCGCCGAACAGTTGGGCGGCGGGCTCGCCATAGGCTTCGGCGACTTTCTTGATCTGCGAGAGCGTCCAGGGGCTGCTGCCGCGCAGTTTGCGGTGACCCTGCGAAAAACTCAGGTCGAGGATGCGGCACAGCTCGGTGGTCTGCTGGCGCTTGCCGATGCCGTTGCGGGTCATCAGCTCGCGCACGCGCTCGGCAACCGCGAGGGAATCCGTGGTGATTGCTTCAGTGGTCATGCTACGGGAACGGATCGTGACGTTCAGAACGACGCCTTGCGGCAGTCTCGGCGGACAGTCTTGAGGACGTCCAGGGGCGAGCCGACCGGCCACGCGCGGAAACGATAACTTTACCGCAAAACTGCGGCCATTCCGTGGCCGAAAAGATGGGTTTCTGTGAAAGGTGTGTCACGACGTTACGCGATGCGCACCGCTTCGGGGCATGCATAACGGTCGGCGCCGGGCCCGGGTGCGCCGCGTAGGCCTCGGCGCGCAGCGGCGCAGCATGCGGCCCTTTTTCGATGAAATCCTCTAGCGCAACCGATGAAGTTACAGTTGTCGGGCGCTGCCTGCACGAGCCGCACGCCATGCTACGATTTCGCTCGTCTCAAAACAGATCGAAGCGATGCAGAGAAAGTTTGTGATGCGCGGGTATGAGATGAACTGCGAGCCGCGCGTGACCGAGAACGGCAAATATGCCGCGCAAGTCGAGGTGACGAAGCTGGGTTTCAGCCGCGAGGCCGCATTCCGCAAGCTGGGCGAATTCGACACCGAAGCCGAAGCCGTCGCCTACGCGAAGAAATTCTCGGAAGAATGGTTGAGCCGCTACGCATAGCGTGCCGACGGGTTGCGGAACCCTCGGGCAGTACGCTCTCCTGACAGCCGAACGCGTTCAACGAAGCCAGCCATGCCAGGCGTGCCACGTGCGATCGCCTTGATTCATTCCATATGGTTGCGAATGGCGACGTAAATTTGTAGATTGATCGGATGAATCGCCGGTATCGGCCGATGATTGGTAGAACGACACGCAACGGGAGACCGTCAATGTCAGCCTTGTGCATGCAGACCATCGTTCACGGCAGGACCGTCCAGGTCGTGCTCTCACCCGAGCGGCGAACCGCCAGGATCCACATCGTCGACGACGAATCGGGCAGCTATCCCCCGCGCACGATCAGCATCGAACAGTATTTGAGCGCCGGGATGACCGACGAGCAGATCGCGCGGCATGTTCTCGAAGTCGTCACGATGTCGGTCGAGCAACTCGCCAGATTGCAGCCGTTCGACCGCGCGAGCGGAAACTGCAACCGCACGCGCCATAGCCACTGATTCGGGTCGCGCCCGACTGCCGGCGTTTGCCGCCGGAGACCCTTTCCACGATTCATGCGCATCGCCGTATGCGGCACCGCATACGGCGAGCATTGCCGCGACTATCAGGTCTGCGTCTGCGGCTGCGCGCTGCCGGCATCGGCGGCCGCCGCGCCGAACCATTGACCGCACTGCGCGTATGGCTCGTCGCGGTCGTGCGCGAGCGCGGGCGGACGACCGCTCGTGCGGCGGCGGCGGGCGCCACTCGCGCCGAACGCGTCGAGCATCGCGAGCCCGCGCGGCGTCAGATGCGCGCGCCGATCGCCGTCGGCGCGGTGTTCCAGCATGATCAATTGGCGTGCGAGCAGCGTGTCGATTTCGGCACGGCCGTTGTCCAGCTGATCCGGCGCATGACGGATCAGCATCAAGGTCGCGAATTCGTGTGGACTCAGCATGTTCGTCTCTCATGTCAAAGCATCGCCTGGCGGCAACCCGATGCGCGACGAACCGGTGCGCTACCGTGCCGTTGCCTGCCTGGCCGATAACCCATCGAAGCACGCAGCGCGAGAACCGCGACTGCGTCGAGCGACACCTAAAATAGGTCACGCGTTGCGAATTTCAAGGGGCCGGCCGCTTTCGAAAGAATGGGAGGTTTCATGGACCTTTTCGACATCGTGAACGAGCAGATCGACGCCGTTCGACTGCCGCTCTATGCCGTGACCGTGACCGCCGCCGCACGTGCCGACACGCCGTTGATCGCGATCCTGCACTGGCATGGCTTGCTGCGCGAAACGCCGCTCGCGCTGCCCGGCATCGACGTGCCGCCGCGCCCGGTGCCCGGCAGCGCGATCCAGTTCGAGCGCCCGGGGCCGGCGCTCGAATCCGTCGAGGCGATGCTGCTCGACGCGGCATGGCGGTTGGGCGCATGGGAGCTCGAGCGCGTCGAGCGGCGCGCGTGCAATACGCTCGGCGCGTCGGCCGGCGAAGCGCTCGCGTGTCGCCAGGCGTTGGGCGACTACGGCGATTATGGCGACGACGCGTGCGCCGAACGTCATCTCGTCGACGGCGCGCCGGAGCGCGACGCGCTGATGCAGCTGGCGGCGCGCAAAGGCTACGCACGCTGGATGTTCCGTCCGGTCAAGGGCGGCCTCTGGCGCACGCTCGACGAACCCGACGACACACTCGATGCGGACGGCGGCCGACAGCCGCCGTGCCCGATCTTGCCGCGGCCATAGCGGCCGTCGCTGCAGCGCGCGGCGCCTGTTCGCTACCGGCTGGGCGAGGTGCGCCGCATCCTGATCCGTTGAAACATTTTGTTACAAACGCATCGTGCGCGCGGGTCTTGAAGCGCGTTCGCTCGCCACTATTTCGCTTTTCGCCGATCGACGGCACGACAGCGCATCGCGGCTTTCGCCGGTGGCTGCGCTGCCGGATTCCCTTATTCAGGTGATCTCATCGCTCAGGAGATGAAAATGCAGATTCGTCCCCTCTACGACCGGGTTATCGTCAAACGAATCGAACAGCAGCGGACGACGGCCTCGGGCATCGTCATTCCCGATTCCGCCGCGGAAAAGCCCGAACAGGGCGAAGTCATTGCAGTCGGCAGCGGCCGGCTGCTGCAGGACGGCTCGCAGCAGCCGTTGCAGCTCAAGGTGGGCGACCAGGTTCTCTTCGGCAAATATGCAGGCCAGACCGTCGAGGTGGACGGCGAGGAACTGCTCGTCATGCGCGAAGAGGACGTGATGGGCGTGCTCGAACCGGCATCGCCGGCTGCCCGCAAGGCGGCCTGAAGCGCGATGCGTCCGCGCCGCGCCGGCAGGCGGCCGGTGAGCGCGGCATTCCGTTCAACGACTTTACCCGGAGCAACGAAATGACTGCAAAAGACGTGAAATTCCGCGACGGTGCGCGTAGCCAGATCGTCAAGGGCGTGAATGTCCTCGCCGACGCGGTGAAGGTGACGCTCGGCCCGAAGGGCCGCAACGTGGTGATCGAACGCAGCTTCGGCGCGCCCGTCATCACGAAGGACGGCGTGTCGGTCGCGAAGGAAATCGAGCTGAAGGACCGCTTCGAGAACATGGGCGCGCAGATCGTCAAGCAGGTCGCGTCGAAGACGGCCGACGTGGCCGGCGACGGCACGACGACCGCCACCGTGCTCGCCCAGGCGATCGTGCAGGAAGGGATGAAGCACGTCGCGGCCGGCATGAACCCGATGGACCTGAAACGCGGCATCGACAAGGCCGTCGGCGCGGTGCTCGATGAGCTGCGCACACTGTCGCGGCCGATCTCGACGCACAAGGAGATCGCGCAGGTCGGCGCCATTTCCGCGAACGCGGACGACGCGATCGGCAAGATCATCGCGGACGCGATGGAGAAGGTCGGCAAGGAAGGCGTGATCACGGTGGAGGACGGCAAGTCGCTCGACAACGAACTCGACGTCGTCGAAGGCATGCAGTTCGATCGCGGCTACATCAGCCCGTACTTCATCAACGATCCGGAGAAGCAGGCCGCGTATCTCGACGACGCGCTGATCCTGCTGCACGACAAGAAGATCTCGAACATTCGCGACCTGCTGCCGATTCTCGAGGCGGCGTCGAAGGCCGGCAAGCCGCTGCTGATTGTCGCCGAAGACGTCGAAGCCGAAGCGCTCGCGACGCTCGTCGTGAACGCGATGCGCGGCATCCTGAAGGTGGCCGCGGTCAAGGCGCCGGGCTTCGGCGACCGGCGCAAGGCGATGCTCGAGGACATCGCGATCCTGACCGGCGCGACGGTGATCTCGGAGGAAACCGGCAAGCAGCTCGACAAGGCGACGCTCGACGATCTCGGTAGCGCGAAACGCGTCGAGGTGCGCAAGGACGACACGATCATCATCGACGGCGCCGGCGACGCCGCGCGTATCGACGCGCGCGTGAAGTCGATCCGCGTGCAGATCGACGAAGCGACGAGCGACTACGATCGCGAGAAGCTGCAGGAGCGTGTCGCGAAGCTCGCGGGCGGCGTCGCCGTGATCAAGGTCGGCGCGGTCACCGAGGTCGAGATGAAGGAGAAGAAGGACCGCGTCGACGATGCGCTGCATGCGACGCGCGCGGCGGTCGAGGAGGGCATCGTGCCGGGCGGCGGCGTCGCGCTGCTGCGTGCGCGCGCGGCGCTGACCGACCTGAAGGGCGCGAACGGCGATCAGGATGCCGGCATCCGCATCGTGCTGCGCGCGCTCGAAGCGCCGCTGCGCGTGATCGCGTCGAACGCGGGCGACGAACCGTCGGTGGTGATCGCGAAGGTGCTGGAAGGCAGCGGCAACTTCGGGTACAACGCGGCGACCGGCGAGTACGGCGATCTGGTGGAGGCCGGCGTCGTCGATCCGACCAAGGTCACGCGCACCGCGTTGCAGAACGCGGCGTCGATCGCCGGCCTCGTGCTGACGACCGATGCGACCGTCGCCGACGCGCCGAAGGACGAACGCGCTGAAGCCGCGCCGTCCCCCGAGCTCGGTTACTGAACGCGCCGACACTGGCGCCGCCGCTGGCCGGCGCGGCACGGTTCGGTGCGCGCGATATGCGCGCGCACCGTCTTTTTCATGTTGCAGAGACCGATCATGAAACTTCAGCTGTCGATCGATTCGAAGCCGCTGCACATCGAGATCGACGATGTCGTCGCGGGGCTGCTCGCCGCGCGGCTCGGCCTGCCGCCGGACGGCGACCACCGCGATGCGCTGGCCCGCTACCTCGGCGACGCGGCCGGCCCGTGGACCCTCGACGACGCGCACATGCGCAAGCGCGTGATGCGTCGCCTGATTCTCGACGTCGCGGATCCGACGCTCGTCATTCGGTACCTGATGGCCGACCAGTCCGAGCAAGGCGCAGCGGGTGCGTGATCGCGACGCTCGGCGCCGTCAGCGTTTCGCCGGCGCGTCGGTCTCATCGCGGGCGAGATAGGTGCGCACGACGCCCGCCATGTTGTGTTCGAGCCACGCGGCCATCGCCTGCTCCTCGGGCAGGATCCGCTCGCAGATCGTCATCGTCTCGCGGTCGCCGACGAAGCGCGCCGCTTCGATCAGGTTGCGATACGCGGCGATTTCGAAATGCTCGAAGGTGTAGCTCGCCATGCCGCCCTTGACGATCTCGTCGGAGGCGAACATGCCCGCGAGGCCCTGCACCCACGCCATCGTCTTGGCGCCGACGTCCTTCATCGTCGACACCGATCCGCCGCGCCGTTCGATGCAGCCGCGTATCAGGCGTGCCTGCTCGCGCGTTTCTTCGATGTGTTGCTCGATGCGCCGCTTCAGATCCGGATAGTGGTCGATCCGACCGGCCATCGACGTGAGCATCGTCTCCGCCTGTTCTTCCATCGCGTGCGCGTCGCGCAGCCAGTCCATCAGGTTTTCCTCTGCTGCGGTCGTGTCCGTGGTCATTGCGTTCTCTCCGTTCGATTGGGTGAAGCGGCGTTCCGCTCGCAAGCGCACATCCGTTGCGTGACGGTTCATGCGTCATCGGGTTCGTCGGCCGCGCCCGGCTGCGGCGTCGGTGCGCCGGAACCGAGCTCCGCGCCGGTCAGCGGATCGCTGTTGCGGTCCGATGCCAGCCGTTGCGACATCGCGTCGATCGCGTCTGCCTGCTCCGGTTCCAGCATGCCCTCCGCAATGCCGGTGCCGCCGTCGACCGCAGGCTCGCCGGGACGAATCTCCAGGCCGGCGCCGTGATTCCACGGGCCGACCAGCGGGGCAGCGTCCGGCTGCATGCGGAAGTACACGCGGTCGTAGGGCTCGACCGGCGGCAGCTTGCCCGGCGGGAAGTTCGCGGTGATCGCGTACAGCGCCTTCTCGAACGACTTCTGATGCGATACCTCGCGCGTCATCAGGAAGCCGAGCGCGTCGCGGATGCCGGGATCGTCGGTCACGTTGATGAGTCGCTCGTAGATGATTTTCGCGCGCGCTTCGGCCGCGATGTTCGAGCGCAGGTCGGCGGTCGGCTCGCCGATCGTGTCGATGTACGCAGCCGTCCACGGCACGCCGCCCGAATTGGTCAGCGGCGTGCCGGCGCCGTACAGCAGCTGCGTCACGTGGCTGTCGTTGCCCGCGCCGTGCAGCTTGCGGTACAGCTCGGCCTGCTCGTCGACGGCCTCGGCGAGTTCGCCCTTCGCGCCGCGATTGAGCATCGCGACCAGCGAGCCGATCACTTCGAGGTGGCTCAGCTCCTCGGTCGCGATGTCGAACAGCATGTCCTTGCGGCCCGGATCCTCCTCGGTGACCGCCTGCGTGAAATAGCGCATCGCGGCCGCGAGCTCGCCCTGCGGGCCACCGAACTGTTCGAGCAGCAGGTTCGCGAGCCCCGGATTGGGCGCATCGACGCGTACCGTGTACTGAAGCCGTGTGTTGTGAATGAACATGAAGTCTCCATGAAGTGGGTTGCGCGTGAAGATCCGCGATGGCCGTACAGCAGGAAGCGATCCCGCAGTCGATCGAGCGGCCGGTTCGTCGCTCGAGCGGTTGCCGCGCAGAGCGTCTGCGCTCGCTGCGCGACGAGCGGCGTGTTCGCGAACGTAGGTGCGGTTCAACGGAGCCTGAGCGGCGCGTGACGCCGCGCGAACGCGTCGTAGTGATGCGCGTAGCGATCGGACGATGACGGTGCGGTTCGGCGCAATGACCTGTGCGGGCCGACAAACGCTTGTGCCGCTACGGCAAAGTTCGTGGCCGTTTGAGGCGCTTTCGCGATGCGGGGAAGACGAGACGCGAGCGGCGCTTTCGCGATGCGTGCAAGCGTCGGCGGATTTTTCAAGCGCTTGTCATTTCGCTTACGCGCGGCAGAAGCAGCTTTATTGGAAGAGTCGATGCGGGGTTGCGTGTGGCCGGGCACGGCAGCTGGCCGGTGGGAAGGCAAGCCCGCGGTTTTCGCAGGCTTGCGTGCTTATCGCGCCTTCAGCATTTCGTCGGCGAGCCGATAGGCGGTAACGGCGCGCTTCGATTCATAGTCGGCGATCGACGACACGTTGCGACCGGCATCGCGCGACAACAGTCCTTGCAGTGCCGCGGCTGCGAAAAAATCGCGCAGATCGGGCATCGGCTGCTGCTCCGGTTGCGGCGCAGGCACGTCGATCGGCGGCGCGGGCTTCCAGAAGGTGGGCGAAGGCTCGGCGGCTTTCGCTACGGAAGCGGGTTTTCTGATGCTCACATCCTGGGACGGCGGCGTCATTTCTTCCCCTTCGATCGGATATCAGTTCGCGAAACAACGTAAGTCCTCGTTTTGCTCGGAGAGCGGCGTATTTTTTGTGTTTTGAAGAAGTACTAACCGATGGATCGACGCGAATATTCGCCGGTTATGCCGATCTCGTCAAAGAAAATAAATGAGTGCCGGCAGGCGGTGTGGCGCAGCACGTTTCGTTCCCGGCCGCGGCAAGGACGACATACGGTGCGCCGCGCGTGATTGATGGTATGGCCGTGCGAGTGACGTCGCTGTGACACGTGCAACGTGCGATGGCGAACAGGCGTGTGCGCGATTTTCGTGGTGATGTAGCGGCCGCGAGCGGATGCATCACCGTACGAACTCGCGCTACGGGACGAACGCGTCAGGACGGCAAGTACGTGAACGGCTCGCCGTCTTCGCGCTCGACGGACAGCAGCCGCCTGAGCTGATCGAGCGCGAACAACTGCTTGCCGTCGGCGGCGGCTTCGTCGATCGCGTCGTCGACCAGTTTGCGCGCCCGTGCGAGTATCACCACGCGCTGTCGCGCGATCTCGAGCACCATGCGTTGTTCGAGGCTGTAGTGGCTCGATTGCCGGTCGCTCGAGCGGCGCCAGCGTTCGCGCAGTTCGGCCCACGTGACGCGCTCGAACGCCGGCATCGTGCGTACGCGTGCGCCGGCTTGCGCCGGCCCCGGTTGCGCGCGCAATGCGCAGCGCTTCGCGAGCGCGCCATTCGTCTGAAAACGGCGCATAGACGTCGCGCGAGCGGCCGATCGGATTGGCGCGTTCGATTTCCTTTTCGAGCAGGTAGGTCAGCCGTCGCAGCGCGGAGCCGTGCGCGAGCATGTCGGGATCGAGCACGCGAATCCGGCGCGATGCGTCGGCGACATGCGCCTTCAGTTCCCACAGCGTCAGACGCAGATGCTGGACTTCCAGTATCAGGCGCTGCACGTCCGCATAGGTGCACTTCGTCCACCATTCGGTAAGGTCGTTCAGCTTCGGAGGATCGAATGGGGGGAGGATCATTGCCACTGCACAAACACTGTATGGATATACAGTTTAGTGCGCGGTAACATAGCGCCGTCAAGACGAAAAAATGGGGACGGCCGCTCGTGTGCCTTGCCGTGTGTTCGCGCACGATCCGACCTTCGACAGCCCGATTCGGCGGCGACCATCGCGAATGGCGATGCGCGGCCGGACACCTCACGCCACCGAGAACGATGACGACCACTTATCCGTTGCACGATGCATTGACCCGCGCCGACGCGGCGTTTCCGGCCGAAGCCGACGTGGTGATCGCCGGCGCCGGCATCATGGGCTGCGCAGCCGCTTACTATTTGGCGCTGCGCGGACTGAAGGCCGTCGTGTTCGACAAGTCGCGTATCGCCGGCCAGCAGTCGACGCGCGCGTGGGGTTTCGTGCGGCAGCAAGGCCGCGAATCCGCCGAAGTGCCGTTGATGATGGCCGGCATGCGGATCTGGGAGGGGCTCGAGCAGACGCTCGGCTTCGACCTCGAGTGGCGCCAGGGCGGCTGCCTGTACATGGCGGACAACGAAGAAGACTGGGCGTCGTTCCAGGCGTGGCTCGCCGTCGCCCGCGAGCACGGGCTCGATACGCGCACCGTCACACGCGCGGAGATCGACGGGCGCGTGAGCGGACTCTCCGCGCACGTGCGCACGCTCGGCGGGCTATATACGGCTTCGGACGGCCAGGCCGAGCCGCGCCGCGTGGCCGCCGCATTCGCCGCGCGCGCGGCCGAAGCCGGCGCGCGCTTCTTCGAAGGCTGCGGCGTGACGGCGATCGAGACGGCCGGCGGCGCGGTGGTCGGCGTCGCGACCGAGCGCGGCACGATCCGCACGCGGCGCGTGATCTGCGCGGCCGGCGCGACCAGCTTCCGTCTGCTCGACGGCGTCGGCATCCGTCTGCCGCAGCACGCCGTGCGCGGCACCTGCATGCGCACCAACGTGCTGCCCGCCGTGTCGGCGTCGACGATCTGGGGGCACGGCCTCGGGATCCGCCAGCGCCGCAACGGTGCGATCAATCTCGCGGACGACATGCAGGTCGACGTCGATCTCACCGTGGGTCATCTGCGCGGCTTGAGCCTGTTCTGGCCGGAATTCTGGTCGCACCGCGAGAAGTTCCGGCTGCATCTGAACGGGGCGGCGTGGCGCGACCTCAGCGCACGGGTCCGCGGCGCGATCGGGCCGATCGAGCCGCGCGATCCGCAGCCGCAGCCGAATCCTGCGCATGCGCCGCGCGCGCTCGGGAAACTGAAGGCGATCTTCCCCGCGCTGAAGGACGCGCAGATCGTCGAGGCGTGGGGCGGCCTGATCGACGTGCTGCCCGACGGGATTCCGGTGATCGATGCGCCTGAGGCGCCGTCGGGGCTCGCGATCGCGACCGGCTTCTGCGGGCATGGCTTCGCGATGGGGCCGATCGTCGGCCGGCTGCTCGCCGAGTGGATCGACACGGGCGAGCCGTCGCTGGACCTGTCCGCGTTTCGTGCGCGGCGGTTCGTCGACGGAACGATGGTGCGTCCGCGCAGCATGCTGTGACGCGCGTGGGCGCGCACGCTCCCGTCGTAGCCCGTCGTAGAATCGAGCCCGCATTGTTCAGGAGAATCCCGTTGGCAACGCCTTCCGACCAGCGCCGTTCGTTGCGCTCACGCCTGCGTCGCGCGCGCGACCCGTGGCAGGCGCCGCGCGTGCGCACGCTGTTCACGCGGCCCGCGACGTCGCCGCGTCGCACGCTGCTGTTTCGTCTCGGCGCGGTGGTCGTGCTGTGCATGCTGGCGTTCCTGGTGCTGTATCTCGACCGCGACGGCCTGCGCGATTCGACCAAGAGCACGCCGATGGGCGTCGCCGATCTCGTGTACTTCACGATGGTCACTGTCGCGACGGTCGGCTATGGCGACATCGTGTCGGTCACGGCGCGAGCACGGCTGATCGATGCGTTCTTCATCGTGCCGATCCGCATCGGCATCTGGTTCATCTTTCTGGGCACGGCGTATCAGTTCGTGATCCAGCGCGTCATCGAGGAATTCCGCATGAAACGGCTGCAGAAGCAACTGTCCGATCACATCGTCGTGTGCGGATACGGACTGTCGGGTTCGATCGCCGTGCGCGAACTGCTCGAGAGCGGCGTCGACCCGGCAACGATCATCGTGATCGATTCGCAGCAGCAGGCGCTCGAAGCCGCGACGTCGCTCGGCGTGACGGGGCTGCTCGGCGATCCGGCGCACGAGGATCTGCTGCAGCAGGCACAGGTGCGTGCGGCAAAGGCGGTGATCATCTCGGTGACCGACGATCCGACCGCGATCCTGCTGACGCTGTCGGTGCGCAGCATTGCGCCCGAGACGAAGATCGTCGTTCGGATCCAGGAGAATTTGTACCAGCGTCAGTTGCGGCAGGCGGGCGCGGACGTGATCGTGTCGTCGACGAAGATCGGCGCGCTGTTGCTCGCCGATGCGGTACACAGCCGCTATATCGTGCCGTTCGTCAACGACATGCTGTCGACGCGCGGCCGGGCGACGCTGGTGGAGCGCACGGCGCTGCCGCATGAGGTGGGGTGCATGACGAACGTCGTGCCGGGGGCGATCGTGGTCGGGCTCGATCGCTGCGGGAAGATCCATTCGTTTTATGAGGATCCGCCGTGCCGGATCGAGGCGGGGGATACGCTGGTCGTGATTCAGTCGGCGAGGATTCCGGAGGGGGATGGTTGAGGGAGGCTGCCTCTGATTAAATCCAAATTCGCTCGCAAAAAAGATTGAGTTGCACCTTGCGCGCATGAGGTGGCGATGCATGCGCGGTCCAGTAGTGACATTTGGCCCACGGGCGCTGCTTCCGGTTGTTCAACGTGATTGAAGATTTCAACCGCGAAGCCCTTGATATCGAGATCGACTTTTCGCTGCCGTCAGAGCGCGTGAGCCGTGCATGGCGAGGCCCAAAACGCTGCGGTGTGGTAACGCGCCGGAGTCTCTGAGCGCGGCGATTTTCGAATGGGCTCGACAGTACGACATTCGGCTGGACTACAGCCGTCCGTGCAAGACGCAGCAGAACGCATACCTCGAACGATACAACCGAACCGTTCGGTACGAATGCTGCCGGTTTTCCGCTCCCCGCGGATGAGATCGATCGCCTTCGCTGTCGGCACTTCATCGATCTTCACGAATCGATGAGGGTTTATCTGCCGTATCCGCGGACGTTGCAACGACGCGGAAGAAAGATTCATCGATTCCCAATTTCATCTGATGATTTAAACATTTCTCATTACGTCCAACACAATATTTTTCTCATCAGCCAATAAAAAAATTAATTCGCAGTTGATCGTTTGCGAGGGCTGGCAGTCACGCTGACGCGTCCGCGTGGTAGGGCAAGCGAACCGATTTACTCGGCCGTCTTGAGAAATGTCTCCTTGGCCGGCGAGCGCATCAATTACAGTAAGTTTGCAATGTGCCGACATACCGGTAAGAAGCGGAAGAAGAGCACGGGCAGGCGTGAACGTGGGTATCGAGCGACCGGCGATTGTCCGGAACATTTCGTACACATGGCGCGCACCGCAACGCATCCGAACCGCCCATCGATACGTATACGTTGCAGGAACCGCGCAGCGCAGCCAGTGACAGCAATAAGAGACGAAAAAAAACGGGGAATCAGGGAATGATCCAGGCTTGGCAACGGGTACTCAATCAGGGCGCATCGACGTTCGTCGCACGCCAGCCGATCGTCGACCGGGACGGCCGGACCGTCGCCTACGAGCTGCTGTTCAGGAACGGCCACACGGCCACCGCCGATGTCGTCGACGGCTTCGGCAGCACCGCACATGTCGTCGAGCGCACCGTGGGTGCGTTGGGCCTCGATACGGTGCTCGCGGGCCTCGACGGATACCTGAATTGCACGTCGCACTTCCTGCACTCCGATGTGCCGCAGATCTTGACCGGTCCGCGATTCGTGCTCGAAGTCCTCGAATCGTGTGAGCTCGACGAGTCGCTGAAAAAGCGCTGCAATGCATTGCGCGCAGCCGGCTTTCGCGTGGCGCTCGACGATGTCGCGAAGCTCACGCCCGACATCGTCGCGTTCCTGCCGGCAGTCGACATCGTCAAGCTCGAGTGGCCGGCATTCGACCCGCCGAGCGCGCGCGCGATGGTGGGCGATCTGAAACGCGCCGGCAAGATCGTGGTCGCCGAGAAGATCGATAGCCACGAGCAGTGGCATGCCGCAATCGGCAGCGGCTGCGACATGGTCCAGGGCTTTTACTTTAGCAGACCGCAGGTGATGGAGGCGCGCCGTCTGGTGCCTGACCTCGGGCAACTCGTGGATCTGCTCAACCTGCTGATCGAAGACGCTGGCGATCATCGCGTCATTCACGCGCTATCCGACATGCCCGTGCTGGTGGCGCAGGTTCTGCGCCTCGCCAACTGCTCCGGCAACGTGAACCCGAAGCGCACGGCCATCGCTTCGCTGCATCACGCACTCGCTGCGATCGGCACTACACGGCTATTCCAATGGTGCAGCCTGCTGCTCTACAACCATCCCGATCCGGAGACGGTTTGTCGAGATCCGCTGATCGCGCTAGCGAGACAACGTGCTTCCTTCATGCTGGACGTCGCGCTCTTCGAGTCCCCGAACGAGACGGCCTTCGCACAGACCGCTTACCTGACCGGCATGCTGTCGCTGTTGCACGTCGTCTACGGCCGGCAACAGGATGAGTTCGCAGAAGAACTGCCGCTCGAGCCGGGTATGAAAGCGGCTCTTACCGGGCGGTCCGGCAAGCTCGGAGAGCTGCTCGGCGCTGCCGAGATATTCGAGCGCGGACGGGATTCCACATCGGAGGGGCAAGGACAGAGATAGCCGATGGCACTTCCTTTGCCCGGCACGTCTGCGAAGGCCGAATGCGTCTCGCGAACCCATCATCGCCGGCCGAAGGAAGTCGCCAAGCGACCCGGAATACCGGGCGCAACTGCAGTGATTTCGATGGCGATCGGATGCGTCGATTTTGCGCTCGATCGCCGGTCGGCTTGATGAGACTAAGTCGTTATATGGAACGTCAAATGGAGAATGGCTTATGAAGTACTTAGTTAACCTGCGCATTGGAACTCGCCTCAGAGTGGGTTTTGGCATCACGTTGCTGCTGCTGATGGTGACGGGCGGACTCGCCATGTTGCAGGCATCGCGAATTTATGGGGGCACCCGTGAGATCGCCGACAACTGGCTCGTCAGCGTTCAGACATTGGGTGAAATCAGGGCGCTCGCCAACGGTGTCCGGCGGGCTACGCTCCGCTCCGTGCTGGAAAGCGAGGCTTCGGCGAAGAACAGCCAGCGTAGTCAGCACGATGCCGCGCTGGCATCCATGAAAGCTGCGATGGCCAGCTATGAGAAGCTCGTTTCTTCGCCCGAGGAGCGACAGCTTTTCGACAGTCTGGGTAAAGCATGGAGCGCATTCCTGGCCTCCGACGCTAAACTTCTGGCGCTGTCGGAATCGGGCGATGCCGGATTTGCTGCGGCCAGATCGCTTGCGACAGGGGAGTCTGCAATGCTGTTCGCGCAGGCATTGGACCTCGTCGAGCAAGATGTGAAGCTGAACCGCGCGGGCGCGGGCGTCGCGACGGCCGAAGCGGCAACCAACTATCACTCGACGATCCTGTTGACCGGTCTGTTGTGCGGCACGGCGCTGCTGCTGTCTGTCGCTGTCGCATGGTTGATTACCCGTTCCATCGTCACACCGCTCGGTCGCGCAGTCGGCATCGCGGAGACGGTCGCGCGCGGCGATCTCACGTCCAATATCGAAGTATCCGGTCGCGACGAGACGAGCCAGCTTCTGCTGGCGCTGCGGAATATGAACGCGCGGCTGCAGGACGTGGTGGGGCGCGTGCGCTCGAGCAGCGAAAGCATCGCGTCGGGCTCCGCGCAGATCGCTGCCGGCAACACCGATCTCAGCCAGCGTACCGAGGAGCAGGCGGCCTCGCTCGAGGAAACCGCGGCCAGCATGGAGCAGTTGACGGCGACGGTCAAACAGAACACGGAGAACGCGCGGCAGGGGAACACGCTCGCCGGCAATGCTTCTGAGGTCGCGGTCCGAGGCGGGCAGGTGGTGGCGAAGGTCGTCGATACGATGCACGACATTTCCCACAGCTCGGCAAAGGTCGCTGAAATCATCGCCGTCATCGAGGGCATCGCCTTCCAGACGAACATCCTCGCACTGAACGCGGCCGTTGAGGCAGCCCGGGCCGGCGAGCAAGGTCGGGGCTTTGCCGTGGTGGCGAGCGAAGTGCGGGCGCTTGCGCAGCGAAGCGCTTCGGCGGCCAAGGAGATCAAGGAGCTGATCAGTCAGTCGGTGGCCAAAGTGGAGGCCGGCACGTCTCTCGTCGACAACGCCGGCGCCACGATGAACGAGGTCGTCGTCGCGGTAAAGCGTGTCACCGACCTCATGGGCGAAATTGCGTCGGCGTCGGTCGAGCAGCATACCGGCATCGAGCAGGTCAACCAGGCGGTCATGCAGATGGACGAGGTCACGCAACAGAACGCCGCGCTCGTGGAGGAGGCGTCCGCCGCGGCGCAGTCGATGGCATCGCAGTCGAACACGTTGCGCGAACTGGTTTCGATCTTCCGCCTGCCTGACGGGATGGCGGTCACGGCAAGCCAACCGGAGCGTGCGGCAGAGGTCCAGCCGCGCCCGAAGCCGGCTGTGCGAAAGACGGTTCAACGCAAAACCGAGGCCGCAGTCGTTGCCAATGAAAGCGCTGCGAGCTGGCAGTCGTTCTAGTCCGTGATGTGTTCTGGTTTCTGATGGACCGCCGGCGGGCGCATGCGCCCGCCAGCGTCGTTTCTTGTTGAACGGGGCGCTGTGATTCGGCCCAGTAAAAATTTCCGACTTCGAAGTCGAAATTTCCGGCGTGACGTTGTCCTCGAGACGAGGAGTCACCCCGTGAAAACGGGCAAGTTCACCGAAGAGCAAATCCCCTGCGCGTATTACCGCCAAAGCAGTGGCCGGCCATGGCCGCTTAGTTTCTGCTTCTGAATTCCACGTAAAGCGGGGATTATCACGCCAGCCTCCTCCGGGACAGCATTCATCGAATCCCGCTGGCTTCGTTCGCTGCGTGCATTTTCCGACAAATTTCGCCGAGATGGCGTTCCTCGCTTTGCGATTCAGTCCAATCATCTGTCCCGTTCCGAATTCGCGCGATATATACCCGTGCAGTCCGGCGCGAATTCGCGACGCATCGTTCGACCATTTGGGGCGCACTTAAGGTAATCTAACGACGCATGACTACACTCGCCGGTGAGGACAGAGCGGCTTCGCGCGTCACTGGCGGAGCTTCCCCGGCGTGGTGCAACGTGCTTCAGAACGCGCGTGCGGTATCTCTCCAGCAGGAAAGCCGTCGTTTCGCATCAGATTCCCAACCTACGATTGCGACACATGTCTTCTTCAAACTCGATTACGGTTCGAGGCGCGCTGAATTCGGCTGGCGCCGAAGTCGTTCGATCCATGCAATTGCCGTCGGGCATCATCCTGTCAGAATGGACAGGTCATAACACGCTGACCGAATATAAGAGTTCGTCCGAGAACGTGCTGAGCGTCTATTTGTCCGGTGGCGAGAATTGTGCGCAGGTCGATGGCCGGCACATCGTACGCCGAGGCTTTAAAAGCGCGGTCTGTCTGTTCCCGGTCGGCGAAGGCGAATCGCAGTGGCGGATTACCGAGCGCCTCAATTTCCTGCATATTTATTTCGATTTGCCCAATCTGGAGCCCAGTCTGATCCGGTCCTTGCGCCAGCCGGCGGAGGCTTACCGGTTCCGCGAGGTATTCCAGGAGGCGTCCCCCGTCATCAGCGCGGCCGCGACCAGCATCGCGCAGGCCGACTGGAACGATGACACGCTGTCGCTCGGCATCGATAGCCTGATGAGCTGGATTCTGCTGAATGCGATCAGGCGTTACGCGATGGCCGACCTGGAGCGCGTGGATGCGCGCGGCCGGCTGTCGGCGAAGCAGGCCGAGCAGATCCGCGAATATTGCAACGCCAATCTCGGTGAGGCCGTGCGGCTCGAGCATCTTGCCGATCTGGTCAATCTCAGCCGCTATCACTTCCTGCGCAAATTCAAGAACACGTTCGACCGGTCTCCGCACGCATTCTTGACCGAATTGCGGATGCATCGCGCGCACGACCTGCTGAAACATACCGATCACAAGATCATGAGCATCGCACTCGAGTGCGGCTACGCCCAGCACAGCCGGTTCTCCACCGCGTTCAAGCGGCATTACGGCTATTCTCCCGGCGCGGTGCGCGGAAAGTGACAACGCCGACGTCAAGCGACGGTTTTCGCATCGTTGATCAGGCCGGCCAGATCGGGTGACCTCAATTTTCGATGCGAGAGCGCGGGAACGCCAAGTTCGCTCGCGAGACTACGCACCTGCTGCTTGTGCGCGCCCTTAAGGTTGTCATGAAACGCGATCGCATCGACACCGCCCTTGATCGATCGGGCACACGCGAGCAGGTCCGCCAGTCGTTCGGGCGAATCGTAACCGTACGCGACCAGCCAGTGATTGGGCAGCACGTGCGATAGCGCGAGTCCTTGCGTGTCGCCGTAATCGCGCAGCAGTTGCGTGAAGCCGGGCTCGAAGTGGACGCCGCCGATACAGAGCAGCGAGATCGCCGGTCGAGCGATTCGCTCGCCTACCGTCAGCAACGCGCGTGCCAGCACGTCGGCGGCGTCGGGGCACGCCCAAGCGTCCGCGGTGCTGCCGATTTCCAGATCGATGACCGACGGCTCGACGGCGGAGACCAGGCAACCGGACTGCGCGCCGTAGAGCGGGCCGGACCAGTGCGTGGCTTCCATCCAGGTCGAATACGAATCCAGGCCCGCTTGCCGGCGCGCGTGCTCGACAGCCAGAAACAGGCCGCGTGTGACGGCTGGGTCCACCGGGCTGAACGTTCCGCTTTCCATGTCGCCGGTGGTCTGGATCGTGAAGATCCGGTCGGGCGCGTTCTTCCCTTCATGCCAGTTGACGATCACGATCGCGTCGGCGTCGGCGAAGACGCTGTTCGCCAGCGGGGCGTAGCGCCGATAGTCGTGGCTGAACACGTTGTCGAGCTGCAGCAGGCTGTAGCGCACCGCGCCGGATTGCGTGTGCAGGATGGGGCGTCCGTCCACGACGCCATCGGCGTGCCAGTCGATGCCTGATGCCAGAAGTCGCGCGAGCACGCGCGACGACACCGGGTCCTTGTCGAGATCGGTACAGAATGCCAGGACGATGTGATTCACGGTCGAGCGTTTCCTTGAGGGGCGAGCGAGTTCAGAACAGCAGGAACACGATCGAAGAGGCGGACAGCAGCGCCATGATGCGCTGGAGCGTCTTGCCGTGCAGCATGCGGTGCATCATGAGACCGCATACCGCCCAGATCGAGTTGCACGGGAAGAAAACGATCCCGAGCGTGAGCGACAGGAGCGTCGCGTCGACGTAGGCGTTCCCCGTCAACGGCAGGAACGTCGACGCCGCGCTGGCGCCGAGCAGCCAGATTTTCGGATTGACGATCTGGAGCAGGGCTGCCTCGCCGAACGTGATGGGACGCTCGATCGAGCGGCGTTCGGCGTGTTCGGACTGAGCCGTGTAGAGCTTGTAGGCGAGGTACAGGATGTACGCGGAGCCGACCACCTTGAGTGCGTGTTGCAGCAACGGGTGACGGCTCATCACGCTGAACAGCCCGAGCGCGACGACCATGAACAGGACGACCACGCCGACCGAGATGCCGGTCAGCGATGGCAGCGTACGCCGATAGCCGAATTGCGCGCAGTTGGCGGTCGTCATCAAGTTGTTCGGCCCCGGCGAAATGATCAGCGGGGTCGAGAACAGGATGATCTGCAGCAACTTGCCGACAAGTGCATCGTCAACGTTCATCTAACTGGTCTCCTTGCCGCGATTCGGGCCTGCCGCCAGCCGGCGGCGAATGGCGCCGAGGTGATGCACGAGTTCGACGAGCGGGCCGCGGTCGCGCATGCGATAGGTGGAGCCGACGTTCGGCTGCGGCTCGCTGCTCCATGCGGCGATGTCGGGTTCGCGCTTCAGGCGCACCACGAGGCTGTCGATTGCGGCTCGTTCGGCGCGCGAATAGAGCGTTTCCGAATTGTCGTCCGCGCAGAACCGAACCGAATGGCGGCTGATGATGGCGCCGGTATCGAGGCCCGCCGACACGCGGTGGATCGTCGTGCTCAGCTTGTCGAGTTCGCCGTGGTGCAGCGCAAAGAAGAAGCAGTGATTGCCTCGGTAGTACGGCAGGTGGCCACCATGGATGTTGATGATGCGGTCGGCCGGGACGAGCGACAGCAAGGCCTCGCCGATCTTCTTGGTGCCCATCACGATATAGACGTCGGAAAGATCGTCGCGCAGCGCATCGAGCACGGTCGTGTCGTTGATCCATGACGTTTCCAGATACCGCACGCCCGCATGACGTCGAAGCGCGTCCCATGTGCGCGGTTCCCGCTCGCGAACGAAGTAGCGCCGCCGGTACGCGTCATAGCCGAACAGCCTGCGTCGCCATTCGTGATAGCGCGTCCACAGATACGCGCGATAGTGGCCGTTGCGCAGCAGGCGCGATGCCTGTTCTCGCCCGGGCTCGACGATGACGCGAACGCGTCCGAACGCGTCGAGGATTTCCGCGGCGAGATACAGATGATGCGGGCCGTCCGAACAAAGCAGTGTGATGTTTGTCATGCTTGCACACTCATGAAGCACCGATCGAGCGCCTGCCTTACCGCAGTCTCGCGCGATTCGCACGATCGCTGGCGTCGGCGCTGCTCCAGCAGGCGGGCGGCGAGTATCGTCAGCGCGGCGTGCGTGTTGCGCGTCGACGGTCCGCCGCCGCCGTCGAGCCGGTCGAACACGTGCGCCCCTTCGAATTCGTCATGGAGACGCCCGAGCAACGCGGCCGCGGCGGAGCCGAGCGGATCCGCTGCGGCATCCGGCGCGGCATCGGGCGGGCTCGACAGTACGCGACCGACCGCCGCGTGAGCGTCCCTGAACGATGCCATGCGTTGCTGCACCAGCGATTCCGCAACGAGCGTTGCGCCTGCGTTGCCCATGTCGATCGCGCGGCGCGCGGCGTTGGCGTCGAAGCGGATGCCGTCGATCGAATAGACGAGCACGCTCAGCATGTCGATGACGAGTCCGCTCATCTCGCTGACGGTTTCCACCGCAGTGCGGCTTGCCTGATAGGAGTTGCCGGTCGGCAGATGCGATAGCGAAGAGAGCGCCGTGGCGCAATATCCGGCGATGCGATCGTGGCCGAGGCGCAGCCATTCGAGCAGATACGGATTGCGTTTTTGCGGCATGTTGGACGACCCGCCGTACATGCCGTCGGGCAGCGTGACGATCGCGATTTCGCGCATCGACCAGAGCTGAAGATCCGTCGCGATACGGTTCAGATTGCTGCTCAACTCGGTCAGCAGGCAGGCGCAGCGCAGCGCCGGATTCTTGTCGGTGATCGCGCTCAGCGAGTTGAGCGGCCCCGTCGAGAAGCCGAGCAAAACCGCCGTGCGCCGCGGGTCGGTGACGAACGTGGTGCCCGCACCGGCGCACGCGCCGAGCGCAGAAGAGCCAAGACCGTCGCGCAGTGAGGCCAGCGCATCGAGCGTGCCGAGCAATATCTCGCACTGCGCGACGAGATAGTGGCCCGCCGACCCCGGCATCGCGGTCTGGTATTGGCTGTAGATCGGCAGCAGGACCTCGGCCGAATCCGCGGCGCGTCGTGCGAGCGTCTCGCCGAGATCGACGACGCGCCGCGTGACATGCGACAGCGCCTGACGCACGGTCAGCAGGAGGTGCGTGGCATTGATGTCATTGCGTGAGCGCGCCGCCTGAATCATGCCGCCCGTGTCTCGTCCGCAGCGGTCGATCACGTACTGCTCGTAGTCGAAGTAGTCTCCGCGACCGGAAACATGTTCGCTCAACAATGCCGGATTCGCCTCCAGCGTCGTTACCGCTTCTCGCAGCGAGCGAAACTGTTCCGCGCTGAGAATCCCTTGTTCCCGCAGCATGATCAGATGGGCCTTCTCGATCGCGAGCAGATTGACCGTCAGCTTGCCGAAGCATGGGGGAGAGGATTCGTAGACGATGTCGTGAATCGCGTCGCGGTCGGGAATCGTCCGCTCCGGATCGTCGTAGAGCACGCGTGAACGCATCCGCAGCGACAGCGCTTTCCGGAGCACCGAGGACGCGCTGCGGCCGAACGAAATCACGTAGCCGGCGCGATCCGAAAAGTCGAACTTGCCGGCGTTGACGCCTTCGTCGCGAAACAGCCCGGCATCCGCGCAGTCGTCCGGAAAATCGATACCGACGTAGCGGCGCCCGACTTCCGGCACGACGAACGCAACGGCGCTGTACAGCGCGGGTGTCGGTACGACGAACTGGCTGCGACCCGACAGATGGCTGCGCACGTACAGGTCGGCGATCGACCACCCATACGCACGTTCCATCAAACGGGGAATCATGCCGCCGGCCAGGCGCGCATTGATCTCGATGATGGCGATCGTGTCGCCGTGGACCTTCAGTTCCGTGTGCGCGGGACCGAACGCGTAACCGACCGCATCGAGCGCCCGCCGCACGGTATCGACGATGCGGGCCTGGGTCATCGCATCGAGGTCGGCAGGCAGGACGTGCGCCAGCTCCAGGAAATGGGGCGGTTTGGTCAGGAACTTGCGTGTGACTGCGAGCACATGGTGTCCGTCGGCGTCGCTGAACGATTCGACGGAGAACTCCGCGCCCGGAATGAAGCGCTGGCAAATGAACGCGCCGCCCGATGTGTCCGGAAAGTCCTGCTCGCGTTCGACAAGGCGCACGCCGATGCTTCCGGTGCCCTGCCTGGGCTTCACGATGACCGGATAGGTCAGCTTGCGCGCGGCATCCGCCGATTCGATCGCCGTCGTGTACGGGTACGGGACGCTATGGTCGCGCAGCGTATCCTGAAGCCGCAACTTGTCCCGGCATAAGGCGACGGCCTCCGCGGGCGTGCCAGGCAGGCCCAGGCGCTGCGACAGTCGTGCGGCGTTCTCGATGAACGCGTCGCTCGTCGACGCGATATAACGCACGTCCGGAATCTCGCCGACGACGCGCTCGAGCGCGTCGACAGACTGCGTGTCGCAATCGATCACCCGAACGGCAGGCGACAGTCTCGCGAGAAAGGGATAGCGCGCGCGGTCGCGCACGAGAAAGCAGGTTTCGTCATGGTTCAGCGACGTGTCGAGCAGGCTTTGCCCGAACCCGGTGGTGTTCGATTCGATGTAGACGATCGCCATGATTCATTGAAACCGGTGAATGTCAGAGCGATCCCATTTCATCCACGCCCATTCCGTATTCGCGTCGTACGCGGTGGGGTGCCCGATCTCCACGGGTCGAAGCTGATCGTAGGCCGGGCTGTCGTCGTTGCTGGCGAAGGTCGTGTCGACATAGCGGGAGCCATCGTCCGGGCTGAGGAATACGATGGGTGCATCCGGATATCGGTTGCGCACGAAGCGGACGACGGCAAACGCGGCGCCGGTGGTCGGCCCGCGAAAATGGCCGGTGGTCTTGTAGAGTTTGCGCGTGAAGTGATCGGCGAGTTCGGAGCTGACCCAATGCACGTCGTCGAACAGCATGTGCTTCAGGTTGCCGGGCATGATGGTATTGCCGAGCCCGCGCAACTTGCGCGGGCCGTCGATCTGGCCGAACAGGACGCTGTTGAATGTGTCTACGCCGACGAGCGTGCAATCCGCACCGCCGGCGCGCAGCGCGGCCGCGATCCCGCAGCTCGATCCGCCGGAGCCGACCGGTGCGACGAGAATCAGGCGAGGGCCGACGATTTCGAGCAGCTCGCGCGCGATGTTTGCATAAGCGAGCCCGTTGTTCTCGTTGTCGTACTGGCGGCACCAGAAGGCACCTTGCTCGGCGGCGAGAATCTCTTGCAGCCGGTCAAGTCGTGCCTTTTGGTATCCCTGGCTGCCCTTCTTGTCCGTGACGATTTCAACCCGGCCGCCCAGCATTTCGAGCTGGCGTTTGAACGCCGGATCGATCGCGGGATCGCCGATCGCCACGAACGGATGGTTCAGGCGGTTGCATACGATGGCCATCCCGAGCGCAAAGTTGCCGCTCGACGTTTCCACCACGGTCTTGCCCGGCTGCAGGTCGCCGCGATCGCGCGCCTTGCTGATGATGTAATGGGCCGGCACGATCTTCATCGCTTTGAACGACACCATGTGCAAGGCTTGCCCGATCGGAAACAGCACGGCGTCCCGCATCGCATCCAGCGACGATTCGTATTGAAGCATGTACGATTCCTATACCGTTGTGTATTGAATGGATTCGATTCGACGGACCTGCAGGCGCGCTTGGGCATAGGCGGCCGCGGTCGCCGTTTCGGGAGCGTTCGCGTCGTAGAGCAGCCCGACGCACGTGCCGGAATGGGTCGCGACGAGGCCGAGCGCGTCGGTCTCGGCGCGCAGCTTGCGCAGGACGTCGATGTGCGGATGAGGATTGAATGCCTGCGACAACTGGCAGCTGCGCGTCGCGATCTCGCCGAGCTCGCGCAGGTCCTGGGCGCGAACCGCCGCTTTCATCCGCATCAGCATGCCGCGATATTCGTCGCGCACTTCCGCGGACGGATCGCGTTTCTTCCGGTTGAACTCGATCGTGTCGCATTCGCCGCCGCGATCGGCGCTGACGATCACGAGCGCGGGGGTCTTGCCGAGTCGCTCGTCGAGCTTTACCTCGCGGTGATAGAACGACACGACGCCGTCGTACATCACGCCGTCCGTCGGTTCGATGGCGCGCAGGATCGACTCGATGGTCTCGGGCGCCGGTGTTCGGCCGTACGCGTATGCGGCCGCACGGATCGCCGCGACCATGTCGGCGGACGAACTCGCCAGCCCCTTGCCGACCGCGAACATCGACTTGAAATGCAGCATGCCGCCCGGTGGCAGCCCGTGCAGGCGCAGATAGTCCTGAACCGCGCGACATGCCTTGGTCTTGAATCCGACATCCACGGCAACGCGATCGGCGCCGGTGATCTCGAACTCGACGACGCTCTTCAGGTTGACCGGCAACGTGACCAGGAAATGTCGATTGTCCGGCAACACGCCCTGCATCAGCTCGCCGAACGTTCCGTGACATTCGCCTCTGGGGAAAAGCGACAGGAACGCGTCGTTTCGTAGCGCATCGTCTTGCTCTGACAGAACGGCCATTTTCTCCTCTCGGAATGAAGGCAAATCGTGATGTCGAGCCCAGAGCATAGCGACGGCCGCTCGTCCGCTTCTTTATGAAAATTGCGCACTAGTATCGAAATGTTGCTCAGCCGCGCGTGGCGGCGCGAGCCGGATCGATTGAAAAACGCGTGCGGCCGGAGCGGATTCCGTCTCGCCAAAAGCGCCGACGAAGCGCTTCGGATCCTTGCTGGGTATGGGTTTGAGGCCGGGTGAGCGGTGCAGCGTCAGGGACGCTGAGATCGCGCGGCGATGCCGGTGGCGTGGCGAGCTCGAGCGAGTCGACCACTCTTTACGTACGCGGCCGGTGCGGGATAGAGTGTTTCCACCACGGAAGACGGCGTGCCCACTCTCGTTGCAACGAGCCGGTGCGCACGGCATCCGTCGTTGCCCGAGTTTCGTCGAAGTCGACATCGCACGATCGAACATGGATCGGACCGCCGTGTCGATGCGTAGTTATCCGATTCAATTCAATCGAAGCTTCGTTTGCGGCGTCGACGCGTCGACGGGTTTTGACTTTCGAGTCAGGACGCGTCGGTTCGCGGGCACGCGGAAATCACTCAACCATTCTGGAAACGTGAAATGGAAACGGTATTCGCTGGCCGGTTTATGACATTCGACGGACAAGGCGTCGACAGGCGCATGACGCTGCGCGAGGCCGCCGAGTGCGTGCGGGATCGGGAAGTTGCCGTGGCATTGCTGGATGTGGTCGGCCCCGACGAAATCGATGCATGGTGGAACGATCGCGGCTTCCCCGATTTGCGCAACCACCAGTACCACCGCGCGCTGAACGCAACCGGGATAACGCTCGGTCAGCTTCAGCGCTCCCATCCCGAATCGTTGGTGAGCAATATCGCCGAGTACTTCGGTCATGCCGGCGTCGCGAATATCCCGATGCGCGACACGCGCTTCATTCAGTTGTTCATGAAGGAGCTGGGCGCGGAAACGCTCCAGTTCGGCAACTGGAGTCAATTCATGTTGGCGACGAAGCGCGAATATCCGCCTTTCGAAGGCGATCCGTTCAGCTTTGCGCCGCACTGCGACTGCATCGACTTCGGGCGCGATGTCGAACGATGGCCGTTCCGGCTCAATCTCGAGCAGCTGGGCGCCTTCATCACGATACAGAAGGCCGAGAACGAAGCGGGCTTCGTTCTGTGGAACATCCGCCCGGAATCGCGTCGCCAGCTCGACCAGTGGGCCGAAGAGTATGCGCAGCACAAGACGCTGGGCGTGCTCGACGGAGTCGATGCGCTGACGGTGCGGCCACGCAGCGGTCAGCTGTGTGTCTTCAATAGCCGCAATCTGCATGCGGTCGAGCGCTGCTCGTCGCTGCGCCGAACGATCGGCACGTTCCTCGTGTATCACGAGGCGGGCTGGAAACTACTGCACTAGTCCGGTCGACGTCCATCACGCCCGCTCGTCCATCGCAAGATGCATCCAGTCTCGACGAAAACCCTGTCTATGTACGAATCGTTCATTACCGCGTCCGATGGAAAGCAACTGCGCGTACTGCATGGCGACTGGCTCGAAACGAGGCCGTTCCTGACGTTGATACTTCCGTTCGGGCTTCGCGTCGATGCCGCGCGCACGCTGTTCGCGCTGTTGGCGAGCGAATTCAATGTGCTCACCTGGCAAGGGCGCTCGTTGTGCGATCGGCCCCTCGCGCCGCACGAGAGCGGAATGACGCCGGAGGCGCATGTTCGGGACATGTGCTCGGTGCTGGACGCATTTGACGTGCGCAAGACGGACGTCGTCGGGTTTTGCTCGGGCGCCGGCATCGCGCTCGTCGCCGCAACCATCAAGGGACATCGCATCGATCGTCTCGCGCTGGTTTGCGGAGAGTACATGCTGAGCCCCACGGTCTGCCCGCAATCGAATTTTCAACGGGAAGTCGACAGCCTGCTGCCGCTGGCGGCGCAAAGCCTGAATCATGCGGCCGCCTTGTGCGAGAAGCTCACGGCGAGCCGCGTGCGTGCGCCGGCCAAGACCGAATTCGACGAGGAGGTTCTCGTGCCGTTCTCGTCGGCTGCACGTCTGCATCGCCACGGGTTGAATTACCTGACGTATCGCGGCACCGATTTCATGGCGTTGGCCGGCAGCGTACCGCACCCGACGCGGCTGATCTCGACCGACCGCGACGAACAGGTGAGCGCCGCCAGCTCGCGGGTCATTGCGGCGTTGTTGCGCAATGCCGAGCAACACGTCGTGGTGCCGGGCGACCACTACGAAATCCTGCGTGGCAGGAACGCGGTCAACGATTCGATCGTCGAGTTCCTTGGCGGCAGGGGAGCGGCATGACGACGTACGCCTTGGTTCGCTACGGACGGTCCGTCGGTCCCGAAGCGAGTGTCTGTTTGATGTCGAGCCGGCAGGACTGGAGATGAGCATACTCGAGCGATTCGGACAGATGGTCCGGCGTCGTGCCGAGCACACCGCGCTTGCCGCGGAAAGTGCGCGGTACACCTACGCGCAACTTGACGCGCTGTCCGATCGGTTGGCGGCGCGCCTCGCCCGATCCGGCGTTACCGCGGGTTCGCCGGTCGTGCTGCTGTTGCCGCGTTCGCCCGGCGCAGTGATCGCGATGATTGCCGTGCTGAAGGCCGGCGCCTACTACGTTCCGGTCGATCCGGCCGGCCCGGCCTCGGTGCTGAACGAGCAGCTGCGCGAACTCGGTGCGCGCGTCGCACTGACGTTGCCCGAGTCCGTCGCGCAGGTGAGATCCGATCTGGATCTCGCCGGCATCGCGCTTGTCGAGATCGGGCGCGACGGGGTCTTGGCGGACCGGCGCGACGGCGCGCAGACGAGCGCACCCGTGCAGGCGCCGACGCCGATCTCGCCGGCCTACGCGATGTTTACCTCCGGCAGCACGGGCAAGCCGAAGGGCGTACTGGTGCCGCATCAGGCGGTCCACCGTCTGGTCGTCGAGACGAACTACATCGCGCTGAGTCCGCACGATCGTGTGCTGCAGATGGCGCCGATCACGTTCGACGCATCGACGTTCGAAATATGGGGAGCGCTGCTCAACGGCGCGACGCTGGTGGTCGAGGAATCGCCGGTGCTCGATCTGAACGCGCTGGGCCGTCTGTTGCGCGACGAGCGCGTGACGGTCATGTGGTTGACGGCTGCGCTGTTCCATCTGGTGGTGCGCAATCGGCTGCCGCTGCTATCGGAACTTCGCGTGCTCCTCGCGGGCGGCGACGTGGTCCAGGCCGACGCGGTCGCACGCGTGCTCGCCGCATTTCCCTCGCTGACCGTGATCAACGGATACGGACCGACGGAAAACACGACATTTACCTGCTGCCATGTGATGACGGCCGCTGCACCGCCGGTCGCGACGGTGCCCATCGGCAGGCCGGTCACCGGTACCATGGTGTGCGTGCTCGACGCGAGCGGGCAGCCGGTGCGCCCGGGCGAGGTGGGCGAGCTCTATGCGGGCGGTATCGGCCTCGCGCTCGGTTATCTGAACGATCCGGAGAAAACGAGGGCCGTGTTCGTCGACGATCCGCACGACCGGGATCGCAAGCTTTACCGGACGGGCGATCTCGTGCGGGAAGGCCACGACGGCGCCTACGAATTCATCGGTCGCGTCGACAGGCAAGTGAAGATACGCGGCTATCGCGTATCGGTCGAACAGGTGCAGCAGGTGCTCGCGACGGCCGACGACGTGGAGGACGCGATCGTCGACGTCGGACGCGACGAGCTGGGAGAAAAGCGTCTCGTCGCGTTCGTGCAGTCGTCGCGGGATCCCGCCGAGGTCAGGGCGGCCGTCCGGCGTCACCTCGGGCGACATCTGGCGAGCTACATGATTCCCGACGTAATCGAAGTGCAAGTGGCGCTGCCGTTGACCGTCAATGGCAAGGTCAACAGGCGGAGCCTGATGAGTTCGCAGGAGAACCGCAATACCGGAGATGAACATGAGCGAATCGCTGCAATTCAAGGAACCCATTCGGAAACGACTGGCCGAGTTGTTGAAGGATCGTGAGATCGGCGACGACGACGACTTTTTCGACCTGGGCGCCAGTTCGCTGTCGATCGTCGAGCTGCAAGTCAAGATCGAGGAGGATCTGGGCGTGACCGTACCGACGGCCAAGCTGATGCTGGCGCCGACGCTGGCCGGCTGGACCGGGCTTTATCGAGCGGCAGCCGTTGCCGCAACCGCCGTAGAGAAATAGCGCAAAGCGACTCAACCGAGAGGATCGACATGACGCAGTTTTCACTGACTCCAGACGAACTTGCCCGATTCCGTGCACAGGGCTTTTTCGGGCCGTTTCGCGTGTACTCGCCCGACGAGGCGCGCGAGCGCTACAGGGCGATTCGCGCCGAGCTGTTCGACAGGGAACACGCTATCTACGATCTGCCGCCGACGAGCCCGATCGCCAATTACGATCGTCACCTCGACGTGAACCTGCTCAGCGAGCACATCGGCCGGCGCGAGATCGTCGATCGCGTCGCGAGCATGCTCGGGCCGGACCTGTTGTGCTGGCGATCGGAGATGTTTCCGAAGTACCCGGGCGACGAGGGGACGGACTGGCATCAGGCCGATACGTTCGCGCATGCATCGGGCGCGCCGCAGATAGTCTGGCCCGGCGAAAGCCGTTTCGGCGGGGCGATTACCGCCTGGACCGCGTTCACCGATGCGACCGAGGAGAACGGCTGTCTGCGCTTCATTCCCGGCACGCACGAGGAAATGTTCTACGACGAGTCGAAGAAGATGGCCTACGACGCTTCGAAGATCAATACCCAGGAGAAGGACGGGATCAAGCGCGGTTTTTTCGGTTACGACTACCGCTCCCTTCAGAAGGATCCGTCGTGGAAGCCGGATGAGTCGCAGGCGGTGTCGATCACGATGCAGGCCGGCGAGTGCGTGATCTTCTGGTCCACGCTGATGCATTCGTCGTTTCCGAATTCGACGGCCGACGTGACGCGGCTCGGCTACGCGAGCCGCTACGTTCCGACCGGCGTGAAGGTGTATCCGGATACGAACGTCGTCGAGGAGTACGGCAGCGCCATTTCGCTCGACAAGTATGGCGTCGTGCTGGTCTCGGGTGAGGACCATTACGGTCACAACCGGCGCGCGCTCAGCAATGCGCGAGGGCGGGCGTTTGCTTTCGACGACCGCGGCTGACGGCCGACGGCCCGATACCAGCGATATCCGGATCGTCGCCGCGCGCGCGGCGACGGCGGTGGCGATCCGATTCACGTGATGGAGTGAACATGCAGACAACCAGGGCACTCGTGAAGCGCCTGTTTTCCGAAGCGCTCGGCGTCGAGCACGTCGCGGCCGATGCGGACTTCTTCGTGCTCGGCGGCGGGTCGCTGGCCGCGGCGGTGCTGGTCACGAAGGTCGAGCAGGCGTGCGGTATCGAAGTGTCGTTGCTGGACTTCATGAATCATTCGACGGTCGACGGTTTCGCCGCGGTCGTCGAACAACGGCTGAGCAACGTCGCATGAGTCGCGCAGCCTGCTTGTCGAACCCGATGGACGTAACGCGCGGCGCGATCGACGCGAACGGCATCGAGATTCATTATCTGAAGCAAGGCAGCGGCCCGCTGGTCATCTGCTCGCACGGCTTTCCGGACCATGCGCGCTCGTTCCTGCCTTTGCTCGCCGAGCTGGCGCACGCGGGTTTCACGGCCGTCGCACCGTACCTGCGCGGCTACGCGCCGTCCGGCACCGCCCCGGCGGATCAGTACCACACCTGCTACATGGCGCATGACCTGCGCGCGTTGATCGACGCGCTGGGTGTCGAACAGGCGATCCTGGTCGGGCACGACTGGGGCGCACAAGCGTCCATTGCGGCGGCCATTCTGTTTCCGGAGCGCGTCACGAAGCTGGTGGCGCTCGGATGGAGCCGTCCCGACGCGGCGCAGCGGCTGCACTACGACTACCTGAAAGGCATCTGGCACACGTTCTTCTTTCAATCGCCGTCGGCCGAGCAGGTGCTGGCCCACGACGATTTCGCGTTCATCGAGGCGTGGTGGCGCGATGCTTCGCGCAACTGGGACGTGCCGCGGGACATCGTCGAAGCGGTCAAGACCACGTTTCGCCAGCCAGGCGTGCTAGACGCGGCGCTCGCGCAATACCGCTGTCGCCATGTCGCGTTGCGCGACCCGGAGCGTCGTGAACAGCAGGCCCGCATCGCCGCCGGGCCGGTCACCGTGCCGACGCTCCTGATGCACGGCACTCACGATCGCGAAGGGCGTCTCGAAGCATTTTCGGGTGACGGCGTGCCGGAATATTTTTCAGCGGCGCTCACGCGCGAGATCGTCGACGGGGCCGGGCATTTCCTTCACCTTGAAAAGCCGGCCGACGTGAACCGATCGATCATCGATTTCATTGTGGCGCGATCATGAACAGGATTCATTTGCCGGATATCCGCGTCGACGATTTCGCCGAGCAAGACATCGGCCCTTGTCTCGACTACTGGTATCGGTCGCCGCCGGCGCTGATGGAGTCGATGAACGTCGACGTCGACAAGCTGCCGAGCGAGCGACGCATGCGCGAGTTGCTGACGATTCTGGTACGGCGGGCATGCGGCGGTGTCGCGCCTGCGCCGATATTGACGATCCGTCACATCGGTGAGGCGATCGGCGTCCACGAGCTGACGCACCTCGACCCGGGGCGCAGTGCCGTGATGCACGCCCATATCTGGCAGGCCCGATACCGCGGCGCAGGCATCGGACCGGTGTCGTATCTGGCAGCCATGCGCATCTTCTTCGATCGATTCGATCTGGAGAGCATCCGCTTCGAGACGCCTGCCGAAAACGTTTCGGCGCAGCGCGTCAAAAGCAAGCTCGGGATCGAGCCGCACGGCGAGGGCGTCATCGACATGCCGATGCTGCGCAATCCCGTTAAAACGGTCAGCTATCGCGTGCTGCGCGCAGAACTCGACGCCATCGAGAAATTCGTCAGATCGACCGCACGCTGATCTCGATTCGCCGGCAGCGCGTGCTGTCTTCGTAACGCCGTTGAAATGTCCGTCAGGGGGACCTCATGTCGTTTGCTCTTGCATCAGGAATCGAACAATTCAAGCCGCTGGCCGTCGCCGCGTATATTCTCGCGCTCTCGATTACGCCTGGCCCGAACAACGTGATGCTTGCCGCGTCCGGCGCGAACTTCGGATTCGTGCGCACGTTACCGCATTTGCTGGGCATTACGGTGGGCGCAACCGTTCTGGTCGCGCTGAGTGCGACCGGGCTCGGGGTCGTGTTCACCGAATATCCGGCGGCAAGACTGGCGTTGTTCGTGGTTGGCGCGCTCTATCTGGCATACCTCGCGTTCAAGATCGCGAACGCCGGGCGGCCCGCGGCCAAGGACGCGCAAACGAAGCCCTTTTCGTTCGTTCAGGCCGCGACGTTCCAGTTCGTCAATCCGAAAACCTGGCTGATGGCCGCGAACCTGATCATTCTGTTCTCGGTCGACGGTCAGGGCTTCATTTCATCGGTAATCGGAATCTGCATATTGATGGTGGCGATCAATTTTCCGGCCGTGTCCGTGTGGGCCGCGCTCGGCGTCGGGATGCAGAAGCTGCTGCATACCGATCGTGCGCGCGTGATCTATAACCGCACGATGGCGCTGCTGCTGCTCGCATGCGTGCCGTTGCTGTTCTGGAAATAGGCGCGCGCGGATATGCCCGTCATGCCCGAAACCACGCGGCTTCCCCGCGGTATCGTGTCCTTTCCCACCGACGGGCACGCGGACGCCCGGATTTTCTGTCTGCCCTACGCGGGCGGCAGTGCCTCGATCTTCGCCGGCTGGCGACACGCGCTGCCCGCGAGCCTCGAAGTCTGTGCGATCGAATTGCCCGGGCGCGGCAGCCGATTTGCCGAACCGGCGCTGACGCATATGGATGCCGTGGTCGACGAGCTGGTTCGCATGGTCGGCGACTGTCCGCCTGCGCCGTTCGCGTTGTTCGGCCACAGCATGGGGGCCGTCGTGGCGGCTGAGCTGGCACGTCGGCTGGTCGAGCTCGGGCGGCCTCCGATCGCCCTCGTCGCGTCGGCATGTGCCGCGCCGCACCTGCCGATTCGGCGTGAGCACGTGCTGCATTTGCTGCCGCGCGACGCGCTGATCGAAGCGTTGATCCATCTCGACGGGCTGCCGCCCATTGCGCGCGAGCGCAGGGATTTCCTCGATACCTTCATGCCGACGATTCGCGCCGACCTGCAGTGCCGGGAAACCTGGCGCAGCACGCCGCACGATCTGCGCATACCGGTCCACGTGCTGACCGGCGCGGACGACGGGCTGGTATCGGAAGCGGATGCGCTGGCGTGGCACGCCTTCACGTCGACGGAGTTTTCGATACGTCGTTTCGACGGCGGACATTTTTTTATCCATTCGGCAATGCAAGCCGTACTGGATCACCTGGCTGCGATCGTCCAGCATTCGCTGGCGCTTCGTCACGGCGAATCCGTTGCGCCGGCACGCCATGCGTGTGCGCCCGATCACGACAGAGGGATGAAGTGACGCATCTAGAAAATTGGCAGATCCGCAAGGCCGCGATTTCCGCATCGGGCGGCATCGTCGTGAGCCAGCACTACAAGGCATCGAGCATCGGCGCGGCGGTGCTGGAGGACGGCGGCAACGCGGTCGATGCCGCGATAGCCGCGAGTTTCGCGATCGGCGTGCTCGAACCGTGGCAAAGCGGGTTGGGCGGCGTCGGGCATATGGTCGTTGCGCCGGCCGGCCGAACTGCATTCAGCATCGACTTCGCAGCGAGAGCGCCGTTGGCGCTCGAAGCCGACGACTATCGCCTGACCGGAGAACCGGCGCGGGGCATGTTCGGGTGGCCCGCGGTCGTCGACGACCGCAATCTGGAAGGTCCGTTCTCGATCGGCGTTCCGGGGCAGGTCGCCGGCATGACGCTGGCACATCGCGAATGCGGCTCGTTGCCGTGGCGGCGGCTGGTGGAGCCGGCGGTTCGTTGCGCGCGGGAAGGACTCGAAATCGATTGGTACTTGACCTTGAAGATCGCGTCCGTTGCCGCGGGGCTCGCACGTTATCCGGGAAGCAGTGCATGCTATCTGCGGGACGGACACGCGCCTGCGTCGGACTGGGCGGGCGCGGCATCGCCGATCGTGCTGGAGGATCAGGCGGCCACGCTGGAGGCGATTGCCGAGCGCGGCGGCGACGATTTCTATCGTGGTGCGCTCGCTCGCCGAATCGCCGCCGATTTCGCAACCGTGGGGTCGCGTCTGAGCTTCGACGATCTCGCCGCGTATCGGGCCGAAATCACGCCGATCGAAGCGCTGCGCTACCGCGATGCATCCATCCTGACCTCATCGGCGCTCACGGCAGGACCGGCGCTGACGCGCGCGCTGTCCCTGTTCGCGCGGCAAGCGGACGCCGACGGGACGGCACGTCCGGACGCGCGATTCTTCTCGCGCATCGCCGACGCGCTGACGCAGACCTATGCCGAGCGGATCGGCGGCGCGGCGCCGGGCGACGATGCGCGACGCGGGACGTGCACGACGCATATCAGTGTCGTCGATCGACACGGCAACGCGGTCGCGCTGACCCAGACGCTGTTGTCGATGTTCGGCTCCAAGGTGACGTTGCCGCAAACGGGGATCGTCATGAACAACGCCGTCATGTGGTTCGATCCGCGACCGGGAAAGGCCAACTCGATCATGCCGGGCGCCGTGCCACTGTCGAACATGTGCCCGACGGTGGTCAAGCGCGCGACGGGAGACGTACTGGCGCTCGGTGCGTCGGGCGGCCGACGGATAATGCCGGCCGTCATGCAACTCGTCGCGTATCTGGTCGATTGCGGCATGTCGATCGAGGACGCGATTCACTTCCCGCGTGTCGATGCGAGCGGCGACCCGTGGGTCACGATCGACGATCGCTTCGACGCATCGGTTGCGCAGGCCATCGGAGCGGCTCACGAAGTCAGGCGGGCCGCCAATCTCGTCGCACCCAATCTGTTCGGTTGCCCCAACGTCGTCCTGCGCGATGGCCAAACCCGCCAGCTGACCGGGGGCGCCTTCGTCTCGTCCCCGTGGTCGGCGGCGGTGGCCGAGCGCGACGCACATTGAGGCGGCCGCGATTCAGTTCACGTCCGATCACACCATGCACGAAGACTTCAATTATCTGACCAGTATCCTGAACGCTCCCGTCTACGACGTGGCCGTCAAGACCCCGCTCGAATCCCTGTCGCGGCTGTCCGAACGCCTGGGCAGTCGCGTCTTGCTCAAGCGGGAAGACATGCAGCCGAGCTTCAGCTTCAAGGTCCGGGGCGCCTATACGCTGATGGCGCGGCTGTCCGCGGAGGCGCTCGCCCGCGGGGTGGTGACGGCCTCCGCCGGCAATCATGCGCAGGGCGTGGCGCTCGCGGCACACACGCTCGGGTGCCGCGCGCGCGTGTTCATGCCGCACACCACACCCGACATCAAGGTCCAGGCCGTCGCCCGCTATGGCGCCGAGGTCGTGCTGTACGGCGACAACTTCGACGATGCCTGCGATGCCGCGCTGGCCGATGCGCGCGAGCGCGACAGCACCTTCGTGCCGCCGTTCGATCATCCTCACGTGATTGCCGGCCAGGGGACCGTCGGGATGGAAATTCTCCAGCAGACGACCCAACTCGATGCGATTTTCGTGCCGGTCGGCGGAGGAGGGCTGGCCGCCGGCATTTGCGCGTACGTCAAGCGCGTGAAGCCGCAGATCAGGATTTTCGGTGTGGAGCCGAGCGACGCCGACAGCATGTATCAGGCGCTCGAGGGCGGCGCGCCGGTGCGGTTGGCGCACGTCGGCCGATTCTGCGACGGCGTGGCGGTGCGTCAGGTCGGCGCCCACAGCTTCGAGCTGTGCAGGCAGTATCTCGACGGCGTCGTGCGCGTCGACAACGACGAGGTTTGCGCAGCGATCAAGGACGTCTTCGTCGATACGCGCTCGATTCTCGAGCCGTCGGGCGCTCTGGCGCTCGCCGGCTTGAAGGCGTGGCAACGACGCGAGCAGAAGGGCGGGACGCTGGTCGCGATTGCATCCGGGGCCAACATGAATTTCGATCAGCTGCGCTACATCGCCGAGCGTTCGACGCTCGGCGAAAACCGTGAGGCGCGCTTCGCTGTTTCGATCGCCGAGCGTCCCGGGAGCTTTCGCGCGCTCATCGAGCAACTCGGCGATTGTGTCGTGACCGCGTTCGACTATCGCCGCGCAACGGGCGGCGACGCGCAGGTTTTCGTCGGCGTGCGGACGCCGGGAGCCGAGGGCGCGCGCAAGATCGTACAGGATCTGGCGGCGGCCGGATACCGGGCCACCGATCTCGGCGGGAGTACGCTTTGGCGCACGCATGGTCATCAGCTCGTCGGCGCGGAGGCGTTCCGCATCGACGACGAGAAGCTCTTTCAGGTGATGTTCCCCGAGCGCCGCGGCGCCTTGCTGGAGTTTCTGCGCAAGCTCGACGATGCGTGGGACATCAGCCTGTTTCACTATCGTAACGAAGGGTTCGACTACGGGCGCGTACTGATCGGCATTCGCTGCGGCGAGGCGGATTCGGCCCGCCTGTACGGTGCACTGGAGGCGACGAATTTCGAGTTCAGCGAGCAAGCCGATGCGTCGCCGTATCTGGCTTCGCTGCAGGGCGAGCGACGCTGAAAGACCGGTCACTATCTCGGGCGAGGCTACGTTGAACTCCCATCAATTGATGACGATGTGCTTCTACACGATCCTGGTATTGATCGTTCCGGGGCCGACCAACACGCTGTTGTTTTCGTCGGGAATCAGCGTTGGCCTGGCGCGCACGCTGCCGCTCGTGCTTGCGGAAGCGGCCGGGTACGTCATCGCCATTTCCGTCTGGGGCGTTTCGCTGCTGGCGTTCGCGGCGCAGCATCCTCACGTGCTGAGCGTGATCAAGGTCGCCTGTTCGTCGTACCTGCTGCTGTTGGCCGCCAAGATGTGGACGCGAGGCAGGCTGGAGGAAGATCGACGTCCGAAGGCGGTGACGTGGCGGAATCTGCTCGTCGCCACCTTGCTGAATCCGAAAGCCTTTCTGCTCGCAAGTACGGCGTTTCCATGGCAGACGTTTCACGATTCGAGCAGCGCGGCCCAGGCATTCGGCGTGTTTCTGCTCGTTCTCATACCGGTTGGGACCGGATGGGCCAGCCTGGGGCGCGCAACGCGCATGCTGACATCCGGCTCGCACCATGTCACTGCCGTGCTTCGCTTTTCGTCGATGGTACTGGTGCTGTTTTCAGGGACCGTGCTGTATTCGCTCGTCAAATGAGTTGCTGACGTTGCAACGCGACGATGAACGGCGGGGCGGGGCCGGCTGTGATCGAACACGGCTGCTACCGGCGAGGCGGTGTCGAACGGCGCGGTCGTGGGCAACGTGAAGATCCTGACAGTTGCGCTGGGTGCCGGTCGAGCGGGCTTTCTGCCGACGTTCAACGGCAACTGCCGACGGTGTCGGCGCAGCGCCGAACGGCTTGCTCGTAGCCCCCGCGCGATGCTCGACTCGCCACATATCGTCCGAACAGATATTCATCGAAAAAATAACCATTTGGTACACGCGTCGGCACGCATTACAGTCTCGCCTCGTGCCGGCTGCGGCGCCGGTTGTTCCGACGTTTTTCCAGAAATTCGCCACATGAATCGTTCGATGCTCTCTCCGGTCCGCCGTGCCGCGGCCGCGTTGTTCGTGCTCGGCCTCGTGCCGGTTTCCCATGCAGCCCAGCCGACGCTGCGCGTCGGCATCGATGCCGAGTCGTATCCACCGTTCTTTTCGAAGGACGCTGCCGGCAAGTGGAAAGGCTGGGAGATCGACCTGCTCGATGCCGCCTGCGGCAAACTGAACGTTCGGTGCGAGCTGACCGACATTGCGTGGGACGGTCTGATTCCCGCATTGCAGAACCGCAAGATCGACGTGATCTGGTCATCGATGACGATCACTGGCGAGCGGCAGAAGGCGATCGATTTCAGTCGTGCATATTACGAATCGCCGACGGTGTTCGTCGGCGCGAAAAGCGACCGGCGTCGCGTCGACTGCGCGGTACCCGCGACTTTCAAGGGGCGTGTGATCGGCGTCGAGGCCGGTACGAACTTCTCGGCGTTCCTCGATGCCCGCTTCAAGCAGGACGCGCAGATCAAGGCGTTCGACAAGTTCGACAACGCGCTCGCGGATCTGGTGTCCGGCCGCGTCGACTACGTGCAGGAAGGCAAGGGACTGTTTACGGCGTTCCTCGCGTCGCGCGACGGCAAGGACTTCGAGATCAAGGCCACATGCGCGGACAATCCGGTGCTGGGCCTCGGCATCGGCGCGGGCCTGCGTCGCGGCGATGCACTACGCGACAAGCTGTCGACCGCGATCGCGCAACTGCAGCAGGACGGCACGTGGGATGCGATCACCGCCCGCTATCCGAACCTGAAGGGCTCGATCGAGAAGGGCCGCTGACGCCGATGGCCGCTGACGATTCACTGCTTGCACTGCTCGCATTCGGCGACGGCGGTTATGGCCGCATGTTCGCCAGTGCATTCGCGTTGACGGCCGCCGTCGCGGCAGCGTCGTTCTGCACCGGCGCGCTGCTCGGCGTTGCCGGCGCGCTCGGCAAACTGTCGCGGCACGCATCGCTGGCATGGCTCGCGCGGCTCTACACGACGCTCGTGCGCGCGCTGCCCGAGCTGTTGTGCCTGCTGCTCGCATTCTATGTGGTGGCGCCGGCCGTCGAGCGTGCGCTCCGCGACAGCGGGATCGTGTCCGACGGCTTCGCATTCGATCCGTTCGTCGTCGCCGCTTTATCGCTTGGATTCATTCAGGGTGCGTATCTGACCGACATTTTCCGTGCGGCCCTCGTCAACGTCCCGGTCGGTCAGGTCGAGGCCGCGCACGCGTACGGGATGACGCCGTGGCAGACACTGACGCGCATCCGCCTTCCGGCTGCTGCGCGGCTCGCATTGCCGGGCGTCGGCAACGTGTGGCTGAACGCGACCAAGGATGCGTCGTTCATCAGTGTGCTCGGCTCGTTCACGGATCTCCTGAAGGCGAGCCAGCTCGCGGCCGGCGCGACGCGACACTACGTATTCTTCTATCTGGTCACGGCCGCGCTGTTCCTGCTGCTCAGCATCGCGTCGACTGGCGTCTTCGCAGCGCTCGAGCGGCATGCGAATCGTGGGACGAGGCGCGCAACCGCATGATTTTCTCGCTGCCGTTCCTGCTCGATACGGTGATGCCGAAGCTGCTCGCCGCAGTGCCGACGACGCTCGCGCTGACGCTCGTGTCCGGCTCGGCCAGCGTGCTGCTCGGGGTACCGCTCGCGCTTGCGGCCGGCGCCCGCCATACGCCGCTGCGCTGGTCTGCACGCGGCTGGCTCATGCTGATTCGCGGCACGCCGCTGCTCGTCCAGCTCTACCTGTTGTATTACGGATTCGGCCAGATCGTGCCGCGCGAATGGATGCGCGACAGTTGGGCGTCGCCGCTGCTGCGCGACGCGTTCTGGTACGCGATCGTCGCGTTGAGCGTGAACGAGAGCGCGTATGTGGCGACGATCCTGCGCGGCGCGATTGCCGGCGTGCCGGCCGGCGAGATCGAGGCCGGTCACGCATACGGGATGACGCGCCTGCAGGTGCTGCGCCGGATCGTCGGCCCACGTGCTTGGCGACTCGCGCTACCGGCGCTCACCGGCGAGGCGATCCTGCTGCTGAAATCGACCGTTCTTGCGTCGACCGTCACCGTGTTCGACGTGATGGGGACGGCCAATACGCTGCGCTTCGAGACGCTGCGCGTGTACGAACCGCTGGCCGGCGCGGCGATCGTCTATGTCGTGCTGGTCGGGCTGCTCACTTTTCCCGCTGCTCGTCTCGAGAAGCGCGTCAATCGCCATCTGGCGCGTGCGCCCGAACCCGGAATGCCGGTCCAGCGCCGCCGCCCGTCATCCGGCGCGTGGGCGGCGCCCAATTGATTCCTGTCTTGATAGCGAACTACACGATGTCCGATCCTCGCCCCTTGTTGTTTTCCCTGTATGAGCAAGCCAGTGTCGGCTGCGGTGGCGCGCCGAGCCTGTGGACCCATCCGGCCGACGAGCGGCTGCGCGCCAATACGCTAGCCTACTGGTCGGACCTCGCGCGCACGGCCGAGCAGGCGGATCTCGACATGCTGTTCTTCGCGGACGTGCTTGGCCTGTACGACGTTTATGGCGGATCGGCCGACGCGGCACTGCGATGGGCGGTCGAGGCGCCGGCGAACGATCCGATGATGCTCATTCCGGCGCTGGTCGCGCAGACTGAGCGGCTCGCGTTCGGCGTGACAGCGAGCACGACCTATGAGCACCCGTTCGCGCTCGCGCGCCGCTTCAGCACACTCGACCATCTCAGCAACGGCCGGATCGGCTGGAATATCGTGACGTCGTACCTGACCAGTGCGGCGCGCAACTTCGGGCTCGACCGGATGATCGGCCACGACGAACGCTACGCGCGCGCCGAGGAGTTTCTCGACGTCGTGTACAAGCTGTGGGAAGGGAGTTGGGCCGACGACGCGGTCGTCGCCGACAAGCACGCGCCGCGCTATGCACGCGGCGACCGTGTGCGGCCGATCGCGCACGAAGGCGTGCACTATCGCGTGCACGGGCCGCACGTCTGTGCGCCGTCGCCGCAGCGCTCGCCCGTGCTGATTCAGGCCGGCTGGTCGGGGCGCGGACGGGAATTCGCCGCGAAGCACGCGGAGGTGGTGTTCGTCGCGAAGTCGAATCCGCGCGAGATCCGTGCGGGCCTCGACGAGATTCGGCGGCTCGCGACGGAACGCGGCCGCGCTGCGGACGATGTGAAATCGCTGACCGTGCTGCGGATCGTGACCGCGCGTTCGTCGAGCGCGGCGAAAGAGAAATACCATTCGCTGCAGCAGCACTATCACCAGCATGCGCAACTCGTCAGCTATGCGGGCGACACCGGCATCGACATCGACCGCTATGCCGACGACGAACCGCTGACGACGCAGACGGAAGGGCTCACGTCCTACGTGGTGCGCGCAGACGGAAGCGGCAAGCCGCTCACTGCCGGCGACGTGCGACGCAAGTTTGCGAGCGTCACGCGCGGCACCGACCTCATCCTCGTCGGTTCACCGGACGAAGTCGCCGACCAGATCGCCGAACATGCGCGACAGTCGACCACGAGCGGCTACATGCTCAATCCGCTGATCAGCCCCGGTACGCTCGACGATTTTGCCGAACTCGTCGTGCCGGAGCTGAAAAAGCGCGGCCTGTATCGGACCTCGTCGCCGGCTGGTACCTTCCGCTCGCGGCTCAGTGGCCGCGACAGGCTGCCGGATACCGCGCATGGCGCATCGTTCCGGCAATCGGCATCCGGCGGACGCTGACGAACGGTTAGCGACGGAGCAAAGATCGGCGCGTTGCGCGGCATGGATCGTGACGCGCTGTTCCGATTGCGAATCCACCGCTCGCGCGAACCGATTCTACCGGTGTCGCTAGCGTGGCGAATGAGTGGAACGGTCCGATGCGCGGCGGTCGATCACATCGGCCGCCATTGCAGCCCATTCTCGCGGCGGCGAGCATCTGACGGTACGCCGACGAGCGACAAGACCGACGGGTCGTGCCGACGATCAGCCGCGTTTCCGTGAGCCGCACGGCGGCACTGCTCGTCGGCCGTGGCCGCCGCGATTAGCCGGCCGACGCAGCGGTGCCGGTATATGCCGCGTCGATCCATGCGTGCCGACGGTGATCGGCGTGGTCCAACGAATCCCGCCACGATGCGCAGGCCCGGCGGTTTCTCTCACAGCGCACCGTGCAATGCGACGTGACACACGCCCCCGGCGAATCTGCCGCCCTGAATCGATGACGCTGTCAAACGAGAAATCTGGAAATCCATATAGATAAAAAGCGGATCGAGAGCTGTGGCTTGCACCGTATGGACACCGATGCGTTTGATGCACGCGACAAAGGACTCTTCCAGCTTTTGCACTATATCGAAACGTGCGTCGTCGCGAATATTTGCCGACTGGCAATCTTGCTTGCCGCAGCCGTGCTGCGTGGCCAGTGACAGAATCGTTCAAGCATGAATTCGTATTTACTAATTCGTAACCCGAATTGACGGTGACCGGAAGGCAGGCAGCGGAAGATGACGCAAGCAGCACTTTTCAGAACGAGCCATACCATTGCATTCGCGGGCGCGTTGTTGGCGACGACAAGTTCCGCGACGCAGGCGCAGAGCGCCGTCCAGCTGTCGGGGATCATCGACGCGGGCATTGCGTACGTGAACGATAGCGGCAATACCCACGGGCATCAGAGCGCGTGGCAGGCAAAGAGCGGGGACATCAACGGTAGCCGCTGGATCCTGTCGGGCAGGGAAGACCTCGGGGGAGATCTGAACGCGGCGTTCATGCTGGCGAACGGCTTTGCGCCGATGACGGGCACGGCTTCGCAGCAGGGCCGGCTGTTCGGATTCCAGTCCTGGGTTGCGTTGCAATCGCAACAGCTCGGCTCGCTGATTGCGGGGCGCCAGTTCGACGAGGTCGTGCAGTTCGTCGAACCGTTTTCCCTGGGAGGGACGCGATATGGCGGCACGGCGTTCGCGCACGTCTTCGACAACGACAACCTCGACAACTGGACGCGCATCAACAACTCGGTCAAGTACGTGAGCCCGCTGCTGGGTGGCCTCAAGCTGGGTATGCTGTATGGATTTTCGAACCAGGCTGGCGGTTTCGACAACAACCGCGCGTATAGCCTTGGCGCGTCGTATCAATACGGCAATCTCGATCTCGGCGCGGGCTATGTGCAGTTCAACAACGCATCGAATCTCTCTAGCGCCAACGTGAACGGCGCGGCACCGGCCGGCGCACCGTTCAACGCGGCGCGCCAGCGCACCTGGGCTGCGGGCGGGCTGCTCCATTTCGGCAACGGTGCGGCCGGCCTCGTGCTCAGCGAGACGCGTCTCGATCATGCCACGTCGATCAACGACGTCGTGGATACCGCAGTCAGCCTGCCGGGCGACGACGTGCGGTTTCAGAACGTCGAGGTGAACGTGCGCTATAGCGTGCTGCAGAACTGGGACGTTTCGGCCGGTTATACGTTTACTGCGGGCCGCTTCGCGACGCCGGCGGGCGTTCGCTATCCGAAGTGGCATCAGGTCGGCATCGTCAACACCTACTTCCTTTCGCCGACGACGGACATCTACGCCGAGGCGGTCTATCAACGGGCCAACCAACTGGCCGGAACAGGTATCCGCGGCGCGCAGATCGCAAACTTTTCACGGGCGTCCGGCGCGAACCAGCTCATTGCATCACTCGGTTTGCGACGCCGATTCTGATCGGTCGCGCCGGATGGGCGCCTGTGGTGGACGCCGCGCGTTTTTCCTCGGCGGCTTGCATCCTACGTCGATTGGATACACGAAGCGCTGCCGGTTATGACGAAGGCCGGCACACGACGCCGGATCCATCTACGCCGCGAGCGGCACGCCGTCGTCGAGCGTGGACCGGTTGGCGTGCAGCGTGATGCAAGGTCGCCGATCATGATCGCGCTCATGTAACGCGTATTCGACGCTATTTCAGTATCGGTCGAGCGCTGCCTGCAGCATGCGCAGTCGGGTTTTGCCGTCCGGCATGAAGTTCGTGCCGAAGCGCACGAGCCCTGCCTGATGCAAATGACAGGCCATCGTGAAGCTGATCAACATACCAGGCTCGGGCGGATGAATTTCGATTTCTATTCGCTTCAGACGCGGTTCGTAAGCGAGCAGGGTCGCCTCGATCGCGCGCCGCAGCTTGTGCGCCGAGGACGGCAGATGCCGATAGATCTCCGACAGGTCGTCTAGGCCGTAGTCCGGAAGGTGCGCGAGAGACCCGCGCCGACTATTCAGGATGCGCTCGATGTTGTCGCGCACCGACAGGAAAACCTGCACTTCTGACGCGAAGTCGTCCACGCCAGAGCCGTCAGCGAAGTGCCCGGTAATCCGCTCGAATAAGCCAGGTCCTACCCACATCGTGGAGTTCCTTTATTGCGCGATCTGCGCAATCGACGCGATGAACCATCGATCGACCATGAACCATGCGACGCCGACGGCGACGCACGAGGCGACCACCCAAGTCAGCGGAGAAATGCGCAGCGGGCGGGCGTTGGTGCGGTTCACCACGATCGAAGCAGGCGCTGCGTGGTTGTCCTCCGCTGCGGTCGTGCGCCCGAGTCGTTCGTCGAGGGTGCGAATAAGCGCCGCACGCGCTGTACTCCCGTCCATCGCAAACCGTCCGGTGAAGCCAAGCGACAGCACCGCGGCGAATATCGCAAGCAGCACCCGCGGCGACCGTGGCTCGAGCAAGCGATCCTCGATGCGTCGTACCAACTCCTCGCCGGCATCGTTTCTCGAGAAACGTTCCTCCTGGAGCGGCCGCTTCTCCCAGCTTTCGCGAGCTTCTCCCGTGAGGTGCTTCAATGCGGCCTCGTCGAGCAGTGCGCACAGCGCGTAGACCGCATCGTTGATCACGTGATCCTGGAGGTCCCGCAAGCCCAGATCGGAGCGCAGTTGGTCGATCTGCGTGTTGCATTGGCCTCGAAGCGCGTCGAACGACAGCGGCTCTTCGGCCAGTGCGGTGACCGTGCGTGCCGTGTCGCGTAACGCAACCGGGAGCAGGGGCGAATCTGCCATCGTCACCGCACTCATGACGGCAGCACCGCATACAGCTCGAGCGACGCTTCAGGAATCGACGCCGGCACGTAGATCTGGCAGGCATGCGCGTCGATCATCCGCTTGAACGCGGCATCGTTGCTGTCCAGCGCGAAGTACTGGTTTTCTATCCGCACGGGAATCGCGGCAGGCAGGCGCGACATCGGGCGCAGCGCGATGCCGAGCAGCGCGGAATTGACGATCTGCTCGACTTCGTCCGGTGCGCCGACCTTGCAGAGGCGCGGCAGGTGCTCGATGAGGGCGTGTGCGGGCATGGCGGCCTGAACCGACAGATAGTATTCAGCGCCCTCCGTCAGCCGCTCGTCGTTGATTCGGCCGAGCCATGTGGTCGCGCGCACGCGCTCGAGTGCAATCGGCACGACTCGGGACGGAATCACGGCGTCGAGCAGTGTTCTGATCAGCGATTCGAGCTCGGCAAACATCGGCTCCGGCGCGTGGTGATCGTATAGCGGAATCGCCTGGAGCGACTCGGTCGTAGAGAACGTCAGCAGTGAGCCGGCCAAGCGGGCGAGCACGGCGTAGAGCCGTTCCGGATGCTGGTCCGGCGCCTGTACGAGACGGGCGAGTTCGGGCCAGGTGCTATTCACGCTATGTAACAGCCAGAAGAGCGCCACGTCGGACACGGCGAAATCGGCGATCTGATCCGAGCGCTCTTTGCGGCGCACTGCAAGGCTGGCGCTCTTGGCAGACAGGATTTCGGAGATGCGCTGCGCGCGATGCACGAGGCGATCGCTCGCCGACAGGAACAGGCACGGCGGGACGAAGCTCTTGTCCTGTTCGAACCGCCCTTGTGGCGTGCGCACGAGCCGCGCGATCGGACAGGTGACGTAGTCTCCGGCCTGCTCGAAGTCGAACAGAAGGGCTACCACGTTGCGCTCGACGGTGATTTCTTCCTGTCCGTCGCCGTTCAGATCGGCAACGTGCTTGTATTCGCGGGTCACGCGCCGCGGCCGCGCAGGCTTTTCGCCGGGTTCGACGCAGTTGCCGCCCTGAGCGTCCATCAGTGCTACACCAGCAAGCACGGTCACGCTGTCGACCGTTGTCGGCACGTCGTCGAGACTGCGTGCCGCAGGAAGCCAGTCGGCCGTTTCACTATCGATCAGCGTACCGTCCGGCAGGCGCAGCCCGAGCGCCGTGCACTGCAGTCGATTGACGCTCAGTGCTTCGCTGTCGAGCGCAACGTGGACGGCACCCCAAGCGTCGGGGCTTGCGATACGGGCTACACGGTCATGGACGTATTGTTCCCATATCGCCTGCTGCTGGAAGTGCTGCGGCGTCATGAAAATCCCCTTGGCCCACAGCGGTCTGGTTATCTTCATCTTGTTGGTTGTTCTGGAATGGAAGTAGCGGTGTAGAGGTGCGCGACGGAACGCGTTCAATGTTTCGCTTTCGGCATCTGCGAAACCAGGGAGAGGTTGATGTCGACGCCCTCGATCTGAAAATGCGGGACGATGAACAGCTTGATGCGGAAGAACCCCGGGTTGTCCTCGATGTCCTCGACCGTGACCTTGGCCTGCCGCAGCGGGTGTGCCGCCTGAAGTTCATCGCCGGGATCGGTCATTTCCGTGACAAGCGATTTAATCCAGGTATTCAGCTCGAGCTCCAGCAATCGGCTATCGCGCGTCGTGCCGATGTTTTCGCGCTGGATGAGCTTCAGGTAATGTGCGATCCGTGACAGCAAGAAGATGTACGGTAAACGGGCATTGATCCGGCTATTCGCGGAGGCGTCGCGTGCATCGTAAGATCGCGGCCGTTGCGTTGAATGCGCCGAGAAGAAACACGTTTGATCGTGATTGCGGGTATACGAAAGGGGAATTAGGCCGATATCGGCGAATTCATTCTCGCGTGTTTCCGAAATCAATGCGTCCGTGGAAATCTTACCCAGTTGCCCGGCGCCGAGGTCGTACCGATGCGCGGGAATGTCATTGATGACGCCACCCGCTTGCGGGCCGCGAATCTGCACACACCAACCGTTTCGTACGAAGCTGCGCACGATATTGACCGCAAAAGCGAACGCCGCGCTTGTCCACAGATATGCGCTGCGACCAGATTCCCTGACATTCTCGGTGTAATTGAATGCGCGCACGGGCATCGTATCGAATCCGTACGGCAAACGTGCAAGGAATCGCGGCATTGTGAGCGCGATGTAGCGTGCATCCTCAGTTTCACGGAAGCCTTTCCACTTCAGGTATTCGGCCCGCTCGAACCAGCTCGGCAGATCGCGGATGCCTGCGACGGCTTCCATCGTGGTTTTCCCGAAGAACGCAGGCGAGACGGCGCCGATGAACGGCATATGGGCCGCGGCCGCGACTTTCGAGATATTGCGCAATAGTGCGATGTCCGGGCCGCCGTGATCGAATTCAAAGGCCGAGACGATCGCGGCGATGGGCTGCCCGCCCGGCATGTCGTATTCGCCGACGTATGTCAGCCGGAACAGGCCACTCTGGATGATGTCCGGTGCATCTTCGAAGTCTTGACGCAGCGCTTCTTTCGAGACATCAAGCACCTCGATTTTGACGTTTTGTCGAAAATCAGTCCGATCCACCAGGAATTGCAGGCCGCGCCACGTCGATTCGAGTGTCTGAAATGCGCAGTGGTGGAGGATGGCGTCGAGCTGTCTGCCGAGTTGATCGTCCAATTCAGCCAGATACCAATCGATCAAATCGGAATCGATGCACGCAATCGTATTTATGCGCATTTCTGAAGATAATTTGGCGTCGGTGTATTGGTCGCACTGAGCGCCTTCACTCATCGGACGTTGCATCTGGCATGGCCGGATAACAGAGGAATGCGACATATAGCATGGCGAACATCTTAAAAATAGCGAAATACGTGAACAATTGTCAGACTTCGGACAAATACAACAAACGGCCTGAATAATGCACGCTCGCTCTTCCACGACAAGTGCGAGTGTAGTTACTGTTCTTCCTCGGCTCTGAGCGCGATGCAGGTGTTTAGCAGCGCTATCTGGATACGGGGTTACAACAATGTCGAACCTGTTTGACGATGCGAGGCGGTTCGTATCGGACTTGACCGGGGTGTCGGGGCGCCAGGCATATTTCTTCGAGGTGCCGGGGACCGAGAGCGCAGTTGCACTCTCGGTCGTGTCGGTGATGGCGGTCGAGCGGATGGGATATCCCACCGAGGTGCGAGTGGTGCTCACGCATCCGCTGCAACTCACGCGTATCGACTACCTGAATCGCGACGCGGTCTGCACGATCGTGCCTGACGATGGTGTGCCACATCGTTTCTCCGGTTTTATCGCGCGCTTCTCGACGCTGCAGACCACCGCGGACTTCACCAAGTACGAGATCGTGCTGAAGTCGCACTTCGCGCGACTGGAAGCGGTGAGCACCAGCCGTATCTACCAGCACCAGACGACGCCGCAGATCATTGAGGCAGTGCTGCGCAGCCATGGCTTGGAAGGCCACCAGTTCGCATTCCGGCTGCGCCGCGAGTATCCGAAGCACCTGTTCCGCTTTCAGTACAAGCTCGACGACCTGTCGTATGTGCGGATGCTGATGCAGAAGGCCGGCATCTACAGCTACATCGTCGAGACCGAGCATGGCGATCAGGCGGTGTTTGCCGACGACGTCGACCATTACCAGTGGGACCCGCACTTGACTGCGGCGTATCGCGAGACTGCGGGGCTGGAGGCGACCGGCGCCGAGGCGGTGACCGCACTCAAGACGCATACGGTGACCGTGCCGCAGTCGTTTGTCGTGGCCGATTACAACCCCGAGCAGGCGTGGGAGCGTTTCCGGGACGACGCAAACGTTGCACCGCAGGATCCGACCACGTACGGCCAGACCTACGTCTACGGCACTCACCATCTCGATCAGGACGGCGCGAAATGGGAGGCGCAACTGCGCCATGAAGCGGCGATCGCATGGCAGATCGTGTACGAAGGCGAGAGCAACGTGCTGGCGCTGCAGGCCGGGCGCGTGCTGAATCTCGACACGGTATTGCCCGATGCACCCGACGGACAGGTGGTGATCGAAGTGACGCATAGCGGCGCGCGCGATCGGGCTTACTCGAACAGCTACATCGCAATTCCCGCTAACCGGCGCTTCCGGCTCCAGCTCGAAGACGCGAAGTGGCCGAAGATTGCCGGGACGCTGAGCGCTCGGGTGACGAGCCCCGACAAGTACAAATACGCTTACCTGACCGGGGCAGGCTACTACACGGTTCGATTCGACGTGGACTTCGCGGACTGGCCGGCGGGCGGGGAAAGCGTGCCGCTGCGGCTGGCGAAGCCCTTCGCGGGCAAGTTGCAGACGGGCTTCCACTTCCCGGCGCTGGACAACGATGAAGCGGTGATCGCGTTCCGGGACGCGGACCCCGACAAGCCGGAGATCATCGGCTTCCACCATCACAGTCAGGCGCGCGATCTGGTGACGAGCGATCGCCGCTGGCTGTCGCGCAACGTGATCCGCACGCAGTCGAACAACAAACTGCGGATGGAGGACTGGGCGGGGCAGGAGGGCGTCAAGCTCAGCACCGAGCATTCGGGAACGAGCCATCTCGATCTTGGCTATCTGGTCAATCAGAGGCTGGAGTATCGAGGCGAAGGATTTGAGCTTCGCACTTCCGGTTACGGCGCAATCCGGGCGGGCAAAGGCCTGCTTGTTTCGGCGGACGACCAGCCCGATGCCGAGGGCAAGCAACTCGACATGAAGGCGGCCTCGACGCAGCTCAAAGAGGCGTTGCAATTGATGCGAAGCCTCGAAAAAGCTGCCCGTTCGGCCCAAGCTCAGGTGAACGCCGTCGAGCAACAGCGGCAGTTGCTTGCCGAGAGATTGGACCGCCTACAGCGTGCGGTCCTATTGGCGACTGCGCCGGAAGGTGTAGCCGTCACTAGCGGCGATCACCTTCAGTTGTCCGCGAAGACGAATCTTACGGCAACTGCGATCGAAAACGCCGATATTGGTGCGGGGAAAAACGTCTCGTTGTCTGCCGCCAACGCAGTATCGATTTTCGCGCAGAACGAAGGGGTCAAGGTCGTAGCTGCGAAAAATGATATTCAGGCCATCGCTCATTCGGGCCAGGTGCTGATGACGTCCGCGAAAGACATGAAACTCGTCAGCGTCGAAGGAGAGCTCCATGCGTTCTCCCGTAACGCAGTCGTCATCTCGTCTGGCGGTGCTTATATCAAACTATCGGGCGGCAATATTGAACTGGGGTGTCCGGGCTCGATCATTTTCAAGCGCGCCGGGACGTTTGCGCAGGGGCCAGCAAGTCTGCACGAATCGTATCCGCCGCTCGCCAATTCTGGGCCTAATTCACGCAAATTCGTACTTCATTATGACGGCCATCCTGACGATGTCATAAAGGGGCAGCGCTACCGCATTCATAAGGAAAACGGGGCGGTGATTGAAGGTGTGAGCAATGACAGCGGAGAAACGAGCGTTGCGCAAAGCGAGATCGCAGAAGTGGTCAGAATTGAACTGCTCGGTAAGGATAAATCGTGATTAAATTATTTAAAAATCGCGTGCGTGACGTAGGCCTAATCGCGGGAAGGCAGCGATTGTTCATGACTGCGTTGATGATGCCACTCTCTTTCACTGGGTCAATGAGTAATGGTCTCTATCGAGGCTATTGCGCTATTCGCTCTAGTCAAAAATACGTCGCCATTCCGTCGCTGGCATTTTCGGAAACACGGGAAATGCTTTTGCATATCAACTATTCTCACGACGGTGAGCGGACGTCTAGAGAAAAAATCTCGCATGGTGAATAACGTAACTATGAAAGTCGCGAAGCCAAAGTTCGCGGCTGAGTCCTCATGTGTTTCGGATGGCGGTGATGTGACGTTGGTGGCTGTTCCTTAACCAATACCGTGTATTTCATCTTCATCTATGGCATTGGCTCGGAGGGAGAGTGGTTTGATGGTGATGAAGTACGGCGAGTTTCATGCAGAGCAAGGTCGTGTTGATGCGTTAAATCAATCTGCTGGGAAAGGAGGGGTAATGCTTGGATTTCTCAAAAATGTTCCGTCCGGGCTGGATTCATTGGCGATGATGGTGCGATTTCGTTTGATCGCAGTGGTGGAAGTGGTCTCTTTGAGGCGAGGATTTATTTCGCCGATTATTTTAGTGTCATTTGCACTGGCGGCGTGCGCTAGTTTCGAGCAACGGAATGTACCTGTATCTTCCGCCGTTGACTTTCGCGAATACGAGGTTTATCGGATCGATAATAATCGCTACATTACGATTCGCAGCAGGTATCCTTGCATCGGCGGGCAAATGGATGGGCAAATTTTTTACTATGACGATAGCAAAAATGTTCGAACGCTTGTTTCATTTACGGGGGGTGAAAACACCGGGGTGTATCGTGGTTATTACGCCGTCCGTTCTTCGTCGAATTATGTTGCGATTCCCTCGAGGTCGGAGTCTGATGTAAGGGGTGGATTGTTGCACATCAATTACTCTCATGATGGGGGGCAAACGTTTCAGTGGTTTTTATTGGGGAATGATGACTCACATTATGCGGTAATTCAAAATGAGAGCGATCTTTATGTTACGAAGATTGATGATAAGGATCCGGCTGGATACTCGGATCGATATGATTATGTTCTAGATATTAATCAAAACGTGGATCCGGATGATTCGCATTATAGCAACACCCCACCAGCTCTCGGAAGATATGGTAAGCCTGTCTCTCGTCAGAAAATTCCATTAAGCATCAAATCTCCGTCTGGGGCTACTCATTGGACTTGCCCGGTGTTGCCTAAGGATGAAATATCGATCAGTAAGTGAATAAATTATGGAAATCGTGAAACCAAAATTTTCGGCTGAATCGGTATGTGTTCCCTGTGACGGTAATACTACGTTAGTGCCGGTTCCTCGCCCAATGCCGTGCGTTGTCATCTTTGTCCACGGTGTCAACTCAGAAGGTGAGTGGTTTGGGGATGCTGAGGTTGGTATAGTTAATGGTCTTAACGAGCGTCTTGGTCGAAGTGATCTCGAGGAAAATGGGTTTTCCAATGATGATCCTCGCTCTCTAAAATCATTGAATTTGAAAAATAGTCCGGTTATAAGATTTTACTGGGGGTATCGTGCACCCAAAGACCAAACGAATGCGGGAACGTTTCCGTGGCGTATTCCGCTCAAAACCCGGCTCGAGGCGAAGATAACGCCGAATAGTGCTCCCTACGCTTACCCGGCGTATTCATACAGACCAGATTCGCATCGTCCATCCACGCCGAATGTCCGTGGTGCCACATACTATTGGGGTGGTGGCCCTTTCCAGAATGGGACTAGCGCGCTGAGTATGTCGTGGTACGACGGCTTTAACCCGCACGTATTTGGTATCAATATCGGCAGTCCAATCATTAATCCGGAGCGCGACCGACCACTCAATGCCTGCCCCAAGCGCACCTACTACGTAAATGCCTCCAAGCGGCTCGCGAAGCTGATCGATACCATTTACGACAAGCATCCCAAAGATACGATCGCTGTCGTCAGTCACAGCCAAGGTACGATGATTGCGTCCCTTGCGATGTTTTACGTCAAGAAGGTCCCGGACACACTGTTCCTGTGTAACTCGCCATACCGGCTTAATGAGACCGCTATGGATGATTTCCAGATGGGAGACAAGGCACCTACTACAAAAGCGCGCGTCAAGACATTTTTCAATATGCTTGATCGCTTTCAGCAATCCCAGGCTGACGCCGAGGCCAAGGTGACACCCGAACAACTCGACGGCGTCGGCGGCTGGCTCGACAAGGCTTCGGTCATGCAGTCTTCTCGACCGGGCAGGATGTCTACGGGCGAGCAGCATGGCGGGACGGAGAGCGATGCCGAACTGGTACTCGAGGATCAGGCCGATGCCAAGCTCAAATGGAGCCCATCGATCCCGACCGAGGAGCCTGTTCAGGGCGACGCGATTTCAAGCCATCACAATCATGGGCGCGTGTTCATTTACTTCTCGCCACATGATCGCGTGATGGGATCGACGCCGCTTCAAAGTATAGGTTGGAAGGGCGTGGGCAAGAGTTTGCCTGATCCGGATCGTCCTCAATCTTTCGCCAAGATTGACCCTTTCGCCAAGTACAAGGGCGTGCTTTATCAGCGGCAATTCATGCGCTCGTCTGAAGTGGGCGGTGCACCCTGTGCGGAAACCTCCCGCTACCCGTCCAAGGGAGGAGGGCCGTGGAATCCGAAGCCTCCAAAAATCATGGGCGTCAAGGATGAGTTGACCGCCATCGATCCAAACGAGACGGTTAACGTCAATGGTCCTAAGGTTCCGTACCCTGTGCCGGCATACGATATGAATAACTTCGACGAAAATCACGAACTGGAAAACCATAAGACGCTCGCCACCGACGACGATTACAAATACTACAAGGAACTTTACGAAGATAAACCGAAGTATGTACCCGAGGCGACTTCACCTTACGACGTATCAAGCCAGACACGTTCGCGGCCCCAGACACCGAAAGAAGTGAACGATGAATTTGAGGCGACAATCGCCACGCCAACCAATCACAGCACGATTCTAAAGTACGGGAGGGGTATGCTCGTCGAACGCATTCTCGCCTACGACCTACCCATAGGTCGTGCCGACAGCTTCGCCGATCGCCCCTTCTGGAAACAGTTGCTAAAGATGGCTGATTGGCTCGAGGAAGATCCGGAATACGAGCAAGGTGGCGACTACGAAAATGCGGGTATTGCCCCGGAGGGCGTCGACTGCGAAACCAACGGTGACGTCCACGCGCGGTCGATTTATGCAAAATCTTGAGTTCAACTACTTAGACGTCTATGGCTATTGATGTCGACGCTCTTCCTCCGCGCATCGAATCGTACCCGCAGCCGCCATCGCTGCTGGTCTGGTCGATTATTTTCGTCGCCTGCACGGTGGGAGGCGGTACCGCTGCGCTCTTGGTCTGGCCCAAGCGGTTTCCTACTGCGACGCCCGTCTTCTGGATTGCCATAGTGATTGTCCCGCTTTTGGTGGCGGCTATCGTGACCCTCGTCCCTTTCCTGCGTCATGCCGGAAAGGTGCGCGCAATCACGTCATGGAATGATCGACGCGATCGCTATGTCGCGGGCGTGTTTGACGAGGAGAGTCGGCCTATAGCCGTGCTCGGAAGCTTCTGCCGATTTCCGGTCCACGATGCACGTAGTCCGGTTTCGAAAGTCGCTTCGGGGGAGATCGTTCTCGTTCCTCAACAGACGCCGGACAAAACTGCCACCGTTGCCGCGCGTTGGTTTGCGGCACCGGAGTTTTCCATCGGAACCGAGCCGCGTGAGTACGACGCGGATCGACAACGCGTCTTGTTGTTGGACCTCCTTTCCGGGATCCTCGATGCACTCGAACCCCGGATCGGCGCATTACCTGCGGCTCTGCCACTGAAAGTTGCGCTATTCATCGACGCGCCGTCGTTTGATGACGATATTCGCCAACATTTTCGGTCGTTCTGGAACGCCCGCGCGTTGCGTGCGTTCACGTTCGATGCCGAACAGAGCATCCCAGGCCTGATGTCGCTAGACCGGTGGTTGGACAGGCAGGCCGATAGCAATCCGGATTACGCGATGCTGCTGGTAACCATTCAGTTGCATGACCTGGTCACTCAATCTCCGCCGCCTGGCAGTGGCGAAGCCGCAATCGCGCTGCTAATGGCCCGGCACGACGTCGGAGAGCGTCCTCGACTCGGTGCCTCGGCGTATCTCCATCGTCCTAGACAGGGCACTCTTGCCTCGCTTCAGCAAGCGTTGTCGCTTGCGTTGAAATGGGGCAAAGCTAAACCAGCGGACATTCAACATCTGTGGCATACGGGCTTCGATAAGGTCGGGCAACAGGCGTTGATGGCGGCGGCGCGCACAGAAAAAGTTGCCCTGGTGGAAAGCCAGCAAGTGCCGGGCGAACACAATGTCGACCGTATCGTCGGCGACGCGGGTATTGCTGCCGACTGGTTCGCGCTCGCCTGTGCAGTCGAGTTTGCGCAGTCATTTGGTGGCCCGCAACTGGTGGCAAGGCACAACGAAGCCAACAGCATTGTGTCGGTCGTTCGTCCGGCCGTACCTTCTTCTCTTGAACCCAGTCTCTAATGGACCGCAAATTCTGGCTTGAACTCCTTTTTGTGGCGCTAGCGACCGCACTTGCAGCTCTGGGCATATGGCTCCTCGTGGAACTGGGCGGGATCAATACCGCTGATGCCGAGCGACTTGCGTGGTTGGTGCTGCTGGCCGTTGCGCTTCTGGTGCTCGTCGGTGTAATCGTGAGCTGGCGTATGCGCCATCGTTCCGCAGACGGCCGACTTGCGGGCTGGCCCGGTGTACGGCAAGCCGATTCTTTGGTCGAGGCCACCGACAAAAACACTCGCGCTCTGGCAGACCTGTCCCAGGTTTTGCGTTCGCGTTACGGCTTGCGCTGGCGCTATCGTTTGCCGTGGTTCCTCGTTGCTGGCGACGCCGCGACCATCGGGCGGTTTTCGCCCGAACTCAACGAGCAGGGATGGCTCCTTGCCGACGACGCAGTGCTGTTGTGTGCGCAAATCAAGGCCGACGGTAGGGTCGACGATATGTGGTTGACGCAGATCCGCCGCCATCGCACCGCCCGCCCCATCGATGCAATCGTGCTGGTACTCGACGAATCGACGATTCTGCCCGACTCGGTCCGAGGCACGAGCAGCCCCTGGGGCCTCCACCTCGCGCGCATCAGCAACTTGCTGAGGTGGGCCGCGCCAGTATTTGTGCTCGACCTTGCGGGTTCGGATGCCGTTCATCGTGCGGACACTCCCGTGAATGGCTGCGAGCTTTCACGAGCGAGCGATGCATCCGCCGTCGAAACCGCGCTACTCGAATTACGCAATCGATTGGCCGACGTCAGTGTCGGCCAGCTCGCGCACAACCCTGCCGACCGCTACGCGTCAGATCTCTCGACCCGTCTCGATACGCGTAGCGCACCGCTGGCTCGCTGGATCGCGAGTTTGTCCGACTGGCAACGTCGTGCCCAACCGGTTGCCGGTGTGATGTTCGCACCGTGGCCGGCATCCGGAGCGACGACAACGGGCACCGACAGTCTTCACTTTCCGTTGTGGCGCTATCTGACCGATGCAGCCAAGCGTACGCCGGGCCGCCGTACGGCGACGCATCCTCTCACGATGGTCTCGGGAATCGCGCTGGCGGCCGTCGGACTGTGGGGCGCCGGCATGCTCATCTCGGGCCTGACGAATGCCCGCGGCCTGGCGCTGACGAATGACGTGCTTCGCACGTTCAATGGCGCCAACAGTCCGGCGACCCGTCTGCGCGCCTTGCTCGCGCTCCAGCAGCGCATCGAGTTCTACGAAGCGCGCGTCGAGCGTCCGACGCTGTTCTCGCGCTTCGGCCTGAATCACGATCAGGACGTGCTCACCGCGTTATGGAAGCCCTATGTGCGCGAAGCGCGCCCGCAACTGCTTGCGCCCGTGCAACAGGACATCGAAGGGCAACTGGTCGATCTCACGCAGATGCCGACCGCCCAAGTCGATGACCAGGTCAATCGCCTCGCTCGCGACGGTCACGCCACGCTCAAGACGTACCTGATGATGGCGGACCCGTCGCGCGCCGATGCGGCGTTCATGACGCCGCAACTGGTGCGCCATTGGAACGGCGGCATCGGACTGTCTCCGGGCGAAAAGCTCGACCTGTCGCAGCGGCTGCTGGCGTTCTACGCGCAGCACCTCGGCGCGCATCCCGACTGGCGCATCGCCGCGCGTGACGAGCTCGTCGCGGGCGCCCGCCAGACCTTGCTCGCCGTGATCGGCGTGAAAAACTCGGAAGACATGATCTATCAGGGCATCCTCGAATCGGTCGGTCGCAAGTACCCGGACCAGACGCTCGCGTCTCTGACCGATGGCACCGACACGCGCGGACTGCTGAAAACCACGGCCAGCGTGCCCGGCGCGTACACGCGTCAGGCATGGGACGGGACCATCGAGGCCGCGATCGACGACATGGCGAAACGCAATGGCGTGACGGCCGACTGGGTGCTCGGCGCGACCAGCGCCAATCGCAACGCGTCGGCCGCGACGCCCGAGGCGCTGCGCGCGTCGTTGCGCACGCGCTACTTCGCGGACTATGCGGACCGTTGGCAAACCTTCATGAACAGCATCACGTGCGAACCGGCGCGGACCTTGCCGGCCGCCGTCGCGCAGTTGAAACTCATCGCCGATTCGCGGCAGTCGCCGGTGATCTCGCTGATGAAGTCGCTCGAGTTCCAGGGCGGAGCGGGCGTCGTGAAGACATCGCTGTCCGACACCCTGGTGAACAAGGCGCAGAACATGTTCGCGAGCAAGGACAATGCGCCGCAGCCGGCCGCGCCCGACCCGGCCGGACCGCTCGGCGTGTCGTTCGGCCCCGTGTTGCATCTGATCGCACCGGGGAACGCTGCGACGGCAGGCGCAACGAGCGACCTGAGCCTGCAGCGTTTCATCGAACGCATCACGATGCTGCGTCTGAAGCTGCAACAAATCGCTGACAGCCCGGACGCCGATAGCGAGTCGCGACAAGTCGCGCAGTCGCTGTTCCAAGGCAAGAGTTCGGAACTGGCCGACACGCTCGCCTATGCGCAGCTTGTCGCCGCCAGTCTCGGCGAGCAGTGGGCGGGGATGGGGCAGTCGCTGTTCGTGCAGCCGGTCACGCAAGCCACTCAGGCCATTCTGGAGCCGGCACAGGCGAGCTTGAACGACGCATGGCGCCAGACCGTCGTCGCGAGCTGGAACCGCTCGTTTGCCGGCCGCTATCCGTTCGCCAACACCAACAACGACGCATCGTTGCCGGAGCTGTCGCGCTTCCTGCGACCGCAGGGCGGCTTGGTCGGCGTGTTCCTCGCCACGCAGCTGGCGGGCGTGCTGACGTTGCAGGGCGACCAATGGGTGCCGGCATCGAGCGGTTCGGGCGCGAGCAGCGCGGCGCGCACGATCGATCCGGCCTTTCTCAATGCGATCAACATGCTGCAGCGGATCGCCAATCACCTGCTGGCGCAGGGCGAGCCGCAGTACGCATTCGACCTCAAACCGGTACCCAGCCTCGGCGTGACGGACACGCGCCTAACGGTAGACGGTCAAAAGCTGCACTACTACAACCAGCAGGAGACGTGGCAGACGTTCACGTGGCCGTCGAACGAGCCGCAGAAGGCGGGCACGCGTCTCGAATGGCAGACCGAGCGAGCGGGCACGAACCTGAACATGGAATTCGGCGGCCGGTGGGCGCTGGTCCGGCTGCTGGAGCGAGCACACGTGAGCCCGGTGGATACGGCCACCTATCTGATCACTTGGCAGGCCGCGCCGCAGGCGCCGCAGTCGAAGGCAGGCGTCGCGAAGACGGACGATGGCGAGTCGTTGACCACGCAGGCGCCGCTCGCTCCCGCGCCGGCATCGCTGGCGTATCCGCTCACCTACCTGATGCGCACCGATGTGGGCAAGGGGCCGCTCGAACTGCTGGCGTTGCGCGGGTTCGCATTGCCTTCACGCGTCTTTGTGCCCCGAACGACGCCGTCCCGAGCGGCCGGTACGGCGTTGCAGCCGCCGCCGCTTCCGCCGGGCGCACTCGCCGCGGCGCGCCACGCATCCGTGCCGATCCCCGGCGGGTCTCTGCCCGAATGACACAACAGGACACCGAATGACGAATCCGATCAAGGATAACGAGATCCTGCGCTATTACGAGGCGGAGATGCGCTATTTGCGCGACGCCGGCCGGGAGTTTGCCGATGCATTTCCCGATCGCGCGCGCGAGCTGGGCCTGGATCGCGGAGGCGAGCGCGACCCTCATGTGGAACGGCTGCTCGAAGGCTTCGCGTTCCTGATGGGCCGCCTGCGTCACAAGCTCGACGACGAGCTGCCCGAGCTGACCGAAGGGCTCGTCAGCATGCTGTGGCCGCACTATCTGCGCATGATTCCGTCGCTGTCGATCCTCGAGCTCACGCCGGACATGGGTGCGCTGCAAAAGCACGAGACGCTCGGCGCCGGCCTCGAGGTGACGTCCGGACCGATCGCGACGGGCCACACAGACGGCGCACCCGCACACGTCGAATGCGTGTACCGCACGACGCAGCCGATCGATCTCTACCCGATCACGCTCACCGACGCAGGCGCGTGGGCGCGCGAAGACGGCCGCTCGGTCATCCGGTTGCGCCTGGCGATTCAGCCGCAAGCTCAGCGTGAACGACTGCATGTACCGCGACTGCGGCTGTATCTCGACGCGGACCGGCCGATTGCGCTCGCACTGCATGCCGCGTTGACGGCGAAACCGCTGGCAATGCACGTGCGTGTGCCCGGTTTCCCGGAAGATCGCCCCGGTGCGCCTCAAGATATGCCGGGGCTTCGGATCGAGGCGGCCGGCTACGCGGGCAACGAACGTCTGTGGCCGAAGGCCGACAACGCGTTTGGCGGCTACCAGTTGCTGCTGGAGTACTTCACGTTCCCCGAGAAGTTCATGTTCGTCGACCTGCTCGGGCTCGACATCCAGGCGCTTCCACCGTCCGCGCCGCATGTCGACGTCGAGATCGTGCTGGCAAAGCCGTGGCAGGACGACATGCGTTTCAACGCGCAGAACGTGCGGCTCTACTGCACGCCGATCATCAACCTGTTTCCCGTTCAGGCCGATCCGGTCAAGGTCACTCAGTTCGAGACCGAGTACCGGGTACGGGCGCGCGAGCAGCACGGCCCGTTGGTCGATATCTACTCGATCGACGCGGTGCACGGCATCGATCGCGGCCGACGCTTCGAATATGCGCCGTTCGCGGCATTCCGCCATCGTGGCGGCATGCTGCGCCATACGATGCCCGAGCGATATTTCCATTCGCACGTGCGACGCGCGCCTTCCGGACGGTTCGATACGTGGGTCGTGCTGGGCGGCCACGCTTGGGAAAGCGAGCATGCGCTGCCCGCGGAAACGCTGTCGCTGTCGGTGACGGGCACCAACGGCATGCTGCCGCGCAAGGCGCTGCGCGATGCCAGCATCACGCGGATGCGCGCGGGCTTCACCAACATCGCGGCAGTGCGCAATCTGACCGCACCGACGCTGCCGGTCTACCCGCCGACCGGCGATCGCTTCCAATGGCGTGTGCTGTCCCATCTGGCGCCGAACTATCTGTCGCTGCTCGATGCGGAAATCCTGCGCGGCTCGCTCGCGTTGTACGACTGGACGGACGGGGAGTTGAACCGGCGTCGCATCGAGGCGATCACCGACGTGCGTCACCGGCCATTGCAGAAGCTCGTGAAGGGCGGCCTGATGCGCGGCGTCGAGATTGCGGTGACGATCGACAGCACACGTTTCGCGGGCAACGGCGATCTCGAGCTGTTCGGCGCCATGCTGAACCGGTTCCTCGGCCTCTATGCGACGGTCAACCTGTACACGAAGCTCGTCATCGTGTCGCAGCCGACCGGTCAGCGGCTCGAATGGCCCGATACGAAGGGCGAAGGAGCGCCGTTTTGAACGCACTTCCGACCCGGTCGGAACGCAGCTTGACGACCCTGCCGCCAGCCCACGCGGACCGGATGTTGTTGCCGGCGCTGTTGGATCAGGCGCATCGGATGAATTTCTATCGCTTCTGCGCGTTGATCGAACTGGCGTCACCCGATGCAGCGCCGCTCGGCGCCACCGATTCGCCCGCGACGGATCCGGTCCGGTTCCGCTCACGTGGCCAACTTGGGTTTCCGGCGCGCGAGATCGATGCAGTCGAATACGACGCGGACGATCCGGCGAAGCCGGTTGCGGTGCGTACGACGTTCCTCGGTCTGTACGGCGTCGACGCGCGGATGCCGACGTACTTCGTCGACGAAGTGGCGCAGAACCGCGACGGCGCCGAGCCGCTGTCGGCGTTCCTGGACCTGTTCCACCATCGTATTGCGACGCAGTTCTACCGGATTTGGCGCAAGTATCGCTATCCGGCCGGTTTCCGGCCGGATGGCTTCGACACGGTCTCCCGCGGTGTGCTCAGCTTTGTCGGTCTTGGGTTCCGGTCGCCGGACACACATGCGCCTGACTGGGGGCTGCCGCAGGGCGTTGGTGCGCGAACGCTGCTGTCGATGCTCGGACTAGCCGCTCAGAAGACGCGTACCGCGGAAGGGCTCGCCGGCGTGCTGACACATGCGATACCGGATGCCGCGATCGACGTCGAGGAGTTCTATCCGGTGTGGCGTACCGTCAACGATTTCGAGCCTGCAGCGCTCGGCGAACAATGTCTGCTCGGACGCGGATTCTACGATCGGGCGAACACGGTACGCATCGTGATCACGCCGCACACGCGCGAATCGGTCACCGCGCTGGTGCCCGGGCAACCGGCATACCGACAGATCACCGCGTTGCTGCGCTTCTACCTCGGCTACGAAAGCGAAGCGCTGCTCGAGATGCAGGTGCATCCTGACCTGATGCCGGAACCGTTGTTGGCCGCCGGTCAGGCGAACCTCGGCCTGACCACGCAGCTCGGGTCGCCGCCTGCGGTAGGGCGCGGACCCACTCGCGTGACACGGGTGCAGTTGGGGCGCTGGAGCGGGGCGACGGAAACCGTATAAGCCCGCAATACGATTCGCTGGCACAACGCGACGCAGAACTCGAAACATGGACAACAATCAGATGAGCATTTTAAGGATACCGATTGGACGAAGCTTCGTCGGTGCAGTGGCCACCGTGGTGGTCGTTGCGACGGCCGGTTGCGGCGTCGGCCAGGCCGTGAAGGACAGCACGGTGGACGCTGCGAAATGGGCCTTCACGACGCAGGTGAAGACGATGAACCTGGACCTCGTCGCCCGCTCATCGCTCAACGCCAACGCGGCCGGGCAGCCGTTGTCGACGGTGGTGAGGCTCTATCAGTTGAAGGACGCGAAGACCTTCGAGCAACTCGACTATACCCAGTTGCAGACCAACGATCTCGAGGCGCTGAAGGCGGATCTGCTCGCGACCAAGGACGTCGTGCTGCGCCCGGGCGCGAGCGCCAGCGTGGTCGAGCCGATGAACCCGGACGCACAGGTGGTCGGCGTCGTGGCGTTCTTCCGTGAGCCGGGGGACGGCGCGGTGTGGAAACTGGCGGTGCCGAAGAAGCAGTGGAAAAAGACCGATCCGGTGAAGATCGAGGTGCGCGACAACACGCTCAATCTGGTCGGTACAAAGGATCGGCCGATAACTCACACCGCGCCCCAGCAGAGCGCACCGGCCGCGCCCAAGCCCATACCTAAAGCAACCACTCAATCCGGCACACAGGATGAAGGATGAACATCGGGACTCGCTTTCGTCAGGATTGGGCGGGATGAGGTGGCCATCGAAGAAAAATGGTCAAGCAGCAAGGTGCTGCTCACGATCTACGACGAGCAACCCAGCGTTGCCCGATGTACCAGGGGCGGCGCAGTAGAAAACGGTTAGACGGGCAGGCAATCGGAGTGCAGCATTGCGATTACGTTTTGTGATTAGGAAATCGAAGTTGTTGCTATTGGTATCAACGACCGTAGTTGGGAATACGCAAGACATGATCAAAGAATTGTCAAATTTGCGTTGCGGGATTGGACTGTATGACGAGCGTTTGATAGCGTCATACGATTCGCACGGTACGACTCCAATTTGCCAAGCTGTTCCGCGACGCAAACCTACAAGGTTCTGCAGCCGACCTTCGAAGCCAACAACACGCGGCGTTCGTAAATGGGCTGGATTTTCGTCGGAAGCAGATGTGCTGTTCGATGGCAGGCACATAGCCACGTTGCGCGGGAATTCGCTCATGAAGAAGAACCTTCGCGGGCACCGATTGCGGAGTCGTACTGTCACTACGACGGGTGAACACCAATGGCAAGTTCGTTTGACGACGCGAAGCGGTTCGTTTCAAACCTGACGGCGATTTCGGGGTGCCAGGCATATTTTCTCGATGTGCCTGGCACCGATAGCGCGGCTGCGCTGTCGGTGGTGTCGGTACACGCCACCGAACGGATGGGCGCGCCCACCGAGGTGCACGTGGTGCTGACCCATCCGTTGCCACTGGTGCGCGCCGACTACCTGAACCGGGATGCGGCCTGCACAATCGTGCCGGATGACGGGGCGCCGCGGCGGTTCTCCGGGTTCATTGCACGCTTCTCCGGGCTGCAGACCACGCACGACTTCACGAAGTACGAAATCGTCCTGCGGTCGCACTTTGCGCGCCTCGAAGCCGTCACGACGAGCCGCATTTACCAGCATCAGACCACCCCGCAGATCATCGAGGCGGTGCTGCGCAGCCACGGGTTGGAAGGCCACCAGTTCGCATTCCGGCTGCGCCGCCAGTATCCGCAGCACCTGTTCCGCTTCCAGTACAAGCTCGACGACCTGTCGTACGTGCAGATGCTGATGCAGAAGGCAGGCATCTACAGCTACATCGTCGAGACCGAGCATGGCGACCAGGTGGTGTTTGCCGACGACGTCGACCATTACCAGTGGGACCCGCACCTGACAGCCGCGTACCGCGAGACAGCGGGGCTCGAGGCGACCGGCGCCGAGGCAGTGAGGTCGCTTAGGACCCACGCGGTGACGGTGCCACAGTCGTTCCGTGTGGCGGACTACAACCCCGAGCAGGCATGGGAGCGGTTCAAGGACGAGGCGAACGTCGCGCCGCAGGACCGGACCACCTATGGGCAGCCGTACATCTACGGCACGCACCACCTCGATCAGGCGGGCGCGAAGTGGGAGGCGCAACTGCGCCATGAAGCGGCGATCGCATGGCAGGTCGTCTACGAGGGCGAGAGCAACGTGCTGGCGCTGCATGCCGGACGCGTGCTGAACCTCGACACCGAGTTGCCCGATGCGCCGGACGGTCAGGTCGTGATCGAGGTGACGCACACCGGCGCGCGCGACCAGTCCTACACGAATCGCTATATGGCGATCCCGGCGAACCGGCGCTTCCGGCTGAAGCTCGACGAGGCCGAGTGGCCGAAGATCGCCGGTACGCTCTCGGGCCGGGTTACGTCACCGGACAAATACAAGTCGCGTACCTGACCGCGGCGGGCTACTACACGGTCCGATTCGACGTGGACTTCGCGGACTGGCCGGCAGGCGGGGAAAGCGTGCCGCTGCGGCTGGCAAAGCCCTTCGCGGGCAAGTGGCAGACGGGCTTCCACTTCCCGGCGCTGGACAACGACGAAGCGGTGATCGCGTTCCGGGACGCGGACCCGGATAAGCCGGAGATCATCGGCTTCCATCATCACAGTCAGGCGCGCGATCTGGTGACGAGCGATCGCCGCTGGCTGTCGCGCAACGTGATCCGCACGCAGTCGAACAACAAACTGCGGATGGAGGACTGGGCGGGGCAGGAGGGCATCAAGCTCAGCACGGAACACTCCGGCACGAGCCACCTGGACCTGGGCTATCTGGTCGACGAGAAACTGGAGCGGCGCGGTGAGGGTTTCGAACTGCGCACGTCGGGTCACGGTGTCGAGCGCGCGGGCAAGGGGCTGCACCTGACGGCCTGCGACCGCCCGGGTGCGAGCGGGAAGCAACTCGACATGCAGGAGACGATCGCGCAACTGGAGCAAGCGCTGGCGTTGGCGAAGTCGCTGGGTGATGCGGCGCGTACGGCTAAGGCGATGCCGGCCGACACCGATGCGCAACAGCAGATGAAGGACGAGCTCGACGGGCTGAAGAAACCGGGATTGCTGATGAGTACGCCCGCGTCGGCGGGGATCATCGCGGGCCAAGGCGTGCAGATCGCAGCCGAAGACAACATCTCGGCCGTGGCGGGGAAGAGCGCTGACTTCAGCGTCATGAAGCGTTTCACGGCGACTGCCGGCGAGCGAATCTCGCTGTTCGCGCAGAAGCTCGGGATCAAGATCTTTGCGGGGAAAGGGCCGGTCGAGTTGCAGGCCCAGAGCGGCGCGATGTCGCTCGCCGCAGACAAGGATGTCAGCATCGTTAGCGTGACCGGGCAGGTTGATCTCATTGCGGCGAAGGAGATCATTCTGGAATGCGGCGGCGCCTTCATCCAGTTGAAGGATGGCAACATCACACTCGGTGGCCCCGGTGACCTCCTTTTTAAGGTCATCACGATCCAGAAGCAAGGGGCAGCGTCGATGAATACGCCACTGAACTTGACTCATCCTGCGCTAGCTACGTTGCCAACAACGCCGCTCATTCTGAATGCCATTGCCTCGCCCGCCTCGAAGGCCGTTGTACCAGCAGGCATGCCCTACAAGCTGTTTGCTGACGGGATACTGGTGAAACAAGGTGTATTCGACGAGACGGGACTACTCCAGATCGACCATCACGTCACAACTCAGCAATACAAACTCGAACTCGCGAATGGCGTTACGCATACGTTTCCTGTCAGCGAGGATTACCGCGGCGAAAGTGCCAATGCGGCGCTCGCGAACAGCGGCTACCACTTTCATGAAAACAGCAGGAATCCAGACATCACCCCGCCGGGTGACCGAGCGGCACATCGCCAGCGATACAGTGATCTGATAGATATCGCGCCGGATTCTCAGACTGGAGCATAAAACGTGGCCGACCCGTCAAATATCGTCACGCCGATCGCTCGTAGCGAGAAACGCTCGGCGACCTTCTGTTCACCATGGTTCGTTGACTTTGCCGCAGAGGGGCCTGCCGAGTTTCACCCCGTAGAAGCATCGTATATGCCGTTAGTGATGTCAAACGCATTTGAAATCTGAGCCACTTCGCGCCTGATCGCGCAAAGTAAAACTGAGCCAGTCGTTACTTCTTCGATGTCGGGACGTGCCCGGCTTTGCGTTGCTGTTTCAGTCTGTAGCTGTCTCCTTTGATCTGGATGATGTGGGCATGGTGGAGGATGCGGTCGAGCATCGCTGCAGTGAGGGTGGTGTTGCCGCCGAAGGTTTCGTCCCACTGCGCAAACGGCAGGTTGCTGGTCAGGATCATCGAGCCACGCTCGTAGCGCTTGGCGACGATCTGGAAGAAGTGACTGGCCTGATCGCCCGAGAGCGGTAGATAGCCGATCTCATCGACGATGAGCAGCCTCGGGCCGAGAATGTTGTGCCGAAGAACGGCGTCGTATCGCTCCTGTCGGCGTGCAGCCTCGAGCTGTAACATCAGATCCGCCGCCGTGATGAACTTCGTCTTGATGCCGGCCTGCGTCGCTGCATATCCGATGGCGATCGCGAGGTGCGTCTTGCCCACGCCCGACGGACCAAGCAACACGGCGTTCTCGCCTCGCTCGATGAAGCGTAGCGTGGCAAGCTCGTCGATTGCCTCGCGCGGGACCCCGACGGCGAAGCTGTAGTCGTAGTCATCCAGTGTCTTGATGGCGGGAAACCCGGCCATGCGCACCAGTGTTTGCCGCGAACGAACTTGCCTCGTCTCTCGTTCGTGCGCGAGCGCGTTCTCGAGGAAGTCGAGGAAACTCCATTGCTTGGCCGCCGCGTCGCTGGCCAGAGCGACGTATCGGTGCATGAGTCCCTCGAGCTTCAGGCTTTGGCAGTGCCCGTCGATGCGTTCCTGCTGCAAGTTCATGCGCGCACCTCGGTCAGTAATTGCTGGTAGACGGACAACGGGTGCTGGATCGACATCGCGGGATCAACGCGCGGCCGAGCGACGGCGCGAGCCGGCAATCGGGGCAATGTGTAGCCAGGCATATCGAGCAAGCAAGCCCGTTCTCGTTGCTCCAACAGAATCGCGGGTGCCTGCCCGGTAACCGGATGCACGCGCTGGTTGGCCACGTCGCGCAGCCATTTACTCACCTCGACGTTCGCAGTCGCGGCATCGAGCATCAAGCCGGATTGTTTAAGCTGGCTTGCCAGCGGCACATAGAAATTGCCGCGCAGATAGCGGTGGAATCGCTCGACCTTGCCCTTGGTCTGCGCGCGGTACGGTTGGCACAATCTGGGCAGGAAGCCGTACCGCTTGGCCAGATCGAGCAGGCCGGCGTGCCAGCGATGTTGGCCGTCGCCATAAGCATCGCGTTCGACAACGATGGTCTTGGCGTTGTCGTAAAGGATCTCGCGAGGAATGCCACCCAAGGCTTCGAACAGCGCATGATGACAGGCAACCAGCGTCTCGGCGCGTTCATCGGTGGTGAAGTGTGCCCAGCGCCAACGACTGAAGCCGAGCGTGGCGGTGAAGGCGTAAAGCGGGTCGGTGCCTCGTCGGAAGACAACGAAATCGCACTGCATCTGCCGACCGGGCTCGGTCTCGAACCTTACGACTGGATCGGGCTTCGGCATGGGCTTATGCGTGTTCATGAAAGCCTGCAGGCTTCGCAGTTGGCCCTCGTAGCCGCGCGCCCGCAACTCGCGCAGCAGCGCCGGCGCTGCGATGATCTCCGGTGCTGCGGCCCTCATGCGCTCGATGATGTACGCCTCGAACGCTCCGAGCTTGGTTGGCCGCGGTTCACGCGGCTTGTAGCGCGGCACTTCCTCAGCCGACAGGTACCGCGCCACCGTGTTGCGAGAAATGCCCAGGCGCCGCGCGATCTCGCGCTCCGATACGCCTTGGGCTTTGAGCACATGGATTTGCATCCACTGTTCCTTCTGGAGCATCGCCAGCCTTTGCGCGCAAAAGGCTGACTGTACTGAAAGGTGGCTTAGATTTACTTCGCGCGAAGTGGCTCATTATTACTTTGCGCCCAACAGTGAACGGCAAGGAGGCGTTCGGGGCGCTCTATGATGCGATTTGCAATGCCAAGCACAGTATCGATTACGTTTGCTGGGGGTTTCAACCGTCGATGTATTTCAAGCGTGACGGTGGAAAGTCGCTACGCATCGGCGACTTGCTTATCCAGCAGGCCAAGCAAGGGGTCAAGGTTCGCATTCTCTGTTGGCTGGATTCTGCGTGGGTCGCACAGTTCAGCGAACAGGAAGCGCCAGAATACAATCTGAAGCGCTTCGTGACCCAGAACGAGGACACACAACAGAGAGCGTACGATCGGAACTGGTATTACTGCGCGCGGCAACCTCGCGGAACGCAACGATCTACGATCGCGCCCGCCGGATCGAAAATGTACCCGCAACTTGCTTCGAATGCCTGGCCATTGCTCGGCACCCAATCACTCAAGGATATTGGGATCGAGGTGGTGATGCGGGATTTTTCACTCGGTGATCGTAGCGAGATAATGTATCGAGAGGCGTTGCTGCGTGGGAGCGGCAAAGGTCCGACCCACACTGCCATCGGCGCGTATGGTGCGGAACCGTCTCATCATCAGAAGACAGTGCTGATCGACTATGAGGCCCCTGCGCTGGCACTGGGCTTCGTGATGGGACACAACACACTTGATGCCTACTGGGATGATGACTCGCATAGCTATGTGAAAAAATCTCCGGATCGCGGTCGTAACGGTGAGACACCCCGACAGGACATGTCGGCGAGGATTGCGGGTCCGATTCTCGAACATCTGAACGTCAACTTCTGCCGGGCATGGCAGCACAGCACGAAGGAAGATCTGCTAGCGAAGCGCATGCCGCTGGCCAAGCAACTGAAGTTATCGACCACGGCCGGGACACCGGTCATGGCTCAGATCAATCGCACGCAGTCGCAAGAGGGCGTGCGTAACATCAAGTCTCTTTATCTTCAAGCGGTTCGCAACGCGACGAAGTTCATCTATATCGAGAATCAGTATTTCAGGTGGCCGGATCTGGCCGATGAAATCAAGAGCGCGGTGAAGAAGCAATTTGGGCAGGGGCGCGATATCGCCAAGCACGGCTCCGTTCATCTCTTTGTCGTGACCAATTCGAGTGACGAGGGGATGGGGCTGGGTGCCGGCACGACCTACGACATGCTGAACGCATTGGGCCGTGCGGATACCATGCCGAACGTTGCACGGATAGAAACTGCCAAATCGCTTGGCAAGCAAGCGACCGCAGCACAGCTGCAGTTGAATAATGCCTCTGGTCCAGAGGAAAAGCAGAAGGCGCAGGCGAAGCTCGATAGCGTCAGGCGGCAAGCCCAGATCAATGACGATATGAAAACGCTGATCCTGCCGCAGGAGATTCGTGGATTGAAGGTTCACCTCTGCACATTAGTCGCGCCGGATTCCCCGCCGACCAACTGGATGCCAGTCTATATCCACAGCAAGATTATGATCGTAGACGATGTGTTCCTGACACACGGTTCGGCCAACATCAACCGCCGCAGCATGGAAGTCGATAGTGAGCTAAACATCTGCCATGAACATATGGGCGTCACGCAGCCATTGCGTAGACGGCTGTGGGCCATGCATACCGGAGGAGTAGAGGAGGGTGCATCAGACTCAGCGGGGAACGCGGCGACGGCTTGGGAGCACATCATTAAACTGAATGCTAGTAATCAGAAACGCGGGCAGCCACCTATCGCCTCTCTCGTCGGCTTCAAGTGGACGTCGACAAAGCGCACGCGGTTGGACTAAACAATGAAACGAAACACTGCTACTGCGATCTGCCTGGCGCTTGCGCTTTGCGCTTGTTCGAACAAGGACAATTCGATGCCCTCCGAAGCTGACATGAACGCCGTGCGCGCGAAACTGGCCTTTACCTGCGTTCACGAAGTCGACCATCTGCCGCCGCTCGATCCGGAAGCAGACACACTGTTCAAGTACGCACTGTATTTGGAGAAGCAGGAGGGGCCGAAGAACTACGATGCAGCAGCCCGATATTACCGGATTGCGGCTGCCTACGGACACTTCAAGGCGAACCACAATCTGCAACTGCTGGTGTCCGAAGGTTTCGCGCACTCGCCCGATGCGCCAAAGGAGACGATTGATCTGGTCGAACAGTTGATTACAGCTGGCGTTGCGGGGGGCTACTACGACATGGCCCATTATCTCGAACTCGGTTATGGCGTAAAGCAGGACGAGAAGAAGGCGTTGACCTATTTCAGAAAAGCCGCCGACCTGGGAAGTCCAGAAGGGCAATTTCGTGTCGGAGACCTGCTTTCCCCCAGGGATCGCGCACCGGACATTGCCAGAAAAATGATCGAGTGTGCAACCGATCAAGGATACGGCAAGGCGGCGAATTACCTAGGCATCGATTTGTCGACTGAAAAATCGTACCCCGCAGCCGTCAAAGCATTTCAGAAGGGCGTGCGAGCGGGGGTTGCTGAATCGGCGTTTGCGTTGCGGCACGGATTTGATACTCAACCATCGGATAGGGTTTATTTCCTCGGGTTATCTAATGACCTCGAACGCTCGCGCCGCTACGAAGCGATCTGGAAATTTCTCAACGACAATGAGGATCTCAACCCGAAGGTACCGGACATTGACAAGATCGTCCCGCTGCCTCCCGTGAAGTTACCGCCTTGGGACGGCACGTTTCAGTGGCAAAAAGAGCAGGAAGCGGCCAAACCGCCGCAAAAACCGTCCGACCAACTAGTCGAGCGCCTCGCGCGCGAAAAGAACCTCGACCCGACGACTGGGCTGCCTCTTGTGTCAGCACCTAAAAGCACTCAGGAGGATCGCATGCCACTGGGCACCGCGGCGCGCACAGGCGAGGTGTGTCCGCAGGACGGCATCTGGTCGGTACGGCATGTTTCTCGAGTTTGTCTCGAGGCAACGCGGTATGTCAGCAAGGGCGAAATCATGCCGCCTCTCGCTGTCGACAATCCCCGGCCACTTCCCGGGCTCGATGCATTACTCGGCATGCGTGTGCACAGTACTGACGAGGTCTGGCGCCTCGAATCTTATGACCGACGCGTATTGTGATCACTGACCGCTTGGTACGGCCCATTCCGAAGAGCGCGAGCGGCAGTCCGACAGTGAGCGCACTGTGAAGCACCCGGGTTGAGAGAATTTCGATAAGCAAGTCGGCAGAGTCGGGCTCATCAGGCAGTGCTTCAATTCGATATCACGCAGTCGCTCACATTCGCGCGTCGCCGCGACTTTGCCGATGTGGACGATTCGGGGCTGCCGGCCTTCGTATTGGCACTTTGGGGAGATGTGCCCTCGCTCGATTCCGGGCCGGTCCCGCCATGTCCGTATTGCGCGTAGGCCACTCACACGCGCATTCGCCCCCGACCAATATCTGCACTTACCGCAATTTCGGCGCCGGGACTCCTGCGCGCTCTTCACGCGTCGCCCCGTCTCGCCTCTGCGGCGCACGCCGCAAAATGACAAATAGGCCCTCCGCGTCTGATCAAATCCGGCACTGATTTTGGCTGGTAATCCCGATACAGGTATTGCCGCTACCAGCCAAACCACTGTTTTTAATGGGTTTTTCGCGCCCGCACTGCGCGGCGGCGCGTTGCGCGTGGCATAATCGACCGCACCCGCAAGGCTTGTAGTCATCACGACCCCGCATACCCATGGCACAGACTCTCTACGACAAACTGTGGAATACCCACGTCGTCCACACCGAAGACGACGGCACGGCATTGCTCTACATCGACCGTCAACTGCTGCACGAAGTCACGAGCCCGCAGGCGTTCGAAGGGCTGAACGTCGCGCACCGCCCGGTGTGGCGCATCAGCGCGAACCTGGCCGTGTCGGACCACAACGTCCCGACCACCGATCGCAGCCACGGCATCGCCGATCCGGTCTCGAAGCTGCAGGTCGACACGCTCGACGCCAACTGCGACGCCTTCGGCATCACGCAGTTCAAGATGAACGACCTGCGTCAGGGCATCGTGCACATCATCGGGCCGGAGCAGGGCGCGACGCTGCCGGGCATGACGATCGTCTGCGGCGATTCGCACACGTCGACGCACGGCGCGTTCGGCGCGCTCGCGCACGGCATCGGCACGTCGGAAGTCGAACACGTACTCGCGACGCAGACGCTGCTGCAGAAAAAGAGCAAGAACATGCTCGTGAAGGTCGAAGGCACGCTGCCGCGCGGTTGTACCGCGAAGGACATCGTGCTCGCGATCATCGGCAAGATCGGCACCGCGGGCGGCACCGGCTACGCGATCGAATTCGGCGGCTCGACGATCCGCGCGCTGACGATGGAAGGCCGGATGACCGTGTGCAACATGGCGATCGAAGCCGGCGCCCGCGCCGGCATGGTTGCCGTCGACGACACGACGATCGACTACCTGAAAGGCCGTCCGTTCGTGCCGACCGGCGCGGAATGGGATCAGGCGGTCGAATACTGGCGCGAATTCAAGTCCGACGAAGGCGCGCAGTTCGACCGCGTGGTCGAGCTGAACGCAGCCGAGATCGTCCCGCAGGTCACGTGGGGCACGTCGCCGGAAATGGTCACGTCGATCGACGCGCGCGTACCCGATCCCGAGCGCGAGAAGGATCCGGTCAAGCGCGACGCGATGGAGCGCGCGCTCGCCTACATGGCGCTCGAGCCGAACACGCCGATGGAGTCGATCAACGTCGACAAGATCTTCATCGGTTCGTGCACGAACGCGCGCATCGAAGACATTCGCGCGGCCGCGTACGTCGTGAAGAAGCTGAACCGCCGCATCGCACCGAACGTGCGCCTCGCGATGGTCGTGCCGGGCTCGGGCCTGGTGAAGGCGCAGGCCGAGCGCGAAGGGCTCGACAAGGTGTTCACCGACGCCGGCTTCGAATGGCGCGAGCCCGGCTGCTCGATGTGCCTCGCGATGAACGCCGACCGGCTCGAGCCGGGCGAGCGCTGCGCGTCGACGTCGAACCGCAACTTCGAAGGCCGGCAGGGCGCGGGCGGCCGCACGCACCTCGTGAGCCCCGCGATGGCGGCGGCGGCGGCGATCGAAGGCCATTTCGTCGACATTCGCAAGCTGGGGTAACGCGTGAAGGCATCGCAACGTATCGTGCGCGTGCTTGCCGCGCTGGCGCTCGTCGGGCTCGGCTTCGGCCTGACGGGCTGCAACACCGTCCGAGGCTTCGGCCAGGACGTCAACGCCGCCGGCAACGCGCTGCAGCGCGCCGCGGACTGACGCTCGCCGAAATATTGTCGATGTGCGCCGGCCAGGCATGCCGGCCCTTCAACCGGATAGACGGATCATGGAAAAATTCAATGTGCATACCGGCGTCGTGGCGCCGCTCGATCGCGAGAACGTCGACACCGACGCGATCATCCCGAAGCAGTTCCTGAAGTCGATCAAGCGCACGGGCTTCGGCCCGAACGCGTTCGACGAATGGCGTTACCTCGACCACGGCGAGCCCGGCCAGGACAACTCGAAGCGCCCGCTGAACCCCGACTTCGTGCTGAACCAGCCGCGCTACCAGGGCGCGTCGGTGCTGCTCGCCCGCAAGAACTTCGGCTGCGGCAGCTCGCGCGAGCACGCGCCGTGGGCGCTCCAGCAGTACGGCTTCCGCGCGATCATCGCGCCGAGCTTCGCCGACATCTTCTTCAACAACTGCTACAAGAACGGGCTGCTGCCGATCGTGCTGACCGAGCAGCAGGTCGATCACCTGTTCAACGACACGTATGCGTTCAACGGCTATCAGCTGACGATCGACCTCGAGGCGCAGGTCGTGCGCACGGGCGACGGCCGCGAGTATCCGTTCGAGATCGCCGCGTTCCGCAAGTACTGTCTGCTGAACGGCTATGACGACATCGGCCTGACGCTGCGTCACGCGGACAAGATCCGCCAGTTCGAAGCCGAGCGGCTCGCGAAGCAGCCGTGGCTCAACAACAAGCTGGTCGGCTGATTTCGGCCGCGGGCGGGCGCGCGTGACGCGCTCGCCGACCTGCCACCTACATTACCCAGTCCAGGAATAACGCATGAAGATTGCAGTGCTGCCCGGCGACGGCATCGGTCCGGAAATCGTCAACGAAGCGGTCAAGGTGCTGAACGCCCTCGACGAGAAGTTCGAGCTCGAGCACGCGCCGGTGGGCGGCGCCGGCTACGAGGCGAGCGGTCATCCGCTGCCCGACGCGACGCTGAAGCTGGCGAAGGACGCCGACGCGATCCTGTTCGGCGCGGTCGGCGACTGGAAGTACGACTCGCTCGAGCGCGCGCTGCGCCCCGAGCAGGCGATCCTCGGGCTGCGCAAGCACCTCGAGCTGTTCGCGAACTTCCGCCCGGCGATCTGCTATCCGCAGCTCGTCGATGCGTCGCCGCTGAAGCCGGAGCTGGTCGCGGGCCTCGACATCCTGATCGTGCGCGAGCTGAACGGCGACATCTACTTCGGCCAGCCGCGCGGCGTGCGCGCCGCACCGGACGGCCCGTTCGCCGGCGCGCGCGAAGGTTTCGACACGATGCGCTACTCGGAACCCGAAGTGCGCCGCATTGCACACGTCGCGTTCCAGGCCGCGCAAAAGCGCGCGAAGAAGCTGCTGTCGGTCGACAAGTCGAACGTGCTCGAAACGTCGCAATTCTGGCGCGACGTGATGATCGACGTGTCTAAGGAATACGCGGACGTCGAGTTGTCGCACATGTACGTCGACAACGCGGCGATGCAGCTCGCGAAGGCGCCGAAGCAGTTCGACGTGATCGTGACGGGCAACATGTTCGGCGACATCCTGTCGGATGAAGCGTCGATGCTGACGGGCTCGATCGGCATGCTGCCGTCGGCCTCGCTCGACAAGAACAACAAGGGCCTGTACGAGCCGTCGCACGGCTCGGCGCCGGACATCGCCGGCAAGGGCATCGCGAACCCGCTGGCGACGATCCTGTCGGCCGCGATGTTGCTGCGCTATTCGCTGAATCGCGCGGAGCAGGCCGACCGGATCGAGCGCGCGGTGAAAACGGTGCTCGAACAAGGTTATCGCACCGGCGACATCGCGACGCCGGGCTGCCAGCAGGTCGGCACCTCGGCGATGGGCGATGCGGTGGTGGCGGCGCTGTAAGCCGCGTTGCACGCATATGGCCGGCCGGTACGGCGGCCGGGATGAAAAACACGTGAATCGGCCGCGAAATCGGCCGGTCCACGCACGGTTGGCCGTTGTGCGGGCAACCGGCTTTGTGTAGACTTGAACGATGGCGCTGATTTCCCTGATCTCCCCGGTCTTGAAATCCCACGGCAACATTGCCCGTGCGGATGCGCGCGCCATCGTCATCACGAAAACCATTACCACGAAAACGATCATTAAACGCTGATCGTCCGTCGTGCCCGCCTGTTTCCCCGCGCGGTCACGCCGGGGGCGGAAATGGCGGGGAAGCTCCATTCAAAGGGTTAGTCATGAACGTAGGTCTCGTAGGTTGGCGCGGCATGGTCGGCAGCGTGCTGATGCAACGCATGCAGGAAGAAGGCGATTTCGACCTGATCGAACCGGTGTTTTTCAGCACCAGCAACACGGGCGGCAAAGCGCCGTCGTTCGCGAAAAACGAGACCACGCTCAAGGACGCGACCAACGTCGAGGAACTGAAGAAGTGCGACGTGATCATCACGTGCCAGGGCGGTGACTACACGAACGAAGTGTTCCCGAAGCTGCGCGCGGCCGGCTGGAACGGCTACTGGATCGACGCGGCGTCGTCGCTGCGGATGAACGACGATGCGGTCATCATCCTCGATCCGGTGAACCTCGACGTGATCAAGGACGCGCTCGTCAAGGGCACGAAGAACTTCGTTGGCGGCAACTGCACGGTCAGCCTGATGTTGATGGCGCTCGGCGGCCTGTTCCGCGAGAACCTCGTCGACTGGATGACGGCCATGACGTACCAGGCCGCGTCGGGCGCGGGCGCGCAGAACATGCGCGAACTGCTGTCGCAGATGGGCGCGCTGCACGGCTCGGTCGAGCAGCAACTGGCCGATCCGGCTTCGGCGATCCTCGACATCGACCGCCGCGTGCTCGCGACGATGAACAGCGACGCTATGCCGACGAGCCAGTTCGGCGTGCCGCTCGCCGGCTCGCTGATTCCGTGGATCGACAAGGATCTCGGCAACGGGATGTCGAAGGAAGAGTGGAAGGGCGGCGCGGAAACCAACAAGATCCTCGGCAAGCCGGCGATGGGCCAGCCGGGCTCGATCCCGGTCGACGGGCTGTGCGTGCGCATCGGCGCGATGCGCTGCCACTCGCAGGCGCTGACGATCAAGCTGAAGAAGGACGTGCCGCTCGACGAGATCAACGGCATCCTCGCGTCGGCGAACGACTGGGTGAAGGTCGTCCCGAACGAGCGTGAAGCGTCGATGCGCGATCTGTCGCCGGCGAAGATCACCGGGACGCTGACGGTGCCGGTCGGCCGCCTGCGCAAGCTGGCGATGGGCGGCGAGTACCTGTCGGCATTCACGGTCGGCGACCAGCTGCTGTGGGGCGCGGCCGAGCCGCTGCGCCGCATGCTGCGCATCCTGCTCGACAAGTAAGCATCGGGCCGCGCACGCGCGCCGCCGGCGCGCGAAGCGAGACGCCTGCCAGCCCGTTCGCGGGCGGCAGGCGTTTTTGTTGATGTCCGGCGCTGGATGCGCTCATGAGCAGGCTGGGGCCGCGCCGCCGATACCGCGGCTTCGCGGCCGGCGCGGAAGTGGGCGTGGATGTCGATGCGGTGCGCGTTGCGCGCATCGCGTCGATGGCGGCCGCGTTCGTTCCCGCCAGAACGCCGCCGGCGACATTCAGGCCGACGAATGGCGCGTGCTCGATCATGCGCGCCGCGCGCGATCCCGCGATCCATTGGCGAATCGGTCGGTCGGCCGTATCGGCCGGCGACGAATTCGGCCGGAATCGGATCGCGTGAAGTAAACTATGCGGTTACGACGCGCAGAGCCGCCGAAAGCGTCGCGTTCCGCGCGACGCTTTTGCATTTCTGCGGCGAGTTTATAGACGCTTCCCTACGCGAATCCGAGCCGCGCCCGCGCGCGGCGATAGAGCCCACGATGTCCCGAAATTCCCTGTTTCCGCGTCAGTCCCGCCTGTCGCGCGCCGTGTGCGGCGCACTGGCGGTCCTGGCGCTCGGCGCGGCCGCTTCGGCCGGTGCGGCCAGCCCCGGCGAACTGCCGGCGTCGGCCGCCGGCGGCGCCGTTCCGCTCACCGTGACGGTCCAGCCGGGCCAGTCGCTGAACGATCTGGCGAAGGCCGCCACGCAGTCGCATGACCCGGGCGTGCTCGCGCGTGCCGGTCGCGCGCTGTTCGACGCGAATCCGCAGGCGTTCATGAAGCGCGACCCGAGTCGGCTGAAAGTCGGCGCGACGCTGACCGTGCCGGCGCTGGACGCTAGCGGCGCTGCGCTCGTGCCGGCCGGGGCAGGCGCGGCATCGGGCGCATCGGCCGCGTCCGCGGCAGCTGCGGGCTCCGGCGCGGCGGCGAGCGCGCAGCACGGCGCGTCGGCTGCCCATCCCGGCTCGGCCGCCGTGGCCGCGCCGACGGCATCGGCCGTGTCGAGCGCCCCGATCGCACCCGCGGCGCCGGCCGCTCCCACGAGCAGCGCGAACGCCCCGGCCGCCAACGGTGCATCGAGTTCGGCCGGCGCATCGGCGACGCACGGTGCATCGTCGGCCGCAACCGCTCAACCGGCGGCGCCGGTCGGCGGCGCCAGCGGGCCGCACGTCTGGAACGGCGCGATTCAGTCCGCACCGTCGTCCGCGAGCGAGGCTGCGGCGCAGCCGGCCGCAGGCGGTGCGGCTCAGCACGCACAGCAGCCGCCCGCAGCGGCGGCGGCTGCGAGTGCGTCGCAGCCGCGGCCGTCCAGCCTTCAGCAATTGCTCGCGCTGAAGAATCGCGTGCTGATGGAGTTGCAGAAGCACGGCATCGGCAAGCCGGCGCCGTCCGGCAACGTTGCGCCTGCGCCGGCCGCTGTGCGTCCGGTTCAGGGCGATGTCGCGGCACCCGGTGCTGCGTCGTCGGCGGTCGCGGGCGACGCGGCGTCCGGTGCGGCTTCCGGTGCCGCCGCCAGCGCAGTGGCGCCGGCGTCGGCCACCGTGCCGCCGGCCGTGACGAGCGTTGCGCCGCCGCCGTCGCCTCGCGCGACCGGTCAGATGGACTGGCGTCCGGCCGCAGCAGCCGGCGCGGCCGTTGTCGTCCTCATTGCGGGTTTTGCATGGCGCAAGCGCAGGAAAGCGCGCGCCGCGGACGCCGCTGCGGCGTCGTCCGCCGACGTGCCTCCGGCGCAATCCCGTGATACGGCACCCGTCGACATCGACATCGACACCGACCTCGGCGCATCGTCGCGTGCCGTCGAGCCCGTGCCGCCGACGCTGCCCGCCACACCGTTTTCCCGCGATGCGGCGACCGACGTGAGCCTCGTGACGGCCGCCGCGGTCGCGGCAGAGACGGCCGACGTGCGGGAGGCCGATGTCGCGCCGCCGCCGGAAGAGGCGTCGACGCACGACGATCACGCCGAAGCCGAAGCCGAAGCGCCCGCAGCAGCGCACGCCGCAGCAGCGCTCCCGCCCGACGTGCCTGCTGCTGCGCCCGCCGCTGCAGACGCGCCGGCTGAAACGGCGCCCGCGGCTCCTACACCGACCGACACGCAGCACGAGGCGCTGATGCAGAACGCGATCAACGCGTTGAACAGCCTCGACATGCCGTTGCCGCCGCGCATCGCCGACGAGCACGCCGTGCCGCAAGCGCCGGAAGCCCAAACCGAAAGCGAGCAATCAGCAACTAACGGTCAAGCCGCACCGCGCCCGCCACTGGGCGTGGCGGAAGCATCGAATGAACGATCCGTCGAGCACGACGACGAGTTCGATTGGGACCCGGATGCGACCACGCCTGCCGAGCAGGCGGGCGGCGCGTCCACGGTGCCGACGCCGTCCCCGCTGCCGCCGCTCGGCGCCCGGTTCGGTGCATTGAAGCTCGATTTCGATCTCGATCTGCCGTCCGCCCCCGATGCCGAGCTGCCCGCACTGACGCCGGAGGAGCTTGCGCGCATTGCCCGCAACAAGCTGGATCTGGCGTTGGAGTACGTGGAGCTTGGCGACCTGTCGGGCGCGCGCACGCTGCTGCAGGAGGTGGTCGACGCAAACGACGCCGCCACGCGCGACGATGCGCGCGCACTGCTCGCGAAACTGGCGGCCGACGCGTGATGCGGATCGCGCTCGGGGTTCAGTACGACGGCGCCGCGTTCTGCGGCTGGCAGGCGCAGCCGCACGGCAAGACCGTGCAGGATGCGCTCGAGCGCGCGCTCGGCGAGTTCGCGTGCGTGCCGTTGCACACGACGGTCGCGGGACGGACCGACACGGGCGTGCACGGGCTCGGCCAGGTCGTCCACTTCGACACGGCGCTCGATCGCGCGGAATTCTCGTGGGTGCGCGGCACCAACGCGTTCCTGCCGCCGACCGTGTCCGTGCAGTGGGCGAAGGCGATGCCCGACACGTTCCACGCGCGCTTCTCGGCGTTCGAGCGCACCTACTACTACGCGCTGTACGTGCATCCGGTGCGCTCGCCGATGCTGGCCGGCCGGGCCGGCTGGATCCACACGCCGCTCGACGACGACGCGATGCGCGCCGCCGCCGTGCACCTGATCGGCGAGCACGACTTCTCGTCGTTCCGTTCGTCGGAATGCCAGTCGAAGACGCCGGTCAAACACCTGTATCAGATCGACGTGCGACGTTCGGGGCACTTCATCCATTTCCGCTTCCGCGCGAACGCGTTCCTGCACCACATGGTGCGCAACCTGATGGGCTGCCTCGTCGCGGTCGGGCGCGGCCGCTACCCGGCCGACTGGCTCGCCGACGTGCTCGCGGGCCGCGATCGCAATCTCGCCGCGCCGACGTTCATGGCGGACGGGCTGTACCTCGCCCACGTCGGCTATCCGGCGGAATTCGCCGTCCCGCCCGCGCAGCTCGGCAGCGTGCCGTGGAGCAGCGTCTGGGCCGATCTGGACCCCCAACCATGACGGAGCTGGCCGTGTTTCCTTCGACTTCCGCGTCCGGCGTCGCGCCGCGCACGCGCATCAAGCTTTGCGGGCTGTCGCGCGTCGACGACGTGCTGCACGCCGCCGCGCTCGGCGCCGACGCGATCGGCCTCGTGTTCTACCCGAACAGCCCGCGCGCGGTGACGATCGTGCAGGCGGCCGAGCTCGCGCAGGCCGCGCCGCCGTTCGTATCGGTGGTCGGGCTGTTCGTCAACGCGACCGAGGCCGAAATCGAGGCGGTGGTGCGCGACGTGCCGCTGACGATGCTCCAGTTCCACGGCGACGAGACGCCGCAGCAGTGCGAGGCCCTCGGCCGCGCGGCGCGGCTGCCGTGGTTGCGCGCGGTGCGCGTCGGCCCCTCGACGCAGCCGGCCGATTTGGTAGAATCGGATCTTCATTATTCGAAAGCGCGCGGCCTCCTGTTCGACACCCTGGTGCCGGACTACGGCGGTAGCGGCAAGGTCTTCGATTGGTCACTTATTCCCGCAGAGCTCGCGCATCGGGCCGTTTTGAGTGGTGGCTTGAACGCGCAAAACGTCGGTGATGCGATCCGCCGGTTGCGTCCGTTTGCTGTCGATGTCTCGAGCGGCATCGAAGTGGCGGGCGCAAAGGGCGTGAAGGATCACGCCCGGATGGCGGCGTTCGTACGCGCGGTGCGCGACGCGGACGCCGGGTGATGCAAGCCGGTGCGGCCCCCACAGTGCGGCGCACCGACCGATCGAGAGTGACACCATGTACAACCTCCCTGATGATCACGGCCACTTCGGCCCGTATGGCGGCGTATTCGTCGCCGAAACGCTGATTCACGCGCTGGACGAACTGCGCGCCGCGTACGAAAAATTCCGCAATGACCCCGAATTCGTCGCCGAGTACGAGCGCGAGCTCAAGTACTTCGTCGGCCGGCCGTCGCCGATCTATCACGCGCAGCGCTGGAGCGAGATGCTCGGCGGCGCGCAGATCTACCTGAAGCGCGAAGACCTGAACCACACCGGCGCGCACAAGATCAACAACGTGATCGGCCAGGCGCTGCTCGCGAAGCGCATGGGCAAGAAGCGCGTGATCGCCGAGACGGGCGCCGGCCAGCACGGCGTCGCGACCGCGACGATCTGCGCGCGCTTCGGGATGGAGTGCGTCGTCTACATGGGCGCGGAAGACGTGCGCCGCCAGGCCGCCAACGTTTACCGGATGAAGCTGCTCGGCGCGACGGTCGTGCCGGTCGAATCGGGTTCGCGCACGCTGAAGGACGCGCTCAACGAGGCGATGCGCGACTGGGTCACGAACATCGAAAGCACGTTCTACATCATCGGCACGGTCGCGGGCCCGCATCCGTATCCGGCGATGGTGCGCGACTTCCAGCGCGTGATCGGCGACGAGTGCCGCGTGCAGATGCCGGAGCTGGCCGGCCGTCAACCGGACGCGGTGATCGCGTGCGTCGGCGGCGGCTCGAACGCGATGGGCATCTTCTATCCGTACATCGACGACACGTCGGTGCAGCTGATCGGCGTCGAAGCGGCCGGCGAGGGCCTCGCGTCGGGCCATCACGCGGCATCGCTGATCGCCGGCAGCCCCGGCGTGCTGCACGGCAACCGCACGTACCTGCTGCAGGACGAGAACGGCCAGATCATCGAGACGCATTCGGTGTCGGCCGGCCTCGACTATCCGGGCGTCGGCCCCGAGCACGCATGGCTGAAGGACAGCGGCCGCGCGCAGTACGTGGCGATCACCGACGAAGAAGCGCTGAAGGCGTTCCACGACTGCTGCCGGATCGAAGGGATCATTCCGGCGCTGGAGTCGAGCCATGCGCTTGCATATGCCGTGAAGCTCGCGCCGACGTTGCCGAAGGACAAGATCCTGCTCGTCAACCTGTCGGGCCGCGGCGACAAGGACATGCACACCGTCGCCGAGCGAACGGGCATCGCGCTCTGACCGCCCGATGCGTGACCTGATCGAACAACCGGGCGGCGGCGCCGCGAGCGAAGCGGAGGCCGCGCAGCCGGCCGCCGCCGCGCCGCGCGCGCTGCCGCTCGGGATCGAGCTGTACAACCGCGATTTCATGACCGAAGCCGCGCGCCTGCCGGATGCGTCGATCGACCTGATCGTCGCTGATCCGCCGTACGGGCTCGGCAAGGACTACGGCAACGACTCGGACAAGCGTTCGGGCGACGCGTTTCTCGCGTGGACGCGCGAGTGGCTCGATCTCGCGATTCCGAAGCTCAAGCCGAGCGGGTCGATGTACATCTTCTGCACGTGGCAGTACGCGCCGGAAATCTTCAGCTTCCTGAAGACGAAGCTCACGATGGTCAACGAGATCATCTGGGATCGGCGCGTGCCGAGCATGGGCGGCACGACGCGCCGTTTCACGTCGGTGCACGACAACATCGGCTTTTTCGCGGTTTCGAAAGCGTATTACTTCGATCTCGATCCGGTCCGCATCCCTTACGACGCCGACACGAAGAAGGCCCGCTCGCGCAAGCTGTTCGAAGGCAGCAAGTGGCTGGAGATGGGCTACAACCCGAAGGACGTCTGGTCGGTCTCGCGCCTGCATCGGCAGCACGCGGAGCGCGTCGATCATCCGACCCAGAAGCCGCTGGAAATCATCGAGCGGATGGTGCTCGCAAGCTGCCCGACGGGCGGCCGCGTGCTCGATCCGTTCATGGGCAGCGGCACGACCGCGGTGGCCTGCGCGCGGCAGGGGCGCGACTTCGTCGGCTACGAGATCAACGAAAGTTATTGCGCGATCGCGCATGAGCGCGTGAACGCGCTCGCCGCGCAGGCGTGCGCGTGAGCCGCGCCGCCGCCGTGCCGATCGCTCGCTTTGCATGGGATCGGAGTTAAGCGCTGAAGCGCCCGCTCCGGTCGACACAAGGAAAATTGCCATGTCCAACCGTATCCAGCAGACCTTCGCGGCGCTCGCCGAACAAGGCCGCAAGGGCCTGATCCCGTTCATCACGGCCGGCGATCCCGATCCCGCGAAGACCGTCGAGTTCATGCACGCGCTCGCCGCGGGCGGCGCCGACGTGATCGAGCTCGGCGTGCCGTTCTCGGACCCGATGGCCGACGGCCCGGTGATCCAGCGCTCGTCGGAGCGCGCGCTCGCGCGCGGCGTCACGCTCAAGACCGTGCTCGCCGACGTGAAGCGCTTTCGCGAGACCGACCAGAAAACCCCCGTCGTGCTGATGGGTTATGCGAACCCGATCGAGCGGATGGGCGTCGACGCGTTCGCGACCGAAGCCCACGCGGCGGGCGTCGACGGCGTGCTCGTGGTCGACTATCCGCCCGAGGAAGCCGGCGTGTTCGCCGAGAAAATGCGCGCCGCGCAGATCGATCCGATCTTCCTGCTCGCGCCGACGTCGACCGACGAACGCATCGCGGACGTGGGCAAGATCGCGAGCGGCTACGTGTACTACGTGTCGCTGAAGGGCGTGACCGGCGCCGGAAATCTGGATGTTTCGAGCATTGCGGGTAAAATCCCGGCCATCAAGTCGCGCGTGCCGGTTCCGGTGGGCGTCGGCTTCGGCATCCGCGACGCCGAAACGGCGCGCGCGGTGGCCGAAGTGTCGGATGCCGTCGTGATCGGCAGCCGTCTGGTGCAATTGCTGGAAAGCGCCGCACCGGAAGGCGCCGCCGCCGCGCTGAAGTCGTTCATCGCCGAGCTGCGCGCCGCGCTGGACGGCGCCGGCAAGACGGCGCGATAAACACAACACAGGAAGCGGGAACGGCCGCAAGGCCCGCCCCGCCACGGAACAGGAAACCATACGATGAGCTGGCTCGACAAACTGTTGCCGCCGAAGATCAAGCAGACCGACCCGAAAAGCCGCAAGGGCATTCCGGAAGGGCTGTGGGTCAAATGCCCGTCCTGCGAGGCCGTGCTGTACCGCAACGACGTGGACGCGAACCTCCACGTGTGCCCGAAGTGCGATCACCACATGCGCATCGGCGCGCGCGAGCGTCTCGACGCGCTGCTCGATCCGGAAGGCCGCTATGAGATCGGCCAGGAAATCGTGCCGGTCGACTCGCTGAAGTTCAAGGACAGCCGCAAGTACCCCGATCGTCTGAAGGAAGCGATGGACGACACGGGCGAGACCGACGCGATGGTGGTGATGGGCGGCGCGATCCACACGCTGCCGGTGGTCGCGGCCTGCTTCGAATTCTCGTTCATGGGCGGCTCGATGGGCTCGGTCGTCGGCGAGCGCTTCACGCGCGGCGCGCAGAACGCGCTCGAGCAGCAGGTGCCGTTCATCTGTTTCACGGCATCGGGCGGCGCGCGCATGCAGGAAAGCCTGCTGTCGCTGATGCAGATGGCCAAGACCACCGCGATGCTGACGAAGCTGGCCGAAGCCAAGCTGCCGTTCATCTCGGTGCTGACCGATCCGACGATGGGCGGCGTGTCCGCGAGCTTCGCGTTCCTCGGCGACGTCGTGATTGCCGAGCCGAAGGCGCTGATCGGCTTCGCTGGCCCGCGCGTGATCGAGCAGACGGTGCGCGAGAAGCTGCCGGAAGGCTTCCAGCGTGCGGAATTCCTGCTGAAGACGGGCGCGATCGACATGATCGTCGACCGCCGCAAGCTGCGCGACGAGATCGCGCAATTGCTCGCGCTGTTGCAGCGGCAGCCGGCCGACGCGCTGGCCTGATTGGCGCGACGTTGTGAACTGCGCGCGTCGCCCGGCTGATCCGCCGGGCGGCGCGCTTCGTTTTTTGGCGTAGTGGCCGTACCGATTCAGATTTGATCCGATGAGCACTTTCCCCACTCTCGACGCCTGGCTTTCGCATCTCGAGCGCGCCCACCCGGTCGGCATCGACATGGGCCTGACCCGCATCGCGCAGGTCAAGGCCGCGCTGCAGCTCGAATTCGCGTGCCCGGTCATCACGGTCGGCGGCACGAACGGCAAGGGCTCGACCTGCGCGTTCCTCGAGGCGATCCTGGTTCACGCGGGCTACAAGGTCGGCTGCCACACGTCGCCGCACCTGCTCGAATTCGCCGAGCGCGCGCGCGTGAACGGGCAGCAGGTCGCCGACGCCGAGCTGCTGCCGCATTTCGAAGCGGTCGAAGCCGCCCGCACGTCGCTGCCCGAGCCGGTCTCGCTCACGTACTTCGAGTTCACGACGCTCGCGATCCTGCATCTGTTCGCATCGCGCGGGCTCGACGCGGTGATCCTCGAAGTCGGCCTCGGCGGCCGCCTCGACGCGGTGAACGTGATCGACACCGATTGCGCGGTCGTCACGAGCATCGACATCGACCACACCGAATACCTCGGCGACACGCGCGAAAAGATCGCGTTCGAGAAGGCGGGCATCTTCCGCGCGGGCAAGCCGGCGATCTGCGGCGACCCGGCGGCGCCGCATACGCTCGTCGACCACGCCGCTGCGATCGGCGCGGACCTCTGGCTGGTCGGCCGCGATTTCCGCTACGAGGCGCAGCCGGGCGCGGAGCGCCAGCAATGGAGCTACCTCGGCCGCGACAAGCGCTATCCGGCGCTGGCCTATCCGGCGCTGCGCGGCGCGAATCAGCTGATCAACGCGTCGGCCGCGCTTGCCGCGCTCGAAGCGCTGCGCCCGGTGCTGCCGGTGTCGGCGCAGGACATCCGCCTCGGGCTCGCGAACGTCGAGCTACCCGGCCGTTTCCAGGTGCTGCCCGGCAAGCCGGCGATCGTGCTCGACGTCGCGCACAACCCGCACGCGGCCGCGGTGCTCGAGCAGAACCTCGGCAACATGGGCTTCTTCCCGTACACGTACGCGGTGTTCGGCGCGATGCACGACAAGGACATCGACGGCGTGCTGCGGCACCTGAAGGGCGAGATCGACCACTGGTGCGTGACCGATCTGCCGCTGCCGCGCGCGGCGAGCGCGGAGCAGCTCGAAGCGGCGCTGCGCCATGCCGGCGTGCAGGACGGCCCCGATTCGAGCGTCACGCGGTTCGCGTCGCCGGCCGATGCGTTTCGCGATGCACTAAAAAGAGCATCCGAGAATGATAGAATCGTGGTTTTCGGCAGTTTCCATACGGTGGCAGGTGTGATGGCCTACCGGAAATCGCAGCAACACTGACTGTCGGGCAGTTTCGGACTCAGCCATTCATGGGAATTTTCTCGTTCGGCAAGAAAGACGACGACGCGCCCCCGCGGCGCGGCGGTCGTACCGGGGCCTCCCGGAACGTGCGCACCGAGCGCGCGGAGCGCGTCGAGCGACGTACGCGCCGCACCGAGCGGCCGGAATCGGACGCGCTGCTCCTCGATCCGACCCTTCCTGAAAAGCAACGCGCGCGCCGGCGCCTCGTCGGCGCGATCGCGCTCGTCGTCGCCGCGGTGATCGTGCTGCCGATGGTCCTCGACTCGCATCCGAAGCCGGTGACGGACGACATCGCGATCGACATTCCGAATCGCCCCGCACATCAAGCGGTCGCGCCGCGCGACGACGACGCCGCCGACGTGCAGGCGGGCGTCGCGCACGACGAGCCGCCGGCATCCGATGCGGCGGTCGCCGCCGCTGCGCAAGACACGAAGGACGCGAAGGACGCGAAGGACGCGAAGGACGCGGCCAAGCCGGCTGCCAAACCCGATACCACGACGGCCACGGCCAGCGTGACGCCGCCGAAAGCCGCCGCAAAGCCGGCCGCCAAACCGGCCGCGAAGCCCGCTGCGCCCGCGCCGAAGCCGGCGCCCGCAGCAGTGGCGGCAGCCAATACCGACGTCGCGGCCGACGCCGGCGACGCCTCTTCGCCTGCCTCGCCGGCCGGCGCACGCTTCGCGGTGCAGCTCGGGTCGTTCAAGGACGACGTAACGGCGCGTTCGTGGGCGACGAAGTTGAAATCGGCGGGCGTGCCCGCATATGTCGAGCATCGCAAGCAGGCGGACGGCAGCACGGCTACACTGCTGCGTGCCGGCCCGTTCGCGGATCGCGCGGCGGCGTCCGCCGCGATCGCGAAAGTGCGCGAAGCCGGGCTCACGCAGTAACGTGCGATGCTGACTGCTTTCGACTACGCTGTATTGGCGGTGATCGCGTTGTCTGCGCTGCGTGGCGCATGGCGCGGTTTCGTCTCGGAGATTTTCGGGCTGATCGGCTGGATCGCGGCGGTCGTGATCGCGGCCCGCTATGTCGGACTCGTGGAGCCGTACATACCGGCGAACTGGCCGGGCGGCGCGCTGACACAGTGGGTGCTGGCGTTCGCGTTGATCGTGATCGGCGTCGTGTTCGTCGCCGGCGTCGCGAATGCGCTGTTGTCGCGCATCGCGCAGGTGACGGGCCTCGGCGGTGTCGATCGCTCGCTGGGCATGATGTTCGGCCTCGTGCGCGGCTGCGTGCTGGTGGTGCTGCTGGTCGCGGCGGCCGGGCTGACCGAGTTGCCCAAACAGGATTTCTGGCGCAATGCGCTATTGCGTCCTTTCGCCGAGCAGGGCGTGCACGAGCTGAAGCAGCTCCTGCCCGACGGCATGGCCCAGTACGTACGCGTGTGACGACGCGGCCGGGCAGGACGTAACCGATTTTGTCATCTTGAAGGACATGCCATGTGCGGCATCGTAGGTGTTATTTCCCAATCCCCTGTCAACCAGCTGATCTATGACAGCTTGCTGTTGCTGCAGCATCGCGGTCAGGACGCAGCGGGCATCGCGACGGCGGACGGCAGCAATTTCCACATGTACAAGGCGAACGGCATGGTGCGCGACGTGTTCCGCACGCGCAACATGCGCAGCCTGCCCGGCACCTTCGGCATCGGCCAGGTCCGCTATCCGACGGCCGGTTCGGCGTCGAGCGAAGCCGAGGCACAGCCGTTCTACGTGAACGCGCCGTTCGGGATCATCCTCGCGCACAACGGCAACCTGACGAACTGGCAACAGCTGAAGGACGAGATGTTCCGGATCGATCGCCGGCACATCAACACCAATTCCGACAGCGAAGTGTTGCTGAACGTGTTCGCGCACGAGCTGCAACTGTCGACCACCGGCCTGGAGCTCGATCCGGCCTCGCTGTTCAAGGCAGTCGCGGGCGTGCACCGCCGTCTGCAGGGCTCGTACGCCATCGTGTCGCTGATCGCCGGCTACGGCCTCGTCGCGTTCCGCGATCCGTTCGGCATCCGCCCGCTCTGCATCGGCAAGCTCGAAACCGAACACGGCACCGAATGGATGGTCGCGTCGGAGTCGGTGGCCGTCGAAGGCATCGGCTTCGAATTCGTGCGCGACGTGGAGCCGGGCGAAGCGATCTTCATCGACAAGGCCGGCAACTTCCACAGCCAGCAGTGCGCTGAAAATCCGACGCTCAACCCGTGCATGTTCGAATACGTGTACCTCGCGCGTCCGGATTCGTGCCTCGACGGCGTGCCCGTCTACAACGTGCGCCTGCGCATGGGCGATTACCTCGCCGAGAAGATCCGCCGCGAGCTGCCGAACGTGCCGATCGACGTCGTGATGCCGATCCCCGATTCGTCGCGTCCGGCGGCGATGCAGGTCGCGGCGAAGCTGGGCGTCGAGTATCGCGAAGGCTTCTTCAAGAACCGCTACGTCGGCCGCACGTTCATCATGCCGGGCCAGGCCGTGCGCAAGAAGTCGGTGCGCCAGAAGCTCAACGCGATGAGCATCGAGTTCAAGGACAAGCACGTGCTGATCGTCGACGATTCGATCGTGCGCGGCACGACCTCGCACGAGATCGTGCAGATGGCGCGCGATGCGGGCGCGAAGTCGGTGATCTTCGCGTCGGCCGCGCCGCCCGTGAAGTTCCCGAACGTGTACGGCATCGACATGCCGACGCGCGGCGAGCTGGTCGCCCACGGCCGCACCGATGAGGAGGTCGCGAAGATCATCGGCGCCGACCACCTGATCTATCAGGACGTCGACGACCTGCGCCGCGCGGTGCGCGACATCAACCCGAAGCTGGAAGGCTTCGAGGCGTCGTGCTTCGACGGCAACTACATCACCGGCGCCGTGACGCCCGAGTACCTCGACGCGATCGAGCGCGCGCGCCTCGCACCGGCATCGCAGGCCGATCGCGACACCGCGAGCGACACCGCGCGTTCGCAGATGAACCTGCAACTGTCGGTGGAGTGACGCCGGCGCACGCTTGCGACGAAGCGTGATAGGATGGCGCCTTGCGTCGATTTGATTCAGCTTGCGGACGCGGGGCGATCTCCCAAAACAGCTAAAGCGAAGGCCGGCGGCAGCCGGCCCGAGTCGACCGCTGTCGTACCGCACCGAAGCCCGCTGATGCCGACGCATAGCGGGCTTTTTGTTTTGGCCTGATTTGTGGCTGGGCGCGCGCGATGCGCGGCCCTCGAATACGGAAAACGGAACATGGACGACTCCCTCAACTTCGACACGCTCGCCGTGCGCGCGGGCACGCAGCGCAGCGAATACAACGAGCACTCGGAAGCGCTGTTCCTCACGTCGAGCTTCTGCTTCAAGAGCGCAGCCGACGCAGCGGAGCGCTTCGCGAATTCGGAAGACTATTTCACCTATTCGCGCTTCACGAACCCGACGGTCTCCATGTTCCAGGATCGTCTCGCGGCGCTCGAAGGCGGCGAGGCGTGCATCGCGACGGCATCCGGGATGGCCGCGATCATGTCGGTCGTGATGTCGGCGCTGCAGGCGGGCGATCACCTCGTCAGCTCGCGCAGCCTGTTCGGTTCGACGCTCGGGATGTTCTCGCAGATCTTCAGCAAGTTCGGCATCACGACGACCTTCGTCGATCCGACCGACCTGAACGCATGGCGCGAAGCGGTGCGGCCCGAGACGAAGATGTTCTTCCTCGAAACGCCGTCGAACCCGCTGACCGAGCTCGCCGACATCGAAGCGATCGGCAAGATCGCGAAGGCCGCGAACGCGCTGTTCGTCGTCGACAACTGTTTCTGCAGCCCGGTGCTGCAGCAGCCGCTGAAACTCGGCGCCGACGTCGTGATGCACTCGGCGACCAAGTTCCTCGACGGCCAGGGCCGCGTGCTCGGCGGCGCGCTGGTCGGCTCGAAGGAATTCATCATGGGCAAGGTGTTCCCGTTCGTGCGCAGCGCGGGCCCGACGTTGTCGGCGTTCAACGCATGGGTGCTGCTGAAGGGGATGGAAACGCTGTCGCTGCGCGTCGAGAAGCAGTCGGCGAATGCGCTCGAAATCGCGCGCTGGCTCGACGCGCATCCGGCCGTGGCGCGCGTGTTCTATCCGGGGCTCGAATCGCATCCGCAGTACGAGCTCGCGAAGCGGCAACAGAAGGCGGGCGGTGCGATCGTCTCGTTCGAGCTGAAGGGCGACACGCCCGAGCAGCAGCGCGCGAACGCATGGCGCGTGATCGACGGCACGCAGCTGATCTCGATCACCGGCAACCTCGGCGATACGCGCACGACGATCACGCATCCGGCGACGACCACGCACGCGCGCGTCACGCCGGAAGCGCGCGCGGCCGCCGGGATCACCGAGGGGCTGATCCGCCTCGCGGTCGGCCTCGAGTACGCGGGCGATCTGCGCAACGATCTCGCGCGCGGCCTCGGCGGCTGAGCGCGACAGCGCGGCGTTCTGCGCCGGTCATGCAACGGGCCGCTCGACATCGAGCGGCCCGTTTTTTTTGCCTGCCGTGTTTCTGCCGGCGACGCACGCACGCACGCGCACGCGCCGCGCGAATCAGCCGGCGTGCGCAGCCTGCCGCGGCGCGTCGCGCACCGCGTCCATCATCCAGCGCAGCGTGTCGTCGAGCGGCGTCACCGGCAATTCGCCAACCGCGCGCCGCAGCTTGTCGCGCGAGCCGCTCAGGCGCTTCACTTCGTTGTGCCGCACGAAGCGCGGATCGATCGTCACGTCGATCACGTAGCCGGCGATGCGCGACAGCATCGCGAGCACTTCCTTCAGCGAATACGCGCGCTCCGAGCACACGTTGAACGTCTCGCCGGCCGGCGCGGCTTCGAGCAGCTTCAGATACGCGGCCGTCACGTCGCGCACGTCGGAAAAATCGCGGCTCACGTCGAGATTGCCCAGAGAGATGCGCGGCGCGCGGCTCGCATAGTGCGACACGAGCTTCGGCAGCAGGTAGGCATCGTCCTGGCCCACGCCCGTGTAGTTGAACGGCCGTGCGATCACGATCGGCAGGCGATCGGCCCACAGCTTCGCCGCGTATTCCATCGCGAGCTTGCTGACCGCATAGTCGTTCGCCGGCGCGGGCGCGACCGTTTCGTCGATCACGCCGGCCGTCGAGTTGCCGTAGATGTTCGCGCTGCTCGCGAGCAGCACCGCCGACGGACGGCGGTCGAGGCCCGCGAGCGCGGCCAGCAGGTTGCGCGTGCCGACGATGTTGACCGCGTAGGTCTGCGACGGCTCGTCGCGTGCGACGTGCGCGCGGGCCGCGAGGTGCACGACGGCATCGGGGCGCGCATCGGCGACGGCCGCGCGCATCGCGTCGGCGTCGAGCAGATCGACCGGCAGCAGCGTGCAATGCGCGAAGGCAGGATCGTCGGGGCGCGCCGTGCCGGGCGCGACCGTGCCCCACACGTCGTAGCCGGCCGCGGCGAGGCGCTGCGCCATGTAGCGGCCGGTGAAGCCGGTCACACCCGTGACGAACGCACGGCGCGACGGGCGGCCGGCCTCAGTACGTGTCATGTTGACGATTCCGCGTCAGGTCCGCCTCGACCATCATCTGGCAAAGTTGCTCCAGCGTCGTCTGCGGCGCCCAGCCGAGCTTGGACTTCGCCTTGTCCGCGCTGCCGATCAGCAGATCGACCTCGGCAGGGCGGTAGAACTTCGGATTCACTTCGACCAGCACGTTGCCGTTCGATGCGTCGAGCCCGCGTTCCTTCTCGCCCTTGCCGGTCCATTCGATCTGGTAGCCGGCCGCCGCGAACGCCATCTGCACGAAGTCGCGCACGGTCTCGGTGCGATTGGTCGCGAGCACGTAGGTGTCGGGCTCGTCGACCTGCAGCATCCGCCACATCCCTTCGACGTATTCGAGCGCAAAGCCCCAGTCGCGCTTCGCGTCGAGGTTGCCGAGCTCGAGCTTGTTCGCGTGGCCGAGCGTGATCTTCGCGACGGTGTCGGTGATCTTGCGCGTGACGAACTCGCGGCCGCGCAGCGGCGATTCGTGATTGAACAGGATGCCGCTGCAGCCGAACAGCCCGTACGACTCGCGATAGTTGACCGTCATCCAGTGCGCGTACAGCTTCGCGACGCCGTACGGGCTGCGCGGGTAAAACGCGGTCGTTTCCGTCTGCGGAATCGCCTGCACCTTGCCGAACATCTCGGACGTCGACGCCTGATAGAAGCGCGTTTTCGGGCTCACCACGCGGATCGCCTCGAGCAGGTTCAGCGGGCCGATGCCGGTCACCTCGGCGGTCGTCGCGGGCTGATCGAACGACACGCCGACGAAGCTCTGCGCAGCCAGGTTGTACAGCTCGTCCGGCTGCGTGCGTTCGAGCAGCCGCAGGCTCGAGCCGGCATCGGTCAGATCGTGTTCGACGAGCGTCAGGTTCGGATGCGTGGCGACGCCCAGTTCCGCGATGCGCCAGAAGTTCACCGAGCTCGTGCGACGGTAGGTGCCCGTTACTTCGTAGCCCTTGTCGAGCAGCAGCTTGGCCAGATAGGCGCCGTCCTGCCCGGTGATCCCCGTGATGATGGCCTTCTTGCGAGTTTGGCTCATGGCAATGTCCTGGTCGAAACGATGGATTGAGAAAGTCAGGCGGTCGTGCGCGCGGCGGCCGGCAATGCGCTGCGAGCGGGGCCGCGGGTCAGGCGTCGCTCGAAGCCGTACCAGCTCAGCGTCGCGTAGGCGAGCGTGATCGCGAGCGCGAGCGCGGCCGTGACGAAGCGGTTCAGGTGCAGCGGCCACAGCGCGTACAGCACGCTCAGGTGGATCAGGTAGACCGTGTAGCTGACGGTGCCGACGTAGACGAGCAGCGGGTTCGTCAGCACGCGCTGCACGATGCCGCGGCCGCGCAGCGCGATCACGACGATCGACGTGCAGAGCAGCAGTGAGATGCTGTAGAGCGCGGCGTTCGACAGCGGCGTGTTGGCCGCGCGAAAGCGCGGGAACGACAGGTGCAGCCAGCCGAGGATCGCCAGCGCGACGAGCGCGCCGACGATCGCGAGCGGATAGAACGGCTCGAGCGCGCGACGGTCGCGGCGCAGCAGGATGGCGAGCAGCGCGCCGGCGGCGAGCAGGTCCATCCGGAACGGCGTCAGGTAGTAGATCGGCCAGAACGAATCGAACCACGGCGTCGCGATCGCGCGCAGCACGGGCGCCGCGACGACGAGCGCGGCGGCCACCCACAGCAGCGCGCGCTCCGAACACCACAGCACGATGAACGGCCAGAAGATGTAGAACTGCTCCTCGACGGCGAGCGACCACAGCACGTTCAGGCTGTCGTGGCCGATGCTGCCGAGCGACAGCCCGATGTTGGTCGAGAAGAACGCGAACCAGGGCCAGTGCGGCAGCCAGCTCGCGCCGAACAGCAGCGTCGACACGACCAGCAGCAACACGTACGGCGGCAGGATGCGCCGCACGCGGCGTGCGTAGAAGTGGCCGAAATACGACTGCCCGCGCGCCTTGCGCTCCAGCAGGATGCCGGTGATCAGCAGCCCGCTCAACACGAAGAACAGATCGACCCCCATCCATAGCGGCGCCTTCAGCGCGTGCTGCAGGAACACGGCGCCGACCGCGATCGCGCGCAGCCCGTCGAGCTGCACGATGCGGCCGTGTTGCGGCGGCGCGCCAGCGGCCTGATGCGACAGGTTCGTCATCGCGCCGCTCCTTCGCGACGCGCGGCCAATGCGCCGCCGTGCCGCGCATTCGATGCGTGAACGTAATCCATGCGTTTAAATGAAATATCGAATCGAAATCGATTCTAGGGAAAAGAAATCGGCAAAAAAACGCAGCTCATTTATTCGCCTGGAAAGATTCGAATTGCGCGCAATTCGTGCGCTGCATGAAAGGTTTGCAGGCCGTGTGCCCCGTGTGGCGGGCCGATGCGGCATTTTCTACGGGACGCCGAACCAACATGCGGTCGTTATTGCCGCATTCCCGCCATTTCTTTGCTGCGCGCCGCGAGATATTTCATACGGAAACATCCCCAAATATTTCCAAATTTCTTGTGATTATTTTTGCTTGTAACCTGCATCGCGACGTTTGAAACCCATTTAGTGACAGGGCGTTTGCGCGGGCCTTTTTACCGCGCCGCCGGTCGCTTCTGCATCGAGTCTGGAGAGCGCATTGCGACGTGTGATTCTGGTTGGCATGGCCGTATGCGCGGCGCTCGCGGCGAGCGCCGCCCCGGCCGAAAACGTGTTGCCCGCGACCACGTCGTGGATCGGCAATACGTTCGGCTATGGCGACGGCAGCTGGACGCAGATCGATATCCGCGCGATCGCGGTCACGCCCGACGGCAAGGTGTATACGAACGCGCCGTGGGACGAGAGCGGCGCTGAAGCGAGCGTCTATCAGGATGGCAAGATGCTCGGCTTCGCCGGCGGCACGCACGGCTGGGGCAACCTCGGCGGCAGCGCGGTCGCGGTCAACGGCAAGTACGCGTACGTCGCGATCGGCGTCGGCAACGAGCGCGGCCATCTGCAGTCGCCCGGCATCTGGCCGGACAAGGGCAAGCAGTGGTTCGGCATTTCACGGCGCACGCTCGGCGACATGAAACAGCCCGCGCCGTTTCGCGCGGCGCCGCAGGTCGCGCCCGGCGGGCGCGCCGATGCGGGCCGCGCACGGATGGCCGCGAGCTTCATGGTGATGAACGAGGTGGCGGCGCCGGCGCGCTCGGAGGTGGGCGAGTCGAAGGCCGAAGTGGGCGGCCTCGCCGCGGACGACAAGACGCTGTTCGCGACGAACCCGACGCACGACGAAGTCGACGTGTACGACGCCGACACGATGCAGAAGAAGGCCACCTGGAGCGCGCACGAGCCGGGCCGCATCGCGCTGGCCGGCGACGGCACGCTGTGGCTGCTGACCGACACGCTCACCGGCCCCGCGCGGCTCGCGCACGTGCGCGCCGACGGCCGCAAGCTCGACGACGCGCCCGCGCTGCCCGAAGGCACCGCGGCGGTGGACGTGGCGGTCGATGCGAAAGGGCGCGTGCTGATCGCGGACAACGGCCCGCGCCAGCAGGTGCTGATTTTTTCGAAGGGCGGCCACGGCTATGCGCCGTCCGGCACGCTCGGCGAGCGCGGCGGCATCTTTGCCGGCCCGGTGCCGGGGCGTCCGGGGCCGCAGCGCTTCAACGGCTTGACCGGTGTCGGCGTCGATCGCGCCGGCAACGTGTACGTGTCGATGAACGGCATCGGGCCGCGCCACGACACGATCGGCGCCGGGCTCGGCGCGGTGCTCGAAAGCTACACGCCCGACGGCAAGCTGCGCTGGCAGGTGCAGGGGCTGCTGTTCGTCGACGGCGCGTGGCTCGATCCCGCGCGGCCGAACAGCGTGTACACGGGCAACAAGCGCTTCGAGCTCGACCTGTCGAAGCCGCCTGGGCAGGACTGGAAATACGTCGGGTTCCTGTCGAACCGCTTCAAGTATCCGGACGACCCGGTGTTCCACACGGACCAGTATCCGGGCATGCCGTTCGCGCGCCGCCTCGACGGCCGCACGTTCCTGTACCTGACCGACATGTACGCCGATCACCTGAAGATCTACCGCTTCGACGCCAAGCGCGACGGCGAGGTCGCGATTCCGTCGGGGCTGATCGCGGGCCGTGCGCGGCCGGTCGACAAGGTGCCGAACAAGCCGCCGGGCGGTGACTGGATCTGGCGCGATGCGAACGGCAACGGCCGGCTCGACGCCGACGAATTCACGATCAACACGACCGGCAAGGCGAAGGCGGGCGGCTGGGGCTGGTGGGTCGACACGAAGGGCGACATCTGGCGCACGAGCGACGTGCGCGGCATCCATCGCTTCGCTTACGGCGGCGTCGACAAGGCCGGCAACCCGATCTATTCGTACGACAAGGTCACGACCTATCCGATGCCGCAGCCGTTCACGCAGCTGCGCCGCGCGCTCTACGAGCCGCAGACCGACACGCTGTACGTGACCGGCTATACCGCGGACGCGCCGCCGCAACCGGGCATCAACAAGGAGGTCGGCCGCGTGCTGGTGCGCTTCGACAAATGGTCGAGCGGCTCGCCGGTGCTGCGCTACCAGGTCGCGTTGCCGTGGCAGCTCGACGCGAAGCCGATCTTCGATCTGATCGGGATCACCGTCGAGGGCCGCTACCTCTTCACGGTCGAGCCGGTCGGGAAGATCCACGTGTACGACAAGGAAACCGGCAAGGAAGTGGGCGTGATGAGCCCCGGTGCAGAGGTCGGCCGCGCGTCGGGCTGGGTCGACGTGCCGTTCGGCATCAGCGCGTTCCGGCGCGAGAACGGCGAATACCTGGTGTTCGTCGAGGAAGACGCGCGCGGCAAGGTGCTGATGTACCGCTGGAAACCGTAACGGCCGATAGGCAAGAGCATGGACAAAGGCATACTCAAGAACGTTTCGATCAACTTCATCGGGCTGATCCTGCCGACCTTCGTGTCGCTGGTCACGGTGCCTGCGTACATCCATGCACTCGGCGTGGAGCGCTACGGCGTCGTCAGCCTCGTGTGGACGCTGATCGGTTATTTCGGGATCCTCGATCTCGGGATGAGCATGGCCGCGCAGAACCACATCTCGAAGGCGCTCGCGAGCGGCGATGCGGCCGAAAGCGCGCGCGTGTTCTGGAGCGCGTTCTGGCTCAATCTCGGCACCGGCATCGCGGGCGGCCTGCTGATCTACTTCGGCGCGTTCGTCTATACCGCGTACTTCACGAAGGTGTCGGCGGCGATGCAGCACGAGGTGTATCTCGCGCTGCCGTGGCTCGCGCTCGCGATTCCGCTCGCGAACGTGTCGTGGGTGTTCGCCGGCGCGATCAACGGCGCGGAACGCTTCGGCGTGTTCAACACGAACCAGACGATCGGCACGTTCCTGTTCCAGCTGTTGCCGCTCGGCGCCGCGTGGTGGATCGCGCCGAACCTGCAGACGGTGCTCGCCGCGGCGGTGGTCGCGCGGCTGATCGCGGCGGTGATGCTCGGCCACGCGAGCATCAAGGTGCTCGGCATCCGCCGCATCGATCCGCCGCAGTGGGGCACCGCGAAAGGGCTGTTCAACTTCGGCGGCTGGATGCTGATCGCGAGCATGGCCAGCATGATCGCCGACACGCTCGACCGCGTGATGCTCGGCGCCGGCATGGGCGCGAAGTTCGTCACCTACTACACCGTGCCGCAGAACCTCGTCACGCGGCTCAACATGCTGCCGAACGCGCTGGTGCGCACGCTGTTTCCGCGCCTGTCGGCGGTCGGCCGCGATCACGCCGACACGCTCGCGCGCCAGTCGCTCGAATTCCTGAACGGCGTGTTCACGCCGGTCGGCATCGTCGCGATCTTCGCGCTCGCGCCGTTCCTGACGCTGTGGGTCGGCGCCGATCTCGCCGCGCATTCGGCGCCGGTCGGGCGCGTGCTGGTGATCAGCGTGTGGCTCGTCGGGCAGGCGAGCGTCACGCGCATCCTGATCCAGTCGCAGGTCAATCCGGCGCGCGCCGCGTTCGCGGGGCTCGTCGAAATGCCGTTCTTCGTCGGCGCGCTGTGGTTCGGCATTCATCACTTCGGGCTGATCGGCGCGGCGGTGGTCGTCGCCGTGCGCGCGCTGGTCGACTACGGCGTGCTGCTCTACCTGTCGGCGATCCGGATGCGCGCGATCGTGCTCGACATGCTCGCGCATCTCGCCTTCCTGCTCGCGAGCCTGCTGCTCGCGCAAGCATGGTCGGGGCTCGGCGAGTCGATCGGCCTGTGCGCCGTCGTGCTCGTGCTGAACCTGGCGTGGTCGCTCACGATGACTCCTGGGCTGCGCGCGCTCGTGCGCGACCTGTTCGTCCGTCTCAATGCGAGGAAAACCGTATGAATCGCGATCTGGCGGAACACGCCTTGAACTTCGCCACGGCCGACGCGGCCGCGGCCGGCGATGCCGTACTGCGCCGCACCGAAGCGCCCGCTCGCGCGAGCGCACGCGATGCGTCGCGTCCGCTGCGCGTCGCGATCGTCCACGACTGGCTCGTCACGTATGCGGGCGCGGAGCGCGTGCTCGAACAGATCATCGCGTGCTTTCCCGACGCGGACCTGTTCAGCCTCGTCGATTTCCTCGACGACCGCGCGTTCGTGCGCGGCAAGCCCGTGACGACTTCGTTCATCCAGAAGCTGCCGTTCGCGCGCACCAAGTACCGCAGCTACCTGCCGCTGATGCCGCTCGCGATCGAGCAGCTCGACGTGTCCGACTACGACCTCGTGATCTCCAGCAGCCATGCGGTCGCGAAGGGCGTGCTGACCGGCCCGGACCAGCTGCACATCAGCTACGTGCATTCGCCGATCCGCTATGCGTGGGACCTGCAGCATCAGTATCTGGAGCAATCGAATCTGACGCACGGGCCGAAGTCGCTGCTCGCGCGGATGATCCTGCATTACATCCGCAACTGGGACACGCGCACCGCGAACGCGGTGGACGGCTTCATCGCGAACTCCGCGTTCATCGCGCGGCGCATCCGCAAGGTGTACCACCGCGACGCGGCGGTGATCTTTCCGCCGGTGGACGTCGACGGCTTCTCGCTGAACGACGTGAAGGACGATTTCTACCTGACCGCCTCGCGGATGGTGCCGTACAAGAAGATCGACCTGATCGTCGAAGCGTTTTCGCGCACGCCGGAGCGCAAGCTCGTCGTGATCGGCGACGGCCCCGAGATGCAGAAGATCCGCGCGAAGGCCGGCCCGAACGTCGAGATCATGGGTTACCAGCCGTTCGCGGTGCTGCATGACCGGATGCGGCGCGCGAAGGCGTTCGTGTTCGCGGCCGAGGAGGATTTCGGAATCTCGGTGGTCGAGGCGCAGGCGTGCGGCACGCCGGTCATCGCGTACGGCAAGGGCGGCGCGCTCGAAACGGTGCTCGAGCCGACCTCGCACGCGCATCCGACCGGGTTGTTCTTCGACGAACAGACGCCGCATGCGATCGTCGCGGCGGTCGACGAGTTCGAGCGGGCGCCGCAGCGCTTCGCGCCGCGTGCGTGCCGCGCGAACGCCGAGCGCTTCTCCGCCGACACGTTCAGGCAGCGCTTTCTCGACTACGTCGAGGCGGCGCTGCCGGGCTCGACCGCGCAGCGCAGCACGGCCGTCGCGCCGCTGCCGGTCGCGCGCGGCCCGGCGACGCTCGTGCTGGACCAGAGCGGCGTGCTCGGCGGCGCGGAGCTGTCGCTGCTGGAGATCATGAAGCACATGCGCGCGAACGCCGACGTGCTGCTGTTCGACGACGGCCCGTTTCGCGCGGCGCTCGACGAGATCGGCGCGCGCGTCGACGTGCTCGACCAGGGCGCGCTCGCTGGCGTGCGCAAGCAGGGCGGCGTGTCGGCCGGCGCGTTGAAGCAGCTCGTCGCGCTCGTGCGCAACGTGGCGCGGCGCGCGCGCCGTGCGGAAGTGATCTACGCGAACACGCAGCGCGCGATGGTGGTCGCGGCGCTGGCCGGGCGGCTCGCGCGCAAGCCGGTGGTCTGGCATCTGCGCGACATCGTCAGCGGCGACCATTTCGGCGGCAAGCAGCTGAAGGCCATCAAGTATTGCGCGCGGTTCGGCATCACGCGCGTGATCGCGAACTCGGACGCGTCCGCGCAGGCGTTCCGTGCGTTGACCGGCTTCACGCCGCAGCACGTCGACGTGGTGTTCAACGGCATCTCGGCCGGACCGTTCGACGCGCTGGAGAACGTCAGCCAGGCCGCGTTGCGCGCACGCTTCGGGCTGCCGGAGCACGCGTGGCTGGTGGGCTCGTTCAGCCGGCTCGCGCACTGGAAGGGGCAGCATCTGCTGCTGGAAGCCGCGACGCGCCATCCCGACATGCACGTCGTGCTGGTCGGCGCGCCGCTGTTCGGCGAGGACGAGTACGCGGCGCAGCTGCACGAGACGGTCGCGCGGCACCGGATGGGCGATCGCGTGCACTTCCTCGGGTTCCAGCGCGACGTGGCCGCATGCATGAAGGCGGTCGACATGGTCGCGCACACGTCGATCACGCCGGAGCCGTTCGGGCGCGTGATCGTCGAGGGGATGCTGGCGCGGCGGCCGGTGGTCGCGGCGCGGGCGGGCGGCGTCGTCGAGATCATCGAGGACGGCGAGAACGGGCTGCTGTGCGAGCCCGGCAACGCGGCCGCGCTGGCCGATGCGCTCGGCAGGCTCAAGCACGACGGCGCGCTGCGCGAGCGGCTGGTCGCGAGCGGGCGAGCGACCGCGGTGCGCCGGTTCGGCACCGAAACCTATGTCGAGCGGGTCGAGAAGATCCTCGCCGATACGGCGAAGGCCGCGAAGGCGAAGAAGCGCTAGGCGCGAGGCGTCGAGGCGTGTCGATTCTTGTCGGCACGAGGCGGCGAGGAGGGGCCCTCATGCAGTGGTGTGCTGCATGAGGGCCTCTTGTTGTTTGGCGCGCAAGATGCGGCGCGCGGGGCGTCATCGTCGTCGTAGTCGAAGATGCGCAACGCCGGCTCGTCGATCGGTGTTCTCTCGGCGGGTGCGGTTTTGTTTCCGCGTTCGTTTCTATGTGCCGCTTCGGGCCAGCCGACGCGTGGCTGTGGGCGGGAGCGAGTGGTCGCTTGCGGGGTAGCACGAGACGCGGCCGGAAGGCGGCGATGACAGACGCTTCGCGGCGCTGATGCAGAGCCGGCTCGGTCCGCCTCTGGGGCAACTGCGGCAACCCCGGCAACTGCGGTGCAGCGGTCCGGCCGGCGTCGCTGCGGTTTCGCGTGGCGCCTGCATGCACGTGCGTCGAGTTTGCGCGTCGGCGCGCGCATGCCATCCAAGCCCAGCGCTTCGTCGACGCTGCAAGCACCACCCGTCCGACCCATCGCGACGCACCTTCGCGGGCGGATCGCCGCGCTGCCGCTGAAACGGCGCCGCCGGGCGGAAGTCGATCCGAGCGGGCATGCCGGAGTGCCGCGTTCAGGCAGCCTGTTCGGGCGTCGGCGCGACGGCGCGCGCCGTACGCGCGGGCTTGAAGCTCGCCGACCACGTCATCGCCGGGCGTTCGAACAGCCGGTAGAACAGATACGCGACCGGAATCGCGGCGGCCATGAAGCCGAACGACGGCCAGATCGACAACTGCAATTCCGAATGGAACAGCACCGAGCCGAGGCACACGAACAGCGGCAGGTGGATCAGATACAGCGAATAGCTGAAGTCGCCGAACCAGCCGAGCAGCCGCAGCAGCGGCGTCGGGCGCGGCGGGCACGCGAGCGCGCGGTACAGGAAGCACGCGAAGCCGGCCGCCCACAGCTGGAACGCGCCGTACTGGCCGAAGTGGAACGCGCCGCAACCGGCGGCGAGCAACAGCGCGGCCGCGCCGTACCACCAGCGCGACGGCACGGCGGTCGCGCCGCGCGCGGGCTGGGCGCGCACGTCGGCGATCCACGCGCCGACCGTCCACGACAGCCAGTACGACGTGAAGAACTGCAGATCGTGCCGCTCGAGCAGCCACGCCGACGCGACGTTCACCAGCGCGACGGCCGCCACGATCGCCGGCATCCCGACGCGCCGGCGCAGCGCGAACAGCAGCGGATAGATCACATAGAACTGCACCTCGAGCGACAGCGTCCACAGCGCGCCGTTCGAGCCGTACGTGTAGCCCGCGACGCCCTGCAGCGACAGCAGGTTCACGACGAATGCGCTGAGCCCGATGTCGCGGATCTTGTGGCTGACCGGCGCGATCTGCAGGCTGATCGCATCCATCGCGAGCGTGAACAGCAGCGCGGCGAGCAGCACCGGATAGATGCGCGCGAAGCGGCGCGCCCAGAAGTTCGGCGCATCGAGCCGGTACGCCGGGTTGGCCGCGAGCTTGAGCGCCGCGTTGCGGTGTATGCAGTAGCCGCTGATCACGAAGAAGATCGGCACGCCGGCCGACCCCCACGCGAACGGGAACGTCAGATAGCCGACGATCACGCTCGGGTCGAGCGCGTGGCCGTAAGCGCGATGGAAGCCTTGCATGCCGACCCAGACGACCTGCCGGCAATGAAAATAGGCGACGAGCAGCGCCGCGAACCCGCGCATCGCGTCGATCACGTGTTCCTTGTGATCGGCGACGGGCGGCGCAGTCAAAGGCGATCCGCTGAATGCTTGCATGCGATTCGAATCCTTGCGACGGATGAAGGGGATGGTCCGATCGTAATGCGCAAGAATTCGAGCGAATCAATAAAAAAATCCCGCCGGCGAATAACCGTATTTCGGATCGTGGTTTTATATCGGGGTGAAAGCGGGTTCGGACGGGGTGCAATTATTTGCGGATTTTTTTCTGATAGTTTGAAGCTCCGGATGATTGATGCAAAGGAGCGGCAAGATGGATATGCATTGGATCGCGAGCGCAGCGGTACTGCTGGTCATGGCCGTGCTGTCGGCCTACCGCGAGGCGCTGAAGAACGAGCCGATTCGCCCCGGCGTCGAACGGGGCGGCGTCCCGTATATCGAGGAATTCGAATCGTAACTATTTGTATCCGAAGAATCGGTAATTTGTTTCCGTAGCGATGCCGTATGCGGCAATATCGACCGGATTATGAATTATCTGTTTTCCGGATGGTCGGATAATCGGTCCATATCGAAAACATGCGGATTGGAATTGGCTGCGCCGCCGGTTCCCGATAAACCGCCCGCAAAACATTCGCGCCGGGTCGCTGGGCGACGCGGCGCATTCAACGCAATCAGGATGCGAACATGTTGAAAGTCACCAAGGCCGTGTTCCCCGTTGCCGGTCTCGGCACGCGGTTCCTCCCAGCAACGAAGGCGAGCCCGAAGGAAATGCTGCCTGTCGTGGACAAGCCGCTGATCCAGTACGCGGTCGAGGAAGCGATCAACGCAGGTATCACGGAGATGATCTTCGTGACGGGGCGCAGCAAGCGCGCGATCGAGGATCATTTCGACAAGTCATACGAAATCGAGGCCGAACTCGAGGCGCGCGGCAAGGAAAAGCTGCTCGAGCTCGTGCGCGGCATCAAGCCGAGCAACGTGGACTGCTTCTACGTGCGTCAGCCGGAAGCGCTCGGGCTCGGCCATGCGGTGCTGTGCGCGGAAAAGCTCGTGCACGGCGAGCCGTTCGCGGTGATTCTCGCGGACGATCTGCTGCACGGCGAGCAGCCGGTGCTCAAGCAGCTCGTCGACGTGTTCGACCACTACCACAGCTCGGTGATCGGGGTCGAGACGATCGCGCGCGAGGACAGCCGCTCGTACGGCGTCGTCGAGGGCCGCGAATGGGAAGAGGACATCATCAAGCTGGCGGGCATCATCGAGAAGCCGGCGCCGGAAGATGCGCCGTCGAACCTCGGCGTGGTCGGCCGCTACGTGTTCATGCCGACGATCTTCGATCATCTGCGCCGGATCAAGCCGGGCGCGGGCGGCGAGCTGCAGCTCACCGACGCCGTGCAGTCGCTGCTCGCGAACGAACAGGTGCTCGCGTACCGCTACTACGGCACGCGTTTCGATTGCGGCAGCAAGCTCGGCTACCTGAAGGCAACCGTCGAGTTCGCGCTTCAGCATCCGGAAGTGAGCCGCGAATTCGAGGCGTATCTGCGTACCTGTCTGCCGGCGCTCGCTGCCGTCGCATAAGTAGCCCCGCTCCTTTCGCTGTTTCAGGTGGTGGTTGTTCCGTTGGCCCCGGCCGCTTCGCGCGCCGGGGCATTTTTGCGTGCGTACGTGCGATGCGGTGGCAACGGTGGGGTGGTGGGCGCGTCATGCGCGCGGTCGATCGGCCGCTGTCCGGGGGAGTGGGCTACGCGTGCGGCTGCCGGGCCGCTGCGTTGCGTGTCGCGACCGGCTGCGCGCGCGGGGTGGGGTGCGTGGCGGGTGCGCGCGTCGGGACGCGCACATGGGGGCACACACGTCCGCACGGACATGTCGGGACGCATATGTCGGGAGACACACGTTGGGGCGGCCACGTCGGGACACGCACGCCGGAGCGTACCCGGCGGGACACACGCGCCGGGACGCATATGTCGGAACCCACCTGTCGGGTCGGCCGTGTCGGGACGCACACATCGGGACGAGCACGTAGGCGCGCGTGTAGGGATGCACCCGTCAGGGCCTCTATGTTGGGATACGCACATCGGGACGCACCGGTCGGTCGCATATGCCAGGACGCACATCTCGCGATGCACCCATCGAAGCGCGCACGTCGAGCCGCATCGGCCAGCGCTTACGGTTGGATGCGCGTGGCGGTTCGAGCACGTCGGCACGGAACGCGTATGCAACAAATCCATCGCGGCAACGTTAGCCGGGCTCGCAATCAACCACCCAACCCGCCGCGCGAACGTCGCCGGCCATAGCGCCGTCGTCGCTAAGATCCGCCGTTCCGTCAGCGCGCAGACGCGCTCGGCCGCGCGACGAAGTACCGCGCGAGCATCGCGGCGATCGGCTTCTTGAAGTCGAGCAGGCGCTTTTCGAGGTAGCGCCACGACAGATGAGCGAGCAGCACGGCGAGCGCGAACTGCAGCAGCTCGGGCAGCGCGTCGCGCACGAACGCGGGCAGCGGCACGCGCGCAAACAGCGCGGGCATCGTGCCGAAGCGCGCCGGCACCAGGTTGTGGAACAGGTAGAAGCCGTAGCTGATCGTGCCGAGGTAGACGAGCGGCGCCCAGTCGAGCAGCGCGACGGCCGGATGGTCCGGCTCTGTGACGATCCACAGCATCAGCGAGCCGAGCGACGCCGACAGGCCGAGATCCGCGAGCCCCGTGACGACGTCCGGCAGCGGCGTGAGCGCGGGCAGCGCGAGAAAGAACACGACGCCCGCCGCGCCGACCCATCCCGGCGGCACGCGACGCAGGACGCCGCGGCCGTGATCCGCGAGCGCCATCGCACCCACGCCGCCCAGTGCGATCAGCGCGAAATTCCACGGCGAAAACGCGTAGATCAGCACCGGCGATGCATCGACCGCATACAGCGCGAGATGCGCGAGCGCACACAGCGCGACGGCCGCGACGCCGAGCGCGACATGGCGCGCGGCCGGCACCGCGAGCAGCGTGAGCGGCGCGATCAGATAGAACTGCTGCTCGACCGCGAGGCTCCAGAAGTGCGACGTGGAGCCCGGCCAGCCGTCCTTGACGACGCCGATCCAGTAATTGGACAGGAACGTCGCGTGCCACGCGAGGCCGAGTTTGACGCCGCGCTGGTAGAACAGCGCGTGCGCGATCGCGAGCGCGGCGAGCAGCAGGTAGTAGACGGGAAAGATCCGCAGCGCGCGCTTCGCGAGGAACAGCGCGAGCGCATGACGGCGCGTCATCGTGCCGCATTCGATCGCCTGACGGTTGCGATGCAGTTCGCCGACGATCAGGAATCCGCTGATGATGAAGAACGTCCACACACCGAGCTTGCCCACGTCGACGGCGAGGACGTGGCCCTTGTGGGACAGGAAAACGAGAATGACGGCGATGGCTCGCAGGCCGTCGAGTCCTTTGACGTATCTGACTTCGCGCATGAAGGCATCCGGGGCACTGAGCGAGGCCAGTATAGGTGCGCAAATATCGAACGTAATTCGCGTTCGGCTGCGTTCGAGCACTGCGTTCGACGCATACGTGCAGGCGTTTTTCGATGCTCGAACGTCGGCGAAGTCGGTCGAGCGCAACAAAACCTGCGGGAAACCCCGCGAAAACGCACAAAAGTACTCCACGAAGCGTCGACGCGCTTGTAGAATCCGGCGTTGAAGCGCGCGCGTTGCACGCTTCGTGTATCCAACGACCACACCTGGTAGGAGAAACATGGCGACTTCCGCAAAAAAGGTGGCCAAGAAGGCTGCCGCACCGGCCACCAAGAAAGTGGCTGCCAAAAAGGCTGCGCCCGCGAAGAAAGTAGTGGCCAAGAAGGCTGCCGCGAAGGCAGCACCGGCCGCTCCGACGCCGCTGAAGGACAAGTTCACGAAGGCATCGCTCGCAACGCACATCGCTGAGCGCGCAGCTGTCGAAGTGAAGGCGGTCAAGGCAGTGCTCGTCGCACTCGAGAACGTCGTGCTGGGCTCGATCCACAAGAAGGGCGCGGGCGAATTCACGCTGCCGGGTCTGCTGAAGATCACGGCGCAAGTCGTGCCGGCGAAGAAGAAGCGCTTCGGCAAGGATCCGTTCTCGGGCGAAGAGCGCTGGTTCCCGGCGAAGCCGGCCAGCGTGCGCGTCAAGGCACGTGCGCTGAAGAAGCTGAAGGACGCTGCTGCGTAATGCAGCGTGACGGTCGCCGCGTCCACGCCGGCGACCGTTGCAACGTCCGACGATCCCCGTACGCGAAAGCGTGCGGGGATTTTTCATTGATGGCGTCGGCCGCGCGGCCGATCGTGTGCGGCACGACGCGATGCGCTCGCGCCGACCGATGCGCTCGCGCGCGCTGCGCACGTGGCGAACGCGACGCGCTGCAGTATGCAGTAGCCGGCGGCACGCGCGCGGCGGCTGGCGTCAGTTCGCCGTGCCGGCGTAGGCAGCCTGCAACGCGGCAACGTCGAACTTCGTCATCTGCATCATCGCGGCGGCCACGCGCCCGGCCTTGACCGTGTCGCGATCGGCCATCATCGGGATCAGCGCGTCCGGCACGATCTGCCACGACACGCCGAACCGGTCGCGCAGCCAGCCGCAGCCGTCGGCGGTGCCGCCGTTGTCGAGCAGCGCGCTCCAGTAGCGGTCGAGCTCGGCCTGGTCCGCGCAACTGACCATCAGCGAAACCGTGTGGTTGAACGTCTCGGTGCGCGGATGGCTCATCGCGATGAACGGCTGGCCGAACAGTTCGAATTCGACCATCCGCGTGCCGGCGGTCCCCTGTACCGCGGTGACGCGCACGACCCGCGAGTTCGGGAAAATGCCCGCATAGAACGCCGCGGCCTCTTCGGCTTCGGTCGTATACCAGAGGAACGGCGTGATCTTCTGAATCGTCATCGAGCGTCTCCTGTCAGGTGTCGGGGAAGGCTGGCAATTCGCCTCCCGCCATCGTTACGACGCACGACGTACGTCGAAATCGACAGCTGGCAGCATACGCGGTTCAGGTTCGGGCGGACGCCGGCAACACGTAGTGCCGGGCACGGGTTCGGCATGCGCTCAGGCACGCGACAGACGGCCCGAGCGCCGCTGTCGAACGCCGCCGATACTGTCCGTCACAGGACGCGCATCGGGCGGCCGACATCGCGCCGCCACGCACGGGACGAAAAAAAACCAGCCGCGGCCGAAGCCGGGGCTGGTTTTGCAGTTCGGCGACATGGCGTCGAAGACGCCATGCACACCGGAAACGTACTTCTTAGAACTTGTGGCGCAGGCCGAGTGCGACGATTTCCTGCGAGCTCGTGCCGGCGACGCCGTACGAACCGATCGCTGCTTGCGCATCGGTGCCGTCCGCGTTCTTGCCGCTGGCGTGCTGATACGCGCCAACCAGGTAGACGTCCGTGCGCTTCGACAGCGAGTAGTCGGCGCCGAGCGAAACCTGATGGTACTTGCCGTTGTTGTTGCCGCTACCCTTCGTGTAGATGTAGCCGAGGCCCAGCAGCAGCGGTGCCGACGCCTGGTACGTGACGAACCCGCGACCCGTGTTGTACTTCTGGTTCGTACCGAACGTCGAGTTCGCGTCTGCCTTGTACTGCGCGTTGCTGTAGCCGGCGCCAACCGTGACCGGGCCGAACGCGTATTGCGCGGCAACCTGAGCGATGCCGATCGACGCCGCCGACGTGAACGCGTTGTTGATGAACGTGGTGCCCGAATCGCCGTCGAAGATCGAGTCCGACGTGCCTGCCCAGCCGGTGCGCTGGCCAGCCGCATTCAGTGCCGACGCGTTGCTTGCGTGGAAGTAGCCTGCAGCCACGCCGAGCGGGCCGTTGTTGTAGGCTGCTGCCGCTGCCCACGTCTGGCCCTTGCCGGTTGCGCCAGCGACGCCGCCAAGTGCGTACATGCCTTCGAATTGCAGACCGCCCCAGACCGGCGACGTGTACTTGATCGCGTTGCTGACGCGCAGGCTGTTGTCGTTGTTGTCGACGTCGCCCGGCGTAGCGAACACGCTGCCGAAGTAGTTGTCAGCCGTCACTGCCTGAACCAGGTCGACCAGCGGGTCGTACTGGCGGCCGAGCGTCAGCGTACCGTACTGGTCGCTCTGCAGACCGACGAATGCCTGGCGGCCGAACATGCGCTGGCCTTGGCCCAGTGCGCCGTTCGTCGAGTTGAAGCCGTTTTCCACCTGGAAGATTGCCTTCAGGCCGCCACCGAGGTCTTCGGTACCCTTCAGGCCCCAGCGGGCACCTTGCAGGTTGCCGCTGCCCATCGACCACGAATTGTTGCCTTGACCAGCGTTACCGTGAATGTAGGTGATCGACGTGTCGATCACGCCGTACAGCGTGACGCTCGATTGAGCGTGAGCGGCGCCGGCTGCGCCCAGCAGGGCCAGCGACAGGGTCGAGAGAGCAAGTTTCTTCATCGTTGAGTATCTCCACGCAAGTGATTCGTGATTCGTTATTTGTTGCGGATTGGAGAATAGCTCAGTGCAATACGGGCAAGAAAGCCCAAAAAATAAAGTGTCTCCAAAAGGTAACAGAGCGAAAAAATCCATATATATCAAGCACATCAACAACTGTTCCTGTTTTTGAAACAGTTGACAAGTTGTGCGCTGCGATTGTTGCAACAGTTGATGCGCCGTGCAGCAACAGCACGTATTTCGCCGTTGTGTGCACAGAAATCGAAGTGTGCAAACGTTTGCCGATGCAGATGGCGGCGGCACGCGATGCAAACGGCATCTCAACGCGTCACGAAAGGGGCGACGGCGCGGGGCTTGCGAAACGCTGCGCGTTCGCGTAATGGCACGCGGCCGCTACGGCGTCAGTTGCCGGGCGCGCGCTTGGCGGGAGGCTGCGGCGGCGCCGATGCAGCGGGCAGCGGGTCGCCGCGGCGATGCGCATCGCCGCGCGCGGCCGCGAATTCAGCCCCGAGCAGCAGCACGGCCGCCGAGAAGTACAGCCACATCAGCAGCACCGCGAACGACCCGGCCGCACCGAACGCGCTCGCCGTGCCGGCCCGCGCCAGATACAGCGCGAACAGCTTCTTGCCTCCAGAGAACAGGATGGCCGACACGACTCCGCCGACCATGGCGTCGCGCCACGCGACGCGCGCGTCGGGCAGGAACTTCATCAACGCGGCGAACGCGCCGGCCAGCACCGCGATGCCGACGAAGAACTGCAGCACGTTGGTGATGAATACGTATGGCGAATCGCCGAGCAGCCACGTGCCGACGAACGTGATCGCCGTGTCGAGCACCAGCGAAACGATCAGCAGGAAAGCGACGCCGAGCACGAGCCCGAACGACACCAGTCGCACGCGCACGAGCCCGAGCATGCTCGACCAGCGGTTTTCGGTGCTCGGCCAGATCACGCTCAGCGCGGTGTTCAGCGACGCGAACGTCGCCGACGCGCCGATCGCGAGCGCCGCGAACGAAATCAGCGTGGCGATGCCGCCGCTGCTGCCCGCGCGATGCGCGTTCTGCACGATCGTCTGGATGCTGGCCGCCGCATCGTCGCCGATCAGCTGGTGCGCCTGCTCGAACACCTGGCCGCGCGCGGCGTCGTCGCCGAAGAACCAGCCGGCCACCGCGATCACCATCACGAGCGTCGGCGCGAGCGAGAACGCCGAGAAGAACGCGATGCCGGCGGCCATCGCCGAGCAGCGGTCGGAGGAGAAGCGCTTGAACGCGTTGAGTGCCCAGTTCGCCTGCTGCTGCGCGAGACGGGTGGCTTCGGACGTGATCGGTCGTTTCATGACGGTTCGGTCTGTTGATGAACGCGGGTGAACGCGGGGCGTCGGTGGAGCGGGCATATCGGTATTGATCCGAGGATTCGATCATAGTTGCCTGAACTGTCTATAATTCCTTTCAGCTTCACCCCAACCTCACAAAATCGCCCGAGACCACCATGCTACAAATGTCCCGGCGCCAGTTCCTGAAGGTGACGGCCACGTCGCTTGCCGGATCGAGTCTTGCCCTGCTGGGCTTTTCTCCGACGCAAGCGCTCGCGGAAGTCCGACAGTACAAGCTGGCGCGCACAGTCGAAACGCGCAACACCTGTCCGTATTGCTCAGTCGGTTGCGGCATCCTGATGTACGGCCTCGGCGACGGCGCGAAGAACGCGCAGTCGAGCATCATCCACATCGAAGGCGACCCCGACCATCCGGTCAATCGCGGCACGCTGTGCCCGAAGGGTGCGAGCCTGATCGACTTCATCCACAGCCCGAACCGCCTGACGCGTCCCGAGTACCGCGCGCCGGGCTCGGACACGTGGCAGCCCATCTCGTGGGGCGACGCGCTCGACCGCATCGCGAAGCTGATGAAGGCCGACCGCGACGCGAATTTCGTCGAGACGACCGACGACGGCGCCAGGGTCAACCGCTGGCTGACCACCGGCATGCTGGCCGCATCGGCGGGCAGCAACGAAGTCGGCTACCTGACGCACAAGGCTGTGCGCAGCCTCGGAATGCTCGTATTCGATAATCAGGCGCGTGTCTGACATGGCCCGACGGTGGCAGGTCTTGCCCCGACGTTTGGCCGTGGAGCGATGACGAACCATTGGGTCGACATCAAGAACGCGGACGTGATTCTCGTGATGGGCGGCAATGCAGCCGAGGCCCATCCGTGCGGTTTCAAGTGGGTGACGGAGGCGAAGGCGCACCGCAAGGCGCGACTGATCGTCGTCGACCCGCGCTTTACGCGTACGGCGTCGGTCGCCGACTATTACGCGCCGATCCGCACCGGCACCGACATCGTCTTTCTGGGCGGCGTCATCAACTATCTGCTGACGAACGACAAGATCCAGCATGAGTACGTGAAGAACTACACGGACTTCTCGTTCATCGTGCGCGAGGATTTTGCGTTCAACGACGGCATCTATTCCGGCTACGACGCCGAGAAGCACGCGTACCCCGACAAGTCCAGCTGGGACTACGAGCGCGGCGACGACGGCTTCGTGAAGGTCGACCCGACGCTGCAGCATCCGCGCTGCGTCTACAACCTGCTGAAGCAGCACTACGGGCGCTATACGGCCGAGCTCGTCCAGCAGGTGTGCGGCACGCCGAAGGAGAAATTCCTGAAGGTGTGCGAGATGCTCGCGACCACGGCCGTGCCCGGCCGCGCCGGCACGGTGCTGTACGCGCTCGGCTGGACCCACCATTCGATCGGCGCGCAGATCATCCGCACCGGCGCGATGGTGCAGCTGCTGCTCGGCAACATCGGCATCGCCGGCGGCGGGATGAACGCGCTGCGCGGCCACTCGAACATCCAGGGGCTGACGGATCTCGGGTTGATGTCGAACCTGCTGCCCGGTTACATGACGCTCCCGATGCAGGCCGAGCAGGACTTCGACGGCTATATCAAGAAGCGCGCGCAGCAGCCGCTGCGGCCGAACCAGCTCAGCTACTGGAAGAACTACAAGGCGTTCCACGTCAGTTTCATGAAGTCGTGGTGGGGCGACGCGGCCAGCGCCGACAACAACTGGGCGTACGACTACCTGCCGAAGCTCGACAAGCAGTACGACCTGCTGCAGGCAATCGAGTTGATGAGTGCCGGCAAGATGAACGGCTACATCTGCCAGGGCTTCAACCCGCTCGCGGCCGCGCCGTCGAAGGCGAAGACGGCCGCCGGGCTCGCCAGGCTGAAGTGGCTGGTGGTGATGGACCCGCTCGCGACCGAGACGTCCGAATTCTGGAAGCCGCACGGCGATTTCAACGACGTCGACGCGTCGAAGATCCAGACCGAGGTGTTCCGGCTGCCGACCACGTGCTTCGCCGAGGAGAACGGCTCGCTCGTCAGTTCGAGCCGCGTGCTCCAATGGCACTGGAAGGGCGCGGAGCCGCCGGGCGAGGCGCGCAGCGATCTCGAGATCATGTCGGGGCTGTTCCTGCGGATGCGCAAGATGTACCAGGCGGAGGGCGGCAAGTACCCGGACCCGATCGTGAACCTCACGTGGCCGTACGCGAACCCCGAGAGCCCGACGCCCGAAGAACTGGCGATGGAGTTCAACGGCCGTGCGCTCGCCGACTTGCCCGACCCGAAGGATCCGACGAAGACGCTCGTGAAGAAGGGCGAGCAGCTCGCCGCGTTCGCGCAGCTGAAGGACGACGGCACGACCGCGAGCGGCTGCTGGATCTTCTGCGGCGCGTGGACGCAGGCCGGCAACCAGATGGCGCGACGCGACAACGCCGATCCGACCGGCATCGGCCAGACGCTGAACTGGGCGTGGGCGTGGCCGGCCAACCGGCGGATCCTGTACAACCGCGCGTCGTGCGACGTGAGCGGTAAGCCGTTCGACCCGACCCGCAAGCTGATCGGCTGGAACGGCAGCGCGTGGAAGGGCGCCGACGTGCCGGACTTCAAGGCCGACGAGCCGCCGGAGAACGGGATGGGGCCGTTCATCATGAATCCGGAAGGCGTCGCGCGCTTCTTTGCGCGCGCGGCGATGAACGAAGGTCCGTTCCCCGAGCACTACGAGCCGTTCGAGACGCCGCTCGCCGCGAACCCGCTGCACCCCGACAACCCGCAGGCGCTGAACAACCCGGCCGCCCGCGTGTTCGCGGACGACCGCGCGTCGTTCGGCAAGGTGTCGGAGTTCCCGCACGTCGCGACGACGTACCGCCTCACCGAGCATTTCCATTACTGGACCAAGCATGCGCGGCTGAACGCGATCATCCAGCCCGAGCAATTCGTCGAGATCGGCGAAGACCTCGCGAAGGAAGTCGGCGTCGCGCACGGCGATCGCGTGAAGGTGTCGTCCAAGCGCGGCTACATCGTCGCGGTCGCGCTCGTCACGAAGCGGATCAAACCGCTGACGATCGACGGCAAGAAGGTTCAGACGGTCGGCGTGCCGTTGCACTGGGGCTTCAAGGGAGTGGCGAAGCCCGGCTATCTCGCGAACACCCTGACTCCGTCCGTCGGCGACGGCAACTCGTACACACCGGAATTCAAGTCGTTCCTGGTGAAGGTCGAAAAGGCGTAAGGGGAAAGAGATGGCATTGCAATCGCTGGATATCAAGCGCGTCTCGGCCACCACGACGCCGCCGCCCACGGCGCGCGAACCGGTGACCGGGAGCGTCGCGAAGCTGATCGACGTATCGAAGTGCATCGGCTGCAAGGCATGCCAGACGGCGTGCATGGAGTGGAACGACCTGCGCGACGAGGTCGGCACCAACGTCGGCATCTACGACAATCCGGCCGACCTGTCGGAGCACTCGTGGACGGTGATGCGGTTCGCCGAATACGAGAACCCGGCCGGCGACCTCGAGTGGCTGATCCGCAAGGACGGCTGCATGCACTGCGAGGACCCGGGCTGCCTGAAGGCGTGCCCGTCGCCGGGCGCGATCGTGCAGTACAACAACGGGATCGTCGATTTCCACGAGGAGAACTGCATCGGTTGCGGCTATTGCGTGACCGGCTGCCCGTTCAACGTTCCGCGGATCTCGAAGAAGGACCATCGCGCGTACAAGTGCACGCTGTGTTCCGATCGCGTCGCGGTCGGCCAGGAGCCGGCGTGCGTGAAGACCTGCCCGACCGGCGCGATCGTGTTCGGCACCAAGGAGGACATGAAGCAGCACGCGGCCGAGCGCATCGAGGACCTCAAGGAGCGCGGCTTCGAGCATGCGGGGCTGTACGACCCGCAGGGCGTCGGCGGTACGCACGTGATGTACGTGCTGCACCACGCGGACAAGCCGTCGCTGTACCACGGGCTGCCCGACAATCCGTCGATCAGCCCGATGGTGAAGCTCTGGAAGGGCATCGCGAAGCCGCTCGCGGTCGCCGGGCTCGCGCTCACCGCGCTGGCCGGGTTCTTCCATTACACGCGGGTCGGTCCGAACGAGGTCAGCGACGACGAGGAAGCCGCCGCCCGCGACGAGGCGCGACGCATCAAGGAGGACGCGAAATGAAGCACGACGACCCCAACCTGATCGTCCGCTACACGCCGAACGAGCGGAGCAACCACTGGATCACCGCGATCACGTTCGTGCTGCTCGCGCTGTCCGGGCTCGCGCTGTTCCATCCGTCGATGTTCTGGCTCACCGCGCTGTTCGGCGGCGGCCAGTGGACGCGGATTCTGCATCCGTTCGTCGGCGTCGTGATGTTCGTGTCGTTCGCGATTCTCGTGGTGCGCTTCTGGCATCACAACGTGCTCGACGCGGACGATCGGCAATGGCTGAAGCAGATCGGCGACGTGGTGAACAACCGGGAGGACCGGCTGCCGCCGGTGGGGCGCTATAACGCCGGACAGAAGCTGCTATTCTTCACGCTGGTGGCTTGCCTGCTGCTGCTCCTGCTGTCCGGGATCGTGATCTGGCGTCGCTATTTCTCGTTCTACTTCCCGATCGGCGTGATCCGCGCGGCGGCCGTCGTGCATGCGGCGGCGGCGTTCGTGCTGATTGCGAGCATCATCGTGCACATTTACGCGGCGTTGTGGGTGAAAGGCTCGATCGGCGCGATGGTGCGCGGCACCGTCACGCTGGGCTGGGCCCGCAAGCATCACCCGAAGTGGTTCCGTGAGAGCGTGAAGTAGCGCATCGGCGCGCACGCCACGCCGGCTTCGGCGTGGCGTTGCGCGAACCGCAGGAATCGCCCCCGAAGCGCCGATTCGTCGGCGCTTGTTTTTTGGAAGACATACTCGTGACACAACGCATTCTCGAGCCGACCGAGATCTCGGCACTCGATCATTCGGCCATTCCGCGCTTTCGTCTGCCGGAGCGCGGCTCCGTGTTCGCGGCGCGCGCCGCGCGGCTGCGCAAGCTCGCCGACCTGAACCCGATCAGCGGCTATCTGCGGCTGATGGCGACCGTGGCCGACGCGCAGCACGCGACGCTGCAGGCGCTGAACCTGCCGCTGCCGTCGCCCGAGGCGATCGCACGCGCGCAGCAGCATTCGATGCCGCTCGTGCCGGCGCTCGACGGCGAACGCAATCCGCAGTGGCGGGCCGTGCTGTACGAGCTGCTCGATCGCGTCGAAAGCGCCGGGCTCGTCAATCCGTCGCTCGCGAAGCTGCTCGACCGGCTGCGCCTGACGGCGCCCGCCGAACTCGACGCGCAGGCCGACGCGATCCTCGCGCTGCGCTTCGCCGAAGTCGACCCGGCCACCGCGCCGTTCCTGATGGCCGCGCTGCAGGTCGTGTGGACCGACCTCGCGAGCCGCGTCGCGCCGGCCGACGTGCCGTATCTCGACCAGCCCGGCTTGTGCCCGGTGTGCGGCACGCACCCGGTCGCGAGCGTCGTGCGCGTCGGCGGCCAGTTCCAGGGCTACCGCTTCCTGCAATGCGGGCTGTGCACGACCGAGTGGCACATGGTGCGCACCAAGTGCTCGCACTGCGATTCGACCAAGGGCATCGCGTACCACGGGATCGAAGGCGGCAGCGAAGCGGTGAAGGCCGAATCGTGCGACGAATGCAAGACCTATCGCAAGATCGGCTATCAGGAGAAGGACTACGAATTCGAGCCGCTCGCCGACGATCTCGCGAGCCTCACGCTCGACCTTCTGATGAACGAAGCCGGCTACCAGCGCAGTTCGCCGAACCCGCTGCTGTGGCCCGACGTGTCGCGCGAAGCGGACGCCGACCGAGCAGACTGAGCGCGTGACACCGCAGCCCGCCGCGCGCCGGCTGCGGGCCGCGCATCGAAATGGAGCCACTTCGACGTGACCGAACCCGGTTTGAATGAACTGAATGCCGTCCTCGCGCGCGTGCCGTCGGTGGAGCGCGTGTTGTCGTCGGCGCCGCTGCAGCCGCTGCTCGCCGACTACGGCCGCACGCGCGTGCTGAACGCGGTGCGCGCCGAGCTCGAACGCTGGCGCAGCGACGCTCGCACCGATCCTGCCGCGGCCGAGCCGCTCGACGAGGCGCGCATCGCTGCCGCCGTCGCGCGCACGCTCGCCGCGCAGAGCGCGAGCGCGGTGCGGCCGGTATTCAATCTGACCGGCACCGTGCTGCACACGAACCTCGGGCGCGCGCTGTTGCCGGACGACGCGGTGCGCGCGGTGGTCGACGCGCTCACGCAGCCCGTCAACCTCGAATTCGATCTCGCGACCGGCCGTCGCGGCGACCGCGACGACCTGATCGACGCGCTGCTGTGCGAGCTGACCGGCGCGGAAGCCGCGACCGTCGTCAACAACAATGCCGCAGCGGTGCTGCTCGCGCTGTCGGCGCTGGCCCCGAAGCGCGAAGTGATCGTGTCGCGCGGCGAGCTGGTCGAGATCGGCGGCGCGTTCCGGATTCCCGACATCATGAGCCGCGCGGGCGCGAAGCTGCGCGAAGTCGGCACGACCAACCGCACGCATCTGCGCGATTACGCGGACGCGATCGGCCCGCGCACTGCTCTGCTGATGAAGGTGCATTGCAGCAACTACGCGATCAGCGGCTTCACGCGCGAAGTGGCGCTCGCCGAGCTCGCGCCGCTCGCGCGCGAGCACGGGCTGCCGGTCGCGGTCGATCTCGGCAGCGGTACGCTGGCCGATCTGACGCAATGGGGCTTGCCGCACGAGACGACCGTGCAGGAGACGATCGCGGCCGGCGCGAACCTCGTCACGTTCAGCGGCGACAAGCTGCTCGGCGGTCCGCAGGCCGGCCTGATAGCCGGCGACCGCGCGCTGATCGCGAAGATCAAGAAGCATCCGCTCAAGCGTGCACTGCGCGTCGGCAAGCTGACGCTCGCCGCGCTCGAACCGGTGCTGCGGCTCTACCAGGCGCCCGAATTTCTGCGCGAGCGGCTCACGACGCTGCGCCTGCTGACGCGGCCGCAGCGCGACATCGCCGCCGCGGCCGAGCGCTTGCGCGCGCCGTTGCAGGCGGCGCTCGGCAGCGGCTACGACGTGCAGGTCGAGCCGATGTTCAGCCAGATCGGCAGCGGTGCGCTGCCGGTCGACCAGTTGCCGAGCGCCGGGCTCGTCGTGCGCACGCCGGACGGCAAGCGCGGCGGCCGGGCGCTCGCGCAGCTGGAGAAGCGGCTGCGCGAATGGCCGCGACCGGTGATCGGCCGGATCGCCGACAACGCGCTGCGGCTCGACCTGCGCTGCGTCGAAGCCGCCGACGAAGCGGTCCTCGTCGCGCAATGCGTGCAGATCGCGGGGCCGGCTGCATGATCGTCGGCACTGCGGGACATATCGACCACGGCAAGACAACGCTCGTGCGCGCGCTCACGGGCGTCGACACCGACCGGCTGAAGGAGGAGAAGGCGCGCGGCATCTCGATCGAGCTCGGCTATGCGTACACGCCGCTCGAGAACGGCGACGTGCTCGGCCTGATCGACGTGCCCGGCCACGAGAAGCTGATCCACACGATGGCGGCCGGCGCGTGCGGGATCGATTTCGCGCTCGTCGTGATCGCCGCCGACGACGGCGTGATGCCGCAGACCCGCGAGCATCTCGCGATCCTGCAATTGCTCGGCGTCACGCATGGCGCGGTCGCGCTGACGAAGTGCGATCGTGTCGACGCCGCGCGCGTGGGCGCCGTGCGCGACGAGATCGCCGCATGGCTGCATGGGTCGACGCTCGACGGCGCGCCGGTGTTCGACACGTGCGCGACGCGCGCGGACGACGCCGGCGTCGCCGCATTGAAACGTCACCTCGCCGACGCGGCGTTCGCGTGGCGCGCGCGCCGCGACGACGGGCTGTTCCGGCTCGCCGTCGATCGCGTGTTCACGCTCGCCGGGCAGGGCACCGTCGTGACGGGCACCGCGTTCGCGGGCCGCGTGACGACCGGCGACACGCTTGCGATCGTGCGCACCGGCCGCGCGGCACGCGTGCGCAGCATCCATGCGCAGAATCGGCCGGTGGACACCGGCCATGCGGGCGAGCGCTGCGCGCTGAACCTGGCCGGCGTCGAGAAGGCGGACGTCGAGCGCGGCGATACCGTCGCCGATGCGCGGCTGGTCGCAACGTCGCCGCGGCTCGACGTCGAATTGACGCTGCTCGCCGATGCGGGATTGACGCTGACGCACTGGGCGCCGCTGCACGTGCATCTCGGCACGCTGCATCGCGTCGCGCACGTCGCGCTGCTCGACGGCGACATGCTCGCGGCCGGGCAGCGGATGCGCGTGCAACTGGTGTTCGACGAGCCGGTGTTCGCGCTGCCGGGCGATCGCTTCATCGTTCGCAACCCGCAGGCGACGCGCACGGTCGGCGGCGGCCGCGTGCTCGACCCGTTCGGCCCGGCGCGCAAGCGGCGCACGCTGGCGCGCCGCGCGTGGCTCGATGCGCTCGCGACGTGGCTCGACGAAGGGCGGCTCGATGCATTGCTCGCACAGGCGCCGCTCGGGATCGCGCGCGCGACGCTCACGCACCTGACGGGCTTCGCGCCTGACGCATTGGCGTTGCCGACGGACGCGCTTTCGATCGGTCAGCGCGAGCGCGGTGCGTCGAACGACGGCAACGTGATCGCGCGTGCGCACTGGCAGGCGTTGCAGGCGCGCGCGATCGACACGCTGCGCGCGTATCACGAGCGCGTGCCGGACGAGCAGGGGCTCGATGCGGCGCGGCTGCGGCGCATGGCTGCGCCGCTGGTCGGCGATGCGCTGTGGCGTGCGCTGGTCGATGCGCTGGTGGACGGCGGCGACGTGACGCGCAGCGGGCCGTGGCTGCATTTGCCGACGCATGCGGTGAGCTTCGATGCCCGCGAGGACGCGCTGGCGCAACAACTGTTGCCGCCGATTCATGCGGGGCGTTTCGATCCGCCATGGGTGCGCGATCTCGCGCGCGAGACGGGCACGGCCGAGGACGCCGTGCGCGCGCTGTTGCGCAAGCTCGCGCGGCGCGGCGACGTGCATCAGGTCGTGCGCGATCTGTTCTATCACGCGGAGGTCGTGCGCGAGCTGGCCGCGCTCGTTGCGGAACTCGCGCCGATGCACGGCGGCGGCCTCGATGCGGCGACGTTTCGCGATGCGACCGGGCTTGGCCGCAAGCGTGCGATCCAGATTCTCGAGTTCTTCGACCGGGTTGGGTATACTCGCTTTCACCGCGATCTGCACTTCCTGCGGCCCGATAGCGGTTGGGCCGGTATTCAGGCGTAGGCGCTCGTCGGTTTTCCTGATTTTTCCCGCACGGAAGGCATTCGTATCCGGTGGTACGGCCGGACTTCAAATCCGGTTGGGGGTGTCAGACGCTCCCGGGTCAGTTCGACTCTGGCTGCCTTCCGCCAGTCAACGCTTGTCGCGCATTCCGCGCGACTTCCGTAAATGCGCCTCAGGCCGCTAATGCCGCTCAGTTGAGCAACTGAACGGCATTTTCGTTTTACGAAGAGCGCGGTAGTAGAGGCTGCCCTGAGAGGTCGACTTTTCGGCACGATGCTGAGCTTGCGAATATGCCATCACCGCGCCGGCGACATCATCAGAGCGTCATTTCGACTGGAACGTCGGTGCGCGCTTGTCGAGAAAAGCCGCCGTACCTTCGGCCTTGTCCTCCGTCGCCGCGCACACCGCGAACAGCGCACGCTCGAGGCTCAAGGCCTGCTCGAGGCTCGCCTCGACCCCCTGGTTGACGGCCGTGATGGCGAGCCGCGTTGCGATGGGAGCATTCGCGGCGATCTGATTCAGAATCTGCTCCGCGCGCGCGATCAACTTGTCCGCTTCCACCACCTCGTTGACGAGGCCGATGCGATGCGCTTCGTTGGCGTCGATGAGCGCCGCGGTCAGGATCAGCTGCATCGCGATTCCCTTTCCGACGAGCCGCGGAAGCCGCTGGGTACCGCCGAAGCCCGGAATGATGCCGAGCTTGACCTCCGGCTGTCCGAACTTGGCATGTTCGGATGCGATGCGCATGGTGCAGGCCATGGCCAGCTCGCAGCCGCCGCCCAGCGCGAATCCGTTCACAGCGGCGATGACCGGCTTGCCGAGCGTCTCGATCAGATTCATGGTCGAATGCCCGAGCCCTGCAAATTTCTCCGCGGCGACGGCCGACAGTGCGGCGATCTCGGAGATGTCAGCGCCTGCGACGAACGCCTTGTTTCCCGAGCCCGTTACGATCACGCCATGAACGGCATCGTCGTCGCGTGCGTCCTCGAAGGCCGCGGTGATTTCAGTGAGCGTCTGGAAATTCAGTGCGTTCAACGATTTGGGGCGATCGACGGTGACGTACGCAATACCCGACTTCTTTTCGTATTGGATGTTCTGGAAATTCGACATGTTCGAAGAGCTCGACTTGAGTGTATGAGGATGCGTGTGCGTGCAATGCAATGCGGCCGTTGCGGTCCGCGATGCAGACGTCGCGAACGCATGAATGTGACGGCCGCCATCTCGTCGGTGCGACACGTGCGCCTGACGCGTTCATGAACGTAAGCGGGCGGCCATCGGATTCAGGTGTCGAGACATCCTAACTCGGTGGAGTCGATATGTTCATGTCCAAGCCTGCCGTTTCTATGGCAAAACCGGTCAAACGGCAGGCCGTAACCCAGCCAGACATCCGGCAGCGACGATCGCACGGCTGCTCCGAGTGATAGGAGTCGTCGCCGGCTCGGACGATGGCCGTCACTGCGGCGAACGACAACGCGTCATGGACGCACTCACGCAGGCAACGCGCAAGCCCCGTCGCGCAACTTCAGTGCGATTTCGAGCTTGGCGATCCATCGCGCGTCGTCCAGCTTCGCGCCGAGAATGCTCTCCACCCGTTCGAGCCGATGGTCGAGCGTATTCGGATGGATGTCGAGCGCGGCCGCCGTCACTTTCCGACGCCGTCTGTTGGTGAAGAACGCCTCGATCGTGCGGGTCGCGCCCGACTCGACCGACAGTTCGTTCAGCAGCGAAAGAAAGTAATTCAGCGCGCTGTCGTTCCCTCGGATGCATTCCTCGATGACGATGTCCGAGTAGCGATGCACCTTCTGATCCGGCGCGAAGCGATTGCCGAAATCCAGCGCGCGTATCGCCTCGTCGGCCGATGCGGCCCAGCCTTGTGCGCCGACGCCGGCGAGGCCGATCCCGATCGACGTGACGGACGGCAATCGTTCCTGCAGTGTCGCCATGTATTCCGCGACACGTCTGTCGCTCGCGCTCGCGGATTCCTGCTGTATCGACGGAACCCAGATGACGAGGCGATCGTGATGGCGGGCGTCGACCAGCGTATCTCGCGAGGTCTTGAGGATGCCCGCCGTCACTTGCACGATCTGATCCAGTGCGCGATCGGCCTGAATCGGCTCGCCGTCGAGCGCCGACGACGCCAACGCAACCGCGATTCTCGGCACGGCATGATCGAGGCCCAGCGCCTTGGTGATCTTGCGAAACGCATCGTCGTCGCGCGATCTGCTGAACACCACGTCGTGCAACTGGTATCGCAACGATTCCTGCCAGCGCGCCTGCCGGTACTGCTCATCCAGATAGGCGGAGGAGATCAGTTGCGACATGTGGTCGAAGTAGTCCATCAGGTACGGCGAAATCTCGAACAGCAGTTCGTCGCGCAAGATGTCGTGCTTGCTGCCCAGATCGGCGCATGCGCGCCAAACCTCTCTAAGCGCCATCCGGAAGGCTCGCAGCAGCGACTGCAGAGAAATGCCCTGATGAACTCTTCGTCGTCCGAAGTCCTGAAACGTCTTCAGACTTTCATTGTCGGGAAACTCGCCATCGACGATCGATTGGAACCACAGGCGCTCCGAAATCGATATGGAGTCGACGATGTCTTTCTTCACAGAGATGGGGAGATCCTCGTAGCCGTCGATATCGCCTAATGCTGCATAAGTGCGCTCGATCACCGTCGACAGATCGTCGGAGATTGTCTTGATCTGTTGCCGCAATAACGCAGACGGCGACGGAACATGTATCACTCTCATTGTGGCCAATCGTTCTCTAGGGTGGTGCCGGACCAGAAATTCTCGGGTGCCTCGGTCTCGATGGCACATACGCATTGCGCGACGCCACGTGCAAATTCCATTGCATGTGTCGTTTGCGCTGAGCTTTGCGTTCACGGGCCGAAGACTATCACCGATCGAAAAATTGCTCTCTGAAGCGCAGGGCATCGTGCGGCGAAAGTCGGCGTTCGAGTTGGCGGATTGTGACAAACCACATGCGGGTCGGAGACATCTCCCATGTCGGTCGTCTGCGCACCGGGATAAGGTATCGGCAGTTGGCGAGCACCAAAAGTCCGAGTCACCCATACAACACGCAGAGTACCTGCTACAGACATCATGCAGAACCCCGACAGCATTTTTTCTGAAGTCAAAGTCGTTGATTTCGCAAGCTATATCGCCGGTCCCGCGGCAACCACGATACTGTCCGATTTCGGTGCGACGGTTATCAAGGTAGAGCCGCCCGGCACCGGCGACCCCTATCGAAACCTCTACAAGCTGGCGCCGAACCCCGTCTGCGACACCAACTATCCCTGGCAGCTCACCAACCGCAACAAGCAGAGTCTTGCACTCGATCTCAAGTCTCCCGCAGCAAAAGACATTGTCGAAAAACTGGTCAAATGGGCCGATGTCGTCGTGGTCAATTTCCCGCTCAGCGTCCGCGACAAACTCGGCATCTCCTACGAAGCGCTCGCGCCGCTGAACGACCGTCTCATCTACGCGGACATCACCGGTTATGGCTTGAAAGGCCCCGAGGCCAACCGTCCCGGCTTCGACGTGACGACCTATTGGGCGCGCTCCGGGCTGATGGAAGTGACGCGCGACGGCGATAGCCCGCCCGCCGTTCCCATCCCCGGGATTGGCGATCACGCGACGGCCAGCACGCTGTTCTCGGCGATCGTGACGGGCCTTTATCATCGCGAGAAGACGGGCAAAGGCTCGCGCGTCTCCACCTCGCTCATTGCCGAAGGCGCATGGGCCTCGGCGCTCTGGACCGAGGGCGCGCTCAACGGCGCGAAGTTCTACGGCGCGCATACGCGCAATGCGCCGCTCAACGCGCTGTTCAATCCGTACCGCACCGCGGACAACCGCTGGCTGCTGCTGATGTTGCTCCAGGCGAACAAGGAATTCCCCGGCCTGTGCAAGGCAATGGATCTGCCGTCGCTGCTCGAAGACCCGCGCTTCGCGGACTCCGAGGGCCGCACCAAGCACGCCACCGAACTCGTCGGCATTCTCGACAAGGCATTCGCCGGCCATTCGCTCGAATACTGGAAAAAGACCTTTGACGAGGCGCGGGTCATTTACGGTGTCGTGCAAGTCGCCGACGAAGTCGTCAAGGACGAGCAGATGTACGCGAACGAGGTGTTCGTCCCGCTGGGCGAAGCCGGCGAGAAGACGACCTATACGGTCAATAGCCCGATGCAGATCTCTGGTGTCGACAAGGTGAAGCCGCGCCGCGCGCCGGATCTCGGCGAGCACAGCCGGGACGTGCTCGCAACGCTGGGCTACGACGCGAACGAGATCGAGCGGCTGATCAACGACAAGGTCGTCGCGCAACTGGATCAGGCCGCGCAATCGAAGTGATGCCGCATGCGGCACGGCGGTAGACGCTCGACGCACAGGCGTCCGGCGTCACTGTCGTGGTCGCTTCAAGTCGGGCCAATCGATGGCTCGGCAAGATGTAGATCTAACTGAATGGAGAAGTACGATGAGTTTTGTCGCACCGGTAAAAGATATTCTGTTCGTGGTCAACGAACTCGCCCAACTCGATCGAATCAGCGCACTCCCGGGGTGTGAGGACGCCACGGCCGAGACTGCACAGGCGGTTATCGAAGAGGCAGCGAAGTTCAGCAACGAGGTCGTCGCGCCGCTGAACGTGCTCGGCGACAAGCATGGCAATACGTGGAAGGACGGTGTGGTGAACGCGTGTCCCGGTTTCTCGGACGCCTTCAAGTTGTTCGCCGCCGGCGGCTGGCAGGGCGTCAAGCATCCGGTCGATTACGAAGGACAGGGGCTGCCCAAACTGATCGCGACGCCCTGCGCCGAAATGCTGAACGCGGCGAGCGTAGCGTTCGCGTTGTGCCCGATGCTCACCGACGGTGCGATCGAAGCGCTGCTCACGGCGGGCAGCGACGAACAGAAGGCGCGTTACGTGCCGAAGATGATCTCCGGCGAATGGACCGGCACGATGAACCTGACCGAGCCGCAGGCCGGCTCGGATCTGTCGATGGTGCGTTCGCGCGCCGAGCCGCAGCAGGACGGGTCGTACAAGGTGTTCGGCACCAAGATCTTCATCACCTGGGGCGAGCACGACATGACGGAGAACATCATTCATTTGGTGTTGGCCCGTACGCCCGGCGCACCGGAAGGGGTGAAGGGCATTTCGCTGTTCGTCGTGCCGAAGTTCCTCGTCAACGAAGACGGCTCGCTCGGCGCGCGCAACGACGTCCAGTGCGTGTCGATCGAACACAAGCTCGGCATCAAGGGCAGCCCGACCGCCGTGCTTCAGTTCGGCGATCATGGCGGCGCGACCGGCTATCTCGTCGGCGAGGAGAACCGCGGCCTCGAATACATGTTCATCATGATGAACGCCGCGCGTTTCGCCGTCGGCCTGCAAGGCGTGGGCATTTCCGAGGCCGCGTACCAGAAGGCCGTCGAATATGCGAAGGAGCGTGTCCAGAGCCGGCCGGTCGATGGCTCGGCGAAGGAGGCGGTGACGATCATCCATCACCCCGACGTGCGCCGCATGCTCGGGACGATGCGCGCGTTGACCGACGCGTCGCGTGCCATCGCATACGTGGCGGCCGCTCACAACGACATCGCGCATCAGCACGAGGATGCTGCCACCCGTGCGCATCATCAGGCGATTTACGAGTTCCTGGTTCCGATCGTCAAGGGCTGGAGCACCGAACTGTCGCTCGAAGTGACGAGCCTCGGCGTGCAGGTTCACGGCGGGATGGGTTTCATCGAGGAGACGGGCGCGGCACAGTTCTACCGCGACTCGCGCATTCTGACCATTTACGAAGGCACGACGGCGATCCAGGCGAACGATTTCGTCGGCCGCAAGACGTTCCGCGACGGCGGTGTCGTGGCGAAGTTCCTGCTGGGTGAAATCGCGAAGACGGTCGAGGAACTGTCGGCACACGACGGTGCGGCGTTCGCGTCGATGCGCAAGCATCTCGAGCAAGGCGCACGCTCGTTCGAGCATGCGATGGAATTCGTCATCGCGAACATGAAACGCGATCCCAATGCGGTCTTCATCGGCAGCGTGTTGTATCTGCAGCTGGCGGGCGTGGTTCTCGGCGGATGGCAAATGGCGCGAGCGATGCTGATCGCGGCGAAGAAGCTGCAGGAGGATCAGGCGTTCTACGGCGCGAAGATCGCCATCGGGCAGTTCTATGCAGAGTTCATTCTGCCGCGTGCGTTGTCGTATGAGGCGTCGATCGTCGGCGCCAAGGGCGGGGAGGGCGTGCTCGCCCTGACGGAGGACCAGTTCTGACTGGGTCCCGCATATGAACGAAATAGATTGCCGCTCGGCGCGCCAGGCCGCTCTCGTCGAACAGTATGGTCCGCGCGAATCGATGGAGTACGACGTCGTGATCGTCGGCGGCGGCCCGGCAGGGCTGTCGGCGGCGATCCGGCTCAAGCAGCTGGCCAAGGAGAAGGGCGCCGAGATCGGTGTGTGCGTGCTCGAGAAGGGTTCCGAGATCGGCGCGCACATTCTGTCGGGCGCCGTGATGGACCCGGGCGCGATCAGCGAGTTGATCCCCGACTGGGCGGCGCTGGGTGCGCCGCTCGACGTCGAGGTCACGGAAGATCGCTTCCTGTTCCTGAGCGAGACGGACGCCAAGGCCGTGCCGAGCTGGGCACTGCCGAGCAACTTCAGGAATCACGGCAACTACGTGATTTCGCTGGGCAACGTCACGCGCTGGCTCGGCACGCAGGCCGAAGGGCTCGGCGTCGAGATCTTCCCCGGCTTTCCGGCCGCGGAGATCCTCTACAACGACGACGGCTCGGTGAAGGGCGTCGCCACCGGCAACATGGGCGTGGGCAAGGACGGCGAGCCGACCGAGAACTTCCAGCTCGGCATGGAACTGCACGCGAAGTACACGCTGTTCGCCGAGGGTTGTCGCGGCCATCTCGGCCGCCAGCTGATCTCGAAGTTCAAGCTCGACGCGAACGCGGATCCGCAGGCGTACGGGATCGGCATCAAGGAGCTGTGGGAGATCGATCCGGCCAAGCACAAGCCGGGCCTCGTGATCCACACGGCCGGCTGGCCGCTGAAGTCGGATACCTACGGCGGTTCGTTCCTGTATCACATGGACAAGAACCAGGTCATGGTCGGTTTCGTGGTCGGCCTCGGCTACACGAACCCGTACCTGTCGCCGTTCGAGGAGTTCCAGCGCTACAAGACGCACCCGTCGATCCGTACGTTCCTCGAAGGCGGCAAGCGCGTGTCGTACGGCGCGCGTGCGATCACCGCGGGCGGGCTGCTGTCGTTGCCGAAGACGGTGTTCCCCGGCGGTGCGCTGATCGGCGACGACGCAGGCTTCCTGAACGCGTCGCGTATCAAAGGCAGCCACGCGGCGATCAAGACCGGCATGCTGGCGGCGGAAGCCGCGTTCCATGCAGTGCAGACGGGCCGCCGCGGCGACGAGCTCAGCGCGTATCCGAACGCATTCAAGCGATCCTGGCTGCATGCGGAGCTGCACCGCGCGCGCAACTTCAAGCAGTGGATGGCGAAGGGGCTGTACCTGGGCACGCTGATGGTCGGCATCGAGCAAAAGCTGTTGGGCGGCAACGTGCCGTGGACGCTGCACCACAAGCATGCGGACCACGAGATGCTGAAGCCCGCGTCGCAATGCACGCCGATCGAATATCCGAAGCCGGACGGCAAGCTGACGTTCGACAGGTTGTCGTCGGTGTTCATCTCGAACACGAACCACGAGGAGAACCAGCCGGCGCATCTGACGCTGAAGGATGCGAGCGTGCCGGTGAACGTGAACCTGCGCACCTACGCGGGGCCGGAGGGACGGTTCTGCCCGGCGGCGGTATACGAGTTCGTGAAGAACGACGACGGCAGCGACCGCCTCGTGATCAACGCGCAGAACTGCGTGCACTGCAAGACCTGCGACATCAAGGACCCGACGCAGAACATCGTGTGGGTCACGCCGGAAGGCGGTGGCGGGCCGAACTATCCGAACATGTGACGGATGCGTGGCGGGCAGTGCGCTGCGGGTCGAGCGACGTCCATTTTTAGGCGGATAGCCTGCGTCGATATCCGGTCGTCATGAGCGGTATCGGCGCGGATCCGCGACAGCCGGCGGCGCATCGGTGCGCCGGACGGCACGAGTTGCCGCTGGATGGCATGCGGCAATGTTGAAATTCAGGAGAATGGCTTGAAGATCCTTGTAGCAGTAAAGAGAGTCGTCGATGCAAACGTGAAGGTCGGCGTGAAGTCGGACAACACGGGCGTCGACATCGCGAACGTGAAGATGTCGATGAACCCGTTCGACGAAATCGCCGTTGAAGAGGCGGTGCGCCTGAAGGAAGCTGGCGTGGCGACCGAAGTGGTCGCCGTGTCGGTGGGCGTGACGCAGGCGCAGGAAACGCTGCGCACGGCGCTGGCGATCGGCGCGGACCGCGCGATCCTGGTCGAGTCGACCGACGGCGTCGAGCCGCTGGCCGTCGCGAAGATCCTGAAGGCGCTGGTCGACAAGGAGCAGCCGCAACTGGTGATCCTCGGCAAGCAGGCGATCGACGACGATTCGAACCAGACGGGCCAGATGCTGGCCGCGCTGGCAGGTCTGCCGCAGGCGACGTTCGCTTCGAAGGTCACGGTCGCCGATGGCAAGGCCACGGTCGCACGTGAAGTCGACGGCGGTGCGGAAACGCTGTCGCTGACGCTGCCGGCGGTCGTCACGACCGACCTGCGTCTGAACGAGCCGCGCTACGTGACGCTGCCGAACATCATGAAGGCGAAGAAGAAGCCGCTGGAAACGGTCAAGCCGGAAGACCTCGGCGTGGACGTGACGCCGCGTCTGAAGACGCTGAAGGTGGCCGAGCCGCCGAAGCGCGCGGCCGGCGTGAAGGTGCCGGACGTGAAGACGCTGGTCGAGAAGCTGAAGACCGAAGCCAAGGTGCTGTAAGAGGGAGCGGAAAGAAATGACGATTCTGGTGATTGCAGAACACGACAACGCGTCGATCAAGGCCGCGACGCTGAACACGGTCGCAGCGGCAGCGAAGATCGGCGGTGACATCCACGTGCTGGTCGCGGGCCACAACGCGCAGGGCGCGGCGGACGCAGCAGCGAAGATCGCGGGCGTGTCGAAGGTGCTGCTGGCCGACGCGCCGCAGCTCGAAGCCGGTTTGGCGGAAAACGTCGAAGCCACCGCGCTGAACATCGCGAAGGATTACTCGCACATCCTGGCGCCGGCGACCGCGTACGGCAAGAACGTCGCGCCGCGTATCGCCGCGAAGCTGGACGTCGCGCAGATCTCGGACATCACGGCCGTCGCTTCGGCCGACACGTTCGAGCGTCCGATCTACGCGGGCAATGCGATCGCGACGGTGCAGTCGAGCGATCCGATCAAGGTCATCACGGTGCGTGCGACGGGTTTCGATCCGGTGGCGGCCGTTGGCGGCAGCGCAGCGGTCGAGAAGATCGACGCGGCGGCGGACGCCGGCAAGTCACAGTTCGTGAGCCGTGAAGTGACGAAGCTGGACCGTCCGGAGCTCACCAGCGCGAAGATCATCGTATCGGGCGGCCGCGGTCTGGGCAGCGGCGAGAACTACACGAAGGTGCTGGAGCCGCTGGCGGACAAGCTGTCGGCAGCGCTCGGCGCCTCGCGCGCGGCGGTCGACGCCGGCTACGTGCCGAACGACTATCAGGTCGGCCAGACCGGCAAGATCGTCGCGCCGCAGCTGTACATCGCGATCGGTATCTCGGGTGCGATCCAGCACTTGGCCGGCATGAAGGATTCGAAGGTGATCGTCGCGATCAACAAGGATCCGGAAGCGCCGATCTTCAGCGTGGCCGACTACGGTCTCGTCGGCGATCTGTTCACGCTCGTGCCGGAGCTCGTAAGCGCGCTGGGCTGACGACGGCATTGCGTAGCCAGTGAGCGCAAGCTCCCCGGCTCCTCTGTCGCGGTAGCGCGATGGAGGAGCCGGCCGTCGACACGCCATCCGTCGGCTGTCGACCATGCCGCAGCACCTTGCACGCCATCGCCTTCGAACGTAGTGGCAAGAAAACATTCGATACCGTGCTAGACAGCTTTTCGACCTATCCGCTGGCCACAGTCCCGATCTCGGTCGTCAACGGCTTTCTGGCCGGGGCCGAACGTGAAGTCGTCGTGCGCCTTGCCGAACGCTCCGGCATCCCGGCCCACCTGCTGGAGAAGCCGGCCGCGCGCGTGACGCAGCAGCAGTTCGCGACGCTGTATCGCCTGCTGGCGACGGAGCTGGACGATGAAATGCCGGGCATTTTCAGTCGTCCCTTAAGAAGCGGGCTGTTGAAATATCTTTGCCTCAGTCTGATCGATGCACCCCGGCTCGATGTCGCGTTGAACCGTATCGGTCAGTTCTTTCGCCTGATACTCGACGATTTTCGCCTCGCGTCGTGGCGAGAGGGCGCGCTCGCCTGCGTCGAATTCATTCCTGATCCGGATGGTCGGCCGGTCAGCGCGCTGGGCAGCGAGCTGATGCTGAAGCTCGTCCATGGCGTCGCGTCATGGCTGATCGGGCAGAAGATCGCGCTGCGCGAAGTTTCATTCAGATTCCTTCGGCCGACGCAGTCGGGGGACTTGCTGTACCTGTTTCCCGGACCGGTGCGGTTCGGCAGGGACAAGACCTGCCTCTTCTTCGATGCCGGTTACCTCGATCGTCCGATTTCCCGACGAAAGCCGGATCTGGAGGAGTTCCTGCGCCGCGCGCCGGAAGACTGGATCTTCACTTCATTTGCCGAGCAGATGGCTTGTCATCGCGTTCGCCGGTTGATCGAGAATGCGTTGCCGAGCATGCCGACGATCGAGACGGTCGCGCGGGAATTGCACGTGTCGGTGCGTACGCTGGCACGACGCCTGGCGGACGACGGCACGAGTTTTCAAGCGATCAAGGACGACGTGCGGCGGGACGTTGCGATCTATCGGCTGACGCGCTCGGACGATTCGATCGAGGCCGTCTCCAATAGTGTCGGCTTCGACGATCCGACGGCGTTCTATCGCGCCTTCCGGCACTGGACGGGCAGCACGCCGGCGACATACCGCCAGCAGCCGTGGAAGGCCCGTCGGCAGGCCGGCTGATTGCCGGCGCCTCTCGTTAGCGATTCGCCGCGACGAGCGTGTCGAGGGGTTCGAACGCGGGCAAGGCGATGCCGTGCAGATGCTGAACGAAGGTGCTGACCTTCGCATCCAGATAGCGCTTCGACGTATAGAGCGCATACACCGTCAGCGCATTGACGCGATATTCCGGCAGGACCCGAACCAGCGTGCCGCGGCGAAGATCGTCGATCGCCGAATGCAGCGTCAGCGGGCCGATGCCGGCGCCCGCGAGCAGCGCGAAGCGCATGGCATCCGGCATGTTGACCTGAAACGGCGAGGCCTGAACCAGATGGGCATGCTCGCCGTCCGGGCCGTGCAGACGCCATTTTTCGGGAGCCGAGTTCGGCGCGTTCAAGGTGAGGCAGCTATGTGCCGCGAGGTCCGTGACCGTCGACGGCATGCCGCTTCTCTGCACGTAGTCCGGCGACGCGACAAGTACGCTGTAGTTGCCGCCGAGCGCCTTCGAGACATAGCTCGAAGTCGGCAAGTCGGCCGTTGCCATCAGCGAGACGTCGATGCCGTCCTCGATCAGGTTCGGGAATCGTTCCGACAGCGTCAGTTCGATTTTGACGTCGGGATTCGACACCTGGTACTGAACCATCGCGGACGTCAGGTAACGTAACCCGAGACTCGGCATCGCGTGTACCCGCAGCTTTCCGTACGGCTTTGCGAGCCGGTTCCGCGCTTCGGCCGACGCATGCTCGATGTCCGCAAGAATCGATTTCGCGCGCTTGAAGTAGCGTTCGCCGCTTTCCGTCATGCCGATGTGACGCGTCGTGCGGTTGAGCAAGCGGACCCCGAGCTGTCTTTCAAGAAATGCGACGGCGCGCGATATCTGGGCGGTCGAGCCATTCACTTGCCGGGCGGCGGCGGTAAAGCTGCCCGACTCCACGACGCGTACGAATATGCCAATTGCAGCGAAAAAATCCATCTTCATGTGACTCTGGAAGGAAAGCGCGCGAGATATCGGTGACCATGATCGGCGCAGCGATTCGTGGACGCTGACGCAGCGGGCCGCAATGCCGGATGCGGGCGAGGGCGTGGCCCGGCAGGTGGGTCGTCGGCCGACGTGGCGCGCCGCGATTGTCGGCTTGCGTCGCTAGTCGAGGGGAACTCCGGCATCGTCCGGCTTGATGAGGTCGAGCCACGCACGTGCGGCCCAGGATAGCGTCGTGCCCTTGCGCCATACGATCGCGACACGCCATTCCAGTCCGGGTGCATCGAGGTCGATCAGGCGTACGCCGGCATTGCCATGTCGGCGCGCGACCAGCCGCGGCAGACACGTCACGCCCAAACCCGCCGCGACGAGCGCAAGTGCGAAATTCGGCTGGGCGCTATGCGCGACTTCGTTGATCGTGAAACCTTGGGCAATGCACGCTTCGCGCAGCCTGCGCGTCAATGCGAATCCTTCATTCAGCGCAATGAACGGCACGCCATTCAGCTCATGCAGGTGGACACGGACGTGCGTTTCGAGCGCATGGCCGCGAGGTACCGCGAGCACCATCGGCTCGCGCCGGATGAACATCGCTTGCAGATCGGTTCGCACCGGCAGCATCGTTGCCGCGAGCTCGAGTTCGCCGTCTCGCACGGCTTGCTCCAGTTCGGCGCTGCCATGTTCGTGCAGATGAATCGACACGCCTGGATATCGCTCGCGGAATTCCGCCAAAGGAGCGGCAAACAACTCTGCGCTACCGACCGGTGGCAGTCCCAGACGGAGTTCGCCGCGATCGAGGTCGCGCAGCGCGTCGAGATCGAATTGCATCCGCTCGCGCTCTGCCAGGATGGCTCTCGCATGTTGCAGAACGACTTCGCCGGCAGACGTGAGCTTGACGGCGACGCCGCGTCTGCCGCGCTCGAGCAGCGTGACACCCAGTTCGTCTTCCAGCAGTCGAATCGCTTTGCTCAGTGCCGGTTGAGACAGCGGAAGGCGCTTGGCTGCCTTGCCGAAATTCCCTTGCCTGACGATCTCGTCGAAATAGCGAAATGCCTTCAAGTCCATTGCACTTCTTGGCGATGATTGGACCGACGGATTATCGCCCGAAGTGCAAATGCGCGTCGGATTGCAGCGGTGCGCGATGGTCACGATGTCGCCGGCAGTGAGGCGCACGCCCGGGAGTGTGCGCCTCGCTCGCTCATTCACGCCAGGGCGTCGGCGGCCTCCTTGTGCGCGTGGTGCGCGGACGGATGGGCGAGGTAATCGTGAACGACGTGGCCGAGGCCGAGGGTAAGGTCGGCCAGGATGTGCGTGCCGGAGAGAATCTCGAGCACGGGCAGGTCTTTCAGCGGTGCGAGCGCGTGCGAAAACAGCTCGAGGCCGACCGGGCCGGTCCAGGCGCCCTTGATCGTGACGTCCTGGCAGCGGTATTCGACCAGCTCGAGGATGCGCGGCGAACCGTCGACGTGCGGGATGATCTTCAGCAGATAGCCGGGCGCCTCGATGGTCGCCTTGGCGGCTTGAGCGTCGAGCTCCTGAAATTTGTAGCCCATCGTCGCGCTCGCCACCAGCACCTTGCCGTAGCGCAGTTCGCCGACGATCGTGTCGGTGTCGACTTCGAGCGACGGCTTCGCCATTTTCTTCGGGAAACCCCACAGCTCGCGGCCGGCGGCAGTCGGTGCGTGGTCGTCGAGGAACATCGCGTGCGTGTAGGTGCCGCGGCGGCCCTTGTACGTCACGGGAATGACCTGCCCCGATTCCGTGTAGTCGCCGAATCCGCCGCTGGAATCCGGCATGCGAATGAACTCGAACTTGACGAGCGGATTGTCCATGTCGATTTCGAGCGGTTCGGGAACCAGCTCCCGAAGTTTCTTCGCATCGGTACGGTACGTCACGATCAGGAATTCGCGATTGACGAATTTGTACGGGCCTTGCGGATAGGTCGGGCTGGTGAGGGGAATCGAAACTGCGCGTTGCTTGACGTCGCTGATGTTCACAATGGGTCCTTGGTCGGCAAAACTTTCGAGAGGCGAGGGTGGTGCGCCGGATCTGCGGGCGCTGAGCCCGCGTCGCTCGCACCGGAAACAGGCATCAGGTAACCCCGGCTGTGAACAGTCTAGATTTCGATTTTTCTTAAATAAATTGAATTCTTTTTATGAATTGCATGCCTGGAGGAAATTGAATTCCGCGTTGCTCAACCCGACATGCAAATTCGGTCATCGCATGGCGCTTCGGCTGCGTGCGATGCAACGAGTGATCGGGGATGGGGCGCCGCGCGATCTTTCGCCGGCATGATGCGGAACGTTGCGTCCGGTCGGGACAGGCTCGATTCAGTTGACCGTTGCGCCCATCTGCGCGGCGAGGCGCGACACGATCGGCGAGGCGCGATTGCCCGCATAGGCCAGCACGAGATTGAGCCGGCTGCTATCAAATGCGGTCAGGCGTCGCGTAGCCATCCCCTTGGGCAGCATGCGCGCGAAATGGCTCGGCACGAGGCTGCAGAGTCCGGTCGCGGCGACCAGCGAGAAAATGCTCAACATTCCGTCGGCCTCGAGAGGCGGCTTTGCGGGCGCGGTGCCGTCCTGATGGAGGAATGCGTCGATGGTTGCGCGTAGCGCGGGCGCGGCGGCCGCGGCCACCGCGATGATGCGTTCTTTGGACAGATCGGCCGGCGACAGGCGGCGTTTGTTCAGCAACGCGTGCCCGCGAGGCAGGATGGCGATCAGGTCTTCGGCCTGGACCGTCCGGCTCGTCCATTCCGGACCGATATCGCCCTGGCGAACGAATGCCGCATCGATGCGGCCGTTTTCCAGCGCGCGAATCAGATCGAGATGCAGCTTGCTGTGAACGTCGATCGCGATGTCCTGCAACTCGGGACCGAGGGCGGCCGAGATGCGCCCCATCAGTTCGTCTTCCGTGCCGGGAATCATGCCGAGAGCGAGTTTCCGCGGATGTTGTTTGCCTTCCCGCGTGCGCTTGAGCGCCAGGTCGAACTGGGCGACGGCGAGCCGGGCTTCCCTGAGCAGGATTTCGCCGCTATCCGTCAGTTGCACGCCTTGCCAGGACCGCACGAACAACGGGCAACCAAGCTGGTCCTCCAACGCCCGAATTTGCCGCGTCAGCGACGGCTGGGCAATGCACAGTCGCTTGGCCCCTTCCGCAAAACTCCCCGCCTCGGCGATCGCCAGAAAATATCGAAAGTGTCGGATTTCCATCGCGAAAGTATAGCGCCGAGGCATAGGGTCGGTGCCACAAAGTATTGGAGCGTCGCGGTTCTGCTCGACTAGACTTTGAGGCGCGACGCAATCGACTCGTTTCGATGCAGGCTGCCGTCCGGCTCGCTGACCCACCCCGAATGCAGCATGCTGCGCGGTCCACGGTCCACGAGAGTAGGTGAGACCACGCCGGCGGTCTGCGGCGTCGCGCCAATTTCTCTATCAGTCATTGCGAGTCGCCATATGAGCAAGAATATTCGGAAGATCGGGGTAGTCGGTACCGGGGTCATCGGAGCCAGCTGGAGTGCGTTGTTTCTGGCTCAGGGGTTCGACGTCGTGGCGACCGATCCCGCGCCGGGCGCGGAAAAATCCTTGCGCGAGTACATCGCAAAGGCGTGGCCTGCGATGGAAACGCTGGGCGCCGTCGTGCCGGGCGGCTCGCAGGCGCGCCTGACGTTTACGACCGATATGAACGACCTTGCCGATGTCGACTTCGTCCAGGAAAACGGTCCGGAGCGTCTGCCGTTCAAGCACGAACTGTATCGTCAGCTCGATGCGATGCTGCGTCCGGACGTCATTATCGCGACCAGCTCGTCGGGTTTGACCATGACGGACATCCAGGAGGGTTGCGAACGGCATCCCGAGCGCTGCATCGTCGGCCACCCGTTCAACCCGCCGCATCTGATTCCGCTGGTCGAGCTCGTCGCGGGTAAGCGGACCGCTGCCGAGGCGATCGATCGCGCGGACGCGTTCTACACCGCGCTCGGCAAGAAGACGATCCGGCTCAACAAGGAAGTGCCGGGCCACGTCGCCAACCGACTGCAGGGTGTGCTGGTTCGCGAAATCATGTCGCTCGTCAGCGAAGGCGTGGTCAGCGTGGCCGATGCGGATGCGGCTTGCTCGTGGGGGCCGGGCTTGCGCTGGGGTGTCATGGGGCCGGTGATGCTGAATCATCTCGGCGGCGGCGCAGGCGGAATCGAACATTTCTACAATCAGTTTGCCGGCCCGCTCGTCACCTGGTGGACGCCGCTCGGCGACTTCGAATTCACCCAGGAAGTGCGCGAAAAGATGATCGCGGGCTTGCGTGAGGAAGTGGGTGGCCGTGACTTCCAGACGCTCGCTTCCGAGCGGGATCAGCTGCTGTTGACGCTGCTGAAGGCGCGTCTTGCTGGACAGTCGAAGCAGTAAGCCGTACACCGCCCGGCGCCATCATTTGGCACCTGCCTGACCGAGCCGGTCGGGCAGGCGCCGGGCGGTTTCGTTGTACCGATCCCGGCGGGATCTTGGCAGTTCAGGCAGCCAGTGAACGTTTCGGCGGCTGTTTTGGATTTCAGCGGCCGATGATTGCGGTTCGCTGCCTTTCGCCACACACGCTTTCCCCACCTTTCGCGATCTCTCCCCGACGTCCCGTCGCGTGCCAGCAGCGCCTGCGCCGTTGAAGCGGCCACGGCGTCGTCCAGCGGTGTCGATCGACCCGCCCCCCGCGTCAAGCCCGACCGCACAGAACGATTCAGGAACTTTAGGGACGCCAGTGCCGCGTGGTCGCTATGCTCGTCCTATCTGAGCATGCACCGAGGACGGCAATGACGACTGATCGTGGGAACCGATCGAGAAGGATACGCAAGCACGTCGCGTCAGTATTGGCCGTCGTCGCGACAGCCTGGAGCGTCGCGGCGTTCGCCGCCGCCCCGTTTGCCGGCAAGCAGGCGCCGGGCTTCTACCGGACGATGGTGGGCCAGTTCGAAGTCACGGCGCTTTCCGACGGAACGCATGCGTTCCCGATCGACAAGGTGGTCAAGGGCGTGTCGAACGCGACCATCGACGGCGATCTGCATCGCGCATTCCTCGAGCAGCCGGTGCAGGGCTCCATCAATGCCTTCCTCGTGAACACCGGCAAGAAGCTGATCCTCATCGATGCCGGAGCCGGGAGCCTGTACGGCGATTGCTGCGGGCGGCTCGTCGACAATCTTCGCGCGTCCGGCTATCGCCCCGAGCAGGTCGACGAAGTGCTGTTGACGCATATGCACGAAGACCATATCGGCGGAATCGCGTCGAAGGGCGCGGCCGTGTTTCCCAATGCGATCGTCAAGGCGAATCGCACCGAAGCCGACTATTGGCTCGATCCGGCCAACAAGCCGGGCGCATCGCCGCTTCTCGCGCCGTTCTTCGACGCAGCGGCCGCGGTGGTCGAGCCGTACCGCGCCACGGGGCGCTTCCAGACGTTCGATGGAGCGGGCGTGATCGAATCGGGCATTCGCGCCATCTCGCTGCCCGGCCATACGCCCGGTCAAATCGCCTATCTCGTCGAAAGCGGCACGGCGCATCTGCTCGTGTGGGGCGACGTCGTGCACGTCGCCGCGATTCAGCTTCGGCATCCGCAAGCCACCGTCGCGTACGACAGCGATCCGCCGCAGGCGCGCGAATCGCGTCGCGAGATCCTGCGCGAGGTGGCCGAGCGACGCTACCTCGTCGGCGCCGCGCATGTCTCCTTTCCGGGCCTCGGGCACGTCAGAGCGGATGGCGACGGCTTCGACTGGGTGCCCGTCAACTACGACGCATCGCCGGTGCCGGATGCCGGCGCTGCACCGGGCCGCTGACGCGGCAGCGCAGCGGCGCTCCTCCATGCGCCTTTTTCGAAGGAACGACCGATGGAAACGTCGAACGATGTCGAAGTCACGCATCACACGCTCACCGCGAACGGTATCCGCCAACACTATCTCGACGCCGGCAACGGGCCGGTAGTCGTGTTGCTGCACGGCTTTCCCGAGACCAGTTTCGCGTGGCGTCATCAGATGCCGGTGCTGGCCCGCACGTATCGCGTGATCGCACCGGACCTGCGCGGCTACGGTGAAACCGACAAACCCGCATCCGGATACGACAAGCGCAACATGGCGCGCGATATCGTCGGTCTGCTGGATCGGCTCGGCATCGACAAGGTTGCGCTGGTCGGCCACGATCGAGGCGCGCGTGTGGCGACGCGCCTGGTGAAGGATCACCCGGAGCGGGTGGACCGGCTGGTCGTGATGGACAACGTGCCGACGCGCATCGTGGCGGAGAACATGCGCCCCGAAACGGCGCGGGCGTACTGGTTCTTTCTGTTCCATCTGGTCGCGGACCTGCCCGAGACGCTGATCGCGGGCAACGAGGAGCCGTGGCTTCGCCACTTCTTTTCCGACTGGTGCTACAACCCGCACACGATCGAAGGCGCGGACTTCGACACCTACGTGAAGGCGTACAAGCGGCCGGGCGCCGTGCGCGGCGCGATGTCCGACTATCGGGCGAACGCCGAGGATGTCGCGCAGGACAAGGCGGACGCCGACGTCCGCATCGCATGTCCGACGATGGCGATCTGGGGCGAGGACTTCTACGCGGTCGGCGGCATGTTCGATATGAAGGCCGTGTGGGAGTCGATGGCGATCAATCTGCGCGCCGAGCCGATCGCGCGCTGCGGCCATCTCCCGCAGGAGGAGCAACCGGAGCGCGTCAATGCGCTGTTGCTCGAGTTCCTGAGCGGTTGGACCGGCGGTTGAGTGTGCTGCGCCGCCATCGGCACGCCGCGAGCCTCACCGGGCAACTGCCCGAATCCGTGGCGGCCAGTGGCAGCCACCAACTTTCGACCACCGAGGAATCGGCATGAGCACGTTCACGACACGCGACGGCGTTTCGCTTCACTACAAGGACTGGGGCGCCGGCCGTCCCGTCGTATTCATTCACGGCTGGCCATTGAATGCGGACATGTGGGACGTCCAGATGCATCATCTCGCGTCGAACGGCTTTCGCTGCATCGCGTATGACCGGCGCGGGTTCGGCCGCTCCGATCAGCCGTGGACGGGATACGACTACGACACGCTGTCCGACGACCTCGCGACGTTGATCGAGACGCTCGATCTGCGCGACGTGATACTCGTCGGCTTTTCGATGGGCGGCGGCGAAGTGGCTCGCTACATTGGCCACCACGGCACGGGCCGCGTCGCGAAGGCCGTGCTGGTCGGTTCGGTGACGCCGCTGGTGGCGCGACGCGACGATCACCCCGACGGCGCGGATATCGCCATATTCGACGGCATTCGTGCCGGCATCCTGGCCGACCGCGCCGCATTCTTCGAGAGCTTCTGGCCGTTGTTTACCGGTTCGAACCGGCCCGACTCGACGATCTCGCGCGCGGCGCTCGACTGGACGTCGTTCATGGCGCTGCAGGGCGGGCTGAAGGGCACGCTCGATTGCGTCGCGGCCTTTTCCGAGACCGACTTCAGGCCCGACCTCGACAAGTTCGACGTTCCGACGCTCGTGATTCACGGCGACGACGACCAGACCGCACCGCTGAGCCTGACCGGCGCGGTCACGGCGCAGCGCGTGCGTCACGCGACGCTGAGCGTGTACGAACGCGGGCCGCACGCGCTGTATCTGACGCATGCGCAGCGCTTGAACGACGAACTGCTTGCCTACGCGCGCGCTTGATGCCGCGGCCGGCAACATTGCGTTGACTTGAATCGCGCACGGTGTACCGCTCCGGGCGCCGTGCCCAATCGTTCCCATTCACCGGTTTCCCGTCCCGCTGTGGGCGTGCGGAAACCGGCTTGTCTCATGGCGCAGTTCGATGGGCGCCCCGACGGGCGCCGTGCGCCGTCACATTCATTCCGAGTACATCGCGTGCGCCGGCGTGCGGCTTGCCTTCCACAGATGCGACCGGCAAACCGCTCGATAACGCACACTTCCCGCATTAACTTCGGACCATGAAACGATATTTATTTCCGAGGCAAACGCATCGCGATGCATTTTCATTAATGAATTGACGTAAATCAATACTTCGCATTCCGTTTTTGATGCCTCGGCGAATCAGATTGGCCAATCTTCATTCGAATGAGAAGGCATTAGCCGTACGAACTGTCAAATTACTTCATGTAGTGGGGCGGCGCGTCCCCATTGGCCGGGCTGCGTGATACCTTTTTGCTCAACGTCGCCGCGACATAAAGCGTTGAATAAACCGTTAAGCCCGGCACGCTGAAACACCGAAAGGTGCGGTTGCCGTGGGGCAGGAATCCAACGTACGAGGCGTGCCGTGACACATCGGGAAAACAATGTCGTCGAGTTGCCGGATGCACTCGTCGCCAATCATTTCTTGGCATCGCTCGACGGAAATAGCCGTTCGAAACTGGCGCCGCATCTGCGGCTGACGACGCTGCGGACCGGCGAGCTTTTATGTGATGCCGGCGAGAACCTGGACGCCGTCTATTTTCCGGTGACGGCCGGTGTGTCGCTGCAATTCACGGGGTCGGGCAGGGGCACGCTCGGCGTGACGGAAATCGGCCGAGAAGGCGTCGTCTGCGACGACATCGTCGGCAGTGCGATGCAGCGCCGGGTCGTCGTCTATGGCGGCGGCTTCGCGTATCGGCTGGGTACGCACCGTTTCGCCGACGCGTGCGCCGCCTCGGCCGCGATCCGCCGGCAGGTGTTCGTGCGGATGAGTCTGGTGCTGTCCCAGGCGTCGCAGGTGATGTTCTGCAGCCGCCATCACACGATCCGGCATCAACTGATGCGCTGGCTGCTGATCGGCTACGAGCGCTCGCGCAGCATCGAAATCCCGGTCACGCACGGCATGCTTGGTCAGATGCTCGGCGTGCGCCGCGAGACCGTCACCGAAACCACGCGACAGATCCACGCGCTCGACCTGATTCATCAGCGTCGCGGCGTCATCGTGCTGACGGATCTCGCGCGCCTCGAACGAGCGAGTTGCGGCTGTCATCGGGCGATCCGCGACGAAACGCGGCGCCTCCTCGCACTCGACGCCGGTGCGTTACCGGCGCTCGGCGCGCGAATGGTCTAGCCGTCGGCTGCAGGTGATGCTGCGCAGCCGATACCTGTGCGTCGCGCAGCAGCGGCATGAACGGCGGTGCGCAGTACACGGGGAAGCATGGATGCGTGAACGCGGGATTTCCGGCGACGCGCCGGGCAGGTTGGATCGAGAAGAACCAGAAAGCGGTCGTGAAGGTATGGAAAACAGTACGAAGTTTCAGAGTCAGCGCAGCTCGTTTCACGTGTGGCCGTGGAGCCCGGTGCTCGGCATCCTGCCGGTCGTCGTCGTGGTCGTGACGCTGGCCGGGTTCGTGGCCGTCAGCCTGGTCGTGATCATGTCGCTGCGCGTGTACGTCGGCGGCGAAAGCAGCTGGTCGAAGGCGCAGAAGGACGAGGTCATCCTGTTGAGCCGCTACGCCGACACCGGCGACGAAAAGCTGTTCGACGATTACCGGCTCGCGGACGCGACGCTTGTGTCGTTCAGCGTTGCGCACCGCGCGATGATCGGCGTGCCGGCCGACTACGACGTGGCCCGCTACGCGATGATCGCGGCCGGCATCAACCCGGTCGATGCGACCGCGGTCGTGTGGTTCTATCCGGTCCTGAACTCCTTCGCGCACGTGAACACCGCGCTGCAGTACTGGGCCGAGGCGGACCGGCATCTGCTCGACCTGCGCCGGCTCGCCGGTGCGCTGCGCGAGTCGGTCCACGCGGGCGACGTCGCGCGCACGAGCCGCCTGAACCGCGACCTCTGGGACATCAACTCGCGCATCGAGCCGTTGCCGAAACGCTTCTCCGACGAACTCAGCGCCGAATTCCGTTCAGCGGTGATCCAGTTGCTCCTGTCGTACGTGGTGGCGTCGCTGTTGATCATCCTGCTGTCGGTGCGCTGGGCGAGCCGCGCGCAACGCCAGCAGTCGTCGATGCAGACCGAGCTCGACCGCAGCCTCGCATTTGCCGACGCCGCGCTTCGTTCGGTCGTCGATGCGATCGTCACGATCGGTCTCACGCGCAGCATCGAGACCGTGAACCCGGCCGCCGAGCAACTGCTCGGCAGGACGGCGCAGCGGTGCGTCGGCGAGCCGATCAACGATGTGCTCGACCTGATCGACACGTCGACCGGCATGTCGATCAAGCTGCTCGCAACGCTTTGCAACGGCGGCGACCACACGTTCACGCGCGATCTCAACCTGATCCGCGTATGCGGTGCGGCGGTGCCCGTGCGCGCGTCGCTGTCGCGGATGACCAACGCCGTCGGCCGTTGCGTCGGCCACGTGCTGACCCTGCGCGACATGACGCGCGAGCACCAGCTGATCGAGCGGCTCACGTGGCAGGCGTCGCACGACGCGCTGACCGGCCTGATCAACCGCACCGGGTTCGAGCGGCGCCTCGGCGAGATGCTGGCCGACGGCGCGGGCGGCGCGCTGATGGTGCTCGACCTCGACGGCTTCAAGGAAGTGAACGACGTATGCGGCCACGCGGCCGGCGATGTGCTGCTGCGCGACGCGACGGCGGTATTCAGCGGCTGTCTCGACGAAGGCGACGTGTTTGGCCGCCTCGGCGGCGACGAGTTCGGCATCCTGCTGCCGGCCTGCCGCAACGTCGCGCCCGACGACGGCAAGGCCGAGCGCATGCGCGCGCAGCTCGAGGCCTTCACGTTCACGTGGGACGGCGAGCCGTTCAAGATCAGCGTCAGCATCGGGCTGCTGGATCTCGCGTGCCGTCCCGCGAGCATCGAGAAGGCGATGCAGATGGCCGACCTCGCGTGCTATGTCGCGAAGGACGGCGGCCGAAATCGCGTGCACGTCGCGCATCCGCGCGACCTGCATGCCGGCCGCCCGGCGTATCACACGCAATGGAGCCGCCGCGTGAAGACGGCGCTCGAAACGAATGCGTTCCAGTTGCACGCGCAACCGATCGTGCCGATCCAGTCGGGCGACGGCGCGCCGCAGCGCGTGGAGATCCTGCTGCGCGTGCCGGACGCCGACGGCAAGCTGATCGCACCGGTGTTCCTGCCGGCCGCCGAGCGCTACGGCCACATGACGATGATCGACCGCTGGGTGGTCAGCAACGTGATCCGGCGTCTCGCGCGGCTCGAACGGCGTGAGTACGTCGAATACAACGTGAACCTGTCGGCGCGCTCGATCACCGACGAGCGCTTCGTCGAGTTCGTGATGGCCGAGTTGTCGGCGTCGGGGCTCGAGCCGTCGCTGCTGTGCTTCGAGATCACCGAGACGAGCGCGGTCCGCAACCTGGAAGTCGCATCGCGCTTCATGTGTGAGCTGCGCGATCTCGGCTGCCGGTTCGCGCTCGACGATTTCGGCGCCGGCATGTCGTCGTTCTCGTATCTGCACCAGTTGCCGATCGACTACCTGAAGATCGACGGCGGGCTGGTCGCGACCATGACGTCCGACCACGTCAAGCGTGGCATCGCGTGCGCGATCAACGACATCGCGCACGTGATGCAGTACCGGACCGTCGCCGAGCACGTCGAGGACCCGGAGACGGCCGAGATGCTGCGCACGCTGGGCGTCGACTACTGCCAGGGCTATTACTTCGGCCGCCCCGTGCCCTGGCAGGAAGGGGGATTCCATTGAACCACGGAGGACAACAGATGAATGCTCCATTCGAGCTGAGCGGCGACATCATGGACCTGGCCAGCTATCCGGCGTGGCTGCGCGACGTGGTAGGCGCGACCGACGAGCTGAAGGCCCGCATCCGCGCGCATCCCGTGTTCGCGGCGATGATCGACGGGACGCTGACGGCGGCGCAACTGCGCACGTTCTTCGTGACCGGCTGGGCGGTGGTCAGCCAGTTTCCCGAGTACATGGCGATGAACCTCGTGAAGACCGCCGCGTACCGGTCGCCCGGCGACGAGAAGGCGCGGCGCTATCTGATCCGCAATATCCGCGTCGAGCAGAATCACGTCGATCACTGGGCCAACTGGGCCGCCGAGTCCGGCGTGACGCGCGACATGCTGCTCGGCGCCGACGCGCCGCTCGCCGGCTTCGCGCTGAGCCACTGGTGCTGGAAGAGCGGCAGCGCGGACGCGCTGGCGCCGAGCATCGCCGCGACGAACTACGCGATCGAAGGCGTCACGGGCGAGTGGAGCGCGCTGCTGTGCGCGTCGCCGTACGAGGAGAAGTTCGATGCGTCGGTGCGGCATCGCGCGATGCGCTGGCTGAGGCTGCATGCCGAGTACGACGACCGCCATCCGTGGGAGGCGCTCGATATCGTCGCGACGCTGCTCGGCCGCGCGCCGGACGCGCGCGACGTGCGCGAGGTCGGGACGTCGATCCGCAAGAGCTTCGAATACTTCCTGATGAGCCTCGATTGCTGTCTGCATGTTTAGGCGGTCGCGCCGTGCCGAAGCCGGTACGCGCGTCGTCGTCGGCACGTCGGCGTGATGGCGACGACGCGCACGCCGCTGTCCTGCTGGACGATTTCCGATGCTGACAAAAGTACTCGTCGCAGAGCCGGACCCGCGCATGCGCGGCATGATTCGTGCGTTGCTGCGCGGCTGTGACATCGCCATGTCGGTGCTCGACGACGTATCGATGCTGCGCGCGCGCGTCGCCGCGGTGGCGCCCGCGTTGATCGTGCTGCGCTTCGAGCCGCCGGGCACGGCAGTCTGCGCGGCGCTCGACGCGCTGCGGTGCGCGGGTTGCGACCTGCCGGTGATCGTGCTCGGCAGCAGCGCGCAGTTGGCGGACAAGCTCGTCGCGTTCGAGGCCGGCGCCGACGACTATCTCGTCTTGCCGTTCGAGCCGATGGAGTTCGTGGTGCGCGTGCGCTGCGCCATCCGCAGGCATGCGGCGCGCGCGCCGCGCCACGTCGATCGCTATGCGTTCGGCGACATCGACGTGGATTTCGTGACGCGCCGCGCGACGCGCGCGGGCGAAGATCTCGGGCTGCGCGCGAGCGAATTCGCATTGCTCGAAGTGTTCATCGCGCAGCCGATGCGTGTGCTGTCGCGCGCGGAGATCCTCGCGCGGCTCGGGCCGGCCGTCGCCGGGCGCGCGGAGCGCGGGCTCGGCGTGTTGGTTTTCAGGCTGCGCAACGTGGTCGAGGGCGCGCTCGGCGACTATCGCTATATCCGCACCGTACGCGGCCGCGGCTACATCTTCGTGCCGCTCGGCGTGCTGCCGGACGACGACCTGCAGACGCCGCCGCCAGCGCGCATTTAGGTCGTCGCCGTTGGCGACGGAGCCGACGAAGCCGACGCGGTCGGCATTCGTCGCGCCGTCATTGCGCGGGGGCGTCGGCAGGCGTGCGGTAGCACGTCGGCACGCCCTTCGCGCCGGACAGTTGATAGACGAGCTTGTGCGCATTCGTCGCCGCGCGTCCCGCGGGCGAACTCAGCACCACGTAGCGGCTGAATTGCCCCTGGCCCGTCGCTTCCTTCGTGATGATGAGCGGTGCGAGCACGGGATCGGCGCTGGCCGATTCCGGGTCGATCACGCGGCGCACGTGCGACAGGCTCGTCACGTACCAGTCGGCGTTCAGCTTCGGCGTCTTGAGAATGAACGGACGGTACGCCGGCCCCGCATAGTGGCTGTCGATGATCATCCACGGGTCCATGTCGGTCGTACCGATCTCGGACGGCTGCACCTTGGTCGTTCCGCCGTCCGCACGCGAGAAGAAGCCGCCGAAATCGCCGCCCAGACGCGAGCCGCTCGCGCCGGCCACCGCCGGATCGTAGCGTTGGCCTTCGGGGCCGTTGCGCAGGTCGCTGAAGCGCTTGCCCGTCCACGTGACCACGTGCGACACGACGAAGCCCGACATCATGCTCTGCGGCGCCGCTTGCGGATGCGCGGTTTCGGTGATGTACAGCAGATCGCCGGGGCGCAGATGATCGACGAATTGCGCGACGTTGTCCTGATTGATGTCGAGCAGCACGCCGGCCTGGTCGGTCACGGCCGCGAGCGGGTCCGAACCGATCGAGCATGCCTGCGTGCCGATGCCCGTCTGCAGGTTGCCGCTTGCGTGCGTGATGCCGGCAAAATCGTAGGCCCACGACGTGAAGTCCGAACAGTCGACGCCTTGCCACTTGATGTCGGCGTTGGCGAGCGTCGCGGTGGTCTGCGCGCCGTTGCTGCGTCGATGCGGCGCGCAGGTCATGGACTTCGACGACGTATCCGAGTTAAAGAACGACGGGCGCGAAGCCGGCGGCAGCCAGCCCGGAATATGGTGATGGCAGTAGTTCAATTCCTGGTCGACCCAGTAGTTCTCGGTTGCCAGCAACAGCTCGCGCTGGAACGTCGCGACGTCGCCGGCGCACGACGCCGTCGTGATCGCGCCGTACACGGCCGCGCGCGGGCCCCACGAGCCGCCGTCGGCGAAGCTCGACCAGTTGTCGACTGTCACGTTGTGTCCGAGCCGCGCCTGTACGTCGTTCTTGCGGCTCGTGAAGAGCGGCAACTGCTCGTTGTAGAGCGCGACGCGATCGCGGCATGCGCCGTCGCTGACCGTGATCGTCGCCGGCTTGCCGGGGACGACCGGCTTGAGCATCGCCACCGACGCGATGCCCGAACGATTGAGCGGGTTCACCGCGTAGCCGGCCGCGCCGGTCGTCACCGCGCAATTTCCGCCGGGCGGCGCAGCGAGCGTCCCATCGGCCGCGGGATTGCCGGCGCCGGTATTGCACTCGGCCAGCGTGTCGCCGTTGGCCGATTGCGCGACGATGTTCTGCGTGCTGTCCTGAACCGATGCGCCGGTGTCGGTGCGGCTCTGCGATTCGGCGCCGAGCGCCAGCGCCATTTTTGCGCCGTCGGACAGATCGGCGGCAGCGAGCGCCGTACCGGGCGCGACGAACGCCGGTGCGGTCTGCTGCACGTCGAACCCGCCGGCGAACGCGTTGACCTGCACCATCGCCGCCGCGAGGTTCGCGCTGGTCAAGCCGCCTGCGGCGCGTGCCGCCTGAACGATCGCGTTCGAATAGACCGACACGATCATGCGCGCCGGCGCAGCCGTGAAGACGGCTTCGATGTCGCCTTGCAGCGCCGTGCGCGTACCGGTCGCTTCCTCGTCATACACGCCGCCCGTGGCGCGCACGAGCACCGGATAGTGCACGGCGCCGCCGAGCACGAACGTGCCGTCGTCGCGGGTCACCGCATGGGCGATCGGCTGGTCCGACGCGGAGCCGTCGGCCGCGACCGCATAGACGCTGACCGACGCGTTGCGCAGCGGCCCCATATAAACGGCGCCGGTGGTAGATGACGATGTACCGCCTCCGCATGCAGAAAGAGAAAGTAGGAGTGCGGCGCCGAGCGCGGCATTGCGAAGATTGGGGTTCACGATCACCTGCCGTCAGGATGTGCGGGTATTTCCGGGTGCGACGTCGCGTCGAATGCACGAAGGTCGCGGAAGCGATGCACGGAATCGGCAGAGTAGGGACGATCGGCGCCGGTTGATATGAGGATAAGCATGGCATGTCGCGGCCATTTCATCGAATCGACGGCCTGCAAATCCGCATTTCGCGCTCGGAGGCCCGCTGGAAAAGGCGCATCGGATCGTTGAAATTAGGGAATGCTGCGCAGGCTGCGTACGATGTGCGACGTTCGTTCGCGGCGTTGGGGCAGGGTGTCTGCGCTTGATAAAGTCGGAACGTTGAATTGATCCGGACGCCATGTCGAAACGATGGCGCTGCGCGCTTGCCGAGCATCGGAACGCGCCCCGATTGCGCCACGTCCCGATGCCGCGCTGCCGTCGTGCCGGCCTGGCCGCGGACGAAAAAAAGCCCGCTTGGGAAGCGGGCTTCGTACCATCAGCAATTGCCTTTCTTCGCCTGGCCGGGCGGACAGAATCCGTTGCCCGGCCCGCCCTGCGGCGCGACGACGACCGGCGCGCCCGGCACGTAGGCGACACATCCGCTGAGTGCGCCCACCACGCTCGCTGCCGCGAGCAGCGCAATAACCCCTTTCTTCACATCGTTCTCCCGTTATCGAGGAAAGGGCCGTGCGGCCCTTTCGTGGTTGCTGCCGAGCGTCAGAACGTGAAATTGACGTTCGACTGGCTGGTGGTTGCGTTGACGTTCGTCGCTTGCGTCGCGCCCGACGCTGCGTCCGCCTCGATCGTGTATTGACCGGCGGCGCCCGGCGACGCGGCGAGCGCGACCGGCAACGTGCCCGAGTAGGTGCCGACGATCGGCGCGGCCGCGGGCAGGTTCAGCGCATACGCGCCGGTGTCCATGTTCGCGTTGATCGACGCGATCTCGTACGGGTTCGCGTCGACGGTCTGCAATGCGCGCACCAGCGCGTCGGCGCTCGGCGTCACCGTGCCGCTGACCGTGCTCATCGTCGATGCCGGCAGCGCGATCGGCGCGCTCTGCGCCGATACGGAAGTGGTGGTGTTCACCACGACCGGTACGGACCGCACGATGCCCGACGCGAAGCTGTTCTGCACGATCACGACGTCGTAGTTGCCCTGCGTCGAGCTCTGGATCAGCGGCGACAGCACGAACTTGCCGGTGCTGTCGGCCACCGTGCCGCGCACGACCTTGCCGCCTTGCTCCGCATAGACGGTCGCGCCGGCTTCCGCCGCGGCGACGTAGCCCGCGATCGCGCCGCTCACCACGGTCGGCGTGGCGGTGACGACAGGCTTCAGCGCATAGGTACCGTTGCCGCGCTGGACGATCGACTTGCACGCGTTGAAGTCGAGCACGAGGTCGACGAGCGTGTTCGGCTGCACCGTAAACGGCTGGATGATCTTGTAGCCGCTTTGCGTCGCGCTCGGCGTGGCGAGCGCCTGCTCGGTGCCGCCGGTCGGGACGACCGAATTCGCGAGACTGTTGCCCTGGTTTTGCGCGAGCACGAGCCGCACTTGCTGATATTGGCCGGCGGGCAGCGCGGTCTGGCCGAGATCGGCGAGGACGCCGTTGGTCAGCGACAGCAGGTCGATTTTCTGCGGCGTCGTCAGCGCGACGGTGGACCACCCTGCATCGTTATCGGCAGCATTCGCATTCGCATTGACGCGGACCTGCGACACCGTCACATAGACATGATCGAAGCCGCATGACGGCGCATCGGTCATCGCGACGTGCAGCGTGCCGGTTTGCGTGCTGCCGCCGTCGCCGCCGCCGCCGCCGCCGCACGCAGCCAGCGCGAACGGCACCATCGCTGCGCACAACGCGGCCTTCCAGAATTGATTGTTCATTGTTTTGTCCCCTTCCATCATGATTGTGGATGGACCGAAGCATAGCCGCGCGCGGCGCCCACAGTGTGGACAGGTTTGCAACGAACGGTAAATTCTGCGTCCACGCGTAAAGGGGCTGGCTTGGCGGCGCACGTTCCGCCTCAGCGTCGCCGCAGTGCGGCGCGCCGCGAACGAACGAGCGCGCTCGGCCGAACGTGATAGCAGCGGACGGCGCGGCTTAGATCGGCCGCGCGAGGCAAAAACTTGATGGGGAAAAGCACCGAACCCGCGGTATTTTTTTCCTCGTTATAGTGCGGACGTGAGCGGTGAACGCGGCGCAATGCGCGCACACCGCCTGGCAACGACTGTAGACGGGTGCTGTATGAAAAACACGAAAGAAACGACCATCGGACCGGCATGGGGTGTCGCGGCAGGCGTGCTGCTGGCCGCGGCGGGATTGAGCCTCGACCTCTTTCCGAAATCGCTGAACGGCACGGGCGCCGCCCACGACTTCCTGGCATCCGGCATCGCGATGCTCGGCATCTTTCTCGCCGTCTACTCGACGCACGAATTCCGCAGGAAGCGGATGCACTGACGCCGGCGCGTTACGAGCGGGCGCGCCCGTTCGCGCAACCGGCGTCGGCCAGCAAATCGTCGACGATGATCTCGGCAGCGGCCTGGCCCGCGCACAGCGCGGTGCGCGTCGTGTCGAACAGGCGGCCGCCGTCGTCGGCGAGCCGGATCGGCGCGAGCAGCCGCGTGGCGCGCTCGCCCGCGCGCACCTGCACGATGGCGACGAACCCGAACCGGGGCGGATCGGCCAGCGACGCGCGCGCGTGCGGCAGGTCGAGCCGGAATTCGCAGCGGACATCGATCGTGTATCCGCGGTAGGTGTACGCACTGTTCATCTGCAGCTCGCTCGAGAGGGAACGCGACGACGGACCGTGGGCGCATGATATCGGCTCGTGCGAGCCGGCGGGGCTGGGGCGTCTACCTAGGCGAGGATCTCGTGCCGGTAGACCAGTTCGACGATGCGCTTGGTCGGGATGCTGGCGCGCAGCGCCGCGACGCGATCGATCGCGAACCACTTGCACTTGTCGATCTCGTTGCTGGCGGTCGGCTTGTGTTCGGGGCCGACTTCCGCGAAGAACACGTGGTGCACCTTCGCGAGCCCGCTGAACTGCATCGAATAGACGAGGCTTTGCCCGACGATGCCGGTTTCCTCGAGCAATTCGCGATGCGCGGCTTCGAGCGGCGTTTCGCCGCGTTTGATCGTGCCGCCCGGCAGCGCCCAGCGCGACGACATGCGGGCGACCAGCAGCACCTGCTCGGCGCGATAGCACACGATGGTTGCCCGTTCCTTGATCGGGACGGTGGCGATTTCGGGCGGGGCGATGGAGGTGGCTGGCGACATGGTGCGATTCTAGCGGCTGCCGGGCGGCGGGCCAAGCAGCGGCGGCCGGCGTCGCCGAGCGCGACGATCAGATCGCGCCGTGCCGGCGTCGGTGGCGTTACTGCCGTTCCGGCAGAAACCAGTTCATCACCAGCGCGCAGATGCCGCCCGTCGCGACACCCGAGGCCAGCACGTTCTTCAGCGCATGCGGCAGGCTGTTCAGGATGTCGGGCACCTGCGACACGCCGAGGCCGAGCGCGAGCGACACCGCGATGATCAGCAGCGCGCGGCGGTCGAGGTGGACGCCGGACAGGATGTTGATGCCCGATGCGGCCACCGCGCCGAACATCACCATCGCCGCGCCGCCGAGCACCGGCTCGGGCACCGCCTGCAGCGCGCCGGCCACCACCGGGAACAGCCCGAGCACGACCAGCATCGCCGCGATCCAGATGCCGACGTAGCGGCTCGCGACGCCCGTGATCTGGATCACGCCGTTGTTCTGCGCGAACACCGAGCTCGGAAACGTGTTGAACACGCCGGCCAGCAGCGAGTTCGCCCCGTTCACGAGCACGCCGCCCTTGATCCGGCGCATCCATACCGGCCCTTCGACCGGCTCGTTCGAGATCTTGCTCGTGGCGGTGACGTCGCCGATCGCTTCGAGCGACGTGACGAGATAGATGATCAGCATCGGCACGAACAGCGACCACGAGAAGCCGATGCCGAAGTGCAGCGGCGTCGGCACCTGAAACAGCGCGGCCTGGTGCATGCCGGTGAAGTCGAGGCGCCCGAGCGCCGCCGCGACTGCATAGCCGATCGCGAGCGCGATCACCAGCGCCGTGCTGCGCACCCAGACGATCGGCACGCGGTTCAGCACGATGATGGTGCCGAGCACGACGCACGACAGCGTCAGGTTCTGCGCGCTCGCGAACGTGCCGTTGGCCATCGCGCCGTAGCCGCCGCCCATGCTGACGAGGCCGACCTTGATCAGCGTGAGCCCGATCAGCAGCACGACGATGCCGGTCACGAGCGGCGTGATCAGCCGCTTCACGAACGGCAGGATGCGCGACACGGCCATCTCGACGAACGAGCCGGCGATCACGACGCCGAAGATCGCGGCCATCACCGTTTCGACCGGCGTGCCTTGCTTGACCATCACGCTGCCGCCCGCGATCAGCGGGCCGACGAAGTTGAAGCTCGTGCCCTGCACGATCAGCAGCCCCGCGCCGAGCGGGCCGAAGCGCTTGCACTGCACGAACGTGGCGATGCCTGAGATCACCAGCGACATCGACACGATCAGCGTCGTGTCGCGGCTCGAGACGCCGAGCGCCTGGCAGATCAGCAGCCCCGGCGTGACGATCGGCACGATGATCGCCAGCAGGTGCTGCAGGGCGGCGACGAACGCGATCGTCGGCGCCGGGCGGTCGTTGGGGCCGTAGACGAGGTCGCGCGCGGAAGATGCGTCGTCGGCGCCGTGAGCGGCGGATCGGGCAGAGGAGGCGGGTTGCATGGGCGAGCGGGCCGGACAGGAGGAAAGTGCGGCATTTTAGCCGAACGGCCGCGGGCGCCGCCCCTTGGTGTGGCGCGACGGCCGGCGCCTGGCGGCCACGGAACGACGGCCGGGAAAGGAGTCGAGCAAGGAGTCGAACAAGACGCAGCGGCAGTGCCGGGTACGGTCAGCGCGGGCGGCGCGGCGCGCGGCTTTGCGGATACGCGCGCTTGCAGACGTCGATGACGACGTCGCGCAGCCGCCGATGCACCGGGTCGCCGTGCATGCGCGGGTGCCACAGCGCCGAGATCAGGATCTCGGGCAGCTTGACCGGAATCGCGAAGCTGCGCAGCCCGAGCGCGTCCGCGAGCCCCGGCGTGAATGCGTTGCCGAGGCTCGAGCGCGGCACCAGCGCGATCAGGTCGGTGCCGGCCGCGACGCGCATCGCATCCGGATAGCCGGGCACGACCACGTGGACGTTGTGCGCGGCCACCGCCGTGCGCTCGCCGTCGTCGGCCGGGCCGCCGAAGTCGCCGAGCTGCGCCGCGATCACGTGGCGGCAGGCCGCGTAGCGCGCCGGCGTGATTCGGGCCGCCGCGAACAGCGGGTGGCCGCTGCGTGCCACCGCGACGTGCGCGTCGTGAAACAGCTCGCGCGTGTGCAGCTCCGGCGCGTCGTCGCCGCGCTTGCCGATGTCGAGATCGACCGAGCCGTCGCGCAGCGGCCCGGGGTCGCGCGCGAGCCGCGGCACGAAGCGCACGCGCACGCCGGGCGCGACGTCGCCGATCGCGGCGACGACCGGGCCGGCCAGCATTTCCATGAACGACGCCGCCGCGCGCAGCGTGAAGGTGGCCGACAGCGTCGCGAGGTCGAGGTCGGCCGCCGCCGGCCGCAGCACGGCCTGCGCTTCGCGTGCGACCGCGTGCACGCGCTCGCGCAACGCCGTCGCGTGCGGCGTCGGCACGAGCCGGCGTCCGGCGCGCACGAGCAGCTGGTCGCCGGTGGCCGCGCGCAAGCGCGCGAGCGTGCGGCTCATCGCGGACGCGCTTAAGCCCAGCCGGCGCGCGGCGCCGGTCACGCTCGCTTCGCCGAGCAGCGCGTCGAGCGCGGTGACGAGGTTCAGATCGAGGTCTTCCATCCCGACAGCATAAGGCATGGCGCGGCGTGACATGGCGTCCGGTGCAATCGTGGATTGCGTTCGGTGCGTCTGGTGCATCCGATGGCGAGCGCCTACAGTAGCCGGAGACGAACGATCTCCAAGGTGAATACGATGCAACCGACTCTCTCGCACGCCGGCACACCCTCGATCCTGCTGGTCGCCGTCTCGCGCGGCCTCGGGCTCGCGATGGCCGAGCAGTTCCTGAATCACGGTTGGCATGTGACCGGCACGGTCCGCGCGGGCTCGGGCCGCTCGAAGCTGCACGACCTCGCCGAGCGCGTCGGCGCGCGGCTCGACATCGAGACGCTGGACATCTGCGAGCCCGCGCAGCTTGCCGCGCTGCGCGCGCGCCTGTCGGGGCGGCGCTTCGACATGCTGTTCGTCAACGCGGGCACGAGCAACGATCCGGCCGAGACGATCGGCGAAGTCACGACCGACGAGTTCGTGCGCGTGATGATCACGAATGCGCTCGCGCCGATGCGCACGATCGAGACGCTGCAGGATCTCGTGACGGCGGACGGCCTGATCGGCGCAATGTCGTCGGGGCAGGGCAGCGTGTCGAACAACGTCAACGGGATGCGCGAGGTGTACCGCGGCAGCAAGGCCGCGCTGAACCAGTTCATGCGCAGCTTCGCCGCGCGTCAGGCCGGTACGGCGCGCGCGATGGTGCTGATGGCGCCCGGCTGGGTCCGCACCGAACTCGGCGGCCCCGACGCGCGGCTGACGATCGACGAAAGCGTGCCGGGCCTCGTGAACGTGCTGCTCGACAAGCGCCGCCGCCCGGGGCTCGAATACCTCGATTACGAGGGCCGCACGGTGCCCTGGTAGCGCGCGACGGTCGCGCTCTGCGCGCGTCGCGCCGATTCAATACAATGCGACGTCGAGGTGCGCGCGCCGTGTCGGCGTGCCGACCAGCCGACAACTCCGGAGCGCAGCATGAACGAACCCTACCTGCAGGTCATCGCGCATTACTTCGCGAAACCCGGCAACGGCGAGCGCGTGATCGAGCTGCTCGCGCAGCTCGCGCCGCCCACGCGTGCGGAACCGGGCAACCTCGACTACGCGTACTTCCGGTCGCCGGTCGATCCCGACCACATCGTGATCCTCGAGCGCTACCGCGACGCCGGCGGCCTCGACGCACATCGGGAAACGCCGCATTTCCAGCGCATCGGCATCGGCGAGATCATTCCGCTGCTCGATCGCCGCGACGTGACGCGCTACATGGTGCTGCCGGACACCGGCACGGCGACGCTACCGGGAGCCGCTCGATGAACCCGTTTCAATTCCGTACCGTCGCGACGCAGATCGTCGAATTCGGCGCAGCACGCCGGCTTGGCGCGCTGTTGCGCGAACGCTTTCCGTCGCTCGTGCGGCTGTGCGTCATCACCGACGCGTTCCTGCATCGCAGCGGCGTGCTCGCGCCCGCGCTCGAGAGCCTCGCCGCGCACGGCTGGCAGGTGAGCGTGATCGACGACGTCGTCGCCGATCCGCCCGAGCACGTGGTGCTCGAAGCGACCGCGCGCGCGGTGGCCGCCGACGCCGAGATCGTGCTCGGCCTGGGCGGCGGCTCGTCGATGGACGTCGCGAAGCTGATCGCCGTGCTCGCGCCGGGCCGGCAGGCGCTGGCCGACATGTACGGCGTCGACAAGGTCGCGACGCCGCGGCTGCCGCTCGTGCAGATGCCGACCACGGCCGGCACCGGCTCGGAAGTGACGGCCGTATCGATCGTCACGGTCGGCGAAGCGCGCAAGATGGGCGTGGTGTCGCCGCAGCTGTTCGCGGACGTCGCGATCCTCGATGCCGAGCTCACGCTCGGGCTGCCGCGCGCCGCGACGGCAGCGACCGGCATCGACGCGATGGTGCACGCGATCGAAGCCTATACGTCGGCGCGGTTGAAGAACCCGGTGTCGGGCATGCTGGCCGTGCACGCGCTGACGTTGCTGTCGCGCAATGTGCTGAAGGCATGCGACGACGGCCACGATCGCGCGGCGCGCGAAGCGATGCTGGTCGGCGCGATGTTCGCGGGTCAGGCGTTCGCGAATGCGCCGGTGGCGGCCGTGCATGCGCTCGCTTACCCGATCGGCGGCATTTTCCACGTGCCGCATGGCTTGTCGAATGCGCTCGTGCTGCCGCACGTGTTGCGCTTCAACGCGGCGGCTGCCGCGCCGCTGTACGCGGAGCTCGCGGCGATCGTCGCGCCGTCGGCGACGGGCAGCGACGCAGCGAGGACGCAGGCGCTGATCGACGAGATCGACCGGCTGATCGTCGCGACCGGCATTCCGCGCACGCTGCGCGAAGTCGGCGTCGGCGAGGCCGACCTGCCGAGGATGGCGGCCGATGCGATGCTGCAGACGCGTCTGCTCGTCAACAATCCGCGCGAAGTGACCGAAGCCGATGCGCTCGCGATTTATCGGCAGGCATGGTGAAGGCGGCGCGGATGGTGACCGGTGAAGACGGCGGTATGAGGCAAGGGGCTGAAGCCGCCACGACCGTCCGATGCGTCGCATGGCAGGTGCTGCACACCTGGCAAGCCGCCGAATGGTGCCGGCTCGCGCCCGCGCCCGCGGGCATCGACCTGTCGGGTACGATCGCCGGCGCGCTCGACGGCACGCCGTTCCGCATCGACTATGCGATCGAATGCGGCGCCGACTGGCTCACGCGTTCGGTGCGCGTCGTGCATCGCCACGGCGCGGCGCCGCCGCAGCGGCTCGAGATCCGCTGCGAAGCGGGGCGGTGGACGATCGAGGGCGCACACGCGGCGGCGCTCGACGGTGCGACCGACATCGATCTCGGCTTCAGCCCGTCGACCAATACGTTGCCGATCCGGCGGCTCGGACTGACGGTCGGCGCGTCGGCCGTCATCCATACCGCGTGGCTGCGTTTTCCGGAGTTCGAGCTCGTGCGCGGCGAGCAACGCTATACGCGTACGGCCGAGCGCGTGTACCGCTATGAGAGCGGCGCCTATGCGGCCGACATCGCGGTCGACGACGCAGGCCTCGTCATCGATTACGACGAGTGGCGGCGCATTGGTGCGAGCGCTCGCGCGTAGCGCGGCGGCAACCGCGGCTCAGCGAGCGTCGGCGACGCTCACGCGGCCGGGAATCAGCTTCAGCGCGCTGAATGCATCGGCGATGTTCTGCTGATAGGCGAGCGTTGCGTCGCTGACCGGCTGCACGCCGTAGCCGGTGCGCTTCAATGCGACTTCGAGCGTGGCCGTGTCGAGCCCGACGAGCGGCGACAGTTGCGCGGCGACTTCGCCGACATGATCGCGGCCCCAGCGATCGACCGCGTCGACTTCGTCGAGCAACGCGCGCAGGATCTGCGGCTGCGCGCGCGCGTACCGGCGCGCGGCGAGATAGTACTGCGTGTTGCGCACGAGCCCTTCGCCGTTCGCGACCACGCGCGCGCCGAGCTGACGCTCGGCGGCCGCGAGATACGGATCCCATATCACCCATGCGTCGACGTTGCGCTGCACGAATGCGGCGCGCGCGTCGGCGGGCGTCAGGAAAATCGGCTGGATGTCGGTGTATGGAATGCCCGCATGCTCGAGCGCCTTCACGAGCAGGTAGTGGACGTTCGAACCCTTGTTGAGCGCGACCTTCTTGCCGCGCAGCTGCGCGAGCGTCCGGATCGGCGAATCGGGCAGCACGACGATCGCTTCGCCGCGCGGCGCGGGCGGCTCGTTGCCGATGTAGACGAAGTCGACGCCGGCCGCCTGCGCGAAGATCGGCGGCGTCTCGCCGACCGTGCCGACGTCGATCGCGCCCGCGTTCAATCCTTCGAGCAGTTGCGGGCCGGCCGGAAACTCGAGCCACTCCACGGTCACGCCCTGGCTCGCGAGCCGCTTCTCGAGCGTGCCGCGCGCTTTCAGCACGACGAAGTTGCCGTATTTCTGGAAGCCGATGCGCAGCCGCGTGCCGCCCGCTTGTGCGCGGGCGGGCAGGCCGGCGAGCGGCCCGAGCGCGACGCCGGCGAGCGCGGCGGCGGTGCCTTGCAGCCACCGGCGGCGGCGCGTGCTTTGCGGCGGCGTGTCGAGGGTGTCGAGGGTGTCGGGCGGAAGGTCGTTCATCGAGGCGTCCTGCGGGCTGCGGCGAGTTCATGGGCTGCGCGGGAACGTGGCCCGGTTCAGACCGGGCGGGAACTGCCCCGCGCGCGACTCAGCACGATACGGCGGCCTGTCCGCCCGGCCAACCAACGAATCCGCATATGCAAATCAGCGACGCGACGATGCGTGCACGACGGCGCGGCGGGCCGTCGTCGCGGTCAATCGCTGCCGGCCGCGCTTTCCTCGATCGCATCGACGCGATCCGGATAGAACGCGAGATGGCCGCGAATCGCTTCGACGGCCGGATTCGGATGCTCGTAGGTCCACACCGCATTCACGGCGCGCGCGCCGGCCGCCGGAATCGAGTAGTACGCGCAATCGCCCTTGTACGGGCAGTAGGTCGCATGGTCGGTGCGCTGCAGCAGCGACATGTCGGCATCGTCGCGCGGAATGTAAAGGACGGCCGGATAGCTCGCTTCGCGCAGCGCCAGTGCGCGGCGCGTATCGGCGACGACCGTGCCGCCCGCCTTGACGACGACGCGCGACGGATGCGGTTCGATCGTGATCGGATGGTCGGGGCCGGGCGACTTCACGGGGCGAGACGGGGTATCGGGGCTGATCGACATCGTGGTTCCTCCGGGAGACGGTGGGAGCGCCGCGTGGAAGCGAGCTGCGAGGATGTGCGCGGCGATGGTCGCGTCGGCCAACTGAGAGCATGCGCGCATTGCGCAAAAGCTGCAGCGGGATGCGGTTGGGGCAATGGACGTTCCCGAACTTTTTGGCGTAAATCCGTGCGCTGCACAATTACCGGCGCGAATTGCAATGCCGTTGAAAACAGGTGCGGAATTACCGCCGACGATCAGGTATCGGAAACAATATGCATCATCGTTAATATTCTTACGTCCGGCCCGGAACTGTCGGCATCGCGGCGGTTAAATAACGGTAAATAATTCGCGCCGATCCGCTTCGATAACCGTTTTTTCCATAAATCCATTCCGACACCGAATGATTGGAAATCGCCGAAAAAATTGTCCATGCCCTAGACGAAATAGCGTGATTCGCATCGTGCTGAATGCGCTCATGCAATCGACGCGCGCACGTCGCGCGTCGCAGCGATCGAAGGGATTCCGGGGGACGCCGACGGCCCGATACAGCGGCCGCAGCATGAGTCTTGAACGGGCGAATGTCGTGCGCCACCCGAAGCAGTGCAGCGCCAATATATCAACGGTCGATCAGCGGCCCGGTCATACGGAGGTTGTCATGCTGCAATACGTCAAGACCTTGTTGCGCGATGAACGGGGCGTCAGCTCGCTCGAATACGCGGTTCTGGCCGGCATCGTCGTGGTCGCGCTCGTGGCCGTCGGCACGGTGCTCAGCGGCAGCTCGGGGCTGTCGTCGATCTTCACGACGCTGATCAACAAGGTCTCGTCGCTGATTTGATCTCCTGAACCCGCGCGTCGCCGACGAATACACGGCTCCGCGGCAGTAAGGCGGACCCGGACGCGGCGCGCCGACGGACGGTTCTCCGATGCGCTATCTCGTGCAAGCGGCGGCGACGCTCGTGCTGGCGTCGCTCGCGATGCAGGACGTGCGCGCGCGGCGCCTGTCGAATTGGCTGGTGTCGGCGTTCGCGGCGCTGTACTCCATCGCGGCTGCGCTCGTGCCGCACGCCTTCGCGCGACTGCCAGCACCGCCGCGCGCACGCGGACGTCGCGCGTGCCGGCCCAGGCGACGCACGCGGCGGCGATCGCGGCGACACCGGCGTGGGCCGCATAGGCCGCGTTCAACGGCACGCCGGCGAGCCGCAGCGCCGCGAACGGCGTCGACGACACGAGCCAGAACACCACGCCGTGCTCGAGCACGATCGAGCGCGCGAGCCCCGCGCTCGCGACGAACAGGCGCAGCGATTCCGTGCCGCACACCAGCACGCTGAGCGCGACGAACGCGGCGCTGGCGAGCGCGGCCCACGCGAGGGTGCGCCACGCGCGGGCGGCGATCAGCACGAACGGGAACAGCAGCGCCATCTGCGGTTTCACCGACAGCAGCCCGATGCACAGGCCTGCCCACAACGGCCTGCGCTCGGCCCAATAGACGGCGAGCGCCGCGCACGACGCGGTGAGGAAGGCGTTCTGCCCGAGCGTCGCGGTGACGAACACGCACGGCGCGGCGACCAGCGCGAGTGCGCCCGCGCGCGACGCGCCGGCCACGGCGCCGAGGCCGGCCACCCGCCAGGCGGCGCAGCCGAGCACGCCGACGCCGAGCGCGACGAACAGCGGATAGGCGAGCGCGAACGGCAGCAGCGCGAGCTGCGTGACGAGCAGCAGATAGGTCGGCGGATACAGCCACGGCGCGAACGCGCCGTGGCGAAGCGTGTCGAACCGCGCGGCCGACAGGCGCGAGAACGCGGAGAAGTCGTACGCCTGCGCCGGCGAGCCGTGCAGCATCAGGTACGAGGCCGTCCAGAACACCGAGAAGTCGGCGCCGACGCGCGGCGGCACGCGCTCGGGGAACGCATGCGCGACCCACGCCCAGATCGTGACGAACAGCGCGGAGAACACCAGCATCACGATGCTGTACACGACCACGCGGCGCGGCCCCGTTCTACTTGAACGACGCCTTGCGCGCCGCGACGTTGCCGCCCGCGGGCATCGGCGTGCGGCGGCGCGCCGCGTGCGTGCGCTTGAGCGGGAATTGCAGCAGCGTTGACGCGGGCGCTGCGGCCGCCTCGCGCTCGGCGCGATAGCGTCGCCGCACGAGATAGACGGGGCGCTGCTTCGATTCGTGATAGACGCGGCCGAGGTATTCGCCGATCACGCCGATGCCGATCAGCTGAATCCCGCCGACGAACAGCACGACCGAAATCAGCGACGGGTAGCCGTGCACCGGGTTGCCGTACAGCAGCGTTCGCACGACGATGAACGCGCCATACAGCAGCGACAGCAGCGCGAACGTGACGCCCACGTAGGTCCATACGCGCAGAGGCACCGTGCTGAAGCTGGTGATGCCTTCGAGCGCGAAATTACAGCGACGCCAGCCGGAAAACTTCGAGCGGCCGCCGCTCCGGCAGCGCGCGCAGCGCAGCGACGACCTCGCGGTCCATCAGCCGGAAATCGCCGACGTTCTCCGGCATCTCGACCTCGGACAGCGCGTTGTGGACGCGATAGTAGAGCGCGGCCGCGGCGCGCTGCAGGTACGGATCGCACATGCGGTCGGTGCGCTTCGCGGCGACGACTTCGGCGCCGTCGCGCCAGCGTTCGATCATGGCGGGAATCAGCGCGGGCGGGTCCTGCAGGTCGGCGTCGATCAGGATCACCGCGGCGCCGGCCGCTTCGTCGAGGCCCGCGGTGAGTGCGGCTTCCTTGTCGAAGCGGCGGGTGAGATCGACGACCCGCACGCGCGAGTCGGCGGCGGCGATCGCGAGCAGCCGCTCGAGCGTGCGATCGCGGCTGCCGTCGTTGACGCAGACGATTTCGAACTGCACGCCGTCAACCGACGCGAGGATCGGCAGCGTTTCGGCAAAGCACGGGCCGATCGCTTCTTCTTCGTCATGAAACGGCACGACGAGCGAGAGCAGCGGTTTCCTGGCGTGCGTCGGCACGCTGCGGCTCCCCAGAGATCCGGCCGGTGCTGCACCGTGAGGTTCGAATCGATATCTGCCGAACGGGTCCGAGCGCGCGCATTCGGCTGCGACGCGGCGGCCCCCGCGGACCGGACGACAGGTGTTGAGTTCATTGTAGGAAGGATTCGCCGATTCGTAACATGTATCGGCGCAGGCGCAATGCGGCGCCTCGCGCTGCCCGACGGCGGAGCGATCGGCGCTACGATGGGCACTTTCGATGCCGAAGGAGGTGGCGATGCAGGTTCAGGAGCTGACCGGCGCCGCGCTCGATTTCTGGGTGGCGATGGCCCAGGCGCTCGACGCGCCGCGGGTCGATGCTGCGGGCTGTATGGTGATTCGCGAGCCGGGCGGGGCGCCGGCGCCGTATGCGCCGTCGTCCGCGTGGGCGGACGGCGGGCCGCTGGTCGAGCGCCTGCCGTTCGGCGCGTTCGAGCGCGACGGCGGCCGCGGCGCGTGGCGCGCGGTGCTGCATCGGGCCGTGCCTGCGGCCGGCGAGCGCTGCACGTTCAACCAGTCGGGGCCGACGCTGCTGGTCGCCGCGATGCGCACGCTGGTCGCGTCGAAGTTCGGCGACGACGTGCCGGATCTCGACATGTCGAGGCCGCGCTGAACGTACGAGAAGCCGGTTACGCCGCCGACAGGTTGCGCACCGCGATCGACGCGACGTCGATGCGCTTCGGCAGGATCGCATCGGCGGCCGCGCGATCGGCGACGCGCTGCAGCACGTCGATGTCCGTGCCGCTCACGTCGCGTTGCGCGAGCGGCGCCCGGCGCACGATGTCGATGGCCGCGTCGCGCGGCAGCCGCGTGACCGACGCATAGACGCTCGCGTAATCGGCCGGATGCGCGAGCGCCCACTGGCCGGCGCGCGCGAACCGCGCGAGCACGTCGGCCAGCGCCGCGCGCTTGAGCCGGTCGTCGAGCGTGTCGACCGGCGACGTAAGGAACGCCAGCCCGGAATTGATGCCGCTGCCGTCGCGCACGACGCGCGCGCCGCGCCGCACCACGTGCCCGTAATACGGATCGAAGGTCGCCCAGATGCCGATCTGCTTCGCTTCGAACGCGGCGAACGCGTCGACCGGCAGCACGAAGCGCACGTCGACGTCGCGCGCCGCGAGGCCGTGTTCGCGCAGCGCGCCGTACAGCTGGTATTGCGAAATGCTGCCGCGCGCCGACGATACGACCACGGTGCGCCCCTTCAGGTCGGCGACGCTTCGCACCGGCGAATCGGGCTGCACGACGATGCCGAGCGACGTCGCCGAGCCGGCGCGCGTCGCGACGATGCGCAGCGCCGGATCGCCGAGCGCGGCCGTCAGCACGGGCAGGTCGCCGGCCGGCGCGAGATCGAGCGCACCCGCGCGCTGTGCTTCGAACAGCGGCGCGGCGCCCTGGAAATTCGCCCAGCGAAACCGGTACGGCACGCCGTCGAGCACGCGCGCGGCTTCGGCCAGTGCGCGCAGCCCGCCGGCCTGATCGCCGAGCACCAGCGTCACGTTCGACAGGTCGGCGCCGGCCGCGCGCGCGGGGAATGCGGCGGCGCCGGCGAACGGTGCGGCGGCCAGCGCGCTCGCGCGCAGCAGCGCGCGGCGACGGGCCGGGGAGGCGGGCGAAGTCATCGGTATGCAATCCTCGGTAATCCGCGCGGCATGCACGGCTGACCGGCAGATTACGGAATCGGTTTCGCCGCGGCAAACATCGAATCGCGCAATGCTTATTCGCGCGAGAGCGGTGGCGCGCGGTGACGAGCCCGGCCGCCGCGGCGCGTGCTCAGCCTGCCGCGGTGACGGTGCGCAGGAACGCGCGGACCGCGGGCGCCTTCTCGAAGCGGCGATGCGCGAGCGCGAGCTCCGACGTGATCGGCTTGCCGGCGAGCGGCCGGTATACGACGCCGGGCAGCGCCACGCAGCCGGCCAGCGCGTCCGGGATCACCGCGACGCAGCCGTTCACCGACACGCACGCGAGCACCGCGAGCAAGCCGCCCGGCCGCGCGTCGATCACCGGAGCGAAGCGGCCGCGCCGTGCGACTTCGAGCGTGCCGCCCTCCTGTTCGGGCACCGCGAAGCGCGCATCGGCAAGGTCGGCCGCGCGCAACGTCGGCATCGACGCATAGCGCGAGTCGGCCGGCACGGCGGCGACGAACACGTCGCGTTGCAGCGTCACGGTCCGCACGCCGCCCGGCAGCGGCAACGGCGGGCGTACGTATGCGAGGTCGAGCCGGCCGGCGTCGAGCTGCTTCGCGACGTCGTCCATCGGCACCTCGCGCAGGTTGAGGTTGAGGCGCGGATGCGACGCACGGAATGCGCCGACCGTGCGCTGCAGCGTGCCCGAATAGACGGCCGACGACACATAGCCGATCTCGATCCGGCCGACTTCGCCGCGCTCGGCCAGCAGCGCCAGTTCATGGCCGCGCTGCAGATGCTCGAACGCGGCGCGCGCCTCGGCGCCGAACGCCTCGCCGGCCGCCGTCAGCGTGACCGCGCGCCGCGAGCGGTCGAACAGCCGCACGCCGAGCAGCCGCTCGGCTTCCTGGATCTGTCGCGTGAGCGCGGGCGGGGCCATGTCGAGCGCGTCGGCCGCGCGTGCGAAATGCAGGTGCTCCGCGACGGCGAGGAACGCGCGGACATGGCGGAATTCGAGCGGATTCATGATTGCAATTTTCGTCAATCAAATGGCTCCGGTGTGTCAATGACGGGCAATGTGGGGCAAGCCTAGCATACGCGTCGTTGATCCCGTTCCGGAGCGCTCGATGCCGCAGCCGTCCCCCGTTTCCCCCATGTCCTCCGTTTCCCGCTCGGGCGGCGGCGCTGGCGCGCCTGCCGCCGCGACGCTCGCGGTTGCGTCCGCGACGTGCTCGCTGATCGTGCTCGACACGAACGTCGTGGCCGTATCGCTGCCGAGCATCGCGCGCGGCTTTCATGCGAGCTTCGCCGAGATCGAGTGGGTCGTCAGCGCCTACATGACCGCGTTCGCCGCGTGCCTGTTGCCGGCCGGCGGCCTCGCCGATCGCTTCGGGCGCAAGCGCATGCTGGCAGCCGGCCTCGCGTTGTTCGCGCTCGCATCGCTCGGGTGCGGCCTCGCGCCGTCGGCGGCGTGGCTGATCGCCGCGCGCGCGGTGAAGGGCGGTGGGGCCGCGATGCTGCTGACTGCAGCACTGGCGGTCATCGCGAACCGTTTCCCGGACGGACGCGAACGCGCGCGAGCGTGGGCGATCTGGGGGATGTGCATGGGCATCGCGACGGCGCTCGCGCCGCTCATCGGCGGGGCGATCACGCAATGGATCGGCTGGCGCTGGGTGTTCCTGCTGAACCTGCCCGCGTGCGCATTGCTCGCGGCAGGCGTGCGCGCGGCGATCGCGGAGTCGCGCGATCCGCATGCGACGCGCGTGGACGCGCCGGGCAGCCTGCTGTTCGGTGCGGCGCTCGCGTGCGCGATCGCGGCGCTGATCGGCGCGCCGTCGCACGGCTGGCTGACCGGCGCGACGCTCGGCCGCCTCGGGCTCGCCGCCGCGCTGTCGACCGCGTTCGTCGCCGTCGAGCGCCGCCACGCGCGGCCGATGGTCGACCTCGCGCTGTTCGGGCAGCCGCGCTTCGTCGGCGCGGTCGTCGCGATGTTCGGCTATGCGGCGTGCGCGCAAGTGATGATGACGTTCCTGCCGCTGTATCTGCAGAACGCGTTCGGGATGTCGGCGATCGACGCGGGGCTCGGCATGCTGCCGTTCGCGCTGGCGATGATCGTCGGGCCGTCGCTCGGCGCGAAGCTGGCTGCGCGCATGTCGTCCGGCGGCGTGCTGGCGGGCGGCCTCGCGCTGATCGGCGTCGGCAATCTCGCGACTGCGCTGCTGACGGCCGGCGCCGACTACCGGCTCGTTGCGCTCGGCATCTGCGTGACGGGCTGCGGCGCGGGCATCATGAACGGCGACACGCAGAAGGCGATCATCGCGTGCGTGCCGCGGAACCGCACGGGCATGGCATCGGGCATCAGCACGACCACGCGCTTCTCGGCGATCGTGACGGCGGTGGGCGTGCTCGGGGCGGTGCTGGCCGGCAGTACGCACGCGCAGCTCGTGCGACGGCTGTCCGCGATGCCGGACGTACGCGCGTTCGTCGATGCGCGGTTCATGTCGAGCCTGCTGGCAGGCGATCTCACGCAGGCGCTCGCACGCCTGCCGCCGACGGCCGCGCGCGTGCTGCACGACGTCGCGCCGGCGGCGTTCGCGGCCGGGTTTTCGACGGCACTGACGGTGAGCGGTGTGCTCGCGCTGGTTGGCGCTGCGGTTGCATATTGGTTGCTCGTGCAACCGATGCGCGATGTGGGTATGTGATGGGGCGGTTCTGGCTGGGTGATGTGGCGGGGTGGCGTGGCGGTACGTTGCGTGCGGCGGCCGCAGTTGCGTTTCATGTTCGGTCGGGCTGCTCGTGAAGTCGTTTGATGGGGCGATGCGCAGGTGGTCAAATCGCGCGTCCGCGCGTGGCTATGTGGCATTGCGGTGCGTGCAGCGGCCCCGGCTGCGTCGCGTTGGACCAAGCTGCTCGCGAAGTCGTTCGATGCGCCGATGCACGACGCCTCCGTCATCGTACGGCGCAGCATTTGCATCGGTGATGGCGCCGCGCCGCGCGGACATCGCAGTCGCGTTCGTGGCGATGTCAGTCTTTACCGAGCGTTCGACCGCTGCCGCACGCGACGCCACGCACGCGCGTCGGCACACCGGCCTCAGCGCGCCTTCATCGCGATCCGATGGGCGCGCGTCGCGCGTGCGGCGCTCGGCTGCGGTGTCGCGTCGCACTGCGTCGGTTGCCTGCGTCGACCGCGCCGCGCGGATTCGGCCGCCGCGCCGGCGAGCGGTGCGGCGATGGACGTCGGCGCACGCGCGGCGACGGCCGTGACGGCCGGCAGCGCGGCTTCTGCGTCGAGCCATGCGCGCGTCGCTTCGACGATCAGCCCGCGCAGCCAGCGTACCGCGTCCGCGCAGGCGCCGGTTTCGTCCCAGGCGAGCCGGTACGTGATGTCGGGCGGTTGAGCCGGCAGCGCAACGGTGCCGAGCGGCAGCAGCTTCGCGTAGTGGCTCGCGAGCCGGTAGGTCGTGGTCAGGACCAGATCGGAGCGCACCAGCGCATGGGCGGCGAGTTCGAAATGCGGCAGCGTGACGACGATCCGCCGTCGCAGCCCGACGCGTTCCAGCTGACGATCGATCGCGCCGGACGCCTCCAGCCACGACGGCGTCGGACACAACTGCGGCGCTTGCGCGAATTCTTCCGCGGTCATCGCGCCGCGGCGCGCGAGCGGATGCGTCGCGCGCATCACGCAGACGATGCGGTCGTCGAACAACGCGTCGTGCCGGAGCCGCGACGGGTGCGCCGGGCGGTTGTCGATCACGACGTCCAGCGCGCCGTCGGCGAGTGCGCGCTGCGCATCGAAGCCGTCGCCGAGCGGATGGAACACGAGCTGCGCGTCGGGCGCGCGTTCGCGGAACAGCGCGACGAGCTTCGGCACGAACAGCACGTTCAGGTAGTCCGGGCAACCGATCCGATAGGTTCGCACCGACGTGCGTGCGGCGAAGCGCGGCTGCTGGTTCCGAATGAAGTCGATCACCCGCAGCGCGTTGCGCAGCGGATCGATCAGCTGCGCGCCGAACTCCGTCGGCACCATCCCGTAGCGACTGCGCACCAGCAGCGGATCGCCGAGCAGCGTGCGCAGGCGCTTGAGCGCGGCGCTCGTCGCGGGCTGCGACATGTTCAGCCGCACCGCCGCACGCGACACGGTGCGCTCGGTGAGCAGCACGAGCAGGATGCGCATCAGCCGCGCGTCGAGCAGGTCGAGCGCGCCGCCTGCGTCGCGGGTGTCGGCGATAGCGCCGTGCTTTGCCGGTGGGTTGCGCATGTCGCTATCCATGTCGCTATCCGTTCACGCGGTGCGTCGGCGTTCGAAGGTGCGCCAGCCGTCGAAGATGCACCGGCAGCCGACAGGCCGTCCGCGCGACATCGATGCGTGGCTGCGGCACGCCGCGATTCACGGCCGCTCGCGCAGTGGTAGTAGCGATCCGCCCCGCATCTGCGTTCGGCCATTCGGCGGCCGGTTCGCTGTCGGCGTCGGTTTTTCTGCGCATGCACGAGGCGGGTCCGCCGCGGCAAACCGCATGCGCATGTTCGCGCGTCGCCGCAAGCCTGGCGCGGCGTTCGATCGCTTCGACGCGGGTTTGCGGTCGCACGCGTTGTCTCCTTCCATGGCCGCGGCGTGCGCCGTGCATGCAGCGCGGGCGGACCGCCGTGGACGTCATATGTCCCATTCGTCCGCGAGTATGGGCGGCCGTCGCCGCGATGGGAAATTAAATATTCGGCAGGCCGCCATTCAAAAAACGAATGGCGCGCAGCGGTGACGGCACGCGAATTGCGAACGGGTGAGTTCCATCCATTCATCGACATCAAGCGGAGGTGTCATGCAGCGATATTCCATTCGTCACGTATCGCGGGCCGTCTTCGCCGGCATCCTGATCGCCGGCCTGGCGGCGGGGGCAGGCTGTCAGAAGAAGAGCGAAACCGACACGGGCGCCGGCGCCACTTCGGACGCGAGCGCCGTGGGCGGCATGTCGCCCGCGCCATCGACCGCACCGTCGGGCACGCCGAGCAGCGGCGCGGCGGGCGCCGACAGCGGCACGGCCGGCACCACCGGCGGCGCGGCCAGCATGCCGGGCGCGGCGTCGGGGACGACGGGCGCGAGCGGCGGCTGATCGCGCCTCGCGGGGCGGCGCCGGGCGGCACGTGCAGCACCGCCCGCGCTGCGCCGCCGCAATGGCGGAGCCAGGCGGCACGCGCGCTCTCGGGCGCGCGGCCGCGCTACGCGTGTGTGAAAGATTTGCAAGGACCGTTGTAGCGATTCCCGGCGCCGATGGCGCTCGTCACGCGGCCGATCGCAGCCGCCGGCTGACGACGGCGGCGGCCCGTCCGGACCGCGCTGCAAGGTCCCGAACAAGGAGGTGCGATGCAGAACGCGGAATCGAACCCAACCCCGCAACAGCAGCGGGAACAGATCAAGCAGAGCCCGGTGAAGGCGCCCGCGGCCGGTGGCGACATGCCGGATGCGGCGACCCAGGCTGCCGAAGTGGCCAAACGGCCGCAAACGCCCGAATCGGTCGCGGGCAAAACGCCGACCGGCCTGCCGGACATCGACGTCGACGCGCATGCGGTCGACAGCGGCGACCCGGTGCGCCGCGCGGCCAGCCGGATCGTGACGATCGACAACGCGAACATGGCGGCCACCGACAACACGGTCGACGTCGACGGCAAGGGCATGGAGGCGCGCACCGGCGCCGATGAATGGCACGACAACGTGATCTATTCGAACGCGTCGCTCGACAACGCGGTGAACACGCCGGCCGACGGCCTCGGCGGCTTCGAAAGCCGTCCGGGCGGCAACATGCCGCTGATCGCCGCGCGGCCCGGCTGGCAGGTCACGTACGTCGGCGACGTCGACGTCGTGACCGAGCATGGCGCCGGCGCACGCGTCGAGCATGTGATTCGTTTCGAGCGCACCAGCAACTGACGGCGCGCCCGTCACGCGGCGGATCGCCGAACGGCGATCCGCCGCCATCATTTACTGCGGGCCGAGTTCCTGCGCCGACGTGTCCGCATCGTTGCCCTGGGCGACGAGCACGTGGATGTCGTTCGGCGTTACGTCACCGATACCGCCCGACGGGATCGTCACGAGCAGCCAGTCGGCGTTGTTGTTGATCGTCACCGGCGGAGTCGTCAGGATCGGCGATTTGCTGCCGGCAGTCGTGACGATCACCTGATAGCTGCCTCCGTTCAGATAGATCGAGTCCTGGCCCGTGGCAGGCGCCGCGTTCTGGTACGCCGCGCCGGAGAGCGTCGGGCTCTGCGTGTTGATGTCCGTCCCCGGCGGCACGACGTAGACGTCGACGTTCTGCGCGTTCGGCGACGCATTGAAGGCGCGTACGCGCGCCTTGTCCGACAGCAGGCCCTTGTCATACGGATCGTCGATCACCGAGATCGGCGACGACGTGCTGGGCAGCGCGACGGTCGTGTAGTGGTGGCCGTTGGCCGCGCTGAACGATTGCGACGCGACGGTGGCGTTGGTGCCCGAAATGTCGTAACTGGCGTTCTGCGTGCCCGAGTCGATGTCGTGATAACGGGTCACGCCCTTGTACGCGACGCCGGACGCATCGACTTTCGCGTTCAGGTAGTAGTCGAGGTTCGGGCCGGCCGGCACCGCGTTGATGAAGCGTGCCTGCGGCTTCGAGATGCCGAGCACGGTGCCGACGTCGTTGCCGTCTCCACCGCATGCCGTGAGCATGGTGATGACCGAGCACAGCGCCACTATCGTTCGAATGGATTTCATGTCGTCCTCTCGTTCAGGAGTTACCTGCTGGCGATGCGGTGTCGCCGCGCGGAGCATCGCGCGGGACGCAGCGCCTGGATTGAAGAATGATTGCTGTCCGCCAGAGCGGCGGCGCACGGATGTCGCAACGCGCGTGCCCGCACGGCGAGATGCGCGCGATCGCGCCGACGGTGGGAGCGTTGCGCACGACGCGCGATGCGCGTGATGCGCGAGCGCGCGATTCGCGGCACACGTTTGTAAAAAGGAGCGATTGGGCGCGCCACGAGATGAGGCTCGCATCGCTGCCGGATCCGCACATGCAGGAAAAGCGTTTAAAACGCAACGCGATTCATGAGAGCAATGCGCGTGGACGTAGGCGATGGTTACGTCTTGTTGGTTGCGCGCGCATCGATCTGATTGGAGCACGTCATCGATGATGAGCGGACCGTTGGACACGACAGTTCGATGTGCATCCGCCGACGCACGCGCGACATGCGAACGGCCTTCGCGACGCGCGATATGCTGGACATGCTCGGGGCGCTGCATCGCCGATCGGATACCCGCGCATCGGAGCATCGTGCTTCATGCATGAACCTGTGCACGTCGTGCCGAGCGATCGGCAGTGCATCGAGCAGCGCGCACAGTTTCAGGTCGCCATGCGCCGCGCGCCGACGACTTCGCAAGCAACCGTCGACTCGCACAAACACCACGCGCCACGCCAACGACACAGCGTGTCCCCGGCGGTACCACTCGCCAGGAGCCCAGCGATCGTTTAACCAGCCGAAACAATCTGTTCACTGAAAAGGGCATGATCTTCGGCGATCATGCAGGCATACTGTCGCCCATGTTGTCCGATGCCGTCGAATCGACGCGCGCTTGCCCTCATGTCCATCCCAGTACTGTTTCCATCCCTGCGATGGTTGACCATCGCGGCGGCTGCATGCTTGCTCGCCGCGTGCTCGACCGCCTCCGACGTGACCACGACGTCGAACCCGAACGTCTTCACCGTGACGACGCGCACGCTCGGCGTGTCGACGACGTGGGCCGACGCCCATGAAAAAGCCGTCAGCGAAGCGACCAGCTACTGCACGCAGCGCGGTATGCGCGCGAGCCTGAAGCAGGAATCGCTGACCGGCGGCCGCCGCGTCGACGCGCGCTCGGAGCTGGCCTTCGAGTGCCATCCGACCTTCGAGACGGCGTCGAACCCGCGCAGCTGAGCATCGCGTCACCCGCACGACTGCGGCGATCCGCCGTGCAATCCGCGCTACCGGCCCGCGCCGCCGTCTACCGGCGGCGCGGGCCGTGCCGCGCGCATCTGGCGCGTCACGCCGGCTGCGCGTCGTACAGCTTCACGCAAGCGGAGAAATCGAGCGCGCCGAGCCCGTGCTGGCTCATCGACTGATACAGCTGCTGCGCGAGCGCGCCCATCCACACCGGCTGGCGCGCATGGCGCGCGGCTTCGGTCGCGAGGCCGAGGTCCTTGAGCATCAGGTTCGCGGCAAAGCCGCCCGCATAGCCGCGCGCGGCGGGCGCCGCATCGTTCACGCCGGGGTAGGGGTTGCAGGTTTCCGAACTCCAGCAGCGGCCGGTCGACGTGTTGATGATGCCGGCCAGCACGACCGGATCGATGCCGAGCGCCGCGCCGAGCGCCATCGCTTCCGACACGCCCATCATCGAGATTCCGAGCAGCAGGTTGTTGCAGATCTTCGCGATCTGGCCGGTGCCCGTGCCGCCGCAATGCACGACGTTCTTGCCCATGTCGAGCAGCAACGGGCGAATACGCGCGAACAGCGCCGCCTCCGCGCCGACCATGAAGGTCAGCGTGCCGGCCTGCGCGCCGCCCGTGCCGCCCGATACCGGCGCATCGGCGAACGCGAAGTTGCGCTGCGCGGCCGCGTCGGCGATGGCGCGCACGGTGTCCGGGTCGATCGTGCTGCAGTCGACGAAGGTCGCGCCGGCGCGAGCGCCGGCCAGCACGCCGTCATCGCCGAGATAGACGGCGCGCACATGCTGCGCGGCCGGCAGCATCGTGACGACCAGCGACGCGCGCGCGGCCGCGTCGCGCGGCGACCCGGCCACCGTCGCGCCGGCGCGCACTGCCGCGTCGAGCGCGTGCGCGTCCAGGTCGAACACCGTCAGCGCATGGCCGGCGGCGAGCAGGTTGGCGGCCATCGGGCCGCCCATGTTGCCGAGCCCGATGAATGCGATATCCATGGTCATGCTCCCGTTCAGCGCAATGCGATCGTGGTGTTCACGCCGCCGGCCGTCGCGTCGTCGTCGAACCAGCGCGCGGTGACCGTCTTGGTCTGCGTGTAGAACTGCACGACCTGCTTGCCGTACGGGCCGAGATCGCCGAGCTTCGAGCCGCGCGAGCCGGTGAAGCTGAAGTAGGGCACCGGCACCGGGATCGGGATGTTGATGCCGACCTGGCCGACGTCGATCTCGCTCTGGAACTTGCGCGCGGCCGCGCCGCTTTGCGTGAAGAGGCCCACGCCGTTGCCCATCGGGTTCGCGTTGACGAGCGCGATGGCTTCGTCGAGCGTGTCGACTTCCATCACGACCACCACCGGGCCGAAGATTTCTTCGCGGTAGATCGTCATGTCGGTCGTTACGCCCGAGAACAACGTCGGGCCGACGAAGTTGCCCTGCTCGTAGCCGCGCACCGTCACGTCGCGGCCGTCGAGCTCGAGCTTCGCGCCTTCCTTGACGCCCGCGTCGATCAGCGACAGGATGCGCGCCTTCGCGCTGCGCGACACCACCGGTCCGACGTCGGTGCCTGCCTCCGAGCCCGCGTTGACCTTCAGCGTCTTCGCCTTTTCCACCAGCTCGGGCAGCCAGTCGCGCGCGCTGCCGACCAGCACGACCACCGACGTCGCCATGCAGCGCTGGCCGGCCGCGCCGAAGCCCGCGCCGACCAGCGCGTTGATCGTTTGCTCGCGATGCGCATCGGGCAGCACGACCGCGTGGTTCTTCGCGCCCATCATCGACTGCACACGTTTGCCGTGCTGGCTGCCGAGGTTGTACACGTGCGTGCCGACGCGCGTCGAGCCGACGAACGAAATCGCCTTGATGTCGGGATGCGTGCAGAGCCGGTCGACCACGTCCTTGCCGCCGTGCACGACGTTGAGCACGCCCTTCGGCACGCCGGCCTCGATCGCCAGCTCGACCAGTTCCATCGTCGACAGCGGGTCCTGTTCGGACGGCTTCAGCACGAACGTGTTGCCGCACACGATCGCCATCGGGAACATCCACAGCGGGATCATCGCCGGGAAGTTGAACGGCGTGATGCCGGCGCAGACGCCGATCGGCTGACGCAGCGTATAGGTATCGACGCCGCCGGCGACGTTCTCCGCGAACTCGCCTTGCTGCAGCGTGCCGATCGAGCAGGCATGCTCGACCACTTCGAGGCCGCGGAAGATGTCGCCTTGCGCGTCGGGCAGCGTCTTGCCCTGCTCGGCGGTCAGCGTGTGCGCGATCCGCTCGAGATTGCGGCGCACGAGCTCCTGGAACTTCAGCATGATGCGCAGGCGCGTGCCGATCGACGTCGTCTTCCACGTCTGAAACGCGCGCTGCGCGGCGGCGATCGCGGCATCGACCTCGTCGGGCGTCGCGTACGGCACGCGGCCGATCGTTTGCTGCGTGGCGGGGTTCACGATGTCGCCCCATTCGGCGCTGCGCGATTCGACGAAGGCGCCGTCGATCAGCAGCTTGGCGGTGGGCAGCGCGAGGGTGGTCTGGGGAACTGCTGCGTTCATGTCACTCTCCGGAGAAACGGTGTGGGTGCGGGAAAAATGGTCGCCCCGCGTCCGCCGCGCATGCAGCGGCGGCGAACGTGAGGTCGAACGGAAAAAGGGATTGCGGTGCAGCGTGGTGCGGCGCGGCTTACGCCCGGGCCGGACGCATGAGCGCGGTGCACAGCAGCGCGAACGCGCCGAAGCCGACGAGATACGCGATCACGTAGTGCGGCTGGCCGCCGCCGGCCTTGAGCAGCGACGTCGCGATCATCGGGGCGAAGCCGCCGCCGATCACGCCGGCCAGCTGCACCGACAGCGAAATGCCGCTGTAGCGGATTTCCGCGGGAAACTGCTGCGCGAACAGCAGCGACTCGGGCGCATACAGAATCGGGAACACGACGCCGAGGCCGAGCACGATCGCCCACCACGCAGACGAGGTCTGCTGCGTGCCGAGCAGCATGAAGAACGGCGCGGCGAACGCGCACATCAGCACGAGGCCGAGCGCGAACATCCGGCGCTGGCCGATGCGGTCGCCGAGATGGCCGCACAACGGCATCGTGACGAGCGACAGCGCGGCGCCTGCCGTGATCGCGTGCAGCATCTCGGCCTTCGGCAGGTGCAGCTGCTGCGTCGCATAGGCGAGCGAGAACGTGACGACCATGTAGAACCACGTGTTTTCGGCCGCACGCGCGCCGACGATCGTCAGCACCTCGCGCGGATGGCGGCGCAGCGCGGCCGTCACCGGCGACTTCTCGGCCTTGCCCTGACGCCGCACGTTCTCGAAGTCGGGCGACTCCGGCACCTTCGCACGGATGAACCAGCCGAGGCCGACCAGCGCGATGCTCGCGAGGAACGGCACGCGCCAGCCCCACGACAGCATGTCGGCTTCGGGCAGCGCGGCCACCGCGGCCATCGCGACCGACGACAGGATCAGTCCGAGCCCGACGCCGGTCTGCGGCAGGCTGCCGAACAGCCCCTTGCGGCCCTTCGGTGCGTGCTCGACGGCCATCAGCACCGCGCCACCCCATTCGCCGCCGACGGCCATCCCTTGCAGGAAGCGCATGGCGATCAGCAGCGCGGCGGCCCAGTAGCCGATGTGCTCGTACGACGGGATCAGCCCGATGATCATGCTCGGCACGCCCATCAGCAGCAGCGTGATCATCAGCATCGACTTGCGGCCGATGCGATCGCCGAAGTGGCCGAACACGATGCCGCCCATCGGCCGGCCGATGAAGCCGACCGCGAACGTGCCGAATGCGGCGAGCGTGCCGACGACCGGATCGAGCGACGGGAAGAAGATGCGGTTGAACACGAGCGCGGCGGCGGTGCCGTACAGGAAGAAGTCGTACCACTCGATCGTGGTGCCGGCCATGCTGGCCCAACCGGCCAGCAGATAGTGCTTCGCGGTGCGGGCGGGAGCCGGCGCCGCCGCCGCGACGGCCGCGTGCTCATCGAGGGTGGATCGGGTCTGCATGGTGTCTCCTGATTTTGTCGCCCGCGGCTCATGGTCCGCAGGTCACGGTCGAGTATAGTTATGCGCAGATCCATGATGTACCGACAAGAAATCCGGTTGGTTATGCATTTCTGCATATCGACGGCCGGCCCGGAGACACCCGCCTTTTCCTGCCTTTCGCACCGATGCGACCATCCACCGAGCCGGCTTCCGGCAGCCTGAACTGGGACGACCTGCGCTTTTTCCTCGAGGTCGCGCGCACGCAGCGCGCGAGCGGGGCGGCCAAGCGGCTGGGCGTCGACTACACGACCGTGGCGCGCCGCATTCGCGCGCTCGAAACCGCGATGGGCACGCTGCTGTTCGACAAGTCGCGCTCGGGCGGCTTCACGCTGACGGCCGAGGGGCAGCGGCTCGTCGCGTATGCGGACGCGATGGAGACGACCGTGCAATCCGCCTGCGATCAGCTCGCCAATACCGGCCACGCGCTGTCGGGCCATGTGCGGATCGGCTCGACCGAAGGCTTCGGCTGCTTTTTCCTCGCGCCGCAGCTTGCGCAGTTCCGCGTCGCGCATCCGCACGTGACGGTCGATCTGCTGCCCGTCCCGCACTTCGTCAATCTGCCCAAGCGCGAAGCCGATCTGGCGATCACGCTCGAGCGGCCGGAGCGCGGCCCTTACGTCGTCACGAAGCTATGTGACTATCAGCTGCGGCTCTATGCGACGCGCGACTATCTCGCGAACCATCCGCCGATCGCGAGCACCGACGACCTCGCGCGGCATGCGTTCATCAGCTACGTCGACGATCTCGCGTTCAGCAGCGAATTGCTGTACCTCGAGCGCGCAGTGCCGGGCGCGACGGCCGGGCTGCGCACCACGAGCGTGATCGCACAGGTGTTCGCGGCGCTGCAGGGCGGCGCGCTCGCGATCCTGCCGTGCTTCATGGCCGCCACGCAGCCGGCGCTCGTGCCGGTGTTGCCGCACGACGTGGTGGTGACGCGCTGTTTCTGGCTGACCTGTCGCGAAGATCTGCGCAAGCTGCGGCGCGTAACCGCCTTGTGGGATTACCTGCGCGCGGCCGCCGAGCTCAATCGCGCGTTGCTGATGGGGGAGTCGGCGCAGTTGCGCTTCGTCGGCGTTCCGCCGTGACGCGGTGCCGGGCGGCCGGCGCGGCGCAGGCCCGCGCGCGACGGCCGCAGCGGCGGGAAACGGTTCCACAGGCAGGCGCCACGGGCCTGAGTGCGCGTGAATCGTCGGATAAATCGGGGCGCCGTTGGGGCCGCGCGGATTGACTGAGCGTAAGCCCCGATGCGAGCGAGAGTACTGTTTTGTATGGATTGGTGTTAAATGTAATGGCGTGCGCGCTCGGGGCGGGCACGAAAGGGGACGCACCGCGGGGCCTGTCGACGCGGGGCGATAAAGGGTGCACATAAAACCAACGAATCGGGCGCAATAGCCCGGTCGAACTGACGGCAGCATTCATATTGAATATCGAACCGCAAAGTTCTCGCTACAGCGCCGGGCTCGCAGCGGAAGTACTCGCGTCCGAGCAGAGTGTGCTGCGGCTGATCACGCGCAACACGCCGCTGCCCGAGTTGCTCCTCGAGGTATGCCGGCGTGCCGAGGCGTTGCTCGGCGACGGGGCGGCCTGCTCGATCCTGCTGCTCGATGCGGATGGCATCCACATGCACGTCGGCGCGGCGCCGTCGCTGCCTGAACAGTACAGCGCCGCGATCGAAGGCCTGCCGATCGGGCCGGCCGTCGGTTCGTGCGGCACGGCGATGCACGAACGCCGGATGGTCGCCGTCGAGGACATCGAAACCGATCCGCTCTGGGCCGACTATCGTGCGCTCGCGCTGTCGTTCGGCCTGCGCGCGTGCTGGTCGGTGCCGTTTCTCGACGACGCGGGCACCGTGCTCGGCGCGTTCGCCGTCTACCATCACGAGCCGCGGCGTCCGACCGACACCGAAACCGACCTGCTGCGCGATATCGGCAATAGCGTCGGCCTCGCGGTGCACCAGGATTCGATCGCTCGGCAACTGGTGCGCAGCGAGGAACATCATCGGCTAGTGGTGAACAGCCTGAACGAAGGCATCCTGGTCGTGTCGCACGACGGCGTGGTGACTGCGTGTAATCCGAGCGCGCACCGGATGATGCGCGTGAAGGGCGATCTGGTCGGGCGCCGGCTGTCGACGGTGATTCTCTACAAGGTGCACGAGGACGGCACGTCGATCGCGCCGGACGACTGGCCGAGCCGGCGCGCGCTCGTCACGGGCGCCTCGCAGCTCGACTATGCGGCGGGCTTCGGGCTCGCGGACGGCGACATCATCTGGGTGCGCGGCAACGCGGTGCCGATCGTCAAGCCGGGCGCGACGCAGCCGGAATCGGTGCTGTTGTCGTTCCACGACATCGGGCCCGTGCGCGAGGCGCAGCAGCAACTGCGCTATCTGGCGACGCGCGATGCGCTGACCGGCCTGTACAACCGGCGCTGGCTGTCCGAGCGGATGCGCGAGCTGTTCGGCAAGCGCGACCCGGTTGCCGGGCCCGTGCGCGTCGCGGTGCTGTTCATCGATCTGGACGGCTTCAAGAAGGTCAACGATACGGCCGGCCACGACGCCGGCGACGCGCTGCTGCGCAGCGTCGCGGCGCGGCTCGTCGTATGCGGCAGCGGCCGCCATGCGCTCACGCGCGTCGGCGGCGACGAGTTCGTGATCCTCGTCGAGGACTGCGACGATCCCGACGCGCTGGCCGCGCTCGCGCGCGAGGTGATCGACGCGATCGCGAAGCCGTTCGAGATCGCGAACAACGAGTACTGGCTCGGCGTGTCGATCGGCATCAGCGTCGCGCCGCGCGACGGCGACGACGCGGCCACGCTGATGCGCAACGCCGATTCCGCGATGTACGACGCGAAGCAGCGCGGTCGCAACCACTTCACGTTCTTCACCGCGCAGCTGAACCTGCGGCTGCAGCGCCGCTTCGCGATCGAGCAGTCGCTGCGCCGCGCGATCTCGTCGGATGCGCTGCGGCTCGCGTACCAGCCGGTCGTCGACGCGCGCAGCGGCCGCACGGTCGGCGCGGAGGCGCTGTTGCGCTGGACCAGTCCGGAGCTCGGCCCGCTGTCGCCGGCGGAGTTCATCCCGGTCGCGGAAGACACGGGCCTGATCGTCGCGATCGGCCAATGGGTGCTCGAAACGGCCTGCCGGCAGGCCGCCGAATGGCGCCGCACGATCGCGCCCGACATGATGCTGTCCGTCAACCTGTCGCCGCGGCAGTTCCACGAGGGCCTCGTCGAATCGGTCTACCGCTGTCTCGCGCTGACGAAGCTCGATCCGCGCGCGCTCCAGCTCGAAATCACCGAGGGCGTGCTGATGAACGACACGGAAACCGTGCTGCCGATGCTCGAAGCGCTCGCGGACCTGAACGTGCGGATCTCCGTCGACGACTTCGGCACCGGCTATTCGTCGCTCGCTTACCTGAAGCGCTTCCCGCTGCACAACCTGAAGGTCGACCGTTCGTTCGTGTCGGGCGTGCCCGATCACCGCGACTCGGTGGCGATCACGCAGGCCGTCGTCGCGATGGCGCACTCGCTCGGCATGAAGGTGACCGCGGAAGGCGTCGAGACGCAAGCGCAGTCGCGGTTCCTGCAGCAGATCGGTTGCGACATGCAACAGGGCTACCTGTTCGACCGGCCGCTCGAAGCGGCCGACTACGCCCGCCGCCTCGTCACCGCGTAGGCGAGCGGTCGGGATCGCTGCCGGGCGCCGACGGCGCCCGCGGCGCCGGCGTGGGTTGCGCATCCACGTCGACGCGATTCTTGCCGCCGTGCTTCGCGCGATACAGCGCGCGATCGGCCGCTTCGATCAGGAAGGTGGCCGGCACGCCCGGCGCGGGCACGATGCTCGCGCCGCCGATGCTGATCGTCACGTAGCGTCCCGTCGACGAATGCGTGTGCTCCAGCCGCAACGCCTCCACCGCGAGGCGGATCTTCTCGCCGAGCAGCCGCGCGGCGCCCGGCGTCGTGGCCGGCATCACGACCGCGAACTCCTCGCCGCCGAAACGCGCGGCGAAATCGCCCGACTGCGCGAGACAGCGCTCGATCGTCGTGGCTACCTGCCTGAGCACGCCGTCGCCCGACACGTGCCCGTACGTGTCGTTGTACAGCTTGAAGTTGTCGACGTCGATCATCAGCAGCGACAGCTCGCTGCGCTCGCGCGCGCCGCGGCGCCATTCGGCGGCCAGATATTCGTCGAGGTAGCGGCGGTTCGACAGCCCGGTGAGGCCGTCCGAGTGCGTGAGGCGCCGCAGTTCCAGATTGGCCTCGAGCAGTTGCTGCTGCGACTGCCGCAACGCGCGATAGGCCTCGTCGCGCTGCAGCAGGTTCATGTACGAGCGCGAGTGATAGCGGATCCGCGCGACCAGCTCGATGCGGTCCGGCAGTTTGACGAGGTAGTCGTTCGCGCCGCACGCGAACGCCGTGCTCTTGATCGCCGGGTCTTCCTGGGTCGACAGCACGATGATCGGCACGTCGCGCGTCGCCGGGTTCGCGCGGTACGCGCTCACGAGGCTCAGCCCGTCCGCGCCGGGCATCACGAGATCCTGCAGGATCACCGTCGGGCGCGTGTCGATCGCGACGGCCAGTGCGTCGTCCGAGCGCGGGCAGTAGTGGAAGTCGATCCCTTCCTCGTCGACGAGTGCGCGCCGGATCGCCTCGGCGACGATCGTCTGGTCGTCGACCAGCAGAACCATCGCCGGGGTGTCGGCGGTCGGCGTGCGCGGCCCGCGCGCAGTGTCGAGCGCCGCATGCGAGCCGCCGGGCGGGCGGGTGAAGTCACTGGTCATGATCGATGCCGGATTGCGCGATGGCTGAGGGAGTGTGGCGGCGTTTCATCGGGATCGGATCCGCGCGAACGCGGCCGGTCGGCCGGCGCTCGCGCCTGCATGCCGGCGCGGCGCGCCAACGGTTGCGCGCGAGACCGCCGAACGCTGCGGCAGGCGGGCCGCGCAGCGCGCCATTATCGCGCCGGATGCGGGAACGTGCCGGATGCCCGCGCAGGCACGACGCGATGTCGCACGCGGGTCGGGGTTGCCGGCCGACGCGCCGCCTCGGCGGCGCGGCTCGGGTCAATGGCTGCGCGCGTACCCCTGGATCAGCGCGCGCATCATCCCTTCGACGGTCGCGTCGCGCAGATCGGCCTCCTGCTCGGATGCCTCGACGAGCGCGGCGTACGCGGTGGCGAGCGTCACGCGGTCGACCTCGTGGCGCTGCTCCATCAACGTCACCATCCCGTCCTTCGCCAGATGAGCGGAGAACGCGCGGCTGCCGATGGTCTGAAATACGTCGATCATGGCGGCTCTCCCATACGTTGCGATGCTTTCCAGTTTAGGGCATGTTCCCTTGCCCGGCGGGCGCAAAGGCTCGTTCGCAAGCCCGTTATCAGCGTGAACATGCCCTGGTCGCCGCACCGGTGCCGCGCCACGCGGCCCGGCGTGCGCCCGTGCCGGCGCGGCGCGCCGCGCACCGACGCCATGCGACCGCCGCAGCCTGCCGACGGCGCGCCGCCGCCGCGTGCCGGCACGCTTCAACGTTTACCCGAAGCCGCAAATCATCGACTTTTTATCGATAAATTCTCGTGTTAGATTTTGCCGCCTGAACCCGTTCGAAACCGGGCCTGCGGCGTGCCGGGACGGCGCCGCGCATCCAACGGAAGGAGCGGCAATGCTGGTGCTGATTGGGGTGCCGATCGTGGTGATCGGTTTCGCGCTGCGCTTCAACGCGCTGCTGGTCGTCACGATCGCCGGGCTCGCGACGGGGCTGGCGGGCGGGATGGACATCGTCGGCATCGTGAGCGCGTTCGGCAAGGCGTTCGCCGAGAACCGCTACATGGGCCTCATCTGGCTGACGCTGCCGGTGATCGCGCTGCTCGAGCGCAACGGACTGAAGGAGCAGGCGAAGCGGATGATCTCGCGCGTGCACGCGGCGACGACCGGGCGCGTGCTGATGCTGTACTTCGTGCTGCGCCAGGTGAGCGCCGCGCTCGGCCTCACGTCGCTCGGCGGCCACGCGCAGATGGTGCGGCCGCTGATCGCGCCGATGGCCGAGGCCGCGGCGGTCGGCCGCCACGGCGAGCTGCCGGAGTCGGTGCGCCAGCAGATCCGCGCGCACGCGTCGGCGGCCGACAACGTCGCCGTGTTCTTCGGCGAGGACATCTTCATCGCGATCCAGTCGATCCTGCTGATCAAGGGCTTTCTCGAACAGAACGGCATCTCGATCGAGCCGCTGCAGCTGTCGGTGTGGGCGATTCCGACCGCGCTCGCCGCGCTGCTGATCCATTGCGCGCGGCTCGCGCTGCTCGACCGGCGGCTCTCGCGCGGCTTCGGCGCGTTCGCGCGGGAGGGCGCGCGATGATCGGCCTCGAACCGCTGTACACGGTGGCCGGCGCGACGTTCGCCGCGTTCGCATGCTTCAACCTGATGGACCGCACGAACCCGCGCCGCGTCGTCAATTTCGCGTTCTGGGCCATCTATGCGCTGACGTTCCTGTTCGGTGCGCTGCTGCCGCACTTCGTGACGGGCTGTCTCGCGATCGCGCTGGCGCTGATCGCCGGCTCGGGCAAGCTCGGCCGCGGCAAGTCCGACGAAGCCGGCGAGGCGGCGGCCGCGCGGCGCGCGGCGAACGCGCTGCGCTTCGGCAACAGGCTGTTCCTGCCCGCGCTGCTGATTCCCGTCGTCACGCTGATCGGCACGTTCGTGCTCAGGCTCGTGCCGTTCGTCGAACCGAAGAGCGTGACGCTGATTTCGCTCGTGCTCGGCACGCTCGTCGCGTTCGCCGTCGCGCTCGCGATGCTGCGCGATTCGCCCGTTCATGCGCTGAAAGAGGCGCGTCACACGATGGACGCCGTCGGCTGGGCCGCGATCCTGCCGCAGATGCTCGCGGCGCTCGGCGCGCTGTTCGCGCTCGCGGGCGTCGGCGGCGTGGTGTCGGGGCTCGTGCGCGACTGGGTGCCGGTCGATTCGCCGTTCGCGGTCGTTGCCGCATACACGGTCGGGATGGCGCTGTTCACGATGATCATGGGCAACGGGTTCGCGGCGTTCCCGGTGATGACGGCCGGCATCGGCCTGCCGCTGATCGTCCATCAGTTTCACGGCAACCCGGCGATCCTCGGGGCGATCGGGATGCTGAGCGGCTTCTGCGGTACGCTGATGACGCCGATGGCCGCGAACTTCAACATCGTGCCGGCCGCGCTGCTGGAACTGAAGGACAAGAACGGCGTGATCAAGGCGCAGTGGCCGACCGCCGTGCTGCTGCTGGCCGTCAATACGCTGCTGATGTACGCGTTCGTATTCCGCTACTGACGAGACCCCATGACCGACCGACTGACTGCCGAGCTGGCCGCGAAATTCGCGTCGCTCGCGCTCGCGCACCTGACCCGCGAATATCCGAACAAGCTCACGCACGAACTCGCCGGCCCGCACGACGTGCAGGGGCCGCGTGCGCTGCACCCGATCTTCTACGGCAGCTACGACTGGCATTCCTGCGTGCACGGCTACTGGCTCGTGCTGCGCGTGCTCGAGCGCTATCCGGCGCTGCCGCAGGCCGCGCAGATCGTCGCCGTCGTCGATGCGCATTTCACCGACGCCAACGTCGCCGGCGAACGCGCGTATCTCGCGCTGCCGCACAACAGCGGTTTCGAGCGGCCCTATGGTTGGGCGTGGCTGCTCGCGCTGTCCGGACAACTGGAGCGGCTCGCGCTGACCGGCGCGGTGCCGCAGGCGGCGCGCTGGGCGAAGACGATGGCGCCGCTCGCCGACTTGTTCGTGTCGCGCTTCGAGACGTTCCTGCCGAAAGCGACCTATCCGCTGCGCGTCGGCACGCACTTCAACACCGCGTTCGCGCTCGCGCTCGCGCATGATTTCGCGCGCGCCACGCGGCGCGACGGGCTCGCCGCGCTGATCGCCGATACCGCGAAGCGCTGGCATCTGAACGACGTCGCGTGCCAGGCGTGGGAGCCGTCGGGCGACGAGTTCCTGTCGCCCGCGCTGATGGAGGCGGAGCTGATGCGGCGCGTGCTGCCGGCCGCCGACTTCGACGGCTGGTTTGCACGCTTCCTGCCGGATCTCGCGCGCGGCGAACCGGCGACGCTGTTCGTGCCGGCGACGGTCAGCGACCGCAGCGACGGCAAGATCGCGCATCTGGACGGCTTGAACCTGAGCCGCGCGTGGTGCCAGCGTTCACTGGCGCACGCGCTGCCGGAACATGACGTGCGGCGCGCGAAACTGCTGGATGCGGCCGAGCGCCATCTGTCGAGCGCGCTCGCGCACGTGGCCGGTGACTACATGGGCGAACATTGGCTCGCGACGTTCGCGTTGCTCGCGATCGAAGCGTAATCTCCATCGCGGTGAGCGGTGAGCAGGGCGGCCCGCAAGCCGCCCCGCGCCATCGCCCGCCGCTCGCGCTTACTGATAGAAGTTGAGCGTGACCATCGCCGAGCGGCCCGGCGCCCACGTCGCGTAGATCGGATACGCGCTCGCGTAATACTGCTTGTCGAACAGGTTCTGCACGTTCAGCTGCACATCCATCGTCTTGTTCACGCGCCACGTTGCCGCGGCGTCGAAGCGCGCGTAGCCGGGCGTCCACTTCTTCACGGTCGACGATACCGAGGCGTAGGTCTTGCTCATCACCGTCGCGCCGGCACCGAGCGTCAGCTGCGGCAGCACGTCGTAGCTCGTCCACAGCGTGAAGTTGTGCTTCGGCACCATCACCATCGGCAGGCCCGACGCGCCGGGGCTGCCGGGGCCCGCATCGGTCGTGATCGCATTCAGGTACGAGTAGCCGCCGAACACGCGCCACTTGCGCGTCAGGTTGCCCGCGAAGCCGAGCTCGACGCCGCGCACGCGCTGGCTGCCCGCGTTGACCGTATGGCCGAGCCCGTCGCTCACGCGCGCATTGGTCTTGTCGGTCTGAAACAGCGCCGACGTCAGCGACAGCTGATCCTGCAGCACGTCCCACTTCGCGCCGACCTCGATGTTGCGCGAGCGCTCGGGTGCGAGATCCTGGTTCGTCGCGGTGATCTGGTCCGAGCCGCCGCCGAGGCCCGCGTTCGAGCCCGGCGGGTTCGACGACGTGCCGTACGACGCGTACAGGCTCACGTTCGTCACCGGCTTGAACACGAGGCCGAACTGGTAGCTGAACAGGTTCGACGTATTCGACAGGTCGGCGACGCCGGCCTGCTTGCCGGTCGTGTCGTAGCGGTCGAAGCGCAGCCCGGTGTTGAACTGCCAGCGCTCGGACAGCCTGACCGTATCGAAGATGTACGCCGACACGGTGTCGGTGCGCGTGTTCGTCGTCGCGCCGGGGAAGCCCTTGTCGCCGTTCAGCACGATGCTGCCGGTCCACGGCATGTTCGGGTTCCAGCCGCCCGCGAGCGGCGTGCAGTTGCCGGCCACCGAGCACGGGCCGCCGGTGCGGATGTTGTGGCCGGCGGCATCGGACACCAGATAGCCCTCGTAGCGCGACTGCTCATGGCTGAACTCGACGCCGGCCGTCATCGTGTGCTTCATTCCGAACAGTTGCGCGCTGCCGGTCACTTCGGTCTGGTTCGCGATGCTGTTCAGCGCGTACTTGCCGCTCTTCGCCTGCAACGCGATCAGGTTTGGATTCGACGCGAGGATCTGCGGGTTCGTCGCGACGTAGTCGAGCGTCGAGCGCCCGAACATCGTCGTGTTCTTCAGCTTCCACGCGTCGTTGAGGCGGTGCTCGACGCGCACTTCGCCGGTGTCGGTCTGGCCGTAGCGGTAGTCGCGCGTGTTCAGCCCGAAGAACCGGCCGCGATCGGTCGGCACCGGCGTGCCACCCGACGCGCGGAACGGCACGCTGAAGTCGGGCATGTCGTACGAGTTCATGTGGTAGTAGCTGACCGTGACGGTAGTCGGCGTGTTCAGCCCGAACACGACCGACGGCGCGACGCCCCAGCGCTTGTTGTACACGTCGTTGCGGCCGGGCTGGTTCGCGTCGTGGCCCATCACGTTCAGCCGCACGGCCGTCGTGTCGCCGATCTTGCGGTTCGCGTCGAGCGTCGCCCGCTTGTAGCCGTCGGTGCCGAAGCCGATGCTGCCGTTGACGAAGTTGTCGTTCTGCGGCGTCTTCGTGACGATGTCGATGCTGCCGCCCACCGAGCCGCGGCCCGCGTACACGGAGTCCGGGCCCTTGATCACGCTGATCTGCTCGACCGCGAACGTCTCGCGGTTCTGCACGCCCGAATCACGCATCCCGTCGACGAAGATCGAGTTGCGCGATTCGAAGCCGCGGATCACCGGACGGTCGGCCGACGGGTTCGCGGCCGCGTCGCCGCCGAGGAACGTGATGCCCGGCACCGAGCGCAGCGCGTCCGCGAACGAGGTGACGTTCTTCTCCTTGATCAGCTGCTCGGGAATCACCGTGACCGAGCGCGGCGTGTCGAGCAGCGGCGCGGTGAACTTGTACGACGGCGAACGCTTCACCTGCATGTCCGACAGCGCGGACGACTGCACCGCGATGGTCGGCAGCGTCGCCGACGGCGCGGGCGCTGCGGAACCGGAGGAATCGGTCGAAGCAGTGGACGGAGCCGAAGCGGCGGCGGTTTCCGCGCGCGCGAGTAGCGGCGTCAGGAACACGGAGCAGGCGAGTGCGGACACGACGGCACGAGGCCGCGTCTTGAACGGGACGGACATGGCGAGAGGCAGCGAAAGTAGCGTGAATCGGACGCGTCGTCGCGACACGGCCGGCCGCGGCCGTCGTGTCGGAAAACGTCAATACAAATGCGTATGATTCGCATTAGCGATGGCGATTGTACGGAGCGGTAGGAAATATGTAAACAATCGTATTGTTCCGCAACGAAATCGTCATACTCACGGCGCGGAGCGCGGCGACGGCTTTGCGCATCGCGCAAAGCCGCTTTCCATCGGTGGGCGCTGCGCTCGAACGGCGAGTCGATACACTGCCGTACCGGTTGCACGGGCCCCGGCGAATCAGGCCCCGACGAAGGAGACAGTAGAAGATGGACACCCAACGCGCAGCGGTCGTCACGTACCGCGGCAATGCGATCGAGAACACGCACGTCGCCGATATCGCGGTGGTGGATGCGCACGGCAAGTTGTTGTTCCAGTTCGGCGATCCGTTCCGGGTGACGCTCGCGCGTTCGGCGGCGAAGCCGGCGCAGGCGTTGTCCGTGATCGAGACGGGCGCGCCCGAGCGCTTCGGTTTCGACGACGCCGACATCGCGCTCATGTGCGCATCGCACAGCAGCGAGGAGCGGCACATCGCGCGCACGCGCGCGATGCTGGCGAAGGTCGATGCGCACGAGTCGGACCTGCGCTGCGGCGGCCATGTGCCGCTGTCGGATGAGGTGTACCGCTCGTGGATCAAGCGCGACTACACGCCCACCGGCGTGTGCAGCAACTGTTCGGGCAAGCACGTCGGCATGCTGGCCGGCGCGCGCGTGCTCGGCGCCGCGATCGCCGACTACCATCTGCCCGAGCATCCGATGCAGCTGCGCGTCAAGCAGGTGCTCGCCGACGCGTGCGGGCTGCGCGAAGACGAGGTCGACTGGGCGATCGACGGCTGCAATCTGCCGACCCCGGCATTCCCGCTCGACCGGCTCGCGCGTCTCTACGCGTCGCTCGCCGACAGCGCGGATGCGGTCGAAGCCGGCAGCGTCGCGACCACCGATCGCGTGCGCGCGCTCGCGCGCATCCATCGGGCGATGACGGCGCATCCGGAGCTGGTCGCCGGAGATGGCCGCTACTGCACGGTGCTGATGAACGCGTTCGAAGGGCAGGTGGTCGGCAAGCTCGGCGCCGATGCATGCTACGGGATCGGCGTGCGCGCCTGCGCACGCACGCGCGAACTCGGCGCGCAGGGCGCGCTCGGCATCTCGGTCAAGATCGGCGACGGCAACATCGACGTGCTGTACATGGTCGTCAGCGAGTTGCTCGAGCGGCTGGGGATCGGCACCGACGCGCAGCGCGCGCAGCTCGCCGCGTTCCATCGGCCGCGCATGCTGAACACGCAGGGTGTCGAAGTCGGGCACGCGCGCTTCCCGTTCGAGCTGCAGCCGGCCTGACGCGAGCCGCCGCGCCGGGCGCGGGAAGCGCTCGGCCGCTGCACGCGCCGTGGAGCCCGGTATCCGAACGGACCATGGCGATGTCGCTGCCGCTGACCCTGACGCGCGCATGCCCGGCGCGACGCCGGCCATGCGATTGCACGGCCGCCGCCGCGCCGGTTACGCGAGCGCGTCGCGAATCTTCATCAGCTCGACCTCCGACAGCTCGCCGATGTGCGCGAGATGTTCGGCCAGAAAGTCCTTCAGCACGCGCAGCTTCGCCGAGCTGCGCCGGTTCGCCAGATACGCGATGTAGATGTAGTCGCCGGTCAGCTTGTTGTGCAGCCGGTAGCGCGGCAGCACGGCCTCGAGCCGGCCGCTCGCGAGCAGGTCGCGCACCAGCCAGATCTCGAACTCGGCGATGCCGAGCCCCGCGCAGGTCGCGTCGAGCAGCAGCTCCGAGTGATCGGTGACGAGGTTGCCGGCCGGCAGCACGCTGTGCCGCTCGTCGCCGCGCACCAGTTCCCAGCGCGGATCGCCGTCCGGATGCACGTAGCGCAGGCAATTGTGCTGCTGCAGATCCTGCGGCGTCGCCGGTCGCCCGCAACGGTCGAGATAGCCGGGCGTCGCGCACAGCACGCTGTCGTTGCGCGACAGCCGGTGGACGACGAGATTGTCCAGATAGTTCTCGCCCTCGTGGATGTCGAGATCGAAGCCGCCGGCGACCAGATCGTTGTGGTTGTCGGTGAGCCGCACGTCGAGCTGGATCGTCGGGTAGCGCGCGAGAAACGGCGCGATCAGCGGCGCGAGATGGCGGCGGCCGAACGCGACCGGCGCGGTGAGCTTCAGCGGCCCGCTCGGCTGCGCGTTCAGCTCGGCGACGACGCGCAGCGTGTCGTCGAGATCGGCGATCAGCGTGACCGCGCGCTCCAGGTAGATGTGGCCGGCCTCGGTCAGCGTCACGCTGTGCGTCGAACGATGCAGCAGCGCGACGCCGAGCGCGTCCTCGATCGCGGTGATCTTGCGCGCGACCGTCGACGTCGACACGCGCATCTCCTTTGCCACCGCGGAAAAGCTCCCCATTTCGACGACCCGCACGAACGCGCGCATCGCGCCGAGGTGATCGATGCCGGTGTCTCTCGCCATGGTGTTCATCCGCCTCCTGCTGTTGCGTTCCACGCAAAACCGCTTTCGATAATACAGAAACGAGCATCACTCTGCAAAGGCATAGAATGCGATCCCGCGCGTCGGACAGCGGTGCACGCCGCCGTTTTCGGCAGCGCAACGAGACAACAGGAGGGACACCATGACGGAACGCGGCTTTCGCGTCGAAGCGGATCTATTAGGGCAGCGAAACGTGCCCGACTCGGCGTACTACGGCGTCCATACGCTGCGCGCGCAGGAGAACTTCGACATCTCCGGGCGCACGATCGCGTCGCTGCCGTACCTCGTCGTCGCGCTGGCGGCGGTCAAGGAAGCGGCCGCCGACGCGAACTGCGAGCTCGGGCTGCTGCCGCGTGCGTATCGCGACGCGATCGCCGCCGCCTGCGCCGAAATCCGCGACGGCCGCCTGCACGACCAGTTCGTGGTCGACGTCATCCAGGGCGGGGCGGGCACGTCGACCAACATGAACGCGAACGAGGTGATCTGCAACCGCGCGCTCGAAATCATGGGGCATGCACGCGGCCAGTACGAACATCTGCATCCGAACGAGCACGTCAACCTCGCACAGAGCACCAACGACGTCTACCCGACCGCGATCCGCATCGCGACCTGCTTCGCGGTCGAGCAACTGCTCGAGGCGATGGCGCACCTGCGCGACGCGTTCGCGCAGAAGGCCGACGCATTCGCCGATCTGCTCAAGCTCGGCCGCACGCAGTTGCAGGACGCGGTGCCGATGACGCTCGGCCAGGAGTTCTCGACCTATGCGGTGATGGTGAGCGAAGACATCGCGCGCCTGCAGGAGGCCGGCTGGCTGATGCGCGAGATCAACCTCGGCGCGACCGCGATCGGCACCGGCATCACCGCGCATCCCGACTATGCGGCGAAGGCGCTGGCCGCACTGCGGCGCATCACCGGCCTCGACCTGAGCACCGCGCCGAACCTGATCGAGGCGACGCAGGATTGCGGCGCGTTCGTGCAGATGTCGGGCGTGCTGAAGCGGATCGCCGTCAAGCTGTCGAAGATCTGCAACGACCTGCGGCTGCTGTCGAGCGGCCCGCGCGCCGGCTTCGGCGAGATCAATCTGCCGCCGGTGCAGGCCGGCTCGTCGATCATGCCGGGCAAGGTGAACCCGGTGATTCCGGAGGTCGTGAACCAGGTCGCATTCGAGGTGTTCGGCAACGACCTGACCGTGACGTTCGCCGCCGAGGCCGGCCAGCTGCAGCTCAACGCGTTCGAGCCGGTGATCGCCAGCGCGCTGTTCCGCAGCTTCGGCCATCTGAGCGCGGCCTGCACGACGCTCGCCGATCGCTGCGTGAGCGGCATCACCGCGAACCCCGAGCGGCTGCGCGACACGATGGAGCGCTCGGTCGCGCTCGCCACCGCGCTGAACCCGTACATCGGCTACAAGCGCGCCACTGCCGTCGCCAAGGAGGCGCACGAGAGCGGCAAGTCGATTCGCGAGGTCGTGCTGGAACACCGGCTGATGACCGATGCGCAACTCGACGACGCGCTGCAACCCGAAGCGCTGATCCGCCCGCGCGCTTACTGATTTCGGCCACGCGGCGCCGGCGCCTGCCGCCGGCCGCCCGCGCGCCGTTCCCGCGGCGCCGCGTCGGCGGCGCGACACATCAAGAAACGGAGACACACCATGAAGCACGTCAGCGAGCGCGCGCCGGCCAAGGCCGGCGGCGCGCAACCCCGCGATGCCGAGCGCGACGCGATGTTCGCGTCGCACGAGGCCGGCTATGAACAGAAGCTCAAGCCGCGCCACGTGCAGATGATCGCGATGGGCGGTGCGATCGGCACCGGCCTCTTTCTCGGCGCGGGCGGGCGCCTGCAGAGCGCGGGGCCCGCGCTCGCGCTCGTCTACCTGGTGTGCGGCGCGTTCGCGTTCCTGATCATGCGCGCGCTCGGCGAGCTCGTGATGCACCGGCCGACCAGCGGCTCGTTCGTGTCGTACGCGCGCGAGTTCATGGGCGAGCGCGCGTCGTTCGTCGCGGGCTGGATGTACTACCTGAACTGGGCGACCACCGGCATCGTCGACATCACCGCCGTCGCGATCTACATGAAGTACTGGGCGGTGTTCACCGACGTGCCGCAATGGGTGTTCGCGCTCGGCGCGCTGGGCATCGTGTCGGTGATGAACATGATCGGCGTGAAGGTGTTCGGCGAAATGGAATTCTGGTTCTCGATCGTCAAGGTCGGGACGCTCGCGCTGTTCCTCGCGGTCGGCGCGGTGTTTCTCGCGAGCGGCCATCCGGTCGCCGGGCAGATGCCGGGCCTGCATCTGGTCGCCGATCACGGCGGGATCTTTCCGCACGGCATCCTGCCGGCCGTGCTGATCGTGCAGGGCGTCGTGTTCGCGTATGCGAGCATCGAGCTCGTCGGCGTCGCCGCGGGCGAGACCGCCGACGCGCGCAAGGTGCTGCCGAAGGCGATCAACAGCGTGATGTGGCGCATCGCGCTGTTCTACGTCGGCTCCGTCGTGCTGCTGACGATGCTGCTGCCGTGGACCGCGTACAGCGCCCACGAAAGCCCGTTCGTGACGTTCTTCAGCAAGCTCGGCGTGCCGTACGTCGGCACGGTGATGAACGTGGTCGTGCTCACCGCCGCGCTGTCGAGCCTGAACTCGGGCCTGTATTCGACCGGGCGCGTGCTGCGCTCGCTCGCGATGGGCGGCTCGGCGCCGCGTTTCGTGTCGCGGATGAATGCGCGCGGCGTGCCGTACGGCGGCATCCTCGTCACGGTCGCGGTCAACGCGCTCGGCGTGCCGCTGAACTACATCGTGCCGGCGCAGGCGTTCGAGATCGTGCTGAACATGGCGTCGCTCGGCATCATCACGACCTGGGGCTTCATCGTGATGTGCCAGATCCTGTTCCGCCGCGCGGTCGATCGCGGCGAGCTGAGCCCGGTGTCGTTCCGGATGCCCGGCGCGCCGTTCACGTCGTGGCTCACGCTCGGATTCCTGGTCAGCGTGCTGGTGCTGATGGCGTTCGACTATCCCGGCGGCACGTGGACCGTCGCGATGATTCCGGTCGTCGTACTCGCGCTGGTGGTCGGCTGGAAGCTCGCGAAGCGCGGCGCGGCGCGCGATGCCGCTGCTGCGGCCCAGGCTGCCTCGCCGATCGCCGCCGATCCCGCGGGCAGCGTCTGACGATGCCGGCCGCGCGCGCCGGCGCCCGGCCGGCCCACCGCGCTCAGTTCAAGCCGAACCGCGCACCGATCCATTGGCTGAAATCGGCCGCCATCTGCGCGGTGAGTTCGTGGCCGGCGTCGTAGCGCCACGTGTCGTGCGCGACGCCGAGCGCCGTCAGCTTCGCGTCGGCCGTGTCGGCCCATGCGAGCGGCAGCTTGTCGTCGAAGCGGCCGTGCATCACCAGCGCGTGCAGCGGCTTCAACGCGTCGCGCGGTGCGATCAGCGGATCGATTTCCGGCAGGATGCGCCCGCACAGCACCGCGAACGCGGCGACGTCGGACGGCGACGTGAGCGCGACGCTCGCGCTCATGATGCCGCCCTGGCTGAAGCCGGCGATCGCGACCGGCAACGCGGCGGCTTGCTGCGCGGCGTCGCGCGCGCGTAGCGCGCGCAGCAGCGCGATCAGCTTCAGGCGGCTCGCATCGGCGCGGGCCGCGTCGATTTCCGGGCCGTTCGGGCCGAAGCGCACCGGAAACCATGCATGCTGGCCTGGCCCGAACGCCAGCGGCGCGCGCAGGAACGCGATTTCGATGCGCGGGTCGATCGTATCGGCCAGGTTCAGCAGATTGGTTTCGTTGCCGCCGACGCCGTGCAGCAGCAACAGGCGGCCCGCCGGGCGGCCGACGGCCGCGCGCAGCCGGTAGTGGAGGCCCGATTCGGGGTCGGTGGTCAGCTGGGCAACGTCGGTCATCGCGTGGGTCCGGTAGCGAAACGATCCGACAGTCTATGCCGCGCAGCCGGCAGAGTGAACCGCCGGATGGTGATTGATCCTTTCCCGACAGGAATGAATGCCGTCCGGCATCGCGGCCGGCGCTGCGTCGCGCGTATTGCGAATCAGCCACCGGAAAACTGCCGCCAAATGTCCGGCCGGCAGCCAGCCGACCTCGACGATTTGCAGGCGTTCTGCCGGAATCGACACCATTTGAATTGCCGAATTACGAATGGAAAGCGAATATCCGAATTCGCCCGTCGCCGCGCTGAAAGGAGATGGCGAACCCTTGCCGGATAACGATTAACGGCCGATTCCGTCGGAACTTTAGGAATTCGGCTGCGCAATTAATCATTGCAATTTCATCAACGATCCATTGATTTCCGGTCATCGGACCGTCATACACCATCCCCGATAATTCGCCGCTCATATTCTTTCAATAGACCAGAGGGCGATTGAAGCCGGATCGCTGCGGGGAGCTGTACTCATGACCATTCGTCATCGCATTACGCTGCTAGTCGTCCTGACGTTCATCGCGCTGTCCTCGATCGGCGCGTACGCCGTGTACCAGACGCGCAAGAGCGCCGCCGAGGTCCGTCAGGTTACCCAGGGAATCGTGCCGAGCGCGCTCGCGTCGGCGGATCTCGTCGCCGACGTGAAGAACATCCAGATCGCGACGATGACGCTGGTGTACGCACCGGACCCGCAAACCGCCTCGCAGGCGCGCGACGAGCTGAAGGCGAAGCAGGCGGCGCTGCGCGCCGCGCTCGACGCGCAGGCGAAGTCGGCGGTCGGCCAGGCGCAGCAAGGGCTCGTCGCGCAGGCGCGCGACAGCGCCGCGAACTACTTCGCCGCGATCGACGACACCGTCAAGATGAAGGCCGACGGCAAGGCGGAGATGGCGCAGGCGTACCTGTTCGCGAACGTCGCGCAGTATCGCGACGAACTCGAAGGGATCGTCGACACGCTGCGCATCGAGAAGAACCGCCAGAAGGACGACGCGATCAGCGCGCTGAACGGCATGCTGGCGACCACGGCGACCGCGATCGCGGGCGTCGCGGGTACGGTCGTCGTGCTGCTGACGGCGCTCGGCTTCGTGCTGTACCGCCAGATCACGCGCCCGCTGAGCCGGATGCAGACGATGATGAGCGAGATCGCGACGAGCCAGGACTTCACGCGGCGCGTGCCGGTCGGGCGGATGGACGAGATCGGTCACTCGATCGTCGCGTTCAACGGGATGATCGAGAAGATCCAGCAGAACGCCGCGCAGCTGAAGCAGAAGACGGCCGACATCCAGGCGATGCTGCAGAACATGCAGCAGGGGATCCTGACCGTCGTCGAAGGCGCGCGCGTGCACGGCGAGTATTCGGCGTATCTGGAAACCATCTTCGAGACCGACGACATCGCGGGCCGCGACCTGATGGCGCTCGTGTTCGACGATTCGAGCATCGGCGCCGACGCGCGCTCGCAGGTCGAAGCGGCCGTGCACGCGTGTCTCGGCGAGGACAGCATGAACTTCGCGTTCAACGAGCACCTGCTCGTCAACGAAGTCGCGAAGCGGATGCCGGACGGCCGCGAGAAATGGCTCGACCTGAGCTGGTCGGCGATCACCGACGACACCGACACGGTCGTGCGGCTGATGCTGTGCGTGCGCGACGTGACCGAGATTCGCGAGCTGACCGCGCAAGCGGGCGAACAACAGCGCCGGCTCGAGATGATCGGCGAGATCCTGTCGATCAGCCAGGACAAGTTCCACGACTTCGTGCACAGCGCGAAGGGCTTCCTCAGCGAAAACGAACGGATGATCCGCCAGCACGAGCGCGCCGATCATTCGATCGTCGCCGCGCTGTTCCGCAACATGCACACGATCAAGGGCAATGCGCGCACGTACAGCCTGCAGCACCTGACCAACATCGTGCACGAGGCGGAGCAGGCGTACGAATCGCTGCGCCGCGCGGACGGCGGCCCCGAATGGAACCGCGATGCGTTGATGGAAGACCTGGCCCGCGTGCGCGACGCGGTCGACCATTACGCGACGATCAACGCGGTGACGCTCGGCCGCGACGGCGAGCCGGTGCCGCGTGACGGCGCCGACTACCTGATGGTGGAGCGCGCGCATATCAGCGAGAGCCTGCGCATGCTCGACGGCGCCGATCCCGCGAACGCGAGCGACTGGCTCGCCGCGCGCGATTCGGTGCGCCGCCTGCTGAGCCAGTTCGGCACGCAGCGGATCGGCGATGCGCTGGGCGGCGTGATCGAATCGCTGCCGTCGCTCGCGGCCGAGCTCGGCAAGCCCGCGCCGGTCGTGCATATCGACAGCAACGGGCAGCGCGTGCGCAGCGAGATCGGCGCGACGCTGAAGAACGTGTTCATGCATCTGCTGCGCAACGCGCTCGACCACGGGATCGAAACGTCCGACGAGCGGCGCGCGGCCGGCAAGCCGGTGGCCGGCACGATCGACATCGCGGTTGCCGCCGACGGCGACGCGCTGCGCTTCGTGCTGCGCGACGACGGCCGCGGTCTTGCGCTCGCCCGCATCCGCGCGATCGCGCGCGAGCGCGGCTGGATCGACGCCGGCAACGACGCGGCGATGAGCGATGAAGCCGTGGCCGAGCTGATCTTCCGGCCGGGCTTCTCGACCGCGCGCGCGGTGACCGAAGTGTCGGGGCGCGGCGTCGGGATGGACGCGGTGCGCAATTTTCTGAAGCGCGACGGCGGCGACATCGCGCTGCGCTTCACCGACGATCGCGTCGGCGCGTCGTATCGCGCGTTCGAGACGATCGTGTCGCTGCCGGCGCGTTTCGCGGCCGAGGGCGACGGCCGGGACGTCGAGTCGCACGCGCGCGCCGGCATCGCGAACGTCGACGCAGCGGAGTGAACGTGCAGGCGTGGATGATTCCGGTCGGCGCCGCTCTGAGCGGCGGCGTGGCGGCCGCGTTGATCGCCTTCATCGTCGCGCGGGTGTTGCGCGCGCGTTCCGCAGCCGCGATCGCGAGCGAAACGCACGCATTGCGCGACGCGCTGAACGCCGCCGACGCGCGTGCCGACGCGGCCGTCGCCGCGCATGCGCAGGCGGCGCTGGCCTGGACGCAGCGGGAAGCGGAGCTCGAACAGGCGCTGGCGCGCGAGACGGCCGGCGCCGACGAGCGGCGCGACGCGCTGCAGGCGCTCGCGGCCGAGCGCGCGGCGCTGTCGCAGCACGCGACGAAGCTCGCCGACGAAGCCGCGCGGCTGCGCGGGCTGGCCGGCACGTTCGAGCGCTGGCACGAGCAGATGATCTCGCTCACCACGCAGAACCAGGACATGCGCGCGAAGAACCAGGAGCTGTCGGCGATCGTCGCGCACGTGTCGATCGTGTCGTTGAACGCGTCGATCGAAGCGGCGCGCGCCGGCGCGGCCGGGCGCGGCTTCTCGATCGTCGCGAGCGAGGTGCGCGGGCTGGCGGCGCGCTCGCAGCAATTGTCGAACAGCTATCGCGACAGCCTGAACCGCAACGACCTCGTGACGGCCGCGACGTTCCAGGACATCCAGGCCGGCGGCAAGATGATCACCGCCGCGCTGGCAACCGTCGAGACGCTCGCGGCGCAACTGCACGCGCGGCTCGAAGGAGCGGCGGCGTGATCAGTGCGCAGGCGCGTGCCGGCTTCGAGCGGATCTTCTTCGATGCGGCGCGCACGCGGCTCGCGGGCGGCGGCCCATGCGAGATCCGGCCGGTCGCGCACGATGCCGGGCGCGCACCGGACGATCCGTCGCGCACCCAGCGGCGCGCCAAGCCCGATGCGCGCGAGCAGGTCGTCGTGCTGACGATCTCGGCCTTGCATTTCCGTCTGCTGCTCGCGCTGCGCTTTCGCGACGATGCGCCGACGCAACGTCATTTCGCCGCGACGACGCCCGGAGCGAGCACGCAGCGGCCGCTGGCCGAAGCGTTCATGGAAGTCGCGAACCTGTGCTGCGGCGCGATCAACCAGGCGCTCACCGCGCCATTTCCCGATCTCGGGATGTCGACGCCTTATCTGCTGAGCGGCGAGAGCGTCGATTACCTGGCCGCGCTGCATCCCGCTCACACGGCCGCGTACGACGTGACGCTCGACGGCGACGTGCGGATCGGCGCGACGCTCTGCGTGTGCGCGAACGCGCCGGTGGATTTCCACGTGCCGGAAGCGGCTGCGGTGGACACGGGCGGCGAGCTCGAACTGTTTTGACCGAATCCGAGGATTATCCGAGATGACCGTGGACCAACCCGTCAGCAAGGTGCTCGTGCTGGACGACAGCCGCGCGCATGCCGCGACGATCAAGCGCTTTTGCGACGAGCACAACCTCGTGGGCCTGACCGTGCGCCGCAACCGCCTGTTGCAGGTGCTGCGCTCGAACATCGATCTCGGCGCGATCCTGCTCGCCGAAGACTACGGCGGCTCGCCGGCCGAGAGCGCGATCGTCGCGACGCAGATCGACGCGCTGCGCCCCGAGTTGCCGATCATCCTGCGCCGCGCGGCGGATGCGTCGCGCGACGGGCTGCCCGATGCGCTCGCGCGCGTCGCGTGCGCGGCCTACGTCGCCGATGACCTGACGCCGCTCAAGCGCGCCGTCGACGAATACCTGTTCGGCCGCGATTACCCGAACGCGCTCGTGCGCGGCATCGCGGAGATCACCGAGGCGCGCCTCGACGGCCTGTTTCCGGGGATGGCGATCGAATGCGACACGCCGTGCATCGTGCGCGACCAGATCATCTTCGGCGAAGTGTTCAGCCTGATCGCGCTCGAAAGCGCGTGGTGCCGCGGCTACATGCTGCTGCAGACGAGCGAGCAGCCGCTGCTCGACATGATCGGCGGCACGCGCGACGACGGCCGCGCACCCGATTTTCGCGACGTCAACAGCGTGCTCGGCGAATTGACGAATCTCGTGTGGGGCGCGTTCAAGGACCGCTATCTCGGCGACGCCGACGCGCTCGCGCGCCATCCGGTGCAGGTGCCGCTCGTCGTCAATCACAAGCAGAAGTTCATCTCGTTCGGCGGCGATTGCCCGCAGCTGTGCTTCAAGTATCGCGTGACGGACCGCGCGTCGGGCCGCGCGGTGCAGCTCGATCAGCGCTTCGTATTCAGCTTGAGCTGGTCGCCGGAGGATTTCCGCGAAACGGTGCACGACGTCGGGCCGATGGTCGAGTCGGGCGAGCTCGAACTGTTTTGAACATTGAAGTCGGCAACGACGCAAAAGGGGAAGAAAGCATGGCAAAGATTCTGGTGGTCGACGATTCGGGCACGGTGCGCGACGAAGTCGCGGGCTTCCTGCGCAATCACGGGCTCGACGTCGCGACGGCGGTGGACGGCAAGGACGGGCTCGCGAAGCTCAAGGCGACGCCCGGCGTGCGCCTCGTGATCAGCGACGTCAACATGCCGAACATGGACGGCCTGACGATGGTCGAGAAAATCCGCGGCGAACTGGCGAACACGTCGGTCAACGTCGTGATGCTGACGACCGAAAGCAGCCCGGCGATGAAGGAGCGCGGCAAGGCGGCCGGCGTGAAGGGCTGGATCGTCAAGCCGTTCAAGGGCGACGCGGTGCTCGACGCGCTGAAGAAACTCGCGGGCTGACCGCGCGGCGTGGGCTTCCCCGTTGGACTATATTGATGCGTGATCGCATCGACATCATTTCAACCGGGGACGTCATGGATACGAATTGCGCTTCGGCAGCACCCATCCTGTTGCACGACGTGCGTGACGGCGTCGTCACGCTGCGGCTGAACCGTCCGCAGCAGTTCAACGCGTTGTCCGAGGAACTGCTCGCGAGCCTGCAGGCGGCATTCGATTCGATCGCCGCCGACCCGCAGGCGCGCTGCGTGGTGCTCGCCGCCGAAGGCCGCGCATTCTGCGCGGGCCACGACCTGCGGCAGATGCGCGGCAAGCCGGAACTCGATTACTACCGTGCGCTGTTCGCGCAATGCAGCCGCGTGATGCTCGCGATGCGCGCGTTGCCGGTGCCGGTGATCGCGCGCGTGCAGGGGATCGCGACGGCGGCCGGCTGCCAGCTGGTTGCCGCATGCGATCTCGCGATCGCGGCCGATACCGCGCGTTTCGCGGTGTCGGGGATCAACGTCGGGCTGTTCTGTTCGACGCCGGCCGTCGCGCTGAGCCGCAACGTGGGCGCCAAGCGCGCGTTCGACATGCTGGTCACCGGCCGCTTCGTCGACGCGGCGACGGCCGCCGCGTGGGGGCTCGTCAACGAGGCCGTGCCGGAGGATGCGCTCGACGCGGCCGTCGCGCGCAAGGTCGCGGAGATCGTCGCGAAGAGCCCGGCGGCGGTGCGCTACGGCAAGCAGATGTTCTACCGGCAGCGCGAGCTGCCGCTCGACGATGCATACGCGTATGCGGGCGACGTGATGGCCCGCAACATGATGGAAGAAGATGCGGGCGAGGGAATCGACGCGTTCCTGGAGAAGCGCGAGCCGATCTGGCGTTCGTAGCGGGCAGGGGAGCGGCGCGGTGCGGGGCCAGCGTTGCCTTCGCCGATGCGCGGCGCCTCTACGCGGCGGCTGCGCGCACGCGCCGCGTGCAATGCGGCCCGCAACCGTATGCGGCGCGCTGACGGCACCTGCAACGCGCCGCCGCCGCGCTCGTCAACGTCCGTAGCTGCCGGTGCGCAGCGCCGGCTCCGCTGCCGACGCGCCGGGCGGCACGACCACCACCGGCACGCGGCGTGCGAGTGCGCACATCAGCTCGTAGCCGATCGTACCGCTCGCTTCCGCGACGTCGTCCACCTTCACCTGATCGCCCCACAGCTCGACGCTCGAGCCGATGCCGGCGTTCGGGCACGGCGTCAGATCGACGGTCAGCATGTCCATCGATACGCGGCCGATCACGCGCGTCATCACGCCGTCGACGGCGATCGGCGTGCCGGTCGGGGCGTGGCGCGGATAGCCGTCCGCATAGCCGCATGCGACGACGCCGATCCGCATCGGCTGCTCGGCCGTGAAGCGGCGGCCGTAGCCGACCGTTTCCTGCGGCGCGAGCGTTTGTACGCCGATGATCTTGCTGGTGAGCGTCATCGCCGCCATCAGCGGCGTATCGGCGATGTGCCGCGACGCGCCGGTCGGCGATGCGCCGTACAGGATCGTGCCGGGCCGCACCCAGTCGCGATGCGCCTGCGGATGCCACAGCACGGCGGCCGAATTCGACGTCGAACGCTCGCCCGGGATCCCGGCCGTGGCTGCATCGAACTGGTCGAGCTGCCAGGCGACTTCGCCTTCGTCGGCGTTCGCGAAGTGCATCATCAGCGTGATGTTGCCGATCGACGGTGCAGCCGCCGCGCGTTCCCACGCGGCGCGGAACAGGTGCGGACGGTAGCCGAGCCGGTTCATCCCCGAGTTCATCTTCAGCTGGATGTCGATCGGTCGTTGCGGCTGCGCGGCGATCAGCAGATCGAGCTGCTCGTCGCAGTGCACGGCTACCGTGAGCCGGTGGCGGTCGGCGAGTTCGACGTCGACCGGCTCGAAGATCCCTTCGAGCAGCAGCACCGGCTTGTCCCAGCCGAGCTCGCGCACGCGCACGGCTTCGTCGAGATCGAGCAGCGCGATGCCGTCGGCGGCCGCGAGGCCCGGATAGATCCGCTCGATCCCGTGACCATATGCATTGGCCTTGATCACGGCCCACACGCGCGAGCGCGCGGCGGTGCGGCGGATGAAGTCGAGGTTGTGGCGGACGGCGTCGGGACGGATATGGGCGACGATGGGACGGGGCATGGTCGGTTCGGATCGAAGGTCGTTCGGCGCGCGCACGACGGTGCAGCGCGGGGTCGGCAGGGTGGCGTGGCGACGTGCCAAGCCAGTTTCGATCGCTATCTTATGTATGTTGGACCAGTTTTAATTAACGTATTTAGCGTTGATTTGGTGGAATGTTCGATCTCGCGGGCGGGTCGTCGCGATTTCGCGCAGCCGGCCTTGCCGAGTCCGCCGTCTAGAAAACCGGTGCGCGAACGGCGTGACGCGATGCTAAGCTCTGGGAGACCGTGTCATTGACCAATGTAATCATAAAGGAGGAGACTTTGATGACGACGTCCCAGCTGTGCCTGTTCATCGTGGCGCTGTTGCCGTTCCCCATGACGTTTCTCGCGAAGGCCCGCAAGGGCTACGACAACCATGCGCCGCGCGCGTATCTCGCGCGGCTCGAAGGCTGGCGCGCGCGGGCGCAGGCCGCGCACCAGAACGCGTGGGAAGCGCTCGCGCTGTTTACGGCCGGGCTCGTCGTCGCGTGGCACAACGGCGCGAATGCGCATCACGTCGACCAGCTCGCGATCGCGTTCGTCGCGATCCGCATCGTGTATGCGCTGATGTACGTGCTGGACTGGGCGGCGCTGCGCTCGCTCGTGTGGTTCGCCGGGATGGCCTGCGTCGTTGCGTTGTTCTTCGCGGCGCCGTGACGACGATGAGGTAACGAGCCGGCGATGCCCGCGCCGCTGCGTGCGTGGGTTCGCCTGGCACCACCCGCGCCGCGCGCGTGAGCGTCATGGGATGCGTTGTGGATGCGGGCGCTACGGCCTTCGCGCGCTTGAGCGGCGGCGCGCCGGCTTCGCTGGGCACGAACGCGGTCGACGGCGACCGGCGCGCGCCGGCCCAGCGTGAGAGGGGATGCTTCGCACCAAGCGTCCGGCCCCGCTGCCCGCGGCAGCGTCCCTCGCTCGCTCCTTCCGCGGGATGCGCAGTCGTCCACTCCATTCCCGGATCGCCACGGCAACACACGAGTTCGCCGCAACGGCGCTCGCCCACATCGCCTCGTCGGCACTTTCGCACTTCCACGCTCCGCAACGGCGCGCCATTGCCACCGACCGACCGGTCGCTCCCGCCCCGCACCCCTGACGCCCCTTTCCTCAGATCAAACCCGCTTGCCCCGGCTCGGGTTTGTCTCGATACATTTTTCCGTTGCGCGTTTTTTTGTTGTCGTAGTATCCACACTGACAACACATGTTGCTCTAATGTATAATTCAACATCGCATGTTGCGGTGCGGCTTGATGTCGTCGTTCCCCGGCCAGCCGGCCGGTTACCTCGCTCAACCATGCGAAGAAAAGTCATGAGTCGCCGTTCCTTCCTGAAAGCCGTGCGGTCGCTGCCGCGCTCGGCGCCAGCATCGCCCGCGCGGACACCAAGACGCTCGTCGTCGGTACCGATACGTCGTTCATGCCGTTCGAGTTCAAGCAGGGCGACAAGTACGTCGGCTTCGATCTCGACCTGTGGGCCGAGATCGCGAAGGACCCGGGCTGGAAGTACACGATCCAGCCGATGGATTTCGCGGGCCTGATTCCGGCGCTGCAGACGCAGAACATCGACGTCGCGCTGTCGGGGATGACCATCAAGGAGGAGCGCAAGAAGGCGATCGACTTCTCCGCGCCGTACTACGACAGCGGGCTCGCGGCGATGGTGCAGACCGGCAATACGTCGATCAAGTCGATCGACGACCTGAACGGCAAGGTGATCGCCGCGAAAACGGGCACCGCGACGATCGACTGGATCAAGGCACACCTGAAGCCGAAGGAAATCCGCCAGTTCCCGAACGTCGACCAGGCGTACCTCGCGCTCGAGGCAGGCCGCGTCGACGCGGCGATGCACGACACGCCGAACGTGCCGTTCTTCGTGAACAACGAAGGCAAGGGCAAGGTGAAGGTCGCGGGCCAGCCCGTCAGCGGCGACCAGTACGGGATCGGCTTCCCGAAGGTCAACGCGTCGCCCGTGAAGATCAAGGCCGACGGCCGCTACGCGCTGATCTACAAGAAGTGGTTCGGCGCCGAGCCGCCGAAGATGTGGGCGTGACGCCACACGATGGCGCGGCCGGGCGGCCGCGCCGGTCTTGAATCGAACGGGGAGCGACACGTGAATTTCGATTGGTCGGCGATCTGGGCAGCGCTGCCGGACCTGATGGACGGGGTCCGGTTGACGGTGTTCATCGCACTGGTGGGGCTGGTGGGCGGTTTCGTCGTCGGGATGATTGCGAGCATGTTCCGCGCATACGGACCGAAGGCGATGAACATGCTCGCCCAGATTGATATTGAACTGATCCGCGGCACGCCGATCGTCGTACAGGTGATGTTCCTGTACTTCGCGTTGCCGCTGCTCGCGCATATCCGCATCGACGGCCTGACGGCCGCGATCACGGTGAATTCGGGCGCGTATCTCGCGGAAGTGGTGCGAGGCGCGCTGCTGTCGATCCCGAAGGGGTTGACCGAAGCGGGGCTCGCGGTGGCCGTCATCTATCTGATACTGACCGGTGCGATGACGCTGGCGCTTCGGCTCGTCGAAAAGCGGATGAAAATCTTATGAGCATGATCGAATTCCAGAACGTGTCGAAGAGCTTCGGCCACGTGCCGATGCTGAAGAACATCGACCTGAAGATCGACGCGGGCGAGGTGGTCGTCGTGGTCGGCCCGTCGGGCTCCGGCAAGTCGACGATGCTGCGCTGTATCAACGCGCTCGAGAAGATCACCGGCGGCGAGCTGCTGGTCGACGGCCAGAGCGTGCGCGGCAACGCGACGACGATCCGCGACATCCGGCTCGAAGGCGGCATGGTGTTCCAGCGGTTCAACCTGTTTCCGCAAATGACCGCGCTCGAGAACGTGATGTTCGGGCCGATCCAGGTGCGCGGCGCATCGCGCGCGAATCACTATCCGTCGGAGCTGTCGGGCGGCCAGCAGCAGCGCGTCGCGATCGCGCGGGCGCTGGCGATCCGGCCGCGGCAGCGGCCGATGCGGTTCGACGAGCCTACGTCCGTGCTCGATCCGGAATTGCGCCATGAAGTGCTGAAGGCGATGCAGGATCTCGCGACCGAAGGGATGACGATGATCGTCGTCACGCACGAGATCGTCCGGCGACCGTCGGCGGCGCGTCGATGCGCTGCTGCCGGGCATCGACGTGCCTGACGAAGCCGCGCTGCTGCGTGTGCTCGGCGACCGCGCACCGGAAGGGCTGCCGATCTATCGCGACGATCCGGCCGACCCGGACGACGAAAACACGCTGGCGACCGCGGTGTTCGAGATCCGCGACACCGCGATCGACTTCACGATCCATCAACACGGCACGCAGCGCTTCGCGACGCGCATCGTGCCGTCCGGGCACGCGCCCCGCGCGTCCTGATCCATGAGGCAACGCATGACGACCGTTTTTCATCGCGCTCCGCGCGCCACCTTGCCCGTCGCCGTCGCAGGCGACGGCATCGAGATCATCGATTCGACCGGCAAACGCTATATCGACGCCTGCGGCGGCGCGGCCGTATCGTGTCTCGGCCACAGCAACCAGCGCGTGATCGACGCGATCAAGCGGCAGGTGCAGCAGCTGCCGTACGCGCATACGTCGTTCTTCACGACCGACGTGGCCGAGGAGCTGGCCGACCGGCTCGTCGAGGCCGCACCGGCAGGGCTCGAGCACGTGTATTTCGTGTCGGGCGGCTCCGAGGCGATCGAGGCCGCGCTGAAGCTCGCGCGCCAGTATTTCGTCGAGAAGGGCGAGCCGCAGCGCCGCCACTTCATCGCGCGCCGCCAGAGCTATCACGGCAATACGCTCGGCGCGCTCGCGATCGGCGGCAACGCATGGCGGCGCGAGCCGTTCCTGCCGCTGTTGATCGAGGCGCATCACGTGAGCCCGTGCTATGCGTATCGCGACCAGGCGGCGGGCGAGACCGACGAAGCGTATGCGCAGCGCCTCGCCGACGAGCTCGAGCAGAAGATCGTCGCACTCGGCGCGGAGAACGTCGCGGCGTTCGTTGCCGAAACGGTGGTCGGCGCGACCGCCGGCGCGGTGCCGCCGGTACGCACTTACCTGAAGAAGATTCGCGCGGTCTGCGACAAGTACGGCGTGCTGCTGATCCTCGACGAAATCATGTCGGGGATGGGCCGCACCGGCTACCTGTTCGCGTGCGACGAAGACGATGTCGCGCCCGACCTGCTGACGATCGCGAAAGGGCTCGGCGCCGGCTACCAGCCGATCGGCGCGACGCTGGTGAGCGATCGCATCTATCGGACGATCGTCGACGGCTCCGGCTTCTTCCAGCACGGTCACACGTATCTCGGCCATGCCACCGCGTGCGCGGCCGCGCTCGAAGTGCAGCGCGTGATTGCCGACGAGAAGCTGCTCGACAGCGTGAAGGCGCGCGGCGAGCAGCTGCGCGCGTCGCTGCGCGAGCACTACGCTGCGCATCCGCACGTCGGCGACGTGCGCGGGCGCGGGCTGTTCGTCGGCGTCGAGCTGGTGCGCGATCGAGACAGCAAGGCGCCGTTCGATCCCAAGCTGAAGCTGCATGCGGCGGTCAAGCGGGAGGCGATGCAGCGCGGGCTGATGGTGTATCCGATGGGCGGTACGATCGATGGCGTGCACGGCGATCACATTCTCGTCGCGCCGCCGTTCATCTGCACCGCGCAGCAGATCGACACGATCGTCGAACGGCTGTCCGGCGCGATCGGTGCGGCGCTGGCATCGGCCGGCGCGTGAATCCCGAACCCCTGGAGAGGTTGCGATGACAGACAGATTGCCTCCGTTCGATCCGGCATCGGCGAGCGACGAGCAGAAGGCCGTGCTGGCCGAAATCCTCGGCGGCCCGCGCGGCAACCTGAACGGCCCGTTCGTCGGCTGGATCGCGAGCCCCGAGCTGGCGCAGCATGCGCAGCGGCTCGGCGCGTTCTGCCGCTATCGCACCGGCTTGCCGCTGCGGCTGTCGGAGCTGGCGATCCTCGTGACCGCCGCGCGCTGGCGCTCGCAAGCCGAGTGGCACATCCATCATCCGATCGCGCTCGAAGCCGGCGTGCCGGCCGCAACGGCCGACGCGATCCGGCGCGGCGTGAAGCCGGCGTTCGAATCGGACGACGATGCGCTGATCCATGCGTTCGCGACCGAGCTCTACGACACGCAGCGCGTGAGCGACGCGACGTTCGCGCGCGCACGCGCGCGCTTCGGCCACGAGACGGTCGTCAATCTGGTCGCGCTGCTCGGCTATTACGCGCTGGTCGCGATGACGCTCAACACGTTCGGTATGCGCGCAGACGGACAAACTGATTTGCCGTTTTCGGAATAATCGCCGGGTGCGCCGGTGCGGCCGGCATCGCGCGCATGCGTTGCGATGGCGCCGAAAAGCCCGTCGGCACGGGCTTTTCGGCGATGTGAGAGCGGGCGGCCGGCATCGTGGTCGCGCGTGGATTGCGCGCGTCGTTTCGCGTGCGCTTCAGTGCATGAATTTTTCCCCTTCCCTAAAATTTCTGCAAAGAACTTACGGGGGAAATATCGATGCGCTGGGTCCTGTTGATCGTGTTCATTGCGTGTGTGGTCCACACGCATCGGCGCGGCAAGGTTCGGCATCGGTTGTTCAGGCAACTATCCGATCACTCGACCTTCACCGCGCCGCTGAACTGCTTTTCGTATGCGTTCTCGTCGGTGCCGACCACGCCGTTCATCGAGATCGGCCACTTTCCTGAACTCGCGGTGCTGCAGCGCGAATGGCGCACCTTCCGCGACGAAGCGCTCGCGCTGCGCGATTCGAGCCGGATCAAGGCGTCGGCCGAGTACAACGACATCGGCTTCAATTCGTTCTTTCGCAACGGCTGGAAACGCTTCTACCTGAAGTGGTACGACGCGCCGCATCCGTCCGCGCAGGCGTTGTGTCCGCGCACGGTCGAGATCCTGTCGCGGATTCCGTCGATCAAGGCCGCGATGTTCGCGCAGTTGCCGCCGGGCGGGAAGCTCGGCCTGCATCGCGATCCGTATGCGGGGTCGCTGCGCTATCACCTCGGGCTCGACACGCCGAACGACGCGGCGTGCCGGATCGTCGTCGACGGCGAGTCGTATGCATGGCGCGACGGCGAGGCCGTGATGTTCGACGAAACCTATCTGCATTGGGCCGAGAACCGCACCGAGCACGATCGCGTGATCCTGTTCTGCGACATCGACCGGCCGATGAAATACCGCTGGGCGCAGCGCGTCAACGACGCGTTCGGGCAGCTGCTGATGCGCGCGGCCGCGTCGCCGAACGAAACCGGCGACCGCACGGGCGGCCTCAATCACGCGTTCAAGTATCTGTATGCGATTCGGCGCGTGGGCAAGCGGCTGAAGGCGTGGAACCGGACCGTGTACTACATCGTCAAGTGGGCGTTGTTCGGCGGGATCGCGGTCGCGATATTCTGGGTCTGATCGCATGACGGGCGGCAGCGGGGCGGTTCGGGCGGGCTGACGATCGCGGAGCCGCGCTGCATGGTGGGCCGGCTGCGCGTCAATGCAACCAAATGTATTCGCGCGGGATCGCGCGCCGACGCGCGGGTATCATGGCTTGTTCACGTCGACACGATCGGTGAGCAAGCATGACGAGTACCCGAAAGACATTGTGGATCGCCGGTGGGCTGCTGGTCGCGGCCGCGGGCGCCGGCTACGTAATGCTGCTGCGTGCGGACCACCGCGCGATCGCAGAGGCCGGCATCGGCGACGCAGCCGCACCGGCTGCTACGGCCCCAGCCGACGGCCGCACCGCGCAGGGCGCGATCGCGCCGCCCGCGCCCGATGCCGCTCCTTCCGCGCATGTAGATGAGGCGCTGCTGCAACAAGCGGCCGCACGTGACCGTTCGGTGCCGGCGTCTGCGGCGGTCGCGCAACTTGCGCCGGCCGCGCCCGTCGCTGCCGTGCCGGCGCCGAAGCCGGCTGCACCGCCGCCCGCCGTCCACGTGGTCGCGGTCGAGCCGGCCGATTCGACCCCGACGAATGCGAAATCCGCGCAGCTGCCGCAGGCAGCGCCGCAGACGATTCAACCGGTTCAGCCGACTCGCGCGGCGCAACCCGCTGCACCGGTTGACGCCGCGCAAGCGCCTCGGTCTGGCAAGCAACCGAGCCAGCCGAGCCGCCATGCCGCACGCACCCGCGACGGCCTCGAGCGCCACGCGGCAACGGCGCAGCCGGCGCAGCGCGCCGAAACCCCCGAAACCGCCGCGCTGGTGCGCGAGTCCGCCAAGCTCGATCCGTCGTTGCCGCCGCCGCAATACGTGGCGATGCCGGGCCTCGCGCAACCGCATGCGGCCGCCGGCTCGAACCCGGTTGCCGCCGCGATGACCGAGCAGTTGGTGCGGCAATCGAGCACCATCAGGACGACGCCCGCGTCGACGAACGGCGCGCCTGTCGCCCCGTGACGAGCGGCAGCGCGCTCGCGCGGCGCGACGCCGGATAAAAAAGGGCCCCGCACGCCGACCAGAGCATGCGGGGCCAAGAGAGACGAATCGGTGCGCGCGTCGCGCGTTACGCGTTACGCGGCGAGTGCTTCGGCGGGCTGCGGCGCGGCGGTCGTGACCGGCGTCGCGTCCTGCCGGATCAGGTGATCGAACGCGCCGAGCGATGCCTTCGCACCTTCGCCGACTGCGATCACGATCTGCTTGAACGGAACCGTCGTCACGTCGCCGGCGGCGAACACGCCGGGCACCGACGTCCCCCCGCGGGCGTCGACGACGATCTCGCCGTGCTTCGACAGCTCGACCGTCCCTTTCAGCCATTCGGTGTTCGGCACGAGGCCGATCTGCACGAACACGCCTTCGAGCGCGATACGTTTAGTTTCGCCCGACTGCAGATCCTTGTAGACGAGCGCGTTCAGCTTGTTGCCGTCGCCGGTCAGCTCGGTCGTCTGCGCTTGCGTGACGATCGTGACGTTCGGCAGGCTGCGCAGCTTGCGCTGCAGCACCTCGTCGGCGCGCAGTTGTGCGCCGTATTCGAGCAGCGTGACTTCCTTCACGATGCCGGCGAGGTCGATCGCCGCCTCGACGCCGGAGTTGCCGCCGCCGACCACCGCGACACGCTTGCCCTTGAACAGCGGGCCGTCGCAGTGCGGGCAGTAGGCGACGCCGCGGTTGCGGTACTCGCGCTCGCCCGGCACGTTGATTTCGCGCCAGCGCGCGCCGGTCGCGAGAACGATCGTCTTCGCCTTCAGCACTGCGCCGTTCGCGAGGCGGATCTGATGCACGTCGCCGGGGATCAGCGCCTCGGCGCGCTGCACGTCCATGATGTCGACGTCGTACTGCTTCACGTGCTGCTCGAGTGCGGCCGCAAACTTCGGCCCTTCGGTTTCCTGCACCGACACGAAGTTTTCGATGGCCATCGTGTCGAGCACCTGGCCGCCGAAGCGCTCGGCGACGACGCCCGTCGCGATGCCCTTGCGCGCCGAGTAGATCGCCGCGGCCGCGCCGGCCGGGCCGCCGCCGACGATCAGCGTATCGAACACCGGCTTGTTTTCGAGCGACTTGGCGGCGCGTGCGCTCGCGCCGGTGTCGAGCTTCGCGAGGATTTCCTTCACGCTGCTGCGGCCCTGGCCGAACGTTGCGCCGTTCAGGAACATCGTCGGGACGGCCATGATCTGGCGCGCGTCGACTTCATCCTGGAACAGCGCGCCGTCGATCGCGACGTGGCGGATGCGCGGGTTGATCAGTGCCATCACGTTCAGCGCCTGCACGACTTCCGGGCAGTTCTGGCATGACAGCGAGAAATACGTTTCGAACGCGAAGTCGCCGTCGAGCGCGCGAATCTGTTCGATCACGTCGTCGTCGAGCTTGATCGGATGGCCGCCGGTCTGCAGCAGCGCGAGGACGAGCGACGTGAATTCGTGGCCCATCGGAATGCCGGCGAAGCGGATGCCGGCCGGCTTGCCGGGTTCGCCGATCGAGAACGACGGCTTGCGCTCGGCATCGTCGCGGCGCTCGATGACGGTCACGCGCGACGTCAGCGACGCAATCTCGTTCAGCAGCGCAAGCAGTTCCCGAGATTTCGCACCGTCGTCGAGCGAGGCGACGAGTTCGATCGGGCGGGTGATCTTTTCGAGGTACGCTTTCAGTTGATTCTTGAGATTGGCGTCGAGCATGGCGTTCTGAATTCCGTATTGATGTGGCTGCTCGGGCACGGGGTGCCGGAGGAGGGCGGGCGGCGAGGGCCGGCCCGCGGTGGCGTGGCGCGCGCCGTGCGGCGCGCGCGGGGCGATCGTCAGATCTTGCCGATCAGGTCCAGCGACGGGGTCAGCGTTTCCGCGCCCGGCGTCCACTTTGCCGGGCACACTTCGCCCGGATGTGCGGCGATGTATTGCGCGGCCTGCACCTTGCGCAGCAGTTCGCCGGCGTCGCGGCCGATGCCGTTGTCATGGATTTCGCACAGCTTGATCTCGCCTTCCGGGTTGATCACGAACGTGCCGCGCAGCGCCATCCCTTCTTCCTCGATCAGCACGTCGAAGTTGCGCGACAGCGTGAGCGTCGGGTCGCCGATCATCGGGTACTTGATCTTGCCGATCGTCTCCGACGTGTCGTGCCATGCCTTGTGCGTGAAGTGCGTATCGGTCGACACGCCGTAGATTTCGACACCCAGTTTCTGGAATTCGGCGTAGCGGTCGGCCAGATCGCCCAGTTCGGTCGGGCACACGAACGTGAAGTCGGCCGGATAGAACACGACGACGGACCACTTGCCCTTGAAGTTCTCTTCGGTCACGGGCACGAAATCGCCGTTGTGGTATGCGGTTGCCTTGAACGGTTTGATTTGGGTGTTGATGATCGGCATCTTGAGCGTTCCTTTGCGGTGGTGTTGATGAAGTGTGCTCAGTATCCGGGTTCACCCTTGCCTTGTGAAATTGCTTGTTTTAATCCGCTGCATCGGGAATTTCTATCTGGTTGCGGCGCGGTTCCGAACGGGCATGGGCGGGGCTTTGGATCCGTGAGGCGGAGCGAGGCACGGAGGGGCAGCATTGCGTGCGGCGCGTGCGCCGTGGCCGAACGCGAGGAAGCTCGATGCATCGCCGGGGCGCTGCGATCGGTCGCTGGTCGCTGGGCACGAGGCCGATGCGATATCGGCACCGCGGCCACGCGATGTACGGAAATGCCGGGTGCTTCGCATGTGCCGTTGCTCGGTGGTGCGGTTGCGCGATGCGGCGGTTAGTCCATGCGTGTAGTGCGTGTCGGGGCGTCGTCGAGCGCACGAAGCGTATCGAGTACGTCGAGCGCCGGCACGCGTGGACCGGCGTGCGACGCTTGGCCTATACGGTCGCGCGGCTGCCGCCATGCGGCAGCGACTGGCAGGGCAGGACGGGGCAGACATTCGCCCCGCCGCCGCCTTCGCTACAACTGATAGGGCGCCCGGATGCCCGGTTCGGTGACGGGAAAATCCTTCGTGTTGCGCGATACGAGCAGCAGGCCGTTCACTTGCGCGGAAGCCCACACGATCGCATCGGGCAACCGAATGCGGCGCGCCTGGCGAATCGCGACCGCGCGATTCGCCACCGCGCCGTCGAGCGGAATGATGTCGAACGACGACAGCCACGTGCGGATCGCTGCGTCGTCGCTTGCCGTTGCGCCGACCAGGACTTCCATCCAGGTCACCACGCTGATCGCGCGCGACTCGTAGCGGGCGAGTTCCTCGCGCGCGGCTTCCACGCCGCCGAGATAGTCGATCAGGATGTTGGTGTCGAAGAGGGCATTCACCATTCCGCGCGCAACGCCTGTTGATACGCGAGCCCGTCGAGCGCGCGCGTTTTCCAGAGACCGAACACGGTGCCGGCATGCGGCGGCCGAAGCCGTGCGGGACGAGCGTCGGCCGCAAGCCGGCGGCTCCGGCATGCGGTGACGTAACGGGTGTCGATGATCGCTTTTACCATTCTGAACGCAGTGCCTCCTGATAGGTGAGCCCGTCGACGGCGCGGTCCTTCCACAGGCCGAACACGATATCGGCATGCGATCGCTTGTGTTGTGCGATATACGCATCGATTGCATCGCGAATGATCGCGGCGCGAGGGCGTTGCTCAGTGTCGACGATGGCGGCCAGCTCGTCGAGCTGGCCATTCGACAGATCGATCAGGATGCGGCTCATGGCATTCTCCGATATATGATATGCGTATCATATATACATCGAGTGACGTCCGCAAGCTGGGGCATCGCCGACGCGCGGCCGCTACGACAACATCTGCGTGTGCTGAAGGCCCCGATGTCGTATGCGCGCCACATCGGCGCGGTGCGCGACGCGGCGCAGGCGTTCGGCTTGTCGCACCTGGACATCGTGTCGGGCGCAGGCCACGACGCGTGCCATGCCGCGCGTGCCGTGCGTCGACGGTCTCGGCCCAAACGAGGCCGACGCGATCACGCCGGAATGGTCGACGGCCGGCGCCAACGTGCTGCTGCAAGCGGTGCCGCGAAGCGCCCGTGAGCGCCGTGGCTTATTTGCCGGGCTTGCGCCGCGCGACGTACGTCAGGTACGCGACGATCTGGTCGAGTTCCCGGTCGCTCAGCTGCTCGGGCGGGAACGCCGGCATCACGCGGCCCGGCCAGTCGCGCACCGAGGCCGGATCGCGGATGTAGCGGCGCAGCGCGGCCGGCTGGAAGTAGTCGACCGGATTCATCGGCGTGTTCAGATCGGGGCCGGCCTGGCTGCTGCCGGCGCCGTCGATGCGGTGGCAGGCGAGGCACAGCGTGACGAACAGCCGCTGCCCGGCGCGGGCCGGCGCGTTCGCCGGCAATGCGGGATCGACCGCGAGCGACGGCCAGCGCGCGAGCGGCGACGACTGGATCGTGATGCGCACGATCTGATACGGCCACTGCTCGCCGCGCACCGACGCCGCGTCCGGCCCCGACCACACCAGATAGAACGGGCCGGCGCTGACCTGCTTGCCCGGCAGCTTCGGCCACGGCCGCGCCGGGTCCTCGATCGCGAGCCATGCAACGGCGCCGGCCGGCGCACGACGGCGCACCAGATCGAGCGGCAGCTGAGCGGCGAAACCGTCCGCCGCGCGCGTTTCGAGCACGCCGTCCGCCGGCAGCGGCGCATCGCCGAGCAGCGCTGCGAACGGCACCGCACGGAACGTCATCGGCCGCCCGTACGCGATGTCGTGCGGCACGTGCAGCTCGGTCGCATCGGCGCGCGCGAGCAAGGCGTCGCGCGTCAGCACGCGCGGCGCGCCGCCGGTGTCGAGTTCGAGCGTGGACTGTGCGGATGCGTGCGTGGCGAACGCGCACGCGAGCAGCAACAACAGCGAAAACCACCGGCGCTTCAGCATTCGTTCTCCGTACGAGGGTGTTCCGGCCGCGAGAAAACCGCAGGGGCGCTGGCCGGTGAATGGGATCGGGCGACAGTCTAGCCGGTGCGCGCGGCGTTGGCGACTTCGGAACGCACGGCGTGCGGCGTGCGCACGATATAGCATCGGGCACCGAAACATGCGCGGTGCGGTGCGCTGCCTCCTTCACGGCATCGCGGACATCGCGATACAGTCGGCCGCGCCGACGCTACCGGACCATCGGCATGGACACTGTCGCAGACCGTACGCTTTGCCCATATCCGACGATCGTGGCCAGCCAACTGGCGTCGGCCCGGAATTTCCCGTCACGCCGAATTTCCATCCGGACACGCTGCTGGACGGCGTCTCAACGCTCGAGCGCATCGTTCGCGAAGGCGTCTATCGCTCGCAGTTCGAAACCGTGACGAGCAACGAGCGCTGAACGCGCAGCCACGATGTGCGCGCGGGCGCTCGCCGCACCTTGATGGTCAGCGGCGCGCACACTGCGCGTCCGCGTCCGGCAATGGCGTCTCGCGCGCCGTGTCGAAGTCGGCTTCGCGTACGCCGGTCGGTGTCAGCGACACGAAATGCATCGCGGCGGCGCGCGCCGGGAATCCGACGATGCCGGTCGCCCCCCACGGCACCGGCGAGCGCTGCACGCCGCTTACGGTCATGCCGGTCGGCGACAGCGCCAATGTCAGCAGCCGGCCGTCGCGGGTCGGCACGTACGCGTGTGCGCCGTCGATGCCGATCCCCGACTCCCGCACCGACGCCGGCAGACAGTCGAGCGTCGCGACGCGGCGCCCGTCCGGATCGATCAGCATCGCGACGCCGCGCTCGTCGGCCGTCGTCGTCACGACGACGAAGCGGTCGATCGCCGGCACGTAGGCCGACGAGTACACGTAGTACTGGATCGCGTCGCTCAGCGTGCCGAGCTTGTCGAGCTTCGCGGTGACCGGATCGAACATCGCGTATTCGAGCGTCGCGTCGGTGCTGCCGGCGATGTACTTCTGCCAGACCAGCAGCGCGCGGCGCGGCGAGCCCGCGACCAGCGGCCACCATTCGCGGCGATGCGGCGTGACCGGCACGTGGTTCAGCACGCGTCCTTCGGCATCGTAGGTTTTCACATAGACGCCGTTGCCGGTGCCGAGGTTGTCGACGCCGCCGCCGTCGATCCAATCGGTGGAATAGAACACGACGAAGCGTTCGCCGACCGCGGCGACATGGCCCGAATGTCCGCCCGACTCGACGTCGTTCGGATAGGGCTTGACCGGTTTCAGGTCGCGCCGATAGATGCCGTATCGCTGGCTGACCACCTGCGGCGTATTCCAGCCGTCCTCGAACGTGACGAAGATGTCGCCGCGCGGGTTCTGCGCGATCGACACGGGCTCCTGCGCCTCCGGTCGGCTGATGAACGTATGGACGCGCAGCATCCGCGGCTTGCCGGGAAGCCATTCGCCGACGTACACGTCGTGCGGCCAGTTGCCGCTGCGCAGTGCGCCGCGCGGCGCGATGCCGGAACTGCTGAAGAACACCCAGCGTCGCCCGCCGCCGGCGTCGGCCACGCCGACCCCGTGCATGAAGCGCCGCGGGTCGCCGTCGTCCTGCGGCGCGGCGCGTTCCTGCACGGTGACGGTATGCACGGCCGAGGTGCCTGCACACGCGAGCGACGGGACCGCGGCAGCCCAGCAGACGCCGCACAGCGCCGCCCCGAGCCGCGCGCGAGCGCCGCGCCCGCCCGCATGCGCGACGACGGCCGGCCGCCCCATCATTCGACGGTCACCGATTTCGCGAGATTGCGCGGCTTGTCGACGTCGGCGCCGCGCGCGCAGCCGACGTGGTACGCGAGCAGCTGCAGCGCGATCACGTTGACGATCGGCGACAGCGCATCGCCCGATTCGCGCACGCGGATCACGTGCGTGTCGCGGTCGGCGTCGATCCCCAGATGCTGGCCGGCGAGCACGTACAACCGGCCGCCGCGTGCGCGCACCTCCGCCATGTTCGATTTCAGCTTCTGGAACAGGCGGTCGTCCGGCGCGATCGTGACGACCGGCATCGCACTCGTCACCAGGGCGAGCGGCCCGTGCTTCAGCTCGCCGGCCGGATAGCCTTCAGCGTGGACGTACGACACCTCCTTCAGCTTCAGCGCGCCTTCGAGCGCGATCGGATAGTGCATGCCGCGCCCGAGGAACAGCGCGTGGTCGGCGCGCGCGAACTTCGCGGCCCAGCCCATGATCTGCGTTTCGAGCGCGAGCGCGTGGCCGATGCGCGCCGGCAGCGCGCGCAGCCCGTTCAGGTGCAGCGCGACCTGCGCGTCGTCGAGCCGGCCGCGTTGCCGCGCGAGCGTCAGCGTCAGCAGGAACAGCGCGACGAGTTGCGTCGTGAACGCCTTGGTCGACGCGACGCCGAGCTCGATGCCCGCGCGCGTGAGGAAGCAGAGCGGGGCGGTGCGCGCGATCGAGCTGGTCGCGACGTTGCAGATCGCCATCGACAGATGCTGGCCCATCGCGCGTGCATACTCGATCGCGCCGATCGTGTCTGCCGTTTCGCCCGACTGCGAAATGCCCACGACCAGCGTGTGCGGATCGGGCACGGTCTCGCGATAACGATACTCGCTGGCGATCTCGACCTGCGCGCGGATGCCCGCGATGCCCTCCAGCCAGTACTTCGCGGTGAGGCCCGCGTAGTAGCTCGTGCCGCAGCCGAGCAGCAGCACGCTGCGCGTTTTCGACAGCAGCGCGCGCGCGGTTTCGTCGTCGCCGAACAGCGCGGGCGACACGGTGTCGACGCCGTCGAGCGTGGCGGCGATCGCCTTCGGCTGCTCGAAGATCTCCTTCTGCATGAAGTGACGATACGGTCCGAGCGCCGCGTCGTGGTCGCGCGCCCGGACCACGCACAGCGGACGCTGCGCGTCGCTGCCGATCGAATCGACCACGGCGATGCGCTCGGGCGTGATCAGCGCGACGTCGCCGTCTTCGAGGTAGACGAAGCGGTCGGTCAGCTCGCCGAGCGCCGCGCAGTCGGACGCCAGATAGTTCTGGTCCGCGCCGATGCCGATCACGAGCGGCGAGCCGGCGCGCGCGGCCACCAGCCGCTGCGGCTCGCAGGCGCTCAGCACCGCGATCGCATAGGCGCCGTGCAGCCGCTTGACCGCGCGCCTCACCGCGTCGAGCAGATCGTCGCGATACACGCTGTGGATCAGATGCGCGATCACCTCGGTGTCGGTCTCGCCGCGGAACATGTAGCCGCGCTGCCGAAGCTCGGCGCGCAGCGTGTCGTGGTTCTCGATGATGCCGTTGTGTACGACCGCGATCGTGTCGCCCGACATGATCGGGTGCGCGTTCATTTCCGACGGCGCGCCATGCGTCGCCCAGCGCGTGTGCGCGATGCCGGTCTGCCCTTCGAGGCCGAGCGTCAGCACGCGGTCCTGCAGGTCGGCCACGCGCCGCAGCGTGCGTTCGCTGCGCAGGCGGCCGTCGCGCAGCACGGCGATGCCGCACGAATCGTAGCCGCGATACTCGAGCCGGCTCAGCGCCTTGACCAGTTGCGGCACCTGATTGTTCAGGCCGCTTGCTCCGACGATTCCGCACATGATTCACCTCGTCTACAGAACGGGAAGTTGCCGCCCGGCGCGCGGCGCAAAGCGAACGATGCGCCGCGCGCGGACGGACGCGCACGCCGACCTACTCGCGGGGCTGCGGCCCCGCGTGCGCGATCCATTCGATGCCGGCGATCGAGCCGTTCGCGTCGTGCGACGCGACCAGAATGCGCGTCGTGCGCCGCGCGCCGTGGCGGCGTGCGCCGGCCAGCGCGTGCGCGGGCACCGAGCGCGCCTGCACGCTGGCCGAGCGCCGCAGCATCTTCGATACGCGCAGCCGGTACGCGAGCGGATGCACGACGCGCCCCGCGATCAGCCACGTGACGATGGTGCCGGCGATCAGCGCGATGCTCGTCACATAGAACACGATCTGCTCGATCGGCATCTCGGCCTCGTTGAACGGCAGCAGATAGCGGTACGTATAGATGCAGATCGATGCCCAGACCCCGCCCACCAGCGCGGGCCGCACGAGGCGGAACCATGCGACCAGCACGGGGCCGACGAGCGTGCCGCGCTCCGCGATCATCTCGTGCGGCGCACGCAGGGAAAGGTCAATAATCGGCGCGTTCTTCATGTTGAATGCCTCGGTCGGGACTGACCCACACGGCGCGCTTGCCGCGGCCCCGCAGTACGACGGCGGGCAACGCGACGACGGTGGTGATCATGCTGATCAGCCAGAACGCCACGGGGTACCAGATGGTGTCAAGGAAGTACATCAGGAGTTTTTCGTCGTAACGACGATCGATCATGCTGCCGATGATCAGCTGCAGGATGCAGGTTGCGACCAGCAGCATCCCGTGCCAGTGCGGCACCACGGACACATGCCAGTTCGCCGGGAGCGGGTACACCACGTCGATCAGCGCGAGCAGCAGGATGAACGACATCGCGTACGCCCATGCGATGCCGATCAGATACTCCGCGAACAGCGGCCACATCATCATCTGGGTCGGCCGCGCGAGCGTGCCCGCGTACTTGAGCAGCACCTGGATGCCGCCCTTCGCCCAGCGCAGCCGCTGTCGGTACAGTCCTTTCAGCGTCTCGGGCATCAGGATCCAGCTGAGCGCATGCGGCTCGTAGACCACGCGCCAGTCGCGGCACTGCAGCTTCCAGCTGATGTCGATGTCCTCGGTCAGCATGTCCGAGCTCCAGTAGCCGACGTCGGCGAGCGCGGTCTTGCGGAACATCGTGATCACGCCCGACACTGTGAAGATGCGGCCGTACACCTGCTGCGTGCGCTTGATCAGCCCGACGATCGACGAGAATTCGCCGACCTGCATGCGGCCGAGCAGCGACGTGCGCGTGCGGATGCGCGGGTTGCCGGTGACCGCGCCGACGCCCGGATCGGTCACGAAATGCTCGAGCATCCAGCCGATCGCGTCGTGCGCGAGCAGCGCGTCGCCGTCGATGCACAGCAGATACTCGGCGTTCGATACCGCTGCGGCGGTGGTGAGTCCGACCGCCTTGCCTTCGTTGCGCGCGTGGTGAATCACGAGCAGGCGCGGAATCTCGACGGCCAGTTCGTTGAGGATCTCGCCGGTGCGGTCCTTGCTGCCGTCGTTGACCGCGATGACGTCGTAGTTCGGATAATCCATCGCATCGAGGTGGCGGATCACGCTGCGCGCGTTCGCGGCCTCGTTGAAGCAGGGCACGACGATCGAGACCTTCGGAATGCCGCTCGCCGCGATCGCGCGCGTGCCGAGCGTGCGGCCTTCCTCGAGCAGGAAGTAGTGAACGACGCCGCCGATCATCCACAGATACGACATGAAGAAAGGGTAGTAGAACACGAAGTCCTGCACGCGCTGGATGAGGCTGTGGCTGGTCATGGCGTCCGGGTCCCCTGCGCGTTCTGCATCTGCATCAGCGCGTTGATCGATGTCGGGTCGAGGCGCGACTTCAGCGACATCACGTCGCGCATTGCGTCGAGCTCGGGTTGGCCGTTGAGGAAGTTGTCGGGGTAGTAGCCGAAGTTCACCGCGCCCTCGCTGCGCAAGCGCCGCATCTGCGCGAGCAGCGTGCCGGCCGACACCTCCTTGCGCGCATGCCAGTCGTACGACTGCAGTTCGAATACGGTGCGCTGCAGCCCGCGCTGCTTCGCGCGCACCGTGCGCACGAGCTGGTCCAGCCAGCGCTCCGGGTCGCTCGCCTGCTCCATGTACGGCATCGCCATCAACGCGACGTAGTCGTAGGTCGCGAGGAAGTCGTCGTAGTTCTGCGCGTACCACGCCTCGGACTCGGGCTTGATCACCGGCAGCGCGAACAGGTTGCGCGCGGTCAGCACGTCGCCGACGTTCTGATAAGCCAGCACGATCTGTTCGAGCTGCCGCGTCAGGTCGATCAGGTAGCGCGATTTCTGGCGGGTCCAGCGCTTCATCAGGTCGGGGCTCTCGCGGATCTTGCCGACATCGGCCGGCAGTCCCCACAGCGAATAGGTGTGCAGCGCATGCCGGCCTGCGTCCTCGTAATCGTCGAGCACGGCGTCGTCGCTGAACAGGATGCCGCTGAACGACGCGTGCTTGCTGAGATCCTCGTAGATCTGCTCGATCATCAGTCGCGCATCCGGATCGAACGGGCTCAGCCGGAACACGCGCGTGCCGTTCTCGCGCGCCGGCGCGCCGCCGTATGCGGTGACGGCCGCGAGCCCGCGCAGCTTGTCGGACGGCGGCCGGAACGCGAGCACCGGCATCCACGCGTACACCTGCACGTTCGAGCGCGTGTTGAGCTGCCACGCGGCGCGCGAGAACAGGTCGGCGCGCATCGGCAGATGGCGGTTCGGGAAATACACGGCTTCGGCGACGCCCGTGCCCTTCGGGTCCGCATAGGCCTGCAGGTAGACCGACTTCGGCTGCATCCGGTAGATGCGCTCGATCAGCTTGCCGAGATTGGCTTCCTGGCGCGCCGGGTCCGGATCGTAGACCTGATCGAGATCGACCTGCACGATGCGCTCGGGCACGTCGACGTCGCCGCGGTTCGACGCCGGCTCGCGCATCGAGCGCTCGAACCCGCCGATGTCGACGTCGTACATCATCAGGATCCGCCTCAGTCGGTCCAACGGCACGTCGGGCGTGTTCGGGCCGGCATCGAGGCTGAACTGGATGTCCATGCCGAGCGACGTCGATATCCTGCGCACGGGCTGGTTTTCCGCACCGTACGGCCACACCATCGCGCGCGCGACGATGCCGGTGCGCTCGCGGATCTGCCGCACGCAGGTTTGCAGGTCGTCGTGCACGCGTGCTTCGAACTCGGCGTCGGTTTCATAGCGCTTCTCGTCTTTGAGATACAGATGCGACGTGGTCGCCGGCAGCTCGTTGCCTTGCGGGTTCGCGACCGCGCCGTGATGAAGGTTGTGGGTGTGGCAGCCCAGCTCGACGAGGTGCGACTGGCCGATCTGCTTCACCTCGTCCCACGACATGAAGTAGTCGCGCGGCACCTGGACCTTGTCGCTGATGCGGATCGGCAGATCGGGCGGCGCGTCGATCCACGCGGTGACGATGCCCATCACGGCCGGATATTGGAAGCGCTCGAGCAGCGGCAGCACCTTGGTGTAGTGGCTGCGGTAGCCGTCGTCGAACGTGAGCAGCACCGCACGCGGCGGCAGCGGCTTGCCGCCGCGCCGCGACTCCTCGATCTGGCGGACCGTGATGGTGTGATAGTTGTTGGTCTGCAGCCACGAGAAGATCGCCGTCAGCGTGCCGGTGTCGACCGCGAACGGGTCGACCATCGCCGACGCGGACGAGAACGACGCCATCAGGTTGTCGCGCACGTCATGCAGGCAGATCACGCGAAACGTCTTGCCGTCGGCCGGATCGGACGGCGGCAGCAGGTCGATCATCTTGGCCCCCGTCACGCCCGGGAACAACGAACAGGCAGCAAACGTGCCGACGCATCCGCACATGAAGGTCCGTCTCGATTGCATTGTCCGATCTCCTTGCTAGAACGGCAGGTTGACCGACAGGAAGCCGGTTTCGGAGCGCTCGCGCTGGCCGTCGTACGCGTGGCTGCTCACCTCGATGCCGTAGCTGAGCGTGATGTCGCGCTTGAAGGTCCACGCGTGTTCGATGCGCGCACTCCACAGCGCGCTCGTGCCGAAACCGCGCTCGTTGTACATGCCGCCCGACACCGACACGCGCTGCTGCAATCCCATGTCGCCCTTCTTCCACAGCATCAGCTGGTGCATCACGGTGACGGCAGCCGCATAGTCGCGGCCTGGGCTGAAGTACGGTGCGTCCTGGCGCGTGTTGCTGTCGGTGCCGAGATCTAGCGACACGTTGACGAGCTGGTTGGCCGACGTGTACACGCGCTGCGTCGCGCTCGCCGCGATCTCCTGATGCAGGTTCGAGTCGCTGTAGCGGTTCACGCCGTAGCTGAGCCGGACCTCGCGGCGATCGTTCTGGCGATACACGACCGCGACGTTCGCGGAGCGGCCCCAGATGTGCGCCGCATAGGCCTTCCACGGGAGCGAGTTGTCGTTGCTGTCGAGCGCGCCGCTCACGGTCCAGTAGTCGTTCAGCGCGTAGGCGATCGTGCCGCGGCCGCCGGTTCGGCCATCGGTGCCGAGCGAGCGCGTGGCTTCCGCCTGCACGGTCAGCGGCCCGTGCCGGTAGTCGCCGCCGACGCCGGTGCGCGTGCGGCTGATCCTGCCGGCATCGGTCTGCGCGTAGCCGAAGAACGTATGCGAGAACACGCGCCAGTTGTCGCCGAACGGCTGTGAGTACAGATAGCTGTCCGACGTGAAGCTGTTGTCGGCCAGTGCGCTGTTGCCGTGTTCGTAGCTCAGTTCCGTCGTGAACACGGGGCTGCGATAGGCGTTGTAGTCGCGCTTGAAGCTGCGCACGGCGCCGCTGTCGGGGAACGTGTTGCCGAGCGTCTGATCGGCGTATTTCGCGCTCGCGTAGTCGTCGGCCGCGAGCGCCGCGCGGCCGAGACCGGCGAGCATCTCGACGCTGTCCGGATGATCGGTCAGCGAGGCGCGGTACATCGAGATCGCCTGGCGCGGATGCGACTGGCCCGACACCGCGTCGGCGTGCGCCGCGCGGATTTCCGCATTGAACGGCACCTCCTTCTCGAGCTGTTCGAGCGCGGCGATCCCTTCGTCGACGTGCCCCGTGACGATCAGGTATTGCGCGCGCAGCCGGTAGTAGCGCAAATAATCGCTTTCTTCCGGGCCGTAGTTGCGTACCTCCTTCGCGGGCGGCAGCGACGTGCGCATGTCGTCGAGCACTTTTCCGGCGTCGGCCGCGCGGCCCTGGTCGACGTACGACCAGAACAGCCCTTCGCGCAGTTCGATCGCGCGCGTGCGGGCGCCGTACTGGAAGCCGCGGGTCGCGCGGTCCGTCGGCGATGCGGTGGCCTGTTTCAGCGCACGCTCGTATACGGCGTGCGCCTTGGCCGGTTCGCTCAGGTACAGGTAGGCATCGCCGACGGCCGCGAGCGCGTCGATCGAGATCTCCGCGTTGGACGGGATCGTCTCGAACGTCGCGACGGCCGTTTTCATGTCGCCGCGTGCCGCATGCGCGATCGTGCGGTCGCCGGCGAGCGCGGTGCGGACCGGCGAATACTCGGGGGTCGGCGGCATCCGCTGGTCGAGATCGTCGGCGGCGCGCAGCGCGTCGTCGATCCCGTCGAAGCGGTCGGCGCTCGTCATCGAGCGCGACTTGTCGCGGCCGCCGCGGACCTGCTGACGTATCGACAGTTCCTCCAGCTGCGCGACGTCGACGGCCGAGAATGCGTCGGGCCGTGCCTTCGCTTCCTCGAGCGCCTTGACCGCGCCGCCGCTCGCCGCGAGGCCGAATACGTCGTTGCGCACGGTGGCGACGTCGGCGGTTCGCAGGTTCGGCGCCTGCGCGTTCGGCGCCTCGACGTCGGGGCCTTGCGAGCGCTGCGGCGTATCGCCGGGGAGCTGGGCGCCGGGCGACAGCGAGTTCGGCGCGTCGAGCGTGGACGGTTGCGCGCCGGGCGGCCGCAGGGTGGGCGCGTCCGGCAGCGGCGGGGCGGATGCCGAGGCGGTTCGGGTCGGTGCAGCGGGGGGCGCGGCCTGGGCTAGCAGTTGCGGCGTGGCCGGTGTGGGCTGTGCTGGCGTGGGCGGTTGGGGCAGGGCGAACGCGGATGTAGGCGGCGCAGTAGGCGTGCGCGTCGGCGGTGTAGCGGGTGGTGAAGGTGGCGACGACATCGAGGACATCGAGGACACCGAGGACACCGAGGACACCGAGGACGGCGAGGACGGCGACGAGGCCGACACCGACACCGACGACATCGACTCAGCCGCACCCGGCGAACTGTGCAGCGATCCATCCGGCGTATGCTCAGCGGCCGGTGTCGTGTCCGGCATCGTGTCCGCGGAGGCGGCGTCCGACGTGCCGACCGCGTCCATCGACCGAACCGGAGCGGCCAGCGCCGGCTCGACCGCACGCGGTTCGCTTGGCGGCGACGTATCCGGCTCGACGACGACCGTGGTCGGCCTCGCCGACGCTTGCAGGCGCGACGCCTGCCGCGCCTGCGCGACCTGCATCGATGCATCGGAGGCCCGGGCGATCGGGGGCGGCGCCGTGGGCGGCTCGGCGTCGGCCACCTGCACGACTTGCACCGTCGTACCGGCCGGCTGCATATCGGGCGGCAGCGCATCGCGCCCGCCGCCGGCGTCGGCCTCGGCGATTTCGCGCGCGCCGAGAGCTGACGCATCGCCTTCGCCGGCCAGACACGAGCCCGACGCGACGAGCAGCAACAGCAGGGGCGCATGCAGCAGGATCCGCCGGTTGGGCGGCGCGACGGACGTGCATTGTTGCTGGCGATTGCTGGCCACGATGTCTCCTCTGTCCGAATCGGTCACGACCGTTGCGCGCCCGGCGACGCACGTCGCCGCGATCGCGCGGGCGGGCGGCCATGCCCGCCGGCCGTGGACCGTCTACAGACGATTGCGTATCGCTTGCCCAAGCAGCGCACGCGATTCGCTATTCGTCGGATCGATGGCGAGCGCACGGCTCGCGTTTTGCTCGACGCATTGCCACTGGTCGAGCTGCGCGCACCGGCGCGCTCTTGCCAGCGCACGAGCGCTTGCGAGCTCGTCGTGCGTGACGCTGGTGGTCTCCATCCGGGCCGCGTCGGTCAGATACGACTGCGCCGGCGCGGGCGGCTGCACAGGGAGCTGCTTTTGCGCTGGGGGCCGCAGTTGCGACGCAGCCGCGCGGTGCCTGCGCGTGTGCCCCGGCGCTGGCGAACGCGACGTCCGGTGCGTGTCGCCCGTGTCCGTTACGCGCGCGCCGCCCGATGTGTCGTGCGGGCTCGTCGCGAGCGCCGCGTGCCGCGGGTCCGCACCGCGCGGCGGTTTCGCGGCGGAACCGGCGTCCGCTTGCGGTGCGGCGGGCGCTTTCGCGTCGGCGGCCGATGGCGGCGGGATGAGCGACGCCGACAGCGCGGCCGTCGATGCGGCGCCGACCGGTGCCGACGCGGCGACGAATGCGTTGCGATACTTGCCGACGGCCGTGCCGATCTCGCCCGCCACGTCGCGGGCGATGCTTGCGTGGCCGCGGCCCGGGTTGCGCTCGACGAGCGCAAACGCGCCGAAGATCGCGGCAAACGCCACGACGCTGAGCGCCGCATTCCTGCCGGGGCCCCACGAGGGTTTCGGTGGCCCGGCGGGGGAGTCGCCCGGTCGTTCTCCACGAGTCATTCGATGCTCCTCGGTGCGCGCGGATCCGATGGATGGCGCAACCGCGCGCGATCGGCCGGCGCCTACCACTTCAGTTGCGTGGTGAGCGCCCCCGTTTCGACGACCGCGAACTGTGTCGCGCCCGCATAGGTTCCTTCGATCCGGTAACTCGCGTCGGGCACGCTGAACAGGCAGCGCGGCCCGCTCGACTTGAACTCGACGAGTACGCGGCCATGTCGTCTGAGCCGCACCTGAACGTTCGACAGCGGCTGCCCGGTGCCGCCCGACACGAACGACACGCCGAGGTTGTACGGGCGACCGTCAGGCGGTAGCGGCGCGGTTCCGTCGATGCGTGCGTCGCCGCAGATGTACGAAATCATGTAGCGACCGGGCGCGATGCCCGACGCAGGTGCACCGCCGCCTGGCTGCGTCTGGGCGCCGGCATGCGCGAGACATGCAAATGCGACGACGCCGACGAGCACGCGCGCATGCTTCTTGAGCGACGAGGAAGACATTGTCACCTCCATCCGGAATTCATCGCACTGATTTATTCCGGGTCGAAATTAACGGCGTTCTTTTGCGACACGCTATTGATACACGATGGATTTTGAACAAACAACCGCGGGTGGCGGATATCGGACGCGCTTTAAAGGTCTTATTTAAACGGAATATGGATTAATTGGACGAAATGAATCAGCTCTGAACAAAGTCGCTATTTCCGGTCGTCGAAATTGGGCCGCGGTAGGAATGGCAGGAAGCAGGTCTCTGCGTGGTGGTTGTACCGAACTTCGTGCCGAAAAATAACGACTGATAAAAGAAACATTTGCGTCTGTATTCGAGTCGCTGCAGTGACGGCGAATGTACAGATTCAATCGGTAGTAAATGAGGGTGCGACGTTTTTGGTGATTATCACCATTGCGCGCAAGTCGAGATTTTTATTTTGTTTTGTAACGAGGTATTTCCGGCATACGAATCGCGCAGCGGCGGCGATCGATTTTGCATTCGGCAATAACGGCGGTCCGGATTCGCAAACGTTTGGTGTGACGGCCGATTTGATCGCGCGTGCGGCGGCCTGCATATTTACCGGCACAGGCTCGAAAAATGTGCAGCCGCGCCCGCCTGGGCGATCGGCCGGCGCGTGCAGGATCGCCGCCGACGTACCCCGCGAACCGCGACGCCGCTACCGCCCGCGCGCGCTGCCGCGCGCGACGCGCACCGCTGCCGTGGCAGGCGACTGACCGCCCACGGCGGCGTCGTTCGCTGCGCGCGGCCGGTTCATGATGTAGGTCCACAGCTGCTCGGCCGCGAGCCCGCGCTGGCGCGCCGAGCGGTACAGCCGGATCTCCAGCTCGGTGACCCAATCGGCGGACCCCGCGCGCACCAGCGAGCCGTCGGCGAGCTCCTTCGCCACGCAGCTCTCCGGCAGCCAGCCGATGCCGTGGCCGGCCACCACCATGCCTTTCAGCGCCTCGGACATATGCGTCTCGAAGCACCGGTGCAGCGCATACGGCCCCGCCGCATTCAGCAGCAGCATTTCGACGACGTTGCCGAGAAACGCGCCGGAGGAGTAGGCGAGCAGCGGCAGCGGCGCATCGGCGGCGCCCGGCAGCTCGAATACGGGCTTGCCGTGCGCATCGGGCGTCGACACCGGCAGAATCCGCTCGACGCCGAGCGTGACGAACGGGAAATGGTTGGGATCGAGCACGATCGGCAGTTGCGGATGGTGATAGCCGAGCAGCAGATCGCATTCACCTTCGACGAGCTGCTGCACGCCTTCCGGCACGTTCACCGCATTCACGCGGGCGGTCACATTGCCGACTTCGCCGTTCAACTGCTTCAGCCATTCGGGAAACAGCGTGAACACCAGCGTATGCGCGACCGCGAAGCGCACGACCTGATCGCTGGCGGCGAACTGGTCGTAGCCGTTCACGAGGTTGCGTGCCGCGTACATGCTGCGCAGGATGTCCGCCGCCAGCGCGCGGAACATCTGTCCGGCCGGCGTCAGCGCGACCGGGTTGATGCTGCGGTCGACCAGCTTGGCGTCCATCCAAGTTTCGAGCGCGGCGATTCGTCTGCTGAATGCCGACTGCGTCAGGTGCCGATGACGCGCGGCCCGGGAAAAACTCTTGGTATCCGCGAGGCTCAGGAAATCTTCCAGCCACTTTGCTTCCATTTCTTTCTTCGCTTTTTATAGTCGGGCGCCCACGGCGCGGCGCCACGGATTCGCTGCACGAACTTTCTAGCGTACCGCGCCTCGCCGCGAGCAGACCGATGTTTTTTTTCGATCGGTGTCAGTCGAAATATGCATGGGCATTGTCGGCGGCATTACGGCTGCATAAGTTTGAGACGCCGGAACCGGCTAACCGGTTAGTTCATCGCGTCGAACCGGGCGCCGCAGACGGTACTTCCCCAAGGGCCGGCCGCGGCAACCGTGGCCGGCCCGCTTCAGCCGCGATTCGGGGCCGCGGCGTGCCGGCGAATCGTCGCGGTGCAGATTGCATACGCGTGACACGCACGCGCACTAAGTTCGACGTCTGGCGCGGTGATCGCGCAATTGCACGCTGTCGATGCGACGCGCCGGGCCGCCGTTGCACCGACATGGTGCGGCATGGCGCGCAAGCGTGCGCGGGGCGGTGCAAAACGGGGGAAACGCACGGGTACGGCAAGGCACGGTCCTTGCAAAGCAGTATTTACGCCGGTCCGGCATGCGCAATGCCGGGAAGAATGATCGATGGAGAAAAAGATCGATGAAGCCATTCGATGAAATGCTGCAATCCGGCGACATGGTGAGGGCGCCTTATGCGCGCCTCAAGCAGTGGCTCGACACGCAGGACCCTGCCAGCCTCGCCCAGAAGGCCCACGATGCGGAGGCCGTGTTCCGCAGGACGGGCATCACGTTCGCCGTCTACGGCGACGCCCAGGCGGCCGAGCGCCTGATCCCGTTCGACATCGTGCCGCGCATCATCTCGGGCGCCGAATGGAGCCGCCTGTCGCTCGGCATCGAGCAGCGCGTGATGGCGCTCAACGCCTTCCTCGACGACATCTACCATCGCCAGGAGATCGTGCGCGCGGGCATCGTGCCCAAGCATCTGATCGCGCACAACGAGGCGTTCATCCCCGAGATGATCGATTTCCGGCCGCCCGGCAACGTCTATACGCACATCATCGGCGTCGACATCGTGCGCACCGGCGAAGATCAGTTCTACGTGCTGGAGGACAACGCGCGCACGCCGTCCGGCGTGTCCTACATGCTGGAGAACCGCGAGACGATGATGCAGCTCTTTCCGGAGCTGTTCCAGCAGGTCAAGGTACGCCCGGTCGAGACCTATCCGCAGATGCTGCGCCAGTCGCTCGCGGCCGTGTGCCCGCCCGGCGGCAACGCCGACAATCCGACCATCGCCGTGCTCACGCCGGGCATCCACAACTCCGCGTACTACGAACATTCGTTCCTCGCCGACCAGATGGGCGTGCATCTCGTCGAAGGCAGCGATCTGCAGGTGATCGATGGCCGCGTCGCGATGCGCACGACCGAAGGCTTTCGCGCGATCGACGTGCTGTACCGCCGCGTCGACGACGCGTTCCTCGATCCGCTCACGTTCCGGCCCGACTCGGTGCTCGGCGTGGCCGGGATCATGGACGTCTACCGCGCCGGCAACATCACGATCGCGAACGCGCCCGGCACCGGCATCGCCGACGACAAGGCGATCTACTCGTACATGCCGGAGATCGTCGAGTTCTACACCGGCCGCAAGGCGCTGCTGGAGAACGTGCCGACGTGGCGCTGCGGCGACGCCGACAGCCTCGAATACGTGCTCGCCCATCTCGACGAGTTGGTCGTGAAGGAAGTGCACGGCTCGGGCGGCTACGGGATGCTGGTCGGCCCGTGCGCGTCGAAGGCCGAGCTCGCCGCGTTCGCCGCGAAGCTGCGCGCGCGGCCGGCGAACTACATCGCGCAACCGACGCTGGCGCTCTCCACGACGCCGATCCTGACCGACGCCGGCCTCGCGCCGCGCCACGTCGACCTGCGGCCCTTCGTGCTGGTGTCGGACCGCATCCGCATCACGCCCGGCGGCCTCACGCGCGTCGCGCTGCAGGAAGGCTCGCTCGTCGTCAACTCGAGCCAGGGCGGCGGCACCAAGGACACCTGGGTGCTGGCCGACTGAGCCGCGAACGCACGCGCGCGCCACAGCCGGCGCGCGAACCGAACGAAGACGGAGTGGACACGAGATGCTTCTGGGACGAACTGCGAGCGGTCTGTACTGGATGTACCGCTATATCGAGCGCGCGGAGAACATCGCGCGCATCGTCGACGCCGGGTTGCGGATGGCGCTCACGCGCACGTCCGACGCGCCGGCCGAATGGTCGTCGGTGCTGGTCAGCTCGGGCGCCGACGACGGCTATCGGCGCAAATACGACGCGTATGCCGCCGACACCGTGACCGACTATCTGCTGCGCGACCGCGACAATCCGTCGAGCGTGCTGTCGTGCATCGAAGCCGCGCGCTCGAACGCGCGGATGGTGCGCACGGCGCTGACGCGCGAGGCGTGGGAGAGCGTGAACGGCGCGTGGCTCGCGCTGCGCCAGGCGCTCGCGCGGCCGGTGCCGGAGAGCGCGCTGCCCGCGGTGCTCGACGAAGTGAAGCGCGAGACCGCGCTGATCCTCGGCAGCTTCTACAGCACGATGCTGCGCAACGAGATCTTCGATTTCGCGCAGATCGGCGCGTTCGTCGAGCGCGCCGACAACACCGCGCGGATCATCGACGTGAAGTACCACCTGCTGCTGCCGTCGGTGTCGCACGTCGGCACGATTCTCGACAACTACCAGTGGGAGACGATCCTGCGCTGCGTGGCCGCGCACCGTTCGTACCGCTGGGTGTACGACGTCCAGTACAAGCCGATGAACATCGCCGACTACCTGATCCTGAACGGCCGCATGCCGCGTTCGCTGCGCTATTGCTACGGGCGCGTGGTGTCGAGCCTGAACCTGCTCGCGAAGGATTACGGCGTGACACATCCGTGTCACGACACGGCCACCAAGATCCTGCAGATGCTGTCCGACACGTCGGTCGAGCGGATCTTCAAGAGCGGCCTGCACGAGTTCCTGACCGACTTCATCGGCCGCAACAACAGCCTCGGCGTCGACATCGCCCAGGCCTACAACTTCGACTGAGACTTGCCATGCGACTCGCTATCCGACACATCTCGCGTTATCAGTTCGACGAGCAGGCGTCCCACGCGCTGCAGCGGCTGCGGCTGCGGCCGCAATCCGGGCCGGGGCAGACGGTGCGTGCGTGGCAGGTGACGATCGACGGCGTCGAGCCGACGTTGTCCTATGCGGACGGGCTCGGCAACCGCGTCGATCTCGTGCGTCACGAGCGCGGCGCGAAGCCGGAGATCGTCGTGGTCGCGGCCGGCGTCGTCGAGACGCAGGACCGCGCGGGCATCCTCGGCAATCAGGACGGTTATGCGCCGCCGTGGATCTTCGAGCGGGAGACCGCGCTCACGAAGGCCGGCGACACCGTGCGCGAGCTGACGCAGGCGTTGCCGATCGAGCCGCACAGCCTCGATGCGCTGCACTGGCTGATGACGGAAGTGCACGGCCGCATCGCGTATGCACCGAATCTGACCGACGCGCCCGTCGATGCCGAAACGGCGCTGCAAAACGGCGAGGGCACGAGCCGCGATCATGCGCACGCGTTCATCGCGGCCGCGCGCGCGCTGAAGGTGCCGGCGCGCTACATCTCGGGCTACGTGCTCGCCGACGGCGCGATGCAGCGCATGGCAGACTCGAAGCAGAGTGCAGCGGACGGCGAACAGGAGGAAATGCTCGCGCTGCAAAGCGCCGACGGCATGCAGCAGGTGCTCGGCGCGTCGCACGCCGCGCAGTCGCAGCGCGTGCCGCTGGCGGCGCTCGGCGCACAGCCGCAACCGGCCGCGCTGATGCAGCAGCCGGCCGGACACGCGTGGGCCGAGGCTCATGTCGAAGGGCTCGGCTGGGTCGGCTTCGATCCGTTCATGAACCGCTGCCCGGACGAGCGCTACGTGCGCATCGCCGTCGGCCTCGACTATCGCGACGCGCAGCCCGTGACGGGGCTCGGCGCGAGCACCGTCGGCGTCGAGATCAGCGTCGTGCAGTCGCCCGAACTCGTCTGACCCGCAACTCTGCCCAGGCCGCCGCGCCGTCCCGCCGTATCGGCGGCGACGCGCGATGCGCGGCCGGCTCAACCCGAACCGAGCGGCTCTCCCATGCCCATCCACGTCGCGCTGCATCACACCACCCGCTACCGTTACGACCGGCCGATCAACCTCGGGCCGCAGATCGTGCGGCTGCGGCCCGCGCCGCACTGCCGGACGCCGATCCTCTCGTATTCGATGACGGTCGAGCCCGCGCAGCATTTCATCAACTGGCAGCAGGATCCGTTCTCGAACTATCTCGCGCGGCTGGTGTTTCCGGAGCGCACCGAACACTTCGAAGTCACGATCGACCTCGTGGCCGAGATGTCGGTGTACAACCCGTTCGACTTCTTCCTCGAAGCGAGCGCGGAGCAATATCCGTTCAGCTATGACGACGCGTTGAAGACCGAGCTCGCGCCATATCTCGCGTGCGACGCGCAGACGAGCGCGGCGCCGCTGTTCCGCGCCTATCTCGACGGCGTCGACCGCACGCCGGCCGGCACCGTGAACTTCCTCGTCGCGCTGAACCAGCAGCTGCAGGGCGACATCGGCTATCTGGTGCGGATGGAGCCGGGCGTGCAGACGCCCGAGCAGACGCTCGAGCTCGCATCGGGCTCGTGTCGCGACAGCGCATGGCTGCTCGTGCAGCTGTGCCGCCATCTCGGCATCGCCGCGCGGTTCGTGTCCGGCTATCTGATCCAGCTGACCCCCGACGTGAAGGCGCTCGACGGTCCGAGCGGCACGTCGGTCGATTTCACCGACCTGCATGCATGGTGCGAGGTGTATCTGCCCGGCGCCGGTTGGATCGGCTTCGATCCGACCTCGGGGCTGCTCGCCGGCGAAGGGCATATTCCGCTCGCCTGCACGCCGCAGCCGACGAGCGCGGCGCCGGTCGAGGGGCTGATCGACGAATGCGAAGTCGTGTTCGAGCACGAGATGGTGGTGACGCGCGTGTACGAATCGCCGCGCGTGACCAAGCCGTATACCGACACGCAGTGGGACGCCGTGCGCACGCTCGGCGCGCAGGTCGACCGCGCGCTGACGGCAGGCGACGTCCGGCTGACGCAAGGCGGCGAGCCGACCTTTGTGTCGATCGACGATCGCGACGGCGCCGAATGGAACACCGATGCGCTCGGCCCGACCAAGCGCGGCTACGCGACCGAACTGGTGCAGCGGCTGCGTGCCGAATACGGCGACGGCGGCTTCCTGCATTTCGGGCAGGGCAAGTGGTATCCGGGCGAGCAGCTGCCGCGCTGGGCGCTGTCGATCTACTGGCGCGCCGACGGCCAGCCGGTGTGGCACGACCCGTCGCTGTTCGCCGACGAGCGCGAACCGTCCGCATGCACGACCGACGACGCGAAGCGCTTCATCGACGCACTGGCCGCGCGCCTCGGCCTGACCGACGAATTCGTCGTACCCGGCTACGAGGACGTGTGGTACTACCTGTGGCGCGAGCGCCGGCTGCCCGTCAACGTCGATCCGTTCGACTCGCGGCTCGACGACGAGCTCGAACGCGCGCGACTGCGCAAGGTGTTCGACCGGCAACTCGACAGCGTGGTCGGTTACGTGCTGCCGATCAAGCGCGTCGACGAAGGGGCGGCACTCGACGGTCCGCGCTGGCAGACCGGCCCGTGGTTCTTCCGCGACGAGCGGATGTACCTCGTGCCGGGCGATTCGCCGATGGGCTATCGGTTGCCGCTCGATTCGCTGCCGTGGGTCGCCGATGCCGACTATCCGTATCTCGTCGAGCGCGATCCGTTCGCGCCGCGCGACGTGCTGCCCGACGCGGCCGCGTTCCGCGCGCGTCATGCGGGCGCCGCCGACGCGCCGCGCTACCTGGCCGGCGTGCAGCGCGAAGCGTCGGCACATACGGTGATGCAGTGGCGCAGCGACGGCAGCGTCGAACGCGGCCGGCCGGCCGACGGCGGGCGCGGGGAGCATGGGGAGCACGACGCACAGCGCCGCCCCGAGCGCTTCGAATCGGCCGCGTGGATCACGCGCACCGCACTGTGCGCGGAGGTGCGCAACGGCATCCTGTATCTGTTCATGCCGCCGCTTGCCGCGCTCGAGGACTATCTCGAACTGCTCGCGGCGATCGAGCTGACCGCGCACGCGCTCGACGTGAAGCTCGTGCTCGAAGGCTACCCGCCGCCGCGCGATGCCCGGCTCAAGCTGCTGCAGGTCACGCCCGATCCCGGCGTGATCGAGGTGAACATCCATCCGGCGAAGAGCTTCGACGAGCTGGTCGACCAGACCGAATTCCTCTACGACGCCGCGTGGCAGTCGCGCCTGTCGACCGAGAAGTTCATGGTCGACGGCCGGCACGTCGGCACCGGCGGCGGCAACCATTTCGTGCTCGGCGGCGCGACGCCGGCCGACAGCCCGTTCCTGCGCCGCCCGGACCTGCTCGCGAGCCTGATCGCGTACTGGCACAATCATCCGTCGCTGTCGTATCTGTTCTCGGGGTTGTTCATCGGGCCGACGAGCCAGGCGCCGCGCGTCGACGAAGCGCGCAACGACCAACTGTACGAGCTGGACGTCGCGTTCGCGGAGATCCAGCGCAACAAGCTGCTGTATGGCCAGGACATGCCGCCGTGGCTCGTCGACCGCGTGCTGCGCAACCTGCTGATCGACGTGACGGGCAACACGCACCGCAGCGAGTTCTGCATCGACAAGTTGTATTCGCCCGACTCGTCGACCGGGCGGCTCGGGCTGCTCGAGCTGCGCGCGTTCGAGATGCCGCCACATGCGCGGATGAGCATCGTGCAGCAACTGCTGCTGCGCGCGCTCGTCGCGCGCTTCTGGGCCGCGCCGTACACGACGCCGCTCACGCGCTGGGGCACCGCGCTGCACGATCGCTTCATGCTGCCCGCGTTCCTGAAGATGGACTTCGACGACGTGCTCGCCGAGTTGCGCGATGCCGGCTTCGCATTCGATGCGGCGTGGTTCGCGCCGCATTTCGAATTCCGCTTCCCGCTGTTCGGGCAGATCGCGGTGAACGGGATGCAGCTGTCGCTGCGCGGCGCGCTGGAGCCGTGGCACGTGATGGGCGAGGAGGGGGCGACCGGCGGCACCGTGCGCTACGTCGATTCGTCGCTCGAACGGCTCGAAGTGCGCGTGACGGGGCTCAACGACAACCGGCACGTCGTGACCGTCAACGGTCGCGCGCTGCCGCTGCAGCCGACCGGCACCGCCGGCGAATACGTCGCGGGCGTGCGCTACAAGGCATGGGCGCCGCCGTCCGCGCTGCATCCGACCATCGGCGTGCATGCGCCGCTCACGTTCGACATCGTCGATACGTGGCTCGAGCGCTCGCTCGGCGGCTGCCGGTATCACGTCGCGCATCCGGGCGGCCGCAACTATGCGACGTTCCCGGTGAACGCGTACGAGGCCGAGAGCCGGCGGCTCGCGCGCTTCGTCGCGATGGGGCATACGCCGGGGCGGATGGCCGTATCGCCGGTCGCGCCGAGCCGTGAATTTCCGTTCACGCTCGACCTGCGACGGCCCTGAATCGCCGATGAAAGGACGGACCACGATGCGCGTTTCGCGCGCCCCCGGCACGCCGCGTCAGGTGCTAGGATGCCGACAGGCCGCGGCCGGCCGACGCGCCGGCCGTGACCGCATGCCGGGCGGCAGCGCGCAGCTGCCATCCCATCCTGACGACGCAACGCCCTGACCGTGCCGCCCTTATACCCCGACGATCTCGCCGACGCCGACGCGATGCCCACGCTTTTCGATACCGGCGCTCAGCCGGACGCCGCGGAACTCGCCGCCGCGCTCGCGGCACCGGCTGCGGCCGGCCGCTACGACGAGCTGCGCGGCAGCGCCGCCGGCCTGAACGCACCCATGCTCGCGCCCGCGTGGCGCAGTTTCTTCACGTCGCTCGGCAGCGACGGCGTCGCCGACCTCGATCGCCGCGCCGACGCGCTGCAACGGCGCATGCGCGAGAACGGCCTGTTCTACCAGCTCCATGAACAACGCGTGGGCGACGGCGCCGCCGGCCCGTGGTCGCTCGATCTGCTGCCGCTGATGGTCACGCCGGACGACTGGGCCGCGATCGAGCGCGGCGTGCTGCAGCGCGTGCGGCTGCTGAACGCGACGATGGCCGACCTGTACGGCCCGCAGACGATCCTGGAGCGCGGGCTGCTGCCGCCCGCGCTCGTCACCGGCCATCCCGGCTATCTGCGCGCGATGCGCGGCGCGCGCGTGCCGGGCGATACGTGGCTGCACGTCGTTGCGTTCGATCTCGCGCGCGGCCCCGACGGGCAGTGGCGCATCGTCGCGCAGCATACGCAGGGCGCGGCCGGGCTCGGCTATCTGCTGGAGAACCGGCTGATCGTGTCGCGGCTCTTTCCGCGCGCGTTTCGCGGGCTGCGCGTGCAGCGGCTCGCATCCGCGTACCGGTCGCTGCTGCAAAGCATGCAGGCGTTGAGTCCGACGGCGAAGAACTCGCGGATCGTGCTGCTGACGCCGGGGCCGCACAGCGCGACGTATTTCGAGCATGCGTATCTCGCGCGCTACCTGGGGCTGACACTCGTCGAGGGCGGCGATCTGACCGCGCGCGACAACCACGTGTTCCTGAAGACGCTCGGCGGGCTCGAGCCCGTGCACGGCATCCTGCGGCGCGTCGACGACGCCTGGCTCGATCCACTCGAGCTGCGGCCCGATTCGCTGCTCGGCGTGCCGGGGCTGCTGCAGGCGGTGCGCGCGGGCAACGTGCTGCTCGCGAACGCGCCGGGCTCCGGCTTTCTCGAATCGCCCGGCGTGCTTGGGTTCCTGCCGCGGCTCGCCGAGGCGCTGCTCGGCGAAACGCTGACGCTGCCCGCCGTGCATTCGTGGTGGTGCGGCGAGGCGGCTGCGTGCGACGACGCGCTGCCGCAACTGGCGCGCTGCATCGTGAAGCCGTCGTATCCGCCCGACGTGCAGGCCGGCGGCGCATTCGACCCGGTGATCGGCGCGCGGCTCACGTCGGCGCAACTGTCCGAGTGGCGCGCGCGGATTCTGGCGCAGCCCGAGCACTACACGATACAGGCCGATCTGCCGCTGTCGCAGGCGCCGACCTGGCCGGGGAACGGCACGTCCGACGGCCACGGCGGCGCGCGCATCGTGCCGAAGCCGCTGCTGCTGCGCGTGTTCGCACTGGCCGACGGCGCGCAGCGCTGGCGGATGCTGCCGGGCGGCCTGTCGCGGGTCGGCACGCGCGACACGCTGTTCAACGCGCCGATGCCGCGCGGCGGCAGCACCGTCGATACCTGGGTGATGACCGACGGCATCGTCGATTCGACGACGCTGCTGCAGGCGCGCCTCGGCCCCGACGATCTGGTCGGGCGGCCGCGCGCGATCGCGAGCCGGGCGGCCGAGAACCTGTTTTGGCTCGGCCGCTACACCGAGCGCGCGACCAATTTGATGCGCCTCGCGCGTGCGGCGCTGGAGCGCCTGCGCGGCGAGGACGACGTCGACAGCCCCGCGCATCTCGAGCTGATCGACACGTTGTGCCGCGACACCGGGCTGGTCGCCGCCGATGCGCCGAATGCCGTCGAGGCGCCGCGCGCGTTCCAGCATGCGCTCGCGACGTCGCTGACGCGCGGCGCGGATCGCACCTCGGGCATCGCGTCCTGCCTGTTCGGGATGCGCGGCGCGGCGGCCGCGATCCGCGAGCGGCTGTCGAGCGAGCAGTGGCGACTGATCGACGACGCGACGCAGTTGTTCGCCGACAGCGCCGACCATCCCGAAGCCGAGGAGCAGATCGGCAACGAGGCGTTGCAGCTGCTGGAGCGCGTCGGCCTGCTGCTCGGCGCGATCACCGGCGCGCAGACCGACCACATGACGCGCGACGACGGCTGGCGCCTGCTGTCGATCGGCCGGCAGATCGATCGGCTCGACTTTCTCTGCAGCGTGCTGAAGTTCGCGTTCGACGAAGGCGCGGTGCATCGGCAGGACGGCTTCGAGCTCGTGCTGGAGCTGTTCGACAGCACGATCACGTTCCGCTCGCGGTTCCAGCGCCGCTTCGACATCGCGCCGCTGCTGTCGCTGCTGGTGCTCGACACCGACAACCCGCGCTCGCTGGGCTGGGTCGTGCAGGCGCTGCGCGGCCGGCTCACGAAGGTCGAGCGCAGCGAAGGCTATGCGTTGTCCGAACTGGCCGAGACGATCCCGGACGTGCCGGCGTGGTCGCTGCACGAACTGTGCGAGACCGAAGGCGGCCGGCACGAGCGGCTGCTCGCCGCGCTCGACGAGACCGTGAAGGCCGTGTGGGATCTGTCGAACCGGATCGGCGAGCGCTATTTCAGTCACGTGCGCGAGGCGGGCAGGACGCTATGGTGACGAGCAAACATGCGGCGAAGACGAAGGCGAAGGCACAGGCGAACGGCGAGGCTGGCGATGCCGTCGGCGCGAAGCAGACGGAGGGCGCGATCGCCGCATCGGCAGCATCGACCGCATCGACGCCATCGGCCGGCGCGCGCGGGCGCTTGTTGCGCGTCACGCACGACACCGAATACCGCTACGCGGCGCGCGTCGAATCGGCGCAGCACCAGGCGCGGCTGCAGCCGCTCGCGACGCCGCGCCAGCAGGTGCTGTCGTTCGCGCTCGACATCGAGCCGGTGCCGGAGACGGTCGGCACCGACGTCGACGCGTTCGGCAACGCGCGTGCCTCGTTCGCGCTGAACCAGCCGCACGATGCGCTGCTCGTGCGCAGCTGCAGCACCGTGCGCGTGACGCCGCCCGTGTGGTCGCGGGGCGCGCGCGGCGCGCCGCCGCCGGCGATCGCGAACCCCGATGCCGATCATGCGACCGCGTGGGAGGCCGTGCGCGAGCGCCTGCGGTTCCGCGCCGGTGCGCCGTACGATGCGGCGAGCGAATTCGTGTTCGCGTCGCCGCATGTCGCGTGCGATCCGGAGCTGGCCGCGTATGCGGCCGTGAGCTTCACGCCGCAGCGTCCGCTGGTGCAGGCCGCGTGGGACCTGATGCGGAGGATTCACGCGGACTTCGCGTACACGCCGAACAGCACCGACATCACGACTACCGCGCTCGATGCGCTGCGCTTGCGCAAGGGTGTGTGCCAGGATTTCGCGCACGTGATGATCGGCGCGCTGCGCTCGCTCGGGCTGGCCGCGCGCTATGTGAGCGGGTATCTGCTGACGCAGCCGCCGCCCGGCCAGCCGCGGCTGATCGGCGCCGATGCATCGCATGCGTGGGTCGACGTGTACGATCCGGCGTGGCCCGAAGATGGCGGATGGCTGCAGCTCGATCCGACCAACGACCGCGCGCCGGGCGACGACTACGTGATGCTGTCGATCGGCCGCGACTACGCGGACGTGACGCCGCTGCGCGGCGTGATCCGCGGCGGCGGCGCGGATCAGGAGCTGAAGGTCGGCGTGACGGTCGAGCCGCTCGACGAGGGAGCGTGACGCGGCATGATCGGCCGCCCGCGCCGCGCGTCCTGCGTTTAAGTCTTCGTTAATACGGCCGGCTTAGCATGGTGATGCTGGCGAACGGATCGCACGCTGGTCCGGCGCCGGTGGCACGTGCGGGTGCGCCGCCGCGATGACGGCGCGCCGACGCGCGTCGCCGGCCGAATGCAGGGGCGGCATCCATGATCAAGCACTTCGACTACACGCTCGACGATCAGACGATCGCGCTTTGCGCGAGCTTCGGCGCGGGCCCGGCATTTCGGCGCGTGCTCGTGAGCCGCGCGGATTCGATGGAGACGCTGGTGGTGCTCGACGCGCGCGGCTTGTCGGGGCTGCTGAAGGTCGCGACCGAGGCGCCGGAAGGGCTGCTCGACGATGCGATCCGCAAGGTCGGCGACGAACGGCTCGTCGAGCGGGCGATCAGCGGCCGGACCATCGTCGAAGCCGCGTTGTGAGCGCAGTCGCGCGTGCACGCGCGATGTCGCCTCGTGCCGCTTACGCGGCGAAGCGGTCCGTCGCGGCGAGCAGCGCTTTCAGGATGCCCGGTTCGTTGTACGCATGGCCGGCGTCCGGCACGATCTCGAAGGTTGCGTCCGGCCATGCTTTCGCGAGTTCCCACGCGGTGCGGGCCGGCGTCGCCACATCGTAGCGGCCTTGCACGATCACGCCCGGAATGCCGGCGAGGCGATGTGCGTCGCGCAGCAACTGGCCTTCGTCGACGAAGCCGCGATTGACGAAGTAGTGATTTTCGATCCGCGCGAAGGCGAGCGCGTAGTGGCCGTCCGCGAAGTGTGCGGCCAGCGCCGGGTTCGGCAGCAGCGTGATCGTGCGGCCTTCCCAGATGCTCCATGCGCGCGCGGCTTCGAGCTTCGCGGCTTCGTCGTCGCCCGTCAGCCGGCGATGGTAGGCGGCCATCAGGTCGCCGCGCTCCGCTTCCGGTATCGGCGCGAGAAACTCTTCCCACAGGTCCGGGAACAGCCACGACGCGCCTTCCTGGTAGTACCAAAGCAGCTCGGCGCGACGCATCGTGAAGATCCCGCGCACGACGAGCGCGCTCACGCGCTGCGGGTGCGTCTGCGCATAGGCGAGCGCGAGCGCGCTGCCCCATGAGCCGCCGAAGACGAGCCACTGCTCGGCGCCGACCATTTCGCGCAACCGTTCGATGTCGGCGACCAGATCCCAGGTCGTGTTGTTGTCGAGACTCGCATGCGGCGTCGAGCGCCCGCAGCCGCGCTGGTCGAACAGCAGGATGTCGTAGCGCGCGGGATCGAACAGACGCCGATGGTCGGGGCTGCAGCCCGCGCCGGGGCCGCCGTGCAGGAATACCGCGGGCTTGCCGGACGGGTTGCCGCAGCGCTCCCAGTAGATGCGATGGCCGTCGCCGGTGTCGAGGTGGCCGTGGGCGTAGGGTTCGATCGGTGGGTACACAGGCAGGCTCCGGGTGAGGATCGGCGAAAGTGCGTGATATTGCGGTGCCGCAACGGATCGTTGTGCGTGCATCGAAGCGGCCGCCGGCGAGTACGGGTTGTCATTATGCCCGTGCAATTTGGGGTGGTGTGGGGCGGTGTTTTGTGGGCGTGGGGCGGCCGCGGCGGTGTGAATCGATCGCGAATTCGGCATTGCCGGGCGCGGCTTGCGTCCTTGCCCGGTTTCGTTTGTCCGCTGTCGACCGTGACGGGCAGCTACTGCTGGTCGAGAAACCGTTTCGGGGAGGGTTTGCTATATCGCGCGCGACACGCAGGTCGTCGGCGCGTTACTTGACGCGCTCCATCGCGGCGGGCGAATACCAGAAGGTCCGGTACGTGTCGATTCCGTACGACTTGCCGTCGTATTTGACGACGGTGCGCACGGTGTGCTCTCCCGTGTAGGAGGATTTGGCGCTGTCGCTCTCTGCCTTCGTGACGTGTGCGGTGATCGATAGGGCCGCAAAGCCGGTTTGCTCGATGCGGCTATGCCGGCAGAAGACCAGCGATGCGATAACTTTCAATCAATCCGTCATAGAGAGAAATGTCCGAGCGACTCCTGGCAACGAGCTGAGCGCCGACGACGGCCGCGTAGATGGCGCGAGCACGCCGCTCGATATCCTCGGGGCTGACCACGGCCGCGGCGGACAGCACCTTGCTCAGCCACGCAACATTGACATCCGCAAAAGTCTGAATCTCTTTCACCACCGTTTCCGGTAGGTCATCAGATTCGGCAGCCAGGAAGCTACACAGGCATATGCGATTGCCGCGCTCAAGCGCCTTGCGAAACGTATCGGGATAGTGGCGCAGGCAATCGAGCGGATCTGCGGATTCGGCCAAAAGCGCATCCAGAGTCGCTGCTGATTCCTCCCAATACCGCCTTGCCACTGCTGCGCCGAGATCGGCCTTGCTTGCGAAGTGGTGGTAGATGCTCGCAGCCTTGATGCCGACAGCTTCGGCGAGATCACGGAAATTCAAGCCGCTGTAGCCATGGGCCTGCGCAATCTTTGTGGCTGCCACCAGGATTCGCTCCCTGGAGCTCAGGCCTGAATCATTCTTCACTGCTACCGCCTCCGCGACCGTTGACACGAGCAATTATACGCTCTAACGTAAACCTAACTAACGTTAGGTTGGATGTAGGTGACAGGCCGGATATCGTCCGCCCCCCGTGTGACAGACCGCTTAGAGAGAGGCACGCATGGCTTCCAGCAGCATGAACTTCGACGTAACCAAACTTCCGATCATGACGATCTACGATTTCCCCAAAGGACCCTATCCGACACGCGTCCGTATCGCCCTGGCCGAGAAAGGTCTGCGATCGCGCGTCGAGTTCGTGATGGTCGACCTTTACAAAGGGGAGCACAAAAGGCCCGAGTTCATCTCCGAGAAAAACTACTCGGGAACGCTGCCGGTCCTCGAGCTCGAAGACGGAACGTGCATTGCCGAATGCACCGCCATTACCGAATACCTCGATACGCTCGATGGTGCGCCCACGCTGACCGGCCGGACACCACTCGAAAAGGGTGTGATCCACATGATGAGCAAGCGCGCCGAGCTGGAGTTGCTCGACGCAATCAGCGTCTATTTCCACCATGCCACGCCAGGGTTAGGACCTAACGTCGAGCTCTATCAGAACGCCGAATGGGGGCTTCGTCAGCGCGACAAAGCCCTGAGAGGCATGCACTACTTCAATGACGTTCTGAAAAGGCAGCCATTTGTCGCTGGGGATGCGTTCTCTATGGCCGACATCACCGTTATCGGCGGACTGGTCTTTGCGTCAATCGTGAAGTTGCCCGTGCCTACGGAGTGCGAGGCCCTTGTAGATTGGTACATGAGAATGCAGGAGCGCCCAAGCGTGAGGAACCAGCCGGCGTTCGCGTGAAATAGCAGCCGCGCCCGACCGTCATCGATGATCGGCCAATCTTTGGTTGCAATCGGGGACGGCCTGCCTACGCGACATCGGCGACTCGTCTATTCAATCGATACCGGATCAGACGACGCCAGTGTTGCGCAGTAAATCTGTCGATCGTAACGGTTCCGAGGCCTGCGCGCGGTGGTCGCGTTGCAAAAGCGGGGTGGCAGGACGCGGTGGCGGCACGTGCGTCTACAGATTGCTTGCTCACCCAACCGGAAAACCCGCTTTAGCCACCCGTTCACCAACCGGCCCTCAGCGTCCACATCGCATTCGCCGGTTGGCAAATCAACCAGACGCGTCGCGCTACGCACCAGCCCCCGCCCTGATCACATGCTCGAGCCCCACTGGCCCGACCGGCGCCTCCGCGAGCCACGGAATCAGCGCGGTGCGCTGCGCCAGATCGTCCGCCACGCGGCGCACGAACGGGACCTCGTACGTGCCGCGCTGACACAGCATCGGATCGGTCGTGCCGCTCGCCAACAGCGACTGGTTGATGACCCAGGCATATGGCGTGATCCCGGCACGGGCGAGGTCGGCGCTCAGGCGTTCGGCTTCGTGAACCGGCGTCGCTTCAGGCAGCGTGACGATGAGGATGCGGCTGTAATCCGGATCGCGCAAACGCGGCAGCAACTGGCGGACCGACTCCGGCATGTCGCCCTGCGTGCGCATCACTTCGCGGTGATAAGCCTCGGCGGCGTCGAGCAGCAGAATGGTATGCCCGGTCGGCGCCGTATCGAGCACCACGAAGCCGGACTTGCCTTGATCCACCGTCCGTGCGAACGCGCGAAAGACCGCAATTTCTTCGGTGCACGGCGAGCGCAAGTCTTCCTCGAGCATGGCCCGGCCGCCCGCATCGAGGTGCGATCCCGCTTTCGCCAGCACCTCTTCGGTGTACTGCTGTACTTCGCGCGCCGGGTCGATGCGGGTGACGCTCAGCCGCGGCACCACGCCGTCGACCGTGGCAGCCACGTGCGAAGCGGGGTCGGTGGTCGACAGGATCACGTCGTGTCCGCGCCCCGCGAGCGCGACGGCGATGGCGGCCGCAACGGTGGTCTTGCCCACGCCGCCTTTGCCCATCGTCATGATTACGCCGTGGCCCGTAGCCGACAGCGCGTCGACGAGCCCGCCGAGGCCGGGCGGCAATGCGGTGTCGGGCATGCGGCGCTCGGTCGGCATGCGCACGCGTTCGGGGTGCGCCATGTCGCGCAGCGCGTCCAGTCCGACCGTGCCGCGCGGCAGAAACGGAATGCGCGTCTGCGGCAGCACCGACAGCTCGCGCGGCATGTCGGCCAGTGCCTGTCGCGCGCGCTCGGCCATCGCGGTTGCAATCGCGTCGTCATGCCGCTCGGTGGCAAAGAGGCCATTGATCGCCAGCACCTGGTTGCGAATGCCGAGCTCGGCCAGTTCGTGCCGCGTGCGATTCGCTTCGCGCAACGCGGCGACTTCCGGCCGGCTCACCAGGACGACGGTGGTGTCCACCGCGCTCGACAGTCGTTCGACGGTCGCCGCGTACAGCGCCTTCTGCTTCTCCAGTCCGGCTAACGGCCCGAGGCAGGAGGCGCCCCCGGTCGACGACGAAATGAACTCGTTCCACGCGGAAGGCAACGTCAACAGACGCAGCGTATGGCCGGTCGGTGCCGTATCGAAGATGACGTGATCGAAATCGGCCGTCGCGGCGGGATCGCCGAGCAGTTTGGAGAATTCGTCGAAAGCCGCGATCTCGACCGTGCAGGCACCGGAGAACTGCTCCTCCATGTTGCGGATCGCCGCGGCAGGCAGGACGCCGCGATACGGTCCGACCATGCGCTCGCGGTACGCCTGCGCGGCCGCTTCGGGATCGATGTTCAAGGCGAACAGACTGGACGCGCCGGGCACGGCCGTCGGCGATTGGCTCAGGCCGACGCCGAGTACCTCGTCGAGATTGGACGCCGGGTCGGTGCTGACGATGAGCACCTTCTTGCCGGCATCCGCCATCGCCAGCCCGGTCGCACAGGAAAGCGAGGTCTTGCCGACGCCGCCTTTGCCGGTGAAGAACAGATAGCGGGTCTGCGTGTCAGGGAGGGACATGTGCGCTCCCTAGCAGCAGCCGGAGCCGGGCGAGCAGCAACTGCCGGCCTTGACATGAGGCTTGTCCGCCGTCGTCAGCGCGATGCCCAGCTTCTGCGCAAGCTGCTGGCGGGACGGATACATGCCGGTCGATACGATGTGGCCGTCGATCGCGAGGATCGGCAGCCGCTCCATACCCGCTTCCATTTCCTTGACCACCGCCGCGTTGGCGGCGAATGCCTGCGGCTGCTGACCCAGGTTGTAGCGGGCCACGGTCACGCCGTGCGCCTCGACCCACTTCAGATCGGCGGCGAATTGCGCCAGCACCGGGTCGACGTCCACACCGCAAACGCCCGTCGAGCAACACATCGCCGGATCGAACACTTCGAGCTTCTTCATGGCACTTTCCTCAAGGCAATCGAAATTCAGCGCTTTCCACAGGCACGGATGCGTCTGTGGGCACAGGTGCGTGAATTCGGGCAGACCGCGAATCGCCTCGGGAAGGTGGCGTCGCTCGATCTGCGTGAAGCCGCGCCGCACAAAGAACGCGAGCGCAGGTTCATCGTTCGGAATAAGGTAGAGCGCGCGCAGCGATCGCGTTTGCGCTAGCGCAATGGAGGCGTCGATGAGGCGGCTCCCCAGGCCGGATTGGCGCATTTCCGGCCGAACTGCGACCGAGCGCAACAGGGCCGCATCGCCGGATTGTTCCAGTCCTGCCACTCCGACGATCTCACCGGCGAGTATGGCGACATGGAAGCCGTCGAGGCTCTGTGGTGTGAGATCGCTGGCCGGCAGCCCGCACAGGTTCAGCAACGCGACGATGCGGTCGAAGTCCGTGGCGACTGCCCGGCGAATTTCGTCAACGGGCGTACTCATGACCGCGCTCCTTCAAGTGTGCCGTGATGATTCGTATGCGGAATGGCGATGCATCGCTCGCGATCGTGCCGCTCATCGGGCGCGTGTCCTGGGCGGCGAGATTGGCATCGTTCTGCCCCTCATGTTCGACCGCTTCAGCATCTATCACCCCGCTCGTACCAGTCCTTCGTCCGGTTGACGATACGGACCACGAGCAGCATGACCGGCACTTCGATGAGCACGCCCACCACGGTGGCCAGCGCCGCGCCCGAATTGAAGCCGAACAGGCTGATGGCCGCCGCGACCGCCAGCTCGAAGAAATTGGATGCGCCGATCAGCGCGGACGGGCACGCCACGTTGTGCTTTTCACCCACCGCGCGATTGAGCCAGTACGCGAGCGCCGAGTTGAAGAACACCTGAATCAGGATCGGTACCGCGAGCAGCGCGATCACGAGCGGCTGGTCGAGGATGGCCGCGCCCTGGAACGCGAACAGCAGGACGAGCGTCGCGAGCAGCGCCGTGATGGACCAGGGGCCGATCTTCGCGATGGCTGCGTCGAATGCTGCCTGTCCTCTTGCGAGCAGCGCCTTGCGAAGCAACTGCGCCACGGCTACCGGGATCACGATATAGAGCACGACCGAAGTGAAGAGCGTCGCCCAGGGCACCGTGATGGCCGAGATGCCGAGCAACAGGCCGACAAGCGGCGCGAAGGCCACCACCATGATGCTGTCGTTGAGCGCCACCTGCGACAGCGTGAACAGCGGATCGCCGCCGGTCAGCCGGCTCCAGACGAACACCATCGCCGTGCAGGGCGCGGCGGCCAGCAGGATGAGGCCCGCAACGTAACTGTCGAGTTGCGCTGCAGGCAGCATCGGAGCGAACAGGTGCTTGATGAACAGCCAGCCGAGCAACGCCATCGAAAAGGGTTTGACGAGCCAGTTCACCACCAGCGTGACGCCGATGCCCTTGAGGTGCTGGCGTACCTCGTGCAACGATCCGAAGTCGACCTTCACGAGCATCGGGATGATCATCACCCAGATCAGCAGGCCCACGGGCAGATTGACCTGCGCGTACTGCATGCGGCCAATCGTCTGGAACATCGCAGGGAAAAACTGGCCGGCCAGGACGCCGGCGACGATGCAGAGCGCGACCCAGACGGTGAGGTAGCGCTCGAAGAAGCCGATGGGCGGCTTCGCGGGCGGCTTGTTCGAAGCGGTAAGGTCGGTAGCGGTCATGGGGCGATTCGCAAAAGGAGCGCTCAGCTTTTCAGGATGCCGTCGAGCGCGTGCAGGAGTTCGGCATCGCTCAGACGGTCGAGCGGAAGGGCGAGCAATTGCAGCATGCGATAGCCGATGGCCTCGCGCGTGAGTTCGAACGCCTGCCGCTTGCCGTCATCGCCGCCCGGCGCATTCGACGGATCGGCATAGCCCCAGTGGACCTTGACCGGAGCGCCCGGCCAGAACGGACATTGTTCCGCGGCTGCGCTGTCGCACACCGTGATGACGATGCGCATGCGCGGTGCGTCGTCGGCTGCGAATTCGTCCCAGCTTTTGCTGCGATAGTCGCGCGTATCGACGCCCGCGTTCGCGAGCGCTTCGAGCGCGAACGGGTTGACCCGGCCGCTCGGTGCGCTGCCGGCGCTATATGCGCGCACATCCTTGCCGAGCTTCTGCGCCCAGTGGTTCAGCATGCCCTCGGCGAGCACGCTGCGCGCGGAATTGTGGGTGCAGAGAATGAGTACGTTGGTCGTCGTCACGGGCGTGCCTTATCGCTTGCTGATGTCGCGCACAAGTTGGCGCAGAGCTGCCGCGACGCTGGCCGCCGGATCGCGGATGTCGGCGCGAATGTAAAACCGTCTCATGAACGTGATCCTTCAGCACTTGCAGGAATCGGCGGCCGCGGCGACGCACGGCTCGCCGCGGCAACAGTTCTCGGTGAGAAAGCCGAGCAGCGCGTTCATCTGCTCGAAGGCAGCTCGGTAGATCAGGCTGCGGCCATCGCGCTCCTGCGTGACGAGCGCCGCGTTCGTCAATTCCTTCAGATGGAACGAGAGGGTGGCGTTGGGAATGTCGAGTTGCGCCGCGATGGCGCCGGGCGTCAATCCGGCCGGGCCTGCGACGACGAGCATCCTGAATACGTTCAGGCGCAGTTCGTGAGCAAGCGCGGCGAAAGCGCGGACAGCATCTTTGTTTTCCATATTTCGAATATAGTCGAAATGATGGGCGGGAGCAACAAGGTATTTGTCCGGTCTGCTCGATTCGTTCAAGATCGACTACCCAACAAAAAGGCCCTCACGGGCCTTTTCCTTGACGCAACCTGCAACCACCACTCACCGCGTCAACGCCGTAAACCCCTCCAGCAACCGCTCGACATCCGCGGCCTCGATCGCGCCCATCGTCGAGATGCGGAACAGCTCCTTCGACAACCCGCCTTGCCCGGCATAGATGACGAACCCGCGCGCCTTCAACCCGTCGTGCAGCGCTTCATACGCCACGCCCTGCGGCAACCGGTACGCACGCAACACGACCGACGATTCACCGTCAGGCAACACCAGCGGCATCCCTCGTGCGGCGAGCCCGGCCTGAACCTGATCGGCGAGCGCCTTGTAACGCGCATGCCGCGCGCGCCAGCCGCCGGCTTCGTCGAACTCGCGCAACGCTTCGACGAGCGCGTAATACGCATGCACCGAAGGCGTAAACGGCGTATTGCGCTGATCCTGCAGCTTCGCCAGCCGGCCGAGATCGAGATAGTAAGTCCGGCTCGCGGCCTTCGTGAGCGCGCTGCGACGCACGATCACGAATGCGGCACCGGGCACGCCGTGCAGGCACTTGTTCGCGGTCGCGGCAACGGCATCGATCACGCCGCCGCCGAAGTCGATCGCCTCGGCGCCGAAGCTGCTCACGCCATCGACGAGCATCCTCACGCCGCGCGCACGGCACACGTCGGCGATCGCACCGAGATCGTTCAACCGGCCCGTCGTCGTCTCATGATGAATCACCGCGACGTGCGAATAGCCGCCCGCGTCGAGCCGCGCGGCGACTTCCGCGACATCGGGCGCCTGCATCCATTCGTGCTTCAGCACGTCGTGCGCGATCCCGTACTGCGTCGCGATCTGCGTGATGCGCTCGCCATATACGCCGTTCTCGATCACGAGCAGCTTGCCGTCCTGCGGCACGAGCGCCGCGATCATGCTTTCGACGGCGGCGGTGCCCGAGCCGGTCATCAGCACGGCGGCCCATTCGGCCGGATCGAGCTCATACGCGGCGACGAGCCGCGCGCGCGCCTCGTCCTGCAGATCGAAGAATTCGCTTTCGCGATGGCACAGGTCCGGTTGCAGCAGGCTGCGGCGCACGCGTTCGCTGAGCGTGACCGGGCCGGGATTGAGCAGCAGCATCAATGGGCTCCTTCAACGTGGGCTTCGGTCCGTGCGGCGCCGATATGCCGCATCAGGCGCGTCTTCACTTCGACTGGCGTGACGGTCGGGCGGGGCAGCCCGTCGGGCACACCGGTGCGGATCGCGACCCGTACGAACTGTGCGCCGTCGGCCTGCGCCGCGAGCGTCGCATCGAGCACGTCGAGCGTGTCGCCCTCGACGGCCGACGCGTAACCGCACGCGGCAGCCACGCCCGCGAACGACACATGCTGCGAGACGGTCGCCTGACCGCCCGTCGATTCGTGCGCGCCGTTGTCGAGCAGCACGTGCGTGAGGTTCGACGGCCCATAGGTGCCGAGCGTCGCGAACACGCCCATGCGCATCAGCGCGGCGCCGTCGCCGTCGACGGCCACCACGCGCAGGTCCGGGCGCGCGAGCGCAAGACCGAGCGCGAGCGGCGTCACGCAGCCCATCGAGCCGACCATGTACAGCTGGTTCGGCCGATCGTCGATCGCATACAGCTCGCGGCCGCAGAAGCCGGTCGACGCGAGCACGACGGTCGAATCGACCGGCGTATGCGCGATCACGCGCTGCAATGCGTCGTGGCGCGTCGGCCACGCGGCCGGCGATGCGGCGCGCGCGCCCGACTGCGCGGCGACGTGCGCGCGCGGCGCGGCCGCCGGGTTCGCCTTCAACTCATACGACGCGACGCTGCCTTTCTGCATCACGAGCGCGTACGGACGGCCCGTCGCGTCCATGTGCGCGACCGCGCGGTCGAGCGCCGGGCCGACCTGTTCGGGGTCGGTCGGGAACGTCTCCCACGGAATCTCCATGGTGTCGAGCATCGCCGGCGTGATCGGCCCCATCAGCGCATGCTGCGGCTCGTCGGGCACGCCCGGCTGGCCGCGCCACGTGACGATCAGCAGCTGCGGCAGCCGGAACGTCCACGTCAACGACGTGAGCGGGCTCACGGCGTTGCCGAGGCCCGAGTTCTGCATCATCGCGATGCCGCGCTTGCCGCCGAGCGTCGCGCCGGCGATCAGTGCGACCGCGTCGCCTTCGTTGGCCGCCGACAGGTAATGCAGCGTCGGATCCTGCAGCACGTAGTTGATGAACGGCGTCAGGTAGGAGCACGGCACGCCCGCGTACCAGTCGAACCCGCGCTCGCGCGCGGCCTCGACGAACTGCGCCGCTTCGATCATTGCGCGCCTCCGTTGGTGGTGCCCGGCTCCGACAGCGGCGTCTGGCCGTGCGCGAAGTCGCCCGCGCGACGGAAGTCTTCGAGATCGTTGACGCCGCGCCAGTGGCCGTGCACGTACTGCACTTCGATCTTCTCGCCGGCGGCGATCAGCTCGTTGAGCAGCGACGGGATGTCGAGCGTGTCGAAGTCGGCGCGCGCCTGCAGCGTTGCGAGCATCGCCTTCAGCCGCTCGACGCCCGCGCCGCGCACGTTCAGCAAGCCGATCCAGCGGCCGTGCGGCGCGCCGGCGGCAACGTCGCTCGACACGCGTTGCAGATACGTCTTCTGACCGAACAGCCCGCGATCGTCGGCCGCCGAGCACAGCGCGAAGTCGCGCACGCTCTGGTTGGTTTCGGTCAGCGACGAATCGACGACGACGCTGAACTCCGCCTCGCTCTCCGCGAGGTCGCGCAGGATGTAGCTGCGGAACAGCAGGTCGCCGTACGAGATCACGGTGTCGCCGGTCAGGCGTTCGGCCGCGCATGCGAGCGACGCGAGCTCGCCCGTCTGTGCATGGCGCTCGTTCACGACCAGCTTGATGCCCGACGTGTCGATCGCGTCGGCGCGATAGCCGCCGACCACGGTGATGTCGTTCACGCCATGCTTCTTGAAGCCGTCGACGAGCCAGCGCAGCAGCGGCTTGCCGGCGACCGGCAGCATGACCTTGGGCTTGTCCTCGGTGACGGCCTCGAGCCCCTTGCCGCGGCTCGCGGCGAGCACGATCGCGGCGTTCGACGCACGCGACGACGACGACAGGTAGATGCGCTCGGCCGCCGAGTATTCGTCGGCGTCCTGCAGGCGGAAGATCTCGTTGACCGACGCGACGCGGTCCTCGACGTTGATCAGCGTTTCGTTCTCGTGGATCTCGCGTGCGACGGCCTGCATCGCGGAGGCCGACGCGCGGATCAGATGGTTCGCCCAGATCACGGTGCTGATGCCGGCCTGGCGGAACACGTCGGTCGGCGTGCTGTAGTACTTGGTCGGCACGATCACGAGCGGGGCCTTGCCGCTCCATTCGCGCGCGAACTGCAGAATCTCGTCGGGGCGCGACAGCTTGCTGTGGATCAGGATCGCGTCGGCGCCGGCTTCGGCATACGCGTTCGCGCGGCGCAGCGCCTCGTCCATCCCCCAGCCGGCGATCAGCGCCTCGACGCGCGCGACGATCGAGAAGTCGGGGTCGCTCTGCGAATCCTTGCCGGCCTTGATCTTGCCGCAGAATTCGTCGATCTCGGCGAGCGGCTGGCGTTCGCCGTCGATGAAGCTGTTGGTCTTCGGGAACTGCTTGTCCTCGATGCACACGCCGGCGATGCCGCGCTGCTCGAGCTTCTTCACGAGGCGGCGCACGTTGTTGAAGTTGCCGTAGCCGGTGTCGCCGTCGAGCAGGATCGGCAAGTCGCTCGCATCGGCCATGAACTCGAGCACGTCGACGACCTGGGTCCAGCTCGCTTCGTTGTTGTCGCGCACGCCGAATTGCGCGGAGATCGCGAGGCCCGACGCCCAGATTCCCCTGAAACCGGCTTCGCGCACGATCCGCGCCGACAGGCCGTTGTGCGCTTCCATCAGGAACTCGAGCTGGTCGCTGACCAGCATGCGGCGCAGGCGCGCGCTGCGCGATTCGGAGAAGTTGGGTTCGCGTGCGTTCATCGTGCGGCTCCTGCGGTCGTGCGTTGGATCAGGGGAAGGATGTCTTGGGTCGCGCGTGCGACGTCGTTCGGGAAGTCGATCTCGATCCACGGCATGCCGGTGACGTCGGCGACGTCGAACGAATGGCCGCCCTCGAGCAGCAGATCGCGGACGGCTTCCTCGTGCGGCAGGTTCGCGCGGCCGCTGTCGACGTAGCCGGCGACGATCGTCGCGAGGCGGCGGGCGGTGGCCTCGGTGAAGCGGAAGAAGCCGACCGATTCGCCGATCGTGTCGTAGTCGAGATCGACTGCGAGCTGTTTGCGCAGTTCCACCGGCACGCCGTTCTTCAGGCACAGCTTGACGGGCTCGTCGCCGGCCTCGAAGTCGCGATCGATCAGCAGGCGATCGACCGGGCGGTCCGCGTTCGCCACCAGCGCGTGCAGGATGTTCTCGTCGTACAGCACGTCGGCGTCCATCAGCAGCACGTCGCCGCCGCGCGTCATCGCGTCGGCGACGGTGTGCACGGTCAGCACGCTGCCGAGGTCGTAGCGCTCGTTCAGCACGATCTCGGCGCTGCGGCCGAGGCGCTTCAATTCCTGCTCGACCTTCGCGGCCTGGAAGCCGAGCCCGAGCACGATTTCATCGACGCCCGCGGCGTCGAGCACGCGCAGATGGCGCTCGAGCAGCGACACGTCGTCGAAGCGCAGCAGGCATTTCGGAAATTGCGCCTCGGGTGGTTGTTGCAGGCGCAAGCCGAGGCCTGCCGCAAGAATGATGGCTCGCATGGGTTCTCCAACCAAAAAGCCGGCGATCTGAACGATCAGTCGGCGAGCGGCTGCGGCGCATGGCGCCGTTGCCAGTTTCTTTCACTGAAATGCAGATAGAGCAGGCCGGGCAGGCCGAGCGCGAGTTCGCGCGCGCGCTTTGCGAGCGACAGCGCGAGCGCCGCGTCGGGCGGCAGTCCGACCAGCGGCGCGAGCAGCAGGTAACCGCCTTCCTGCGCGCCGAGCGAGCCGGGGATCGCGAACGCGGCGCCGCGGATCGCCTGGCCGACGCTCTCGAGCAGCAGCGCGTCGAGCCAGCTGACCGGGTGGCCGAGGAAGTGCAGCGCGAGCCACACCTCGGCGGTGCCGACGATCCAGCCGACGAGGCTCAGTGCGAAGGTCTTCGCGACCTTCGCGCGATCGCGGTACAGCGCGCCGACCGCGTGGTCGATCGCGTCGGCGCGCGTCGCGAGCGACGACCAGTCGCGTGGGCCGAGCAGCTTCGACGCGAGACGCATGCCGCGGCCGAACAGCCCGCGCCGCTGCGCCGCGTAGAACGCGACGGCGAGCGCGCCGAGCACGCCGGTGGCGATCAGCGCCGGCGTGCGCAGGTGCGTGACCGATTCGTGCGTCGCATACGCGCTGAACGCGGCGATGCCGATCAACGCGAACGCCATCTGCGCGAGCGCCTGCATCGTCGTGCTGACGGTGACCGTGGCGGCCGCGTCGGCCATCCGCGTGCCGCGCTGCGCGAGGTAGCGCACCATCAGCACGGGGCCGCCGATCTGACCGGCCGGCAGCAGGCTGTTCACCGACTCGCCGACCCAGCGCGCGCGCAGCGCGTTGCCGAGCGCGGCGCCGGGCTGGCCGCGGCGGAACATCGCCGAGATCGCCAGCGCGTCGATCACAAGCGGCACGACGTGGAACGCCGCGACGAGCGCGAGGCCCCAGCCGGCCGCGAGGAACGTCGACGCGACGGCGCCGACGCCTTGCCACGCGAGCAGCGCGACGAACAATGCCGTTCCGACGGACAGCAGGATCAGGCCAGCGCGTGTCATAACCCGGTCGCGCGTCGCGTCGCCAGCTGCTTGAACACCTGGCGGAAGCCGAAATAGGCGATCGCGTCCTTCATGTTCGAGACGAAGCGCTTCCACGGCCGCATGCCGGGATTGGTCACGTATTCGAACGTGAGGGACACGCGCATCTCGTTCTGGCCGAGCGGGGTGACGCGATGGCGCAGCTTGTCGCCGTCGAACAGCACGATGCCGCCGTCGGCGATCTGCACGGAGCCCGCTTCGTCGGGCACGTCCGGGTTGCGGGTGTGCAGTTCGTAGTCAAGCCGGCACGTCGAATCGTCGATCACGCCGAACAGCAGCGTGTAGCGGCGGCCGTCGTAGTACGACGTGTCGTAGTGCCAGCCGATGTGGTCGCCCGGCTTCGTGTAGTAGTACAGCGCGTAAGCGTGCGGATCGTCGTCCGGCGACAGCATCAGCTTGTCGCCGGTGATTTTCTCGAGGAAGCCGATCAGCGCCTTCGAGCGGTACAGCTCGGCGATGTACGGCGCCTGTTCGTCGATCGTGTGCCGGCTCACGCTGCCGCCCTGCTTGTGGCCGGGCAGGTAATTGCGGTTCAGGTCGGCCTGCATCGCGCGTGCGGCGGCCGCGAGTTTCGCGTGCGCGTCGGGCGGCAGGAAGCTGTCCAGATACAGGAACGATCCCTGGCGCGTGTAGTCGCCGCGCAGGCGATCGGCGTCGAGACGGCCGACGCAGTCGGCCACGGTGCGATCGGGATCGGCCGCCGCCGCGCGCGCAGGCGCGGGTCGTGCCGGGCTCAGCACGGAGTCGTCGCGCGTGCTAGAAGTCATTTGGAAGCCTGGATTTCAGTTTGATTTTGAGTGCCGCCCGGCCGGTCGCTGCGTGCGCGGCCGCTCGACGGGGACATGAAGACCTGCGGCGCGGCGTTCGATTGCGCGGCGCCGTCGCGGCGCACGACGCGCCACCAGTCGATCACGACCCATGCGGCGAACAGCGGCGCGCCGATCGACGCCGCGAGCAGGAACGGCTGCACGCCGTCGACGAGCGTGACGAGCGGCAGCAGGTAGAGGACGTCTTCGGTCTCGAAGCCGCCCGCGAATGCCTGTTTGGTGCCTGCCTTGCCGGCGATCGATTCGATCCGCATCCGCAGGAAGAAGATCAGCGCGACGGCCGCGCCGGCTGCGGCGCCCAGCAGCACCGGCGACGCGATCATCTGGCCGCCCTGTGCGACGACGCCGACGCCCATGCTCACGAACAGCGCGACCGTGACGAGCGCATCGGCGGCGAGGTCGTAAAAGTGACCGATCTTGCTCGACTTGCCGCTGATGCGGGCGAGCTCGCCATCGGTATGGTCGACGAAGTTGGACAGCACGATCAGCAGCGCGCCGGCGTTGATCCAGCCGAAGCCGCCTTGCGCGAGGCACCACGCGCCCGCGACGCCGATCAGCAGGCGCAGGGTGGTGAGGTGGTTGGGGGTAACGGGCGTGTCGATCAGCGGTCGGACGAGCGCGCGCGCGAGCCGCGCATCCCAGGTGCGGGGCAGGGGGGGCTCGGAACGGTTGGCGGTTTTTCTTTGGTCCATCGGCGAAATATATACGGAATTGTAATTTGTTGCTTTTCCTTGGACCAATGTCCTGACATGTGCCTGTGTTACGGAGTATTCCGGGTGTTGGCCAGTTGTAATCCGGGCCCGTGAATTGACGTTCCCGCCTGCGGATCGTACCGGTTCCAGCGGGGTTCGCCGGGCGCCGCCGTCAAGGGCCGGCGGGCCGCGCAGCGGCGCTCGGCGCGGATCCGCGCGGGCGTGCGGCTTTGATCTCGGTCACGGGTCGAGATGGGGCGCCGCGCGACAATTCGCAGCAGCGATTCGCGAAGCGCTCGGCGTGCGCGGATTGCCCGGTTGCCGACGCCGGATCCGGACGGTTTTCGCTCGGTCGACGTTCAGCATTTCGTAAGCTGTCCGGGCGAGAATGGCCGTTTTCTTTCGAATTGCTTTCTGTCGCATTCGATCAAATTACGACCGACTGACACAGAAGTGCCGTTCGATATCAGGCGCATCCGGCAAGAATCTTTTTCATTCGGGCTGACATTTCGCGACGACGGCGTCTGCGATACTCGGACCGTGCCCGTGGTGCCGGGCCGCCCTCGCGGCCCCAAGGGCTTCGCGTCGCTCAGGAGACACCCCCCGCGACGTCAACGACAGACCAGAAGCTTCAGATATATAGCCATGTCTTCTTCACGCATCCTTGCTCCCGCTTTGCGTTCGCTCGTCCGCACCGCCGACGAAGCCGCCGCGATGATCCGTCCCGGCATGACCGTCGCGATGAGCGGCTTCACCGGCTCCGGCTATCCGAAGGCCGTGCCGGCCGCGCTCGCCGCGCACATCGAGGCGGCCCACGCCCGCGGCGAAACGTTCCGGATCAACGTGCTGACGGGCGCGTCGACCGCGCCTGAACTCGACGGCGCGCTCGCCCGCACCGACGGCATCTCGATGCGTCTGCCGTACCAGTCCGACCCGACGCTGCGCGACAAGATCAACAATGGCGAAGTCGATTACCAGGACGTCCACCTGAGCCACGTCGCCCAGTACGCATGGTTCGGCCTGTACGGCGATCTCGACGTCGCGATCGTCGAAGTCGCGGGCATCCGCGAGGACGGCCTGCTGATTCCGTCCGCGTCGATCGGCAACAACAAGACGTGGCTGGAGCAAGCCAAGCACGTGATCCTCGAAGTCAACTCGCGCCAGCCGCTCGGCCTGGACGGGATGCACGACGTCTATTACGGCACCGCGCTGCCGCCGCACCGCAAGCCGATTCCGCTCACGAAGAGCGACGACCGCATCGGCGAACCGTACCTGCGCTGCCCGGCCGAGAAGATCGTCGCGATCGTCGAAACCGACGCGCCCGATCGCAGCAACGCGTTCTCCGCACCGGACGCCACGTCGAAGCAGATCGCGACGCAACTGATCGACTTCCTGCGTCATGAAGTGAAGCGCGGCCGGCTGCCGGAAAACCTGCTGCCGCTGCAGTCGGGCGTCGGCAACATCACCAACGCGGTGCTCGCCGAACTGAGCACGGCCGGCTTCTCGAACCTCACCGCGTACACCGAGGTGATCCAGGACGGCATGCTCGACCTGCTCGACGACGGCACGCTGAGCTTCGCGTCGGCCACCGCGCTGTCGCTGAGCCCGCCGGCCGTGCAGCGTTTCGCCGACGAGATCGCGACGTTCCGCGAAAAGATCCTGCTGCGTCCGCAGGAGATCAGCAACCATCCGGAACTCGTGCGCCGCCTCGGCTGCATCGCGATGAACGGGATGATCGAAGCCGACATCTACGGCAACGTGAACTCGACGCACGTGATGGGTACGAAGATCCAGAACGGCATCGGCGGCTCGGGCGACTTCGCGCGCAACGGCTATCTGTCGTGCTTCATGTCGGCCAGTACCGCGAAGGGCGGCGCGATCTCGCGGATCGTGCCGATGGCGAGCCACGTCGATCATACCGAGCACGACGTCGCGGTGGTCGTCACCGAGCAGGGCCTCGCCGATCTGCGCGGCCTGTCGCCGAAGCAGCGCGCGCGCAAGATCATCGCGAACTGCGCGCACCCGGATTACCGGCCGATGCTCGAGGACTACTTCGAGCGCGCGTCGCGCGAGAGCTTCGGCAAGCACACGCCGCATCTGCTCGCCGAGTCGCTGTCGTGGCACGAGCGCTTCGTGCGCACCGGCTCGATGAAGGTCTGAGCCTGACCGGCGCGGAGTGGGGCGTGCGCCGCGCGTGCGCCCCCGCCGCGCCGTTAATTTGTCGCTGCCGCGCTGCATGCGCGGCGGGCGGCTCCAATCACGCCGCAACCCCCGCGGCGGCACGCACGCGTCGCGCTTGTATCGGAACGGTCGAGCGACTATCTTGCGGCTTCAAGTTCACTCGAGGCCAAGCATGAATCGTCTGGATATCGCCGAGGTCGCGCGCCGCTCGGGGCTCCCCGCCTCGACGCTGCGCTACTACGAGGAAAAGGGCTTGATCGTGCCGAGCGGACGGCATGGGCTGCGGCGTCAGTACGACGCGTCGGTGCTGGAGCGTCTCGCATTGATCGCGCTCGGCCGGGAAGCCGGTTTCTCGCTCGATGACATGCTGGCGATGTTCGGCGCGGACGGCCGACCGGCGATCGACCGCGCGACGCTCGAGCGCAAGGCCGACGAACTCGACCGTACGATCCGCCGCCTCGGCTCGGTGCGCGACGCGCTGCGACATGCAGCCGCCTGTCCGGCGCCGAGCCATCTCGAATGTCCGTCGTTTCGCAAGCTGCTGCGCATCGCCGCGCATCGCGCCCCGGCGCGCCGGACGAAACCGGATAGCCCTTGACGAGCCAGAACGGGCTAGAACGCCGTACGGCCCGTCATCCCGCGTGATACACGCGGCATTCCATCTCGCGTCCTCGCACGACCCGCTTGCCGGCGAGCGCGCCGAGCGTCCCGGTGACGACGGTGCGCAACTGTTCGCGCTGCGTTGCATCGTAGAAATAGAGCGCGACCCAATCGGCGGTCGCGGACGGCTCCTGCGCGCGGGCAGGGCACGCGGCCAGGGCGGTGAAATGCCAGCCGCCCTTCGTCATGTGCATCACGGGCGGCGACACGCTGACGTCCGCGTTCAGGCGGCGCGGCACGAGGGTCGGCAGCATGCCGGCGGCCGCCTTGTTGCGGTACAGGCGATCGATATACAGCAGCAGTTCGACCGGCGGTTCGGTGCCGAGGCCGGCGTCGCGCGCATGGCCTTGCCAGCGTCGGCGGCGGCTCAACACGTCGTCGAGCGCGGCGCGGATGCCGGCCGCGCGCCGCGGGCCGACGCCCGCGATCGCTTCGAGCTGGCCGCTGCGCGCGGCGCGCTCCAGCTCCTCGAGCGTATCGATCTGCAACTGGTCGTGAATGCGCAGCGCGAGCCCGTGGCCGATGCCCGGCACGGCCTCGAACGCGGACACGCGCTCGGCGTCGCCGCGCAGCCGGTCGAGCAGACGCCAGCGGCCGCTCACCAGCAGTTCGGCGATCGCCTGCGCGACGCCGGCGCCGACTGCCGGCAGTGCGCCCAGCGCATCCACGCCGCCTGCATCGAACCGCGCGCGCAGCGCTTCGTCGAGCGATTCGATCGTATCGGCGGACGCGCGGTAGGCGGCCACCCGATACGGATTCGCTCCCTGGTCGGCAAGCAACTGCGCGGCCTCGCGCAGATGGTCGGCGATCTGCCGGTTTTCCTCGTCGGTGTGGCTGATGGTCGTTTCCATGGCGCGGGACCGGGGCAAGCGCAAACGGGATGGACGCGGCGCGCAATGCGCGCAGCACGCTTCATTTCAGCACATTGTCGCGGCCCGTGACGGATGGAAATTGACGCGCATCAACGGCGAACGTCGCGGGCGTGCGGTAGCCCACACGCGCGCGTTCGCACCGGCGCGCGGTGCGCCGCGCGCGGCCGCTCATGCGTCGAGGAACGACTGCGCGCCTTCCGCCTGCGCGGCCGTGCGCAACGTCGCGAGCGCGCGCTTCTCGATCTGCCGCACGCGCTCGCGCGACATTCCGGCGTCCTGCGCAATGGCGTCGTAGGTGTCGGGCTCCGCGCCGCCGAGGCCGAACCGGCGACGCAGCACGTCGGCCTCGGTCGGCGTGACCGAGCGCAGCAGCGAGCTCACGCATTCCCGCATGCGCGTGTTCGCCAGCCGTTCGAACGGGCTCGCCGAGGTCTGGTCCTCGATCAGGTCGACGAGGCCGGTTTCCGCGTCCGGCAGCGGCGTATCGAGCGACAGCGGCTCGGCAGGCAACGCGAGCAACGCGCGCAGCTTGTCCTCGGCGAGGCCGGTGTCGGCGGCCAGTTCGGCCGGCGTCGCGCGGCGGCCGTGGCGCTGGCGAAAGCGCAGCGCATGCCGCTGCACGCGCTGCGACTGGTCGCCGACGTGCACCGGCACGCGGATCGTGCGCGAGCGGTCGGCCACCGCGCGCGCGACCGCCTGCCGAATCCACCAGGTCGCGTAGGTCGAGAACTTGAAGCCGCGCCGGTATTCGAACTTCTCGATCGCACGCATCAGGCCGAGGCAGCCGTCCTGCACGAGGTCCGGCAGATCGACGCCGCGATTCACGTACTTGCGCGCGATCGACAGCACGAGCCGCAGGTTCGCTTCCAGCATCGCGCGCGTGCCGTCGCCCAGTTTCTGCTGGCCGTCGCGCAGCGCGGCGCCGAGCGCGCGCCGCGCGGGCGCATCGAAGCACGCCGCGTCGGTGCCGGCGTCGCCGGCCGCGTTGGCGGGCGCGCGCGCCAGTGCATCGACGACGCGGCTCGCGTCGTCGACGGCCGGGACGGCCCAGCCAAGCTCGCCGAGCAGCGCGGCCACGCGGTTGCGCGCGTCGCGGTATTCGGCCGAACGGCAGCCCTGCGCGTGCAGCGCGCCGCGCAGCGTCGCGAGCGCGTCGCGCAACGCGTCCCGGCGTGCGGATGCCCGCGCGCGCGATTCGTCGTTCGGCGTGTCGTCGTCTTCGTCGCCGGCCGCGTCCGTCGCGCTCGCCGCGCCGTGGCGCGCCAGCAGCGCATCGACCGCCGGCGGGTAGCCGGCGAGCGCGTGCAGGATCTGATGGCGGCCCGTTTCAATTTCGCGCGCGAGCACGATTTCATCCTCGCGCTTGAGCAGCGGCACCGCATGGATACGACGCATGTAGAGCGCCATCGGATCGGTGGACGCACTCGCGCCGCGGGCGAGGTCGCCGAGCAGCGCGCGGCTCTCGTCGAGCGTGTCTCGATCGACGTCGACCGGCGTCGTGCCGACGAACGGCGCGGGCGCGGCCGGCTCGTCGAGCACGTCGATGCCGATGTCCGCGAGCGCGGCGCGCACGACTTCCAGCGCATCGGCGCTGTCGGTGTCGGGCGGCAGCGCGTCGACGAGGTCGGCGTGCGTCAGATATCCCTGCTCGCCGGCGCGCGCGAGCAGCTGGATGATCGGATCGAGGGGCGTGTCCGCCCGAAGCGTGGGGCGTGGCAGGGTCATGTCGATAGCGGCGTGAGCCGCGCTCCTGTATGGGCGGGCCGAAGGTCCGCGGGTTTCAGGTCGCCGGGGGCCGCGAACGCCCGTCCGCGCCGGCCAGCCTGACTCGATATCCAACGTGAGGGCGATCGCGCCAACTTCAATGTCGGCGCGGCAGACGCGCAAGCAGGCGGCGTGCCTGTGGGGCCGCATCGGCCCGATTCATGCGGCGAAACAAAAAGTCACCGATCAAACCCGCAGAAATATGTAGGGGACGTAAGCTAGACACAGGCGCGCGCCGCGCGGCGGCGCGCCGATTTCGTACGGAGCATTCGATGATTTCCCTTTCCGCTGCGAAGCGACCTGCGATGGCGTTGGTCATGCTTGCGCTGAGTGGTTGCTATTACACGGGGCCGTACGGTTATGCACCGTATTACGCACCGGCGCCCGCACTGCTGTCGCAGCGCGAGCTTCCCGTCGCGCCGGCGAGCGGGGCGTCCGCGGCTGCACCGGCGCCGACGCCGGCCCCCGCTCGGGCCCAAGCCCAGGTTCCGGCTCCAGCTCCAGCCGAGCCGCCGCCTGATTACACCTACGCGCCGCCCCCCGTTTATGTCGCGCCGGCCTACGTGCCATATCCGGTCTATTACCCCGCGTACTATCCGGCGTACTACCCCGGCTGGTACGGGCCGCCCATCTCGATCGGCTTCGGTTTCCGCGGATACTGGGGCGGCGGCGGGCACTGGGGCGGCGGACACCACGGCGGCCATCGACACTGAAGGACGCGCGGCTGAACCGCGCGGGAGAGCACCATGAGCAAAACGATCATCCGAAGTCTGTGCGTCGTCCTGTTCGGCATCGCCGCGGCGCCGGGCATCGCCGCCGCGCAAAGCAGCGCCTACACGAACTCGGTCGCGGCGCTCTATGCCGGGCCGGCACCCGACTATCCGGTGGTCGCTCAGCTTCCGCCGGGCACCGCGGTGGACGTGTTCGGCTGCCTGAGCGACTACTCGTGGTGCGACGTCGCGCTGCCTGGCGTGCGCGGCTGGATCGACGCGGAGCAGCTCGACTATCCCTACCAGGGCTACTACGTGCCGCTGATCGAATACGGCGCGATCGTCGGCGTACCGGTCACCGGGTTCGCGATCGGCGCGTACTGGGACCGCTATTACCGCAATCGCCCGTGGTTCCACGATCGCGATCGCTGGGAGCATCGCGCCGAGCCGCGCATCGGTCCGGGAGGGCTCCCGCCGGGACAGGGACACCCGCAGCCGGGCGGCCCGATCCAGCGCGCGCCCGGCGGCGCTCCGCCGCCGCAGCACGATACGCGGCCGTCGGCAACGCGCGGCGGCTGGGGTGGACCGAACCGCATGCCGGCCCCGCAGGCGATGCCCCAGCCGGCGCCGGTACCGCACGCGGCGCCGCAACCGGGCCCGGCAGCCGCACCGCACCCGGCGCCGCCACCCGGGCCCGGTCCAGCCATCGTGCGCCCGGCGCCCGGGCCGGGCGGCGGGCCGCGCATGCCGCCGCCGCAGGGAAACCCAGGCGGCGGCGGTTACGGCGGCCGGTCGCAAGGTGGCGGAAATGCCGGCGGCGGCCACGGCGGCGGTGTCGGCAACGACGAGTTTCGCCGCTGACACGCGGCGCCCGCGTTGCCGCGGGACGAAAAAAAGCCGCTCCGAAGAGCGGCTTGGGCAGCTTGCCGATCCGGCCGGCGGGCTGCGGGTGGGGCTCGGGTAGAGGCCGGGAACGAGCCCGTCTCGGCCCGTTCCCGGCCTCTAAGGCGACGGTCAGTCGTCGAGCAGCGACAGGTCGCGAACCGCGCCCTTGTCCGCCGACATCACGAGCTTCGCATAGGCCTTCAGCGCCGCCGACACCTTGCGCGGACGCGGCTGCGCCGGCTTCCAGCCCTTCGCGTTCTGCTCTTCGCGGCGGCGCGCGAGTTCTTCATCCGACACCAGCACGTCGATCGTGCGGTTCGGGATGTCGATGCGAATGCGGTCGCCGTCGCGCACGAGGCCGATCGCGCCGCCCGCGGCCGCCTCCGGCGAGCAATGGCCGATCGACAGCCCGGACGTGCCGCCCGAGAAGCGGCCATCGGTCAGCAGCGCGCATGCCTTGCCGAGGCCCTTCGACTTGATGTAGCTCGTCGGATACAGCATTTCCTGCATGCCGGGGCCGCCCTTCGGGCCTTCGTAGCGCACGATCACCACGTCGCCGGCCTTGACCTTGTCGTTCAGGATGTTCTCGACCGCTTCGTCCTGCGACTCGGTCACGTGCGCGGAGCCCTCGAACACGAGAATGCTCTCGTCGACGCCGGCCGTCTTCACCACGCAGCCGTCGAGCGCGATGTTGCCGGTCAGCACGGCGAGGCCGCCTTCCTTCGAGAACGCGTGCTCGTACGAGCGGATGCAGCCCTCGGCGCGGTCGAGGTCGAGGCTGGGCCAGCGCGTGTCCTGGCTGAACGCGACCTGCGTCGGGATCCCGGCCGGACCGGCCAGGTAGAACTTGCGCACCGCTTCGTCCTGCGTACGGACGATGTCCCACTGGTCGAGCGCATCTTTCAGCGTCGGCGCGTGGACCGTCGGCACGTCGGTGTGCAGCTTGCCCGCACGGTCTAGCTCGCCGAGGATCGCCATGATGCCGCCCGCGCGATGGACGTCTTCGATGTGGTACTTGTTCGTGTTCGGCGCGACCTTGCACAGCTGCGGCACGACGCGCGACAGGCGGTCGATGTCCCTCATCGTGAAGTCGATGCCGGCTTCCCGCGCGATCGCGAGCAGGTGCAGGATCGTGTTGGTCGAACCGCCCATCGCGATGTCGAGCGTCATCGCGTTCTCGAACGCGTTGAAGCCGACCGAGCGCGGCAGCACGCGCACGTCGTCCTGTTCGTAGTACTGGCGGGTCAGCTCGACGATCCGGCGGCCGGCGCGCTTGAACAGCTGCTCGCGATCGGCGTGCGTCGCGACCACCGTGCCGTTGCCGGGCAGCGACAGGCCGAGCGCTTCGGTCAGGCAGTTCATCGAGTTCGCGGTGAACATGCCCGAGCACGAACCGCAGGTCGGGCATGCCGAGCGCTCGACTTCGGCGACGTCGGCGTCGGAGTACGACTGGTCGGCTGCGATCACCATCGCGTCGACGAGGTCGAGCTTCTTCAGCTCGATGGTCTTGGTGACCGGGTTCGCGAGGCGCGTCTTGCCGGCTTCCATCGGCCCGCCCGACACGAAGATCACCGGGATGTTCAGGCGCATCGCGGCCATCAGCATCCCCGGCGTGATCTTGTCGCAGTTCGAGATGCAGACCATTGCGTCCGCGCAGTGCGCGTTCACCATGTACTCGACCGAGTCGGCGATGATGTCGCGGCTCGGCAGCGAGTACAGCATCCCGTCGTGGCCCATCGCGATGCCGTCGTCGACGGCGATCGTGTTGAATTCCTTCGCGACGCCGCCGGCAGCCTCGATCTCGCGCGCGACCAGCTGGCCGAGATCCTTCAGGTGGACGTGCCCGGGCACGAATTGCGTGAACGAATTGACGACCGCGATGATCGGCTTCGAGAAATCGTCGTCTTTCATGCCGGTGGCGCGCCACAGCGAGCGCGCGCCCGCCATGTTGCGGCCGGCGGTGGAGGTTTTGGAGCGGTATGTGGGCATTGTGATGGCTGAAGAAATATCGCGGAAAAGGGTGGAGGCACGGGAATAAAGGCCTCTCTCGCGCCCGTGCGAACAACCTCTTGAGCTGCGCCCTGGGCAAACGGGGCAATTATCCCACAGCCGCCGGGCGTGCGCCGGCCGTGGGAGCGGGTGGTGGGGCGCTGGGTTTGGCCATTCCATCGGCGATGAGCGGCCGCGGGCCGCGGCGCGCAGGGCAGGCCGTGTAGGCCGGCCCGCACCGCCACGCCTCACTCGACCAGCGCGAGAATCTCGTCGTACAGCGCCCGCGGAATCCGCACGCCGTGCGCGATGCTGCGCGCACGGGCGTCGAAGCGCCGCTGCGACGGCAGTCGCGCCCCTTGCGCGGTGATCGCGTCGAACAGCCGTTCGCCGCGCGAGAGACCCGCGTCGAGGTCGTCGCCGAGGAACACCTTCGGGTCGAACGCGACCACGAGCTCGCCGTGGCACGGCGTGGCGCCGACGCCGCCGTCGAACGCCAGCGACTCCTGACTCGTCAGGTCGCCGATCAGCGCGCCGCCGAGCAGCTCGACCATCGCCGCGAGCGCCGAGCCCTTGTGCCCGCCGAACGTGCGCATCGCGCCCCGCAGGGCGGCGTGCGGATCGGTGGTTGGCTGGCCGTCGGCGTCGATCGCCCAGTGCGGCGGGATCGCGTCGCCCCGTTTCGCGTGCAGCTCGATGTCGCCGCGCGCGATCGCGCTGGTCGCGAAGTCGAACACGAACGGCAGTCCGCCCGGGCGCGGCCAAGCGAACGCGATCGGATTCGTGCCGAACACCGGTTCGCGGCCGCCTTCCGGCGCGACCCAGCTGTGGCTCGGGTTCATCGCGATGCCGGCCAGCCCCTCGGCGGCGATCGCTTCGACCTCGGGCCACAGCGCCGAGAAGTGGTAGCAGTTGTTGATCGCCATCGCCGCGATGCCGTGTTGCTTCGCCATCCCGACGAGCACCGGCAGCCCCGTCTTGAAGCTCAGCAGCGAGAAGCCGCGATGCGCGTCGAGCGCGACGATCGACGACGACGGGCGTCGCAGCGTCGGCACGGCGCGCGGATCGACCTTGCCTTTCTTCAGCGTGCGCACGCATACGAGCAGCCGATACACGCCGTGCGAGTGGCACTCGTCGCGCTGGCCCTGCGTGATGACGTCGGCGATCGCATGCGCGTGCGCAAGCGACATCCCGTGGTGTATCAGCACCCGCAGCGCGAGTGCATGGACGTCGTCGAGCGCCAGCACGACGTCGGCGCGCGGCTCAGACATCGCGCGCTGCCCGCGGCACCGGCACGCCGTCGATGCGTTGCGGCACGTTCAGCGGGTTGCGGTCGCGGAGCGCGTCGGGCAGCAGTGCGTCGGGCACGTCCTGATACGACACCGGCCGCAGGAACCGCTCGATCGCGCGCGCGCCGACCGACGTGGTGCGCGTGTCGGACGTCGCCGGGAACGGGCCGCCGTGCACCATCGCGTGGCCGACCTCGACGCCCGTGCCGAAGCCGTTGACCAGAATGCGGCCGGCCTTGCGCTCGAGCGTCGGGCGCAGCGCGGCGAACAGTGGCGCGTCGTCATCGGCGATGTGCGCGGCGATCGTCAACTGGCCTTCGAGCGACTTCAGCACGCGATGCAGCGTATCGGCGTCCGGGCAGCGCACGATCAGCGACGCGGGGCCGAACACTTCGTTGCGCAATTCGGGGTGCGCGACGAACGCGTCGGCCGACGTCGCGAACAGCGCGGCGCGCGCCTGATAGCGGCCGCCCTCGGCGCCTTCCGCAAGCAGCTCGACCGCGCCGTGCGCGCGCTGCGCGATCACGCCGCGCGTGTAGCTCGCATGCATGTGCGGCGTCAGCATCGTCTGCGCGGCGCTCGCCTGGATGGCGGTGACCGCCGCGCCCTCGAACGCACGCAGGGCCGGGCCGTCGATCGCGAGCACCAGGCCGGGGTTCGTGCAGAACTGGCCGGCGCCGAGCGTGAGCGACGCGACGAACTGCGTCGCGATCGCATCGTGGCGCGTGGCGAGCGCGGCCGGGCACAGCAGCACCGGGTTGATCGAGCTCATTTCCGCATAGACGGGAATCGGCTCGTGGCGCACGGCCGCGATGTGCATCAGCGCGACGCCGCCGCCGCGCGAGCCGGTAAAGCCGACCGCCTTGATGCGCGCGTCGGCGACGAGCGCCTGACCGATCTCGCGCGACGCGTCGAACAGCAGCGAGAACACGCCGGCCGGCAGCGTGCAGTCGCGCACGGCCTGCTGGATCGCGCGGCCGACGAGCTCGGACGTGCCCGGATGCGCCGAGTGCGCCTTGACGATCACCGGGCAGCCGGCGGCCAGCGCCGACGCGGTGTCGCCGCCCGCCACCGAGAACGCGAGCGGGAAGTTCGACGCGCCGAACACGGCCACCGGGCCGATCGCGACGTTGCGCAGCCGTAGGTCCACGCGCGGCAGCGGCTTGCGCTCGGGGCGCGCGGGGTCGATGCGCGCATCGATGTAAGCGCCGTCACGCAGCAGCGCCGCGAACAGCGCGAGCTGGCCGACCGTGCGGCCGCGCTCGCCTTCGATGCGCGCGCGCGGCAGCCCGGTTTCGACGACGCAGCGTTCGATCAGCTCGTCGCCGAGCGCGACGATGTTGCGGCCGATCGCCTCGAGAAACGCGGCGCGTTGCTCGGGATGCGTGTCGCGATAGGTGTCGAAGGCGGCGTCGGCGAGCGCACAGGCCGTGTCGAGGTCGTGCGGGCTCGCGCCGCCGAATGCGGGCGCGAGCGGCTCGCCGGTCGCGGCGGCGATCGCGTGAAAGGTGCCGTTCCGTCCGGCGACGGCCGTCTGGCCGATCAGGAGCTGGCCTGTGAGTTGCATGGGGTTCCTTGGAAAATGCGGCGCCGCGCGCACTGCGTGCGGCCGGAGTGGGAAGGGGCGGATAGAAGCGGAAAGCGGGGCGTCAGCCTTCGTCGTCGTCGAGCTGCAGCTCGTCGGCACGGATGCCGGTGCGGGCGCCCCAGTAATGGAGGACGAGCGCGACGGCCGCGACGACCGCCGTGTCGTACGGATGCGCGAGCCGGCCGATGCCGCCGAAGCCGCCGCGGATCGGGACAACGGGACGGGCGGATGGGCGTTGCGTTGCGCTGGCATGGGTGCGTCTCCTGGGATGTATCGGGGCCGGGGCCGGGGCCGGTGCGGGTGGCGGCCGGTCCGGACGAGCGGCGGGGGCGCCGGCCATTCATGCGCCGCGCGCGGCGCGCTGCGGCGAACGGGCTCGGCGCCGGCGATGCCGGGCACGCAAATGGCGAAGCGGCGGTGTGCCGCCGCCGCGCTGCCGGCACGCACCTGCCCCGCACATTCGGCGGTTCGCCCGATGACCGCTGACCAATGACGCACGGCCGGCGCGCTGCGCCGTGACGAAAGCGGCGTAGCGCCGCCCGCGCACCGGCCGGCTGCCGGGCGCGGCGCGAAGTCCGTCGCTTGTGGCCGACGTCCCGGCGCACTGCGCACGCCTGCGGCATCTCGATCGACGACCGGCGCGGCGACCTGCAACCAGTATCGCCGTGCCGACGCCCATCACGCTTGAGCCGTATCGCGGAGCGGAATGACGAAATCGGCACAATGCGCGGCGCGCGTCCGGGCGGCGCCCGACGCTGTGCCGATTTCGTCGTCGGCCTCATCGAAAACCCACAAGCGGGCCGACGCGCGACGGAGGAAGCTATGCTCCTTTCCCATCTCGGACGGCTCATGATGAAGCGCATTCAGATCATCGATTCGCACACGGGCGGCGAACCCACGCGGCTCGTCGTGTCCGGCTTTCCTTCGCTCGGCAACGGCACGATGGCCGAGCGTCGCGACGTGCTCGCGCGCGAGCACGATCGCTACCGCACCGCCTGCATCCTCGAGCCGCGCGGCAGCGACGTGCTGGTCGGCGCGCTGCTGTGCGAGCCCGTGTCGCCCGACGCGGCGGCCGGCGTGATCTTCTTCAACAACAGCGGCTACCTCGGGATGTGCGGGCACGGCACGATCGGCGTCGTGCGCACGCTGCATCACATGGGCCGCATCGGGCCGGGCGTGCATCTGATCGAGACGCCGGTGGGCACCGTCGAGGCGACGCTGCACGACGACCTGTCGGTCAGCGTGCGCAACGTGCTCGCGTATCGCCATGCGAAGGCGGTCGAGGTCGACGTGCCGGGTTACGGCCCGGTGAAGGGCGACATCGCCTGGGGCGGCAACTGGTTCTTCCTGATCAGCGAGCACGGCCAGCGCGTCGCCGGCGACAACGTCGCGGCGCTGACCGCGTATTCGTCGGCGGTGCGCGCGGGGCTCGAGCGCGCCGGCATCACCGGCGCGAACGGCGGCGAGATCGACCATATCGAACTGTTCGCCGACGACCCCGAGCACGACAGCCGCAGCTTCGTGCTGTGTCCCGGCCATGCGTACGATCGCTCGCCGTGCGGCACCGGCACGAGCGCGAAGCTCGCGTGCCTCGCGGCCGACGGCAAGCTCGAACCGGGCGTCGTGTGGCGGCAGGCGAGCGTGATCGGCAGCGTGTTCCATGCGAGCTATGCGCTCGCCGACGGCGGCATCGTGCCGACGATTCGCGGCAGCGCTCACCTGAGCGCGGAAGCGACGCTGTTGATCGACGAAGACGATCCGTTCGGCTGGGGCATCGTGTCGTGAGCGGGACGACGACCGACGTCGTGGTGATCGGCGCCGGCATCGTCGGCGCGGCATGTGCGCACGAGCTGGCGCAGCGCGGGCTGCGTGTGCTGGTGGTCGACGACGCCAGCGGCGGCGCGACCGGCGCCGGCATGGGCCATCTCGTCGCGATGGACGACAACGCGGCCGAGCTCGCGCTGAGCCATTATTCGATCGGGCTGTGGCGCGCGCTCGCCGACCAGATGCCGCAGGGCTGCGCGTACCGCAACTGCGGCACGCTGTGGCTCGCGGCCGACGCGAACGAGATGGATCTCGCGCGCGCGAAGCAGGCGACGCTCGCCGCGCACGGCGTGGCCGGCGAGCTGATCGACGCGGCGACGCTCGCGCGGCTCGAGCCGATGCTGCGCGCGGGCCTCGGCGGCGCGCTGAAGATCCCCGGCGATGCGATTCTCTATGCGCCCGTCGCAGCCAGCTGGCTGCTGCAGCGCGCGCCGGGCGTCGCGTTGCGCCGCGATCGCGCGGTGGCGGTCGACGGCGCGAGCGTGACGCTCGCGAGCGGCGACACGCTGCGCGCGCAGCGCGTGGTGGTCGCCAACGGCGTCGCTGCACGCGCGCTGTTGCCCGAACTGCCGTTGCGCCCGAAGAAGGGCCACCTGTTGATCACCGACCGCTATCCCGGCCGCGTGTCGCACCAGCTCGTCGAGCTCGGCTATGCGGCGAGCGCGCACGCGAGCGACGGCACGTCGGTCGCGTTCAACGTGCAGCCTCGGCCGACCGGCCAGTTGCTGATCGGCTCGTCGCGCCAGTTCGACACCGACGACGCGCGCGTCGAGCCGCCGGTGCTCGCGCGGATGCTGCGCCGCGCGGCCGGCTATCTGCCGGAGCTGGCCGACTTGAACGGCATTCGCGCATGGACGGGCTTCCGTTCGGCGAGCCCCGATGGCCTGCCGCTGCTCGGCGAGCATCCGGCGCGGCCGGGCGTGTGGCTCGCGGTCGGGCACGAAGGGCTCGGCGTGACGACCGCGCCGGGCAGCGCCCGGCTCGTCGCCGCGGCGATGACCGGCGAGCGGCCGCCCATCGACATCGAACCGTATTTGCCGGGACGTTTTCTCGCGACGTCCCCCGTAGCCGGAGCGCATTCTTCATGATCATTCATCTGGACGGCCGCGCGCTGACCGTGGCCGACGGCGCGACCGTCGCGGCCGCCGTCGCGGCGAGCGGCGACGATACGACGCGCGTGTCGTGCACGGGCGCCGCGCGTGCGCCGTTTTGCGGCATGGGAATCTGCCAGGAGTGCAGGATGACGATCGACGGCCGGCGCCGGCTGGCTTGCCAGACGCTGTGCCGCGACGGGATGCGGGTGGAGCGCACGCGATGAAACAGGAACGACTGAGCGTCGACGTCGCGATCGTCGGCGCGGGGCCGGCCGGGTTGTCGGCCGCGGGCGCCGCCGCGCGCAGCGGCGCGACGGTCGCGATCGTCGACGACAACCCGCGCGCCGGCGGGCAGATCTGGCGCCAGGCAGTCGACGCGACGCCGGCGCCGGCCGCCGCCGAACGTCTCGCGGTGCTGCGCCGGCCGAACGTCACGCATCTCGCAGCTACGCGGATCGTCGCCGAAACGCAGCCGGGCACGCTGCTGCTCGAGGACGACGAGCGCGGCTTGCTGCTGGAATTCCGCACGCTGATCGTCTGTAGCGGCGCGCGCGAGCTGCTGCTGCCGTTCCCCGGCTGGACGCTGCCCGGCGTAACCGGCGCGGGCGGCCTGCAGGCGCTGATCAAATACGGCCTCGACGTGCGCGGACAGCGCATCGTGATCGCCGGCAGTGGCCCGCTGCTGCTCGCGAGCGCGGCGACGGCCCGGCACGCCGGCGCGCGGGTGTCGCACGTGCTCGAACAGGCCGCGTGGCGCGATGTCGCCGGCTTCGGCGCAGGGCTGTGGCGCTGGCCGTCGAAGCTCGCGCAGGCCGCGAAGCTCGCCACGGCCGTCTATCGGCCGGATGCGTACGTCGTCGAAGCGTTCGGCGACCAACGGCTCGAGCGCGTGCGGATCCGGCAGGGCGAGCGCGAGTACGAGGTCGACTGCGATCGGCTCGCGTGCGGCTTCGGGCTCGTGCCGAACACCGTGTTGCCGAGCCATCTCGGCTGCCGGATCGAGCACGGCGCGGTCGTGGTGGACGCGCACCAGCGCACGAGCCGCGACGGCTGTTTCGCGGCGGGCGAATGTACGGGCGTCGGCGGCAGCGAGCTGGCGATGGTCGAAGGCGAAATCGCCGGTCATGCGGCGATCGGGCAGACGGCGCCGCTCGCCGCGCTGGTCGAACAGCGCGCGCGCTGGCAGGCATTCGCGGATGCGGTGCGCGAGCGCTTTGCGATCCGCGAGCCGATTCGCCGGCTCGCACGGCCCGATACGTTGCTGTGCCGTTGCGAGGACGTGCGCTACGACGCTGTCGCGCCGGCCCACGGCTGGACGGCCGCGAAGCTGCAGACGCGCTGCGGGATGGGCGCGTGCCAGGGCCGCGTGTGCGGCGCGGCCGCGCACGCGCTGTTCGGCTGGACGCCGCCCGCGCCGCGCACGCCGCTCGTGCCCGCGCGGGTCGGCACGCTGATGCTCGACGATACCGATACGGCGTCCTGCGACGGCGTCTGAGCCGTCGCAGCGAAGCAGCACGCGGCGCGGCGCAGCGCAGTTGTCGCGCCGCACATCCCTCCGTTTGCCTTTTCCGTCTCGCTGCGGCCGAGTGCCGCGCGAGCGCACTGCCGACAAACAATATATAAAACGATATAATATTCGAACTGAAATCGTAGTGAGGGTACCGATGAACGACGATTCCGCCGCAGGCCTGCCCGAGCCCGACGAAATGCGCGCCGCCGCCGAGTCGGCGTGCGCGTTGCTCAGGGTGCTGTCCAATCCCGACCGGCTGCTGCTGCTGTGCGAACTGTCGCAGGGCGAGCGCTGTGTGAGCGATCTCGAAGCGCGGCTCGACATTCGGCAGCCGACGCTGTCGCAGCAACTCGGCGTGTTGCGCGACAACGCGCTCGTCCAAACGCGTCGCGAAGGCAAGAACATTCACTACTCACTCGACAGCCCGGCCGCGATCGCGGTGATGGGTGTGCTCTATGAACAATTCTGCGGCCCGGCCGCGACGAGGAGGCGTCATGCAGATTGATACGTTTCATTTCACGCCGGCGCTATCGCTTGCCGGTGGTGTGCTGATCGGACTTGCCGCCGCGTGGCTCGTCGCGTTCAACGGGCGTATCGCGGGGATCAGCGGCATCGTCGGGGGGCTGCTCACGGCCCGCGGCGGCGAGCGCGCGTGGCGCGCCGCATTCGTCGCCGGGTTGATCGCCGCGCCGCTGATGATGCGCGTCGCCGGCAGCGGCGCGATGCCGCAGGTCAATGCCGGCTGGGGCGAACTGCTGGCGGCCGGGTTGCTGGTCGGCATCGGCACGCGCTATGCGGGTGGATGTACGAGCGGTCACGGGGTGTGCGGGTTGTCGCGCGGCGCGGTCAGATCGATCGTCGCGACGGCGGTGTTCATGGTGGCGGGTTTCGCGACCGTATTCGTGCGCAGGCACGTGCTCGGAGGCTGACATGCAGGCAGGATTTGCGTTTCTGGCGGGACTGCTGTTCGGCGCGGGGCTCATCGTGTCCGGGATGGCGAATCCGGAAAAAGTGCTCGGTTTTCTCGATTTGGCCGGTCGCTGGGATCCGTCGCTCGCGTTCGTGATGGCCGGCGCGATCGGCGTTGCCGTGTTCGCGTTCGCATGGGCGAAGCGCCGCACGCTATCGCTGCTCGGCTTGCCGATCCAGTTGCCGGCTGCGCGGGCGATTACGGTGCGGCTCGTCGCGGGCAGCGCCGTGTTCGGCATCGGCTGGGGGCTGGCCGGATTCTGCCCGGGGCCGGCGATCGTATCGGTCGGGTTCGGCTCGCTCAAGGGCAGCGCGTTCGTTGCCGCGATGCTGGTCGGGATTGTGTTGTTCGAATGGATCGAGCGGCGGCGGAACGCTTAGTGGCAGGGAGGCGGGGAGCGGGCGGGGTCGGGCGGTGTTCATCGCTGGGCGGTGACAGCGGTGGGGTCGCTCGTTTGAATTGCTTCTGCAGGTGCACGGACGCACGGTGACACGGCAGACGGCAGACGGCGCGAAACGCCGAGGGCACGCGGCAACAGGGCGTACGGGGTCGTGACGAGGCGGCCGCCTTTAAGGCCGTTCCCGCGCATGACGCGCGCCGAGCGCCTGCGCCACGCACCGCCGCAGCCATGCTTGCAACATCGCGAACACACCGGGCCGCGGCGCAGGTGGCGCGATGCTCGCGCCGCTCGGCCGCGAGCCGTCAGCGGACAACATCAGGTGGCCGGCCGTGTCGATCGCCATGCATTCGCCTTCGTCGAGCACGCGGCGCATGTACGGCGGCGTCTCGGGCAGCCAGTCGAGACCGCCGTGGCGCCAAGTGACCGCGAGCGCGCCGTCGAGCACGACGATCCGGCTGCCTTTGTCGAACCACGCAAAGTGGCTTTGCCCGGCGTCGAGCCGGATATGTTCCGTGCGCATGGCGAGTCGTTTTCCAGGTTCCGCGGCCCCGCGACGGCGGGACGATAGCGTGAGACAAGATTAAGAAAACGCGTGCGAGCGGGACAGATTCAGCGAGCCGCGATCTGTTGCGGTGCAGACGGCGATTTGGTCGCGCTGTATCGGTGGGTTTTCCTGACATCTGTATCTGGCGCCCGGGAAGGCGCGCGGGCACGATCGCTCGCATGACGCCCATCGACGCCCCGTCCCGCACGCCCTTGCCGATGACCGGCGCACCGCTCTATGAGCGGCTCGCCGAGCATTACCGCCGCATCATTGCGGCCGGCACACTGTCGCCCGGCGACCGGATGCCGTCGGTCCGCGCGTTCATGGCGCAACATGCGGTGAGTTTGTCGACCGCGATCCAGACGTTCCGGCGGCTCGAGGATACGGGCTGGTGCGAGGCGAAGCCGCGCTCGGGCTATTTCGTGCGACGCCGCGCCGCGGCGGCGCTCGGCACGTTGCCGGAAACCGAAGCGCCGCCGCTGAGTGTCGCGCCGCCGTTCGCGGGGCTGCACGAGCGCGTGTCGCGCGTAATCGATCGCGGCAATGCGGCGTCCGATGCGCTGAACCTCGGTGGTGCCTCCGCGTCGGCGACGCTCTATCCGGCCGAGCCGCTGCAGGCGCTCGCGATCCGGCTGCTGCGGCGCAAGCCGACGCTGCTGACCGATGCGGGGCCGGTGGGCGGGTCGCCCGAATTCCGGCAGACGATGGCCCGACGCGCGCTGTCTTACGGCGTGACCGTCGCGCCGGACGACGTGATGTCGACGAGCGGCGGTGTCGACGCGGTGAATCTCGCGCTGCGTGCGGTCGCGCAGCCCGGCGACACGATCGCGATCGAATCGCCGGCCTTCTTCGGCCTGATCCAGATGCTCGAGAGCCTCGGGCTGCGCGCGCTCGAGATTCCGGCGAGCCCGACGACCGGGCTGTCGATCGAAGCGCTCGACGTGGCGCTGACCGCGTATCCGGACATCCGCGCCGTGGTGGTCGTGCCGAATCTGCAGAACCCGCTCGGCAGCGTGATGCCGGACGAGCGCAAGGCCGCGCTGGTCGCGCTGTGCTCGCGACACGGCGTTGCCGTGATCGAAGACGAACCGTACCGCGAACTCGTCGAGGCGCCGCACGCGGTGAAGCCCGTCAAGGCCTGGGATCGCGACGGCACGGTGATCTACTGTCCGTCGTTCAACAAGGTGCTTGCGCCCGGCATGCGGCTCGGCTGGATCAGTGCGGGCCGCTGGCACGCGCGCGTGAAGATGCTCAAGTTCGCGCACAGCCGGCACAACGCGGCGTTGCTGCAGGCCGTCGCGGCCGAGTTCGTCGGCTCCGGCGCGTTCGATCGCCATCTGCACCGGTTCCGCGAACAGCTTCGCGTGCAGCGCGACGTGACGATCGATGCGATCGCGCGGCATTTTCCTTCAGGCACGAGAATGAACCGCCCGCCGGGCGGCATGCTTCTGTGGATCGCGCTGCCGGACGGCGTGCATTCCGAAGCCTTGTTCGACGTGGCGCTGGCCCAAGGGATACGGATTGCGCCGGGTTCGATCTTCTCGAATTCCGACCGCTTCGACGCGTACATTCGGCTTGCCTGCACGCGGGTATTCGATGCGGCGCACGAAGAGGCGATCCAAACGCTTGGCCGATTGATACGCGATGCGGCGGCCGCTGCGTAAGCGCGGGCGCCGGCTCGGCACGGGCGTAGCCTTCCGCGCCCGTTTGCCGCGACGGCGGGACGGGGCGGCCGATATGGCGGGTCGTGCTTGCGCCGGTCGCGCGCCGTGCGACGCTGCGCCACCGGTATGACTTCGGCGCGTTCATCGACCGACCGTATGCGTGGCGAGGTGCTGACGGATCAGCGACAGATAGCGATCGCCGACGGAGAAGTCGCGCGCGACACGCGACCGCTCGGGCTGGCGCAGCGTTGCCGGCGCGCTCACGCCCAGATAGCGGCAAAGCGCGGACGGAAACGGCTTGCGCGTATGGCCGAGCTGGCGCGCCGCGCGCTCGACGCGGGCGTCGCCGACCTGTGCACGCAGCCAGGCGAGCACTTGCCGATCGGTGTCGTTGACGATACGGACCAGATGTTCCGCTTTAAACAGGGACCCTTGTTGCATAAGGCTCTCCGGGTGTTCTCGTCGATCGACCGGGCCGGCCGCGATGCAACGCTACGCCGGACCCGGAGCCGACAACCAGTCCTGCCGACGGTGGCGCGTGCTTCGTGCCGGTGCCGCCAATACTGGTTGGTTATACAGCTGGTTATCCATACAGTATTTGGGGCGAAGCGGGTTGTCAAGTGCAATGACGAGCTATGTGGGGCTTAGGAGGTGCGGGAGGTGGCAGGAAGGGCCGCGCTGTAGGAGCGCGAAAGGGGCAGTTGAGCGGCGTCCGTTGCAGGCCATCATCACCTCGACGCTTTCGACGCTGATGCCGCTAGCGCTCTCGCAGCGTGACAAGTTTCAGCGTTCCCTGGTCGACGCGGCGATAGACCGATGGTTAGGGAACTGCTGAGCAAATGACCGCCTTGACGCGGTATGGCTTCTTCAAGGTGGTAGTGGTCAGAGCGCGTCTGGCATGGGCGCTCTGGCACGTCGCAACCCGACCCAGGTGACTTTCGGATAGTCCTCGCCCTCAGCCGAAGAGGCCCAACGAAGGTACGGCGTAAGTGCCGAGATAGAACAACACGGCGAAGAGCGTCACGACGGCAAATACAACGCCCCATTTCCGACTCGACCATCGCTTATAGGCGACTGCATTCAACGCGCAGAACAAGAGCGCCGGCCAAAGCAGCAGTCCTAGCGTCGTCAGAAAAAAGGCGGCATGAGAGCCACAATGCTCGAGATCGTTACAGCCCGTGAAATGTGACGGAGGCGCGGGCCAGTGCATATGGCTGAATGTATAGCCGGACGTCCATGTGACCAGCAAACCCCACACGAACCCCGACAACGCGAGCCCTGTACGTTTCATTTCACTTCCCAAAAAAGGATTTCTTTCGAGTTGGCCAGATCGGAGAACGCGTTGTCTCTTCGACCTCGCAACCACGACAACGGGTTCGGCATGGAGGACATACCCACGCGGAACCGAAGAAACGACGCCCAGTTGGGGGTCAACGTGTCCTTGTTCCACAAGTCGATGTGTCCGCCCGTCAGGGTGCTGTCGGAGGAATCGCCTTCTTGTCGCCAGTAACCGAAAAAGTAGATGATGCCCGTTCGACCTTTTACCGTGCTCTGTCAATCCGTGCCAGTGATGTTCTCCGGTTTGCCCAGTCCCAAGAACGGTTGCAATTTCAACCACTCGGCCAGCTCATAGGCGGGGGTCGCCGTAGCCTTGCCGTTGAGTATGAGACGGCCCAACTCTTTCTTCCCTGGCATGGGCTTCACGACCTTCTGCGAAAACGACTTCATATCGCTTCCGATATTGTGAAAGGTGACGCTCATGCGGATGGCACATTGATTCTCGTATTGACCCGTCGGGTCGTCGTATGGATCTTTGCCTGGATAGGCGTTCCAAAGCGCCTGAAACGTGATCGATTTCAACTGGACCGGCTTGACTGAATCAGGCGTATTGTTCGAGCGAATCTTCAGCGGTTTGTTCGGCATTGTTAAGCCTCGTTTTGCTTGGCGATAGCATCGTCTCCCCAGTAGACCGTGTAGTCATTTGGGTTATGGCCGGTATGGATGCGCGGTAGCATGCCGCTTGCGTCGAGTTGCCCTTGAAACATACGACCTTCCGTTGTTTCAACGTAGTAAGGGTAGCCTTCCGGAGCATCAGCAGTCACCTTCACTTGCTCGTCGTAGGCATCGGCCAAAGGGGGCGCTACGGTCCCGGCTGCGGCAACATCACCAGCAGCGAAACGGGAGTAGCTGTGCTGCCCGCTACCGCCCGGGTCGTCATCGCACCATGACTCACCGCTGAGCGCCGCAATAATACGCGGCGGCCGCGGGCATCTGCACAGTACGATGTCGCCGTCCAGCGCGACCTCCGCTATGAACCGTATGCGGTAGTGTCCCCCGGACTTGGCAATGACGCCGTTGCTTTCACACGCTGTGCAAAATGCTTGACCGCCAATCAGGGCGACTTGGTGGCCCATGAAGATCATTGGCGGCCCGTCTGCCGGTAGGACAGTGCCGCCACTGGATAGCGTGTCGCCCACAGACGCGATTCTTCTTTTCATTATTTGGCCCTCGCGGAAAAAGCGAATCGTAGTCGCGTGGCTCCGCAATTCGTCTCAATATTGCCGAGGGCCGCTATATCGTTCTTTTGAAGAATCAGTTGATCTTCTCGCGGGGCATTGGGCCCGTCAGGAATCTGGGACCTATCCGTGATTTCGTGGGCGGGGCATATCATGAGGTGTAAAAGTCATGGATATGCCAATGAAGAAGAAAAGGCAAACTGTAGCGCGTCAGGCAGCGGCCCGCGGGCCGCTGCCTGAACTGCCCAAGGAACTGCTGGACCAGTTGGTCAAGGGGCCGATGACGCCGGCCGAGGTTCAGGACCTGATGCTGGCGTTCAACAAGGCAGTCATCGAGCGCGCGATGGGCGCCGAGATGAATCTGCATTTGGGCTACCGACCAGGCCAGTCCAAGCCGCCCGGTCAGGCCAACGAGCGCAATGGCGCCAGCGGCAAGACGGTCATCACCGATCGTGGCCCGGTTCGGGTCGAAGTCCCCCGCGATCGCGACGGCAGCTTCGAGCCGATCCTGATTCCCAAGCACGAGCGCCGCTTCACCGGCTTCGACGAACGCATCATCGCGATGTACGCTCGCGGCATGAGTGTGCGCGAGATTCAGGCCTTTCTGGCCGAGAGTTACGGCACCGAGGTATCTCCCGATTTCATCAGCTCGGTCACCGACGAGGTGATGGCCGAAGCGCTGACTTGGCAGAGCCGCCCGCTCGAAACGATGTATCCGGTGGTGTTCTTCGATGCCCTGCGGGTCAAGATCCGTGACGATGGTGTGGTCAGCAACAAAGCCGTCTATCTGGCCCTGGGCATCCAGGCCGACGGCCAGCGCGACGTGCTGGGCCTCTGGATCGAGCAGACCGAGGGCGCCAAGTTCTGGCTCAAGGTGTTCAACGAACTCAAGACGCGTGGCTGTCAGGACATCCTGATCGCCGTCGTCGATGGCCTGAAGGGGCTGGCCGAGGCCATCAGCGCAGCCTATCCCCGCACGACCGTTCAGACCTGCATCGTGCATCTGATCCGCAACAATCTCGAATACGCCAGCTACAAGGACCGTAAGGCGCTCGCCGCAGCGCTGCGCCCGGTCTACGCGGCCGCCAGCGAGGAGGCGGCAAGGCAGGCACTGCAAGACTTCGCTGACGGCCCTTGGGGCGCGAAGTACCCGACCATCGTGCAGTCGTGGCAGCGTGCATGGGAGCACGTCATACCGTTCTTCGTGTTTCCGCCGGAGATTCGACGAGTTGTCTACACAACGAACGCCATTGAAAGTCTGAACATGCAGTTGCGCAAGATCATCAAGACTCGTGGTCACTTCCCGAATGACGAGGCCGCGATCAAGCTGCTCTGGCTGGCGCTGCGCAACGTGCTGGCCAAGACCGTGCGGGCCGCCTTCGACTGGAAATCAGCGATGAACCAGTTTGCTATCCTGTTTGGCGAGCGATTCACGCAGGCGCGCGGATAACGCGCTGTTCAACCGCCTCGCCCACAAAAATGCGGACAGGTTCGGAATCTGGTGTGTTGAGGTCGTTTAAAAAGCTCTGCCGATACGCGAGATGAATCACTCGCCGACGACACGGTAGACCGCGTGCGCAGCGACTCTCGCCCCCTTGGCCGTCGCATCCGAGGCACTACAACGCGAAGCAACCGCCCAACGTGCAGACACCCCGTTCGCCCCGCGCCTTCCCGCCAGGTTCGCTTCGACAACCTCGCGCGACAAGGCAACGGTACGCGGGCTCCGGCGAGCCCGCGCGCCCATACGCGCCCATCCCCCCCACTCAGCGCGTCCGCGCCGCGCCCCGGGCCACTCCATCGGAACCGCCCCGCGGCACGAGTTCCGCATAGCGCGCATCGGTGAGCGTGCCGAGGAAGGCGACGATGTCGTCGATCTCGGCGTCGGTCAGCGCCGGCGGCGTGCCCGGCCGACGATTCAGCGGCGTCGAATTGACGTTGATGTTGCCGCGATAGGCCACCGGCACGTCGTCGAACGTCCGTGCGCCGTGATACCAGAACGCAGGGTCGGTCGAGCGCGTGTTGTAGAACGCGACGGCGTCGCGCAGCGTGCGGAACACGCCGTTGTGCATGAACGTCTGCTTGACCGCGACGTTGCGCAGCCCCGGCGTGCGCAGGTAGCCGCACCATTGCGTCGGCTCCGGCCAGCGCAGGCGCGCGGCGGTGTCGCACAGTCCGTTGTCGAAATGCCGCGGATCGCGGTTCGCGGCGAGCGCCCGGTTGCGCGACACCGCAATCGCGTCGTAGCCGAAATCGGTGAACAGCGAGCGCTCCGGCCGGCTGGACGTCTCCGACAGCGTATGGCAACTCATGCAGTTGCCCTTGTCGGGATTGCGAAACAGCGCCAGGCCGCGCATCTCGGCCGGAGCAAGCGGCGCACGCGTGCGCAGAAACGCGTCGAAGCGCGACGTGAACGGCGCCATTTCATCGCTCTGCAGATAAGCCTCCATCGCCGACCCGAGCGCCTGCACCAGCCGTTCGGGATCGCGCCGCACCGACGCGCCGAACCTCGCGGCGAGATCGCCGGCCAGTTCGGTGCCGTCAACCTTGCGCAGCAGCGCGGCCGGCGACCGGTTGTTCATTTCGTTCGGATCGAACAGCGGCCCGCGGATCTGTTCGGCGAGCGTATCCGCGCGGCCGTCGTCGAACAGCCCACCGAACGGCGCCGGCGCCGGCGCGTCGTCGTCCTGGTAGAAGTGGCGGCGCGGCACGTAGCGCACATACAGCAGCGACGGCGCGTTGCGCCGGCTGAAGCGGCCCGGGCGGCTGCCTTCCGGCACGCCGGGCCCCGCGAGTGCGGCGGCCGACAGCGTCGGCGCGAATGCGCGCGCCGGATCGTGGCAGCCCGCGCACGACATGCCGCGCGGCTCGGACAGCCGCGAATCGAAGAAGATCCGACGGCCGAGCGCGACGAGCGTCGGGTCGGGCGCGAAACGGGCGGTAGCCGCATCGATCTTGCCCGCCACCTGCGGTGTGCCGTCGCCGATCGTGCCGACCACGCGCGACGGCGGTGCGCCCGCCAGCAGCGTCGTTTCCGGCGGTGCGGCCCGCGTCGACGGCGCCGCCGATAGGGCGATCCCAACGAGTGCCGCTGCAGCGGCCATGCGTATCGTCCGGCTGCCGACGCTGGAAGTCGAGGCAGTCGCCGGACCGGCGACTGCGCCGTTCGCCCACCCATATGCGCCCGCCGATCCGACCATAACCGCGCGCCGCACGAGCACCTCGCCGCAATCCCTCGGCGAACGACCCGTCGCTCGAATCGCGTCGATCACGGCGTGATGAATCCGGTCTTGTCGCAGGCGAGCGTCGTGCCCGACTGGCTGCACGACGCGAGCAGCTTGCCGGCCGCCGAATAGGCATGGAACAGCCAGCCCGTCGCGGGCGCCGGGCGCCGCTCCATGATCAGGAAGCCAAAGCTGTTGTTGTGCGACAGCCGTTCGATCACGGCGCCCGGTGCAGGCGTGAGGCCGGCCGGGAACGGATCGGGCAGCGCGACGTCGAGGTTGTCGCCGCCGTTGCCCGACACGATCGTCGCCGGATGTCCCGACGAGAAGTTGATGGCCTGGAAGTCGTGCACGTGGCCGTGCAGCGCGACATGGATGCCGGGCGGGTAGTACGCCTGCGCGTTCAGGCTCGCCATCACCGACTGCAGCGCGAGGTTGCCCGGCGCCGGCGTGCTGCCCGCGATCGGCGCGAACGCGAGGATCGGATGATGGTTCGTGAAGATCGTCGTCGACATCCCCGCCTTCGAGGCGAGCGACGCCACCGACTGAAACTGCTTCTGGTAGATGCGAAATTGCGCGTCGGTCGTCTTCAGCGGATTGCGCCCGACCTTCGCGCTGTCGAACACGATCACCTGCGTGCCGCCGCCGAGCGATACCGCGTACGGCTCGGAGTAGTTCGCGTCGGCGTCGTTGGCCGGATCGTCGCACGTGCGCGTCGCGGTATGCGGGCGCGGATCGAGGAAGCGATACCAGCCCTGTCCCGCGCGCGCGCATTCCTCGTGGTTGCCGCGCACGACCACCCACGGCGCCTTGGCGAACAGCGGGGCGGCCGGGCGGAACAGGTCGGCCTGCCACGCATCCCAGCCGTAACCCCATGGGCTGTCCTTGCAGCCGGCGATGTCCGGCGGGCAAGCGTTCTCGCGATAGTGGTAGTCGCCCACGTGCAGCACCAGGTCCGGCGACAGCTTCGCGACGCTCGCCGCGATCGTGTCGAACGGCCAGACGGTCGCGTCGTTGCACGCCTGCCATGCGTTGTCGGCCTTCTTCATCCGGCAGCCGGTATCGGCGATGATCGCGACGCGCTGGGGTTGCGCCTTCGGCAGCGGCAGCGTGCGGCCCGCGACGCTCGCCGCCTGCGCATCGGCCGGCAACGTCGCCTCGCAAACCGACACGGGGAAGCTCGACGGCTTCGAGTCGGCCGGGTCGCTGGCCGTCGGCCGTTGCGCGACGGTCGCGGCGCCGGCGCGCAGCGTCATGCGCGACTGCTTGCCGTCGACCGATAGTTGCGGACACACCGGATCGCTCGCGGAAGCCGGGCTGTAGTTGGTGATCACGCGTGCGATCGCCTGGTTCGCGTCGCCGATCTCGACCCATGCGGCCTGGACGTTGATCGCGGCGCTCGCGGGGTCGGCGGGCGAGTCGATGTGGTTCGAGCACGCGGACAGGGCGACCGCGGCGAGCGCGGCGCAGCGCGCGAACAGCGCGGATGAGAGCAGTCGTGGCATGGAAGGCACCGTAGGAAAGCCGTCAACGATACGCAGCGCGAATGTAAGAAATATGAACGGTCGGCGAGCGCAGCCTTGACTTCAAGCCGGCTTGAAGCAGCATAGTCGCGATTCCGATCAACGCTGCAGCGCAAAGGATGACGATGATGACAGACAGCCGCCCCAACGAAGCACAGAGCGCGCTATGGAACGGCCCGTCCGGGCTCGCATGGGTCGAGGCGCAGCGCACGCTCGACCGGATGTTCGAGCCGTTCGAGACGCTGCTCGCGGACGCGGCGGCAGCCACGTCCGCGCATGGCGTGCTCGACGTCGGATGCGGGACCGGCGCGGTCACGCTCGCGATCGCGCGACGGCTCGCGAAGGACGCGCAGTGCACGGGCGTCGACATTTCGGCGCGGATGATCGCCGCGGCACGCGGGCGGGCCGAGCGCGACGGCGTCGCTGCCGAATTCGTGCATGCCGACGCGCAGACGCATCGGTTTGCACGCGAGCGCTTCGATCTGATCGTGTCGCGTTTCGGCGTCATGTTCTTCGACGATCCGGTTCGCGCGTTCACCAACCTGCGGCATGCGGCGCGCGCGAACGCGCAACTGCGGTTCGTCGCCTGGCGCGCCGCGGCCGACAATCCGTTGATGACGACGGCCGAACGCGCCGCCGCGCCGTTGCTGGCCGATCTGCCTGCGCGCCAGCCGGGCGCGCCCGGGCAGTTCGCGTTCGGCGACCGGCAGCGCGTCGTGTCGGTGCTGTCGGACAGCGGCTGGGCCGACCTCGCGGTCGAGCCGGTCGATGTCGCGTGCGCGTTGCCGACGGCCGCGCTGGACGACTACGTCGCGCGGCTGGGCCCGGTCGGGTTGGCGCTGCGGCAGGTGGATGTTGCGACGCGGCAGCGTGTGCTCGACGAAGTGCGCGGCGCGTTCGATCGCTACGTGCAGGGCACGGATCTGCGCTTCGATGCAGCGTGCTGGCTGGTCACGGCACGGGCGCCGTCTGCGTGAGGCGGCCACGGGGCAGCGCTGCCAGGCATATGCGTCGTCGCTCACGCGTGACGGATATGCGGATGACACCGCCGGTATCAGCCGCGACGCCCGATCGCTACGTGCAGGGCACGGACCTGATTTTCGATGCCGCGTGCTGGCTCGTCACCGCACGGGCGCCGTCTGCATGACGCATCCGCAGCTCAGCGCTGCCCGGCATATGCATCGTCGTTCACGCGTGACGGACGCGCGGCTGACACCGCAGATATCAACCGCGACGCCCCCGCAACATCACCCAAGCGCAACCGGCGGCAACGAGTGCGAGCCCGAGCAGCACCGCTTCGACGCCGAGCGCGAAACCGGGCGGCATTTCCCCGTGGTCGTGCTCCGGCGACAGGTTTTGCGTGATCGCCACGGCGCCGCCGGCCAGCAGCGCGATACAGACGATCCAGTAGAGCTTGCCGCGCGGCGCGGCCGCGCGAATTCGCCACAGCGCGAGCCCGACGCCGCCGAGGTAAAGCACCGCGAGCGTCGCGAGCGCGACGATGTCGCCGGTGCTGTCGTACAGGAGCTTGCTCATCGCGTTGCTCCGTCGGCCGGCGCGCGCCGGCGCGGCGCGATCGCGACGGCATGCGCGTTCGTGCGGCGTCCATCGCGTGTTCGGGCGCACGGCGCGGCAAAGACGCGCGCCGGCCGGCCGCCGGCGGCACGCGACGCCTGCGGTGACGCGACAGCCTCGAATGTCGTGCGAGGCAAAGAACGGAAATCCGGCATGGCTGGTATTCAGTTGTAGGCGCAACGAGACACGGCGCGTGTGTCGCGGTGTGAGGGCTGCAAGAACGGAACCTGCAGCGACGATCGAACCGGACGAATTGTAAGTGATCGCAGCGGGCGGGAAGGGCCGTGTGACGGGCGCGCCGCAGGCGCTGCGCAGCGCCCGCCGTGCATCGTTGCCGCGACCATCGATTCGCACGCCCGACGACGCGCGAAAGCGGCTCGCTCGCCGCCGCACGGGAGCAAACGACGTGCCTCCGCGAAGCGGCGCGTTTTTCGTAACCACCAGGCAATAATCGGCGCGCAGATGTTATATTGCGCGCGCGTGCGCCCGACCGATGGGCCAGAAAAATCAGTATCCGCGGACCGGCGCGCAACAGAAGAAATTCAACTAGAACGGGTCCGTCGCGCCATCGGTCCAGCGTCTCCTGGACCAACGCCCGGCCCATGCGTCTACGCACCGAGGGGACCGACATGAACCGCGTTTACCGGCTGGTCTGGAGCCGCAGCTTGCGCGCTCCGCAAGTGGTATCCGAGCACACCAAAGCATCCCACGGCGGGGTCGACGCCAGCCATGGCGCCACACCCGCGCGCCGCTGCGCTTCCATCGTTTCCATTGGCGTGTCGCTGGGTTTGGCCGGCGCGGCCGTCCCGGCCTGGGCCGTCACATGTGCGCCCAGCACCATCGCTAATTGCAGCGCCGCGGGCGGCAGCGGCACCCCTGACCGCAGCGGCAACGGGGGCAGCGGTAACGGCGGCGGCGGCGGTGCATCTACGCTGAGCGGCCCCAACACGGTCCAGATTCCGGGCGGCGCCACGTCGGGCGGGACAGGCGGCACCGGCGCGATGAACGACAGCGGCCAGGGCGGCCCGGGCGGAGCCCCTGCCGCGGCGCTCGCCGGCGATGTGGTAATCAACGCGAACGTGCAGGGCGGCGCAGGTCAGGCGTTCGACGGCTTCAACTTCGCCGGCGGTGGCGGTGGTGGCGGCGCGGGTGTGTATTCGACCGGCACCAGCGTGACGGTCAACAGCGGCGTGACGGTGCAGGGCGGCACCGGCGGCAATGGCGGGGCCGGCACGTCGGGACCGGTGTCGAACGGCGGCGGTGGTGGCGGCGGCGGCGCGGCGTTGGTCATGGTGACGCCCGCGGCCGACGTGTCGAACCAGGGCACGCTGATCGGCGGGAACGGCGGCAACGGCGGCGGCGGTGGCTTCGCCGGCGGCGGCGGCGGCGGTGGCGACGGGTTGCTCACGCTCGGCAGCGGCTCGCAGGTGACCAACATCGGCACCATCGTCGGCGGCGTGGGCGGGGCCGGCGGCGGGGGCGCGAGCACGGCCGGCGCCAGCGGCGCGGGCGTCAACCTGGCGAGCGGGTTCACCGTGCTGACCAACGTCGGCACGATCACCGGCGGCGCCGGCAATGGCGGGGCCGCGGGAGCCGGCATCATCGTGAACGGCACCAGTGTCATCGTCAACGGCGGCACGATCGCGGGCGGCTTGTACGCCGACGGCGTGACGCGGGCCGCAGCGATCCAGTTCAACGGCACGAACAACACGCTGCAGTTGGTCACCGGGTCCAACATCGTCGGTGACATCGAGGTGTTGGCGGGGGCGGCGACCAAGATCACCGCGGGCTCCGCGGGGCTCACGCTGTCCAACCAGATCACGCTCGGCGATGCGGCATCCCGCGTGACCTTCGATTCGACCACGACCAACCTCGTGGTGTCGGGCGTGGTATCCGGGGCCGGCGGCGTGGCCGTGAGCGGGAGCCGAACGATCACGCTCACGGGCGAGAACACCTATACCGGCGGCACCACGATCAACGCCGGCACGTTGCAGATCGGCAATGGAGGGACCACCGGCTCCGTCGCCGGCGACATCGTCAACAACGGCACGTTGGCGTTCAACCGCAGCGACACGGTCGCGTATGGCGGCACCATCAGCGGCACGGGCAGCATCGTACAGGCGGGCAGCGGCACGCTCGCGATCTCCGGCGCCGCAGGCTATGCGGGCAGCACCAACATCAACGCCGGCACGCTCGCGTTGATTGGCGCGGGCAGCATTGCGGGGTCCAGCGGCGTCGTCAACAACGGCACGTTCGATATTTCGGCGACGACCGCCGGCGCCGCGATCAATGCGCTCACCGGCTCGGGCACGGTCGCGCTCGGCGGCCAGACGCTGACGCTGGCCAACGCGGCCGGGACGTTCGGCGGAACCATCGGCGGCACGGGCGGGCTGACGGTTGCGGGCGGCACGCAGACGCTGTCAGGCGCCAATGGCTACGCCGGTGCAACGTCGATCAATGCCGGCACGCTGGCGTTGAGCGGGGCGGGCAGCGTTGCGGCATCGAGCGGGATCGTCAACGACGGCACCTTCGACATCTCGGCGACGACTTCCGGCGCCACGATCAATGCGCTCACCGGCTCAGGCACGGTCGCGCTCGGTGGCCAGACACTGACGCTGGCCAATGCGGCCGGCACGTTCGGCGGCACCATCGGCGGCAGCGGCGGGCTGACGATTGCGGGCGGGACGCAGACGCTGTCGGGTACCAACGTCTACACCGGTGCAACCTCGATCAATGCCGGCACGCTGGCGTTGAGCGGATCGGGCAGCGTCGCTGTGTCCGGCGGCGTCGTCAACAATGGCACGTTCGATATTTCGGCGACGACCTCCGGGGCCGCGATCAATGCACTCACCGGCACGGGCGCCGTTGCGCTCGGCGCTCGCACGCTGACGCTCACGAATGCGGTCGGCACGTTCGGCGGCGCCATCAACGGCAGCGGCGGACTGACGGTCGCGGGCGGTACGCAGACGCTGTCGGGCGCCAACGGCTACACCGGTGCAACGTCGATCAATGCCGGCACGCTGGCGTTGACCGGCTCGGGCAGCCTTGCCGCGTCCAGCGGCATCGTCAACAACGGTACGTTCGATATTTCGACGACGACCTCCGGGGCCGCGATCAATGCGCTCACCGGCACGGGTACGGTCGCGCTCGGCGGCCGGACGCTGACGCTCGCCAATGCGGCCGGCACGTTCGGCGGCGCCATCAACGGCACGGGCGGGTTGACGGTCACGGGCGGCACGCAGACCTTGTCGGGTGCCAATGGCTACACCGGTGCAACCTCGATCAATGCCGGCACGCTGGCGTTGACCGGTTCGGGCAGCCTCGCGGCATCGAGCGGGATCGTCAACGACGGTACGTTCGACATCTCCGGCACCACCTCCGGGGCCGCGATCAATGCGCTTACCGGTACGGGCACGGTCGCGCTCGGCGGCCGCACGCTGACGCTCGCGAACGCCGCCGGCACGTTCGGTGGAACCATCAACGGCAGCGGCGGACTGACGATCGCGGGCGGCACGCAGACGCTATCGGGTGCCAACGGCTACACCGGTGCGACGTCGATCAATGTCGGCACGCTGGCGTTGACCGGGTCGGGTAGCCTTGTGGCGTCCAGCGGCGTCGTCAACAACGGTACGTTCGATATTTCGGCGACGACCTCCGGCGCCACGATCAATGCGCTCACCGGCACGGGTACCGTTTCGCTCGGCGCTCGCACGCTGACGCTCGCCAATGCGGCCGGCACGTTCGGCGGGACCGTCAACGGCACGGGCGGGCTGACGGTCGCGGGCGGTACGCAAACGCTGTCCGGCGTGAACACCTACACCGGGGCGACGATGGTCGACGCGGGCACGCTCGCGTTGTCCGGCGCCGGCCAGCTCGCGTCGTCCACGTCGGTCACGCTCGCCGGCTCGACGGCCGCGCTCGACCTGTCCGCGGCCGGCAGCCAGACGGTCGCGCATCTGTCCGGCGTGACGGGCAGTCGCGTGATGCTCGGCGGCAGCGCGCTCACGCTGTCCGACGACTCGTCGCAGACCTTCGGCGGCAGCCTCGTCGGCACCGGCGGCCTCGTCAAACAAGGCGCGGGCACGCTGACGCTGAACGGCGTCAGCACCGCGTTCTCCGGGACGACGACGGTGGCGGGCGGCACGATGGCCGTCGGCGACGCGGCGAATTCCGGGGCGGTGCTGGGCGGCAATGTCGTGGTGAATGCACTCGGCACGTTGCGCGGCCACGGCACGGTAGCGGGCGACGTCAGCAGCAGTGGCGTCGTGGCGCCGGGCGGCTCGATCGGAACGCTGTCCGTCGGCGGCAACTATGCGCAGGCGGCGAGCGGCACGCTGTCGATCGAGGTCAGCCCCACCGAAGCGTCGCAGCTGCGCGTAGGCGGCGCGGCGACGCTCGGCGGTTCGTTGGCCGTCCTGTTCGATCCCGGCACCTATACCGCGCGCCGCTACACGGTGCTCAGCGCGGCCAACGGCGTGACCGGCCGTTTCGCGAACATCGGCGCGACCACGGCCGGCGCGAATCTCGGCGCGTTGCAGCCGTCGGTGGACTACGGCGCGAACGCGGTCGATCTGCTGCTCGCGGAGCCGGGCGGCCCTGGCACGCCGACCGGCCCGACGGTCATCGCGCCGACCAAGACGTCGATCTACACGGCGCTCGGCACGACCGCATTGCTGCAGGCGCAGGACGCCAGCTCGACGCTGCTCGGCCGTCTCGCCGGCCCACAGGACGACCCGGCGGGCTCCCGCAACGTATGGGCCGTCGCCAGCGGTTCGAGCACCAAGGTGGGCGGCACGGGCGGCGCGCCCGGCTTCCTCACGCACGCGTACGGGTTCCTCGCGGGCGCGCAGGGACGGCTCGGCGGCGCGACGGTCGGTGGGGCCGGCGGCTACACGCACACCACGCTCGGCGAAGACACGACCGGTGCATCGGGCGCCATCGACACGCTGCGCGTCGCGCTGTACGGCGCGCAGCCGGTCGGTGCCGTCAACCTGTCGGCCACGCTCGGCTACGGACTCGATTTCCTGTCGCAGAAGCGGCCGTTCGGCAGCGCGGGTACGGCCGAAGGCGACCATCTCGGCCACGAGTTCACCGCGGCGACGCAGGCGAGCCTGCCGATGGAGGCGGGCGGTTTGCGCTTCACGCCGCACGTCGGGCTGCGGTATGCGTACGTGCGCGGCAGCGGCTTCGGCGAGAGCGGCGCGAACGGGCAGAACCTGAACGTCGGCCCCGACAACGCGCGCAGCCTTCAGCCTTATGTGGGCGTGTCGCTCGACAAGGCGTTCGGCGATGCCATGCGGTCGCTCGACGTGCAGCTTCGCGTCGGCTATGCGCACGAGGTGCTGCGCGGCAGCCGCGTCGTGCAGGTGCAGAGCCAGGACGGCACCGTGTTCGCCGCGCCGGGCACCGACCTGCCGCGTTCGTTCCTGACCACGGGCGCCAGCGTCACGCTGCAGGCCGCGAAGACGACCACCGTATCGCTCGGGTTCGATGCGACGATCGACACGAGTCATGTGTCGGCGCAGTCCGCGTATGTGCGGGTGAATCACCGGTTCTGATGTCGTTGCCCAGGGGAACGGGGGCGGCCGCTCGCGTGACGGCAATCGACGAACTGCTGTCACGCGACGGGCGGACGTTGTCGAGCGGCGGTGGTTTCAAGTTGACGCTGCCGATGCCCCCCCGAAGCCGAAGCCAAAGCCAAAGCCAAAGCCGAAGCCGAAGCCGAAGCCAAAGCCGCCAACCGCACCGATATCGAAGCCAACACCACAGCCAACTCCGCTCCTCCCACATCCGCACGCGAACCGACTTGCTCGGGGTTTTCCCGAGGGCGCGCGGTTCGATCCCACTCCCTCTCTGCACCGGCCGAACGCTCTACGCCCGCGCGCACGCGGGCGCGCCGCCGCCCACCCACCGCCGCAAAACCGGTCCGTCGTACTAAACGCGACGAGCACGTGACACCGCCGCTGAAAATTTATTTTTTTTCTCCCGGTGGATTGTGTAAATTGATTTTCATCCACCTTCCAGTCAGCATTCATGACGCCACTCGTTCCGCCCGAAGCAAATCACGACGAGTCCGCGATCGCGGAGCGCATCGCGTCGGCCATGCCGAGGATGACGCCGATCCACCGCCGGATGGGCGAATACGTGCTCGCGAATCCGTTTCGCGCAGCGACGATGCGCATCGATGAACTCGCGCAAGCGGTGAACGCGTCCATCGCGACCGCGAACCGCTTCGCGAGGGCGCTCGGCTTCGACGGCTATCCGGCGATGCGCGCGGCGCTCGTGCGCGGCTTCGAGGCGACGCTCGGCCCGGTCGAGCGGCTGCGCTCCGCGCAGGAACAGGAGCAGGGCGTGCGCGGCGCGGCGTGGATCGACGCGGTGTTCGATCAGGCCGTCGCCAACATCGAGAACACGCGCACGCAACTGGATGCGGCCGACGTCGAGGCGGCGGTCGAGGCGATCGTCGGCGCGCGGCGCGTGCTGATTCTGGGCGCGGGCTCCAGCGCATTCCTGGCCGGGCTGATGGAGCACGGCCTGTCGGTGTGTCATGACAACGTGCAGTCGCTCGCGCTGCTCGGCGGCCCGACGCACGCGGCGCGGCGTCTGTACACGGCCGATTCGCGCGATCTGGTGATCGCGCTCGCGTTGCCGCGCTACGTGAAGGACACGGTCGAGCTCGCACGCCGCGCGGCCGCGCGCGGCGCACGCGTGCTCGGCATTTCCGACGGCCCTGGCTCGCCGTTGGCCCCGGTCGCCTCGCTGAATCTCTACGTGAAGGCCGAGCGGCGCTTCGCGGCCACCTCGGAAGCGGCCGTGTTGACGATGATCGAAGCGCTGATCGACGCGGTCGCGCTGCGCACGCATCGCTCGGCGAAGTCCGCGGCCGAGATGACCGAATTCCTGTTGCCGTGGCTGCTCCAGCCGCAAGCCGCACCGTCGGCGCCGAGCCCATCTTCCACCGATCGGAACAAGACATGACTTCACGCGCGATCGTCGCGATTCACGGCGGCGCAGGCACGATCCTGCGCGACGCGATGGACAGCGATACCGAACGCCGTTACCGCGCCGAGCTCGACGCGATCCTGCAAGCCGCGCAACGCGTGCTCGCCAGCGGCGGCAGCGCGCTCGACGCGGTGACCGTCGCGGTGCGGATGCTCGAAGACTGCCCGTTGTTCAACGCGGGGCGCGGCGCCGTCTATACGGCCGAAGGCAAGCACGAACTCGACGCCGCCGTGATGGACGGCGCGACGCTCGCGGCCGGCGCGATCTGCTGCGCGACCCGCGTGCGCAATCCGGTGCTGGCCGCGCGGCGCGTGATGGAAGCGAGCGAGCACGTGCTGTTCGCCGGCGCGGGCGCCGATGCATTCGCGGCCGCGCAGGGGCTCGAACTCGTCGAACCCGGCTACTTCGACACCGAAGCGCGTCATGCGCAATGGCTGCGGGCGCGCGCGGCGGCCGGCGCGATGCTCGACCACGACGCGGCGACTTTCGCGTTCGGCGCCGGCCGGCCGCCGGAGCCGCCGCAGCCACATGAACCGCTCGACCCCGACCGCAAGCACGGCACGGTCGGTGCGGTTGCGTGCGACGTGCACGGCCATGTCGCGGCGGCGACGTCGACGGGCGGCATCACGAACAAGCAGCCCGGCCGCGTCGGCGATTCGCCGATCATCGGCGCCGGCTGCTACGCGGACGATGCGACCTGCGCCGTGTCCGCGACCGGCACCGGCGAGATGTTCATCCGGCTCGCGACCGCGCACGACGTGGCCTCGCAGATCGCGTATCGCGGCGCATCGCTCGCCGACGCCGCGCACGACGTCGTGATGAACAAGCTGCCGCGCCTGGCCGGCCGCGGCGGGATCATCGCCGTCGATGCGCACGGCAACGTCGCGATGCCGTTCAACACGGAAGGCATGTATCGCGGCTACGCGCGTGTCGGCGCGGCGCCCGTGGTCGGCATCTACCGCGACGACGCGGCGTGATTGCCGATCGAACCAGGAGACCTTCGCGATGACTTCGAGCCGAACCCCGTCCGCGCTGGTGCTGCCGGAGCAGCGCGTGGTCGCCGTCGACGGCCTGTCGGTGACGTTCCGCCGGGAGAACGCGACGTTCGACGCCGTGCGCGACGTGTCGTTTCACGTCGATCGCGGCGAGACGCTCGCGATCGTCGGTGAATCGGGCTCAGGCAAATCGGTCACGTCGCTCGCGCTGATGCGGCTCGTCGAGCACGGCGGCGGCGAGATCACGAGCGGCCGGATGGTGTTGCGGCGTCGCGGCGGCGCGCTCGTCGATCTGGCTGCGGCGAGCGCGGCGGCCATGCGCGGCATCCGCGGCGCGGACATCGCGATGATCTTCCAGGAGCCGATGACCTCGCTGAACCCGGTGTTTACCGTCGGCGACCAGATCAGCGAGGCGATTGCGCTGCACCAGTCGAAGGGCGCGTCGGAAGCGCGCGCGGAGACGCTGCGCCTGCTCGATCTCGTGCGGATTCCCGAGGCGCGCCGCGTGTTCGCGCGCTATCCGCACCAGTTGTCGGGCGGGATGCGCCAGCGCGTGATGATCGCGATGGCGCTGTCGTGCCGGCCCGCGCTGCTGATCGCCGACGAGCCGACCACCGCGCTCGACGTGACGATTCAGGCGCAGATCCTGCAATTGATCCGCGGGCTGCAGGACGAAATGAAGATGGGCGTGATCTTCATCACGCACGACATGGGCGTGGTCGCCGAAGTGGCCGATCGCGTGCTCGTGATGTATCGCGGCGAGAAGGTCGAGGAGGGCGCGTCGGAGCGCATTTTCGCGACGCCCGCGCATCGCTACACGCGTGCGCTGCTCGCGGCCGTGCCGCGGCTCGGCTCGATGCAGGGCACCGATACGCCGGAGAAATTCCCGTTGTTGAGCGTGGATGGGACGCGTGCGACCGTGTCGGCGGAGGATGCGGCCGCAACGGCCAACGCAGCCAACAAAACCAGCGCAGCCAGTACACCCAACGCACTAAACCCCGTCGACGCCTCCCATCCCGCCACCGACCTTAGCGCACACGCCTCGCTCGATCGCGCCGCGCCGCCGATCCTGCGCGTGCGCGATCTCGTCACGCGGTTTCCGGTGAAGAGCGGCGTGTTCGGCCGCGTGTCGCAGTACGTGCATGCGGTCGAGCGCGTGAGCTTCGATCTGCACGCGGGCGAGACGCTCGCGCTCGTCGGCGAATCGGGCTGCGGCAAGTCGACCACCGGCCGTTCGCTGTTGCGCCTCGTCGAATCGCAGAGCGGCTCGATCGAATTCGACGGCCGCGACATCAGCGCGCTGAGGGGCCATGACCTGCAGGCGCTGCGCCGGAACATCCAGTTCATCTTCCAGGACCCGTTCGCCTCGCTCAATCCGCGGCTCACGGTCGGCTTCTCGATCATGGAGCCGCTGCTGGTGCACCGCGTGTCGAGCGGCCGCGACGCGCAGGCGCGCGTCGACTGGCTGCTCGACAAGGTCGGCCTGCCGCCCGACGCCGCCCGTCGCTATCCGCACGAATTCTCGGGCGGCCAGCGTCAGCGGATCGCGATCGCACGCGCGCTCGCGCTGAACCCGAAGGTCGTGATCGCCGACGAATCGGTGTCCGCGCTCGACGTGTCGGTGCAGGCGCAGATCGTGAACCTGATGCTCGACCTGCAACGCGAACTCGGCGTCGCCTACCTGTTCATCTCGCACGACATGGCCGTCGTCGAGCGCATCAGCCATCGCGTCGCGGTGATGTACCTCGGCCAGATCGTCGAGATCGGCCCGCGCCGCGCGGTGTTCGAGGCGCCGCAACATCCGTACACCAGGAAGCTGATGAACGCGGTGCCGGTGGCCGATCCCGCGCGCCGGCATGCGCCGCGCCAGCTGGCCGCCGACGAGATGCCGAGCCCGATCCGCGCGATCGGCGACGAGCCCGTCGTCGCGCCGCTCGTCGCGGTCGGCCCCGATCATTACGTCGCGGCGCATCGCGTCGGCGGCGCGTATTAGCCGGGATGTCCCGTCGAACCGGATTTGAATCGAGTGCCCGCGGGCCCACGGTTCGGGGTCGCCCCGGCAGCGCATCCGATGCGCGTCACGCAGCAGGAAGTCGAAACCGAAACGCCCGTTGGGCGTCGTCGATCCACGTAGAGGAACGTAAAGGAGCCCAGCAACATGAACCAGCCGCATCCGTTTCCGATGTTTCGTCCGCGCGCATCCTTCGTCGCGCTCGCCGGCGCGTTCGCGCTGACGGCCGCCGTGCCGGCCTTCGCGCAGCAGAACGTGGTGGTCGCGGTGTACTCGACGTTCACGACGATGGACCCCTACGACGCGAACGACACCGTGTCGCAAGCGGTCGTCAAGTCGTTCTACGAAGGGCTGTTCGGTTTCGACAAGGACATGAAGCTCGTCAACGTGCTCGCGACCGGCTATGAGGCGAGCCCCGATGCGAAGACCTACACGGTCAAGCTGCGCTCGGGCGTGAAGTTTCACGACGGCACCGACTTCAACGCGGCCGCGGTCAAGGCGAACTTCGACCGCGTGACCGACCCGGCCAACAAGCTGAAGCGCTACGGGCTGTTCCGCGTGATCGAGAAGACCGAGGTGGTCGATCCGCTGACCGTGCGCTTCACGCTGCGCGAGCCGTTCTCCGCGTTCATCAACACGCTCGCGCACCCGTCGGCGGTGATGATCTCGCCGGCCGCGCTGAAGAAGTGGGGGCGCGACGTGTCGCTGCATCCGGTCGGCACCGGGCCGTTCGAGTTCGTCGAGTGGAAGCAGACCGACGACATGAAGGTGAAGAAGTTCGCCGGCTACTGGAAGAAGGGTTATCCGAAGATCGACTCGATCGACTGGAAGCCGGTGGTCGACAACAACACGCGCGCGGCGCTGCTCAAGACCGGCGAGGCTGACTTCGCGTTCACGATCCCGTTCGAGCAGGCCGCCGACCTGAAGAACAACCCGAAGGTCGACCTGATCGAGCGCCCGTCGATCATCCAGCGCTACATCTCGCTGAACACGCAGAAGAAGCCGTTCGACAATCCGAAGGTGCGCGAAGCGCTGAACTACGCGGTCAACAAGGAAGCGCTCGCGAAGGTCGTGTTCGCCGGCTATGCGACGCCGCAGACGGGCGTCGCGCCGGTCGGCGTCGAATACGCGACCAAGCTCGGGCCGTGGCCGTACGATCCGGCCAAGGCGCGCGCGCTGCTGAAGGAGGCCGGTTATCCGAACGGCTTCGAGTCGACGCTGTGGTCCGCGTACAACCACTCGACCGCGCAGAAGCTGATCCAGTTCGTCCAGCAGCAGTTGGCGCAGGTCGGCGTGAAGGTGCAGGTGCAGGCGCTCGAGGCCGGCGAGCGGGTCGCGAAGGTCGAGAGCGCGCAGGACCCGGCGACGGCGCCGGTGCGGATGTACTACAGCGGCTGGTCGGCGTCGACCGGCGAGGCGAACTGGGCGCTGTCGCCGCTGCTCGCGTCCACCTCCGCGCCGCCGAAGCTCTACAACACCGCGTACTACAAGAACGCGGCGGTCGACGACGATCTCTCGAAGGCGCTCGAGACGACCGACAACGCGAAGAAAGCCACGCTGTACGCCGACGCGCAGAAGCAGGTGTGGGCCGATGCGCCGTGGATCTTCCTCGTGCAGGAGAAGATCGTGTACGCGCGCAGCAAGCGGCTGCACGGCATCTACGTGATGCCGGACGGCTCGTTCAACTTCGACGAAATCTCGGTGAAATGACGGCGCCTCGCCTGCCGCGCGGCGCGGGTGGCGCACGTTGCCCGCGCTGCCCGCGCGCTGATTCGATCGGTGCCCCATGCTGAATTTTCTCGTCAAACGCCTGTTCGGCCTGCTGCCCACGCTCGCGCTCGTCGCGGTGCTGGTGTTCCTGTTCGTGCACCTGCTGCCGGGCGACCCCGCGCGGCTCGCGGCCGGCCCCGAAGCCGACGACGCGACGGTCGCGCTGGTGCGCGCCGATCTCGGGCTCGACCGGCCGCTGCCCGCGCAGTTCGCGAACTTCTTCGTGAAGATCGCGCACGGCGATTTCGGCACGTCGACGCGCAGCAAGCGGCCGGTGTCGACCGAGATCGGCGAGCGCTTCATGCCGACGCTGCTGCTGACGCTCGTCAGCATGGTGTGGGCGACCGCGTTCGGCATGGCGATCGGGATCGCGTCCGCCGTGTGGCGCAACCGCTGGCCCGATCGTCTCGGGATGACGATCGCGGTGTCGGGCATCTCGTTTCCGGCGTTCGCGCTCGGGATGCTGCTGATGGAGATCTTCTCGGTGAAGCTCGGCTGGCTGCCGGTCGTGCCGGACGGCACGTGGAAGAGCTACGTGCTGCCGTCGCTGACGCTCGGCGCGGCGGTCGCGGCCGTGATGGCGCGCTTCACGCGCGCGTCGTTCGTCGAGGTGCTCAACGAGGACTTCGTGCGCACCGCGCGCGCGAAGGGCGTGCACGAGCCGATGGTGGTGCTCAAGCACTGCCTGCGCAACGCGATGATCCCGGTCGTCACGATGATGGGGCTGCAGTTCGGCTTCCTGCTCGGCGGCTCGATCGTCGTCGAGGCCGTGTTCAACTGGCCGGGGCTCGGGCGCCTGCTGGTCGATGCGGTGACGATGCGCGACTACCCGGTGATCCAGGCCATCGTGCTGCTGTTCTCGCTCGAGTTCATCCTGATCAATCTGACCGTCGACGTGCTGTACGCGGTCATCAATCCGACCATCCGGTTCAAGTGAGGCGCGCATGAACGCGACTGTCCAGCCGGCGGCGACGGCCGCATCGACCGCGATCCGCACGCCGTGGCGCGAATTCTGGCGCAAGTTCCGCAAGCAGACCGTCGCGCTGGTGGCCGGCGGCTTCGTGCTCGCGCTCGTCGTGCTCGCATTCGTCGGCCCGCATATCGTGCCGTTCGATCCGGAGAACTATTTCGACTACGACGCGCTGAACGCCGGGCCGTCGGCCGTGCACTGGTTCGGCGTCGATTCGCTCGGCCGCGACATCTTCAGCCGGATCGTCGCCGGCACGCGCATCTCGCTCGCGGCCGGGTTCTTCTCGGTCGCGCTCGGCGCGCTCGTCGGCACGTTGTTCGGGCTGCTCGCCGGCTACTACGAAGGCTGGTGGGACCGCATCACGATGCGCGTGGCCGACGTGCTGTTCGCGTTTCCGGGCATCCTGCTCGCGATCGGCGTGGTCGCGATCCTCGGCAACGGGATGGTCAACGTGATCTGCGCGGTCGCGATCTTCAGCATCCCGGCGTTCGCGCGGCTCGTGCGCGGCAACACGCTGATGCTCAAGCACATGACCTACGTCGAAGCGGCGCGCAGCATCGGCGCGTCCGACTGGACCATCATCATGCGGCACATCCTGCCGGGCACCGTGTCGTCGGTGGTCGTCTACTTCACGATGCGGATCGGCACGTCGATCATCACGGCCGCGAGCCTGTCGTTCCTGGGCCTCGGCGCGCAGCCGCCGACGCCCGAGTGGGGCGCGATGCTCAACGAGGCGCGCGCCGACATGGTGAGCGCGCCGCACGTCGCGATCTTCCCGAGCCTCGCGATCTTCCTGACCGTGCTCGCGTTCAACCTGCTCGGCGACGGGCTGCGCGACGCACTCGACCCGAAGCTGGAGCGCCGCTGATGGCTGGCGTACCGATGTGGTCGGCGACGCTGCCGGCCGGCCCGCGCGGCACGCTCGCCGACGTACCGGGCGTGACCGTCGGCCACGCGACGCTCGCGGCCGGCGACGTGCAGACGGGCGTCACCGTCGTGAAGCCGCACGCGGGCGACCTGTATCGCAGCAAGGTGCCGGCGGGCGCTGCGGTGATCAACGGCTTCGGCAAGAGCGTCGGGCTCGTGCAGGTCGACGAGCTCGGCACGCTCGAGACGCCGATCGCGCTGACCAACACGTTCGGCGTCGGCGTGCTCGCCAACGCGCAGATTCGCGCGGCGATCGCGCAGAACCCGCAGATCGGCCGCGACTGGCCGACCGTCAACCCGCTCGTGTTCGAATGCAACGACGGCTATCTGAACGACATCCAGGCGTTCGCGGTGACGGCCGCGCATTACGACGCAGCGTGCCTCAGCGCGTCGCGCGACTTCGCGCGCGGCGCGGTGGGGGCGGGGCGCGGCATGTCGTGCTTCGACCTGAAGGGCGGCATCGGCTCCGCGTCGCGCGTGGCGGTCGCTGCCGGCAGGCCCTATACGGTCGGCGCGCTCGTGCTCGCGAACTTCGGCCGGCTGCCGATGCTGACGCTCGCCGGCGTGCCGGTCGGGCGCATCGTCGCGCAGCGGCGCGCTGTATCGTGCGTATCGCGCGCGCAGGCAACCGACGCGACGGCGCCCGAGCAGGGCTCGATCATCGTGCTGCTCGCGACCGATGCGCCGCTCGACGCGCGCCAGCTGTCACGGCTCGCCCGTCGCGCGGGCGCAGGCCTCGCTCGGACCGGTTCGGTCTACGGGCACGGCAGCGGCGACCTCGCGCTGGCGTTTTCCACTGCGTACACGATCGCGCACGATGCGTCGACCGTGTCGCTGCCGGCGCTCGTCGCCGACGCGGCACTCGATCCGCTGTTCATGGCCGCGGCCGAAAGCGTCGAGCACGCGATCGTCGACGCGTTGCTGCAGGCAGTGACGGTGACCGGCCGCGACGGCCACGTGCGGCAGTCGCTGCGCGATGCGGTGAACGACCTCGACCGCCTGTTCGGCGGCCAAGACGACGGACTTCCTACCCGCTCATGAAAATTCTGATTTCAACCGATATCGAAGGTGTGGCCGGCGTATTCGCCGTCGAGCAGACCCGCGCCGGCAATCCGGAATACGAACGCGCGCGCCGCTGGATGACCGGCGAGGCGAATGCGGCGATCGAAGGCGCATTTGCCGGCGGCGCGCAGGCCGTGTGGGTCAACGATTCGCATGGCGGATACCGCAACCTGCTGCCGGACGGGCTCGACGCACGCGCACGCGTCGTGCTCGGCAAGCCGCGCACGCTGGGGATGATGGCGGGCCTCGAGCAGCGGCCCGATCTCGTGTTCATGATCGGCTTTCACTCGAAATCGCAGACGCGCGGCGTGCTGGCGCACACGATCAACAGCTTCGCGTTCGCGCAGGTCTGGGTGAACGGCGTCGAGCTCGGCGAAGCGGGGCTGTATGGCGCGCTCGCGCACGAATACGGCGCGCACGTCGCGCTGGCGTCCGGCGACGACGTGTTCGTCGACGAAACGCGGCCGCTGTTTCCGGACGCGCGTTTCGAGGTGCTCAAGACGGCCGGCGGCGCATCGAGCGGCGACACGCTGACGCCCGCCGCGGCGTGCGGGCGCATTGCGGTCGCGGCACGCGAAACCGTCGCGCATGCGCTCGCGTCCGGCTGGCACGCGGATGCGCATCGGACTGCCCCGGCCGCGTGTACGGTGCGCGTGCAGAGCGCCGCGCTCGCCGATCTGTTCTGCGTGCTGCCGTCGCTCGAGCGGGTCGATGCGGTGACGCTGCGCTTCGACGGGCCGTCGGTCGAGCACGTCGTGCGCACGCTGAACAGCCTGTCGGCCATGTCGTTCATGCTGCGGTGATGCGTGCCGAGCCGATGCCGCGCAGCGGCGGCGCATCAGGCGGGCGCGGTCGCTGCATCGTCGAGAAAGCGTTCCATCGCCGCGACGAGCGCGAGCGGCGTTTCGTTCATCGGGTAATGGCCGGCATTGCGTAGCACGTCGACGCTTGCGCGCGGGTAGCGGCGCAGATAGGTGCGCGCCATCAGCGCGGCGTCGAACGCCGGGTCGTGTTCGCCGATCAGCACCTTGACCGGATGACGGCCTGCAATTTCGTCGCTGAAATCCGTGTCGGCCCAGGCGCGGAAGTACGCGCCGAACGCCGTCGGCGACGAGCGGGATGCAGAATACGCGGCTTTCCACTCGACCCAGGCGGCGGGCAGGCGGCTGCCGGTGCTGCGCTCGATGATGGTCCGGCGCGCGGCGATGCTGTCGGCCGCGCGTTCGAATAGCGCGCGACGCGCCGCGTCGAACGGCAGGCCGCCGCACGGGACCGGCGCGATCGGCACCAGCGCGCGTACGCGTTCGGGCGCGATGGCGGCAACCTTCTCGATCGCCATGCCGCCCATCGAGTGGCCGACGAGGCTGAAGGTGCGCCAGCCGAGTGTGTCGGCGAGCGCGAGCGTGTCGGCGGCGATTTCGGCGATCGAATACGCGCCGTGTGCGTCGCGCATGCGGCCGTAGCCGCGGTAGTCCATGAAGACATAGGTGAAGCGCTCGCGCGACAGCCACGGTTCGACGGGCTCGAACGCATGTGCGTCGCCGAACCAGCCGTGCAGCACGAGAACAGGGTGGGGGCCGTCCCCCACGCGATGAAACGTATTGGGCATGTTCGCTCCGATGAAGTCGCTATCCGGCCGGTTCGGCCGTCGGGTTGCGCGGCCGTCCGGTCGCGCAGGCGTGGAGCGGATCGTAGATCGATCGAAGGTGACCCGCCTTCGATATCGGGTCATTGACGATGGAATTCGGGCCGTGAGAAATACGCTGCTGGACCCTTACGAACATATCCCGCGGAGCGTGGTGGTCACTGCCAACGACTACGCGGCGGGCACGACTTTCCGCGAGCACGCGCATGCGCGCGGGCAGTTCGCGTTCGCGTCGCGCGGCACGATCAGCGTGTCCACGCCTCACGGGCGCTGGCTGGTGCCGCCGCAGCGCGGGTGCTGGGTACCGGCCGGCGTGCGGCACGAGATGACGATGACCGGGCCGGTCACGATGCTGAACGCGTTCGTGTCGCCCGATGCGGCGCAGTCCGTCGGCTTGCCGGACCGGTGCGGCGTGTACGGCGTGTCGTCGCTGTTGCGGCAACTGCTCGACGACGCGATCGATCTGCCGCCGATGTACGACGTCGAGGGCCGGCCGGGCAAGCTGATGGCGCTGCTCGTCGCGGAAATCGCGACGATGCCGCAGCTGTCGCTGCACGCGCCGCTGCCGGCCGACGCGCGGCTCGCGAAGATCTGCCGGCATTTGTTGGAGTCGCCGTCGATCTCTGCCGATCTCGACCAGGTGGCGACCGATGCGGGCGTGAGCCGGCGCACCTTCACGCGACTGTTCCGCGCGCAGACCGGCGTGAGCTTCGCGGCGTGGCGTCAGCAGGTGTGCATGCTCGCGGCGATCGCGCGGCTGAGCGACGGACAGCCGGTCACGCGTGTCGCGTTCGACCTCGGATATGCGAGCGCGAGCGCGTTTACGTCCGCGTTTCGGCGGATTCTGGGCGAGACGCCGAGTCGGTATGTGGAGGTGCGGCGGTAGGGAGTGGCAGCAATTGCAGAAATGTGGGGGCCGGTAATTGCCGTAGCGCACTTGCGCTTGTCCGTCTGTTGCTCAAGCTTTGTGTCGCGAATCCGTTAACGCGTGGGTCCAGTAGATGTTTGGCCGATGAATACGCGTGGAGATTAGACGGACATGTTGCTGAAAAAAACCGGTTTCGCCGCTTTGATGCTGTTGATTTCGATCGCGGGCCATGCGCGCGATACGACCTCCGAAGTCAATGCTGAAAGAGTGAGTGCGGTCAAGACTGTGACGGTCGTCTATCCAGGCAAGGCCGTGTACATCACGGTGGGGCCGTCCGGCCCGATTCATATTCCGGTTCCGATTCCAGGTGTCGGCGTAGTGGGCGCGCTCGCCATGGGGGCTGTCGCAGGGGCCGTCGGCGTCGGGCTCGGCAAGCACGACAACGATTCGCCGACATCCCTCAATGATCTCGTCACCGCCAGATTCGGCGATACGGGGCTTAACCGGCGCTTCACCGACAGTATCGAAACGGTCCTGCGAAATCATGGCTTCACGGTGCAGGAGGTCGATGCATCGGCGCCGGGCTTGCCGACGCTCAAACCGGACGCACACCGCATGTGGCAGGCAAGCGGCTCGCCCTATCAGGGTAGCGATGCGGTCTTGTTCCTGCGCGTCGGCACCGGTTATGTCACGCCCGGCGGTTTTCACGGTTTCACACGCCGGGTGATCGGCGACATCGTCATGTTCCAGAGCGACACATACGATGCGATTCTCCGACAACACGTCAACTGGAAACAGTCTGGCGACCCGTACAGCTATTCGTCGATCGATGCGCTGGACAGCGATCTCCGACGTGCGATCGATGGGCTCGACGAAGGTCTGATGGCGCAGGTCGATCCGTTCAACAAGTTGCTCGATTCGATTCCGCGTTAGCGGATAGCGTCAGGAGGGGGCCGCGGGCGACGAGGGTGCAAATAGGCGCGGCTCATGGAACGCGCGGTGTGGTGGCCAATGCCCGCAGAGGATGGTGGCGCCTTCGATACGCCGGCGCAGCGGTCTTATCCATTCGCTGCATCGACGGGATGAATTCGCATTCCCGGAACCGAAGGTCATGCGGGCCATGCCGGAGCCTCGGCCAACAGTTGGCGCAAGATTACGTTTCGAGACCGCGACCGCAATCGGCCAGTTCTCGTTGCCCGCAGAGTGCGGGCTTTATTGCATCAATATTTCGCGCGCTATCTGCCCAGCACAATACTGCGTTCCATATATCCGCCTATTCCCATCGCTCTCGACGACCGTTAACCGAGGTGAGCAGCATACGTATGCTCGCAACCTCTAGGAGATGTACATGAGCGTTTCTTCTGTTGGCGGTAACCAACAACTCCAACTCCCGATTCAGACTGCGCAAACGGCACAACGCGGCATGACGTCGTCGGAAGCCCGCGAAGTCGGTCCCGATGTCGACGGTGACGGCGACGATGCGGGCGCAAAGGCGGTCCAGGCAGCAGCTGCGCAGCCGGCGCCGAGCGTGAACAGCAGCGGCCAGCAAGTCGGGACGATCATCAACGTCAAGGCCTGAGCGCGCGATTCGTTTCAGCAACCGCGTTCCTTGGCATGAGGTTTCTCGCGGCCTGAACGCGTCCTTCGCACGTCTTCGCTGACGTGCGCTAAGCCCGCACACTGCACCCCAGAAGTTGGCTCCGATCCGACCTTTGGGGTGTTTTCCATGGCGAAGTACATGGCTGCGCTACCCGGCGCTACGGGCAGCGGGTAAGCAGGTAGCGAGCGTCCGGACGAGGACTAAAGCCCGCCGTTCGAGCAATCCGTGCCGGATCTGATGGAGCGCGAAGGCGCGTCTGATCGGCAAGCTGCCGCGCGCTTCAACATTCGCAATCGCCCGATCATGCTGAACGCGCAGCGTTTTCGGTCCGGATCGGAAAGACGTGCGGCAGCATGCCTCAATGATTTCCGAGGTCCTTATTCCGTAGTCGGCCTTACCGAACCCCGCCGCCAGGCAAAAGCAAAGAAGGCCGCGGCACCGAGGATCAGCGGGAAATAAAGCGTCGCGAAGCGCCAAAGAACCAGAGCCGACGCCATGGCGTCTTGCGGAATCCAGTTTGCAAATGCGGCCGCAAGCGCCAAGTCGCCGGCAGCACCGCCGGCCGGTATCCCGGTCCAAAGCGCCGCATGCAGGACCACGGCCTGCACCGCCACAACGAATCCGAATGGCAACTGGTAGCCGAGTTCGAGCAGCACGAACCACAGGACGCCATAGCGCGGCAGCCATTGCAGCGTAGTGAAGACGAGCAAGCCGGCAAACCGGTGGCGAGGCCCCATCATGAGCAGCCCCGCTTGCCGGCGCACACTCTGGCGGAACCCGTCCCACCGGGCTCGCTGGCTCCCGAGCCACTGAATGCGGCCACATGCAGCATCCAGCGCGCTCGCGACTTTCCGGCGGCACGCCCATAGCGTCGCTACAAGAATCGCGACACCTGCCAGCATTCCGACGACCATCGACACGTTTGGCCTCGGCACGACCTGAGCCAGCGGACCGACAGCGAACGCAATCGCGATCGGAACCGCCACGGCCAAGAAAGCCAGGTCGAGCGCCTGGTCGGCGCCGACGACCGTCGTGGCTGTTGCCCACGAGGCTCCAGCGCGCTGCAGCAACCCGATATTGACGCCATATCCTGCCGCCCCCAGGGGCGAGACGAGAAAGGCAGAATCGGTCACGAGGGCGATGCCATATGTGCGTCCGAAAGGAAGACGCAAGCCCAGTGCCGTTTGTATCAGGTGCTGTTTGCCAGCCTTGCCGAGCGCGCTCGCAGCGGCGCTTGCCGCCAACACCAGGAACATCTGCATCGAGACGGTCCGCAGCCAGGCAAGCGACTGGTGGGAGCCCACTATGAAAGGTGCCCCCACGGCCAGTCCAACGCCAAGCACAGCCAGCATCGTCGCCGTATTACGTTTGAAAGGCCTGCTCAAAGGAGCCGCCCCGGAACTCGCCGCGGGGCAACGTGGCCTGGCGTTCGCGAGGTGCGCTGCGTCGACGTAAGCGGAAGAATATGAATAAGCATGCGGATGTAAGGATCGTTCCAGCAGCAGCGGCGTTACCCCGAGTGCGAAGCGCGACGCTGCATAGCACGGCCGGCGGCCGCACTCGTACCAGCTTTCAGCGTTTTGAATGTAGCATGCCGTTCCGGTCCACGTGAAAAGTGAAGCCGCGCCAGGTGACCAGGGTCGAACTGTAGCTCGCGAGGAAGATCAGGAACAACGCAATATCCCATATCGGCAGCAGCCACAGCTCGCGATGGGGATGGCACAAGGCCCGGTCTGCCCGGAGCTTCAGCCAAAGGCGGGCCAGCAGGGCGATCGCGGCGAGCGACCACGACCAGCTTGCGGCGCCCGACAGTACGATGGTCAGCGTGGCGAACGCAAACGGATGCATCAGCGCAGAGCCCAGGTGGCCCGCCGGATCGATGGAGCGGATCGTGCGGCTCCAGCGTAATTCGTGCGAGATCAGGCTTGCGGCGCTCGTTTCAGCACAGGCGTGTGAAATGAAGAACGGTGGAATCACGACGCGCTCGCCGGCCTTGCGCACGGCCTGACCGATCGCGTGGTCCTCGGCGAGGTGATGCGCAAACTGTTCGAAACCGCCGATCTTGTCCACCGTCGCGCGGCGCATTGCGATGGTCGGTCCCATGCAGGGTTTGGCCAGCCCCAGTGTCAGGCCGGTCACCACGCCCGGAACGAACTGATAGTTGATCGCATTGACAGCCAGGCGTGGCCAGAACCCCGGCGCGGACTTTCCACGATAGATACAGCTCACGAGGCCCACGCCCGGCTTTTGCAATTCGCCTACGACGCTGCGCAAATACTCTGGGCTCACACTGACGTCGCTGTCCGCAAAGATCATCACATCATGGGCCGCCTGCGTCAGCATGTTCACGATGTTGGCGATCTTCCTGTTCGGCCCGTACAGGCGGGCATCCGCTACCACCGTGATGTACGCGTCGGGGTAGAGCGTGCGCAGCATCTCGACCGCCTCCAACGCAGGGTCAGCCGCATCGTGCACGCCGAACAGATACTGCACGTCGCCCGGATAGTCCTGCTGAAAGAAGCTCGACAGGTTATCGAGCAGGTTCCACTCGTTACCGTGTAGCGGCTTGACGACCGTGACAGGCGGATAGCTGGAGGGAACTGAAGTCGGGCGCGCAAAAAAGCGCGACATCAATACGCTTGCCAGCAACGTATAAATGATGCCGCCTACGGCCGCCGAAGCTGAGATACCCAGCAGCGCAACGAGCAGCAGATGGGCTGCCCGCATCGTACCTTCGAATGCGGCCAGTCCGGTCATGAGCAGCAGACCGGGTGGGAGAATGATCGACTCAGGCAGTGGTCGATCAGTGCAGCCGAAAAATTTTGACGTGTGGAGGTGTCGAACACGCTCCTGATGGGACTAGCGTCGGTCAAAAGATCGTTCCGGTTGTCGTGAAAACGGTCATGTGCTCTGTCCGGCATGGAACTAGCTATCCTGAAAACGATCCAGGTTGGCAAGACTACGCCTAAATTCTTACATCTTGATGCTCGCCGCTGGATTGTTCCTACCGTCAGGTCGTGCAGCTCCTTTACAGGCTGCGGTATTGCTGCGGCATACGTTTACGTGTACGGACGCCGAGCATCAGAACGCTCGGTTTGCGTGGTGCGGGAATCCGGGATGCCATCTTCGAAGATTTTCGTCCGCCAAGCGCCACGGGGTCTGCACCGGCCCGTGCCTCGGCGGATTTCGGACGGCGGTGCAAGTATCGTCCACCGCAGAGTTGCTATGCGGGGTCTGGATCAGCAAACTGCTGCCGTCTCCCTTTGCACTTCACCCAGCCCGTGGTCATCATCCGCAACAGGGATGGAGCGAGCCCGATTCAGTCGATCAGCTTGTTGAGCGTTCGAACCGCGGTCTCCAACACCGCGCGTTCTTCGCGGCTCGTCTTCGTCAGCAGTTGCTCGGTAAGCCATTGCGAACGTGCATCTCGCGCCTGCGCAGTCTGCGCACGCCCCGTATCGGTCAGATCCACGACCCAGGCGCGGCGGTCTTCATTGTCTACCGTCAAGGTCACCAGCCCTTGTTCGACCAGTTTCTGCACGATCAGCCGCATGGTCTGATGGGTCACCGCTCTGCGCACGGCGAGTGTCGCGATACTGACCGGGCCGCAGCGTTCGAGTAGCGCAAGCGTCTCGTTCTGCGCGTTCGATTGCGTACCGCTTTGCTCGCGAACGACCTTGACCAGACGGCTGACGACATCGCGAATCGCTTCGCCCAACGCCGCGGCTTCAGCGACGCGGTCGCTAGAGGCATTCCTGGAGATCCGACTCATTTCGGCTGCACCGCGCGTTCGCGAAGTCGCGCAACGACGGCGGCAAGCGTATTGACGCCCCAATGCTCGACATATTGCCCGTCCCGAATGCGGACGATATCGATGACGTCGATCGAAATGTCGTCGCCAGTCGCGTCGACGCCCAGCAGTGGCCCGACATGTTTGCCGGTGATCGACTTCCGCGTCGTGACTTTGTCACCGTCGCATAGTTGCTCGTGAATGTGGATCTCCATGTCGGCAATGGCCGGCCGAAGCACGGACGCAAACGTTGCCCACATCGCTTCGGCACCTCGGCTCGCCTCATTCGGCGCGGACCAGTTGACGAAGTCGGGCGCCATGAGCGCTTCGAAGCAGGCTCGATTGCCATCGCGGATCACTTCGTAGTTGAACCGCTCGACGACAGCTTTGGGATCGTTGCTGTTCATGCTTGTCCTCAATTGTTCGGAAATTCGTTCGCCCCGGCCGAAGGGGGGGGGAACGAATAATATACAGCAAGGCTGTATATTTCAACCGAATGAGTGCCCGGCTCGGTAGGTGCCCGACCCGGGCGTTCGACTATTCGATATGAACGAGGACTTGCTACGCCGCCTGGTGCCGAAAGCGCGCATATCGGGATGCCCGCCGTAATCAAGCGGTCGCGCACATCAACGCATTCAATCTGTTGCCATTGACGAGGCGCCCGGTCCGTTCACCGGCGCTTCCCGGACGGAAAGCCGTGGGTCTTCGCTCGCCATGCCGTGAACAGCCCAATCGCAAGCAGCGACGAGACCACCCACGGAAATGCAACGACACCAGTCGTTTCAAGTAATACGCCACCGATGATCCCACTGCCAGCAAACGAGAGATTGAACACCGTCACCAGCGCGGATTGCGCAACGTCGGCGCCATCGCCGGCTGCATCGGCCAGGGCAGTTTGAAGAAGTGTCGGCGCACCGCCGAAACTGAAGCCCCATATCACCACGCCGACCCAGATAACCGCGGGTGACGTGACGCCCAGCCCGAATATCAGCGAAACCAACGCGAAGGCCGCCAGTCCAGCCAGCACCAGCAGACGCAGCGATCCGTCAACGAGAGCACCGATTACCCAAATCCCGAGCATGGCGGAGATACCAAACAGCAACAGCACCGAATCCATGTCGCGGGTGAGTCCGACGGATGCGAGGAACGGCGCAATGTAGGTGTAGAGAATGTAGTGCGGAAGAATCCACGCGCTGACCACGAACAGCACGGACCGCACGCCCGGGATAGCGAGAACTCGCCGCATCGGCAGACGCTGGCCCGCCATCTCGCCGGGATAGTCGGGAACCTTCCAGCACACCAGGGCCATCAGCGCGAGCGACATTCCGGACATGATGCCGAAGATGCTGCGCCAGCCGACCATACTGCCGAGCCACACGCTTAACGGCACACCGACCGACAACGCCAAAGGGATGCCGATCATCGCCACCGCGAGCGCGCGTCCCTGCATCGCCGGGGGAACCATACGCCGCGCGTAAGACGCCAAAAGGCTCCACGCGAGCCCGGTGGCGAGTCCCACGGCAAAGCGCGTCGCCAGCGTCAGCATGTAGTTCGACGACACTGCGGTGATCGCATTGCAAGCCGCAAAGACGCCGAGCACCAGTAGCAGGACATGCCGGCGCTGCCACCTGCGCACGGCTGCGGTCAGCGGGATGGCCGCTACACCGGAGCCGAGCGCGCAGCACGTCACCAATTGCCCGGCCCACGCTTCGCTCACATGAAACCCTCGTGCAATCTCCGGAAGCAAGCCGGCCGGTACGGCTTCGTTTGCCGTGGCGATGAAGCTGGCCATCGTCAACGCGAGCAACGCTGCCATCGGGAGACGATTTACCGTCGCCGCGCATCCAATACCAATGGCCGCTACACCGCAATCTTCATCCATCTTTCTCTCCATGTTTCCTCGCTTGCCTGCATCCGGGCTTGCGAAGTGGCAGTCTGCTTGGTAAATACGGATTTGATAATTGGCCGCCCGTTTGAATACATCTCAAATCTGGATGAAGAATGGCAACTGATCGACTGGGTGATATGCGTTTGTTCGTGGAAGCGGCGGCACTGGGCAATTTGTCGGCCGCCGGCCGGAAGCTGGGATTTTCCCCAGCAGCAGCGAGCGCACGGCTCGCCAAATTGGAAGCGGCACTATCGACGCGGCTATTCGACCGCAATACGAGGCAACTACGCCTGACCGAAGAGGGGCGGCTATATCACCATCACTGCAGCATTGCATTGAGGGCCATCGAGGATGGCGAGGCTGCTCTCACTGCGAGCCGGGGCATAGCGCGGGGCAAAGTCCGGATCTCGGCATCGGCCGATTTCGGTCGCCATCTGCTGAACTCCTGGCTGGAAGCCTTCGTCCGCACGCAGCCCGAGCTCAAAATCGCACTCGACCTTACCGACTCGGTATCGGATTTGCTGCAAGACGAGGTCGATCTCGCGATCCGATTTGGCCGGCCGAACACCCCCTCACTGATTGCACGCCGGCTTGCACCGAACTGGCGAGTGCTATGTGCGTCCCCCGACTATCTGGCCAAATGCGGCACGCCGCTCGTTCCGGCCGATCTGGTTGCGCATGAGTTCGTCGTTCTGGTTACGGCTGCAGGGCCACTGAACGAGTTTCGCCTGGTGTCGGAAGGCAAGCGTTGCAATCACACCGTGGCAATGGAAAATGCGTGGGAAACCAATGACGGCGCGTTGGCTCGCGCGTGGACACTGGCCGGATATGGCATCGCTCGAAAAACGATCTGGGACGCCGCAGCGGATATTCGCGCCGGCAAACTCCAGGTCGTTCTGCCGGACTGGATCGAAAGCGAACCCGGCATTTATGCCGTGTTGAACCGGAATCGCTATATGACGCCGCGGGTGAGAGTGCTACTGGACTTCCTGGTCGAGCGCTTCCAACGTGCGATATCTGACGGCATCCTGGCCGGGCTCCCGTCGCCATCCGTGTCGGAAAACGCGGACTGATTGCCGTCGCGCGAGTGCTGTGCGCCGGTTGTACGCCCGGCGCGGGCCCACCCGCGCTCCGCCTCATTCAAAACCGCCCCACGCTCGCGCATTCGACGAAGCGCAGCATCGCCCCGTGCGAAACCGCTCCCTCGACCACCACACCGCGTTCGCTTCGCCGCATCTCGACGCCGGCACCGCCCAGCACATCGGCAAGCCGATCGAGCGACTGCACCGTGAACGCGAGCTCCGTGAAGTGCGGTCCGGTGCGCAGCGCCTCTGCGCGCGCTGCGCCGTCGATACGAACCTCGACCTTCCCGCAGCGGATCAGATAGCTTGCATCGTCCAGGCGCGTCGCGCTCGCTGCGAGCACGCGTTCGTAGCGATCGACGGTCATCTCGAGCGCGGCAGCGTCGACGGCAATCGTTATCCCCGCAAGGCTCGTTACGCCGTTCGGATGCAGCGCGCCACCGGGCGGGTAGACGAGTTCCGGCGTCAGATGTTCGCAAGCGAACACGCGGCCGCCCGGCGTATAGGCGACGTCGACCTGCGTGATGCGGAAGCTCGCATCGCCGGTGCCGTTGCGCGTCGCGACGGGCCGCGAAAACGCCACCGGCGGCTCGGCCGGTACGCCCGCCGCGTGCCAGTCGCGATACAGCGCGTCCGCGCTGTCGGTCGCGACCACCATCGCAGCCGCTCCGTCACCGTGTTCGAGAAAGTCGGAGAAGAATGCCGTGACGGGATGCGGCCGGCGAACCGTCAGCAGTTCGAGGTAGCAGCCGTCGAACATCGCGCAATGATTCTCGGAGCCCATGGTGTGATAACCACGCGGCGTGAGTGCGAATCCCATCCGCGCAAAGTCGTCGCGCGCGGCATCGAGGTCGCGCACCGCGATGACGAAATGGTCGATTCCCGAAAGATGCTGTGTCATGGCAGGTTCCTAATCGCGGTGATCTTTCCAGCGGTAATAGAGCATCGCGCCGATCGCAACACGCCTGACGAGCCCATGGGCGGCGATCGTCCGCAACGTGGAAAACGGCAGCCGCGACGCGCGCTCGTCGCCCGTCAGTGCCACTTCCGCAAGCTCGGGGCCGACCGCGGTCGACAATGCGACGCCGCGACCATTGCAGCCGAACCACGTGTACAGACCGTCATCCAGTTTCACGAAGCGAGGCATCCGGTCCGGCGTGACGGCGAAGTCGCCATGCCACAGATATTCGAAACGAAGCGGCACGTCGTTCAGCTGCGGAAACATCCGCCGCACGCGCGCACCGATGCGCTGCGGCAGCCGGCGCTCATAACCCATCGGCACGACGAGCGCGCCGCCGGTCACAAGCCGCCCGTCGCGATCGAAGCGGGCGAAGTGGAGATCCGATTGCGTATCGGACATCGCGTGATCGAGCGGCAGGATCGAGGCGCGCAGATCGGCCGGTAGCGGCTGGGTGGCCATCTGATACGAGCGCATCGGCAGCAGCGCCTTCGCAATGCCGGGCCACGGCGCGCGCGTTGCGTGGCCGCTGTAACTGTGCGTGGCAATCACGACCCGGCTGGCATGCACCGCCGCGTCGCCGTGCGCGGCTACCCAGTGCGTGCCCTGTCGCGTCAGCGACGACACGGGCGTGTGCGTATGGATGCACGCGCCCGCGTCCTGCGCGGCGCGCGCCAGTCCGCGGACGAACGCAAGCGGATTCACGTGCCCGCCGGTCGGGTTCTGCCAGCCGCCGTGCCAGAACGACGAGCCGGTCAATTCGGCGGTGCGATCGCGATCCAGCAACTCCACTTCGACGCCGCGCCGCCGCCATTGCTCGACGCGCGAGCGCGCAAGCGCCAGGCGGCTCGCGCGATGTGCGGGCTGCATCCATCCAGCCTGCACGGCCGCGCAGTCGATCCGGTGCCGGCGTGCGAGCTCGAACACGGTGTTCGCAGATTCGCCGATCAGCGAGACGAGCGTTTCGCCCTTGTCCGCGCCGTACTCGGCAACGATCGCGTCAGGATCCGCGCGCGTCATGGCCGGGATCACCTGTCCGTTGTTGCGGCCCGACGCGCCCCAGCCGATCTCCGCTGCCTCCAGCACGACCACCCGGGCGCCGCGCTCGGCCGCATGCAGCGCGGCGCTCAGGCCCGTGAAGCCGGCGCCTATGACGAGCAGGTCCGCGAAGTACGTGCCGCTCGGCAGCGGCGCAGTTGCAGCGGCGGGCGCGGCGGTGGCCGCCCACAGCGATGGAGGCAGGCGGCTCGGGTCGAGGCTCGCGTCAGGCATGGCAGATTCCCCGTCCGGAATGGTCCGGTGCGTTTGCATGAATAGGCGTCGTTGAAGAAAACGGGCGGGTGAGGTTCGCCGAGGGTAGGCCGAGCGTGCCTGGCAAACGGCCGGGATACCGTCCGCCATGACTGAGACGGGCTTGCATCGAAGGTTGTCTTGCGTCGAGGGCCATGCGTGTCCTTTCCGTTCAGAGCGGGCACCGCGCGAGCCGGTCGACGACGGCTCGCTTGCTGCGCGCGACTGCTTCCCACATATCGGGTAGTGCGTGCGATTGGGGAATCATATCGTCCGGCAAGGAGAAGCCAATTTCCCTATCTTTTTTGATTCCGATGATTTGGAGATATTTTTTCTATCTGACGCAGGCGCGGCACACGATGCCGAGCGGCGCGGGGAAGCCGGGCGAACTTGCGGACGCCGCGGCGGCTCATTCGAGCCGCTCGTGCGAATCCAGATCGGGGGGCTTCGACGTCGCGCCGATTCGGCGCGGAGCGTTCGCTTGCCGATTGGCACGTCTCGGCATCAGCCACTTCCGGACGACGCGGTTCGACGGCTCGGCGTAGTTGCGCGCAATGGTTGCGCCCAGGCCGACGGAAAGGAGCAGATAGCCGACGAGAAGCGCCAATTTCTCGTCGCCGGTGACATGCGACGGCGGATAACTGGTCCTCAGCAAGCCGAGCACGATAAGGTGGAACAGATAGAGCTCGTAGCTGAGCTTGCCGAGCGCTTCGATGAGCGCGGACACGCGCGCGGGCCGCAGCGACGTGCCGGCTGCGCAATTCGCGGACAGCAACAGAACCGCCGTGCCGAAGGCAATGGCGGTCACGCCGAGCACGTTGCTTTGCCCGATCGGCCAGGACAGGTAGACGAGCGCCATGCCCGCGGCCGTCAACCCCGTGAACATGGTCTGCGCGCGGCCGTGCCATTTGACTTTGCGTGCGAGCAGGGCCGCGCAGCAACCGATGGCGATGGCATCGAAGCAGGCGAGATACGCATAGAGATAGCCGCCCTCGTCGCCTTGGTGGAAGAAACGATAGGCGGGGCCGGCGACGATGCACGCCAGCCAGAACGCCACGAGCCGCGCCTCCCGGCGAAGCGCGACGCACAGCAGCGGAAACGACAGATAAAACACTTCCTCGACGGAAAGCGACCACAACACGCCGAGCGCATAGTTGGTCCAGCCGTGAGAGCCGACCAGCACGTTCATCCAGAACGTCAACGACGCGAGATTCACCAGCCAGAACGAAACCGGCGTGCCGGCCGGCGAATGATTCTGAAAGATCGCGATGCCGGCCAGCGCCAGCGCGTTGACGATGGCCAACAACAGCAACAGGCAGGGGACGATGCGGGCGATGCGCAGCGCATAGAACGTTCCGAGATCGACGTGGCCGAGTTCGGACCAGCGCCGCATCGCGTTCGTCGTGATCAGATAGCCGGAGATCACGAAGAACATCGTGACGCCGTAGTTGCCGTTTCGCGCAACGGCACGCACCGCATTCCAGCCGAATACGTGCGACAGCGCAGTGTCGTCGAGCCGGTAAGCGATATTCAAATGGTGAAACAGCACGAGCAGGATCGAAAAGCCCCGCAGGAAATCGATCTTCCGGTTTCGCATGTCGGCGCCGTTCATCCCGCGTTCGTCGCCCACTGCACGAATGCCGAGCCGGCCTCGCGCAACACGGCCTCGCGTGCGTCCATGCTGACACCCGGCGCGTCGTAGTAGACGGCGACGAGCAACGGCGCGCGCCCGGGCGGACGGACTAGCGCGTAGTCGTTCGTCTCGCGGTCGACGCTGGTGCCGGGCCGGTCGGCGGCTTGCCAACCGGCGGGCAACACGGCGCGAATCCGGTTGAGCCCCGGCTTGCAGTCGGTCATGCCGCGCTCCAGTCGCGCGCGCGAGCCGGCGCTGAGCACGTCGCCGAGCAGCAGGCGCTGCGCCGTGGCGGCGATGGCCTTCGGCGTGGTGGTGTCGAGCACGCCGTGATAGCGGTTCGAGTCGGGCTCGTAGCGGTCGGAGCGCGTCACGGTATCGCCGAGGCCGCGAACGAAGCGCGTCAGCGCCGCAGGGCCGCCGGCGCTGCGCATCAGCAGGATCGCGGCCGTGTTGTCGCTCTCCACCAAAACCGCGCGGCAGAGCGCCTCGATCGACATCGCACCCTGAGCGACGTTGGCCTTCGTCACCGGCGACGTGAAAATCAGGTCCTTTTCCGTGTAGTGGACGAGGCGATCTAGCCGCTCCGAGCCGCTGTCGACGCGTGCCAGGATCTGCGCGGCGAGCAGTCCCTTGAACGTGCTGCACATCAGGAAACGTTCGTCGGCGCGATGGCCGAGCGTGCGTCCCGAGCCGGTATCGATCGCGAACACGCCGAGGCGGCCGCCGCTTCTGCGCTCGATTTCGGCAAGCGGCGATTCTTCGGCTGCGCGCAGCGCGGGAGCCATGCACGTGCCGGCGAGCAGCGGTAATCCGATCAGTAGTTTTCTGCGCAGGAGCGAGTGGGGCACGGTCGGGTCCGGTGGGTTAGGGCAAGGAACAGGAGGAGACACGCTCGACACGTCGAAGCGTGTCACGCGAATCGAGTATCACGTCGCGACGGCCGATGACCGCGCGCGCTTCGAGTACATCGTCGCCGTACGTCGGGGGATTTTCGCAGAGCAGAGGCGCTGTTTGCACGGCACGTTCGAGCCGCTTGGGTCTCTCGCTGCGCTGCGACACACGGGCATCGATTACGGCCTCGAAGAACAAAAAAAGCGCCTGCCGGGTATGGGACAGGCGCGTTTAAAGGCACTCGGTCAGAAAAACCGCGCGAATGAGCCGCCGCTTGAATCACGCATCGCTCGGGCAATTGCTGCGCGGCCCGATTCAATCGCGGCACTTCGCTTGCGATAAGAAAGCATACGCCGCACAACACGCAAACGATATCGCGTGTCTGAGGAAATCGATGTGCTCGTGCAGCATGCGTTTCAAGCGCATGTTTGATACATGTTCAGAATTCGCCGAACGGGCGCGCATCCGCCCACGCCGGTCGTGGATGTTGCGACACGGCATCGAAGCTCGCGAGAAAAACGAAACCGCCGGACGACGCGCCTGCTGGCGGCGCGTCGACCCGGCGGTCCGGTGTGATCGACCGGCCGATACCGGCCGGCGCAATTACACGTCGAAGAACACGGTTTCGTCCGGCCCCTGCATGCGGACGTCGAACCGATACACGACCGGGCGCCCCGGCTGCGCGTCGCGCTTCGCCACCAGCGTCGCGCGACGCTCGGCGGGCACCAGGTTGAGCACCGGATCGGCCGCGTTCGCCGCGGCTTCGTCGTCGAAATACACGCGCGTGAACGCATGCGTGAGGATCCCGCGCATCATCACCGTCACGTTGATGTGCGGTGCTTCGTCGGCGGCGATGCGGCCGGGCTTCACCGTCTCGACGACGAAGCGGTGCTGCGCATCGGTGCCCGTGCCGACCCGCGCGAAGCCCGTGAAGCCGGACTTCGCGACGTCGTCGCGCGATGCCGGAAAGCGGCCGGCGCCGTCCACCTGCGTGAATTCGAGCATCGCGTCGCTGACGACGTTGCCGTCGCCGTCGAACACCTGCCCGACCAGCAGCACGTGCTCGCCGTCGGCATGCGGTGCGGCGATCGTCGGCGTGAACAGGCTCTTCAGGTCGTAACCGTATTGCTGCGGGCACAGGCCGTACGCGAAGTACGGGCCGACGGTTTGCGAAGGGGTTTGCTTCAGCGTCGTCATGGTTCAGCGCTCCATCGGGGTAGCGTCACGGCCGCGCAGCACGATGTCGAATTCGTAGCCGAGCGCATGGCCTTCTTCGGTGGTGTCGAGCGAGAAGCGCGAGATCAGGCGATCGCGCGCGGCCTCCGGCGTGCCCTGGAAGATCGGGTCGTACGCGAGCAGCGGGTCGCCGGGGAAGTACATCTGCGTGACGAGGCGCGAGCCGAAGTAGTCGCCGAACAGCGAGAAGTGGATGTGATTCGGACGCCACGCGTTCGGATGGTTGCCCCACGGATAGGCGCCGGGCTTGATCGTCAGGAAGCGGTAGCGGCCTTCGGCGTCGGTCATGCAGCGGCCCGCGCCGAGGAAGTTCGGATCGAGCGGCGCGTCGTGCTGGTCGACCTTGTGCACGTAGCGGCCGGCCGCGTTCGCCTGCCACACTTCGACGAGCGTGTTGCGCACCGGTTTGCCGCCCTCGTCGAGCACGCGGCCCGTGACGACGATGCGCTCGCCGAGCGGTTCGCCGTTCTTCACCGCGTTCTTCGTCAGGTCGTGGTCGAGCGGGCCGAGATCTTCCGCGCCGTAGACGGGCGCGTACTGGTCGCGCAGCCGCTCCTTCAGCGGGATCATCGGGCGCGTCGGGCCGCGCTTGACCGACGAACGGTAGTCGGGATGGACATACGCGGGATGCGACGGCCAGTCGCGCGGCGTGAGAATCGTGGGGGAATCCATCGGGCGTCTCCTGTTGGGTTATTTCGCGTGAGTGGATGGCAGGACTTTAGCTAATCCGGAAAGTTATGAAAAATGACCTTTTTTCGCGAATTGCATAACCGGGAGTTATGGTCGGCCGCCCAATGAAAGATCCGCCGGACAGAAGATCCGTCCGGCGGAGAAAGCGATCGGGCGTCGCATCGTCGGTGACGACTCCGTGCACGGCCCTCCAGCCCGCCCGTCGCTGCTTTTTGTCGGTTCTTCTTGTTTTTGTTCGAAGGTCTCCCCGCGCGCCGCGCGGTTCGCCGTTACGGGCGGGCGGGATCGAACACGATCCCGTCGAACTCGACCGACAGCCGGCCGCTGCGCAGTAGCGCGGCGGCCGTCGCCGCGCGGTCGGCGCCGATCACGTCGGCGACGTAGTTGGCGCAGAACCCGCGCCCCGCCAGCATGCCGAAGCGGCCGCCGAGCAGCACATCGATCCGCTGTTCGGCCAGCGCGTGCACGCTGCGCTGCGCGTCGGCAGTCGCGGCCGCGACGCGGCGCGCCAGTGCGATGCGGCCGCCGTCGGCCCGGGCGACGAAACGCGACAGCGGCGTGAGCTTCGTACGCGCCCAGGCGGGTTCGGCGATCAGCGGCTCGTCGCCGGACGTATCGACGACGATGCCGAACCGGTCGGCCCACGAGCCGCCGTGGTCGGCCGCGGCGCCCGGCTTGCGGGACGGCGCGCGGATGAACAGCAGATCGCCGACGTGCGCGCCGGCCGCCAGCGTGCGCAGCGTGGCGAGCGGCAGCATGCGCTCGGTGTCGCGCGCGGCGCGCGGCGCGGGGTGATGCGGCTCGAAGGCAGGGGCGTCGGTTCGGGTGTTCATCGCGGCTCCGTCGGTGGGTGACAGCACGGAGCGGATTATGCAGACGAGTAACCCAAAGTGCTCACGCGGATGCGCCGGTAGCCTAATATCCGACCTGGAGCATCATTTTTCGATACTGGAATGACCGAAACCGCCCAACTCATCCACACGTTGAAGCGCCTGTTGAAGGCGCATGGAATGACCTATCGCGACGTCGCGCGTGCGCTCGACGTGTCCGAGACGAGCGTGAAGCGCCTGTTCGCGAGCGGTCGCTTCACGCTGGAGCGCGTCGTCGAGATCGCGCAACTGCTCGGCTATACGCTGGCCGAGCTGGTGCAGGAGGCCTCGGCGTCCGCGCCGCGCCTGCGGGTGCTGACCGAGCAGCAGGAGGCGCTGCTGGTCTCGGACGAGAAGCTGCTGCTGGTCGCCGTCTGCGCGGTCAATTACTGGACCGTGCAGGACATCGTGTCGGCCTACTGCCTGACGCACGCCGAATGTGTGAAATACCTGCTGATGCTCGACCGGATGAACGTGATCGCGCTGCTGCCGGGCGACCGCATCCGCGTGCGCGTCGCACGCGATTTCGACTGGCTGCCGGGCGGGCCGATTCGGCGGTATTTCCACGCGCACGTGCTCGACGATTTTCTCGGCAGCCGCTTCGACGGGCCGGGCGAGACGATGATGTTCTCGCAGGGGATGCTGACCGACGCGGCCGCGGCGGAACTCGAGCAGGAACTGCGGCGGCTCGGCAGCAAGGCGGCGGCGCTGCATGCGGAGTCGTCGTCGGCGCCGCTCGGGCAGAAGCGCGGAACGGGCCTGCTGATCGCGAAGCGCATCTGGGAGCCGACCGGTTTCCACGCGCTGCGGCGTCACGGGTAACGCCGCAGCGGCGCGCTTGGGTCTTTCCGGAAAGTTATGCAAAATGGCGCTACATCGTCATTCGTATAACTGCCCGTTATGAATAACCGTATCGCGGACGGCCGCGTCAAGTTCCGGCACCTGCAGTGTTTTCTCGCGGTCGCGCAACTGGGCGGCGTGCAGAAGGCGGCCGAAAGTCTGTCGATCACGCAGCCGGCCGTGTCGAAGACGATCGCCGAACTGGAGGCGATCCTCGGCGTGAAGCTGTTCGAGCGCGGGCGGCACGGCGCGCAACCGACCCGCGAAGCGCAACTGTTCATCCCGCATGCGAACGCGTGCGTGCTCGCGCTGCGGCAGGGCGTCGGACTGCTCGCGCGCGAGGGCGGGGCTGCTGCGGCGACGCTCGAAATCGGCATGCTGCCGACGGTCGCCGCATCGCTCGCGCCCGCGTTGATGAAGGCGTTGGCCGCGCGCTGGCCGCGCGTCGTCGTGCGGATCGCGACGGCCGCGAATGCCGAGCTGCTGGAGCGGTTGAAGGCGGGGGCGATCGAATGCGCGATCGGGCGTCTGTCGGAGCCCGAGCGGATGATCGGACTCGCCTTCGAGCAGTTGTACAACGAGCCGCTGGTCGCGGTCGTGCGCGCCGGCCATCCGCTGCTCGCCAGCGCCGCGCCGGCCGCCGAACTGGCGCGCTATCCGGTCGTGCTGCCGCCGTTCGGCACGCTGATCCGCCAGTCGGCCGAGCAGGTGCTCGGCGCATGCGGCGCGCCGCCGCTCGATTCGTTCATCGAGGTGTTGTCGGTGTCGGTCGCGCGCGCGCTTGCGCTCGAGAACGACGCGGTGTGGTTCGTGCCGCTCTACGCGGCCGAATATGATCTCGCGGCCGGTACGCTCGCGCGCTTGCCGTTGCCGTCGGCCGGTGCCGACGAACCGGTCGGGCTCGTGCTGCGCACCGATGCTCAGCCGTCGCCCGTGGCCCGGACGCTGATCGACGCGCTGCGCGAGATCGCTCGCACACGGTTGCGCGACGTGCAGGCGAGCCGCGCGCCGCGCGCTGCACGCAAGCCGGGGCGCCGCGAGCGCTGAGTTGGGCTGGCCGGTGCGCGGTGCCGGGTGTCGTCGTTCGCGGCGAAGCGTCCGGTCGGCGATGCGGCTGGCGCCGGCAGCGGCTTCAGCGCCGGCCTCACGTCATCGGGGTGATTCGTTGCGCCGACAGATTCGATCGGCGACGCGCCGTGCGGCGACGCAACGCGGCACGCTGCCGCGCCTCGCGCACGAATGCGCGTTAGTGCACGTTAGTGCGCCGGTCACGCGCGCCGTCGCGCGAGCCGCAGATAAAGCAGCGCCGCGCCCGCCAGCAGCAACGGGAAGAACAAATACCAACCGGTCGTCAGAAACAGCCCGGCCACGGCGATCAGCGAAACCCACGCGCAGCGATACGCGGCGCTCGCACGTGGCAGCAGCTTCAGCGCGGCGGCGGCGCCGAGCCCGTACACCATCACGAAGCAGCCCGACGTGACGAGCACGAGCGGTTTCGGCCCGACGTCGGAGAACGCGGTCGCGGCCAGCGCGGCGGCGGCCAGCGCCGCGATCACGCCGAGGCTGCGGCGCGGCACGCCGCCCACCTGACTGCCTTGCGCGAGCCACGCGGGCAGTGCGCCGTCGCGCCCGAGCGCGGCCCCGAGCTTCGCCGCGCCGGCGAAATACGCGTTCATCGTCCCGAGCGTGAGCAGCAGCGCCGCGGCCGCGGCCAGCACCTGCGCATGGCCGCCGATGCCGCCCGCGATCAGTTCCGCGAGCGGCGCGCCCGACGCGCCGGCCGACGGGCCGAGCACCGTCACGCTGGCCGCGGCGACCGACAGATACAGGAACCCGACCACCACGACGGCGATGCCGGCCGAGCGCGGCATGTCGTGCGCCGGCCGGCGGAATTCGGCGGCGAGGTGCGTGATCGCCTCCCAGCCCGCGAAGCTCCACACCAGCAGCGCCGCGGCCTGGCCGACCGCGAGCCAGCCGTGCGGCGCGAACGGCTGCAGATTCTCCGGGCGCGCATGCGGCGCGGACGCGAGCACGGCGGCGAGCAACAGCGTGACGAGCAACGCCGACAACACGAGCTGCATGCGGCCCGACACCGTGACGCCGAACGCATTCGCGGCCGATACGGCGGCGATCAGCGCGGCGGCCGTGACCACGACAGTCGTATGCCCGCCGCCGATCACGGCCGCCACGTATGCGCCGCCGAACATCGCGGCGGCCGGTGCGCCGGCCGGCACCGCGAAATAGAAACACCAGCCGACGATCGCCGCGGCCTTCGGCCCGAACGCGCGGCGCGCGTAGGTGGACACGCCGCCCGCGTCGGGATAGCGCGCGCCGAGTGCGGCGACGGTCGCCGCCAGCGGCCCGGACAGCACGACGAGCGCCGCCCACGCGAGCAGCGAGGCCGGCCCGGCGACCTCGGCGGCGAGCGCCGGCAACGCAATGACGCCGGTGCCGAGCACCGCGCCGATATACAGCGCGGCGCCCTGGAAAATCGTCAACGAGCCTGCGTGATGGACGGCAGGCGAATCGGCATGCGAGGGCATGAAAGGCAGTCTCCGGAACGCGTGAGATGCGCGCGGTCGGGCGCGCGTCGAGTCGTTCGATGCTACCCGAACCGGCATGGCGAAACGGCGCGGCGTTCAGTAGTCCGCGACCTGCGGCGTGTCAGCCTGTGTCAGTGGCGGCGCGCGAGCCGCAGCCGCGCATCCTCGCGCGCGGCGGGCATCAGGTCGGCCGCGTAGTGGAACGTGCCCGAGACGAGCGAGGCGATCGGCACGCCGTCGCGGAACAGCAGGCGATTGCCGGCGAGCGCCGGCACCTTGTCGCCGGGCAGCAGCGTGCCGGCAAGGTTCAGCGGGTCGACGCCGGTCACGCACACGAACTGCCCGTCGCCCGGCTGCCGGCGCACTTCACGCAGGACCGGGATCGCTTCCGGCAGCGCGAACTGCTCGCCCGCGATGCCGGCGACGAAGCGGCCGCCGCGAATCTCGCCGCGCGCCTCGAGCCGTTGCAGCACGCGCACGAGCTCCCGCCAGCTCGGCAGCCATTCGGCCTCGCGCTCGAGCAGCCGCCAGAACACCACGCCATAGCGGCGCAGCAGCGTCCACACGATGTGCTCGAGCGCATCGCGATCGGTCGCCGTTGCGCCGCGCTTCGGCACGGGCGCCGGCGCATCGTCCGGCACCGCGCCGCGCTGCACGAGCGCCCAGCGGCCCGCATCGTCCATCCCGCCGATCAATGCGCCGCCGCGCCGCGTGCGCGGCGCATACGTCGCGCTGCGCTTGACCGCCGGCTTCAGCAGCGCGCGCAGCCCGGCGAAGCTGTCCGCATTCACGAGGCCGGCAGACACCAGCTCGCCGAGCGCCTGCTCGAGCTCGACGGGGAGCATGTGCAACTCGTCGAGCAGCGCGTCGAAGAACATTGCGCCATGGGTGACGAGCGCGTCGCGCACCTGCGTCGCGCGCGCGGACAACGCCGGTTGCGCGTCGGGGTCGCGCAGCGCCTGCCATGCGCGCAGGTGGCGGCGCGGCAGCAGCACGACGGGCGTGGTCTTCACCGGCGTGCCGGCCGCGCGTGCCGGTGCGCCGATGCGCGTCCACACGAGCTTGCCCGAGCGGCACAGCTCGTCGAGGCCGCCGGCCGTGTAGTCGGTCAGGCGCGCAGGCAGCAGCGCGTCTTCCCAGGCGCCGGCCGCCGCCTCGTAGCCTTCGAGTTGCTCGACGACGGCCGCGAGCGCGTCGCGGCCCGTGCCGCGCGTGTCGGGCGTCAGGTGCTGCCAGTGCAACAGGAACCGCATGAAATCCGCGCGCTCGACCGGCTCGATCTCGCGGCGCAAGCGCTTGACCGTATAGCGATGAATCCGGGCGAGCAGGTGGCGTTCGCACCATTCGTCGTTCGTCGCGCCGGGCGTGAAGCGGCCGCGCATCACGTAGCCCTCGCGCTCCAGCGCGGCGAGCGCCGTCTCGACCGACGCGGGGGGCAGGCCGAGCGGCTCGGCGATCGCGCCGACCGTCAGCGGCCCGAAGCCGGTGAGCCGCGCACGGATCACGTCGACGAGCGCCGCGTCCGCTTCCCACGGCTGCGCGCACGCCGCGGGCACCTTCAGCGCGGGGCTGAAACGTGCGTCGGGATGCAGCGCGCGCATGCACACCAGACGTTCGACCGGCACCCACAGCACCTGGCCGTCGGGCGTGACGCAGCGCGTCGCGCGACGGTGTTCGGCGAGCGCCGCGAGCCATGCGGGCCAGCCGTCGTGCGCGTTCGCCTCGCTGTCAGCGACGCACGCGAGCGTGAGCAGCGCGTCGTGCATTTCGTGCGCATCGCGTGCGAGCGGCCACGCTTCGTCGCGCACCGCGGCGATCGCATCGGCGTCGAGCGCGCCGAGATCGTCGGCGGATTCGGGGTCGCTCCAGCGGCGCGACTGGACGGCCTGCGTGCGGCGCTCCTCGAGCGGCGCATCGTCGAGGAACGCATACGGTTTCGCGTTCAGGATCTCGGCCGCGAGCGGCGACGGCGCGGGCAGGTCGCGCGCGATCAGCTCGATTTCGCCGCTTTCGATCCGGCGCAGCAGCGCGAGCCAGCCGTCGGTGTCCATCGCGTCGTGCAGGCAATCGTCGAGCGTCTGGTCGACGAGCGGATGATGCGGGATCTCGCGTTCGCCGACGACGTTCTCGAGGCAGGCGGCCTGATCGGGGAACACGGTCGCGAGCAGATCGTCGCTCTTCATCCGCTGCAGTTGCGGCGCGGTGCGCCGGCCGCCGGTGAAGCGCGGCAGCGCGAGCGAGGTCGTCGCATTCCAGCGCCAGCGCACGCCGAACAGCGGCGCGTCGAGGAGGGCCTGCACCAGCACATGCTCGGCGCTGGCGGAGCGCAGGTAGCGCCACACTTCGTCGAGCGCGAAGCTGTGCGCGAGCGACAGCGACAGGACGATCGCGTCGTCGGTCGCGGCCGCCTGCAGTTCGAAGTTGAAGCTGCGGCAGAAGCGCTTGCGCAGCGCGAGCCCCCACGCGCGGTTGATGCGGCTGCCGAACGGCGAATGAATCACCAGCTGCGTGCCGCCCGACTCGTCGAAGAAACGCTCCATCACGAGCGTGTGCTGGGTCGGCAGCGCGCCCAGCGCCGCGCGCGTGCGTGCGAGGTAATCGACGATCTGGCGCGCCGCTTCGGGCGATAGCCGAAGCTCGTCGACGAGCCAGCGCAGCGCCGGCGCGAGACGGCTTTCCGCGGCGGCGAGGGCGGTGTCTGTCGCATTGCTGCGCGACGCTTCGATCGGCTTCGACTTCGATTTCGACTTGGCCGCTGCGCCGTTCGCGTCCGCGCCCGCGCTCGCGCCGCGCGGCCGATCGATCCGCGCGGGCTCGCGTTCGCCGGCCTGCACGAGCCGGTCGCCTTCGGCGAGCAACCCGTCGAGCCGCGCGCGCAGCCGGCCGACCGCTGCCGACAGCTCGTCGCTGCGTCCCGGCGCCTCGCCGAGCCAGAACGGAATGCTCGGCGGCTGGCCGCGCGCATCCTCGACGCGCACGCGGCCCGTCTCGACGCGAATGATCCGGTACGACTGGTTGCCGAGCTGGAACACGTCGCCGGCCAGGCTCTCGACCGCGAAATCCTCGTTGACGGTGCCGACCTGGATGCCCTGCGGTTCCAGCAGCACCGCGTAGTCGGCCATGTCGGGGATCGTGCCGCCCGACGTCGTCGCGGTCATCATCGCGTTGCGGCGGCCGCGCACCGTGCCGCCGACCACGTCGCGATGCAGATACGCGCCGCGCACGCCGCGCCGGCTCGTGAAGCCTTCGGCGAGCATCTTGAGCACGTCGTCGAAGCGCTCGCGCGACAGGCGCGCATAGGGCGCCGCGCGCGTGAAGGCCGCGTACAACGCATCTTCCTGCCACGGCGTGCAGGCGACCTCGGCGACGATCTGCTGGGCGAGCACGTCGAGCGGCGCTTCGGGAATGCGCAGCGTGTCGAGCTCGCCGCGCCGCACGCAGTCGAGCAGCGCCGCGCATTCGACCAGCTCGTCGCGCGACAGCGGAAACAGGCGGCCCTTCGGCACGCCGCCGACGTGGTGGCCCGAGCGGCCGACGCGTTGCAGGAACGGCGCGATGCCGCGCGGCGAGCCGACCTGGCAGACGAGATCGACGTCGCCGATGTCGATGCCCAGTTCGAGCGACGCGGTCGCGACCAGCAGCTTCAGTTCGCCGCGCTTCAGCCGCTGTTCGGCCTCGAAGCGGTGTTCCTTCGCGAGACTGCCGTGATGCGCGGCGATCGCGTCCTTGCCGAGACGCTCCGCGAGATGGCGCGCCATGCGTTCGGCGGTGCGCCGCGTGTTCACGAATACGAGCGTCGTGCGATGCGCGGCCGCGAGCGCGGCGATGCGGTCGTACACCTGGTCCCACACGTCGGTCGCCATCACCGGTTCGAGCGGCACGTTCGGCAGTTCGAGCGCGAGGTCGCGTTCGCGCGTGTGGCCAGTATCGACGATCGTGCAGTCGCGCGGCGCGTCGGCCGGGCCGCCGACCAGGAAGCGCGCGACCGCCTCGATCGGCTTTTGCGTGGCCGACAGCCCGATGCGCGGCAGCGCGCGGCCCGTCAGCGTGTCGAGGCGCTCGAGCGACAGCGCCAGATGGCTGCCGCGCTTGGACGACGCGAGCGCGTGGATCTCGTCGACGATCACCGAACGCACGCTCGACAGCATCTGCCGCCCGGACGTCGACGACAGCAGCACGTACAGCGACTCCGGCGTCGTCACGAGGATGTGCGGCGCGCGTTTGCGCAGCGCGGCGCGCTCGGACTGCGTGGTGTCGCCGGTGCGCACCGCGGTGCGGATCGCCGGCACCGGCAGGCCGAGGCGGGCGAGTGACTCGGCGATGCCGGCGAGCGGCGCGTCGAGGTTCACGTGGATGTCGTTCGACAGCGCCTTCAGCGGCGACACGTAGACGACGAGCGTCGCGTCGGGCAGCGCGCCATCGTGGGCGAGCGCGTCGCGCACGAGATCGTCGAGCGCGCACAGGAACGCGGTGAGCGTCTTGCCCGAGCCGGTCGGCGCGGCGACCAGCGTCGAGCGGCCCGCCTTGATGTGCGGCCACGCGAGCGCCTGCGCGCCGGTCGGCGCGGCGAACGTGCGGCGGAACCACGCGGCGACGGCCGGGTGGAACGCGTCGAGCGCTTGGGCGGGGCGGGTGGCGGTGACGTCCATCGGTGCGTTGAAATGGGGTGCGAGCGGGCGGGCGCGCGAACGGCCGGCGCGCATCGTCAGTGTGCCAGACGTCGCGTGCGCGTGTCGGGCGTGGGCGGCGCGGCGAATGCGCGCTTCAGGAATGCAGATGAGGTGCGCGCGCGGGGTTTCAATAGGCGCGCGTGGGGATGGCGCCGGTTGGTTACGGGGGGCGGGTGGTTGGGGGAGGCTGTGTTGTTGTGTGAATGGCACTGGGAGCGGCCGGCCGGGCGAGCTGCTTGCGGGTGCACGTGCGGCTCGTGCGGCCAATGAGACCGACGAGACCGATTCGACCGATTCGACCGATTCGACCGATTCGACCGATTCGACCGATTCGACCGATTCGACCGATTCGACCGATGCGACCGATGCGACCGATGCGACCGATGCGACCGAGGAGACCGATGCGACCGACGCGACCGACGCGACCGAGGAGACCGACGAGACCGACGAGACCGACGAGACCGACGCGCCGAACGCGCCTACACGCGCTGCAACCAGCCGAGCCAGTGCTCGAGCAAGGGCGTGCGCGTCCACAGCGACTGCGTGAGCCAAAGCGTGCCGCCCCATGCGGCTGCGACGACGAGCAGATCGCAGTGGCCGCTCTTCCAGAGATTCAGCGAGTGACGCCGCCAGATCCACGGCACGCCGAGCGGATTGGGCCAGTCGGCGAGCAGATGCATCACGCCGCCGCACGCGAAGCCGAACAGCGGCGCGGCCCACAGCGGATGCGGACGATGGGTGAGGCCGTGCCAGCCGAGCGCGAGCAGCGCAACCCAGGCGATGCCCCAGTGCGTGATGGTGCGGTGCGTGATCCACAGGCGGCGCTTGCGCGTCCACCACGCGACTTCGAGCCAGTCGGGCGCGGTGCCGCCGACGACGCCGGCCGCGAATGCGGCGAACAGGCCCGCATGCCAAGGGCCGCTGGCGCCGGTTTGCACGACGAGAACGGCGGCGGCGACGCCGGCTGCGAATCCCGACGCATGATGCGCATTGTGTGATGCCATACGAGACGAAACGAAAAAACGTGAAGCGTGCGATCCGGGCGGGCGGGATCGCACGCGAAAGCGGGGCGCTATCTTCGCAGATCGGCCCGCGTAGCGGGCGATTCGCGCGCGGATTTTTTGCACTCGGCACTCGGCACTCGGCACTCGGCACTCGGCACTCGGCACTCGGCACTCGGCACTCGGCAGACGGCAGACGGCAGACGGCAAACGGCAAACGGCACTCGCCAGCCGCGCCCCGACCCGCGCCCACACTTCGCGCTCACCGCCCGCCAACATGTACCCAACCCCACACAGCCCATCGCGATCCGTAGCCACCGACGACTTCTTCCTGCATATTCCCATCTCGACTACGAAATCGACATATCGGCGCCGCCGCGGCTGCGGCTATAAGCGGATCAGGGCCTGATCCCGGCCCCCGCAACTCAACATGGGGAACATCCAATGACTACGCTGAACCGGTTCAAATCATCCGCGGCGGTGCTGGTAACGGCAGCGGGCCTCGGCTTCGTGCCGGCCGCGCCGGCCTGGGCGAAGGCGCCCCAGCCGGCGCTGCTGACGAGCTCGGCGGTGGCGGTGGCCGACAAGTACAGCGCGGACGCTGCGGAGCAGATCTTCAAGGAAGGCGGCAATGCGATCGACGCGGCCGTGGCGATCGCCTTCACGCTCGCCGTCACGTATCCCGAGGCCGGCAACATCGGCGGCGGCGGCTTCATGACGATCTACAAGGACGGCAAGCCGTACTTTATCGACTACCGCGAGCGCGCGCCGCTCGCCGCGACCAAGGACATGTACCTCGACAAGAACGGCAACGTCGTCGAGGGCATGAGCCTCTACGGCCCGCGCGCGGCCGGCGTGCCGGGCACCGTGGCCGGCATGTGGGAAGCGCAGAAGCGCTTCGGCAAGCTCAAATGGAAGCAGGTGCTCGCGCCGGCGATCCACTATGCGCGCGACGGCTTCGTCGTCGACGAGCAGCTCGCGCAGCGCGGCGTCGACGCATCGAAGGAGTTCGGCGGCAAGACCAACTTCGACAAGTACTTCTCGACGATGACGGCCGGCGAGAACTTCAAGCAGCCCGATCTCGCCGACGTGCTCGCACGCATCGCGAACGACGGCGCGAACGGCTTCTACAAGGGCAAGACGGCCGAGCTGATCGCCGCGTCGATGAAGACCGGCGACGGCAACGGGCTCATCACCACCGAGGATCTCGCGCAATACCGCGCGGTGTGGCGCCAGCCGGTGCAGGCGAAATGGAACGGCTACGACGTGATCACCGCGCCGCCGCCGAGCTCGGGCGGCATCGGCCTCGTGCAGCTGCTGAAGATGAAGGCCGACCTGAAGCAGGACTTCGCCGGCGTGAAGCTCAACTCGCCGCAGTACATCCACCTCGTCGCCGAAATCGAGAAGCGCGTGTTCGCCGATCGCGCGCAGTATCTCGGCGATCCCGACTTCTACAAGGTGCCCATCGCGCGCTTGATCGACGACGCGTATCTCGCGAAGCGCGCGGCCGAGGTGAACCCGTCACGGATCAGCGATACGAAGAGCGTCCAGCCGGGCCTCGGCACGTCGATGCCGGAGAAGGCCGAGACGACCCACTTCTCGGTCGTCGACAAGTGGGGCAACGCGGTGTCGAACACGTACACGATCAACGGCTATTTCGGTTCGGGCGTGATCGCCGACGGCACCGGCATCGTGCTGAACGACGAGATGGACGACTTCTCCGCGAAGCCCGGCGTCGCGAACATGTTCGGCGTGGTCGGCAGCGACGCGAATGCGATCGAGCCGAACAAGCGCCCGCTGTCGTCGATGTCGCCGACGATCATGACGAAGAACGGCAAGGTGTCGCTCGTGATCGGCACGCCGGGCGGCTCGCGGATCTTCACGTCGATCTTCCAGGTGATCAACAACATCTACGACTTCAGGATGCCGCTGAAGGACGCGGTGGCCGCGATGCGCTTTCATCATCAGCTGCTGCCGCCGAATACGATCTACTGGGAGCCGTATCGCCCGATCGAAGGCGAACTGGCGGCACAGCTCGAAGCGCGCGGCTATACGCTGAAGGGGCAGGATTTCAGCGGCGACATCCAGGTGATCAAGATCGACGGCAGGACGCCCGAAGCGATGGCCGACCCGCGCGGGCGCGGCGTCACGCGCATCATCCGCTGACGGCGCGGGCCGGTCCGCCGGCGGACCGGCCCCTTTTTCATCAATTTGACGCGCGACGCTGGGATAATGGAAGCGTTTGCTTGGCGTCAATTGATGGAAGGAGGCCCCATGGGCGACAACGACAACCGCACCGAGACCGACGACTTCACCGCTCCGGAAGCGCGCGAGGACCGCCGCCGCCGTCTGGAGGAAGATCTCGTCGACGCGTACGACGAAGAGCTCGAAATGGAGCTCGACGATCGCCGCTTCGACAATGCCGACGATCTGCTGTTTTCGCCGGAGCGGCGCGAAGTACGCAAGCAGTATTTCCGCGAGCTGTTCCGGCTGCAGGGTGAGCTCGTCAAGCTGCAGGACTGGGTCGTCAGCACCGGGCACCGGCTCGTCGTGATCTTCGAGGGGCGCGACGCGGCCGGCAAGGGCGGCGTGATCAAGCGCATCACGCAGCGGCTGAATCCGCGCGTATGCCGCGTCGCCGCGCTGCCGGCGCCGAACAACCGCGAGCGCACGCAATGGTATTTCCAGCGCTACGTCGCGCATCTGCCGGCCGGCGGCGAGATCGTGCTGTTCGATCGCAGCTGGTACAACCGCGCGGGCGTCGAGCGTGTGATGAACTTCTGTACCGACGACGAATACGAGGAGTTCTTCCGCTCGGTGCCCGAGTTCGAGAAGATGCTCGTGCGCAGCGGGATTCAGATCGTCAAGTACTGGTTCTCGATCACCGACCCCGAGCAGGAGCTGCGCTTCCAGAGCCGCATCGAGGATCCGCTGAAGCAGTGGAAGCTGAGCCCGATGGATCTCGAGAGCCGTCGCCGCTGGGAAGCCTACACGGCCGCGAAAGAGGAGATGCTGCAGCGTTCGCACATCCCGGACGCGCCGTGGTGGGTCGTGCAGGCCGTCGACAAGAAGCGCGCGCGGCTGAACTGCATCCACCATCTGCTGACCCAGGTGCCGTATCACGAGGTGCCGCGCCCGACGATCGATCTGCCGCAGCGCGAGCATCACGAGGATTACATCCGTCGTCAGGTGCCGGACAGCATGATCGTCCCCGAGGTGTATTGAGCATTCGCAGGCCGCCGCGCGCGGCCGCCTGCGTCACAGCGCCGGGAAGCCCGAACGGCCCTGCGTCAGGTCGAACAACGCCGTTTTGGCCGCGGCGGCGGCGGTTTCGGGGAGCTTGATGACGAGCCGCACCGTCATGCCGTACGCGCTGTCGACGAGCGTGTAACCGGCCTGTTCTATCCAGCGCCGCACGCGCGCCTCGTCCGGGTAGCCGATTTCGATCGCGAGCCGCGTGTAGTGAATCCGTTCGACGCGCTCGGCATCGAGCAGCGTCGATGCGATCGCATCGGTGTATGCCCGCACCAGGCCGCCCGCGCCGAGCTTCACGCCGCCGTAGTAGCGCACCACCGCCCCGAGCACGCCGTCCAGATCGTGATGGCGCAGCACTTCGAGGATCGGCCGGCCCGCGGTGCCCGACGGCTCGCCGTCGTCCGACATCCCCGACTGTCCGCCCGCGAGCAGCGCCCAGCAGACGTGGGTCGCGGCCGGATGCGCGTCGCGCAGCTGTTGCAGCGCCTGCATCGCAGCGTCGCGGTCTTCGACGGGAATCGCGAATGCGATGAAGCGGCTCTTGCGGATTTCGAGTTCCCGGGTGTAGGTGGTGGCGAGCGAGTAAGTCATGGTCCGGGACACGATGAAGGGGTGAAACGCGGCGAGACGGCGGCGCCGATGCACGGGGTCGTCGATCGTCGGAAAGCGGCGCCGGACGTCATGCCCGGTGCGGCGCCGCAATGCGGCGAGCACGAATTTTACCGTGCCGCGCGTCAGTGCCTTTCGTTGCGGCCGGATGCGTGTCGATGAGGGTAGGGATGCGCGCGTGTCGAGGGCGAAGCGGCGGGGGCCCACGAGGCGCACGAGCGCAAGAAGCGGCAGCAAGTTGTCGCGATGGGTGAGAGGCTTCGGATCGCGGCAAGGCTCGACGCTGCCAGCGGCAACTCGCGAAACTTCATTCGATGCTCCCAACGATGCGGCAGGCCTTAAGCCACACGTAATGATCGGGCTGAAGGACGTGGCCAAGTGTTGTCGCTCAAAGCAACGCGTCACGGTGTCGCAAGCGTTGGAAATCTCTTCGCAGTCGCCTATCACAACCGGTCAAGCCAACACATTGCAATCGTAGGAAGGCACTGTTCCTGGAGCGAGCGCTAATCCGGGCCGGCGTTCAAGCCGTAAATCAGTTGTGTCAGTGGGCGCCGCGTCGGCAGGCGCTGGCCCATGCCCGCTGCGTGGATTTTGCCGCTTGATCGATCACTCTCTCCATTCATTGCCCATGAAACTCCTTGCGCGATTCAGCCTGACTCATCGCCTGTACGCAGTGTCGGCCACATTGATCGTTGCCTTGACGGCAGTCGCCGCGATCTCGTGGATCCAGTTGACCGATGCGCAGCGTATTGCAGCCGCTGCGGGCAATGTGCGCATGCAACAGCTGGAGCGCATTGCCAGCACTGAACTCAGCGTGACGCAGGTATTGCTGAATTTGCGGCACGCGATGCTGGTGTCGTCGCCTGGCGACGTACTGGTTGCCGCGCAGAGCATCGATGCGGCGCGCCAGCAGATTCGTCGCAACGATGATGCGTTCTTGAGCAACATTGCCACCGAGGAAGGAAGGGAAGCCTTTCGGAATGTCTGGCTCAAAATGCAGGCCGACGCGTGGCCGGTGGCGGATGCCAATCTTCGGCTGGTTCAGGATGGCCATCGTGACGAAGCGTTCCAGATGTTGACAACGCAGACGGCCCCGACCTTCGCACGCATTCAGAAATGGCTGGGCGAGGAGCGGGCGAGACAAGGCGAGCAACTTGGCGGTCAGGTCGCGGCAATCGAGGGAGCCTTGCAGTCGATCCGGGTGCTGCTGGTGAGCCTCGTGGCGATAATCGCGAGCGGCCTCATTGCGTTCTCCTGGTATATCGGAAGCAGCCTTCGCAGCCGTATTGGCGAAGCGCAGAAAGTGGCTGAACGCGTTCGCGATGGCAACTTTACCGTTGCAGTCGTCGATTCCCATGCCGACGAAATCTCGCCATTGCTGGCTGCGCTTGGCGCCATGCAACGTTCGCTCGCCGACGTCGTGCGCAGTGTCCGCATCAATGCGGAAAGCGTGGCGACGGCCAGCGCGCAAATTGCGAGCGGCAACACCGACTTGTCCTCCCGCACCGAAGAGCAGGCAGCGTCACTGGAGCAAACGGCGTCGAGCATGGAAGAACTGGCCGGCACGGTTCGTCACAACGCCGATAACGCAAGGCAGGCGACCTCGCTGGCAAATACCGCGTCAGACATCGCGCAGCGCGGCGGCGAAGTGGTCGGGCGGATGGTCGAGACCATGCACGGCATCTCCGACAGCTCGGCCAAAATGGCGGAGATCATCACGGTCATCGAAGGAATCGCATTCCAGACCAACATCCTCGCGCTCAATGCGGCGGTCGAGGCAGCTCGCGCCGGTGAGCAAGGGCGGGGGTTTGCCGTCGTGGCAGGCGAAGTCCGCACGCTTGCCCAGCGCAGTGCCAGCGCGGCCAAGGAAATCAAGGATCTGATCGGCGACTCGGCGAGCCGGGTGGACGCGGGTTCGAAGCTCGTTGAGGAAACGGGCAGCACGATCAGCGAGGTCGTCCAGTCGGTCAAGCGCGTGACGGACATCATGAGCGAAATGGCTGCCGCCGCGGCGGAGCAGAGCACAGGTATCGAGCAGGTCAGTCAAGCGGTCAGCCAGATGGACCAGGTGACCCAGCAGAATGCCGCACTGGTCGAGGAGGCATCGGCTGCTACGCAGTCGATGGCCCAGCAGGCCCAAGGGCTGCGTGATGCGGTGTCCGTCTTCAAGATCGACGATGTGAGCGCATCCGCGCCGCGCGTCGCTGCCCCCCAAACGGCAGCGCCTCGTTCGGCACCCGGCGCTCGCCCACCCGCGGTTGCAGCGTAGAGGGTGGCGGCGTCCACGCCGACCGCAGCCACGAACACCCCGGTTGCGGGCGGCACGAGACGGCGAGGCGGGTTCACCACGAGTCGATTGCGTCATTGAATTCGCACCCGACCTGGGTTCGGACACAGGTCATGCGGGAAATGAATCCGACGGATATCGAACGGGAGCGACTGCTGTCGATCGCGCCCGTTCAATCGAGCGGAACGGTCAGCCGGTCGATCACCGCGCGCGTCTCAGGCCGTACGCCGCGCCACCATGCGAATGCTTCGGCCGCCTGCTCCACGAGCATCCCGACACCATCCGCGATACCCAGCACGCCGGCGTGGCGCGCGTGTCTCAGGAACGGGGTGAGACGCTTGCCGTAGACGAGCTCGTAAGCTGCTCCGCGCGGGTCGAATACGCTCGGCGGCACTGGCGGGAGTTCGCCGCTGAGGCTCGCCGACGTCGCGTTGACGACGAGGTCGAAGCGTCCCATGGCTGCGAGGTCGTCGTACCCGCAAGCGACGAGAGAATCGCCTGTCGCGACTCGTGCGATCAGCGCCTCGACCTTCGCGACATCCCGGTTCGCGACGACGAGTTCCGCAGGACGCGCCGCGATGAACGGCAGCAGTGCGCCGCGCACCGCGCCTCCCGCGCCGAGCACCAGCACGCGCTTGCCGGCCATCGGGAGGTTCAGGTTGACTTCGATGTCGCGTACCAGGCCGACGCCATCGAAGTTCTCCGCGATGATGCGGCCGTCCCTGAAGCTCAGCGTATTCGCCGCGCCGGCGAGTGCGGCGCGCTCGCTGCGTTCGTCGGCCATCGCGAACGCCTTCAGCTTGAACGGGGCCGTCACGTTCATGCCCTTGCCGCCGGCGGCGAAAAACGACCGCACCGTCGCCGCGAAAGCGTCGTCCGGCTCCAGCGGTCCTTCGATCGCCGTGTACGAAATGTCCTGATGCGATTCTTCAGCAAACAACCCGTGAATCAGCGGCGATTTCGTGTGTCCGATCGGATTGCCGATCACTGCGTACTGGTCGCTCATCACGGCCTCGCTTTCGAATACAACACGCCATCGGTCTGCATGGCGTCAATCTCTGCCGCAGTGAAGCCCAGCGACGTTGCCACTTCCGCATTGTGCTGACCGAGGTCCGGCCCGACCTCGCGGATGGTCGTGTCGCAGTCGGAAAAGCGGAACGGCAGATTGGGCAGGCGCAAGGTGCCGAAGCGGGGGTGTTGCTGCTCGAGCACCATGCCGCGCGCGATGATCTGCGGGTCGGCGAGCACCTCGTCGATGCGCTGCACCTTCGCGCACGGTACGTCGATGCCGTCGAGCAGTTCCAACACCGCCGCGACCGCTCGTCCGGCAATCCACGGCTTCACCACCGACAGAATCTCGAGCCGGTTGGCATTGCGCCCGTTCAGTGTGTGGAACCGCGGGTCCGTACCGAAGCCGGCAGGCCCGCCATGCGCCTCCACCAGGGCCGCGAAGCGTTTCCACGCGTCGTCGACCTGGGCGGCGATCACGAGGTCGCCATCCGCCGCACGAAACACGCCGTAGAGCGTCGAGGCAGGCATGTCCTGACCGGTCTGTTCGGGAACGATGCCCTGCATCGTGTAGCACTGCACCGCGTATTCGTGCATCGAAACGAGCGTGTCGTACAGCGCCATGTCGATGTGCTGTCCCCGGCCGCTCTTCACGCGACCGAACAGCGCGGCATTGATGGCCGCCACCGCGTGAATGCCGGTGTACATGTCGCCGAGCGAGATGCGCATCAGCGGCGGCGGTTCGCCCGGATTCCCGATCATCTGCATGATCCCGCTCTTGGCCTCGGCAATCAGGCCGAAACCGGCGCGGTGCGCGTCCGGTCCGGTGTGGCCGTAGGCGGAGATCGAGCAGTAGACGAGGCCTGGATTACGCGCCGACAGTTCGTCGTAGCCGAGTCCGAGCCGGGTCAGCGCGCCGGGCCGGTAGTTCTCGACGAACACATCGGCCGAATCGCACAGGCGCTGCATGAACTCCTTGCCGCGCGGGTCGCGCATGTTGACGCTGACGCCGCGCTTGCCCATGTTCATCTGCAGGAAATAGGCGCTTTGCTCGTCATCGAGCACGGTCGCATGCTGACGCCCTGCGTCGCCGGTGACGGGGCGTTCAACCTTGATGACTTCGGCGCCGAGCGCCGCAAGACAGCGCCCGACATACGGACCGGCGAGAAAGTGGCTGTAGTCGACGACGCGAATACCTTCGAGCGGACGTGCCTGCATCAGAATGCTCCCGGTCGGCGCGGCACCATCAAGCGGTGCTCGCCATGCTGGACGACCTGGCCGTCCTGATTGATCAGCTGCGACGGCAGCACGACGATGCCCCAGCCCGGACGGCTCTTGCTGGCCCGCATCGTGCCGACGCGGAATTTCACGTGCAGCACGTCGTTCACTTTGATCGGCAGATCGAAGTCCCAGGTCCAGCCGAGCGACATGCCCGGCAGAAAGCGGTACGCGCTTTGCGTCTTGAGGCCGTCCGCGATCGACAAGCCGAACAGGCCGTGCGCGACGATCGAGCCAAAGTGGCTCGCGTTCGCGTAGTCTTCATCGACGTGCACCGGCGTGTGATCGCCGGTCAATTCCGCGTAAGCCAGGATGCGCGCTTTGGTGACGGTGTAAGTCGGGCTGACGCACTCGTCGCCTTCGCGGGCGTCGTCCCAGTATTTCTCGACGATCGTCATCTCAAGCCTCCGCACGCGGGTCGATAGCCAATGCGCGCGCCACGCACGAGGCGGGCCTTGCCTGGATCAGTTCGATGGCGAGACCGTCCGGCAGTCGCAACCAGTTGCGTCCCTGCGGCATCTCGGTGACGCCGTACCTTTGCGCGGCGGCGAGCGCGGCTTCCATGTCTTCGCACATCACGCCGAGATGGCCGAGCCGGCCTTCCGGGGCATCGTGGTCGGGGGCGTGGATGAATTGCAGGCCGCCGAGCGTCCAGTACTGGCGCGGTGCGTCGACGGTGCCGTCGACCTCGCGCATCGTCATGCCGAGCACGTCTTCGAAAAAGCGGATATGCCAGTGGATATCCTTGACCCAGATCGCCACGTGTTCGAGATAAGCCTTGCTGCCGTTCATGCGGTTGTCTCCTGTTTTTTCCGGTCGGCCATGCCGCGCTCGATGCCTTTGATGCAGGCGACCAGCGTCGCGTTGACCGGGGTCGGCACACCATGCCGTCGTCCCCAGCGCACGACCGCGCCGTTGATGAAGTCGATCTCGGTGATGGATCCTTTCTCGAGGCTCTGCAGCATCGACGTCTTGAAGCCCGGCGAAAGCCCTTCGCCGGCGAGCGTCCAGGCGCGTTCGGGATCGTCCGTGGAAAGGGGCACGCCGGCGGCGCGGGCGACCGCCATCGCTTCTGCGACTGCTGAGAGTGCAGTCGCCTTCAAGAGCGGTTCGTCGTAAAGCTGGCCGTAGGTGAGGCCGGTCGCGCCGGTCAGTGCGCCGGTCGCGACGTTGACCAGCAGCTTGTCCCACATCGTGCCGACGATATTGGCGCTGACCGTCGTGTCCAGTCCGGATGCGTTGAACGTGTCGGCGATCGCGTTTGCGCGAGGGGTGATACGACCGTCCAGCTCGCCAATGTGAGTGGCTTTGCCGACGACGCCCGATTCGATGTGCCCCGGATTGCGCATGACGCCGCCGACATAGGTCTTGCCGGCCAGCACGCGTTCGAGCCCTACGATGTCGGCCAGCACATCTTCGTGTCCAAGGCCGTTCTGCAACGACAGCACCAGCGTTTCCGGCCCGATCAGTTCGACTGCGCCGCGCATCGCGGCGTCGGTATCGAACGACTTGACCAGCACAATGACCAGATCGACGACGCCGGCCTCAGCGGCCCGCGTCGTGGCGCGAACTTTCACGTGACGCGAGCCGTTCCTGTCGTCTACCCGTAGACCGTCGCGCCTCATTGCCTCGACGTGCGCCGCCGAGCGGTTCAGCAACCAGACTTCATTGCCGCCTTCGGTCAGCGCGGCCCCAATCGCACAGCCCAATGCGCCGGCGCCCAGAATTGCAATCTTCACTGCCGTCTCCTTAACGTGCAGATCAAGATACGAGCGGACGCCCATTCTCGCAATGCTATGATCGCAATGACGTCATTACGTAGAGCAATAGTGATATGAGTTCGGCCCCACTCCCGGATTTGAAGCTGCTGCAGCTGTTCGATCTCCTCTACGATGTCCGCAGCGTGACGCGCGTGGCCGAACAGCTGGGACAAAGTCAGCCGACGATCAGCATCTGGCTGGGGCGTCTGCGGGATCATCTGCAGGATCCGCTCTTCATACGAACGCCGACCGGCATGGCGCCGACGCCGCAGGCCGATGCGCTGATCGGCCCTTGCCGGGAAATTCTGGAATCGCTGCGGCGCTTTGCGGCCTGGGAAATTGCGTTCGATCCGGTCACCGCGAAACGGCGCTTCCGGATCTGCATGACCGACGCCAGTCACATCACGCTACTACCGCGAATGCTGGCGCACGTGCGCGAGCAGGCGCCCGGTATCCGGCTGGAAGCGGCGCGTATCGACGGCAACACGGAACGGGCGCTGGAGTCCGGCGAAGCTGACCTGGCCATCGGTCACGTGCCCTGGCTTGGCGGCGGGATTTATCAGCAGCAGCTGTATCTGCAGGACTGGGTCTGTCTGACGAATCGCCATCATCCGCGGCTAAAGACCCGACTGGGGCTGAAGCAGTACCGCACCGAGGGGCATGTCGCGATCACGGCCGGCACGGGCGCGCAGCTACTCGAACAGGCGCTGTTGCGCGAGCAGATCGAGCGCGAAGTCGTGCTGGAGTTGCCGGGGTTCCTTGGGCTCGGTGCGATCATCGAAAGCACCGATCTGATCGCGACACTGCCGCGCCACATCGGCGAGACGCTGGCGAAAATCAACGATCTGACCGTGCACGCCTGTCCGGTGCCCGTCGATGGATTTGCGGTCCGACAGCATTGGCATGCCAGATATCACCACGAAGCGGGAAACCGGTGGCTGCGGAGTCTGGTCGCGCAGTTGTTTTGCAGTGGGGGGTGATCCGATGCGGATCGGCTTCCTTGCGCTGCGCCATGCGCGACCGCACGCGCAACGGCCTTATCCTTCAGGCGAGGCGCCGGACCGTTCCGAGAACGCGACGCGCCACGCGCGGCCGTAGACGACGGGGCGTGCGGCCGAACGGAATGCCCGATCGTCGACGCACGCGACCCATAGCCGATTCGCCCGACTACCGCTGCGCCACCGCGCTCGTCTCCGACCAGCCGCCGCCCAGTACCTTGTACAGCGTGATCAGGTTCGACTGCTTGGCGAGCATGTCGGTGACGAGCTGCTGTTGCGCCGTGTAAAGCGTGCGCTGCGCGTCGAGCAGGGTCAGGAAGCTGTCGGTGCCGCTGCGGTAGCGTGCCTGCGCGAGGTCGTAGTACTGCTGCGCCGAGCTCACGTAGTCGCGGTCCGCGGCCACCTGCGTGACGTACGTCGTGCGTCCCGCCAGCGCATTCGACACTTCCTTGAACGCCGTCTGAATGGCCTTTTCGTAGTTGGCGACGTCGATGTCCTTTTCGACTTTCGCCACGTCCAGCGACGCGCGGTTGTAGCCGAAGTCGAAGATGGGCACCGAGATGGACGGCGCAAACGCCCACGCGCCCGTGCCCGCCTTGAAGAGGTTCGAGAGGCCGCTGCTCGTGGTGCCCGCGGAAGCCGTCAGCTCGATCTTCGGAAAGAACGCGGCGCGCGCCGCGCCGATGTTGGCGTTGGCCGCCTTGAGCGTGTGCTCCGCTTCGACGATGTCGGGCCGGCGCGCGAGCAGATCCGACGGCACGCCTGCGCCGATGTCCGCGAGGGTGTGCTCGCTTTCCATCAGCGAAGGGCCCTGGGGCAGATCGTCGGGCAGCGGCGCGCCGATTTCGGCCACCAGGTCGTTGCGGTCCTGCGCCACCGCACGCGTGTACGAGGCGAAGCTCGAGCGCGCGCTCGCCAGCGAGTTTTCGGCCTGGCGCACGTCCTGCAGCGATGCGCTGCCCAGCTTCATCATGTTCACCGTGAGGTCGTAGGTGTGCTGGTCGGCGTCCACGGTGTTCTGCGCGATCTGCAACGAAGCCTCGTCGGAGAGCAGTTGCAGATAGTCGGTGGCGACGGTCGCGATGAGGCTGATCTGCGTGCTGGTGCGCGCGGCATCCGTGGCGAGGTACTGTTCCAACGCCTGGCGCTTCAGGCTGCGCAGGCGGCCGAAGAAGTCGATTTCCCACGACGTGAGGCCCACGCTCGCGCTGCTCGAACTGTATGCGCTCGTGGAGCCGGCCATGTGTTCGCGCGTGAGCGACCCCGACGCGTCGATGGCCGGCGCGAGGTTGGCGCGCGCGATGCGGTACTGCGCTTCGTACTGCGCCACGTTGAGCGCGGCCACGCGCATATCGCGGTTGTTCGCGAGCGCGAGTTCGATCAGCTTTTGCAGGCGCGGGTCCTTGAAGAAGTCGCGCCAGCCGAGGTCGGCACCCAGCGGTGCCGCAGCGGTGCTCTGCGTCGCCTGCGGCTGCGCCGGCGCGGCCACGGTGGACCACGTGTCGTCGATCGGCGCCGCGGGCCGCTGGTACGTCGGGTCCAGTGAGCAGGCGCCGAGTGCGCCCGCGCAAAGAAGGGCGATCAGTGTGCGTTTCATGCGTTGCCCTCGTTGATTTCAGCGGAGTCGGTGGCGTGACCGTGTTCCTTGAACAGCCTGCGCACCACGACGAAGAAGACCGGGACGAAGAAGATGGCGAGCACCGTGGCCGCGATCATGCCGCCCGTGACGCCCGTGCCGATCGCATGCCGCGCCCCGGCGCCGGCGCCCGTGCTGATGACGAGCGGCAGCACGCCGAACACGAACGCGAGCGAGGTCATGAGGATGGGGCGCAGCCGCAGGTGGGCGGCTTCGAGCACGGCGTCCACGAGGTTGTGCCCCTCGGCCTGCAGGTCCTTTGCGAACTCGACGATCAGAATGGCGTTCTTCGTGGACAGGCCGATGGTGGCCAGCAGCCCGACCTTGAAGTAGATGTCGTTCGACAGACCGCGGCCGTGCGCGGCGAGCAGCGCGCCGAGCACGCCGAGCGGCACCACGAGCACCACCGCGAGCGGAATCGACCAGCTTTCATAGAGACCCGCCAGGCACAGGAACACGACGACGAGCGAGATCGCATAGAGCGTCGTGGCCTGGGAGCCGGCCTGCTTTTCCTGGTAGGACTGTCCCGTCCATTCCAGGGCGAAGCCGGGCGGCAGCTTGCGCGCGAGCTGCTCCACGGCATTCATCGCTTCGCCGGTGCTGACGCCGGGCCGCGTGGCGGCCGAAATGCCCATGGCGAGTTGCCGGTTGTAGCGCTCGATCTGCGGCGGGCCGAACGTCCAGCGGCTCGTTGCGAACGACGAGAAGGGCACCATCGTGGCGTCGTAGCCGGCGGTGTTCGTCACGGTGCTCGTGCCCGTGGCGGTGCCCGAAGACGAAGACGACGAACCCGATGAGCTGCTGCCCGCCTTCACGTACCAGTCGCCGAGGTCGGAAGGCATCATGCGATACGGCGCATCCGCCTGCACATACACCTTCTGCACGCGCCCCGTGTCGATGTAGTTGTTCACGTAGGACGAACCGAACGCGGTCTGCAACGTGTCGTTGAGGTCGGCGACGGAAAGCCCCAGCGCGTTGGCCTTTTCGCGGTCGATGTCCACCTGGAGCTGCGGCGTGTCCTCGAGGCCGGACGGGCGCACCATCGCGAGCGTCGGCTCCTTCGACGCCATGCCGAGAAACTGGTTGCGCACGGCGAGCAGCTTGTCGTGGCCCGCGCCGCCGCGGTCCTCTATCTCGAAGTCGAGGCCGCTTTGGGTCCCGAGCTCCTGAATGGCGGGCGGGTTCAGCACGAAGATGCGCGCATCGCGATTCGCGGCGAAATGCTGGCTGGCGCGCGCGATGATGGCCTGCGCGCTGTCGCGCGAACCGCGCAGGCTCCAGTCCTTGAGCGTCACGAACGCGATGGCGTTGTTCTGTCCTTGGCCGTTGAAGCTGAAGCCGTTGATGGCGATCACCTGCTTGACGCCCGGTTCGTCCTTCAGCACGTACTGCTCCACGGCCTCCACCGTCTTCAGCGTGCGCGATGCCGGCGTGCCCGCCGGCGCGCTGATCGACACGATGAAGTAGCCCTGGTCTTCGTCGGGCAGGAACGAGGAGGGCAGCGTGACGTAGAGCAACGCCACGATGCCGGCGATCGCGCCGTAGACCAGCATGTAGCGCGCGGGCTTCGCGACCACGCGGGCGAGCGAACTGCTGTAGCCCGCGTTGCCTTTCGCGAAGCAGCGGTTGAACCAGCCGAAGAAGCCGCGCTTCTCGTGGTGCTCGACGTCCGCGCGCTTGAGCAGCGTGGCGCACAGGGCCGGCGTGAGCGTGAGTGCGAGCATGACCGACAGCAGCATCGCCGAGACGATCGTGATGGAGAACTGCCGGTAGATCGCGCCCGTCGAGCCGGAGAAGAACGCCATCGGAATGAACACGGCGGTGAGCACCGTCGTCACGCCGATCAGCGCGCCCGTGATCTGGCCCATCGCCTTGCGGGTGGCTTCCTTCGGTTCGAGCCGTTCCTCGCTCATGATGCGCTCGACGTTTTCCACCACCACGATCGCATCGTCCACCAGCAGGCCGATGGCGAGCACCATCGCGAACATGGACAGCACGTTGATCGAGAAGCCGATCATCGACATCACGCCGAACGTGCCGAGCAGCGCGACCGGCACGACGATGGTGGGAATCAGCGTGGCGCGCACATTCTGCAGGAACAGGTACATCACGAGGAACACCAGCACGACCGCTTCGAGCAGCGTCTTCACGACCTCTTCGATCGAGATGCGCACGAACGGCGTGGTGTCGTACGGATAGCTGATCGCCACGTCCTTCGGCAATTGCGGCTGCAGTTCCGCGAGCTTCGCGCGCACGGCGTTGGCTGCTTCGAGCGCGTTGGCGCCGGTCGCGAGCTTGATGGCGAGCGCGGATGCCGGCTTGCCGTTCAGACGCGACGACGTTTCGTAGCTGTCGCCGCCCACTTCGACGCGCGCCACGTCCTTGAGCAGCACGCGCGAGCCGTCGCTGTTCACGCGCAGCAGGATGTTGGCGAACTGGTCGGTGCTCGTGAGCAGGCTCGACGAGCGGATGGTCGCGTTGATGGCCTGCGAATCCGTGGCCGGCGCGCCGCCCACCTGGCCGGTGGAAAGCTCGACGTTCTGGTTCGTGATGGCCGTGGTGACGTCCGAGGTCGCGAGTCCGAAGCTGTGCAGCTTCACCGGGTCGAGCCAGATGCGCATGGCGTGCTGCGCGCCGAACAGCGTCACGTCGCCCACGCCGTTCAACTGCGAGAGCGGGTCTTCGATCTGCGTGGCGATGATGTTGCCGAGGTCCACCGAATTCCAGGTGCCGCCCGGCGACGACAGCGCGACGATCATGAGGAAGCTCGTCGACGCCTTCGCCACCTGCACGCCTTGCTCCTGCACCGTTTGAGGCAGGGTGGGCGTGGCCTGCGACACCTTGTTCTGCACCTGCACCTGCGCGATGTCGGGGTTGGTGCCGGGGTTGAACGTCAACGTGATGGTGGCCTGTCCCGCGGAACTGCTCGTGGATGACATGTACAGCACGTTGTCGATGCCGCTCAGTTTCTGCTCGATCACCTGGGTCACGGTTGCGGCCACCGTGTCGGCGGAGGCGCCGGGGTAGGTGGCCGTCACCTGCACCGAGGGCGGCGCGATGGTGGGGTACTGCGCAACGGGAAGGGTCGTCACCGCCGCCGCGCCCACCAGCATGATGACGATGGCCATGACCCACGCGAGGATGGGACGCTTGATGAAGAACTCTGCCATGCCGCTCTCCGCCTAGTGTTGCGCCGACACGGGCGAGGCCGTGCCGGCTGCGGATGTGTCGGTGGCAGCGGACGCCGCAGATGCCGCAGATACCGCGTTCCCCTGCGTCTGCGGCGTATCGGCGGCCACCTTAACCGGCGCGCCCGCATGCACGCTCTGCAGGCCGCTCACGATCACGCGGTCGCCGGCGTGCAGGCCCGAGGTCACGATCCACTGGTCGCGGAATGCGTTGTCGGCCGTCACCTGCACCTGCTGCGCATTGCCGGCCGCACCCACCACGTAGACGCTCGCCTTGCCGTCCGACGCGCGCGTCACGGCCATCTGCGGCACGAGTATCGCGTCGTCGTTCTCGCCTTCTTCCAGGCGGGCGCGCACGAACATGCCGGGCAGCAATTCGCGTTCGGGGTTCGGGAACGTACTGCGCAGCGTGACCGAGCCCGTCGTGGCATCGACCGTCACGCCGGAGAACTGCAGCGTGCCGGCGTGGGCGTATTCGGTGCCGTCCTCCATCACGAGCGTGACGGCGGCGCTGTCGCTGCCCGTCTTCTTGAGGCGCCCCGAAGCGAAGGCCTTGCGCAGCTTCAGCCACTCCGTGCTGGGGCGCGTGACGTCGAGATACATCTGGTCGAACGCCTGGATGGTGGCGAGCGCAGTGGTCTGGGCGGACGTGACGAGCGCGCCTTCGGTCACGGTGGAGGCGCCGATGCGTCCTGAAATGGGCGCCCGCACGCGCGTGTATTCGAGGTTCACGCGCGCCGATTCGAGCGCGGCCGCGTCGGCCGTCACGGTGGCGGCGTCCTGGTGGACGGCGGCGACGGCGTCGTCGTAGTCCTGCTTGCTCACGGCGTTGATCTTCACGAGTTCCGTGTAGCGGTCCGCTTTCGTCTTCGCATCGGCCAACGTGGCGCGGGCGTTTTCGAGCGTGCCGCGCGCCTGGTCGTAGGCCGCCCGGTAGGTGGCCGGATCGATCTGGTAGAGCACCTGGCCGGCCTTCACGTCGCCGCCTTCCACGAACAGGCGCTTGAGGATGATGCCGCTCACCTGCGGTCGGACGTCGGAGACCTTCTGCGAGGAAAGGCGGCCGGAGAGTTCGGTGGTTTCGACGATGCGCTGCGGCGCGAGCGTGAGCACGCCCACCTGCGCGGTCTGCGCGGCGGCGCCGCCGGGCGGCCCGCCTGCTTGCCTGTTGCAGCCGGCGGTGCCGACTATCGCCAGTATCGAGAGGGCGGCAAACAGCTGGCGCGGCCTGCACGTCATGCGGCGGTGCGCGTGGTTGGGGAGGATTGGCGTTTTCATCTTGGACCTGTTTGGACATCGCGACGTCGCGCGATGCGAGAACGGGACGGCACCGGACGCTTCCGGCGCACCTTGGTGGCGCCCCGACGGAACCGGTACTGGGCAAGGCGTAACGCTACCGACGGCGCATTTTTTCGTGCTTACGGAAACTTACTGTCCCGTGACGCGCGAATACGGCCGAAAGAGAACCGGGCTTTCGGCGTACGAACTACCGTCGCGGCCGGGTCTTCGTGCGGGTTTCGTCAGCGGGCGCAATTCTCGGTAATATTCCGAAAGCCAGCCGGGCCCTCTCCGGGCTACCATCATTTCGTCCTCACGCCGCCCTGAATGCCCGAAGTGCACGCACCTTCCATCCCCGACTCCGCGCTGCAAGTCCTGCTCGTCGACGACGACGCCGAACTGCGCGACCTGCTGCGCAAGTTTTTCCAGCAGCGCGGCATTGCGTTCTCCGTTCTGCACGACGCCACGAATCTCGCGCGGCGGCTGGAGCGCGAACGGCCGTCCATCATCGTGCTGGATCTCATGATGCCGGGCGTCGATGGCCTCACCGCGCTCAAGCAGTTGCGCGCGCGCGGCGACACGATTCCGGTCATCATGCTGACCGCGCGCGCCGAGGGCGTGGACCGCGTGCTGGGGCTCGAACTGGGCGCGGACGACTATCTGGGCAAGCCGTTCATGCCGCAGGAACTGCTCGCGCGCATCCATGCAGTGCTGCGCCGGCAGGGGCCGCCGCCGCCCGCGGTGGTCCAGGAGAAGCGCGCCCCGTGCCGGTTCGGCCGTTTCGAGCTGGATTTCTCGACGCGCACGCTGCTGTGCGAAGGCGCGCCCGTCAAGCTCACGGGCGGCGAGTACGCGCTGCTCGAAGTGCTGGCCTCGCATCCGATGGAAACGCTGTCGCGTACGCGGCTCATCGAGCTGCTCCACGGTCCGGACGCCGACGTGACCGAGCGCGGCATCGACGTGCCGGTATGGCGCCTGCGCCGCCTGATCGAGGACGACCCGTCCAATCCCCGACGGCTGCAGACCATGCGCGGCATCGGCTACATGTTCATTCCCGACAACCCGGCCGATGAAGAATCCGTTTGATTCGATGTTCGGGCGGCTCGTCGTCACCACGGTGGGCCTGCTCGTGCTGGTTCACCTCACGTCGCTGCTGCTGATCGAGCAAAGCCGCGCGAGCCTTGCCGCCTTCCATATTTCGCGCGTCGTGGAGGCTGCCGCGAGCATGGGCGAGCGGGAGAGCGGCGGCGATCGGTCGGTGGCCGACATCCTCGGTATTTCGTTCGCGGACCTGAAGCAATTGCCGGCCGCCGACGCGCAGCGCTTTCGCGGCGACACCAATGGGCCGATCGAACGGCAATTGCGGCACGTGCTGCCGTCGGGCACCCACGTGGCAATGGACGGCGACGGCACGCTGCGCGTGCTCCCCGCGGGCAGCGTGCGCGGCATCGTGCTGCCGCAGGCCGATGTGCCGCTCTACCGCTTCACCGGCGCGCTGGCGTTGACGTTGGCGTTTGCCGTCGTGGTCGCGGTGATGCTCGCGTGGCGGTTCAACGGGACGGTGCGCGACCTCGCTGCCGCGGCGCGCGAGCATCGCACGGGCGTTCATGTGAGCGTCGTGCGCAAGCGCGGACCGCGTGAAGTGCGCGAGCTGATCGACGACTTCAACGACATGACGCGCGAACTGGCCGAGGCCGAACGCGAGCGCGCCGTGATGCTCGCGAGCATCGCGCACGACCTGCGTACGCCGCTCACGCGCATGCAGGTGCGTGCGGATCTGCTGACCGATCCCGGCGATCGCGACGGCTTTCTGCGCGACACCGAATCGATGTCGCGCGTCATCACGCAGTTTCTGGACTTCGCCCGCGAAAGCCCTGAAAGTTCGCCGCAGACGAGCGTGGACGCCCACTGCCGGCGCGATTACACCGACGCGCTGGCTCCCGGCGGCGCAGCGGACACCGACGCGCTGGTGATGCTCGATCTGCGCGCCGGGCCGGACTTCACGCTGCCCATCGTGGATATCGACCGCATTCTCTCGAACCTCGTCGAAAATGCGCTGACCTACGGCGAGCCGCCCGTGGAAATCGCCACGCGAGCGCATGACGGGCACTACGAGCTCGTGGTGCGTGATCACGGGCCAGGCGTGTCCGAGCCGGACCTCGACCGCGTGCTGCGTCCGTTTGTCCGGCTCGATCCTGCGCGCGGCGGCACCGCGCACAGCGGCCTCGGCCTCGCCATCGTGCGCCGCCTCGTTCGCCATCACGGCGGTACGCTGCAGATTGCCAACGCGGCCGACGGCGGGCTCGTCATCACGATGAGGTTTCCGAACAACAGTGGCGCGCGGTGAGGCGTGATGAAGCGCCGCATGCGGTGCCTTCTCCCGTTTGCATGCCCGCCCGCGGCGGCTAGTCGAGCTTCCATGCGCGCATCGCGTCGGCAAGCGTGCGGGCGCGTCCGTTGAGGTCCTCGGTGGTGCGGCAACCGATAAAAAGACTATACGTCGTGGATCGTTTGCGAGGACGGATAGTCACCGGATTCGACCCCGTGTCAGGGCGAATTGACCAATATATTCAGCCATCGTGAGGAATACTTCCTCAGGCACGGAAAGCGCGAATTACAGTAAGTCTTCCTGCTTGCCGACATAACGAAACAACACAAGGGGAGGAAGAACATATGGGCTCCATGACAGTCGGCAGGAAGCTGGCCGCAGCATTCGGTATCGTCGTACTAATTGCGTTGATCGGCAGCGCCATCTCGATCGTCAATTTTCTGAAGCTGAACCAGGCGAACGGCTGGAACGTTCATAGTTATCAGGTTCTGCGAGCGAACGACGACATGTTGACCAGCATGGTCAACATGGAGACGGGCGTGCGCGGCTACGTGGCTGCGGGAGACGACCGGTTTCTGGAGCCCTATAAGGCCGGCCTCAGGCAGTTCGCCAAGTCGTTCGACGTCGTGCGCAGCCTCACATCGGACAATGCCGCGCAACAGCGCCGTCTCGAGACGCTGCGCGACATGCATCGGAAGGTGGCGGAGGTCGACGACAAGCTGATCGCGATGCGGCGTGACGTCAATGCCGGTACGCAGCCTGCCAACGTGCTGATCGACTACTTCAAGCAGGGCGACGACAAGCAGTTCATGGATCGCTATCGAGCGGTAGCCGCCGAGTTGAACGAGGCCGAGCAGTCGCTGCTCGATCAACGTTCAGGAGAGGTGGCCAGCTTGACCGCGTTGACCAAGGTGACGCTCGCGGCAGCGGGCGTCATCACCGTCATCCTGTCGATCGTGCTGGGAACCGTCATCACCCGCGGCATCATGCGGTCGCTGGGTGGCGAGCCGGCCGACGCCGCGGTCGTGGCCGGACGTATTGCCGAAGGCAATCTCGAAGCACCGGTGCCGGTCGCGCCGAATGATCGCGGCAGCCTGATGGCGTCGCTTGAATCGATGCGGCGGCAACTGAGCGGCATCGTGTCGGAAATTCAGTCGACCGCGGAATCGATCACGACTTCGGCCGGCGAAATCGCGCAGGGTAACCTGGATCTCTCGCAGCGAACGGAAGAGCAGGCGGCGTCGCTCGAGGAAACGGCGGCCAGCATGGAGCAGTTGACCGCGACGGTTCGTCAGAATACGGAAAACGCGAAGCAGGCGAATGCGCTTGCGGGCAGCGCCTGCGAGGTCGCGATGCGCGGCGGCGAGGTGGTGAACGAGGTGGTCGACTCCATGCGCGCCATTTCGAGCAGTTCCGGCAAAGTTGCCGAAATCATTGCCGTGATCGAAGGAATTGCGTTCCAGACGAACATTCTCGCGCTGAACGCGGCAGTCGAGGCCGCGCGTGCGGGCGAGCAGGGGCGCGGGTTTGCGGTGGTGGCCGGCGAGGTTCGCACGTTGGCGCAACGCAGCGCGAATGCGGCGAAAGAGATCAAGGACCTCATCACGGGTTCGGTCGAGAGCGTGGCGCTGGGGTCCCAGCAGGTCGAACGCGCGGGCTCGACCATGTCGGATATCGTGCAATCCGTGCGGCGAGTGACCGACATCATGAATGAAATCGCATCGGCCTCGGACGAGCAGGGAACGGGTATCGAGCAGGTCAATGTCGCCGTGGGCCAGATGGATTCGGTTACGCAGCAGAACGCGGCACTCGTCGAGCAGGCGTCGGCAGCCGCGCAGGCGATGGCGCAGCAAGCGACCACGCTGCGCGACGTGGTCGGGGTATTCAGGATCGGACGCGTCGCCGCGCGCTGAGGACTTGGCCCTCGGTGCTTCGCCGGAAGTCGATGCGAGTGGGAGCCGAGCCGCTCGCGCGGCGATGCTTTCGTAGATCCGCAGCGGCCGGTCCGCGCGGACCGGCCCTGCGCACGACGCACGGCAATCGCGCACGTCGGGGCGGGCAGTCGGACGCCGATCACCCCCCGGCGTCCGCCCCTGCCAGCCGCTTGCTCAACTGCCCTGCAAACGGATATCGCGCGACGACGCACCGACATACACCGTGCCGCGCGCGACGTAACGCCAGCCGTTGTGCGACGTGTCCCACACGCTCTGCATGCGCGGCGTCACGGTGATGCTGACGCGTCGCGCGTCGCCGGGGTTGAGCCGGACCTTGTCCCAGCCGACCAGGCGTTTCGGCGGTTCATCCTTGTACGGCACGCCGAGGTAGACCTGCGGCGTTTCCGTGCCGGCGACGCGCCCGTCGTTGCGCACGGTGAACGCGACGTTGAGCGAGCCGTCCGGCTGCCGCGACACCGACAGCCCCGAGTATGCAAAGTGCGTGTACGACAGCCCGTGGCCGAACTCAAACAGCGGCGCGATGTTGTGCGCGTCGTACCAGCGATAGCCCATGTTCAGCCGTTCCGCGTACAAGGGATCGTTGTCGAACCCGCCGTTTTGCACCCACGCCGGCGAGTCCTGATCGCGCGCGGGGAACGTCACGGGCAGCTTGCCGGACGGATTCACCGCGCCGAACAGCACGTTCGCGATCGCATTGCCGCCGCCTTCGCCCGGATACCACGCTTCGACGATCGCCGACACGCGATCCTTCCACGGCATCAACACCGGATTGCCGCTCTCGACCACGACGATCGTGTGCGGATTCGCGCGCGCGACCGCTTCGACGAGCGCATCCTGATTCGACGGATTCTCGAGGCGCAGACTCTGCAGATCGCCGAAGTCCTCGCCGGCCGGCTGCGCGACCACGACGATCGCCACGTCGGAATGGCCCGCGAGCGTCGCGGCCTGATCGATTTCCTGCTGCGTGTAGGCGCGGAACGGCGACTGCTGATCGCTGTTGCCCGCGAACGTCACGCGTGCGGACGGCGCGAGCGCGCGGATCGCCGCGACGATCGGCACGTCGACCTTCAGCCACGGATTGCGCCACCAGCTGCAACCGGTCGAGGATCCGAACACCAGCCCGCCGCAGCCGGCGAACGAACCGGTGACGGGGTCGCGCGTGTTGCCCGAGCCGCCGCCGGACAGCACGGCCGCATCGGCGTGCCCGCCGATCACCGCGATGCGCGACAGCGCGGACGCCACCAGCGGCAACTGGTTGCCGTCGTTCTTCAGCAGCACGATCGACTGCTCGGCGACCCGTTGCGCGAAGCGGTTCGCGGCCGCGAAATCGATCGTGCCGCCGGCCTTCGCTGGGTCATCCATCACGCCGACGCGGATCATCACGGCCAGCTTGCGGCGCACCATGTCGTCGAGGCGCGCGGTCGATACCGAGCCGTTCGCGATCGCCTGCTTGACGGCCTCGGGCGTCAGGTAGACGGTCGGCCCGACGTCCTCTTCCTCGTCGAGCCCGGCGTTGATCGCGGCGGCGGTGCTGTGCGCCGCGCCCCAGTCCGATTGCACCTGCCCCTGGAAGCCCCATTCGTTCTTCAGCACGTCGTTGAGCAAATGGTTGTTCTCGCACGCATACGTACCGTTCAGGCGGTTGTAGCTGCACATCACGCTGCCGGGTTGTCCGCGTTTCGCGGCGATTTCGAACGGCAGCAGATAGAGCTCGCGCAGCGTGCGCTCATCCATCTGCGTGTTGCCGCCCATCCGGCCATGCTCCTGTTCGTTGCCTGCGTAGTGCTTGATCGTCGCGATCACCTTGTGCTGCTGCGTCGCGATCGTGCGTTCCGCGAGCAGCTCGCCGGCAAGCATCGGGTCTTCGCCGAGATACTCGAAGAGCCGGCCGCCGCGCGGCTCGCGGGCGAGATTCGTGCCGCCGCCGAGGCCCATGCCGAACCCTTGCGCGCGCAACTGAATCGCGACCTGCTTGCCGAAGTCGTACGACAGCCGGCGGTCCCAGCTCGCGGCGAGCGCGATCGTCGCGGGGAACGTCGTGCTCGGCTGCGACGTGCTGCCGGAGCCCGTTGCCGAGTCGACCATGTTCAGGTCAGGAATGCCGAGCCGCGGCACGCCCTGGATATAACCGGCGCCGCCGCCCGGCACCTTCGACATCTCGTACTGGGAATGGATGAACTGCAGCTTTTCGTCGAGCGTCATCTTGCGCACGAGCAGGTCGGCGCGCTGCTGCGCGGCCGACGACGCGAACGCGTCGGCTGCACTGCCCGGTGAATCGAAATCGGCGTTGGCCGCATAGACGCTGGTGCAGAGGGTCGCTGCCAGCACGGCGGCCGGCCAGAGTTTGTCCCGCATGTTGCTCTCCATGATCGTATTGCCGGTTGTTCGGATGATGTCTGGAGCTGCACACGTTCGATCGATTCGCATCGAACGCCTTCGGCCGGCGATGCACGGTGATTGCGTGTCGGCACGCCACGCCGGGCGGGGAATCGTTACGGCCGGTTGGGCGCGAACGGCACCGACGACGGCGACGCGGACCGTCGAACGCTGCCGAATCGTATGTAGCGATTCTCTGCAGCGACCAATCCTACGAATGTAGTTTGGCTACAGCATCGGTGTTTGTACCGATACGTACGATCTTTTTTTGACGCGGTCGTGCGGGGTCGCGAAAACGCGGTCATCGTTCCCGAGTGCCGCGATGCAGCGTCGTAACAACTACCTGCATTCCGGCGGTTGCGTCGAAAACGCTGCACATTGCCGCGCACTGAACCGGCCGCCGAAACGCCGTTGGTGCACTGCGACGAACGTAAGTGAGGTGGCTCACATACGCATCGCGCGGGACGGTATTCAATCGCGTGATGCCGCGTCGCCGTGTGCGCGCCGGAGGGCGTGTTTTGAAAATGTAATGTGCCGTACCGAATGCGGCGGCATCGAATGGCCTAATCGCCGCGTGGGAGCAGGCCGAGTGCCAGGCCTGCGACGCCGATTCCGCGAGCGCGTAACGGCCAGGTGGCGCAGCACGAATCAAACAATTGCAAAGACCAAGCTCAACCCAGAGGCGCCTGCACGTCAGGTGATGCTCGACAGACACGCGCGGCCCGCTCGGGCATGCGGGTGTTTTCATATACGGGTGTATTCGTGGGAACCCAAATCGATACGCAAGGACGGAGCCGGCTACGGGGATACGGCTCAACGCGTCGCAACGTCAGTCGTTCCCGATCCGTCGAATGCGGCCGCCCGGGCATGCGTGTGCGCTGCGCGCGCACGCTGCGGCTGCGCCCGCCGATGTACGTGCAATGCGTTTCGCAGTCCGGCTGCTCGCCCCGTGGCGGAGCGCCGGCGCATCGGGCGTTCAGCAGAAGGACCGCATCATGATGCCGATTCAGTTCGACGGATGTGTCGGCTGGCTTCACGCGGGCGATCGGTCGCATGGGATCGTGATCTGCGAGCCGCTCGGCCACGAGGCGCTGTGGCTTCACAAGCTCGTGCGCTCGCTCGCCGAGCACCTCGCGGAGCGCGGCTTTCCGGTGCTGCGATTCCATTACCCGGCGAGCGGCGACTCGCTCGGCGACGAACACGATGCCGAACGCTTCGACCGCATGCTCGCGAGCGTCCGGCATGCGGTCGACGCACTGCGCGAGCGTGTCGCCGTCGATACGCTGTCCGTCGTCGGCATGCGCGCCGGTGCCACGCTGGCGTTGCTGGCCGCGGACGGCATTCCCGAATTGACGCGCTTCGTCGCGCTGGCGCCGGTGGTGCGCGGACGCGGCTATCTGCGCGAGCTGTCGCTCGTCGCACAAAGCTGGCTCGACAACGTATCGCCCGCGGTGCGCGACGCGGTTCGCGACGAACGGCCGCTGCGCGTGCTCGGCCATGTGTATCCCGAAGATCTCGTCGCGCGCCTGCGCAGCATCAATCTGAGCGAGTGCGTCGCACGCGCGCGCGTGTTGCCCGCGCGCGCATTGGTCGTCGATGCGCCCTACGGCGATGGCTCCGCGCTCGCGGACGCGCTGCAGGCGCGCGGCGTGTCGGTGGAGATGCGCACCTGCGCCGACTGGGGCGGCATGATGCGCGAGCCGGTGTGGTCGCGGCTGCCCGCCGGCTTGCTCGACACGGTCGTGAACTGGATCGACGACGGCACCGACGGTGGCGTACGCGGGCCGCTACCGGGCGCCGGGCTGGGCGTGACGTTGACGGCGCAGAGCAGCGTCGAACGTATCGTCGCCGTCGAGCCGGCTCGAATGATCGGCGTGCTGTGCGAGCCGGCCGGCATGGTCCGGCGCGCTGCCGCACCGACGCTGCTGATCGCCAATACGGCGACCAATCCGCGTGTCGCCGACGGTCGCTTCGCGGTCCGGCTTGCGCGCTCGCTCGCGGCGGCGGGGATCAGCAGCCTGCGCATCGATTCGACCGGCGTCGGCGACAGCGGCCCGCGCGCGACGGACGATCAGTCGAACATTCCGTATTCGGATCAGGCGATCGCGGATGTCGTCACGGCGGCGCGCTGGCTGAACGCGCACGGGCATCGCGAGATCGTCGCGTTCGGCATCTGCTCCGGCGCGTATGCGTCGCTTCATGCGGCCGCGCGCGAGCAACTGGCCGGCGTGATCGCGGTGAATCTGCCGGCGTTCGTCTGGCCGCGCGGGCAAACGCTCGCCGATGCATTGAACAACCAGACGAATTCGATGCGCGGCTACTGGGCGTCGCTACGTTGCGGTCGCAAGCTGCGCCGGCTGCTGACCGAAGGACGCGACCTGCGGCCGGTGCTGCGTGCGATGTTCCGGTTCGCCGCGGGGGTCGCGACGGGGCCGCTCAAGCGTGTCGGCGAACATCTCGGCTGGCGGCCCGGCAAGGACACGCCGCGCGGCATGCTGCGCGACATGTCGGCGCGCGGCATCCGCACGCATCTGGTCTACGGCACTTTCGACCCGGGCGTCGACGTGCTCGTCCGCCACTTCGGTCCTGCGGCGCATGCGTTCGCGCATCTGCCGAACGTGTCCGTCGACATGAAGGACGCGCTCGATCATTCGTTGCACGGCGATGTCGCCGCGCAGTACGTCGTGACGCGCTGCGCGACGCTGCTGTCCGGCTGGGATGCGCCGGCCGAACTCGCCATGCCCGCGCAGCCCGAGCACGCACCGCTGTAGCGCGCTTACGGCACGTTCGCGCGGCATGCGGCGATCGCATCGTCGCAGCCGCCCGTACGCTTCGCGAGCCGCATCGCCGCAGCACGGCGCCTGCCGCCAACGTAACCGGACGAACAGATCGCGCGCGTCGGCGGCCGTATCCTGACGCTGTCGAATTTTCATGCGAGCCTGTTCGCAGGCGCAGCCGCGACCCCGCCCAGGAATGACAATGAAGCAAGCGTGCCGGAAACATCGGAAGTGGAAAGGCCGTCACGGCGAGCGCGCGATGCGCGCGCGCTTCGACGCGTCGGCGCACGACGCGGCCTCGCGCGCCCGGCATTGCGGCGGCCGGGGGCGAGCGTGATGCGCGTGCTGGTGATCAACGACTTCGCGCGCAAGGGCGGCGCGGAGGAGGTGTACCGGCTGTCCGCCGACGTGCTGCGCGCACGCGACGGCGTCGCAGTCGAGACGTTCGATCAGCAGGCGGTGCCCGAGCTGGCCGGCAGCGCGCGCGCGCATGCGTGGTCGCCTGCCGCCGCCCGCGCGCTCGACGCGCTGCTCGACCGGTTTCGCCCGCAACGCATCCTCGTGCACAACTACCACAACCTGTTGTCGAGCGCGATCCTGCCCGTGCTCGCGCGCTACAAGCGCCACGCAGATTGCGGCCTGTTCATGACCGCGCACGACTACCACCTGCTGTTCTACAACCCGAGCCTGCTCGTCTACTCGCGCGGCCGCGCGCAGCCGTTGTCGATCGAACGATTGCGCAGCCGCCGGCGCATCGCGATGACGGCCAGCCCGCGCGGCTTCGTCCACGACGTCGTGAAGAAGCTGCACTGGCATGCGGTCGATACGCTGTTCGATCCGCTTGGGCTGTTCGACGAGATTCTGTGTCCGAGTCCGTTCATGCGCGATCTGATCGCGCAGCGCGGTCGCGCCCGCGCGACGCTCGTGCGCAACCCGATCGATTCGACGCTGGTGCCGCGTCCGCCGAAACCGCCGCGCGGCGAGCGGCTCGATCTCGCCTTCGTCGGCCGCGTGGACTGGGACAAGGGCCTCGCGCCGTTCCTCGCGCTGATGAGCGGGCCGGCCGGCGATGCGATCGCGTCGCTGACCGTCTACGGCGACGGAACGGAGCGCGGCGAGCTGGAGCGGCAATACGCGGCGCTCGTCGAATCGGGGCGGTTGCGTTTCGCCGGCCGCGTCGACCATGCCACGCTGTTTGCCGCGCTCCCGCTCCATGACGCGCTGATCTTGCCGTCGATCTGGGCCGAGAATGCGCCGCTCGTGATCGTCGAGGCTGCGATGCTCGGCTTGCCGGCGCTCGTCCACGACATCGGCAGCCTGTCGACGTTCGGCGACGAGATCGGCCACAAGATTCTCTACCGCAACACGCCCGACGGCTTCGCGCGTGCGCTCGCCGAATTGCGCACGCATCTCGCTATCGCCGATCGTCGCTACGACTGGTCGCCTTACTCGGTCGAGTGCTACGCCGCGTCGCTGTGTGCGGTGCTCGGCATCGACGCGCACGCACCGCGCGCGTGTGCGCCTTGACGGTCGGCACACCGTTCTCTCACCGCCTGAAAGCCCGATGACCGCTGTTCGAAAAAACTTTGCGTTGTTGTTCGCGCTGCAAATCTCGACGTATGTCGTGCCGCTCGTGACGCTGCCGCTGCTGACGCGCGTGCTCGGGCCGCAGCAGTATGGGCGGCTGTCGTTCGTCCTCGCGGTCACCACGTATTTCATCAATCTGGCCAATTACAGCTTCGACCTGACGGCGACGCCGCGCGTCGCGCTCGCGAACGGCAAGCTGGAGCGCTCGCGCATCTTCTGGGCGACCGTCAGCGCGCAATGGGCGATCACGGTCGCCGGGTTCGCGGTGCTGCTCGCGTTGACGCTGCTCGTCCCGCATTTCGCGGCGGAACGCACGGCGCTGCTGATCGGGTTCGGGATGGCGGTCGGCGCGGCGCTGACGCCCGGCTGGTACTTTCAGGGCATCCAGAAGTTGAGCGTCTACAGCGTCACGGTGGTCGTGTACCGCGCATGCAGCGTCGTCGCGTTCTTCGCCTGGGTGCGCACGCCGGACGATCTGCTGCACGCGGTCGCGATCAATGCGGCGGTGCCGGTGCTGTGCGGCGTGACGTTGCTCGCGTACCTGTTCCTGCGGCGCGAGGTCGACAGCGTGCGCGTCGGCGTGGCCGATATCGCCGCCGCGCTGAAAGGCGGCTCGCAGGTGTTTCTCGCCTCGACGTCGATCTCGTTCTACGCGTCGACCAACACCGTGTTGCTGAGCATCGTCTCGGGCAGTGTCGCGGCCGGCTATTTTGCCGCCGGCGACAAGCTGATCCGCGCCGCGGTCGGGCTGCTGCAACCGCTGAGGGCCGCCACCTATCCGCACGTCACGTACTTGATGCACCACGCGCGCGACGACGCGTTCGCGTTCCTGCGCAAGCTGATCGTGCTGCAGGGCGCGCTGGTGCTGGCGATGTCGGCGACGATCTACGTATGCGCGCCGTTCGTCGTCAGGATGCTGTACGGCGATGCGTTCGCGCCGACGGTCGGCGTGCTGCGCTGCCTCGCGCTGGTGCCGTTCATGGCCTGCATGACCGACCTGTTCGGCGTTCAGACGATGCTGCCGATGGGCATGAAGCGCACTTTCAGCATCATCCTGATTTCGTCCGGCGCGCTGAACGTGACGCTGCTGCCGCCGCTCGCGATGCTGTTCGCGGAACGCGGTGCGGCCATCGCGGTGCTGATCGCCGAATCGGCCGTGGCGGTCGCGCTCGCATACGTGCTGTGCCGCGAACGCGTGGGCTTGCTGAACCTGTCGGCGCGTTCGGGATGACGCGATCATGCGCGGGGTGGGGTGGTAGGGAGAGCGGTGAGGGTGTGACGCGCCGGATCTCCATGCAGCCGCGGTGCTGCGCCGGAAAGGCGGCGCGCACTGCCGCCGCCTTTCCGCGATCTGCCGCCTACTTCGTGATGAGCGCGCCGGTCAACCCGGCGCTGATGGCCGGCAGCAGCAGGTTCAGCACGCGGCTCGCGCGGACCAGTCCGGTATTGTCGACGTAGACGATGTCCTTCGACGCGAGCGGAAACTGGTTCGCGAGCAGCATCGAAACGGGCGATTCGAGGTCGAGGTGATAGATGACCGGCGGGCTGTCGGCATCCTTGCGCAACACGAATACCTGTCCGGCGTTCGACGTCTGCTGATTCAACTGGCCGGCCTCGGACAGCGCCGCGCTCAAGGTGAGCGTGCCGTCGCGCTGCGGCGGCACGGCCAGCGGCTTGTTCACTTCGCCCATCACGTATACGGGATTGTCGTCGCGCGCGGCCACGTGCAGCAGGTCGCCCGGCTGCAGCATGATCGCGGCGGGGCTGCGGCCGGTCTTCGTCATCTGCGCGACGTTGACCGGATAGATCGTGCCGTTGCGCGTGATCGTCACGCGGCTCTGGTCGGCGCTCGGCGCAAAGCCGCCCGCGCGATTGACGGCTTCGACGAGCGTCATCGGGATGTCGTTGATCGCCTGCGAGCCGGGCGCGCGCACTTCGCCGTCCACATAGATCTGCTCCGCGCGGAACGACGCGACGCGCACGGTCACCTGCGGCTTGATGAACACCTTGCGGAGTTCGGCGTCGAGCTCGCGCTGCACCTGCGCGGCCGTCTTGCCGGCCGCGTGAATCGGCTGCGGCACGAAGGGAAACTGCACGTTGCCGTCGCTGTCGACGACGAAGCCGGGCGCCGCGTCGGACGGCCTGGTATTCGGCGTCGGCTGGCCGACCGCGGCCGCGAATTCGGGGTGATCCCAGACGGTGATCTGCAGCACGTCGCCGGGGCCGAGCTTGTAGCCGCTCGGCTTGCCGAGCAGATTGCCGGGGATCGGCGCGGCGGTATGACCTTTCTGGGCCGCATGGATCTGGCCGATCAGCGTCAGATCGATCTGTTTGACCGCGACCTTCATGTCGCTCGTCACGTCGCCGTTGTCGGCCGTCGTGACCGGCAACGCGGCCGGCGCGGTCATGTGCTGGCCCGGCGCCATTGCGCAGGCGGACAGCAGCGCGGCAAGCGCCACGGCGAGCGCGACGCGCGTCTGTCGCAGCGGCGCATCGTTGCGCGTCGGCGCGAGCGTATCGGATAGCGAGTGGTTGTTCATGTCGTCATTCGCGATGGTAGACAGAAGAGCATTGCGCGACGTCTCTCAAGTGCTGCGTCGCTTCGGTTCGAAGCGACGCAGCACGGACGCCGACGCGACACGATGTTGCCCGGCGCGCGATCGGCCATTCGGCTTGCCGGCCGGCCATGACCCGGATTCGAATCAAGCGGGCGATTGCACGTCGTTTGATAAAGACCGTTAAATCGAGGTGAAGCGACGGACGAACGAGATGGAATCGCGCGCTCGTGAAACGGCACCGGTTCTTGATGTCATCGCTTGCGCGCACGTTTAACAACAGGCCACCCAACATAGCATGAGACCGGTCGGCGACCCAGTGGTCGGCGCACTGAGTGGCCATTAATGTAAGCCATCGCACTTAGTGGCCGGCGGGTTTAACGCATAGTGGCTCGGGTAAACAGAATCAATGGCGTTTCGTGGGCGGCGGCCGGCGCGTGCATGCTTCGCCGGCCCGCCATCCGGTGCGGCGCAGGCGCGCCGGCGGGCCGTGCCCGGACGAGCCGCGCGGCACGGACGGCCTGCGCGTATCGTCGCCACCCGCCTGTGTGGGCAGCAATTTGGGAGCATATGCATGACACTGGATAGAGCCGCATCTAATGAATACCGGGACGGAGCGGGCAGTATTTCCCGCGACGCGCCGCGGTTTGCGCTGACCGAATTGCTGGAGAACGTGCTCGATTATCGTTATGCATTTATTTCGGTCTTTCTGGGCTGTTTTTTATTGGCATTGATTTATGCCGTTTCGGCTGCGCCGGTTTACTCCGTCGATACGCTGATTCAGGTTCAGGAAAACAAACATAGCGCGTTGGGCGCGCTTTCCGAAATATCGAACGCACTCGACATTCAGAACTCTGCGGTAATCGGCGAAATCGACGTCGCGCGTTCGCGCACGGTCGTCACGCAAGCCATCGAAGAAACCGTCGCGCAGGCCGAGGCGACCGTCGGCAACCGGATTCCGCTCGTCGGCGGGTTCGTCGAATCGGTGTTGCCGAAGGACGCGGACGGGCTCGTCATCGCGCCGTTCAGTACGCCGTTCTTCGCCTGGGGCGGTGAGCGCATCGAATTCCGCAGGTTCGACGTACCGGAATCGCAGATCGACAAGAAGCTGGAGCTCGATTATCTGGCCGGCAACCGGTTTTCGCTGAAGGACAGCGACGGACAGGAGGTGCTGAAGGGCGTAATCGGCAAGCCGAGCGAAGCCAACGGCTATCGCGTCGACATCGCGCGCATCGTCGCGCGCGCCGGTACGGAATTCCGCGTACGGCGGGTGACCACGGCCGAGCGCCTCGATTCGGTCCTGACGAAGCTGGCGGGCGCGGAAACGAAGCGGCAGTCGGGGATCATGCAGCTCAGCCTCGAAAGCCGTGACCCGGTGTCCGCCGCGCGGCTGCTCAATGCGATCGCCGCCGCTTATCTCGACGTGAACGCAAGGCGGCGTTCCGAGGACGCCGAGCACAGCCTCGCGTTTCTCGAGACGCAACTGCCGGTGGTGAAGGCCCGTCTGGAGCAGGCGGAGCAGGCGCTGAATTCGTTTCGCAACGCGCAGGGCTCGATCGATTCGCAGGGCGACGTGAGGTTGCTGATCGATCAACTGGCGCTCGTCGACAAGGCGCGGCTCGAGGCCAAGCTCGAGTATCAGGACTTGTCGTCGAAGTACGTGGCCGGGCAGCCTCAGCTGACCGCCGTCGTCAACAAGCTGAAGACGCTCGATCAGCAGTCGGCCGAGTTGAAAGACAAGGTCGCGCATCTGCCTTCTCAGCAGCAGACCTATCTGCGGCTCGCCCGCGATGTCGAGGTCAACAACCAGCTGTACGTGGGCTTGCTGAACAACACCCAGCAGCTGCAGATCGCGAAAGCAGGCACGGTCGGCAATGCGTCGATCGTCGACAAGGCGGTTCCGACCGACAAGCCGATTCGCCCGAAGCGGATGCTCGTGCTCGCACTGGGCGCCGCGGTGGGCCTGATCCTGGGCGCCGCGGCCGCGCAAGGCTACGCGTGGTTCTTCCGGCGCGTGCGCGATCCGAAGCATCTCGAGGCGGCGGTCGGCGTCCCGATGCTCGGCATACTGCCGTCGTTGCCGCAGCCGGTCGATGGCGATGCACTCGGTCGCCCGGCGTCGGTCGCCGTCAGGGACGACCCCGACACGCCGCTCGCCGAAGCGCTCGCCAATCTCGCGTTGCTGCTGCGTTGCAAGACGGGCGTCGAGCACGGCCGCTCGAAGACGGTGCTGATCACGTCGCCGGAGCCGGGGCAGGGCAAGTCGATGATCGCCGCGAACCTGGCGTGCCTGTTCGCGGAAGACGGCCTCAAGACGTTGCTGCTGCGCGCCGACGCGCGGCAATCCGGCATCGAGCACGCGCTGCGGGTGAAGGCGGACCGAGGCTTGTCGGACGTACTGAAGCAATCGCTGGATCCCGAGCGGGCGATTCGCCGCGTCGACGAGAACCTCGACGTGCTGCCGGCCGGAACCCACGCGCAGCCCGCGCGCAATTTGTACGGCGCCGACAAGCTCGACGCGCTGCTCGCACGACTGCGCAGTCAATACGACATGATCGTCGTCGACGCGCCGCTGACCCGTCCGGCCGCCAACGTCGCCATGTTGGCGCGGTTCGCCGACATCACGCTGATGGTCGCGCGGCAGGGCTCGATCGGCAGCGCCGACGTTGCGGAAGCGGTCGAGAACCTGCAACGGATCGGCGCGAAGGTCGACGGCCTCGTATTCAACGGTTTCGATCCTTCGCCGCTTCGCTACGGTTATTACGCGAACGCGTATCGCGATGCGAAGGGGCCGCGCGCGCAGCCGGACCGTCGCGACGTTGCGGCCGAGACGTTCCTGTTCAGGGCCTGGACGCGCGTAAGAAAGGAACTGCTCGGCAAGGCTGCGTGACGGCGATCGCCACGGAGCGCGACACATGACCGATCGCAACGGGATGGACCGCGCGCGGCAGCCGGGCGCGCCTTACCGGCCGCAACGCGCGGCGCCGACGGTCGAACGCAACTTCGGGTTGCAGCAGCATGAATCAGCATGAGCCATGCATGAGCCAGCATGAATAGAACCACGGGAACGATGGGCGGCGGCCGCGGCGTCGCTTCTGCGAGCGGCGTGATGTTGCTGACGCTGTTCGCGCTCGCGCTGCTGTTCAATGCGGCGATGCCGGCGCTCGGCCTGAAAGAATCGAGCGCGCTGTGCACGCTGCTGTTGGCGACGGCGGCGCTGGTCGGCCTGGTCAGGTCGCGGCCGGTGTTCGCGGTGTCGATGCTGTACGTGCTCGCGATCGGCATGACCGCGTTCCTCGCCGGCGTGGGGCTGGAGAACGGCGGCTATCTGACGGAAACGGACGTGATCGGCGACGCGACCGGCGCGTTCAGCCGGCTGCTGTCGTTCTATGTGATTTTCGTGGTCTGTGCGCTCGTTGCGTTCGACCGGTTCCTGGACGAGCGTCCGGTGCGCGTACCGATCAAGGCGCGGATCACGTTGCAGCCGCACAGCATCGCGATCGGATTCGTGCTCGCGGCGACGATCATCGCGATCGGCGTGCTCGCCGGGCTGACGTCCGGGTTCTCGCTGTTTTCCGGCATCAACCGCTATGCGCTGCGCAACGACTCGTCGAACGGGACGATGTTCAACCTGTTCCTGAACAACCAGTCGTTCATGGGCTTCCTGCTGGGCACGATCGCGACCAGCCCCGACAAGCGCATCCGGGCGGCCGCGATCCTGACGATGGCGGTCGATCTCGCGCTCAACGTGATGCACGGCGAGCAGTTCATGGCCGTGCTGCACATCGGGCTGTGCTCGCTCGCGCCGTTCATCGCGATCCATGCGATGAACGGCAAGCCGGTCGTGCGTTATCTGGGCATCGGCGCGGGCCTCGCGCTGTTGCTCGGCGCCGTGTCGATCATCTACTCGTATCGCGGTCAAGGGCTGGAAGTGGCCGACATGCTGTCGTCGCGCTTCCTGCTGCAAGGGCAGCCGTGGTACGTGGTCGACAACGACGCCCATATGTTCACCGCGCCACGGCTCGGCGGCACCGATGCGTTCTGGCGTTTCGTGAGTTCGCTGCGCTCGTGGACCATGCCGACCTTCTTCGACGAATCCGAGCCGAGCGGCTTGCGCGATCTGATGATGTCGTACACCGAGCCGAGCGTGCTGCGCGCGTACATGTTCGACGACGTCACGTTCACGATGGGGAACATGGCCGTGCCCGTGTACTGGTTCGGCTATGCGGGCGGCGCGCTGTTCGTCGCGATGACGGGGCTGGTGTATGGCGCGCTCGGCGCGCTGCAGATCCTCGTCGCGATGCGCGGCGGCGTCGTGATGCTGTGGCTCATCGCCAAGGTGTTCTCCTATGCGACGTTCGCCGTTCAGCAGGGCGAGTACTGGATGATGTTCGGCTCGCGCACGGCGTTTTACGCATTGCTCGCGCTGATCTGGTGGTATTGCGTCGACGCGAGACACGCGCACGCCAGGTGAAGCACGGCGGGCGATGCCGGACGTCGCCGCCGCGCTCGTGTCGTCGTCGTCGCCACGCGGCGTGGCGCGACGAAGTTTTCGAAGCACGCTCGGCCATGGCGCGCAGGTGATCCGCCTGCGAACGGGGCGGGCGATTCCGTCTGCGTTGTCGGTGATCGGCGCCGGATGTTCCGATTCCCGTACGGGCAGCCCCGTGTGTTGAGCCGTCACCATTCCAGTCATGTCAACAGCGAAAAATCCGGAGCGATTTCAGCATATCGACGCGATGCGCGCGATTGCGGTGATCCTCGTCATATGGACGCATTACGCGGAGCGGTTCGTCGAGCTGGCCGGCTCGCAGCAGGCGCTCGACGCGCTGCAGCGGTCGGTGAACTTCGGCCGGATCGGCGTCGTGATCTTCTTCGCGATCAGCGGCATGCTGATTCCGACCAGCCTGCACGGCGACCTCGGCCCGGGCACGAAGCGGTTCGTCATTCGGCGCTTCTTCCGGCTGTATCCCGCGTATTGGCTCGCATTGCCGGCCGGCTACTTCGTTCACTGGGTGCTGTTCGACAAGACCATGGACGCGCACGGGATGCTGGCGAACGTGACGATGATCCCGGCTGCGTTCGGCGCGAGCCTGATCCTGCCGCATGGCTGGACGCTCGAGACCGAGCTGTATTTCTATGTCGTGTGCCTGCTTCTGTTCTGGTGCGGCTGGCTGCATCGGATGCTGAATTTGTGTGTCGTCACGGTCGCGCTGTGTGCGCTGTTCGCGTCGACGGTCGCGCTGCACGTGTTCCCGGCGGAGATGCTCAGTCAGTACAAGACGATGCCGTATCACCTCGGCATCATGTTCTGGGGCGCCTGTTTCCGCCAGGCCTATGACGCTCCGTCGAAACTGCTGCGTCTGCGGCTGGCCGCAAGCGGGCCGTTGTCCCGGCTGTCGATGACGTACCGGGCGGCGCTCGCGTACGTGACGATAGCGGTGGTCGGCGTCGCGCTCGCGGGCGCGATCGACGACTGGCGGCATCACAACGCGTTTCATCTGCCGATCTCGCTCGCATACATGATCGGCATCGCGGCGTTCGCGATGCTGGCGACTGTGCTCAAACTGCGCAACCGTCCGCTCGCGTGGATCGGCAAGATCAGTTACTCGGTCTATCTGTTGCACAGCCTTCCGCTGTTTGCGGCGTTCTGGTTGTGCCAGCGCTTTCATCTGGTCGGATGGCCGCTCGGCGTTTACATGATCGTGCCGCTGCTGCCGTTGATTCCGTTGTCGTGGGCCGGTTACCTGCTGTGCGAAGCGCCGTTCGTGAAGCTCGCGCATGCACTCACGTCGCGGCGCGCGAGCGGTGTGCTCGCGACCGGCGAAGCGAATGGCTGAGCGGATCGAATGGCGGATTCGTCGAGGCGTCGGTTGAGCGGCGCTCGATCGTCTCGCCGACCGCCACGCGCGGCCGATACGGAGAAACGTTTCGATATGCGCAGACCGGGATGCTTGTCTCGCGTGCTGGCCGGCATGACGCTGGCCGGCGCGCTCGGTGCACCGGCGCACGCGGACGATGTGTCGCGCGCGCCGGCACGCAGCGCGCGTCCCGCCGACAGCGCCAACGTTTACGTTCGTCCCGCGCCGAATGCGACCGACCAGGCGGACGAGCTGCAACGCGCGCTGGACGCGCTGCGGCCCGGTCAGCGATTGACGTTCGTGCCGGGGCGTTATGTCGTCGGCCGTTCGCTCGTCGTGCGGCAGCCGCACGTCCTGGTATCGGGTTACGGCGCGACGCTGAGCGCAACCGATGCCGCCGATCAGACGATCGAGTTGCGCGGCGACGGCACGACGCTCGCCGGCTTCCGCCTGGGCGGAACGGGCGCGACGCGCCTCGATACACCGGCGTCGACCAAGGTCGAAGTCACCGGGCGCGACGTGCAGGTGCTCGACAACGTGATCGACGGCGGCGCCAGCGCGGGCATCTTCGTGTTCGGCGGCGCGGACGTCGCGATCGTCGACAATCGCGTGCTGTCCACGCTCGCGGACGGCATCCACATCACGCACGGCGCGCGCAACGTGCTCGTCCGGCACAACGTCGTGCGCGACACCGGCGACGACATGATCGCCGTGGTCAGCTACGCCGCCGACGGCGCGTTGAGCCGCAACGTGCTCATCACCGGCAACGTGCTCGAGGGCAACGCCTGGGGCCGCGGGATCACGGTGGTCGGCGGCGCCGACGTGACGATCTCGGACAACGTCGTGCACGACGTGCAGGTGAGCGCCGGCATCCTCGTCGCGCAGGAGGACAGTTACCACACCTATGGCGCGTCCAACGTCCGCATCGAGCGCAACGTGATCGCATCCATCCAGACCGCGAGCGGGCGCAGCGATCCGCGGCCGCTCACGCAGCAGGCGGCGATCGACGTCAGCACGTGGTCGGGCACGGTGACGCGCGTGGCCGTGATCGGCAACCGCGTGTCGCATGCGCGGTTCGACGGCATTCGGCTGTGGGGCAACGTGTCGGGGGTTCAGCTTGCCGACAACCGCTTGTCGGAGATCGGCGGGATGCCGGTGCGGGTCGGTCCGGGACGCGATTGCACGGCCGCCGACGCGATGGCCGCACCGTGCGCGGGCGCACTGCGATCACGAGCGATCGCGCCTGACGTGGTTGGCGCGAACGTCGCGCTGCTGCCGCATGTGCGCGCAGTCGCGAAGCGCGAATGACGGCGGCAAGCACGGGTCGAGCGCCAGCGCGTAAGCAGCGTTAGCGGCGTTCGACCGCGCGCCGCTCACGGCGCGCGGTATCGCCGCCGCGCTATGCCTGCTCCGCAGGCAGCGCGTCGACCGGCCGGCCGTACTGATCGTCGAACCGCACGATATCGTCCTCGCCGAGATAGTCGCCCGATTGCACCTCGATGATCTCGAGCGGAATCCTGCCGGGATTCTCGAGGCGATGCACTTCGCCGACCGCGATGTACGTCGATTCGTTCTCGCTGAGCAGAAACGTCTCGCTGCCGCGCGTGACGCGTGCGGTGCCGCGCACGACGATCCAGTGTTCGGCGCGGTGATAGTGCATCTGCAGCGACAGGCGCTTGCCCGGCTCGACGACGATCCGCTTCACCTGGAACCGTTCGCCGAGGTCGATCGAATCGTAGTGTCCCCACGGCCGCTGCACCTTGCGGTGCTCGATCGCCTGCGGCCGCCGGTCGTTCTTCAGCCGCGCGACGATGTTCTTCACGCGCTGCACGTCGTGCTTGTTCGCGACCAGCACGGCGTCGGGCGTTTCGATCACGACCACGTCCCTCATGCCGACGCACGCGACGAGCCGCCCTTCGGAGCGCACGAAACTGTCCTGCGTGTCCTCGAACACGATCGGGCCGCGCGCGACGTTGCCGTGATCGTCCTTCGGCATGATTTCCCAGATCGCGTCCCAGGTGCCGACGTCCGACCAGCCGGCCGCGAGCGGCACGACGATCCCTTCGATGCCGAGCTCGCCGTGTTCGGGCAAGCGCTCCATGACCGCATAGTCGATCGAATCGGACGGGCATGCGTCGAACGCGGCCGCGTCGATCCGGAAGAACGGATCTTCGGCGATACCCGCGCGCCATGCCGCTTCGCAACACGCATGAATCGCGGGCGCGAGCGCGCGGATCGCCTTCAACCAGACCGACGCGCGCGTGACGAAGATCCCGCTGTTCCACCAGTAATCGCCCGATTGCAGATAGCGCTCGGCGAGCGCCTCGTCGGGCTTCTCGACGAAACGCCCGATCGAATAGCCGCCCTGGCTACCGTGGCAGCCGTTGCGCGGCGCGCCGACCTGGATGTAGCCGTAGCCCGTTTCCGCGCGGCGCGGCAACACGCCGAGCGTGACGATCGCGCCTTCCTCTGCGTAACGCGCCGCGCGTGCGATCGCGTCCTGGAACGCGCCGACGTCGACGATCACGTGATCGGCCGGCATCACCGCGAGCACCGGATCGTCCGCGAACGCGCTCGCGTCGAGCGCGGCGAGCGTGAGCGCGGGCGCCGTGTTGCGCGGCGCCGGCTCGAGCAGGATGCGCGCCGGCGCGGCACGGTCGGTCACCTGCGCAGCGCTGAGCGTCCGATGCTGTTCGCTACAGACGAGCAGCAGCGTGTCGTCGAGCGACGCGTTCGCGATGCCGTTCAGACGACGCGCGGTCGCCGACAGCGGCGATTCGTTCGACGTCAGCTCGATCAGCTGCTTCGGAAACTGCTCGCGCGACAGCGGCCAGAGGCGCGTGCCGGAGCCGCCGGCGAGGATCACGGGAAGGATGCGCGGCAGCGCGGGATCGGGGACTTGGCGAAGGGTGCGGATCATCGGTTGGCTCCGGAATCGGCGGCCAGTCGGCCATGAGCGCGGCCGTCGGCGCGCGCCTCTTCGTTGCGGTCGCGCTGTACCGACACCGCGCGAGACAGCAGCTGACGCAGCGCGCCGGCAGCGCGTTGCGCCGGGCGAATCATGCCGACGAACGGCGCGCCCTGATGGAGAAACGGACCGTAAGCCTTGCGGAATCCGAACTGCTTGTAGAACGCCTGCCGCGCGGCGGGCACGTGCGTGCGCAGCGCGGCATCGGGCCACGCGGCGTGCGCGGCGGTCAGCGCGCGTTCGAGCAGATGCTCGAGCGTATCGTCGTCGCGACACGCCTCGCTCGTCAGCACCTTGTCGATCACGACGTCGGGATCGATGTCGTCGCCGGGCAGGATGCGCGCGTAGGCGGCGACTTCGGCCACGTCGCCGTGGCGCTGCGTCGCGTAGACGTGCAGTGCGCCGGCGTCCTTGCCGTCGATGTCCAGATGCGTATGCGCATCCTCGACCACCAGCACGGCGTTGCGCGCGCGCAGGATTGCGTAGAGATCGACGGCGCTCAGATGTTCGAATTCACAACAATGCCATTCCATGATGCGGTCCTCGCGTGAAGCATTCAACACGCAGTGCCGCACGGGCCGTGCGGCGCGTGCGGTGCGGCAACGTCGATGATCCGGATGCGCCGTATGCCGGTCTGTTCGAAAGCGTACTGACGCTACGTATACGTGCAGGAGCGCGCAGCGCGAACGGCGCAGTGTGCGGCAGCACACATCGGCCGCGCTGCTCCCTTCGGATAATTGCTGCAGACGGCCGGCGCACGAACCGTGTGGCCGGCTCATGGCGAACGTGAAGGAAGAACCAGGGGCCGCACTTGAAGATAGCGATCGTTCACGACTGGCTGGTGTCGCCCGGCGGCGCCGAGCGCGTGCTGGCACATATGATCGACTGCTTTCCGCAGGCCGACCTCTATAGCCTCGTCGACTTCCTCGACGATCGCGAGTGCCTGCGCGGCCGCGCGGTACGCACGTCGTTCATCCAGAAGCTGCCGTTCGCGCGCACGCGCTATCGCAGCTATCTGCCGTTGTTTCCGCTGGCGATCGAACAGTTCGACCTGTCTGACTACGACGTCGTGCTGTCGAGCTCGTATGCGGTCGCGAAGGGCGTGCTGAGCGGCCCCGACCAGTTCCATGCGAGCTACGTGCATTCGCCGGTGCGCTACGCGTGGGATCTGCAGCATCAGTATCTGAACGAAGCCGGCCTCGCGCACGGCGCGAAGTCGGCGCTCGCGCGCGCGTTGCTGCACTACATCCGCAACTGGGATGCGCGCTCGGCGAACGGCGTCGATCGCGTGGCCGCGAATTCGCGCTTCATCGCGCGGCGCATCCGCAAGACCTATCGGCGTGACGCGACGGTGATCTATCCACCGGTCGACGTCGAGCATCTCGCGTTGCGCACCGACAAGGAGGCGTTCTACCTGACCGCGTCGCGGCTGGTGCCGTACAAGCGGATCGACCTGATCGTCGAGGCGTTTTCGCGGACGCCGGAGCGGCGTCTCGTGGTGATCGGCGACGGGCCGGAGATGGCGAAGATCCGCGCACTGGCCGGCCCGAACGTCACGCTGCTCGGCTATCAGCCGTTCGACGTGCTGCACGACCACCTGCAGCGCGCGCGCGCCTTCGTGTTCGCGGCCGAAGAGGATTTCGGCATCTCGCCGGTCGAGGCGCAGGCCTGCGGCACGCCCGTGATCGCATACGGCAAGGGCGGCGTGCGCGAGTCGGTGCGCGCGTGGCCGGGCGCGGGCGCTACCGGCCTGTTCTTTCGCACGCAGTCGGTCGACGCGCTGCTCGACGCGCTCGCGCGCTTCGAGGCGCTGCCGCGCGGCTCGATCAGCCCGCACGCATGTCGCGCGAATGCGGAGCTGTTCGGCGCGGCGCGCTTCCGGCGCGAGCTGACGCGCTTCGTGCTGGACGGCCATGCCGCGTTGCTGGACGAGATGGCCGGCGCTCCCGGCCTTGCCGATCCGGCCCAGCACGACGACGTGGCGGTCGACGGCCTCGCGCGCGACGGGCAGGCTGGGCGGCCCGCGGCGCTGGGGAGGGTCTGAGCGGCCGGGCGGCGGAGGCGATACGACGTGTAACAGTCGTGCGCGCTGCGCGCCGCCTGGCCTCGAAGCGGCGGCCCGGCCACGCCGGCAATTATGTGACGTGAGGGCGATGGTGGCGGTCGTTCTTGGGTATTTCGACAAAAATCGCGGATAATCCGCGGCGCGTATGTTGCGAAAATGTGGTATTCGCCACTAAACCTCTCGATTGTTCATGGATAATCAAAACTGGTGATCGAAAGTCGGCTGGAGGCGGCGTGCCGGCGCGGTTACCGCCGGATTCAGCATTATCTTTTGGTAACACGACCGTCCGGCGACCGGGTGTAAATTCCGGGCGGATGCAACGAGGCGGCCAGTCCGGGAGCGATATGGCGGCCGGCGGTTCGGTATCGAGCACGGCTGTCGTGTACGACTCGACGCGACTGCAAGCGGAAATTCCGTTTACCGGCGTGCCCATTGGTAATGGCGCGTCGCATGTAAGCCGGGACGTCGTGGCTTCGCGGCCGCACGTTCCTCTTCAAGTTCGATGAAAACGAGGCCGGATGACATTCGGCTCGACCTCCGGGGGTTCTCGCCGTGTGCAGTTTCGATCTTCGCCAAGGCTGCGGCAACGCAGCGCGGACCGGTGGCTATGCGCCGCCGCCCGGAGCGCACGCGAACGATTCGCGGAGAGGAGAAAGTGATGGTGCGCTATGAATATCCCAATAACGCGCGATAAAAGTGCCGGCGAAGGGAGGGCCAACGGGCAGCGTCCGCTGATCTACTGGACCCAGTCGCCGTCCGTCATGCTTCGCAAGGAACTGACGCGGCGCAACTGGAAGGTCACGGTAGTCGCGAACGCGAGCCAGTTGCGCGACACCTCCGGCGAAATCACCTGCGGCATCCTCGATCTGAGCGGCGGCCATGCCGACGCGATCGGCAGCATCGCGTCCACCTGTGCGTCGATGCGCGGCGTCGTGTGGGTCGCGCTCGTCGAGACCGGCCAGACGGCGTCGGCGAACGTGCGCGCGCTGTTGCGCGACTATTGCTTCGACTACATCACGTTGCCCGCGTCGCACCAAAGGATCGCGGATACCGTCGGCCATGCGTACGGCATGGAATGTCTGTTCGCGCGCGATCGCGAGCGGCTCGAATCGCAGGAAAACGGGATCGTCGGCACCTGCAGCGCGATGCTGAGGCTGTTCGACACGGTGCGGCGTTTCGCGCGCACCGACGCACCGGTGTTCGTGTTCGGCGAGACCGGCACCGGCAAGGAGCTGACGGCGGTCGCGATCCATCGTCATTCGGAACGGCGCAACGGCCCGTTCGTCGCGGTCAATTGCGGCGCGATTCCGCCGCACCTGTTGCAGTCGGAGCTGTTCGGCTATGAGCGCGGCGCGTTTACCGGCGCGAACGCGCGCAAGGTCGGCTACGTCGAAGCTGCGAACGGCGGCACGCTGCTGCTCGACGAAATCGGCGACCTGCCGCACGAGAGCCAGGCCAGCCTGCTGCGATTCCTGCAGGAGCGCTCGATTCATCGGCTCGGCGGCAGCGATCCGGTGCCGGTCGACGTCCGCATCGTGTCCGCGACGCACGTCGACCTGCGCGAAGCGATGGAGGAAGGGCGGTTCCGCGCGGATCTGTTTCATCGCCTCTGCGTGATGCGGATCGACCAGCCGCCGCTGCGCGCGCGCGGCAAGGACATCGAGCTGCTCGCGCATCACATGCTCGAGCGCTTTCGCAGCGACGCGCGCCATCGCGTGCGCGGCTTCTCGAGCGATGCGATCACCGCGCTCTACAAGCATGACTGGCCCGGCAACGTCCGCGAGCTGATCAACCGCGTGAGACGCGCGGTCGTGATGACGGAAGGACGTTTGATCACCGCGCACGATCTCGAGCTCGAATATTGCCTCGATGCGGCATCGCCGTCCGTGGCCGACATCCGCAAGTCGATCGAGCGCGAAGCGATCGAAACCGCGCTGCTGCGCACGCGCGGGCGCGTCGCCGCGTCCGCGCGGGAGCTCGGCGTGTCGCGCGCGACGCTGTATCGCTGGATGGAAGCGTACGGCATCGAGCGGCCGCGCGGCACGGGCTCGTCCGACTGACGCGCGACGGCCGCCGCTGCAGCGGGCGGTTCATTTCTCTCGGCGTCAGACGGCCAACGCTGCGCGTACCGTTCGCGCGGCGTTGACCGCGCGAATGTCGACGCTCGGCGGCGCGTCGTCGATGCGCGGCGTGCCGATAGGTTGCGGGATCAGCGCGACGCGCGCGGTCGCGCCGGGCGCGAGATGGAACCAGTCGTCGAGCGGCATGAAGCCCGGTGCATCGATCTGCACGTGACGCGCGACGTGGCGCGTGTCGATGTCGACGTGCCACGCGTCGCCGGCGCGCGACACGCGCGCTTCGATGCCCGGATCGCGTCGCGCGAACACGGCCGGATGCGTGCGCGACGGAAAGTGGAACGCCTGCGACAGCAGCGCGCCGTCGTCGCCGCGCAGCGACGCGACGACGGTGTCGTGCTCGCACGGTCCGAAGCGATACGCGTAGGTCCAGTCGAAGAAGCGCCCGAGCAATTCGGCCGAGCCGAGCCGCACCGCATCGTGCGCGGCGAGTCGAACCTGCCCGCCGCAGCGCGCGACCGGCGTGCGGCCGTCGCGCAACGCCACCAGCTCGACGCTCGCCGTCAGCGGCGCCGGGCGTTCGTTGATCACGTGCACGTCGAGGCCGTTCAGTCCTTCGTCGACCACGACGATCTGCACCGGCTGCAGCACCTGGCGCAGTGCGTACCATCCCGATTTCGGCAGATGCGCGGCATCGAGCAAGCCCCATCCGGCGCCCGGCATCACGTCCTGGAACTGCCACACGAGCGCGCCCGCGCAGCGCGAGCCGGTGCGGCGCCACTCGGAGAACGTCTCGCGCATCACGTCGGCGATCACCGCGCGCGACAGTTCGAAGTAGCGCGCCGGGTCTTCGCGCCGCAGGCGCTCGGGCGCCACGTCGTACAGCGTGCGCAGATAGTGGTCGCGGACGTCGTCGAAGTCCCACGACGCGCCGGGATCGCGCGGGACGGCCGCCTTCCATCGCGGTTCGTGCGGATGCGGCCGGCCGATGCGCTCCAGCGTCGCATCGCACGGCACGTTCGCGAAGGCGAGGCATTCGCTCGCGAACCGCACGTCGGCGCGCCGCGCATCGTCGAGCGGCCGCAGGTATGCGCCGACGCCGTAGTAGTGCGACACGCGCTCGCGCGGCACGAACGGCAGCACGCCGCCGTCGGGCGAATCGGAGACGTACGGTACGTCGGGCCGCCATGCCGCGGCGCGGGCGGCGAGACGCTCGGCCGTCAATTCGACGGCGCGTTGTTTCGGGCCGAGCCCCGACATCGCCGCCTGTTGCGCGATCTCGCTGCCGCCGCACAGCACCGCAAGCGACGGCGATGCGCGGCGCCGCGCGAGGAACTGGTCGGCTTCCGCGTCGACGGCGTCGGCGAACGCGCGATCGTCGAGCGCGTAGTCGAAGTTCGCGAACATGAAGTCCTGCCAGACCATCAGCCCGAGCCGGTCGCACCAGGCGTGGAAGGCGTCGGCTTCGTAGGTCATCGTGCCGCCGACCCGAATCATGTTGAAGCCCGCGTCGCGCGCGAGGCCGAGCAGGCGCGCGTAGGTCGCATCGTCCGCATGCAGCGCGAGCGGCGCCGCGCTGCTCCAGCATGCGCCGCGCGCGAACACGGGCGTGCCGTTCACGCGCAGCCCGAAGCCGTTGCCGTCGTCGCCCGCGTGCTGCTCGATCGTGCGAAACCCGGTTGCACCGAGCACGATGCGCTCGGCGCCGACATGCAGCGCGATGTCGTACAGCACCGGTTCGCCGTGCGTGTGCGGCCACCAGAGCCGCACGTTCGGCACGGCGACGGTCGCAAGCAGCCGGTCGGCGCCGGCGCGTTCGAGCGTCGCGTGGTGCTCGCCGCAGGACAGCCTGGCCGCGAACGCGTCGGGCAGCGGTGCGGCGAACGTGAGCTCGGCGTCGAGCCAGCCGGTGTCGCCATCGACGCGCGCATGCAGGTCGCAATGCGCGGGCACGGTGCCCTCGGCCGGGTCGAGCACGTCGATGGGCCGCCACGGACCGGTCGGCACGTAATGCGGAAACCAGCCGGGCATGTGTCCGAGCAGCGACGTGCGTACCGTGCGCAGCGTCGCCGGCTCCGCGAGCCGCGTGCGCCAGCGTGCGCGCCGCGCCGCGCGTGCGGTGCGCAGGTGCGGCGCGAGCGCGCGAAAACAGACGAACAACGTGTGCTGGCCGGCGAGCGTCACGCGCACGTCGTGCGTGACGAACATGCTGTCCGAGTGCAGGATCGGCGTGTCGTCGAGCCACGCTTGCGCGAGCGTCGCGAGACCGTGAAAGCGCAGCAGGCGCGCGCCGTGCCCGCGCAGCTCGACGCGATACCAGTGGTCGCGCTCGTCGAGCGACGCGGCCTCGTCGAGACGGCCCGCGACGGCGAGCGCCTGCGCGACGGTGCCCGGCACCGGCGCCGCGATCCACCCGGCGCCGGCCGGAAGATCGGACGGCGCGGGCGCCGCGCCTGCCGGCGTCGCGAGCATCGACCACGCCGGCATTGCCGACGCGCGCGTCACCGCGTCGCCGGCACGGCGGCCGCTTCGCAGCGAACGGGCGCCGGGTGCCGCAGCGGCGGGCTGATCTGCTGCGCGCATGCGATCAGGTCGGTATAGGCCGCTTCGATCGCGTCGAGCGTCGCATCGCCGCGCTCCTCCTTGCCGCGTGCGCAGGCGCGCGCAAGCCGGAATTCGAGCACCATCGATTCCGCCGCGATGCGCTCGCACGCCGTGCGTATGTCGGCGAACGGGCCGATGCAGCCGCTCGCCTGCAGCCAGCGCGCGTAATGACCGAACAGCTCGAAGTTCGCGCCGAGCTGCCGCACCGAATTGAACGAGTACCCGTGGAAGCGTTCGAGCGGCGACGCGGCGAGCGACTTCGCATCGGCCTGCAACTGGCGGCGGAACGCCGCCACCGGATTGACCAGCGGCAGGCGCCGCAGATGCCGCTGCAAGGCGGCGAGCGACACGTCGCACAGCACGCGCTCGTCGAGCGGCGCGAAACGCCGCTTCGCGCACTCGACGTACGGCGGCAACGGCATCGGCGAGCTGCCGCCGACGAGCCCGTCGTAGTCGATCTCCTCGGCCACGTAATAGCCGCTGTTGTGGAAGTAGCCGAGCTGGCGGCGCACGCGGTCGATCGCGTCGATGCCGATCGTCGTCTTCGTATGCTGCGTGCGATAGGCGCTGCCGCGCGTATCGGGCAGGAACCACGCGTCGACCTCGACGATCATCAGATGGCCGCGCGCGACCTGCGTCTCGATGTGCTGGGCGAGCGGCTCGTAGATCGAGTGTTCCTGCACGACGATGCCGTACAGTCGTTCCAGCTCGTCGTGCGGAAACTTGAAGAACGTGAACTGGTCGCCCTCGAAGTCCATCGCGATCGTAAACGGCAGCGCCGCGTACGGATTGAGCCCCCACCAGCGCAGCACCTCGAGCCACATGTCGACGTAGCAGTTGGTCTGCTTCCAGACCATCTCCTGACTGTGCAGCGGGTGCGGCCGGTAGTGGCGCGCGCGATGACGCACGTCGTCGAACGACGCGTCCTCGCCGTCGCGTGACACGAAGCTCATCGCGTGCCCCACAGCGCGTCGCGCACGTCGGCCGGCCACGCGTCGAGGTCGAAGCCGTGATGGCGGAACAGCGCGAGCGTGAGGCGCTCGAGGCCGAAGCCGACGCAGCCCGTGTGCGCGACGTCGCCGCTCGCGGTGCGGATGTCCCACAGCAGCCCGAAGTGGTCCATGTGGTAATTGAAGCTCAGGCAGGCGGTCTGACGGCCGTCGTGCTCGATCGGGATCAGCAGCTCGAACTTGAGGTTCTGCTCGCGCTGGCTGTCGGCGACGATCTTGCCGCCGCGTCCGAAGAACGGGTCGTTCGCGAGATCGATTTCGTTCGGCAGGCGCAGCGCGTCGATCATCCGCGTACCGCGCTCCATCCAGGTGCGGCGGAACGCGACGATCTGCTCGGGCGTGCCGATTCGCACGTACTCGCGCATCCGGAACAACTGCATGCGGGTCGGGTCGAGCGACGGTTCGTGGCGGAAGCAGTACGAGAACACGTCGACGATGCGTCCGTCGTCGGGCAGCGCCCCGGCGCGCGCGACGACCGGATAGACGGGATAGCAGGCGGCCGGCGTCATCACGACGTAGGTCGGCTTCTGGCTTTCGGTCCAGTCTTCGCCGCGATCGAGGCATTGCAGCACGCGCTGGTGCCGCTGTTCGTCGCCGCAGAACGCGTGAACGCTGCCCGCGAGTTGCGGGAAGCTCTTCATGTATTCGCTGCGCTCGAACTCGGTGCGGCTCATCGCTGGCGGGAAGCGCAGGACCTCCGCATGCTGGTCGGCGCCGAGGCGCGTGACGAATGCGTCGAGCGCTTCGACGACGCGCTCGAACCGCTCGCTGCGGCCGAACAGGCCCTGGATGCCGGTCGACACCAGCAGGCCGGCGTCCACCAGTTCGTCGCGCAGCGGGTTCACGCCGGCGCGGTCGAGCGGCGCGTCGGCGGGCGTGGCGGCGGAGCCGGCCGAAGTCACGGAGAGGCGATCGTTCACGAGAGTTTCTCCAGCGTCGACGGACGCAAGGCGAGCAGCAGGTTCGAAGTGTTGGCGGCGATGCGGTCGTTGCTGATCATCAGCGGCGCGGCCTGCAGGTCGCGCAGATGGCGGCCGACGCTGTACGGTGTGCCGTTCTTGTAGCCGGCCATCCCGCAGATCATCATGGCCTGCTGCACGACTTCGAGCGCGGCCGTCGATACGTAAGTCTTCAGCGTGTTGACCTCGGCGGCCCACGCCATGCCGGCCGACCACGAACGCGCCGACGCGCAGCCGTAGAGGCGCAGCACGCTGTCGACGCGCGCCTGCATCGCCTGCATCAGGTCCAGCGATTCGGCGATCCGTCGTGCCGCGGGCGACGGCGCGCCGTCGGACTGACGCGCCTGCGCGCGGAAGAACTGATGCGCGCGCTGGAACGCGTCGCCGGCCACGCCGATCCACACGGCGGCCCACAGGATGTGCGATACCGGCACCATCGTCTGTTCGGCGATCTGCGCGAACGGCACCGGCGCGCACTGGACCGTCGCGCCTTGCGCCTCCAGCACGAAGCCGTTGCTGCAGGTGCCGCGCAAGCCGAGCGTGTCCCATTCGTTGCGGCGCGTGAGCGTATAGCCGTCGCGCAGCAGCGTCACGAGCACCTGTTCGGACGCCGGTGCGTCGGCGTCGCGGCGTGCGGTCGCGAGGATGCCGTCCGCGTAGTCGCCGTACGAGATCGCCGGCGCCGCTTTGCGCAGCCTGAACTCGCCGCCGTTCGTCTCGAGCGCGCACTGGCTCGTGCGCAGGTTGCCGCCGACGCCGTCTTCGGACGTCGCCGATGCAAGCAGCCATTGATGGCGCACGAGCTGCTGCAGGAACAGCCGATGCCATCCCTGGTCGGCCGCGTGATCGACGATGCAGGCAACCTGGATCTGGTGCATCGCGAACACCATCGCCGACGACGCACAGGCGCGGCCGAGAATCGAGCAGGCCGATGCGACGTCGGCGAGCGATGCGCCGGCGCCGCCCAGATGGGTCGGCACCATCGCGCCGAGCAGGCGGCGGGCGCGCATCGCCTCGATGGCCTCGACGGGACAACGGGCGTCGCGATCGACCGCATCCGCGTGTTGCGCGGCGACCTGCGCGACGGCGAGGGCGGCCTCGTCGAGCCGATACGCTTCGTCGGGGGGCGCGAGTTCGGGAAGGAGCGCGCTCATGCGGAATGCTCGGAGCGTTGGAGGCTGGCGACCGCGTCCGCGAGCGCGTCGACGCTGCGGAACAGGTTGCGGTTCAGCATCTCGTCGGGGATCTCGACGTTGAAGTGCTTCTCGATCGCGAGCATCAGCTGGATCGTGTCGAGCGACGAGAGGCCCGCGTCGTAAAGGTCGTCCCCGTCGCCGATCGAATCGATCGCGGCTTCGAGATTGGCGACGTGCTTCAGGATGGTTCTGATTTCGTTTTTCACGTGCTGCTCCGGCGTGCGTGGTGTCGTCCGCTCGGGCGAACGCGCGCAGCGCGCTGACATCCCCCCGGCAGTCCGGCATCAGTAGACCATCCGCATGCACGACGTTCTGTTCGCCACCCTACAGTCGGCTGAACGCGATCGACCGGGCGCGCCGAAATGCCGAATCGGTCAAGCGCGCGCGGCGGTCGTCACGCCCGAGTCGGCCGACAGGATCCGGTTGATCTCGTCGCGCACGATCGCGCGGCAGCCGCACGACATCTTCTCGAGGCCGCCGAGATTCGCGAGCACGATCGAGCTTCGATACTGGCGGATCAGGCCGAGCTTCTGGACTTCGCCCGCCGCGTCGGTGACCGTCTCGCGCCGCACGCCGAGCATCTGCGCGAGCATGCTGTGGGTCACCTGGATCTCGATGCTGCGCGAGCGGTCGTACGCGAGCAGGAACCATCTGCACAACTGGTGCTTGAGCACATGGTGGCGGCTGCAGAACGTGATCTGCGACACCTGCGCCATCAGCAGCCGCACGCACACGAACACCAGATGGCGAATCACCGGGGACGCGTCGAACGCGCGCGCGAACACGCGCCGGTCGAGCCGATAGACGAAGCCGTCGCGGCATGCGACCGCGCGGCACGGCATGCTGCCGCTGCCGCCGATCACGTCGTCGCACACGATGCTCTCGCTGCCGATCTCGGCCACTTCCAGCGTCATGCCGCCCGACGATACGTACTGCAACGAAACGGCCGTCGTGACGGGTAGATAGACGGCGCTCAGCATTTCGCCGGGTTCGCACAGCACCTGACCGGATCTCAGGTGAACCAGCTGCAGGTGAGCGACCAGCGCCGCGCGTTCGTCGCGGTCGAGCGCCGCGATGAACCGGTTCGCGTCGAAGCTGTGGGAGAGCTCGATCATGCCGCTCGGGGCGGCGACGGCGTCATTGGCCTGAAGAGTCACGGCGCATCCTCATAGGGTGGGCAATCGACTTCGTGCCGTGTATCCGCGCGGATTCGGCACGAACGTTCGATTTCTGTTCGTCGGAATTGGAATGTCTATGGCTAAAAAAGCTAGCACGCAATTGAATTCCCTCAATTGCGTATTACGTCACTTCACAAAGTTTGACGCTTCGGACGTCGGTAAGGAACTGTCATATGGAGCCCAAGATTTGGTTATCCATAATTTGCCCGTCGCGCACGAATTGGGATGCTCGCTCCGGAATGAAGTACCGATCGTGAATCAATTGAGCGTCGCTTCGCATGCTACAGGAAAAAATATAAAAGGCGTTGAACATTGTTTGACAATTGAGATATTGACTTGAAGTTCAACAATAGAATCAATGTGTTGCGATATGTATGTGCGCTAGGTTACAAGCCCGTAAATCAAGCGATCGAATCAATTTTGAGACAGTTTCAAACGACCTTTCGAGTCGCGTGATGGCCGCCTGCGGGTCGCCCGGACATCATGGAATCAAATGAAAACGCGTCGTAAGTATTTGACCGGCAAGCCGTCGCGGAAGCGCGTCGGCCACCCGGCCGCGCGCGGCGCTTATTGATCAGTCGAATCACCTGCCGCGTCCGCGACGCGTGGGGGTGTCCGGAAATGAGACATTTTTTGAAGTTTCAGCGCGATTAATCCGTCGTTCTAATGCGGTCGTCATTCATATATTAAGGATGGACGGGTATTGGCACGTAAATCGCTTATTCGAGCGGGCGTGTCGAAACGGGATTGCCGATTTCCGGAGGCGGTGGAAAGCCGAGGGTCGATCGGAGCGAGGGTTGTGGGCCTCAACCTGCGTCGCCGTCGATGCGCATCGCGATAACGAGCTTCGCTGCCGCGGCTGCGTGCGGCGCGGACAATAAAAGGAATACAGCCATGCTTCATCTTCACTCGAGTTACTCCGCCAATGCCATTCTGGATGCGCTGCCGGAGGACACCCTTCATGCGATCGCACCGCACCTCGAACTGGTCAGGATCAAGGCCGGGATGCTCGATCGCGTCGGCGAACCGATGCGTCATCTGCACTTTCCGACGACGGCGATGATGTCGGTTCAGCACCTGATGGAGGACGGTGCGATGGTGGAGGTGGCGGTGGTCGGCCGCGAAGGCGCGGTCGGTCTCGCGACGCTCGTCGGCGGCGTGGCCGTGTCGAGCCGCGTCGAAGTGCGCGCCGCCGGCATGGCGTATCGCGTGCCGACCTGCGTGATGCGCGCGGAATTCGAACGGTCCGCGGCGACCTATCGCCTGATGCTGAACTACAGCCAGGCCACGATGGCGCAGATCTCGCGCAGCGCGCTGTGCAACCGGCATCACTCGGTCAGCGAGCAATTGAGCCGCTGGCTGCTGCTCGCGCACGACCGCATCGACGGCGACGAGCTGGCCGTCACGCAGCAGACGATCGCGAACATGCTCGGCGTGCGGCGCGAAGGCGTGACCGAAGCGGCCGGCGACCTGCAGGAAGCCGGGCTGATCCGGCAGCGCCGCGGCCGTATCACGGTGCTCGACCGCCATGGTCTCGAACATCACGCGTGCGAATGCTACGACCTGATTCGCGCCGACTATCGGCGCCTGCTCGGCACGCGCACGAATGCAACGCCCGCGCCGCTGCGCGCGCGCATGCCGGAACTGCAGAGCCGTTATCCGGCGCACGGTGCGTGACGATGCAGTCGATGTCCGGAGGAGCGAATGCGTTGCGGCGTGCCGCGATCGCGGCGGCCGACGTTGCGCTCGTGCTGGCCGGGGCGCTTGCCGCGCAGCAGGCGGCCGGCCTCGGATGGCGCGACCTGTCCGATGCGCAGCACGGCTCGATCGCGCTGTTGTGCGTGCTGACGGTCGCGTTGCTGCCGCGCTACGTGCGGACCGTGCGCAATGGGGTGGCCGTGCCGGACGGCCCGCACGTGCTCACGCGCACGGCGCTGGCGCTGGTGTGCGCGAGCGCGCTCACGGTGGCCGGCACGATGTGGCTGATGAATCGCAGCGCAACGGTGAACACCCGCTGGATCGTGCGCACGGTGCTCGCCGGCGACGCCGCCGTGCTGATCGGCCGCGCGATGCTGCTCGCGTTCGTGCTGACGCGCGACGACTCGCACGTGCACCGGCGCCGCGTCGCCGTCGTCGGTGCGACCGCATACGGGCGCGTGGCGGTCGAGCGGATGCAGCTGACGCCAGGCGGGCCGTTCGTCGCCGCATGCGTTTTCGACGACGAAGCGCCGGCCAATGCGGCAGGCATCGGCGGCGTGCCGGTGATCGGCGATTGGGATACCTTGCGCGACATGATCCGCGGCGCACGGATCGACGAGGTGTGGCTCACGCTGCCGATGTCGCATGAGTGGCGGATCCAGCGCATCGTGCGCGAGCTGCGCGACGAATTCGTGCAGTTGCGGCTGTTGCCCGACGTGCGGCAGATGGCCGTGGTCGAGCGCTCCGCGACCGACGTGCTCGGCATGCCGGCGATCAATCTGGCAACCACGCCACGCGCCGCGCCCGAGCTGTGGGCCAAGTTCGCGTTCGACCGGCTGTTCGCGCTCGGCGTGCTGATTCCGTTGCTGCCGCTGCTGTCGGTGCTGGCGCTCGCCGTCAAGCTGTCGTCGCCCGGGCCGGTGTTGTTCAGGCAGCGCCGCAAGGGCGTCGACGGCCGCGAATTCGACATCCTCAAGTTTCGGACCATGCGCGTGCACCGCGTACAGCCGGGCGTCATCCGGCAGGCGTCGCGCGACGACACGCGTATCACGCGCGTCGGCGCATTCCTGCGCCGCACGTCGCTCGACGAGCTCCCGCAATTCTTCAACGTGCTGTGCGGGCAGATGTCGGTCGTCGGGCCGCGTCCGCACGCGGTCGAGCACGACGACTTCTACCGGAAGCTGATCGACTGCTACATGTACCGCTATCGCGTGCGGCCCGGCATCACCGGATGGGCGCAGGTGAACGGCTATCGCGGCGAGACGCGCAAGGTCGAGGCGATGGAGGCGCGCGTGAAGTTCGATCTCTTCTACATGCAGAACTGGAGCTTCGCGTTCGACATGAAGATCATCGTGCTGACGATCGTGCGCGGCTTCATCGGCCGCAACGCATTCTGACGCCTCGAAAATCCGCCCGGAACCGCGGCGTTGTGAGAGCGAACGTACCGACCGGCGCGCGCGCGGCGCACACACTGGCCGTATAGCAGCATCCCGCCCGGCGGGATGTCCGGCGGCGCGCTGGTGCGCCGCCGCCATCGGAACAGTCACGATCATGTCAACGTCGATTCGGGAGCGCAACGGGGCCGTGCTGCAGGACGCCCGCGCGGAGCGGGGCATCGGTGCGGCAGCGCATGCCGCGCGCGCGCGCGGCCTCGTCATCAACGGAAAATTCACGGCCCAGCGCATGACGGGCGTGCAGCGCACCGCGTACGAGCTGACCTGCGAGCTTGCGCGGATCGCCGACGATGCGCCGTCGCTGATCGTGCCGCCCGATCACGACCCGGCCGCGTTGCCGGCCGGCGCACGCGCGCAGCCGTCGACGCACCTGCGCGGCACGCTGTGGGAACAGTGGGCGCTGCCGCGCACGACGCGCGGCCGGACCTTGCTGAGCCTGTGCAACATCGGCCCGCTGTTCAAGCGCGATCAGCTGGTCATGATTCACGACGCGGCGATTTTCGACCTGCCCGACGGCTATTCGCTCGCGTTCCGGCTGTGGTACCGCTTCGCGTTCTGGATGATCAAGCGACGCGCGCGCCACCTCGTGACGGTGTCGCATTTCTCGCGCGCGCGGCTGGCCGCAAGGTTGCGCATATCGCCGGCGCGCGTGTCGGTCGTGCCGAATGCGGTCGATCATATCGACCGGATCGACGCCGACCCCGGCGTGCTGTCGCGATTGAACCTCGAACCCGACCGCTATGTGCTGTTCGTCGGCTCGCTCGCGCCTGGCAAGAATCTCGTGCGCGCGCTTGCCGCGATCGCGCTGATGCGCGAGTCGCACCCGACGTTGCGCTTCGTGATCGCGGGCGGCGCCAACGCGAAGATATTCGGCGTGCGAGAGGCCGGCCTGCGCGAAGACGACCCTTGTGTCACATGGGCCGGCTACGTGACAGACGGGGAACTGAAGGCGCTGTATGCGAACGCCGGCGCGTTCGTGTTTCCGTCGCTGTATGAAGGCTTCGGTTTGCCGCCGCTCGAGGCGATGCGATGCGGTTGCCCGGTCATCGCGTCACACGAGGGATCGCTGCCGGAGGTGTGCGGCGGCGCGGCGCTGTTCTGCGACGCGTATTCGCCGCCCGATATCGCGGCGGCGATCGCGTGCGTGATGGACGATGCCGAACTGCGGGATCGACTACGCGTACTGGGTCGCGAACACGCGCAGCGATACAGCTGGCAGCGCTCGGCGCGGGCTTTGCTCGAGATCCTGCGGGCGGATGCGGTGACGTGATGCAGCTGCGGTGCGGTGCGCTCGTGGGTGGATCACACGGTGCGCTGGGAATTCGCCGAGACCGATAGCCATCCGAATGATCGACGCGACGTGACGTGTTGCGTTGCGTCGCGAACCGCCGAGCGTCGGCGTAACGAGCCGACGCGTTCGCGTCAGCCGTCCTCGTTCGACCGCCCGCTCGCCGGCAGCACGGCGGGCGCGCCTGCGGGGCGCGCGTCGGGCGCGGCTTGCGGGCCCGATGGCTGCACCGCGTGCTGCACCGTCGGCACGACCACGGTCGGGACGAAGACCGCGAGTGCCACCCAGACCACGACGCCGAACAGCATGACGTTCTCCCGCAGAGCCGCGGATATACCGCACATGCTGTCAATCTATGTCGCAAGTTTCTGCAGGGAATTGATTGACCTCAACGGCGGGAGCGTCATACGAATGGCGCGCATCGGCCCGTCGCCTCCGGCCCCGGTTTCCGTGCAACGCGCGCGGTTGCAGATGCAGGTCAACACGTCCGCGTTCAATGGGTTTATGCTGCGTCGAACGTCCGGCGCTTCGAGCGCCCGGGCGCACCTCCGGGCGCGGCATACGGGGCAATCCGGCCCGCCGTGACCGGCGACCGCCGCGCGACGTGCAGCGTCGCGCGGAACCCGGAACAGGAGACACGGCGATGGCGCTCGACCCCCAACAACGGCAGACGTTGCAGCAGCGGCTGACGGAAAGCGAACAGGCGTTGCGCGCGGAGATTCGGACGAGCGAGGATCAGCGCGCGTCGACCTCCTATGCGGACCTCGCCGGCGCCGCGCCGGACGAAGGAGACGAGGCCAACGCCGATCTGTTCGTCGACGTGGATCACGCACTGATCGGGATGAAGCTGGCCGAGCTGCGTGCGATCGACCGCGCGCAGCAGCGCATGCGCGACGGCAGCTACGGCGAATGCGTCGATTGCGACGCCGCGGTCGGCTATGAACGTCTGCTCGCGCGGCCGACGGCCGAGCGTTGCACGCATTGCCAGTCCGTATACGAGCGCCGTTACGCGACGACACCGCGCGCATCGCTGTGACGTCGGCGGCCGATGGCGGCGAAGAGGGCGACCGCCGGCACCCGGTTGCGTCGCCCGATTCCGCGATCAACCCAGCATGTCTTCAGCAGGGACGTACGGCAGCCCGAGCGCGAACGCGACGGCCTCGTAGGTGATGTGTCCGTCGCATACGTTCAGGCCCGCGCGCAGATGCGGGTCGTCGGTCATCGCGCGTTTCCAGCCCTTGTCGGCGAGCGCGAGCGCATGGCCGAGCGTCGCGTTGTTCAACGCGAACGTCGACGTGCGCGCGACCGCTCCCGGCATGTTCGCGACGCAGTAATGCACGACGCCGTCGACCACGAAGGTCGGCTGCGCATGCGTCGTCGCATGTGACGTCTCGAAACAGCCGCCCTGATCGATCGCGACGTCGACGACGACGGCGCCCGTGCGCATCGTCGCGATCATGTCGCGCGTGACGAGCCGCGGCGCCGACGCGCCCGGCACGAGCACCGCGCCGATCACCACGTCGGCGTCGCGCACGGCTTCTTCGACGGTGTGCGTGTTCGAGCAGACGGTCGAGATCCGGTTCGCGAACACGAGATCGAGCTGGCGCAGCCGCGCGACGTTGGTGTCGAGGACGGTGACGCGGGCGCCCATGCCGACCGCCATCTGCAATGCGCCGGTGCCCACGACGCCCGCGCCGAGCACGACCACGTGCGCGGCCGGCACGCCCGGCACACCGGCCATCAGCACGCCGCGGCCGCCACGCGGGCTCTCCAGGCAGGCGGCCGCGACCTGCATCGACATGCGCCCCGCGACCTCGCTCATCGGCGCGAGCAGCGGCAGTCCGCCGCCGACGCCGGTCACGGTTTCGTACGCGATGCAGACCGCGCCCGACTTCACGAGCGCGGCCGCCTGTTCGGGATCGGGGGCGAGGTGCAGGTACGTGTACAGCATCTGCCCGCGGCGCAGCATCGCGCATTCCGCCGGTTGCGGCTCCTTCACCTTGATGATCAGGTCGGCGCGCGCGAAGACGTCGCGCGCGTCGTCGCAGAGCGCGGCGCCGGCGGCTGCGTAGTCGTCGTCGAGCAGGCCGATCGCCGTGCCCGCGCCGCGCTGCACGAGCACGCGATGGCCGTGGCGCACCAGCTCGCGTGCGCCGGCCGGAGTGAGGCCGACGCGATATTCATGGTTCTTGATTTCCTTCGGCACGCCGATCAGCATGAGTCGTCTCCATGATCTTTCGTCATCGCGGTCGTGCCGGACGCGCGGCGGTTGCGCATGCACCGGCGCGATTGCGCAATTGCAATCAAAGGGTAGTGGTGGCCGGTGGGAAGTCAAGTGCCGGCCCCGCGCGCGCGGATGCGCACCGCATCGCAGCATGCGCGTGTCCGCGTGTCCGATTGCGACCGGACGCCACACTGCAGGCCGCGCGCGATTTCGGTATCGTCTCGGGGGCACGCGCAGGCGCGCGCGTGCGGGCAGGTCCATGCCCGACCGATACACGACCACACGACGACCAGATGAGACAGGGGACCCTACCGACATGACCGGCGCGTACTTCAGCGTGCCGACGCTTTGTGCGATCGCACTCGTTCACGTCTACTGGGCGCTCGGTGGACAGCGCGGCAAGCGCGCGGCCATTCCGGAGCAGGACGGTGTCCCGCTGTTGCGTCCGACCCGGCGCGGCACGCTCGCAGTCGCGGCGGCGCTGCTGTGCGGCGCCGCCGCGGTCGCGTCGCGCGCGGGCTGGTTGGGGCCGAAGGTTCTGCCCGGCGCGACCGCGTTCGCGATCGTTGCGTTCGCACTCATTTTCGCGGTGCGGGCGGTCGGCGATTTCCGATACGTCGGCTTCTTCAAGCGTGTCCGCGGGTCGCGCTTCGCGCGCATGGACACGCTGTGTTATTCGCCGCTTTGCGTGGCGCTGGCGCTGGCTTTCGCGTCGATGTACTGGGCGAGGTGAGCGGCGCGCGCGCCGGGTCGACCGGAGCCATCCGGCTGGCGCGCTCCTGCCTGCCGCCCGCCGTCTCGCGCTGCGGCGGCCGGCGATCGCGCCGCGCCGCGCCGCGCCGCGCCGCGCCATTTTTCAACTGTTGCGCTTCGCGATGCAATGGCATGCCTCGAACTCATTTTGCAATGGAACCGGTTCCATTTATAATGCGCAGCACGTCGCTTGTCCCTGACGAGGGCCGTGCGCGTCGCGCTTGCCGGTGGCGGGCGCGGCGTTCGAGGTAATTCGGGGGAAGGGCGATGAGGGCGGATGACGGCAATAGCCGTGCGTTTGCCCGACGATAGGCCCGCGAAGAGGCCGACCATGCGCGGCGGGCCGCAGCCGGCACGCCGCGCGCGGGCATTGACGCACCGCGTGCGGCGTCCGGCCGATGCCGGACGCGCCGAGGTTCGCAGTGTTGCCAATCCAGGACGGCCGGCCGCACGCGGCATGGCTGCCGTGCCGGGCATGCCGCATGCGGAACGCGCCTTCCCGGATCTCGCCCCCAACGATCAACATCCCGACCATGTCCACGCCCACCGACAAATCCAACTCGCGGCGCCGCTTCCTGCGCACGTCGGTCGCCCTCGTGCCGATCGCCTCGGTCGCAGGCTGCGATCTGCGCTCGCCGCCATCGTCCGGCAGCCCGTCCGGCGCGGCCTCCGCCGCATCCGCGAGCGCCGAACGCACGCCGTACAAGCCGACCTTCTTCGACGCGAAGGAATGGGCGTTCGTCCAGGCCGCCGTCGACCGTCTGATTCCGGCCGATGCGGAAGGCCCTGGCGCGCTGGAGACCGGCGTGCCGGAGTTCATCGACCGGCAGATGGAAACGCCGTATGCGCACGGCGCGACCTGGTACATGCAGGGGCCGTTCCAGCAGGGCGTGCCCGAGCTCGGCTACCAGCTGAAGCTGGTGCCGCGCGACATCTACCGGCTCGGCATCGCGGCCGTCAACCGCTATTGCGAGAAGGCGCACGGCAAGGCCTTCGCCGATCTCGACGCGCCCACGCGCGATAGCGTGCTCGGCGCGCTCGAGAAGGGCGCGACGCCGATCGACGACGTGCCGTCCGCGGTGTTCTTCGGCCAGTTGCTGCAGAACACGCGCGAAGGGTATTTCTGCGATCCGGTGCACGGCGGCAATCGCGACATGGCCGCGTGGAAGATGATCGGTTTTCCGGGCGCGCGCGCCGACTTCATGGACTTCGTCAACCAGAACGGCAAGCCGTATCCGTACGGCCCGGTTTCGATCAACGGGGAGCGCACCTGATGGCCGGAGAAAACAAGCCGCACGTCGATGCGGTGATCGTCGGCTTCGGCTGGACCGGCGCGATCCTCGCGAAGGAACTGACCGAAGCGGGGCTGAACGTGGTCGCGCTGGAGCGCGGCGAGTATCGCGACACCTATCCGGACGGCGCGTACCCGAACACGATCGACGAACTGACCTACAACGTGCGCAAGAAGCTGTTCCTCGACCTGTCGAAGACGACCGTGTCGATCCGGCACGGCGTGCAGGACACCGCGCTGCCGTACCGGCAGCTGGCGGCGTTCCTGCCGGGCGAGGGCGTGGGCGGCGCGGGGCTGCACTGGTCGGGCGTGCACTTCCGGATCACGCCCGAAGAACTGCGGCTGCGCAGCCACTACGAAGAACGCTACGGCAAGAAGTTCATCCCGGACGGGATGACGATCCAGGACACGGGCGTCAGCTACGACGAGCTCGAACCGTACTTCGATTTTGCGGAGAAGGTGTTCGGCACGTCGGGGCAGGCGTACCAGGTCGGCGGCAAGGTGGTCGGCGACGGCAATGTGTTCGAGGCGAACCGCAGCGACCACTTTCCGCTGCCCGCGCAGCTCAATACCTATTCGGCACAGCGCTTCTTCGATGCCGCGAAGTCGCTCGGGCTGCATCCGTACCGGTTGCCGTCGGCCAACACGTCGGGGCCGTACACGAACCCGTACGGCGTGCAGATGGGGCCGTGCAACTTCTGCGGCTATTGCAGCGGCTACGCGTGCTACATGTACTCGAAGGCGTCGCCGAACCTGAACATCCTGCCCGCGCTGCGGCAGACGCCGAACTTCGAGCTGCGCTCGAAGTGCCACGTGCTGCGCGTGGATCTCGACGACACGAAAAAACGCGCGACCGGCGTCACCTACGTCGATCCGGCCGGCCGCGAGATTCACCAGCCGGCGGATCTCGTGATCGTCGCGGCGTTCCAGTATCACAACGTGCATCTGCTGCTGCTGTCGGGCATCGGCAAGCCGTACGATCCGATCTCGGGCGAGGGCGTCGTCGGCCGCAATTTCGCGTACCAGAACCTGTCGACCATCAAGGCGTACTTCGACAAGGATACGTACACGAATCCGTTCGTCGGCGCGGGCGGCAACGGCGTCGCGGTGGACGACTTCAATGCGGACAACTTCGACCACGGGCCGCTCGGCTTCGTCGGCGGCTCGCCGCTGTGGGTGAACCAGGCGGGCGTGAAGCCGGTCAGCGGCATCGCGACGCCGCCCGGCACGCCGCAGTGGGGCTCGGCGTGGAAGAAGGCCGTGAAGGACAGCTACGCGCACACGATCTCGATGGATGCGCACGGCACCAACATGTCGTACCGCGACGTCTACCTGGACCTCGATCCGACCTATCGCGACTCGTATGGCCAGCCGCTGCTGCGCATGACCTTCGACTGGAAGGACAACGACATCAGGATGGCGCAGTACGTGACCGGGCAGATGAAGAAAATCGCGGAAGCCATGGGGCCGAAGGCGATCGGCGTGTCGACGCGCGAATTCGGCAAGCACTTCGATACGCGCGCGTACCAGACCACCCATCTGGTCGGCGGCGCGATCATGGGCACCGATCCGAAGACGAGCGTGCTGAACCGCTACCTGCAGTGCTGGGACGTGCACAACGTGTTCGTGATGGGCGCGTCGGCGCTGCCGCAAGGCATCGGCTACAACCCGACCGGGATCGTCGCCGCGCTGGCCTACTGGTCGGCGCGTGCGATCCGCGAGCAGTACCTGAAAAATCCCGCCCCGCTGGTGACCGCATGAACCGCACGATGAACCCTCGCAACGCGGCGCGCCGCGTGTTTCCGCTGCGGCGCGCCGCGTTGCTCGGCGCTGCATGGGCGGCGATCGGCGTCGCGGGTGCGCCGGCTGTCGCGCAACCTGCCTCTCAATCGGTCGCGCCAGCGCCCACCGCAACCCGCGCCGCGCAATCGGCGGACGACGACCTCGTCAAGCGCGGCGCGTACCTCGCGCGCGCCGGCGACTGCGTCGCGTGCCACACCGCGAGCGGCGGCAAGCCGTTCGCAGGCGGGCTGAAATTCGACACGCCGATCGGCGCGATCTATTCGACCAACATCACGCCCGACCGGAACACGGGCGTCGGCGGCTGGACGCTCGACGACTTCGCGCGGGCAGTGCGCGAGGGCGTGCGCAAGAACGGCGACACGATGTACCCGGCGATGCCGTATCCGTCGTACTCGCGCCTGTCCGACGACGACGTGAAGGCGCTGTACGCGTACTTCATGCACGGCGTCGCGCCGGTCGAGCAGCAGAACCGCGCGGTCGACATCGTGTGGCCGCTGTCGATGCGCTGGCCGCTGGGGTTCTGGCGCAAGATGTTCGCGCCGGCGCCGAAGCCGTTCGATGCGGCGCAGTACGCCGATCCGGTCGTCGCGCGCGGCGCGTATCTCGTGCAGGGCCTGGGCCATTGCGGCGCCTGCCATACGCCGCGCGCGGCGACGATGCAGGAGCGCGCGCTGACCGACGCCGGCGGTCTGGATTTCCTGGCCGGCGGCGCGGCGATCGACGGCTGGGTGCCGACGAGCCTGCGCGGCGAGCCGCGCACCGGGCTCGGCACGTGGAGCGAGACCGAGATCGTGCGGTTCCTGAAGACCGGCCGCACGCTCCGCACCGCGGCGTTCGGCGGGATGACGGACGTGGTCGGCCACAGCATGCAGCACCTGAGCGACGACGACCTGACCGCGATCGCGCGCTATCTGAAGACGTTGCCGCCGCGCGTGCAGGGCGAGCAGCCGCACGTGTACGACGCGGCGGCCGCCACCGCGCTGCGGGCCGGCGATGCGAGCAAGCCCGGTGCGGCCGTCTATCGCGACAACTGCATGGCATGCCACCGCAGCGACGGCCACGGCTACACGCGCGTATTCCCGGCGCTGGCCGGCAACCCGGTGGTGCAGGGCGACGATCCGACGTCGCTGATTCACGTGGTGCTCGAGGGCAGCGCGCTGCAAGGCACGCATACCGCGCCGTCGACGTTCACGATGCCGCCGTTCGGCTGGCGCCTGTCGGACCAGGAAGTCGCGGACGTGTCCAACTTCGTTCGCACCAGTTGGGGCAATTCCGGCACGCCGATCACGGCCGAGCAGGTCGCGAAGCTGCGCAAGCGCGTGCCGTCGACGCGACCGGAGCCGCCCCCCGGCGCACGCTTCCCGCAGGCGTCGCGCTGACGGGCGCGGCGGTTGCGCGCCGGTATTCGCCGGCGTGCGTCGGCGTGCGGCTGCGGCGACGGGCCGGCCGCCGCCGTGCGCAGCACCGTGCTGCCACGCCGCCATGGCGCGCCAGGCCGCGAATTTTTCGCGGCGGCGCGCCATTTCCTTGTCCCATCCCGTATCCTTTGGTTTTTGAGCCTTACTAAATAGTTACAAGACCTTGGGAGAGGGGATGCCACATGACGTCAGCCTGATTGCACTGCTCGCGGCCGGTTTCGGGCTCGCGATGGTCTTCGGTTATCTCGCGTCGCTGCTCAGGATGCCGCCGCTGGTCGGCTATCTGCTCGCCGGCATCGTCATCGGCCCCGGCACGCCGGGGTTCGTCGGCGATCTGTCGCTCGCGCAGCAGCTCGCCGAAGTCGGCGTGATGCTGCTGATGTTCGGCGTCGGTCTGCACTTTTCGCTGCGCGACCTGCTCGCGGTGCGCAAGATCGCGCTGCCCGGCGCGGTCGTGCAGATCACCGTCGCGACGCTGCTCGGCGGCGCGCTCGCGCTCGCGTGGGGCTGGAGCGTCGGCGCGGCGCTGGTGTTCGGCCTCGCGCTGTCGGTGGCGAGTACGGTCGTGCTGCTGCGTGCGCTGGAAGGGCGCGGGCTCGTCGAGACGGTCAACGGGCGCATCGCGGTCGGCTGGCTCGTCGTCGAGGATCTCGTGATGGTGCTGGTGCTCGTGCTGCTGCCGCCGGTCGCGGGCCTGCTCGGCGGCACGCCGCCCGGCGATGCGCAGGCGGCGGGCGGCGGCGTCTGGAGCACGCTCGGCGTCACGATGCTGAAGGTGGCGGCGTTCATCGCGCTGATGCTCGTGGTCGGCAAGCGCGTGTTCCCGCGCATCCTGTGGCTCGTCGCGCGCACCGGGTCGCGCGAGCTGTTCACGCTGTGCATGATCGCCGCGGCGGTCGGCATCGCGTTCGGCGCCGCGAAGCTGTTCGACGTCTCGTTCGCGCTCGGCGCGTTCTTCGCCGGCATGATGATGCGCGAATCGGAATTCAGCCGGCGCGCGGCCGACGAGACGCTGCCGCTGCGCGACGCGTTTTCGGTGCTGTTCTTCATTTCGGTCGGGATGCTGTTCGACCCGAAGGTGCTGATCGAACAGCCGCTGCACGTGATCGAGGTCGCGGCGATCGTGCTGATCGGCAAGACGCTGGCGGCCGTCGCGCTGGTGATCGCGTTCCGGTATCCGCTGAACACCGCGCTCACGGTCGGCGCGGGGCTCGCGCAGATCGGCGAGTTCTCGTTCATCCTCGCGGGTCTCGGCCGTGCGCTCGGCTTGCTGTCGGCCGAGGGGCAGAGCCTGATACTCGCGGTCGCGCTGATCTCGATCGCGATGAACACGCTGCTGTTCGCGATGATCGATCCGGCGCTCGCATGGATTCGCAAGCATTCCGCGTTCGCGCGCAGGCTCGAGGCGCGCGACGATCCGCTCGCCGCGCTGCCGATGTCGACGCCGCAGACGCACCTGACCGGGCAGGTCGTGATCGTCGGCTACGGCAAGGTCGGTACGCGCATCGCGCATGCGCTGGACGAGCGCGGGATCGCGTATGTGGTGGTCGAGCAGAACCGCGAGCTCGTCGAGAAACTGCGCGCGGACGGCGTCGCGGCCGTGTCGGGCGACGCGATCGAGCCGGTGGTGCTCGTGCAGGCGCACATCGCGCGCGCGGGGATGCTGGTCGTCACGCTGCCCGACGTGTTCGACGTGCGGCAGATCGTCGAGATTTCGCGCACGCTGAATCCGGCGCTCGAGGTCGTGTTGTGCACGAACAGCAGCGACGAGGCCGGCCTGCTGTCGAGCGAGGGCGTCGGCACGGTGTTCATGAGCGAGAGCGAACTCGCGCGCGCGATGACCGAACACGTGCTCGGCAGAATGGCCAGGCCTGCGGCGGTTGCGCATTGAGGGGCGTGGCGTGGGGCGGCGTGTGTCTTGCTGCTCGTGGCTCGCCGTTCGTAGCTCGCTGCTCGTAGCTCGTAGCTCGTAGCTCGTAGCTCGTGGATCGTGGATCGCGGATCGCGGATCGCGGATCGTGGCGAACGGCGAACGGCGAGCGGCGAAGGGCGAGCGGCGAAGGGCGAAGGGCGAAGGGCGAAGGGCGAAGGGCGAAGGGCGAAGGGCGAAGGGCGAAGGGCGAAGGGCGAAGGGCGAAGGGCGAAGGGCGAAGGGCGTGCGGCCGGGCGGCAGCACATGGCACAGGATCGTGCGGCGCGGGACGCGGGCCGTCTGCGGGCGCGGCGTCGGCAATGCGGCCAGCATCCGAAGCCCGAGCGCAACGCGTTCGACGCGGAGCGTCGCGCTGGCACGCTCTCGCCGCCGCGCCAGCCGGCTTCAGCCCGCCGCGGCGTCGGTCCGTGCCGTCGCGCGCGGTCCGGCGTCCGCCGTCACCGGCGCCGTCGCTTTCCGCGCGGTTGACGTCTTCGGCGGCGCGGCCGAGTCGGCTGCCGCGGCCGTCTTTTGCCGCGCCGTGGGTGCATCGGGCGCCGTCTCGAACGGCGCATCCGGCGGCACGCCGAGCAACTGCAGCGAGCCGCTCGTGATCGACGAGAACACCGGGCCGGCCACCGTGCCGCCGTAATAGCCCTTGCCGCGCGGCTCGTCGATCATCACCGCGACGATCAGGCGCGGGTTGCTCATCGGCGCCATCCCCGCGAACAACGCGCGATATTTCCCCTTCGCATAGCCCGTGCCCACCTGCTTGCGCGCGGTTCCGGTCTTGCCGCCGATCCGGTAGCCGTCGACGCGCGCGCGGCGCCCCGTGCCGCCCTCGCTGACGGCCAGCTCGAGCATCGAGCGGATGGCTGCCGCGGTTTGCGGCGACGTCACGCGATGGCCGCGATGCGCATCGGCCGTGTGCGGGTCGGTGCCGTTCTTCAGTAGCGACACCGGATGCAGCGTCCCGTCGCCCGCATACGCGGTGTACGTCTGCGCGATCTGCAGCAGCGACATCGACAGCCCGTAGCCGTAGGCCATCGTCGCCTGCTCGATCGGCCGCCAGCGCTTGTAGCCGCGCAGGCGGCCCGACGCGACGCCGGGGAACGTCAACTCGGGTGCACGGCCGATCCCGTACTCCTGGTACTTGTTCCAGATCGTCTCGGCGGGCAGATTCAGCGCGAGCTTCGCGAGCGCGACGTTGCTCGACTTCTGCAGCGCCTGCGCGACCGTCAGCGAGCCGTGGTTCGACGTGTCGTGGATCACGGCCGGGCCGATCCTGTAGGTGCCCGGCGACGTGTTGACGATCGTGTTCGGCGTGACCTTGCGTTCGTCGATCGACAGCGCGACGACCAGCGGCTTGATCGTCGAGCCCGGCTCGAACGTGTCGATCACCGCGCGGTTGCGCAATTGCTGACCGGTCAGCCGCGCACGGTCGTTCGGATCGAAGGTCGGGTAGTTCGCGAGCGCGAGGATCTCGCCGTTCTGCGCGTCCAGCACGACGACGCTGCCGGCCACCGCGTTGTTCTCGATCACCGCCGCCTTGAGCTGGCTGAAGGCGAGCTGCTGAATCCGCCGGTCGATCGTCAGCTCGATCGTCGCGCCGTGCTGCGCGGGCACCAGCGGGCGCGTGTCGGAGACGATGCGGCCGAGCCGGTCGCGGATCACCTCGCGCTGGCCCGACGTGCCCGACAGCCGCGCGTTGGCCGCGAGCTCGACGCCTTCCTGGCCCTTGTCCTCGACGTTCGTGAAGCCGACCACGTGCGCGGCCGATTCGCCTTCCGGATAGAAGCGCTTCGAATCGGCGATCTGCGTGATGCCGTCGAGCGCCAGCTTGTCGAGCCGGCTCGCGGTGTCGGCGTCGACCTGCCGCTTCAGCAGCACGAACGTACGATCGTTGCGCAGCCGGCGCTTCACCTCGGCGAGCGGCATGTCGAGCAGCTTCGCGATCTGCGGATAGTCGATTTCGGCGACCTGCTTCGGGTTCGCCCAGATCTCGTAGGTCGACAGGCTGACGGCGAGCATCGCGCCGTTGCGATCGACGATGCGCCCGCGCATCGCATCGAGCTCGATCGTGCGCTGGTAGCGTTTCTGGCCTTCGCCGACGTAGAAGTCCTGATTCGCGACCTGCACCCAGAACGCGCGTCCGATCAGCGCGGCGAAGCCGGCGGACACCATGATCACGACGAACTTCGAGCGCCACATCGGCAAGCGCGACGCCAGCATGGGATGCTTGGTCGCGGCGGAATACGGGTCGGCGGGGTGGGTTTTCTTCTTTGCGCTCATGCAAGGGCCGGGTCGGGCCGCCGGGCGGCGGCAGGTCAGTCTGAATAATGTGATTGTAATAAATGAGTAAGAATCGTGTGGGGAAAGTGTGGGCCGCAGGCCGGCCGCTGCTGGCCGCGCAGCACAAGCAACGAGGACGACGGAAAAGAATGGACGCGCTCCGTGGCCGCGCGCGAGCCGCGACCCGCGAACCCGCGACACGTGCGCCGGCCGTTATTGCCGAGCTGGGCGGATTTACCCGTCCCCGATTAGTTTTCTCGCGCCAAAAGAAAAAGCGCCTCGTCGAGAGGCGCCTTATTGATGAATATCGAAATTAATATCGCGTATCGCGAAATGGGAATATCCCTAAAACCGCAGACGATTGCCGTCAAAAAAACTAACGCGCGACGGAAATAAATTCCTCGTATTCCGGCTCCGCGGTGGAACGATCGACCGCCTGCAGCCGCCAGGCTCCGTCGGGATGCTCGCCGGCGAGCACCGCAGGGCCATGATCGCGCTGCATCGCGCTGAACGACAGGCCCTTCAGCTGACATACGGCGTTGCCGCTGTCCGCCGCGCACAGTGCCATCGCGCCTTCGACGTTGCGGACCTTGCCCCAGCTCGGAAGATCGATCCCCTGGTGTGCCTCGCGCGACCACAGCCCTTCCTCCGTGTCCACCCACAGCACTGCGTAAGCGTGGCGGGTTGCCGAGTCGCTGCCATTAATACGAATAGTGAGGCGCATTGGATCCTCTCCTGAAGAAAATCACACGTTCGACCGTTTTGGTTTGACCAGTCTAGATAGACTGTGGTGAAACGCAAGTGATAATCCTCAATAAATCGAATTGCGTGCATTCGTATACGCCATGAAACGACGTCTGACGATCGGCCGAGATCCGAATCTCGCCGGCAAAGACCCGCCGTAGCGCGATCCGTGCGTCGCGGCGGCAAATCGAGTGGCTCCGGACATGCGACGACTCGGATCGACCGGCGTCGAAGTGTCGCGCCGGCGCCGTCACGACATACCCCGACATACGCATACAAATCCTCACACTTTCACGAAACTTTCAGGACAGACATCCGGACGATCGGGCCCCACACTGCCGGTTTCCGATCCTCTGTCGCGGACGCCCCTCCGTGGCGTCCCACGGCCTTCCACGCCGAGACGCGTTCGACGCATATCCCTGCGGCAGCGCAACGGGATCGGGAGCCCCGGGACCCATGCCAGTCCCGGCCGGCCGGGCGCGAGGCGCATTCCGTGAACCGGGGCCGCGCGGCGCCGCGCCGATTTTTCGAAGGAGACTATCGTGCTGATCTGGAAAACCGCGCTATCGCTCAACTGGCGCACGAGCCTCGTCTCGCCCGCCAGCGCACCGGTCGCGGCGGCCAACGTCGGACGGCTGGTGCTGACCGGCGCGACCGGCTTCATCGGCAGCAGCGTGCTGACGGCGCTCGTCAACGCCGGGTTGCTCGAACGCATCGTCTGCGTGGTGCGCGCGGACGACCGCGGCCACGCGCTCGCGCGGCTGCGCGAAGCCGCGCTGCGCGCGGGGCTCGCGCCGTACTGGGCGTCGCGTCTGAGCGACGCGAACGTCGCGCTCGGCGCACTCGGCGACGTGTGGCAGCGCGCCGACGCGCCGCGTCTGGCCGGCGCGACGCACGTGATCCATTGTGCGGGCCATGCGTCGCCGGCCGGCGGCGCGCATCTGCAGGCCGACCTCGCCGATTCGGTCGGCTTCGCCGCGCGCTTCGCGGATGCGCCGCAGCTGCAGCGTTTCGTCCACATCGGCACCGCCTACGCGCATGCGGGCCGCGGCGGCCTCGTGCATGAGGAGTCGCGCAGCGCGGGCGAAGCCGCGCAGGCCGCCCACGCGCTGCCCGGCGCGGTGCTCGCCGCCGACTACCTGCGCGCGAAGGCGGAAACCGAGCAGCGGCTGCGCGGGCTCGGGTTGCCGCTGGTGGTCGTGCGGCCGTCGCACGTCGTCGGCCATACGGTGCTGGGCACGCGGCCCGCGCCGAATTCGTTCTGGACCTTCCGCGTCGCGCATGCGGCGCGCCGCTTCACGGCGCGGCCGATGACGCGCATCGACATCGTGTCGGTCGACGACGTCGCGCGCGCGACGATGCTGCTCGCCGTGAAGCCGACGCTGATGCACGACGTGTACCACGTGTCGGCCGGTGACGAGGCGCCGCAGGTCGCGCAGATCGTGCGCGCAATGGACGAGGCGGCCGGCATGACGGCCGCGCCGCGCTACGCGGCCTGTGCGCCGGCCGAGTTGCCGCTGGTGGTGCGCGACGTGCTGGGGCGGCGCGATGCGGCGCTGGAGCGCGTGATCGGCCGCGCGTTGCAGCGCTGCGCGGAGTTCGCGACGGTCGATCGCGTGTTCGACAACAGCCGCGTGCGCGACGAGATCGATTTCGAGCCGCTGCCGTTCGTCGATTACGTCGAGGAATGCATGCGCACGTCGCGCGGTGTCGCGGTAACCGAACTGGTGCGCGGCACGCCGCACTGATCGTTCGCGCCGTTCGCGCGCTTCGCTCGGGCCGCGCCAGCGGCCCGTCGCGGATCGGCCGCGGCGCGCCGCCCGGCGTGCGTCACGGCGCGTTGCCGAGTTCGATCAGCCGGTCGAGTGCGCGATAGATGTCGTCGAGGCCGTCCGCGCCGAACCGTGCTTCGAGCAGACGATACTGCTCGTCGATGCGCGGCCCGATTTCCGATACCAGCTTCCTGCTTTGCGGCGTCAGGCTCACCAGCAGCCGGCGCTGATCCTCCTGCGCGCGCGTGCGCGTGATCAGGCCGTCGCGCTCCATCCGCTCCAGCACGCCGGTCAGGCTCGGACTCAGGATGCAGCAGCGCCGCGCGATCTGTCCCGCCTCGAGCGCGTGCGCCGGTTCGCCGTCGAGCACGCGGACGATCCGCCATTGCTGTTCGGTCAGCGCGAATTCCTTGAGAATCGGGCGGAACATGCCCATCAGCGTCTCGCGTGCCTCGAGCAGCAGCATGGCCAGGTTGCGATGGTCTAGCGTACGGTTCATCGGCGTGGAGAGTGGGCGGGTACGCGGCAATCTTAACAGCGGCCGGAGATGAATTTCGCGTATCAGGGTAATCGAGGTTGTGGGCCGTCCATGCCGTACTTAAGATATTAATTATCGACGATGCGCCGCGACGCGCGGCAGGGGAACGACGCATGGAGCTGTCTTGCAGGACCGCCGGGGCGCCGCTGCCGGTCGCGATCGGCACCGTGTACGGCGCGCTGCTGAACCAGCGCAGCGCGCTCGACGCGCTCGGCGACGCCGTTCATGCGCCGCCCTATGGCCGGCCGCCGCAGGCGCCGGTTCTATACATCAAGCCGGCCAATACGCACGCATGCGACGGCGCGGCGGTCGTCGTGCCGGCCGGCGTCGAGGCGCTGGAAATCGGCGCGTCGGTGGCCGTCGTGTTCTCGCGGCGCGCGACGCGCGTGCCGGCCGAGCATGCGTTCGATTACCTGCACGGCTTCACGCTCGCGAGCGACGTGTCGATTCCGCATCCCGACTATTACCGGCCCGCGGTGCGCTTCAAGTGCCGCGACGGCTTTTGCCCGCTGGGCCCGGCGATCGTGCCGGCGCACGCGCTCGCCGATGCCGACGCGATCGCGCTGAGCGTGAAGATCGACGGTGCCACGGCCGCCGCCGCCTCGACCGCCACGCTGATTCGCCCGGTGCGCGAACTGATCGCCGACGTGACGGCCTTCATGTCGTTCGACGCGGGCGACGTGCTGCTGCTCGGCGTCGCGGGCGGTGCGCCGCATGCGCGCGCGGGCAGCGCGATCGAGATCGCCGCGGCCGGCCTCGGCACGTTGCGGCATACGCTGATCGCGGAGCCTGCGCAATGAAGACCGCACGCGTGATCTACAACGGCGCCGTGCATGCGGCCGAGCCGGCCGACGACGGCGCGATCCGGCTCGATACCGGCCGCGTGCTCGCCGAAGCAGCCGTGACGTGGCTGCCGCCCGTCGTGCCGCGCACGACCTTCGCACTCGGGCTCAATTATGCGGACCACGCGAAGGAACTCGTGTTCGACGCGCCGAGCGAGCCGCTGATCTTCCTGAAAGGACCGAACACGTTCATCGGCCATCGCGCGCACACGGTGCGCCCGACGGACGCGACGCACATGCACTACGAGTGCGAGCTGGCCGTCGTGATCGGCCGGCCCGCGCGCCGCGTGAGCCGCGCGCAGGCCATCGACTGCGTCGCCGGCTACACGGTGGCGAACGACTACGCGATCCGCGACTACCTCGAAAACTATTACCGCCCGAACCTGCGCGTGAAGAACCGCGACACCTGCACGCCGCTCGGGCCGTGGCTCGTGAGCCGCGACGAGATCGGCGATGCCGGCGACCTCACGCTGCGCACGACGGTCAACGGCGTGGAGACGCAGCGCGGCAGCACGCGCGACATGATCTTCGACGTGCCGGCGCTGATCGAGCACATCAGCGGCTTCATGACGCTGTCGCCGGGCGACCTGATTCTCACCGGCACGCCGCAAGGGCTCGCGGACACCCAGCCCGGCGACGAAGTGGTGACCGAAATCGAACGGGTCGGCCGGCTGGTGAACACGATCGTCGGCGAAGCGGACTACTATCGCGCCGGCTGAGCCGGTCGCGCGAGGAGCACTGATGACCATCAAGCACTGGATCGACGGCCGCGAAGTCGCGAGCCGCGACACCTTCACGACGCTGAACCCGGCAACCGGCGACGTGATCGCCGACGTCGCGTCGGGCGGCGACGCCGAAGTCGATGCGGCGGTGCGCGCGGCGAAGGCGGCGTTTCCGAAGTGGGCGAACACGCCGGCCCGGGAGCGCGCGAAGCTGATGTGCAGGCTCGCTGAATTGATCGAGAAGCACGTGCCGATGCTCGCGGCGCTCGAGACGCAGGACACCGGCCTGCCGATCGCCCAGACGAGCAAGCAGCTGATTCCGCGCGCGGCCGAGAACTTCAACTTCTTCGCGCAGGTGTGCGTGCAGATGAACGGCCGCACGTATCCGGTCGACGATCAGATGCTCAACTACACGCTGTACCAGCCGGTCGGCGTGTGCGCGCTGGTGTCGCCGTGGAACGTGCCGTTCATGACCGCGACGTGGAAGACGGCGCCATGTCTCGCGCTCGGCAACACCGCCGTGCTGAAGATGTCGGAGCTGGCGCCGCTGACCGCCGACCAGCTCGGGCGTCTCGCGCTCGAAGCCGGCATTCCGCCGGGCGTGCTGAACGTCGTGCACGGCTACGGCGCGACCGCCGGCGACGCATTGGTGCGCCATCCGGACGTGCGCGCGGTGTCGTTCACCGGCGGCACGGTCACCGGCAAGCGCATCATGGAGCGCGCGGGCCTGAAGAAGTATTCGATGGAGCTCGGCGGCAAGTCGCCGGTGCTGATCTTCGACGATGCCGATTTCGACCGCGCGCTCGACGCGTCGCTGTTCACGATCTTCTCGATCAACGGCGAGCGCTGCACGGCCGGCTCGCGCATCTTCGTGCAGCGCACGATCTACGACCGCTTCGTGCAGGCGTTCGCGCAGCGCGCGAACCGGCTGGTGGTGGGCGACCCGGCCGATCCGGCGACGCAGCTCGGCGCGATGATCACGCGCCAGCACTGGGAGAAGGTGACCGGCTATATCCGCCTCGGCGAGCAGGAGGGCGCGCGCGTCGTCGCGGGCGGCGCGCAAGCGCCGGCGGGCCTCGCCGCCCATCTGCGCAACGGCAACTTCGTGCGGCCGACCGTGTTCGCCGACGTCGACAACCGGATGCGCATCGCGCAGGAGGAGATCTTCGGGCCGGTCGCGTGCCTGATTCCGTTCGACGACGAGGACGACGGGTTGCGGCTCGCCAACGAGACCAGCTACGGCCTGGCGTCCTACCTCTGGACCCAGGACGTCGGCAAGGTGCATCGGCTCGCGCGCGGGATCGAGGCCGGGATGGTGTTCGTCAACAGTCAGAACGTGCGCGACCTGCGCCAGCCGTTCGGCGGCGTGAAGGAGTCGGGCACCGGCCGCGAGGGCGGCGAGTACAGCTTCGAGGTGTTCGCCGAGATCAAGAACGTCTGCATCTCGATGGGCTCGCATCACATTCCGCGCTGGGGCGTGTGACCGGCCGCCGCGCGCGCTTCGGTTCGCCGCGCCAGAACAGGAGACTTCACGATGGGCAAACTGTCCCTCGCCGCGAAGGTCACGCACGTGCCGTCGATGTACCTGTCCGAGTTGCCGGGCCGGCATCACGGCTGTCGCGACGCGGCGATTCGCGGCCACCGGCTGATCGGCGAGCGCTGCCGCGCGCTCGGCGTCGACACGATCGTCGTGGCGGACGTGCACTGGCTCGTCAACGCCGGCTATCACGTGAACTGCAACGCGCGATTCGCCGGCACGTACACCAGCAACGAGTTGCCGCATTTCATCCGCGACATGCAGTACGCGTATCCGGGCAACCCGGCACTCGGCCGCCTGATCGCGCAGACGGCCAGCGCGCGCGGCATCGCGACGCGCGCGCACGAGATCGACAGCCTCGAGCTCGAATACGGAACGCTCGTGCCGATGCGCTACATGAACGCCGACCAGCACTTCAAGGTCGTGTCGATCGCCGGCTGGTGCATGTGGCACACGCTCGACGAGAGCCGGCGCTTCGGCGAGGCGCTGCTCGAAGCGATCGGCAACAGCGATTCGAACGTCGCGTTCCTCGCGAGCGGTTCGCTGTCGCATCGCTTCAACGACAACGGCAGCCCCGAGGAATCGATCCACACGATCAGCCGCGAATTCTTCCGGCAGGTCGATCTGCGCGTGATCGAGCTGTGGAAGCAGGGCGACTTCAGCACGTTCTGCGCGATGCTGCCCGAATACAACGTCCATTGTCACGGCGAAGGCGGCATGCACGACACGGCGATGCTGCTCGGCCTGCTCGGCTGGGACCGCTACGACCGGCCGGTCGAGATCGTCACCGACTACTTCGCGAGCTCGGGCACCGGGCAGATCAACGCGATCTTCCCGCTCGACTGAGCGCCGCATTTTCCATCAGGAGCATTGCCATGCCACACATCGTCGTCGAATACACCGCGAACATCCGCGACGACGCGCACGTTCCCGCGCTGCTGCGCACCATCAACGCGACGCTGATCGCGCAGGGCGGCGTGTTTCCGACGGGCGGCATCCGCTCGCGCGCGATCGAGCTGCACGACTACTGCGTCGCCGACGGCACGCACGACGACGCGTTCGTGCACGTGACGCTGAAGATCGCCGCGGGACGCAGCGACGCCACCAAAAAGGCCGCGTGCGATGCGCTGTTCGCAGCGATCACCGCGCACTTCGCGCCGTTGTACGCGACGCGCTACCTTGCGCTGTCTATGGAGCTGATCGAGTTCAGCGAAACCGGCTCGTACAAGCAAAACAACATCCACGCCCGCTATCAGCGGGCCGGTTGAACCCCGCTCCCGAACCGACCATGCTCGAACCCGCCCTCATCGACCAGCTCGCGCGGCGTTTGCACGACGCCGAGCGCGAGCGCAAGCAGATTCGCCAGATTTCGCTCGACCATCCGGACATCACGATCGACGACGCGTACGCGATCCAGCGCGCGTGGGTGGCGCTCAAGCTCGGCGAAGGCCGCACGCTGAAGGGCCACAAGATCGGCCTCACGTCGAAGGCGATGCAGAGCGCTTCGCAGATCGACGAACCCGATTACGGCGCGCTGCTCGACGACATGTTCTTCGACGACGGCGGCACGATCCCGACCGGCCGCTTCATCGTGCCGCGCGTCGAGGTCGAGCTCGCGTTCGTGCTCGGCAAGCGGCTCGGCGGCCCGCGCTGCACGATCTTCGACGTGTACGACGCGGTCGATTACGTGGTGCCGGCGCTCGAGATCATCGACGCGCGCAGCCAGTCGATCGATCCCGCGACGCAGCGGCCGCGCAAGGTGTTCGACACGATCGCCGACAACGCCGCGAACGCGGGCGTCGTGATCGGCGGCCGGCCGGTGCGGCCGCACGACCTCGACCTGCGCTGGGTCGCGGCGATCATGTCGCGCAACGGCGCGGTCGAGGAGACGGGCGTCGCGGCCGGCGTGCTGAATCATCCGGCCAACGGCGTCGCGTGGCTCGCGAACCGGCTGGCGCGTTTCGACGTCGCGCTGGAGCCCGGCCAGATCGTGCTCGGCGGATCGTTTACGCGGCCCTGCGCGGCGCGGCCGGGCGACACGTTCAGCGTCGATTACGGCCCGCTCGGCACGATCCAGTGCCACTTCGCGTGACGGGAGGGCAGGCGATGCAGATGCCGTCGAATGGCTTCAAGGCTGCGCTCGCCCGCGGCGATGCGCAGATCGGGCTGTGGCTCGGCCTCGCGAATCCGTACAGCGCGGAAGTGGTTGCGGGCGCCGGTTTCGACTGGCTGCTGATCGACGGCGAACATGCGCCGAACACGGTGCCGACCATCCTCGCGCAGTTGCAGGCGATCGCGCCGTATCCGTCGCATCCGGTCGTGCGCGTGCCGTCGAACGATCCGGTGATCGTCAAGCAGGTGCTCGATCTCGGCGCGCAGACGCTGCTCGTGCCGATGGTGCAGAGCGCCGACGAAGCGCGCGCGGCGGTGGCGGCGACGCGTTATCCGCCGCACGGGATGCGCGGCGTCGGCAGCGCGCTCGCCCGCGCGTCGCGCTGGAACCGGATCGGCGACTATCTGCAGCGGGCGAACGACGCGATGGCGGTGCTGGTGCAGGTCGAGACGCGCGCCGGGCTCGATGCGATCGACGCGATCGCGCGGGTGGACGGCGTCGACGGCGTATTCATCGGCCCGGCCGATCTGGCCGCCGATCTCGGGCATCTGGGCAATCCCGCGCATCCGGACGTGCAGGCGGCGATCGACGGCGCGCTCGCGGCGATCAAGCGCGCCGGCAAAGCGCCGGGGATTCTCAGCGCCGATGCGGCGGCCGCGCGGCGCTATCTGCGCGCGGGCGCGTCGTTCGTCGCGGTGGGCGTCGATACGACGCTGCTCGCGCGCAGCGCGGAACGGCTGGCCGCGCAGTTCAGGAACACGGGCGGCGGCGCTTCGACGAACGGCGACGCAACGTATTGACGATGCGGGCGGTGGCGCGGTGGGGCGATGGAGCGTCGAGCCGCCGCGCGCCGGCATTCGGGAACCCGCGCCGGATCGCGACGCCCGCGCGCTATGCAGCGCCGCGCACTGCGCTGCCCGCGACCGGATATTTTCCCGGCGTGGTGCCGGTCGCGCGGCGGAACATGTCGATGAAGGCGCTCACGTTGTCGTACCCGAGATCGAGCGCGATCGTCGTCACCGGCGCGCCGTCGGCGATTTTCTCGAGCGCGCGCAGCAGCCGCGCCTGCTGACGCCATTGCGCGAACGTGAGCCCCGTTTCGGCCACGAAGCGGCGGCTCATCGTCCGCGCGCCGATGCCGGCCCATTCGGCCCATTCCTCGAGGCGCCTGTTGTCCGCGAGATTGGCGGCCAGCGCGTCGGTAATGCGCGCGAGCCGCGGCTCCTGCGGCCGGATCAGGCCGAGCGATTCCGCCGGCGCCGCGGCGATCTCGTCGAGGATCACGTCGGCGATGCGGGTCTGCGCCGCGTCGAGCGCCGCGCCGTCCCAGCTCGCCGCACGCTGCACGGCCTCGCGCAACAGCGGCGTGGTGCGGATCGCGCGCGGCGCGGCGGGCAGCGACGCGCATCGCGCGGGCGCGATGAACGCCGACCAGCCGGCGATCGGACCGAACGAGTGCAGCGAATGCCGGAAGTGCGGCGGAATCCACACCGCATGGATCGCGGGGACGACCCATTGCTGATCGTCGAGGCCGATCGACACCAGCCCGCTCAGCGTGCCGACGAGCTGGCCGCGCGCGTGCGCATGCGATGGCGTCACGCGCGGGTCGCGCTGCGTGAGCAGCGCGGCGGCGACGAACGGGCCGTCGTCGGACGCGATCAGATGAGCAGGAAGCAAGGGATCGGGCATGGCCGGATTTCAGTATCGAATGGCTTTTATACCGGAGATTGGCCGGCGCTGCACGCGTACATTGGGCGCATCGACAACCCAAGGGAGTGCTGCACGATGCGAGCCGAACAGGTCCTTCCCGACCATGCCGACCAGATCGACGCGTGCGGAACGACGATCCGCAAGGGCACGGTCGCGGCGTTTCTGATCAATGCGCGCGTGCTGGCCGACCCGCATGCGGAGCCGGCCGAGCGCGCGCGTGCGGAAGCGGACACGATCGCCGCGTTGCCGGCGTTGCGCGCGCTCGGCCTGTTCGACGTGCTGGAGGTGCGCGACGCCGCGCTGCGCGCGTGGCTCGCCGCCCGATGACCGGCGCGCCACCTTGGCCGCCATCCCGATTCAAGGAGTGAACATGAAAGCTGCAGTCGTCACGGGCGCCGGCGAGTGTCCGGTGTATATGGAGTTCGACGCGCCGCGCGCGCTGCCCGGCCATCGGCTGGTGGACGTGGCGGCATCTGCGCTGAGCCGCCTCGCGCAGGGGCGGGCGGCGGGCACGCATTATTCGTCGAGCGGTCGCTATCCGTTCGTCGTCGGCGTCGATGGCGTCGGACGCACGGACGACGGCCGGCGCGTGTACTTCTTCGGCGCGCCCGCTCCGTTCGGCGCGATGGCCGAACGCACGATCGTGCCCGACGACCGCTGGGTGCCGCTGCCGGACGATCTCGACGACGTCTCGGCGGCGGCGCTCGCGATCCCCGGCATGTCGTCGTGGGCCGCGCTGACCGAACGCGCGCGGCTTGCCGCCGGCGAGACGGTGCTCGTGAACGGCGCGACCGGCACCTCGGGCCGGCTGGCCGTGCGGATCGCGAAGTATCTGGGCGCCGCGAAGGTGATCGCGACCGGGCGCGATCCGGCTGCGCTCGATGCGCTGCTGGACGCCGGCGCGGATGCGGTCGTGTCGCTGCGGCAGGACGACGCCGAGCTCGTGCGCGCGCTGGAGCCGCACTTTCGCGCCGGCGTGGACGTCTTGCTCGACTATCTGTGGGGCGGCAGCGCCCGCGCGGCGCTCGTCGCCGCGGCGAATGCGACGGACGAAGGGCGCCGGCTGCGTTTCGTGCAGATCGGCTCGATCGGCGGCGCCGACGTCTCGCTGCCGGGCGCCGTGCTGCGCGCGACGGCGATCGAGCTGATGGGCAGCGGCCTGGGCAGCGTGCCGATGCCGCGTCTGCTCGCGGCGATCCGCGGCGTGTTCGACGCGGCCGCGCCGGCGGCGCTGTCGATCGACACGCGCACCGTGCCGCTTGCCGCGGTCGGCGAGCATTGGGCCGATACGGACAGCCGGACGCGCACGGTGTTCGTGATGCGCGATCGATAAAGCGGGTGCACAGCGTGCATCGAACGCGCCCCGGCCGTCCAGTGCTCGCATCGGCATCGGCATCGGCGCCCGCGGCGCGTCTCGCCTTCGCGCCGCGCCGCGGGCCGGATCCGCGTCAGAAGCGCTGCTGAATCCCCGCCGTCACGCCGACCTGCGTCGTCCCGTATCCGGCGACATCGCGCGACACGCCGACCTTCTCGCCATGCTGCGCGATCGCGAACGCGCCGGCCGCATACAGCACCGTGCGCTTCGACAGCGCGTAGTTCGCGCGCACCGACACCAGCGTCGGATCGGCGTCGCTGCCGCCCTTGATGTTCTGGTGATAGACGGCGGCGATCATCGAGAACGTCGGCGTGAACTGGTACGTGCCGCCGACCCACATCATGTCGCTCAACTGGTTCGCGGCGCGCGTGTGGTAGGTGCGGCGGTAGTTGCGATAGCCGGCCATCGTTTTCAGGCTGCCGAAGTCGTAGCTGACGCCCGCGTGTATGCCCTGAACGTAGTTGACGGTATCGGCCGGCGTGACGCTGTCGGCCGCGCCGTTCTGCCGGTCGAACGTGACGACCGCCGCGAACGGGCCGGCCTCGTAGCCGAGCGCGAAGTCGTACTTCGAACTGGTCTTCACGCTGCCCGGCACGTTGCCGAAGCCGTACAGCGCGCCGAACCGGAAGCCGCCGAATTCGCCGTCGTAGCGCACGGCGTTCGACGCGCGCGTGAACAGCCCGTCCTTGCGCGCGCCCGTCGCCATCGACGACGTCGCCCACGAGTAGTTCTGCGCGTAGCCCATCGGGTCGAACGGCAGCATGTAGTCGTAGGTGACGGTGAAGTTGCGCCCGAGCGATACCTCGCCCCATTTGCCTTTCAGGCCGACGGTCGCGCGGCGCGCGAAGATCGCGTCGGGGCCGTCGTCCGACGCGCCGTTCGCGAGGTCGATCCCGCTTTCGAGGCGGAACACGGCCTTCAGCCCGCCGCCGAGATCCTCGACGCCGCGCAGGCCCCAGCGCGACGTGTTCTTGTTGCCCGACTTGAGCTTGAACGAATCGCCGCCGTCCGGCGCCGCGTGATTCGCGTATTCGATGCCGGCGTCCATGATCCCGTACAGCGTGACCGACGACTGCGCGTGCACGGCGCCGGCCGCGACGCCGACCGCGAGGGCCGGCACGCTCACGCGGGCGGTGCGGGCGAAACGTTGAACGCATGACTTCATTGACGGTGTCTCCTGGTTCGTTATGGGTTCGGTGAAACGGATGCGCGGCGCGCAGCGGCACGCGGCGCACGCCGGGGAGCGCGCGCCGCATGCGGGTTGAAACGGGGTGGAGCGGGGTGGAACGGGTGGGGGATGCGGCGGCGCGCGGGCCGCCGCAGGCGGCTCAGCCCGCCTTCGCGAACGCCCAGCAGTCGTTGGCCGGGAATTCGATCCAGTGCGCGCCCGCCGCGCGCGGTGCGTGGCCGAACGCGCGCAGCCGCATGTCGCCGCGATGGAACAGGTATTCCCAGCGATCGCCGAGATACATCGACGTGACGAGATCGGCCTGCAGCCGGTTCGCGCCGGGGCCGTCGACGACCTGCACGCGTTCGAGCCGGATCACGGCCTGCGCGGGCTGGCCGGGCGCGAACGTGTCGCGCGCGAGCGCCTGCAGCTGCCAGCCGTCGCCGGCCAGCGTCACGCGCTCGCCGTCGACGGCCGCGACGCGCGCATCGATCCGGTTGTTGCTGCCCATGAATTCGGCCGTGTACAGCGAGCGCGGTGCGCCGTACAGCTCGGCCGGCGTGCCTTCCTGCTCGATGCGGCCGTTGCGCAGCAGCAGGATGCGGTCGGACATCGCCATCGCCTCGGTCTGGTCGTGCGTCACGCACAGCGCCGACAGCCCGAGCGACACGATCAGTTCGCGCAGCCACGCCCGCGCTTCCTCGCGCAGCTTCGCGTCGAGGTTCGACAGCGGCTCGTCGAGCAGGATCACCGGCGGGTTGTAGACGAGCGCGCGCGCGATCGCGACGCGCTGCTGCTGGCCGCCCGACAGTTGATGCGGGAAGCGTTCGGCCAGATGACCGAGGCCGAGCTGGTCGAGCGCGGCCTGCACGCGGCGCTTCTGTTCGGCAGCCGCCACGCGGCGCAGCTTGAGCCCGTAGCCGACGTTGTCGGCGACGGTGCGGTGCGGCCACAGCGCGTACGACTGGAACACGAGGCCGAGCGAGCGCTGTTCGACGGGCAGGTCGATGCGCTGTGCGCCGTCGAAGAACACGCGGCCGTCGAGCTGGATGCGCCCGCCGGACGGCTGTTCGAGGCCGGCCACCGCGCGCAGCAGCGTGGTCTTGCCGCTGCCCGACGCGCCGAGCAGGCACACGACTTCGCCGGCCTTCAGTTCGAACGACACGCCGTTGAGGATCGGGTTGGCGCCGTAGCTGAGATGCAGGTCGTCGACGATGAGCTTATCCATGAAGTTTCACTCCGAAGCGCAGGGCCACGCCGAGTCCGGCGCCGACCATCGCGATGTTGATGACAGACAGTGCGGCGACCTGGTCGACGGCGCCGGTCGCCCACAGCGACACGAGCAGCGCGCCGATCACTTCGGTGCCGGGCGACAGCAGGTAGACGGCCGTCGAGTATTCGCGCTCGAAGATCATGAAGATCAGCAGCCACGCGGCGAGCAGCCCGAAGCGCACGAGCGGCAGCGTCACGTCGAGCGACACGCGGCTGCGCGTCGCGCCGACGCTGCGGCCGGCTTCCTCGAGTTCCGGGCCGACCTGCAGCAGCGCGCTCTGGATCAGCCGCATCCCGTACGCGAGCCACACGACGGTGTACGCGATCCAGATGCTCCACATCGAGTTCTTCAGCTCGCGCAGGCCCGGCACGAACAGGAAGATCCACAGGAACGCGAGGCCGGCGAGCAGGCCCGGCACCGCGCGCGGCAGCAGCACGAGGTAGTCGAGCAGCCGGGTCGCCCAGTCGTGGCGGCGATGACCCGCGAACGCGACCAGCGAGTAGAAGCCGACCGCGAGCGCGCCGCCGATCACGCCGATGCCGAGCGTGTTGACGATCGCGCGCACGAGGTTGTCCTGCTCGAACAGTTCGACGAAGTTCGCCAGCGTCAGCACGTCGGCGAGCGGCACGCCTTCGCCCCAGTTGGTCACGAACGCGCGCAGCACGATGCCGGAGATCGGCACGATGACGGTCAGCGCGAGCCACAGCGCGACGATCGCGAGCGCGACCCAGCGCCATGCGCCGAGCGGCAGCACGGTCGAGCGGCCGGCCTTGCCCTTGACGGTGACGAAGCGGTTCGCCGTCTTCAGCAGCCGGCGCTGCAGCAGCACCAGCGGAAACGTGATCGCGACGATGCACACCGCGACCGCGGCCATCAGGTGATACGACGGCACGCCGAGCTTGTTGGTCAGCTTGTACAGGTAGGTGGCGAGCACGAGGTGGCCTTCGGGGTCGCCGAGCACGAGCGGCAGCCCGAACACCTCGAAGCCGAGGAAGAACACCAGCACGCCGGCGAACAGCAGCGCGGGCATCGTCATCGGCAGGCTCACGTCGAGCGCGACGCGGAACGGACGTGCGCCCGTCACGCGTGCGGCTTCCTCGACGTCCGAGCCGAGATTGCGCAGCGCCGCCGACGAGTACAGGTACACGTGCGGCACGTGCGTGAGGCCGACGATCACCGTGATCGCGAGGATCGAGTACACGTTCCACGGCACGTCCTGCACGCCGAACAGCTGCCGGAACCAGACCGAGTAGAAACCGACCGGGCCGGCCGCGACGACGTAGCCGAACGCGAGCACCATCGGCGACACGAACACCGGCGTGAGCAGCAGCGGCTCGAGCCAGCGGCGGCCGGGCAGGTCGGTGCGCACCATCACGAACGCCAGGATGCCGCCGAGAGGGATCGAGATGAACAGCATCCCGCCGGCGATGATGAACGAGTTCTTCACGGCCGACCAGAAATCGGGATCGGCGAAGATGAAGCGGAAGCCTTCGACGCCGAGCGTCTTGTTCGCGTCGAAGAACGGCGCGGTGAGCAGGCTCTGGAACAGGATGAAGCCGAGCGGCAGCGCGACCGCGATGGTCAGCACCGCGACGACGATCCAGCGCAGCATGCCGGCGAGCGGCTGCAGGCCGTTGGCCGGGAGCGCGGGGATCGCGTCGCCGGGGCCGGTGGTGCGCGCAACGGCCGGCGTCGTTGCCCGTGTGCTGGTTGAAAGCATGAGTACACCCCTGCGGCCATCCGGATGGCCGCCTACGGAAAGTCGGTAACGGGAAGCGGCCGGCCCGCGGCATTTTCAGCGGGCGGCCGGGGCTCGGCGGGTCAGCGCATCAGCGGATCAGCGCTTGATCGCCTGCTGCCATTGCTTCAGGAATGCGAGCCGCTTCGACTGGTCGAGATACACGAGCAGGCCGGTGCCGATCTGGATCGGCTTCAGCGAGTCGCCGAGCTCTTTCGTGAGGCTCGCGGCCGACGTTTCGCCGGCGACGTCCGTGCGGATCGCATACAGGTTCGCCTGGTTCGCGATCAGCGTCTGGCCGCGCTTCGACAGCAGATAGTCGACCCACAGCTTCGCGGCGTTCGGGTTCTTCGCCTTCTTCGAGATCGTCGCGAGGCGGCTCACGACCTGCGTGTAGTCCTTCGGAAACACGTAGCCGATCGACTTGTCCTTCTTCGCCTTCGCGTATGCATACGAGCCGATGATGTTGTAGCCGATCAGGTTCTCGCCGGACGAGATGCGCTCCATCATCGCGCCCGTGCTCGACTGCAGTTTCGGGCCGGTCGCGCCGATCGCCTTCACCAGCTCCCACGTGACCTTTTCGTTCACGTGCGCGTCCTGCGTCAGGTAGTTGAAGCCGACGCCGGACTTCTCGATGTCGTAGGTCGTGACCTTGCCCTTGAACTTGTCGGCCTGCGTCGTGAGCAGCCGGATCAGGTCGGCGCGCGTCTTCGGCACCTCGTTCTCGGGGATCAGGCGCTTGTTGTAGACGATCGCGAGCGGCTCGAATGTCGTGCCGTACGCCTGCTTCTGGTATTGCGCCCATTGCGGCACGTGCTGGCTTTCGGGCGAATCGTACGACGCCATCAGGCCGTCGTTGACGAGCTTCACCTGCAGGTCCATCGCGGAGCTCCACAGCACGTCGGCGCTCGTGCTGCTGGCGGCGTTCTCGCTAATGTAGCGGTTGTACAGCTCGGTGCTGTTCATATCGTTGTATTCGACCTTCACGCCGTACAGGCTTTCGAAGTCCTTGATCAGCGGGCGCACGAGGCCCGTGTCGGTGGTCGAGTAGACGATCAGCTTGCCTTCCTTCTTCGCGGCGTCCACGACGCCCTGATAGCTGCCCGGATATCCGGCGGGAACCTGTGCGACGGCGGTGCCCGCGACGAGTGCCAGCGCGGCGGCGAGCGGCTTCGGTGCAAACGGCATGTCTTCCTCCAGTGATGCGTGTGTGGTTCGAGTGACGCGGATGTTAATTGCGCGGCACTTTCATCCTGCTTTCATTTTCTTGAGCGATCGCGTCCGGCGGGTCATGGATTTCCCGGAGACGATGGGGCGTCGGGCCCGGCTGCGCGGGCGCGCAACCGGTATTTGCGCGAAGCGTCGGCGTGGAAAGGATCATGTAATGTAGCGGCCTGTCGCTGACCTTACGGAATCCGAATGCGTGTGCTGCTCGTCGAAGACAACCCGAACCTCGCGCAGTCGCTGCACGACGCGCTGAGCGCCGCGCGCTTCGCGGTCGATCACATGGCGGACGGCGAAGCCGCCGATCACGTGCTGCGCACGCAGGACTACGCGCTGGTGATCCTCGATCTCGGGCTGCCGAAGCTCGACGGGCTCGAGGTGCTGCGCCGCTTGCGCGCGCGCCGCAATCCGGTGCCGGTGCTGATTCTCACGGCGCACGGTTCGGTCGAGGACCGCGTGAAGGGGCTCGATCTCGGCGCCGACGATTATCTGGCCAAGCCGTTCGAACTGACGGAGCTGGAGGCGCGCGCCCGCGCGCTGATCCGGCGCAGCCTCGGCCACGAGCACTCGCGGATCGAATGCGGGCCGCTCGCGTACGACAGCGTCGACCGCAGCTTCCAGCTCGCCGGCGCAGCGCTGTCGCTCACGCCGCGCGAACGCTCGGTGCTGGAGGTGCTGATCCTGCGCAACGGCCGCGCGATCAACAAGGAGACGCTGTCGGAGAAGATCTTCGGGCTCGACGAGTCGGTGAACGCGGACGCGATCGAGATCTACGTGTACCGGCTGCGGAAAAAGCTGGAGAACACCGGCGTCGCGATCGTCACGCTGCGCGGGCTCGGCTACCTGCTCGAAGCGAAGGCCGCCGCATGAGGCGCGCGCCGACGCATCCGCGGGCGGCGGCGTGACGATCCGCCCGAACCTGCGCACGCAGGTCGCGCTGTGGCTGCTGCTGCCGCTGCTCGGCCTGCTCGCGCTCGACTCGTGGCTCACCTACCAGCGCGCGATGAGCGCCGCGCACGTCGCGTTCGACCGCACGCTGTCGTCGTCGCTGAAGTCGATCCGGGAAGGCGTGCGGCTCAACGACGGCGAGATCGAGGTCGACCTGCCGTATCTCGCGCTCGAGATGTTCGAGTCCGGGGACGGCGGCAAGATCTACTACCTGATCCGCGACGACCGCGGCCGCACGATCACCGGCTACCCGGACCTGCCGCTGCCGCCGCGCGGCGGCGCGCTGTTCGTCACGCAGTACTACGACGTCGTGTATCGCGGCGAGCAGTTGCGGATGGCCGCGCTGCGGGTGCCCGTCCACGACGTGCCGAGCGCGCAGACGCGCATCGTGTGGGTGATGGTCGGCGAGACGATCTAGGCGCGCCAGGCGCTCGCGCGCGAGATCCTGACCGGGTCGCTGCTGCAGGAAGGGCTGCTCGTCGTGCTGGCGCTCGGGATCGTGTGGCTCGGCGTCGGGCGCGGGCTGCGACCGCTGAACCGGCTGTCGGCGACGGTCGCCGCGCGCAGCGACGGCGATCCGACGCCGCTCGACACGGCCGGCATGCCGAGCGAACTCGCGCCGCTGGTCGAGTCGATCAATCTGTACATCGCGCGCACGCAGCGGATGCAACTGGCGCGGCGCCGATTCTTCGCGGATGCCGCCCATCAGCTGAAGACGCCGCTCGCCGCCGTGCAGGCGGGTGTCGAACTGGCGCTGCGGCCCGACGAGCAGCCGCGCGTGACTGCGCATCTGCGGCGCGCGAACGGCGCCGTGCGGCAGGCGGCGAAGATCGTCCAGCAATTGCTGTCGCTGTCGCGGCTCGATTCGGACAGCGGCCACGCGGTCGCGCATCAGCCGGTCGCGCTGCACCGGATCGCCCGCAGCGCGACGCTCGACTGGTCGCCGGTCGCGCGCGCGCGCGACATCGACCTCGGCTTCGAGCACGACGCCGACGTCGACGTACTCGGTCAGCCGGACCTGCTCGGCGAACTGATCGGCAACCTGATCGACAACGCGATCCGCTACGCGGGCGACCGCGCGGTGATCACCGTGCGCGTGTCGCGCGACGGCGCGCGCGCGCGCCTCGACGTGATCGACGACGGGCCGGGCATTCCGGCCGGCGAGCGCGATGCGGTGTTCGAACGCTTTCATCGCGGCAGCACCACGCAGACGATCGAGGGCACCGGGCTCGGGCTGTCGATCGTGCGCGAGATCGCGCGCGTGCATCGAGGCAGCGTGACGCTCGCCGATGCGGACGGCGGGGGATTGATCGTGACGGTGTGGCTGCCGGTGTTGCCGGAGGCGGGGTAGGGACTGGTGGTGGAGGCCGAGCGGCTGAGGCGGCCGTTACGAACGAGCCTCGGAACCGGCGCGTCAGAAGGCGGCGCTACAAACGAACGTTGGCGCCGAGCAGCAGCAAAACCGACGCGCCACGAGCGACGCGTCCACTTCCCCTCAGTCCCCGAACCCCAGTTGCGCGTCGAGCGCCTGCCCGACTTCGAGCCATGCGCCCGCGCCCGCGACGACGATCGCGTTGATGCCGAACGTCAGCGCACCGTCGAAGTTCGGGTTCGCGCGATACGTCTGCATCGTGTCGGTCGGCTCGTGCGGCCATTGCGGGTTCGGCTCGCCGCTCGCCTGGTCGATCGTCGGGATCGGGCAGCGCGTGCACAGCTTCACGAGGCGCAGCCGCACGGGCGTCGCGCCGGCCGCGTCGAGATGCTCGACGAAGTCTTCCTCGTACGCATCGAGGTCCGACACGACGAGGTTCGGGCGGAAGCGGTTCATCGGAATCGCGGGCGCGCCTTTCGCGGCGAGCCGCGCGTTCAGGTCGTCGAGCGACGACTGGCCGATCACGAGCAGCGGATAGCCGTCGGCGAATTGCGTGTGGGTATCGACGTCGCCGGTCCATTTGCGGTTGCAGCCGCGGCGCGCGCCGTCGCCGAAGCGGGCGAGCTTCAACGGCGTACCGACGAATTGCGTGAGCCATGCGGCCGTCTCGGCGCCCGTGTCGATCGCGTCGACGGTGTCGCGCCACACGGTCGCCGCCATCGCGGGCGTGGCGGGCGTCGCATCGCAGTCGAGCGGCGTGCGGATCTCGGGCATGCCCGGCGCGTTCAGCACCAGCGCGTCGTGCTCGAGCGCCGTGCGGATCAGCGCGAGCCGCGGATGCGTGCGCTGCGTGATCATCATCCCGTCGGGTGTGGTGATCAGCCAGTGGCGATCGTACGCGAGGCCCGTCTCCAGCAATTGCGCGCGCGGCAGCGCGATGCCGGCGCAGGATTTGATCGGGTAGACGAACAGTTCTGAAATGGCTGGCATGACGCTGGCTGGCAAACACGGGATGGGCGAATCGCGATTGTGCCAGATCGTGCGCCGGCCGTTTGGACGGTTGCTCGCGTGTTTGCCTGCACCTGCCTGCCTGCGCGCGCGGCGCCGGCCGGTCACGCGAGCGGGAAGCCGCGGTCGAACGTCGCGCGCACGTCGAGCGGCTCACGCAGTAGCCCGGCCTTCAGATAGAAATCGGCGGTGCGCTGCTGCTGCGCGATCACCGCCGCGTCGATCGGTTGCCAGCGCGTGTTGCGCCGCTCGAACTGCAGCTTTGCCGCCGCCGGCGGGATGCCGATGATGCGCGCGAGCGTCGCGGAATACGCGTCGACGTGCCGGTACGACCACGCCTGCGCACGCACCACGCGTTGCACGAAGTCGCGCAGCACGTCGCGCTTCGCCGCGATCGCGGCATCGGTGGCCGCGATGTAGCTGAGGCCCGACCACAGCCCGCGGCCGTTGACGAGCACGCGCGCGCGGCCGCTCGTTTCGGCGAGCGCGGTGTACGGTTCCCACGTCGCCCATGCGTCGATCGATCCGGTGGCGAGCGCAAGCATCGTGTCGGCCGGCGGCAGGAAGCGGAACGACACGGCGTCGGGCGGCAGGCCGGCCGCATCGAGCGCCTTCAGCGTGACGAAATGGCCGATCGAGCCGCGCGTGGTGCCGATGCGCTTGCCCTTCAGATCGGCCGCGTCTTTCAGCGCTGCGTCGGGCCGCACGAGCACCGCGGTGCCGTACGGGTCCGAGCGGTTCGCGCCGATCACCTTGAGGCGCGCGCCCGACGCGAGCGCGAAGATCACCGGCGCGTCGCCGATCGGCCCGCAGTCGACGGCCGCCGCGTTCAGCGCTTCGGCGAGCGGCGCGGCGGCCGGAAACTCGGTCCACGCGATGTCGTAGGCGACGCCGTTCAACTCGCCGGCCGCTTCGAGCAGCGCGCGCAGCCCGCCTTTCTGGTCGCCGGCGCGCAGCAGCGGCCGCGTGCCCGATTGCGCATGCAGTACGGCCGGCGCGGTGCTCAAGGTGGCGGCGAGTGCGCTGGCCTGCGCGAGGAAGTGGCGTCGGTTCGGATTCATCGTCGGTTCGGTTCGGGCGGAGAAACGGTTCAGGGTGTCAATGCGGCAGCCCGGCCTGCACGTCCTGCACGGGCTCGCTGTCCACGCGCACCAGCAGCGCGGTCAGCGGATCGGCGTTTGCGGCGTCGTCGGACGGACGCGTGCTCGTCTGCGCGCGGCATAGCAGGTCGTCGGCGGACCAGCCGGCGCTGCCCGGCAATGCGCGGGCGCGCAGCCAGCCGCGCCGGTCGGCGAGCAGCTGCGTGCCGCCGAACGCATCGGGCGGCACGCCCGCGATCGTCGCGAACGCCTGCCAGGCGCCGGCCGTCGTCGCGACGCAGTTCGCGCGCGCGCCGGCCGGCGCGTTCGGTGCGGCCGACGTACGAGCGTCGTCGCCGGTCAAGATCAGCGTCTGCCAGCGCGGATCCTCGCGAGGCGGCGTGGCGCCCGCGGCGAGCGCGACGATGCGCACGCGCTGGCCGTCGCGCCAGCGCGCGAGCGGCTGCGGCGCCGCATCGCCGCAGCGCACGTCGAGCGCCGGCAGCGGGACGGGCACGGGCCACGCGCCCTCGGCGCGCGCACCGCTGCCGGCCGACAGCGCTTTCAGGTAATCGAGTACCGCCCACGTGTCGGCCGGCCCGAGCGTCGCCGCAAAGCCCGGCATCGAGGTCGCGCCGTGCGCGTCGCGGGTGCCGTGGCGCACGCGCCAGTACAGTTCGCCGTCCAGCCGCCGCGCGAGCAGCGCGCCCGCGAAGGTCGGCGGCCAGTGCGCGAGCGTCGCCGCGAGCGGCCCTTCGCCGCGGCCGTCCGCACCGTGACAGGCCGCGCAATGCTGCCCATACAGGCGCGCGCCGTGCATCACGTTCGCGACGGAAAACGGTTCGGGATTGCGCTGGAAGCTGGTCGGCACGGCGGGCGCGAGCCACAGCGAAGCCGGCGGCCACGGCGCGAAGCAAGCGCCGGCGAGCGCGGCGATCGACGCGGCCGCACGGTACTTGCGGCTCGCGATCGCGACGCAGCCGAGCGCCGCGGCGAACACGGTCGCCGCGACGGCGAACGCAAGCTGCCGCGTGAGGCCGGCGTCGATGCGCAGCGTTTCGAGCGCGACCCGCTGCGCCCACGGCCACGCGGCCTGGCCGTCGGCGTCGCCGGTCAGGCCCAGCGCATGGAGCGTTTGGGCACACGCGAGCTGCGCGCGATACAGCAGTTGCAGGAACCGCAGCGCCCAATCGGCAAACGGCAGCGCGTTCATCCGCGCCGCGCGTGTCGAGGCAAAGCGCCGGTTCGGCGAGCGACGCCGTGCATCTACCAGCTCGCATCGAGTCCGAGATGCCGCAGCGCGTCGTGGCGCAGCTCGGCGAGCCGCGGATCGCCGCGATGGCGCGGATAGGGCAGGTCGACGCGCAGCTCCGCGACGATGCGCGCCGGCCGCGGCCCGAACACGATCACGCGCTGGGCGAGGAACAGCGCCTCCTCGACATCGTGCGTGACGAGCAGCGCCGAGAAGCCGTCGCGTTGCCACAGCGCGGTGAGCTCGGCCTGCATGGTCAGGCGCGTCAGCGAATCGAGCTTGCCGAGCGGCTCGTCGAGGATCAGCAGGCGCGGGTCATTGACGAGCGCGCGCGCCAGCGCGACGCGTTGCGCCATCCCGCCCGACAGCTGATGCGGAAACGCGTTCGAGAATTCCTGCAGCCCGACGCGCGCCAGCGCATCGTCGACGCGATGCTGGGCGCGGCGCGCGACGCCGCGCGCTTCGAGGCCGAGCGCGACGTTGGCGCGCACGCGACGCCACGGGTAGAGCGTCGGGTCCTGGAACACGACGATCCGCGACGGGTCGGGCTGCTCGATCGGCACGCCGTCCTGCGCGATCGTGCCTTGCCGCGCGGCATCGAGCCCGGCGACGAGCCGCAGCAGCGTCGATTTCCCGCAGCCGCTCGGCCCGAGCAGCGCGACGAACTCGCCGGCGGCGACCGACAGCGTGACGTCGTCGAGCACCGGCAGCGGGCCGCCGGGGCCGTCGAACGCATGACTGACGCGGCGGACGTCGATACGTGCACCGCGCGGCGGCGTGGCGTTTCCGGCGACGGGCGCGGTCGCGGCGAGCGGTTCCACAGCGGCGGCGCTTACCATTTGACGGTTCCTTTCTGCCAGGCGAGCACGCGGTCGCGCACGGCGAACAGCAGCGCGATCAGCCCGGAAAACAGCAGCGCCATCACGATCAGCGCCGCATACATGTTCACGTACGATGCCCAGCCCTGCGCCCAGCTCAGATACCAGCCGAGCCCCGACTTGACGCCCATCATCTCGGCCACGACGAGCACCGTGAACGATGCGCTGAGCCCCATGAAGATGCCGACGAACACGTGAGGGAGCGCGGCCGGAATCGCGACGCGCAACACCAGGAAGCGGGCGTTCGCGCCGAGCGTGCGGGCGACGTCGTAGTACTGCCGATTCACGCTCGCGACGCCCGACCACGTCAGCACCGCGACCGGGAAGCCGGTTGCCAGCGCGATCAGGAACGCGGCGGCCGAATAGCTGGTCGGGAAGAAGTAGAACGTGAGCGGCAGCAGCGCGGTGGCCGGCACCGGCCCCAGCACGCGCAGTACCGGATGCACCCAGTAGCCGATGCGGCGCGACCAGCCGATCGACACGCCGACCGCGAACCCGACCGCGACGCCGTACGCGAAGCCGAGCGACAGCAGCTTCAGCGTGTTGGCGGCGCTGCCGGCGAGGCGCGGCCAGTCGTCGACGTAGACCTCGATGAGCGCCTGCGGCGGCGCGAAGAACGGCGTCGGCAGCCACGCGGTTTTCGCGGTCGCGACCTCCCACGCGGCGAGCACGAGCGGCAGCGCGACGAGCCACGGGCCGGCCGGCCGCACGCGGGCGAGCTGCGCGCGCGTGGCCGGCACGCGCTGGCCGAGCGTCGCGGCGAGCAGCAGCAGCGCGGCGATCGCCCATGCGGCGGCGCCGAACGCGTCGGTATACGCCCAGTCGCTGAAACCGGCGATGCGGTTGGGCCACAGCCGCGTCAGCGCGCCGAGCGCGCTCCACGCGAGCGCGGCGGCGACGCCGGTCGGCCAGTTGCGCGCGCGGCGCGCTTCGGCGGCGAGCGTCGCGTCGCAGGCCGTGCAGCCGGCCGCGGACGCGGCGGCCGCGGATGCGCCCGCGATGGACGCGCGGCGTGCGGCGGAGGCGGGTTCGATCGTCGACATCGGCTCACCCCAGCACGTTCGCATAGACCTGCTGCGCGAAGCGCTGCGGGTCGGTGCTTTTCTTCAGCACGTTGATGCGGCGGAAATCGTCCGCATAGAACGCGATTTCCTGCTGCAGGTCGACGTTGGTCGGATGGTGCGTGTAGGTCAGCGTCGCGTACAGCTTGCGCAGGTCGTCGGGGCTGATCTTCGGCGAATACTTCGCGAACACCTTCGCGGCTTCGTTCGGGTTGTCGTGCGTGTATTCGGTGGCCTGCACGATCGAGCGCGCGAGCGCGGCCGCCGCCGGCCGATCGTTGCGCACCAGTTCGCCGCGCGCGCCGATCACGCAGCACACCTTGCGCGCGTATTCGCCGGACAGGTTCGTCGCCAGTTCCGCATACGCGCCGTTGCTGCGCTTTTCGAGCAGATAGAGGTTCGGGTCGCCGTCGGCGATCGCCTGGATCTCGCCCTTGTCGACGGCGACGCCGAGCAGGTCGGCCGGATACTGGCGCCACGTGATGTCGCGCTCGGGGTCGATGCCGTTCTTCGCGAGCAGGATCGAGAAGAAGTGCTTGCCGGGCGCGGCGAGATCGCTGACGCCGACCGTCTTGCCCTTGAGCGCCTGCAGCGTCGTGACGCCGGCCGCCTTCGCGCCGACGAGCCGCACGCAGCCGCCGTGCGAGCTGCCGATGATCTTCACGTCGAAGCCGGCTTCGAGCGGCTTGAGCCAGCGATGGATCATCCCGACCGCGGCGTCGGCCTTGCCGGTCGCGATCGCTTCGAGCAGCTGGTCGGTCGAGCCGCTGTAGTTGATCAGGTCGACCTTCAGCCCGTTCTTTTCGAAGAAGCCGCGTTCCTGCGCGACGACGATCGGCGTCAGGCAGAACGCGTTCTGGTTCCATGCGAACGTGAGCTTTTTCAGCGGCGCCGCGGACCAGGCCTTGCGGCCCAGTGTGATCGCGGGCGCGGCCAGCGCGACGGCGCCAGCCGCGCGCAGCAGCCGGCGACGCTTGTCGCTAGGGGCGCCGGCCGGCGCGGGTGCGGTGGTATCGGTCATTCGTGTGGTCTCCGGTTCCGGTCGTGCGCAAGGGCGCTCAGTCGAGCAGGTCGGGTTCGTCGGCGACGACGCGTTGGAACAGGCTGTCGAACGCGTGCAACGCGCCGTCGGGGCCGCCGATCTGGCCGTGCGTGTGCCGCGCGGTCGCGTGATCGATCGGTTGCGGCGTGCCGGCCGCTTCGGCCAGCAACTGCGTATGCGCGGCGTTGTCGAGCGCGATGTACCACCACGCGGCCGCCTCGACGCTCGGGCCGGCCGTCAGGATGCCGTGGTTCTTCAGGATCACGCCCTTGTGCGTGGAGCCGTCGGGCCGCGCGAGCGCATCGGCGATGCGCGCGCCTTCGCTGGTGTCGACGACCATTCCCGTGAAGTCGTCGAACAGCGCGTGGTCCTCGTAGAACACGCACGCGTCCTGCGTGAGCGGATCGAGTGGGCGGCCGAGCGTCGACCACGCCTTGCCGTAGGTCGAATGCGTATGGGCGGCCGCGACGAGATGCGGATGCGCGTCGTGAATCGCCGCGTGGATCGCGAACGCGGCCTTGTTCAGCGGCCGGCTGCCGATCGCGGTTTCGCCGCGCGCGTTGACGAGCAGCAGGTCCGACACCTTGATCTGCGAAAAATGCACGCCGAGCGGATTCACCCAGAAGTGGTCGGGCAGCTCCGGATCGCGCGCGGTGATGTGGCCGGCGAGCCCGGCCGCGAAGCCGAAGCGCGCGAACAGGCGGAACGCGGCCGCGAGCCGCTCCTGACGGTGGCGGCGCTCGGCGGCGACGTCGATGCGCGGGGCCGGCGGATCGAACCAGAAGTGCTGGCGCGGCGCCTCGGCGAGCACGAGGCCCGACGCGGTGCGCGTGCGCGACGTGGAAGACAGGACGGCGGACATGGCGATGGTCTCCGTGCGTCAGGCGGCGCGGCGCGCGGCGTCGCGGGCGGCGACGCCGCTGCGCACGCGCGGGATCAGTTCGCGGCCGTAGTCGAGCGCGTCCTCGAGCGGATCGAAGCCGCGGATCAGGAACGTCGTCACGCCGAGGTCGTAGTAGTCGAGCAACGCGTCGGCGACCTGCTCGGGTGTGCCGACCAGCGCGGTCGAATTCGAGCGCGCGCCGGTGAGTTTCGCGATCTCGGTCCACAGCCGCTTGTCGACGCGCGAGCCGCGCTCGGCCGCCGCGAGCAGACGCCGCGCGCCTTCGCTCTGCTGCGGGTCGCCGGTGCCGAGGCCCGCGGCGTCGCGCAGCCGGCGCGTTTCGTCGAGGATCCGGTGGGCGCGCGCCCACGCTTCGTCCTCGGTGGCCGCGAGGATCGGCCGGAACGACACGGAGAAGCGCACCTGCCGGCCGTGTTTCGCGGCTTCGGCGCGCACGCGGGTCGTGAGGTCGCGCACCTGGTCGAGCGATTCGCCCCACAGCGCATAGACGTCCGCGTGCTTGCCGGCGACCGCGAGCGCCGCTTCCGACGCGCCGCCGAAATAGATCGGCACGTGCGGCTTTTGGTGCGGCTTCACTTCCGAGTAGCCCTGCCTGAAGCGATAGTGCGCGCCGTCGTGATCGAACGGCTGCGACTCGGTCCAGATGCGGCGCAGGATGCCGAGATATTCGTCGGTGCGCGCATAGCGTGCGTCGTGGTCGAGGAAATCGCCGTCGCGCTGCTGCTCGCTGTCGGAGCCGCCCGAGATGAAGTGCACGGCGAGGCGGCCGCGGCTGAACTGGTCGAGCGTCGCGATCTCCCGCGCGGCGAGCGTCGGCGCGATGAAGCCGGGACGATGCGCGAGCATGAAGTGAATGCGCTCGGTCGCGGCGGCGGCGAACGCGATCGTCAGCGTCGCGGACGGGCTGGTCGAGTGATGCGGGACGAGAATTCGGTCGAAGCCGGCCGTTTCATGGGCGCGCGCGAAGTCGCGCACGTAGTCGGGGTCGACGGCCGGGCCAGTGGCCGGATGAATTTCCGACTGCTTCTGGCTCTGGATCATGCCGATGAATTCAACGCTCATCTCGGTCTCCGATGCAAGGAAGGCCCGCCGTGCCAGCTGCGGCCGGCGGGGCAGGAATGCAGCGCAGATTACCGTCCGGATCAGGCGCAACGGAAATAACGATTGCCGATTTCAATATCAGATTTGCATGGTTTGGGCGGGCACCATGCTGCGCATACGCTGTGCGCTCCGAATGGATCGACAGGGCGTCTGCCGGCGCCTGTGCGGGCTTGCTGCCGCACGGGCGCAAACGGTCGGCGCGCACGCATGCCGAGCGGCGAAGTCGGCGCGCAGACGGCCGTCGGCGCGGGCACGGCGCTCGCGCGTCGATCCAACGCTGCCCCGCTACCCGTCACCGAAGGGAAACCGTACCGATGTCCGCCAGCCTTGCCGCTTCCGCGCCGCTTCCGGCGCAATCGTCACTGCGTCATCTGCCCGCCGACGATGCACGCGTCGCCGCGTTGCTCGAGCGGCTCGCGCCCGAACTCGCCGCCGACGCCGCGCGCAACGACGTCGACGGCCGTTTCCCGCACGAGAACTTCGCGCGGCTGCATCGCGCCGGGCTGATCGCGCAGGTCGTGCCGCGCGAGCATGGCGGCGCGGGCGCGACGCTCGCGCAGGCGAGCCGCATCGTCGCCGCGATCGCGCGCGCCGACCCGGCGACCGCGCTGGTGCTGACGATGACGTATCTGCAGCATCGCGCGCTCGGCCGTGCGGACAGCCGCTGGCCTGCGCGCGTGCGGCGCGCGGTGTTCGACAGCGCCGTCGACGAAGGTGCGCTGATCAACGCGTTGCGGGTCGAGCCGGCGCTCGGCTCGCCGTCGCGCGGCGGGCTGCCGGAGACGATCGCGCGCCGCGACGGCGACGGCTGGCGGCTGTCCGGCCACAAGCTGTACAGCACCGGGATTCCGGCGCTGCGCTGGCTGGCCGTCTGGGCGCGCACCGACGAGCCAGAGCCGCGCGTCGGCGTGTTCCTGGTGCGGCGCGACGGCGACGGGCACGACGACGCGCGGATTCGCGTGATCGAAAGCTGGGATCATCTGGGCCTGCGCGCGTCGGGCAGCCACGAGGTCGTGTTCGACGACGTGTGGCTGCCCGCCGATCATGCGGTCGACGTGCGCGCGCCCGGCGCGTGGGCCGTGTCGGCCGCGAGCCACGCGGACATCGACGCGCAGACCGACCAGCAGGCATGGATGGTCGCGCTGCTCGGCAGTCTCTACGATGCGGTCGCGCGCGCGTCGCGCGACTGGCTGCTCGGGTTCGCGACGACCCGCGCGCCGAGCGGTCTCGGCGCGCCGCTCGCGACGCTGCCGCGCGTGCAGGAGGCCATCGGCGAGATCGAAGGCTGGCTGCACGCGAACCGCGTGCTGCTCGACGAGCACATCGCGCGCACCGATGCGGGCGACGCGCCGACGGTGACGACGAGCGGCCTCGTCAAGCGAACCGTGACGGAGCAGGCGATCCGCGTCGTCGAGCATGCGTTGAAGCTGTCCGGCAACCACGGGTTGAGCCGCCACAATCCGCTCGAACGTCACTATCGCGACGTGCTGTGCGGGCGCGTGCATACGCCGCAGGACGATGCGATCGCGATGGCGGCCGGCCGCGCGGCGCTCGATGCGGCAGCGGCGGCGGCGGCGCGCAACGCGCCGAGCGACGCCGCGAGTTCGCGCAGCGCGCCGCACGCTGCGCGGGCATTCGATCGAAGCGATGCGTAAGGACGGCGATGGGGCATACCGCGCAGGCCGGACCGCGCCGTGCGTGCGTCGCCGAACGGGCTCGATCGGCCACATCGGCGCGCAGGGCGAAGGCGCCGCAGACTTGCGCGGGACTTCGCACGCGTTGCGCGATCACTGGCTGCGTGATTCCGAGGCCCGCTGCGGCGCGGCTCGGCCGAGTTCGGCGTTCGGCAACGCACGACCACCACAAAGCATCGATATCGCTGATTTTCACGTTTGTTCTGCATGCACGACCAGGTGCATCATGACGATCGATCAAGCCGGGCATTTTTATTCGAGGAGACCCCGATGAGTACGCTTTCGTTGCAGCACACGCCGCTGCGCCCGTTCGTCGAAGGCTTGGGCGCCTTGCTCGCGTCCGGCGCGAACGAGGCGCGCATCCTGGACGACGGCGGCGCGCTGCTCGCCGCGCTGGTCGCGCGCGACGACTGGCTGCCCGACGCGTTCGCGCAACCCGATCCCGAGCGCTACCGGCAGTACCTGCTGCATCTCGACCCCGACGAACGGTTTTCCGTCGTCAGCTTCGTGTGGGGCCCCGGCCAGGCCACGCCGATCCACAACCACACGGTGTGGGGGCTGATCGGCATGCTGCGCGGCGGCGAGTTTTCGCAGCCGTACCGGCTCGACCCGACCGGCAAGCCGGTGCCGTCGGGCGACGCAGTGCGGCTGCAGCCGGGCGAGGTCGAGGCCGTGTCGCCGCGCATCGGCGACATCCATCGCGTGACCAATGCGTACGCCGATCAGGTGTCGATCAGCATCCACGTCTATGGCGCGAACATCGGCAAGGTCGAGCGCGCCGTGTTCCTGGACGACGGCACCGTGAAGCCGTTCATCTCCGGCTATTCGAACGCATGACCCGCAGCGCGGCGGGCCGCGCCCGGCGCGCCCGGCATCCATCCGACGCCCGCTTCGCTTTTCAACGACTTCAACCGAATCCGACCGAGACACCGTGACGCAATCCGCCGATTCCCTTTCCCGTTTTCCCGTCGCGACGTACGAAGACGTCCGCGCACGCCTGCTGGCACGCGACGAACTCGCGCTGATCGACGTGCGCGAGGAAGATCCGTACGCACAGGGCCATCCGTTGTGGGCCGCCAACTTGCCGCTGTCGAAGCTCGAACTCGACGCATGGACGCGCATTCCGCGCCGCGACACGCCGATCGTCGTCTTCGGCGAAGCCGGCGGCGAGGATCTCGCGCCGCGCGCCGCCGCGAAGCTCGCGCAGCTCGGCTACACCGACGTGCGCGTGCTCGACGGCGGCCTCGCGGGCTGGCGCGCGGCCGGCGGCGAGCTGTTCATCGACGTCAACGTGCCGAGCAAGGCGTTCGGCGAATGGGTCGAAGCCGAGCGCCACACGCCGTCGCTGTCCGCCGAGGAAGTGCAGGCGCTGATCGACGCGCAGGCCGACGTCGTGATCGTCGATGCGCGCCGCTACGACGAATACCAGACGATGAACATCCCGACCTCGACCAGTGTGCCGGGCGCGGAGCTCGTGCTGCGCGTGCGCGCGCTCGCGCCGAACCCGGCGACTCAGGTCGTGGTGAACTGCGCGGGGCGCACGCGCAGCATCATCGGCACGCAGTCGCTGATCAACGCCGGCCTGCCGAACCCGGTGGCCGCGCTGCGCAACGGCACGATCGGCTGGACGCTCGCGGGACAGACGCTCGAGCATGGCGCCGCGCGGCGCTTCCCGGACGACGTCGAACCCGCGCAACGCGAAGCAGCGCGCCGCGCGGCGCGCGCGGTGGCCGAGCGCGCCGGCGTGCCGCGCATCACGCTCACTGAACTGGCCGCGCTCGACGAGCCGGGCCGCACGCTGTACCGCTTCGACGTGCGCACGCCCGAAGAATACGAGTCCGGCCACTTGCCGGGCTTCCTGAGCACGCCGGGCGGCCAGCTCGTGCAGGAGACCGATCATCATGCGGCCGTGCGCGGCGCCCGGATCGTCCTGGCCGACGACGACGGCGTGCGCGCCGACATGACCGCGTCGTGGCTCGCGCAGATGGGCTGGGACGTGCGCGTGCTCGAACCGGTCGATCCGGCCGCGTTCACCGAGCGCGGCCAGCCGCCGCGCGCCGTGCCGGCCGCGCCGCAGGTGGCCGAGGTGTCGCCGGCGACGCTCGCCGGCTGGCTGCGCGAAGCGGGCGCCGGCGAGATCGCGATCGTCGACGTGACGACCAGCGCCAACTACGTGAAGCGCCACATCCCCGGCGCGTGGTTCGTCGTGCGTGCGCAGCTGCGCGACGCGCTCCGCGCGATCCCGTCTGCGCAGCGCTACGTGTTCACGTGCGGGTCGAGCCTGCTCGCGCGCTTCGCGGCCGACGACGCGCGCGCGTTGCTGCCGGCGTCCGCGCCCATCTCGGTGCTGACGGGCGGCACGGCCGCGTGGATCGACGCGGGGCTGCCGCTCGAGCACGGCGACACGCATCTGGCTTCGCCGCGCGTCGACCGTTACCGGCGGCCGTACGAGGGCACCGACAATGCGAGCGCGGCGATGCAGGCGTATCTCGACTGGGAGTACGGGCTGGTCGAGCAACTGAAGCGCGACGGCACGCACCACTTCCGCGTGATCTGAGCGCGGCGCGGCAAGCGCGGGGCAGGCGAGGCAGGCGAGGCAGGCGAGGCAGGAGGCAGGCAAAGCAGGCGAGGCGGCGGGCCGCGCACGGCGCTCGGTCGCCGCGCCGGCGGCAGCAGTCGCGCCGGATGCACTAAACTTGCGGGACTTTTGCATCGCCGCGTCGGGCCGCGTCTCGCGCGCACGCGGCGGTGCGGCGAATCGCGGGCCGGCGCCCGCGCCGGCCGACCCTGACCGACCCATGACGACTCATACCGAACCCGCCTACCTGCTCGGCGATCTGCTGAAAAACGTTTCCCGCTCCTTCTACCTGACGCTGCGCGTATTGCCCGACGGCATGCGCGAACCCGTCGGCCTCGCCTATCTGCTCGCGCGCGCGGCCGACACCATCGCCGACACCGCGCTGGTCGCGCCCGAGCGGCGCGCGACGCTGCTGAATGGCCTGCGCGACGAGATCGAGCAGCTCGGCGACGGCGCGGCGCTGTCGCGCTCGCTCGACGACGTGACGCGGATGCAGGCCGATTCGCACGAGCACGTGCTGCTCGGCTCGATGGAGCCGATGCTCGCGCTGCTGCGCGCGCAGCCGGACGCGGATCGCGCGGCGATCCGCAAGGTCGTCGCGACGCTCACGTCGGGGATGGAGTTCGACCTGCGCACGTTCCCCGACGAGCAGTCGGGGCAGGTCGCGTCGCTGCCGACGCGCGACGCGCTCGATCGCTACACGTACCTGGTCGCCGGCTGCGTCGGCGAATTCTGGACCGACATGACGGCCGCGCACACGCGCGCCGCGCGCGGCTGGGACTGCGCGGACATGCGCGAGAAGGGCATCCGCTTCGGCAAGGCATTGCAGATGACCAACATCCTGCGCGACTGCCCGAAGGATCTGCGGATCGGCCGCTGCTATCTGCCGGACGACGTGCTGGCCGCGCACGGCGTCGGCGTCGCCGAACTGATGGCGCCGCACGCGTCGGCGCGTGCGCGCGGCGTGCTGGTCGACCTGCTGCGCGTGACGCTCGACCTGTATCGCGACGCATGCCTGTACACGCTCGCGATTCCGCGCCGCTTCGTGCGGCTGCGGCTGGCGTGTCTGTGGCCGATCATGATCGGCCTCGAGACGCTCGAACGCCTCGCCGGCCACGACGCGTGGCTCGATCCGGCCCGGCCGGCGAAAGTGCCGCGCAAGCGCATCTACCGGATCATGGCGGCGTCGCTCGCGCTCGTCGGCTCGAACGCGGCGGTTCGTGCGCGCCTGAACGCGCTCGTCGGCGCGGTCGACGCGCGGCTCGCGCAGACGGGACGCGCGTCCTGACGCGCGCCGAGCCGCGCTGCCGGCCGTCAGCCGGCTGGCGGCAGCCGGCAGCAGCGTCGCTCGGCGGCATTCTTCGGCCCGCGTTCGCGGGCCGTTTCCATTCAGCGCCCGTCTCCGTACAAAAACGTTTTCACGATTTCGTGTTCCGAAATGTGGCTGTCATGAATGTCAGCGATCCTGCGCGGCGGTGTGATCAGTCTTCGGCCAGGGGGCCGCGCCTCGGCCGGGCACTATGTGCCGAAGGCGTCTGACGACATCGGGCGGTCGCGTTACAGCCGTAAAAATGTAAAGCTAGGGTTTTCACCGGGAAATGCCGGAAAGGCCCGCTGCGTAAGCGTTTTCAGGTGTTAGGTAACCGCTTGGTGAACCACCGCGTTGCGTCGATCATACGATGACCGACCGCACGTGTTGGGAAACGATTGGTAATCCGTCAGAATCGCACCGGCATGTACTCGCACATGTGTCAGTCATAAAACCACACCAGAAAAGAAATCATTCTTTGAGGACGGAGAATCAATGAAAAAGCGCGTCGCTTTCGCCATGACGGCAGCGGGTCTCGCAGCCGCAACCGCAGCCCACGCTCAGAGCAGCGTGACCCTGTACGGTATCGTCGACAACGCCATCGCTTGGCAGAACAACTCGTCGGGAACCGGCGCGACCTCGGGCGGCCACTCGAAGGTGCAGATGGCCACCGGCATCTGGGCGGGCAGCCGCTTCGGCCTGAAGGGCAGCGAAGACCTCGGCGGCGGCACGAAGGCGATTTTCCAACTGGAAGCCGGGTTCAACGCGAACAACGGCTCGTCGCAATGGGCGAACGGCATCTTCACGCGTCAGGCGTGGGTTGGCCTGACCAACCAGACGTACGGTACGCTGACGGCCGGCCGTCAGTACACCGCGTACTACACGCTGCTGTCGCCGTATAGCCCGACGACCTGGCTGACCGGTTACTACGGCGCGCACCCGGGCGATATCGACTCGCTCGACACCAGCTACCGCGCGAACAACTCGCTCGTCTACATGTCGCCGAAGTTCTACGGCTTCACGGTCGGCGGTTCGTACTCGCTCGGCGGCGTCGCAGGCAGCTTCAACCGCGGCTCGACCTGGAGCGCGGCGATCCAGTACCTGAACGGCCCGGCAGGCATCGCGGTCGGCTTCCAGAAGGTCAACAACTCGACGCTCGGCGGCGGCGTGTGGGGCGACAACTCGACGGTCACGAGCGGCGGCCAGCCGGCCGTGTCGTCGATCAACAGCGGCTACCAGACGGCGCAAACGCAGCAGCGCCTCGGTGTGACCGCCGGCTACCAGTTCACGCCGGCATGGGACGTGTCCGTGTCGTACACGAACGTCCAGTACGTTCCGGGCGTCGGTTCGGCGTTCCGCAACACGGCGATCTTCAACACGGCAGGCGCCGTGCTGCATTGGAAGGCAGCGCCGCAGTGGGACTTCGCGGCAGGCTACTCGTACACGGCGGCAACGCAGTCGAACGGCATCTCGAGCTCGGCCAAGTACCACCAGGTCACGCTGTCGCAGTACTACAGTCTGTCGAAGCGCACGGGCCTGTACGCAGTCGAGGCTTACCAGCACGCAAGCGGCAACACGCTGAACAAGACTGGCGGCATCCAGGCAGCAACGACGTCGATCGGCGACGGCGTGGGCGCAGGTTCGAAGCAGAACCAGATCGCTGCCGGCGTTGGCATGATCCACCGCTTCTGATGTCGTGCGGCGCGCGAGCGCCGCTCACGGCACGCGGTACGAAACCGGCCTTCGGGCCGGTTTTCTCGTTTACGGCGCGTGCCTTTGCGTGGCGCCCCGATCACTGGTCGATCGGCGACTTCAGCGGCTGATGCTCGCCGGTCAACCCGAACACGACGAGCTGCGCCGGTTCGGTCGCGCTCGCATTGCGCGACACCATGTGGCGCGAGCCGGGCGGCTCGTACCAGCCTTCGCCGGCGCGATAACGGCGCAGCGGGCCGTCGTTCACCTGCGACAGCACTTCGCCTTTCGACACGACCGCGAACACCGAGCCGAGATGCTTGTGGGCGGCGGATGCCTGACCGGGCGCGTAGTCGACGGTCGCGACCACCGCGAGTCGGCCCGGCGCTTCGGGCACCGGCTGCTGCAGGATGGCGTGCACGTTGTCGCCGCCGTCGTGCGCCTGCGCGGCGGCCGGCAGCGCGACGCCCAGCGCGAGCGCGGCGCCGACGAGCGCGCGGCGCAACGTCATGCTCGTTTGCGTCATCGTCGGCTCCTCACTCGGGCATCTTGCGGAACGCGATCGCGAAGCGGTTCCACGAATTGATCGTGGCGATCAGCATCGACAGGTCGAACAGTTCTTCATCGGTGAAGTGCGGCCGGACGGCTTCCCACACCGAATCGGGCACGTGGCTGCCGGCGACGAGTGTCAACGCTTCGGTCCATTCGAGCGCTGCGCGTTCGCGCTCGGTGAAGAACGGCGTCTCGCGCCACGTGACGACGGTCGCGAGGCGGCGATCGGTTTCGCCGCCCTTGCGGGCATCGCTCGTGTGCATGTCGACGCAGAACGCGCAGCCGTTGATCTGCGACGCGCGCAGGCGGACCAGCTCGGCGAGCGGCTTTTCGATCGAGCACTTCGCGAGGAATTCCTCGGCGTTGCGCATCACCTTGATCGCGTTCGGGTTGGCGGTATAGAAGTTCAGGCGGGGTTGCATCACGGGTCCTCATTCGGTTGGTGCGCACGGCGGCGCGACAGGACCCACTTTAAGCGTGCCACTGGCCCGCTTGAATGACCAATTCCGGGAAAAGTCAGGTGACCACCGGCATCGCACCGGCACCCCCGGATTTCAGCAGCACGGCGAGCCGGGCGAGCGCGGTGTCGATGCGCAGCGCGTCGATTCCGCCGTATCCGAACAGCAGCCCGGCGCGTGCGCCCGCGCCGACATGGAAGCCCGAGATCCCGTACAGCCCGATACCCTCTGCGCGGGCCGCCCGGATCAGCGCCGTTTCGTCGAGCCCCGGTTTCAGCGGCGCGGCCACGTGGATGCCGGCGGTCGGCACGATCGCGTCGAACCAGTGCGCCAGCTCGCCGTGCAGATGCGCGAGCAGCATCTTGCGGCGCGCGTCGTAGTGCTTCTGCACGCGCCGCAGATGCCGCGCGAAATCGCCTTCGAGCATGAAGCGGGCGAGCGCCGCCTGCGTCAGCGTGCAGCTGTGCCAGCCGACGATCTGCCGCGCCTTCGCGAGCGCGCCGCGGAGCGCGCGCGGCGCGATCGCATAGCCGATCCGCAGTTCGGGAAAGATCGTTTTGGAGAACGTGCCGACGTACACGACGAGGCCGGTACGGTCGAGGCTCTTCAACGATTCCACCGGCCGGCCCTCGAAGCGGAATTCGCCGTCGTAGTCGTCTTCGACGATCACCGCGCGGCGGCGCTGCGCCCATTCGAGCAGCGCGATGCGCCGCTCGAGCGTCATCGGCATCCCGAGCGGGAACTGGTGCGACGGCGTCACGTAGACGAGCCGTGCGTCGTCGGGTAGTTGCTCGATCACGAGGCCGTGCGCGTCGACCGGCACGCCCGCCACCGTGGCGCCGAGTGACGCGAACGCCGCGCGCGCGGGCGGATAGCCGGGATTCTCGACGGCGACCACGTCGCCGGGCCGCAGCATCACGCGCGCGACGAGGTCGAGCGCCTGTTGGGCGCCCTGGGTGACCAGCACGTCGTCCCAGCCGCACGCGACCGCGCGGCTGAACCCGACGTAGCGGGCGATCGCGCCGCGCAGCTGCGCGTCGCCGGCCGGGTCGTGGTACTGGCCGGGGCCGCGCGCCTGCTGGCGCAACGCGTGATGCAGGCAGCGCCGCCACGCGTCGAACGGGAACAGCGCCTTGTCGGTCACGCCGCCGCGGAAGTCGAACGCGGGCGAGTCCTGCGGCGCCGGCATGGCGAGCGTGTCGGGCAGTTCGTCCCACAGCGCTAGTGCGCTGACGGCGGCGGGCGGCGGCGTGCCGTCGACCAGCGACGCGGCCGCCGCGGCCGCATGCGGCACGCGCGCGAGGCCGTCGGCGACGAACGTGCCGTCGCCCGCGCGCGCGGTCAGATAACCCTCGGCGACGAGGCGCTCGAACGCGTCGAGCGTCGTCTTGCGCGATACGCCGAGCTGCTTCGCGAGATCGCGGGTGGACGGCAGCCGCGCGCCGCCTTCCAGCCGCCCGTCGACGATCGCGGTGCGCAATTGCCGGAAGATTTGCCCGGTCAGGTCGTGCCGGCCTTCGATGCGGATCGCGATGTCCATTGCAGTGGTTACCTCGACGTAGCGGAATGGGGTGTCGGTCAGCATACCGGAACAGCGGCGGCAGAGCGGCGTGAGCGGATCGCGGATGGGTCGGTGGGCGGACGAGCCATTGCGGCGCGGGGAGGCGGCGGCCGCCCTGCGGTGGATCCCGCCGGTGGATTCCTGCGTGGATCCGATTGGACCGCCGCTCCCCGCTGCCTTAGGATCGACTCCATTACCGCGACCGGAGTGCCCTCATGCTGTCCGAAGACGAACTCGCGTTGCTCGATGCGATCCGGGCGACCGGTAGCCTGTCGCGCGCCGCCGCGCGGCTCGGCAAGGCGCCGTCGACGATCTCGCACGCGGCGCGGCAGCTCGAAACCCGCTTCGACGCGCTGTTGTTCGACCGGCGCGGCTACCGGCTGCAGCTCACGCCGGCCGGTCAGCTGCTGACCGACGAGGCGGCGCGCCTCGCGCTCGACGTCGCGCGGCTCACGCAGCGCGTGCGGCAGGTCGCGAGCGGCTGGGAGGACCGGCTGTGGATCGTCAGCGACGAGGTGCTCGAGTTCGATACGCTGCTGCCGGTCGTACGCGCGTTCGATGCGCTCGAGTCGGGCGTGTCGCTGCGCTTCACGCACGAGGTGCTCGGCGGCACGTGGGAGGCGCTGCGCGACGGCCGCGCCGATCTGGTCATCGGTGCGACCAACGAGCCGCCCGCCATCCCCGGCTTCAAATGGTTCGAACTCGGGGCGATGGAATGGGTGTTCGCGGTCGCGCCGCGCCATCCGCTCGCATCGGTGGCCGGGCCGCTCAGCCGCGATGCGATCGGCGCCCATCGCGCGGTCGTGGTCGCCGATTCGTCGCGCCGGGCCGTCGGCCGCGCGTACGGGCTGCTCGGCGGCCAGTCGCTGCTCGCGGTGCCGTCGATGCGCGCGAAGATCCTCGCGCAGCGCGACGCGCTCGGCGTCGGCTGGCTGCCGCGCCGACGCGCCGCGACGCTGCTGGCGCGCGGCGAGCTGCTCGAGAAGGAGACCGCCGATCCGCGCGAACCGAACGTGCTGTACGTCGCGTGGCGCGGCGACCGCGACGGCCGCGCGCTGCAATGGTGGCTGGAACGGCTGCGCGAGCCGCGGCTCGCGCAGCGGTTGCTCGACGGAATCGACGTGACCGGGTGAGGGCGCGGCGCGCGGCGCAAAGCGCGGCTCCATCGACTCGTTCGACGTTTTCGAACGTGTTCGTCGTGCCGCTCGTACGGCACGGCCGGGCGACGCGCGCATCCTGTGTTCACGGTCAACTCACCGGTTCACAGGAGAACATCATGCAACGTTTCGAAGGAAAGACGGTACTCGTCACGGGCGGCAACAGCGGCATCGGCCTGGCGGCCGCACGGGCATTCGCGGCCGAAGGCGCGCGCGTCGTCATCACCGGCCGCGACGAGCACACGCTCGAAGCGGCCCGCGCGACGCTCGGGCACGGCGCGCTCGCGATCCGCAACGAAGTCGGCAGCGTCGCGTCGGCGCGCGCGCTGGCCGACGCGCTCGGCGCGGCCGGCGTGCGGCTCGATGCGGTATTCGTCAACGCGGGCGTCGCCAAACTCGCGCCGTTCGCGGACACCGACGAGGCGCTGTGGGACCTCGTGTTCGGCACCAACGTGAAGGGCGCGTACTTCCAGATCCAGGCGCTCGTCCCGCTGTTGAATCGCGGCGCGTCGATCGTGATCAACGGCTCGATCAACGCGCATATCGGCATGCCGGGCTCGTCGGTGTATGCGGCGAGCAAGGCTGCGGTCAATTCGTTGGCGAAGACGCTGTCGACGGAGTTGCTGCCGAACGGCGTGCGCGTGAACGTGGTGAGCCCGGGGCCGGTCCAGACGCCGCTGTACGGCAAGCTCGGGCTCGACGCGGCGACGCTCGACGAGACCGCCGACAAGATCAAGGGGCTCGTGCCCCTCGGCCGGTTCGGCACGCCTGACGAAATCGCTTCGACCGTGCTGCATCTGAGCGCGCCCGAATCGGCGTTCATCGTGGGCGCGGAGATCATCGCGTCGGGCGGGATGGGCTTGCTCTGAGCGCGTGGCCGGCGCAGCGGCATGCGTGCCGCTGTGCCGGCCGGGCGTTCGTGTCGCTAGCGCGCAGAAGCCACGCAGTCGCCTTCGCCGGCCCGGTCGCGCGCGCCGAGCGGCGTCACCGTCAGTCCCGAGAACGTCGCAGTGCCCCGTTCGGCGAATACCGAAACACGGTCCGCGTCGGCGGGCGGGAAGACCACGTCCGTCAGCACCGTGCGGCCGCCGTTGGCAAACACTTCGACGGACCCGCGGTCGACGATGATGTCGAGTCGCAGCAAGCCGTTCTCGAGCGGCAAGGCGACGATGTGCTGGCGGCTGAAAGTGGCGGCGAAGTCCGGTGTGCCGGAGCGTGAGCGGTCGAGCGTCAGCGTGCGCGCGGCGGTGTCGTACACAATGCGCGTGCCGATCGCGCCGTCCGCCGACGCCCGCACGACGACGCCTGCGCGGGCCGCCTGCCCAGGTGCGATCGTCACATCGATGCGTTGTGCGACGCCGCGGGTGGCCGGCGGCAATGCACGCGCGGCCGAATCGACTTCCAGCGTGCCCACGTGCACCGCGGGGCGCCGGTCGGCCCATGCGGTGAATGCAGCGGCCGGCGTGACGACGAGCGTCGGCTCCCCATCGATCGCCTTGAGTGCGAGTTCGCGCGGCAACGTCATCGCGCCGCGCCACGGCGCGGTCGGCGATTTCGCCGCGTAGTCCCAGTTGCTCATCCACGCGATCGCGAGCGGGCGGCGGCCCGGCGCACCGGAAAACGTCCCGGCCGCGTAGAAGTCGGCGCCGTGATCGACCCAGCGGAATTGCGCAGGGTCGGAGCCGGCCGGCGCGACACGGTCGGGAACGAACGTGCGGCCGTCGAACTCGCCGACGAAGTACATCGCGCCGGAGCCGCCGGCAATCGACCACGGATTGACGTTGACGATCATCACCCACTTGATGTGCCGCGGATCGTCATCGACGGGTAGCGGCACGAGATCGGGCATCTCCCACAGTGCGCCGGTATGCGGCACGCCCGGCAACGTGAAGTCGCTGAGGAACGACCAATGGATCAGGTCGTCGGAACGGTAGAGCTTGACCACCTGCGCGTCCGCGACCACCGTCGTCATCAGCCAGTAGCGCCCCGGCGCGTACCACGAGACCTTCGGGTCGCGGAACGCCTTCGATTCCGGATCGAGCGTCAGTACCGGATTGTGCGCGTACGGTTGCCAGCTTGCGCCGTGGTCGAGGCTGTACGCGATCGACTGCGCCTGGGTGCCCGGCGGGTGCCCCGAACCTTCCTTGTAGACGCTCGTGTACACCGCGATCAGCGGCGTATCGCCCGGCGTGCCGAGGCCGGAAGTGTTGTGCGGGTCCGCGACGATCGAGCCGGAGAAGATTTCCTCGGTCGCGTTCGCGTGCATGGCCACCGGCTGCTCGTGCCAGTGGACGAGGTCGGTGCTGGTCGCATGGCCCCACGACATGTTGCCCCAGTCGGCGCCCAGCGGGTTGTACTGGTAGAACAGGTGATAGCGGCCGTTCTCGTAGACGAGGCCGTTGGGGTCGTTCATCCAGTTGCGTTGCGGCGTGTAATGGAACGCGGGCCGCCATTGCGGCGTGCCGTCGGCGGGCGTTGCGGTGCAGGCGGCGCTCGCCGCCTGTACGCCGGCCGAGCAGGCGAGCAGGAGTCCGGCGAGCCGGAGGAAAAAGCAGGGGAAAGTCGATGTCATGCGAGAGGCCGGGCGTCGTCGTGCGGGGCGGGAGAGAAGCGCGCACGCTGCCGGCGCCGGCTGCATGCGCGTGATGGGGAACGGAAGGCGAGGCGCACGCGCGACACGCGCGACGTGCGCCTCCGCAGCAGGCGGCGTGTGCCGCCTGAGCCCGTTACGGCCGCGTGCCGGGGCCGCCGTCGTTGTGGCCGGCGCCCGTCGCCGGCAGATTCGACGGAATCTCGCCGTATCCGCCGAGGCCGCCGCGGCCGTAGCTGCGGTCGACCGCCGTCGACGTGCCGTTGATGTTCACCTTCACGGTCGGCGCGAGCGTGCCGCCGCGGCGCGGGCCGATCGCGTCGATGAACGACTCGACGAGCCCGCCCGGCATCACGTAGTGCGAATACGACTGGAATTCGCGCGGATTCTGATTCGGGTCCTGCGCATACGGGGCGCCGGCCGGTGCGGAGAAGTCGGTCGGGTTGCCGAGCACGAGGCCGCTGCCGCCGTTCAGCGGCTGGAAGTCGCTGCGGATGCCGTTGCCGACGAAGCCGTAGACGCCGTCGGGGCCGTCGACGCCCGCGGCCATCGTGGTGCGGTGGCTGATCGTGAACAGGTAGTACTTGCCGTCCTTCAGATAGATCTGCGGGCGCTCCGTCTGGTCGTCGACGCAGTTCGCCGACAGGATCGGCGGCAGGAACTTCCACTCGGTGAGTTGCGGGTCGGTGGCCACCGCAAGACCGACGTTGGCCTTTTGATACACTGCGCCCGCGTTCATCACGGCGTTGAGGTCCTCACGGTACGGATCGTTCGGCGCGTAGCCGAGATCGGCTTCCGTGCAGGTGCGTGCGCCGCGGGGGCCGCCGGTATTGCCTTCGAACACCATGTAGGTCTTGCCGGGGTGTGCGGGATCGGTGAACACGAACGGGTCGCGGAACGAGAAGTAGGTGTTCTGCTGGCCGGTCTGGTAGTAGTTGCCGTCGGGCTGCAGCAGCGCCTTGTGGTCGTCGAAGCCGGTGAACCACACATGCTTGTCGTCGGCATGGATATGGCCGTCGGCACGCGTGATGATCGCCTGCGGCGGCGTGATGTCGGCGCCGCCCGGTGCCGAGCGGTTGAACGACGTCGCGGTGTAGTACAGGCTGACGTTGTCGCCATGCGTGAGGCGCGCGGAGCCCGACCATTCGGCGTTGTTGGTCATCGGCGACGTGCCGAACACCTTCACGCTCGCCCCGTCCGGGAACAGATGCCCGCCCCAGATCCAGCCGCCGTTCGCCGGCCGCAGCGCTGCCGGCACGCCCGCGCGGCGATAGAAGAAGCCGATGCGCGCATGCACGTGGCGGTCGTCGAAGGTATAGCCGGCGTGCGGGTCGGCGGTCAGCGAGAAGATGACTTCCCAGCCCTTGTAGCTGAGCTGGTTCGCGCGCAGGTCCGCCAGCGGCCAGGTGTCCCACACCCAGACGTCCGAGTTGATCAGCGGGAAATCCTGCGGGATGGCGGGCATCGTCAACGCCTGCGGCAGCGAGTTCCGGTCGGCGCCGGACGTGTGCGACTGTGCGACGATCTGACGGATGTCCGCACGGGTCCAGCGCATCGTGAAGTTGCTCTCGGGGTCATGCGCCTGCTGCGTGTGAGGCGTGGGCGCGGGTGCGCCGGCGGTCTGCGCTTGCGCAGCGCCCGCGAAGGCGGCCAGTGCGGCGCCGGCGAACAGCAAACGTTTGGCCGCGGTCGCGCGGCAAAAGGGAAAGCGTGTCATGGCGGTGAGTTGTCCCGTTGACGGTAAAGGTGAACGAATGACGGCGGCATCGATGTCCAAACCGGTTTGGATACTATTTCAAACCGGTTTGGTCGTCAAAAGATAATTTTTTGACGGTATTAATTGCTGTCCGGAAATAATTGCCGCGCTGATGGTGGGGCGCGACTCGAGCGAGGAGCAACGTGAAGGTGAATCTGAAGGCGCTGTCGGATGCGCTCGGGCTGTCGCGCACGACGGTGAGCCGTGCGCTGAACGGCTATGACGACGTGAGCGAGGCGACCCGCGAGCGTGTGATGAGGGCTGCGCGCGAACTCGGCTATGTGGCCGACCCGACCGCACGCCGGCTCGCGACGGGGCGGGCCGACACCATCGGCATCGTTTATCCGTTCGGCGCGGGCGATCTGGGCGACCCGCGTTTCGGCGAAGTGGTGGCGGGCGTGACCGAGCGGCTCGCGGAACGCAATCTCGATTTCATCATCGCGGCCGCGCGGCCGAACGCGGAACTGGACACCTATCGGCGGCTGGTCGAAGGCAAACTGGTCGACGGCTTGATCGTTGCGCGCACACTGGTCGACGATCCGCGGCTCGCCTACCTGCGATCGAGCGCGTTTCCGTACGTCGCGTACGGCCGCACCCGCGCCAGCGAGCCCTATGCGTGGTTCGATTTCGACAACGAGGCGGGCGCGCGCGACGCCGTGCGGCGGCTCATCGGCCTCGGTCATCGCCGCATCGCGATGATCAGCGCGCCGCTGGCGCTCAATTTCGCGATGCAGCGCCGTGCCGGTTATCTCGCGGCGCTGCGCGAGGCGGGCATCGAGCCTGATCCGGTATGGCAAATCGAATGCGCGTTTACGCGCGACGGCGGACGCGAAGGCGTCGAGGCGCTTCTCGCCGTATCCGAACCGCCGACGGCGCTGCTCGTCGACAACAACATCGCCGGCTGCGGTGCGTTTCGCGCGCTGGTCGAACGCGGCCTGCGCCTCGGTCACGACATGTCGTTGATCGTCTACGACGGCGTGCCGCCCGATGTCGCGCTTCCGCATCGCGTGACCGCGGTGGTGCAGCCGACCGGCCATACGACCGGGCGTGCGCTTGCCGAGTTGATGCTCGGGCTGCTTGCCGATGGCGTGCACGGGCAGCGGCTGGAGCACCCGGTGCTCGAGATCGGCGACACCGACGGGCCGCCGCCAGGCTGAGCGGTGCGGCGACGCGGCGGTGCGAGGCGAGGGCGAGCCGCCGGTCGTCGGCCCGGTGGAGTTCGCCCGCTCCACAAAAGCCATGACATCGACAGGGTGTAGTCGACGCGACTAGACGACCGGTCTAATTCGCGACTATCATCCCGTCTCGACAGTGCAACGAGACAGCCGCCATACAGGCCTGTGCGCCGAAGTCCTGTCGATCTGGGCGGAACTTCCGTCTTTTTTATGCCTTTCAACTAGACGACTGGTCTAATAGCCAGGCAAACATATTCTGCGTGGACGGGCACGTTGCCGCGCGGCGACGGCCTAACCGGCAGGCGCCAAGTCGTCGCCGGCAGCGACAAGCGGCACGCGCCATGCGCGACATCGACCGCCGCCGCGACGCGGCCCGATCCACCCGATTCGAAGGAGTATCCGATCATGAAGATTCTGGTTGTCCTGACCTCGCACGACACGCTCGGCGACACCGGCAAGAAAACCGGCTTCTGGCTCGAGGAGCTGGCCGCGCCGTACTACGCGTTCAAGGATGCGGGCGTCGATCTGACGCTCGCGTCGCCGAAGGGCGGCCAGCCGCCGCTCGACCCGAAGAGCAGCGATCCGTCCGCGCAGACGGACGCGACGCGCCGCTTCGACGCCGATCCCGCCGCCAAGGCCGAACTGGCGGCCACGCGCAAGCTGACCGACGTGTCGGTCGACGACTACGACGCGGTGTTCTACCCGGGCGGCCACGGCCCGCTGTGGGATCTCGCCGAGGATCTGCATTCGATCGGCCTGATCGAGCGCGCCCTGTCGGCCGGCAAACCGGTCGCGGCCGTCTGCCACGCGCCGGGCGTGTTGCGCCACGTGAAGGACCCGGCCACCGGCGAGTCGGTCGTGCGCGGCAAGCGCGTGACCGGCTTCACCAACAGCGAGGAAGCGGCCGTCGAGCTGACGGAAGTGGTGCCGTTCCTCGTCGAGGACATGCTGAAGACCAACGGCGCGCAGTTCGAGCGCAGCGCCGACTGGGCGCCGCACGTCGTCACCGACGGGCTGCTGATCACCGGGCAGAACCCCGCGTCGTCGGCGCCCGCGGCCGAGGCGCTGCTCGCGAAGCTCGGCCGCCAGTAAGCGCGTACCCGGCGCGGCGATTGTCGCGCCGGCTCAATTTGCGCCGGCGCGCTTGGTTCGCGCGCCGGTCGCCCCAAAACGTTCCGCCGTGCGCCTCGCACGGCGGCTCACCCCGTCGTTTTGCCTGACCAACACAAAGGAGTGGTGGATGTCTGCCCTGTTCGAACCGTTCAAACTCAAGGATGTCACGCTGCGCAACCGTATTGCGGTGCCGCCGATGTGCCAGTACGTCGCCGAGGAAGGCGTCGTGAACGACTGGCATCACGTTCATCTGGCCGGCATCGCGCGCGGCGGCGCCGGTCTCGTGATCGCGGAAGCGACGGCCGTGGCGCCGGAAGGCCGCATCACGCCGGGATGCGCCGGGTTGTGGACCGATGCGCAGGCCGAAGCATTCGCGCCGTCGGTCGCGGCGATCAAGGCGGCCGGCGCGGTTCCCGGCATCCAGATCGCGCATGCGGGCCGCAAGGCGAGCGCGAACCGTCCGTGGGAAGGCGACGACCACATCGCGGAAGGCGACCCGCGCGGCTGGCAGACCATCGCGCCGTCGGCGATCCCGTTCGGCGCGCATTTGCCGAAGATGCCGCGCGCGATGACGCACGACGACATCGCGCGCGTGCAGGCCGATTTCGTCGCGTCGGCGCAGCGCGCCCGCGACCTCGGCTTCGAATGGCTCGAACTGCATTTCGCGCACGGCTATCTCGGCCAGAGCTTCTTCTCGGTTCACTCGAACCAGCGCGACGACGAGTACGGCGGTTCGGCCGAAAACCGCGGCCGCTTCCTCGTCGACACGCTGAAAGCCGTCCGCCGGGTATGGCCCGAGCATCTGCCGCTGACCGCGCGTCTCGGCGTGATCGAATACGACGGCCGCGATGAAGAGACGCTCGCCGAATCGATCGCGCTCGTGCAGCGGATGAAGCAGGAAGGGCTCGACATGCTGAGCGTGTCGGTCGGCTTCTCGACGCCGGATGCGCAGATTCCGTGGGGGCCGGCGTTCCTCGCGCCGATCGCGCAACGCGTGCGCCGCGAGACCGGCCTGCCGGTGTCGTCCGCGTGGGGCATCGACACGCCGCAGCTCGCGAATCGCGTCGTGGCCGAGCAGCAGCTCGACCTCGTGATGGTCGGCCGCGCCCATCTGGCCGATCCGCACTGGCCGTACTATGCGGCCAAGCAGCTCGGCGTCGAGCGTCCGTCGTGGACGCTGCCCGCGCCGTACGCGCATTGGCTCGAACGCTACCGCGTCGCCGACAAGGTGGCCTGAGCCAGAGCGCGAGCACGCGCCGTGCATTTGACAATGCTTGGCAAGGCGCGTGCCTCGCGTCGCGACATCGATGGATAGAATGGCGGTTCGTGCAGGCATGCGGCCTGCGCGAACCGCCATTCCTACTTTCCGAGGTGCCATGACCGCACAGGTCCCGCCGTCAAACGACATCGCCGCGCGGCCGCGCGCACAGCAGATCGCCCGCGTCGTGCTGTATGCGGCGCTGCTGGTGCTCGCGTTGTGGGTGATCCGCGATTTTCTTCCCGCCATCGCGTGGGCCTGCGTGATCGCGATCGCGCTGTGGCCGCTGTTGAAGCGCTTCGAATCGAACCGCTGGTTTCGCGACCGGCCGACGCTGATCGCGACCGTCGTCACCGCGGGCGTTTCGCTGCTGGTCGTGCTGCCGGTCGCGATCGCGCTCGGCCAGGCGATTGCGCAGGCGCACGACCTGCGCATCTGGCTGCACTCGATCCAGGACAACGGCATCGCGCTGCCCGACGTGGTGAGCCGCTTGCCCTACGGCTCCACGCAGATCGCCGACTGGTGGCAGGCCAATCTCGGTCACCCGCTGCACGCGGGCACGGCGATGCATGGCGCGAACGGCGAGAAGGTCATCGCGTTCGGGCGGCAATTCGGCACGAAGCTCGCACACGCGCTGTTCGAATTCGGCTTCATGCTGGTCACGCTGTTCGTCATCATGCGCGCCGGCCACCAGCTGTCGGGCGCGTTGCTGCTGGGCGCGCGGCGTGCGTTCGGACGCGGCGGCGCCGCGCTGATCGAGCGGATGGTCGCGGCCGTGTACGGCACCGTGACGGGGCTCGTCGTCGTCGGGCTCGGCGAAGGCGCGATTCTCGGCGTCGCGTACGCGCTGGCCGGGCTGCCGCATGCGGCGCTGCTCGGCTTCGTGACGGCCGTGGCGGCGATGCTGCCGTTCTGCGCGCCGATCGTGTTCTGCGGCTCCGCGCTGTGGTTGTTCGTGCAGGGCGCGACGGCATGGGCGATCGTCGTGCTGGCGCTCGGCATCGTCGTCGTGTTCGTCGCCGAGCATTTCGTGCGGCCGGTGCTGATCGGCAACTCGACGCGGCTGCCGTTCCTGCTGGTGCTGTTCGGCATCCTCGGCGGCGCCGAGACGTTCGGGCTGATCGGACTGTTCGTCGGCCCCGCGCTGATGACCGTGCTGACGATGCTGTGGTCCGAGTGGGTCGCATGACGACGGACGCGCCGGCCGGCGCGTCGGCCACCTGTCTGTAGATTTCTTTTCGATCCGGACCCAAAGGTCGAGTAGCATGGGGCTTTCGATCACGCCGGCATGGCGCAGCAGGTTTCCCCGAGCATGCGATTGATTCCGTTGTCCCATCCCGCCGCGACGCTGTCCCTGGCCGCCAGTTGCCTGATGCTGCATGGCTGCGCGTGGTTCGACTCGTGGCTGCCGTTCTCGTATTCACGCACGCCGTTGCCGCGCGCCGCATCGCGGCACGGCGCGACCCGCGCCGACGTCGTGCGCGCTGCCGGCAACCCGCGCAGCGTGTGGATGGTCCGCAACGGCAGCGGCGTCTGCTACAACTACTTCATCGAACACGGCAACGAACACCGGCCTTATTTCGTCGTGTTCGACAAGGCCGGCGCGGTCACGCGATCCGGCTTCGACACCTGCATGGATGCCGACCGCAAGGGCATGCTCCAGTCGCACAAGGCCGCCGCGCGCTAGTACGACGGCAAGGCAGACGGCAAGGCGCAAGGCCCGCCGTCGTGCAATGTCACACTGCCGTCACGCGATCGTGTCCACCACGCCGCCGTCGACGCGCAACGCGGCGCCCGTCGTCGCCGACGCCTGCGGCGAGCAAACGTACACGACCAGATTCGCGACTTCCTCGGTGGTCGCCGGCCGCTGAATGATCGAGCTGGCGCGCTGGCTGCGCACGAAATCGACCGCGACGTCGTCGATGCTGCGGCCGGTTTCGTCGGCGGTCTGCTTCAGCAACGCGCGCACGCCTTCCGACATCGTCGGGCCGGGCAGCACCGAATTGACCGTCACGTTGGTGCCGGCCGCGAGCTTCGCGAGCCCGCGCGCGATCGCCAGCTGCGCGGTTTTCGTGAAGCCGTAATGAATCATGTCGACCGGAATGTTCAAGCCCGATTCCGACGAAATGAACACGATGCGCCCCGTGTTGCGCGCGAGCATCCCCTTCAGGTAGTGCCGCGCGAGGCGCACGCCCGACATCACGTTCATCTCGAAGTAGTGCGACCACTCGTCGTCCGCGATGTCGAAGAAGGGCTTCAGCCCGTAGATGCCGGCATTGTTGACGAGGATGTCGGCGTCCGGCGTGTGCTGCGTGACACGTGCGACGCCTGCGGCGTCGGACAGATCGGCGGCGACGCCGTCGAATTGCGCGCCGGGCACCGTGGCGCGCAACTGCGCGAGGGCGGCTTCGACCGACTCGTCGCTGCGCCCGTTGACGATCACGCGCGCGCCCGCACGTGCGAGCCCCTCGGCGATTGCCAGCCCGATGCCGGCGGTGGAAGCGGTGACGACCGCGGTCTTGCCTGTCAGATCGATGTGCATGAGCGTACCGGTGAAAGAAGGAAGGGAACCGCCGCGTGCGCCGCGGCGGGTGGAACCCAAAGCTTAGGCGATTCGGCGGCAACGCGTCCGTTCGCTGTTGCGTCGCGCCGCGCAGTCTTGTACGGTGTGCGTTTGCCGTCCGAACCGGGAGCCTGTCGCGTGAGCCGTTCCGCCCGTCCTGCCGCCGTGCCGTCGCCGTTCTGGCGCGACACCGCATTGCCGTTCATCGAGGCGCGCAGCGTCGACGACGGCCGGTCGATCTGCTACGCGAAGCACACGCACGACACGTTTTCGCTCGGCGCGATCGTCGGCGGCACGAGCACCTATCTGAACGGCGCGCGCAAGGAACACGTGGGGCGCGGCGTGCTCGTGATCGTCGATCCCGAGCAGGTGCATGCGTGCAATCCCGACGGCGCCGATCCGTGGGCATACCGGATGGTCTTCGTGGACGTGCCGTGGCTCGCGCGTCTGCAGCATTCGCTGGGACGCAGCCCGAACTGCGATTTCCACGGCTTCGCCGCGAAGGCGACGCAGCGGCGCGACCTGTTCGCGCAGTTCGGCGGCTTCTATCGCACGCTCGTCGCGGCCGAGGTCGATCCGCTCGGCAAGGAAAGCGCGGCGGTCGAGTTCTTCACCGCGCTGCATCGCGCGCTCGACCGCGCGTTGCCGGCCGGTCGCCGGCCGGGCGCCGACAACGCCAAGCTCGCGCGCGCGGCCGACTACATCGCCGCGCATTGCCGTCAGGCCGTCACGCTCGATGCGATCTGCGCGGCTGCCGGCCTGTCGCCGTCCTATCTGATCCGCGCGTTCAACGCCCGTTACGGGATGACGCCGCACGCATTCCTGATCGACCGGCGCGTGCAGTACGGCCGCGCGGAGCTGCGGCGCGGCCGGTCGATCGCCGACGTCGCGCTCGATGCCGGCTTCGCGGATCAGGCGCATTTCCAGCGCGCGTTCCGCCGCATCGCGGCCGCGACGCCGGGCCAGTATCGAAGCGCGGCGAGTTGAGGCGAGCAGTGCGGCCGTCATCATCGACGGGCGGCCGCATGCAACGAAGCGCCGCCGCTACACGTCGAGCAGATACAGCGCGCTGCCGGCGAGCAGCAGCGCCATCGCGCGGTTGAACAGCCGCATCCGGCGCGCGTTCGCGAGCCGTTCCCGCAGCGCGGCGCCCGCGTACGCCCAGCATGCGATCGACGCAAAGCAGATCACCAGATACAGCGCCGCGAACTGCCACACCTGTGCGCGGTCGCCGTCGGCCGCATAGGCGCCCATCGCCGCCACACAGGCGAGCCACGCCTTCGGGTTGAGCCACTGCATCGCGGCGCCTGCGGCCGCCGACGGGCCAGCCGCGTCCGCTGCATGCGGGTCGGCCGGCAGCCGGCCGTCGTCGAGCGCGAGCCGCAACGCGAGGTAAAGCAGGAACGCGATACCCGACCACTGGATCGCCGTGGTCAGCATCGGCCAGCGCGCGAGCGCGGCGTGCATGCCGAGGCCGATCAGCAGGAACAGCGCGACGAAACCGAGCGTCGCGCCGGCCGCATAGCGCAGGCTCGCGCCAAGACCGTGGCGTGCGCCCGCGCTGAGCGCGACGATGTTGACGGGACCGGGTGTGATCGACGACGCCAGCGCGAACGCGGCCATCGAAACCAGCATGCTCATCAGGTGTCTCCATGCGACAGGTTGAAAGTCGCATCGAGACTACGGGCGCCGCGTCGGCCCGTATTGAAGAAAACTGCCCTCGGCGCGCGGACCGTCAGCGCAGCGCGCGCGATGCCTGCGCCAGCACGGGCGGCCCGTCGGCCTCGACACCGAGCGCGGGAGCGCGGCCGTCCGCATGTATCGCCACGGAGAAGCCGAACGTGTTGACGCCGCCCGAGCAGGTGACGAACACGCCGCCGCCGTGCATCTCCGCGACGGCCTTGACGATCGACAGCCCGAGCCCGTGGTTCTCCTTGCTGTTCGCGCGCGCTTCCTCGAGCCGGTAGAAACGCTCGAACACGTGCGCGCGCTGCTCGCGGTCGATCGGCTCGCCGGGGTTCGCGACCGACACGTCGACGAGCGTGTCGCGGCGCGCGATCGTGACGGTCAGCGTCGCACCGGGCGCCGAATGCTGGATCGCGTTGATCAGCAGGTTCGTCATCGCGCGCCGGAACAGCGACGGATCGACGGCCGCGCGCGCATCGCCGTGCAGCTGCACGCGCAATTGCGCTTCGTCGAGCGGAATTTCGAGGAAGTCGAGCATGCGCCGCACTTCGTCGGCGAGCGACACGTGCTTCAGGTCGGTCGCGCGCTCGCCGCGATCGCTGCGCGACAGGAACAGCATGTCGTTGATGATCACGCGCAGCCGTTCGAACTCTTCGAGGTTCGACTGCAGCGTCTGGCGCATCCGGTCGACCGAGCGGTCGCGGCTCGTCAGCGCCACCTGCGTCTGGCCGATCAGGATGCTGATCGGCGTGCGCAGCTCGTGCGCGACGTCCGCGTTGAACGCCTCGAGCCGCGCGTAGGTCTGCTGGATGCGTTCGAGCGCGCCGTTGAACGATGCGGCGAGCTCGCGCAGCTCGGTCGGCAGCGCGTCGGTGTGCAGCCGCTGACGGCGGCTGGTCGCGCTGACGGCCGCCGCGTCCAGCGACAGACGCTCGAGCGGCGCGAGCCCGAAGCGTGCGACCGCGCGGCCCAGCAGCAGCGTGACGGCGCTGGCGATCGCGATCAGCGCCGCGAGCGTCCACGCGAAGCGGCGCAGCATCCGCTGCGTGCGTTCGCACGACGACGCGACGATCAGCTTCAGGTCCGGGCGCTCGCCGCTGCCGGCGATCGGGATGGTCTTCGTCATCACGTCGTAGCTGCTGTGGTTCAGCGCGTACTGCTGGAACGCGCCGAGCGGCGAGCCGACGGGCACGCCGTCGACCGGGCGGCCGAAGCGGAAGTCGGCGTCGGGGCTGTCGATCTGGTAGCGCGTCGATCCGTCGGGCGGTTCGAGGTCGGCGAGCTTGTCCTGCATCAGGCGGCCGCGCATCGCCGTGGTCGCATGCGAGACGATCATCTGCGCGACCTTCGCGCGCGTGTCGATCGTCGCGCGCAGCTCGGCGAACAGCTGGCGTTCCATCACTGCGAACAGCCCGCAGCCGACCAGCGAGAACACGAGCAGCGACACGATGCCGAACATCGCCGCCAGCCGCAGCGTGATCGAGCGCTTCATGCGTGCCTCTCGCTGTCGCCGTCGTCGCGCGCCTCGAGCACGTAGCCCATGCCGCGGATCGTATGCAGCAGCTTGTCCGCGAACGGGCCGTCGAGCTTCGCGCGCAGCCGCTTGATCGCCGTCTCGACGACGTTCGCGTTGCTGTCGAAGTTCACGTCCCACACCAGCTCGGCGATGGTCGTCTTCGACAGCACGTCGCCGCTGCGCCGCGCGAGCACGCCGAGCAGCTGGAATTCCTGGGCGGTCAGGTCCAGGCGCGTGCCGTCGCGCGTCGCGCGGCGGCCGATCAGGTCGACGCGCAGATCGCCGATCGAGATCAGCGTCGATTCCTGCACGCGCGCGCGGCGCGTGAGCGCGCGCAGCCGTTCGATCAGCTCGAGGAACGAGAACGGCTTGGTCAGATAGTCGTCGGCGCCGCCGCGCAGCCCGCGCACGCGATCGTCGACGCGGTCGCGGGCGGTCAGCATGATCACGGGCGTCTGCTTCTGCCCGCGCAACGCGCGCAGCACGCCGAAGCCGTCGAGCTTCGGCAGCATCACGTCGAGCACGACCACGTCGTAGTCGAACTCGACGGCCTTCCACGCGCCGTCTTCGCCGTCGAGCGCGGTGTCGACGACCCAGCCTTCCTCGGTCAGGCCGCTCTTCAGGTATTCGACGACCTTCGGTTCGTCTTCGACGATCAGGACTTTCATGGACAGGTTCGCGTAACGGATTGAGGGCCGGCGTGCGCGCCGGGCTGCGGGAACGGCTGCACGGCCTTGACGGCGGCGCGATGCGTGCGATTTCGCGCGACTTCGTGTGCGCCCGGCGCCGCGATCCTGCATGGCTAGCCGCTGCAACGACCGTGCGGCGAGCCGCAAATCGACGCGCGGACTTCGAATGATAGGTGACGGCGCGCAACGCGTTACTGGCGCGAAACTGGCGGAATTGTCAGGATCGCGTGCGGCGGCGCGCACCGATTCGTCGGATTCATCGGGTTCCTCGCGCCGACCCCCGCCGCTCAGATCTGCTCCATGCCGACCCGCGCGAGCGCCGCCAGATCGACGACCTCGATCTGGTTGTAGGCGAGCCGCAGCACGCCGCGTTTTTCGAGCTGCTGCAACGCCTGGTTGATCCGCTGCCGCGACACGCCGACGAGCATCCCCAGTTCCTCCTGCGAAATCGCGAGCGACGGGCCGGTGTCCGGGTACAGCGCCGCGTTGAAGAGCTGGGCGAGCGACTGCGCGACCCGCGCATCGACGTCGAGCAGCCTGCTGTTCTGGATCGACGCGATGAACTCGCCCATCCGGTTGTTCAGCTGATGAATGACGAAGCGCGTGAACGGCAGGCTGGTGTCGAGCAGCGCGTGGAACGTGTCGACCGGCACCATCAGCACGGTCGAGCGCTGGACCGCAACGACCTCGTACTTGCGCAGCTCGCGCTTGATCACGCTGCCTTCGCCGAACCAGCCGCCCGACGGCACGCCGGAGAACGTGCAGCCGCGCCCCGAGGCGTTGAAGATCGCCAGCTTCAGCAGGCCGCGATGCACGCCGATCCAGTACTCGGACGGCGCGAGCCGCTGCGCGATCACGTCGCCGGCCTCGTGCCGCTCGGCGTGCGACTGCGCGAGCACGAGCGCCTGGTGCTCGGGCGCCAGCGCGCGAAACCATGCGCACTGGCCGAACATCGTGGCGAGGTCGGGGAGTGGGGCGGGGGCGATGGGGGCGGCGGCCGCCACGGCCGAGTCGGGTGCGTCAAATGCGCCTGGTCCGGCCGGAGTAACGGTCGCGACGGCCGTGACGGCCAAGTCGGCCGACCGGTCGTCCGGCGGCTCGGCGTGGGGCGCGGCCGTCTCGGGCGGCGCAACGGGATGGTCGTGCATGGGTGCGGGTTTGCGAGGATAGGGATAACGCGAAACGCTCGAAAGGGACTCTGTCGTTTCGATGACAGACGGCTCACAATAGCGCCCGTTAGGCTATCGGCAATTGAACCACATCAAAGCAGGCCGCCGTGCATGCGCGCCGGCCGAAAGAAGACGGAGACAGGATCATGACCCAGATGTTCGAGGCCGGACTCGGCCGCCGCGAAGCCAACTACGTGCCGCTCACGCCGATCGATTTCCTGGTCCGCGCGGCGGAAGTCTACGGCGCGCGGCTCGCGATCGTGCATGGCGACGTGCGGCGCACGTGGGCCGAGACCTACACGCGGGCCAAGCAGCTCGCGAGCGCGCTGGCCCGGGCCGGCGTCGGGCGCGGCGAGACGGTCGCCGCGCTGCTGCCGAACATTCCCGCGATGGTCGAAGCGCACTTCGGCGTGCCGATGGCGGGCGCCGTGCTCAACACGATCAATACGCGGCTCGACATCGCGTCGATGCTGTTCATGCTGCGGCACGGCGAAGCGAAGGTGCTGATCGTCGACACCGAATATGCGGAGCTCGCGCATCGCGCGGCGCTGGAAGTGCCGGGGCTGAAGATCGTCAGCGTCGCCGACGCGATGCCCGCCGATCCCGCCCGTTTCGCCGGCGCGACCGACTATGAAGCGTTCGTCGCGAGCGGCGACCCGGACTACACCTGGACGCCGCCCGCCGACGAGTGGGAGGCCATCGCGCTGAACTACACGTCCGGCACGACCGGCGACCCGAAGGGCGTCGTCTATCACCATCGCGGTGCCTATCTGGCGGCGATCAGCAACATCCTCGAATGGGACATGCCGAAGCACGCCGTGTATCTGTGGACGCTGCCGATGTTCCACTGCAACGGCTGGTGCTTCCCGTGGGCGATCGCCGCGCGCGCGGGCGTCAACGTCTGCCTGCGCAGGTTCGACGCGAAGACCGTGTTCGACCTGATCCGCAACGAGCGCATCACCCATTACTGCGGCGCGCCGATCGTGCAGAGCGCGATCGCGAACGCGCCGGCCGAGCTGCGCGCCGGGATCGACCACAAGGTGCATGCGATGGTCGCGGGCGCCGCGCCGGCGCCGGCCGTGATCGCCAAGATGAAGGAAATCGGCTTCGACCTGCTGCACGTGTACGGGCTGACCGAGGTGTACGGCCCGGCGACCGTCTGCGCGAAGCAGGCGCACTGGGACGACTTGCCCGACGACGAGCGCGCGCGGCTCAATGCGCGCCAGGGCGTGCGCTACCACCTGGAAGCGGGCGCGACGGTGCTCGATCCGGACACGATGGAGCCGGTGCCGGCCGACGGCGAGACGCTCGGCGAGATCATGTTCCGCGGCAACATCTGCATGAAGGGCTACCTGAAGAACCCGCATGCGACGGACGAGGCGTTCCAGGGCGGCTGGTTCCATACGGGCGATCTCGGCGTGCTGACGCCCGACGGCTATATCCGGATCAAGGATCGCCGCAAGGACATCATCATTTCGGGCGGCGAGAACATCTCGAGCATCGAGGTCGAGGACGCGCTGTACCGGCATCCGGCCGTCGAAGTCGCGGCGGTGGTCGCGATGCCCGATCCGAAGTGGGGCGAGGTGCCGTGCGCGTTCGTCGAGCTGCGCAACGGGATGAGCGCCACCGAGGACGAAATCTTCGCGCATTGCCGCCAACTGCTCGCAGGCTTCAAGGTGCCGAAGGTCGTGCGCTTCGGCGAGCTGCCGAAGACCTCGACCGGCAAGATCCAGAAGTTCCAGCTGCGCAACGCAGTCGGATCGGACAAGGCGATCGACCTGGCCGGCGACAAGAAGTAACGAAGTAACGGTCCGGTCGCGCGGCGGCGTAGCACGTCACGCGCTGCGCGCCAGCCGGAACACGCTGACGGCTTCGGACAGTTGCGCGGCCTGGTCGCGCAACGCGACCGCCGCACGCTCGGCCGCCGAGATCAGCGTCGCATTCTGCTGCGTCGCGTCGCCGATCTGCGTGATCGCCAGATTCACCTGCTCGATGCCGGTCGACTGCTCGCGCGACGCGGTGCTGATTTCGCCGATCAGCGTGCTGACCTGCTCGACGCGCTGGACGATGTCGCGCATCGTGCCGCGCGCGGCGTCCGCGATCCGGTAACCCTGTTCGACCGTGGTCGCCGATTCGGCGCTCAACCCCTCGATCTCCTTCACTGCGGCGGCGCTGCGTTGCGCGAGCGCGCGCACTTCGGCCGCGACCACCGCGAAGCCCCGGCCGTGCTCGCCGGCCCGTGCGGCCTCGACCGCCGCGTTCAGCGCGAGGATGTTGGTCTGGAACGCGATGCCTTCGATCGTGGTCGTGATTTCGGCGATCCGGCGCGTCGTGCGGCCGATGTCGTCCATCGTCGCGACCACGCGCTGCACGGCCGCGTCGCCGTCGGTGGCCGCCGCCGACGCGTGCGCCACCAGCGCATCGGCCTGCGCTGCGTGCTCGGCGTTCTGCTGCACGGCGGTCGTGATCTGCTCCATGCTCGCGGCCGTTTGCTCGACGCTGCTCGCCTGCGTCGCGATCCGCGCAGCGATGTCGCTGCTGCCGGCCGCGATGCCGACCGTCCCGCTCGCGATGTCCGAAGCGCTGCCGCGCACCTGCGCGACGATCCGGGCGAGGCCGTCGCCGATACCGTCCACCGCCTGCACCAGCCGGCCGATTTCGTCGTTGCCGGCGACCCCGCGCGCGGTCGCGCCATCGCGGATCCGCACGCTGAGATCGCCGGCCGCATAGCGTTCCGACGCGCGGGCCGCCGCATCGAGCGGCCGGCTCACGACGCGCCGCACGACCAGCACGAACAGCCCCGCGAACGCCGCCACCAGCACGGCCGCGATCATCAGGAAGCGATTGCGCAGCGTGCGCATGCCGGCTAGCAGCTCGTCGTCGAGCGCGATGCCGCCGACCAGCCATTGCCATTGCGGGATCGTCGTGAACGACACGAATTTCGCGGTGGGCTGCGCGTCGTGCGCGGCCGGGTCGAGCGACGTGTACGCGAGCCGGCCCTGGCCGGCGGCGAGCATCTGCGCGTACGGTGCGCGCGTGTCGTCGGCGCGCTGCCCGGCCGCGTCGGGATGGACGACCAGGGTGCCGCGCGACGCGCCCGGCGACGCATCGACGACGAAGTAGTAGCCGTTGTCGCCGATCTTCAACGCGCGGATGCCGTTCTCGACGACCTGCAGCTCCGCGCCGACGTCGAGGCCGACGAACAGTGCGCCGATCACGCGGCCGGTCGCGTCCGTGACCGGCTTGTATTGCGTGATGTACGGCCGGCCGAACAGCTTGGCGAGGCCCGTGTAGCTGCGTCCGGCGACGAGCGGGCCGTACGCCGGGCCGGCGCGGTCGAGGCGCGTGCCGACCGCGCGCGTGCCGTCCTGCTTCTTCAGCGACGTCGTGATTCGCACGAAGTCGTCGCCGTCGCGCGCGAAGATCGTCGCGATCGCGCCGCTTTTCTGCAGAAACTGGTCGGGGATCGCGTAGTCGAGATCGAGCGGCTGGCCGCCGGCCGACAGCACGGGCGCGGCGACGCCGCCGATGTCGACGGTGCGCGCCGGATCGAGCGAGAAATCGGCCGGCAGGAAGCTCGCGAACAGCGCCATCGCGCGGTTGGCTTCGGCCGACAGCGCCTTGTCGAACATCTCGACCATCGCGCGGATCGACTGCTCCTTGTCGGCGATGCGTGCATGCGCTTCATCGGCCAGCTGCTCGCTGGCGAAGTGGGCGAGCGCCCATGCGAACGCGGTGAACAGCAGTGCGACGAGTACACACGCCAGCGCGGCCAGACGCGCGCCGACGCTCGCCCGGCCCAAGTGGGTCAATCTCATGGGAATCCTGAGTGGGTGTGAGGAGCGGAACGCACGCGTCACCGCAGACTGTAAGGAGTACGGCAGCTTCGGCGGATTCTTTAGCGATGCGAAACCGGCCGGGTGCGCAGTGGGCGCGCGCGCCGGCATGCTGGAGCGGACGCCGTCAGCGCGTCACGAGCCACGCGATGACCAGATACCGCGCGACTTTCGCGATCGTGACGATCGCGGTGAAGGACCACAGCGGCTCGCGCAGCACGCCGGCGATCATCGTCAGCGGATCGCCGATCACCGGCGCCCAGCTGAGCAGCAGCGACCAGCGGCCATAGCGTGCGTACCAGCGCTCGGCGCGCGCGAGCGCGGCCGGTTTGATCGGGAACCAGCGGCGCTCGCGGAAGTGTTCGATGCCGCGGCCGAGCGCCCAGTTGATCACCGAGCCCGCGACGTTGCCGACGCTCGCGACGAGCACCAGCGCCCACGCGGGCTCGCGAGCGGCGAGCAGCAGGCCGGCGAGTACGGCTTCGGACTGGAGCGGCAACAGCGTCGCCGCGATCATCGACACGGCGAACAGGCCGCCGTAGGTGAGGAGTTCGGACATCGCGCGATTGTACTGGGCGCGTGGAGCGGGGGAGTGTTCTTGGCGGCGGTGGTGGTGGGCAGCGCGGTGCGACCCACGCGATACGGCCTATGCGATGCGATCTACGCGCTAAGGCTGATGTGGTGTGGCCGCGCGGATGCGACCTATGCGCTGCGATCGCGATCTATGCGACAGAGTTGCGTAAGTCGAGACCTGACCTCTCAGTCAGCGTCAGACAAGGCCTGAGATTGCTCATTCCGTCACTTCATCGAGGGCCGTGATCGATCCGATTCGGACAGTCGAAGCTTCCGACCGCCGACACTTCATGATGCAGTTTCTCTTAAGCGTGATTCAAAACTTTGACCGGTCCAAATGGGTCTTGTGTGTTACATAGCTTAAGATAGGAACCTATAATTCCAACGCGCGATGAACTGCTGCCATTAAAACATCCCTATCGATTGCTGAATTCACAGGGAATCGTTCAAATTCTTGGCCGACTCGAAGGTCGGCGTAAAGCCCCGTCGCATCTTCGTGGAAGTGCAGAAAAGATCGAGATTTTCTGTAAAAAACACCGGTTGAACGTTCACGTAAGTCCGGAAACTCACGCAAGTCGCGAAGGGTACTTTCAAGCTGCCCGAGCGCTGCTAGACCTGCGTGTTTCACGGGGTTCCATCCTTGTGGTTAGTCGGTCGACATCCGTTGCAGGAAGCAAGCCGACCGGTTCCTGCGGAGGGCAGCAAGCTATTCGTGGCAACTGCACAGCTCGAATTCGTGGCCCTCGGGGTCGCTGAGAACAACGCTCTGCATGGTCTCAATGTTTAGCGCATCGAGAACGACTTTTGCTCCAAGAGCCTTCGCGCGTTCCACAAATGTGTGCAAGTCAGATATATCGAACTCGAACACCGGTACGCATCCGCTACCGGCGAACTCATCACCGAAATCGTTCAGTAATAACCCGAATCGGATTTCACCTAGCGAAAACTCGGCCCATCTCTCCGTCTTGCGGTTCGGCGGCTGCTCTAATAAATTTTCCCAGAATGTTGCGGCCCGCTCGAGGTTATTCACTTTCAAATAAGTGCTTCGGATTCGCATCGAAATGCTCCGGGAATGGGTCTCGCAAGGCGCAGAAAATTATAGCGGTTCAAAAATATGATGCTAATGATCGTCGACGGCCTACGTCCCGGTGCCGAATGTCCCAAAGTGCCGAACCGAGTCAGCCGATGCGGCGAGTCGACGCGATACTGCCCACGCGGTCTGCTCTATGCGACGGACCTACGCGGCCCGGCCACTCCCGCGCCGCAAATTCCGGGCTACCGCGCGTCACACGGGCGCAATCACCGACGCGCCCGCCCGCGGCCCTCAGTTCCAACCGGCCATGATCGCGCCCATCCCGACCAGCAGCCCGCCCGTCACGCGGTTCATCGCGTGCATTCGCGCGGGTCGCTGCAATGCGCGGCTGAGCCGGTGCGACAGCAGCGCCATCGACGCCATGCCGCCGACGAACAGCAACGCGAACGTCGTCGCCAGCAGCAGGAATTGCCCGTTCAGGCTCCAGTCGGCATTCGGGACGAGGAATTGCGGAAAGAACGACGGGAAGAACAACAGCGTCTTCGGGTTCAGCCCGGATGTCGCGACGCCGCGCCAGAACAGCGCGCGTTCCGATTCGGCGTCGCGCGCGGCGTGGCCGGTCGCGGGTGCTGCGGTCGCCGCAGCGTCGGCCGGCGCGCGGCTCAACCATTGCTTGCAGCCGAGCCATACGAGGTAGGCGGCGCCGGCCCAGCGCAGCACGGCGAGCGCGTGCGTATCGAGGTGGACCAGCGAGTTCAGACACAGTGCAGTCAGTGCGAGCTGCAGCAGCACGGCGAGCGTGCCGCCCCATACGCAGGGCAGCGCGCGGCGCCAGCCGGTGCGCAATGCCTGGTTCATCGTGAGGAGGTTGACGGGGCCGGGCGCGTAGATGAGGACGGCCGATGCGGCGACGAACGACAGATAAAGCCGGAACGACATGACAGGGACCACGGAACAGGGGTTCGGGCGCCGGCCCGGACAACCGGATAGGCGTACGGGAGGCGGGTTTCGCATGCCTGCGTGACCGGCGCCGCAACTCGTGATTGCGGTCGGACATCCGTCGCGAGGGGGTTGTCGCAGCGGGCGCGCCGGTCGACAGGCATGGAGAAAATGTATCAAGCGCGGCGGTTAAAAGGCTTCCTGTTTTCCGGCGAAGGGCCGCTCAAATCGGAACCTCGTTCGGCTAGAATGAAAATTCTCAGTAGAAAATTCCTTTTGCCATGGCCACCCGCGAACGCACGCCGAAAACCCTCGACAACCAGGACCGCAAGATCCTCGCTGCACTGCAAAAGAACGCGCGTCTGTCGAACGCCGAACTGGCCGAACAGATCGGCATGTCGACCACCGCCTGCTGGAACCGCACGCGGCAGCTCGAACTCGACGGCTACATCGACGGCTACGTCGCGCTCGTCAACCAGCGCATGCTCGGCTACGCGGACATCGTGATCCTCGAAGTCACGCTCGATCGCCACGAGGACGATGCGCTGGGCCGCTTCGGCGCGGAACTCGCGGCGCTGCCGGAGGTGCTCGAAGCGTATCTGGTGTCGGGCGAGTACGACTACTGGATCAAGGTCGCGGTGGACGGCACGGCCGGCTACGAGCGCTTCCTGCGCGAGAAGCTGTACCGGATTTCGAGCATTCGCCACAGTCGCTCGATGTTCGCGCTGCGGTGCATGAAAGACGTGCCGTCGATTCAGGTGTGACGACGCGGGCGCGGCCGGCCCGGGCGTGGTTGGGCCGTACTACGGTCGAAGTGGGGAAGGCGGCTACCATCGCGCCGCCGAGGCCCGCTGCGCGCGGCATTCGAACCGGGCGCAGCGGCTGCCGATCCGGGGCACCGACGGCAATTGAAAGCGGATGAATCTTCCGCGACGCGGCGGCCGGCGCTGTCGGGTGCGCCTTCGGTGTTTCCGCGAGACGCCCGGACGTCGTTACGTCTATCGGTGCTGAACCGACGGCTCGTAAGACCAAGCGGGCCGGTCGGCTCGACGCGCGCTTAGCGCGGCAGTCGTGCGTGTGCTTGCGCGATGATTTCGCAGTTTTCGAGGTGCAGTGCCCAAGCTTCCGCGATCAGATCACCAATACGTGCAAGCCAGCCAGCGGATTCGGCAGAGCGGTTCGAGACATTAGACGTTTGCATGACGAAACCCCATTTGGGTGGTGATTAGGGATAACCCTAATGATAGAGAAACATGGCCACCTTGTGAAATGCGATTTCGTTATATGAGAATTCCTGACGGTTATCGTTGCGACTGCACAACAACGGACCTGCACGCCTTCGCCGGGAGGTGACGGCCAGCAGCGTCGCGGCCGCGCCGTCACGGCATTGCGACGCGGGGCAACACGCCGGCGAGCACCGCCGAGGGATGGCAAGCAACCGCAGGCAATCACCCGCCGATCCACCCGAATCGCCACGACAGCCGGCGCGCGGCCGCGAGCAGCGTATGAGCGAGTTCGCTGTCCGTCCCGCGCGGGAAACCGCGCGACGAGCCGATGATCGCGATCACCAGCCGAATGCTGCCCGTGTGATCGAACACCGGCGCGGCGATCGTCCCGATGCCGGGCACGGGCGCGTCGAACGCGAAATCGAGCTGATCCATGCGGATCGTCGCCAGCCGCGCACGGAACCCGTCGTCCACTTGCGTCGCGCCGCCTGCCAGCCGCACCGGCTCGTCGGCCAGCAGGCCGGCGAGCACGTCGTCGGACATGCCGGACGCGAACACGCGCCCGATCGCGGTATTCACCAGCGACATCACGGTGCCGACCTGCAGGCTCACGTGCTGCGGCCGCGCCGATTCCTCCAGGCGAATCACGGTCGGGCCGAGCGGCCCGAGCGTCGCCGCGGCCACGCTCATGTCGGTCGCGGCCGCGAGCGCGACGATCTCGGGCTCCGCATCGCGCGTCGGCGACACGCGCTGCATCGCGATCAGCCCCAGCGCCAGGCCGAGCGGACCGCCGTCGAAGCAGCCGGCGTCGTCGCGGCTCAGCAGGCCGATCTTCTGCAGGCTCACCAGATGCGGAAACGCCTTGGCCGCCGGCATGCCGGCCGCCGCCGCGAGGTCGCGCAACGGCAGCCCGCGGCCGGCCGATACGAGTGCGAGCAGCAACTCGCCCGTGCTGTCGAGTGCGTTGATGCCGCGCTGTGCTTTCGCATCGTCGCCGAGGGCGGGCGGGATGCGCGGCACGGCCGGCGTGTCCGGCCGCACATCGGGCGCGGCGTCGAGCGACGCAGTGGCTTGCCGTGCCGCGTCGCGCAGGGCGGTCGCGATCGGGCCGTCCCAGCCGACATCGATCGAGCCGCTCGGGCCGATCACCGTCAATGCCAGCTGCAGCCGTCCGTGTGCGTCGAGCACTGGCACGCACATCGCGCTGACCCCGGGGCTGGGCCGATCGACGCTGCGTTCGATGCCGCGTGCGCGGATCGCGTCGAGTTCGGCGCGCGACGGGTGCGCGTCGGGCCGGGCATGCGCGTCCGCGTGTGTGTATTCATGCGCATCTGCACCGGCGGCGTGGCTCGCCGTCATCGCGTCGAGCTGCGCAGGATCGCCGAACGCGCGAAACACGCGGCCGGTGGCCGTCGCGTCGAGCGACATCACCGAGCCGACGTGCAGGTTCATGTGCAGCGGATAGCCGCCGTGCTCGATGCGCACGATCGTCGGCCCGAGCACGCCCGGCACCGACAGCGCGACGCTCAAGCCCACCGTTTCCGCGAGCCTGGCCGCATGCGGCAGCGCGGCCCGATAGGCCGGCTGGCGCTCGATCGACATCAGCCCGAGCCGCAGCGACAGCGGGCCGGGCTCGTAGTTGCCGGTCAGCGCGTCGCGCTTCACGAGCGCCAGCCGCGTCAGGCTGACCAGATAGGTGTGCGCCTGCGCACTCGACAGGTCGGCCGCCGCCGCCAGCTCCGACAGCCCGAGCGGCTTGCGCCGGCGCGCGAGCGCGTCGAGCAGCCGGCCGCCGACCTCGACGCTCTGGATGCCGCGCTGCGCCTTCGGCGGCGCGTCGTCCGCGCTGACTTCATGGTTCTGCACGCGTTGATTCTTCCGATGACGAAACCCCGCATGGTATCCGACGCCCCTTGTCGCGCCCGTCCGCAGGTTTACCCGTATTAAACAATAGCAAGCGCGTTTGTCATTGACAAATTGTCGACGCAGGACGATCATCGGCTCACTCCCTTCAACACATGGCTCGCAGCCACGGAACGCAACATGGCCAAAGCATTCGCCTCCCAAGCCGATCTCGAAGAGAAGAAGATCACCTGGACGCAGCTGTCCGAGAACGCGTACGCATACACCGCCGAAGGCGACCCGAACTCGGGCGTGATCGTCGGCGACGACAGCGTGCTGATCGTCGACACGACCGCGACGCCCGCGATGGCGCAAGACCTGATCGCGAAGATCCGCAGCGTGACCGACAAGCCGATCAAGCACGTCGTGCTGTCGCATTACCACGCGGTGCGCGTGCTCGGCGCGTCCGCATATTTCGCCGAAGGCGCGCAGCACGTGATCGCGAGCCGCGGCACCTACGAGATGATCGTCGAGCGCGGCGAAGCGGACATGAAGTCGGAGATCGAGCGCTTCCCGCGGCTGTTCGCGGGCGTCGAGACGGTGCCCGGCCTGACCTGGCCGACACTCGTGTTCGAGCGCGAGATCACGCTGTTCCTCGGCAAGCTCGAAGTGAAGATCATGCACGTCGGCTCGGGCCATACGAAGGGCGACACGATCGTCTGGCTGCCGTCGCAGAAGGTGCTGTTCTCCGGCGATCTGGTCGAATACGACGCCGCGTGCTATTGCGGCGACGCGCAGCTCGAACAGTGGCCGGCCACGCTCGAGGCATTGCGCGCGCTCGGCGCGGACAAGCTCGTGCCGGGTCGCGGCCCCGCGCTGCTGAACCCGGCCGACGTGAACAAGGGCCTCGACTACACGAAGGACTTCGTGACGACGCTGCTCGAGCAGGGCCGCAAGGCCGTCGAGCGCAAGCTCGACCTGAAGGCGTCGATGGCGCTCACGCGCGAAGCGATGGATCCGAAGTTCGGCCACGTGTTCATCTACGAGCACTGCCTGCCGTTCGACGTGTCGCGCGCGTTCGACGAGGCGAGCGGCATCACGCATCCGCGCATCTGGACCGCGCAGCGCGACAAGGAAATGTGGGTCGCGCTGCAGGACTGAGGGCGGCACGGCGGCGCGGCGTCCGCGCGGACGTCCGGTCGTCGTTCTGACGGCGCGCATCGGCGCGCCGCGTTCCGATCTCACAAGAAAGCAGGGCGCACGCACGCCCTCGGAGACTGCCGCGCGCTCGCATCGCGCGGCCCGTTTGGAGACAGACATGCCCCAACCGCTTCCCGCCGAAGCGACGCTCGCGCACGCGAGCGCCTCGGCTTCCGCTTCCGCTCCCGCCTTCGAATCCGCCGGCGCGCCCGCAGCGGGCGATGCGCTGCTGTTCCGCAAGATCGCGTGGCGCATCGTGCCGTTCCTGTTCCTCTGCTACGTCGTGTCGTTCCTCGACCGCATCAACATCGGCTTCGCGCAGCTGCAGATGAAGCACGACCTCGGCTTCAGCGACGCGATGTACGGGCTCGGCGCCGCGGTGTTCTACGTCGGCTACGTGTTCTGCGAGGTGCCGAGCAACCTGCTGCTCGCACGCTTCGGCGCGCGCCGCACCTTCATGCGCATCATGCTGCTGTGGGGGCTCGCGTCGACCGGCATGATGTTCGTGTCGCAGCCGTCGCATTTCTATGTGCTGCGCTTCCTGCTCGGCGTGTTCGAGGCCGGCTTCTTCCCCGGCATCGTGCTGTATCTGACCTACTGGTTCCCGTCGAACCGGCGCGCGGCGGCGATCTCCGTGTTCTTTGCCGGCGTCGCGGTCGCCGGCGTGCTCGGCGGCCTGCTGTCGGGCTGGATCATGCGCGACATGAGCGGCGTGCTCGGGCTGCACGGCTGGCAGTGGATGTTCGCGATCGAGGGCGCGCCGGCGATCGTGCTCGCCTGCTTCGCGTTCACGTATCTGGTCGATCGCCCGCAGGACGCCGCGTGGCTCACGCCCGACGAAAAGGCGCGCGTCGCGGCCGTCTGCGGCGATGCCCGCGCGCACGGCGCGCACGACCGGCGCAGCGTGGCGGCCGCGCTCGCGAATCCGCGCGTCTACCTGTTCGCGTTCGTCTACTTCTCGCTCACCTGCGCGTCGCTCACGCTCAACTTCTGGATGCCGCTGATGATTCGCGACTTCGGCGTGACCGACGTCGTGGCCGTGAGCCTCTACACGGTCGTGCCGAACGCCGTCGGCGCCGTCGGACTGATCCTGATCGCGCGCCGCTCGGACCGCACCGGCGAGCGCCGCCGGCACTTCGCGTGCTGCACGCTCGGCGGCGCGCTTGCGCTCGCGGCGCTCACGCTGCATCTGCACAGCTTTGCGGCGATGCTCGCATGCCTGTCGATCGCGGCGACGCTGATCTTCGCCGCGCTGCCGATCTTCTGGGCGGTGCCGACCCGCTACCTGTCGGGCAACGCGGCGGCGGCCGGGATCGCGCTGATCAGCAGCATCGGGATCACGAGCGGCATCGTCAGCCCGTGGGTGATCGGGATCATCCGCACCCGCACCGGCAGCATGGATCTCGCCGTGTACCTGCTGGCCGCGCTGCTCGCGCTGAGCGGCGTCGCGCTGCTGGTGGGGGTGAAGGGCGACGCGGGGCGGCGGGGGTGATTTAGGGGCGAGCGCCGCCGCGCTACCGCGCAACCACATAACGCGCCGCCGGCGCGTTCGCCGACAGATGCGGCGCCATCGTGCGACGCGCGGCGTCGTACGCTTCCCATTCGTCGGCCGCATGCAGCGACGGGATCGTCACGAGCTCGCCGCGATCGAAGCCGACCAGCGCCGCGTCGACGAGCTCGGACGCCGACATCACGATCTCCTTCGGCAAGTGCTCGAGCGGCAGGCCGCCGGTCTGCCAGAATTCGGTCGCGGTCGCGCCGGGCAGCACGGCCTGCACCTGCACGCCGCGCTCCGCGAGTTCGTGATGCAGCGACTGGCTGAACGCGAGCACGAACGCCTTGGTGCCGCCGTACACGCCGTTGAGCGTTTCCGGCGACAACGCGACGATCGACGAGATGTTGATCACCGCGCCGCGCCCGCGTGCGACGAAGCCGGGCACGGCCGCATAGGTCAGCCGCGTGAGCGCGGTGACGTTCAGGTCGATCATCCGCGTCATCGCGTCGACGTCGCTGTCCAGCAGCGCCGCGTGCGTGCCGACGCCCGCGTTGTTGACGAGCAGCGTGATGCTCGCGTCCTCCTTCAGCTTCGCCACGACGGCGGCGAGCGACGCGCGATCGTTGAGGTCCGCGGCGACGATCTCGACGCTGCGCCGCGTGTCGTTCGTGATGCGCTCGGCGAGCGCGGCCAGCCGGTCGCGATTGCGTGCGACCAGGATCAGGTCGTAGCCGCGGCGCGCGAGGCGGTCTGCGTAGATTGCGCCGATGCCGGACGATGCGCCCGTGATGACGGCCGTACCGCGATGTGCTTCAGTCATGATGTCGCTCCGTGTTGGGGAAAAGGGTGACTGCATGGCTGCATTCTGGCGTCGAATCGCCGCGACACAAATGACGTAGATGGGTATGATTTCGGACATCGGGCCGGTCAATCGCGATCGCGACGCCCGCCCGCCCGCCCGCCCGCCTCCGGAGATATGCATGCACCGCATCGGCTTCCTGCTCAGCGACGGCTTCCAGATCATGGCGCTCGCCGCGCAATCGGTGTTCGAGTACGCGAACCTGACCGCGGGCGAGCCGTTCTACGCGATGGACAACTATTCGGTCGACGGCGGCGAGGTGCGCTCGTCGCTCGGGCTGCGGGTCGCTACGCGACCGTTGCGGGGCCGGCGCACCGACGTCGACACGTGGATCGTCGCGGGCGTCAACGATCCGTTGGCGTCGCCCGCGCCGGCCGCGGTCGTCGCGTTCCTGCGCCGTGCCAACCCGCGCGCGCGGCGGATCGCCGGCATCTGCACGGGCGCGTTCGTGCTCGCCGAGGCCGGGCTGCTCGCACAGCGCCGCGCGACCACGCACTGGGCGTTCGGCCGCGACATGCAGAAGCGTTTTCCGGACGTTCGGGTCGAGGAGGACCGCATCTACATCGTCGACGGGCCGGTGTGGACGTCGGCCGGGATGACCGCGGGCCTCGATCTCGCGCTCGCGATGGTGGAGAAGGATCTGGGCGCAGAGGCCGCGCGCTCGGTCGCGCACAAGCTCGTGATGCAGCAGCGCCGCGCGGGCGGGCAGTCGCAGCATTCCGAAATGCTCGATCTCGCGCCGAAGTCGGACCGGATCCAGAACGCGCTCAACTATGCGCGGCAGAACCTCGGCCGTGCGCTGACCGTCGAGGCGCTGGCCGACGCCGTGCACCTGAGCCCGCGGCAGTTCAGCCGCGTGTTCACGCTCGAAACCGGGCAGTCGCCGGCGAAGGCGATCGAGCGGCTGCGGCTCGAGGCCGCCCGGCTGATGATCGAGCAGAGCCGGCATTCGCTCGACGTGATCGCCAAGGAGAACGGTTTTCGCGACCGGCGGCATCTGCGCGATGCGTTCGTGCGCGGCTTCGGCGTGCCGCCGCAGGCGATCCGGCGCGACGCGCGCGCAGACGTGGGCGAAGCCGGCTGACGCGTCGCGGCGCCGTCTGCGCGCGTTATAAAAATCGCGCAGAATCGCGTCGATATCCTTCGCGAGGAGACACGATGCACGCCGTCCCGTTCAACATCGAGATTCCGGATCATGCGCTCGCCGACCTGCGCCGGCGCCTGCGCGACACGCGCGTGCCGCTGCTGACGCCTGCCGAGCCTTGGCAGCAGGGCGTCGACGGCGCGTGGCTGCGCGACCTGACCGCGTACTGGGCCGAACGATTCGACTGGCGCGCGGTCGAGCAGGCGCTGAACCGCTTGCCGCAGTTCGTCGCGGACGTCGGCGGGCAGCGCGTGCATTTCATCCATCGGCGCGGCGCGGGGCCGAACCCGTATCCGCTCGTGATCACGCACGGCTGGCCAGGGTCGGTGTTCGAATTCGACGCGCTGATCGAGCGCCTGTGCGACCCCGCCGCGTTCGGCGGCGACCCGCACGACGCGTTCGACGTCGTCGTGCCGTCGCTGCCCGGCTTCCTGTTCTCGCCGCCGCCGGCGGCGCCCGGCGTCGCGGCATTTCAGGTCGCCGACTGCTGGGCCGCATTGATGGCCGGCCTCGGCTATCGCCGCTTCGGCGCGCAGGGCGGCGATCTCGGCGCGGGCGTGTCGATCGCGCTCGGCGCGCGACATGCGGACGTGGTCGACGGCATCCACCTCAACTACCTGCCGGGCAGTTACGAGCCTGCGATCGACGCGGCCGCGCCGCTGACCGACGAACAACGGGCGTTCGTCAAGGAGCGCGCCGAATGGGCCGCGCTGGAAGGCGGCTATGCGCATGTGCACATGACGCGGCCGCAGACGCTCGCCGCCGCGCTCAACGACTCGCCGGCCGGGCTCGCCGCGTGGATCGCCGAGAAGTTTCGCGCGTGGAGCGATTGCGACGGCGACGTCGCGCGGCGGTTTTCGCACGACACGCTGCTGACCGGCATTTCGCTCTACTGGTTCAGCGCGTGCATCGGCTCGTCGATGCAGATGTATTGGGAGAACCGGCTGCAGCCGATGCGCTTCGCGGCCGGGCAGCGCGTGACGGTGCCGATCGCGTTCGCCCGCTTTCCGAAGGAGATCAGCCGGCCGCCGCGCAGCTGGGTCGAACGGGTGTTCGAGGTCGTGCAGTGGACCGACATGCCGAGCGGCGGCCATTTCGCGGCGATGGAAGAACCGGACCTGCTGGCCGACGATATTCGGCGGTTCTTTCGGCGTTTTCGATGATGGGCGGCGGGCGGGTGGCAGACGCGGACGAGCGGAGCCGTCCGCCGTCCGCACGGTCGGCCTCGCGGCGCGCCGCTGTTGCCCGTCTTAGCGGGTGACGAACGCCGTCGCGTCGTGCGGTGCGGTACGCGCGTGCTTGCGCTGGCGCAGCAGCGCGACGCGGCAATTCTCGCGGGCGGTCTCGCGGCCGTCGTCGTCGAGCAGCACGAGGTCGCCGCGCATCACGTTCAGCGTGATCACGTCGTCGCCGGGCGCGCCGAGCGTTTCCGGCGTATGGACCGACCCGGCCGGTTCGAGCACCGTCGAGCCGGCGTGCGCGATCCAGTCGTATTCGCGGTAGCGCCATGCGCCCTGCAGCGTGTGCACGAACACGTCGCCGTCGTGGCGATGACGCGGCAGCGTGCCGCCGGCCGGCATCTTCAGCAGGGCGGTGAGCGTGTCCTCAGCCGCGTTGATGTGCAGGTACTTGATCGCGAGCCCCGGCAGGTCGGCGCTCATCGGCAGCCACGGCAGCGCATCGCCGGGCAGGCAGGAAATCGGCGGCAGGTCGGTGGAGAGCGGGGCGGACGGCTGCGTCATGGCGTGAGGCGGAGCGGAAACGGGAAGTGCGCATTATCGCAGAGGCGGATCGGGCGGCCGATGGGGGGCGCGGCGGTCGGCGCCGGGCACGGGGGCAACCGCCGACCGCCAACGGCGGTTCCACACATGCGCCGACCTCCCGGCTACTTTGCCCGACGCGGCCGCCTCATTGCCCCGCCTACGCCCGCTCCCCCGATCCTTCGCCCGCATGCCCCGCCGCATGCGCGGCCTCGAGGCACGACTGGAACAGCAAAGCCGCCCGCGACGGCCGCGGCGAGCGCCGCAGCAGGCTCACGAAGCGGCAGCGGTAATTGAACCGATGCGGCGCGATCGGCTGCATCAGCCCCTTGTTTTCGAAGCTCTCCGCGTAATGGTCGGGCAGGAAGCCGAGATAGCGCCCGGACAGGATCAGCGTCGCGATCGATTCCTGGTCGGAGGCGGTCGCGCTGCGCGTGAGCTTCGCGCGATGGCTCAGCTCCATGTTCGGCGAGTGAAAGCCGAGCCCCGCGAACGCATGGTTGCGGATCGAGGTCCACGTGAGTTTGCCGTGCGGCGCGTCGTAGAGCGGATGCTGGCGGCCGCAGTACAGCAGCATCCGCTCGTCGAACAGTTCCGCATAGACGAGGCTGCCCGAATTGCGGTGCGCGGGAATGATCCCGACCTGATAGCTGCCGTCGATGATCCCGCGCTCGACCTCGTTGATCGACGCGACATGCAGGTTCAGCGCCACGTCCGGCGCCTCGTCCGCGAACTGGCGGATCGCGTCGCCGAGCCGGGCCTGCGGATTGGTGGCCGTCTTGTCGAATACGGCGATGTGCAGTTCTCCGCCCATCTTGTCGTGAATGCCGTCGATCCTGCTGCGAAACGCCTCCATCGACGCCAGCAGTCGCAGCGTCTCCTCGTAGACGGTCTGCCCCTCGGCGGTCAGCGTGAAACCGGCGCGGCCGCGCCGGCACAGCACCAGGCCGAGGCGCGTTTCCAGATCCTTCACGTGCCGGCTGATGGTCGAGATGCCGATATTCAGCTCGAGTTCCGCGGCCGCCATCCCGCCGCACTGGACCACGCCCTTGAACACCCGCAGCAGCCGCAGGTCCATGTCGCTGAGCTGCCCGAGCAGCGCGCGGCTCTTCGGTTTCTTTGCTTGCATAGTTGCGCAAGTGAACATTGATATTGCGATATTCAAAAGACTAATCGGCGTCCCGACAATGCGCAACATCATTACCCGTACGAGGGGCGCACCGCGCCGACCCACATGACCGACACGATCTCCGCCAGCCAGCACGAAGACACGAACCTCCGCACCGACGCCGCATGGCTCGACGCGCACTGGATGCCGTTCACCGCGAACCGTCAGTTCAAGTCCGACCCGCGGATGATCGTGTCCGCCAAGGACGCCTATTACACGGACGCCGAAGGCCGCAAGATCTTCGACGGCCTGTCGGGCCTGTGGTGCACGGGCCTCGGTCACGGCCGCACGGAAATCACCGAAGCGGTGAGCCGCCAGATCGCGCAGCTCGACTACGCGCCGGCGTTCCAGTTCGGCCACCCGAAGTCGTTCGAGCTCGCGAACAAGATCAAGGAGCTGACGCCGGCCGGCCTCGACTACGTGTTCTTCACGGGCTCGGGCTCGGAGGCGGCCGACACGTCGCTGAAAATGGCCCGTGCCTACTGGCGCGCGAAGGGCAAGGGCACGAAGACGCGCCTGATCGGCCGCGAGAAGGGCTATCACGGCGTGAACTTCGGCGGCATCTCGGTCGGCGGGATCGGCGCGAACCGCAAGCTGTTCGGCCAGGGCATCGACGCCGATTTCCTGCCGCACACGCAGCTCGCCGAAAACAAGTTCTCGCGCGGGATGCCGGATAACGGCGCCGACCTCGCCGACCGTCTGCTCGACCTGATCACGCTGCACGACGCGTCGAACATCGCGGCCGTGATCGTCGAGCCGTTCTCCGGTTCGGCAGGCGTGGTCATCCCGCCGAAGGGCTATCTGAAGCGCCTGCGCGACATCTGCACCGCGCACGACATCCTGCTGATTTTCGACGAGGTCATCACGGGCTTCGGCCGCTCCGGCGCGATGACGGGCGCCGATGCGTTCGGCGTGACGCCCGACATCATGAACTTCGCGAAGCAGGTGACCAACGGCACGCAGCCGCTCGGCGGCGTGATCGCGACGAAGGAGATCTACGACACGTTCATGGCGGCCGGCGGCCCCGATTACATGCTCGAGTTCCCGCACGGCTACACCTATTCGGCGCACCCGGTCGCGTGTGCGGCCGGCGTGGCGGCGCTCGACCTGCTCGTGAAGGAAGACGCGGTCGCGCGCGTGCGCGATCTCGCGCCGCATTTCGAGGCGGCCGTGCACGGGCTGAAGGGGCAGCGCCATATCGCCGACATCCGCAACTACGGGCTCGCGGCCGGCCTGACGATCGCGGCGCTGCCGGGCGAGCCGGCACGGCGTCCGTACGAGATCGCGATGCGTTGCTGGGCGAAGGGTTTCTACGTGCGCTACGGCGGCGACACGATCCAGCTCGCGCCGCCGTTCATCGCCGAGAAGCGCGAGATCGACAACCTCGTCAACGCGCTGTCCGACGCGCTGAACGAAGTCGACTGAGCGAGCGCCGCGTCATCGCGACCACCGCGGTCACCGACGTGACCGCGACCAACGAATCGACGAAAGAGCCATCCATGAAACACGACAGCAATGTGACTTCCACCCTCGGCCATCTGATCGACGGCAAGCGCGTCGACGGCGGCAGCCGCGTGCAGCCGGTGTTCGACCCGGCCACCGGCGAATCGCACAAGAGCGTCGCGCTTGCCGACCAGCTGACCGTCGACGCCGCGATCGCGTCCGCGCAGGCCGCGTTCCCGGCGTGGCGCAACACGCCGCCGCTGAAGCGCGCGCGCGTGATGAGCCGCTTCAAGACGCTGCTCGAAGAGCATGCGGACGAACTGTGCGCGCTGATCACGGCCGAGCACGGCAAGGTGCTCGCCGATGCGATGGGCGAGCTGCAGCGCGGCATCGAGAACGTCGAATATGCGAGCTACGTGCCCGAGCTGCTGAAGGGCGAGCACAGCAAGAACGTCGGCCCCGCGATCGACTCGTGGAGCGAGTTCCAGGCGCTCGGCGTGGTCGCCGGCATCACGCCGTTCAACTTCCCGGTGATGGTGCCGCTGTGGATGTGGCCGATGGCCGTCGCGTGCGGCAACACGTTCGTGCTGAAGCCGTCGGAGCGCACGCCTTCGTCGACGCTGCGCATGGCCGAGCTCGCGCTCGAGGCCGGCCTGCCGCCCGGCGTGCTGAACGTCGTGAACGGCGACAAGGAGGCGGTCGACACGATCCTCACCGACGCGCGCGTGAAGGCGGTGAGCTTCGTCGGCTCGACGCCGATCGCCGAGTACATCTACTCGACCGGCTGCGCGAACGGCAAGCGCGTGCAGGCGCTGGGCGGTGCGAAGAACTTCGCGGTCGTGATGCCCGACGCCGACATCGACAACGCGGTGAACGCGCTGATGGGCGCCGCCTACGGTTCGTGCGGCGAGCGCTGCATGGCGATTCCGCTCGTCGTCGCGATCGGCGATGAAACGGGCGACCGCATCGTCGCCGGGCTCAAGGCCGAGATCGAAAAAATGAAGGTCGGCCCCGGCAACGGCGCGGGCGTCGACATGGGGCCGCTCGTCACGAAGCAGCACTTCGACAAGGTCACGGGCTTCGTCGACGCGGGCGTGGCCGCCGGCGCGACGCTGGTGGTCGACGGCCGCGGCGTGAAAGTGGACGGCCACGACGGCGGCTACTACCTCGGCCCGTGCCTGTTCGACCACGTGAAGCCGGGCATGCCGATCTATCAGCACGAGATCTTCGGGCCGGTGCTCGGCGTGATCCGGCTGAACTCGCTCGACGAAGCGATGGCGCTGATCGACGCGCACGAATACGGCAACGGCACGTGCCTGTTCACGCGCGACGGCGAGGCCGCGCGCTATTTCAGCGACAACATCCAGATCGGCATGGTCGGCATCAACGTGCCGCTGCCGGTGCCGGTCGCGTACCACTCGTTCGGCGGCTGGAAGCGCTCGCTGTTCGGCGATCTGCACGCTTACGGCCCGGACGCGGTGCGGTTCTACACGAAGCGCAAGACGATCACGCAGCGCTGGCCGTCGGCCGGCGTGCGGGAAGGGACGGTGTTCAGCTTCCCGTCGAACCGCTGACGCGTTCGCGGCTGCCGCGCCCGGTGCGCGGCGCCGCGTGTGCGAAGCAACGCAGGCCCGCGCCGAGCAACGATCGGCGCGGGCTTTTTCATGCGTGCGGCCCGTGTGGGCGCGGCGAACGCGCGCGAACGGCGCCTACGGCGCGACCACGTGCCATGCGTTCTTGAAGTTGTCGCCGTTGCGGTCGCCCTGTTTCATGTCCTTCGAGAAGAAATACAGCGGCTTGCCCTTGTATGCCCATTGCGGGCTGCCATCGTCGCGCTTGACGATCGTATAGGGGCCGACCGGCACATCGGTCGCGCTGGCCTTGTACGGCGGCCAGAGCGCTTCGCACTGACCGCTGCACGCGCTGGTGCCCGCGTTCGGTTTGTCCTTGTCGAACGCGTAGACGGTCATGCCGTTCGCGGCGACGAGCGCGCCGTTTTCGATTTTGGTGATCGAGCCTTGAGCCGACGCCGAAACGGACGCCATGGCGAGCAGGGCGGAACTGACGAGCAGCACGGCTTTCATGGATACCTCCTGATGGTCCGGTGGGCGGCACAATCGCGCACACGGCCGGGCGTGCGCGCAATTGCGGGGCGTGGCGCCGGAACGCGGCGCCGGCGCCGCCGGTGCGGGCGTCGGACGGTCGGACGGTCGTGCGCGACGCATGCACCGACACGCTCCATTCACCATAGGCGGTTTTCGGCGCGGCTGCGAGAAGAAGCGGGCGCGCATCGGCGCCGCTGGGGGTATGCAGGCGCGCGTGCGGCTGCATCGGTGGGGCGGGCGGCGATTGGCGATTGGCGGAAGCGGTGCGAGCGTTCGCGGTCGGAAGCGTTGGCGCGCGCCGACGTCGGGCGCACGCGCGAACGCGCGGCGGCTGACGCGGCGATGTGCGACAGACGACGCAGCCCGTAGCACCGCAGGCGCCCGCGGCTCCGTAGCGCCTCGATACCGCAGCACCGCATACGGCAGCATCGCGGCACGGCGGCACGGCTGCACGGCTGCACGGCTGCACGGCGACACGGCGACACGGCGACACGGCGACACGGCGACACGGCGACACGGCGAATCGGCGAAACGGCGAAACGGCGAAACGGCGAAACGGCGAAACGGCGAAACGGCGACAACCCGTCGCCCTCCACCCGCCGACCTTTCAGCGCTACATCGGCAGCGCGCCGAACGCGGCCAGCACGACCGGCATCGCGAATGCGGCCGCAATCGTCTGGAACGCGGTGATGCCTGCCATCAGCGGTGCATCGCCGCCGAGCTGGCGCGCCATGATGTACGACGAGGACGACGTCGGCAGCGCCTGGAACAGCAGCGCGATCGTCAGCGCGGCATCGCCGAGCCCGAACAGGCGGCCGGCCGCGAGCGTCGCAAGCGGCATCGCCATGAACTTGAACGCAGACGCGATACACATCGGCTGCATCCAGCCGCGCGCCGCGTCGAACCGCAGCGCAGCGCCCACGCACAGCAGGCCGAGCGGCATCGACGCGGCGCCGAGCGCGCGCACGGCCGGCTCGATCGCTGGCGGAAACGCGATCCCGCCCGCCTGCATCGCGATCCCGAGCGCGCAGCCGACGACCAGCGGATTCGACACGATCCGGTGCACGAGCGCCCATGCGCCGAGTCGCGTCGCGCCGAAGCGCGCGAACACCAGCACGCACATCAGGTTGACGGTCGGCACGATGGCGGCGACGCATACGGCCGCGAGCGCGATCCCGCGCGCGCCGAACAGCCCGGCGGCGAGCGCCGTGCCGACATAGTTGTTGAAGCGCACCGCGCCCTGGAACACCGACGTGAAGCCCGCGCCGTCGACCTGCACGAACCGGCGAACCAGCAGCACGAGCGCCGCGACGACCGCGGTCGACCCGACCAGCGCCGCGGCGAGCGGCACGACCGGCAGGGCTTGCAGCCGCGCATTCGCGAGGCAGTGCGCGAACAGCGCGGGCAGCAGCACGTAATAGCAGAGCCGCTCGGCTTGCGGCCAGAACGCGTCGCCGATGAAGCCCGTGCGCCGCAGCCCGTGGCCGAATGCGACGAGCAGCGCGACCGGCGCGAGCGCGAGCAGGACGGGGCCGATCATCGGCGCGCCTTCAGGCAGGCGGCGAAGCACGGCGACGCGGGAATCCAGCGGGCAGGCGACATGACGGCGGGCGATCGAAAGAGTGACGATGCCGCCAAGTTAGCACGCCGATCCAGCAGCAATAATGGTTAATTATCGGGCGTTCAATGAGAAATTCTCATCGCTGACGCGGTGACTTCGGCCGCCAGCGCACGCGCGAAGCGCTCGGCCGGGCGCGATTGATGTTCGAGCAGCACGACCTCGCGGCCCATCTGCGGCTCGCCGAACGGCAGGCGCGTGACGGGCGGCAGCCGCGCGAGCGTCGCGTCGGGCAGCGCGACGATCGCCGCGCCGAGGCCGCGCGCGACCATCCGTGCGATCGTCTCCGCGCTGTCGAGCACCATTTGCTCGCGCACGCGCACGCCGATGCGGCGCAGCTCGGCGGCGATCATTCGGCCGGCCCAAGCCTGCGCGTCGAAGCGGATGAACGGCAGCGCGTCGAGCAGCGTGCGCGCGTCGCGTGCGGCGGCGCGAGCAGCCAGAAGCGGTCTTCGTACAAGGTGGTCCACGTGAGCGCGGGCGGGTGCGGGCGCACCGGGCGCGTCGTGATCGCCGCGTCGAGCTCGCCGGCGGCGACGCGGTTCGCGAGTTCGGCCGACATGCCGGCCGACACGTGCACGTGCAGCGACGGATCCGCGGCGCGCAGCGCCAGCAGCGCATCGGGCAGCGGGCCCGACAGCGCGGTCTGGATCGCGCCGATGCGCAGCCGGCCGACGAGCTTCTTCTCGTCGCTGAGCGCATCGGGAATCCGGTCGACCAGCGCGAGCACCTGTTCGGCCTGCGCGAGCAGAATGTTGCCGGCTTCGGTCAGCACCGGCTGACGGCGCGACCGGTCGAACAGCCTGACGTTGTATTCGCTTTCGAGCGCCTTGATCTGCAGGCTCACCGCCGATTGCGTAAGGCCGATCGCTTCGCCGGCGCGTGCGAAGGTCCGGTATCGGGCGATCGCGACCAGCGTTCTGAATGCGCGTAGTGACATGGATTCGGTGACGTAGACGGCCCGCGCCGGCACGCGGATTGCTCAGGATGCCGGTCGCGTGCGGCGACAACCGCTGCGCGTTCAGCCGGCACGCTGGCCCACATCATGCCCGCGCGCCCGCGACCCGGCAATCGCGGCGGCGCGGGCCTGCGGCCTTGCTGCCGCATGATGTCTGCCCGATGCTTTCGGGGCGACGCACGGCCGTTGCGTTCGCCCCGGCTTTCTTCGGAGGTAACGACGATGCCCGACGACCCCGGTGAGGTTGCACGCGCGAGCTACCGCGCGTACGTCGACAAGGACCGCGACGCGATCGAAGCGCTGATTGCGCCGGATTTCCATTTCACCAGCCCGCTCGACAACCGGCTCGACCGCGACGCGTATCTGGCCCGTTGCTGGCCGAACAGCGCGCTGCTCGCCGGTTTCCGGTTCGTCGACGTCGCCGTGCACGGCGAGTACGTGTTCGTCGTCTATGAAGCCGACACGACGAGCGGCAAGCGCTTCCGGAACGCGGAGCGATTACGCGTGTGCGACGGCCGGATCGTGGAGGCTGAAGTGTATTTCGGCTGGTACGTGCCGCATCCTGCGCCCGACGGCGGGTTCATCGCGTCGGCAGGGTGACGGTGTGGCGGGACGGCTGCTGGATGCGGTGCGCGAGGTGAGGCGGGGCGACGTGGCGCCCAGGGCGGCGGGCCTGAAACGACCACGCCGCTTCAATCGAAGCGGCGTGACGGGCAATGCGGTTGCAGCGATCGGCCGGCTCGTCGGGCCCGCGCGCAGGCAATGCGGACGATGCGCGCGCGGCGGGCCGGGCCATGACGACGCGGCGTCATGCTCAGCTGCCGAAGTAGACGTTGCAGAAGCTGACGGGGCCCACGCAGGCGTTCGGATCTTCCTGCTTCGATTGCGTACGATCGACACGGCCTGCGGCCTCGACGGTTTCGGCGCGGTTCGCCGGTTGCTGTGCACCGTCGGCCGGGGCGGGCTGGGCGTGCGCGACGGCAGCGGTGAGCGACAGGGCAACGACGGCGAGATACAGCGGCTTCATTTGGGGCTCTCCTGGGTCAGTACCGGCGTCGCCGGCAGTGACCAAACTATAGGCTCGCGGTGCCTAAAGATTAATCACTGCGGGTGTAGAGCTTATTTCCAATCGCAACAAGGGTGAGGTTGCGTGTGCATCGATCGCCGTCGCAGCCGACACGGTTTCCGCCGCCTTCAACCGTAGTGACGATTGAACGGCGCATCCTTGTCCAGCAGCGCGCTGCGGAGGAAGTGCAGGCAGCCGATGATGCGCTGCATGCGGTGGCGCTCGTCGGGCACCGCGTACCACGCATGCAGCGTATGCTGCGCGGCGCGGATCGCCAGATTCACCGATTTCAGCGTGCGGGCGTGGTGGCTTGGCGTCGGATCGTCGAAGAAGCGCGGCAGCTCGTGCAGCACCGCGTCGACCGATGCGGTCCAGTGCAGCGTCTGCGGCGGCTTCGTTGCGCAGAACTCGTTCATCTCGTCGCGCAGGTCGATGACCGCGTGGCCGACCTCGAGCGTCGACAGCATCCAGCGCAATGCAATCCGATGCTGGCGCGTGCGCTTCACGAGCAGCGTGCGCAGCTGCGCCATCAGGTCATGCGTGCTCGACTGGAACCGCGCGGCGAGACCTTCGCGCGTGTCTTCGCAGGCGAGCGTGACCTGGCGGCGCAGATCGTGCGCGATGCGCGACGTGAGCCACGGCATGTGCGTCGGAAACACGACCGCGAACATGATCGAGCAGGCGAGCAGCGCGACGACGACCGCGACGCCGTTGTTGATCAGCAACTCGGGCGTATACGAAATCGCGTTGTCCGGCCCGGCCAGCAGACAGAAGAACACCGCAAAGCCGATCCCGTAGCCGGACAGGCCCGGTCGCATCGCGAGAAATGCGCCGAGGCCGAGCACCGGCGTGAGCGCCGCGCACAGCAGCGGAAAGCCGTCGATGTTCGGATAGACGTAGCACAGGCACACGTAGCCCACGGCCGTCGCGAACGCCGCGCCGACGCTCATCTGTGCGACGAATTTCGGCGCGCGCGGCGACGTCGAGCTCAACGCGCACGCGATGGCCGTGGAGATCACGGCCAGCGAACCGCTCGGCCACTCCGACGCGATCCAGAACGCGCTCATCGCGCCCACGGCGACGAGCGTGCGCAGGAACGCGAAGCCGACGAAGAACGAATTCGTCTTCACCGCATAGTGCGTGACCGAGCGCTCGAACGCGTGATCGTCGCGGTCGAGCGACGCGTTGGTGTCGGCATAGCCGAGATACTCGCCGATGAAGCGATACATCAGCTCGATCGCGGTATCGAAATCGAGCAGGCCGCCGGCCGCATGATCCTCGATCGCGCGGCGCGACGCGCGTGCGGCCTTCGGCAGCGCCGCGTGGAAGCGGCGCAGTTCCAGCAGCGCGCCGGTCGTCGTCGTGATGCCGCGCTGCCGCTCGTCGCGCAAGGCGGCGATCCGCTGCGCGAGGCCGTCGAGGTGCGGCGCGATCGCACCGAGCACGGCGTCCGACTGGTTCACGCGCAGGCGCTTGATGAGCTGGTGCAGCGCGTGCAGCCGCGTGCAGGCGTTCATGAACTCGCTGTTCAGCCGCGCGAGCCGGCGGCTGCGTGCGCGAATGTGCGGGTCTTCGAACGATGCGAACGCACGGTTCGCCTCGAAGCCGACGATCTCGTCGACGAAGTCGGCGAAGCGCCGTTCGAAGTCGCCGCGCGCCAGCTCGCCGGACAGCGCGCTGGCCGCGAACGAGGCGAACTTCACGCGACGCGCGGCCAGCGAGCGCATCAACGCCTTCGCGGAACTGAGCGGCAGGATCAGCGCGCTGACCGCACCCGAGCAGGCGATCCCGAGCGCGACTTCGGCGGCGCGCGTGAGCGCCGACTGGAACAGCGTCTGCGGCGTCATCACCGCGGGCAGGCCGATCAGCGCGGCCGTGTAGCCGGCGAGCACGAAGCCGTACCAGCGAAAGTGACGGTTGCGCACCGCGAGCGCGATGCAGCTGCCGATCCACAGCGTGATGCCGGCCATGTACAGCTCGGGCTGCTGCGCGAACAGGCCGCCGAGCGCCAACGCGGCCACCAGGCCGGCCGCCGTGCCGAGCACGCGGTAGAAGCTCTTCGCGAACACCATCCCCGACAACGGCTGCATCAGCACGAACACGGTGGTCATTGCGGTGCGCGGCTGCGACATCTCGAGCCGCATCGCGATGCCCATCGCGAGCAGCGCGGCGAGCACGGTCTTGGCGAGGTGCAGCCAGATCAGCCCGTCGCTCGTCGCCCAGTCGCGTGCGGCTTTGCCGAGCGGATCGAGCCAGGTGCTCCATCGTGGCGGTTCGATGGGAGGTTGCTCGATCGCAGGTTGTGGCTTCATGAAAAGGCAGGGGTCCGTGCGGTGCCGTCGTGCGGCCGAACAGGACCAGTCGACTGATGAGGCACCGATTGTAGGAGCGCCGCGCGTGTGCATTAACGCAGTTGCAGGGAAACGATAGTTGCTGGCGTGGCAACAATCTGTCGCACCCGCTGGAGGAAAATGACGGCTCTGCTACAGGTGGCTTACAGGAATGGATACGCTACAAAACATGCGCGTGTTTACGCGCGTGGTCGAGACAGGCAGTTTCACTGCCGCCGCACAATCGCTGAACTCGACGACGGGCGCGATGTCGCGCGCGGTGTCCGAGCTCGAAGCGCGGCTGCGCACTCGTCTGATGAATCGCTCGACCCGCCGCCTTGCGCTGACCTCGGCCGGCGAAAACTATTTACGGCGCTGTCGCCAGATTCTCGCCGACGTCGATCGCGCGGAGGAGGAGGCGAGCTGCGCGCACGAGCGCCCGGCGGGCGTGCTGCGCATGCACAGCTTCGCGAGCGTCGGCCATCACTACGTGATGCCCACGCTCACGCGCTATCACGCGCAGTATCCGGACGTGTCGATCGAACTGTCGCTGTCGCAGCGGATGCCCGACCTGTTCGACGGCACGAGCGACATGGCGGTCGTGACCGCGTCGTCGCTGCCCGATTCGGAACTCGTGTCGCACCTGCTCGGCTCGACCTTCAGCATCCTGTGCGCGTCGCCCGAATACGTGACGCGCCACGGCGCGCCGGAGCATCCGACCGATCTCGGCGCGCACGCGTGCCTGACGCTCTGCACGCCGGCGTTCCCGACGCACGAGTGGGTGCTCGAAGGCGCCGACGGCGTCGAGCAGATCCATGTCGCCGGGCCGGTGCAAACCAACACGGCCGAGTCGCTCGCGCTCGCGATCCGCGACGGCCTCGGCATCGGCATGCTGCCGCTGTATTCGGCGATCGACGCGTTGCAGGACGGCACGCTCGTGCGCGTGTTGCCGAGCCACATCCTGCAGAAGATGAACGTGTATGCGCTGTATCCGTCGCGCCGTTTCGTCGACGCGAAGGTGCGTACCTGGGTCGAGATGCTGCGCGCGCAGGTGCCGGGGATGATCGCGCACGACGTCGAGATGCTGCAGGCGATCGCGCGCGAGAGCGAGCCGCAGGAAGCCTGAGCGTACTGCACGAGCGGCGAACGCCTGCCCTGTGTGGGTTGCGCGGTTCGCATCGCTTGCGGGGCGTCGTGTAGAAGCCGTGCGCCGTGCCGCGCCCGCATGATGCGTATCGTGCGGGCGCGGCGTCGTTCGATGCGCGTTACAGCGAAGGCTTCGCCGCCACGCCCGATTCGGTCGCGCCGCCTTCGGCCGGGCCGTACGCGCGTTGCGCCGCATCGCGCGCGGCGAGCCGCTTGGCCGCGAGGCGCTGCTGGGCGGCCATGAGATCGTCCGGGTAGTTGCCGGCGTCGCCGAGTGCCGGGTTGTAGCCGACCGATTCGAGATCGTAGAGCTCCTGAAGCACCTGCGCGCGCGTGACGGGCGCCTTGGCCGACTGGGCAAACGACAGGGCCGGAGCGACGAGCAGCACGGCAGCAGCGGCGGTGACGACGAGCGATTTCACGAGATTCTCCTGTACACGGGGTGAGGCCGGTTCGACGATCGCGATGCATGATCGCAATGCGATTCGATCCATGGATGCCAGTCTATTCAGCGCACGCAGGCGCAAAAACCCCGATTCCAGGCAGGCAGCTTCTCAGATGGAACAACATTCTCGGATGCAGCATGAATGAACGCCGCCCGCGTCGGATGAACCGGCCGGTCAGGGCAGGTTCATCGTTGCGGGCGGCGTTCAGATCAGACGAATCGACGCTCAGAAGCGCGTGCGCATGCCGATCGTGCCGACGATCTGGTTGGCGGTGGTCGATGCGCCGCCCGACGTGTTGATGAACGCCTGGTAGCCGCGGCCCGATGCGTGCTGATACATCGCTTCCGCGTACAGGTCGGTGCGGCGCGACAGCTTGTAGACGGCCTGCAGGTCGACCTGGTGCCACTTCGGATCGGTGCCGTGCTTGCTGTCCGGATTCGACACGCTCGCGTCCGTGTAGACGTAGGCTGCGCCCAGGCTCACGGCCGGCGTCACCGCATAGCGCACGTTCAAGTCGTAGTTGTTGAACGCGACCTGGCCGGTCGAGCCGAACGAACCCGAGTTGTCATACTGCGAGCGCGTATAGACGAAGCCGACGGTCGCCGGGCCGAACACGTAGCTGAGGCCGCCGCCGTACGAACGCATGCGGTCCGCGCCGACCGACCAGCCGCCCTGGCTCAGGCTCTTCGCTTCCGCGACGTCGGTCGCGCCCGGGCTCGCGCTGGTCGAGCCCTTGGTGCCGTTCATCTGCAGGTACGCGCCGGCGACCTTCAGCGGGCCGTTCGTGTAGCTCGCCGCGAAGCTGTAGGCGCGGTTGCTGCCGAAGTTCGTCGCGTTCGAGAAGCCGTACAGCGCGCCGACCTTGAACCCGGCGATCGTGTCGCTCGTGTACTTGACCGCGTTGTTGATACGCACCGAGTGGTTCAGGTTGTCGTTGTCGAACGGATGCGCGAAGCCCGTGTCACCGAAGTCGCCGGACGTCGCCGACAGCGGCGCGACGAAGTCGACCATCGTGTCGTACTGGCGGCCGAGCGTCAGCGTGCCGTAGCCGGCTTCGCTCAGGCCCACGTATGCGTGCCGGCCGAACAGCTTGCTGTCCTGGCCGAGCGCGCCGTTGTTCACGTTGAAGCCGTTCTCGAGCACGAACAGCGCCTTCAGGCCACCGCCGAGATCTTCGGAGCCCTTCAGGCCGAAGCGGCTGCCGTTGATCGTGCCGCTCGTCATGCGCCAAAGCGATGCGCCGCCCGCGTTGTTGGTATAGGCGATGCCGGCGTCGATCAGGCCGTACAGCGTGACCGAGCTTTGTGCATGGGCGAGCGGCGCGAACAGCGCGGTCGTGCATGCGGCGGCAACGAGGGTTTTCTTCATCTGACAGCTCCTGCGTGTGGATGGATGACCAAAGTTCGGCGCAAGTTTAGGGGCGCGCGCGCCCGATTCGCGCGACGGCCGTCCGGAGACACTGTTGCGAGTTACGCAAAAGTGTGTCACACGGAGTTCACAAATCGCTGCAGCCGCGGAACCATACGCGTTTTCGTCGCCGATGCGCTCCGCAAGACGCCGGCTGGGTGTGCGGCGTGTCGCAAATCGACAACATGCAGGCTCGCCGGTGCGAGCAGTTGATCGGCGCGCGGTGCGCATGGACAATGCACAGGCCCATACCGAGATCCGGAGATTCCGATGGTCACGCCCCGCCGACCTTCCCTCAGCAGCGCGCTGTGCTATCGCGACCCGAAAGGCGCGCTGGACTGGCTGGAGCACGCGTTCGGCTTCGAGCGCGCGATCGTCGTCATGACGCCGGCCGGCGACATCGCGCACGCGGAAATGACGTTCGGCGACGGTCTCGTCATGGTCGGTGGCGCCTGGGCCGACTGCATCGCGTCGCCGGAGGACACCGGCGGCCGCAATACCCAGCACGTCCACGTGCATCTTCCGGACGACGCCGACATCGACGCGCACTGCGAGCGCGCGCGTGCGGCCGGCGCCGAGATCCTGCAGCCGCCGGCCGATCAGTTCTACGGCGACCGCACGTATCGCGCGCGCGATCCCGGCCGGCACGTATGGACCTTCGGCAAGCACGTGCGCGACGTGACGAACGACGAAATGCGCGCGGCGACCGGCCTGACGATCCACACGTTCCATTGAGCGCGACGCGGCATCTCGCTCACCCGTTCCCACCCGCGGCCCGCTGCGGCCGCTTCACGCCTGGACCCACATGAACGTCATCAATGCGCGCCTGCGCGGCCGCGACGGCCTGTTCACGATCGGCATCGACGCCGACACGATTACCCGCATCGACGCGCAGCATGCGCCGCTCGCGCCCGGCCACGCCGACGACGTCGACGCGGGCGGCCGGCTCGCGATCGCGCCGCTCGTCGAGCCGCACATTCATCTCGATGCGGTGCTCACGGCCGGCGAGCCGGCCTGGAACATGAGCGGCACGCTGTTCGAGGGGATCGAGCGCTGGTCCGAGCGCAAGGCGACCATCACGCACGACGACACCAAGGCGCGCGCGCATGCGGCGATCGGCATGTTGCGCGATCACGGCATTCAGCACGTGCGCACCCACGTCGACGTTACCGACCCGACGCTCGCCGCGCTGAAGGCGATGCTCGAAGTGAAGGAGGAGGCGCGCGGGCTGATCGATCTGCAGATCGTCGCGTTTCCGCAGGAGGGCATCGAGTCGTTCGACGGCGGCCGCGCGCTGATGGAGCAGGCGATCGACCTCGGCGCGGACGTGGTCGGCGGGATTCCCCATTTCGAGAACACGCGCGAGCAGGGCGTCAGCTCGATCCGCTTCCTGATGGAGCTGGCCGAGCGCACCGGCTGTCTCGTCGACGTCCACTGCGACGAGACCGACGATCCGCAGTCGCGCTTTCTGGAAGTGCTCGCGGAAGAGACGCGCGTGCGCGGGATGGGCGCGCGCGTGACGGCCAGCCACACCACCGCGATGGGCTCCTACGACAACGCGTACTGCTCGAAGCTGTTCCGGCTGCTCAAGCGCGCGGGGCTGAACTTCGTGTCGTGCCCGACCGAGAGCATCCATCTGCAGGGCCGCTTCGACACGTTTCCGAAGCGGCGCGGCGTCACGCGCGTCGCCGAACTCGATCGCGCCGGGCTGAACGTGTGCTTCGGACAGGATTCGATCAAGGATCCGTGGTATCCGCTCGGCAACGGCAATATCCTGCGCGTGCTCGACGCCGGCCTGCACATCTGCCACATGATGGGCTACCAGGACCTGCAGCGCTGCCTCGACTTCGTCACCGACCACGGCGCGACGACGATGCATCTCGGCGAGCGCTACGGGATCGAGGTCGGGCGGCCGGCCAGCCTCGTCGTGCTCGACGCCGACAGCGACTACGAAGCGGTGCGGCGGCAGGCGAAGGCGACGCTGTCGGTTCGCCACGGGAAAATCATCATGCGGCGGGAGCCCGAGCGCATCACGTATCCGGCGTGACGCGTTCGGCGCGGCGCACCGCGCCGCGGCTTCGTTTCCCCGATATAGTCATGAAGCGCATGAGTTGATTCGAAAAAGACGTTTGCCTCATGATCGGCCGGCCCCTACGATGCGTTCCTGACAGCGGCGCGCATGGTGCGCGCCGCGGCGTCGATCCTGACTCGCCTGCCCATGCGCCCCGATCTGCCGTCCGCCCCCACGCCTGTTTCGCCGCCCGCCAGCCCGTTCGCGCGGATCGCCATCGTCACGGTCCTGACCGGTATCGGAGCCGGCTTCGGCGGGATGCTGCTCGCGCTGCTGCTGCATGCGATCCAGCACGTCGCGTACGGCTACGACCTCGCGCATGTGATCGGCGCCGAGAGCTTTCTGACCGGCGTGACGCGCGCCGAGCCGCTGCGGCGGGCCGGCGTGCTGATCGTGTGCGGGCTCGTCGCCGGCGGCGGCTGGTGGGCGCTGTACCGTTACGGCCGGCCGCTCGTCAGCATCCGGCGCGCCGTGCGCGCGGCCGATCCGCGCATGCCGTTGGTCAGCACCACGGTTCATGCGCTGTTGCAGATCGTGACCGTCGCGCTCGGCTCGCCGCTCGGCCGCGAGGTCGCGCCGCGCGAAATCGGCGCGCTGCTCGCCGGGCGGCTCGCGCAGCGCGCGGGGCTCACGCCCGCCGACTGTCGGCTGATGGTCGCGTGCGGGGCCGGCGCCGGCCTCGCGGCCGTCTACAACGTGCCGCTCGGCGGCGCCGTGTTCGTGCTCGAAGTGCTCGTCGGCACGTTCGAGCTGCGCGCGCTGGTGGTGGCGCTCGTCACGTCGGCGCTCGCCGCGGCCGTCGCGTGGCTCGGCCTCGGCAACGAACATCAGTACACGGTGCCGCCGTTCGTGCTGAGCACGCCGCTGGTGGCGTGGTCGATCGTCTGCGGGCCGCTGTTCGGCTTCGCCGCGTACGGCTTCGTGCGGCTCACGACCCGCGCGCGCGCCGATGCGCCGAAGGGCGCGTGGCTGCCGGTGCTCGCGCTCGTCAACTTCGCGGTGATCGGCTTGCTCGCGATGCGCTTCCCGCAACTGCTCGGCAACGGCAAGGGGCCGGCGTCGCTCGGTTTCGACGGCACGCTGACGGTCGGCCTCGCGGCCACGCTGCTCGTGCTGAAGGTGCTGATCGAAGCGGGCAGCCTGCGCGCGGGCGCAGAGGGCGGGCTGCTGACGCCGGGGCTCGCGAACGGCGCGCTGCTCGGCGTCGTGCTGGGCGGGTTGTGGAGCGCCGTGTGGCCGGGCGCGTCTATCGGCGGCTGCGCGCTGGTCGGCGCGACCGCGTTTCTCGCCGCGTCGATGCAAATGCCGATCACGGCCGTCGTCCTGCTGCTCGAATTCACGCGCGCGAATCACGACAGCCTCGTGCCGATGCTGCTGGCCGTGGCCGGCTCGCTCACCGCATACCGGTTCGCGCAGCAGCTCGCGCAACGCCGGGCGAATGCGGTCGCGGCGGTGGGCGTCGGCGCGACGGCGGCTCGCTAGGGGGCGTACGCAGCGCATCGCCGCGCATGCGCCGGCCGCGCGCCGTTCAGGCAGAATCGGCATTCCGTTTCCTGCCGATGGACTCCGCATGACCGATCCGAATCAGCCGTGCGCGCGCGACGCATACGCGAGCTTCGCGCAACGCTACGCGGACATCGCGCCGACCAAGGCGCACAACGCGCTGTACGAACGCCCGGCGTCGCTGGCGCTGCTCGGCGACGTCGCCGGCCTCGCGGTGCTGGACGCCGGCTGCGGCCCCGGCATCTGCAGCGAGCACCTCGCGCGCCACGGCGCGACCGTCCACGCGTTCGACATCACGCCCGAGATGGTCGCGCTCGCGCGAGCGCGCTGCGCCGGGCTCGCGGTCGAGGTGGCGCAGGGCGATCTCGCGGCGCCGCTCGACTGGCTGCCCGAGCGCGCCTTCGACAAGATCCTGTGCTCGCTCGCCTTCGACTACGTGCGCGATCTCGCCGTGCCGCTGCGGGAATTTGTGCGCGTCGCGCGGCCGGGCGCGACGCTGGTGTTCTCGATGGCGCATCCGATGCGCGACTGGATGGACGAGCGTACGCGCGGCGACGGCACGTACTTCGAAACGAGCCGGTTCGGCTTCCACTGGTCGGGTTTCGGCGAACCGAAACCCTATGTCGAAGCGTGGCGCCGGCCGCTGGCCGAGATACTGAACCCGCTCGCCGACGCCGGCTGGCGGCTCGACCGCTTCGTCGAACCGACGCCGCTGCCGCAGATGAAGGCCGTGTCGGAACGGCTCCATGCGGAGCTGTCGCGCTCGCCCGCATTCCTCTGCATCCGCGCGCGCCGCTGACGCCGCCGACGCCACATGTGCGGCCGGCGTCGTGCGCGGGCTACTTCTGCGGCGCGTCGGTCAGCGTGCCGAGGAACGCCTCGATGTCCTTGATGTCCTGCTCGGTCATCGCGGGCCGGTCGCCGGGCTTGCGGTCGAACGGCGCATCGGTCACGTCGACGTTCGCGCGGTATTGCGGCGGAATGTCGTCGTATTCGTCGACCTTGCCGTCCGCGCCGCGCGGATAGAACTTCTGCGGCGCGATGCTGCGCTCGTTGTAGAACGCCATCACCTGATCGAGCGTGTGGAACACGCCGTTGTGGAAGAACACCTGGCGCGTCGCCGCGTTGCGCAGCGTCGGCGTGAGGAACATCCCGCAGTACTGCGTCTGGTCCTTCAGGTCGTCGCGGAACGGCCCGCACACGCCGAGATCGTGGAACGCCGGGTTGCGGTTCGCCGCGAGCGCGCGGTTGCGCGGCACGCCGAGCGCCTCGTACTGGTAGTCGGTGAACATCGGCGGCAGGCCGTCCTTGCCCGGCTGCGACAGATGGCAGCCGGCACAGTTGGCCTTGGCCGGATCGTTGAAGAGCCGCAGCCCGCGCAGCTCGGTCTGCGTGAGGCGCGCGCGGCCTTCCAGCCAGCGATCGTACTTGCTGTCGTACGGATGGAACGACCGGTCCTCGACCTGGTATCGCGCAATCGCGAACATCGCCTCCGATACGACGAGCTGCGAGCTCGCGAACACGCGCGGGCCGAACAACTGCTCGAAGCGCGCGCGATGCGGCGACTGCGCGAGCTTGCGCGCGACGTCGTCGATGCTCGCGTTGGCCATCTCGACCGGGTTCAGCAGCGGCCCGAACGCCTGCTGCTGCAGCGTGTCGGCGCGGCCGTCCCAGAACATGCCGCCTTGCGGCACGAGTTGCGGCGCGGCCGCCGTGCCGGCCACCTTCTGCGCCTTGACCACGCCGGCAGCCGACGCCGCCTGCTGCGCGACGCTCGGCGCCGCGTCGTTTTCGCCCGCATCGGGGCCGATGCTGAAATTCGGCTGCCGGTACAGATACATCAGCGACGGCGGCGGGCGGTAGCCCTGCTGCGTCATCGTGAGGCCGCCGGGCTGCACGTCGAGCGCGTTCGGCGGCCCGTAAGCGCGGTCGGGGCTGTGGCACGACGCGCACGACTGCTTGCCCGATGCCGACAGCGACGGATCGAAGAACAGCGCGCGCCCGAGCTGCGCGACCGCGGACAGCGGCTGCACGGGCGGCCGCTGCAGCACCACGGGATGCGGATTGGCGCCGGTCCAGTTCGCGACGACCTCGCCGATCGCGGCCGGCGTGCGCGCCGGAAACGCGACCGCGAAGGCGCCGTAGCCGAGCACGGCCGCGGCGAGCACGAAGGCCGCGCGGCGCAGCACGCGGGTGGGGGAGCGCGGCGCGGCGGCGCCGGGCGTGTCGGGGGACGGGTACGCGGGACGAGCTGTCATGCTGTGGGTCGAGGCGGTCGGGCGCCGCACGCGGCGGCGCTTGAAATGGAAACGGCCGGCGCGCGATGCGCCGGCCGACAGAGGCCGGTCAGGCGGTACCGGTCAGTTCGCCGGCGCCGCGCTCAGCACGGTGCCCTGGGTCGGATCGAGATACAGCGGCGCCGTGTTCGGCTTCGACGAGAAGTCGAACAGCCCGCGCAGGTCGCCTGCGACCGCATCGAACGAGCCGCCGCCGATGCGCTGGCCGCCGAGCCAGTTGTCCTCGATGAAGCGCAGGACCGATGCCTGGTCGATCAGCGTGTGGTCGACGTAGTTCTGCTTCGCGTACGGCGAGATCACGACCAGCGGGATGCGCACACCGGGGCCGCAGCGGCCGTTCACGGTGCTGCCGTTCACGCCGGTGGTGCCGCCGGAGCCGCACTTGCCGTTGCCGTTGAGCTGGTCGACCGCGTCGGACGACGCATGGGTCGGCGGCGTGTACACGTGGTCGTACCAGCCGTCCGAGTCGTCATACGTGACGATCACGGCCGTGTTCTGCCAGTCCGGCTGCTGCTGCAGGAAGTTGACCACCTTCGTCACGAACGCCTGCTCGTCGAGCGGGTCCGAGTAGCCGGCGTGCGCGTCCTGTGCAGCCGGCGCCTTCAGGAAGCTGACCGACGGGAAGTTGCCTGCCTTCACGGCCGCGAAGAAGTCGTCGCTGTCGTACTGGTGGTTCGCCGGCTCCGCCGTCTTGCCGTCCGTCTGGACGCTCGAGCCGATCGCCGCGATCGAGCTCGGCCGCGTGTGCTGCGGGTTCGACGTCGACGCGTAGTACTGGAACCAGTTGTGATGCGGGATGTAGTCGGCCGTCGCCGCGTTCACCGCCGTCGCGACCGTGCTGCGCGCGCAGCCCGTCGTGCCGTTGCCGTTGGTCGTCGACAGGTTGAAGCCGCCCATGAAGCCGCCCCAGGTGATCTTCGCGGCGTTCAGCAGGTCGCCGATGTTCTTGCCGCTCATCATCGCCTGGTCGGTCGTGCTCGAGCACACGTCGTAGCCGGGGTCGACGTCGTTGATCATCGTGAGGCCGCCCTGGCCGTCGTTGATGTAGTACGACGTGGCCGCGAGCGTCGACGGCTGCTTCGACGTCTTGACGATCTGCATCCCGTTGGTCTGGCCCGCGATCAGGTTCAGCGCGCCCGGCGTCGACGGGCCGTAGACCGTCGTGTACGCGTTGTCGCTCATCGAGAAGCGCTGCGCGTAGTTCCACAGTGCCGTGACGGTGTTGCCGTCGAAGTAGCCCATCACCTGGCCCTTCGTGCCGAACGCGCCGGCGCCGCCCGCCGACGCCTTGCCGGTGTATTTCGGGAACAGGTCGGCGAGGCCGTTGTCCGCGGCCAGCTGTTCGGCCGTGTACGCGTGGTTCTGGTCGGCCGTGGCGGCCTGCGTGCGATCGAGGCGGAACGGATTGGCCGCGTCGGTGCCGTTGGCGGTGTTCGTGAAGTTCGGGTTCGCGGTGAGCAGCGTGCCCGTCAGCCCGTTGATCGACGGCGTGCCGGCCTTCGCGGTGAACGCCGGCTCGCCGGCCGGGTTCGTCGCGTTCGGGTAAGTGCCGAAATAGTGGTCGAACGACACGTTTTCGCCGTAGATCACGACGACGTGCTTGATCGGCGTGGCGGTCTGCAGCGCATCCTGCGACGACACCGCGGGCGTCGACGAGGGACCGTCGCTGCCGCCGCAGGCGAACAGCGCCAGTGTGGCGCCGGCGCAGGCGGTGACGAGCAAGGCTTGACGAAACATCGGGAAACTCCAGGTAGGTTGTTCGACGAAGGAGCGCCGCTGCGTCACCGGGTCGGTTCGGCGCGGCGCTCGTGGTAGAGCCCCGGCATTGAAACAGCTTGGTATGAAGATATGGGGGCGGAGCGGTTTCGCGATCATTGCGTGCCGGTATCGATTCCATTACGCCGCGCGCCGATGCGAAAGACAGTGGAAAGGAACGGCGCGCGTTCAGGCGCGTGCGATGACGGCGGCGGCATGTGTCGGCATCGCCGAGGCCCGCCTCGTGCGCCTCCTGCGTCGCGCGGCCGGTCGCTCATTCGGCGAAGCCGGTCCGCAAGCCTTTTTTGACAAGCACGGGACGGATTCTTGCGATGATCGGCCTGCGGCGACCCATTCCGCGTCGCTGCCGTCAGCGAGTGTCCAACGTGCCGATTCCCGTCCTGTTCGCCGTCCTGTGTGCCGCCTTCCTGCATGCGTCGTGGAATGCGCTGGTGCGCAGCAGCGGCGACCGGCTGCGCTCGGCCACCGTCCTGCAGATCGCGATCGGGTTGTTCGCGCTGCTGTTCCTGCCGGCCGCCGCGCCGATCGCGGCCGCGAGCTGGGCGTGCGTCGTCGCGTCCGCGGCGATTCACGTGGTCTACACGCTGCTGCTGGTGCGCGCGTACGAGCACGGCGACCTGAGCGTTGCGTATCCGGTCGCGCGCGGCACCGCGCCGCTGCTCGTCACGCTCGGGGCCGCGGCGTTCGCGGGCGAGCGCCTGAGCGCCGGCGCTCAATGCGGACTCGTCCTGATCTGCGCGGGCATCATGGCGATCGGCCTCGAGCGGCGCGCGGGCGCGGCGCACCGGATGAAGCAGGTGCTGCCGATCGCGTTCGCGACCGGCGTTTCGATCGCCGCGTACAGCGTCGTCGACGGAATCGGCGTGCGGGAAAGCGGCAGCACGATCGGCTATGCGGCGTGGACGTTCGTGCTGACCGGGGCGCTGATGGCCGCGTACTACCGGCTGCGGGCGGGGCCGCTGCGGCTCGCGCAGAATCTCGCCGACACCGCGAAGGCCGCGTGCGGCGGCGTGTTCGCGGCGCTCGCCTACGCGATCGTGATCTGGGCCATGGCGCGTGCGCCGATGGGGCCGGTGTCCGCCTTGCGCGAAACGAGCGTGGTGTTCGCGGCGCTGATCGCGCGCGTGTATCTCGGCGAGCGGCTGACGCCGCGTCGCGCGGCCGGATGTGCGGTGATCGCCGGCGGCGCGCTGCTGATCAGCGCGTTCGAAGCCGTGCGCTGAGCAAGGCGGCCCGCGCTGCGCGGCAGAGCATCAGGTTTCGACCGGCATCGCGCTCGTGCATTTGATTTCATCGAGACAGACGCTCGAATGCACGCCGCTCACGCCGGGAATCCGCATCAGCGTCTCGAGCAGGAACGTCGACAAGCCTTTCAGATCGCGCGCGACCACCTTCAGCACGTAGTCGATATCGCCGGTCACCGAAAAGCATTCCTGGATCTGCGCGAGATCGGACACGAGCTTCTGGAATTTCGACAGGTCGCGGATATGCCCGCGCTCCATCGTGACGTGCACGAACGCGGTGACGCCGAAGCCGAGCGTGTCCGGGCACAGGCGGGTTTCGTAACGGCGGATCGCGCCGATCTCCTCGAGGCGCCGATGGCGCCTGAGCGTCTGCGCGGGCGACAGGCCGACCGCCTTCGCGAGATCGAGGTTCGACGCACGGCCGTTCTCCTGCAGCACCGCCAGCAAGTGGCGATCGACGCGATCGAGAACCGGTTCAGGCATTTTTGTTTCCTCATCTGTCTCCCGCGTGCAATCTTATCTCATAATGTAGGGTTTGCATGAGCGGGTTACGCAACCCGATTTCGCGGTCGCGACGCTAAACTGACGCCGGATTTTCGCGTACGGCCGCGACCATGCGGGCGATGGCGGCCCTCCGCGGCAGGTCCGGCGGGCCTGCGGACGAAGGGGCGCCGCCGCGCGAAGATCGCAGTCCCCAACCCGGCGCCTCCACGAACGGTGGCCGGCACAGTAAAACAGCGCCCGGCACACCGAGGCGCGCCGCACCGCTTCGGGCGGAGGCGGACAGAACGGAGAAGACATGGTTTCTGGAAACGAGAAGGACGGCCTGAAGCGGGGGCTGAAGAACCGGCACATCCAGCTGATCGCGCTCGGCGGCGCGCTCGGCACGGGGCTGTTCCTCGGCATCGCGCAGACGATCAAGATGGCCGGCCCGTCCGTGCTGCTCGGCTATGCGGTCGCAGGTGTCGTGGCGTTCTTCATCATGCGCCAGCTCGGCGAGATGGTCGTCGACGAGCCGGTCGCTGGTTCGTTCAGCTACTTCGCCGACAAATACGTCGGCCATTTCACCGGCTTCCTGTCCGGCTGGAACTACTGGGTGCTGTACATCCTCGTCAGCATGGCCGAGCTGTCGGCCGTCGGGATCTACGTGCAGTACTGGTGGCCGGGCGTGCCGACCTGGGTGTCGGCGCTCGTGTTCTACGTCGCGATCAACCTGCTGAATCTGGCGAGCGTGAAGTCGTACGGCGAGACGGAATTCTGGTTCTCGATCATCAAGGTCGCGGCGATCGTCGGCATGATCGGCTTCGGCGGCTGGCTGCTGGTGAGCGGCCACGCGGGGCCGGAAGCGAGCATCGCGAACCTGTGGCAGCACGGCGGCTTCTTCCCGAACGGCGTGTCGGGCCTCGTGATGTCGATGGCGGCGATCATGTTCTCGTTCGGCGGGCTGGAGCTGATCGGCATCACCGCGGCCGAGGCCGACGATCCGAAGCACAGCATTCCGCGCGCGACCAACCAGGTGATCTATCGCATCCTGATTTTCTACATCGGCGCGCTGGCCGTGCTGCTGTCGCTGTATCCGTGGGAGAAGGTCGTCACCGGCGGCAGCCCGTTCGTGCTGATCTTCCATGCGCTGAGCAGCAACCTCGTCGCCAACGTGCTGAACGTGGTCGTGCTGACGGCCGCGCTGTCGGTCTACAACAGCGGCGTGTACAGCAACAGCCGGATGCTGTTCGGGCTGGCGACGCAGGGCAACGCGCCTAAGGTGCTGTGCTCGGTGAACCGGCGCGGCATCCCGCTCGCCGCGCTCGGCGCGTCGGCGCTCGCCACCGGCGTCTGCGTGCTGGTCAACTACTTCATGCCCGGCAAGGCGTTCGAGGTGCTGATGGGGCTGGTCGTGTCGGCGCTCATCATCAACTGGGCGATGATCACGCTGATCCACCTGAAATTCCGTCAGGCCAAGCGCATCGCTGGGGAGCAGACTTCGTTCCGCAGTCTCGGCTATCCTTTCACGAATTATCTGTGCCTGGCGTTCATGGCCGGCATTCTCGTCGTGATGTACCTGACGCCGGATCTGCGCCTGTCGGTGTACCTGATCCCGGTCTGGCTCGCGGTGCTCGCGATCGGGTATCGCTTCCGCCAGAAGAATGCCCGCTATGCGCTCGGCGACGGCGCATCGGCGCGCTGACGCAGGCCCGCACCCGATCACTCCTACGAACCAGACCGACATAGCCATGTTCGAACACATCGACGCGTACCCGGGCGACCCGATCCTGACGCTCAACGAGAACTTCCAGAAGGATCCGCGCGACCAGAAGGTCAACCTGAGCATCGGCATCTATTTCGACGCCGACGGCCGGATTCCGGTAATGGCCGCCGTGCGCGAGGCCGAAACCGCGCTGCAGCGCGACGTCGGCCCGAAGCCGTATCTGCCGATGGTCGGCCTCGCCGCGTACCGCGACGCGGTGCAGGCGCTGGTGTTCGGCGCCGATCACCCGGCGCGGGCGGCCGGCCGCATCGCGACCGTGCAGACGCTCGGCGGCTCGGGCGCGCTGAAAGTCGGCGCCGATTTCCTGAAGCGCTACTTCCCGGACGCGCAGGTGTGGCTCAGCGATCCGAGCTGGGAAAACCACCGTTTCATCTTCGAGCGCGCCGGCTTCACGGTGAACACCTACCCGTACTACGACGCGGCGACGGGCGGCCTGAAGTTCGACGCGATGCTCGCGGCGATCGACGCGCTGCCGGCGCGCAGCATCGTGCTGCTGCATGCGTGCTGCCACAACCCGACCGGCGTCGATCTCGACGAAGGCCAGTGGGAGAAGCTGATCGACGTGATCGAGGCGCGCGAGCTGCTGCCGTTCGTCGACATGGCGTATCAGGGCTTCGGCGCGGGCCTCGACGCCGATGCGTTCGCGGTGCGCGAGCTGGCCCGCCGCGGCGTGCCGGCGCTCGTCGCGAATTCGTTCTCGAAGAACTTTTCGCTGTACGGCGAGCGCGTCGGCGCGCTGAGCGTCGTGTGCGAGGATGCGGACGCGGCCGAGCGCGTGCTCGGCCAGCTGGCCGGCGCGGTGCGCTCCAACTACAGCAACCCGCAGACGTATGGCGCGAAGCTCGTCGCGACCGTGCTGAACACGCCGGCGCTGCGCAAGCAGTGGGAGGAGGAGCTTGCCGCGATGTGCCGCCGGATTGCGCGGATGCGCCAGGCGATCCACGACGGCCTGCGCGACCACGTGAGCGGCGAAGCGCTGACGCGCTACGTGAAGCAGCGCGGGATGTTCACGTACACCGGGCTGACCGAGACGCAGGTCGACGCGCTGCGCGACGTGCACGGCGTCTACATTCTGCGTTCGGGCCGCATGTGCGTGGCCGGCCTGAACGATTCGAACGTCGGCATCGTCGCCGATGCGATCGGCAAGGTGCTGAAGAGCGGCGTCTGAGGGGCGTCTGAGGGGCGTCCGAGCGGCGTCCGGGCACGCCCGATCGTCCTGAGGAAACCGGCTGTCTCCCGCGCGGAGGCAGCCGGTTTTTTGTTGTGCGGCGCGGGTGCGGCAGTACGATACGGAATCGAATCCGTAGCAAAGGAGCGGCATGGCAATTCGAATCGTACGGCTCGGCACGCCGCGGGCGGCCGGCGAGGGCACACGGATCGGCACGGTGCGGCGGCCGCCGCGCGGCGTGCCGAAGGCGGAATTCGCGTCGCGCGACTACTATGACGTGTGGCTGCCGACGCTGTCGCCGAGCGCGGAGCTCGTGGCCGACGCGCAGGCCGCCGAGACCGACGCGCAGTGGCACGCATTCGCGCGCCGGTTCCGCGCCGAGATGGCGCACGGCGACGCTTCCAAGGTGCTCGACCTGCTCGCCGCGTTGTCGGCGACGAGCGCATTTTCGATCGGCTGCTACTGCGAGGACGAGCGCCGCTGCCATCGCAGCGTGCTGCGCGAACTGCTCGAGGCGCGCGGCGCGACGATCGCTTCGGACGCCGACTGAGCCCATGCGGCGGCGCGATCGGGCACGGCGGCGGCGCGCGCTGCGGCCCGGTTGACGTGGGTCAATCGGACGGTGGCGCGGGCCGTTATGCTCATGGCTTGAATCGTCCCGACGATGACAGGCGCACAAATGCAGATAGCCTTTCCACCGGAACCGCCCGAGTATCGCGGGCGTGACCTGGTCGTCGCGTTTTCGGCGCGGGTCGACGGCCACGGCGTGCCGTGCGCGATCACGGCGGAAGCACTGGAAGACCATTTCGGTGCGCGCTCGCTGCTCGAGCGCGACTTGCTGGTTGCATTCGAAGCACACCGGCCGGCGATCGAGGCGATGGCGGCCCGGATGCTCGCCGAAATCGGCGGCCGGCCGGTGTTGCTGCACAGCGGCCACTTCCGGATGGCCGACTGACACTGCAGGAGGGCGCATGACACTGCAAGGCACGATTCATGAACGCGACTGGTCCGTCGAGATCGAGACGCGGCAATGCGAATCCGGCGGATTCCGCTGCCGCGTGACGGTCGAGCACGGTGCCGGGCCGACGCACTTTCATCATACGTTCGAGCACAGTCATGCATATCCGACCGAGCACGAGGCGGCGATCGAAGGGCTGCGGGCCGGGATGACGTGGATCGAAATGAAGGCGGCGCAGACATTCAGCGTGTGAACCTCGCGCGCCGATCGTGTGTGGATCGATTGCCGGATTCGGCAACAGGCGGACTTGTAGGACAGGCAACGTGGTCGACCAGCGTGTGACCCGTCAGGAGGGAGCAACATGGGCGTGGGCATGCAGATCGTCTGCGTCGGATTCGCGGGTTCGGCCGCGCTCGAAGCTGAAGCGGGCGCGCAACTGGTGCGGCTCGAGCGCTTCCACGCGCGGGTCGACGAATGTCGCCTGGCGATCGAATCGCGCGCGACGAGTGACGACGACGCGCTGTACGACGTACGGCTCGAATTGCTGATGAACGGCCGTGCGGTGGCGCCGGTGCCCGCCTGCAGCGGCGTCGACGTGAACGAAGCGATGGGGCGTGCGTTCGCCGCGGCCGAGCGGGTGTTGTCCGCGGGGCACGCGGACGATCCGCTGTCGCCCGCATTGTCGGCGGCCGAGACGGGCACCGCCGCGCACTGACGTGCGACCCGCACCGGCACGCGCTGGAGCGCGCCGGCGCCGCACGCGCGACCGGTTACACCTGCGCGAGCGCCGGCGCGTCGATGATCCGCACGCGCTTGCCGCGCGTTTCGATGAGCGCGTCGCGATGGAAGCGCGAGAACATCCGGCTGACGGTTTCGAGCTTCATCCCGAGATAGCAGCCGATTTCCTCGCGCGTCATCCGGAGGTTGAACTCCGACGCCGAGTAGCCGCGCGCCTCGAAGCGTGCAGACAGATCGAGCAGGAAATGCGCAACGCGCTGTTCCGCCGACATCGTGCCGAGCAGCAGCATCTGGCTCGATCCGCGCACGATCTCGCTGCTCAGCATCTGGTAGATGAAATGCTGCATCGACCTCAGCTCGCGGCACGCGGCCTCGAGCGCGGCGAACGGGATCACGCACACGACGCTGTCCTCGAGCGCGATCGCGTCACAGCAATGGTGTCCATGGCCGACGCCCTCCATGCCGAGCGTTTCCCCTGCGATCTGAAAACCCGTCACGTGTTCGCGGCCGTCGCGATGCATCATCACCGTCTTGAACGAGCCTGCGCGCACCGCGTACAGACTGTGGAACGGATCGTCGGTGCGAAACAGGGTGTCGCCCTGGCGCACCTGTCGCGTCGCGCAGATGATCGCGTCGAGCCGGCTGTACTCGGCGGCGGTCAGTTGCGGCGGCAGGCACATCGAGCGCATCACGCAGGCCGAACAGCGGACTGCGCAATGCTTCGCGCCGTCGTGACGCGTGGACGCGGGAAGCGGAACGTTCGGCCGGGGCGCGATGGCGGGATCGGCGGCGCAGGCGGTGGCTTGATGCATGAGTCACTCCGGCTCGGTCAGGGCTGGTGCGCGCGAGCGTGCACCAGCGATTCGATCACGTGGCACGCGGCGTCGAATTCGACGGTCTTGTCGAAGAAGTAGTCGGCTCCGGCCGTCGCGCATGCCTTTCTGAATGCGGGCGCCGAATGATTCGTCAGCACAATCGTGACGATGCGCGGCACGGCCTTCGACAGCGCGCCGATCAGATCGAGGCCGCTGCCGTCCGCGAGGCGCAGATCGACGAGCACGACGTCCGCGTGCGTGCCGCGGATGTGCGTCAGCGCATCCTGGCCGTCCTCCGCCTCGCCGACGACCACGACGCCGCGAATCGCGCCGACGAGCAACGCGATCCGTTGCCGGACGGCATTCGCGTGGTCGACAAGAAACACCCTGAGCGCGGCGGCGGGTGGCAGGCTGGCATTCATCCGGCCAGTATCGTGTTGCGCCGCCGAAAAGGAAATCGGCCGAACTGGAAGTTTTTGTAGGGGAGTTCGGCGCGTTGTAGGGCGTTTCCTACAACGCCGTCGGGGAATCGGCAGTGCGGCGGGGCGTGCAGCTGGTCGTCCAGCTGGTCGTGCGGTCGGCGGCGCGGCGCTGCCGGGAGCGTCGCGCCGCCGTCGAATCAGCCGCGCTGGCGCGCGTCCAGCGCGTCGCGCGCCGTGCGGCACGCGGCCAGATCCCACGCGGCGCAGCCCACGGTCTTGAACAGCAGCGGCCCGCTGCGCTCGAACGCGCCGCGCAGCACGTCGGCGAGCGACGCGACGCGCTGCCAGTCGACCTGCGCGACGATCAGGTCGCCGGCCTCGTGGCGCGCGCCCGCCGGATCGTCGACCACGAGCCGGCTCGCGCGCACCGTTTCGGCGTCGATTTCGGCGGCGTCCGCGGTAAATGCGCCGACCCCCACCACGAGCCGGCCTTCGCGCGCCGCTTCGCGGTAGACGGGCGTGCGGCTCGTCGTCAGCGTGACGACGACGTCGATCGCATCGGGAATCGAGTCGCCGTCGAGCGGCGCGAGCTGCGGCGCCTGTGCGCGATGCGCGGCGCAGAACGCCGCGGCGCTGCCCGCGCGCGAACCGCGCACGTGCAGACGCGCAGCGGGGAAGATCGCCGCGAGCGCCTCGGCATGATTGGCCGCCTGCTTGCCGGTGCCGATCAGCAGGATGTCGCGCGGTGCCGCGCCGTGCAGCGCCTGGATGCCGAGCGCGGTGACGGCCGCCGTACGGCGGCCGGTGACGGTCGGGCCGTCGAGCACGAAGCGCAGCGCGCCGGTCGTCGCGTCGTACGCGCTCACCTGGCCGAGGATCGTCGGCAGCCCGCGCGCGGCGTTGCCCGGGCATACGTTCACGAGCTTGTGGCTTGCCAGATCGCGCGCGCTGGACGGCATCGACAGCATCACGCCGCCTGCCTGCAGCGGCACGACCAGGCGTTCGGGGCTGACGATTTCGCCCGCCGCGTAGTCGGCGACGGTCTGCGCGAGCGTGGCGAGCAGCGCCGGGTAGTCGAGCAGGGCGGCCGTTTCGGTGGCGTCGAACGAGGGGATCGGGCTGGCAGCGGTCATGGTGTGGGTCGGTACGGTGGTGAAGTCGGTGGGTGCATGCTGCGCGTGCTGCAGTCGGCGGCCCGTGCGGCGAGCGGCAATCGCCATTGTGGATCGAATCTATACCAATTTGGCGGCATCCGGCAAGCTGGAAGGTCGGCATTTCGCTGAATTTGGTTCTAATATCCGTCCAGATGGGGCGTTGCACCTGTCGGCGCCGATGCCGCTCCGGTATAGTGCGAACCCGTTCCAGACCACGCCCGGCCCAGGGCAGGAGCCGCAGATGATGTCCGCACGTCCCGAATCGCCCGAAGCCGGTTTCCGGCCGTTGCAGATCTACGAACAGGTCGCGGAGAAGATCCGCGACGAGATTCGCGCGGGGCGTTACGCGGCCGATTCGCGGCTGCCGTCGGAGCGCGAGCTCGCGGCGCTGTTCCAGGTCGGCCGCCCGGCCGTGCGCGAAGCGCTCGGCGCATTGCAGAACGAAGGGCTGGTCGTCACGAAGCGCAATTCGGGCACCTACGTGGTGGCGGCGCCGCTCGACGTGCTCGCGCAGCGCGGCGATGCGCGCGACGCGGCCGATGCCGACTTCAGCCCGACGTCGACGCTCGACGTGCGGCTGATCCTCGAGCCGGCGATCGCGCGTCTCGCGGCGGCCCAGGGCCGCGCCGATCCCGTCGCCGAAGGCTATCTCGCGCAAATGGAAACCATCGCGGACATCGACGACCCGCACCAGCGCGCGCTGTGGAACGACAGCGACCGGCTGTTCCACCGGCAGCTCGCGTTGATGACCGGCGACCCGTTGATCGTGAAGATCGCCGACGAAGTCGCGAAGACGATGGATCAGCCGTTGTGGAAGCGGCTGAAGGACGACGGCATCTACGATGCCGGCCGGATCCGGCTGTACGTGTCGGAACATCGGCTGATCTACGAGGCGATCGTGTCGGGCGACGCCGATGCGGCTGCGTTCTACGTCGAGCAGCACATTCGCCGCGTGCGGCGCGACATCGCGCCGAAGTAGGGCGGCGGTGGCGGTTTGGTTCTGAGCGCGACCAAAGGCGACGCACATCGGGCGAGGCTGGTCGGAGGTTGACCGGGTTTATGGTGGATTGGCTCGATACATAACCAATCGCCGGGCCACCTTATCGGCGGCCCGGCGTTTGGCCCATCCGAGCCACGGCCGTCGCGCGCGGCATCGACGCAGCAATTCGCCGTGACGGCGCCGCCGATCGGCGCGGCACGCGCGCTGAATGCGGCGAACGGGCTAAACCAGCTAAACCCGCCGAAAGCGCCGAAAGCGCCGAAAGCGCCGAAAGCGCCGAAAGCGCCGAAAGCGCCGAAAGCGCCGAATCCGCCGAATCCGCAGGCAGCACCGACCGCGCCCGCTTGCCGTCTCCCCGACGCATAGCGCAGCTTCCCACTGCGCACACCCGCCTTTTTCGACAAGAAATCACCCGCGGAACCCCGCCAAACGGGCGCCGCCCGGAATTGCGCCCGACTTTTGGTACGATGCAGCCTTTCCAGCAGATCCCCCACCCGCGTGAATCGCCGAAACGTGTCGTCAGTGCGTGAGCTCCTTGCCAAATGGGCCGCGCGCGCCCAACCCGTCGCGGCCGCTGCCGCCGTGCCCGTCAAGCGCGTACTGGCCAGCGCCTGGCGCCATCTCCGCCATCCGACGCGACGCGGCGCGTTGCGCGCCGCCGCCGCCGTGCCCGTGCTGTTCCTGCTCTACGTGCTCGCGCTGATACCGTTTACGCCGGGCATCGGCGACATCCGCAAGGCGCGCGTCGATCAGCCCGCGCAGGTGCTGTCCGCCGACGGCAAGGTGCTCGCGGAATTCAAGCCGTCGAACCGCGAATGGGTGTCGCTCAAGCAGATCTCGCCGCACATGGTCGACGCGCTGATCGCGACCGAGGACCATCGCTTCTACGAGCACCACGGCCTCGACTGGAAGCGCACCGCGTCGGCGGCGCTCCATACGTTCTCGGGCGATCGCCAGGGCGGCTCGACGATCACGCAGCAGCTCGCGCGCAACCTCTATCCGGACGAGATCGGCCGCGCGCCGACGCTCACGCGCAAGGTAAAGGAAGCGATCACCGCGCTGAAGATCGAGGCCGTGTACAGCAAGGAGCAGATCCTCGAGACCTACCTGAACACGGTGCCGTTCCTGTACAACGCGTACGGCGTCGAGATGGCCGCGCGCACCTATTTCGACAAGTCGGCCGACGAGCTCGACGTGCTCGACGCCGCGACGCTGGTCGGGATGCTCAAGGGCAACAGCTACTACAACCCGGTGCTCAATCCGGAGCGCGCGCTGCAGCGTCGCAACACGGTGCTCGCGCAGATGGTGAAGTACGGCAAGCTGTCGGCGGCGCAGTTCGCGCAGTTGCAGCGGCGGCCGTTGCGCATCGACTTCGAGCGTCAGAAGGAGCCGCCGGGGCCGGCGCCGCACTTCGCGCAGCAGCTGCGCAAATGGCTGATCGGCTGGGCCGACCGCAACGATTACAACATCTATTCGGATGGGCTGATCGTGCGCACGACGATCGATTCGCGGCTTCAGCAGATCGCGACGCAGGCGCTGACGCAGCAGGCGAACCAGCTGCAGGGCATCGCGAACAATGCGTGGAGCGGCAGCGACGGTTGCGGCACGGACAACGAGGTGTTTCGCACCTTCATGCGCGAGTCGCCCGAATACAAGGCGGCGCAGGACGCCGGCAAGAACGACGCGGCCGCGATGAAGCAGCTCGCGGCCGACCGCGGCTTCATGCGCGCGCTGTGCAAGGCCAAGACCGACGTGCAGGCCGGTTTCGTCGCCATCGATCCGCGCGACGGGCAGATTCGCGCGTGGGTCGGCAGTCGCGATTTCACGAGCGAGCCGTTCGATCACGTCGCACAGGCGCGGCGTCAGCCCGGCTCGACGTTCAAGCCGTTCGTATATGGCGCCGCGTTCGCGAGCGGGATGACGCCCGACGACACCTTCATCGACCAGCCGGTCGAGATTCCGCTGAAGGGCGGCGAGATCTGGCGGCCCAACGACGATGTGCCACCGTCGGGCAAGCCGATGACGTTGCGCGATGCGCTCGCGCTGTCGCGCAACCGGATCACCGCCCAGGTGATGGAGAAGGTCGGCCCGGCGGCCGTCGCGCGGCTCGCACGCGACATGGGCGTGCGCGAAAGCCCGCTCGAGCGCGTGCCGTCGCTTGCGCTCGGCACGAGCCCGGTGACGCTGAAAGAGATGGTCGCGTCGTACGCGACGATCGCGAACGGCGGGCTGTACACCGAGCCGCAGATGGTGACGCGCATCGAAAACCGGCAGGGCGACGTGCTGGCCGAATACGCGCCGGCGCCGCCCGAACGCGCGCTCGACGGCGAAACCGACAAGACGCTGCTCGACGTGATGCGCGACGTCGTCACGCGCGGCACCGGCAGCAGCATCCGCACGCGTTTCGGCGTGCGCGGCGACGTGGCCGGCAAGACCGGCACCACGCAGGACAACGCGGACGGCTGGTTCATCCTGATGCAGCCGGGACTGGTGGCCGGCGCCTGGGTCGGCTTCGACGACGGTCGCGTGACGCTGCGCAGCGACTATTGGGGGCAGGGCGCGCACAGCGCGCTGCCGATCGTCGGCGAGTTCTTCCAGCGGGCGCAGCGCGCGCGGATCGTCGATGCGAAGCTGAAATTCGATACCGAGCCGTCGCCGGGGTGGTTCGCGTCGGTGCGGGAGCGCGTAACCGACCTGTTCGACGGCTGGTTCGGACCCGAGCCGAAGAAGGCGCCGACGCGCATCAGGACGCAGCGTATCGAGCGGCAACCCGACGCCGACGCCGATGCGGCCGCGGCTTCGGCGGCCTCTGCAGCATCGGCGCCGGAGGCTGCGTCCGGCGGCATCGTCGAGCAATGGATTCCGGCATCCGAGGTGGCCGCATCGGCGGCTGCGATATCGGGCGGCGCGTCGCAAGCACCGGTCTTGCCGCCGCCGGCAGCCGGCAGCGCGGGGAACGCGGGCGGCGCCGGGCCGGGTGCGGCATCGGGCGTCGCGCCTGGGTCGGCGCCGGCGCCTGCGTCGCCGGAGAGCGCCAGCAGTTCGCAATGAGCTTGCGATCGGCTGTCGCGCCTGGGGCGATGCCTGGGTCGGTATCACCGGCAATCCGCAGTAACCGGACGTTCGGTTTTCGCGCTATGCTGCCGTAATCACGTTGTCACGACATTTCGCGCGGCCACGCCGCGCCTTTCCGGTGCGGCCCCATCACCGATCACGTCGCGCTCGCGCGCGACGAGGTGCCGCTTCGTTTCGATATATACGGATGCAGACGACGCTGCGTGATCCCGCGCAGCAGCAGTCCTGTTCGATCGCTTCCGGTCCGTGCGCCAGCGCGATGACGAAGCGCCCGTCGCAACCGAGCACGGCGCCATGTCGGCAGCGACGCGCACGAGGTCTGACGAACGCGCTTACCGACCGCGATTGCGCGCGAATGTGCGGGTAATCATCTGAAGATTCCGCTGAAACGCCCGAGATTGTACAGATGCCGTCAACAGTGAATTTGCGATTTAAGTATTTACCCTGATAGTCGCGCCTCCTAGACTTCCACTCATGCGCAACGACTACCGAGTCCGAAGCGCCCGACAAAACAATCTGGAGGTAACGCATCATGAAATCGCTGATCCAAGCAGTTGCATTGGCCGCGCTGGTCGCCGCACCGGTCGTGTCGTTCGCTCAATCGAACCAGCAGCCGCTGACGCGTGCGCAAGTGCGTGCGGAACTGGTCCAGCTCGAAAAGGCCGGCTACAACCCGAACGACTGGATGAACTATCCGGACAACATCCAGGCTGCGCAGGCGAAGATCGCCGCTGCTCGCGACACCGGCGCACAGGCTGACGTCAGTGGTTACGGTGCCAACCCGGTCGCGACGTCGCAGTCCGGTCGTCGCGCAGTCGTGCCGGTCGCGACCGATCGCTCGTCGGTCTACTTCGGCCACTGAGCCGTTCGTCGCCACGCGGCCGCCGGCCGCCGCGCCGGCTGCATCGACAAACCCGCACTCGCCCTGAGTGCGGGTTTTTTCATTTGCGCGGCCGCGGCGTGCGCTGACAACCGGTCGCGCGTGCGCTAGGATCGCGGTCGGTATCGACGCGGCGGTCGGCGGCGCAACGCGCTTGTCGCCGGCCGATTCGCGACGCCGCGCGCCGAGGCGCGGCGGGCACCAGCAACACGCCCGGCACCACGTTCCACGACTTCAACGAAAACAAACAGGAGCATCCATGCGTGTCCCGACCGGTCTGCTGTGCGCGCTCGCGCTGACGGCGAACCTTGCCCATGCCCAGACGAACTGCGCCGATGCGGCGGATCAGGCCGCGATGACGGCGTGTGCCGACCGCGCGTACAAGAAATCCGACGCGGAACTGAACCGCACGTATCAGGCCGTCACGGCGCGCCTGCGGGATGCCCGGCCGCTCGCCGACAAGCTCGTGAGCGCGCAACGCGCGTGGATCGCCTACCGCGACGCCGAGTGCAGCTTCTCGAGTGCGAACGCCGAAGGCGGCAGTGTGTACTCGATGGTCGTGTCGACCTGCCTAGACGATCTGACGAAGACGCGCACCGAAACGCTGAAGGGCTATCTGTCCTGCGAGGAAGGCGATCTCGCGTGCCCGGTGCCGGCGCGCTGAAAGCGCGCTCTAGACGTCGTCCGCTTCGTCGAGCAGCTTGTGCCGCATCGCGTAGCGGACCAGCGCCGCCTCGTGCGGCATCTGCATCTTTTCGAGGATCCGCGTCTTGTAGGTGCTGACCGTCTTCGCGCTCACGCATAGCGACTGTGCGATCTCGGTCAGCGTCTGGCCGGCCGCGATCCGGCGGAACACGTCGAACTCGCGATCCGACAGCCGCTGATGCGGCAGCGTCTCGGCCGGCTCGTTCAGGCTCTGCGCGAACTGCTCGGCCATCGTGAGGCTGACGTAGACGCCGCCCGTCGCGACCTTGGTCACCGCGCCGACCAGCTCGGCGCTCGCGCTTTCCTTGGTCAGATAGCCCGACGCTCCCGCACGAAACGCGCGCACCGCGTATTGCTGCTCCGCGTGCATCGTCAGCACGAGCACGCGCAGCGCGGGTTTTTCGTCCTTGATCTGCTTGATCAGCTCGACGCCGTTGCGGCCCGGCATCGACAGGTCGAGCACCAGAACCTGCGCGGGCGTCGAACGGACCAGCGCAATCGTCGACGGGCCGTCGCACGCTTCGCCGGCCACTTCGAATCCGGTGGCGTTCTGCAGAATGTGCCGCAGACCGTCGCGCACGAGCGTATGGTCGTCGGCGATGAGCACCTTGATCATGTGAGGGTGTTTTCCTGTTGAACAGCGCCGAGCGGGAACGCGACCGTGATCGAGAAGCCGCGCGCGAGCGCGGTGTCGATCGTCACGCTGCCGCCGAGCATGTGCGCGCGTTCGCGGATGCCGATCAGCCCGAACGATTTGTCGTGCGCGGGGCCGCCCGGCGGCGCGCCGCGGCCGTTGTCCGCAACGCGCAGCACGCAAAAGCCTTCTTCGATGTCGAGCCGCAGCGCCACGCGTGTCGCATCCGCATGGCGCGCGACGTTCGTCAGCGCTTCCTGCACGATCCGGAACAGCGTGGTCGCGCCCGTGCTCGTGAACGCGATGCCGCCCGTTTCGATGGTGCGCTCGACGTCGATCCCGTAGCGGTTGGTGAAATCGTTCGCGAGCCACTCGATCGCCGGCACGAGGCCGAGGTCGTCGAGCATCACGGGACGCAGGTCGGCGGCGATGCGCCGAACCGACGCGACGGTCGCGTCGATCAGCCGGCGCATCCCGTGCAGGTGCGACAGTACGCCGTCGTCGGGCTGCGTGTGGCCCTGCGCGCGCAACTGCTGCTCGACGACCGACAGATCCATCTTCAATGCGGTGAGCTGCTGGCCGAGGTCGTCGTGCAGCTCGCGCGCGATGCGCGTCTTTTCTTCTTCGCGCACGTTCTGCAGGTTCGCCGACAGTTCGCGCAGCTCCTCGCGCGATTGCTTCACCGCGTTCTCCGCGCGCAGCCGTTCGGTGATGTCGCGCAGCATCACCGTATAGAGCTTGCCCGACGCGTCGCGAATCTGCGAGATCGACGCCTCGATCGGGAATTCCTCGCCGTTGCCGCGCAGCCCGAACAGCACGCGCTGACGACCCATCTGCCGTTCCGAGACGCCCGTCACGCCGAACTGGTCGACGTGCTTCGCATGCGCGGCGCGGAACCGCTCGGGGATGAAGCGCGACAGCGGCGCGCCGATCGCCTCCATTGCCGACACGCCGAATACCTGCTCGGCCATCGGGTTGAAGATCACGATCGTCTGCTTCTCGTCGATCGTGATGATCGCTTCCATCGACGAACGGATGATGCCCATCATCCGCGCCTCGTTCAGGATGCCGCGGCTGTTCGCGCCAGCATCCGCGCCGCCCGCGCGGCCGCGCAGCAGCGCATGGACCAGCGCCGCGAACGCGATCGACGCGATCAGCCCGGCTGTGAGCACGATGCCCGCCGCGCGCTGCGCGCCGGTCGCGCTCGGACGGCCGTCCGCGGAATAGGCCAGCGTGAGCAGCGTGCCGCCGAAATTCAGCTGGTCGGTGCGCTGCATCAGGTCGGGGGACGCCATGGCCTCGTCGGTCGTCGTTTCCGCGCTCGCGATCGGATGCGGATTGTCGCCCGCGCTGATGCGCAGATCGAGCCCGCGCTCCGCGTCGAGCGCGCGCTCGACCAGCCGATTCGGGTTCAGTTCGGCGAACAGCACGCCGTCGGCGTCGGCTGGCGTGGCGGCCGTCCGGGACGCGGCCGCGGCGCGCAGAAACAAGGTGAGGGTGCGCGCATCGCGGGACGTATCGCTGTCGGCGGGATGAATGCCGAGCGCGACGTCGCCGTTGCGCAGCGCGCGGGCGAGCGGCGCCTGATCGAACGAGCCGAAATGCACGTCGGGCGCGTTGGACGCCGGGGCGCTGAGTGCGGCGACCGCGAGCGGACCGTCCGGCATCGGCGCATGGCCGGCGAGGGCGCCGAGTGCTGCCGGCGACAGCGGCGCGTAGCCGATCAGCCGGACCGGCGAGCGGCCGCTGTCGAGATCGAGCGTGTCGACGTACCGGCGCCATTGCTCGGGCGTCATCTGCGGCGCGAGCGCGAACGCGCCACGCGCGCCTTCGAGCACGGCGACGCTTGATTGCAACTCGTGACGCAGCATCGCGCTCACGTGCGAGGTGCGACGCTCGAAGCGTGTATGGACGGCGCCTTGCCACTGCTCGCGAACGAGCAGCGCGACGCCGAGCGACAGCGCCGCGCCGGCGAAGAGTGCAACGACACCGGCCGCGAGCGGCTGGCGTAAAAAGCTTGGCGAACGCGTCGGGCCTCGGGCGTCACGCGGCGGGGTTCCACTGGCGGTCATTCGATAGCCATTCAGATGTCGGGGTTGCCCGTGGCACGGGGCAATGCGGCAAATCCGGAAAAAACTCGCACCGGCCGCGGACGGCGTCTATTTTGAAGGTGAAATTGTGCGCGTTTTGCACGTATTTTGTAATAGGGGCCAGCCAAAAAACCGACGCGAGGCGTCGCGACGGGCGTCGCGGCGGCGTTTGACGCGGGTCAAGCGGAGGCTCGGGCCCACACGGCAGACTGTTCGGCAGGCGAGCCGGCATCGGGCCGGCCCGCGATGACGGGCGCGCTACGCGCGTGCCTGCTCGGAGGAAAAAACCATGTACAAACGGATTTTCGTCGGGCTCGACGGCAGCCCGAGCGCGCGTCTCGCGCTGAACGAGGCGATCCGGATCGCGGCGGCATCGGGCGGCAACGTGACGTGTGCGTACGTCGTCGAACATCGGCCGCAACTCGTCGACGTCGATGCGGGCTTCGCGGCCGAACACGACGGCGATGCGGCGGCGGCCGACGCGGCGACGCAGGTGCTCGACGACGCGAAAGCGGTACTCGCGCAGCATCGCGTGCCGGGCACCGTGCGCGCGCTCGACGCGTACGGCGACGACATCGCCGCGGTGCTGATGCGCACGGCGGCCGAAGCCGACGCCGATCTGATCGTGATGGGCACGAGCGGGCGGCATGGCCTGCGCCGGCTGTTGCTCGGCAGTGTCGCGGAATCGCTGCTGCGGGCGGCCGATCGTCCGGTGCTGCTGGTGCGGCAGCAGAGCGCCGCTCCGGGCGCCTGACGCGGCGATGCGGGCCGCGCAGGGTCGCTCGTGGAGGGCGGGCGAGCGTGTGCTGCGTTGCACGAGCGGCCCCGTGAGGCGCTGCGGTGGGCGGCGGACCGACGGCATGCTCGTCCGCGGGCCGCCTGCGCTCGTTGCCGATCAGCGGCGTTGGCGCAGCGGTTGCGTGTCCGCGGGAATTTCTGGCAGGATCGGCACGGGTTCGCCCGGGCTTCGTCGGCAGGCGGCGTCCCGCGCGCTCGCGTCGCCGTTTGCATGGCGGCGGCAGGTGGCGCGGCGGTGGCCCATTGCCATCCTGCGTTGCCAGCCCGATTCCATCCTTCATCGACTTCATCCACCATGCCGATCAGCGCCGCCGACTTGATTCGCCAGTTCAATCTGCAACCGCATCCCGAGGGCGGCTATTTCCGCGAAACCTACCGCGCCGCCGATGCGGTCACGCGTGCCCCCGACGGCGCGCCGCGCGCGGCGTCGACGGCGATCTACTACCTGCTGTGCGATGGTGCGTATTCATCGTGGCACCGGATCCGTTCGGACGAGGTCTGGCATTTCTACGCAGGCGACCCGCTCGAGGTGTGGGTGCTTGACGAGCACGACGGGCTGACGATACACCGGCTCGGCAACCCGCTCACGCATCCGGGCACCGTGTTCCAGGCCGTCGTGCCGGCCGGGCGCTGGTTCGGTGCGCGGTGCGCCGCGCCGGAGCACGTCGCGCTGGTCGGCTGCACGGTCGCGCCGGGGTTCGAGTTCTCCGAGTTCGAGCTGGCGGACGCGACCGCGCTGGCCGCCGCGTTCCCGCAGTACGCGGAACACGTCGCGGCGCTCGCGCAGCGCCGCGACGCCTGACGGCGCCCGGTACGTTCCCGGCGGCGCTCGGCAAACCCGTTTAGAATGCTCGGTGGTGCAGGATCGGCCGCGGACGTGCCGCGGCGATCGCTGCCTGCCGTATCGACGGCCGCCCCGTCGCACGGTCCGCATGTCTTCCAGGAGCGCCGCCGTGTGGCACTTTCCCGTTGCGATTCCCTCGTCACTCGGCCCGTGGGCCGTGTTTGCGAGCGTACTGATCACGCAGCTCGGCGTGCCGGTTCCGGCCGTGCCGATGCTCATCCTCGGCGGCACCATGGCGGCGATGGGGCAGGCGTCGTGGGCGAGCATGTTCGCGGCGGCGATCGGTGCAACGATGCTCGCCGATTCGCTGTGGTTCTTCATGGGCCGCACGCGCGGCCGGCGCCTGCTGAACGGGCTCGTGCGTTTCTCGCTGTCGCTCGACACGACGCTGCGGTTCGCGCGTAACGTATTCGAACGCTACGGCGCGCCGCTGCTCGTGCTGTCGAAGTTCCTGCCGGGCCTCGGGCTGGTTTCGGCGCCGCTGCTCGGCACGACGGCGATCGGCATCGGCGTGTTTCTGTTCTGGGATCTTGCCGGCGCGTCGTTGTGGGCCGCGTTCTGGCTCATCGGCGGTGCAGCGGTACACGACCAGATCGTCCAGTTCGTGCTGTGGGTGCGCGCGAGCGGCGGCACGATCCTCGATGCGTTTCTCGCGATCTTCATCACGTTCCTGCTGTACCGCTGGGTGCGGCGCGTGCAGTTCCGCCGCTACCTCGCGCAGGTGCGCATCTCGCCGCCGCAACTCGTCGAGATGATGACGTCGAACGAGCCGCCGCTGATCTTCGACGCGCGCCCGCGCGCGATTCGCGAGCGCGAGCCGTACCGGATCGCCGGCGCGGTGCCGGTCGATCTCGATTCGCCGGATCTGCTCGATCCGGAATTGCTGAAGCGGCCGATCGTCGTCTATTGCGTGTGCCCGAACGAGGCGACCGCGAAGCGGCTGATCGCGAAGATGCAGCGCAAGAAGATGATCCACAACGTCCGCGCGCTGAAGGGTGGCCTCGATGCGTGGGAAAAGCACGGCTATCCGGTCGAACCGCTACCGGCGGATGCGGATGCGTCGCGGTATTTCGTGCAGCCGGACCACCATGGCGCCGCGCTCGCCGGCGAATACACGGTGCGGGCGACGTTGTCGAAGTGAGGCGGCGGCGCTCGCTTCGTCTTTCGTCGCACGTATGTCGGTGACTTCGGGCGCGATTCTTCATATTCGGATTGCGTTTTACCCGGCAAGCAAGAACGTCGATTATTTCTTATCAGAAGTATTTCCCGGCAAGTCGCAGCGACAAACGTTGATCGCCGAAGCTGTTTGATCATCTCTGACACTGTGGTTTGCCTGCTTTCTGTTACGCTCACGCACCGTGAATAACACCATATCAATTGCGGATGCGCTGGGCCGATGAAACATTGCGACGCACGCGGAAAAACCATCAACGAAACACGATGGCGAACTCCCGAATCTGCGTAATCCCGAGACAATTCCAGAATGATCGATTCAAATCGGCACGCGCCCAGATACGGGAATCCCGCCTGGCGTCGCAACAGCGCATCGGCCGGGCGCGCATTGACAGATCGCCACTATTTCGGCGACTTGCGATTCGAGCACTCGCTCGTCCACCGCACCGTGTAGCCGCGCCTGGAGCACACGGTGACCGATCGGCCGCCCGCCGTAGCCCGATGTACCGCTACGCAGCCGGTGCGATCGATGCGAACCTCCCGGCACCGTTGATGATCGCTACACCGGCTCGTTCGCTACGCAGCGATCACGCGCGGTCGGTTTATCGGCGGCACGCGATACGAAATCGATAATGCGATCACCGAAGGCCGCCACCCGGACCGGTTTCGACCGCGTAACGATACGGCGGTGGTGCGACGTTTCAGCGGACTAAACGAAGCACAAATACCAGTCGATCAATGCGGCAGTCCGCAACCCATCTTTACCAAAAAAGTCCCGACAACTACGGGAATACATGAGGCCAATACCATGAAAACATCCATTCGTTTGCCGGCCCTGTTGGCAACTGCACTCGTCTCGGCGGCACTGTCTGCGTGTGGCGGCGACGGCGTGAATCCGATGAGCGCCGGCGTTGCCGGTGCGGCGTCGTCTCCGGCGCCCGTAGCGCCGCAACCTGTGCCACCAGCTGCCCAGGCGGCGTGTCGGCCGGCCGGCAAGTTTACGTACACGGGTTCCGCGTCGCAAATCGCGGCGAATAACGGGCAGTTCGCCGTCGTGACCGTGCCCACGCTGCCGCCCGCATATGCGAACAACCGCAACTTCACCGCGCCGAATGCGCCGGCGTCGAGTCTGGTTCAGCAGGCAAGCGGCGCGTTCACCACGCTCGCGTCGTCCGCTGCGGCGACCGACTGTCTCGGTCTCGATCACGGCGCCGTGACCGAGATCCAGAGCAGCGGCACCGACGTTGCGATCGGCCGGTGGAACCAGGCGATGGACACCGACGGCAACACCTATACCAGCACGCAAGGCGTTCATTACGCCGTCGGTACGCCGCTGGCGTTGACGGCGACGAGCGGTACGCTCGCCTGCACGCAACTGCTCGCGGATACGGTCGCGAGCGACAACGGCGGCGCGTCCGGCACGCTCGGCGCGACTACGGCTACGCTGGATCTCGGCGCACGCACGCTCGACAACCTGCGCCTGTCGCTCAACGTCGCAAACACCGCGTACACGCTGACGTACGCACAAGCACCGTTGAACGGGACGTCGAAAACGGGGCAGCTGTCGATTCAGTCGGTCGTCGTCGGCCACGATGCGACGCAGCCGCTGGTCGCCGTCGGCTACGCGGGCTCGGTGCCGAATGCCGGCGGTATCGGCGGCGTGGTCGTGCTGGCGTGCAAGTGAAGTGACGGGCGCTGCGCGCCGATAGTGCGGATTCCGGCCGCGCTCGCGATCGGCCCGGTGAGGGGCGTGCCGCTCGGCATCGCGTATGCGATGTTCTACGCGAACCGCGCGAGCGCATCCGCGCCGACGAAGCCGTAAGCGGACCGGTGCGCACCGGCGACGGCCCGCGGCCGCATTGATCACGATCATGCGTGCGCGGGCCGGACGTCATATGCTGTCGAAATCGCTTGTCCGCGCTTCGCGTGCGCAGCCGTCGATTCGTGCGACCGCGCCGGCGGTCCGGCCGACGTGCACCGCCGCCGCGCGAAGCATCCGTCGTCGCTCCCGACGACGTGCCCGCGAGGAGACCGCCGCCATGCCATCCACCCCATCCATTCCGACGCTCGCCAGAATCGCATTGGCCGTCGATCCGACGCCCGAGGCGCTGTCGGCCGCCCGCTACACGCGCACGCTGCTGCGTCCCGGCATGCAGTTGCGCATCATCTGCGCGATCGACAATCCGCGCCTCGTGCTGCCCGACATCCCGCGCGTCGACGCGCTGCTGACATCGGCGCGCGAAGAGATGACGCGTGAAGCGCAGGCGACGCTCGCGCGCATTGCCGCGTTGTTCGAAGACAGCGGCGTGGCCGTCGAGCAGGCGATCGTCGATACGTCGGTCACCGGCGGTACGGTGGCCGATGCGCTCGCGAGCGACACGTCGGCATGGCAGGCCGATGTGCTCGTGGTCGGCGCGAACCCGCACCACGGCCTGCTGAGGCTGTTCGAAGGCGCGGTGTCCGATACGCTCACGGCGCGCGCGCAGTGCGCGCTGCTGATCGTGCCGGCCGGCTATGCGCGGCCGTCGGACGGGCCGCTGCAGCGGCTGATGTTCGCGGTCGACGGCAGCGAGCCGTCGCTGCACGCGGTACGCGTCGGGCTCGGCTTCGCGGCGCCGACGACGTTGCTGTACGCAGCCTATGTCGTCGACCGCGCGATTCGTCTGACGGACATCGTGCCGGTGCGCGCGCTCGAGGACGCGTATCGCGCGGAAGGCGAGGACGCACTCGCGCGGGTCGGCCCGCTGTTGCATGCCGCGGGAAATCCGACCAAGCGCGGCATCGTCGAAACGCGCCCGACCAGCGACGACGTCGCGCACGCGCTGATGCGGGATGCCGTGCACTGGCGCGCGGAGCTGCTCGTCGTCGGTACGCATGGCCGCCGCGGCATCGCGGCGTGGCTGATCGGCAGCGTCGCGCGGCGCATTGCTCATGTCGCGCAGGTGCCGGTGTTGCTGGTGCGAGGCGCGGCGTAAAGGATTGGCCGCGCCGCGTGCAAGGGCGATGCTTTCGTCGACCTGCGGTAGAAACGACGCGTGCTTTCTGTAAGATATTCGGAATAGTTGCGCACGCGGCGTGCGTCGTGTCGTGCGCTCGTCACGCCGCGATTCGACGCGTCGGATGCGGCGCGCACGATCCGGCGAGCATCTGGGGCCGGTTCGATTCGTCCGCTTTCCGGGGTGCGGCCATGCAGCGCGTAGCGCGCGATCCCGTCAGGGACTCTCTGGCACGAGGGTAGGCAGCCTGCGGCTGCCTTGGATAACGGACGGGGTGGAGTTCACCCCGTCCGCTTTCCTGGCCGCGTGCCAACGGCTTTTCTCGCAGGTATGGTCTGGTTCGATGTCGCGGTGTGCAACGGCGGATGATGGTGCGACGTGGAGCGATGCATCTGCGGCCGCGGCTCGGTCATGCGACGCCGCCGACGTCGGCGCTCAGTCGCTCATGCGGCACGTAGCGTTCGCTGATCGCGCGCGCGGCGCGTACGCCGGCATGCACGCATGCACCGATGCATCGCATGCAGGTGCGCACGCGAGCCCGGCCGGCGATCGCGCAGATGCGGCCAGCCGGGGCGCGGCTTGCGGCGCGGCATCGTGACGATCGGCGCGGGCGCGGCGGTCCGCACGCACAGCGCCGCCGCAAAGCGCTGCAACGCGCGCACCGAACCGGCAATGCTCTGGTACTTTTCGCGGCCGATCTGCGCATCGAGCGTGACGAGCAAGCCCGCTTCACGGGCGAGCGCGAGCAGCGCGTCGAGATCCTCGTACGGACGATTCCCGGCCGACCCCGCGGGGCCGGGCAGCGCGCGCGGGCGCCGCAGTGCGTCGCGGGCCCGGATCGTGCGATATGTCATGGTTGGTCTCCTGCGCCGGACCCCGCGTGCCGGCTCGATGGCCGGCTGCGCGATGAACGGTATGAACGCTTGGTTCATGACGTCAGTATCTTCCGCCTGCACGGCGTTGCCAATCGGTGCGTGCTGAAGTCGCTGTAGGCCGATGCGCGCCGGCTATCGGAATCCACTGACAAGTGCGGCCGATGCACGGCCGCCGATACCGCTCGAACCTGCATCTCGCGGCCGTGACGGGCACGGGTCGTGCGGCCTCGTCGTGCGGCCTGTCTTGCCCGTTCGAACTGACGAATGGCGGTCTGCACGCGTTGCTTGACGCGGCATTTCGGCCCGTCTAACTTGCTCGGTGTATCGCTGTCATCGCGACGGTTCATCGTCGGCGCGATCGCACGATATCGCGTCCTCGGGGGGACGTGGTCATGCTTCCGGTTGCTCGCGGCCAGTTGCGCCGCGAATCTGCGCGCGTATCGATCCTTCGAACGGTCGGCACGGCGGCACGCAAGGTGCCGTTGACCGCGCGCAAACCCGCATCGGCGCATCGCACGCCGGGCGCGCGTCCAGTCGTTAATCTTCAGGTAGTGCCCTTGATCTTCGTTCCTCGACCCGCCAGGAGCCGTCGATGTCACCCGACAATTTGCTTGATTCGCTGAAGGCCGCCGCCGCGCAGCGCGCGATCGACGCCGACCAGCTGCGCACGATGCTCGACGACGAAGTGCGCGCGCTGTCCTCCGATGCGCGCGTGCACGATTACATCCACGTGTTCGCGATCCGCCATCTGCGCGAACGCATGCGCAGGCAGGACGAACTCGAGCGCGACGCGTCGTCCGGCACGCGACGCAACGAGTCGGACAGGAGCAGCAGCCGGCATCCGTGACGCCGATGCGCCGCCGGATGCCGGCGGCCCGCTCGCGCATGGGCGAGCGCTCGCGCGATTCGCCACACGTTTGCGAATCATCACGACAACCTCAAGTAAACCGCGCAATTGCCGTATACCAGGTGAACTGGTCCACTGCGCGTTCGCGCTTCCTTACTGAGTCGTTGCTGCCATGCTCTCGTCCATCCGCACCCGCATTCTTGCCGCGTGCGTCGCAATCGTCGTATTTGCACTCGTCGCCACCACGCTCATCAACTACTTCATCGCGCGCTCGTACAACGACGATGCGATCGATCGCAACCTGACATCCGTCGCGAGCGGCCACGTGGTCGGCATCGGCGACTGGGTCGCGACCAAAAGCCGGATGATCGCGTCGCTGCAGGATGCGGCGCTGTCGCCCGATCCGCTGCCGGTGTTCAAGCAGATGGCCGCAGCCGGCGGCTTCACTAACGTGTACGCCGGCTATGCGGACAAGGTGTACCACTTCGCCGACCCGACCGGCATTCCGTCCGACTACGATCCGACCGTGCGGCCGTGGTACAAGCAGGCCGCGCAGGCCGGCAAGCCCGTCGTCACGCCGCCTTACGTCGACGCGGGCACCGGCAAGCTGGTGGTCTCGTTCGCGGTGCCGATCCTGCGTGACGGCGTGCTGAAGGGCGTCGTCGGCGCCGACGTCGGCATGGACAGCGTGATCGCCAACGTGAAGTCGATCCACCCGACGCCCGCGAGCTTCGGGATGCTGGTCGACAGCAGCGGCCACGTCGTCGCGCATCCGGACACGAAGCTCACGCTGAAGCCGGTCGCCGACGTGTCGTCCGAACTCGGCGGCATGAGCGCCGCGTCGATCGCGACCGCCACCGCGCCGGTCGAAGTGCATGTCGGCGACGACGCGAAGCTGGTGCGCGCGCAGGCGGTGCCCGGCACCGACTGGTATGCGCTCGTGCTGCTCGACAAAGCGGAAGCGACGGCCGGCATGCGATCGCTGCTGACCGCGTCGCTGATTACGCTGGTGGTGATCGTCGGCATCGCGTCGGTGATCATCGGTGCGATCACGACGACCGCGTTTCGCCGGCTCTCGCAGGTCCGTCAGGCAATGGCCTCGATCGGTTCCGGCACCGGCGACCTGACGCAGCGCCTGCCGGCCGAAGGCCGCGACGAGGTGTCCGACATCGCGCGCTCGTTCAACAGCTTCGTCGACAAGCTCAACGACGTGATGCGACAGATCCGCGACGCGAGCGAATCGGTGCGCACGGCCGCGAACGAAATCGCTGCGGGCAATCAGGATCTGTCGTCGCGCACCGAATCCGCCGCGGCGAGCCTCGAGGAAACCGCCGCGTCGATGGAGGAAATCACCGCGACGGTCGGCCAGTCGGCGGCTGCGGCCACGCAGGCGGACGAACGCGCGGCATCGGCGTCGCGGATCGCGTCGCACGGCGGCGTCGTGGTGTCGGACGTCGTCGCGACGATGGGCAAGATCGAGGAGGCCTCGGGACGGATCGGCGACATTATCGGCGTGATCGACGGCATCGCGTTCCAGACCAACATCCTCGCGTTGAACGCGGCCGTCGAAGCCGCGCGTGCGGGCGAGCAGGGCCGCGGCTTCGCCGTGGTCGCGCAGGAAGTGCGCAGCCTCGCACAACGCAGCGCGCAGGCCGCGCGTGAAGTGAAGGTGCTGGTCGAATCGACGGTCGCGAGCGTGTCGGCCGGGTCGGGACAGGTGCGGCAGGCCGGCGACACGATGCGCGAGATCGTCGCGAACGTCGCCAACGTGACGACCATCATCTCGGAGATCACCCATGCGGCCAACGAGCAGACGCGCGGGATCCAGGAAGTGAACCGCGCGGTCACGCAGCTCGACGAAATGGTCCAGCAGAACGCGGCGCTCGTCGAGCAGTCGACCGCGGCCGCCACCGCGCTGCAGACGCAGGCGAACGCGCTCGCCACGACGGTCGGGCAGTTCAAGATCGCCTGACCTTCCTCCGGTACGCGGTGCGGCCCGCCGCGCGCGGCCGCGCTCACGCGTGGCCGTCGTCGCGCATCAGCGCCAGCCGGTTGTAGAGCGTTTTCAGGCTGATGCCGAGCGCCTTCGCGGCGCGCGGCTTGTTGCCGTCGAAGTGATGCAGCGTTGCGGCGATGAAGCGCTGCTGCGCATGGTGCAGCGTCGCACCGATCGGCAGCGCGATGCGGTCGTTCGACGTGTGCTCGGGCGGCATCGCCAGCTTCGGCAGCGCGAGATCGATCCCGTCGTCCGCGAGGATGTACGCGCGCTCGATCATGTTGTGCAGTTCGCGCACGTTGCCGGGCCACGAATACGCGCGCAGCGCCGCGATCGCCGCATCGGTCAGCTGCTTGTGCGCGCGGTTGCGCGCGTTCAGCGCCGCGACGAATTCATGCGCGATCGCCTCGGCGTCGCCGCTGCGCTGCCGCAGCGGCGGCACATACAGCGCGAAGGCGGCGAGGCGGTAGAACAGATCCTCGCGCAAGCGGCCGGTGCGCACGGCTTCCGCCGGATTGTGACGCGTCGACGACAGCACGCGCACGTTCAGTGCGATCGGCTCGCTGCCGCCGACCCGCATGATCGTGTTCGACTCGAGCGCGCGCAGCAGCTTCACCTGCAACGCCGCAGGCATTTCGGCGATTTCGTCGAGCAGCAACGTGCCGCCGCACGCCGCTTCGAAAAAGCCTTCGCGCCGCGCGACCGCGCCGGTGAAACTCCCTTTCTCGTGGCCGAACATCTGCGCGTCGGCGATGTCGGCCGGAATGGCGCCGCAGTTGACCGGCACGAACGGTCCGTCCCGGTGCGCGCTGAGCGCGTGCAGACACCGCGCGACGATATCCTTGCCGACCCCGCTTTCGCCCGCGATCATCACGCTGGCGCCGGTCGGGGCGATCCGCTCGATGCGGTCCTGCAATACGCGTACGGCAGTCGAGCGGCCGGACAGCCGCGATGCATCGCCGCGTTGCTTTGGATGGACATTGAATTCAACCATGACTGTCAGAGCGCGCGCCGTTTTGAAAATCGGCGTCGCGCATTCCGTCGGTTGCAATATCTACATCGACAACGGAATGGCCGTCGCAGTGCCGCGATATAGAAAATTTCAATGTGCGGCGTGTGGCCTCTAGAAATATCCGATCGCATTACGGCGATCGGGATCGTTGCTTTTTTACAGTCGACGAATGCAAATTCGTCAGACATTTGTAGGGCCGGAGGCCTGCGCGCACCGCGGCGGGCCATCCGACATGCGCCGCTGCGACATGCGGGGCGGTCCGCGGCCTACGCCCGAGATCCCGCGCAGGTACGCTGGTTGCTGCGCCGTCGAGGCTCGCCCGGCATGCTTTGCGGCTAGTCCTCCGCCGGGGCGGCAGCCGCGAAATGACGGTCGCCGGCGCGATGCAAGGTAAAGATGAGGACCTTAACCCGTGAGCTCTTTCGGCAGGGCGCGTGGGTGCTGCTTGCTGTCGGGGTGGCGTCCGCGCTGCAGGCGTGGGCGATTCGCGTCGTCGGCGTGCATGAGCCCTTCGCACCGCTGCCGTTCTATGCCGGCGTCGCGGCCGCCGCCTGGCTGACTTCGCTGGCCGGCGGGCTCGCTGCGACCGCCGTCAGTCTCGCCGTGATCGGCGCGCTGTGGTGGCGCCCGGCGGCGCCTTCCGAATTGCTGGCCCAGGCCGTCGCGTTCGTCGCGATCAGTTTCGTCGAGTGCGCACTGGTCGTGGCCGTCAAGCCGCTGTTTGCGAACGACCGCTTGCGCGGCGCCGACAGCGACGACGAAGCGCCCAGCCCGACGCGTCGCGAGCCCGCAGCCGCGCCGCTCGAGCATGCGCCTTCCGACGACTTGGCGTTGTTGCACAGCGTGGTCGACGCGTCGCCCGACGCCATCGTCGGCGTCGACGCGGGACGGCGGATCGTCAGCTGGAACCGGGCCGCGCGTCGGATCTTCGGCGTCGATGCGACGGCGGCAATCGGTCGCGACGTCACGACGTTGATCGCACCGCGCTGGCTCCGGCTGCAGCCGCTTCCGGCGTCGTTCGAGCACCCGCGCGCGGCCGTCGGCCCGTTCGACGTGCTGTGCGTGCGCGGCGACGGCGGCCGTTTCCGCGCGAGCTTCGCGGCCGCACCGATCGTCGATGCCGGCGGCCACTGCACGGGCCTGTCGATCACGCTGCGCGAGGCCGACCAACGGCGGCGCGACGAGCGCGGCCACCTGCGGGCGTTGCGCGGCGCACGCGTGCAGGCGGACCAGTCGAACCGGCTGAAGGACGAATTGCTGTCCACCGTATCGCACGAACTACGCACGCCGCTGAACGTGATCTACGGCTGGGTCGAGGTGTTGCGCAGCGTCGACGGTCAGGCATTCGCGCAGCAGGCGATCGATGCGATCGATCGCAGCGCGCGGTCGTTGTCGCGGATGGTCGGCGACCTGCTCGACGCATCGTCGCTCGCGACCGGGCGTACGCGGCTCGAGCGCGCGCCGGTCGATCTGGTGCGCATCGTGCGCGACGCGGTGCGCGAACTCGGCGGGAGCGCGGACGCGAACGGCATCGCGCTGTCGACCGACTGCGCATTGACGAACTGCGTCATTTCCGCGGACGGGGAGCGCTTGCGCCAGGTGCTGTCCAACTTGCTGTCGAACGCGATCAAGTTCACACCGTCGGGCGGTCGCATCACCGTGTCGCTGGCCCGCGCCGGCGCGCGCGTGCGCATGGCGGTCACCGATACGGGCCACGGCATTTCCGCCGAGCGTTTGCCGCATCTGTTCGATACGTTCAACCGGCCGGAAGGCGCCGCGGCCTCGCCGAAACGCGGGTTGGGGCTCGGCCTGTCGATCGTGCGCAATATCGTGCGGCTGCACGGCGGCGACGTGGCGGCGAGCAGCCCTGGCGCCGGCCTCGGCACGACCGTGACGGTGACGTTGCCGGTGGACTGGGACGCCGACGATCCGGCCGCTGATCCGGCGCGCCCGGCCACGGCGTTGAAGGCGGTCGCGCTCGACGGCTACCGCGTGCTGGTCGTCGACGACGACGCCACGTCGCGCGCGAGTCTCGCGGCCGCGCTCGAAACGTTCGGCGCGCAGGTCGCACTGGCGCATTCAGGGCGCGACGCGCTGAACGCGCTGTCGCGCCAGCGGCCTGGCGTCGTGCTGTCCGATCTCGCCATGCCCGACGGCGACGGCTTCTGGCTGCTCGATCACATCCGTCATCTGCCGGGCGACGACGCACGCATGCCCGTGGTTGCCGTGACCGCGCATACCGGCGCGGAAGACCGCAAGCGCGTGATGGCGGCCGGCTTCGACGCGTATCTGCCCAAGCCGGTCGATATGCCGACGCTCGCGAGCGTGATCGTCGACGTGTCGTCCGAAGGCGACGGAGCGGCGGCGGCCGGCCGGGGACAGCACTGAATTGCGGCGGCATGCACCCATCCCGAGGAGCGGACGATGAAGCGATCGAACTACACGCAACGCGACGGCACCGGCGGCCGACCGGCGCATCGCATGCGGATGCGGATGCGGATGCGGATGCGGCCGGCCGCGCAGATCATCGGCGCGTGGCTGCTGTCCTGCGCGTGCGTCGCGACGCCGCGCGCGGCAGCGGCCGACGAAAGCGTGGGGCACAAGCTCGCGAGCGAAGCATCGGCGGTGGGCGGCCAGCTGCGCGATGCGACGCTCGCATCGCGTATCCGCGCGGCGCTCGTGGCCGAGCGCGGCCTCGCGTCCGACGACATCGATGTCCAGGTCCACGGCCGCGTGGCCGAGTTGACGGGCAGCGTGCCGGACGAGCCGCAGCATGCGGCGGCGATCCGCGTCGTGCGTGACGTCAGCGGCGTGAGCGGTGTGCAGGATCGGCTGAAGGTGGGCCGGAAGTAGCGCGACGCAGCGGGGTGGTCGAGTTGACGGCGCGGCGTGGGTGCTGGAACGGCATAAAGATGCATTGGAAGTGACGCGCCCCGAGCGCGTAGGCGAGTCGACACGCAGCGGCAACGTGCGGCGGCGTTTCGCGTCGTAAATGCGACAGGCGGGCCGGCGGGGGCGCACGAGCCGCTGAACGTACGCTGGGGAGTAGCACGCTGCACCAGCGTGGTGATGCGGCAGCACGTCACGGCGCGCTTTACATCGTGCGTGACACGGAGGGCGTGTGCGACAGACGTGTCGACGGTGCGCTGAAAGTAGCACGACGGACGAGCGCGTCTGACGGTTGCAAGTGTTCGGAATGTGCGCTGCGCCGCCGCGACGCATACGCCCGCAGCCGTCGCGATTTTCGCGCGCCGATCGACCGACGAATACGGAGACGCCGATGAAGACGAGCACGAACCATCACGGCAACAGAGGCCACCGCAGGGCGTCCCCTCGCATCCCGCTGCTGCTGTCGATACCGACGGCGCTTGCACTGGCCGCCACCTCGGCGCTCCCGCAGCCGCCCCCGGCATCCTCGGTGCGCGTTGCCCCTGGCGTCGTGCGCCCGGGCGAGACGCCCGACGAGGCGGACATGACACGGCGGCCCACCGGTTTCGATGCGGAGTTCGTCGACAAGGCCGGCATCGTCGGCAAGACGGCGGTGCAGGCGAGCCAGCTCGCGCTCGAGCGCTCGTCGAATCCGCAATTGAAGGCGTTCGCGCGCAGAATCGTCGACGACTACGGCCGCATGACGGCCGAACTGCGCCGGCTCGGCGCACGTAAAGGCGTGCCCGTGCAGACGCGCATGCTGGTCGACCCGGCGCTCACTGCGCTGCGCACCGAAACGGGCGTGGCGTTCGACAAAGGCTATCTGTCGGTCGCCGGGCCGACGGCGCAGGCGGCGGCGGTGAAGCTCTACGAAGCCGAACGTCGCGACGGCCGCGACGCGCAGCTTCGCGCGTTCGCGGCCGATGCGCTGCCCACCCTCAACGAACACCTTCGCGCGGCGCGCGAGCTTGCACGGTCCGTTGCGGCGCGTTAGGCCGCCATCTCCATCTCATTGCCGCCCGGTCGTCGCGTCATTCTCCGGGCCGCCGGGCGACGCCTCGTAAGGCGGCGAATCGAGCGCCGTTTCGCCTTCCTCGATCAGCCAGTAGGGCGACGCGCCGTAGTACGCATGCAGCGCCTCGGCCCACGCCGGATCGGCCATCGCTGGCCAGCGATCCTTGTCGAAGCCCGGCGCCTCGCGCACGCGCTCGGTCGGCACCGGCAACACGAAGCAGCGACGCTCCGCATCGAGCGTCAGCACGTTCCACGGCAGCGCGAGCAGCTTGTCGCCGATGCCGAGAAAGCCGCCCGACGACACCACCGCATACGCGATCCGGCCGGCGCGCACATCGAGCATGATGTGCGTGACCTTGCCGATGTCGTCGCCGTCGATGGTCAGCACGCGATCGTCTTCCAGCGTGCCGGCGGCCATCACGTCCGGCCCCGGCCCGCCCGTCGAGCGGCCGTCATCGCCGACGATCCCTGCATGCGCGCGTGGCGCCCGGTCGGTTGTCATCGCTGTTCTCCTGGTCGAAACGATAGGGGGTGCCTGGGTAGCCGCCATCACCGCCGGCGCGGCAGCGACACGTCCTCGAGCGTGTTGGCCAGCTCGTCGCGCGCCGGGCCGCCGGCGCGCGTCGCGATGTCGCCGAGCGACACGATGCCGACCACGCGGCGCTGGCCGTCGAGGACCGGCATCCGGTGCAACTGCACGTCGGCCATGCGCTGCTGGACGTCGCCGACGCCGTCGTCCTCGATGCACCATTGCACCGGCGCCGACGCGACGGCCTTCACCGGCGTGTCGGGCGAATGGCCATGCGACAGCGCGCGTATGGCGAGGTCGCGGTCGGTCACGATCGCGACCAGTTCGCCGCCTTCGCATACGGGCAGCACGCCGATGTCGAAGCGCTGCATCAGTTCGGCCGCATGGCGGATCGTGTCGTTCGGCGCGACGCAGACGACGTCGCGCGACATGATCTCGTTGACGCGATACATGGACGCCTCCTTTTTCAGAGCAAGATGAGCGCGGAGCAGGATGCGTGCCGCGCGCGGTTCACTCGCGGCCGGCGAACGGGTCGCGCGGTGCGACAAATTTGCCAGCGCGCTTGTACATCTTCCACGGCTTCCGCCGCGGCCGGCTCGACGAGCAGTGCGTCAGTGTCCGACGCCCGTCATCACGACGATGGCGAACACCAGCGCGCTCTCGACGGCCGCGAGCGCCGCGACGCCCGCGGCGCCGCTGACCTCGTGCCATGCACGTTCCATGCGTTTCATCTGTCTGCTCCGGTCGGTCCGGCCCGGCGCAGCGTGGCCGCGCAGCCTGGGCCGGGTGCCGCCGTCAGCCGTGATCGCGGCGGCGGTGTCAGGACATCCGGCGCGCGTGGTTCGCGCGGAGCCGGAAGGGTGTCGCGGCGTCGATCGCGCTCGCACCGCCGAGGGCGGGTTGGGCGCTGTCAGGGAGCCTTGCATCGATCGGTTCGTCGATATGGACTTCCCGGCACGGCCGTCGCAACACGCTGATGCGGAGACGGAAAGGAGCGGCGGCCGCTGACACGGCATCGCGGCCGCCAGCCCGAGTGATCGAACCTCCGGGATCGAAGGGCGCAACGACCGTACCTGTATACGGCGCGCGGGATGTCGCTTATCGCGACGTCACGCATGCGGACGCGGCAATACATCGCGATCCGCCAAGGGACAAAGAAAGGAAAACGCCGACGAATAAGCCGCTGCGAGGCGACGGTACGCGGTGATTTCTGCACGTGGCGCGAGCGTTTCGACGCATGGAAGCTCGCCCCGCGCATCTATCGAGTTCAATGGAACGTACGAGCGCTGCGTGGGACGGCACCTTCTGCGCGAAGCCGCGCTGCGCGCGCTCATCGCTTGTCGCCGCGAACGCGCGCAGCGCACGGCCCACGTCGCAAGCCCTGCGCTCCGCAGCAACCCGCCGCAGCGGCTCACCACCCCATACCGCCTCGCGTCGCCCGCCGCAAAAAACCCGGCCACCCAGACCCCGCAGGCACGCTGTTTGCGCACGCTCGCCGCGCCAATCGACACGCGTGACCCGCCGCGCAGGAGCCACATGAACAGCCGATCCTTGCTGCACCGTCCGGAACCCACGCCCGACCTCGATCCCGATCCGGCGCTGCCGGAGCACGACGATCCGGTGGACCCGCCCGTGCCGGCCGGCCCGCCGCAAGGCGACCCGCCGTCGCGGCCGCCGCCGGTACGGATGCGGGCGGGGGCGGCGCACCGCAGCCGGCCGCGCGCTCACTGAGAGGAGGACCATCATGGACATTCACGTGCAATCGCCGGACAAGCGCGCGATCGCCCAGGTGCTGGGCCGCTATTTCGAGTCGCGTTCGCTGCGCTATCACATCGAGGAACTGCCGGGCGGTGTGCTGCAGATCGGCTTTCGCGCAAGCGGCCGGCCGGCTGCCGTCACGGTGTCGTTCGACGAGTCGGCTTACGACACGTATACGCACTGGGACGCCAGCCAGAAGCAGCTCGCGCTCGGCCGGCTCGCCGACGGCTTCTCGCGCATGATGTCCAAGCGCAGCACGGCCGCGCTCGCCGGCGACTATCACGTCGAGCGTTTCTGATTCAGCCATTCAGCCCCGGCTTGCGCCGGATCCCGGCAAAGCGCCCCGGCTCAACGGGCGCTTTGCGACTTTGCGCGCGTCGCGTAGGATATTTGCTGTTAAGCGCACGCTACGTTCGCACGGCCCGCTGCCGGCGGCCTTGGCCGGCAGCGCGCGACGCGCTTTGATCAGAGTTCATCTTGATTCGAGTTCGATACGCATACCCGACGGAGATTGCCCCGATGACCGTTGCCCGCCCGTTGCTGTCACCCGGCATGCGCCGGCTGGTGTTCGGCCTGTCCGCCTTCACTGCGCTGACCGCGGTCGGCGCGCGCGACGCGGCGGCCCAGACGCCTTCGCCGCTCGGCGAATGGCAATATTCGGCGGGCGTTCCGCTGCGGAAGATCTTCAGCCCCACGATCCCGACGTGGCAGGTGAGCGTCGGCGCCGCCATGACGCTGCAGCCGCGCTATGAGGGCTCCGATCGCTATCGGGTGATGGGCGGCCCGAACGTCGACATCCGCTATCGCGACCTGTTCTTCCTGTCGACGGGCGAGGGGCTCGGCGCGAACGTGCTGCGCGGGCCGAACTGGCGCGTGAGCATGTCGGTCGGTTATGACCTCGGGCGCCGCTCGGCCGACGACCTCGCCCATCTGAACGGCCTCGACAACATCAACGCGGCGCCGGTGATGAAGCTGGCCGCCGACTACGTGATCTCGAAGGACTTCCCGCTCGTGCTGCGCGCCGACGTGCGGCGCAGCATCGGCGGCTCGAACGGCTGGGTCGGCGACTTCTCCGCGTACATGCCGATGCCCGGCAGCAACGAGCACTTCTTCTGGTTTGCCGGACCGACCGTATCGTTCGCCGATTCGCGCTACATGAACAGCTGGTTCGGCGTGAACCAGGGCGCAGCCGCGCGTTCGGGGCTGCCGGCCTATTCGTCGGGCGCGGGGATGAAGTCGTTCGGCGCCGGCGTGACGATGGTCTGGTTCGTCAACAAGAACTGGTTCGTGACGATGGACGGCGCGATCGAGCAGCTGGTGGGACGCGCAAGACGCAGCCCGATCACGCAGCAGTCGACCAACGGCGTGTTCGACATGTCGGTCAACTACCAGTTCTGACTGCCTCGGCACGCCGCGGCGCGCATGTGACGCACCCGCGCGCGCCTGCGGCATCCGGCGTCACGGTGATATGATTCCGACCTGTACAAACGTACAGTGATCGATCCCCGTGACGCCTGCATCGCCGCCGCCTCCGGCGTTTTACTACCTGACCAATTTCGAACGTGCGCTCGCGTGGCTCGGCGAGCGCTACGACGACCTGCTCGACGCCGCCGAGCGCGCGTTCGTCGCCGAGTTCGCGCGGCTGCCGCAGGCATCGCGCGCATTGCTCGTGCGGATGCTGATGCGCAACGGCTCCGACTTCCGCGCGAGCAAGCTCGCGTATGACGAGATCGGCTGCCCGCTCGACGCGGCCGCGCCGCTCGCCGCGCTCGGCTGGGTCGATCCGGCGCCCGCGCTGACGCTCGACGCGCTGTTCGCGCTGTCGACGCGCGCCGATCTGCTGAAGATGTTTCCGTCGCTCGGTGCGCATGCGGGCGAGCGCAAGCCGGAATGGCTCGAACGCCTGCGCCCGGCTTACGGCGACGTCGCGCAACCGCTCGACGCATGGTGCGCCCAGGCCGACGATCGCGTGCTGCGGGTGACGGTCGGCGCGCTGTGCGAACGGCTGCGGCTGATGTTCTTCGGCAATCTTCATCAGGACTGGACCGAATTCGTGCTCGCCGATCTCGGCGTGTTCCAGTACGAAAGCGTGCCGTTCGCGCCGTCGTCGCGCGCGTTCCAGCAGCGTGCCGACGTCGATGCGTATCTCGCGCTGCACGCGTGCCGCGCGGCGCTCGACGCCTGGCCGGACGAGCTGCCGTTCGACGAGCTGCTCGACGCGATCGACGTGGTCGAATGCGCGCAGCCGTGGCTGGCGACGCGCCGCGCGAAACTGCTGTTCACGCTCGGCCAGACCTGCGAGCGCCGCGCCGACTGGGAAGCCGCGCTCGACGCGTATGCGCGCAGCGCGTGGCCGGGCAGCCGGCATCGACGCATTCGCGTGCTGGAACGCTGCGAACGCATCGCCGATGCACTCGCGCTCGCGCTCGACGCGCGCGAGCGCTTCGAAAGCGACGAGGAACGCCAGCGGGTCGAGCGGATGCTGCCGCGCTTGCAGCGCCGCCTGGGGCAGCCGGTCGAACGCGCGCGCGGCGCGCCGGCCGTGCCGCGCGAGACGCTCGTGCTGGCGCGCCCGGACGCGTCCGTCAGCGTCGAATACGCGGTGCGCGACCATCTTGCGCAGCCGGGCGCGCCGGTCCATTACGTCGAGAACACGCTGATCAATTCGCTGTTCGGACTGCTGTGCTGGGAGCCCGTGTTCGCGGCCGTGCCCGGCGCCTTCTTCCATCCGTTCCAGCGCGGCCCGGCCGACCTGCACGCGCCCGATTTCGCGGTGCGCCGTGCGGACGCGTTCGCCGCCTGTTTCGCACAGCTCGAGTCGGGCGCATACCAGGACACGATCCGTCGGCACTATGCGACCAAGACGGGGCTGCAGTCGCCGTTCGTGTTCTGGGGCGTGCTGACCGACGAACTGCTCGACGACGCGCTCGCGTGCTTGCCGCCCGAGCATTTGCGGCTGTGGTTCACGCGCCTGCTCGCGGATATCCGCAGCAATCGCTCGGGGCTGCCCGATCTGGTGCGCTTCTGGCCCGGCGAGCGGCGCTACGAGCTGATCGAGGTGAAGGGCCCCGGCGACCGGCTGCAGGACAACCAGACGCGCTGGCTCGCGTACTGCGTGGCGCACGGCATCCCGGTGCGCGTCGTCGATGTCGAATGGGCGGGCGCCGGCGTCGAACACGCCGAAGCGGCGGGGCTGTCCGCATGAGCTACGTCGTCGCGGTGCGGGCGATGTGCGAGTTCACCGCGCGGCGCGGCGATCTCGACCTGCGCTTCACGCCCGCGCCGACCGCGCTCGAAGGCATCGCCGGCCACGGCGCCGTCACGTCGGCGCGCGGCGCACGCTACGAAACCGAAATCGCGCTCGCCGGCACGTGGGGCACGCTGACCGTGCGCGGGCGTGCGGACGGCTACGACCCGGTCGCGAACCGCCTCGAGGAGATCAAGACTTACCGCGGCAGCCTCGACGCGATGCCGGCCAACCATCGCGCGCTGCACTGGGCGCAGGCGAAGGTCTATGCGCATCTGATGTGCGCGACGCGCGGCCTCGCCGAAATCGACGTCGCGCTCGTCTATTTCGACATCGTGTCCGAGCGCGAAACGGTGCTGACGGAAACGCTGAGCGCCGAGGCGCTCGCCGCATTCTTCGCCGAACAGTGCGCGTGCTTCGTCGGCTGGGCCGAGCGCGAGGCCGCGCATCGTGCGGCCCGCGATGAGGCGCTGCGCGCGCTGACGTTCCCGCACGGGCAGTTCCGCAGCGGGCAGCGCGAGCTGGCCGTGTCCGTCTATCGCGCGGCGCGCGACGAAGGCTGCCTGATCGCCCAGGCGCCGACCGGGATCGGCAAGACGCTCGGCACCGTGTTTCCGATGCTGAAGGCGTGCGGCGAAGGCAAGCTCGATCACGTGTTCTTCCTGACCGCCAAGACGCCCGGCCGCGCGCTCGCGCTCGACGCGGCCAGGACGCTCGGTGCCGGCACGCCGGCGCTGCCGCTGCGCGTGCTCGAACTCGTCGCGCGCGACAAGGCATGCGAGCATCCCGATCGCGCGTGTCACGGCGAGTCGTGCCCGCTGGCGCAGGGCTTCTACGACCGGCTGCCGGCCGCGCGCGACGCCGCGATCGGCGCGGGGCTGCTCGATCGCGAGACCGTGCGCGCCGCCGCGCTCGCGCACGACGTGTGTCCGTATTACCTCGCGCAGGAGCTGGCGCGCTGGTCCGACATGGCGATCGGCGACTACAACTACTACTACGACGGCAGCGCGATGCTGCATGCGCTCGCGCAGCAGAACCAGTGGCGCGTCGGCGTGCTCGTCGACGAGGCGCACAACCTGCTCGACCGCGCCCGGCGGATGTACAGCGCGTCGCTCGACCCGTTCGCGTTTGCCGCCGCGCGCGAAGCGGCGCCGCCGACGCTGCGCAAGGCGTTCGACCGGCTCGCGCGCGCGTGGGGCGCGCTCAATCGTGCGCAGGCCGAGCGCTATGCGGCGTACCCGGCGATTCCGGCAGGGCTCGTGTCCGCGGTGCAGAACCTCGTGGCGACGATCGGCGAGCACCTGACCGATGCGCCGCGCGCGAACGACGACGCGCTGTTGCGCTTCCATTTCGACGCGATCCAGTTCGGCGTGCTCGCCGATGCATTCGACAGCGCGTCGATCTTCGACGCGACCTTGCACGGCGAGCCGCTGCCGCGTCAGGCGGCACTCGACACGGTCGATGCGCTCGTGCCGGCTGCGCGCCGCCGTCGCATCCAGTCGACGCTGTGCGTGCGCAACGTGATACCGGCCGGTTTTCTCGCGCCGCGCTACGAGGCCGCCCGCGCCACCGTGCTGTTTTCCGGCACGTTGAGCCCGTTCCGGTTCTATCGCGACACGCTCGGCTTGCCGGCCGACACGGGCTGGCTCGACGTCGAAGGGCCGTTTCGCGCCGAGCAGCTGACGGTGCACGTGGCGAGCCACGTGTCGACGCGCTGGCGCGATCGCGACCGCTCGCTCGAGCCGATCGTCGATCTGATCGCCGCGCAATATGCGACACGTCCCGGCAACTACCTCGGCTTTCTGAGCAGCTTCGACTATCTCGCGCGCGTCGTCGCGCTGATGCAGGCGCGCCATCCCGACGTGCCCGTCTGGGCGCAGTCGCCCGGCATGGCCGAAAGCGAGCGCGACGCGTTCCTGGCGCGCTTCGACGCCGGCGGACGCGGCGTCGGCTTCGCGGTGCTGGGCGGGGCGTTCTCGGAAGGCGTCGATCTGGTGGGCGAGCGGCTGATCGGTGCGTTCATCGCGACGCTCGGCCTGCCGCAGATCAACGACGTCAATGAACAGATGCGGCGCGCGATGGACGCGCGTTTCGGCAACGGCTACGACTACATCTATCTGTATCCGGGCCTGCAGAAGGTCGTGCAGGCGGCCGGGCGCGTGATCCGCACCGAACGCGACGAAGGCGTCGTGCATCTGATCGACGATCGCTACCGGCGCCGCGAGGTGCGCGATCTGTTGCCGCGCTGGTGGCGCATCGGTTGAACGCGAGGGCTGTGCGGCGCGCCGCTACAGCACGTTGAGCATCGCGAGCGCCGTTTCCTGCAGATGCGGAAGCACGCGCCGCACCGCCGCGTCGGTCGATTCGCCGGCGATCGGCATGTTGGTGCTCAATGCGGCGACCACTTCGCCGTGACGATTCTTCAGCGGCACCGCGATGCCGCGCACGCCCACCTGCAATTGCTGCTCGATCACCGCGAAGCCCGCGTCGCGCGCGTGGTCGACCTGTTCGAGCAGGCGCGCCTTGTTCGTGATCGTGTGCGGCGTGAACGGCGCCAGTTCGGTGCCGTCGAGCCACGCGCGCACGGCCTCGCGGTCGGGATGATGGGCGAGCAGCACGACGCCCGGCGACGTCAGCGGCGCCGGCACGCGCGCGCCGAGCACGAAGCCGGTCGTCATCACGCGCGACACGCCGTTGCGGGCGATGAACACGAGTTCCCAGCCGTCGAGCACGCTCACGTACGCCGATTCGTTCAGCGACGCGCTCAGTTGCTGCAGATACGGCTGCACCATGCGCGGCAGGCGTGCCGAGTCGAAGTACGACCAGCCGACCCGCAGCACGCGCGGCGTCAGCCCGTAGAGCTTGCCGTCGGTGTACACGTAGCCGAGCGATTCGAGCGTCAGCAGGTAGCGGCGCGCGGCCGTACGCGTGAGGCCGGTGCGCGCGGCGGCCTGGGTGGGCGTCATCCGTGCATGCTGACTGTCGAACGCCTCCAGGATCATCAGGCCTTTTTCCAGGCCGGCAATCCAGTCGCGTCGGTCGAGTTCGGGCTTTTTCATCGTCGAGGGCGGAGTGGGGCGCGTGCGGTCGCCGCGCCTGGACGGGCGATCATCGTGCGAATGCGCGGCTGGGAGGCGAGGCGGTCGATGCGGTCGACGGCTTGCGATGGAGGACGCCGCAGCGACGCGGCGGGATGGGCACGAAGCATCGGATGCGGCGTGCGCCGCATCCGGGATGCCGTTACTCGCTGCTCGTCCACTCGACGTTCGCGCCGACCGAACGCAGGTTTTCGACGAAGTGCGGATGGGCACGACGGATCGGCAGCGCGTTCATGATTTCCGAACGGCCTTCGATGCTCGCGGCCACCATCAGCAGCGCGATCGCGACGCGGATGATGTACGGGCTTTCGACGCGCGCCGGCGTCAGCGCCAGCCCACCGAACGTGATGAGCCGGTGCGGGTCCGACAGCAGCACGTGCGCGCCGAACTTCGACAGCTCGCCGGACCAGCCGAGCGCGCCGTCGTAGACCTTGTTCCAGAACATCGCGCTGCCTTCGGCGCGCACGCCGAGCGCGATGAAGATCGGCAGCAGGTCGACCGGCAGGTACGGCCACGGCGCGGCTTCGACCTTCGTGAGGATGTTCTGCGTAAACGGACGCCGCACGCGCAGCGGGCCGTCGCGTTCCGCGCGCGACCAGCCGTCGCGGTGCGTGACGGTCACGCCGAACTTCGCGAAGGTGCGGTCGATCAGCGGGAAATGCTCGGGCGACGAATTGCGCACCGTGATGTCGCCGCCGGTGATCGCGCCGAGCGCGAGGAACGTCGCGATCTCGTGGAAGTCCTCGGCGAAACGGAACTCGCCGCCGCCGAGCTTGCCGCCGCCCGTCACGCACAGCCGCGAGGTGCCGAGCCCGTCGATCGCGACGCCGATCATCGCGAGGAACTGGCAGAACTCCTGCACGTGCGGCTCCGACGCCGCGTTCATCAGCGTGGAGGTGCCGCTGGCCGCCGTCGCGCACAGCGCGAAGTTTTCGGTGGTCGTCACCGATGCGTAGTCGAGCCAATGATCGTTGGCCGTCAACGGGCCGTCGGCGCGGACGATCAGCGAATCGGGCGTGCGCTCGATGTGCGCGCCGAAGCGCTCGAACACCTCGACGTGCGGGTCGATTTCGCGCACGCCGAGCGTGCAGCCCTTCACGTCGTTTTCGAGCCGCGCGACGCCGAAGCGCGCAAGCAGCGGCGGAATCAGCATGATCGACGAGCGCATCGCCTCCGGCAGCCGGTGGACGGCCGGATCGAACGTCGTGTTGCGGTGGTGCAGCTCGAGGATGCCCGTCGCGAAGTCGACCGACACGTCGCTGCCGAGCGTGCGGAAGATGTCGAGGATCTTGCGCACGTCGGTGATGTCCGGCACACCGACGAGACGCAGCGGCTGATCGGTCAACAGGGTGGCGCACAGGATCGGAAGGACGGCGTTCTTGTTCGCGGACGGCTTGATGTCCCCGCGCAGCGGGGTGCCGCCGTGGACGATGAGATTCGACATGATATGGGGGCGTATCGGTGACTGACGTAGGCCCATATGATGCCATTGGTCGGCGACCGGCGTGGAATGTTCGGCACGGAAAAGGGGCGTGCGCGTGGGGGGCTTGACCGTGTTTGACGTTGGCTGCAGGCGCGACGCGCGGCTGCAGGTCGGCCGGGCGCCGCGCCGCGCATGGCCGGGCCCATATGGCCGGCCGATGCCGGGCCGGCCATGACGCTCATGGCGTCATTGGGCGACCCGCATCCGCGCGGCGACGACCAGCGAGATCAGGCAACCCACGGCGAGATAGCCGGCCACGAGATGCCACGCGCCGCCCGCGAAGCTGACCAGCGCCACCGCGATGAACGGCGTGAAGCCGCCGCCGACGACGCTCGCGAACTGGTAGCCGACGCCCGCGCCGCTGTAGCGGTACTCGGCGCCGAACAGCTCGGTGAAGAGCGGCTGCTGGACGCTGACCACCATGTCGTGCGCGGCATTGGCGAGCAGGATCGAGAACACGACGATCCACGCGACCGAGCGCGACTCCAGCGCGACGAAGAACGGCACCGCCGATGCGAGCCCGATCAGCGCGCCGGTCAGATAGATGCGGCGCAGGCCGAAGCGATCGGCGAGCCACGCGAAGCTCGGGATCGTCACGCAGCTCACCGTGCCGACCAGCAGGCCGATGTTCAGGAACAGGTCGCGCGACATGCCGAGGTTCGACGTCGAATAGCTGAGCGCGAACGCGGTGACGATGTACATCGTGAACAGCTCGGCCAGCCGCAGCGCGACGATCAGCAGGAACGCCTTCGGATGGCGCGTCAGCGCTTCGAGCACCGGCAGACGCAGCTTGCGGTTGCCGTGCTCGACCTTCTCGACGAACTCCTGCGACTCGTCCATGCTCTTGCGCACCCACAGTCCGACCAGCACCAGCACGATGCTGAACAGGAACGGCAGCCGCCAGCCCCACGACTTGAACGCGGCGTCGCCGAGCGTGTGGCTCAGGATCGACACGATGCCCGTGGCCAGCACCAGCCCGACGCCGTAGCCGACCTGCACGCCGCTGCTGTAGAACGCCTTCTTCTGCTTCGGCGCGCTTTCGACGGCCATCAGCGCCGCGCCGCCCCATTCGCCGCCGACCGCGAAGCCCTGGATCGCGCGCATCGTCACGAGCAGCACCGGCGCCCACCAGCCGATCGTCGCGAAGCCGGGCAGCAGGCCGATCGCGACGGTCGACAGCCCCATCAGCATCACGGTGAGCACCAGCATCCGCTTGCGGCCGAGCCGGTCGCCGTAATGGCCGAACACGACGCCGCCGAGCGGGCGGAACAGGAAGCCGACGCCGAAGGTCGCGAACGCCGCGAGCGTGCCCATCGTCGGGCTGACCTTCGGGAAGAACGCGGAATTGAAGACCAGCGCGGCGACGATTCCATACAGCAGGAAGTCGTACCAGTCGACGACGGCGCCGACAAAGCTGCCGATCGCCGCCTTGCGGGCCTGGCTGCGGGCGCGCTCGCCGGCAGCGGTGTCGAGGGTGTCGAAAGTTGGGGTCACGACGGTGTCTCCTGGCATCGCGCATCGTGATTCGCGGCGGCGCCGCGTCCGATGCTGCATTGAGATGATTGGGTGAACCGAGAATAGGGCGCGCGCCGCACGACGGCAATTGGCCGATCGGGAGATTTGCGCGATTATCGTTCTTCGATGTGCGATTATCGGACGCTTTGCGGGTTTGCACTAGACGCGCCACCGGCTGGCCGAACGGCCGGGGTGTGCCGCCGTGAACGATCTGGTTAAAATCTCGACCATCGAAACCTTGCCCGACTCGGGCGGACCTCGGCCGTCGCATCGGCCGGCGGGCGCCGCGCAGGTCGGGCGTACTCACCGACCGCATGCCTCCGGAGACTGGAATGCCCGGCAATTCTCACCCACTGTCCAGCGATACGCCGCCCGTTGCCGATCCGGCCGCCAATCCGCTCGGGATGGCCGGACTCGAATTCGTCGAGTTCGCGGCGCCGGTGCCGGACGCGCTCGCGCAGCGCTTCGAGCAACTCGGGTTCAAGGCTGTCGCGCGCCATGTCAGCAAGAACGTCACACTGTACCGGCAAGGACAGATGCAGTTCCTGATCAATGCGGAGCCCGATTCATTCGCCGCTCGCTATGCGGAGGAGTACGGGATGGGCGTGTGCGCGATCGGGCTGCGCGTGGCAAGCGCCCGGCGTGCGTTCGAGCGGGCGATCGAGCTGGGGGCGTGGGCGTTCGAGGGCGAGCGGGTCGGCGTCGGCGAACTGAAGATTCCGGCGATCCAGGGCATCGGCGATTCGCACCTGTACTTCGTCGATCGCTGGCGCGGGCGCGACGGTCAGCGCGGCGGCGTGGGCGATATCTCGATCTTCGACATCGATTTCCGGCCGATCGACATCGCGACCGCGCACGCCGATCTCCACTGCGAGGGCACCGGGCTGCAACAGGTCGACCACTTCACGCAGACGGTCGGCGCGGGGCGCATGCGCGAGTGGCTCGACTTCTACCACGACCTGCTGCACTTCCGCGAAATCCACGAGATCGACGCGCACTGGCACGTGTCGGAGGAATCGCGCGTGATGGTGTCGCCCTGCGGCGCGGTGCGGATTCCGGTCTACGAGGAGGGCACGCGCCGCACCGAGCTGATGCACGCGTATCTGCCCGATCATCCCGGTGAGGGCGTGCAGCACATCGCGCTCGCGACCGACGATATCGTCGCGAGCGTCGATGCGCTGCGCGCGAACGGCGTCGAATTCGTCGAGCCGCCGGCGCGCTATTACGACGAAGTCGATGCGCGACTGCCGGGGCACGGCGTCGATCTCGACGCGTTGCGCCGCTGCGCGGTGCTGGTCGACGGCGAAATCGGCGCCGACGGCGTGCCGCGCCTGTTCTTCCAGACCTTCGTCAAACGCCGGCCCGGCGAGATCTTCTTCGAGATCGTGCAGCGTCAGGGGCATCACGGGTTCGGCGAAGGAAACCTCGCCGCGCTGGCGCGCGCCCGCGACGCCGGCTGAGCGGTACGGCGGATTGCTTAAGCGCGGCCGCCGCAAGCAGGGCGGCAGCCGCGGCGGTGCTTTCAGCGAGTGCCGGACGCGAGTACGCGGCGGCATGCCGCTTCGAGCCGTTCGCGCATTGCATTGGTCGGGCGCCGGTCGTGCGGTTGCGCAGTGGCGGCCGTGGTCCCGATCGCCGCTCGGCGGAGCGCAGGATCGAGTACGACGGGCTCCGTGCCGGGCACGCAGCTGCATGAGCACGGCGGCGACTATCGTGCGGACCACGGGTGCGGCCGCATTCTGCGCACGCTGCGTGGTGTGCAGGCGGCCTAGTCGGCCGCCTGCAGCTTGCGCGCCTGAGCGCGCATCCCGTCGAAGATCGCGTCGGCCACATCCATCGGGAAATCCGCCGGAATGTGCGACGCGACGTCGGTGATCACCGCTTCCGTGCGTGCCGCCACGTCGGCCATGGCTGCGCGCACGTCGTCCTCGGTCAGCCCGACGCGGCTGCCTTGCGCGATCCAGTGACGCGGCCGGATGTCGCCGATCACGTAATGGCGATTCTTCCCGCACACGGCCATCGCGAGCCGTGCGCGCCGCGGCGACAGCTGGTTGCGGCGCGTCCCGATGATCGGATGCGCGGACAACACGTCGTACAGCGGCGTGCTGCGATACGTGTTCCCCGGCAAGTGCGCGATGCTGAAGTTCTTCGCGTGGCCGTCGATGGCCGCGAGTACCCAGAACACCAGCTGCGTGACGAAGAAGTTCATCCGGTCCTGCGCGGCGGCGGAATTCGCGAGGATGCCCATGATCGCCGCGATGCCCGGACCGCCGTCGGATTCGTATTTCATGCCCGACGGCGTGCCGGTAGCCTGGCACATGTCCTCTTGCGGCAGCCGCAGGATCCATGTGCGGTTGCGGGACGGTCTGCGATCGAAGCGCTCGACCACCAGCGCCTTCTGATCGTCGAACCGGCCGATGTCGCAGGCGGCCACCGGCAAGCCGTAAGCGGCGACGATCTTCGAGCACAGCCATTCATTTTCGACCGACGTCCGCATGTCGGCCTGCATGTTGCCGACGCGGCCCAGCGGCAGCTTGAAGATATGAGTGGTGGGCGTGCTGCCCGACGGCAGCATCCAGCGGTTGCCGTGACGCAGCAGCGCGGTTTTTTCCTGCGCGCCGGCGATCGACAGGCGCAGTTCGTCGCCCGATTCGGCATGGCCCGGCAGCGGCGCGGCGGTCGCGTCGCGCAGCACGCCGGCCACGGCCGCTTCGTCGAGCACCGTGCCGTCGATCGATTCGAGGTCCAGCGGCGTCTCGTCGGGCGGCAGCAATTGCAGCGCGCCGACGCAGTCACGGCCGATCGACGCGAGCAGTTCGAACGGCGCCGTGGACGCCAGCCGATAACGCTGCGCGATGCGGCGGCGGATCGGCTGGCTGTCGGGCAGCAGGTTGTCGAAGTAGTCGGCGACGGTCGCGCCCTGATGCGGCTGGTTGCCCGGCGTGAATGGCAGCGACAGGGACAACGGCCGGCCCTGCGGATCGTCGATCCAGGTGGGCAGGTAGACGAGGCGTTCGACGCCGCGTCGAATTTCCCAATAACCGACCGGAATGCCGTTCATCCACAGGTCGAGACGGTCGTGGCGGGGGCGGCGAACCATCGTCACCAGTCCTCGCGGCCGGCGTCACGCGCTTTGCGCGGTGCGGCCGCGGCAGGCTGCTTGCGCGTGGCCGCACGCGTGGCTTTCGCGGCGGCCGGCGCCGGGGCGGGCTGAGCGGACCGGTTTGACGAGCCGGACGAGCTACGCCGAGACGGCGGCGATGTCTGCTCGGGCGCGGACGCGGAAGGTGCGGGCGCCGCAGCGTCGCCGGGCTCGAGCGTCACGCGCACGCCGAGCACATTCAGCACCTTGAAAAGCCGTTCCATACTGACTGCCGAGGGATTGGCCTCGAGCTGCGCGTACGACTGCTGCGTGACGCCGAGGCGGGCCGCGAGTTGCGCCTGCGTGAGCCCAGCTGCCTTTCGGAAGCCGACGAGGATCGGGCGCAATTGGGGCAAGGTCTGGACAGGGAATGCCATGGGCTCTCCGCGGAATGACAGGCGATCGCTTGTAATGGGTAAATACAGTCTATCGAATGTATTTGCAAGATACAAATCGTAGCCTGTATTCGGCGAAAACAAGCGATAGGCTGTTGGGGAGTCGCTGGGGCGGAGCGTGGAACGGGGCTGCTGCGCGCCTTATGGGCGGTGGTTGCAGTCGCGGTGCGACAGGTTGTTGGTGCCGCGCCGCGACTGAGCCGCTTCATGACATGACCTGCTGGTCCAAGTGGCACGGTTTTGTGGGCTAGGGTTGCGATCGCGCTACGCGGCACGTCGTGCATCGGCAAGATTCGCGATCAGATTGTCGACCACGACGCGCTTCAGACTGACGAGCGCCGCCGACGCGTCGAGATCGCCCGAGTGGATGCACAGCTCGACCGACGGCAGCGGCGGCAGGCCGTCCCGTTCGCCCAGCCGGCGTAGCGTCGGCGGGACGCCGGCCATCGTCCTCAGCGTGATCCCCAGCCCGCCCGCGACGCCCGCCCACAGGCTTTGCAGGCTGCCTGTCGTATAGGCAAGTCGCCACGGGATACCTGCGTTGTCCAGCGCGCTCGTGCCGGCCTTGCGGAACATGCAGGGCGACTTGTACAGCGCAAGATCGAGCGGCTTGCCGGATGGCGGACGGATGTCGAGGCCGGCCGGCCCGATCCACGCCATCGGCAGGGTGATTAGGTGCTCGGCGTCGGCACGGCTTTCGGCACCCATCGCGAGCACGACGTCAAGTTCGCCTGCGTCGAGCCGCTCGAGCAATTGTCCGTTGCGTTCGACCACGATTTCCACGCGCACCGCAGGATGTGTGCGTTTGAACTGGCCGAGCGCGGTGGGCAGCCACGATTCGGCGAAGTCTCCGGGCAGACCAAAGCGAACCGCGCCTTCGATCGCCGAGCCGCGGATCGCTTGCACGGCCTCGTCATTCAATTCCAGGATGCGGCGTGCATACGACAACATCAGATCACCCGCCTCCGTCGGGACGAGGCCGCGCCCCTGGCGACGAAATAGCGGCTGGCCGATCTGCGTTTCGAGCTTGCGCATCTGCTGGCTGACCGCGGATTGCGAGCGGCCGATCCGGTCCGCGGCGCGATTGAGGCTGCCGAGCCGGTCGGCAGCGAGCAGTGTGCGCAGCGCGTCCATGTCGAGATTAGGAACGGTCATGATGTCGTTTCTCTTATGGGTCCGTTTCGAATTATCGTATTTATCGCACATTTTCGCAGCTACCATCAACTCGACCATCTCCCCCGACGGGGATGGATGCGGATTCCGTTGCCGATATAGGCGGTGTGTCTTTCAAATCTTTCATCTAAGGAGTGACCATGAACATCGGTTCGATATTCAGACAAGGTATCCCTGGCTTGCTACTGGCCGCATCGATCATTCCGGCCGGCGCGTCCGCTGCGCCGTCGCTCGCAGGTACCTGGACACTCGTCGCCGCCGACGTTCAACATCCCGATGGGACGCGTGGCCGCGACTATGGTGCCGATCCGAAGGGCTTGCTGTTGATCGACACGAGCGGAAATTATTCGCTGCAGATCTTCAAATCGGAACGGCCGCGCTTTTCGTCGAATGACAAAAGCAAGGGCACGCCCGACGAGTATCGAGATGCAGTGCTGGGATCAAGCACGCATTACGGTTCAATCACGATCGATCCGGCAGAGGGCACGCTGACGTTTCACATCAAAAACTCGTCGTTCCCGAATTGGGTAGGACAGGAACAGAAAAGGAATTACGAATTGAAAGGGAATGAATTGAGTTATCGCGTAACGCCGCGACCGAATGGCGATGTGCCGATTTCCGTCTGGCGGCGCGTGGATTGAGCATTGTTTCCAATTAAAGCGGAAATCGGTTGTCGTGCGATTGAAACATCTTCATTCTGGATATAACCTGCTTTGGCATTAGCCTTCGAGCGAGCTGTTAAAACTGCCAGTGAATACGATTTTTAAAAAGACGTAAGATGGGCTCCGTGACTTGAAATTATGCAGGTTACTCATCAAATAAATATTCTTAATCCCATTTGAGGTTGGCTTACCGCCTCCTTGTCGAATCGCCGGAGATCGTCCTCGGTAAACGGAAAGTCCGCTGGATTAATCCCCGGCATGACGGGTCGTCGTGCCGCATCGCGGCGAAACGGCAAGTGCGCGGTGCTCAACCCCTCTTCGTGCGCGATACGAGAGGGCAATCCTTCGTCCCGCGCGCGCTGTTGAGCGGACGGATCACTTGCTTGAAGTTTGGTAGGGGATTTCAGTGCTAGATCGACAACAACTCGAAGCTTTTGCCGTCGTCGTCGAAACGAGGAGTTTCGAGCGTGCGGCGGAACGGCTGAATATTACGAGGGCCGCCATCTCGCAACGCATCAAGGCGCTGGAGGATGCATTGGCGGCGGCCCTGCTGGTCCGCAGCAAGCCGCTGGCACTGACGCCGGTGGGCGAAGTTCTGTTCAAGCACACCACGGCGGTGCGTCTGCTCGAAGCCGATACGTTCAGCCAGATCGACCGTCGCGGCAATCGGGGCGGCATGCAACTCGCGGTCGGCGTCGATGCGTATTCAATCGATGCATGGTTCGGCCGGGTCGCGCACCGGATTATCGAGCGCAACGTGCTCGAACTGGAAGTCGTTGTCGACGATGCGGACCCGGCCTTTCCGGCGCTGGCGCGTGGTGAAATCATCGGCAGCGTGTCGACGGTGTCGAGGCCAGTCCAGGGCTGCATTGCCGTACCGCTCGGCGCAATGATCTATCGATGTGTCGCGAGTTCGGCCTTCATCGAGCGCCATTTCGAGAAAGGCTTCAATCTCCACGCTGCATCGTTGGCTCCGGCGGTCGAGGTCGGCAGACGCACGGCGCTGCTCGAACGGTATTTCGAGGCGGCATTCGGCGTGAGCGTCGGCCGCTATCGAAGAAACTTGCTGCCGTCGATCGCGTCGCAGCTCAAGACGATCCAGTCCGGCCTGGGATACGGCATGCTGCCGGAGCAGACGGTGCTGCCGTTTCTCGAAGACGGCCGGCTCGTCGACGTGCGACACGACATGCCGCTTCCTGTGCCGTTGTACTGGCATCGATGGCGCGCGGCCCCCCCGGTCTGCGAGACGCTGTCCGAGGAACTGGTCAATCGCGCGCGCGAGGTTCTGGCCGCGGACGACCGCGAGCGAGTCGGGATGAGCGAGCACGTGCATGAAGCGGTAACACCGGCTCGCATGTGCGAATCCGTCGACTGCGCCGCTACGGGTTGACGGCTATCTCCGTTCGTTCGCTCGCCGCGAGAGTGCCGAGACGGGTAAGCGCCGCACGTTCGTCGAGCACGTGCATCAGCGATTCCACCGCGCCGTGCAAGCGCTGCGCGAGCGGCGCTGCGATCCGGTATTCGCCGTCGACGCGCGCGATGTCGGCTTCGGTGGCGAACACGTTGTCGAGCACGTGCCGCGCGCCGAGCGCGGTGAGCACCGGTTTGAGTGCATAGTCGAGTGCAAGCAGATGGGCGAGACTGCCGCCGGTCGCGAACGGCAGCACCGGCTTGTTTGCGAAAGCCGCCTGCGGCAGCAGGTCGAGGAAGGCCTTGAATAAACCGGAATAGGACGCTTTGTAGAGCGGCGTCGCGACGATGACGGCGGCCGCGTGCTGCACGGCCTCGAGCGCCGCCTGAATGGCGGGATCGTTCCAGTCGGCATGAAGCAGAGCACCAGCCGGCAGATGCCGGATGTCGATGCACTGCACCCGGTGGCCGCGCGCAGTCAGCCGCTCCGACGCAATGCGGAGGAGGTGCCGACTGCGCGACGGCTCGGTGGGACTGCCCGACAGCATCACGATATCGAACATGGCGATCAAGACCTCAACACTGACGAATCGTTACGTCGCCGCGCAGCCGGCACTGGCATGCAAGACGCTTGTCGCCGTGGTCGTGACCGAGCCATTCGAGAAACGTGCTTTCCTTGTCTTCGGGATGCGAAAGATTGTCCATGCCCGCCAGTACCTCGATCACGCAAATGCCGCACATTCCCGCGCGGCATCCGAAGGTCAGTCCGCCCAGTTGAAGCTCCGCCGCGTCCGACAGATACGCGTCGTGCGGCAGCGCGAACGATTCGCCGGTCGTGCTGATGATGACTGTATGCATGTCCGCTCCGTCGAAAGTGGCTCAGGCTGCCGCGCGGTGGCCGACTGTGGCCTCGAAGAGCTCGCGGAAATACAGCGCGAGAATGGTCTGGATGTCGTCGAAATAGCGCAGCACTTTGTCGACGTCCGCCTCCTCGCGAATCAGGTAGCGCAGGATGCGCCACATCTCGCCCGCGTGATCGTCTCCGACGTCCGTATTGATGTGCGCGAGTTGCCCCTTGATCTTGTCCTCACCGAGCGTCTCCTTCATCGACTTGATCTGGCGGGGCGTGAGCTTCGCGGTCGTGTATTCGACCAGGTAGCTGGACGCGACCACGCCGATCGGATGCTCGTGTTCGGCGATGAAGTAGAAAAACCCCTGCAGCAGCCTCGTCGCGAGGAATGGCTCGGTCGCGTACAACTCCTCGTCGGTTACGCCGAGTGCCTTGCAGTCTTGCCTGAACAGCGTGTCGTGATTCATTTCCTCGGCCTGGTATTCCGCATACAGCTGCGCGGCCTCGGGAGAGATCTTCGTGATCGCGTGGAGAGCCTTGGCGTGCGCGGAGCGGCTGAGACGAATGCGCCAGACGTGCTCGATGGTATGACGGCGATACCACTGGCTATCGAGCTTGCTGCCTTCGAGATGGCTCGCGTAGGGGACGGTTGCCGCCCATTCGGCCATTTTCTTGTCGAGATAGCGATCGAGTCGATTACGGACAGCTTCGCCGTCTGCGAGCGAGTAGAAGGGAATCGGATGGTCGATGCCGCAATGCTGGACGCGATTCATGATTTCTCCTGGGGTGTGGGTTCTGCATCGGTAACTGCTGAGTCGGAATAGCGAACGACGAGCTGCGCGTCGAGCATCGCCGAGAGCGCGCGCACCTGGGTCGCGATGTCGGACACGGGCACCTTCCAAAGCGCGTTCAGGATGAAGATGCCGCGTTCGGAATCGGGTAGACGGGTGTGAGGCCGGACCGGCATGTCGACGATGTCCGGCGCGGGCGTCAGCCGGTCGATCGACAGCACTTCGAGCGTGCGATTGCGTTCGCCGTATCGGCTGAAGAACACGGTGCCGTCGCTGAGCGTGCCCGCCCGCCGCCGCGTGCTTTCGCGCAGCGCGTCCAGGCGCCGGTGCCACGCGCCGGCGGCGGTTCGTTCGGTACAGAGTGCTTGCACCCAAAGCTCCAGCATCGAGATGCCGCCGGTGAACACGCCGACGCTCTGATTGATCAGGGCGCCGCCCATGCGAGCGTTGATCTCGATGATGTCCCACCGGCCGGCTCGCCCGTCGAAGCGGGTCTCGATGTGGTAGCACCCGTCGCTGAGGCGCAGTGCGGCGAGGCATTGCTCGATGAACTGCTCGCCTTCGCGCTGCTGCGCGTCGGACAGGGCGGGTGCTGGCAGCGAGTTGCCCATCTCGAGCGTCGTGCCGGTGGCGTCGTCGAGGTATTTCGCGTGTACGCCGATGACGTAGCTGCGGGCATCGGCCGCGATGACTTCGAAGCTATACTCGTCGCCGCGGATGTAATCCTCGGCGATGAAATCGAACTGCCCGTCGAAGATCGCCCGAAACGCAAGGTCGGCACGCATCTGCTCGCGCAGCGCGTCGAGGCGGGCAAGCGTCAAGCCGGCATCGAGCCGGAAGCAGGCGAACGAACCGGCGCCGCGACGTGGTTTGATGAACAATGATCGACCGCTCGCAAGCAGCGCGGGGAGCGTCTCATGGTCGAGCAGCGTGGTGCGTGCGCCGCTCAGGCCGAGCTCGTTGAGTTGCGTGCGGCACTGCAATTTGTCCATACAGACGCGCAGCGCGTCGGGATCGGCATCCGTGGCGCCCAGCAGGCGATTGGCGCGCGCCATCAGTAATCGGTAGCCTTCGAATGTGGCGAGCGTCGCGACGATCGCGAAGCCCTCGGCCCGTGCCTCCGCCATCGTCTCCTCGACGTGCACATCGTTCAGATAATCGTCGTCGACGTGCCAGAGCCGGGCGGCACCCACGGCGGAAATCTGTTCGAGGTCGCGCGAATCGCGAGCGCGCGAACTGAGGATGACGAGCGCGATGCCCAGGCGCTCCGTATATGTGCGAACCAGCGCTGCGTAAGAGCGGGCCTGATGCGCGAAAAGAAGCAGGGCGGGCGTACTCATGATCCGGAGCTCACGGTTGGGTGGTTTCGATGCGGAAGGCTTCCAGCACGTGCGCGACATCGCGCGCGACCTGCGTACCGGAGGGCGAGTCGAACAGAAAGCGGCCGGACTGGAGCGAGCAATAGCCATCCTCGTGCTCGATCAGCTGTCCGTCGTTCGGTACCAGCTGCCGATACAGACTGTCGAGCCGTCCGTCGAACCGCGTGACGGATCGCACGCGCTGCGGCAGGCAGGTCGGCCGCGGGAACATCAGCCACGCCCCCACCGACCCGGTCGGTGCATACAGCTGTGCGGGTTGGTCGAGACTCATGTTGACCCACTCGCGAAACAGGTTGATGCCGGTCGCGCGGTGAATCATCGACGGCACGTCGGCACCGCCGACGCGGGCACCGACCTCCAGAAAAACCAGCTCGTCGTCGGTGGTATGGAAGAGTTCCAGGTGAAACGGGCACGCGCGCAGTCCGATCGCCGTCACGCATTGAGTCGCAAACTTCGATACGTAGGCGTGCAGCGCGGTGCCTGGCTCCAGCATGATCGCGCCGAGCGGTGCTCCGGCCGTGAAATCGAGGCAGGTGTTGACGTAGCGAGACGGTACGACGAGCGTTACGTTACCGTTTCGATCGACGAGTCCGTCGACGTGCATCAACGTACCGGCCACGAACTCCTCAAGATCCCACTCGCCGCCGGACGGCAGGTTGGCGATCGCGGTGCGCAGTTGCACCGCATCGCAGATTTTCTGCACACCGTGGCTCGACTGGCCGTCGATCGGCTTCAGGATCAGCGGGTAGCCCGTATGTTCGGCAAACGTGAGTGCGCTGCTCACCTCCGTCGACGTCACGGACCGGTAGCGCGGCGTGCGCAGCCCGGCTTCCTGAACCTTCTGCTTCATCAATAGCTTGTCGCGTCCCAGCCGGTTCTCATCCGGCTTCTTGCCTGGAATATCGAACTCGGCGCGCAATTGCGCGGCCAGATCCTGAAGCGACTCCGAAAAGACGATGAGTCGGTCGATCGGGCCGCTCGCGCCGACGATTTCGGCGATGACCGTGCGGTAGGCGGCGATGTCGTCCAGCCGGTCGAGCTCATAGAGCCGGTAGCTGTCGGCAGAGGCGGTCACGGCGGAGCGGCCGCGACGGTTGACGAGATAGCTGACCCGATGCTGCCTGTGATCGACGAATTCGTCGTAGCGCACCAGGTCGAAATCCCACCGCCCGGTGCCCGGGAATTGCGCGAGATTGTTGATGATGAGAATGTTCATGCGAGTACTCCATTGGCGTCCGATCCGGTCCGTGCCCCGACGAGTCGACGCACGAGATCGACCAACCGGTCGATCTCGTCCGGCGTGCCGATCGCGATGCGCAGATGCGTCGGCAGTCGATAGGCAGACATCTGCCGCGTGATGAAGCCGTGCGACAGCAGCGCATCGTAGATATGCGCCGCGTGCGGACCGAAGTCGGCGAGCACGAAATTGGCGGAACTGTCGACGACCGTCGCGCCGAGCGTGCGCAGGTCAGCAGCGAGACGTGCCCGGCCTCGCGCGGTCGTCTCGACCACACGGGCCAGATGCGCTTCGTCGTCGAGCGCCGCCGTGGCGCCCGCCAACGCGACGCGGCTGACCGGAAAGGGCGGTCGGATCCGCGACAGTGCGTCGATCAGGCCCGCAGCGGCGATTGCGTATCCGATGCGCAACCCCGCGAGACCGTATGCTTTCGAGAATGTGCGCGTGACGACGACGTTCGGATGCGATAGCGGCAACTGCCCGGTATCGCGCGGCGCGTCGTCGTCCGCGAATTCCGCGTAGGCCTCGTCGAGCACGAGCAGCACGTTGGACGGGAGCTGTGCGATCAGATGCTCAAGTTGCGCGGCCGTGAGCGAGCGGCCGGATAGGTTAGTCGGACTGTCAACGATCAGCATGCGCGTGTTCGAGTCGACCTGTTCGAGTAGTCGATCGACGTCGTGACCGAAATCCGGCCCGCTTGCCGCGATGCGCAGCGCAGCGCTCTGGGTGGTGACGAACGGCGGATACGCACAGTAGCCGTACTCGGACAGCACGACGTTGCGGTCGGCCGGAACGAACGCCTGGACCAGCGATGCGATGACGTCGATCGAGCCGTTTCCGAGCGCCAGCATGTCGGCCGGAACCCGCTGGTGCCGGGCAAGCTTGTCGAGCAGCGCGCCGCTGTCCGGATAGCGGTTCGATTGATCGAGCGCGCGTTGCATCGCGGCGAGCACTCCGGGCGGCGGCGGGAACGGCGACTCGTTGCTCGAGAACTTGTGGATATCGTGCAAGCCTCGCTCTGCTCGCAGTTTTTCCTCGGTGATGCCCGGCCGGTACGGAGCAAGCCCGCGCAGCGCCGGAACCAAAAAGGCGTTCCAGTCCATCGGATCTCCCGTGTTCAGCGTCCCGAGGCTGCCGTCACTGCGTAGCCGGACGTTTTCATGGTCGTCAGTGCCTTGCGCAGGTGAGAACCTTCCTGCACCTCGTACAGGGACCCGAATTCGCGTTCGGCGAGCGGCAGCAGATGCGTGCCCTGGTCGACCCGCGCGACTTTCGAACGTTGTCCACGCAACAGTTCGACACCCGGTTCGTTGTGTGCGGCGTGCGGTCCGAAGTAAATCGGGAATGCATCGGCCGCCCGATAGGCGGGCAGGAACGTGCGGCGCGGCAGCTGCGATACGTTGCGCGCCGATGCATGGAGCGTCAGGCAGTGCAGGAACAGGACGCTGCCGGCTGGCACCTCGATGCTGACCGCCCGAGCTTCATCGACGTCGTGGACCTTGCCGCGGAAGAATCCATCGACCTCGTGTGACAGCAGGCCGCGCCGGTGCGACCCGGGTACGACGCGCAGGCAGCCGTTCGCTTCGCTTGCATCGTCGAGAAAGATCAGCGCGGTGACGAGATCGGCGTTGGTGTGCGGATAGTAGGAGAAGTCCTGGTGCCATTCGACGACACTGCCGACTTTCGGTCCCTTCATGTTGAGCTTGCTGTAGTGGAACAGCACGTTCTTGCCAATCAGCCCTTCGATGCAGTCGAGCAGGCGCGGGGCAGTCGCCATGTCCTTGAATGCGGGATGCTTTTGCGTCGGCGACCAGATCCGGCGCACGGTTGCGCCGTCCTCGGGTTCGAATTCATACGGCTTCTCGGGATTGGCGGGCGACAGCAGCGTGTCGATCGCGGCGAGCGAGCGAACAACCTCGTCGGTATCGAAGAGTTTTTCGATCACGAGATAACCATGTTCCGCATAGAACGCCAGTTGCTGGTTGGTAAGCATGACAATTCTCCGTTGGGATCAGACCGCCTGCAGTAGCGAACGCTCGTCGTCGTGCGACGCGCCGGTCCCGACTTCGCGATAGGCGGCACCGAGATGCTCGAACTGCGTGAAGAAGTCGGGGAACGAGCAGTTCACGTCGCGGTAACCCTCGAGCCGGTTCGGCTGGCGCGCACGCAGCGATGCGATGAACAGCGACATGAAGATCCGGTGGTCGCCCCAGCTCGACAGGTCGACGCCGCCCGGATACGGCTCGCCGGTGCCGCGGATCTCGAAGCCGTCGTAGACGCCGTCCTTGAAGAGGCCCTTGATGTCGACGCCCATCTTGCCCAGCTCGCTAACCATCGCCTTGATGCGAGGCGACTTGTGCAGCCGCGTGATCGAGCCGCCGACCACGCGGAACGTTCCTTTCACGTAGGCGCCGATCGCGGCGAGCGTCGGTACGATGTTCGGGAAATCGCTGGCGTCGAATTCGTAGTCGCCGGTGAGCTGGGAGTGGGAATTGACGAGCGTCAGCTCATTGCGCGTGTCGTCGAAATGGACGGAGAAGCCGAGCGCCTGTACGACATCGATGATTGCGCGCTCGCCCTGCAGGCTCTCGCTGCCGAGGTTGCCCAGCACGAAGGTGCCGGGGAACAGCGCGGCGGCGCCGATCAGGTACGACGACGATGTGTAGTCCCCGCCGATCCGGTACTCCGCGGCTTGATAGTTGCCCGGCTGGACGCGGATCAGCGAGAAGTCGTCGGTGACGTCGACCTGGATTCCCGAATGGCGCAACGTCGCGATCGTCTGGCGGATGTAGGAAATCGACAGCAATTCGCCTTCGATCGCGATTTCGACCGGCTGGTCGGCGAGCGGCGCGGCGAACAGGATTGCGGTGATGAACTGCGAACTTACGTTGCCAGGGACCGTGCAGCGTCCGCCGCGCAACCCGCCTCCCCAGTTGACGACCGGCGCCTTGCCGGCTTCGCCGATGCATTCGATACGCGCGCCGAGTTCCTCGAGTGCGTCGAACAACGGCTTCATCACCCGCGTGCGCAGAATGGCGTCGCCGGTGATGATGGCAGGCGAGTCGGCGAAACTCGTCAACGCGGTGAACGTGCGAAACACGAGCCCCGAGCCGATCGCGTCGACGACGCGCTGGCCCAGATGCAGCGCGCGGCCGACACCGCGGATCTCGAGGTATCCGTCGTGTTCGTCGATACGCGCGCCGAGTGAGCGGCATGCTTGCTTCATCGCGCTCGTCTCGACACAGCGCAGATCGTTGTGGACGATCGACGTACCGTCGGCGAGCGTCGCGGCGAGTATCGCGCGCTGGGTCTCGGGCTTGGACGAAGGGGTGACGGCGTAACCCTTGAGCGAGCGGATGGGGTCGACATGGAGCAGGCTGGACTGTTCGGTCATTTGAATCGCTTCCTGTGTTTGACGATGACGCGACGATGCAGGCGGGACGACGAAAGCCGGCGGCCGGTCAGGCCGCCAGGCGTTGAAGGGTCCGGTCGTGGACGCTCAGTGCGTCCACGAGTCGGTCAGCACCCGAGCGGATGACGTCGACGGCAGGCAGGCCCGTTTCCCATTCGATCTCCTCGATGGCGCGCGCGGCTTGCTCGGCCGGAAGCGCACCTGTATGGACGCTGACGCCGACCACCTTCGCCGGTCGCAGAAACGAGCCAAGCTGTTCATACAGCGTGACGAGTTCGGGTAGCGGACGCAGCGGCGCATGCGCCCAGCCCTTGTGATGTGCAAGGCCCGCCTCGTGGCACAGCACGAGGGCCTGCGGCATGGCACCGTGAAGCAGGCCCAGCGTGACGCCGCTGTAGGCGGGATGGGAAATCGATCCCTGTCCCTCGACGACGATCCAGTCGTGGTGACGCGCCGATTCGAGTACGAGCGATTCGGTGACACCCGCGACGAAGTCGGACGGGACGGCATCGATCGCGACACCGGCGCCGCTAATATAGATACCGCTCTGGCCGGTAGCGACGAAACCTGCGTTGATGCCTCGTCGTCGTGCAGCTTCCGCGATCTCGATGGCGGTGGTTTTCTTGCCAACCCGGCAATCGGTGCCGACGGTATGGACGATGAAGCGATCGAGCGCGTCGAGCTTGCCTTCACTGGTCGCGAGCGTATCGGGCGGCTCTTTCGTATCCCAGATCCGTGCGCCGGATTCCGACGCAAGTGCGGCGAAATCAGGATCGGTCGCAATTCGGAAATGCAGACCGCTGACGACGTCGAGCCCGCGGGCGAGTGCGAGCGCTATCTGCGCGCGCCATGCATCGGGCAATGCGTTGGAGAACAGGCCCACACCGATCAGGAAAATGTCCGGATCGAACTGCAATGCCGATTCCAGCGAGTCGAGCACCGGGATGCCGTGGCCGTATCCGAGTACCTCGCCCACGTCCTTTCCGGCACAACGGCTGTCGACGACGGCGACGCATTCGCTGTGGCGATAGCGCAGGTAAGAGGTCGCCACCTTGCTTGTCACAGGGCCGAAGCAGCCCTCGGCGAAGACGACGACGCGTTTGTTTCTCAGGTTCAACATCAGCGTGGCTCCATTTTCTTCGATGAACATTCGTGACCGTCGCCGGCCGCGTCGTGTCGCGCCGGAGGGCGGTGATGCGAGAACGGATGCAACAGCAATGACACACGGGAATGTCGGCCGGCGCATATTCGTGCGGAATCGCGATACGTCTTCGATATCGGCCTCGACGTGTTGACGAGAGTAGGCGAGCGCGACGGATCGCAGCGCATTCGTGAGAACTTATTGCGGCCGGTAAATGTCAGCGATGGATCAAAAAATTGGTGTGCCGTCAAAGTTTCTTCGTCGGCGCGGTGCGGGCTTGCTCGATTCGTTGCTCGACTCCTAAGCTGAAGGTCACTACGGCAACAGGCCGGATTCGACTATCGGGAGAGGCGACGATGCGGGTATTTCAACCCCTGAAGATTCATTGGTGCGCGCCGCGCGGAGCGGGCAATACTAAGGCGTCCGAGCGGGACCTCGCGAATGAACTCGATCTCGACGGTCTGGTGGACTTTGCGCAGGAAGCGGAGGACATGCAGATCGATACGCTGCTGATGGGAATCGGTTTTCATCTGCCGGAGCCGTTGCCGCTGATCGGCGCACTCGCGCGCGAGACGCGCAGACTGTCGTTCATGCTGGCCTATCGCCCGGGACTGCTGCCGCCGACGCTATTCGCGCAGGCAGTCAATACGCTGTCGTGGATGTCGAACAAACGGATCTCGCTGAACATCGTCGCCGGCATTTCTCCGGAGGAACAGGCGTACTACGGCGACTATCTGGCGCACGACGCGCGCTACGAGCGCACGTCCGAATATCTCGGTGTGCTGCATCGGTTCTGGCGCGGCGAGACGCCGGTGTCGCATGAAGGCACCCACTACCGGTTCGACGGCGCGCGCCTCGGCCTGCCATTCAAGGACGGCGAGCGACCGCGAATCTATCTGAGCGGCGCGTCCGCGTTGGCCAAGCGCATCACCATCGAATCGGGGGACTGCTGGCTGCGTTACGGCGACACGCCGGAGGGCATCGCGGTCGCTGCTCGTGAGCTCCTGGAGGCCGGGCGCAGCGTCGGCATCCGCATGCACGTGCTGGCTCGCGAAACGCGGGAAGAGGCACATGCAGAAGTGGCCGCCATGATGGCGAACTCGGATGAAGCCCATCGTCAGCAGGTTCAGGCATTCGTGAAGACGTGCGATTCGGAGGCGGTGAAAAAGTCGTTCGATCTTGCCGAGCAGGCGTCCGGTGGCTGGTTGTCACCGATGCTGTGGACGGGCGCCGTCGCCTATCGCGGAGGCCCGGCCCTGTGTGTGGTGGGCAGCTACGACGAGGTCGCACGGTATCTGCTCGAATACAAGCAGGCCGGTGTCAGCGAATTCATCCTGTCCGGCTGGCCGACGCGTGGAGAGATGCGGCGATTCTGTCACCACGTGCTGCCCCTGATTCGCCAGTATGAAGCGCGGACCGCCGGGAGCGAAGACAAGGCAGCGCTCGTCATCTGATGATCACACGATGTTGCGCGACTGGCGCGGCTCGGCCGCACCAGATCGGAAAGCCGGTCAGGAATCTAAAATCAAGGATATAGATAAGTGATACGAAATGATGGATCAGAGGCGAGTGAAACGTGTGGTGTTCATCGGTCAGGACGGCGGCCAGGGTTCCGTCGCGACGTGAGCGCCTCGAGCATGGAGGTGGCGATTGATCGGTGAATCGCGCTCCGCTTCGCTGCGCTGGTTCGCGTCGGGACTGATGCTTGGATTGATCGCCGAGCAGACGGTGCTGTTTGCGGTGCCGCTTCTCATTTATCAGCGGACCGGAAGCCTCGCGTATTCGGGCATTGCATATGCAGTCGAATGGGTGCCGGCGTTGATCGCTTATCCGTTCGCCGGCTTGTTCGCGGACCGACTCGGCGGCCGCCGGTTGTTCCGGTATGCAAATCGCGTCCGGATGACCTGCCTGACGATTGCCGTGGCAGCCTGCTTCGCGATGCCGTCGGCCACGATCATTGCGCTGATGGTCAACAGCGTCTTCCTGTCGCTGCTGATCGCGCCGGTGCGGATGTCGGTGGAAAAGACGGTGCCGATGCTAGCGGACGGCGGCAAGCTGTCGGATTTGCAGTCGTTGGTGCAGAACGTCGAATTGCTCGCGATGGCCCTCGGTCCAGCCCTTGCGGCGGGGCTGGCGCAATGGCTGGGTAAGCTCCCGCTCCTGCTCGTCGCGGCGGCCGGATTCGCGCTGGCCGCGTGGTGCTGGCGCGAACTTCCGGCGAGCCCGCGCGGCACCGCTCACGGTCGGGTCCGGCACGACCTGGTTCTGGGATGGCGATTGCTGATCGCGAACCGGCCGGTTGTGTTGCTTGCGTTGGTGAACTTCGCCATCAACCTCGCGTTTGCGATCGCGGCGAGCGCGAACGCATATCTCGTCACGGGCGTGTTCCGCGCATCCGACAGTGTATTCGGCTTGATGAACACTGGCGCGGGCGTGCTCGGGCTGCTGAACCTGTTGCTGATTCCGAAGCTGACCCGCAGTTGGAGCATCTATCGGCTCGGTGCAGGCGGCTTCGCGCTGATGTGCACCGGGCTCGTATGCATGGGATTGGCGCAGGGTGTCTGGGTTTATGTGATCGCGTTTCTCGGCGCGATGGCGGGGGCTGCTTGGTACAACGTGTTCAACCGGACATTGCGCGTACGTGCGATCGAGCGCGAGCACCTCGGCAAAGTGATCGGGCCGTTCTATCTGATCAACGGGCTCTCGTATCCGCTCGCGGGCGTGTTGACCGCGAGCGTGGGGCCGGTGCTAGGCATCCAGCACATCCTGTTGTTCATGGCCGTGATGCTCAGCGGTCCGGGCGCGTGGGTGCTGTGGGTGACGTCCCGATTGTTTCGCAAGCGGGTCGATGCGCCGCAGCCTGCGGACGAGGTGTGCGAGGGCGCGGAACCGCTGCCCGAGGCCGCCGATCGCGCGTGAGCGAGGTCGCGCGACGATACGATTGCCGATGTACGGAGGATGTCATGACTTCGAAAATCAGAATGGCCCGGCGGCGGCCGGATTTGCCGATCGAGACGGCGTCTCCGCACGCGGAATTCCATGAGTGCGGCGGGGTGCCTCTGCTCGACGAGACCGAACCTCGCCGGATGCGCGACGAATCCGGCGACGGTGGGGTAGTCTTCACGCCGGAGGATCAGGATACCGCCTCGAGCGTGTTGTTCTGAGCGTCGTGCCGGAAAGCTGCGAGGGAGCGATACCGTTCCGGTACGTGCGGGACGTTCGATTCGGGTGCGGGAAGCCGCGACATGCACCATCGGCGCTGCCGGCCCGTCGTCGCGAATGGTTTTATTTCCGGCCATGAGCAACGCGCTCCCGTCCGCCTGACTGCCATCAACCAGCTTCGTACATGGGCCGCGACGCGAATCGGCCCTACGTCAGCTATCTTCGCTCATCGTCAGGATGATCTTTCCTACGTTCACAGCAGACTCCATCCGTCGATGGGCGGCCGCGGCGTCTGCGAGCGGAAACACGCTGTCGACGACCGGCTCCAGACCCGCGCCTCCCGCAAAGCGGTCCAGCCAATGTTCGCGAAACCGCCGAACCATCGCGTGTTTCTCGCTCTGGTCGCGCGACTTCATCACCGTGCCGATGATTTGCAGATGACGGTACAGGATCTGTTCGAGGCTCACGCTGACGTCACCGCCGCCGCCGAGTATCCCGACCTGCACCAGCCGGCCGCCGTTTGCCAATGACGCGACGTTCCGGGAAAAATACGGTGCGCCCACGAAGTCGATGACCACATCGACACCACGTTTGCCCGTCCTGCTTGCGACGACTTCCGAAAAGTCCTGCGTCTTGTAGTCGATCGCATGGTCCACACCCAGTTGAACGATCCGTTCCAGCTTCGAGGCTTCGGCCGTTGCGAAAATCGTCGCGCCGGTTGCATAGGCCAGCTGGACCGCTGCGGAACCCACCCCGCCCGCCGCTGCGTGGATCAGCACCGCATCGCCGCGCTGCAAGCGGCCCAGATGCAACAACGCTTCGTGCGCAGTGACGAACACTTCCGGTATGGCGGCCGCATGCACATAGTCGAGCGTTGCCGGAATGGGCATCGCCATTCTCCAGTCAATGCGCGCCCGTTCTGCGTAGGCCCCGCCGCCCACGACGCCCATGACACGATCACCGACCTTGTAACCCTGCACGGAAGATCCGGTCTCGATCACCTCGCCGGCGATTTCGAGACCCATGATCGTCGAGTCGCCGAAGTTCGGCCGGCCGTATCCGCCACGCCGATGGGTCAGATCGGCGCGATTCACACCCGCGGCATGGACGCGTACCAGTAGATCGTCGGGCCGAACTTCAGGAGCCGCGACCTCGGCCAGTTGGAGCACCTCGGCATCGCCGAATTCCTTGAATGTGATGGCTTTCATTTCAAACCTTCCTGCGTCGTAGATGCATTGCCGGCGAGATCGTCGGGCTGAGGATGGGCGCCGAGCGTTGCCTGCGCCGTGGCGGATGCGGAGATTGCGGCGGGAAACCCGGCATAGAACGCGAGGTGAGTGATTGCCGCTGACAACTCTTCACGGGTTACGCCGTTCGTCAACGCGCGGCGCAGGTGCGCCGGCAACTCGTCGAGATGGCCTCCCGCGATCAGCGCGGCAACAGTCACGAGGCTGCGGTCGCGCGGCGAGAGCGTCGGATCGCTCCAGATCCGCGGATAGAGCGTGTCGTCGACGAATGCCGAAAGCGTCGGCGTGAACGCACGCGCGGCTTCGCGCGGACTATCGAAATGCGTATCGGACATGGCGATCTCCTTTCAAGCCTGGCTGATGAACTTGTGTGTGAGGTAGTACTCGATGCCCTCGGTGCCGCCTTCCGAGCCGTGGCCGCTTTCCTTCATGCCGCCGAACGGCAGTTCGGTCGAGACGATGCGGTACTGGTTGATGCCGATCATGCCGGCTTCGAGGCCGTCCGCTGCATCGATGGCCGTACGCGCACTGCTTGTGAACGCATAGGCAGAGAGCCCGTACGGCAACCGGTTCGCTTCGGCGAGGCCGTCGGCAAGGGCATCGAAGCGCATCAGCACCGCGATCGGGCCGAACGGTTCTTCGTGCATCACACGCGCGTCCTTCGGTACGTCTGCGAGGACCGTTGGCTCGAAGAAATATCCCTCGCCTTCGATGCGCTTTCCGCCGGCCAGAATCGTTGCGCCACGCTCCACCGCGTCGGCGATGAGTTCCTCCATCTTGGCAAGCTGGCGCGGGTTCGCCAGCGGCCCGACCTGCGTGCCGGCATCCATGCCGTTCCCGACCTTGAGCGCGCTCGTCGCACGTACGAAGTGACCGACGAACTCGTCGTAGACTTCGCGTTGGATCAGGAAGCGCGTCGACGAGATGCAGACCTGGCCGGTGCCGCGAAAGCGATTCGCCGCGCCTTCGACCGCAGCCTTTTCGACGTCGGCATCGTTGAATACGAGGACGGGCCCGTGGCCGCCCAGCTCAAGCGTGATGGGTTTGACGCCTTCGGCTGCGCGCGCCGACAACAGACGGCCGATCGGCACCGAGCCCGTGAACGTGACCTTCCGGATTACCGGGGAAGCGATCAGTTGCGTAGACACCTGGTCGGGCACGCCGAACACGACTTGAAGCACGCCCTTCGGCAAGCCGGCGTCGTCCAGTGCGCGTGCCAACGCGAGCGCCGTTGCGGGGCTTTCCTCGCCGGGTTTGATGATGACACTGCATCCGGCGGCGAGTGCGGCGGAGAGCTTGCGCGCCGGGGTGATCGCCGGAAAATTCCACGGCGTGAATGCGGCGACGGGCCCGATCGCCTGTTTCTTCACGAGCTGTTGCACGCCCGGACGGTTGGATGGCACCACGCGGCCGTCGATGCGACGCGCCTCTTCGGCGAACCATTCGAAATAGTCGGCGGCGCGCAGGACTTCGTCGCGGCTTTCTGCCAGCGGTTTCCCTTCCTCCAGCGTCATCACGGTAGCAATGTGCTCGGCGCGCTCGCGCATTAGTTCCGCCGCGCGCTTCAGAATGCGCGCACGTTCGGCCGGCACGGTGTTGCGCCAGACATCGAACGCCGGTACCGCAGCCTGGAGGGCGCGATCGAGGTCGGCTGCCGTCGCCAGTGGAACGCGCCCGATCTGGATTTGCGTGGCGGGATTGATCACGGGCGCCGTTTCGCGTTCGCTCGCGCCGATCCATTCGCCATCGATGAAGAGATGAAGCGCGTCGTATGTGATGTCCATGGTTTAGCCTTTATGGTTAGGATTGCGATTTGATGCGGGTTCGTCTAGAGCCGGATAGGGAGCCTGCGCTACGCCGTGTCTGGATCATCGACCATGGCGGACGGAGCTCAGGATTGAAACGTCTACGTTCCGACTGCCTGACTTCGGGACCAAGTCTAGGCGTGAAGCAGGCGGCAACTTAGATGGCCCGGCAAGAATGAATCTTGTCTCTGGAGGGAAAATCCGCCGCCGAAATGAAAGATAAGTGAAAGGATGCAAAAAAACGACACGATGCCGCTCGCTGACTGCACGAAACAGGTGCGGAACCTATGATCACAGACTCGCGCGGGCCGAAACGCAGCGATTCGACGAAAAATTCAAAGCGAGGGTGACTAATGGACAAGGTGCACACCATGTCGGTGTTTGTGAAAGTGGTCGAGATGGGCAGTTTCACGGCTGTCGCAAACCACCTCGATACGACGGTCGGCAACATTTCTCGAGCGGTATCTGTCCTCGAAGACAATCTCAACACGCGGTTGCTACAGCGCTCGACGCGACGGCTCGTCGTTACCGACGCGGGGCGACGTTTTTACGAACGCAGTGTTGCGATCCTCTCGGACATCGAACGGGCGGAAGCGGAAGCACGCGATGCGCTGCTGGAGCCGCGTGGTCTATTACGCGTGCATGCGGTGCCGGGATTGGGGCGCCAACTCGTTTCGCAAGCCGTGCTTGCCTATCGGAGCGCATATCCGGAAGTATCGGTCGATCTCATGCTGTCGCAGCGGATGCCGAATCTGCTCGAAGAGCAACTCGACGTGGCGATCGTGATCGCGCGCACGCTGCCCGACTCGGCGTACGTGAGCCAGAAGATCGGAACCAGTCATTGCATTCTCGCGGCGTCGCCCGACTATCTGGCACGGCATCCGGCTCCCGAGTGTGTGGAAGACCTCGTCGGTCACACATGTGTGCTTCTGAGCACGGTCGATTACGCGCCGGACGAATGGCATCTGCAAGGCAGAGCAGGCGAGGCGGTGTATCGTCCAACGGGATCGCACTTCAGTGTGAATGACATGGATGCGATGTCCACGGTACTGCGGGAGGGCGCGGGAATTGGATTGATCGCTGCCTTCTCGGCAATCGACGATCTGCGCAAAGGATCGCTCGTTCGCGTCCTGCCGGAATTTCACACCGCGCAGCGCAACGTATATGCGGTGTACTCGTCCCGTCAATTCGTCGACGCGAAAATCAAACGGTTCATCGATGTCCTGAAGGTGCAGGTAGGGGATCGGTTGAATGCGTATGCGGATGAGCTCGCGATCATGGTCGCATGATCCCCGTTGCGCTCGGCACGGTCGAGCGGGTATCCGATTGCTCACATCGCCTCGCTCAACCTCACGATCCTGATGACGCGCTTGGGGACGTGTATGCCCGTACGTGCATGTACATTTCTGTCGCGCCGCGGCAACGCCTGAGTGTGTGGAAGTGAATCGCACCCATCGGGTGTTTGCGTGCGCCGAACCCGTGTTCGACTGTGCATCGTCGTCATGGCACCGAACTGGCGGTCCGGTCTCTGCGGCATCGCCTCGAGCACCGCTTGGTGCTTCCCCCGCCGGATTTGTCCGTAATCGCTTGTTCCAGGATTGGGACGTGAGCAGCGACGCCGAATGCGCGTTGATGGAGCGTTCACATCGCTCCGTGAAGTAAGAGACGCCCGTACGCGCAGACAGTCGGCCAACGAGTTCTCGTAGACGCAGTCGTGCCCGGAATCAGAAAATAGATTCGGCATGCAGATCATCGTGCATATTTGATAGGCATCTTGAATGTCACTATTTTGATTTGTAGTCGATTACGAATAAGTTAATTGGATTCGTCCGAGTATTGTTTTGAAAATCCGTAGCCCCGCATAACAACGGTCGATAGGCTTCCATCCATGCAGGAGACAATGAGACGTATCCGATAACGCTTCATTAAATCCGCGTCGATTCGGTGCATCGCACTAAATTGGTGATTATTGGCCATAAGCACCGAATGAGTGCGATAACCATACAAATTAATTACAGAATCAATAAAAAATGTTTCGTGAAGCCTCCTGACTCGTTATTCGAGCAAGTCCTCCAAACTTTGTATTCGGGCATCAAAAAAAGTTTGACGGCCAGATTTTTTCCTTGCTATCGTCTGCACCCAAGACGCACGGCCACGCTGCCATCGGGGTGTAGCGACGGTCCGATCGTCATGCGCGAACGTGCCTGTGTCGACGCAGCTGACAATTGCCTGAACGCTGGTGCGGGGTGGATGCCGGATAAGGCGGCTATCCCGTGGCGGTTGAAACGATTCCTTGAAATTGAATGAATTCGGATCCGAAATCGATGCTTTCGATTCGGATTGCAAATTGCATTAAAAATTAGATTTCGCGTTGAGGCGGCGACGGAACCGACCCGGTTCCGGGGCCGGCCATCATCGTGAAACTGGGCGATTCGCTTGGGGGATGGATAGTGGGCATGAAAGTCGAAAAGCATCTGATTGCTTCGAACAGCGGGCTTGCCACGCTCGGGCGTCCGCGGGAATTCGGCAAGAAGCAGCAGAATCCGGTGCGCCGTTTCGGCGGCATCGCAGTCGTTCTCCTGTTGCACGCAGTGCTGATCTACGCATTGCTCAACGGCCTCGCGACGAAAGTCGTGCAGGTGATCCAGCATCCGATCGAAACCCGCATCATCGAGCCGGTGAAACCGCCGCCGCCCCCGCCGATGCCGGTCGTCAAGCTTCCGCCGCCGAAGTTCGCGCCCCCGCCGCCGCCGTTCGTGCCGCCGCCTGAAGTGCCGGTGCAAGCGCCGCCGCAGGCGACGATCACGCATCAGTCGGCACCAGTGCAGTCCGCGCCGGCCGTGCAAGCGCCCGTCATCGCACCGCCCGCACCTGCCAAGCCGGTCAGTCACGAAGTGGGCGTCGTCTGCCCGAATTCGGACACGATCCGCGCATCGATGCAGTACCCGAAGGAAGCGCAGGAAAACAACATCACCGGTGACGTGACGATCGAGTTCGTCGTGGATGCGGAAGGGAACATCACGAACGAACGCGTGGCCCAGTCGGCCGACCCCGTGCTCGATCGTGCCGCCTACAACACCGTGAAGCGGTTCAAATGCGTGGCGCAAGGCCAGGCAGTACGGGTGCAGGTGCCGTTCTCGTTCAACCTGAATTGATGCAGTGGGCGGTCCGGCGGGAGCCGGACCGGAGAAAACCGGCCTGAAATTTAATCATAAGTTATACGAAAGAATCGGAGTGGGTTATGACCAAGCGTTCTCTGGCCGCGCTGGCGGCAAGCCTGTTGATGTCCGTCGCCGCGATCGACGGGCTCGTTGCACCGCAATTCGCTTACGCGCAAGCGAGCGGATCCGCGGCGGCATCCGATGCGTCGACACAGGCTGCGGCGCCTGCGCAGGCGCCTGCCGCCGCCGAGCCGGCACCGCCGCCGGCGCCTGCCGCCACTGAAGCGGTCGAGAATCCGTACGGGCTCGGCGCGCTATGGAAGAACGGCGACTTCGTCGCGCGCTTCGTGCTGATCCTGCTCGTGATCATGTCGATGGGCAGCTGGTACATCATGGTCACGAAGTTCGTCGAGCAGTTGCGGGCGAACCGCCGCGCGAAGCTCGCCGACGCGCAACTCTGGAGCGCGCCGTCCCTGGCCGAGGGCGCGAAGCTGCTCGACGAGGCATCGCCGTTCCGCTTCATCGCCGAAACGGCGATCGAGGCGGGCGAGCATCACGAGGAGGCATTGCTCGAAGCCGTGGACCGCAACACGTGGATCGACGTGTCCGTCGAGCGGTCGATCACGAACGTGTCGAACCGCATGCAGGACGGGCTCGCGTTCCTGGCGACGGTCGGTTCGACCGCGCCGTTCGTCGGGCTGTTCGGGACTGTCTGGGGCATCTATCACGCGCTGACGGCGATCGGGATCGCGGGCCAGGCGTCGATCGACAAGGTCGCGGGCCCGGTGGGCGAGGCGCTGATCATGACGGCGATCGGCCTGGCAGTCGCGGTGCCTGCCGTACTCGGCTACAACTTCCTCGTCCGGCGCAACAAGTCGGTGATGGAGCGGGTCCGCAACTTCGGCGCCCAGCTGCATACCGTGCTGCTGGCCGGCGGCAAGCGTGCCGCTCGCGCACCGTCGCGTGCCGCGTCGCTCGTGAACTGACCGGCTGACGGAGGCGCGCGATGGGCATGAACGTCGGGCAGGACGAAAGCGACGAGGTGATCGCGAACATCAACACGACGCCGCTCGTCGACGTGATGCTGGTGCTGCTGATCATCTTCCTGATCACGATTCCGGTCGTCACGCACACGATCCAGCTGCAGTTGCCGAAGGAGGTCGTGCAGCCGCTGCAGACGACGCCGAAAAGCGTCGAGATCGCGGTGAACCGCGACGGCGATTTCTTCTGGGGCGAGCAACTGGTGGATGCGTCGACGTTGCTCGCGAAGCTGAAGGGGGTGTCTCAGCAGCAACCGCAGCCGAGCGTGCACGTGCGGGGCGACCAGAACACGCGCTACGAGTTCATCGGCCGGGTCGTCACGATGTGCGAGCGGGCCGGTATCGCGAAGGTGTCGTTCATTACGGAACCGCCGGCGCGGGGTGGTTAGCCTTGCGGGGGAACAGCATGCGCGCCGATTCCGATTGACGGCGACGCATGGGATCGGAGCGAGCATCGACAGGAGCAGACGATGGGAATGAACGTGCCTTCGGGCGGGGGCGGCAGCGAGCCGGACGTGATGGTCGACATCAACACCACGCCGCTGATCGACGTGATGCTGGTGCTGTTGATCATGCTGATCATCACGATCCCGATTCAGATGCATTCGGTGAAGATGGATCTGCCGGTGGGCAACCCGCCGCCGCCCGCTACGCCGCCGGAGGTCGTGCAGATCGACATCGACTTCGACGGCACGACCACGTGGAACGGCGCGCCGGTGCCGGATCGCGCGGCACTCGAGGCGAAGCTGACGACGGTCGCGCACGAGCCCGTGCAGGCGGAGATCCATCTGCGGGCGAACAAGCTGGCGCCGTACAAGGACGTGGCGGCCGTACTGGCGTCCGCGCAGCGTGTGGGCGCGACGAAGATCGGCTTGATCGGAAACGAGCAGTTCATGCAATGACGGAACAGGCCGACCGATGAACCAGCGACGATGGAAACGGATGATGGCGCTGACGGCGCTCGGGGCGGCCTGCGTGCTCGGCCGGCCGGCGTGGGCGGCCGACACGTTGCGGCCCGATGTGGCGAAGCCGCTGGCGGCGGCGCAGGACCTGTATCGCGCGCACAAGTATCGCGACGCGCTCGGCAAGATCGCGCAGGCGGCCGCCGTGCCGAATCGCACGCCGTATGAAACCTACATGGTGGAAGCGACGCGCGGCGCGGCGGCGATGGCGGCCGGCGATACCGGCGTGGCCGCGCAGGCCTACGAAACCGTCGTGAACTCGGGGCGCCTGTCGGGCGCGGATGAGCAGCGGACCACGGCGGCGCTCGCCGGGATCTACTTCCAGCAGAAGAACTATCCGCAGGCGATCCGCGTCGCGCAGCGCTACCTGAAGGCGGGCGGCACGGATCCGGACATGCGCACGCTGCTCACACAGTCGTATTACCTGTCGAACGATTGCAGCCAGGTCGTGAGCCAGTTGAAGGCGAGCACGGAGGCGCAGGCGCAGGCCGGCCATGCGCCCGACGAAGGGCAGTTGCAGATGCTGGCGACCTGTGCGCAAAAGAGCAAGGATGCCGGTGCCTATCGCAGCGCGCTCGGCATGCTGGTCGCTTATCATCCGAGTCCCGCGTACTGGGCGGACATGATCTCGGCCATTCGCGGCAGCCCCGGCTACCTGTCGTCGCTCGACCTCGACATCTACCGGTTGCGCAGGGCGACGGGCTCGCTGACGACGGCCGACGCCTACATGGAGATGACGCAGCTCGCGCTGGCGGCAGGAACGCCAGCCGAAGGCAGGCAGGTGATCGACCAGGGATTCGCGTCCGGCGTGCTCGGCAAGGATGGGCAGGCCGACCGCGAGAAACGGCTGCAGGCGCTGGCTGCCAAGCGTGCGCAGGCGGGTGCGGACCCAGCCAATCCGGTGGCGCCGCTCGATGTGGGCATGAATCTGGTGTTTGCGGGCCACGCGGCGCAGGGGCTGTCGATGATGGAGCAGGTGATCGCGAAGGGCGGGCTCGAGCACCCCGATGCGGCGCGGCTGCGGCTTGGCGAGGCGTACTACGTGGCGGGCCAGAAGGCGCATGCGGTCCAGGTGCTGCGCACGGTGAAGGGTAACGACGGTTCGGCCGATCTGGCGAAGCTGTGGATCGCGGTGGCATCCCGGTAGCGCGACGTAAGGGCACGACGGCGTGCGACACGCACGCAATCGACGAGCAGCGTAGCGCGGCAGAAGGACAAGCCGTCGAAGGTCGGACATGAAGATGGAAAGGGGCGATCTTGTTGATTAGCAAGGCGAATCAAATTTGCGAAACATCCGATGACGGGCGACGACGGCGCCACGCCGCACCACGCGCCGGCTGCCCGCGGCAGCGCGCGGCCGGGTATCACGCCGAGCCGGTCGCGTCATCGCATCGGTCAAGGATCGACGACATCAAACCAGTTTCGACTGCGAGGCCCCGCACTTCCATGACTGTGTCCGCTGATCAGTCGGTTCTGGTCGCCGTATCGCTAGGCAACAAGATCCGGGCGCTGCGCCAGCGTCTGAAGCTCACGCTCGACGAGACGGCCGGGATCGCAGGCATTTCGAAGCCGTTCCTGTCTCAGGTCGAACGCGGGCGCGCGACGCCGTCGATCACGTCGCTGGTCCGGATCGCGCAAGCGCTGGGCGTCACGATGCAGTACTTCATCGACACGCCGACAGAAGCGCGTTCGGTATGCCGTGCGCACGCGCTGCAGTATTTCCAGTTCACGAACTCGGCCAACCTGTTCGCCAAGCTGACGAACCCGGTGGATGGCCGCAAGCTCGACGCGATTCTCGTCAGGATGCCGGCGGGGCAGTCGCCGTCCGAGATAACGACCCATGCGGGCGAGGAATTCGTCTATGTGATGCGCGGGCAGGTCGCGCTGACGCTCGAGGATTGCACGTTCACGCTGAACGCGGGCGATACCGCGCATTACGAATCGACGGTGCCGCACGCGTGGCACAACACGGCCGACGAAGAGGCGGTGATCGTCTGGGTTGGCACGCCGAGGCTGTTCTAGCGGAGGCGGCAGGCGCCGCACGCCGCGACGCAGGAGAAGTATCCGATCGATGGAAGGCCGCACGCAGTACGCAGTACGGCCGGCAGACGTCTTCACTGCTCGTCGTCCATCGAATTGGAAATTGCAGGAAGTGCGCTCATTACATGTAGTAAGTATTGCGAATAAAAACACTAAGAGACGGTGATGCCGAGTGGCAGGGGTGCCCGAGGCCGATCCGTTCGAGTCGTGGCAGTCGAAAGGGTGGCTATGGCGGGGTCCGTTACACGGGCGCCCAGGACGCGCAAGGAACTCACAAAGTTCCGGCGTGCAGCAGGTGGGGTCTTACTACGAGCGAGAGGGAACAAGATGAAGCAGAAAGTTTTGGCGTTGGCCATCAAGAGGATAGTCTGGGCGGAGCTGGCGTTGACGGCCGTGCTGGTGCCGCCGGCGTTCGCCCAGAGCCAGCCGGCGCCGGGAGCCGCATCGATCGCGGATGCGGTCGCGAACGGCGCACCCGTGACCGTTTCGCAGGCGAACGGCACGGCGGGCTCTGTCGCTGCCACGGGTGCCGCGGCATCGAGCGCGGCAGCCGAGGCGACGCCTGCCGCGCCGGGCGCGAACGGACAAGGCAAGGTCGCGCAGATCAAGCGATTCGAAGTGACGGGTTCGCTGATCCGGCAGGCCGACAAGGTCGGCTTCAACCAGGTGCAGACCATCACGAGCAAGGACATCCAGAACAGCGGTCAGACCAACGTCGCTGATTACCTGCGCAGCACCTCGGCGAATTCGGCAAGCAGCTGGAGCGAAGGTTCGACGAACAGCTTCGCGCCGGGCGGCGCAGGTATCGCGCTGCGCGGCCTCAGCGAGAAATACACGCTGGTGCTGATCGACGGCATGCGGGTGTCGCCGTATGCGTTCGCCGTGAACGGCAGCGATCAGTTCTTCGACCTGAATACGCTGCCGCTCAACATCATCGACCGCATCGAAATCGTCAAGACCGGCGCGGTGTCCCAGTATGGTTCGGACGCAATCGCGGGCGTGGTGAACATCATCACGAAGAAAAACTTTCAGGGTCTTGAACTGGGCGGCAGCTACGGTGGTGCGACAAACGGTGAAGGCGGCCAGGGCACGACGCAGTTCAGCGTCCTCGGCGGCATCGGCGACCTGAACGCCGACCGCTTCAACGTGACGGCGGCGCTCAGCTACTACAAGTCGAACGGCATCTCGATCGCCGATCGCGACACGACGCAGAACCAGGACTTCTCCAATTTCCCGGGCGGCCTGTCGAACCAGAACGTGTCGTACTGGCGTAATCCGACCACCGGCGCGAAGGTGCCGCTGAGCCCGTGTCCGAACGGAGGCCAGGCCGTGCCGGGCACCTCCGTCGCGCAGGTCAACGGTCCGGGCACGGTCTGCGCAAACAACACCGCGTACGCATCGTCGCTGTCGCCGTGGACCGAACGCCTGAGCGCGAAGGTGCACGCCGACTTCAAGATCAGCGACGCGATGCAGGCGTTCGCCGATCTCTGGGAAAGCAACAATACGACGGTCACGAACAATTTCGTCGGCCGCCTCGGCAACAGCACGCAGACCTACGATCCGGCGACGGGCGGTCTCAACCCGGTTTCGAACCTCGTGCCGGGCAGCAACCCGTATAACCCGTTCGGCGTGCCGGCCAAGCTGGTCTACTCGTTCCCGGCCACGCAGTCCGTGCACACGAGCTCGAACTTCTGGCGTGCCGCGACGGGTGTGAAAGGCTCGTTCAGCACGCCGCGCGTGGGCGACTGGGATTGGACCGCGTCCTACACGCATTCGCAGAACACGGTGTCGAACAACTATTCGAACCTGATCAACGCGGCCGCATTGGAGAACATCGTCCAGAACGGCGTGTTCAACTTCGCCAATCCGTCGTCGACACCGAACGGGTTGAACGGCCTTTACGGAAGCACGTCGACGCAGGCCATCACGAAGCTCGACGCTGTCGATGCGACGCTGTCGACGCCGAACTTGTTCACGTTGCCCACGGGTAACGTCGGCCTCGGTCTCGGTACGCAATTCACGCACCAGAGCCAGTACATCGGTACAGGCGCGGACTACGCGAACGGCACGCTCGTCCAGCCGTCGCTGCAATCGGTCAACGGCGAGCGCAACGTCGCGGCGGTCTACTACCAGATCGACATTCCCATCCTGAAGAACCTGACGTTCAGCCAGTCGGGTCGCTACGACCACTACAGCGACTTCGGTGGCGCATTCTCGCCGCGCTTCGCGTTGCGCTTCCAGCCGATCCGCGAGCTGACGGTGTACGGTTCCTACAACCGCGGCTTCCGCGCACCGACGCTGATCGAAAACACTTCGTCGAGGACCTACGGCGCGCAGGGCGCGGTCGATTCGAACGATCCCAACAACCCGAACGCATACAACCTCGTCGAGGAAGTGCAGGCCGGTAACAGCAAGCTGCAACCGGAGCGCACCAAGAACTACAACATCGGCTTCCAGCTGTCGCCCACCCGCAATACCGATTTCGGCTTCGACTGGTACAAGATCCACATCGACAACGTGATCGGCACGGAAGACATCCAGACGGTGGTCGACCAGAACGATCCGTCGAAGGTGATCCGTAACCCGAACGGCTCCATCGCGTATGTGGTGCTGCCGTATATGAATCTGTCGTCGCTCGACACCGACGGCTTCGAGACGACCTTCCGCCAATCGGTGTCGACCAAGATCGGTACGTTCACGCTGTCGGGTGACTGGGCCTACGTATGGCACTTCAAGATGCCGGTGGGCGGCGAGACGACCGACTTCGCGGGCAACAACGGTTCGCTGAACGAGCCGTTCGGCGGCAGCTTCCCGCGCTGGAAGGGCAATACGAGTCTGAACTGGAACTACCACAACCAATGGAATGCGACGTTGACGTGGATGTTCACGGGACCGTACAGCCAGGCCATCCTGTCGCCGGGCCAGTATCCGAACATGCAGGACAGCGTGGCTTCGTACAGTCAGTTCAACCTGATGGTCAGCTACACCGGCTTCAAGCATTGGACGATCTACGCCGGCATCGACAACATCTTCAATCGTGCGCCGCCGTTCGATCCGGTCTTTATGAACGCGAGCTACCAGACGGGCTATGACACGTCGCTGTACACGTATGTCGGTCGATTCGCGCAGATCGGCGCGACCTACAAGTTCTGATGCTGCAATCGGTTTGAATGGCACGCGATGGGCCGCTCCGCTTCCCTTTACCGGCCGGGAGCGGCCCTTTCCGGCCTGACGCCGTTATGTGCGATCCGGCGGCGTCGAGCCGTTGCGACAACCATACTGAATCCGTGCCGGCAGCCAACCGGCGCATCCCAGGACAAGCAGAAGATGAGACTTGTAACGTTGCGTTTGCCGCACGCGCCGCAATCGGTTCGCTTTGCGCTGCGGGCCGGCCGGCAACGCGGGCGAATCGCTCGCATCGCAGCTGCCGTGTGCGTGGCGTCGACGCTGAACGCTTTCGCGCCTTCGGCCGCCGAGGCCGCCAACGCGATCTCTCAATACGATCAGCCCAAGTACTCGGCCAACTTTACGCATTTCGATTATGCGGATCCCGACGCGCCGAATGACGGCACGCTCAACTTCGAGAACTACGATACGGCCCAGAGCTACGACTCGCTGAACCCCTTCCTGACCCGCGGCTCGCCCGCGCCGGACATCAAGAACCTGATGTTCGACACGCTGATGCAGCGCAGCTGGGACGAGTTGGCGTCCGAATACGCGCTGATCGCCGACGACGTCGAAGTGGCGCCCGACGGGCTGTCGGCCACGTTTCACATCAATCCGGCCGCACGCTTCTCGAACGGCGACGCGATCACCGCGGCCGACGTCAAGTATTCGCTCGACACACTGGCGAGCCCCCAAGCGTCGCCGATCTACAACGCGCAGTTCTCGATCATCAAGCGCGCGGTGGTGGTCGACAGCCACACGATCCGCTTCGAATTCAAGCACGCGGAGCGCGACGCGGCGCTGATCGCAGGCGACCTGCCGGTGTTCTCGCCGAAGTGGGGGCAGCGCGCCGACGGTACGCGCCCACCGTTCGACCAGATCGCGAACGTGCCGCCGATCGCGAGCGGCGCGTACCTGATCGAGCAGCGCAGAAACGACAAGCAGATCGCATACGTGCGCAACCCGCACTACTGGGCCGCGAATCTGCCGTCGCGGCGCGGGATGTTCCGCTTCGCGCGCGTGTCGTTCAAGCTGTATCTCGACCAGTACACGGCGCTCGAGGCGTTCAAGGCCGGCGATGTCGACGCGCGGATGGAATACAGCTCGACGCAGTGGGCGCGCAAGTACGTCGGCAAGAACTTCCGCAACGGGCTGTTGAAGAAGGGCGAATTCCCGGACGGCCCCGCGCAGATGCAGGGCTTCATGATGAACCTGCGCAAGCCGATGTTCCGGGACGTGCGCGTGCGGCATGCGCTCGCGCTGGCATTCGACTTCGACTGGATGAGCCGGATGATGTTCTACGGGCAGTATCGCCGCACCAACAGCTTCTGGGAGGCGAGCCCGTTCGCGGCGTCCGGCATGCCGAGCGCGAAGGAGCTCGCGCTGCTCGAACCTTACCGGTCGACGCTGCCGGCGGAGGTGTTCGGCCCGATGATCAAACAGCCGTCGACGCTGCCGCCCGGCTCGCTGCGCGCGAACCTCAGGCAAGCCCGCGACCTGCTCGCGCAGGCCGGCTGGCACTATCGCGACGGCGCGCTGCGTGACGCGAACGGCACGCCGATGACGATCGAGATCATCGACGACCAGCCCGGCATGGATCGCCTGATCCTGCCGTACACGCAGGCGCTCGAGACGCTCGGCATCCATGCGTACCTGCACGAGCTCGACAGCGCGCTCTACCAGAAGCGGCTCGACAATTTCGAGTACGACATGACGACCTATATCTACTTGCCCGTGACGATCCCGGGTGCGGAGCTGACACGCCGGTTCGGCAGCGAGGCCGCATCGCAGCCCGGCTCGGAGAACTATCCGGGCGTGAAGTCGAAGGCGGTCGACGCACTGATTCGAGCGGCGCTCACGGCCAGTACGCTCGACGATCTCGAGACGGCCGTGCATGCCCTCGACCGCGTGCTGATCAACCTGTATGTGCTGGTCCCGCAGTACTACCTGCCGAACGCGCGGATCGCGTACAAGACGGCGCTCGGCCATCCGCCGGTCGTGCCGGCTTCCTATCAGTACGAGGACTGGATCATCGACTACTGGTACGTGAAGCGGCCGGCGGCCCAACCCGCTCCGGCGGCCTGACAAGGGAGCTACGATGCTGGCATACATATTGAGGCGGTTGCTGCTGATGATCCCGACGCTGATCGGGGTCGTGACGATCACGTTCGCGGTCACGCAGTTCGTGCCGGGCGGCCCGGTCGAGCAGGTGCTCGCGCAGTTGCGCCACGGCAGCGCGCGCGGCGGGGACGCGGGCGGAGGCGGCGGCGGCTACCACGGCAGCCAGGGCGTCGACCCGCAGCAGATCGAGCAGATCCGCAAGCAGTTCGGTTTCGACAAGCCGCCGCTCGAGCGCTATCTGCTGATGCTGAAAAGCTACGCGACGTTCGACCTCGGGCAGTCCTATTTCGCGCACCGCAGCGTGTGGGCCGTGATCCGCTCGAAGCTGCCGGTGTCGATCACGCTCGGCTTGTGGACGGTGATCCTCACCTACCTGATATCGGTGCCGCTCGGCATCGCGAAGGCGGTGCGCAACGGCTCGCGGTTCGACACCGTGACGAGCGTGCTGGTGCTGACCGGCTACGCCGTGCCGGGTTTCGTGCTCGGTGTGCTGCTGCTGATGCTGTTCGGCGGCGGCACGTTCTGGCAGGTGTTTCCGATGCGCGGGCTCACGTCGGACAACTTCGACGACCTGACGCTGCTCGGCAAGACCCTCGACTATCTGTGGCACATCGTGATGCCCGTCACCGCGTCGGTGGTCGGCAATTTCGCGATCGTCACGATCCTCACGAAGAACACGTTCCTCGACGAAATCGGCCGGCAATACGTGCTGACCGCCCGCGCGAAGGGCGCGCCGGAACGCGACGTGCTGTGGAAGCACGTGCTGCGCAATGCCGCGATCCCGCTGCTCACGGGGCTGCCGGCCGCGTTCGTTGGTGCCTTCCTGAACGGCAACCTGCTGATCGAGACGCTGTTCTCGCTCGACGGGATGGGGCAACTGTCGTACGACTCGGTGATCCGCCGCGACTATCCGGTCGTGCTGGGCTCGCTGTTCCTGTTCACCCTGATTGGTCTGCTGACCAAGCTTATCGCGGATATCTGCTATGTCCTCGTCGACCCCCGTATCCAGTTCAGCCGGCTGGACCACTGATCCGGCCGCCGTCGCGGACGCGGCGTCGCCGTCGCCGTCGCCGTCGCCATGGCGACGCACGTGGCTGCGGTTTCGCGCGCAGCGGCTCGGCTACTGGAGCCTCGTGATCTTCGTCACGCTGTTCGCACTCAGCCTGCTGGCCGAAGGATTGTCGAACGACCGGCCGTTGGTGGTGCGCTACGACGGCCACTATTATTTCCCGATCGTGAAGGACTATCCGGAGACACAGTTCGGCGGCGATTTTCCGGCGAAAACGAATTATCTCGATCCGTACATCCGGGCCAAGATCGAGTCGCACGGCAATTTCGCGATCTACCCGCCGAACCGCTACCGCTACGACACGATCGACTATTTCGCGTCGCGGCCATACCCGGCGCCGCCGTCCGCGAGCAACTGGCTCGGCACCGACCAGTTCGGCCGAGACGTCCTCGCGCGGCTGCTGTACGGATTTCGACTGTCGGTGCTGATGGCGTTCGCGCTGACGGTGTCGGGCGTCGCGATCGGCGTGCTGACGGGCGCGCTGCAGGGCTTCTACGGCGGGCGAACCGATCTCGTCGGGCAGCGCCTGATCGAAGTCTGGAGCGCGCTGCCCGACCTGTACCTGCTGATCATCTTCGCGTCGATCTTCGAGCCGTCGCTGTGGCTGCTGTTCATCCTGCTGTCGATGTTCGGCTGGCTCGTGCTGTCCGACTACGTGCGCGCCGAGTTCCTGCGCAACCGCGCGCTCGACTACGTGAAGGCCGCGCGCACGATGGGGCTGTCGAACCGGCAGATCATGTGGCGGCACGTGCTGCCGAACAGCCTGACGCCCGTGATCACGTTCCTGCCGTTCCGGATGAGCGCGGCGATCCTGTCGCTGACGAGCCTCGACTTCCTCGGCCTCGGCGTGCTGCCGCCGACGCCGAGCCTCGGCGAGCTGCTGCAGGAAGGCAAGAACTACCTCGACGCGTGGTGGATCTCGATCTCCGCGTTCGCGGCGCTGGTCGTCACGCTGCTGCTGCTCACGTTCATGGGCGACGCGCTGCGCAACGCGCTCGACATGCGCGCGCGCGGCTCGGCCTTCGGCGGGGAACAACGATGACCGCGCCCTTGCTGGACATTCGGCGGTTCTCCGCGCACTTCGGCGCGAAAGCCGCCGTGCAGGATCTGAGCCTCGCGGTCGGGCGCGGCGAGCGTGTCGCGCTCGTCGGCGAGTCGGGCTCGGGCAAGAGCGTGACGGCGCTGTCGATCCTGCGGCTCGCGCAGCAGGCGACGCTGTCGGGGCAGATGCTGTTCGACGGCGAGGATCTGCTCGCGAAGACCGAGCAGCAGATGCGCGGCATCCGCGGTGCCGATATCGCGATGGTGTTCCAGGAGCCGATGACGGCGCTCAACCCGCTGTATACGATCGGCAAGCAGATCGCCGAGAGCCTGCGGCTGCACGAGGGGCTGCGCTCGGGCGACGCGCGCGAACGCGGCATCGCGCTGCTGCGGCGTACCGGGATCCCGGAGCCGGAGCGGCGCATCGACAGTTTTCCGCACCAGTTGTCGGGCGGCCAGCGGCAACGCGCGATGATCGCGATGGCGCTCGCGTGCCGGCCGCGGCTGTTGCTCGCCGACGAGCCGACGACCGCGCTCGACGTGACGGTGCGCCAGCAGATCGTCGACCTGTTGATCGAACTGCAGGAGCAGGAGGCGGCCGCGCGCGGGATGGCCGTGCTGCTGATCACGCATGACCTGAACCTCGTGCGGCGCTTCGCGCAGCGCGTGGCCGTGATGGAGCAGGGCGTGCTCGTCGAGACGAACACGACCGCCGCGCTGTTCGCCGCGCCGCAACACGCATACACGCGCCGGCTGCTCGACAGCGCGCCGCAACGCGCCATCGAGCCGGTGGCGGCCGGCGCGCCGACGATCCTCGACGTGCAGCAGCTCGCCGTCGATTACCGCATCGCGACGAAGGGCTGGCGCGGGGTATTCGGCAAGACGGCGTTTCGGGCCGTACACGACGTGAAGCTGAGCCTGAAACGCGGCGAGACGCTCGGCATCGTCGGCGAATCGGGGTCGGGGAAATCGACGCTGGCGGCGGCCGTGCTCGGGCTGCAGCGGCCGGCGTCGGGCGGCATCGAAATCGACGGCATGCCGCTGGCGTCGCTGCGCACGACGCGCGGCCGGCGCACGCTGTACGGCCGCATGCAGGTCGTGTTCCAGGATCCGTTCGGCTCGCTGTCGCCGCGCATGACGGTCGAGCAGATCGTCGGCGAGGGGCTCGCCGTGCACCAACCGGCGGTGGCCGGCGCCGCGCGGCGCGCGCGGGTCGCCGCGCTGCTGCAGGAGGTCGGCCTGCCGGCCGAAGCGATGCTGCGCTATCCGCACGAATTTTCCGGCGGCCAGCGCCAGCGCATCGCGATCGCGCGCGCGTTGGCGGTGGAGCCCGAGCTGCTGGTGCTGGACGAGCCGACGAGCGCGCTCGACGTGTCGATCCAGAAGCAGGTGCTGAATCTGCTGACGCGTCTGCAAAAGAAGTACGCGCTGAGCTACCTGTTCATCACGCACGATCTCGCGGTGATGCGCGCGATGGCCCACCGGGTCATCGTGATGAAGGCCGGACGCGTGGTCGAGGAGGGCGATACGCTCGACGTGTTGCACGCGCCGTCCCATCCGTATACGCGGGCGCTGCTCGCGTCGTCGATGCTCGCACCGGAACCGGCACCTGAACCCGAGCGGAGGGAAGGGAATGCAGATGATTGACGCAAGCCGGGCGCGGGGCGCCCTTGCCGCCCGGGCGTCGCGCAGCGACGCAGCTTCGATGCGGCATGACGACGTTCCCCGCCGGTCGTTCGGCCCGGCGGCAAGCGCAGTCGCGCCGCTGGCCCTTCACTGACGCACCGCGATGCCGTCGTTCTTCATCGACCGCCCGGTATTTGCGTGGATCGTCGCGCTCGTGATCGTCGTCGCGGGCGTGCTGGCGATTCCGCAATTGCCGATCGCGCAGTATCCGCGCCTCGCGCCGCCGCGCGTCGTCATCACCGCGGCCTATCCGGGCGCATCGACCGAGACGGTCGACGGCGACGTCGGCAGCATCATCGAGGAAAGCCTCGACGGCGCCGACGGGCTGCAGTACTACGAGACGAGCAGCGACGGTCACGGCAATCTCGAGATCGACGTGACGTTCGCGCCGGGCACCGATCCGGACATCGCGCTCGTCGACGTCAACAACCGGCTGAAGCAGGTCGAGCCGCGGCTGCCGCAGCAGGTCGTGCAGCAGGGCATCGGCGTGTTCAAGGCGGCCAACACGTTCCTGATGCTCGTCACGCTGACGTCGACCGACGGCACGCGCGACTCGGCGCAGCTCGGCGACTATCTGAACCGTTACGTGCTGCGCGAGCTGAAGCGCGCGCCGGGCGTTGGCTCGGCCCAGCTGTGGGACGCCGACGAGGCGCTGCGGGTCTGGCTCGATCCGGGCAAGTTGCGCGAATACGACCTCGGCGCCGACGACGTGATCGCGGCCATCGCCGCACAGAACGCGACGGTGACGGCCGGCGCGATCGGCGATGCGCCGTCCGTGCACGGCCAGCAGCTGACGGCGACGATCGTCGTCAAGGGACAACTGACGACGCCGGAGGAGTTCGGCCGGATCGTGCTGAAGTCGAAGCAGGACGGTTCGGTGGTGCGCGTCGCCGACGTCGCCCGCGTCGAAATCGGCCGCGACGACTATTCGTTCTATTCCCGGCTGAACGGCCGTCCGGCGGCCACCGTCGGCATCCAGCTCGGCCCGCGCGGCAACGCGCTCGAAACCTCCAACGCGATTCGTGCGCGGCTTGCCGCGCTGTCGAAGACGCTGCCGCCGGGCGTCGCGATCGAGATTCCGTTCGACGGCGCGCATTTCGTGACGATCGCCATCCGGGAAGTCGTGCTCACGCTCGCCGAGGCCGTCGTGCTGGTGTTCTGCGTGATGTGGCTGTTCCTGCGCGAGCTGCGCTACACGCTCGTGCCGACCGTCGTGATTCCGGTCACGCTGATGGGTGCGTTCGTCGCGATGTGGGCGTTCGGGCTGTCGATCAACGTGTTCACGATGTTCGGCCTCGTGCTGGCGATCGGCATTCTGGTCGACGACGCGATCGTCGTGGTCGAGAGCGTGCACCGCGTGATGGAGGAGGGCGTGTCGCCGCGCGAGGCGACGCGCCGTGCGATGAAGCGGATTGGCGGGGCGATCGTCGGCGTGACGGCGGTACTGACGGCCGTGTTCGTGCCGATGGCATTCTTTCCGGGCAGCGTCGGCGGCATTTACCGGCAGTTCGCGGTGTCGATGATCGCGTCGATGCTCGTGTCGTCGTTCATGGCGCTGTCGCTCACGCCGGCGCTGTGCGCGAATCTGCTGAAACCGGTCGGCCGTCGCGAAGACGGGGGCCGCCGCGTGCCGCGACGCGGCCTCGGCACGCGGCTGGCCGACCGCTTCGGCGTCGCATTCGCGCGCGCGGAGGCCGGCTATCGGCGCATGACCGTGTCGGCGGTGCGCCGCACGGGCACGGTCGCGGGCATCTACGTCGTATTCGTGGCCGTGTGCGGACTGCTGTACTGGATGATGCCGGGCGGTTTCCTGCCGACCGAGGACCAGGGGCAACTGCAGGTGATGATCCAGTTGCCGGCCGGCGCCACGCAGGCGCGCACGGTCGCGGTCGTGCAGCGCGTCGAGGCGCTCCTGCGGGCGGAGCCGGCCGTCGCGAACGTGACGAGCGTGATCGGCTGGAGTTTTGCCGGCAGCGGGCAGAACGTCGGGATGGCGTTCGTCGAACTGAAGGACTGGGCGCAGCGCGACGTCGATGCGACGACGCTGCGCGATCGTCTCAATCGGCGTTTCGGCGAGATTCTCGACGGCGACGTAGAAGCGACGCTGCCGCCATCGGTGCCCGGCATCGGTCACGCGGACGGCTTCACGTTCCGTCTCGAGGATCGTGGCGGGGTCGGGCTCGACGTGCTGAAGGCCGCTCGCGAGCAACTGGCAGCGCGCGCGAAGGCGGACCCGGCGCTCGCGTCCGTGCATTTCGAGGACTTGCCGGATGCGCCGCGAATCGAACTAGACGTCGACCGCGCGAAGGCGTATGCGCTCGGCGTGCCGTTCGAGCGCATCGCGGGCCTGCTCGGCGGCACGTTCGGCTCGAACTACATCAACGACTTTCCGGCATCGGGCCGGATGCGCCGCGTGATCATCGAGGCGGATCCGGCCGCGCGCGCGACCGACGGGGAGCTGATGGCGCTGACGGTGCCGAACCGGACGGGAGACATGGTGCCGCTGTCGGCCATCGCCGCGCCGCACTGGACGGTCGGGCCCGTGATGCTGAATCGCTACGACGGATACCCGTCGCTCGACATCAGCGGCCGGGCGGCGGCCCACACCAGTTCGGGCGCGGCGATGGCCGAGATGGAGCGGCTTGCCGCGATGCTGCCGGCCGGGATCGGCTACGACTGGGTCGACGCGGCGCGCCAGGAGCGGATCGCCGAACGACAGACGCCGCTGCTGGTCGGGTTGTCGGTGCTCGCGGTGTTCATGGCGCTTGCCGCGCTGTATGAAAGCTGGACGATTCCGCTGTCGGTGCTGACGATCGTGCCGCTCGGGATCGTCGGCGCGGTGGCGGCCGCGCTCGCGCGCGGAATGCCGAACGACGTCTACTTCAAGGTGGGGATGATTACGGTGATCGGCTTGTCGGCGAAGAATGCGATTCTGATCGTGCAGTTTGCGCGCGAACTGGGCGGGCGCGGCGTGCCGTTGCGGCAGGCGGTGGTCGAGGCCGCCGCCGCGCGGTTTCGGCCGATCGTGATGACGTCGATGGCGTTTCTGCTCGGCGTCGTGCCGTTGGTGCTGGCGACCGGCGCGGGTGCGGAAAGCCGGCGCTCGATCGGGACCGGCGCGTTTGGAGGCGTGCTCGCGGCGACGGTGTTCGGGCTGGTGTTCGCGCCGGTGGCGTTTCGGGTCGTGGCGTCGGGTGGTCGGCGTGGCCGGCGTGTGGGGGTGACGAAGCGGGACGACCGTCAGGCCGAGGCCGTTCGCGAGTGAATTCGAGGGCAGCGAACGTCAAGTAGCCATGGCGGCCGACCGCATTTTCTGCAGCTTTTCTCGTTCGACGGAATCGTTTCTCGAGAATTTTTGTTCGTAAGAGTGAAGTTGTAATGCGGCGCGCTTCAGGTAAAGTCCCGCTGAAATCCCCGGTCCGGCCTTGCTAGACGACCGGTCTAATCGTTGCTAAGATACGCCATCATGAATGCATCTTCGGGCGCGGAAGTCCGCCAGCACATCCTGAACATCGCGAAGCCGATCATGCTCCACAAGGGGTTTTCGGCGGTCGGTCTGAACGAGATTCTCGCCGCGGCGGGCATCCCGAAGGGCTCGTTCTACCATTATTTCGGCTCGAAGGAGGCGTTCGGCGAAGCGCTGCTCGACGCGTATTTCGACGGCTATCTGGCGCATCTCGACAACCTGCTCAAGCATCACGAAGGCACCGGCGCGCAGCGCCTGATGACGTATTGGGGCAACTGGCTACACACGCAGTGCGCGGACGATCTTGAAGGCAAATGCCTGGCCGTGAAGCTCGGCGCCGAGGTGTCCGATCTGTCGGAGGCGATGCGCGCGGTCCTGCGGCGCGGCACCGGCCAGATCATCGAGCGGATCGCGGGCGGCATCGACGCAGCATTGGCCGACGGTTCGCTGCACGGCGTCGACGATCCCGCGCACACGGCCGCGACTCTCTACGAACTGTGGCTCGGCGCAACGCTGCTGGAAAAGATTCACCGCAACCGCAAGCCGCTCGAACACGCGATGCGCGAAACCCGACGGATGCTGAACCTGCCACCCGTCACGGACGAGGGGACGCAGGTGTGATGCAGGCGCGCACTGGCGCGCCTTGTTTTTGCTCCAACGCTAGACGACTGGTCTACTAAACCGAAATCTCATTGCTCGATCCCGATGGCCGCGGCTTCGCCGACGACGTCGCCGCATCGGCCACCGATCCGATCCTGCCAATCGCAACTGCCAACCCGCACTTGCCAACCTGTTGACGGAGGTTCCCATGCCGCAAAGCAACACAGCAAACCGCAGAATCGTCCTAAACGCGCGCCCGGTCGGCGCACCCACCGCGAATGACTTCCGTGTCGAAACCGCCGACGTGCCGGTGCCCGGCGCCGGCCAAGTGCTGTTGCGTACCGTCTGGTTGTCGCTCGATCCGTACATGCGCGGCCGCATGAGCGACGCGCCGTCGTATGCGCCGCCGGTGGCGCTCGGCGACGTGATGGTCGGCGGCACGGTCAGCCGCGTCGTCGCATCGAACCTGCCCGCGTATCGCGAAGGCGATCTGGTCGTCGCGGGCAGCGGCTGGCAGGACTATGCGCTGTCCGACGGCCGCGACCTCATCCCGCTCGGCCGCGACTTCGCGCATCCGTCATATGCGCTCGGCGTGCTCGGCATGCCGGGCTTCACCGCGTACACGGGGCTGCTGAGCATCGGCGAACCGAAGGCCGGCGAAACCGTGGTCGTGGCCGCGGCGAGCGGCGCGGTCGGCTCGGTGGTCGGCCAGATCGCGAAGCTGAAGGGTTGCCGGGTGGTCGGCGTCGCGGGCGGCGCGGAGAAGGTCGCGTACGTCAAGGACACGCTCGGCTTCGACGCCTGCGTCGATCACCGCGATCCGCAATTCGCCGCGCGGCTGAAGGATGCCTGTCCGGACGGCATCGACGTCTATTTCGAGAACGTCGGCGGCGCCGTGTTCGACGCGGTATGGCCGCTGCTCAACGATCACGCGCGTGTGCCCGTGTGCGGCATCATCGCGCATTACAACGACGCGGCATACGACGACACCGCCGTATCGGCCGGCCGCGATCGCGTGCCGGCGCTGATGGGGACGATCCTGCGCAAGCGCATCCGCATGCAGGGCTTCATCATTCTCGACCACTATGCGACCGGCTACGCCCCGTTCCTGAAGGAGATGAGCGAATGGGTCGCGCAAGGCAAGGTGAAGACGCTCGAGGACGTCGTCCCCGATCTCACCGAAGCGCCGCAGGCGCTGATCGGCTTGCTCGCCGGCAAGAACTTCGGCAAGGTCGTCGTGCGTGTCGGCCCAGACCAGCTCGACTGACACCGCAGCCGCCCCCCCACTGCACGCTGGCGTCGCGCAACGCCGGCTTGTGGCATGCTCGTTTCCGTTTCCAAAGGAGTGAAAGATGGCGCTACACGTGATTGCTTCATTGTTCGTGAAACCCGAACACTTCCAGGCTGCCGAGGCCGAATTGCGCAGCATGGTCGCGAAGACGCGGGTCGAGCCGGGCAACCGCCGCTACGACCTGTTCCGCGAGCAGGACGGTTCGCCGAACCTGCACCTGTACGAGGTCTACGACGACCAGGCCGCATTCGATGCGCACCTCGCCAGCCCGCACTTCACGCAGTTCCGGACGAAGTCGGCGGACTGGTTCTCGGCGCCGCCGGTCATCAAGGTGCTGGCCGGCCTCGACGTGGCCGACTGACGCCGCAGCAGCACCCGTGCGGCTCGCCTCCCGCCCCGAGCCGCACGGCAGCCGCTGCGCATCACGCAGCGGCAATGACGACAATAACGCGGCGCAGCAGATCATCCGCGCCGTCTCCCCAATAAACCGGCCCCGGAGGCTGAATGGTCACCCTCAATATCAACGGCGAAAGCCGCACGGTCGACGCGCCTGACGACATGCCCCTGCTGTGGGTGCTGCGCGACGTCGTCGGCCTCACCGGCACGAAATTCGGTTGCGGCATCGCGCAGTGCGGCGCATGCACCGTGCATCTCGACGGCGTCGCGGCGCGTTCGTGCGTGCTGCCGGTCGCAGCCGTCGCCGGCCGCAAGATCACGACGATCGAAGCCGTCGGCGCAACGCCGGCCGGCCAGAAGGTGCAGGAAGCATGGCGCGAGCTCGACGTGGTGCAGTGCGGCTATTGCCAGTCCGGGCAGGTGATGGCGGCCACCGCGCTGATCGCGTCGAACCCGCATCCGAGCGACGCCGACATCGACGCGGCGATGGCAGGCAACATCTGCCGCTGCGGCACCTACAACCGGATTCGCGCAGCGGTCAAACACGCCGCGAACGGAGGCTGAGATGTCGCGAGGACTGATCGAAGCAGGGCGGGTCGGCGCGCGCGTGTCGCGCCGTTCGTTTCTGAAGGCCGGCATGTCGCTCGGCGCGGCCGCGGGCGGTGGCCTGCTGCTCGGCTTCAGCATGCCGGCGGCGGGCGGCGAAGCGCGGCGCTCGGTGATCGGCGGCGACGCGGATGAACCCGCGCGCCCAGGCGTATTCGCGCCGAACGCGTTCGTGCAGATCGATCGCGCCGGCCAGGTCACGCTCGTGATGCCGAAGGTCGAGATGGGACAGGGCGTCTACACGGCGCTGCCGATGCTGATCGCCGAGGAACTCGAGGTGCCGCTGTCGAGCGTCACGCTCGACCATGCGCCGCCGAACGAGAAGCTGTTCTCCGATCCGCTGCTCGGCGGCCAGCTGACCGGCGGCTCGACGTCGGTGCGCTATGCATGGGAGCCGCTGCGGCGCGCCGGCGCGACCGCGCGCACGTTGCTGGTGTCTGCCGCAGCGAAGCAATGGAGCGTCGATCCGGCCGCATGCCGCGCGGAAAACGGCGAAGTGCGGCACCCGCCGAGCGGCCGGCGCGCATCGTATGGCCAGCTTGCGGACGCCGCAGCGAAGCTGCCGGTGCCGAAGGACGTCGCGCTGAAGAAGCCGACCGATTTCAAGCTGATCGGCAAGCCGGTGAAGCGGCTCGATTCGCCGGAGAAGGTCGACGGCACCGCGCAGTTCGGGCTCGACGTGAGGCTGCCCGGCATGCTGTACGCGGTGATCGTGAACAGCCCGGTGTTCGGTGGGACCGTCGCGAGCGTCGACGCTACGGCCGCCAAGAAGATTCCCGGCGTGCGCCAGGTGGTGCGCGCCGACGACGCGGTCGCGGTCGTCGGCGACCACACGTGGGCCGCCAAGCGCGGCGCGTCCGCGCTGGTCGTCAAGTGGAACGAGGGCGCCGACGCGAAGGTGTCGACGCAGGACATCGTCGCCGATCTCGCACACGCCGCCGCGAACGGCAAGGGCGCGGTCGCGCGCAAGGAGGGCGACGTCGGCAACGCGTTCGCGCACGCGAAGACGCGCATCGATGCCGTCTACGAGCAACCGTTGCTCGCGCACGCGACGATGGAGCCGGTCAACTGCACGGTGCACGTGCGCGGCGATGGCTGCGACGTGTGGGTCGGCACGCAGGTGCCGACGCGCGTGCGCGACACCGTGCACGGTCTGACGGGCCTGGCGCCCGAGCGGATCGTCGTGCACAACCATCTGCTCGGCGGCGGTTTCGGCCGTCGGCTCGAGACGGACATGGTCGCGCAGGCGGTGAAGATCGCGAAGCAGGTGAACGCGCCGGTGAAGGTCGTGTGGACGCGCGAGGAAGACATCCAGCACGACATGTATCGCCCGTACTACTACGACAAGATCTCGGCCGGCCTGGACGCGAACGGCAAGCCGGTGGCATGGCAGCACCGGATCGTCGGCTCGTCGATTCTTGCCCGCTTCGCGCCGCCGGCGTTCCGCAACGGCGTCGATCCCGATGCGGTCGAGGTGGCGGCGGATCTGCCGTACGACCTGCCGAATCAGCTCGTCGACTACGTGCGCCAGGAGCCGCGCCACGTGCCGACCGCGTTCTGGCGCGGCGTCGGCCCGACCCGCAGCACGTTCGTGGTCGAGAGCTTCATCGACGAACTCGCCGCGCAGACCAGCACCGATCCCGCGCAATACCGCCGCGCGCTGCTCGGCAAGACGCCGCGCGCGCGCAACGTGCTCGACGTCGCGACCAAGGCGGCCGGATGGGGTTCGCCGTTGCCGAAGGGGCAAGGGCGCGGCGTGTCGGTGATGCACGCGTTCGGCAGCTTCTTCTCGATCGTGATCGACGTCGCGGTGGAGGACGGCGAAGTGCAGGTCAAGCGCGCCGTGTGTGCGGTCGACTGCGGGATGGTGGTGAACCCGAGCACGATCGAGGCGCAGGTGCAGGGCGGCATCATCTTCGGGATCACCGGGGCGTTGTACGGCGAGATCACGATCAAGGACGGGCGCGTCGTGCAGAGCAACTTCAACGATTACCGGGTGCTGCGCATCAACGAGACGCCGCCGATCGAGGTTCACCTCGTCAAGAGCGCCGAGGCGCCGGGCGGCATCGGCGAACCGGGCACCGCGGCCACCGCGGCGGCCGTCGCGAACGCGATCTTCGCGGCAACCGGCAAGCGGCTGCGCAAGCTGCCGGTCGGCGCCCAGCTGAAGACGGCTTGACGGGAGAACGAACCATGCAAAATCTGTCTCTGAATCCCGTGAATCGCGCCGTGCGCATGCTCGGTGCGTCGCTGCTCGCGCTTGCCGCGCTGACGCCGTTCGCGGCGCCCGCCGCGACGGCCGCGCCCGCCGACAGCGCGCTCGTCGAGCGCGGCGCGTATCTCGCGAAAGCCGGCGACTGCATCGCGTGCCATACCGCGCCGCGCGGCGCGCCGTTCGCCGGCGGCCTGAAGATGACCACGCCGATGGGCGCGATCTACACGACCAACATCACGCCCGACCCGGACACCGGCATCGGCGGCTACACGGAGGCGCAGTTCGCGGCCGCGCTGCGCTCGGGCGTCGCGAAGGACGGCCATCGGCTGTATCCGGCGATGCCGTATCCGTCGTACGCGAAACTGCGCGACGACGACGTGAAGGCTTTGTACGCGTACTTCATGCACGGCGTCGAGCCGGTGAAGCAGGCCAATCGTGCTTCCGACATTCCGTGGCCGCTCAACATGCGCTGGCCGCTGGCGCTGTGGAACGCCGTGTTCCTCGACACGACGCCGTACACCGACAAGCCGGCCAAGGATGCGGCGTGGAATCGCGGCGCGTATCTCGTGCAGGGTCTCGGCCATTGCGGGTCGTGCCATACGCCGCGCGGCGTCGGCTTCCAGGAAAAGGCGCTGGACGAGGGCGGCAGTGCGTTCCTGTCCGGTGCGGCGCTCGACAACTGGTTCGCGTCGAACCTGACGGCGGAGCCCAATACCGGGCTCGGCCGCTGGAGCGACGCCGAGGTCGCGCAGTTCCTGAAGACCGGCGCGAACCGGCATGCGACCGCATTCGGCGCGATGGTCGGCGTGATCAACCACAGCACGCAGGCGCTGAGCGACGACGATCTGGCGGCGATCTCGCGCTACCTCAAATCGTTGCCGGCGGCGGGCGGCACGGGTGCGCCGCCTTACAGCTACGATCCCAAGGCGACGCAGGTCGCGCTGGGTCGGCCGGCGAACGATCCGGGCGCGAAGGTGTATAACGCTTACTGCCTGCATTGCCATGGCGCCGACGGTCGCGGTTATGCGCCGCTGCTCGCGCCGATCGCCGGCAACCCGAACGTGCTCGAAGCCGATGCGTCGTCGCTGATCAACGTGACGCTGAACGGAAGCGACACGCTCGTCATCGGCGGCGTGCCGTCGGCGTATCCGATGCCGGCGTTCGCGGACCAGTTGAACGACCGGCAGATCGCCGATGTGCTGACGTTCATGCGCGCAGGCTGGAACAACGGCGCGCCGGCCGTGCAGGCTGCGGAGGTCGCGAAACTCCGCAAGGCGACGGCGGCCGCGCGTTGAGCCCGGCCGGGTGCGGCGAACCACGACGGGCGCGCGTACCGCGTGCCTGTCGTCGAGCTGCCGCATGCCGCGCGCGGTAGCGCGGCTTTTTCTGTCAACCGGCGCGCGGCCGTTCGCGGCAGCGCGCGATTTATCGACGCAAAGTAGGGGTGTCTGGATGGCTAACGTGACTTATACGGATACACAACTGCTGATCGACGGCGAGTGGGTCGACGCCGCGAGCGGCAAGACGATCGACGTCGTGAACCCGGCGACCGGCAAGGCGATCGGCAAGGTGGCCCACGCGGGCATCGCCGATCTCGACCGCGCGCTTGCCGCGGCACAGCGCGGCTTCGAAGCGTGGCGCAAGGTGCCCGCGCACGAGCGCGCGGCGACGATGCGCAAGGCCGCCGCGCTGGTGCGCGAGCGCGCCGATGCGATCGCGCAACTGATGACGCAGGAGCAAGGCAAGCCGCTGACGGAAGCGCGCATCGAGGTACTGTCGGCAGCCGACATCATCGAATGGTTCGCCGACGAAGGCCGCCGCGTGTACGGCCGCATCGTGCCGCCGCGCAATCTCGGCGCGCAGCAGATGGTCGTGAAGGAGCCGGTCGGTCCGGTCGCGGCGTTCACGCCGTGGAACTTCCCGGTCAACCAGGTCGTGCGCAAGCTGTGCGCGGCGCTCGCGACCGGCTGCTCGTTCCTCGTGAAGGCGCCGGAGGAGACGCCGGCATCGCCGGCTGCGCTGTTGCGCGCGTTCGTCGACGCCGGTGTGCCTGCGGGCGTCGTCGGTCTCGTGTACGGCGATCCCGCGGAAATCTCGTCGTATCTGATTCCGCATCCGGTGATCCGCAAGGTGACGTTCACGGGTTCGACACCGGTCGGCAAGCAGCTGGCGGCGCTGGCCGGCCAGCACATGAAGCGCGCGACGATGGAGCTGGGCGGCCACGCACCGGTGATTGTCGCCGAGGATGCGGACGTCGCGCTCGCGGTGAAGGCTGCCGGTGGCGCGAAGTTCCGCAACGCGGGCCAGGTGTGCATCTCGCCGACGCGTTTCCTCGTGCACAACAGCATCCGCGACGAATTCACGCGTGCGCTGGTTGCGCATGCGCAGGGGCTCAAGATCGGCAACGGTCTCGACGAAGGCACGACGCTCGGCGCGCTGGCGAATCCGCGCCGGCTGACCGCGATGGCGTCGGTCGTCGAGAACGCGCGCAAGGTCGGCGCGAGCATCGAGACCGGCGGCGAGCGGATCGGCTCGGAAGGCAACTTCTTCGCGCCGACCGTGATCGCGAACGTGCCGCTCGAAGCCGACGTGTTCAACAACGAGCCGTTCGGCCCCGTTGCTGCGATTCGCGGCTTCGACAAGCTCGAGGATGCGATCTCGGAAGCGAACCGTCTGCCGTTCGGGCTGGCCGGCTACGCGTTCACGCGTTCGTTCGCGAACGTGCATCTGCTGACGCAGCGACTCGAAGTCGGGATGCTGTGGATCAACCAGCCGGCTACGCCGTGGCCGGAAATGCCGTTCGGTGGCGTCAAGGATTCGGGCTATGGGTCGGAAGGCGGGCCGGAAGCGCTCGAACCGTATCTCGTCACGAAGTCGGTGACGGTGATGGCGGTTTGATGGTCAGGTGATGCCGTGCGCGCGCCGCGTTTCGCGCGGCGCGCGGTTGAGCGGTGGTTGGTGGTGCTGGGTTTGAGTTGCCTATTTTAGACTTTACATAACGTGAATTATCAATCTGAGAGATGTAGTAGCTTTTTAGAAATATCGTGTTCTAGCCATTTAGAAATGTCCGCTTTCGGGCGCGTAAGCTGTCCGGCTGCCGATTTCCCGGCGCCGGCGGCTGCGATGGCTGCAACGGAGCGGATCTCGATGACGATGCGCGAACTGGACCGATTCAAGATCATTCAGGACGTAACGGCGAGCTCAAGCCGCGGCGTGCAGCCGAACGCTGGAATTGACGAGCCGGCAGATCCGGCGACGGGTCGGCCGATTGCGTGATCACGGGCCGCCACGTCACTGCCAGGCGATCGAACGAATGAAACCCGCCGCGAGCACACAATAGAACGCGCCGCAAAACAGACCGAACGGCTTGCGCGTGCGCGTGAAGAACGGCCCGGCCGAATGCGACGAGAACGCAAGCGCGTACGTCGTGAACACGATGCAGCCGAGCGTCGCGCAACCGGCGACGAGCATGAAACTCGTCCACGCCGGCGAGTTCGCCGACAAACCGAGCGTCGTCACCGTCAACCACGACAGAATCGCCTTCGGGTTGGTGAGGTGGATGCCGAGTCCCTGCAGATAAAACACCGCCGCGCCGCCGCGTCGCGTCTGCGTGGCCGCCTTCATCGGATCGCGCGACGAGAACGCCGTCCGAACCGCCTTGTGCGCGAGCCACAGCAGATAGAGCGCGCCGAGGATCTTGAGCCACATGAGCAGCGGCCGGTACGACAACAGCATCGCCGACACGCCGGCCGCCGCGGTCACGCCCCAGCACAGCGAGCCCGAGATCACGCCGGCCGCCGTCGCGAGGCCCGGCATGCGTCCGTAGTTGAGCGACGCGTTCGCGATCGACAGGTTGCCCGGCCCAGGCATCGCCGTGCCGATCAGGTAGACGGCGACCGCGACGCCGAAGCTGGAGAAGTGCGCGAGATTCATCTAAGGGTCCTTGTGCTCATCGCCACGCGCGGCCGTTCCGCTGCGCGCCGCCGTGCTCGTGTGAAACAACCGTGATCGAGTTTTCTTCCCGTCGGAAATCCACCTCCGCGGCTCACGCCGCCCTTACAGGCGCTCGTCCCGGCGTTCTCGGTCGAGACAGCGCACGGCCCGATGACAGGCCGAACCGATGCGGAGCGGCGGCGTCGCGCCCTCCTTCACGACCACGCCGTGCAGTGCCGGCACCCGCGAGACGACCAGCGGCACGCTCATCGCGACGTTGAAAACATGGGTGTTACCGAGGCGCATGGGCGTACCGCCTTTTCCATTCGGAACAGCCCGATTTCGCGCATGTGATCGCCCTAGCCGCTACGGTTCGACAGCGGCCCCACCGAACGCCTGCGGTAGCGATTATTCGACTAGAATCCGCTCACCGGAATGAACACAACCAAACAATCACTATCAAAGTGTTCGGGCATTTCGCAGAACACTTTGCCCGCCCTTCCTGACGATGGTGTCAAATGAAACTCGCGCTCGATACGACGACCGGCGTCCCGCTCAACGAGCAACTCGCTCGCCAGCTCGAACAGATGATTCGCTCGCGACATTTGCGCAGCGGCGTAAAACTGCCGTCGATCCGCAAGATGGCGGCCGACCAGCAGATCAGCCGCTTCCCCGTCATCGAGGCATACGACACGCTCGCGGCCCGCGGCCTGATCCAGCCGCGTCACGGCGCGGGCTTCTACGTGACCGACCGGTTCGACCGCAGCGCGCCGGTCGGCGGCACGGATCCGCAGATCGCCGAGGAAGAATCCGGCCACATCCTCGAGCAATTCGCGTCGACCGACGATCGCCTCAAGCTGTCGAGCGGCTTCATGCCGGCTGCGTGGCGCGACGTCGACGGCATCGCCCAGGCCATACGGCACGTCGTGCGCAGCGACGCGGCGAGCCTGGTCGACTATGCGCAGCCGCAAGGTGACCCGCTGCTGCGGCAGTACCTGAGCGGGCATCTCGCGCCACTCGGCATCCACGCGCAGCCGCAGCAGATTCTCGTCACGCACAGCGCGAGCCACGCGCTCGATCTCGTCGTGCGCCTGATGCTGAAGCCGGGCGACACGGTATTCGTCGAGGATCCCGGTTACTTCAACCTGTTCGGGCTGCTGAAGTTGCACGGCGTGAAGCTCGTCGGTGTGCCGCGCCGCGCGACGGGGCCCGACGTCGAGATCACCGAGGCGCTGCTGCGCGAACATCGTCCGAAGCTGTTCTTCGTCAATACCGCGTTCCACAACCCGACGGCGACGAACATTGCGCCGCCGGTGATGTTCCGGCTGCTGCAGCTCGCGCATCGGCACGACTTCACGTTCGTCGAGGACGACGTCTACGCGGACTTCGAAGCGGCGCCGTCGCAGCGGCTCGCGACGCTCGATCAGTTCGAACGGGTGATCTATCTGAGCGGGTTTTCGAAGGCTTTGTCGTCGTCGCTGCGGATCGGCTACCTGGCCGCGCGGCCCGAGCTGATCAAGCCGCTCGTCGAACTGAAGGCGCTCACGAGCATGGGTGGCGCGCGGCTCGCGGAAAGCATCGTCGCGTCGCTGCTCGAGCGTGGCACGCATCGCAAGCATCTGGAACGGCTGCGCCGGCGCCTCGCGCAGGCGTCGGCCAACGCGGTGGCGCGATTACGCCATGCGGGCTGGGAAGTGTTCGAACAGCCGAGCGGCGGCATGTTCGTGTGGGCGCGCGTGCCCGGCGTGGAAGATTCCGCGCTGCTGTGCGACACCGCGCGCACGTTCGGGCTCGACCTCGCGCCCGGGCGCGAATACCGGCCGAACGGCGAGGCGACGCCGTGGGTACGGCTCAACGTCGCAGCGGCGAGCGATCCGCTTGCCGAGCCGTTCATCGACGCGGCCGCCGGCCTCGCTCAAGACACGTGACGGACCGTCTTGCGCGGATGTGATGCGATGCAAACGCGGCCGGCTTCCGACGGCCGCGCCGGTCGCGGACGGCCGGTCAGCTGCGCGACAACACGTCGTCATTTGCGAGTCCGTGCGATCGACGATACGTCGCTGCCGATTTCGCCGCCGGACTTCAGAATGCATGACCCGACGCCGTCGTCGCCGTTTCGCGCAAGCCGATGTGACCAGCTCGGCCGTGTTGCCGGTAACCGGCGAGGTTCCCAACCATGCGCTAACGCCGGCGCAGCGAACGCCCCCGCTCGGACCGCTGCGTATCAGTGCGCGATGCCCCAGCGGCGCACCGTCACGCGCTCGAGCGTATCGAACACGAGATGCTCGACGAGCAGCCCGATCACGATGACGGCCGCGAGACCTGCGAATACACGGTCGGTATACAGCTCGTTGCGGTTCTGGAAGATGTACCAGCCGAGCCCGCCCTGCCCGGCGCTCGCACCGAACACGAGTTCCGCCGCGATCAGCGTGCGCCATGCGAAAGCCCAGCCGACGCGCAACCCGGACAGGATCGACGGCAGCGCGGCCGGCACGAGGATCAGCGCGATCTGCCGCAGGCCGCTGAGCCCATAGTTGCGCCCGGCCATCTTCAGCGTGGCCGGCACACCGGCGAAGCCCGTATACATACTGAGCGCGAGCGGCCACAGCACCGCGTGCACGAGCACGAACAGCAGGCTGCCGGTGCCGAGCCCGAACCACAGCAACGCAATCGGCAGCAACGCGATCGACGGCAGCGGATTGAACATCGACGTGAGCATCGACAGCACATCGCGACCGGCGCGCGTCGACACTGCGAGCGACGTCAGCACGAACGCGAACAGGACGCCGAGCGCATAGCCGCGCAACAGCACCGACATCGAGATGGCCGTCTTCACCAGCAGTTCGCCCGACGCGATGCCTTGCACGAACGCAACGAGCGTCGCGCCGAAGGTCGGTACGAGCAAATCGTTCGCGACGATGCGCGCGACGGTTTCCCATACGGCGATCAGCACCAGTGCGATCACCGCGCGGCGAAAGCCGCTCGCACCGGCGATACGGCGCAACAGGGGCGCGGGCGCCGCACGCGCGGCTTCGGGCAGCGCGTCGAGCGTGCGCACGTATTCGGCACGAACGGGCGGCAACGGCGGCAGGACAGGATCGATCGTGGTCATGATGCAGTGGCCTCCGTGGTCGATGCGGCGTGCGTTTCGCCCAACGCGTCGGCATCGAACAGCAGATGATGAATGCGGGCGACGCTCGCGCGGAAGTCGCCGCTACCGACGCTGTCGAACGAATGCTCGTCGCTGTTGAGCTCGGCGCGCACGCGTCCCGGATGCGGCGACAGCAGCAGGATCCGGTTGCCGACCACGAGCGCCTCCTCGATCGAATGCGTGACGAACAGCAGCGTGAAGCGGAATTCGTCCCAGAGGCGCAGCAGTTCTTCCTGCATCTTGCGCCGCGTGAGCGCGTCGAGCGCGGCGAACGGCTCGTCCATCAGCAGCACGCGCGGCTGCATCGCCAACGCACGCGCGATCGCGACGCGCTGCTTCATGCCGCCGGACAGCGTATGCGGATAGGCATCGGCGAACGCGGCGAGCCCGACCTTGTCGAGATAGTGCAGCGCACGCTCGCGTGCTTCGGCCCGCGACAGCTTCGCGGCAGCACGCAACGGAAACGCGACGTTCTCGACGACCGTCTTCCACGGCGGCAACTGGTCGAATTCCTGGAACACGACGATGCGATCGGGGCCCGGGCCGTGCACGGGCCGGCCGTCGAGCGCGATCGAACCCGAGATGGGCTCGATGAACCCCGCGATCGCCTTCAGCAACGTGGATTTTCCGCAGCCGGACGGGCCGAGCAGCACGAAACGGTCGCCGCCGTACACGTCGAAGCTGACTTGATGGGTCGCGCGCACGATGCGTGCGCCCGCCCGGTATTCGAGGCTCACGCGCTCGATCGCCAGCAGGCGCTCGCTGGACGCGCCGGCCGCTGCGGCCTGAGGCGCGGACGCGTCGCGCGCGTCGGTGACGGGATGGACGGCCGATGCAGCCGCACCGCGCATCGCGTACGGCGGCAAGCCGATCGACGGAGAAGTGGCGTTCACGATGGAAACTCTCGCGGGTAAATCATCAACATACGGCGGTGTGGCGCACGGCCCAACCAACGATTGCGCATATCGAAACCGCGCAGCCGCATAAGCGGCGATCGCGACGCGGCAGCGTCGGCTCGGCGTCGGATCAACTACCGCCGGCCGTCGCCGGATCGTCGAAGAAGTAATCGCGCCACGATTTCGGCTCGTTGCGGATCGCGCCGGTGCGATACATGAACTGCGCGAGCTTCAGCGTGTTCTCGGGAGCCGTCTTGAACTGCACCTGCGGATTGCGCAGGATCTTCAGCAACAACGCGCGATCGATCCTCGAACCGTTCACGCGAAGGTACGTGTCGGCCGCGCGCTCGCGGTCGGCTGCGATCTGGCGCGCGGCGTCGGCGAGCGCCGCGACGAACGCGCGATACGTCTTCGGATTGGCGTCGCGGAATTGCTCCGTTGCATACAGCACCGTCGCGGAACTCGGGCCGCCGAGCACATCGTAGGAATTGAGCACGATGTGCGCCTTCGGATTGCCGGCGAGCTCCTGATCCTGGAACGGCGGGTTGCCGAAGTGCCCGGTGATCACATTGCTGTTCGCCAGGATCGCGGCCGTTGCATCCGGGTGCGGGATCGCCTGCGTCAGCGCATCGAGACGATCGAACTGCTTGTCGCCCCACTGCTTCGCGGCCGCGTACTGCAGCACGCGCGACTGCACCGACACGCCGACGGCCGGCACCGCGATACGGTCCTTCGCGCTCAAGTCGGCGATCGTCTTCACGTTCGGATTGGTGCTGACCAGGTAGTACGGGAAATTGCCGAGCGAGGCGACGCCCTTCACGTTTTGCCGCCCGCGCGTGCGGTCCCATACGGTCAACAGCGGCCCGACGCCCGCACCGGCGATATCGACCGCGCCCGACAGCAGCGCGTCATTCACGGCCGCGCCGCCCGACAGCCGCACCCAGTCGACCTTGATGTCGACGCCGGCCTTGCGGCCCTCCTTCTCGATCAGTTGCTGGTCGCGCGCGACGTTCAGCATCAGGTAGACCACGCCGAACTGCTCGGCGATGCGGATGCGGCCTTCCGCGTGTGCGGGGCGCGGCGTGCCGGCGACCACGAACGCCAGCGCGGCGGTGAGCGTGACGGCCAAGGCGCGGCGCGCGGAACGGGTCGTGCGGCGCAGGGCCGGCGAAACAGGAAACGACATCGGAACTCCAGCAGAAACGAGGCGTCGGGACGAAACGTGGCGCTCAGAACGGCGCGTCGCCTTCGATCGTCGTGCGGTACAGCTTGCGGCGCAGATGGTCCGGCGTGCCGGCCGCGAGATGCATCAGCGAGCGGTTGTCCCAGAACACGAGATCGTGATCGCGCCACCGATGGCGATACAGGTGCTCGTCCCGCACGCTGTGCGCGAACAGTTCGTCGAGCAGTGCGCGGCTTTCGTCGGCGGGCAGGTCGACGATGCGTGTCGTGAAATGCTCGCTCACGAACAGCGCCTTGCGGCCCGTCTCCGGATGCGTGCGCACGATCGGGTGCACCACCGCTTCGACTTGCGCAAGCTGCTCGGCCGATAGGACGGGCCGCCACCGGTTGCGCGCCTGCAGCTCCGCATAGCGCGCGAGATACGTATGCTCGGCGCGCCGCCCTTCGACCGCGCGACGCAGGTGCGCCGGCAGCGTATCCCATGCGAGATGCATGTTGGCGAACAGCGTGTCGCCGCCGTCGGCCGGCAGTTCCTGCGCATGCAGCAGCGAGCCGAGGCTCGGTTTTTCCTTGTACGACAGATCGGAGTGCCAGAAATGGCCGGCGTCGCCGAGCCCGATCGGCTTGCCGTTCTCGACGATGTTCGACACGATCAGCACTTCCGGATGCCCGGCCAGCGCGAATTGGTGCAGCACGTGGATCTGCAGCGGGCCGAAGCGGCGGCTGAACGCGATGTGCTGTTCCGGCGTGATGCGCTGGTCGCGAAACACCAGCACGTGATGGTCGAGATGCGCGCGATGGATGCGTGCGAAAGCGGCCGCGTCCAGCGGTTGCGACAGGTCGATCCCGACGACTTCCGCGCCGACCGGCGCATCGAGCGGGATGATGTCGAACCGCTGCGCGGCGGCCTCGAACGACGGTGCAGGCTGATGGCCGACGCGCGCCGCTGTTGCGGCGTGGATGGCGGGAGTCGTCACGATAGCGCCCCTGATTCGATGAAAAGGCGAATCTTCGAGCCCATGCCGGACGGCGTCAACGAAGCGATTTCGATACGTTTATCTGCCGCAGCGATAAGGATCGGCGCTCGGGCGGCGGGCCTGTCGGACGAGGAAATCAGGTCATGCGGCCGACTGTCGGATGTCGGCGCGCGTCGATATGCAGCGATCGTGCGACGCACGCCTTCGGTGTGCTCTCGGTTGAAAGGACGGCCGAGGGTCGAAGCGTTTGTCGCTCCGCCGACGCGTGCGCGATGCGACATGCCACATCGCGTCGCAGCGAAAACGGACGGCCCGGCGACACAGTTACAAGATAAGCGTTGACTCAAGCATTCGCGGCGGTTAGTGTACGCACCGAAGTCCAAGAAGTCCGATTGCTGTTCATCAATGTCTCGCCCCTCAGCGGTATTCGTTGTCCTCTCTCTCCTTGACGCTTCAAACGCTCTACAACAGGGCAAATCTCCTATTTACTGCTCAAGGATTCATCATGGATACCGGTATCGTCAAATGGTTCAACGACAGCAAAGGCTTCGGCTTCATCACCCCGGACAATGGCGGTGACGACCTGTTCGCTCACTTCTCCGAAATCCGCGCCGACGGCTTCAAAACGCTCGCCGAAAATCAAAAAGTGAGCTTCGAAACGAAGCAGGGCCCGAAGGGTCTGCAAGCGGCCAACATCAAGCCGCTGTAAGTCTCAAGCGCCCGACGTCCGGGAACGGACGCGGGGCGCAGCGCCCCTCCACGACACGTCGTCTTCCTGAAGCGTACGCGCTCGGTGCCAGGCTGCGGCCGTTGATTCGGCCGCCTGCCACGCGTCGCATGCGTCGTTGCGTTTCGCGCTTTCGTCGGCCGGCGACTCTCTTTTGCGCGCTCTTATTGCGCCGGATTCAGCTAGTAACGGCCGTAAATCCGCGCCCGTTCAGCACGGCATGCGCGCGCTCGAATATTATTAAAATCAAAATGCAACACAACCAAACACAACAGTACAACGGCTATGCCATCCAGCCTTCGGCGCATCGCTTGCCCGACGGCAGTTATTCATCCAACCTGCTGCTCGAGCCGATCGACAGCCGCTGCGCCGATCGCCGCTACCAGTTCTATTCGCTCGACTACTTCCCGAGCGAACGGCAGGCGCTGCAGCATTCGGCTCGCTGGGCCCGCAACTGGGTCGATACGCGCGGCTGAACGCAACACCGCGCGGGCGTCGTTCGTTCGCGGCGGAACGCGAGACAGCAATCCTCGCTCTACGACTTCGGCCGCGCATGGCGCAGCCAAGCCGCACGCCGCGCCGGCTTGTCGCGACAACACAAGCACGTGGCCCACGCCTTGCTCACGCCGTGGATGCGCAACATTTCCAGGTTGCGACCAGGCCAGATGGCCGTGCGCAGCGCGGTACTGCCAGGCGCGAAACAGGTGGTCGTCATCGATCATGTGCCGAAGCGGCTGGAGATGGCGCGCCAGGGCGGCGCCGTCACGATCGACTTCGACGAGGAAAGCGTCGTCGAGCGCCTGAACGAACTGACCGGCGGCAAGGGGCCGGAGAAATGCATCGATGCGGTCGGGATGGAATCGCACGCGACACGTTCCATCGACGCGCTGTACGACCGCGTGAAGCAGGCCGTCATGCTGGAGACGGATCGTCCGCACGTGCTGCGCGAGATGATCTACGTATGCCGGCCGCCGGCATCCTGTCGATTTCGGGTGTGTACGGCGGCCTGCTCGACAAGATTCAGTTCGGCGCAGCGATGAACAAGGGGCCGACGTTCCGCATGGGCCAGACGCACGTGAATCGCCGGAGCGCCGACCTCCTCTCGCGGATCGAGCGCGGCCAGATCGATCCGTCGTTTGTGATCACCCATTCGGTGCCGCTCGAGCAAGGGCCGGGAATGTACGAGACGTTCCGCGACAAGCGCGACGGGTGCATCAAGGTCGTCATGAAACCTTGAGGCGGTGCGTCGCGGTCGCTGACGACGGCAGCCTGCGCGATCACTGCCGTACCGACGCGCGCAGAGCGATTCCCCCAATCGACATCGTGAAGCCTCGCGCGGCGGTCGTTGCGCGGGTATACCGCATCGAGCTCCCATTGGAGCGACCAGCGCTGCCGCCTCTCAGCGCCCCTTCGATGCGAGCACCCAGCGCGGGTGTCTGCCAGCGCTCTCCCGATGCGAGTCCCCACCGCCCGCGCCCATCCCCTTCCCGCCCACCGATTCCATCCGATTTCGCAGAAGACCTTTACTGTGCAGCGACTTAATCGACCGTTGCGCGATCTCCAATAATTGCCGCTCGATTCGTCGGCCGGGGGGGCCGACGCGGCCCGCACGGCGGTTCTGCCGCGCTAATGATAAATATTCCTATGCATTCCACGACCAAACGAAAGGCCGGCGCTCGCATCGCCGCGCTGCAATCCACCCAACGCGCGCGCCGCGCGGGCACGGCCGCGGGGACGGCCGTCGTCGCCTGCATGGCCGGCTTCCTTCCGGCCGCCGCCAACGCGCAGAGCAGCGTGACGCTGTACGGCCTGATCGACACGTCGATCACCTACGCAACCAGCCAGCGCGCCGGCGGCGCCGGCTCGCACGGCAGCGGCAGCGTCGGGCTGACGAGCGGCGCATTGAACGCATCGCGCTGGGGGCTGCGCGGCCGCGAGGATCTGGGCGGCGGGATGGCCGCGATATTCGCGCTCGAAAACGGCTTCTCCGGTACGAACGGCAAGCTGTCGCAGAAAGGCGTCGACATGTTCGGCCGCCAGGCGTGGGTCGGCCTGAGCTCGCACTCGGCCGGCGCGCTGACGTTCGGCCGCCAGTACGACCTGATCATCGACTTCGTCACGCCGCTCGGCGCATCGGGTCCGGGCTGGGGCGGCAATCTGGCCGTGCATCCGTACGACAACGACGATTCGAACCGCAACCTGCGCATCAACCATGCGGTGAAGTACGTGAGCCCGACGTATCGCGGGCTGAGGTTCGGCGCGATGTACGCGTTCTCCAACGCCGCCGGCCAGTTCTCGAACAACGCCGCGTGGAGCGCGGGCGTGTCGTACGAAAACGGGCCGTTGAAGCTCGGCGCCGGCTACCTGAAGATCAGCCGCGATCGCAATGCGCCGAACCCCGACGGTGCGCTGAGCACGATCGACGGCTCGGCGACGATCACCGGCGGCAACCAGCAGATCTGGGCACTCGCCGGACGCTATTCGTTCGGCCCGCACTCGGTCGGCGCCGCATGGTCGCACTCGGCGACCGACGGCGTGACCGGCGTGATGCAAGGCAGCGGCATCACGCCGTTGAAGGGCGAGTCGCTGGTGTTCGACAACTTCTCGGTCGACGGCCGCTATATGGCGACGTCCGCGTTGAGCCTGTCGGCCGCGTACACGTACACGATGGCGCGTTTCGACACGCGCACCGGCCAGACGCGCCCGAAATGGAATCAGGTCGTCGCGCAAGTCGACTATGCGTTCTCGAAGCGCACCGATGCGTATCTCGAAGGCGTCTATCAAAGCGTCAGCGGCGGCCACGGCAATCACGCGTTCGACGCCACCGTCTGGACGCTGACGCCGTCGGCCAACAGCAACCAGGTGGTCGTCGCGCTGGGGCTGCGCCACAAGTTCTGATGCCGTGCTGCCGCGCGTCATGCGCGGCACTGGAACCTTCCCGCGCTGCCCGTGCCGGGGCGGCCGGGAAGCTGGTCGCACCGCGACATTTTTCCTCGCTACGGGAAAGCCGCTGACGCTCGCCCACGCCGAAGCGTCGTGGGCGCAGAACCGCAGGGCCGATCTCGTCCATCGCCGATCGGCTGGACGCCGCGGCCGACGCGGCGTCTACGTCACCCGCGTTCGACGCCCGATGCGCCTACCACCATCCTCCCCGATCTCCCGCGCGACGCAATCGCCGTCGGCGCACCTGCACGCGCCACGTGCGGCTCGTCAGCCGCGAATACGAGGCGCGCGGCCGGTCATGTGGGTGAAACCGGTCAAGCGTGACGACGCGTGCGCGCCCAGGGAAAGCAATCCGCTCCTCTCCACCCAGGGACGCGCCACCCAAGAACCAGCGCTTGCCCCGATCAATCTCCGATGACCGCAGCCGTGCGCGTGATCGCGCATGCACGATCGCGCGCTGAACCCGATATGCAAAAAGCATGGAATAAGCGGCGCTCGCGATACGTGTTGCCGTTGCGTTGCGCGCGCTCGTACGAAATGGCTCGTCAAGCGATCTGCGCAGCGAAAGGAGGCTGAGATGAAACCGGCACGAGCGACCGCGGCGCTGATCGCGGTGTTGGCGCTGCTGCTGACGACCGGATGCACGTCGGCGGACGGCGGCGCTGCGCAAGGTTCCGGCATGAGCCGATACGGCGGCGCAGGCGGTACAGGCGGAGGCGGTAGCTACTGAAGCATCGTCGGCCGTTTGCGGGCGGAGCGTCGTGCGCGGGCGCCGCCGTAACGCTGCCGCATCGCGAGCGGCGCCCCGTTCAGCCCACGTCCGCATAAATGCCTTCACGTCGGTCGGTGTGGCGCCGCGGGCGCGCCGCTAGCTGCATACAGATTCCCAGACGACGAGCGAGATCACCGCCGCCGAGCACGCGCGCGACGCTCGGCATCCGCCGCGCGCTTTCCCCGCCCGCGAACCGAAGCGCGGCACGGCCCGCACCCGACATCGTTCGGATATAAGCCCTGGCGCGCCTTCCACATGAAATACTTATTGAAATCCTGATGACGGCCTCGCCGCAGGGCGCGACGACCAGTCGCGAGCCGTCGTCCGGAGCGTCCCACGCGCCATAACCGCGGCGCCGCACCGGGGAATCCGCGAGGCTCGCACGCGCGATGTTTCATGGTAATGTCGTCGCATCCGACTCACCGGTCATCCCACCCTCTGCCACGCACGGCGGCCGGTTGGAAACCGCCTCGTGTCCAGGTCAAAAACAACCATGGCAGTCAAGGCCCGTCTGCTGAACGCCGTTCTCTCCACGCCGCCCAGCGGCAATCACCACGTGACGGCTGCGCTGCGCCCGTCGATGCTCGTCACGCTGTTCGAAGACGTCCGCCCAATGGCGTTGTCCGGCATCGCGAGCGGCTTCGTCGCGGCGATCGCCCTGATCCGGCTGCAGCAACTCTGGTGTCTGATCTGGCTGTGCGTCGACGTCGGCCTGCTCGCCGCGCGGCTCGCCATTGCCCGCGCCTATGTCGTGCACGACGCCGCCGGCGAAGGCCGCCCCGAATACTGGGCGCTGCGCTATGCTCCGGTGTCGCTCGCCGCGTGCTTCGTGCTCGGCCTCGGCGTCATGGGCTGCCTCGATTCGCCCGACATCGAACTCGGCACGCTGTCCGTGATGGTCGCGGGGGGCGTGTTCGGCGGGATCGCATCGCGCAATTCGGCGCTGCCGCGGCTCGCGATGACGCAGGTCACGCTCGGCGTCGTGCCGATCGCCATCGGCGCGCTGCTGGTCGAGCGGCCCGGCGCGTGGCTGCTGCTGCCGCCGCTCGCGATCTATCTCGCCGCCATGCGCACGGTCGTGCAACGCCATTACCGCGTGCTGGTCGCGCTGATCGCGGCGCGTCAGCGCAACGCCGAGCTCGTCACGCGCTTCGACGCGGCGCTCACCTACATGCCGCACGGCCTGTGCATGATCGACGGCGACAGCCGCGTGATCGTCGCGAACCGGCGCACCGCGCAGCTGTTCGGCTCGCCGCGCGAGATCATGCTCGACACGCCGCTGCCCGACGTGATCGCGGCGCTCGGCGCGAACGCGTCGACCGATTCCGACGGCGCCGGCCTCGCGGCGCAATGCGACGTCTGGCTGAGCCACGACGAGCCGGTGCCGCTCGACATCGAGCTTGCCGACGGCCGCCAGCTCGAGCTCACGCGCCATCGTGTGCCGGACGGCAATGCGGTGATCATCGTCGAGGACGTCACCGCCCGCCGCCAGACCGAGCAGCATATCCGGCACCTCGCGCGACACGATGCGCTGACCGGTTTGCCGAACCGTCACGAACTGCATGCGGCCCTGAAGCGGATGCTCTCGCAGCGGCCGCGCTTGCCGAGTCCCGCGCTCGCGGTCATGTATCTCGACCTGGACGGCTTCAAGTCGATCAACGACCGCTGCGGCCATCAGGCCGGCGACGAAGTGCTGATGCAGGTCGCCGAGCGGCTCGCGCGCGCACTGCCGCCCGGCGCGCTGGCGGCGCGCGTGGGCGGCGACGAGTTCATCGTCGCGCTCGACGACACCACGATGCACGAAAGCTCGCTCCTCGCCACGCGGATCATCGGCCAGATCTCGGCGCCCTACACGTTGTCGATCGGCGTGACCGTCAGCCTCGGGATCAGCATCGGCATCGCGCTCGACGACGGCCACGGCAACCCGGACGAGCTGATCCGGCAGGCCGACAGCGCGCTGTACGACGCGAAGTCGGCCGGCAAGGGCATCTATCGCTTCTATTCGGCAGGCAGCCACCGCCCCATCGCCCCGGCCACCGCGAACTGAACGGTAGCCTGTCCGCGCGTTCGCGCCTATCCCGCGGTTCATTTCTGCAACGCATTGCGCGCCGCCGCGCGCGTGCGCGTGTTTCGCGGCAGCCGCCCGTGTCACGTGACGTGTTCCGTAACATCGCCGGCGCGCGCGCCGCACGTTCGCCGCAGAAGCCTGCACGATCGCGGCCGCACGCGGGTTTTCGAGCTTGGCACCCTTATTGCTCCTTGACTGGAAAACAGAACGTCAGGGAGCCCGCACATGAATACCGTCGAAGTCATCAGCCGCGCAGAAACCGTCGATCGAGTGGACGTGATCGACGGCGCCTCGCTGATTCGGCGGCTCGTTTCCGAGCGCCGCACGCCCGCCGCCCGCGAAGCCGCGTGCGTCGACAATCCGCCGCTGACGCTGTACGGCGCATTTCGCCAGGGCGTCGCCGATCACGCGGCGCGCCGCGCGAATCCGTATCGCGCGGGCAGCCGTTTCTGGGCGCTGTGGGAAGAAGGCCGTATCGAAGCTGAAACAGCCGGCCGTTGACGCGGCCGCCGGTCGAACGGCACGCGCGGCGCGGCTGCGGCCTCGTCCGACGCGCGTGGGCAGCCCGCTGCTCGTCGATCGGTGATTCACCACTGCAACACGCGGCGCGTGCAGCACGCGCACTGCCGGGCGGCGGCCGATCGAGCCGCCGCCTTGCCACGCGTTTCCCGATAAGATGGCGGATTCCGTTCATCGAACGATGCCGCCATGACCGCTTCCCCGTCCCACCGAAATCCGATCCATTGCGAAATCGACCTCGATTCGCAAGGCAAGCACGCGGGCTATCTGCGCTTGCCGCATTCCGTGCATCGCTCCGCGTATGGCTGGCTGCCGATTCCGATCGCGTCGATCCGCAACGGCGAAGGGCCGGTCGTGCTCGTGATGGCCGGCAACCACGGCGATGAATACGAAGGCCAGATCATCGTGTCGCAGCTGATCCGCGAGATCGAGCCGGAGATGGTCAGCGGGCAACTGATCCTGCTGCCGATGGCGAACTTTCCGGCGGCCGAGGCAGGCCAGCGCGTGTCGCCGCTCGACGGCGGCAACCTGAATCGCAGTTTCCCCGGCGACCCGACCGGCACGCCGACGCAGATGATCGCGGACTACATCGAGCATGCGCTGCTGTCGCGCGCGCAGTATCTCGTCGATCTGCACTCGGGCGGCAGCTCGCTGCTGTACCAGGGTGGCAACATGCTCGCCATCGATCCGCTCGATGCCGACGAGGCGGCGAAGCTCCACGGGCTGCTCGTCGCGTTCGGGCTGCCGAACGCGCTGCTGCATGCGCCGAACCCCGTGCATTCGGCGTCGGCCGCGCGCCGGCAGCGCGCGATCTCGATCGTCACCGAACTCGGCGGGGCGGGCATGGCCGATCCGGCGCTGATCCGGCTCGGCCGCCACGGGCTGCTGCACTACCTCGGCTATGTCGGGCTGCTGCACGGCGCACTCGTGCCCGATGCGCCGCCGACCGTCACGCGCTTCCTGCGCGTGGACGGCGATCGCCACTTCGTCTATGCATACGAGCGCGGGCTGTACGAACCGCTCGTCGAGCTCGGCGAGCGCGTGACGGCCGGCCAGCCGGCCGCGTGGGTGCACTTCCCCGATACGCCGCTGCGCGAACCGGTGCTGCATCGCTTCAAAGGCGACGGCGAAGTGGTCTGCAAGCGCGTGCCCGCGCAGGTGCAGCGCGGCGACTGCCTGTTTCAGCTCGCCGAAGCATCGACGCCGCCGACGGTCATCGGCTAGTTCGCCGTTCGCCGCCCCTCATATCGCCGACCGCAACGCCATGCCCAACCTTCCGGGACACGCTCATGGGTGACGCGACCACCGCGCTGATCGACACGAAGATATCGCGCGCGTCGGCGCCGAACGCGGCACGTGCGCTCTACGCACGTCTCGTCGAGGGCGGCGTCATCGTTCCCGAGCTCCGCAGCGGGTTGTCGCTGGGCGCGCCCGCCTTTCCGTTGCGCGCCGACTTCCGCGGGCTGGACGATCTCGAAGGCTGGGGTTCGCCCGAGCGGAAAGTCGATGCCTACAGTCCCGTCGTCACACGCATCACGGCGATTCAGATCGACGTGACCGGTCACGGCTGGCAGACCGGCGCAACGGGCCGGCCGGAACTGGTGGCTTCAGCGGACAATCACGGCCTGTTCATGAATTACGACGGCGGTTTCAGCGTCAATTGCCCGTCCTGCCGAACGGCGATCGAGCTCGGAGCAGACGGCAGCGACGAACTCGGTGAGGCGCTCGACGCGTGGTGCCGAGAACCGGAGTCGGCGCGGCTACGCTGCCCGTCGTGCGATTCGATCACGCCGGTGTCCGAATGGCGCTCGGTAAATTACGAATTCGCGGCCGGCCATCTCGGGATGACGCTCTGGGGCGAACACCTGCTGGGATTGGTCGAGCGTCCGTCGAGCGCAGCGGCCAAACACCTGAAGACGCTGTTTTCGGCGATCGAAGGCGCCGAGCCCGCGGTCGTGTTCTGCAATATCTGAGCGCTGCGCGCCTGATCGCCATCCTTGGTTCGATGCGCATGAGCTGCGAGACAACCGACGCGTGGGCCGCCTGCATCTGCATCACATGCAGGCCGAGCGATCACGGCCGCGCAACACGCACACCCCATGCCCGCTGCAAGCCTTTTGACTTGCGCCGCGAAATCCTTATCGAAATTGCTTCGTTCGCCTTTGCGCGCCGCACCGCTAACGTGTTCGGAACGGCGGCGGCACGCCCGATGCATCGCAGCACGCACTGAGCACTGAGGCCGCCGCCATCACGACAACCGCGTCGCGATAACGGCACTGACCGGACGGGCCGCATGCCCGGCCTTCGAACGGAACGTCCGCATCGCACGCCCCTCGCGATGCCCATGGCCACGAACGACCGCATCATCGACACGACGCCGCTCGACGTCCGCGCTCAGCCGCTGATCGACGCGCTGATCGACGAATACGCGACGCGCTACGACGCGTACCGCCCCGACAGCCGCGCGGCCGCGCGCGACGAACTCGCGCGCTACCCGGCCGATCTGTTCGCGCCGCCCGACGGCGCGTTCGTGCTGCTGCTGCGCGACGGCGAGACGATCGGCGGCGGCGCATTCAAGCGCTACGACGCGCAGACCGCCGAGCTCAAACGCATCTGGACGCGCGCGGACCTGCGCCGCCAGGGGCTCGCACGCGCGATCGTCGACGCGCTCGAACAGCGCGCCGCGCGGCAGGGCTATCGGCGCGTCTACCTCACCACCGGCTTTCGCCAACCCGAGGCGTGGGCGCTGTACGACCGCGCCGGCTATACGCGGCTGTTCGATGCGTCGATCGACCCCGAAGCGTACTTCCATCTGCGCTTCGGCAAGGACCTCGTCGATCCGTCGCGCACGTCGACGCTCGCCGACCTGTGGGCGCCGCTGCCCGAACCGGCCTTACCGCGCTGAACGCGCTGCGTCGTCGCAAGCGTTTCCGACTCCATCCCAGAAAAACCGTCAACTCCAGGATGCATTCATGCAACGAGCCGTTCCTTTCACGCCGCGCGCCGTGCGCACGCTGGCGGCCGCGCTGATCGGCGCGACCGCGATCGCCGCGGCGGCCGCGACCTTCGACCTGAGCCCCGAGCAGCACGGCCGCCCGCGCGGCACGGCCGATGCGGCCGTACAACTCGCGGTGCCGCCGACGTTCAAGTTCGCCGAGGCCGGCACGCTGACGATCGGCATCGCGCCGAGCCTGCCGCCGATCAGTACCTACGCGACCGACGCGCGCACGGTGATCGGCTTCGACGCGGACATCGGCCAGCTCGTGTCCGACAGTCTCGGCCGCAAGCTGAAGATCGTCCCGCTCGCGTGGGCCGACTGGCCGCTCGCGCTCGAATCCGGGAAAGTCGACGCGGTGATCTCGAACGTGACCGTCACCGAGGAGCGCAAGCAGAAGTTCGATTTCTCGACCTACCGCAAGGACCAGGTCGGCTTCTACGTGCGCAACGACAGCAAGATCCAGTCGATCCGCGAGCCGAAGGACGTCGCCGGGCTGCGCATCGTGACCGACGCCGGCACCAACCAGGAAAAGATCCTGCTCGCGTGGGACCGCGAGAACGTCGCGCATGGCCTGAAGCCCGTGCAGGTCCAGTACTACGACGACCAGGCGATGCGCATCGTCGCCGTACAGTCGGGCCGCGCGGATGCCGTGTTCAGCGTGAACTCCGTGCTCGCCTACCAGAGCGCGCAGCAGGGCAAGACGCGCGCGGTCGGGGCGATCAGCGGCGGCTGGCCGCGCACCGCCGACATCGCGATCGCGACGCGCCGCGGCAGCGGCCTCGCCGATCCGCTGACCGTCGCGCTCAACGGGCTGATTCGCAGCGGCAGCTACCGGCAGGTCCTCGAGCGCTGGAGCCTCGGGGCCGAAGCGATCGACCAGTCGCGCACGAATCCGCCCGGCCTGCCGAAGAGCTGAGCGGCCCCTTCCCTGACGCCCCCGCGAGAACGCCCATGTCATATTCGCTTTCCTTGCTGGACAAGAGTCCGATCGCCGACGGCGCGAGCGCGGCCGACGCACTGCGCTTCACGACGACGCTCGCGCAGCGCGCCGAACAACTCGGCTACGAGCGCTTCTGGGTCGCCGAGCATCACGGCGCGCCGGGCCTCGCGAGTTCCGCGCCCGAGATCGTCGTCGCGCATCTGCTGGCGCATACGTCGCGCATCCGCGTTGGTTCGGGCGGCGTGATGCTGCAGCACTACAGCCCGTTCAAGGTCGCCGAGACGTTCAAGCTGCTCGCCGCGCTCGGGCCGGGCCGCGTCGATCTCGGCATCGGCAAGGCGCCGGGCGGGCTGCCGCTGACGACGCGCGCGCTCCAATGGGGCCACGACCACGCGCGCAAACCCGACTTCGCGACACGGCTCGCGACGCTCGACGCATTCCTCGGCTGGGGTGTCGCCGAAGATCATCCGCTCGCCGGCGCGGTCGCGCTGCCGGTGCCGCCGCACGCGCCCGAACGCATCCTGCTCGGCGGCTCGCCCGACAGCGGCGCGCTCGCCGCCCGCCATGGCTGGCGCTTCTGCTACGCCGGCCACTTCAACGGCGACGACGCGAACCTCGAACGCTCGCTCGCCGCATACCGCGATGCGGGCGGCACGCGACCGCTCGTCGCGCTGTACGCGGTCGCCGCCGCGACCCGCGACGAAGCGGAACGACTGATCGGCGCGCTCAGGATCTTCAAGCTGCAATTCGCCGGCGGCTCGAGCTTCAACCTCGCGAGCGCACAAGCCGCCGCCGAATTCGCGCGGCAAAGCGGCGCGTCCGATTACCGGATCGACGAACTGCGCCCGACCGTGCTGGCCGATACGCCCGAGCGCATCCATCGCGCGCTCGACGCGCTCAGCCGCCGGCTCGACGTCGATGCGTTCGTGATCGACTCGCCGGTGACCGATTACGCCGCGCGGCTCGCGTCGACCGAATGGCTGGGCGGTGCGCAGTCGATCAGCCGCGCGCAACCGGCCGTCGCGGCCGAACGCGCCCCTTCCCCCGACCACAACGCGTGACACGCCCATGACGACCCGACGATCGATCCCCTTCGGCCTGATGCTGCAAGGCGCAGGCCGCCACATGAACGCGTGGCGGCATCCGAGCAATCCGCCGGACGCGAGCATCAACCTGGACTTCGCGATCGGCATCGCGCGCAAGGCGGAGGCCGCCGGCATCGCATTCGCGTTCGTCGCCGACGGCCTCTACATCAACGAGAAGTCGATCCCGCATTTCCTGAACCGCTTCGAGCCGCTGACCGTGCTGTCGGCGCTCGCGGTCGCGACGAAGAAGATCGGGCTCGCGGGCACGATCTCCACGTCGTACAGCGAGCCGTTCACGGTCGCGCGCCAGCTCGCGTCGCTCGATGCGATCAGCGGCGGCCGCGCGGGCTGGAACGTCGTGACGACGCCGCTCGAAGGCACGGCGAAGAATTTCGGCAAGGTGCATCCCGAGCATGCGTTGCGCTACGAGATCGCCGATGAATATCTCGAGGTCGTGCAGGGGCTGTGGGATAGCTGGGACGACGACGCGTTCGTGCGCGATCGCACGAGCGGCCGCTTCTTCGATCGCGACAAGCTCCACACGCTCGACCATCACGGCCGCTTCTTTCAGGTCGCCGGCCCGCTGAACATCCAGCGCTCGCCGCAGGGGCAGCCGGTGATTTTTCAGGCCGGCTCGTCCGACACCGGCATCGGGCTCGCCGGCAAGTATGCGGACGCGGTGTTCACGCATTCGCCGTCGCTCGACGAAACCGCCGCATTCACGCGCCGCGTGAAGCAAAGCGCGGTCGAGCACGGGCGCCAGCCGGGCGACGTGAAGGTGTTCCCCGGCGTGGGCCCGATCGTCGGACGCACCGCGGCCGAAGCCGAAGACAAATACCAGGCGATCCGTGCGCTGCTGACGATCGACGAGGCGCTCGCGTATCTGGGCCGCTACTTCGATCACCACGACTTTACGCAGTACGCGCTCGATGCGCCATTCCCCGAACTCGGCGAGATCGGCCGCAACAGCTTCCGCTCGACCACCGACCGCATCAAGGCCGACGCGAAGCGCAAAAACCTCACGCTGCGCGAGACGGCGCTCGCCGTCGCGACGCCGCGGCCGAACTTCATCGGCACCGCCGAGCACGTCGCCGACGAGTTGATCCGCTGGCACGACGCCGGGGCCGGCGACGGTTTCATCCTCGGCTTCCCGGTGCAGGCACAGGGCGTCGACGACTTCGTCGACCTCGTGATTCCGATCCTCGAGGCGCGCGGCCGCTACAGCCGCGACCTGCCGGGCAGCACGCTGCGCGATCACCTCGGCCTGCCGCGCAAGGCGAGCCGTTACGCGCCGCGCGACGCCGTGCAGCAGCAGAGCGACGCGGCCGAAGCGCACGCATGACGCCGCTGCGCCGCCGCGTCGAGCGCGGCGCTTACCACCGACGACCCGATCGAGGACTCTCACCGACATGAGCGACACGACCCATCTCGGCGGCGCGCTGGCGCCGCTGCCTTCCCCGGACGCGCAAGGCGCGCACGCGCGTCTTCGCATCGTGCCGGCGCGGCACCGGTCGCGCCTGGCCGGCACCATGCTCGCGCTCGTGCTGATCGCGCTGGCGCTATATTCGATCCTCGGCAATCCGCAATGGGGCTGGCCGGTGTTCGCCGAGTGGTTCCTGTCGCCGCCGGTGCTGTCGGGGCTCGCGCGCACGCTCGTGCTGACCGTGCTCGGTGCGGTGTTCGGCTTCGCGCTCGGCGCACTGGTCGCGCTCGCGCGGCTGTCACGCTCGCGCCTGCTCGCCGCGAGCGCGTGGACGTTCGTGTGGCTGTTCCGTTCGATTCCGCTGATCGTGCTGCTGCTGATCCTCAACAACCTCGGCTATCTGTACGAGCACGTGCGGCTCGGCGTGCCGTTCACCGACATCGTCTGGTTCGACACACCGACCACCGACCTGATCTCCCCGTTCTTCGCGGCCGTCCTCGGCCTCACGCTGAATCACGCGGCGTTTTCCGCCGAAGTGATCCGCGGCGGCATCCTTGCGGTCGATCAGGGCCAGCTCGAAGCGGCCGCCGCGCTCGGGCTGCCGCGCGGCCGTCAGACCACGCGGATCGTGTTGCCGCAGGCGATGCGCGCGATTCTGCCGACGGCGTTCAACGATCTGATCACGCTCGCCAAGGGCACGTCGATGGTGTACGTGCTCGCGATGCCCGAGCTGTTCTATACGGTGCAGGTGATCTATCGCCGCAACCTCGACGTGATCCCGCTGCTGATGGTCGCGACCGTCTGGTATCTGATCATCCTGACCGTGCTGTCCGCGATCCAGGTGCAGGTCGAACGCCACTATGCGCGCGGCGCGCTGCGCAATCCGCCGCCGTCGGCGTTGACCTTCGTGCTGGCGCTCGCCCGCGCGCTGTGGCGGCGTACCGCGGCACGCAACGCGACCGCGCGCGCGGTTGCCGTCGGCGACGCTGCAGCCGTTGCGCCGCCGCTCGTCGGCGGCGACGTGGCCGTGCACAACGTGTCGAAGCAGTACGGGACGCAGCGCGTGCTCGACAACGTGTCGTTCGTCGCGCCGCGCGGCAGCGTGACGGTGATCGTCGGGCCGTCCGGCTCCGGCAAGTCCACGCTGCTGCGCACGATCAATCATCTCGAACGTGTCGACGACGGCTTCATCGACATCGACGGCGAGCTGATCGGCTATCGACGTGAAGGCGACGTGCTGTACGAGCTCAACGAGCGCGACGTGCTGAAGCGCCGCACGGCGGTCGGCATGGTGTTCCAGAACTTCAATCTGTTCCCGCATCTGACCGTGCTGGAGAACCTGATCGAGGCGCCGGTCGCCGTCGGCGGCGTCGCGCACGATGCGGCCGAGCGCACCGCGCGCGCGTTGCTGGCACGCGTGGGCCTCGCCGACAAGGCCGATGCGTATCCGCGCCAGCTGTCCGGCGGTCAGCAGCAGCGCGTCGCGATCGCGCGGGCGCTCGCGCTGCGTCCGAAGGTGCTGCTGTTCGATGAGCCCACGTCGGCGCTCGATCCCGAACTCGTCAACGAAGTCCTCGACGTGATCAAGGAACTCGCGCGCTCCGGCACGACGCTCGTGATCGTCACGCACGAGATCGGCTTCGCACGCGAAGTCGCCGACAACGTGCTGTTCATGGAGCGCGGACGCATCGTCGAGTCGGGGCCGCCCGCAGTCGTCCTCGATGCGCCGGCGCATCCGCGCACGCGTGCGTTCCTGGCGCGCGTCCTGTGATGCGCGCCGCCCTTCCGCTGCGAGGCCTGCACCGATGACCGACCGACGCCTGTTCATCACCGCCGCGCTGGCCGCCGTCGCGAGCCTGCGCTCGCACGCCGTATTCGCCGAAGCCGCGACGGCCGACCTCGACCCGCGCCAGGCCGGCCGCATCCGCGCCGCGCGCGACGCCGCCGCGATCCGCGCGGCCGGCAACTATCGCTGGGTGCGCGACGGCGCATTCACCGTCGCGATCGCGCCGCACGCGCCGCCCGTGTCGACCTATGCGACCGACGCACGCACGGTGGTCGGCGCCGATCCGGATTATGCGCAGCTCGTCGCCGATGCACTGGGCCGCGCGCTGCTGCTCGTACCGATCGCATGGGCCGACTGGCCGCTCGGGCTCGCGTCCGGCAAGTACGACGCCGTGATCTCGAACGTGGGCGTGACCGAGAAGCGCAAGGAGAAGTTCGACTTCACGACCTACCGGCTCGGACTGCACGGGTTCTACGTGCGCAGCGCGAGCCCGATCGCGAGGATCGCCGAACCGAAGGACATTGCGGGCCTGCGCGTGATCACCGGCGCGGGAACGAGCCAGGAGCGCATCCTGCTCGAATGGAGCCGGCGCAATGTCGCACAAGGGCTGAAGGCGACCGAGCCGCTCTATTTCGACGACGATGCGGCAGCGCGCGTCGCGCTGCTGTCCGGTCGCGCCGACGCCGAACTGAATCCGAATGCGTCGCTCGCGTACGAGGCCGCGCGTGACGGCAAGATCCGTCGAGTGGGTGTCGTGAACGCGGGATGGCCGGTGAAGGCGGACGTCGCGATCGCGACGCGCCGCGGCAGCGGGCTGGCGCCGGCGCTGACGCTCGCGACCAACACGCTGATCGACAACGGCCGCTACGGCCAGGCGCTGGCACGCTGGGGATTGCAGAGCGAGGCGCTCGCGCGCGCGGAAACGAATCCGCCGGGGCTGCCGTCGTTTTGATTCGATACGGCGGTGGGGCTGCCGTCGCGTGCTACCGGCAGCGCGGGTAACGTGGCGCGGTTCGGGTTGCGCGTCTTCCGCGAAATTCGATCGATCGGCTCGTGCGCTTGATCGGCATACCGTCGAGCCGCGCTGCCGGCGGCTTCAGGCGCGTGCGCACTGCCACGCAGATCGCGATGCGCGGCGAATGCGCACGAACCATCACGATGAGATCGATGCGCACGCGGCGCTGCGCTGGCGCCGTTCACGGGTGATCGCCGGTCGCGGCGACATCGTCACCGCGCGGCAGCCGTCTGTTGCGCGGCGGCCGCAAACGCGCCCGCATACGAGCGGTCGAGCAGTTTCGTCGTGTCGTAGGCAACCGGGATCACGCCGGCCTTGTGCAGGAAGTCGGCGGTATTCTGCGCGTCCTTCGCGGCAGCGTCGTCGACGGGGCCCACGCGCTGGTGCGCGTTGCCGAGCCAGCGATACGCGACGTCCGGCTCGAGCTGCGCACGCTTCGCCCACAGCTGCGCGTATTCGCGCGGATGACTGTCGACCCACTGGCGCGCCGCCGCGACGCGCTTCAGGAAATCGGTGATCTCCGCGCGTTTGCCGGCTGCGGCCTCATCGTTCGCGGCGACGAAGCTGAGCGCGGGCATCAGCCCCTGCGCGGTCGTCACCGGCCGCGCGCCCTGCCGCAGCGCGAGCGTGCTGACGAACGGCTCCCATAACGACACGGCGTCAACCGAGCCGTTCGCGAGCGCATTGGTCGCGTCGATCGGCATCAGGTATGCGTACTTGACGGAATCCATCCGCAGGCCCGCGTGTTCGAGTGCGCGCAGCACCAGTTGCTGGCTCCACGCACCGCGCCACACCGCAATGGTTTTGCCCTGCAGGTCGGCCACCGTGCGCACGGGCGAATTCTTCGGTACGAGGATCGCGACGCCGTCGAGGCTCTGCCGCGACACCGCCACCACTTTCACCGGCGCGCCGCGTGCGGCCAGCGTCAGCAGCGCGGAATCGCCGAGGAAGCCGACGTCGATCGCATTGCCGCTCAGGCTTTCGGCGACCGGCGCGGCGGCCTGGAAGTGCTTCCACTCGATCGCGTAACGCACGTCCTTCAGCACGCCGGACGCTTCCATCGACGCCTGGATGTTGAAGTAATTCTGTTCACCGACGCGCAGCGTGACGGTGTCTTTCGCGATGCCCGGCTGCGCGGCGAGCGCGAGCAGCAGCGCGGTGACGATTCGGCTCGACAACGTGATTTCCTCCGGTAGTTGACTGGCGTGCGCATCGCAGCAGCGCGGGATGGCGCATCGAACGAAGCACACGGCGCACGCCATGAAACCGTCGACGATACGTCGATCGCCGGCATCGAACAAACGCAATATTCTGCTATCGAAAGGCGCAAATCTTCGATGGCAGGACGGCGCGCATGCCGATGTTGCAACGCGCCACGGGAAAGCCGTTCGAGGACATCCTCGACAGATATTTCGTACGCGAAATACGCCGAGAACTATATTTCGCATGCGAAGCACATTTCTGAACGAGGACGGACATGACATCGGAATCCATCGCGTTTTCCGCCGCCGACGGCTATGCGCTGCGCGGCACGCTCTGGTCGCCGGACGCGCCGCCGCGCGCGCTGGTGCTGATCCACCCGGCGACCGCCGTGCCCGAGCGCTTGTACGCCGGCTTCGCACGCTTTCTGACGACGCGCGGCTTCGCGGCGCTGACCTACGACTATCGCGGGATCGGCGCATCGCGGCCCGCGCGGCTCAACAAGCTGCAGGCCCGCATGCGCGACTGGATCGAACTCGACGTCGGCGCGGCCATCGCATGGGCGCGCGACACGCACCGCGCAGTGCCGCTGCTGGCGGTCGGGCACAGCGTCGGCGGCCACGCGGTCGGCCTGTCGGCCGGCACCGCGCATCTGCGCGCCGCCGTGCTGGTCGCCGCCCACGCGGGCAGCACGCGGTTGATCGAAAGTGCGGCCGAACGCCTGAAGGTGCGCCTGATCCTGCACGTGCTCGGCCCGCTCGCGTCGGCGCTGCTCGGCTACGTGCCGGGCAAACGGCTCGGGCTCGGCGAGGATCTGCCGGCCGGCGTGTTCCGCGAATGGAGCCGCTGGACCGCGCTGCCGCACTACTTCTTCGACGATCCGACGCTCGGCGCGGCCGAGCGCTTTTCGAAACAGCGGCTGCCGATTCTCGCGGTCGGCTTCGACGACGATCCGTGGGCCAATCGGCGCGCCATCGACCTGCTGGTAAGCTACCTGACCGGAGCGGCCGTCGAACGCCGGCAGATCGATCCGCACGCGGCGGGCACCGGCCCGGTCGGGCACATGGGCTTCTTCCGCAGCCGGCCGGGCGCCGTGCTGTGGCCGGGCGTCGCCAACTGGCTCGCGCAGGCGCTCGACGCGCGCCGCGACGCCGACCGCCCATCCCTTTCCATCGCAGCCGGGAACCGAACTTGAGCGAACATCGACGACTGTTTTTTCTGTTGAACATCGGCCAGCGGCGCGTACAGCGCTGGGTCGACCGCAAGGCCGAGACCGACGCGCGCGCGAGCGCCGCGCAGGCCGGCGTGCTGTTCTTTCTCGCGAAGCAGGACGGCGCGCTGATCGGCGAAGTCGGTGCGGCGCTGCAACTCGCGCCGTCCGCGATGACGGGGCTCGCCGACCGGATGGCGAAGGCCGGCCTGCTCACGCGCCACGCCGATTCGGACGATGGGCGCGCAACGCGTCTGTTCCTCACCGACGAAGGTCATGCGGCGCTCAAGCGCGCGCGCGTGTTGCTGCGCGAGCTGAACGGCAAGCTGTGCGACGGCTTCTCCGACGACGAACTCGACGTCGTCGCGCGCTGGCTGAACGCCTTGCAGCAGCGCTTTCCGGCCGAGCGTTGACTGCCGGCGCGGCGCGCCGCATCGGCTGCGTGCACCGCGTTCCGCACGTAATCGATAGCGATTCCAATTCGCGCTTCGATTCGGCTTCCGAAGTTTTTCGAAGGAAAATTTTGCGCGCCTGCGCGAGCCGTTTCGGCAACGCTTTCCGGCTACGCTCTGTTACAAAAAATTGCCCCCCGCGCCGCATACGGATCACCTACATTCCATTCCACTTCGATGCATTCGTCGTAGGCGCCGACCAAGCAACGAAAAGCAATGAAAACGAAGCGGAGTCTCACCGACGTGCTGGCGGGATCCAGCACCTGCGGCTTGCGATGACCGAAGCGGCTTCCTGATCGCCCGATCCGTCTCGTGCACGGCATCCGTTGCCGTGCGCCGGTTCGTGTCGGCTCGCCATGCCATCGCTGCCGCACCTCAACGAGGAGCAGTCCATGCGACGCCAGATCGAGTTCCACTCGCCCGTCACCCGCCTCACCCGCCTGACTCGACTCAGCCGATTTAGCCGACTCTCCGGCGCGCTGGCGATGGCCGCCGTCGCGACCGCGGCCCATGCCGACCCGGTCGTCGTGTCGGGGCCCAGCCCGTTCGCGGCCTGCACGATCGGCGGCCCGGGCACGAACTACGTGAACGCCGAGGTCGAGCCCTGGCTGTCGGTGAACCCCGCGAATCCGACCAACATGATCGCGGTATGGCAACAGGACCGCTGGTCGAACGGCGGCGCGCACGGGCTCGTCGCCGGCTACACGTTCGACGGCGGCTCGACCTGGGCGCGCACGCCGCAACCGTTCAGCGCCTGCGCGCCGGGCGGATTGAAGTACGAGCGCGCGTCCGATCCGTGGGTGTCGTTCGGGCCGGACGGCACCGCGTACTCCGTGTCGATCTCGTTCAATCAGTCGAACAACAGCAACGCGGTCGCGGCGTCCGTGTCGGCCGATGGCGGGCAAACGTGGAGCCGCCCGGCCGTGCTGATCGCGAACGACGAACCGACGACGCAGTTCTTCAACGACAAGGAATCGGTCACCGCGAACCCGGTGAAGGCCGGCACCGCGTATGCGGTGTGGGACCGCCTCGAGCTGCCCAACGGCAACCCGTATGCGAACCTGCACACGCAGGCGTACCGCGGGCCGACGTTCTTCTCGAAGACGACCGATGGCGGCAAGACCTGGAGCGCGGCGAAGGTGATCGTCGACGTGCCGTCGCGCCAGCAGACGATCGGCAACCAGATCGTCGTCGATCCGAAGACGGGCACGCTGTACGACTTCTTCGATCTGATCCAGCCGCCGTTCAACAAGGCGGCCGGCAAGGTCGCGTTCATCAAGTCGAGCGACGACGGCGCGACGTGGAGCAAGCCGCAGGTGATCGCCGCGCTGCAGACGGCCGGCGTGACCGACCCGAACACCGGCGAACCGGTGCGCACCGGCGACATCATTCCGGAGCCCGCGATCGATGCCGCGTCCGGACAGATCTACGTCGTCTGGCAGGACGGTCGATTCAACGGCGGCAACTACGACGAGATCGCGCTATCGACGTCGAAGGATGGCGGCGCGAGCTGGAGCGCGCCGCTGCAGGTGAACACGCCGACCGGGCGTGCGGCGTTCAATCCGTCGGTGCGGGTCGACAGCGCCGGGGCGGTGATGGTCACCTACTACGACTTCCGCGACCTCGCGGCCGGCAACACGACGACGCTGCCGACCGGATTCTGGCGCAAGATCTCGCACGACGGCGGTGCGACGTTCGCCGACGAGCGGCGCGTCGGCGGTCCGTTCGACATGAAGCTCGCGCCGAACGCGGAAGGCTTTTTCATCGGCGACTACCAAGGGCTCGACGTGCTGCCGTCTTCGTCGTTCCACCCGCTGTTCGTGCAGACCAACGCGGGCAACCTGACGAACCGCACCGACGTGTTCTTCGCGCCGTGATGCGCACGTAAGCGCAGCGCAGCCGCGACGTTTCGCGCGTCGCGGCTGCGCATACGACGCTGGCGCGTCACTGCATGTCGGTCAGCACGATGCGCCCGTCGATCTTCCCTTCGCGCAAACGGGTGAAGATGTCGTTGATGTTGCCGAGCCGGTCGCGATGGATATGCGCGCGCACGAGGCCGTCCGCAGCGAAATCGAGCGACTCCTGCAGATCGCGGCGCGTGCCGACGATCGAGCCGCGCACCGTGATGCCGTTCAGCACGGTCGAGAAGATCGGCAGCGGAAAATCGCCCGGCGGCAAGCCGTTGAGCGCGACCGTGCCGCCGCGCCGGACCATCCCGAGCGCCTGCGCGAACGCGCTGCGCGATACGGCCGTGACCAGCACGCCGTGCGCACCGCCGATTTCCTTCTGGATGACCTTCGCCGGATCGTCGACCGATGCGTCGATCGTCAGCTCCGCGCCCAGCTGCCGCGCGAGCTCGAGCTTCGCCGGCGACACGTCGATGGCCGCGACGTGCAGGCCCATCGCCCGCGCGTACTGCACGGCCACGTGGCCGAGGCCGCCGATGCCGGAAATCGCGAGCCACTGGCCCGGACGCGTATCGGTGACGCGAATGCCCTTGTAGACCGTCACGCCCGCGCACAGGATCGGCGCGATCTCGTCGAAGGCGACCTGCGCCGGCAGATGGCCGACGTAGTTCGGATCGGCCAGCACGTATTCCGCGTAGCTACCGTTGACCGAGTAGCCCGTGTTCTCCTGTCCGTGGCACAGCGTTTCCCAGCCCGTGTGGCAGTACTCGCAATGGCCGCACGCGGTGTACAGCCACGGCACGCCGACGCGATCGCCTTCGCGCACATGCGTGACGCCCGCGCCGACCGCCGCGACGATGCCGACCCCTTCGTGGCCGGGAATGAACGGCAGCGTCGGCTTCACGGGCCAGTCGCCGTCGGCGGCGTGCAGGTCGGTATGGCAGACGCCCGTCGCCTTGATGTTGACGAGAATCTGGCCGGGGCCGGGCGTCGGCACCGGGACTTCCTCGATACGCAACGGTTCGCCGAATGCGTGAACGACGGCCGCTTTCATGGTTTGGGTCATGCCTTGCTCCTGTCTGGTCGATGACCGGGCCAGTATCCGGGCTCGAGACCGCAACGACTTGATACGTATCAACGCTACGGGAAACGCACGCGATTGCGGCCGGTTCGCAGCGCGCCGTCGTGTGCAGCGCGGCCGTGCGCACGCTCGCCGCACCGCCTCGGGCCGTTGGCCGGCGTCGCCGATGAAGCGGTACGTCGGCGCATGGGCGGCATCGTCCCGGTTTGAATCAGAAATGATATAACGTATCATCTTCGATGCTTGTCCGTCGTCATGGTGCGTTATCGACACGGCCGGGCGCCGCCGGATCGGATCCGCAGCGGGTCGGTGCGCGTGCACGATGCAACAATATATCGTTTCGATGTGTGCTCGCCGGGCTGACATTCCGATCCGATTTCTACACAACTTCCAATGTCTTCACCGATCATGCGCGACCTTCGCCGTCTACCGCTTCGCCGGCTTCAGCCCGTCTCTCTGATGCTGTTCGCCGCCGTCACGCCCGCCCATGCGGCCGACCCGCCTGCCACGTCGCCGCCCGCGCCGCTGGCGCCGATATTCGTGACCGCGAACCCGCTCGGCGACACCGACCCGATCGCCGCCACCACGCAGTTGAGCGGCGACGCGCTCACGCGCCGCCAGGCCGATTCGCTTGGGGAAACGCTCGACGGCCTGCCCGGCGTGTCGACCACGACTTACGGGCCGATGGTCGGCCGGCCGATCATCCGCGGCTTGGACGGCGACCGGATCCGGCTGCTGCAGAACGGCGTCGCCGCCTACGATGCGTCGTCGCTGTCGTACGACCATGCGGTGCCGGAGGACCCGCTGTCGATCGAGCGCATCGAGATCGTGCGCGGGCCGGCCGCGCTGCTGTACGGCGGTAATGCGGTCGGCGGCGTGGTCAATACGATCGACAACCGCATTCCGCGCGAAGCGATCGAAGGCGTGACGGGCGCGCTCGACGCGCGCTACGGCGGCGCGAACGCAGTGCGCGCCGGCGCCGCCCAGGTCGAAGCCGGCAACGGCCACTTCGCGTTTCACGTCGACGCGTTCGATCGCGAGGCCGGCAAGCTGCGGATTCCCGGCTATGCGCGCAGCAGCGCACTGCGCTCGACGGACGACGCCGACACGCCGCAACCCTACGGAAGCGTTCCGAACAGCGACGGCCGCGTGCACGGCGGCGCGGTCGGCAGCGCGTACACGTGGGCCGACGGTTTCGCCGGCCTGTCGTACAGCGGCTACGAATCGAACTACGGTTCGGTCGCGGAGGACGGCGTCCGCCTGCGGATGCGCCAGGAGCGCGTCGCGTTCGCGTCCGAGATGCGCAATCTCGACGGCCCGTTCACGAAGCTGAAATTCGACTTCGCATACACCGACTATCGGCACAAGGAGGTCGACGACGGCGAAACCGCGACCGTGTTCCGCAACCGCGGCTACGAGGCGCGCATCGAAGCGCGGCACCGGCGCATCGGCCCGTTCGAAGGCGCACTCGGCGTGCAGTTCGGCCAGAACACGTTCTCCGCGCTCGGCGACGAAATGCTCGTGCCGTCGACGCGCACCAACAGCGTCGCGCTGTTCGGCCTCGAGGAATGGCAGGTCGACCCGGCGCTGAAGCTGAGCGTCGGCGGACGGTTCGAGCACGTGCAGGTCGATCCCGATCCGGCCGGGATCGCGAAGTTCGCCGACGCGCGAGCGCGCGACTTCAACGCCGGCAGCGTGTCGGCCGGCGCATTGCTGTCGCTGACGCCCGTGTGGTCTGTCGCGGCAAACGTCGCGTACACGGAACGCGCCCCGACCTTCTACGAGCTCTACTCGAACGGCCCGCACGATGCGACCGGGCAGTTCCTGATCGGCAACCCGAACGCGTCGAAGGAAAAGGCCGTATCGACCGACCTGTCGCTGCGTTATGCGAGCGGCCCGAACCGCGGCAGCGTCGCGGTGTTCTACAACCGCTTCTCCAACTACCTGGCCGAGTACAACACGGGCCGGATCGTCGACGACCACGGCGACCCGGTCGCGCCCGGCACCGCCGATGCGCTCGACGAGGCGATCTACCGCGGCGTGCGCGCGGAGTTCTATGGCGTCGAGCTCGACGGCAAGTGGCGCGCGTTCGCGCAGCGCGGCCACACGATCGACCTGGAACTCACCGCCGACTACACGCACGCGCGCAACGTCGACACAGGCCAGCCGCTGCCGCGCATCGCACCGCTGCGCGCGACGCTCGCCGCCGACTACGGCTACGGCCCGTTCGGCGCACGCGCACAGGTCACGCGTGCGTGGGCGCAGCATCGCGTGCCCGACAACGACTTCCCGACGGACGGCTACACGTCGCTCGGCGTGCTGCTGAGCTACAAGTTCCGCGTCGGCGCGACGCACTGGCTCGCGTTCCTGCGCGGCGATAACCTGACGAACCAGGAAATCCGCTACGCTACGTCCGTCGTGCGCGGCTTCGCGCCGCAAGGCGGCCGCAGCGTGATGGCCGGCCTGCGTACGACGTTCTGACGTTCTGACGTTCTGACGTTCTGACGTTCTGACGTTCTGACGTTCTGACGTTCTGACGTTCTGACTGCCGACCGGTCCGCGACGCAGGTCGCGGGCCGGTCGGCGGCGGGAAACTGCGCGTTCGCGCGTCTCGCGCACTGAGTGCGTGGTCACGAGGTCCGGACACACACCACCGACAGCGGGCTCGAGCTGACCGAAGTCCGACAGGCGCACTAGCATCCGCAGGATCAACTCGCCAACTGAAGGACACGATGGCGAGCGCGCCTGACACGACCGATCGCGCACGTGAACGCGTCGCCGAGATCGTGTGGAGCGCGGCCGGCTACGAATCCGTCGCGCGCGACATCGTCGAACTCGCGCACGGACCGGCAAGCAAGCCGAAGCGAGCGCCGATATCGACGACTTCTGCAAACCGTTGCTCGCGCAACTTGTTCGTGCGGACGACGCGTATGCAACCTGCACGTATGAGCGCGGGGTAGTGATCGCGCAGGGATGCGTCGACCGCTGCGCAACCGAGCGCAACGTGCCGCCGGCCATCGGCTCAATCGCGGTCGCGATTCAGCGACGCACGAACAGCGCTTGCGCGTTTTTATCGGCTCGATGCGCAATTTTTATTCCCGAAGATGCGATACGGCACACGACGCATATTGCGACCGCGCGCCATTCCGTTCAACCCGGACGCGCACTTTTAAATCAGGCGAATGACGAGTATGCTTAAAAAGCACTCCACGTTCGGACGGCGAATCGCAGCCCCTGATTCCCTGCCGATCGTACCGCGGCCCCATCGCGCCTCGCGTCGGTGGCGGCGTCCGCCTCGCGCCCTGGCCGCACGAACCTTCCCCAACCATTCGCAGGAGAGCTGGTGAGCCGACTCGTCGTCGTATCCAATCGCATTGCAGATCCCCGTAAAGCCGCCGCCGGCGGCCTTGCCGTAGCCGTGAAAGACAGCCTGCAGGAATCGGGCGGCGTCTGGTTCGGCTGGAGCGGCAGGCTGCGCAGCGAGGGCGAGCGACCCGCGCAGGGCGACGACGTGCAGATCCAGAACGTCGGCGGGATCCAGCTCGCGACGATCGATCTCGATCCGCAGGATTACGACGCGTACTATCTCGGCTACTCGAACAACGTGCTATGGCCGGTGTTCCACTACCGGCTCGATCTCGCGCAGTTCGACCGCCGCTTCGCCGACGGCTACCGACGCGTGAACCAGCTGTTCGCGCGCAAGCTCAGCACGCTGCTGCGGCCGGACGACACCATCTGGGTTCACGACTATCAACTGATTCCGCTCGCCGCCGAACTGCGCGCGATGGGCTGCACGAATCCGATCGGCTTCTTCCTGCATATTCCGATGCCGCCGCCGCCGATCATGGCCGCGATTCCGGAGCACGAATGGCTGATGCGCGCGCTGTTTGCGTACGACCTCGTCGGCTTTCAGACCGAATCCGATCTGCTGCACTTCGAGCACTACGTCGAGGCCGAGGCCGGCGCCGCGCGTCTGCCCGACGGTCGCCTGCGTGCGTTCGGCCGCACGCTGTCGGCCGGCGCGTTTCCGATCGGCATCAACGTCGACGAATTCGCGGCGCTGGCGGAGAATCGCGACGGCATCGACATGTTCGAGCGGATGCGCGATGAATATTCGCGCCGTCAATTGCTCGTCGGCGTCGATCGTCTCGATTACACGAAGGGCCTGCCGCAACGCGTGCATGCGTTCCGTCAGTTGCTCGAACAGTATCCGGAGAATCGCGACCGCGCGACGCTGATCCAGATCGCCGCGCCGAGCCGCGAGGATCTCGGCGCCTACGACGACCTGCGGCGCGAGATGGACAGTCTGTGCGGTGCGATCAACGGCGACTACGGCGAGCTCGAGTGGATGCCGATGCGCTACATTCATCGGACCGTTGCGCGCAAGCGCTTGCCCGGCCTCTATCGCGCAAGCCGTGTCGCGCTCGTTACGCCGCTGCGAGACGGGATGAACCTGGTCGCGAAGGAGTTTCTTGCCGCGCAGGACGAGGCTGATCCCGGCGTGCTCGTGCTGTCGCGCTTCGCCGGCGCAGCCGAGCAACTGAAGCCCGCGCTGCTCGTCAATCCGTACGACACGCAGGGCACCGCGCAGGCGATTCAACGCGCACTCACGATGCCGCTCGACGAGCGCCGCCAGCGCCACAACGCGCTGATGGCGATCGTGCGCAAGACCGATGTGCACTGGTGGCGCACGCGCTTTCTCGATGCGCTGACCGAAGCGGCCGAAGTTGCGGCGGCGGCTGCGTCCTGAGTTGCGGTTGCGGGCGCGTGCGTTGCGGCACTGGCGGCGCATGCGCTTTCTCAATACGCCTGCCGAAGCGGACAAAATTGCCGCGGCGGCTGCGTCCTGATTTGCGTTCGCGGGTACGCCGTTATGCGACGTGGGTAGCGCATGCGCTTTCTTGATACGCCGACCGAAGCGACCGAAGTCGATGCGGCCGCTGCGTCCTGACTGACGATCGCGGGCGAGGTGCGATTGCGCATCGCATCGTTCGCATCGTTCGCATCGTTCGCGCGCGACAGCACCGACGCCGCGAACGTTCCGCCGTGATCCGCAATTCTGCGTAGTCCGGTCCTGTCGAAGGCGTTTCTTCAGATCGTATCGATCAGTCGCATCGCGCATCCGGCCGCGCACGCGTGCGCGCCATTCGCAAAGCGCGAGCAGCCACGCAGACAAAAATGCCACCGCGCCCGCATCTCGCCACGTCGCTCAATCGGATGAATGACGCAGCGCACCACAAGCGGATGTTGCTCGCACGAACCGCCCTACCACCCCACCACCCTCGATTCCCGCCCCCCGCGCCCACCGTCGCCGCATAGCTCCGACAAATCCCTTTCATCGCCCCAGCCGACCGCGCTATAGTCGCGTGCATGACATTTTCGTGACAGCGCGAAGCACACCGCCGTGAGCCCGCACGACGCCGGCTCTCGTGCACCTGCGCGCGCGCCAGCATGCACCACCCAGCGCGCCCCACATCGAACGACCATCGCCCATTCGAGGAGACCACGACGTGACCGACACCCCCGACCGCCCCGACGATCTTCCCGTTGATGCCGAGCGCCGCCGTGTGCTCGGTGGCCTCGCCACGCTCGGTGCGGGCGTCGCGCTAGGCGGCTGCGAGATCACGTCGGGACGTGCGCCGCGCACGGCCGCCGACCTGCAGCTCGACGAAACACTGCGCCGACACGTGCGTCACATCGTCGTGATCTTTGCCGAGAACCGCAGCTTCGCGAATCTGTACGGCGATTTCCCGGGCGTGCAGTATCCGCTGAGCGCGGTGAAGCCCGAGCAGGCACAGCAACTCGACCGCGACGGTAAGACGCCGCTGCCCGTGCTCCCGAAAATCTGGGGCGGGCTCGTGCCGCAGGCGCAGGAAGTCGACGGCAAGCGTTACGTGATCGCCGAACGCGACATCGACAAGCTGCCGAACGCGCCGTTCCGGCTCGCCGATGCGCAAGGCAAGCCGCTACCCAACGGCGTGATCACGCGCGACCTGTGGCACCGCTTCTATCAGAACCAGATGCAGATCGCCGGCGGCCGCAACAACCAGTTCGCCGCATGGGCCGATTCGGGCGGCCTCGTGATGGGCCACTACCGCAACTCCGCCGACACGCTGCGCCTGTGGAACCTCGCGCGGCAGTACACGCTGTGCGACAACTTCTTCATGGCGGCATTCGGCGGATCGTGGCTCAACCACATGTTCCTGATTTCCGCGCAGCCGCCGGTCTACCCCGACGCACACAAGCATCCGCAGGCGACGAAGCTGCTGTCGAAGGTGGACGGCGACGATCCGGCCGGCACGCGCCTCGCGCTGGCCGCCAATTCGCCCGCGTCGGCGCTCGACGGCCCGCCGAAGTTCGCAGCCGACGGCGCCCTCACGCCCGACGGCTACGGCGTCAATACGATGGCCCCGCCGTACCAGCCGAGCTACGTGCCGCCGGCGGACCCCGGCAATGCCGCGTATGCGGACCCGGCAGACCATCGCGTGATGCCGCCGCAGGCTCACGCGACGATCGGCGATCGTCTGTCGGAGAAGAACGTCGACTGGGCCTGGTACAGCGGCGCGTGGCAATACGCGCTCGAGCATCGCGACACGGGGAGCGTGCCCGACTTCCAGTATCACCACCAGCCGTTCAACTACTTTGCGAACTACGCGCCGGGCACCGATGCGCGCCGCAAGCATCTGCGCGACGCGGGCGTCGGCGACGATCCTTCGACCAATCACTTCCTCGCCGCGGTCGACGCGGGCAAGCTGCCGGCCGTGACGTTCTACAAGCCGCAAGGCAACCTCAACATGCACGCCGGCTACGCGGACGTCGAATCGGGCGATCGCCACATCGCGAACGTGATCGAGCACATCCGCCGTAGCCCGCAGTGGGCGAACACGGTGATCGTGATGACGCACGACGAGAACGGCGGCTGGTGGGATCACGTTGCGCCGCCGGTGGGCGATCGCTGGGGGCCGGGCTCGCGGATTCCCGCGCTGGTGATCTCGCCGTTCGCGAAGAAGAGCCACGTCGATCACACGATGTACGACACGAACTCGATCCTGCGCTTCATCAGCCGCGTGCATGGGCTCGCGCCGCTCGACGGCGTCGCCGCGCGCGACCGCGCGTTCGCCTCGCGCGGCGCGACGCCGCCGGGCGACCTGACGAACGCGCTCGATTTCGGTTGACGGCCCGCTGAGGCTCGTCGAAACGACGACGTGCGGCTCGCGACCGGTGCAGCAGCCGCACGATGCAGTGCGATGCCGCGCGTCGACGCACGGGCAGCGCGCACCAACGAAAACGTCCCGCGCCGGCAACGCATGCCGGCGCGGCACGTCATGCAGACACCGCGCTTCAGTTGCCGATACGCTGCTCGATCTTCTTCATCGTCTCCGTCAGCTCGGCGGGCAGGCGCAACTTCAGCGTTTCGAACAGCGCGGCGTGCAGCTTCAGCTCCTCGCGCCACTCGGCTGCGTCGATCGACGTCGCCGCATCGAACTGCTCGCGCGTGAAGTCGAGCCCGTCCCAGTGCAGGTCGTCATACGCGGGCGTCACGCCGAACACGTGATCCTCGCCGCCGCCGTTGCCTTCGAGGCGCTCGATCATCCACCTCAGCACGCGCATGTTCTCGCCGAAGCCCGGCCACACGAACTTGCCGTTCGCGTCCTTGCGGAACCAGTTCACGCAGTAGATCTTCGGCAGCGTCGCGCCGCTCGCTTCGAGCTGCTTGCCGAGCTTCAGCCAGTGCGCAAAGTAATCGCTCATGTTGTAGCCGCAGAACGGCAGCATCGCGAACGGATCGCGTCGCACGACGCCTTGCTGGCCCGCCGCCGCCGCAGTCGTTTCCGAGCCCATCGTCGCGGCCATGTATACGCCTTCGATCCAGTCGCGCGCTTCGGTCACGAGCGGCACGGTCGTCGAACGGCGCCCGCCGAAGATGAACGCGTCGATCGCCACGCCGGCCGGATCTTCCCAGTCCGCGTCGATCGACGGGCATTGCGACGCAGGCGCGGTGAAGCGCGAGTTCGGGTGCGCCGCCTTGCGGCCCGTTTCCTTGCCGAGCTCGGGCGTCCACGCGTTGCCCTGCCAGTCGATCAGCTTCGCGGGCGGCGTGTCGGTCAGCCCCTCCCACCACACGTCGCCGTCCTCGGTCAGCGCGACGTTCGTGAAGATGACGTTCTCCGTGAGCGTCGAGATCGCATTCGGATTCGTCTTCACGCCGGTGCCCGGCGCGACGCCGAAGAAGCCGGCTTCCGGATTGATCGCATACAGGCGGCCGTCGCGACCCGGCTTCAGCCATGCGATGTCGTCGCCGATCGTCGTGACCTTCCAGCCATCGAAGCCCTTCGGCGGAATCAGCATCGCGAAGTTGGTCTTGCCGCACGCGGACGGGAATGCCGCCGCGACGTGATACTTCTTGCCAGCCGGCGACGTCACGCCGAGGATCAGCATGTGTTCGGCGAGCCAGCCCTGGTCGCGGCCCATCGTCGACGCGATGCGCAACGCGAAGCACTTCTTGCCGAGCAGCGCGTTGCCGCCGTAGCCGGAGCCGAAGCTCCAGATCTCGCGCGTCTCGGGAAAATGCACGATGTACTTGACCGGGTTGCACGGCCACGGCACGTCCTGCTGCCCTGCTTCGAGCGGATGACCGACGCTGTGCACGCACGGCACGAACGCGCCGTCCTCGCCGAGCACGTCGTACACGTCGCGCCCCATGCGCGTCATGATCCGCATGTTGGCCACCACGTACGGGCTGTCGGACAGCTCGACGCCGACGTGCGCGATCGGCGAGCCGAGCGGGCCCATCGAGAACGGCACCACGTACAGCGTGCGGCCGCGCATCGCGCCGCGAAACAGGCCGTTCAGCGTCTCGCGCATTTCATCCGGCGCGATCCAGTTGTTGGTCGGCCCCACGTCGTCGGGCGATTCCGTGCAGATGAAGGTGCGATCCTCGACGCGCGCAACGTCCGACGGATCGGATTGCGCGAGATACGAGTTCGGCCGCTTCGCCGGATTCAGACGCTTGAGCGTGCCCTGATCGACCATCGCCTGACACAGCGCGTCGTATTCCTGCTGCGAGCCGTCGCACCACACGACGCGCTCGGGTTCCGTGAGCGCCGCGATGCGCGACACCCAGTCGATCAGCTTGCGATGTTTGACGAATGCCGGAGGAGCGATCAGCGGGCCGTGCGTCGCTTCGGCCAATGAGTTTTGCGACATGGGGGTGTCTCCAGATTATTGGACGGGGATACAGGATGCGGGGCGAGCCCGCGAGATCGGGATTGCGGTGGGCGTGCAGACTGAAGCGACACGCAGCGCGCGACGCGCGAGCGGAGCGCGCGTCGATGCCGCGATGCGGGCGAGAGTATGTGAACTATCTGAACGATCGCGTGAGTGTACGAACGCGAGTTTCGCCATGCGAACAACCTGCCGTCCAACTCCATGCAGGCCAGCATACCATCGCCGATATTGCGCGGGCGTTGCGTTGCAACAAGAAACAACCGTGACGATGGGTCGGGCATGTCGCTTGCGGACGGGTTGTTTTACTGGTTCGCTGCATGCTCCGCGCGGACGAAACGGCCCGGCGCTTTGTAGTGCAAGGGTTGCGCGCCAGCGGCAATTTTGGGCGGCGCCTCGCGTGGCCTACGTACGCAAGCGCACGTTGCGCGGATCCGTGTTTTCGCTACTCAGGCAAACCCTGAATCAGGTTGCGCACACAAACATCTGTTGCGAGCGCGCTGCCTACGCACCGCTCAAAACCGCGCTTTCTGCAATTCGGGCGAACACGTGCGACGGCCGCTACGACGGTGAGCTGCGACTGCCTCACGACCGAGCGCGACTGAAAAAAAACGCCAACCCGTGAACAACGGGTTGGCGTCGTGTGCCGCGGCTATGACGATTACGAGAACTGGTTCATCGTGTTGTCCTTGCCCGCTGCCTTCAGCGCGGCTTCACCGCTGAAGTATTCCTTGTGATCGTCGCCGATGTCCGAACCCGACATGTTCTGGTGCTTCACGCACGCGATGCCCTGGCGGATTTCCTTGCGCTGCACGCCGGCCACGTAGCCGAGCATGCCTTGTTCGCCGAAGTATTCCTTCGCGAGGTTGTCGGTCGACAGTGCGGCCGTGTGGTACGTCGGCAGCGTGATCAGGTGATGGAAGATGCCGGCTTCACGCGACGCATCGGCCTGGAACGTGCGGATCTTGTCGTCCGCGAGCTTCGCCAGTTCGGTGTCGTCGTATTCGACACTCATCAGTTGCGCACGGTCGTATGCCGACACGTCCTTGCCTTCGGCCTTCAGCGCGTCGTACACCTGCTGACGGAAGTTCAGCGTCCAGTTGAACGACGGGCTGTTGTTGTACACCAGCTTCGCGTTCGGGATCACCTTGCGGATTTCGTTGACCATGCCGGCGATCTGCGCGATGTGCGGCTTTTCGGTCTCGATCCACAGCAGGTCGGCGCCGTTCTGCAGCGACGTGATGCAATCCAGCACGCAACGTGCTTCACCCGTGCCGGCGCGGAACTGGAACAGGTTGCTCGGCAGGCGCTTCGGACGCAGCAGCTTGCCGTCGCGCTTGATCACGACGTCGCCGTTGCCGAGCTGGTCGCCCGACAGTTCTTCGCAGTCGAGGAACGAGTTGTACTGGTCGCCCAGGTCGCCCGGCGCGTTCGTCACGGCGATCTGCTTGGTCAGGCCGGCGCCGAGCGAGTCGGTGCGCGCGACGATGATGCCGTCATCCACGCCCAGCTCCAGGAATGCGTAGCGGATCGCGCGGATCTTCGCGAGGAAGTCCTCGTGCGGCACCGTGACCTTGCCGTCCTGGTGGCCGCACTGCTTCTCGTCCGACACCTGGTTCTCGATCTGGATGCAGCATGCGCCCGCTTCGATGAACTGCTTGGCCAGCAGATAGGTCGCTTCAGCGTTGCCGAAACCGGCGTCGATGTCGGCGATGATCGGCACGACGTGCGTCACGTGGTTGTCGATCTTTTGCTGGATCGCGGCCTTCGCAGCGGCGTCCTTCGCGGCATCCAGCTCGCGGAACAGGCCGCCGAGCTCACGGGCGTCGGCCTGGCGCAGGAACGTGTACAGCTCGCGGATCAGCGCGCTGACCGACGTCTTTTCGTGCATCGACTGGTCCGGCAGCGGGCCGAACTCCGAGCGCAGCGCAGCGACCATCCAGCCCGACAGGTACAGGTAGCGGCGTTCGGTGCTGTTGAAGTGCTTCTTGATGGAAATCATCTTCTGCTGGCCGATGAAGCCGTGCCAGCAACCGAGCGACTGCGTGTACTTGGACGGATCCGCGTCGTACGCAGCCATGTCGGCGCGCATGATCTTCGCGGTGTACTTCGCGATGTCGAGGCCCGTCTTGAACTTGTTCTGGGCGCGCATGCGAGCGGCATACTCGGGATTGATGGCATTCCACGCGCTGCCGTGGTTTTCCTTCAAGCCAGCCACTGCCTTGATGTCGTCTTGATATTGGGACATGTCAATCTCCTGGGAACGAAGCGCATTTGAGTAAAGGGTTCCGCGTGTCCGCCGCGTCTGACGAAGCGAACTGCATGGACTTAATAGTACCGCTGCACGGCGCGCTTTCGGCCAACTCTTATATAAGACATAAGATATAAATTTCTGTTAATTTTCAATGAGATAGGTCCGCGTTTTTGCGATGCAAAACACTTTTTCAAGGCACGGAAAGACAGGCGGCACGAAAGCGCCGACGCCATTTCGCAACATGAAATGGCCTTTCGGTACACGGTGCGCGCGCCTTGCCTGCCGTGCGTCCAACGCCCTTTTCTGTCTGCGGCGCGACAAAACGTCTATACTTGGATGATTCATCTATTGCGACCGCGCTGCGCGCGCACTCTTACGGCCTGCCACGACATGACCGAATACCCCGTCTTCAACGGGCTGTGCGAGCTGCTGACCAGCAACGGTGAGCGGTTCCGCGTGCTCGAGCACCCCGCAGAGGGCAAATCCGACGTGATCGCCGCGATTCGCGGCACGCGTCCCGAACAGGGCGCGAAGGCGATGCTCTGCACGTTCAAGGATGGCGGCGATGCGACCGCGCTGGCAGTGATCCCCGGTCATCTGAAGATCGACTTCCGCAAGGTCGCCGACGCGCTCGGCCGTCGCAAGGCGACGCTGGCGCCGCCGGAGCGCGCGGCCGCCGTCACCGGCTGCGTGATGGGCGCCGTGCCGCCGTTCGTGTTTGACGCGAGCGTGACGCTCGTCGTCGATCCGGCGCTGGTCGAACGCAACGACGCGATCGCGTTCAACGCCGGACGCCTCGACCGCTCGATCGTGCTCGACGCGTCTGATTACGTGCGGATCGCCCGACCGCTGCTCGCCGACATCACGCGTCCCGAGACCACCGACGCACCTGCGCTCGAAGCCGCGCGATGAACCGTTCCCGCCCGACGCCGCAGCCGGAGCAGGCATCGCTGATCGAACAGGTGCTGCGCATCGCCGAAGGGCTCGGCGCGATGTTCGCGCCGTTCACCGAGGTCGTCGTGCACGACCTGCGCACGCCCGAGCACGCGATCCTCGCGATCCACAACAACCTGTCGGGCCGCGCGGTCGGCGATCCCGCGACCGAACTCGGCCTCGCGCGCATCGCGGACGACGACTTCCCGCAGGTGCTCGCGAACTACGCGAACCGCTTCGCCGACGGCCGCACCGCGAAAAGCACGTCGATCGGCATCAAGGATTCGAGCGGCCATTACGTGGCCGCGCTGTGCCTGAACGCGGACGTCACGCTGTTCCGCGGCTTCCAGGGGATGCTGAACCAGTTCTGCAGCGTCGAAGGCGCGCCGGTCGCCGACACGCTCGATCCGGCCGGCGCCGACGCGATCCGGCAGCGCATCGATGCGTTCGCGACGCGTCTCGCGTCCACGCCGCGCGAACTGAAGACCGACCAGCGGCGCGAGCTGATGCAGATGCTGAAGGCAGACGGCTTTCTCGAGGTGCGCCGCGCGATGGAAATCGTCGCGCAGCACCTCGGCGTATCGCGCGCCACCGTATACAACGATGCAAAATGACGGGCACGCCCGCCCCGATGATCGCCCTATCGACGAGAGCCACCGATGACCAACCCGACCCTTCCCACCTACGACGACGTCGCGGCCGCCGCCGCGCGCCTGCAGGGCCACGCGCACCGCACGCCCGTGATGACGTCGAGCACGCTCGACGACGCGCTCGGCGCGCAGGTGTTCTTCAAGTGCGAGAACCTGCAGCGCATGGGTGCGTTCAAGTTCCGCGGCGCATTCAACGCGCTGTCGCGCTTCGACGCCACGCAGCGCCGCAACGGCGTGGTCACCTTCTCGTCGGGTAACCACGCGCAGGCGATCGCGCTGTCGGCGCGCATGCTCGGCATCCCGGCGACGATCGTGATGCCGCAGGACGCGCCGGCCGCGAAGATGGCCGCCACGCGCGGCTACGGCGGCAACGTCGTGACCTACGACCGCTATACGGAAGACCGCGAGCAGATCGGCCGCGAGCTGGCGGAGAAGCACGGGCTCACGCTGATCCCGCCGTACGATCATGCGGACGTGATCGCCGGCCAGGGCACGGCGGCGAAGGAGCTGTTCGACGAAGTCGGGCCGCTGGACGCGGTGTTCGCGCCGCTCGGCGGCGGCGGCCTGCTGTCCGGCACCGCGCTCGCGACGCGTGCGCTGTCGCCGCAAGCGAAGCTGTACGGCGTCGAGCCCGAAGCCGGCAACGACGGCCAGCAATCGTTCCGCAGCGGCGCGATCGTGCACATCGACACGCCGCGCACGATCGCCGACGGCGCGCAGACGCAGCATCTGGGCAACCTGACGTTCCAGATCCTGCGGCGCGACGTCGACGACATCCTGACAGCGACCGACGCCGAACTGGTCGACAGCATGCGGTTCTTCGCAACCCGGATGAAGCTCATCGTCGAGCCGACCGGCTGCCTGTCGCTCGCGGCCGCACGCAAGATGAAGGACGAACTCGCGGGCAAGCGCGTCGGCATCGTGATCAGCGGCGGCAACGTCGACCTCGCGAACTTCGCCGCACTGGTTTCCAGTCCCGCCGCATGAAATCGCCGGGGGCGCGCGCCGGCGGCTGCGGCGCGCGCTCCCGGCGCAACACCCCACCGCCTCGTTCGAACGACGAGGACGCGCGCGTTCCAGCCTCATATCGCCCCGCCACGGCCAGCCGCTTTCGTCAGATGTGAAATACGCTCCGTTGCGCCCGCGACACGCCATCCGCGAGCATTCGACGCGCGGTGACGTTTTTTCGCACCCCTGCTCGATTCGACGATTGACGTGCCGGCGTGCTCGCCCTTACGCTTGCGCACCGATGGTTCCCGGAGACGGGATCAAAAGGGAACGCAGCAGAGGCCGAGCCTCCAATCTGCGGCTGCCCCCGCAACTGTAAGCGGCGAATCCGCGCCACCACGCGCCACTGGGAAACCGGGAAGGCCGGCGCGGATGACGACCCGCAAGCCAGGAGACCTGCCATCGACCCGAGGTCCAGCAGCCGCACCGGGCGGGGTGTCCCGATGCGCCGGCACCGCCGTTGGCGGTCGCCCCGTTGCATGGACGGCCCCGACCTCTGAACGCTTCGCATGTCCATTCTTACCGCCTTCGCTTCCGCGCCGGAAGCATCGCGCCGCTGCGCCGCCCGCGTGCGCGGCGCCGGCTCGCGCGCACGCCGCATCTGCAACACGACCACGCTCGCCGCATCATGAATCTTCGCCACCTTCTCGCCACGTCCGCCGCATCGGCGCTGCTCTGCCCGCTCGCGCACGCGGCCGGCGACACGACGCCTGCCGAAGCGTCGCCGCCCGCGGCCGGCACGGAGCTGCCGACCATCGCCGTGACCGACACGCGGCGCCTGCCCGAGTCGTTCGACCAGCGCTATGCGACGACGCAGGTACTCACGCGCGCCGACCTCGAGCGGCTGTCGCCCAGCGAGCCGAGCATCACGCAGGCGCTCGCAACGCTGCCCGGTGTGACGGTGTCGTCCAACGGCGGCCCCGGTTCGTCCGCGTCGGTCAGCATCCGCGGCTCGTCAGCGAGCCAGGTGGCGGTGTTCATCGACGGCATCCCGATCGGCTCGCCGACCACCGGCATCGCGCCGTGGGCTGACCTGCCGACCGAAGCGTTCGAGCGCGTCGAGGTGATCTCCGGGCCGGCCGCCGCGTCGTTCGGCGCGAACGCGATGGGCGGCGTCGTGCAATTGTTTACGCGCCGCGCCGCGGGTCAGCCGAACCAGACGAGCGTGTCGTTCGGCGGCGGCTCGAACAAGACCTTCGATACGCAGCTGCGCACGTCCGGCACCGTGCCGTCCACCGGCCCGCTCGCCGCGCTCGGCGGCCTCACCTACTCGCTCGGCCTGCACGACTACAACACCGCCGGCATCGACGCCACGCAGCCCGTGCTGCCGTACCACGAGGCCGGACGCAATCCGTATCACGCGCAGGATCTCGATGCGCGTCTCGGCTATGCACGCGGCAACTGGTCGGTCTCGACGTTCGCGCTGTATCACCGCTCCGACCTGTCCTACGACAACGCAGGCTTCGCGAATCGCCAACTCGACCATCAGCTGACGACCGGCGTCGCGTTCCATCTCGACATCACGCGCGACACGCAGTTCGCGCAGTCGTTCGGTTATGCGAGCGACCGGCAGTTCCTGTATGCGAACGATCCCACCATCCCGACCGACCAGATCGATTCGCAGCGCATCAGCGTGTCGACGTCGCTCACGCATCAGGAGCACGGCTTCCGGCTGTTCGGGCTGCCGCTGTCGGGCGAGACGAAGCTGGCCTACGACTTCACGCGCGAGCAGGCGTTCCTGCCTGCCGACCTGCCGGACGGCATACCGACGCGCAACGACTCGGCGTTTTCGCTGCATCAGTCGGCGACGCTCGGCAGCGTGACGATGTTCGTCGCGGGCCGGCACGAGATCATCATGGGCAAGGCGGTGAACACGGGTAACGTCGCGCTGTCGTGGGCGATCACGCCGGTGTATGCGGCGCGCGTCTCGTACGGCAATGCGTTCCGCCTGCCGTCGTTCAACGACCTGTACTACCCCGGTTACGGCAATCCGAACCTGAACCCCGAACGCAGCGATTCGGTCGAGGCCGCGCTCGATGCGAATACCGCGTACGGCACGTTCAGCGCCGCGATTTACGACACGCGCGTCAACAACCTGATCGCGTACAACCCGGCGACGTTCTCGCCGATGAACATCGGCCGCGCGCATATCCGCGGCATCGACCTGTCGTACAAGGGGACGATCGGCCGGTCGACGCCGGTCAGCATCGCGGTGGGCATCCTGAATCCGCAGGACTTGACCAACGAAAGCTGGCTGAGCCGCCGGCCGCGCCAGACCTTCAGCGCGAGCGTCGACCACACGTGGGACGAATTGCGCTTGCATGCGTTGAGCACCGGCGCCACGTTGAGCTACGGCGGCACGACGTTCGACGACCCGTCCAACACGACCTATCTGCCGTCGTACCTGAGCGTGAACCTGCGCGCGTCGTACAAGGTCAACGCGCATCTGACGGTGTCGGCCACGCTGTCGAACCTGTTCGACCGGCAGTACATGACCGCCTACGGCTACAACACGCTGGGCCGCACTGCGTTCGGCAAGATCAGCTATACGTTCTGATCGCGCCGGGTACGGCACTGGCCCGCGCGGGCGGTGCCGCATCGAGTCCTCGTGCATACGCGGTCGCGCTCGGTCGCGCCGCGATGCGCGTCACGCCCCTGCGACGCCACGCACGCCTGCGATCAGCTGGATCGCGCCAAATCCCGCGATCACGACCGCGGACACGCGCGAGAGTCCGTACATGAGCGCCGGCGGCATCCTGCTGCGCAGCGCGGCGCTCGTGCCGCTCAGGCACAGCCACCACGCCGCCGAACCGACGAACACGCCGCCCACCATCATCGCGACCGTCGCGCGCATTCCGCTGTCGTGCGCGCCGGCCAGCGGGCCGAGCGCCGCGAAGATTCCGACGAACGACAGGATCGTCATCGGGTTGGACAGCGTCAGCCCGAAGGTCGTGACGAAATCGCGCAGCGCGGTCGTGCGCGGCAGTTCGGCGCGCGCGGCCGGCGCAGGCGCTGCCTGCCGCGCGATGGTCCAGGCCAGCCACATGAGAAACGCGCCGCCGCCGATCTTCAGCACGACGGTCAGCATCGGAAACGCGGTGACGACGCCGGCCACGCCGAGCGCGCCGAGCAGTCCGTAGAGCGCGTCGGCGCATGCGGCGCCGAGGCCCGTCGCGAACCCCGCTTGAAAGCCTCGGCTCAGGCTGCGCTGGATGCACAGCATGCCGATCGGGCCGACCGGCAGCGCGATCGACAACCCGATCACGACGGACTTGATGAACAGCATGACCGGCTCCTGGCGATGTGTGGTGGCTGGAGAAAGCATCGTAGGGAAAATCCGATCGCCGCTGAAGCCGATTTTTAAGGAAAAATGGCGCTTTCACCTTAAAAACTCCGACGCGATGGACGAACTCGACTGGAAGCTGATCGCGCTGCTGCAAGCCAACGGCCGCATCAGCTATACGGAACTCGCGCGGCAGGTTCACCTGTCCGTGCCGGCGGTGACGGAGCGCGTGAAGCGTCTCGAGTCGACCGGCGTGATCGGCGGCTACACGGCGCGCATCGATCCGGCCGCCGCCGGCTATCCGGTCAGCGCGCTGATCGGCATCACCGTGCCGCAGCCGGCGAAGGCGAAATTCCTGAAGCTGCTGGAGACGATCCCCGAAGTGGTCGAGTGCCATCACGTGACCGGCGCCGACTCGTACGTGATGCGCTTCGTCGCGGTCAGCATGGCGCATCTCGAACAGTTGATCGAGCGCGTCAATCTGTATGGGGAAACGCGCACGTCGATCGTGATGTCGACGCCGTTGCCGGCGCGCGGGCTCGCGCGGCCGGCCGTCGCGAGCGATTTTCCGGCGAGGCGGTGAAGCGGTTTCGGCAGGCGTCGGGGAACGTGGGGGCAAGTCGCGCGATGTGAGGTGCGAGATGCTAGTGTCGTGAGTTAGAAATTCGTTGAACAAATTGCTGCCTGTAGTACCGTGTAGTGAATGCCACGGACACGAAGAGGCGGCAATGAGCGGAAGACCCAAGGCGGACCTCGTGTTGAGCGAAGCGGAACGCGAGCAGCTCACGGCTCTGACGATGCGCCGCAAGACGGCGCAAGCGTTGACGTTGCGCACGCGGATCGTGCTGACCTGCGCCGAGGGCATCGACAACAAGACGGTCGCGGCGAAACTGCGGGTCACCCAGCAAACTGTGTCGAAGTGGCGTGGGCGCTACGTGATGCATCGGCTGGACGGTCTGCTCGACGCGCCCCGTCCGGGTGCACCCCGATCGATCGACGACGCACGGGTCGATGCCGTTATCGCCAAGACGTTGGAGTCCATACCCAAAGGAGCGACGCACTGGAGTACGCGCACGATGGCACGGGAGATGAGTCTTTCGCAGACTGCGGTGTCGCGAATCTGGCGAGCCTTCGGGCTGCAGCCGCATCGGCAGGAAACCTTCAAACTCTCGAGCGATCCATTGTTCGTCGACAAGGTTCGCGACATCGTCGGCCTGTACCTCGATCCGCCACTCAAGGCGATGGTGCTGTGTGTCGACGAGAAGAGCCAGATCCAGGCGTTGGACCGTACGCAGCCCATACTGCCGTTCGCGCCTGGCATCCCCGAGCGTCGTACTCACGACTACATGCGCCACGGCACCACCACCTTGTTTGCCGCGCTGGACATTGGCACCGGTGAAGTCATCGGTGAATTGCACCGTCGCCATCGCAGTAGTGAATTCCTGCAGTTCCTGCGTACGATCGATGCCAACGTGCCCGCTGATCTGGAGGTGCATCTGGTGATGGATAACTACGGTACGCATAAGACGCCTTCGATTAAAAACTGGTTCGCTCGACATCCGCGTTTCCAGGTTCACTTCACGCCGACGTCTGCATCGTGGCTCAATCAGGTGGAACGTTGGTTTGCCACGCTGACCGAGAAGTACATTCGACGTGGCACGCATCGTTCGACACGGCAACTTGAAGAGGCAATCCGGCATTACCTCGACGTCTATAACGCGAATCCTCGGCCGTTCGCCTGGAGCAAGTCGGCCGATGAAATTCTCGCGAGCCTCGAACGGTTCTGCGCACGGGTCTGAACGATATTGGAATGGACGCCATGAACATCGACACCGCTGCGATCGACGACGCCGTCCTCGCGCTCCTCTACTTGACCTTGCATGACCACAACCGCGCCTGGAAGAGCTTCAATTGGGATGCGCTCAACCGACTCTATGAGTGCGGCCTCATCGGCGATCCGGTCAACAAGGCGAAATCCGTGATCCTCACTGACGACGGTTTGCGCGAATCCGAACGTCTCTTCAAGCAGCACTTCGTCACTGCAGGCAGCAAAACCGATTAATTAAGCGAATTTGCAACTCACGACACTAGTTTGCCTTCATGCCGAAGCCGGACGCAGCGACTGCAGCACGCAACTTGGCCATCGCGTTCGAGCATTACAACGAGAAGCATCCCCATAGCGCGCTGGAGTACCGCTCGCCTCGCGAGTTCCGGCGCTCAATGGATTCAGCAACCTTAGTGTGACGCTGTGTCCGGGATTACAGGGTCAACGCCATTGACATCAAGGAGGGCACGCTCAAGACGATGATGTCGAAGACTCGTGCCGAACGTAAGATTCAGCTCGTCAAGTGTCCGTGCTGTCAATTGACGGTTCCGGAGTCGCGGATCGTGGAGCAATCCCGCGATGCGATTTCCGTGCGCGCCGACGATGCAAACGAAATCGCCGTGTAGATTCTTTGTCAATGCTGGCGGGCTCCGCGTGTTTCCCGTTTTTCCCGGTCGGTTACTGAAAGAATCGCATACCTCAAGCCGTTGCCAGATTGGCCGCTTACTGCTGTGTCGAGGCAGCACTCACGCCTTTGGATGGCGGCGAACGGTGGGGATGTCGCTGTGGGGCGTCGCGTCCGGCGCGTTGCCGCTGTCCGTCAGCGTGTGGATTCCGCGCGGCACGGCGGATCTGCCCGAGGCCGGCTCGGCGATGTTTGTCTGCATCACTCTGGTCGCAATCGCGGTGGGGTCGGCTGTGGGCGGCGCGATTGTTGACCGCGCGGGCATTCACGCGGACTTCACGCTCGGGCTCGGCCTCGCGGGGTTGGGACTGATCGCGCTGCAACGGCTCGCCGCGATGGAGCGGCCCGCCCCGGCGCCGTTCGACGAGGCGGGCTGCGACGCTTCGCCGGACTTTAAGGGTGGAGCAGATCGCAAGCAATAGCGCCTACGCTGGGCCTCGGCGTACGGGTCCGAAGCTTGCCCGATATCTCAGCCACACAATAGCAACACCCTACAGCGGAGCGAGATAGATGTCGACTGTTTTAGATGGTCGGACTGCCCACAGAACGAAAGCGGTGCTAATCAAAGTGAACCAGCCACCGAAAATCAGAAGACGATGCGAACCAAATGTGTCGACAAGTGGGTTCGTTACAAGAAACGCAATCGGGTTCAAAATCACCGAAATTGAAACACACACAGCAATGACTCTCGAGAGCACCCGCTCAGGAACGTACCTTTGCAAGGCAACGTCAAGCAAAACACCGTACACGGCGGTGCAAAAACCGAACAGCAAACTCGCCACAATGAGGATCGGCACGGGAAATCCAAGCCCCAATGTGAGCATGGGCAAGCAGGTCCCAAGCACGAGAACCTCTGCGACAAAGAGGATGTTTTTCACGCGTACTGCCGCAGCAAACCAAGAGCCAAGCAATGCACCGGCGCCTTCCACGGACACGACGGCGCTCCAAAGTTCAATGCCGTGCAGCCGTGACGACATGAGTTGCGGTCCAATCAAAGCGAAAGGAACCGAAACAAGAGCCTGCAGGAGCGAAATCTGAACCGTCATAGCCACCAACCACTTGCGCGACGCAAATTCGCGGCATCCCGCGGCGATATCTTTGAGCGTACGCCGGTATCCCTTCGTATCACCTAACTCACGACGACTGGGGTTGTGCGTAATGAGTGCGATAAGAAGCGCATTAAGTATGAAGGTCGCTGCATCCATGATGACGACACCGCCCATCGAGATGCGGTTTGAGAGCAGTGCGGCGGCCAACGGCCCGACAATGCCGGAAAAGGAGTCTATGGCGGAAAGCTGTCCATTGGCTAGTGGAAGGTCGTTATCGTCCTCTATTAGTACACGAGTCATGCCACCGAGCGCAGGTCTCCCCAAAGCCTGTCCCAAGCCGGAAACGAACATCATTGCGGAGATCACGGGTACCGCTTGCACGCCTTTGAGCAAAATAATTCCAACCGCTCCGACGCTAAGAAAGCGAATCAAATCAGAAATAATGATTGTGTGCTTTCGGCTTATTGAGTCAGCAGACCAGCCGCCAAATATGCTAAGGAGGGCGGACGGAGCTGTTCGAGCTGCTAATACGGTTGCGAGATTCAGGAGGCCATTTGGTTGCCCAACCATCGCGAAGGTTAGCGCAACCGGCGTCATATAGTTGCCGAACGATGAGAAAAGATATCCCAATAGAAACTTCTGAAAATCCCGATTTTTGAGCATGGCTAATCCCGGAAGATAAGGCAACTATCAATACTACTTCGCGCGCGCACAGACGATCTTCTGCCATGCGCTTCGGGTCGTCTCAAAGACCTCATCATTGTTTGCCTCATCGAAGGATTTGTGGATGAAACCCATTTTCTTTACAAATTCCAGTGACGCATGGTTCCTAGTGTCGATCTCGGCTTGGATGAAAGTAAACGGATAAGTAGCGAATAACTCTGTTATGAGATGGAGGCACGCCTCACTGCCGTAGTGCTGCCGCCAGTATGGTGAACCTATCACATAGCCAATTGAGCAGTAATTATCCTGAATTGTGGCCTGAAAATACCCGATAGGCACCTTGCCATTTTTGATGAACAAAATCCAGTTTAGCCACAACTCGCTCGGATTCCTCGTGTTGCCGCGGACCAACGCTTGATATCGCTCGCGTAGCCTTTCAACCGACTCCGGCTTCTGGTCCGGGATATGCTCGTATATCCGTTGGTCCTGCAATAGAGGGAACATCAACGAGGCATGCTCCTCCTTCAACGGCTTGCAGATCAGGCGGGGCGTAACAATAGCATCGGACATATATGAGGTGGTAAGAATGTGATTGCAGAAGGTTTTTTTCAGCCCGCGACATCGAGCGACGAGGATGATTCGTTTCTTGCTTCCTCAATACCTGGGGCCATAAATTTCAAGATACCTAGATCGAAGCAGTCGCGGACACAATCTCTGTCGATGCGCGATAGTCCGTTGATTTCGCCGAGAAGGCAACAATATTTGGTCGGAGTGAATGCGGCTTCGAGAATCAGAAACACACCAACGGACACTGTCGTGCTTCGTCCTCCGCTGCCAACGATCCAGCCGCGCCCATGTCTTGCCCGTGCAACGATCAAAGATGGCGCAGTATGTACCACCGTGTTGGGATGAATCACCGATAGAGGATCGGGGTGGCGTGCAATTTCGAAACGATCTAGGAGCAAACGATCAACGTCAGGATTTTGACGAAAGAACCCAATTGCGTCGACAGCAGTTTCGATCATCGGCTCGGCCGGACCATTTAACGACGTGTTCAAAATGATGGGGAACCCCGTCACCTCTCCTAGCTCATAGATGATTTGGTACAGTTCTGGGTCGTCTTCTCGCTTCAACGTCTGGACACGTGTCGAACCGTCTGGATGTTCGAGTCCGAGCAAGGAGCGTGCTTGATCTTTCACTCGATGCACCAGGTTCATAAAGGGGCTCGGACAAACACCGTCGAAGAAGTCACCAAAACGTTCCTCAAGCACAATCGGCGCTACCGGGCGCCATGGCTGGCGTCCCTTGATGGCGTTTGTGCGTTGCTTAGATGAGGCAAACAGTGGCGAAGACAAAATGCTGCGTCCGCCAAGTGCGCGCGGACCAAACTCTGAGCGACCGCTACAGCGGGCGTAAATTTTTCCTTCGGAGATGTTTTGCGCAATGCTCTTGGCAGATTGTTGACCGCGATTAACAATGAAAGGAACTGTTTGTGAGATGGCTTTTTCAACAGCCGAATTATCAATATGCCGACCTAGACGATCGTTGGACAGTGCCATTCGATGGGTCCACACGGGCTGCTCTCGCTTGATTTGACCAATATACGCGCATCCCAAGGCTATCCCGCTATCGTTTGGTACGCTCGGGAAGTAGTTGTCAGAGAACAGTCCAGACTCGGCTATCGCAGAATTTCCGATGATGTTTAGGAATACGCCGCCAGCGAAGGTTGCCTTCTGCTCTTGAGTGAGGTGCTTGAGTCTCGTAGAGTAGGCCTGCACCGCGGCGGTGAAACAATCCTGAACGAGACGTGCAAATCCCACCGCAGCCGTTGGCGCATTGAAACGTGGAATGCACGACTGCCATCCGTTTTTATAGGTGACCCGAAATTCGTCGTCTATTTCAATCAAGTCGTCTAAAAGGCAGGAGATTGCAGCGCCCTCGTCACGCAGCGATGCAAGCGCCATCAACTGTCCGTGGGCGTCGTGACTACCAAAAACGTGACGGCTTGCATTGTCGTAGAGGCTTGCAAGGCCGCTGACGAAAACATGGCCGACCGAACTCGATTGAGCAAACTCTCTCTCGATCAGCTTGGGGCCATTTTGACCGATTGAATAGTAAGAGAGATTTTCTGTTTTTAGCTGGCCTGCTACTCCGACTCTTGTGACCTCCCGATAAAAATCATCGAAAGGGACGTAATAATCTTCTCCATCCAGCGTGGTGGATCCGCCAAGATCGCAGACCAAGCATGCCGCAGATTCGAACCCCGACGCACCAAACGCGGACATCGCGTGAGCCTGGTGATGGGAGACTGCAAAGTGGCGAGGGTCGAACGGATCGAACACATCGAACTCTGGAGTCCACATGGGATATCTCAAACCCACGCCTCCCGGGCATACAGCCTGATAACTCGTGACGATGGTGGTGACGTCCGCTATAGAGATGCCCGCTATCGCTAAAACCTCCGCAATTGGTAGCGCAGAATTCAGTGCAACGTGCCCGTCATGTTTTCGGCGCGTATGACGTTCTTGCTGTGTCGCAGCGAGTACTTTGCCATCCGCGACGACAGCACACGCCGAATCATGCCCGACATGTATACCAAGTGAGATATTCGCCATTAAAGAACAGCCTGAGGTTGAAATCCAAAAGTCAATATTGTCACTTTTTCGTTTGTATGCAGCGGCTTGCGACCATGCATAACGCCACCCGCGTAGAAAATGACAATTTCGCCCGGCTGCAAATGGACGACTGTCTTTGGTCCATCCGGGGGGAAAAGCACTAGATCAGAACGCCGTTCATGATCAAAATCGTGTTCTAACATCATCAAAATATTTAGCGCGAAAATGTCAGTATCGACGTGAGGGGGAATGCCTTGTCCCTCTTGATCGTAATAGATGAAACTAGCGACCCCCGTCGCGATCGCGGGCCCTACTGCCGCCTCAACCAATTCAACCATTTCCTTTGAGGTGGCAAGCCGGTTCGCGATCTCGCCGTTATAACCAAGTGTGTGATCACGATAGGATGTGGCAGTTGCCCGCAGGCGGCGCGCCTCATGCTGTAAGTTTGAGAGCAATTCGTCTGTCACAAAATCAGGGCGTCCCTTCCAGGCGATCCCATTTTCGGTGACCGGTTTTCCATAAGTATGTAGGCCGACTAGAACCTTGCTTACGATACTATAAGCGTCGTGTTTGTCTAGGGCGCGGTCTTCTATAAAGCCTGGCGAGAGAGTCGTGGCGGCCAGCGACATTAGCAGCTTGTAGCTCATCCTTTCACTTGCCGTCAGGTCCGACGAAAGTCTCTTGAGTTGGTTCAATAGCATGGATTCCATTCCTACCCTCTAATCATTCAATACGAAGCCCAAAGGCTAATATGGTTAATTGCTCGTTTTTTTCTAACGGAGATCGATAGTGGATAAAGCTTTCTCCGTGAAATACGATGATTTCACCCGGTTGTAGAAAATACGAGATCGGCTTGAGATGTTTGTTGAAAATGCAAAGCGCTGACTTACCATATACCCTATCGCGAGGGTATTCATGAGATAGACACAATATCGCATTAACGGGATATTCATAACTGTCGATGTGCGGTGCAATTCCAGATCCCTCCTGTTCGTAATACGCGTAGTTCGCGTATCCAGTTGGCTCGAGAAAAGCGTCATCCATTAGTGCAATAGATCGGAAATTGACGGTCAATGCGAGTTCAAGTGCTCTTGGTCCTCCTTTGATAGATAGCTGGCGTCCCACGACTTCGGCTTTTTCACGACGTCCTCTAGCTTCTTCTCGCAACTGGATCATGACGTCATGCGTGAACTCCGGCAGAAATCCTTTAAATATGACTCCAGTCTCGCTTTTTTTTGCAGCCGGAGATCGAATGGGAGCAAGCAAGTCGTTGAGCCTTAAGAAGAACGGTTCAGAAGCCTCTTTCTTGCATGATCCTGCTGAGGTGAATCGGGCCTTGCAAGCGTTCGATATCAGGATCTTCAAGCACTCTCGTTCGAGCGCAGGGAGGTTAGACAGTGCGCCCACCATCGTTCTGTTCATCGCGCTTCCCGCGGACTATAGGTGGGACCAGCGCATGCGCCATCGCCGGCCCCACGCAAAAATTAACGCAGCTTTTCGGCCAGCATGATCACCTGCTCGCAAACCGCCGGAGCACCGATAACCGACATAGGCTTCAGAAATATAAACTGAGCATCGGGCTTCGGCTCGTGCAGACCGTCGATATCGGCTGCGGCGGCTTGTGCCACTGCCGACAGCAACTCCCGGTCGTCCTCAGACAAATCTTCGCGGAGGGCCTGCAGTTTCTTCGAGAGCGAAGCCATAGCCATGGTCATTTCGGCATCCGAAGTGTTATGGAGATACACCTTGACTTGATTCACGGAAAGTCCTTTGTATAAAAATGAAGTGACTACTGCATGGCCGGCCGAACGACATCGCACTTAGAAGTCGATGTGCATACAACGTTATTCGACAGGATCAAGCTCCCCGGAGAGCTAAGGCAGGGTAATCAACCAAAATATGGTTCGTCAAACTTTTTTTGATAAGAGGAAATATTTGCAACTTGAGGGGATTGCATCGCGTTCGTCCGGCAAGTAACTGATTTTTATGAAGTTTAATTTATCGACTGGAGCATCCCCCCAAAATTATCCGAAAATGAAATATGTTTGTATTTGAAGTGTAATAATGCACATGCGTTTCGCATCATCTTTAGAGGAGTTATTCAAATCGTCTTGCCATCGCGTTCGGCACGCCCACGGGATCGTGAGACTTGGCACCCTTGTTCCGCGCGGGATTGGTCCCACAACGCCCGTTTTTGCCTCCGTATATTGATTCCGGACCGACGAATCGGCCGGTGCACGCCTGCCGGATCGCCGGTGCCGACACATCGCTTGGTCGATGCCAAAGTCGGGCATACCGATTCGGATCGGCCATCATCAGGTACACGAGCGCGGCCGGATTGCTGATGCCGGCAAGCGTGCCCGCCGGAACGAAGGCAACCGTCTTGATGCCGGTCAGCACCGTACCCTTGGCGAAGAGAGTGTGACGCTTCACAAAGCCGGCAACGCCCGAACCGACGCCGCTATTCAGGTAGTTCGCGTCGATCGCCGGGGTGCAGTTGCTGTCCGAGGTATCCGTCGCGCGGGCCTGAACGTCCGACGCGCAGGCGGCAAGCGAGGCTTGCAAGCTCGCCAGATAGTTTCGCTCGCTGGGCCGGTGCCGCGAGTGCGGCGGAGACGGTCGTTCCGGAATTGAGCTGGATGGCTGTATCGGGATTGGCGAGGCTCGTGATTTGCAGGCCGGAACCCGTCGCCGACGGCGTGACGGCGATGGAGTCGATCACCGCATCCACGCCGGTCTGGTTCGGCGTGAAGACCGTGCCGACCGGATCGGGGCTGGTGGCAATGCCGTTGGCGGAGAGGATCGGCGCGATCGCGGCATCGAGCGCGGTCTCCGCTGTGGCAATTGCCGATGGTGTGATGGCGGATGCGTTATTCGCCAGCGTTGCTGGATTACCGGACAGCGTCATCAGCGCGGAAACTGCGGTCGTCAGGGGCGTGACGTTTGCCGTGGCGGGCGCGCCATTGTTCGTACTGGCGCTGGCCACCACCGAATAGAGCATCGACGGCACACCGGACGGTTCAGTCGCGGTAATCAGGAACGGTGCGGTCAGCCCGGTCAGCGAGACATTGTAGGTACCGTTTGCGCCGGAAGTCGCTGCCGCGCTCTTGCCGGCCGAGCTGGATCCGATTTTCATTCTTCTATGGTCCTTGCTGGTTGGGTCGTGTTGCGAAGGTAGCCGTCCGGTCGCGGACGGCTTCCTAGTGTCGTGAGTTGCAAATTCGCTTCATTAATCGGTTTTGCTGCCTGCGGTGACGAAGTGCTGCTTGAAGAGACGTTCGGATTCGCGCAAACCGTCGTCAGTGAGGATCACGGATTTCGCCTTGTTGACCGGATCGCCGATGAGGCCGCACTCATAGAGTCGGTTGAGCGCATCCCAATTGAAGCTCTTCCAGGCGCGGTTGTGGTCATGCAAGGTCAAGTAGAGGAGCGCGAGGACGGCGTCGTCGATCGCAGCGGTGTCGATGTTCATGGCGTCCATTCCAATATCGTTCAGACCCGTGCGCAGAACCGTTCGAGGCTCGCGAGAATTTCATCGGCCGACTTGCTCCAGGCGAACGGCCGAGGATTCGCGTTATAGACGTCGAGGTAATGCCGGATTGCCTCTTCAAGTTGCCGTGTCGAACGATGCGTGCCACGTCGAATGTACTTCTCGGTCAGCGTGGCAAACCAACGTTCCACCTGATTGAGCCACGATGCAGACGTCGGCGTGAAGTGAACCTGGAAACGCGGATGTCGAGCGAACCAGTTTTTAATCGAAGGCGTCTTATGCGTACCGTAGTTATCCATCACCAGATGCACCTCCAGATCAGCGGGCACGTTGGCATCGATCGTACGCAGGAACTGCAGGAATTCACTACTGCGATGGCGACGGTGCAATTCACCGATGACTTCACCGGTGCCAATGTCCAGCGCGGCAAACAAGGTGGTGGTGCCGTGGCGCATGTAGTCGTGAGTACGACGCTCGGGGATGCCAGGCGCGAACGGCAGTATGGGCTGCGTACGGTCCAACGCCTGGATCTGGCTCTTCTCGTCGACACACAGCACCATCGCCTTGAGTGGCGGATCGAGGTACAGGCCGACGATGTCGCGAACCTTGTCGACGAACAATGGATCGCTCGAGAGTTTGAAGGTTTCCTGCCGATGCGGCTGCAGCCCGAAGGCTCGCCAGATTCGCGACACCGCAGTCTGCGAAAGACTCATCTCCCGTGCCATCGTGCGCGTACTCCAGTGCGTCGCTCCTTTGGGTATGGACTCCAACGTCTTGGCGATAACGGCATCGACCCGTGCGTCGTCGATCGATCGGGGTGCACCCGGACGGGGCGCGTCGAGCAGACCGTCCAGCCGATGCATCACGTAGCGCCCACGCCACTTCGACACAGTTTGCTGGGTGACCCGCAGTTTCGCCGCGACCGTCTTGTTGTCGATGCCCTCGGCGCAGGTCAGCACGATCCGCGTGCGCAACGTCAACGCTTGCGCCGTCTTGCGGCGCATCGTCAGAGCCGTGAGCTGCTCGCGTTCCGCTTCGCTCAACACGAGGTCCGCCTTGGGTCTTCCGCTCATTGCCGCCTCTTCGTGTCCGTGGCATTCACTACACGGTACTACAGGCAGCAATTTGTTCAACGAATTTCTAACTCACGACACTAGATGCGAGATGCGGAAGGCATCGCGCCCACAGCGGCCGCCCGCGCATCGGCGTTTCATCGCAACGCGCGTAGCGCGTCGCCAACGCCCGCCGCGCGCATCACACCAGCAGCGTCGCGATCGCCCACCCGATCAACACCGCCCCGAGCGCGCGGCCGGCGCGCTCGCCGCCGGGCAGCACCTTTTCGACGAGCACGACGAGCGACAGCGTGACGATCCACACGACGTTCATCACGCCGCCGACGAACAGCAGCGCCATCAACATCCAGCAACAGCCGACGCAATACGCGCCGTGACGCAGGCCGAGCACGAACACGCCCCACATCCCCGGCCGCCAGTGCGTCGCAAGAAAGCGTACGGGCGAGCGGCATTGCCGCAAGCACGCACGCTTGAGCGGCGAGAACTGATACGCGCCGGCCAGCGCCAGCACGATCGCCGAGAGCGCGGCGCTCTTCGACCACAGCATCAGGCCGGAGATCAACCCGGCCGGCTGCAACAGCATCTGCAGCGTCGCCGCTGCGACCGAGAACGCGAACCACGCGGCGAGATAGCCGGCCAACAGGCACGCGGACGACCACGCCGAGCCGTCCCGCCGCCCGCCGCTTTGCCGCAGCACGCGCCGGTACAGCAGCACGAGCGGCACGGCGCCGGGCGTCATCATCGCGATCATCATCACCCACCACATCAGGATCACGGTCGCCGCCGACGGATCCATGCGGCCGATGCCGCCGGCCAGTCGATGCGGAAACAATGCGACCGCCGTCATGTCGAGCGCCGACATGCCGGTCCCCGCGCCGGTCCACAGATAGCCCCAGCAGGCGGCGACGAGCGCGGCCATGCCGAGCAGCGTGACCACGCGCTCGCGCCCGAACAGCTCGTCGACCGGGATCATGCGCTGGCGCGATGCCGGACCACCCCGTGGTTGTTCAGATGCAGCCGCGCGAACTGCGCATAGCTGCGCTCGAGGTCCAGCGCGATGTGCCCGTGCGAGCGGCCGGTGCCCGAGCCGATTTCGGCCAGTTCGTATTCGAAGCCGTGCGGCAGATCGATCCGTGCGCGGTGCTCGGCGCCCGTCACCGGATTGCGGATCGGTTCGCCGACCACGTCGAACACGCCTTCGACACTGATGCGCCCACGGCGCGCATCGACGTCGACGTCGAAATCGATCTTCGCGAAGATCGGCTCGAACGCCTGCTCGAGCGTTGCCGCGAACACCGCGAACATCGTCGCGAACGGATCGGTATCCTGACCGGTCATGATCTTCAGCACGGCGTCGCACTGTGCGGGGCTCGCACGCGCGTCGACGATCGGCTGGCAGCGGCCGCGCCCTTCGTGAATCGGCCCCGGCCACTGAAATACGACCGCGATGCGCACGCCGTCGAGCACCACGTCGCCGTAGTAGCCGCTGTCGATCGCAATCGCACCCATCGCTTCGCAGCGGCCATGGGTCGGCAGCGAATTGAACTGGCAGGGACAACCGTATGAACAATTGCAGTTCATCAGCTCGGTTCCCCGAATCTCCCACGGCGTCATGGCTCACCTCGCGCGGTCGACGGTACGTGATGCTTCGAATCTAGTGCACCGGATAGGCGAAAGCAAAGGACGCGCGAGCCGCACCGCAGCACCGGCCCGACGACGGACGCGCAGCGCGACACATACGTGCCCGGATGCGCCTCGGATACCTGCGCACCATGTCCGACGAATGCCGACGCCCGGCTGCAACGTCGCGAATGCTGGCACCGCGCGGCGTTCCCGGTTCATACTGTCACGCTGTCGACGATCGTCCGACCGTCGCCGTCCAGGATGCCGTCATGCGCGTGCAAAGTGCGTTGCTGTTTCTCATCGGCACCCTGCTCGCCGCGGGCGGCTACGGAGCGACCTTCCTGCTGTCGATGCGGTTTCACGAGATGGGCGGCAGCGATCTCGACACCGGCGCGGCGCTCGCCGCCGCGACCGTCGGCACCTTCGCCGGCCTCGCGGTAGTCGGCTGGTGTGCGCGCCTGCTCGGCGCCGCGCGGCTCGCTGCGCTGTGCGCGCTGTGCATCGGCGCGGGCGTCGCGGGCTTCGCGCTGGTCGGGCGTGCGCCGTACACCGACCTTCCGTCCGGGTTCCTGGTCGGCTTCGGCTGGGGCGCGTTTCACCTCGCCGCACCGATGATGCTGGTCGAGCGGATCGCCAGCGCGGCCCGAACCGAATGGTTCTTTCGGTCGGCGACGTTCCAGATGACCGGCGTCGGCGCAGCGCCGGCTTTCGCGGCATATGCAATGCGCGCACTCCACTGGTCGATCGACGACACGCTCTATGCGGTGGGGGCGATGTGCGTGATCGGCGCGCTGATGCTCGAAGCATTCGGACGCCTGCATCCTCGGCCGCCCGCCGCCGTATGCGGCGGCCGTTGGGTACGCGAACTTCGTGCGATATCGCGCACGCGCGCTGCCGCGCCGATCGCGATGATCGCGCTCGGCACCTGCGTGTTCGCCGGCCTGATGACATTCCAGATGTCGCTGATGCCGGACCCGCACGCGCGCGCCGGCACATTCTTCAGCGTTTATACGATGGCGGTGTTGACCGCGCGCTGGCTGCTCGGGCGTTGGGCCCGTCACGCAAACGCCGACACCGCGACGAAGAGCCTCCTCGCGATGATGCTGCTCGGTGCGCTCGCGATGTTCGGCGCATCCGCTCACCCGTCGCTCCAGTCGCTCGCCGCGGGGCTGCTCGGCGCGGGATATGGTCTTGCGTATCCGGTGATTCAGGCGCAGGCGCTGGAAGGATGCGCGGCCGAGCAACAGCACGGCGTGCTGACGTGGTTCGTCGCCGCGTACTTCGTCGGCACGTTCGGCTTTCCGTCGATCGGCGGCTGGGTGATGGTTCACGCGGGCAAAGGCGTGTTGCTGATGCTGATCTTGAGCTGCGCGCTCGCCGCGCTGTCGCTCGCGATTCTGCACGACCGGCCGGTCTCGGCGCACCCGCAGTGAGCGGCCGGAGAACGCGCCGGTTAACCGGCTTTCCTCCGCGCGCGTGCGACGGCGAACCACGCCATCGCCGCGCCGGCGGTCCATGCGCAGGTCAGCAGCAGGTCGACGTTCATCATCCGTTCGAAGTTCGAGTCGTTCTCGAAGCTGCAACGGCGGCTGCCAAGAAATTCGATGCAACCACTGACGATCCACTGAACGTGCATGAACACGTGATAAACGGCGAAGGCCGAAGCGATGACGGCGACGCGCAGACGTAAGGTCGTTTTCATTCGGCGCCGGAGGCGGTGGCTGATCTGACGACGATCTTATGACAGCGGCGTCGCGGCTGGCAATCGATCGGAGACGAACGTCTCGATCCGCGTGCACCGCGGCCGTTCGCCATCGGCATATACCCCGAGACGATCTTCGCTCGAACGCGCGACAACTCGGCAACGGTAATGGACGCGTGGCGCGACGCCCTCTCGCAGCGTGGCCTGCAGCCGTGGAAATCGAAGTCGATGCACCGTTTCGTTGGCGCGCGATGCTGCCATGCAGCGACGTGCGGCGGGCACGGCGTTTGCCCGCGTTTGCACACCGTTTTCATGCGCTCCGCACCGGCCTGCTGACACCATGCTGGCAGCAGGCGGTCGCTACGCTCACGTGATTTCCCGTCGAGGAAGGCCCCATGCCCGATACCGGAAAACGCACCGCTGCTGCCGGCCGCGTTGCCACGCGCCGCGGCGTGACGCTCGTGACCCTGTGCATCGCCGTGCTGGTGGCGCAGGTCGATACGGCCGTCGTCAATCTCGCGACGCGCGCGATCGGCGCGTATTTCCACGCGGGCGTCGGCGCGCTGCAATGGGTCGTCGACAGCTACAACCTCACCTACGCGGTGCTGCTGTTGAGCGGCGGGCTGCTGGCCGACCTTTACGGTCGGCGGCGGATCTTCATCGCGGGCGCGGCGGTGTTTAGCGTCGCGTCGCTGTTGTGCGCGCTCGCACCGTCGGTCGCGGTGCTGATCGCCGCGCGTGCGCTGGCCGGCGTCGGCGCTGCGCTGCTGCTGCCGGCGTCGCTCGCGATCGTTCGCGTCGTGTGGCGCGATCCGGTGGAGCGCGGCCGCGCGCTGGGCGTATGGGCCGCCTGCAACGGCGTGGCGATGGCGATCGGCCCGACCCTCGGCGGCGTGCTGATCCGACATTTCGGATGGCGCAGCATCTTCTTCGTGGTCGTGCCGCTGAGCGTCGCGGCGATTCTGCTCGCGATTCGCGCCGTGCCCGAGTCGTCGGATTCGCGCGGCCGGCACTTCGACGGCGGCGCGCAAGTGACGGGTGCGCTCGCGCTGGGCTCGCTCGCGTATGCGGCGATCGTGTTTCGCGATGCGCGGATCGGCAGCACGATCGCGGGCTGTGTCGCGATCGCGTCGTTCATCGGCTTCGTCGCGATCGAACGGCGCCACCGCGACGCCGCGCTGGTGCCGCTCGACCTGTTCCGCGCCGGTGCGTTTCGCGGCGCGATCGCCGCGACCACCGGGATGACGTTCGGCATGTACGGCGTGCTGTTTCTGCTGCCGTTGATGTGGCAGAGCACCGGCCGCCTCGATTCGACCGGGGCCGGTCTCGCGCTGCTGCCGATGGCGCTGGTGTTCGTCGCCGTGTCGCCGTGCTCGGGGCGCTTGTCGGAACGCATCGGCACACGGACGACGACGGCAGGCGGCGTCGCGGTGATCGCATGCGCGCTCGCGGCGATCGGCGCGTCGGCCGCGTCGCCGCAGCTGCTCGGCGCCGAAATCGGCCTCGCGCTGACAGGGCTCGGGATGGGGATCGCGACAGGCCCGCTGATGACCGTCGCCGTGGGTGCGGTGGACGCGGCGCGCTCGGGCACCGCGAGTGCGCTCGTCAACGTCGCGCGGATGACCGGCGCGACGCTCGGGATCGCGGTGCTCGGCACGCTGTTCGCGGTGGCGCATGGCGGCATCGCGGGCTTGCGCGTGGCGATGCTGGTCGGCGCCGCGGTGCAGCTTGCGGGCGCGGCCGGGTCGGCAATTGCTGTGCGGGGTGTGGAGCGGGCGGCGTGATGCCGTGGGGCGCGTTACGGAGGGTCGCGGCGCCGATATGGCGTGCAGCGCGACCGCGCATGCCGATGAGTGTACGGGGCGACGCCCGCGCGCGGAGCAGCGCGCGACCTGCGGCCCACTACGGCCCACATACGGCCACACGCTGGCATTCGATCGGGTGCACGACGCGAATCGCGCGGCTCGTCCCGCTGCCCGCCTGCGGCCCGGCCGCTAGTCGCGACCGGACGTAATTGCGGTCGGAGCAGCGTGGCGCGCCCGACCGTTACGACTTAGCGACGCGCTTGACCGGCGCGCGGCGGACGCGGCGAATTCGCGTCCTTGTGACGGAAGTTGATGCGCCCCTTCGTCAGGTCGTACACCGACAGTTCCAGCGTGACACGGTCGCCGGCGAGAATGCGGATGTGATTCTTGCGCATGCGCCCCGACGCGTATGCGCCGACCACGACGCCGTTTTCGAGCGTCACACGGTATTTGCTGTCCGGCAGCACTTCGTCGACGATCCCGTCGAGTTCCAGCAGTTCTTCTTTTGCCAAACCAATTCCTCCAGACAAGGTGAATGACCGCGACGGCTGCGCGTTCGTCGGCGCCGTACCCGGTAACGGGACGGCAGCCGGCGGATGCCGGGATTCCAGTCGTTCGGACGGGCGACGCGCCCGTCCTGCAAGCAGAGCCCGGTGCGATGCGATGATCGGGCGGTCGATGGCGGTGATGCGAGCAGCACCGCGCGAAGTCGGGACCGCGCCGCGTGCAGCGTGGCGACGGTCTACTCGGGTTGCAGCACGGCCGCTCGCGACGCGGCGAACGCATCGCGAGGGCATTGGATCGCACGTCGTATCGACATGCGAAGGATGAAGGAAGCACACGACCGATGCATCGCGCGATTTCGCGATGCATCGGTCGTGTGCGTCGAATGCGCAGCACGCCGGCGCGAGCCGGCGTCCGTGCGCGATCCGTGGCGCGGCGGCCGCCCTGGGGGCGACCGCTGCCGACACGGCTTACTGCGGCGTGATGCTCGATGCTTGCAGACCCTTCGGGCCGCGCTTCACTTCGTAGCTGACCTTCTGGCCTTCGGCGAGGGTCTTGAAGCCCGTGCCGCGAATTTCCGAGAAATGGGCGAACAGATCGTCGCCGCCGTTATCCGGGGAGATGAAACCAAAGCCCTTGGTTTCGTTGAACCACTTGACGGTACCGGTATCCACAAATACTTCCTTAACACAAATGAAAAGACATGCGCCCGTGACGGGCACAGAAAGAATCAAAGAGGGAGAGACCAACGTGCACCGCACGACATCGCGCGGCCAATGATGAGCAATCGGACTTCTTGAAGACTTCGGCCTCAGACACTACGCGGTAGTGAGCGATACGTCAAGCTCTTTCGGTGAGACCGGCGGGCGAGACGCGTGCTTGCGCGTTGCCCGACAGGCGTCGGCCGCGTGGTGACGCGGGGTACGCGCCTCGCTTTTCGGTGGCAGCGGCGTGCGGGCCCGGGCCGAACGCGCGACGCAACCGCGGCGACTCGCGATCCCGCGCGCGCTGCGCTCGCATCGGCCGCGCGACCACATCGCATCGATTACACTCGTGCCACCCGATGCGCGCCGAATCCGAGCGGCACGCACCGGGCGTCGAGCTTCCCGGGTCTCATAACCACAACAGGAGCCACCATGCGCCGCCCGCTTCGTTCGGTCTTGCCCTGCATCGTCGCCGCCGCGACGTTCGCCGCCACGCCCGTTTCATCGCCCGCCTGCACGCGGGTCGTGTATCTGGGTGCGGACGACGACGTCATCACGGCCCGCTCGATGGACTGGAAACAGGACATCGCCACGAACCTCTACATCCTGCCGCGCGGCATCGAGCGCAGCGGCGAGGCCGGGCCGAACTCGCTGAAATGGGTGGCCCGATACGGCAGCGTCGTCGCGACGGGCTACGACGTGTCGACCACCGACGGGATGAACGAGAAGGGGCTCGCGGCCGAGTTGCTCTGGCTCGTCGAATCGAAATACCCGGCGTTCGACCGGAATTCCAAACCGGGCCTGACCATTGCGGCATGGGCGCAGTACGTGCTCGACAACTTCGCGACCGTTGCCGAAGCGGTCAGCGCGCTCGAGAAGGAGCCGTTCACGATCGTCACCGACAACGTCCCCGGCGAACAGCGGCTCGCCACCCTGCACCTGTCGATGTCGGACGCCACCGGCAACAGCGCGATCGTCGAATACATCGACGGCCGGCAGGTCATCCATCACGGCCGGCAGTATCAGGTCATGACGAACTCGCCGACGTTCGATGCGCAGCTCGCGCTGAACGCCTACTGGAAGCAGATCGGCGGCACGGTCTGGTTACCGGGGACCAATCGCGCGGCCGACCGGTTTGCGCGCGCGTCGTTTTACATCGACGCGATACCCAAGAGCGAAGATCCGGGCATCGCACTCGCGAGCGTGTTCAGCGTGATCCGCAACGTGTCGGTCCCGTACGGCATCACGACACCGGACGAGCCGAACATCTCGTCGACGCGGTGGCGCACCGTTGCCGACCACAAGCGCATGCTCTATTTCTTCGAATCGGCGCTGACGCCGAACACCTTCTGGATCGATCTCAAGAAAGTCGACTTCGCCGCCGGTGCGCCGGTCAAGCGCCTCGACCTCGGCAAAGAGCAGCGCAATACGTTCAGTGGGGAGGTTTCCGCCGCGTTCCGTCCGGCCAGGCCGTTTCCGTTTCTCGGGCTCGGCGCCGCGCAGGCGCGCTGACACCGCGTCGCACGCGGCTCGACACACGCGGCATGGTCCGCGGCTACCCGCGATGGACTCGCTCACAATACGCGCGAACGGTAACGGCCCGCGTCGGCTCCGTGCTGAGCGCAGCGCTTCGGTTGTGAAGAATCCGCTTTCCGCGCGCGTGCGCCCGCTTCCTCGAAGCGCGCCGACCCGCTGCGTGCAGCGCCATGCGCCACCCGCAGCGGGCCTCCCCGGCACGACATCCCGCAAGCAAGCTTGCTGTTTGACGGAGCGAACCTGTAGCCCGTTCATGTCGCCGATACGACGCAACCTGCGTCCGACACGAACCGCCGCGATCCTGCGGCTCGATCCGATACCCCGATATTTCGATGTCGTTTTGCGCCGCTCCCGCGATTCGTCGTTGCCATCTGTCGCGGTGTCGAGCGGCACGGGCATCATCGCAAGGCACGTGCCAGACGGCGCAGACCGTTGCGGCGCAAGCATCGCCGTTGAACGTAGGCTGTCGTTCGGCAGCGCAGCCGATGGAAATGTTGCAGGAACGCATCCGTTTCCGGCCATTCACGGGCGGCGGCGCGGTGCAGCGGCCGTGGCTCGTACTGCAACGCGCGAAGACAAGCTCGCGCGGCAGCATTCGTCGGGGAAAAGCGTTTCATCGATGTGACAACGGGCGATGGCTCGGGGCGAAGCGGAAACGAATCGCGCGGACGATGCGCACGCAACCAGTCTGCGGGAAACGAATCGGCATGCACGGGTACGCATCCGGTGCCAGGCCCGCCCGTCGGAGCGACGCAGATCCGGCATTGTCGAAGTGAGGCTGCGGGTCGGGCTTGCACGTCCGACGTCCCCTCGCGCCCGTGCACGTCGTGCGCTCTACGCCGGCCGGCCCGCAACTGCGCGGCAGCCGGTGACGATCAGATCGTCCACCACCGCGCATGCCGCGAACCGCACGGCGCGATCGACCAGCATCCACCCAGCGCTCATGTGCACCGCATGATCGCCGCGGCTTTCCGGCGCCGTCCGGAATCGGTACCATCGTGGTCTCGTCAACCGGCGCACGCGCCGACGCGCGCCCGCCGCGGCCGCGCCAACCTGCGCGTCGCCGGCCATCGCTCGCCCAATTCCTTCATGTCCCGCGAACCCTCACACGCCGCGCTGCTGTGGATCGTCGCCGCCGCGTTCTTCATGCAGTCGCTCGACACGACGATCGTCAACACCGCCCTGCCGTCGATCGCGCACAGCCTGCACGGATCGCCGCTCGCGATGCAGCCGGTCGTGGTCGCGTACACGCTGACGATGGCGATGCTCACGCCCGCGTCGGGCTGGCTCGCCGACCGGTTCGGCACGCGCCGCGTGTTCTCGGTCGCGATCCTGATGTTCTCGCTCGCATCGGTCGCCTGCGCCGCGTCGCACTCGCTCGGCCAGCTCGTGCTCGCACGCGCCGTGCAAGGCGTCGGCGGCTCGATGCTGCTGCCGATCGGGCGGCTCGCCGTGTTGCGGCGCGTGCCGGGCGAGCGGTACGTCGCGGCGATCGCGTTCGTGTCGACCGCCGCGCAGCTCGGGCCGATCGTCGGGCCGACGCTCGGCGGCTGGCTCACGCAGGCGATCTCATGGCACTGGGTGTTCATCGTCAACGTACCGGTCGGCATGCTCGGTTTCGTCATGGTGCAGCGCTTTCTGCCGCACGATCGGACGGCCCGACCGCCGCGCTTCGACTTCGCCGGCTGTGCGCTGCTGTCGGCCGCGATGATCGCGCTGTCGCTCGCGATCGATCCGCCGATGGCCGCACACCGCGCCGCGTGGGCTGCCGGCCTTGCCGCGCTCGGCGCGGCGAGCGCGCTCGCCTATCTGCCGCACGCGCGCCGCCGCGTGCAGCCGCTGTTCCGGCTCGGCCTGTTTCGCGAGCCGAATTTCGGCGCAGGGCTGCTCGGCAACCTGCTGTGCCGGATCGGCACGAGCGCGGTGCCGTTCATGCTGCCGCTGCTGATGCAGGTGCAGCTCGGCTACACGCCGCTGCAGTCAGGCACGATGATGTTGCCGGCCGCGATCGCCGGCGTGATCGCGAAGCGCTGGATCGCGCCGCTCGCGAAACGGTTCGGCTATTCGGCGTTCCTCGTCGTGAACACGGCAATCGTCGGCACGGCGATCGCCGGATTCGCGCTGGTGTGCGCGCGGCCGGCGCCGGCGCTGGAGATCGCGCTGCTGATCGTGTTCGGCGCGGCCAACTCGATGCAGTTCGCCGCGATGAACGCGGTGACGCTCAAGGGGCTGTCGCACGCCGACGCGAGCAGCGGCAACAGCCTGTTCACGATGATGCAGATGCTCGCGATGGCGCTCGGCGTGTCGATCGGCGGCGGGCTGGTGAACCTGTTCGCGCGGCAATCGGGCGCGATGGCGAGCGGTTTCATGCTGTCGTTCGTCTGCATGGGCACGGTTACGCTGCTGTCGTCGGTCGTGTTCCGCCGCATCGACGCCGGCGCGTCGCCGATGCCCACCGCATCGCGGCCGTCCGCGTGAGCGGCGGCGCGGCTGCGTCGTGCCGGCAGCTGTCAGCAGCGCAGCGGGCTTCGGCGTCGCAAGACGTCGGTTCGCACGACGATCTGACCGTCTATCGCGCGTTCCGGCTCGCCCCCGAGCCAAAGCGAGCGTAGCCGTTCATCGCACGCCAGAACGTAATGAAATGGAAGGCTCTATGAAAGGCGGTGCAGCACCGTCCATCTGCGGAAGTGACCGAATCGACCGACGCGACCGCACCGCCGTCCAACGCTGCACGCAGGAAAACTGATCGCGACACCGCCGTTGAACCTCCGGCGACCGGCACGCGCGACGCTGCCATCCGAAGCATCCCGTCCACGTGTCGAAAGTCGTCTGTCACACCGCGGCAAAACTGCGCTTCGACAATGCGTGGCACCGGATTCCCGCTCGTTTCCGGCCGCTCCTCCGGGCGTGCATGCGCACGGCCGGACGGTTCCGCCTTGCGCGTGTCATCCAACGAAAATCCGATCATGTCGAACCAGGACACCTTCACCGCCGAGTCGAACGAATCGAACGCGTCGAACGAGCCGGCCGCTTCCGTGTCGCGTCGCGGCTTCCTGAAACTGGCCGGCGTCTCCAGCCTCGCCACCGCGGCGAGCGGCCTCGGCGCTGCACGCGCGGCCGCCGCGACGCCGGACGGCACCCCCGAGCAGGTGCATCTGACGTGGGGCAACGACCCGAGCTCCGAAGTCGCGATCTCGTGGGCGTCGCTCGCGCCGGCCGTCAACCCGCGCGCACGCATCGTCGCCGACGGCGAACCGGCACGCACCGTGCACGGCGTGCAACGCATCTACACCGACGGCCTGAACGGCGAAACGGTGTTCACCTACCACGCGCGCGTGCATGGGCTCAAGCCGAACACGCGCTATCGCTACGAGCTCACCGCCGACAACGACAGCAACGCCGCGCAGCCGTTCGCCGCGACGTTCGCAACCGCTCCGCGCGGGCGCGCGCCGTTCCGCTTCACGAGCTACGGCGACCTCGCGACGCCGAACGGCGCGTGGGTGCTGTCGTCGCCGCAGAGCCGCTTCGCGGTGCAGGCCGTCGAGCAATTCCAGCCGCTGTTCCACCTGCTGAACGGCGACCTCTGCTACGCGAACCTGAACCCCGCGCACCAGCCCGAGGTATGGCGCGACTTCGGCAACAACAACCAGTCGTCGGCCGCGAACCGGCCGTGGATGCCGTGCCCCGGCAATCACGAGATCGAGTTCAACAACGGCCCGCAAGGGCTCGACTCGTATCTCGCGCGCTACCAGCTGCCCGAGAACGGCACGCGCTTTCCGGGCCGCTGGTACAGCTTCCGCGTGAGCTCGGTCCTGTTCATCTCGCTCGACGCCGACGACGTCGTCTACCAGGACGCCGCCGCGTTCGTCGCCGGCCCCGCGCCGCTGGTGCCGGCCGCGAGCACCGGGCACGCGCCGATCGAGCCGGGCACGTCGTTCTACGTGCGCGGCTACAGCAACGGCGAGCAGACGCGCTGGCTCGAGCACACGCTGCGCCACGCGGCGCACGACGACGACATCGACTGGATCGTCGTGCAGATGCATCAGGACGCACTGAGTTCGTCGAAGACGGGCAACGGCTCCGACAAGGGCATCCGCGAAGCGTGGCTGCCGCTGTTCGACCGCTACGGCGTCGATCTGGTGCTGTGCGGCCACGATCACGACTACGAGCGCAGCTACCCGGTGCGCGGCTGCAATCACCGCGCGGGGGTCGACGCCTCGACCGGCGAAGTGGTCGAAACGCTGCAGCCGCGCCCGGTCGGCCCGACCGAACCGGACCGCACCACGTTCGACACGAGCGCCGGCACGATCCATCTGATCCTCGGCGGCGGCGGCACCAGCGCGCCGCTCGACGTGTACGGAGAAAACCCGGCGACCGGCTACGCGCAGGCGAAGGTCTTCACGAAACCGAACCGGCCGGTGCCCGGCACGGCGCCGAACACGTTCGTGCGCAAGCCCGCCGACGCGCTCGAGGATGCGATCTGGTCGGCGCGACGCGATACGGGCACCGGTTACGGGATCGCGGTGTTCGACCACGATCCGGGCAAGCCCGGCGGCCACACGACGATCACGATGCGCTACTACCATGCGCCCGGTGCGGACCAGCACCCGAGCCCGCAGTACGAGCTGTTCGAGACGATCGAGTTGCGCAAGCAGCGCCGCGAGCATTGATCCGGTGGCCGCACGCCGCGCAGCGCGGCGCTGCGGCCTCGCGCCGACGCTGCGGACGGTCGCGCGGTGCGCGCGATGACTCATTGGCACGGCGTGACGATCCGCGCGATGCCGATCGTCACGCACCGTGCCGCGCGCTAGTTGCGCGATTCGACCGCGATACGCACGGCGAGGCCGGCCAGCACGGTGCCCATCAGCCAGCGTTGCGTGCGCGCCCACAGCGGCCGGCCGGCGAGGAAGCCGGCGATCGAGCCGGCCATGCAGGCAATCAGCGCGTTGATGCTGACGCTCACCGCGATCTGCACGCAGCCCAGCGCCAGCGATTGCGCGAGCACACTGCCGTATGCGGGCGAAATGAACTGCGGCAGCAGCGATAGGTACATCGCCGCGATCTTGGGGTTCGCCAGGTTCGTGACGAAGCCCATTGCGAAGAGTCGCGCGCCGCTGTCGTGCGGCAGTTGCCGGACCTCGAACGCGGAGCGACCGCCGGGCCGCAGCGCCTGCCACGCGAGATACAGCAGGTATGCGGCGCCGCAGAAACGCAGCGCGTCATACGCGTACGGCACCGTCAGCAACAGCGCGGTGATGCCGAATGCCGCGCAGAACATGTAGAACACGAAGCCCAGCGCGACGCCGCCGAGCGACACGAGCCCGGCGCGCCGGCCCTGGCAGATCGAGCGCGAGATGAGGTACAGCATGTTCGGGCCGGGCGTGAGCGCCATGCCGAGCGATACGAGTCCAAAAGCAATCAGGGTGGGCAGCGTCGGCACGGCGGGCTCCTTGCGCGATATCGGGTGACGGGTGAACGTCGAACAATGTAGTGCATGTCGGCCTGCGTCGGCATGAATAAACTGCAAGCCTCTGATGAGCAGTCTGCATCGCGCGGGCCGGCGCCCTACTTCGCCTTCTTCGCCCGCGTACGGACGGTCTTCCCGGTCCTGGCACGCTGCGCGTCGACCAGCCCCACGAATTCGTCGACGACCGCGTTGCCGGCCGCCTTCCACGCCAAGCGCACGGACCGGTGCAGCCGCGGCGACAGCTCGAGCACGCGACCGCCGAAGCGCGAGTACATGAGCGTGATGCGCGGGACGATCGAGACGCCCATCCCGGCTTCCGCCATCGACAGGATCGTACGCATCTCGACCACGTTGAACGCCGCGCGCAGCGACGCGCCGTTGCGCGCGAAGTAATCCGCGATCACCGGCCCGCAGCCGGCTTTCGAGAAGATGAAGGGCAGCGCGGCGAGCCGCTTCGGCGACACGCTGTGGCGGCCTTCGAACAGGTCGGGCGCCGTCACCGCGACGAACTCCTCGTCGAGCAGCGGCAGCGTGTTCGGGAACGTCTTCGCGCCGGCGACCACGCCGATGTCGGCCGTCCCATCGTCGATCCAGCCTTCGACCTCCGCATCGGTGCCTTCGAGCAGCACCGCGGTCACGCCCGCGTGCGCGGCTTTCAACGCCTCCAGCGCCGGCACGACGAAGGCAAGCGACACGCTCGGCAGCGACGCGACCACCAGCCGGCCTTCGAGCTTGCCGCGCGACAGCGCGAACTGCTGACGCAGCGTATGCGCGTCGCGGACGACGTTCTGCACGTACGGCCACAGGCGTTCGCCGGAAGCGGTCAGCACGACCGGCTGGCGGTCGCGCAACAACAGCTTGACGCCGGTGAGGTCCTCGAGCTCGGTCAGCGCGTGGCTGATCGCGGACTGACTGCGGCTGAGCCGCTCGGCCGCTGCCGTCAGCGAACCGAGTTCGACGACGGTAGCCAGCGCCTGCAACTGCGCAAGCGTCATCTGGTTTCCTTGTTTCGATGCGTGAACCGTCTGCATGATACGGTCGATTTACATGAACCGGACCGAAGCGGCGCTGCAGCATGTGCGCGATGCCGGCGCGGCTCGGGTAACATGCGGCGTCGCATCGGGCCGCGCGCTGCAACAGCACGGCCCGGCTCGATCCGACAACCCGACAACACGACAACCGCGTGCACGCGCGCACGCGTCGGCAATCGACATGAATCTGACTGAAGGTGTGCTGGTATCCGCCCTGCACGGGCTCTCGCTGCCCGATCTGGCCGGCATCGCGGTTGCGCTGCTGCTGGGCGGCATGGTCAAGGGCATCACGGGCATCGGCGTGCCGCTGGTGGCGATGCCGATCCTCAGCCAGTTCCTGCCGATTCGCGATGCGGTGCTGCTGCTGTCGATGCCGATCATTCTGGGCAACATCCCGCAGGCGCTGGAAGGCGGCCAACTGCTGGCCACCGCGCGCAAGATCGCCGCGCCGATCGTCGGCACGGTACTCGGCAACATCGTCGGCGTCGTCATCCTGCTGGCGATGAACGCGCGTCACGCGCAGGCCGCATCGGGCCTGCTGCTGATCGTCGCCGCCGCGCTGATGCTGAGCGCGCCGAAGCTGACGCTGCCGCCCGCATGGCAACGGCCGGTCGGCTTCGTGCTGGGTTTCGGCGCCGCGCTGATGGAGAGCATCGCGTCGGTGCCCGGCCCGCTGCTCGCCACGTACCTCATTTCGGCGGGCGCGACCGGCCGCGCGTTCACGAAGCAGATCGCGATCATCCTCGTCGTGTCGATCGTCACGCTGATCACGACGTTCAGCGGCGCCGCGCATGCGAGCGGCGCGGACCTCGCGATCTCGGCCGCGGCCAGCGTTCCCGCGATCGCCGGCATGTGGCTCGTCCGGCCGCTGCGCGACAGGATGTCGCCGCGCGTGTTTCGCACGGTCGTCCTGCTGTTCGTGCTGGCCGCCGCCGCGCAGATGATCTGGAAATCGGCCGTGCTGCGGCCTGCCGCTGCGCCGGTGGCTCATGCCGATCGCGCGCGCGTCGACGGAAAATGACGGCCGCCGCGCGCCGCGCGGTTCATTGGATCGCCGCACGCGCGGTATCCGGATTGCCGCACCGCCGCCGCTGCCGCCATCCGGCCTCGATCCGCAACACGCGTTAGACTGTCCGGCATGGAACCATGCCGTTACTGCCACCGAATCCGCGATGAATGGGATTGCCACGGCGACGAGTGTCGCCGCGCGATCGCGAAGGCACTGCGCCGGCAGCGCGCGGGCTTGCCGATGGTGCCCGATCGCATCCGCAACGAACTGCCGTCGGACGCGCCGACCCAGCAGGTGATCGCGGTCCTGTCGCGCCAGCGTCTGCGCGCGCGCCGCGGCAACGAGGAACGCCGCGAGCGCAAGGAAATCGACGACGCGGACGGCGTCTGAAACGGGCCGCTGGCCTCCGCCGCCTACCGTCGGCGCGCGGTGGACGCATGCGGGGACGAATCCCGTTTCGCCTTCGTTTCCGCCCGCGATTGTTGCCCTCACCAAAAGAATCTTTCGTCGAAACCCGCGTTTACCCTGAATCTTCCGACGCCTACGATGTAATCAATCGCTCACGACACGGTGTCGCCGGCGAACTCAATAGAACATCGGAGGTCATCATGAAGTCGCTCGTTTCCGCAGTCGTTGCCGCTGTCGCCCTGTCCGCTTCGGTCGGCGCATACGCGCAAAGCACCGTCACCCGTGCGCAGTTGCGCAACGAACTGGTTCAACTCGAACACGCAGGCTACACGCCGAGCCAGTCGAGCCCGCACTATCCTGCCGACATCCAGGCCGCGCAAGCCCGCGTACATGCGGTCGACGACAGCGGCTACGGCGCACAGCCGGCTGCGGTAGTCGAAGGCGGCGCACCGGCAGCCGTCAAGGTGCGCCCGGCACACGACTCGGTCTATTTCGGCCACTAAGCGTGCCGCCGCGCGCCTCGCGCGGCCGACGCAGCTCCGGCGAGCCCGTCGCGAGACGGGCTCGCGTCGTTTCTTGGCCCGGCATCCACTGCCCGGCCACCATGCTCAGCAGCCGTCCTCGGCCGCCGCGCGCTGCGCGCCGTCGGCCACGACACCGCTGCCCAGCAAGGTCTGATACCGCACGCATGCGCTCTGCGCCGACGCCTTCGCCGCGTACATCGCCGCGTCGGCCTTCACCAGCAGTTCCTCGGCCGATGTGCCGTCGGCCGGATACTCGCTGACGCCGATGCTCGCGCCCACCGCCAGCTGCCGGTCGCCGAACTCCATCTCCTGCGCCATCACGATCTGGATACGCGACGCGATCTCGTCGATGACCGTCGGCGAGCGCACGTCGGCGATCAGCACGATGAATTCGTCGCCGCCGAGCCGCGCCGCCATGTCGCCGGTGCGCAGCACCTGAGTCAGCCGCGTCGCGACGGCGACGAGCGCGCGGTCGCCGGCCGCGTGCCCGTGCTGGTCGTTGATCTGCTTGAAGCGGTCGAGATCGACGAACATCACCGCGAGCCCGTCGCGCGTCGCGGCCGCGTGCCCGATCGCCTCCTCGAGGCGCTCCATGAACAGCAGGCGGTTCGGCAGTCCGGTCAACGGATCGTGACCGGCCAGATGCGCGAGCTCCTGCTGCTTCGCGCGCAACATCGCAACCTGCGTGCGGATCTCGACGCGCATGCTGTCGAAGCAGCGCGCGAGCACGCCGATCTCGTCGGCGCGCGCGACGGGCAGCCGCTCGGTGGCCCGCTCGTCGAACACGTGGGTCGCCGCGCGCGCGAGCATCTGCAGCGGCCGCGTGATCGCGCGCGCGAACAGGATCGCGAGAATCACCGCGGCGACGCTCATCAGCAGCACCATCCGGACGATCCGCTCACCGAGAATCCCGGCCGGCGTCAGCACGTCGGCGAGCGGGCGCGAGGCGCCCAGCACGACGAAGCGGTTGCCTTCGGCGTTGCCGAACGGCGTGCGCACGAACGCCGCCATCTCGCCCGGCAGCGTGTCGGGCTCGGCGAGCCCGTCGAGCGTCACGTTCGTGCGCACCCCGCCGAACAGCAGCCGCGTGGCTGGAAAGCTGTCCTGCATCAGCACGCGCCGGCCGCGATCGAAGCCGAAGGTCTGCGACGGATCGGGATGCACGATGAAGTCGCCCCACTCGTTCGCCATGTACACCGCATAGTCCTGCGGCAGGTCGCGCTCCAGCCGTTCGAACATGCGCGACAGCTCGACGTCGATCACCAGCGCGCCGACGATCCGGCCGTGCAAGTCGACCACCGGCGTGCCCACCCGCAGCATCGGCAACCCTTCGGCTTCGTGCGAACCGTTCTCGTGATCGATGCCGATCGGCGACAGGTAGATGTGGCCGGGCGCCGTCGCGAGCGTGTCGAAGACGTATGAAAACTGGCCCTTCTCCTGAAACATCGTCTCCGGCAACACGACCACGCCGTGCGCGTCGCGGTCGACGCGAAGCCGCTCGAGCCCGAAATCCGCGCGCGCGATCAGCCGGATCTGCAGATATTCGGGATGGTTGCGCATGAAACTGACGTACACCTGCTCGAGCCGCGTGCGCGGCGCGCGGTCGGGGTCCGTGCCGAGCGCGACGCGCGCGGACGAAGGCAGCTGCGCGAGCACGAGCGCATCGTCGGCGACGTCGGACAGCGCGGTCGTGAAGCGCTTCCCGAGCAGGTGCGTCGACATCAGCAGGCTGTGCTGCGCCTCGAGCACGAGCATCGTCCGGTTCGCGCGATAGGCGTAGTAGCCGGTCGTGCCGGCCGCGATCACGCCGATGCACGCGAACAGCACCGACAGCTTCGACGTGAGCCCGAGCCTGATCATTTGTCGAACCGCTCCGGACGATCGCCCGACACGATGCGGCTCCACAATGCCTCGCGCCGCGCGATGTCCTCCACCGGCTGCAGCCACACCAGATGCTGGTGCCCGGCGTCGAGACCGGGCGTCGGCTGCAGCGTGTTGGCGAGCCCCTGGCGCTCGGTCAGCAGCGTGCCGACCGCCGGCTCCAGCATGTAGTTGATCCAGGCGAACGCGAGCGCGCGATGCTGCACGCCGCGCGTGACGCCCCAGCAATCGAGCCAGGCGAGCGCGCCTTCGTCCGGAATCACGTAGCCGACGTCCGCGCCCGCGCGACGCAGCTGCTCGACCTGCTGCGTCCCGTAGTTGCCGAACATCAGCGCCGCACGATGCGCGACGAACAGCGCGGTCGCTTCTTCGGGCAGCGTGTAGTAGGTCAGCAGGTTGCGCCGCAGGTCGACCAGCTTGCGTGCGACGGCAAGCGTTTGCGCGGGCGTCAGGCGAAACGGCTCGGGATAGCCGAGGGCAAGCGCGGCGAACGAAAAATTGTGCTGCGCGCTGTTGAAATCGAGCACCTTGCCGCGGTAACGCGCGTCCCACAGCGCCAGCATCGAGTGCGGCGCGACCGGCACCTGCTTGCGGTCGTAGATCAGGCCCATCGACGAATAGGTGAACGGAATCGCATAAGCGAAGCCGTTGCTGACGAGCCCGCCGATCGTGTCGAGCTGCTGGAAATTCGGCAGTTGGCGCCGGCGGTTCGGGATCTGCGAAAGCTCGATCGGCGCGAGCAGGCCGTCGCGCACGTAACGCTGGATCTCGGCGGTGTTCGCCGCCAGCACGTCGTACGGCGGCGGCGACGCGCTGTGCATGCGGCTCCACAGCGCCTCGTCCGAATCGACGAAGGTCACTTCGACGCGCGCATGGAATTGCGTCTCGAAGGCATTGACGACATCGTTGTCGGCATAGCCCGGCCACGCGAGCACACGCAGCACGTTGTCGCCGGCCGCTTCGGCCGAGGCCGCGGATGCGCGAGCGCCCGGCACGCACAGCAGCGCCGTGACGAACAGCCGGCACACGACCCGGCTCGCGTGCAGACGCACGTGCTGACCCACGCCGATTCCCCTGATCAATCGGTCCCCGCCCGCGTTCCCCGAATGCATCCGACTGTCCTTTTTAGAGTCGATGCCTATCGTGCCACAAGACCATAAAAACAATGCGTGTGCAATCGGAACAAGCCGTACGCAAGCGGTGTGCAGTCGGGCTTCGCGGGAACGACGGACGCGGCTGCTCGCGCGCGCTTTCCTTTTCCGGCCGCGCATCGGACAATGGCGCGCCGATGCCGCGCCGCGTCGGCGCACCTGCACGGCGACACCCTGCCCGCGCCCGTACCGATGAAACGCTACGAAACCCTCGCCCATACGATCGCCGACGAAATCCGCGACGGCAACCTCGCGGCCGGCACGCGCCTGCCGTCGCTGCGCCAGATCATCGCGCAGCACGGCGTGAGCCAGTCGACGGTGTTCCGCGCGTATTACCTGCTCGAGCAGTGGGGCTTGATTCGCGCGCGTGAACGTTCCGGTTATTACGTCGCGCCCGGTGCGGCCGCCGCAGCGCAGCCGCCCGCGCAAGACGGCGCGCAGCGCGCGGGCGCCACGCGCAAGGTCGATATCAGCGATCTGGTGTTCTCGGTGCTCGACGCCGCGACGCAGCCCGGCATCGTGCCGCTCGGCTCCGCGTTTCCGGCGCCGCAACTGTTCCCGCTGCCGCGCCTCGCGAAGTCGCTGGCGCAGGCCACGCGGCTCGTGAGTCCGTGGAGCACGGTCGTCGATCTGCCGCCCGGCAACGAGGCGCTGCGCCGGCAAATCGCGCGGCGCTATCTCGCGACCGGCATCGCGCAGCCCGTCGACGAGATCGTCGTCACGAACGGCGCGCTCGAGGCGCTGAACCTGTGCCTGATGGCCGTCACGCGGCCCGGCGACGTGGTGGCCGTCGAATCGCCCGGCTTCTATGCGGCGCTGCAGGCGATCGAGCGGCTCGACCTGCGCGCGGCCGAGATTCCGGTCGATCCGCGCACGGGCCTCGATCTCGACGCGCTCGCGAACGCGCTCGCCCAGCACGACATCCGCGCGTGCTGGTTCATGACCAATTTCCAGAACCCGACCGGCGTCACGCTGTCAGCAGACAAAAAGCGCGCGCTGGTCGACATGCTCGCCGCGCGCGACGTGCCGCTGATCGAAGACGACGTGTACGGCGAGCTGCATTTCGGCCCCGACTATCCGCTGCCCGCGCGTGCGTTCGACCGGCACGGCCTCGTGATGCATTGCAGCTCGTTCTCGAAGACGCTCGCGCCCGGCTACCGGATCGGCTGGGCCGCGGCCGGCCGCTTCGCGCAACGGGTGCAGCGGCTCAAGCTGATGACCACGCTGTCGGCCAGCATTCCGGCGCAGGCCGGCATCGCGAACTATCTGGAGCACGGCGGCTACGATCGTCATCTGCGCAAGCTGCGCGGCGCGCTGCACGCGCAGCTCGCGCGCATGGACGATGCACTGCGGCGCTGGCTGCCGGCCGGCGTCGAATGGACGCGGCCCGACGGCGGCTATTTTCTGTGGCTGTCGTTTCCCGACGCGATCGACGCGATGGAGCTGCATCGGCAGGCGATCGCGCGCGGCATCAGCTTCGCGCCGGGGCCGCTGTTCTCGGCCGCGCACGGCTTCGAGCGCTGCGTGCGCGTGAATTTCGGCCATCCGTGGAGCAGCGACATCGAGCGCGCGATTCGCGTGCTCGGCGAGCTCGTCGCCGAACCGTCGGTGCGCAAGGCCGGCTGAGCGTCACGCGCACGCCGTGCGGGCGGCGCATGTAGGCGGTGCGGTGCAATCCCTTCGCTCCCTCGACGCGTGAGCACGGCGGCCCCCCGCCCACCAATGAAAACGGGCGGCCCTCAGGCCGCCCGTTCCGCGCATCCTGCGTGCCGCGCCCGCCGCGACGCGGGCGCCGCCGCTCAGCGCGCCGGCACCGGCTTGCCGAACCCGCCGAGGATCTTCTTCTCGAGCGCGATGTAGTCGTGGCCGAAGTGATGATCGCCGCCGGTCTTGATCACGTCGGCGCCGGTATTGACGAGCGCCGGGCACATCGTGTCCTTCTCTTCGGCGCCGTAGAAGCACTGCACGAGCTGCGGCGGCACCTTCGCGATTTCCGGCGCGACCTTCAGCGCCTTGTCGCTCGCCGGCATCCCGAGCCAGCCCGTCACGCGGATCTGGAAATCCGCGGCCGGCGCGAAGCCGAGCAACGCCATCACCGCGACCTTCTCGCGCAGCTCGGCCGGCAGCCGGTTGTAGGCGAACGGCATCACGTCCGCGCCGAACGAGTAGCCGACCAGCGCGACGCGGCTCGCATGCCAGCGCGCCGTGTAGGTGCGCATCACGCGCGCGAGGTCGCGGCTCACCTGCGCGGGCGGCTTCTCGCTCCAGAAATAGCGCAGGCTGTCGATGCCGACCACCGACACGCCGTCGCGCTGCAGCGCCTCGGCGATCGTCTTGTCGAGATCGCGCCAGCCGCCGTCGCCCGAGATCACGATCGCGAGGCGATCGCTGCCGCCCTTGGCCGGCAGCTCGACGAGCGGCAGGTCCGAGACGTCGAGTTCGTCGCTGCTGCTGGTGTCGTGCAGATGGGCCGTGACGAGCGACACGAGCTTCGCGGTGTCGCCGGCGGCGGCCGTTTCGACGAAGCCCGGCATCGCGCGCCGCACGATCGTCGGATCGGGCGGGCACGGCTTGAAGCGCGCATCGAGCTTCGCGGCCGGCTCGACCGACACGACGCCGGCGATGGTGTTCTCCGGCGCCATCGACAGAATCTGCCGGGCGATCGCGCCGCCCTGCCCGACGCCCGCGACGATCGGCGTGTAATAGCGTGCCGATTGCGCGAGGCGCTCGAGCTGGTGGCTGACCGCCTCGGCGTCGCCGTCGAGGTGGTGACAGGTCTCCTGCTTCGCGGCGAGATTGGCCGCGTAGCGCTCCGAATCCACGCCGACCGTCATCGCGCCCGCTTGCGCGAGCGCATCGGCCGCCTGCTGGTCGGCCGCGCCCCAGCCGCGCTCGCGCGAGAACAGCACGACGAAGCCGCGCAGCGGGCCGCTCGGCTTCGTGACGGTCACCGGGCCGTAGCGGCCGCCGGAGACGGTTTCCGGCTTCGCCGCGACAGGTTGTGCGGCGCTCGCGGCGCCGGCCAGCATCATTGCCGCGCAGACGATTGCCGTCTGCGCGATACCCTTCTTCAACATCATGAACGCCGACCTCCAGCCAGCAGGGACAGATCCGCGAGCGTGACGAACACGCCGACCGAGCCCGAGGCCGCCAGATAGCGCGGCTCCCAGTGCGGCTCGAACTTGCTCTTGAACGCACGCAAGCCACGGAAGTTGTAGAAGCGGCCGCCGAAGCGCCACACCATCAGTCCGAACCGGTGCCACGGCGACGGCATCTTCGCCGCCCCCATGCCCGAGAACGGCGCGATGCCGAGGCTCAGCTTGAGGAAACCCGCTTCCTTCAGATGCAGCGCGAGCTGCGTAAACAGATACTCCATCGCATACGGCGACGCCTCCGGCAGATGGCGCATCACGCCGACGGTCGCCTCGGTGTTGAGGTCGGTCGTCATGAACGTGACGAATGCGATCGGCTTGTCGGCCTGGCGCACCAGCATCACCGACTGCGTCGCCAGATAGCCGTCGTGGAACGCGGCCACCGAGAAGCTCTTCTCGCGTGCGTCGCGGCTGTCGAGCCAGCCGTCGGAGATGTCGCGCAGCGCCGGCAGCGCGGCCGGCACGTCGTGCGGCGCGATCACCTCGACCGACAGCGCGTCCTTCTCGCCGCGGCGCAGCGCATAGCGCAGGTGCGAGCGGTTCGAGCCCTTCAGGTCGAACCGCTCGAGCGCGATGTGCGCTTCCTCGCCGAGCTTCATCAGCGTGAGGCCCGCGTCGAGATACAACGGCAGCGCGTTGGCGCGCACCTGGTAGAACGCGGCGCGGCCGCTGTGCGCGTGTGCGAGCGCGATGAACTTGCTGATCAGCGCCGGCCATTCCTCACGCGGCCCGACCGGGTCGTGCAGCGCGGCCCAGGTGCGGCCGTTCTTCGCATACATCAGGAACGCGCGGCGCGATTCGGAGAACAGGAACGACTTGTCGCCCATCAGCGCGAGGCCCGCGTCGCTGCATTCCTGCGCGCGGATGATCTGCTCGGCGTCGAGCAGGTCCTGCGCGGCCGGCTTCACGAAGCGGCCGGGCGCCGGGCGCAGCAGTTGCCACAACGCGAACATCGCGACGAACACGCCGGCCGCGAGCGTCGCCCGCAACGCGCGCGGCGCGCGCGCGTCGAACGAGAAATGCGACCACAGGTCGCGCGTGTACGGCACGTCGCGGAACGCGAAGCACAGCACCCACACGGCGAGGATCAGCACCATCGTCACCGACACGAACCAGCTCACCGTGAAGCGTTCGGCCAGCAGCGACGAATGCCGGTTGAAGCGGCGGCGGCTCACCAGCAGCAGCACGAGCAGCGTGCCGAGCACGCCGGCTTCGACGAAGGCGAGCCCCTTCGCGAGCGACAGCGCGAGGCTCGCGAGCGTCAGCGCGAAGGTCATCCACCATGCGCCGTCGAGCCGGCGCAGCAGCCCGCGCGCGACGAACAGCAACGCGACGCCCAGCACGCTGCAGATCACCTGCGAACCCTCGAGCACCCACAGCGGCACGATGTTGCGCAGGATCGCGATCCGATGCCAGAACGCCGGGGTCGCGCTCGAGATCACCAGCATCCCGCCGACCGCGAACGTCACGAGGCTCAGGAACAGCGGCGCGAGCTGCGACACGCGCGCGGCCTGCCGCGACACGAGCCGGTGGCGCAGCGCACGGCCTTCGAAACCGGCCAGCAGGCCGGCCGACAGCACGAGCGGCACGCCGAAGTAGATCGCGCGGTACGCGATCAGCGCGGCGACCATCGCATGGGCGGGCACTTCGCGGCCCAGCGTGAAGACCATCGCGGCCTCGAACACGCCGATCCCGCCCGGCGTGTGGCCGATCATGCCGAGCAGCAGCGCGGCCGCGTACACGGTGATGAAGGTCGGGAAGCCGACCGGCGCGGCCGGCAGCAGCACCCACAGCGTCAGGCCCGCGGCCACGACGTCGAGCACCGCATACACGACCTGGGCGACGAGGTCGCGCCGCGCCGGCACGTCGAACGACAGCCATTTGAAGCGCGTGACGACCGGTCGCGCGGTGCGGCCGCACATCGCCGTCATCGCAGCCAGCGCCGCGAGCAGCGCCGCGCCGCTCCACGTCAGCACGGCCGGCGCGACGTGCAGCATCGCGGCGAGCGTCTGCGGCACGCAGACCATCCCGAGTGCCGTCATCAGCACCAGCGCGAGCGCGAGCGTGCCGCTGGTGAAGACCGTCATGCGACCGATCTGCGCGGGCGTGACGCCCGACACGCCGTACACGCGCGCGCGCACCGCGCCGCCCGTCAGCGCGCCGAAGCCGGTCGCATTGCCGAGCGCGGAGCCGGCGATCGCGCCGGTCCACAGCGCCGCACGCGGCACCGCGGCGCCGACGTAGCGCAGGCCGACCGCGTCCCGCGCGACGAGCGCGAGATAGCTGAATGCCGTCGCGGCCAGCGACGCGCCCCATTCGCGGGCGGACATTTGACGCAGTTGACGGATCACCGACCGATAGTCGACGGATTGCGACAGGTGCTGGAAGACCACGATCAGCAGCAGGCCGATGCCGAGCGCGAGCAGCGGGGACAGCACGCGCTCGTTGCGCAACAGCGCCGAGACACGGGCGATCGCCGCCGCGGCACGGCCGGGCGGCCCAGGGTGGCGGGAAGACATAGGTTGTTCAGTGGTGGTGCATAGCAAGTCGCGGCGCGGGACGGCCGGGCGGCGACGAATCTGGCTGGTTGTTCTGCATGGGCGGTCCGCCTGAGACGATGGCAGGCGACGCCTGGGTCAGAAATTACGAGTATACGGAATTTACATTACAGAATGTTTCGATTTGGCGTCGGGCGGGTTGGACACGCCGCGCGCATCAAAAATCCGTAAAAAGAATGCGCGCTGCGAATCATACCGGGAAGCGGCGGGGGTTTTCATCAGGAGAATACCGGGAGGGGTGTGCGGCGGGAGATTCTTGCCGGCGGCTGGGTCCGCGAGCGGCGTCGGTGCGGCGACGCGGCCGGCGGAAAACGGGGCGCGAAGCGCTCGGCACGACGCAGCGCGTATCCCGCGCCAAGCCGGCGCACCCTTGAGCGCAGGCGGCCGACGCCGACGGTGACGTCGATGCGGCTCGCACGACCGACGGCACTCGACGCGACCGCCGCGCGTGCGATGGAGAAGCGCGAACGCCGCCCCACCCGCTCAATACACGTCCCGCACGTACCGCCGCGCCTTCGCGAGCCGCGCGACGTAGTCGTTCGCGGCTTCGTCCGACATTCCGCCGTGTTCGGCCACCACTGCCTTCAGCGCGGTATCGACGTCCTTGGCCATCCGCGCGGCGTCGCCGCACACGTAGAAATGCGCGCCGTCCTCGAGCCAGCTGTACAGCTCCGCGCCGTGTTCGCGCATCCGGTCCTGCACGTAGATCTTGTCGGCCTGGTCGCGCGAGAACGCCAGATCGAGCCGCGTGAGGAAGCCGCTGTCGCGCATCGCGCTCAGCTCGTCGCCGTAATAGAAGTCGGTCTGCGCGTGCTGCTCGCCGAAGAACAGCCAGTTGCGCCCGCGCGCGCCGCGCGCCTGCCGCTCGTGCAGGAAGCCGCGGAACGGCGCGACGCCGGTGCCGGGGCCGACCATCACGACCGGCACGTCGCCGTTGACCGGCGGCCGGAAATGCGCGGACTTCTGCACGAACACGGGCACGCGGCCGTCGTCCGCGCGATCGGCGAGGAACGTCGACGCGACGCCTTTGCGCGCGCGCCGGCCGTTGTGATAGCGCACGGCCGACACCGTCAGATGGATCTCGCCGCGATGCGCGCTCGGGCTCGACGCGATCGAATACAGCCGCGGCTGCAGGCGCTTGAGCATGCCGACCAGTTCCATGCCCGACAGCTCGACCGGAAACTCGTGCAGCACGTCGGCCAGCTGTTGCCCCCACAACCACTGCTTGAGGTCCGCCTTGCGATCGTCGCCGAGCAACGCCTTGAGCGCGCCGTTCGCGCTGCGCGACGCGATGAACGCGAGCGTGTCCGGATGCGGGCGCGTGATGTCGAAGTGGCGCGCCAGCGCATCGGCGAGGCGCACGTCGCCGACGCCCGCCACCGACACCGGCGTGTCGGCCTTCAACGCGGTGACGGCCAGCAGCTCGTCCACCAGTTCCGGGCAGTTGGTCGGCCACACGCCGAGCGCGTCGCCGGCCTCGTATTCGAGGTTCGCGCCTTCGGTCGACAGCGACACGTAGCGCGTGTCCTTCGCCGCACCCGGCCGGTTCAGCCGCAGGTTCGCGACGAGCTTCGACGGCGCCGGATGCGCCTTGCTCGGCAGCAGCCCCGACGCGCTCGCGCCGGCGCTCGGCACCGCGTGCAGCGCCGCGTCGGCCTCCTTGATCCGCGCCACCACGCGCTCGAGCCACTGGTCCGCGTCGCGCTGGAACTCGACGTCGCAATCGACGCGCGCACACAGCCGAGTCGCGCCGAGTTCTACGAGCCGCGCGTCGAGCCGGCGGCCGTGGCCGCAAAACTGGTCGTAGTTGCGATCGCCGAACGCGAGGACCGCGAACTGCATGCCTTCGACGCGCGGGGCGCCGGCCGCCTGCAGTGCGTCCCAGAACTCGCTGCCGTTGTCGGGCGCGTCGCCGTCGCCGAACGTGCTGGTCATCAGCAGCACATACTGCGCGCTCGCCAGCGACGCGACCGGGTAATCGGACATGCACGCGGTGCGGATCTCGAAGCCGGCGTTCATCAGTTGCGTCGCGTAATCCTCGGTCAACGATTCGATGTTGCCGGTCTGCGACGCCCACAGCAGCGTCACCTTCGGCCGCGTGCGCACGATCCGCACGCCGCCCGGCGCGGCCGCGTCGGCCGGTAGCGCGGGCGCCGCGCGTTCCGTCGCGGGTGCGGGCGCCGAGCGGCTGAACAGCCCCGCGAGCATCCCGTCGAGCCAGTAGCGCACCGGCGGCGTGAGCGGCGCGCCGGCCGGCAGCACCGGCACGCCGCCGTCGCGGCGGCCCGCGCTCGCCCGCAGCCCGCCGACGAGGCCGGCCACGTACAGGCGCTCCGCGTCGGAGAGCGGCGGCGGCGCGAGATCGGCCACGCCGAGCGCCGCCGCGAAAGTGTCGAGGTCTGCCATGTCGGATTCCTGTGAAGCCGCGAGCGATACCGGCGCAGCCTGAGCATCGGCTGCGGCGGCTGCGTGGGCGGCATCGGATGCGGCCGCATCGAGGCGCGCCGTGTCGTCGTCGGCGGGCGCGAACGCGTTGGTGTCCGCGCGCGTCAATGCGACCGCGCAGTATTTCAGTTCGGGTTGCTGCGATTCCGCGTCGATCGCGTCGTTCGTCACCGCGTTGATGCACAGCTCGTCGCCGTACACGTCGTTCCAGTGCATCGGCGCGAAGCAGTTGCCGCGCAGCACGCGTTCGGTCACGACGGCCGGCAGCACCGCGCGGCCGCGCGCCGAGCGGATCTCGACGCTGTCCTTCGCGGCGATGCCGAGCGCGCGCGCATCGTCCGGATGAAGTTCGACGAACGGACGCGGGTTCAGCTTGTTCAGCATCGCGACCTTGCCCGTCTTCGTCATCGTGTGCCACTGATGCTGCAGGCGGCCGGTGTTCAGCACGATTGGGAAGGTGTCGTCGGGCAGCTCGGCCGGCGCGACGTGCGGCCGCGCGAAGAAGCGCGCGCGGCCCGACGGCGTCGGGAACGCGATGCGCGGCGCGGCGCCGCCGTCGGCCGCGGGCCGCGGCGTCTGGCTCACGCCGTCGTTCAGATAGCGGATCGGATGCCGCTCGCGCGCGGCGCCCGGTGCGACGGGCCATTGCACCGGCCCGTCGCGCAGCGCCGCATGGCTCGCGCCGCGCAGGTCGTAGCCGGTCGCCGGGTTCGAGAACCGCACGATCTCGTCGAACACGTCGGCCGCCGACGCATAGTCGAACGCAGCGCCGAAGCCCATCGCGCGCGCCACTTCCGCGACGATGCGCCAGTCCGGCAGCGCGTCGCCCGGCGGCGCCACCGCCGCGCGCATCAGCGTCAGGTTGCGCTCGGAGTTGACCATCACGCCGTCGCCCTCGGCCCACAGCGCGCCGGGCAGCAGGATGTCCGCATAACGGTTGGTTTCGGTGTCGAGGAACGCGTCCTGCGCGATCACCAGCTCCGCCGCCTGCAGCCCCGCGATCACGTTCTGCCGGTTCGGCACCGTCGCGACCGGGTTCGTGCAGATGATCCAGCACGCCTTGATGTCGCCGGCCGCCATCCGCTCGAACAGGTCGACCGTGCCGCTGCCGGTCTCCTGGCGCAGCGTGCCGGCCGGCACGCGCCACAGGTTTTCGACGAAACGGCGGTCGTCGTCGGACGCCACCGAACGCTGGCCCGGCAGGCCGGCGCCCATGTAGCCCATCTCGCGGCCGCCCATCGCGTTCGGCTGGCCGGTCAGCGAGAACGGCCCGCTGCCGGGCCGGCAGATCTTGCCGGTCGCGAGATGCAGGTTGCAGATCGCATTGGTGTTCCACACGCCGTGCGTGCTCTGGTTGAGCCCCATCGTCCAGCAGCTCGTCCATTCCGGCGCATCGCCGATCCACTGCGCGGCCGTGCGCAGGTCGTCCGGCGCGAGGCCGGTGATCTCGGCGACGCGCTCCGGCGTGTAGTCGGCGAGGAACGCGGGCATCGCGTCCCAGCCCTCGGTATGCGCGTCGATGAACGCGGCGTCGGTGCGGCCGTTCGCGTGCAGCAGATGCAGCAGCCCGTTGAGCAGCGCGAGATCGGTGCCGGGCCGGATCTGCAGGAACAGGTCGGCCTTGTCGGCCGTGCCGGTGCGGCGCGGATCGACGACGATCAGCTTCGCGCCGGCCTTCACGCGATCCATCATCCGCAGGAACAGGATCGGATGGCAGTCGGCCATGTTCGCGCCGATCACGAAGAACAGGTTCGCGCGATCGAAATCCTGGTACGAACCGGGCGGACCGTCCGCGCCCAGCGACTGCTTGTAGCCGGTGCTCGCGCTCGCCATGCACAGCCGCGAGTTCGACTCGATGTTGTTGGTGCCGACGAAGCCCTTCGCGAGCTTGTTCACGAGGTACTGCGCCTCGATCGACATCTGCCCCGACACATAGAACGACAGCGCGTCCGGCCCGTGCGCGTCGAGCACCGCGCGCAGCCGGCGCGCCGTCTCGGCGATCGCGTCGCGGGCCGGCAACGGGACGAGGTCGTCCTCGCGGGCGCGCCGCACGAACGCGCGATCGAGCCGCCCGGAGCGGCGCAGCGCGACGTGCGCGGACGAGCCCTTCGTGCACAGCCGCCCGAAGTTGGTCGGATGCTCGGAGTCGCCGGACACCTTGACGACTTCGTCATCCTCGACGTGCAGCACCATGCCGCAGCCGACGCCGCAGTACGGGCACACGCTCTTGACGGGGGTGGCGCTCATGCGTGCTCCGTGACGTTCAGGCGGCGATCCACACGAAACCGTCCTCGACCCGCGACGGATAGGCGCTCACCGATTTGTCGGGTGCTTCGAGGCATTCGCCGGTCCGCAGATCGAAATGCTGCTTGTACAACGGCGACGCGACGACGATGCGCTCGCCTAGGCTGCCGATCAACCCGCGCGACATCACCGCGGCCTGCGACACCGGATCGACGTTGTCGATCGCGAACACACCGCCGGCTTCGGCGTGCGCGACGTGGAACACGGCGACCTGCTCGCCGTTGACGAGCGCGCATACGCCCGTGTTCGGCACGATGTCGTCGAGCGGACATACGCGGGTCCAGGACAGCGGAAGACGATCGTTCATGATGGGCTCCTTGAATGAGGCGCTGGCGTCGGCCAGCTCAGACGGTGGCGGGTTCCGCGACGACCGGGATCGCGACCGGCTTGCCGCCGGGGCGCTCGTCGGGCGTCGCAGGGCGGATCTGGCCGCGCGTCTCGACGAACGCGATGGTCGTGTCGGGCGCATCGCTGTTCACGAAGTGGCGGAAGCGCTTGCGCGTCTCGGGATCGGTGACGGCCTTCTTCCATTCGCATTCGTAGGTGTCGACCACGTGCTGCATGTCGGCCTCGAGCTCGGCCGCGATCCCGAGCCGGTCGTGCACGACCACATCGATCAGGTAGTCGAGCCCGCCTTCGAGGTTGTCGCGCCACACGCTGGTGCGCTGCAGCCGGTCGGCGGTGCGCACGTAGAACATCAGGAAGCGGTCGATGTAGCGGATCAGCGTGGCGCGATCGAGGTCGGACGCGAGCAGCTCGGCATGGCGCGGCTTCATCCCACCGTTGCCGCATACGTACAGGTTCCAGCCCTTCTCGGTCGCGATGATGCCGACGTCCTTGCCCTGCGCTTCCGCGCATTCGCGCGTGCAGCCCGATACGCCGAACTTGATCTTGTGCGGCGCGCGCAGGCCCTTGTAGCGGTTTTCGATGTCGATGGCGAGGCCGACCGAATCGTCGACGCCGTAGCGACACCACGTCGAGCCGACGCACGACTTCACCGTGCGCACCGCCTTGCCGTATGCGTGGCCCGATTCGAAGCCGGCCGCGATCAGTTCCTCCCAGATCGACGGCAGCTGTTCGACGCGCGCGCCGAACAGGTCGACGCGCTGGCCGCCGGTGATCTTGGTGTACAGGCCGTACTTCTTCGCGACCTGGCCAACGGCGATCAGCCCTTCCGGCGTCACCTCGCCGCCCGCCATGCGCGGCACGACCGAGTACGTGCCGTCGCGCTGGATGTTCGCGAGGTAGTAGTCGTTCGAGTCCTGCAGCCCCGCATGCTCCTTCTTCAGCACGAACTCGTTGAAGCACGATGCGAGGATGCCGGCGACGGCCGGCTTGCACACGTCGCAGCCGAGGCCGCGACCGTGCTTGTGCAGCAGTTCGTCGAACGTCGTGATGCGCTCGACGCGGATCAGATGGAACAGCTCCTGGCGCGAATGCGCGAAGTGCTCGCACAGATGATTGTTGACCGCGAGGCCCTGCTTCTTCATCTCGGCCTTCATGATCTGCGTGACGAGCGGCACGCAGCCGCCGCACGACGTGCCCGCGCCCGTGCACGACTTCAGCGCGCCGAGGCTCGTCGCGCCGTCGGCCACCGCCGCGCAGATCTGCGACTTCGACACGTTGTTGCACGAGCAGATCTGCGCGCCGTCCGGCAGCGCGTCGACGCCGAGCGCGGGCTTCGCCGCGCCGTCCGACGACGGCAGGATCAGGAACTCCGGCTGCGCCGGCAGCTCGATGCGGTTCAGCATCATCTGCAGAAGCGTGCCGTATTCGGTCGCGTCGCCCACCATCACCGCGCCGTGCAGGAACTTGCCGCAGTCGGACACCACCAGCTTCTTGTAGACCTGGCGGCGCTCGTCCGCGTACTGGTAGGTGCGGCTGCCGGCCGTCGCGCCGTGCGCGTCGCCGATGCTCGCCACGTCGACGCCCATCAGCTTCAGCTTGGTGCTCATGTCGGCGCCGGCGAATGCGGCATCGGCCGCATCGGTCATCTTGCCGCCCAGCTGCTTCGCCACCACGCGCGCCATGTCGTAGCCGGGCGCGACGAGGCCGTACACCATGCCGTTCCACGCCGCGCACTCGCCGATCGCATAGATGTCGGCGTCGCTCGTGCGGCATGCGTCGTCGATCGCGACGCCGCCGCGGGGGCCGATCTCGAGGCCGCACGCGCGCGCGAGTTCGTCGCGGGCGCGGATGCCGGCCGAGAACACGATCATGTCGGCATCGAGATGCGAGCCGTCGGCGAACGCCATCCGGTGCGCGTGCTGCTCGCCCTCGACGATCTCCAGCGTGTTCTTGCCCGTATGCACGGTCACGCCGAGCGACTCGATCTTCGCGCGCAGCATCCGGCCGCCGCCGTCGTCGACCTGGACCGCCATCAGCCGCGGCGCAAATTCGACGACGTGCGTGTCGAGCCCCATGTCGCGCAGCGCCTTCGCGCATTCGAGGCCGAGCAGCCCGCCGCCGACCACCACGCCGCGCGTCGCGTGCGCGCCGCGCGCCTGCATCGCTTCGAGATCCTCGATGGTCCGGTACACGAAGCAGCCGTCACGCTCGTGGCCGGGCACCGGCGGCACGAACGGCCGCGAGCCGGTCGCGAGCACCAGCTTGTCGTACGCGAGCGTTGCGCCGGATGCGAGCGTGACCGTATGCGCGGCGCGGTCGATCGACGCGACGCGCGCGTTCAGCCGCAGGTCGAACTGCCGATGCCGTTCGAAGAAGCCGGGCTCGACCAGCGACAGGTCGTCGGCCGACTTGCCCGCGAAGAATTCCGACAGGTGCACGCGGTCGTACGCCGGGCGCGGCTCCTCGCCGAGCACCGTGACCTGCAGCGTGCCGGCCGCGTCCGCTTGCGCGGCGAGGCATTCGAGCAGCTTGTGGCCGACCATCCCGTGGCCGATGACGATCAGTTTCATGATGACGTTTCCCTCGGTCGATCAGTTCGCGGCATTGGCGGTGGCCAGCGCGCGGTCGCGCAGCTCGGCCTCGCGTGCCTTGTGTTCTGCGCTGAAGCGCACGGCCATCGCGCACAGCGCGGTCGCGGTGACGACGAGCCCGAGCAGGCTCAGCGCGTGCTGCACGTCGCCGACGCCCTTCAGCAGGAACGCCGCGGCCACCGCGCCGACGTTGCCGCCCGCGCCGACGATCCCCGCGACGCCGCCGAGCGCGCGGCGGTCGATGAACGGCACGAGCGCATAGGTCGCGCCGCATGCCATGTGCGTGAAGAGGCCGAACGTCAGCATCGCGACGAGCGCCATGCCGATGCCTTGCGCATGCGAGAACCACAAGAGCCCGAGCCCTTCGCCGATGATCAGCGCGCACAGCAGCGTCGCGCGCACGTCGAGGCTGCGCCGCGCGGCGATCCGGTCCGACAGCCAGCCGCCGAGCGCGCGGGCGAACAGCGCGAGCAGCCCGAACAGGCCGACCGCGAAGCCGGCGTCCTTCAGCGACAGCTTGAAGTGGTCGACGTAGTACAGCGCGGCGATGTTGTGGATGAACACCTCGACGCCGAAACACGCGCCGTAGGTGACGAACAGCATCCACACGCGATAGTTGCCGCACGCGGCGAAGAAGCTCGCCCAGCCGCCCTTCTTGCCGCTGTCGACCGTCACGCCCTGCTTGCGCAGCGCGACGAAGTCGCCTTGCGGGCAGTCCTGCGTGAAGCGCCAGTACGCCCACGCCATCGCGAGCATCGCGATGCCCGGCACGACGAGCGCGACGCGCCACGACGCGTCGTCGCCGAAGCCGAGCAGCAGGCCGGCCGCGACGAGCAGCGGCATCATCGCCTGCGTCGCGCCTGCGCCCGCGTTGCCCCAGCCGGCCGTCGTCGCGTTCGCGGTGCCGACCACGTTCGACGCGAACATCACCGACGTGTGGTACTGCGTGATCACGAAGCCGGCGCCGATCGCGCCGATGCCGAGCCGGCAGATCAGGAACGACAGGTAGTCGTGCACGAACGACACCGCGAACACGGGGATCGCGCCGAGCAGCAGCAGACCGACGTACACGCGGCGCGGGCCGAAGCGGTCGCACAGCGGGCCGACCAGCAGCCGCACCGCGATGGTCGCGGCCACCGCGGCGATGTTGATGTTCGCGACCTGCGCCGCGGTGAGATGGAATTCGCGCGAGATCAGCGGCATCAACGGCGCACACGCGAACCACGCGAAGAAGCACACGAAAAACGCCATCCACGTCATGTGGAACGCACGCATCGGCGCGCTGCGGAAGCTGAAGAGATCGATACGGGTAGCTTTGTCGGTCATGTCATCCGCCAAACGAAAAACGGCGTCCTGCACATCCGATCTCGTCGAGACCCGATGTGTAGGACGCCGTTGCCCATGAAGCCCGTTGCCGGGCGCGTCAGTATTCGGTACTGCGGACGAATCGCCGTTGATTCGCCCGAGCCAGCTAACGCAAGCGGCGTGCCATGCAACGCGAAATCGCCGCGAGCGCCCTGTCGTACAAGGCTCGCCGGGTGCCGTCGGCCGCCTTGCGCGGGACCGGCCGCGATATGTCGGGAGGCATCGCGGCACAGATGTGGTGCGCTGCAGCACTATCGCCGTGCGACGTCGCGGTGCGTGCCGGTGCGTCGCGATGCACGTCGTGCGGGCATCGCATGCGCGGCGCCGCCGCATGCGAGTGCATGCGTTCGCGTGCCGCGGCGGCGTCGTGCGCCGCACGTCGCCGCGGGCGCGGGCCGCGATGCGACGCTTGGCCCGTTTATTGCTGAATCCGTTATCGACACCGGCAACGGCGCCGGTGGGCGGTCTTTCCCCATGCCGTCCCGGCCGATCCAGGCGGGGCCGGCAGAACCGACGTGGACAACGGCGTCCAGCCCGTGCTCGGCACGGCGGGACGCCGTGGTCGCCTCGACCGCCCGCCGCCGCGAGCAACAACGCGTTATCGCCGCCGCATGCGGCACAGGAACACGACATGACGACTGGAAAAGTCACGCTGCTGGGCGCCGGCCCCGGCGACCCCGATCTGCTCACCCTGAAGGCCGCGAAGGCGCTGGCCGCCGCCGACGTGCTGCTGCTCGACGATCTCGTCGCGCCGGGCATCGTCGAGCTTGCGCCGCAGGCGCGCGTGATCCGCGTCGGCAAGCGCGGCGGCTGCCGCTCCACGCCGCAGGCGTTCATCGAGAAACTGATGCGTCGCTACGCGCTGCGCGGCGCGCACGTCGTGCGCGTGAAAGGCGGCGACGCACTGCTGTTCGGCCGCGCCGGCGAGGAGCTCGCGACGCTGCGCGCCGCCGCGATCCCGGTCGAGATCGTCAACGGCATCTCGTCGGGGTTCGCGGCCGCCGCGAGCCTCGGCATCTCGCTCACGCATCGCGAACATTGCCAGGGCGTCACGTTCGTCACCGCGCACCGCCAGGATCACGGCGAGCCCGACTGGGCCGCGCTGGCGGCCACCGGCACCACGCTCGCGATCTATATGGGCATGAGCCGCGTCGACAGCATCGCGACGGGCCTGCTCGCCGCGCTGCCCGCCGCGACGCCGGCCGCCGCCGTGCAATGGGCCGGCACGCCGCACGAACGCCGCTGGACCGGCACGCTCGGCAGCCTCGCGCGCGGCATCGACGACGCGCGGCTCGGCAGCCCGGCCGTGATCCTCGTGGGCGGCGCGATCGGTGCAGCGTGCGCGCAGCGCACCGACACCGATCCCGACACCGCAGCCGCACCGATGTCGTGGGCCGCGTGATGGGCTGCGCCGCGCGGCATCGTCCGCATCACCATTGCGCTCACGGCAGGCGCGCTCGCGCCGGCTGCCGGTGCGGCTTGCCCGACGTGCTCGACGCGTCCGCTACGCCCGCTGCGGCAAGCTCCGCGCGGACGTCGGCCGATCCGTTCAACCGTTGTACCGAAGCCCGTCCGTCCCCGTTCGCGTCATGAGTTCGTCCGTTCCGCCCGCCCGCCTGCGCGTGCTGCTCGTCACCGATACCGACAAGCCGATCGGCGAGCTCGGCGACGCGCTCGCACGCCTCGGCTACGAGATGCTCAACGACGTCGCGACGCCGGCGCGCTTACCCGCCGCCGTCGAGGAGCAGCGCCCCGACGTCGTGATCATCGATACCGATTCACCGTCGCGCGACACGCTCGAGCAACTGGCCGTGATGCATGCGACCGCGCCGCGCCCCGTGCTGATGTTCAGCCACGACGCCGACCAGGCGCTGATTCATGCGGCCGTCGGCGCCGGCGTCAGCGCCTATCTGGTCGAAGGGCTGTCGGCCGAGCGCCTCGCGCCGATTCTCGAAGTCGCGCTCGCGCGCTTCTCCCACGACGATGCGCTGCGTCGCCGGCTCGCCGACGTCGAGCGCGAGCTGGCCGAACGCAAGCTGATCGATCGCGCGAAACGCCTGCTGATGGACAGGCGCAGCCTGTCCGAACACGATGCTTACGCGCAGCTGCGCAAGCGCGCGATGGATCAGGGGCTGCGCATCGTCGACGTCGCGCGGCAACTGCTCGACGCGCCTTCACAATGACCACCATGAACCCTCCGATTCCCGCCGCGCCCGAACGCGCGCATCTTCGTCTCGGTTTCGTCGCGTTGAGCGATGCGGCCCCGCTGATCGTCGCGCAGCGCCTGAATCTCGGCGCGCGCCACGGGCTGACGCTCGAGCTGCACCGCCAGCCGTCGTGGGCCGCCGTGCGCGACAAGCTGCTGAGCGGCGAACTCGACGCCGCGCACGCGCTGTACGGGCTCGTCTGCGGGCTGCAGCTCGGCATCGGCGGCCCGCAGGCCGACATGGCCGCGCTGATGGTGCTGAACCGCAACGGCCAGGCGATCACGTTCGCGCGCGGCCTCGCCGACGCCTACCGCGCCAGCGGCGACGTCCGCGCCGCGTTCGCGACGCTCGGCCGCAAGCCGCTGCTCGCGCAGACCTTCCCGACCGGCACGCACGCGATGTGGCTGAACCACTGGCTCGCGTCGCACGGCGTCGATCCGCTGCGCGACGTGCGCAGCGTCGTGATCCCGCCGCCCGAGATGGTCGCCGCGCTCGCGGGCGGCGAACTCGACGGCTTCTGCGCCGGCGAGCCGTGGCACGCGGTGGCCGAGGCCTGCGGCGCGGGCCGCACCGTCGCCGTCACCAGCGAGATCTGGCCCGATCATCCGGAGAAGGTGCTGGCGACGCGGCGCGATTTCGTCGCGCTGTATCCGGCGACCGCGCGCGCGCTGATCCGCACCGTCGTCGATGCGTGCGCGTGGCTCGACGACCCGGCGCACCGCCGCGACGCCGCCGACTGGCTCGCGTTGCCCGACGCGCTCGGCGTGCCGGCCCGCCTGATCGCGCCGCGCCTGCTCGGCGACTACGGCGCCGGCCCGTTCGCGCAGCCGCCGCTGCCGATCCGTTTCCACGATGGCGGCGGCGTGAACCGGCCGGATCCGCAGGAGGCGCGGTGGTTCCTGTCGCAATACCGGCGCTGGGGCATGCTCGAGGGCACGCAGGACGACGCGCAGATCGCCGCGGCGATCGCGCAGACGGCGTTGTATGATGCTGCCGTCGCCGACGACGGTACGGCCGGCCGCTGACTCCCTCCGCGGAGATGCGGCGGCGGCCGGCCCGCCGCCCAGCGCGATGCGCGGGCGCCCAATGCCCGTACCGCTGTACCCGTATCGACACTCCGTCCCCGTTCCCGAATCGATGCCGAAACGAACGCGCACGTCGCTCGACGTGCTGCTCACCGAAATCCGCGCGTGCCGCACATGCGAAGCCGAGCTGCCGCTCGGGCCGCGCCCGGTGCTGCGCGCCCATCGCGACGCGCGCGTGCTGATCGTCGGCCAGGCTCCCGGCGCGCGCGTCCATGCGAGCGGCATCCCGTGGGACGACGCGAGCGGCAAGCGGCTGCGCGACTGGCTCGGCGTCGATGCCGACACGTTCTACGACGCGACGCGCTTCGCGATCGTGCCGATGGGCTTCTGCTATCCCGGCCGCGGCGCGAGCGGCGACAACCCGCCGCGGCCGGAATGCGCGGCGCTGTGGCTCGACCGGCTGCTGGCCGAATTGCCGTCGATCCGGCTGACGCTGCTGATCGGCCAGTATGCGCAGCGGCATTTTCTGCGCGACGCGCGCAAGGCGACGCTGACCGACACCGTGCAAGCGTGGCGCGACTACGGGCCCGGTGTGCTGCCGCTGCCGCATCCGTCGCCGCGCAACCAGGGATGGTTCAAGCATCATCCGTGGTTCGACGCCGAGGTCGTGCCCGAGCTGCGCCGGCGCGTCGCGCCGCTGCTGGCGCGCGACGCATGAACCGGGCCGCCGGCTGCGGCGCCACCCTTTCCCGCTTGAACGCGGCACCCGACACATGCGCATGAACGACACGCCGGCCGACCTCGATTTCGCGTGCACCGGCTGCGGCGGCTGCTGCCGCGACCTGCGCATTCCGTTGACGATCGACGAAGCGATCGCGTGGCTGCGCCGCGGCGGCCACGTCGAACTGCTGTGCGACGCGATGCCGTGGCTCGAGGAGCCCGAGGCCGGCAACGCGTTCGCCGCGTACAAGCGGGCGCGCTCGACGCCCGCCTCGAGCGGCACGCTGCCGCTGCGTGTGACGGCCGTGCTCGTCGCATCGCATGCCGGGCCGTGCCCCAACCTGCGCGACGACCTCCGCTGCGGGATCTACGACGATCGGCCGCTCGTATGCCGCATCTACCCGGCCGAAGTCAACCCGTTCGTGCCGCTCGCGCCGCCCGGCAAGCAATGCCCGTCGGACGCATGGCAGCAGGCGCCGCTGCTGCGCGGCGGCACGCTCGTCGACGCGGCAACGGCCGAGCACGTCGCACGTTCGCGAACGGCCAGCGAGACCGAGACGCCGCTGCGGGCGCGGCTGTGCGAGATGCTCGGCATCGATACGGCGGCCGTCGCGAACGAGGGCTTCGCGGTTCATGCGCCGCCCGCGGATGCGCTGCTCGCCGCGCTGACGGCCGTGCGCGCGGCGCCGGCCGCCGACGACGCGCAAGCGACAGAGTGGACGCTGACGTCGAATCGCACCGCCACGATCGACGCGCTCGCGGCGGTGGGCGCGGCGAGCCGCAGCGCCGCCGCGCTTGCCGGCCCGCGCGTGCGCTATCTCGGCTTCCATCCGGACGCATAGCCGATCCGGTGCAGCGAGGCGCGAAGCGTCGAGCCGCCCCGCGGAGCCGTCGCCCGGCGCCCGCCGATTCCGGCGGCGCCCGGTTCGCTGTACCATCGCGGCTCAACCGCGTCTCGACCAGCCGAATTCTTCATGCCCTCCTCCGCCCCGCCGCGCCTGTACGGGATGCCCGAACGCAGCGACCGGCTCGATTTCTACATCCGCGACCAGGCGTCGCGCCAGGCGATCACCGAACCGCACCGGCACACCTACTTCCAGATCCAGTTCAATCTCGGCGGCGACACCGAGCAGCGGATCGGCGGCGTCACGCGGCCGTTTCCGCGCGGCGCGCTCGCGTTCGTTCTGCCGCATCGCGAACACCTGATTCCGCATCCGGAAGGCGCTCACTTCATCGTGATCAACTTCAGCCAGGCGTTCCTGCGCACCGATCTCGACGTCGATCCGCTCGATCTCGAGGACGTGCCCGCGCACCGCGTCCCCGAACTGACGCCGTTTCGCTTCCAGGAGCATCTCGACTTCATCCTGACCGGCGACGCGTTCGACGAAGCACGCCGCCTCGCGCTGTGCATGCTCGACGCCGACCGGGTCCGCACCTTCGGGTCGACCACGCTGCTGCGCGGCTATCTGCTGCAGCTGATCGGGCTCGTCTGCACGCAGTACGCCGGCGCGCTCGACAAGCTCGCGCAGCGCGGCGCCCAGCGCGCGGGCCGGCGCGACGCGCTCGCACGCGTGCTGCGCCATGTGCGCGCCAACCTCACGCGCGAAGATCTGACGCTTGCGGCCACCGCCGAGGCCGCGTTCCTGTCGCCGAACTACCTCGCGCATCTGGTGCGCAAGGAGACCGGCAGCACCTTCACCGATCTGGTGACCGAGCGCCGGATCGCGCTCGCGCAATCGCTGCTCGCGCATACGAGCCGGCGCATCGCGGACATCGCCCGTGCAGTCGGCTTCCGCGACGAAGGGTATTTCGCGCGGCGCTTTCGCGCGCGCGTCGGCGTGTCGCCGAAGGCGTACCGCGACGCGAACGCCGCGCTGCCCGATGCAGTCGGCGCGGCCGATGCGGCCGATGCAACCGACGCGGCGCCGGCCGCGGACGCGTAGATTTGTCCGGTTAAAGCGCAGTTGCGTCGCATCGCGGCGCGCGGCGCTCCGGTATCGTTGCAGGCATGCCGGGCCGCCGCCGTCGGGTGGCGGCCGGTATCCGTCTTCCATTCGAACGAGGCCATCCGATGTCCGCATACGTCATCGACGCTCCCGAGCGTCCTTCCGTCGAAGTCGATCAATCGTCCGCGCGCTTTCCGGTACGCCGCGTGTTCTGCGTGGGCCGCAACTACGCCGACCACGCGCGGGAAATGGGCGCCGATCCCGACCGCGAACCGCCGTTCTTCTTCACGAAGCCGGCCGATGCGGTCGTGCCGGCCGCCGGCACCGTCCCGTATCCGCCGCTGACGAACGACCTCCATCACGAGATCGAGCTGGTCGTCGCGATCGGCAAGGACGGCCGCTCGATCGAGCCGGCCGACGCGCTGTCGCACGTGTGGGGTTACGGCGTCGGCGTCGACCTCACGCGTCGCGACCTGCAGGCCGAAGCCAAGAAGCTGGGCCGCCCGTGGGACTGGGCGAAGGGCTTCGACGCGTCGGGGCCGATGAGCCCGCTGCGCGCCGCGAGCGCGACCGGCCACCCGGCGAGCGGGCGGATCTGGCTCGCGGTGAACGGCGACACGCGTCAGCAAGGCGATCTCGCCGACATGATCTGGGCCGTGCCCGACGTGATCGCCTACGTGTCGCGCTCGGTCGCGTTGAAGGCCGGCGACCTGATCTTCACCGGCACGCCGGCCGGCGTGGGCGCGCTGCAGCCGGGCGATCGCGTGACGGGCGGGGTGGACGGCGTCGCGACGTTCGAGTTCGTGGTCGGCGCGAAGCCGTAACGGCTGTAGTGGCAATGCGCGGGCGCCGGCGGGAACGGCTGCGCGTCGCGTCGTTTGGCTCCGGTCGGCACGGCGCGCACATTGCGCCCGATCGGCGCGCCGGCCGCGCGCGGCGGCGCACATGACTCACGCGCGGGCATCGAAGGCCCGGATGCACATTGCCGCCGCCAACGCGATGAGCGTCGACAGCGACATCGTCGCGAGCGGCGCATACGCCGCATTGCCGGTGGTCAGGACGGCGCCGGTCAACGACGCGAGCGCGGCGCCGCCGGCGATGGTCGCGGCGCCGGCCAGCCCCGATGCGCTGCCCGCCAGATCCGGCCGTACCGCCATCGCGCCCGCGTGCGCCGCCGGATTCGACAGCCCGTTTCCGACGCCGATCAAGACGCACGGGCCGAACCATGCAAGCGGATGCTTCACGCCGCCGAGCAACAATGCAAGCGCGATCGCCGGCCCCATGCAGGCGAGCGCGCGCCCGCACAGGATCGTCGTCGCAAGCGCATGCCGGTGTGCGCGTCGCGCAGCGACGAAGCTGCCGCATATGAAGCCGGCCGTGACCACACCGATGCACAAGCCGATTTGCACGGGCGGGATACCGAACACCACTTTGGCGGCGAGCGGCGCACCGGCCAGGAACGCATAGAACGCGCCGGTGGAAAACGCCATGCAAAGTGCATAGGCCCAGAACCGACGTGCGCGCAGCAGTGCCGGATACGCGCGCAGCTGTTGCGCGAGCGTCTGGACGTGGGGCGAATGCGTCTCGACGAGATCGGCCGCACACCAGCCGAGCAGCGCAATGCCGGCTGCGGCGAGCAGCCCGAAGCTCGCGCGCCAGCCGACGGTCTGATCGAGCACGCCGCCCAGCGTCGGCCCGATCATCGGCGCGAACGCCGCCGCCATCGCCGCATAGCCGATCCGCCCGGCCGCATGCTCGCCCCCGCCGGTGTCGCGAATCGTCGCCATCGACACCGGGTAGACGGACGTAATCGCGGCCTGCAGCAGACGGCAAGCGAGAAACACGCGAATGTCGGTTGCGAGCGCACAACCGAGAGAGCCGAGCGTGAACGCCCCTACGCTCAGCAGCACGATGGGCCGGCGCCCGAACCGGTCGGACAGCGGCCCCATGACGAACTCCAGCGCTGCGGCGACGGCCGCGTAGCCGGCGACGGAAAGGGCGACCAGCGCGTAGTCGGCGCGCAGTTCGCGCGCGATCGCGGGCAACGACGGCAGAAACAAGCTCAACGGCAGCACCGAGAGCACGCACAGCGCGATCAACGTCGCATATCGCGGCGCCGCGGCGGCCGAAGCATTCGACAGGTCTGGTTGCAAGTGGATGCCCTCCCGCACATGCGCCGTGCGGCCGTGCGCGATGCCAAAAAAAGCCCCCGAGCAAGTCGGGGGCGCATGGGTGCCGGCGCGATGTCGCTACCGGACCCTGCGCCTGTGTACTACTACGAAAAAGATTGCCGCGTTCATTCCGTATGGCTCCGAATGCCCGAATCGCGGGCAGCGATGTCGAACGATGTTAGTTGCTCGACCGCTTGGCGGTCAACGCACTACCGCGCCCGCACCGACACGAATCTGCGCGCGTTGTCGCGCTGGATCAGCACCGCGATCGCGTTGCCGCCGTGCGCTTCCAGCGCCGGCACGTCTTCCGGCGTTTCGAGCAACGTATCGTTGAGTTCGAGCACCACGTCGCCGGGCCGGATGCCGGCGCGCGCAGCCGGCCCGTGCACCGCATCCACCATCATTCCGACGGCGAGCCCGGTCGATCGGCGTTCCGCGTCGCTCAGCGGATGCATCGTCAGTCCGAGCCGATCGCCGCCGTCGGCCGGCCGCGCGGCGGCCACCGTCAGCGCCGTCGCACCGGCGGCGCCGACCGGCCCCGTAGCACCTGGCACGCCTGCCGACGCCGCGTCGTCGATCGCGTCGTCGGCGCCCGTGGCCGCGCCCGTGACCACCAGCGTCTTCGGCACGCGATTGCGGATCGCCCGCAGCGTCGCCTTCCCGCCCGCCGGCAACGCCGCGGCCAGATCGTTCAACTCCGCCGCGCGGCCGATCGGCCGGTCGCCGAACTTCACGATCACGTCGCCCGGCTTCACGCCGGCCAACGCGGCCGGTGAGCCGGGATCGACGGTGTTCACGAGCGCGCCCGCCGCGCGCGGCAACCCGAACGCGGCCGCGAGTCCGACGCCGACATCCTGCACGTCCACACCCAGTGCATTAGCCGATCCATTAGCCGACCCATTGCCCGCCCCATCCCCCGACGCCGCGCGCTGCGCCTGCGCATTGCTGCGCATCTGCGCCTGTACTTGCGCGCGCACCTTCACGGCGAGCGCGATCGGAATCGCGAACGTCGTGCTCGCGTAGCGATCGGCGTCCGTGTAGACCTGCATCGCGATCCCGATCACGTCGCCCGCGCGGTTGAATACCGGGCCGCCGGAGTTGTCGTGGTTCACCGCGATGTCGGTCTGGAAGAACGGAAACGCGCCGCCGTCCGGCAACAGATGCGACGTCGCGCTGACGATGCCGGCCGTGACCGTATTGCCCGCGCCGTCCGGCGCGCCGATCGTCATCACCGGTTCGCCGGCGCGCACCCGCGACGAGTCGCCGAGATGCACGACCGGCAGCTTCGTCGCGTCGACGTGCAGCACCGCGACGTCGCTCTGCGGATCGACGGCCAGCACCGTGCCCTTGAGCATCCGGCGATCGGCCAGGCGCACCGTCACGTCGGTCGCATCGGCCACCACGTGCGCGGACGTCAGGATCAGCCCGTCGGCGCTCACGATGAAACCCGACCCGCTGCCGGCGATCGCGCGCGGCAACGCATCGGAGGGCTGCGCCGGCGTCTGCGCGCGTGGCGCGGCCGGCGGCGGCGCTGCGCGGCGAAAGAATGCGGCGAGCGGATCGTCGGGATCGAGTTCCATGAACGACGGGCCGCCGGATTGCGGCTCCGCCGCGGCCGTCGAGACGGTCACGACGGCCGGCCCGTAGCGATCGACGATCGCGGGGAAATCGACCGGCATCGAATACGGCGGCGCGGCCGTCCTGACCTTCATGCCGGGCGGCGTGCGCGGCGGCGCGACGGTCCCGGCAACGAGCGGCGACGGCGCGCACGACCACGCGAATACGGCGCCGATCAACGCGCCGTGAAGCACGGCGCGAGCAAGCGTCTGGCGAACCACGGTGCACCTCCCCCGGGCGATCGCGGCGCGGAGCCGCGCGGCACGCGCGTACGCCCGACAAGCACCGGTACACGTTCCATTTATAGTCCACGCCGCGTCGCGGACCTACGCATCGAAACCCGGATGCCTACCACGCGCGCCGCGCCGCAACCGCGACAGCGTTCGTTCCGGACAAACTCGCCGGTTCGTCAATCGGCATATTCACCGCACGGTGCACGGCGTGCAGGCAGCCGCGAGTCGATGCCAATTCGGCCAACGCGCCGCGGCACGCCGGCTACCACGCCAACGCGAGAAAGTTGCGCACCACCGGCGACTGCGCGTCGCGTCGCGAGGCGATCGCGAGCCGCGCGCGCAGGCCGTCGTCGGCCACCGGCCGATAGACGACGCCCGCGACCTGCACCTGCGTGATCGCCATCGGCACGATCGACACGCCGAGTCCGGCCGCGACGAGCGTCACCGCCGACGCGATCTGCGGTGCGGGCTGCGCCATGCGCGGCTGGAAGCCGGCGGCATTGCAGGCGGCGACGATGTCGTCGAACAGCGCGCTGCCCGCTTCGCGCGGCACCTGCACGAACGCCTCGTCGGTGAGTTCGGCAAGCTCGATCCGACGGCGCCGCGCGAGCCGATGCGCGACCGGCAGCGCGACGAACATCGGCTCCTCGTCCCAGTCCGCGGCGTGCAGCGTATCGGCGATGCGGCGCTCCGGACGCACGATCCCGACGTCGAGCCGGCCAGCTTCGAGCGCGTCGAACAGCACGCCGGAGGTCGCCTCCAGCAGCGTCAGCTCGGTATCCGGAAACGCCTCGCGAAAGCGGCGGATCAGGTCGGCGACTTTCGAATTGAACGCCGCCGTCCCGGTGAAGCCGACGCGCAGCTGCCCGATTTCGCCGCGTGCCGCCCGCTTCGCCGCACGGGCAGCACGCTCGGCGTCGTCGAGCACGCGCCGCGCCTCTTCCGCGAACACCTCGCCGGCAACGGTGAGTTCGGCGCCGCGCGCGGTTCGCTTGAACAGCTCGACGCCGAGTTCGTCCTCGAGCGCCCTGATCTGCTGGCTCAGCGGCGGCTGGCCGATGCCCAGCGCCTGCGCGGCCTTCGTGAAGTTCGACGCGGCGGCGACGGCCAGAAAGTAGCGGAGATGCCTGAGTTCCATGCGCAATGCGATCGACGGTGGACGGGAAGATGCAGCCGCAACGAGCGGCCGCAGCCAGATGCAAAACATATCGCTACGGTTTATTTCATATATTGGACATATGTTTGACCATGCGCAAGAATGGCCGCCTCCCCCAGCCCATTCAGTGCATCTCATGCCTTCTTCTACGAACCCGCCGGCGGCGGCGCGCGGCGCGACCATCGCGCCCGATGTGCTGCCGGCCGGCGTGTCGCCGCGCTCGGCCGCCTACCTGCGCATCGCGCTGGCGCTCTTTCTGGCCGGCTTTGCGACGTTCTCGCTGCTCTACTGCGTGCAGCCGCTGCTGCCCGCGTTCGTGCGCGAATTCCACGTCGGCGCGGCGTCGAGTTCGCTGTCGCTGTCGCTGTCGACCGGCATGCTGGCCGTGTCGATCCTGTGCGCGGGCGCGCTGTCGGAGCGCGTCGGCCGGCGCGGGCCGATGTTCGCGTCGATGACGCTCGCCGCGCTGTTCAACCTGCTGGCCGCCGTTGCGCCGAGCTGGCACCTGCTGCTGGTGTGGCGCGCGCTCGAAGGCTTCGCGCTCGGCGGCGTGCCGGCCGTCGCGATGGCGTATCTCGCCGAGGAGATCGCGCCCGAAGGGCTCGGCCTGTCGATGGGGCTGTACGTCGGCGGCACCGCGTTCGGCGGCATGATCGGCCGGATCGGGATGAGCGCGCTCGAAGAGTACTTCTCGTGGCGCACCGCGATGCTGACGATCGGCGTCGTCGATCTCGCCGCCGCCATCGCGTTCGTCGTGCTGCTGCCGCCGTCGCGCCGCTTCGTGAAACGCACCGACCTGAAGCTGCGGCATCACCTGCAGCTATGGAGCGCGCAGCTGCGTCATCCGCGCCTGCCGTTCGTGTTCGCGATCGGCTTCCTGGTGATGGGCGCGTTCGTGACCGTGTACAACTACGTCGGCTTCCGGCTGATCGCGCCGCCGTTCAACCTGAGCGCAACCGCGTGCGGGCTGATCTTCACGGCGTACCTGTTCGGCATGGTGTCGTCGTCGAGCGCGGGCGCGCTCGCCGATCGCGTCGGGCGTGCGCCCGTTCTCGTCAGCGGCATTCTCGTCTTCGCAGCGGGCCTCGCGCTGACGCTGTCGCCGTCGCTCGTGGCGATCATCGTCGGGATCGTGCTCATCACGATCGGCTTCTTCGTCGCGCATGCGGTCGCGAGCGGCTGGGTCGGGCATCTCGCCGGGGCGTCGAAGGGGCATGCGGCGTCGCTGTACCTGCTCGCCTATTACGTCGGATCGAGCGTGCTCGGCTCGGTCGGCGGCACGTTCTGGCAACACGGCGCGTGGGGCGCGGTCGTCGCGTATGTGGCGGTTCTGCTGCTGTTGGGCCTGGCCGCCGCGCGCCGGATCGTGCGCGCGGAACCGGCGCGCTGAGTGTCGGGCGCTGTCGAAACGCACGGGTCCGCTGCAGCGTGCGCACGACATGCCGGCGCTGCGCGGCGCATCGCACGTCTTGTAGGCGGCAACGGCCGATAGCCTCGGCACCATACGCTCACCGAGCGCCGGCTCCCCGCTCATCGTCTGCATACGCAACCGGCTCGCTGCGCGGCGCTTGCGCGATACGCTGCGCGATCGTCGACAACGTCTGCAGCATCGGTGCGAACGCATCGGCCGACGTATTGCCGAAGCCGAGCACGAGCCCGTTGTCGGCCGGCGCCGTAGCGATCGAAAAACCCGACAGCGGAAACGGCCCGATCCCGTGCTCGCGCGCCGCCGCGACGATCGCGCGGTCGGGATAGCGCGCCGGCAGCCGCAGCGTCAGATGCAATCCGCACGGGCCGCCCTCGACCTCGTGCGGCACGCTGAACGCGTCGCCGAGCGCGGCGAGCAGCAGCCGGCGCCGATCGCGATACAGCCGGCGCATCCGTCCGAGATGCCGTCCGTATTCGCCGGTCTCGATGAAGTCGGCCAGCGCGAGCTGCACGTGGCGCGTGCCGCCGCGCAGCATTTCGGGCAGCACGGCGCGCACGGCTGCGAGCAACGCGTCGGGCAGCACGAGGAAGCCGATCCGCAGCGCCGGGAACATCGTCTTGCTGAACGAGCCGAGATAGACGACCGGCGAATCGGCCGCGAGCCCGTGCAACGCGCCTATCGGCTCGCCGGTATGGCGAAACTCGCTGTCGTAATCGTCCTCGATGATCCACGCGCGATGCCGGCGTGCCGCCTCGAGCAGCGCGAGGCGGCGCGAGATCGACAGTACCGCGCCGGTCGGGAACTGGTTCGACGGCGTCGTGTAGACGAGCCGCGGCGTGCGTTCGGCCCAGTCGGCATCGTCCGCGCGCAACCCCTCCGCGTCGACCGGCATCGGCACGACATCGAGATCCGCCGCCTGCATCGCGCTGCGCGCGCCGCGATAGCCGGGCTCCTCGACCCACACCGTATCGCCGGGATTCGTCAGCAGTTGCGCGCACAACGCGATCGCGCCCTGCGCGCCCTCGGTGATCACGATCTGCTCGGGAGCGCAGCGCACGCCGCGCGTCACGGCCAGGTGTCGCGCGATCGATTCGCGCAGCGTGCGCTCGCCGAGCGGATCGCCGTACGCCAGCAGCTCGTGACCGGTGCGGCGCAGCGCGCGGTCGATCGCATGCCGCCATGCGTCCACCGGAAAGTGCGACAACGCGGGCACGCCCGGCCGGAAAAATTCGGACTCGCCGCTGCCGATCAGGCTCGGGCGGATCCGGCCGAGCCGCTGCGCGACGGCCGGCGGCGCCGCGGGCCGGCGCGGCGCGGCCGGCCGCGACAGGCCGACCACCCGCGTGCCGCGCCGATCCGACTGCAGGAAGCCCTCGGCGACGAGCTGCTCGTACACGGCCGCCGTCGTGTTGCGCGACACGCCGAGCGTATCGGCCAGCGCGCGCGTGCCGGGCAGCCGCGTGCCGGCCGGCATCGCGCCGCCGAGAATCGCATCGCGCACGCGGCGCAGCAGCTGGCGCTGCAACGACGGCGCGCCGGCCGTGCGGGCGAGCGGCGCGTCGAGCGGCAACGCGGGCGCGTCGTGGGAAGGAATGTCGGTCGTCATCGAATCTCGCGGCATCGGGGTATCGCGGTGCGCACCACGCGAGGCGGCACGCGTGGCACCATAAATTTGCATGAGTCTGGCGCTTTTCATGGTACCTCGGCGCGACTACGATCGTCTGCATGCCGGCAAGCCGCCGGCCGCCAACCGCCAACCGACGCGAGATCGATCTTGTCCACGCCCACCAACGATTTGCAGCAACCCATCGGCCGTCCCGTTCCCGACTGGTCCGCGCGCCCGCGCCCGGAGCGCATCGTGCTCGAAGGCCGCTACTGCCGGCTCGAACCGCTCGATGCCGAGCGCCATGCCGCCGAGCTGTACGCCGCGTATGCACAAGCGCCCGACGCCGGCGACTGGACCTATCTCGCACACGGGCCGTACGCCGACGAGTCGAGCTTCCGCGACTACCTGCGCGGCGCGGCGGCGAGCGCCGATCCGCTGCACTACACGGTGATCGACCGCGCGACGAACCGCGCGGTCGGCACGCTCGCGCTGATGCGCATCGATCCGGCCAACGGCGTGATCGAGGTCGGCTCGGTCACGTTCTCGCCGCTGCTCAAGCGCACGCCGGTATCGACCGACGCGCAATACCTGCTGATGAAGTACGCGTTCGACACGCTCGGCTACCGCCGCTACGAATGGAAGTGCGACGCGCTCAACGCGCCGTCGCGCAAGGCCGCGGCACGGCTCGGCTTCCGCTACGAAGGCACGTTCCGGCAGGCGATCGTCTACAAGGGCCGCAATCGCGACACCACATGGTTCTCGATCGTCGACGGCGAGTGGCCCGACGTGCGCGCCGCGTTCGAAGCGTGGCTCGCGCCCGCGAACTTCGACGCCGACGGCGTGCAGCGCGAATCGCTCGTCGCGATCCGCGAGCGGCAAGCCCGTGCGCGCGACGCGGCCGAGCGCGGGAGCCGCGCGACGCACGTCACGGTGCGCCCGCTCGCCGCCGCCGACGAAGCCGCGTGGCGGCCGCTGTGGGACGGCTATCGACAGTTCTACCGGTCGCCGGCGAGCGACGCGATGACCGCGACGACGTGGGCGCGGCTGCTGGACCCGGCCGAACCGATGTTCGTCCTCGGCGCGTTCGACGCGGCGGGCAAGCTGGTCGGCATCGTGCATGCGATCTACCACCGCTCGTGCTGGACCGACGGGCCGTACTGCTATCTGCAGGATCTGTTCACGGCGGCCGACGCGCGCGGGCAAGGCGCGGGCAGCGCGCTGATCGAGGCCGTGTACGAGCGGGCCCGCGAAGCCGGCGCGAGCCGCGTGTACTGGCTCACGCACGAAACCAACACCTCGGCGCGCGCGCTGTACGACAAGCTCGCGCACGACGCGGGATTCATCCAGTACCGGAAAGATCTCGGCTGACGGTGCGGCGCAGCCGCGACGTGGATCACGCTGCGACTGTGTGATGGGGCGGCGCGTTTTGGCCGCTGGCGGCGGCGTGCGTTGAGGGCTTGTGGCGGTGGTCGCCGGCTGGCGCTTGGTATACGGCGCTCGGCTCCCCCTCGCGCCCCGGCGCAGAACGCTCGTGCCACCGCCCACGCCAACAGCAACGAGCACGTACCGCGTCTCGCATTCCGTCTCAAATGCGTGAGACGACCGTCGCGTCGTCTCATCCGCACGGTGCCGTCGCAATTGCAGCAAATCCGGCGCCGGTTTCGCGTGCCATCGGCGCCATGTCGACGCAGCGCGGCGTGCTGCATTGCACATCGACAGCCCTGCCGCATCGCCGCGCAGCCTTCCTCATCCCGCTGGCCCCATTCCTGCATATCGGACGTTCGCGCAATCGCGCGACGGACGCACCGGCACCCTGCCGCGCGCCCGACGACAATCTGACGGAGACAGCAACGTGAGTACACCGGCACCGCATACCGCCCCCAGCATGAAAGCCGCCGTCTGGCACGGCCGCAACGACATCCGCGTCGAGGAGGTTCCCGTCCCCGGACAGCCGCCGGCCGGCTGGGTCCAGATCCGCGTGCACTGGTGCGGGATCTGCGGCTCCGACCTGCACGAGTACGTCGCCGGGCCGGTGTTCATCCCCGTCGACGCGCCGCACCCGCTCACGGGCCTGAAAGGCCAGTGCATCCTCGGGCACGAATTCAGCGGCGAAATCGCGGCGCTCGGCGCGGGCGTGACCGGCTTCGCGCTCGGCGAGCGCGTGACGGCCGACGCGTGCCAGCATTGCGGCACCTGCTGGTATTGCCGGCACGGGATGTACAACATCTGCGAGAACCTCGCGTTCACCGGGCTGATGAACAACGGCGCGTTCGCCGAGTACGTGAACGTGCCGGCCGAACTGCTGTACAAGCTGCCCGACAATTTTCCGACGGAGGCCGGGGCGCTGATCGAGCCGCTCGCGGTCGGGATGCACGCGGTGAAGAAGGCCGGCAACATCGTCGGGCAGACCGTCGTCGTGGTCGGCGCCGGCACGATCGGCCTGTGCACCATCATGTGCGCGAAGGCCGCGGGCGCCGGACGCGTGATCGCGCTGGAAATGTCGGCCGCGCGCAAGCAGAAGGCGCTCGAAGTGGGCGCGACGGTCGTGATCGACCCGAAGGCGTCCGACGCGATCGCCGAGGTCAAGGCGCTGACGGGCGGCTACGGCGCCGACGTGTCGTTCGAATGCATCGGCCACACGGCCACCGCGAAGCTCGCGATCGACGTGATCCGCAAGGCCGGCAAGTCGGTGATGGTCGGCATCTTCGAGGAGCCGACGTCGTTCAACTTCTTCGACATCGTGTCGACCGAGAAGGAAGTGATCGGCTCGCTCGCGTACAACGGCGAATTCGCGGACGTGATCCGCTTCATCGCGGACGGTCGCATCGACGTGCAGCCGCTCATCACCGGACGCATCGCGCTCGGCGACATCGTCGCGCGCGGCTTCGAGGAGCTGGTCAACCACAAGGACCGCAACGTGAAAATCATCGTCCAGCCCGTGGCAGCCTGACGGACGCTCGAGGCGGTTGGGGCGCGGGGCGCGGGTGCCGCGCTCCGATGGGCGCTGGATGGCGAATGACGGGCAACGCGCAGCGAGCCGCGGGCGATGGGTGATGGGCGACCGGCCATTCGCAGTTCGCGTTGGGCGTTGGGCGTTGGGCGTTGGGCGTTCGGCGTTCGGCGTTCGGCGTTCGGCGTTCGGCGTTCGGCGTTCGGCGTTCGGCATTCGGCATTCGGCATTCGGCATTCGGCATTCGGCATTCGGCATTCGGCATTCGGCATTCGGCATTCGGCGTTCGGCAGTTCGCCGTTCGCCGTTCGCGCTACGCGTTGGGCGCTCGGCGGTAGGTCGCGGCGGGCAAGCCGCCATCGACTTAGCGGGCAGTTGGCCGCTGCGCCCTGAGCCGCCGCCGCGCCAGCCGCCCCCAATGCATCGCCCGCTGCCTTGCCTGCCTTCAGAGCCGCCCCTGCGCCCCACACCCCACGCACGGGGTCCGACTTCGATATACTCGAAACGCCTTCACAGCCGCGCGCCCGCCGCGCCCCGCTCCCGTGAAACCACGCGCCGGCCTGCTCCTCGAACTCGTCGTCAATCTGCTGCTGCCCTGGGTCGCCTACCGGGTCGCGCATCCACATTTCGGGGAAACCGGCGCTCTCTACGCGTCGGCGGTTCCGCCGATCGTCTGGTCCGTCGTCGAATTCGTCCGCTCCCGCCGCGTCGATGCGGTGGCCGCGATCGTGCTGCTCGGCATCGCGCTGTCGCTCATCGGCATGGCGCTCGGCGGCGACGCGCGCACGCTGCTGATGCGCGAATCGCTCGCGTCCGGCTCGATCGGCGTCGTGTTCCTGTTGTCGCTGTTTCGCGACCGGCCGCTGATCTTCTATCTCGCGCGTGCCACCGTCGCACGCGAAATGGCCGGCGGCGCCGAGCGCTTCGAGACGGTCTGGGCCGAGCAACCGTACCTGCGCCGCATGCTGCGGCTGATGACGTTCGTGTGGGGCACCTGCATGACGCTCGAGATGCTGCTGCGCCTATGGATGGTGATGACGTGGCCCGTCGAGCGCGTGCTGGTCGTGTCGCCGATCATGGGCTACACGGTGTTCGGCACGCTGCTGCTGTGGACGTTCTGGTATCGGCGGCGCATCCGCGAGCGCAACAGCGTCGACATCCCGACCCGCGACGGCCTCACCGAAACCGCGGGCCGCTGAGCGCTCGCGCCGCGACGCTGCGGCGCAGCATCGCGACTTCGCTGAGGTATGATGCGCGGCGTCCCGTTCGCCCGTTGCATCGCCCCATGTCCCTCTCGCTGCTCCCGCTCGCCACGATCTGGCTCGCGCTGTTCACGGCCGCCGCACTCGCCTGGCTGCGCCCGCTGCACGGCACCAGCGTCGCCGTCGCCGGGTTCGGTTATGCGCTCGCGCTCGCATTCGGCAAGCTGGCGCCGATCGCGCTCGCGCCCCTCGCGCTGCTGGCCGCCGCCGCGTGGGGTGTCGCGCCGCGCCGGCCGCTCGCCGTGCGGATCGCCGCGCACCTCGTGTTCGCGGCGCTCGCGATCGCGCTGAGCCTGCACCTGATACCGGGCTTCCACAACCCGCGCGTGATCGCGCCGACGCGCTTCACGCCGGATGCCGTGCCGTTCACGATGTACCTGAATTTCGACAAGCCGCTGGTCGGCCTGTGGCTGCTGTGGACGCTGCCGTGGGTGGCGCCCGAGGTGCCCCTCCGGCGCGCGCTGCGCGTCGGCGCGATGGCGGCCGTCGGTACGGCAGCCGCTTGCCTCGTCGGCGCGCTCGCGTTCGGGATGGTCGGCTGGGCGCCGAAATGGCCGGCCTCGGGCTGGCTCTGGCTGGTCAACAACGTGCTGCTCGTGACGCTCGCCGAAGAGGCGCTGTTCCGCGGCTACGTGCAAGGCGGGCTGACCCGCGCGCTCGGCCGCTTCCGCTGGGGGCCGTGGGCCGCGCTGGCCGTTGGCGCACTGCTGTTCGGCGCCGCGCACGCGGCGGGCGGCTGGCCGTGGATCGCGCTCGGCACGCTCGCCGGCGTCGGCTACGGGCTTGCATGGCGACGCGGCGGCCTCGTCGCCGCCGCGCTCGCGCATGCCGGGCTGAACGCGATTCACTTCGGGCTGTTCACCTACCCGATGCTCGCCGCCGCGCACTGAACGCCGAACCGCGCGGCGGCGCCGCGCCACTCCGGCTCAGGCGACGGCTCAGTTGAAGCCGGCCACCGCGTGCGGCACGTACGGACCTTCGAGCGCCGCGATCTCGTCGTCCTTCAGCTTCAGTTGCAGCGCGCCGAGCGCATCGTCGAGATGATGCGGCTTCGAGATCCCGACGATCGGCGCGGTCACGCCGCGCTTGTGCGCGACCCACGCAAGCGCGACCTGCGCCCGCGGCACGTTCCGCGCGGCCGCGATCGCCGCGACGGCTTCGACCACCGCGCGATCGGCGTCGGCCGTCGCGTCATAGAGGCGCTGGCCAACCGCGTCGCTCTGCTGCCGGCCGGACGTCTCGCTCCAATCGCGCGTCAGGCGGCCGCGCGCGAGCGGGCTCCACGGGATCACCGCGATGCCTTCGGCCTCGCACAGCGGCAGCATTTCCCGCTCCTCCTCGCGATACAGCAGGTTCAGGTGATTCTGCATGCTGACGAAGCGCGTCCAGCCATGCTGCTTCGACGTGTACAGCGCCTTCGCGAACTGCCACGCGTACATCGACGACGCGCCGATGTAGCGCGCCTTGCCCGCCTTCACGACGTCGTGCAGCGCCTCGAGTGTCTCCTCGATCGGCGTGGCGTCGTCCCAGCGATGGATCTGGTACAGGTCGACGTAGTCGGTGCCGAGCCGCTTCAGGCTCTGGTCGATGTCGGTCATGATCGCCTTGCGCGACAGGCCCGCGCCGTTCGGCCCCGGCCGCATCCGGTAGAACACCTTGGTCGCGATCACGACGTCGTCGCGCTTCGCGAAGTCGCGCAGCGCGCGGCCGACGATCTCCTCCGACGTGCCGTCCGAATACATGTTCGCGGTATCGAAGAAGTTGATGCCGGCCTCGATCGCGCGCCGGATGATCGGGCGGCTGTCCGCCTCCGGCAGCGTCCACGGATGCGTGCCGCGCGACGGCTGGCCGAACGTCATGCAGCCCAGCACCAGCTTCGACACGTCCAGCCCGGTCGATCCGAATTTCACGTATTGCATCGCACGCCTCGTCGTTGAAGTGGAATGGCGGCCGTACGCGCATCGCGCGCCGGCCGGACGCTGGATGGTATCCCGTCGCGCGCGAACGCGCCGGCGCACGGCGGCGCCGCCGCACCACGCGGGGCCGACGCCGCGCCGGCCGATGCGGCCCACGACGAAGCGGCTTACTTGATCTGGTCGGCGAGCGGCTGGAGGAACTCGGAGAAGCCGGTCAGCATGATCTGCACGCCGATGCACAGCAGCAGAAACGCCGACACGCGCTTCGCGACCTTGGTGCCTTCGGTGCCGAGATAGCGCGCGAGCAGCGCGGCGCGGCTGTAGGTCAGCCAGATCACGACCGCAACCAGCACGGACACCGTGATCGACACGATGCTCGACAGCATGAATTCAGACAGCTTGTGCGTGCGGTTCGCGTTCAGCGCGATCGCGGTGGCGATCGAACCGGGACCGACGGTCAGCGGCACGGTGAGCGGGAAGAATGCGCGCGTCATGATTGCGCTCGCATCGATCGGCTTGATCGGCGTGTCGCCGCCGCCGGCCGGGCCGTCCGGCTCGTTGAGCATCTGCCAGCCGGCGACGGCGACCGCGAAGCCGCCGCCGATGCGCAGCGCTTCCATCGAGATCCCGAAGAAATGCAGCACCGGCGTGCCGGCGAAGAACGCGACCAGCAGCACGATGAACGCGTTGAACGCCACCTTCTGCGCGAGCAGGTTGCGCTCATGTTCGGTCAGCGCCTCGGTGCGCTCGAGGAACAGGAAGGCGATGCCGATCGGATTGATGATGCCGATCAGGCCGGTGAAGCCGAACAGGATCTCGGAAACAAGACGGTTGACGATCATCGGGGAAATCAACGGACAGGGCTGGGCCGGCGGCGTGCCGGGGGTCACGCATTGTAGAGCAAGCGCCCGCGCGCGCGCCGCAAATCGTGCGGCGCCGCAGCCGGCCCGCGCCGCCTTATTCGACGCCCGGCTCCCACGCCGGCGGCCGCTTCGCAAAGAACGCGGCGAACCCCTCCTTCGCTTCGGCCGTCGCGCGCACGCGCGAGATCGTCTGCGCGGTGAATGCCGCGCGCTCGGCCGACGGCGGGTATTCGCCGATCGCATCGAAAAAGCGCTTGATCTCCATCAGCGCGTTCGGCCCGTTGCGGCTCAGCTCGGCGAGCGTGCGCTCGAGCGCCGCATCGAGCGCATCGAGCGGCACGGCCTGATGGATCAGCCCGATCGCGACGGCTTCGCTCGCGCCGAGCTGCGTCGCGGTCAGCGCGAGCCGGCGCGCCTGGCGCTGGCCGACCGCCTCGACCAGATACGGGCCGATCACCGCCGGCAGGATGCCGAAGCGCGCCTCGCTCACCGAGAAGCGCGCCTGATCGCTCGCGATCACGATGTCGCAGGCCGCGCACAGGCCCACGCCGCCGCCGAACGCGTGGCCCTGCACGCGCGCGACGGTCGGCTTCGCGCACTGCCGGATCGCACGCATCATCGCCGCGAAGCGCTCGGCGTCGCGCAGGTTCGCGGCCGCATCGTTCGCGCTCGCGCGCTGCATCCACTGCAGGTCAGCGCCCGCGCAGAACGCGCGGCCGTCCGCGCGCAGCACGATCGCGCGCACGTCGTCGCGCGCGCCGAGCGTCGTGTAGGCGTCGGTCAGCTCGGCGATCATCGTCTCGTCGAACGCGTTGAGCACATCGCCGCGCCGCAGCGCGACGGTCGCAATGCCGCGCGCGTCGACCGCGACGGCCAAAGTCTTCAATCCATCCATCGAACGGGTTTCCTTGGGGTAGAACGGGTGACGGTCGGATTCACGCCGCCTGACGGCGGTCGATCACGCGCCGCGCCTTGCCGGTCGCGGTCGTCGGAATCCCGCCCGCCGCGAGCACGGTCACGCCGGCCGATACGCCGATCATCGTCTTGATCCGGTGCTGCAGCTCGCGCGCGATCGCCGCGCGATCGCCGTCGGTCATCCCGGCCGCGGCTTCGGAGCGCAGCTCGACCGCCAGCTCGAGCCGATCCATGTGGCCGTCGCGCGACAGCGTGACCTGGAATTGTCCGGACAGCTGGGCCTGCGCGACGACGATCTCCTCGATCTGGCTCGGGAACACGTTGACGCCCCGCACGATCAGCATGTCGTCGGAGCGGCCGGTGATCTTCGCGAGCCGGCGCATCGCGCGCGCGGTGGGCGGCAGCAGCGCCGTGAGGTCGCGCGTGCGGTAGCGGATCACCGGCATCGCCTCCTTCGTCAGCGACGTGAACACGAGCTCGCCCGCGCTGCCGTCCGGCAACACTTCGCCGGTCGCCGGATCGATGATCTCCGGATAGAAATGGTCCTCCCAGATCACCGGGCCGTCCTTCGTCTCGACGCACTCGCACGCGACGCCCGGCCCCATCACTTCCGACAGCCCATAGATGTCGAGCGCGTCGATGCCTGCGCGCGTCTCGACTTCGTCGCGCAGCGCCTGCGTCCACGGCTCCGCGCCGAAGATGCCGATCTTCAGCGACGAGTCGGCCGGGTCCATCCCCTGCCGCACCATCTCGTCGATCAGGTTCAGCATGTACGACGGCGTGACGAGGATGATCTTCGGCTCGAAATCGCGGATCAGCTGCACCTGCTTCTCGGTCTGCCCGCCCGACATCGGCACGACCATGCAGCCGAGCCGCTCCGCGCCGTAGTGAATGCCGAGGCCGCCGGTGAAGAGCCCGTAGCCGAACGCGTTGTGCAGCGTGTCGCCCGGCCGGCCGCCGGCCGCGCGGATCGAGCGCGCCGTCACGTTCGCCCACGTGTCGATGTCGCGCGCGGTGTAGCCGACCACGGTCGGCTTGCCGGTCGTGCCGCTCGACGCATGCACGCGCACGACCTGCTCGCGCGGCACCGCGAACAGGCCGAACGGGTAGTTGTCGCGCAGGTCGTTCTTGGTCGTGAACGGGAACTTCGCGAGATCGGCGAGCGTGTGCAGGTCGTCCGGGTGCACGCCCGCCGCGTCGAACGTCCGGCGATAGTGTGCAACGTTGTCGTACGCGTGGCGCAGCGACCACTTGAGGCGCTCGAGCTGCAGCGCCTGGAGTTCGTCGCGGCTGGCGGTCTCGATCGGCTCGAGCGCGGCGGCGGGATGCGTCGGGTGAGTCATGGGGTGCTCCTCCAGTGGAGTGATGTCGTTGTCGTGATCGAGGGGATGCGGGCGGCGGCTAACGGAACGTGCGGCCGGCCGCGTGCAGGGCGGCGATGCGCGGCGACACGCGATAGCGGTCCTCGCCGTAGCTCGTCGCGAGATGGGACAGCACGCGATGCACGCGGCCGATGCCGATCGCATCGGCCCACGTGAGCGGGCCGCACGGGTAGTTCACGCCCTTTTCCATGGCGAGATCGAGATCGGCGGGCGAGCACACGCCCTGATTGACGGTGTCGGCCGCCTCGTTCGCGAGCATCGCGACGGTGCGCATCGCGACCATGCCGGGCACGTCGCCGACGCCCACGACGCGGAACCCCGCCTGCTGGAACAGGCCGACCGCATCGGCGTAAGCGGCGTCGCTGCACTGGAGCGCGCGCGTGAGCGCGACCAGGCCGGCCCGAGCGTAGTCGCGCGCAAGATCGACAAGCACCAGATCGGCCACGCCGGTTTGCGCGGCGCGCAGCGTCGCGGTACGGCCGTCGGTCAGCGCGATGGATGCGCGGCCGGCCACCGCGATCAGCTCGTCGGCGTGTGCGCCGTTCTGCCGCGCGTTCGGGATGCGCTCGGCAAAGCGCGCGTGGAGCGCCACAGCCGGGCCTTCCTGCTCGAACAGCACGACGTCGGCCGGTGCGACGCAAGGCGATTCGAACTCGGGCGCCGGCGGCGGCGCGTCGGGCGCGTACGAGTAGAAGCCGCGCCCCGACTTGCGGCCGAGAAAGCCGGCGTTCACGAGTTCCTGCTGAATCAACGACGGCGTGTAGCGCGGATCGTTGAAGTACGCGCGGAACACCGACTCGGTCACCGCGAAGTTCACGTCGTGACCGATCAGGTCCATCAGCTCGAACGGCCCCATCCGGAAGCCGCCGGCGTCGCGCATCACGGCGTCGATCGACGCCGGCGTGCCGCCCTGCTCGTTCAGCACGCGCAGCGCCTCCGCGTAATAAGGGCGCGCGACGCGGTTCACGATGAATCCCGGCGTCGATTTCGCCATCACCGGCCGCTTGCCCCACGCGGCGGCCGTGTCGTACAGCAGCTGTGCGACCTCCGCGGCCGTCGCGAGCCCGCTGACCACCTCGACGAGTGCCATCAACGGCGCCGGATTGAAGAAGTGCAGGCCGGCCACGCGCTGTGGCGCGCGCAGGCCGGCTGCGATCGACGTGATCGAGATCGACGACGTGTTGGTGGCGAGCACGCAGCGCTCGTCGACATGGCGTTCGAGCGTCGCGAAGATCTCGCGCTTCACGTCGAGCCGCTCGGCCGCCGCCTCGACGATCAGCGCGGCGCCGGCGAACTCGGCCAGCGCGCGCACCGCGCGGATGCGGCAGCCGGCCGCGTCCGCCTGCGCCGGCTCGAGGCGGCCTTTCTCCGCAAGCCTCACGAACTGCGCACGAATGCCGGCGAGCGCCTTGTCGCACGCGGCCTCGTCGAGGTCGTACAGCAGCACGGTATGACCGGCCGCCGCCGCGACCTGCGCGATGCCCGCACCCATCGCACCTGCGCCGATCACGCCGACGAGCGCCGATGGCGCCAGCGCGCCCGAGTTCACCGAATGTGCAGAAGAAACAGCCATCGCTTGCGATCCGTCATAAAAGTGGAAGTGCGAGCGATTATAAACCGACCGGTCGGTAGATTTATGTCAGGGCCAGCCCGAATTCGTTGGGCAATGCCGCTTTACGGAAACTGCAGGAAAGGAATCATGCGGCAACGGGACGCTTTATCGAACGAAAATTCACTAAATCTCTGGAAAATCGCGCAGTAGACCTTCAACGTGTGATAAAATCCGACAAATTGCAGCATCCTGGGGAACCGCGCGCAGCCGCCTCTCGTCGCCGTGGCGGCGTTCGGGTCGGTCGTCGGCCGGTCTGACTGTCGGCCCGTGCATCCCGTCATCGGTACCCGATCGCATCAACCCGCTTCATCCAGCGACGGGCTTCGGCCCGCCCGCACCCCTCGCCGCCCCGCTGCGGCAGACCCGACGCAGCACGGCTTCGTGTTGTCATCCGTTGAGCTTCATCGTCATCGTTCGGCGCATCACCCGGCCGGGCTTCGTCAACCCGTGACGGCGCGTGTCGCGCCGCCGCTCGCATAGGAAACCGTTCATGCCGATTTCGTCCAATCAGCTGCCGCGCTGGACCCTCTGGGCTCCGCTCGCCGCATGGCTCGTCCTCGCGCTGTCGCGCGCCGTGCCGGCCGAAGGCCTCGTCATCGCGGTGTTCGCGGCCGCGCTCGCCGGCGCCGTGTTCGCCGCGGTCCATCACGCCGAAGTCGTCGCGCACCGCGTCGGCGAACCGTTCGGCACGCTCGTGCTCGCGGTCGCCGTGACCGTCATCGAAGTCGCGCTGATCGTGTCGGTGATGCTCGGCGCCGGCCCGGAAAAGTCGGGCCTCGCGCGCGACACCGTGTTCGCCGCCGTGATGATCATCTGCAACGGCATCGTCGGGCTGTGCCTGCTGGTCGGTGCGTGGAAGCACGGCGAGCAGGATTTCCAGGGCCGCGGCGCGAGCAAGGCGCTGGCGGTGCTCGCCTCTCTGTCGGTCCTGTCGCTCGTGATGCCGAACTACCTGAACGCGGCGCCCGGCCCGCAGTTCTCGAATTCGCAGCTCGCGTTCGCGGGCGTGTCGTCGCTCGTGCTGTACGGCGTGTTCGTGTTCGTGCAGACGGTTCGCCATCGCGACTACTTTCTCGCCAGTCACGACAGTGCGAACGAATCGATCCACGCGACGCCGCCCAGCGCACGCACCGCGGCAGTCAGCATGCTGCTGCTGTTCGCGAGCCTCGTCGCCGTGGTGCTGCTCGCGAAGCTGCTGTCGCCCGCCGTCGAGCACGCGGTGATGAAGCTCGGCGCGCCGGAGGCCGCCGTGGGCATCGTGATCGCCGCGCTCGTGCTGCTGCCCGAAGGGCTCGCGGCCGTCACCGCCGCGCGGGCAAACCGGCTCCAGACCAGCATGAACCTCGCGCTCGGCTCGGCGCTCGCCAGCATCGGGCTGACGATTCCGACCGTCGCCGCCGTGTTCATCTGGGTCGGACATCCGCTCACGCTCGGCATCGGCCCGATGGAAACCGTGCTGCTGGCGCTCACGCTGCTCGTCAGCACGCTCACGCTGAGCCAGGGACGCACGACCGTCCTGCACGGCGTCGTGCATCTGTCGCTGTTCGCCGCGTACCTGTTCCTGTCGGTCACGCACTGAGCGGCGGGCCGCCCGGCGCAACGGCGGCGCAACCGCCGCGCTGCGCCGGGCCCGCGGTGCGCTCGCCGCTTCAGCCCGCCGGGCTAGACGCCGTCGGCCGCGCCTTCGGTCAGGAACTGCCCGACCATCGCGTTGAACACCGGCAGCGCCGGATTGTCGTTGTCCGCGCGCCACGCGAGATACAGCTCCGCCGCCACGTCGACGCCGGCCACCGGCCGGAACACGACCCCATCGACGTGCAGCTCGCGCGCCGACGCCGGCACGAGCGCCGCGCCGAGCCCGGCGCGCACCAGGCCGAGTATCGTGTGCGTCTGCCCGACGTAATGCAGGTAGTTCGGCAGGCGTCCGGCACCGGCGAACATCCCCGAAATCATGTCGTGGAAGTACTTCCCTTCGTTCGGCGAGTAGGCGATGAACGGCTGGCGGTCGAGTTCGTCCGGGCCGATCCGCTCATGCGCGGCCAGCGGCGAGCCCTGCGCCACCGCGACGAGCATCGGCTCGCGCTGCACGAGCCGGTATTCGAGCGGATGACGCGCGGCGCGCTGGCGCACGAAACCCGCATCGAGCATGCGCGACGCGAGCGCGTCGATCTGCACGGTCGACACCATTTCGCGCAGCTCGACATCGACGTCCGGTAGCGCGTGGGCGGCGTGTGCGAGCAGCGCCGGAATCATCCGGTATGCACTGACGGCCGTGAAGCCGAGCGTGATCCGCCCCTCACGGCCGTGCGCGACGCGCTGCGCGGCCTGTTCGGCCCGCGCGGAAAATTCGAGGATGTGGCGGGCGTCGCGCAGAAAGCGCTCGCCGGCTGCCGTGAGCCTCACCTGCCGGCTGCTGCGTTCGAGCAGCGCGATGCCCAGCGCGTGTTCGAGCAGCTGGATCTGCCGGCTGAGCGGCGGTTGCGTGATGAAGAGCCGCCGGGCCGCGCGGCCGAAATGCAGCTCCTCGGCCACCGCGACGAAGCAGCGAAGCTGGTTCAGTTCAATCATTCGCGTCCTGAATCGATCGATAGCGCATCGATGTTAGACCGATATCGATTCGATTCCCATCCGCAGCGGACGCGATGCGCGGCGTGCGGCAGCTTCGAGCGGATTGGCGTCACGCCGCTTGAAGCGCGGAAAGTGCAGGCAGCGCCGCCCGGCGTGCCCGCACGGCGGGCGTCACGCGCTCTGGCGGGCAGCCGGCATCTGCGCGAGCGTGAGCCGGTCGAGTTCGCGCAGGTCGTTCTCCAGCGCCGGCGTGAGCGTCGTGCGCAGATGGTCGAGGAACGTGCGGATCTTCGCGTCGAGATAGCGGCGTGTCGCGTACACCGCGTAGACGCTCACCGTCTGCAGCCGGTATTCCGGCAGCACGCGGATCAGCCGCCCTTCCCGGATGTCGTCGAGCACCGTGTACAGCGCCACGCAGGCGATGCCGCGCGACGCGCGCACGGCCACGCACAGCGCGTCCGGCACGTTGACCTGGAACGGCGCGGGCTGCAGCTCGTAGACCGTCTCCTCGCCGTCGCTGCGCTCGAGCCGCCACTCGCTCGCCGGCGACGCGGGCGTATCGAGGCGCAGGCAGACGTGGTTCGGCAGGTCGTCGGGCGTCTGCGGCGTGCCGTGACGCGCCAGATACTCGCGCGACGCGACCAGCACGCTGCAGCTGGTGCCGCAGGTTTGCGCGACGTAGCCGGAGTCGGGCAGCTGCGACGCCGTCACGATCGACACGTCGTAGCCTTCCTCGACGAGGTTCGGCATCCTCTGCGCGAGCGTCAGCTCGACCGACACGTCCGGGTTGTCCTCCTGATAGCGCACGATCGACGACACGACGTGACTCTGCCCGAGCCCCGTCATCGCGTGAATGCGCATCTTGCCGCTCGGCCGCAGCAGCGCGTTGCGCGCTTCGGCATTCGCATAGTCGAACTCGGCCAGGATCGACTTCGCACGCTCGAAGTAGCGCTCGCCGCTTTCGGTGAGGCCGAGATGGCGCGTCGTGCGATGCAGCAGACGCGTCTGCACGTGCGCTTCGAGGTTCGAAACCGCGCGCGACACCTGCGCGGTGGTCGCATCGATTTCTTTCGCGACCGCGGTGAAACTGCCGGCTTCGACGACGCGCACGAACAGGCGCATGTTTTCGAGCATGTCCATTGAATTGGCTTTGGGAGTGTCGGTGAGGAAACGTCGGCAGCGCTCGCGTCAGGCGGGGTTCGACTCGGGCGCGCAGACCAAGCGCACGCGATCGCCATGCCGGGGTACGGGCGGGAGAGCGGTCATCGCGTGCGTGCTTGTGGCATATCGGGGAATTCGGTGGCCTGAATTGTACGCCGCCGCACACGAATTTTGTGCAATTGCGTCGTGCGAATCTTTCATCAGATGAAATGTTTGCCGCGCACTCCGTACGTCCCGCACCCGCAACGCGTTGACGCAGCGGCACATTTTGTATCACAACGCGATATAATCTGCGGCTTCCTTGCGCTGGATCAGCGCCGCCTCTTTTTTGTATACGTCCATGTCGTCTGGCCCCACTCCGTCGCCGCGCCGCACGCTGCGCCAATGGCTGCACAGCTTCATTCCCCATCCGATGACGCTCGGTTGGCGCGAGCGCATGCGTTCGTGCACGGGCGCGCTCGTCGGCATCGCGACGGTCGGCGTGACGATGCGGCTGCTGCCCGGCGTACCGGGGCTCGTGCCGCTGCTGGTCGCGCCGATGGGCGCGTCGGCCGTGCTGCTGTTCGCCGTGCCTGCCAGCCCGCTTGCGCAGCCGTGGTCGATCGTCGGCGGCAATCTCGTCGCGGCGACGGTCGGCGTCGCCTGCGCGCAGTGGATCACCGATCCGATCACGGCGGCCGCGGTCGCCGTCGCGCTGGCGATCGGCGGCATGTTCGCGCTGCGCTGCGTGCATCCGCCGTCCGGCGCGGTCGCGCTGACGGCCGTGCTCGGCGGCCCGGCTATCCACGCGCTCGGCTTCGGCTTCGTGGTCGTGCCCATCGCGCTGCAATCGGCCATTCTGCTGTCGGCGGCGCTCGTCTATCACGCGCTCACCGGCCATCGCTACCCGCACGGCGGCGTGCGCCCCGACGCGCAATCGCAAGCCGGTGGCGCCGCGCCGCGCGGCGGCTTCACGCGCGCCGATCTCGATGCAGTGCTGAAGCGCCGCGGCGAATGGCTCGACGTCGATCCGGACGACCTCGAAACGCTGCTGCGCGAAACCGAAATGCAGGCGTATACGCGCACGTTCGGCGAGCTGCGCTGCGCGGACCTGATGACGAAGCACGCAATCGAAGTCTCGCCGTCCACGTCGGTGACCGCCGCGCTGACGCTGCTCGATCGCCATCGCGTGAAAGCGCTGCCGGTGGTCGACGGCGAGGCCCGATTGATCGGCATCGTCACGCGCGCCGACCTCACGCGCCCGTGGCGCCGCCCGCCGCCGCTGTGGCAGCGGCTGTCCGCGCGGCTGCCGCAATCGTTCGGCGGCCAGCCGGCGAGCGTCGCGTCGGTGATGACGCGCGACGTCGCATGCGTGCCGCAGACCATGCCGATCACCGCGCTGGTGCCGCTGTTCACGCATTCGGGCCATCACCACATTCCGGTCGTCGACGCGTCGCGCCGGCTGGTCGGGATCATTACGCAGACGGACCTCGTCACGGGCCTGTACCAGCAAACCCGCATGCGAGAAGCCGCGTAATCGTGTAACCGCCACCGACGATGAAAATACAGCCATTTCGCAGAAAAACGGCCTATTATATCATGTTGTGATATATTTTGCGCTATCGAAACTGCCTGCACACCGACTGCGATGACCGATACCCGACGCGCCCTGACCAAAAGCGATTTCCAGCAACTGTCCGAGTTCCGCTACCAGATGCGCCGCTTCGAACGCTTCTCCGAACGCGCCGCCCAAAGCGAAGGCGTGACGCCGCTGCAATACCTGCTGCTGCTGCACATCAAGGGCTATCCGCACCGCGAATGGGCGACCATCGGCGAACTCGCGGAGCGCCTGCAGGCGCAGCATCACGGCGTCGTCGCGCTGGTGACGCGGTGCGAGGCGCTGGGGCTCGTGCGGCGCAAGACGAGCGAAGCCGACCGCCGCCAGGTCGAGGTACACCTCGAAGGAGCGGGCGAGACGCTGCTCGCGCGCCTCGCGGCGATGCATCGTGCCGAGCTCAAATCGCTCAAGGGCACGTTCCAGGTCCCGCAGATCGATTTCTGAACCACCTATTATCACCCTTCCGACTCCGATGAACGCACCGCACAAACGCGATTTCTCGACCAACGAGCGCCTGCCCAGGATCGCGCTGCTGGCAGCCGTGATCGGCCTGCTCAGCACGCTGGCCGCATTCGTGCTGTTGAGCCTGATCCATCTGTTCACGAACCTGTTCTTCTTCCAGCAGTTTTCGTTTGCGGATCGTTCGCCGGCCGCCAACGCGCTCGGCGCGTGGGTGATCGTGGTGCCGGTGATCGGCGGGCTGATCGTCGGGTTGATGGCGCGCTTCGGCTCCGAGAAGATCCGCGGCCACGGCATTCCGGAGGCGATCGAGGCGATCCTGTTCGGCAAGAGCCGCATGTCGCCGAAGGTGGCGGTGCTCAAGCCGCTGTCGTCGGGCGTCGTGATCGGCAGCGGCGGCCCGTTCGGCGCCGAAGGCCCGATCATCATGACGGGCGGCGCGCTCGGCTCGCTGATCGCGCAATGCGTGCACGTGACGGCCGCCGAGCGCAAGACGCTGCTCGTGGCCGGCGCGGCGGCCGGCATGACCGCCGTGTTCGGCACGCCGGTCGCGGCCGTGCTGCTCGCGGTCGAGCTGCTGCTGTTCGAATGGCGCCCGCGCAGTTTCCTGCCGGTCGCGCTCGCGTGCGCCGTGGCCGGCTTCGCGCGCGCGCTGTTCTTCGGCGTCGAGCCGCTGTTTGCGCTCACCACCGCGTCGCCGACGCCCGTCGCGCTGCTGTCGTGCATCGCCGCCGGCTTGCTGTCGGGGATGCTCGCGTGCGGGCTGTCCGCTGCGCTGTACCGCGTCGAAGACGGCTTCGCGAAACTGCCGGTCCACTGGATGTGGTGGCCGGCGCTGGGCGCGGTGGTGATCGGCATCGGCGGCTGGCTCGAGCCGCGCGCGCTCGGCGTCGGCTACGACGTGATCGGCGATCTGCTGCACCAGCACATCGCGCTGAAGATCGCACTCGCGCTGTTGATCGTGAAGGCCGTGATGTGGGTGATCGCGCTCGGCTCCGGCACCTCGGGCGGCGTGCTCGCGCCGCTGCTGATGCTCGGCGCGGGGCTCGGCACCGTGTTGTCGCCGGTGTTGCCCGGCGGCGATCCGGCGCTGTGGCCGCTGGTGTGCATGGCCGCGACGCTCGGCGCCACGCTCGGCGCGCCGTTGACGGCGATCGTGTTCGCGTTCGGCCTCACGCACGACGCGAACGCGCTGCTGCCGCTGCTCGCGGCAACGCTCGTCGCGCACGGCTTCGCGACCGTCGTGATGAAGCGCTCGATCATGACGGAGAAGATCGCGCGCCGCGGTTATCACATCTATCGCGAATACGGCGTCGATCCGCTCGAGCGGCACGACGTGGCCGAAGTGATGACGCCGGCCGAGGCGCTCGTCGCGGTCGACGGCGCCACGACGCTCGACGCCGTCGACGCGCAGTACTTCGGCGCGAAGCAGACGCATCGCGCGTACCCCGTCGTGCAGAACGGCCGTCTGCTCGGCGTCGTCGATCGTGCAACGCTCGACGCGCATCGCGCGCAAGCCGGCCCCGGCGCCACGCTCGCCAGCGTATTCGCCGAGCGTGCGCCGGCGGTCGCGCAGGCGCACGAGACGTGCCGCGTGGTCGCGTCGAGGCTCGCGATGCTCGGGCTCGAACGGCTGCCGGTCGTCGACGATCCGCAGTCGCTGCGCATCGTCGGCATCGTGTCGCGCAGCGACCTGATCAAGCCCGCGCTCCAGCACTTCGACGACGAGCACAAGCGCGAGCGGTTCCGTCCCGTCGTACCGGTCAACCTGCGCAACGCCCGCGCACGCAACGCCGGCTGAGCGTTGCGGCGTGCGCACTGCCCCGCCGCCCCGTGCTACGAACATCGTCGCGTTTAAACTTCGTTAACAATTCGTCAGACGAAATTTTGTCATCATGATGCTCATGCGACGGGGCCACCATTCAGCCATTCCACTCGTCATTCAATAAAGACGCGGCGCGACTTGCAGGCACATGCAGCGCGCCGCCGTATCACACCACCACACCCTCGGGGCAGCGAGCGGACCACGCAGCGCATCGTTGCGCATGCAGCGACACCGCGAACGTGCGGATTGCAGTTTGGCAAGCGCGTTAACAACTTGTTGCGCAATCGCCGGAACCGCATATGTCGGACGCAATCTCACAAGCACGCAGTTCTGCTGCGCATCCCACTCAATCAATCACGACTCGAGGGAGATACAACGTGAATCTGAAATATTTACCGTTCATCGCACTGACCGTGGCAATTTCTGCACATGCGGCCGATCCGGCCATGCAGAATGTGGGACAAAGCCAGAAGCCCGCGCAGGACGTGTCTGCGTGCATCGCGAAGACCTGGGCCGACAAGTCGCAGCAACAGGTGATTTCGCAGAACGTGCTGGCCAATGGCCTCGCGACCGACGTCTACGCACCGGGCCAGCAGCCACCGAACGGCGCGGCCGCGATGGTGCGCCCGGCGCGGCAACCCGGCGCGAAAACGTGGGTCGGCATGCGCGGCGACGCGGCATTGGCCGGCGACATCAACGCCTGTCTGTAACGGCGAGTCGGACGGCCTTGCGCCGTCCCGATGCGACAAGCCCCGCTTCTGCGGGGCTTGTCATTTTTGCGCGCCGGCCGCGCGCACCATGCATCGCGGCCGGCGTGCCTGCGTTCGCGCTTACAGGTAGCTGCAGACGTAGTCGAGCGTGTCGAGCACCTCGATGTCGAAGCGGCTGTTGCCCGGCACCGAGAACGATTCGCCGGCGCCGTAGGTTTGCCATTCGTTGCTGCCCGCGAGCTTCACGCGGCACTTGCCGGCCTGCACTTCCATCAATTCGGGCGCGTCCGTGCCGAAGTTGAGCGCGCACGGCAGGATCACGCCGAGCGTCTTGCGCGTGCCGTCCGGGAAGAGCACGGTATGCGACACGCACTTGCCGTCGAAATAGACGTTCGCGCGCTTGACGACCGATACGTTGTCGAATTGGGTTGCACTGGTCATGTGATGCCTCTGATTGCTGGATGCCGGTTGGCGTGTTGTCGAAAGCCGGCCGGGGCGGCAGGCCGGCCGCTATGATACCGGCTCGCAGGCGGCGGTCGATCGGCCGCCGTACCGGATCATCCGGATTTCCCTCCAGTCCGTCGTGCGCGACGTGCCATGCGGTTCATCGCAGCCCCTTGCGACGCGCGGAATCGCGCAGGCAATCGAGCAGCATCGCGGCGGCCGGCGTGAGCGGACTGTCGCGGCGCGTGACGACCTGAACCGACACGGCGGGCAGCCGCTCGCGAATCGGCAGCACCGTGAGCCGGTCGCGCGCCCATTCGCCTTGCAGCAATTGCTCGGGCATCGACGCGAGCAGATCGCAGCCGGTCATCAGGCTGTGCGCGAGCCCGAAGCTCGGACATTCGACGATCCGCTGCGGCAGCGGCAACCCATACGCGACGAACGAATTGAACAGCACCTGGGTCGAGCTTTCCGGCGACGGATTCATCAACCAGTCGGCATCGACGAGCTCGGCGAGCGACGTGGCCGACGCGAGCGGATGCTCTTTGCGCGCGACGATCAGCGAGCGGCTCGCGTAGAGCTCCGCGTGATCGAATTCCGCCGCGAGCAGTTCGGGCACGACGACGGCCACCGCGAAATCGAGCGAGCCGTCGTGCAGCCGCGGCAGCGCGACGCCCGGAAAGCCTTCGATCAGGTTGACGCGCGCGACCGGAAAGCGCCGCCGAAACGCGCGGAACGCATCGGGCAGGATCGTCACCGCGGCGGCCGGCGTGATCGCCGCGGCGACCGAGCCGGTCATCGCGCCCTGCGCCTGCTCGATGTCGTCGCGCGCCCGCTGCATCTCGGCGACGATCAGCCGTGCGCGCACCTGCAGTTGCTGACCGAACGCGGTCAGCTGCACGCCGCGCGCGGTACGCACGACGAGCGACACGCCGAGCGCGATTTCCAGCTCCTTGACCGCCTTCGTCAGCGCTGCCGGCGACACGTTCAGGCGCCGCGCGGCCGCGCGGATGCTCCCTTCGTCCGCAACGGTGACGAATGCTTTGAGTTGATGGTATTTCATGGGGACACGCGTGAATCGGGGAAGCCCGCGCCCCGCGACGCAGGCCGGCTCGGGGTATTCCCGGGCGGCAACCGGTGGTGAGCACCAAAGCAATTTAGCAGCTTCTGGTGCGCGAAAGAAATTTATATGCTTGCTCGTCATATGCGTATCGAGCATCCCACCGCGCCGCCAGGAGAGTCCATGCTGCAAGCCGTGAACCCCGTCATTCCGGGCATCGCCGCGATCGCCGCCGAGCCGGTCGACGCGCGTCGCCGCATCCACGCTCACCCGCACCCCGCAGTCGAGAAGACGCTCGCGAGCGCTGCGTTCGGCGGCTGCATGGCGCACGACTGCGGCCATGATTTCTATGACGATATCGTCGCGATCGCCGCGAGCGAGCGGGTGCGCGCGGCCGAACGCCGGCTCGCGGCCTGACGGCCTTCATCACGCAGTTCTGCGCCTCAGCAGGGGAACCTCATGGAAACGTCCGCCCTTCCGCTCGCCGGCTCGCCGGCCGATGCGCGCGCCGCCGCGCACAAGCGCCGCCTGATCGCGGCCGCCGCCGTCGGCAATGCGCTGGAGTTCTACGACTTCACGGTCTACAGCTTCTTCGCGATCCTGATCGGCAAGCTGTTCTTTCCGGTGCATTCGTCGTTCGGGCAGTTGATGCTGGCCGTCGCGAGCTTCGGTGTCGGCTTCGTCACGCGGCCGCTCGGCGGCCTCGTGATCGGCATGTACGCCGATCGCGCCGGCCGCAAGAACGCGATGATCGTCACGCTGCTGCTGATGGCGCTCGGCACCGCGACGATCGCGGTCGCGCCGACCTTCGCGCAGATCGGCATCGCCGCGCCGCTGTTGCTGGTGCTCGCGCGCCTGCTGCAAGGGTTCGCATCGGGCGGCGAAGTCGGCGCGTCGACGACGCTGCTGCTCGAACAAGCGCCGCAGCATCGCCGCGGCTACTACGCGTCGTTCCAGTTCTCGAGCCAGGGGCTCGCCGCGCTGGCCGGTGCGCTCACCGGCGTCGCGCTGACCTCGACGCTCACTGCCGCGCAGCTCGAAAGCTGGGGCTGGCGCGTGCCGTTCGTCATCGGCACGCTGTTCGTGCCGCTCGGCTACTGGCTGCGCCGCACCGTCGACGAAGTGCCGGCCGCCGCGCCTGCAACGCACGCCGCGCAACCCGCGGTCGCATCGCTGCCGCTCGCCGACGTGCTGCGTCATCACGGCAAGGCCGTGTTCGCGGGGCTCGGCGTGACGATCGGCGGCACGTCGATCCACTACATCATCGTGTTCTACATGGCGATCTACGGCGTGCAGGTACTGCATCTGCCGACGTGGCTGTCGATGACGGCCGGTTGCGTCGCCGGCGCGATCCTGATGCTGGTCACGCCGATCGGCGGCTATCTGTCGGACGTCTACGGGCGCAACCGGATCGTCTGGTGGACGCGCATCGCGCTGATGGTCGCGATCTATCCGGCGTTCATCGCGTTGAATCGCTGGCCGGGCGCCGCGTCGCTGCTGTCGATCATCGCCGCGCTGTCGATCGTGCACGCGATCAACATCGGCGCGACCGGCGCGATGCTCGGCGAGCTGTTTCCGCGTGCGGTGCGCGCGACCGGCGGCGCGCTGGTGTACAGCGTGGGCGTCGCGATCTTCGGCGGCTTCGCGCAGTTCTTCGTCACGTGGCTGATCGCGGCGACCGGCAATCCGAACGCGCCCGCGTGGTATGCGATCGGATGCGGCACGCTGACGCTGCTCGCGATCCGCTCCATGGACGAGAAGGCCGGCAAATCCCTCGATTGAGCGGCGCGTGACGCGCCTGCTGTGAACGACCGCGGCAACGCACGGCCCATCATCGTCCGTGCATTGCCCGCGGCTCGCGCGACGTTCAGAACGTGTGCATCATCCCGACGTAGGCGCCGGTCTGCGATTCGCCGGTCAGCGGGCTCGTGCCGGACGTCGCGTCGCGCGGCGATGCGAGCAGCGAGAAGTTCGAATTGCCGCCGTTGCGCACGTACGCGACCGTGCCGTACAGGAAGGTGCGCTTCGACAGGTTGTAGGTCGTGCCGAGCACATACATCATCGCGTGGCCGGACGGATCGTGCGAGGCATCGCCGCCGCCGTCGCCGACCTTCACGTAGTAGCCGCCGCCCGTCACCGCCCACTGCGGCGTGGCCGTGTAGGTCGCGCCGAGCCAGTAGTGATCGGCACGGTCCGCGACGCCGGCCGGGCTGTCCGGCGCCTGGTAGTGCGTATACGCGCCCTGGATCTTGAACTGCGACACCTTCACGTTCGCGCCGACGAAATACTCGCGCGACGCCGTGAAAATGTTGCTCATCTTGCCGTTGCGGTCGCGCAGCTCGTCGTAGATGCCGCGCACGTCGAGCAGCGGCGAGTGGTACGAGATCATGATCCCGTCCGAGCGGCCGAAATCGTCGGCCGCGCCGTAGTTGAAGCCGCGCGACTGGTTGCCGAACGCATACTGCGCCTGCACGTCGAAGCCGCCGATCACGGGGCTGTGATATTCGACGTTGTTGCTGCTCTGCTGCCAGTTGCGGCCGCGCACGAGCGACGCCGACGAAAACGCCTGCTGGACGAACGGATCGAATTCCCACACGCCGTCGCTGTCGATGAACAGGTTGCGGCCAGCCTGCAGCTGGCCCCACGTGTCGCTCTTCAGGCCGACGTACGCGCGGCGCGACCACATGCGTCCGCCGCCCGTCGTGCCGTTCATCACCTGGAACGCGGTTTCCAGATTGAAGACCGTCGACATCCCGCCGCCGAGATCCTCGAAGCCCTTCAGGCCGAACATGCTGGTGCCCCAGTCGCCGCCCTCCGCGCTCCAGCGCGTCGCGCTGCCGCTCGGCGTCGCGATGTGGTTCAGGTATTCGACGCCGCCGTCGATGCGGCCGTACAGCGTCACGCTCGTCTGCGCGAGCGCGGTGGCCGGCGCGGCGGCTGCCATCAGCCATGCGAAGTGTTTGAGTCGCAAAATGATGCCCCCTCGGAGTCTCGACCGTCCGGCACGCGCCCCATGCGCGCGCCGGCGGCCCGTTCATCCTCGATCGATCGAAAAACGTCCGGGGCCTGCCGCGCACAGTGCGAGCAGGCCGCCGGCGATCGCGATGTTCTTGTAGAAATGAATCATGTTGTCGATCTGCGCGCCGCCCGTCATCGTCCAGTAGCGATGGCCGATGAGTGCGGTGCCGATCGTATACAGCGCCAGCAGCAGCGCGAGCGCGCGCGTCTGGAACCCGACCAGGATGGCGATGCCGGCGAACAGCTCCATCACGACGGCGATCGCCGCCGAGACGATCGGCGCCGGCGCGCCTTCGCTGCCCATGAACGCGATCGTGCCGGAGAAGTCGACGATCTTCTTCCAGCCGAACATCACGAACAGGATCACGAGCAGGATGCGGGACAGCAGCAGCAGCACATCGCGCTGGGACGCGAGAAACGGTTGATTCGGTGTCATGGTGTGATCAACGAAAGCGGTGCGCGCAACCGCACGCACCGGATTGCCTGTGAACCGGGGCGAACGACGCTCGCGCCGCCCGCCCCGCTCTGCAACAACCGGCATCGGGGCCAACCGATGTGCTGTGCTCCTCCTGTCGTCCGTGTTGCCGCGACTTCCGCGCGCGTCAGCGCGCCTTCGCGACGTCCTGCTCGGTCACCTTCGCGGCCGGGTTGCCGAACTGCCCGGTCAGGTAGTTCGTCAGCGCGGCGATCTGCGCATCCGACAGCTCGTTGCGGAACGCGGGCATCCCGACGTCCTCGCTGCCGGCCTTGCGCTGCACGCCGTTCAGGATCACCTGCACGAGGTTCGACGGATTCGACGCACCGACCGTCGAGTTGTGGAACAGCGACGGGTAGTAACCGTCAGGCGTGCCCTTGCCCTGCATCTGATGGCAGGTCGCGCAGTTGCCGAGATACAGCCGCGCCGGATCGATGCCCGACGACGCAAGCCCGACGCCGCGCAGCTTCAGCCCTTCCTCGGCCGGCTTGCCCCACGACGAACGCGACTGCTTCGCATCGCCGTCGGCGACGGCCGGCACCGTGCGGATATACGTCGCGATCGCGCCGATGTCCGAGTCGGTCATCTTCGAGAAGCTGTGCTGGACCGCCTCGGCCATCGGGCCGGCCGCCTGCGCGAGCCCCGGCACGCTGCCGGTGCGCAGATACTGGACGAGCTGCTGCTGCGTCCAGCCGCCGATCCCGGCGTTCGGGTCCGACGTGATGTTGTAGCCGTCCCAGCCCGCCAGCACCGAGCCCGACAGGAAGCTGCCGCCCGTTTCGTCGAGCGACTTTTCCTGCATCGCGATGCCGCGCGGCGTGTGGCACGTGCTGCAGTGCGCGAGGCCCTGCACGAGGTACGCGCCGCGGTTCCACTCGGCGCTCTGCGACGGCTTCGGCTGGTACGCGCCGTCCTTCAGGAACAGCCAGTTCCAGATCTTCAGCGGCCAGCGCGCGCTCAGCAGCGCGGGGATCTCGTTCTTCGGCGGCGTCTGGCGGACCGGCTCGACGCCGTGCATGAAGTAGGCGTACAACGCCTGCACGTCGTCGTCGTTGATCTTCGCGTACGACACGTACGGCATCGCCGGATACAGGTTGTCGCCGTTCTTCGACACGCCGTGGCGCACCGCGCGCTCGAAGTCCTCGAAGGTCCACTTGCCGATGCCGGTGTCCGGGTCGGGCGTGATGTTGCTCGTATAGATCTTGCCGAGCTTCGGCACCGGCATGCCGAGGCCGCCCGCGAACGGCTTGCCGCCCTTCGCGGTGTGACATGCCATGCAGTCGCCGGCGACGGCGAGATATTCGCCGCGCTTGATCTGCGCGGGATCGGCCGAGTCGGCCGCGCGCGCGAAGCCCGGCAGTGCGAGGCAGCCGGCCACGAGGAAGGTGAGAGTAGATTTCCGCACGGTCAGACTTCCTTCTTCAGCGTGTCCGAGATGCGCAGCGCCAGCGCCGCGATCGTCAGCGTCACGTTCACCGTGCCGACGGTCGGCATCGTCGCGCTGCTCGAGATGAACAGGTTCGGATGGTCGAACGTGCGGCAGTCCTTGTCGACGACGGAGTCGCGCGCATCGGCGCCCATGATCGTCGAGCCGGTGATGTGGTTGTTCGGCGCGAACTCGTCGTTGAACACGACGTCCGTGCCGCCCAGCACCTGCGCGGCGGTCGCGTAGACCTCGCGCGTGTGCACCGCGCCGCGCTTCACGTAGTCGTCGATCGCGTAGGTGATTTCCGGACGCGGAATGCCGATCGCATCGGTCGCCGTCTTGCTCGGCACGATGCGGTTCTCGGGCTGCGGCAGGATTTCGTGGAAACAGTCGAACTGCACGTAGCGCGCGGAGCGGTCGCGGATCTGCGAGTCCAGCTCGGCCGGCTTCATCAGCTTGCCGGCCTTGAAGATCTTCTGCGTCTCCTGGTTGATGCGCGACATGTTCGACAGGTGGATCTTCTTCGCGGCTTCGGTCGCGCGGAACGGACCGTCGCGGAAGCCGATCAGCGACGTCATTTCCTGCGGGCCGCGGCCCGGCCACAGCTTCTCGCTCGCATAGAACGACACGCCGGTGCCCGGATGGTCCATCAGGTTGCGGCCGACCATGTCGGAGCTGTTCGCGACGCCGTTCGGAAAATCGCGGTTCGCCGACATCAGCAGGATCTTCGGCGTCTCGATGCCGTTCGCGGCGAGCACGAAGTACTTGCCCTCGACGCGATGGTCGGCGCCCGTCTTGTCCTTGTAGATCGCGGCGACGATGCGCTTGTCCGGGCCGGTCTCCAGCTTGTAGACGACCGCGCTGTCGATCAGCTTCGCGCCCGCCTGCTCGGCCTTCTCGACGTGCACGATGCCGTTGTACATCGCGCCGATCGGGCAGATCGGCATGCAGTTGTTGTTGCCGCAACAGGTCGGCCGGCCGTCGTACGGCCGGCTGTTGCGCGCCACCGGCTCGGTGACCACGTGGTACTTCGCGTCATGGGCGTTCAGCGCGCTCTTGATCGTCTGCTCGTTGAACGACAACGGCAGCGGCGGCATCGGATACGGCTGCTTGCGTGGCGAGTACAGATCTTCCTCGGGGCCGGGGCCCCACACGCCGAGCTCTTCCTCCGCGCGCTGGTAATAGTGTTCGAGATCGTCGTACTGGATCGGCCAGTCGCGACCGACGCCGTACACCGTCTTCATCTTGAAGTCGTTCGGGATGAAGCGCCACGCCGACGCGGCCCAGTGCCACGTCGTGCCGCCCACCGCACGGATGTACTGCGAATTGAACTTGTGCTCGCCCTTCAGGATCAGGTAGTCGTTGGGCGGGCCGTATTCCGGATGCGGTGCCCAGGGGCTCGACGGGTACGGCGCCATGAAGTCCGTCTTGTCCGGCTGGTTGCGAAAGCGCTCGACGATTTCCCAGCGCGGCATGCGCGGGCCTGCCTCGAGCAGGATCACCGATTTGCCGGTCGACGCGAGCTGGTGCGCGACGATCGCGCCCGCGACACCGGACCCGACGACCACGACGTCGGCTTTTTGCGTATCGGTACCGGCCATCAGACTTGCCTCTCGATCGGTTTTTCGGCCCAGAAGCCGGGTTTGTTGGGGCAATACGAAGGAATCACGAGCGTGTCGGAGACGACGTCGAACATCAATGCTTCTTCGTAGGCAATCACGACGTTGTCGACGATGCCGAGATACCACGCGCCGAGAATCGTCAGCGCGGAGGCTTCCTGGTCCGCGCTCAACGAGCCGGACGCGAGCGCGCCGGCGAGCTGCGACAGACCGTCGGCGGTCTTGAAGGAGCCCTTCTGCAATGCTTGCAGATAGCGTTCGCCGAGCACGCGGCTCAGCCCTTTCTTGCCCGTCAACGCTTCGGAGAGCGTCATGAACGTGTCGAGCGGCGCGTTGCCGGGACTGTCGGCCAGGGCCCGCAACGCCAGCGAGCCGGTCAGGCCCGCCGCCGTCAGCGCCAGTGCGCCCTGCAGCCATTGACGCCGCGTGATGCCGCTTGCGGCTGCGTCGCTGTCGCGACGCGATTGGGGGGTGTTGTCGTTGTGCATGTTTCCTTCTCTCGAACACCGGATTCGGGAAAACCACGCTTGATATTTATCAAACTTTCGCGCGGCCCTGAAATGTACGCGCTCAATCCGAATTGGACAATCCTTTTATAGTTCAATAATTGTTCCGCAATCCGACACGATCCGGATTTCGCCGAGATTGTGTGTCGGCCGCGCGACAACGGGCGCGCCCGGTCGCGCTGTCGCAAGCCCGTCACACACCGCTTCCCGCCCTCCGCTCGCCTGCCCGTCGGTTAGAATCCCGTGCAATCAAACAGAAAGCTTCCCTCCGAGGGCATCGAGCGATGAAGCAGCACGACAAACACAACAAAGCCAATCGAACTCACCACATCACACGGCTGCTCTGGCGCATCGGCGCGCTCGCCGCACTCGGCGCCGCGACCGCGGTGTCGCTGCACGCCGGCGCCGCGCGCACCGTGAGCGTGTCGCCGCAAGGCACCGCCACGCAAGTCCGGCAAAGCGTCGTCAAGTTCGACGAAGCGATGGTCCCGTTCGGCTCGGCGTCCGCGCCGGCTCCCGCGCGCATGACCTGCACCGATGCCGCCGCCGCGCGCGGCCAGGGCCACTGGCTCGACGACAAGACCTGGGTCTACGACTTCGAGAACGACCTGCCGCCGGGCGTGCGCTGTTCGCTCGCGCTCAACGACACGCTGCGCTCGGTCGCCGGCAATGCGCTCGCCGGCCCCCGCCGCTTCATGTTTCAAACCGGCGGCCCGTTCCCGGTCAGCATCCGCCCCGGCTCGCACGAGATCGAGGAGCGCCAGGTGTTCGTGCTGAAGCTGAACGGCCCGGCCGAGCCGCGCTCCGCGCTCGCCAACATCTGGTGCGAAGCGGCCGGCATCGGCAACCGGATTCCGGTCACCGCCGCCGACGACACCACCCGCGCCGCGCTGCTCGATCACTTCGGGCTCAAGAAGGACGCCGCGCGCGTGCTGACGCTGTCGTGCGCGCAGGCGCTGCCCGCCAGCGCGAAGATGCAGCTCGTCTACGGCCGCGGCGTCGCGAGCCCGAGCGGCATCGCGAACGACACCGAGCGCCGCTTCGACTTCACCGTGCGCGAGCCGTTCGCCGCGAGCTTCTCGTGCGAGCGCGAGAACGCGAAGGCGCCCTGCACGCCGCTGCGGCCGCTCACGCTGTCGTTCAACGCGCCGATCACCCGCAAGAACGCCGAAGCGATCCGGCTGCGCGGCCCTGACGGTTCGCTTTCACCGACCTTCGCCGCCGACGACCACAGCGACGAAGTGACGACCGTCACGTTCAACCCGCCGCTGCCCGCGCAGACGAACCTGACGCTCGAGCTGCCGTCCGGGCTGCGCGACGTGACCGACCGGCCGCTCGCGAACGCCGACCTGTTCCCGCTTGCAACGCGTACCGCGCCGATGCCGCCGCTTGCAAAATTTTCGTCGGGCACGTTCGGCATCGTCGAACGCTTCGCGGAGCCCGGCACGCCTGCGCTGGTGCCCGTCACGCTGCGCAACGTCGAAGCCGATCTCCACGTCGCGGGCCTGAACACGGCCGATGCGCAATTCTCGAACCTGAAGGTCGACGACGACACCGCGATCCGCGAATGGATGCGCACCGTCGCGCGCTTCGACAACTGGTCGATGACGGCCGGCACGATCGACGAGCAGATCCCGGGGCTACTGCGGCGCAAGGGCCAGCACCCCGTCTACGTGCCGCTGCAGGCCGGGGAAAAGATGCCCGCGCCGGCCGATCGCCGCATCGACGTGCGCTCGCTGTCGCTGCTCGCCGGCGCACCGGGCGCGCACGCGCTGACGCTGCCGAAGGCCGATCCGAAGACGCTGCGCCCGTTCGAGATCGTCGGCGTGCCGATCGACAAGCCGGGCTTCTACGTGCTCGAACTCGCGTCGCCGGCGCTCGGCCGCTCTCTGCTCGCGAAGCCGTCGAGCATGTACGTGCGCACCACGGTGCTGGTCACCAATCTCGGCGTGCACCTGAAACAGGGCCGCGAGAACAACCTCGTGTGGGTCACGACGCTCGACAAGGGCAAGCCGGTGCCGAACGCGCAGATTCGCGTCTCGGATTGCAACGGCGACGAAATCGCAGCGGGCAAGACCGACGCGCAAGGGCTGCTGAAGATCGACGGCCCGTTCGAGCCGCAGCGCGAATGCCACACGTCGGAGCGAGGCTTCGACGATTACTTCGTGTCCGCGCGCGTCGACGATCCGAAGACGGGCCCCGACATGGCCTTCGTCAGCTCGAACTGGAACCGCGGGATCGAAGCGTGGCGCTTCAACGTGCCGACCGACACCGACAGCGCGCCGACCGTGCGTGCGCATACCGTGTTCGACCGCACGCTGCTGCGGGCCGGCGAGACGGTGTCGATGAAGCACTTCGTGCGCACCGAGACGCTGCAGAGCCTCGCGTTCCCCGCGCAATACCCGAGCCGCGTGACGATCCGCCACCTCGGCTCCGACCAGACCTACAAGCTGCCGCTCACGTGGTCGGCCGACCATAGCGCGGACACGCGGTTCACGCTGCCGCAGGCGGCGAAGCTCGGCGAATACAGCGTCACGCTCGAAGGCGGCCCGGACGACGCGCCCACCTCCAGTTACTACAGCGGCAGCTTCCGCGTCGAGGCGTTCCGCCTGCCGGTGCTCAAAGGCACCATCGGCGCGCGCGACGCGCAGAAGAGTCCGCTCGTCGCGGTCAAGGAAGCGCCGCTCGCGGTGCAGATCGACTACGTGTCGGGCGGCGGCGCATCGAACCTGCCGGTGCAGGTGTCGGCGCTGATGAAATGGGCGTCGCCGCCGTTCGCCGACCGCTTCGAGGACTTCAGCTTCGCGCCCTATCGTCCCGAGCGCAGCGACGGCAACGCCGACGACGACGCGCAGGACGGCGACAACACGCCGGCCGCGAACGACGATCCCGACGCGACCCGCCTGATCGCCGACAAGCTGCCGCTCACGCTCGACCGCAACGGCGCAGGCTCGGTCACGCTGAAGGGCCTGCCGGACGTCGACGCGCCGAAGCGCGTCGCGCTCGAGGCCACCTTCGCGGACCCGAACGGCGAAGTGCAGACGATCCGCGGCGACACGATCCTCTGGCCGGCCGCCGTGGTGGCCGGCATCAAGGCCGGCCATTGGGTGTCGGTCGGCCAGCGCGTGCCGGTGCAGGCGCTCGCGGTCGACCTGCAGGGCAAGCCGCGCGCGTCGGTGCCGATCGAGATCAGGGGCGTCGCGCACGTCACGACGTCGTCGCGCAAGCGGATGGTCGGCGGCTTCTACGCGTACGACAACAAGAGCGACACGCGCGAGCTCGGCGTGCTGTGCTCGGGCAAGACCGACGACAAGGGCCGCATGGCCTGCGACGCGAAGCTCGAACAGGCCGGCAACGTGCAGCTGATCGCGGTCGCGAAGGACGGCGACGGCCGCGTGTCGAACGCGGCGACGTCGGTGTGGGTCACGCGCGAGGACGACCTGTGGTTCGGCGGCGACAACACCGACCGGATCGACGTGATCCCCGAGAAAACCTCGTACGAGCCGGGCGAAACCGCGCGCTTCCAGGTGCGCATGCCGTTCCGCTACGCCACCGCGCTGGTCGCGGTCGAACGCGGCGGCGTGATGGAGACGCACATCGTCGAGCTGAACGGCAAGAACCCGACCGTCGACCTGAAGGTCGGCGAATCGTGGGGGCCGAACGTCTACGTGTCGGTGCTCGCGCTGCGCGGCCGGATACGCGAAGTGCCGTGGTACTCGTTCTTCACGTGGGGCTGGAAGGCGCCGGTCGAATGGGCGCGCGCGTTCTGGACGGAAGGCCGCCACTACGAGGCGCCGACCGCGTTCGTCGATCTGTCGAAACCGGCGTTCCGCTACGGCCTCGGCGAAATCAAGGTCGGCACGGCCGTGCATCGCCTCGGCGTGACCGTGACCACCGACGCGACGCGCTACACGGTGCGCGGCAAGGCGCAGGCGCACGTGAAGGTCACGCTGCCGAACGGACAGCCGGCCCCGGCCGGCACGCAGATCGCCGTCGCGGCCGTCGACGAGGCGCTGCTCGAACTGATGCCGAACAACAGCTGGGACCTGCTCGGCGCGATGCTGCAGCGCCGTGCATACGGCGTCGAGACGGCCACTGCGCAGATGGAGATCGTCGGCCGCCGCCACTTCGGCCGCAAGGCCGTGCCGGCCGGCGGCGGCGGCGGCAGCGCGCCGACGCGCGAGCTGTTCGACACGCTGCTGCTGTGGAATCCGCGCGTGACGCTCGACGCGAACGGCAGCGCAACCGTCGAGGTGCCGCTGAACGATGCGCTCACGCGCTTCCGGATCGTCGCGATCGCGGCGGTCGGCCCCGACCGCTTCGGCACCGGCAGCACGTCGATCCGCAGCACGCAGGATCTCCAGCTGATTTCCGGCCTGCCGCCGCTGGTGCGCGAAGGCGATGCGTTCCGCGCGCAGCTCACGCTGCGCAACACGACCGAGCGCGCGATGCAGGTGGTCGTGACGCCGCACGTGACGGGCCTCGACGTCGCGCCGCAGTCCGTCTCGCTCGCGGCCAACGCGGCCGCCGAGGTCGCGTGGACCATCACCGTGCCGCAACAGGCGCTCGACGCGGCCGGCGCGCTGAACTGGCGCATCGACGCGGCCGAGCAAGGTGGCAAGCATGCGTCCGACGCGCTCGCCGTCACGCAGAAGGTCGTGCCGGCGCTGCCGGTCACCGTGCAGCAGGCGACGCTCGCGCAGGTCGACGGCACGCTGACGTTGCCGGTCGCGCCACCCGCGGGCGCCGTGAGCGACGCGCAGGGCGCGACGCGCGGCGGCATCGCCGTATCGCTGCAAGCGAAGCTCGCCGACGGCCTGCCCGGCGTGCGCCGCTGGTTCGAGCGCTATCCGTACCGCTGCCTCGAACAGCAGACGTCGCGCGCGATCGGCCTGCACGATGCCGCGCAATGGCAGGCGCTGGTCGCGCGCATGCCCGTCTATCTCGACAGCGACGGGCTCGCCAGCTACTTCCCGCCGCCGTCGGACGATGCGCACTACGGCAGCCCGACGCTGTCGTCGTACCTGCTCGTGGTCGCCGACGAGGCCGGCCGCCTCGACCCGCGCTTCGCGCTGCCGGATGACCTGCGCACGCAGCTCGAAGCCGGCCTCGCGCGCTTCGTCGACGGCCGCGTCGAGCGCAACGCCTGGGCGCCGCGCCAGGATCGCGACCTGCGCAAGCTCGCCGCGATCGAGGCGCTGTCGCGGTACGGCGCCGCGCAAGGCCGCATGCTCGGCTCGATCGAAATCGCGCCGAACCAGTGGCCGACGTCGGCGGTGATCGACTATCACGCGATCCTCAGGCGCGTGAAGGACATCCCGCAGCGCGACGCGAAACTGGCGCAGGCCGAACAGATCCTGCGCGCACGCCTGACCTACCAGGGTACGCAGCTCGTCTTCTCGACCGCGCGCGACGACGACCTGTGGTGGCTGATGACGAGCAACGAGACCAACGCCGCGCGCCTCGCGCTCGAGTTCGCCGGCGACCCGGCGTGGAAGGACGAGATGCCGCGCGTGACGGCCGGCCTGCTCGCGCTGCAACGCCAGGGCGCGTGGCAGACGACCACGTCGAACGCACTCGGCCAGCTCGCCGTCGAGCGCTTCTCGCATACCTACGAGAGCACGCCGGTCGCCGGCACGACGAAGGTCGCGCTCGGCGGCAGCGAGCGCGCGATCTCGTGGTCGCAGGCGCCGGCAGCCGATGCGGGCGGATCGGCCACCGCGGCCACCGCGGCGACCCGCGCGGCCGCCGCGCGCAGCGTGCTGATGCCGTGGCCGCGCGCGACGCAGGGGCCGGCCACGCTGTCGGTCACGCAGGACGGCACCGGCCGCCCGTGGGCGACGGTCGAGAGCCTCGCGGCCGTGCCGCTGCGCGCGCCGTTCGCGGCCGGCTACCGGATCGCGAAGACGATCACGCCCGTGTCGCCGGCCGCGCGCGGCGTGCTGACCCGCGGCGACGTGGTGCGCGTGCGCCTCGACATCGACGCGCAGAGCGACATGACGTGGGTGGTCGTCAACGATCCGATTCCGTCCGGCGCGACGATCCTCGGCTCGGGCCTCGGCCGCGATTCGGAAGCCGCGACGCAGGACGAGAAGCGGCCCGACGGCGCATGGCCGGCCTTCGTCGAGCGCGACTTCGACGGCTACCGCGCGTATTACGACTATCTGCCGAAGGGCAAATTCTCGGTCGAGTACACGGTGCGGCTGAACAACGTCGGCACCTTCGGGCTGCCGCCGACGCGCGTCGAGGCGCTGTATGCGCCGTCGGTGTACGGGCTGTGGCCGAACCCGCCGATGACGGTCAAGCCGGCCGACGCGGGCAAGTGACGGGCGCGCGATGAACGATCGTGCATCGGCGCGGCCGGCGCGTTTCGCCGTTCGCGCATGGGCCGCCGCGGTGTCGGCCGTGCTGCTGGCCGCGCCGCTCGTCGCGCACGCGCTGCCGGGCTACGACGACGTGCGCCGCAACTGGCGCAGCTCCGACTGGGTGCTGCTCGCCCGCGACGGCACGCCGCTGCAGCGCACCCGCGTCGACCTCAGCGAACGGCGCGGCGACTGGGTGTCGCTCGCCGACGTGTCGCCCGCGTTCCGCGACGCGATCGTCGTGTCCGAGGACAAGCGCTTCTACGCGCACAGCGGCGTCGACTGGCGCGGGATCGCGGGCGCGGCCTGGGGCAACCTGTGGAACGAGCGCACCCGTGGCGCGTCGACCGTGACGATGCAGCTGGCCGGGCTGCTCAGCGATTCGCCGCGCCGCTCGGGGCAGCGCTCGCTGCCGCAGAAGGCGACGCAGGCGATGAACGCGCTGCTGCTCGAACGCGGCTGGCGCAAGGATCAGATCCTCGAGGCGTACCTGAATCTCGTGCCGTTCCGGGGCGAGACGGTGGGGCTCGCCGCGCTGTCGCAGGTGCTGTTCGGCAAGGCGCCGTCCGGCCTCGACGCGCGCGAAGCCGCGATCGCGGCCGCGCTGGTGCGCGCGCCCAACGCCGCGCCGGCGAAGGTCGCCGAGCGCGCGTGCCGGATCCTGCGCGACATGCAGGCAGGCCAGGCCTGCACGTCGCTCGACGGCTACGTGCAGCTCGTGCTCGCGCGCCCGGCCAACAGCGTGCGCGACGACGGCGCCGCGCTCGCCCCGCACTTCGCGCGGCGGATCGCGGCCGAGGTCAGGCCCGCGGCCGGCGCGCAGGTGCGCACGACGCTCGATGCGCCGCTGCAGCGCTTCGCGCGCGACACGCTGCTGCGCGCGTTGACCGAGCTGAATGCTCCGGCCCACCGGCGCAACGTGCAGGACGGCGCGGTGGTGGTGATCGACAACGCGAGCGGCGAGATTCGTGCGTGGGTCGGCTCGTCGGGCGCGTTGTCGAGCGCGCGCGACGTCGACGCCGTGCTCGCGCCGCGTCAGGCCGGCTCGACGCTCAAGCCGTTCCTCTATGCGCAGGCGCTCGACGAGAAGCGGCTGACGGCGGCGTCGCTACTCGACGACGCGCCGATCAACCTCGCGGCCGGCGGCGGCCTCTACATTCCGCAGAACTACGACAAGGATTTCAAGGGCTGGGTCAGCGTACGCAGCGCGCTCGGCGGCTCGCTGAACGTGCCGGCCGTGCGCACGCTCGTGCTCGTCACGCCGCACCGCTTCGCGCGCACGCTGCGAGCGCTCGGCCTGCCGCTCGCGCAGGAAGGCGATTACTACGGGTTCAGCCTCGCGCTCGGCAGCGCGGACGTCACGCTGCTGACGCTGACCAACGCGTATCGCGCGCTGGCGAACGGCGGCGTCGCGCGCAAGGTCGTCGACCTGCCCGCTGCGCCGTCGGCGCGCGCCGACGGCGGCACGCGCGTGTTCAGCGAAGCGGCCAGCTTCGTCGTCACCGACATCCTGTCGGACAACAACGCGCGCGTGCGCACGTTCGGCTTCGACAACCCGCTCGCGACGCCCTTCTTCTCGGCCGTCAAGACCGGCACGAGCAAGGACATGCGCGACAACTGGACGGTCGGCTTCACGTCGCGCTACACGGTCGGCGTGTGGGTCGGCAACGCGGACGGCTCGCCGATGTGGGACGTGTCGGGCGTCACGGGCGCGTCGCCGGTGTGGTCGGCCGTGGTCGGCTATCTGCACCGTGCGCTGCCGAGCCGCGCGCCGGCGCCGCCGGCCGGCGTCGAAACGCGGCGCATCACGTTCGAGCGCGACGTCGAGCCGTCGCGCAACGAGTGGTTCGTCGCGGGCACGGCGCTCGACACGATCCGGCTCGCGGCGCCCCTCACGCCGGGTCACGACGGCGCGCGTGCGCCGCTCGCGATCGGCGCGCCGACCGACGGCACGATCTTCGCGATCGATCCGGACATTCCGCCGAACAATCAGCGGATCTGGTTCGAGCGTTCGTCGGGGCACGCCGCGCGGTTCGCCTGGCGGCTCGACGATCGGGTGATCGGACATGCCGACCGCGTTGCGTGGATGCCGTGGCCGGGCCGGCACCGGCTCGAACTCGTCGATGCGCGCGGCAACGTCGCCGACGCGATCGGCTTCGAGGTGCGCGGCGCGTTCGCGCGCAAGGGCGCGCGCAAACCGTGATGCCGTCTGCGCCGGCAGCGCACGAAAGGGTAAGCAGTACGCGGATCGCAGACCTAGAATACGAAGCGTGCGCCGGCGCGTCGGCGCGCCGCGTCCCCTCTCACGATCCGCCGATCGCCCGACCATGAACCTCCGACCTCCGCGCTTGCTCCGGCCCATCCTGGGCGCCGCCTTCGTGGCCACGCTCGCAGGCTGCAACGGCGAAGCCTGCTTCGGCGTCGACGTGTGCTCCAACGACACCCTGCCATCGGTCGCGCTGTCCGGCACGGCCGCCACCGGCGCGCCGCTCGCGAGCGCGGCGGTGACGGTGAGCTGCGTGCAGGGCTCGGCCACCACGCTGACCGACGGCGGCGGCAACTACCGCGTCGCCCTCAACGCCGCGCTGCCGTGCGTGATCGCGGTCGCGTCGGGCGGCACGAGCCTGCATTCGCTCGCGTACGCGGGCGGCACGTTCAACACGACGCCCGAAACCGAGCTGCTGCTCGTCTATCTCGCCGCGCAGCTCGGCGCGAACCCGGCCGGGCTGATCGGCAATTTTCCGCGCAATACGCATTTCCAGCAGGCAATGGGCAGCGCGAACACGGTGCTGGCCGCGCAATCGGCGGTCGTGGCGAACCTGCAGCAGCGCTATTCGGTCACGCTGTCGACGCCCGCCTTCCTGACGACGCCGTTCGTGGTCGGACAGCCGGGCGTCGACGGCGATCTCGGCGCGCTCGCGGCCGCAGGTGCGATCGACGCCAGCGGCATGCCGGCCGCGGCCGCCGTTGCGCTGCTGACGCAGGCGGGCGCCGCGCAGCCGCTGTGAGCGGGCGGCGCGCCGCCGCGCACAAGTCTCAAGTCACGCGCCGGCCGCGCTCAGGTCGCTTCCCCGCTCGCGCACGCGACGCTGACCGGCTGCTGCTGGGTCAGATGGCGCAGCAGCTTCGTCACCATCCACACGACGACGAACGCCAGCACGACGAAGAACACCGCGAGCGGCGTCAGCACGTGAATCGACACGAAGCCGGCCAGCCCCATCATCGCGGACGACACGAGCAGCAGCGCGCAGCCGAGGATCGCGCTGGTCAGCCCGGCGATATGCGGAAACAGCGAATTGCCCTTGGCCATCAGCGTCGGATACATCGCGCCCGCGCAGAAACCCATCACGAGCACCGGCGTCGCGAGCGTCCACACGCGCAGGCCGACGGTCAGCGCGAGCACCAGCATCGCGACCGCGGCGCCCGCCATCACGCGCGCACCGATACGCAAGCGCTGCTCGGCGCTCGGCAGCCCGCGCCCGTGAATCCGGTTCGACAGCCCGCCGAGGAAATACATCAGCCCGATGCCGAGCGCCAGATAGCCGAAGAAGGTCGGCGGCTTGTGCAGCGTGGTCTGCACCATGAACGGCCCGACGATGTTGAACACCAGCAGGATGCTGTAGCACAGCCCCTGCGCGAGGAAGCAGCTCTGGAACACCGGGCTCGCGAGTACCCTGCCCGCATTCGCGAACAGCGTGCGCGGCGCGAGATGCACCGGTTTCGGCAAGGTCTCGCGATAGCGCCACAGCAGCGCCCACATCGCGAGCGAGTACACCAGCAGGAACACCAGGCAGGCGCGCCAGCCGAACCATTCCTGCAGGTGCGCGCCGATCACCGGCGCGACGATCGGCGCGAGGCCCCACGCGATCGACATGTAGGTGAACGCGTGCATCAGCGCCTGACCGGAGAACGAATCGGTGATGATCGCCTTCGCGAGCAGGTTCGTCGTCGCGATCCCGAAGCCCTGCAGGCAGCGCGCGAGCAGGAAGGTCTCGAGGTTCGGCGCGCCGAGCGACAGCAGGCAGCCGATCGTGTAGATCACGAGACCGAACGCGAGCACGCGCTTGCGGCCGTACGCATCGGCGATGGGGCCGAAGATCAGCTGGCCCAGCGCATACGCGGCCATGTAGCCGGACACGCTCGACTGGATCGCCTGCGGCGTGGTCGCGAACGAACGCGCCATGTCGGGCAGCGCCGGCACGTAGATGTCGATCGCCAGCTGGCCGGCGGACGAGAACAGGCAGATCAGGAACAACAGGAAGCGCGGCGAATTCGATTCGCGCGCGGAAGTGAGCGAGGCGTTCATGACGGGCGGGAAGGATACGGGCGGCGGCATCGCTGCATGCCGGCGCGTTCGGATAGCGAACAGCCGTGCGCAGCGAAGCGCCTATTGTGCCCTTTGTTGCGCGCGCCGGCCGGAATCCCCTGGCGCGGGAGAGGTTGAATGGGGCGGCGGCGCGGGGGGACATAGGCGCCGGTGGCATGGCGGCACGGTGCGCCGTGCACCGCGAGCTTCGAGCTTCGAGCTGTCGGCTGGGCGTTGCGAGCTGTCGGCTCGGCGTTGCAGGCGTCGGCTGCAGCGTCCCGCCTACGTCCATCCGACCGGCTACGCCGCGGTTTTAATCCTGTTTTAAGCCGACCCACGCATAGTCGCCGATGGCTCCGTCCGTGAGCCGCACGATTCGTTCAATGTTGATTCGATCAGTATCGTTTGATGGAGATACGAATATGCGATTCCGTTCGTATATGGCGGCAGGCGCGGTAGCGCTGATGCCCGTGCTCGCGATCGCCGGGCAAGCCGCGCAGGCGCCGGCCGCACAACCGGTGTTCGTCAACGTCGATGGGCAGGCCGTGCCGGTCAAGGCCGATACGCGCGTCGTCCAGACGGCGCTCGGCCCGATGAAGGTCAGCACGTGGAGCTGGCACAGCCCGCATGGCGGCGCGAGCTTCGAGATGCAGACGTCGTCGACGTCGGGCGACGTGGCGCCCGCAACCGCATGGCGGCAGATGCAGGCCGCGCAGTACCGGATGCAGGCCGCTCAGGCGCAGATGGCCGCCATGCAGCAGATGATGGCGCTGCAGCACGCGGCGCTCGCCAACCTGTTCGCGATGCCGGCGCCGCAACCCGTCGGCTTCGCGATGCCGATGTGGGCAATGCCGGAGCCGGTCGTCGTGATCGTGCCGGCGCAGCCGTCCACACGTACGGTCGCGCCTGCACCGTCGGCGCCGGCCAGGCCCGCGGCGCGCGGGCCGGAGATCAAGGCCTGACGCGAGCGACCCCGCACAAAACCAAAACCGAAACCGCCGGCCGCCGCGCCGGCGGTTTTCGTTTGCAACCGTGTCGCCGCGGCCTGCTCAGTACTGCGCGCGATCGGTCGGGTTTCTGAACAGCTGCTTCATCTCGGGCGACAACGGGTAGTTCAGGCTCACGCCCTTCGGCGGTATCGGCTGCATGAACCAGCGGTCGTAGAGTTGCTCGGCCGCGCCGGAGGTCTGCAACTGCGCGATCACGCGATCGACCAGCTGCTTGAACGCGGGATCGTCCTTGCGCAGCATGCACGCGTAGTTTTCGTGGACGAGCGGCGTGCCCGCCACCGTGTAGGCGCCCGGATTGCGATCCTTCGCGATTTCGCCGTACAGCAGCGGCTCGTCCATCACGAACGCGACCGCACGCCCGGTCGTGACGTTCATGAACGCTTCGGCGTGGTCCTTCGCGCTGATGATCGTCATGTTCATCGCCTTCTCTTCGTTGAGCTTGCGCAGCAGCCGCTCGTCCGACGTGCCGGCCGTCGTCGCGACGGTCTTGCCGGCCAGATCCGCGAAGTCCTTCACGCCGGAATCCTTGCGCGTGCTGAAGCGGATCCCGTACAGAAAGATGCTGTTGGAGAACGCGGCCTGCTTCTGGCGCTCCAGCGTGTTGGTCGTCGATCCGCATTCGAAGTCGATCGTGCCGTTCTGCAGCAGCGGAATGCGGTTCTGCGACGTGATCGGAATCTCCTTCACCGTCAGGTTCGGCGCCTTCAATTCGGCCTTCAGCGCGTCGATGATGCGCGCCGCGATGTCGCGCGAGTAGCCGATGTTGTTCTGCTGGTTGTCCGAATACGAGAACGGCACCGACGATTCACGGATACCCAGCGACACGACGCCGGTGTCCTTGATCTTCTTCAGCGTGCCGGTCAGCGCCTGCGCGTGCGCGGCGCCGGCCAGCGCACCGGCCAGCACGAGGGCCAGCCAACGAAAGCGGCGATCCATGCTTTTCTCCTGACGAAACGTTGATCGAATCGCGATCCTACGCCCGACAATATTCGCGCCGCATCGGCCAACGCGTAGTGACGCGTCGAGCCGGCGGCCCGCCGCGCGGGCGCGCGCGTTGCCGTGGCGCGCAAACCTCGTCCTCTCCGTCATCAGGGCCGCCGCAGCGCATCCGGTCGCGCACGGGCGAGCGCGCGGCCCGACAGGAATCGCAAACACCGCTGCGATGCAGCAACGAAATCGTTTGCGCAAACGCTGCCTTTTCTACCAAAACATACTCAAGAACCCCGCTGGACGGCCGTTACCCAATGCATGGCGCGTCGCAGCAAGCCGCTGCAATCGCCAGACAAAAAAGACCAGATCCGGCATCGGCCGGACCACGCACTACCGCCGGCACGACGGTTATCCACGAGGACGAAGTTTCACCATGAGAGCCAATCGTTTCGATTTCGCACTGGCCCGCACCGCTCACGCGCGCGTGCTCGCCGGCATGTTGTCGGCAGCCGCCCTGCTCCCCATCGCCGGCTGCGGCGGCGGTGGCGGCGACGGCTCGAGCCCGGCGACTGCAGCGCCGGCCCCCGCGCCGACGCCGGCTCCCGCACCTGCTCCGGCGCCCGCGCCCGCGCCGACCAACGGCACCACCTGTGCGGCCCAGCAGGCCGCGGTGCAGATGGCCGCGCAGACGGTCGCGCCGACCGAGCCGCCGGTCGATCATCTGATCGTCAGGCTGAAGCCGTCGACGGGAACGCGCGCGATGGCCGCGCTCGACGTCGGCACGCGGCTCGACGCGGTGATCCAGCGCTCGATGACGCGCTGGAGCGCGCCGACGACCAGCGGCGCCGCGCGTGCCTATGCGGCCGCGACGACGTCGCTGAACGTGCAGGTCGAGCGCACGCTGGCGAACGGGGCGGCCGTCCTGTCGATCGGCCAGCGCATCGCATCGGACGACGCGGCCGCACTGGCCGCCGCATTCGCGGCCGACAGCGACGTCGACTACGCGGAACCGGATCACCCGATGCACGTCCGCGACACGCCGAGCGACCCCTCGTACAGCCAGCAATGGTATCTGTCCGACCCGGCGGTCGGCATCAACACGCCGCCCGCATGGACGCGCACCAAGGGCGCGCCGACCGTCGTCACGGCGGTGCTCGACACCGGCTACCGGCCGCACCCCGATCTCGTCGCGAACCTGCTGCCGGGCTACAACTTCATCTCGAACGCCAACACCAGCAACAACGGCCAGGCGCGCAGCAACGACGCGACGGACCCGGGCGACTGGGTCACGCAGCAGGAACTCGACGACGCGACCGGCCCGTACTACCACTGCGCGAGCGAACCGAACAACAGCAGCTGGCACGGCACGCGCGTGATGGGCGTGATCGGCGCCGGCGCGAACAACGGGATCGGCGTGGCGGGCGTGTCGTGGCTCGGCCGCATCCTGCCGGTGCGCGTGCTCGGCAAGTGCGGCGGCACGACCAGCGACATCGCGGACGCGATGCGCTGGGCGGCCGGCATTCCGGTCAACGGCGTGCCGACGAATCCGACGCCCGCGAAGGTCATCAACCTGAGCCTCGGCGGCGTCGGTGCGTGCAGCACGACGTTCCAGCAGGCGATCGACGACGTGAATGCGAAGGGCGTGACGGTCGTCGTGGCCGCCGGCAACGACGGCCTGTCGACCGGCCTCGACCAGCCGGCGAACTGCCGCGGCGTCATCAGCGTCGGCGCAACCGACGCCACCGGCCGGCGCGCATCGTTCAGCAACTTCGGCGCCGACGTCTCGCTGAGCGCGCCGGGCGTGGGCATCCTGTCGACCGCCAACAGCGGCACGACCGTGCCGGGTGCCGACTCGTACGGCACCGCGAGCGGCACGAGCCTCGCGACGCCGCAGGTGTCGGGCATCGTCTCGCTGATGCTGGCGGTGAACGGCAACCTCACGCCGGCGCAGATTCAGCAGAAGCTGCAAGGCGGCGCACGCGCGGCGATGCTGCCCGCCGCCACGACGTCGTGCACCGCCCTGCCGGCCGGCGCCGGTATCGCCGATGCGGGCGCGGCCGTCACGGCCGCCGCGCAATAAGCGCTGCGTCGCCGCGACACGAACGCGCGCATGCCGGCCCGGCGTGCGCGCGTTTTTTCATCGCCGCGCGTGACGGCAGCATGCCGAAGCATCGATGAAAACGCCGTAAAAACGCGGGTAAAGGCGGTAAAGGGTTGACGCTTCGCGCAACGAACCATTACCATCGCCCCCGTCTGATTACATGGAGTGTTCCGTGAACACCGATGCGAGTTGTAGTTGGTCGTCGACCAACCCGACTGCTGCCTGAGGAAACGCGCAGAGCCTCGTCTTCTGCCGCATCCCTGGACAGCAGGATGCGGCGTCCTTCCGGCCTGACCGGCCAGAATCCCCGCCCGATTTTTCGCTGACGCCGAAGCGCGTCGCCGCGCAGCGCCACGCTGCCGCGTGCGTGCATTCGCGCGACGCACTGCGCGCTGCCGCGCGTATTTCATTCACGTGCCGACCGGCCGTGCGCACGCTCGCGTGCGCGGCCGCCGATCGCTCGTGCCGCCCATCCACGACCGAAGGAGCGCAGATGAACGCAGACGACAGTAGTCGATTACCGCTCGCCGGTGCGGCGTTGCGCATCGGCTCTGCGCGCGCAGTCGCCGCGCCGGCGAGCGTTTCCCCCTTTTCCGATCCACAGCCGATCGCGCGTGTCGCGACGCGGCGGGAAGCGTTCGCGCGTCGATAACGTCGCGACCGCTCCCGGCGCGCCGCCGCATGCGCCAGGAGCGAGTCATGACACAACGAAACCCATCCAGGAACCCGCAGCGCGGCTTCGTCGGCGCCGGCAACGGCCGGCAGAACGAACCGCGCATCATGCGCATCGCGCAGGAAGCCGGCCGTCCGCTCGAGCAGACCTTCGAGGCGCTGCGCACCGGTGCACGCGGCCTCACGCACGGCCAGGCCGCCGACCGGCTGCAGCACCACGGCCCCAACGAAATCGCGCACGACAAGCCGCCGCACTGGACGCGCCAGTTGCTGCACGCGTTTCACAATCCGTTCGTCTACGTGCTGCTGGTGCTCGCCGCGATCAGCTTCTGCACCGACGTCTGGTTCGCGGCGCCCGACGATCGCGACTACGTCGGCATGACGATCCTGCTCGCGATGGTGACGATCAGCGCATTACTGCGCTTCGTGCAGGAATTCCGGTCGCGGCGCGCCGCCGAGAAACTCAAGGCGATGGTGCGGACGACGGCCACCGTGCAGCGCGCGGCAACCGACACGTGCGAGCCGACGCGCCGCGACGTGCCGATGTGCGACGTGGTGGTCGGCGACATCGTGCATCTGTCGGCCGGCGACATGATCCCCGCCGACGTGCGCCTCATCACGTCGCGCGACCTGTTCATCAGCCAGGCCGTGCTGACCGGCGAAGCGCTGCCGGTCGAGAAGTACGACACGCTCGGCGCGGTCGCCGGCAAGTCGGCGCAAGCACATGCGCCGGCTGCGGCCGGCGCGCCGCATGACACGCCGCCCGCCGCGTCGACGTCGCTGCTCGATCTCGAGAACGTCTGCTTCATGGGCACCAACGTGGTCAGCGGCACCGCGACGGCCGTGGTCGTCGCGACCGGCGACGATACCTACTTCGGCACGCTCGCGCGCAACGTGGTAAGCCACAAGCGCATCGAGACGAGCTTCGATCGCGGCGTCGCGAGCGTGAGCTGGCTGCTGATCAAGTTCATGTTCGTGATGGTGCCGGTCGTGTTCATGATCAACGGGCTGACCAAGGGCGACTGGCTGAGCGCGCTGACCTTCGCGCTCGCCGTGGCCGTCGGCCTCACGCCCGAAATGCTGCCGATGATCGTCAGCGCGAATCTCGCGCGCGGCGCGATCGCGATGGCGCGCCGCAAGGTCGTCGTGAAGCGGCTGAACTCGGTGCAGAACTTCGGCGCGATGGACGTGCTGTGCACCGACAAGACGGGCACGCTCACGCAGGACCGCATCATCCTCGAGCACCATCTCGACCTGGCCGGACGGCGCGACGAGGACATCCTGCGGCTCGGCTGGCTCAACAGCTTCCATCAAAGCGGCCAGAAGAACCTGATCGACGTCGCGATCGTCGCGCGCGCGGACGAGCTCGGCGACCGTGTGAAGCCGCACGGCTACACGAAGATCGACGAACTGCCGTTCGACTTCGTGCGGCGCCGCCTGTCGGTCGTCGTCGGCGATGCGCATGGCGCGCATCTGCTGATCTGCAAGGGCGCGGTCGAGGAAATGCTCGCGGTGTCGACCCACGTGCAGGACGAGCACGGCGTGCGTCCGCTCGACAGCGTCGCGCGCGAGCGGCTGCTCGAACAGGCGAGCGCGTACAACGACGACGGTTTCCGCGTGCTGGTGGTCGCGACGCGCGCGATCCCGCCCGCCGAGCAACGCGAGCAGTACCGCACCGCCGACGAGCGCGACCTCGTCGTGCGCGGCTTCCTGACGTTTCTCGATCCGCCGAAGGAATCGGCCGCGCCGGCGCTCGCCGCGTTGCGCGAAAACGGCGTCGCGGTGAAGGTGCTGACGGGCGACAACGCGACCGTCACGATCAAGGTCTGCCGCCAGGTCGGGTTGCAGCCGGGCACGCCGCTGCTCGGCGCCGACATCGATGGGCTCGACGACGCGACGCTCGCGCAGGCCGTCGAACGCACGACGGTGTTCGCGAAGCTCACGCCGTTGCAGAAGGCGCGCATCGTCCGCGCGCTGCAGGCGAACGGCCATACGGTCGGCTTCCTCGGCGACGGCATCAACGACGCGCCGGCGCTGCGCGACGCCGACGTCGGCATCTCGGTGGACAGCGGCGCCGACATCGCGAAGGAGACCGCCGACATCATCCTGCTCGAAAAGAGCCTGATGGTGCTGGAGGAAGGCGTGATCAAGGGCCGCGAGACCTTCGGCAACATCCTCAAGTACCTGAACATGACGGCCAGCTCGAACTTCGGCAACGTGTTCTCGGTGCTCGTCGCGAGTGCGTTCCTGCCGTGGGAGCCGATGCTCGCGACCCAGCTGCTGGTGCTGAACCTGATCTACGACACGTCGCAGATGCTGCTGCCGTGGGATCGGATGGACCCCGAGTTCCTCAAGAAGCCGCGCAAGTGGGAGGCCGGCAACATCGGCCGCTTCATGCTGTGGGTCGGGCCGACGTCGTCGGTGTTCGACATCACGACCTACGTGCTGATGTGGACCGTGTTCGGCGCCGGCGCGATGTATCACCTGCACGGCGGCGCGGGCGGCCAGATCGTGATGAACTCGGGCTGGTTCATCGAGAGCCTCGTCTCGCAGACGCTCGTCGTGCATCTGCTGCGCACGCAGAAGATCCCGTTCCTGCAGAGCACGGCCGCGCTGCCGGTGCTGCTGTCGACGTTCACCGCGATCGCCGTCGGCTGCTGGCTGCCGTTCTCGCCGTTCGCGGACGCGCTCGGCTTCATGCATCTGCCCGGCACGTACTGGCTGTGGCTCGCGGCGACGATGGCCGGCTACATCCTGCTCGCGCAGATCGTCAAGACGCTCTATGTGCGCCGTTACAAGCAGTGGTTCTGAACCGCGTCGAACGTAGCGCAGCGGGCCGCCTTCGGGCGGCCCGCTTTTTATCGCGCATCGTTCGCGCCGAACAGCTGCGCGGCGAGCACGCGGCCCTCGTCGGTCAACGCGGCGCGGCCGGTGCCGTCGTCGTTCAACGTCGTCGCGGTGATCCCGGCCGCGTCGAGCTGCGTCAGCACGCGACGCAGCATGCTCATCGGCAACTGCGCGCGCTTCGCGATCTTCGGCAGCGACCACGTACCGCCGGACGGCGCGTGCGCGGCCTCGTTCAGCGTCGCGAGCGTCGCCACGAGCGCGGGGTCCAGCGGGGAGTCGTCAGGTTCTGAAGTCATGGATCGAGATCGGTGCGCCGGTGCCGACCGGCATTCAGGCAGCAGGTGCGTGGCGGACGCGCTGCGTGCGCTCACGCGCCCTTCAACGCCGCGCGCATGAACGACACGAAGCGCGTGGTCACGGGATCGTCGCGGCCGGACAACCACGCCAGGCCGACGCGCCATTTCGCGTCGCGACCGGCGAGCGGCAGCACGGTCGCATCGCGCAGCAGATATTGCGCGCTCGACGGGATGAACGCAACGCCTACGCCGGCCGCGACCGACGTGAGGACCGATTGCACGTCTTCCGCCTGCTGCATGACGTGCGGCACGAAGCGCCGCGCACCGCACCACTGCTCGATCTGCGCGGCGAGGCCGGGGCCGCGCGCACGCTGCAGCGCGATGAAGCCGATTTCGTTGAGGGCGTCGAGATCGGTCGGCACGCGCTTGAAGCCGAGATGCGGCGGCGCGGCGAGCGCGAGCGCCTCGTCGGTCACCCTGAACGAAGACAGGCCTTCGTCGGCCGGCAAGCGCAGGAAGCCGGCATCGAGCTTGCCGGAACGCAGCCGGCGCGTCTGCTCGGACGACGACAGGTCGCTCAGCGTGATCGCGATGCCCGGATTGCACCGCCGGAATTCCGCGATCAGCTTCGGCACGAGCGTCAGCACGGACAGGCAGATGCCGAGCCGCAACTGCCCGCGCTGGCCGCTCGTGACCTCGCGCGCACGCGCGAGCATCTCGTCGGCATCGTGCACGAGCGCCTGCGCATCGGGCAGGAAGCGCTCGCCGAACGCCGTGAGTTCTGCACCGTGACGCCCGCGCTCGAACAGCCGGCCGCCGAGGCTCGCCTCGAGCGCACCGATCTGCTTGCTCAATGCCGGCTGGCTCATGTGCAGCGCGTCGGCCGCACGGCTGAAATGACTCAGCTCGGTGACCGTCAGGAAGGAGCGAAGCAGTTTCAATTCCATTCTTTAAATGAATCCGATCGATCAAAACATTCATTTTACTGATCGAATCCGATGGCGTTCAATACGCACATGCCCTTCCTTGAACATACCGCGATGACCTTCGATCCTGCGGCCGCATGCGCGGCCGATCATTCATCCGACACGGCGGTCGTCGACGAATCCGCAGCGAAGCCCGACGCCGACGCGACAGCGAACGAGCGGCGCGCGGCGCGCGCGGGCGGCCGCGGCCGCCGCGTGCGCTTCGGCGACGTGCCCGACGACGCGCCGCCGCAACGCGTCACGGGCGCGATCGCGCTCAGCTTCGCGGTCGTGTCACGGCGACACTGGCCGCGCTGACGTCGCCGACGATTACCTCGCACGTTCCGCTCCGATCGGCCGCGACGCATCGCAGGAACCCTCACGAACCCGCACGCATCGATCGTCATCGCCCTGCGATCGACCGTATAATTTCCCGCTCCCGTCCACTGTCCACGTGTTTCGCGCTGCCGTAGCGCACGCGAGAAGGAGTACTTCGCTTGACCGGCCTCATCGCGCGCCTGCGCCGCGCCCGCACCCCTCTGATCATCGCGCTGTCGTTCGTGACGCTCGCGTTCGCGGCCAATGCGTCGGCCGCGAACGCGCATCGGACCGCGTCGACGCACGCGCATCCGAAAGTCGTCAAGAGCAAGGCCGCGCATCGCACGCACAAGGCCATCAAGCATCGCCGACCGCGCGTCACGCACCATCCGGTCAAGCATCACGCGGCGCCCGCGCCGCAGCATCGCCGCGCCAAAGGCACGCATCGCAAGCCCCGCACGAACGCGAACCGCCCGCGTCGCATCGAACCGCCACGCCTGCTCGCAAGCTGCGGCTACACGCCGCGCGCCGTGCGCACACTGCACTCGCGCGCCGCGTACGTCGTCGATGTCGACTCCGGCACGCCGCTGCTCGCGCGCAACGCGCGCACGGTGCGGCCGATCGCATCGATCTCGAAGCTGATGACCGCGCTCGTCGCCCGCGATGCCGACCGGCCGCTGAACGGCGTGCTGCGCGTCACGGCGCGCGATCGCGACACGATCAAGTTCACCGGCTCGCGGCTGCCGGTCGGCGCCGAACTGTCGCGCCGGCAGATGTTTCATATCGCGCTGATGTCGTCGGAAAACCGCGCGGCCGCCGCGCTGAGCCGCGATTATCCGGGCGGCCGCGCCGCCTTCGTCGGCGCGATGAACCGCAAAGCGCGCCAGCTCGGCATGCGCGCGACGCATTTCCGCGAACCGACCGGACTGTCGCCGCGCAACGTATCGACCGCCGAGGATCTCGCGCGGCTCGTCGGCGCCGCCGCGCACGACCCGCTGATCCGCTATTTCTCGACCGACACGTCGACGACCATCGAAGCCGGCGACGGCGAGCTGCTGTATGTGAATTCCGATCCGCTGGTGCGCTACGGCCGGCTGCCGATCCGTTTGCAGAAAACCGGCTTCATCAACGAATCGGGGCATGGCGTCGTGATGCGCACGCGCGTGCACGGGCGGCGCGAAACCATCGTGCTGCTCGGCGCGTCGACGCGCGCGGGCGTGTCCAGCGATGCGCTGAAAATCCATCGCTGGCTGAGCTGCTCGATTCAGTAAGCGCCGCTCTTCCGGCGCAGGAGCGATGCGATGGAGCATGAGTACCGGTTCAACGCGTTCGGCCGCCTGCTTGCCGTCGTCCGCACAGGCGACGGCTGGCGCGTGTTCGATCTCGGCGCCGACGGCAAGCGCAGGCCGGCCGGGCTGCAGATTCCGGCGACGCTCGCGGCAGACGAACTCGCCCAATATCTCGGCGACCTGCTCCACGAGCATGCGTCACCGAAGTACCCCGACGTCGTGCCCGTTGCGTCGCCAGCGCGCGGGTAGCGGCGCGTCTCGCCGATTCAAAGCCGCGACGCGACGCCCTCTCGTTTGCCTCGACTCGTAGCCGCATGCCGCCCCATATCGACAGTTAAACTTGCAAGTTAGGCTGTCGTATTCTATGCTTGGCCGCATGAATCCGCCACGCACATCCGGCGTTACCGCCGACACCGTCGCCACCGACCTGACGCTCGCGGTCGGCCAGTTGATCCGCCGTTTGCGCTCCGAAATCGACTCCGAAGGGCTCGGTATGTCGCAGACGAGCGCGCTCGCGCGGCTCGAACGACAGGGCCCGATGACGACCGCCGAGCTCGCGCGCGCCGAAGCCATGAAGCCGCAGTCAATGAAGGCGATCCTCGCGAGCCTCGAGGAAGACGGGCTCGTCGAACGCGAGCCGCATCCGACCGACGGCCGGCAAATCCTGTTCCTGCTGACCGCGGCCGGCCGCGAAGCGCGGCGCAAGCGCAACGCGGCGAAGCACGCGTGGCTCGGCGCCGCGATCGGCAAGCTCGAACCTGACGAAATGCGCACGCTCGCCGACGCGATCGCACTGATCCGGCGTCTCGGCGAGCAATGACCGCCGCCCGCATGCCGCGCGGCCGTCGCGCGCATGCGTTCCATCGTCCCCTTCACGGAGCATCGACACCATGAGCACGACCCGGCTCGACCCGAACACGGCGCTCGTCGTCATCGATCTGCAAAAAGGCATCGTCGCGCTGCCGGCCTGCCATCCGAGCGCCACGGTGATCGCGCACGCGCGCGAACTGCTCGACGCGTTCCGCGGCCGCGGCCTGCCGGTCGTGCTCGTCAACGTCGCGGGCGGCGCACCGGGCCGCACGCAACAACCGCCGCGCACCGCGGCGCTGCCGCCCGACTGGACCGAACTGCTGCCCGAGCTCGACCGTCAGCCGGGCGACCATGTCGTGACGAAGCACACCTGGGGCGCGTTTACCGCGACCGATCTCGACGCGTACCTGAAAGCCGCCGGCGTCACGCAGATCGTGCTCGCCGGGATCGCGACCAGCATCGGCGTCGAATCGACTGCGCGGCAGGCATACGACCTCGGCTACAACGTGACGCTCGCCGTCGACGCGATGACCGACCTCAGCGCCGACGCGCACGCGAACAGCGTCGAACGGGTGTTTCCGCGCCTCGGCGAAACGGGTTCGACGCGCGACATCGTCGCGCTGCTCGCGCGCCGCGACGCGTGAGCGAGCGACACGCGCAGCCGGTGGAGAACCGCCCGGCCGCCCCGCTCGATCCGATGGTCTGGAAAGTCAGCGCGGTCGCGACGCTCGGCTCGCTGCTGTCGCAGCTCGACGCGACGATCGTCAACGTCTCGCTGTCGAGCCTCGCGACCGACCTGCACGCGAGCCTGTCGACGATCCAATGGGTGACGAGCGGCTACCTGCTCGCGCTCACGCTGGTGTTGCCGCTGAACGGCTGGCTGGTCGGGCGCATCGGCGCGAAGGCGCTGTACCTGTGGTGTTTCTCCGCGTTCATGTTGACGTCGGCGCTGTGCGGGCTCGCGTGGTCGGCGGCGTCGCTGATCGCGTTCCGCGTGCTGCAGGGCGTCAGCGGCGGGCTGCTCGCGCCGATGGCGCAAATGATGATCGCGCGCGCGGCCGGCCAGCAGATGGCGCGCGTGATCGGCTATGCGGCGGTGCCGGTTCTGCTCGCACCGCTCCTCGGCCCGGTCGTCGCCGGCGCGGTCCTGCAGCACGCCTCGTGGCGCTGGCTGTTTCTCGTGAACCTGCCGGTCGGCGTGCTCGCGCTCGGGCTCGCCGTCTGGTTGCTGCCCGCCGACCGCGACGAGACGCAGCGCCGCGCGCTCGACTGGGTCGGCCTCGCGCTGCTGTCGCCGGCGCTCGTGCTGTTCCTGTACGGCGCGCAGCGGATCGAAGCCGCGCCCGGCATCGCCGCCGTCGCGGCCGCGATGCTGCTGCTCGCCGCGTTCCTGCGTGTCGAGCGGCGCCTGCGCGAACGGGCGCTGATCGACGTCGCGCTGTTTCGCTCGCGCGTGTTCGGCGCGGCCGCCGCCACCCAGTTCCTGTCGAACGGCGCGGTCTACGCGGGCCAGATGTTGATTCCGGTGTTTCTGATCCAGGCGTGCGGCCGCTCGCCCGGCGAGATCGGTTGGCTGCTCGCACCGCTCGGGCTCGGCATGCTCGTCACCTATCCGTCGATGGGCGCGCTGACGAGCCGGTTCGGCGTGCGGCGGGTCGCCGCCGCCGGCGCGCTGCTCGCGCTGATCGCGACGCTGCCGTTCGCGTACCTCGCGTTGCACGGCTTCGATCGCGACGTGCTGATGCCCGCGCTGTTTCTGCGCGGGATGGGTCAGAGCGCGATCGGCACGCCGTCGATTTCCGCCGCGTATGCGTCGGTCGAACGGCGCAGCCTGCCGATGGCGACGACGTCGCTGAATATCGTGCAGCGCCTCGGCGGGCCGACCTTCACGACGCTCTGTACGCTGTTTCTCGCGTGGCGGCTGCACGTCGAGACGGCGACGAGCGGCTCGCCGAGCGTCGCGTACGCGTGGGCCTTCGGCCTGTTGTGCGCATTGCATGCGGCGAGCTTCGCGACGGCGCTGCGGCTGCCGCTGCGGGCAAGCGGTGCGGGCGAACGGCCGCCCGGCGGCACGCGCTGAGGTTCGACGCAGCGGCCGGCAACGGGCCGCCGCCCGCCATCGCGCGGCGCGGCACAGCGCGCGCTCATCCCGCCGCTCACCGCACCGCGCATTCGGCCGCAAGCCGGCCGAGCACCTTCAACGCCTCCTCGATCTGCCGCGACCACGGGTAGCTGTAGTTGAGCCGGATGAAGTGCCGGTAATTGCCGCTCGCCGAGAACATATGGCCGGGCCCGACCGTGATGCGCTGCGCGAGCGCGAGCGCATACAGCTTCATCGCGTCGACCTGTGGCGCCAGCTCGACCCACAGCACGTAGCCGCCGCGCGGTTGCGACAGCCGCGTGCCCTCGGGGAAGAAGCGCCGCACCATCGCGCTCATCACGCTCGCCTGCTGCGCATACTGCTTGCGCATGCGCCGCAGATGGAAATCGTAGCCGTCGTACTTCAGGTATTCGGCAATCGCGAGTTGCTCGATGGCGGGCGTCGCGAGCGTGTTCAGGAATTTGAGCTTCTCGACCTGGTCACGATAGCGGCCCGGCATCGCCCAGCCGATCCGGTAGCGCGGCGACAGGCTCTTCGTGAACGACGCGCAATGCAATACGAGCCCGTCGCGATCGTACGACTTCAGCGCGCTCGGCGTCGTATCGCCGAAATGCAGCTCGTGATAGACGTCGTTCTCGATCGCCGGCACGCCGTGCTGCGCGAGCAGCTCGACGAGTGCGCGCTTGCGCGCGTCGGACATCTCGAAGCCGAGCGGATTCTGGAAATTCGGCATCACCATGCACGCGGCGATGCGCTCGCTCGCCAGGATCCGTGCGAGCGCATCGAGATCGATGCCGTCGCCCGGGTGCGTCGGCACTTCGAGCGCGCGCATCCCCATCCGCTCGATCGCATGCAGCATCGCGTAAAAGGTCGGCGACTCCACCGCGATCGTGTCGCCCGGCTTCGCGACGGCCTGCAGGCACAGGTTGATCGCTTCGGTCGCGCCGATCGTCACCACGATCTCGCCGGGCTCGACCGCGACGCCGCGCTCCGCATAGCGCCGCGCGATGTGGCGGATCAGCTCCTGGTTGCCGGGCGGCAAGTCGTCGATCACGCCCCAGCGCGTGCGGCGCCGCCCGATCGCCTGGGCGTAGCGCGCGAGACGCTGCACCGGGAAATGCGACGCGTCGGGATACGGTGAGCCGAGCGGCACGGCGTCGTCGCGCGCGATCGAGCGCAGCGTCGACAGCACGAGCCGGCTCACGTCGACGGCCGACGGCTCGGCGGCCGGCGTCGACACGTGCAACTCGGCGTCGGCCGGCGCGGCGGCCCGCGCGCGCACGAAATAGCCCGACTGCGGCCGGCTTTCGATCAGCCCGCGGCTTTCCAGCACGAGGTACGCGCGCAGCACGGTCGTCACGCTGAGCTGTTGCTGCCGGCTCGCCTGCCGCACCGACGGAATGCGCTCGCCGGGCCGGTACACGCCGCGCTCGATCTGCGCCTGGAGATCGTCGGCGAGTCGTTCGTATCGCTTCACGCGCGCTCCTTTCAGCTTCCCTTCAACGATGCCGTCGCGGGCCCGAATGGCTCGTACGGCCCGAATGGCCGCAACTGTACTCTTTTTTGATATGAGAAGGTGTACACACAGCGGTCACGGCGCCGCGCGTACCCTGCACGCACCAACCCCGACACACGCATCATGAAAAAGAAAACCGCCACCGCGCGCATCGAACCATATACGCACCCGGCCGCCGGCTGGGGCGCGCTGAAAGCCGTCACGATCAACCTGATCAAGGAGAAGGTCGCCGGCGGCAACTACCGCACGCTGCTGCGCCAGAACCAGCCGGACGGCTTCGACTGCCCCGGCTGCGCGTGGCCGGACCGCCAGCACGCGTCGACGTTCGAATTCTGCGAGAACGGCGTGAAGGCGGTCGCCGCCGAAGCGACCAGCAAGCGCGTGACGCCCGCGTTCTTCGCCGCGCACACGGTCACCGAACTGCTCGAGCAATCCGATTTCGAGCTCGAGCAGCACGGCCGGCTGACCGATCCAATGGTGTACGACGCGCAGACCGATCATTACGTGCCGATCGCCTGGGACGACGCGTTCGCGCTGATCGCGCGCCACCTGCGCGCGCTGCCGGACCCGAACCAGGCCGCGTTCTACACGTCCGGGCGCGCCAGCAACGAGGCCGCGTTCCTGTACCAGCTGCTGGTACGGCGGTACGGCACCAACAACTTCCCCGATTGCTCGAACATGTGCCACGAGGCGACGAGCCGCGGGCTGCCGGCGTCGGTCGGCGTCGGCAAGGGCACCGTCACGCTCGACGATTTCGAGCATGCGGACCTGCTGCTGATCTTCGGCCAGAACCCGGCGACCAATCATCCGCGCATGCTCGGCGAGCTGCGCGAATGCGCGAAGCGCGGCGCGACCATCGTGTCGATCAACCCGCTGAAAGAGCGCGGCCTCGAGCGCTTCGCCGATCCGCAAAGCCCGCTGGAAATGCTGACGATGTCGGGCACGAAGATCGCCTCGACGTTCATCCAGCCGACCATCGGCGGCGATTTCGCGCTGCTCAAGGGCATCGCGAAGCGCGTGCTCGAACTCGACGACGACGCGCGCGCCGCCGGTACGCCGCGCGTGCTCGACACCGCGTTCATCGACACGCACACAGCCGGCTTCGACGCGTTCGCCGCCGATCTGCGCGACGAAAGCTGGGCCGCGCTGAGCGCCGAAAGCGGCGTGCCGTACGAGCAGATCGACGCGCTCGCGCAGCGCTACGCGCGCAGCGAACGCGTGATCGCGACGTGGGGAATGGGCATCACGCAGCACAAGCACTCGGTCGCGACCGTGCAGATGCTGACCAACCTGATGCTGATGCGCGGCAACATCGGCCGGCCGGGCGCGGGCCTGTGCCCGGTGCGCGGCCATTCGAACGTGCAGGGCAACCGCACGGTCGGCATCGAGGAAAAGCCGACCCAGGCGTTCCTCGACCGGCTCGGCAAAGTGTTCGACTTCGCGCCGCCGCGCGCGCACGGCTACGACGTCGTCGAGACGATCGAAGCGATGCGCGACGGCCGCGTGAAGGTGCTGATCGGCCTCGGCGGCAACTTCGCGATGGCGACGCCCGACACGCCGCGCACGTGGGAAGGCATGCGCCGCTGCGACCTGACCGTGCACATCACGACGAAGCTGAACCGCAGCCACCTGATCCACGGCCGCGACGCGCTGATCCTGCCGACGCTCGGCCGCACCGAGATCGACCTGCAGGACGGCGTAGCGCAAGGCGTGACGGTCGAGGATTCGATGAGCATGGTGCACGTGTCGTACGGGATGAACCAGCCGGCCTCGGCGAACCTGATGTCGGAGCCGGCGATCGTCGCGCACCTCGGTCATGCGCTGTTCGGCAGCGGCACGATCGACTGGCTCGCGTACAAGGACGACTACGCGAAGATCCGCGACGCGATCGAGGCGACCTTCGACGGCTTCCACGATTACAACGCGCGCATCGCGCGGCCGGGCGGCTTCCACCTGCGCGTCGCGTCGCGCGATCGCGAATGGCTGACGCCGACCGGCAAGGCGAACTTCATCGCGCACGCGCTGCCGGCCGACACGCCGATCCAGCGCGCCCGCGCGCTGCACGGCGAACGCCTGATGACGCTGATGACGACGCGCTCGCACGATCAGTACAACACGACCGTCTACGGGCTCGACGACCGCTATCGCGGCGTATACGGCCAGCGCCGCGTGGTGTTCGTCAACCGCGACGACCTCGCGATGCTCGGGCTGCAGGCCGGCGAATGGGTCGACATGGAGACCGTCTGGCACGACGGCATCGTGCGCCGCGCCGACGGCTTCCTGCTGGTCGAATACGACATCCCGCGCGGCTGCATCGGCGCGTACTACCCGGAAACGAACCCGCTGGTGCCGCTCGACAGCGTCGGCGACGTCTGCAACACGCCGACGTCGAAGTCGGTGCCCGTGCTGCTGCATCGCGCGGCGGCGCCGGCGGCGGCCGCCGCCTGACGGAGCGCCGCGATGATCATTCGCCCGCGCGAACACTGGCTGCGGATGCTGCTCGTCTGGAACGGCTCGGTGCTGCCGACGATCCTGCCGCAACTGGTGCTGACGCTCGCGATCAGCCTCGTCGCAGTGTGGGGCGGCGGCCGCGTGCTCGGCGAGAAGGTGCCGCTGAATCCGACGCCGTTCACGCTGATCGGCCTCACGCTCGCGATCTTCGCAGGGTTCCGCAACAACGCGAGCTACGAACGCTACCGCGAAGGGCGGCAACTGTGGGGCGGCATGCTGACCGCCACGCGCACACTGGTGTCGCAGGCGCTCTGCTACGGCGCGATCGGCGACGACGCGGCCGCGCGCCGCGCGTTCGTGCACAAGGTCGTCGCGTTCGTCTATGCGCTCAAGCATCAGCTGCGCGGCACCGATCCGGCGGCCGACCTGCGTGCGCGGCTCGACGACGAGGCCTGCGCGCGCATCGCCGCCGCGCGCTTCGCGCCGGTCGCGCTCGTCCATGAACTGCGCGGCGCGTTCGCCGCGCGGGCGGACGCGGGCAAGCTCGCCGAGACGCGGCTGTGGATGCTCGATGCGCGGCTCGACGAACTCGTGGCGATGGTGAGCGGCTGCGAGCGCATCGCGTCGACGCCGATCCCGTTCTCCTACGACGTGCTGCTGCACCGGACCATCTATGCGTACTGCGCGCTGCTGCCGTTCGGTCTGGTCGACTCGATCGGCGCGGCGACGCCGTTCGTCACCGTGTTCGTCGCCTACACGCTGATCGCGCTCGACGCGATCGCTCATGCGATCGCCGAGCCGTTCGGCGACGGCCCGAACCATCTGGCACTCGATGCGATCGCGCGGACGATCGAGCGCTCGTTGCTCGAGTTGAATCAGGAGCCGCTGCCGGACGAGCTGACGCCGGGGCCGTCGTATCGGCTCACGTGATGTGATGCGGCCGCGCCGGTTGTATCGAATCGTTTCAGCAGTCAACTCGCGTCGTATGCCGCAGGTATACTCCGACGTCAATCCAGCCGCCTGCCGTGTCGACCGTCACCGTCGGCGCGATGCCGGCGGTTTCGTCGCGAAGCCGCCCGTTTCGCGTCCCCCGCTCGCCGGCCCCGACACGACCTGCACGACGATCCCGACCATGAAACGATTCCTGCTGCTCCTTCCCGCCGCCCTGCTCGCCGCCTGCGGCTCCGCGCCGTCGTCCGACTCCGCTTCGTCGGGCTCGGCGCCGATGATCTACGTGTCGTCGGCGCGCCCGGCCTATGCGATCGCGAGCTGCCTCGACAACCGCCTGTCCGACACCGAGCGGTCGCAGCACAACGGCGTGACCGACATCACCGTCGGGTCGCGCTCCTACTTCGTCACGCTGACGCCGTCGGCCAACGGCTCGGTGATCAAGGTCGTGCGCGGCTCGGGCAGCGAGCCGGCGGAGGAAGCGATGCGCTTCGCGATCGCGCGCTGCGCGATCTGAGCGCCGCGCGGGCGGCAAGCGTCCGCCCGCACCGCCGAATATTTTCATCCGGGCCGGCGTCGATGAGAGAATCGCACCACGATTGCCTTTCCACGGAGCCCGCATGAAGCATCTGCTGTCCCGCCTGTTCGTCAGCGCCGCGCTCGTCGCACTCGTTCCGGCGCTGCCGGCGCAGGCCGCGACGCCGCCCGGCATCTTCGTCGTCGCCACCCAGCTCGGCGAATTCACGACGCTCGATCCGAGCGAAATCTACGAGCTGGTGCCGTCCGAGTACGTCGCGAACACCTACGAGCGGCTCGTGCGGGTCGACCTGAAGGATCCGACGCGCTTCGACGGGCAAATCGCGCAATCGTGGACGGTCGGCGCCGACGGCGTGACCTACACGTTCAAGCTGCGGCCCGGCGTCGCGTTCCATTCGGGCAACCCGGTCAGCGCCGACGACGTCGCGTGGTCGCTGCAACGCACGGTGCTGCTCGACAAGGGCCCGGCCGGCGTGCTCGCCGATCTCGGCCTGACGAAGGCGAACGTGATGCAAAAGGTGCGCGCGGTCGATCCGCAAACCTTCGTGCTCGAAACCGACCGCAAATACGCACCGAGCTTCGTGCTGAACGTGCTCAGCGCGTGCCCGGCGTCGGTGCTCGACAAGAAGCTGCTGATGTCGCATCAGCAGGGCAACGACTTCGGCAGCGGCTGGCTGAGGACCAACGACGCGGGCTCCGGGCCGTACCAGCTCGTCAAGTGGACGCCGAACGAGAGCATCGTGCTGCAGCGTTTCGACAAGTACCGCACGCCGTATCCGATGAAGCGCATCGTGCTGCGCCACGTGCCGGAGGCGTCCGCGCAGCGGCTGCTGCTCGAAAACGGCGACGTCGACGCCGCGCGCAACCTGAGCCCCGACAGCCTCGCCGCATTGAGCAAGGCCGGCAAGATCCGGATCGCGTCGTGGCCGGTGTCGGCGCTGCTGTACGTGAGCCTGAACACGAAGAACCCGAACCTCGCGAAGCCCGACGTGCAGCAGGCGATGAAGTGGCTCGTCGATTACGACGGCATTCAGCGCAACATCGTCAGCACCACCTACAAGGTCCATCAGACTTTCCTGCCGGAAGGCTTCCTCGGCACGCTGAAATCGAATCCGTACAAGCTCGACGTCGCGAAGGCGAAGGCGCTGCTCGCGAAGGCCGGATTGCCGAACGGCTTCGACGTGACGATGGACATGCCGAACGATTACCCGTACATCGAGATCGCGCAGGCGCTGCAGGCGAATTTCGCGCAAGCAGGCATCCGCGTGAAGCTGATCCCCGGCGACGCGAAGCAGGCGATCGGCAAGTACCGCGCACGCCAGCACGACATCTTCATCGGCGAATGGTCGCCCGACTACATGGACCCGAACAGCAACGCGCGCGGCTTCGCGTGGAATCCGGACAACTCGGACCAGTCGAAGACGAAGATGCTTGCGTGGCGCAACAGCTGGGACATCCCGCAGCTCACGAAGGACACCGAGGCCGCGCTGGTGGAGCCGTCGCCGGCGAAGCGCGCGCAGCGCTACGAAGCGCTGCAGAAGGCGGTGCTCGCGAACTCCCCGTTCATCATCATGTTCGAGAAGGTCGTGCAGGTCGCGACGCGTCCCGGCACGACGGGGCCGGAGATCGGACCGATCAACGACCTCGTGTCGTACCGGACGCTCGCGAAGTAATCGTCGCCGCCGGCGCGGCCACGTCGCCGCGCGCCGCGTGGCGGCGATCTTCAACGACCGGCATCGCCGCGGATACCGCGCCCGGTACGCGTCGCGGGACGAACACGCGCATTGGAACGGGCACGCCGTGTGCGTGGCGATCGACGACAACGACCGACCGTGGTGCGAAATGCACATGCCGTTCCCGCGCAGCGCCGGACCTGCAGCAGCAAGCTGCCCGCCCGTATCGCGTTCAATTGAATGCCGCCCATACCAGGTACGCGTTCAGCCCGACGATCACGACCGTCGCCGCGCCGGCGACGATCCGCAGCGGCATCCGCATCGCGTAAGCGCCCATCACGTCGGTGCGCGCCGACAGCATCAGCAGCGCGATCATCGGCATCGGCAGCACGAAGCTCAGTACGACCTGACTGACCACCATCGCGCGCGTGACGTCGCAGCCGAGCGCGACCACCGCGAACGCGGGGGCGATCGTCACCGCGCGCCGCTGCCAGATCGACATGCGGCGGCGGATGAAGCCCTGCATCACGACCTGCCCGGCCATCGTGCCGACCACCGAGCTCGACACACCGGAGGTCAGCAGCGCGACGAGAAACAGCGCGCCGGCCGCCGGCCCGAGCACCGGGATCAGCGTGTGATAGGCGTCGCCGATGTCGGTCATGCCCGGCGCGATCGCGTGAAACGCCGACGACGCCATCATCACCATCGCGAGATTCACGAACCCGGCGAGCCCCAGCGCGATCACGACCTCGCGGTTCGAGAAACGCACGAGCCGCCGCCGCTCTGCGTCGTTGCGCGGCGCTGCGCGATCCTGCGTGAGCCCCGAATGCAGATACAGCGTGTGCGGCATGATCGTCGCGCCGATGATGCCGACTGCGATCGTCAGCGCCGCATGGTCCGGAATCTGCGGGACCACCAGATGGAACGCGGCTGCCTGCCAGTCCTGCGGCGCGATCAGCAGTTCGCCGAGATAGCACGCGCCGATCACGCCGACCAGCGTCGCGATCGCGGCCTCCAGCGGCCGGAAGCCGCGTTTTTCGAGCGCCAGGATCGCGCAGGTTGCGAACGCGGTCGCGATCATCCCCGCGAACAGCGACAGGTGGCACAACAGCCCGAACGCGAGCGCGCCGCCGAGGAATTCGGCGAGATCGGTCGCCATCGCGGCGATCTCCGACGCGATCCACATGCCCCACACGACGGGCGCCGGGAAGCGCTCGCGGCACAGCTCGGCGAGATTGCGGCCGGTCACGATGCCGAGCTTCGCCGACATCGCCTGGAACAGCATCGCGATCGCGTTCGCGGCCAGCACGACCCAGAGCAGCCGGTAGCCGTACGCGGCGCCGGCCTGGATGTTGGTCGCGAAGTTGCCGGGGTCCATGTAGCCGATCGACGCGATCACGGCCGGGCCGACGAACGGCAGCAGCGCGGCGACGCCGGTGCGGCGCCCTTCCAGCGCGGCGCGCGCCGCGCCGTCGCTGGGCTCGGCGGACCGGCCGTTCAGCGCGAAGCCGCCGGCGGTTTTGCTCGGGACAGGAATCATGGTGAGTATTCCGTTCGAATGAAGTGGACCGATTCGGGGTTCGGCCCGCCAGGCCAGCAAGCCGCATGCCGGCCACGGCAGGACGCTGGCGGCGTTACAGCGGCACGACGTCGGGGCGATTGCGCGGGAACTGCGCGATCACGTCCGGCGCGATGTTCAGGTGCGCTTCGACGAGCTGCGGCGGCGTGTGCGCGAGCCAGTCGGACAACGACACCTCTGCATAGCGGTCGGCCTTGAAGATCTCGAGGAACACGAGATCGGTGCGGCCGGTGTTCTGCACGTAGTGACCGAGGCTCTTCTTCACATAGCCGACGTCGCCTGCGCGGAAGTCGGCCGTCTGCGCCTTCGGCCCCGTGTCGAACACGGTCATCCGCGCTTCGCCTTGCAGGTAGTACTGCCATTCGTCGGCGTTCGGGTGCCAGTGCAGCTCGCGCATGCCGCCCGGGTGCACGGTGACGAGCGCCGCCGCGACGGTCGTCGACACGTTGAAGTTGGTGCTGTCCGCGATCCGCACTTCGCCGCCGCGCGTCTTCCTGACCGGCTTCATGTCGCCGAGCGAAAACACGAACGGATGCGGCGGCGCACCGGCCGACGCGGCCGACGCACGCTGCGCGTCCGCGAGCGGGCCCGGTTCGTCGCCCTGGAAGATCCACAGGTTGTCGAGCGGCACGTTTTTGAACGCGTCGGCCGGCACGCCGAAGTTCAGCGCGAGCACGTCGGGCGGCGTATGCGCGATCCAGTCGGTCAGCAACAGCGTGTTGAATTCCGACGCGCGACCGTTATCGAAGGCGAGCAGGAATTCGGCGCCGTCGCTGCCGAGGCCCTGCAGCGAATGTGGCAGGCCGGGCGGGAAATACCACAGATCGCCGGTCTTGACGTCCTGCACCGACGGCCGTCCGAGCTCGTCGAGCACCGTGATCCGGCAACGGCCGTCGAGCATGATGGCCCACTCGGCCTGCTGGTGCCAGTGCATCTCGCGAATGCCGCCGCGCGTCAGCCGCATATTGACGCCGGAAATGGTTTCGGAAATCGCGAAATCGTCCTGCGTCACTTCGCGCGCCCATCCGCCATTCTGAATGCGTTTATGGGCATTATTGAAAGATGCCCAGAATAACGGCATCCCGTTGATATCGGTGGCCGGCGGATCCTGAAAAGACGGGAATTGATTGGCGATGGCCGGATTTTTAGGCCCCGGGTCGGACAGGCTCTGGCGGTTGCGGGCATTCACCGCGCCTTCCGGCGGGCTATCCGGGTTACCGAACGAAGCGGCCTTCGCCGTTACCGCAATGCCCGCGGCGGCAATTGCGCCGGCCGTACTCGTCAACATTCTACGTCGAGAAAGATTCGTCATGATTTCCTCTTCATTTTTACATTCGAGAGAATTCCCATTACGGAATACCGGCCGTTTTCGAATCATCGAAAATCGAACATCCCGTGACGCAAGTTAAATCCATATTCATCTAAAAATTAAATGAATTATTAAGCTGAATTAATGAATAAAACTGATCGACTTTAATTTTGTAATTATTGCGATGCAGCAGCGGATGAATATCGAGAAAAAGAGAGCGGGATGCGCGCCGCGCGATGACGGCTCGATGCCATCGACGGGAACGCGAAAGTGCGAATGCGCCGGCTTTCAGCTGCTCAGTCCGGACGGCGGCCGGGTCACTCCCGCGGCAGGTCGGCAAGTCGTTGCGCAGCGAAGCGCAATCCGCCGAGGATGCGTTCGGCGATCCGCGCCGGAAACCCGGCCGGCAGCGCCGCGCCGACCGATTCGATCACGTGCGGCGTCATCGCTACGAGTCGTTCGACGATCGGCGTAGCGATATCGCCGAGCAGGCAATATTCCGCCATCGCAGTGAAGTGCCGACGCGTGATGTCGCGCATCGCATAGTGCTTGCGCTTGCCGTGCACGGCCATCGCGAGCTTCGCCTTGTGCCACGACCACTGGTTCGCGCCGTCCCCCTCGACCGGCCAGATTGACATCACGTCGTAGAGCGGCGTCAGACGGAAGCGGCCGCCCGGCAGCAGGCGCAGGCTGAAGTTCTTTGCATGCCCGTCCGGCGCGGCGAGCATCCAGAACACCACCAGCGCGGTAAACAGCGTGTCGAGGTCGGCCTGCGCCGTTTCCGACCGGCGCAGGATGCCGGCCAGATCGGGCACGCCGGGGCCGCCCTGCGATTCGTATTTCAGATGCGGCGGCACGCCGAGCGCCTGGCAAAAATCCTCTTGCGGCAAGCGCAACAGCCACCCGCCGTCACGATGCAGCGCGCGATCGAAGCGCGCGACGGACAGCACCTTGTGTGCGCCGAAACGCAGGATGTCGGCATGCGCCGTCGGCAGGCCGAACGCGCGCAGGATCGCAAGGCACAGCCACTCGTTTTCGACGGATGTCGTCAGATCCGCACGCTTGTTGCCGACCAGCCCGAGCGGCAACTTGAGGATATGCGTGGTCGGCGTCGAGCCATGCGGACGCATCCAGCGCCCGTCGTGAAACAGCAGCGCGGTCTTTTCCTGCGCGCCGGCCAGCGACAGGCGGAAGTCGTCGTCGTCCTGCGCACCGCCCGCCGCCCCGCTCGCCTGATCGAGCACGCGCGCCACGTCGTCGTCGGACAACGGCGTACCGTCGATCCGGTCATGGCCGGTCGGCGTTTCATCCTCGCCGAGCAACTGCACCGCGCCGACGCAGTCCCGGCCGAGTGCGGCGAGCAGATCGAACGGCTCGGTCGTCGCCGTGCCGAACCGCGACGCAAGCCGGCGCCGGATCGCGTCGCTGTCGGGCAGCAGGTTGTCGAAGTAGTGATTCACGCGCTCGCCGCGCAACGGCGCAGGACCGATGCCGAACGGCAGCGACAGCGACAGCGGGCGGCCGGCATCCGACTGTTTCCAGCCGGCGTCGTACAGCAGTTCCATGTCGCCGCGCGGGGGAATCCGCCAGATTCCGACCCGCACGCCATTGGCCCAGATCGATAGCGCGCGGCTGTGCGATTTGCGTCCCATCGATTACCACTCGACGTCGGCAGCGTCGCGCCCGTCCTTCGTGCGGATGCTGAGCTCGAGACCGTACAGCGCGGTCAATTCGAGCAACTGCTTGAGCGACAGGCTTTCGGTGCGGATCGTTTCCAGCGACGACAGGCGCGATTGGCCGACGCCGATGCGTGCCGCCGCCTCGGCTTGCGTCAGCCCCTTGGCCTGACGCGCGGACGACAGGATTTCGCCCAGTTGAGCAGGGGTATTGACGATGAGATTCACGGCGGGCGTCCTGGATGCAATCTATGCAGTATATCTCTGACAGGCATAAACGTAAATTATTTCTAACAGGCATAAACGCAAAGTATTCCTGTCAGTAATATTTTCACACTGCAGAGCGCTGCTGCCGGCCGTAGCACGTATGCCAACCCCTATCACCCCTCGTCCGTCCATAGTTTTTATTCGCTGGCGCTCATGATTTTGGCTTTGTCAGATATATGACATCTAATCATCAAATGACAGCGATCTAACATTTCGATGACCTGCACGTTCGCCCACACCGTCGAATCGCACTTTGCCGAGCTGACGCCGACCGCAAAACGCATCGCCAGCTACATGCTCGCGAACCTCGATCGGCTCGGCCTCGAAACCGCCGACCAGATCGCGCAGCAGACCGGCACCAGCGGCATCTCGGTCGGACGCTTCCTGCGCAGCATCGGCTACCGGAACCTCGACGACCTGAAACGCGAACTGCGCGGCGGCGGCAACGATCGCCCATGGATGATCACCGACCGGCTCGACGAGTACCGCCGCGCCGCCGCCGCGCCTGCGACCGCCGACGCGCGCGACGGCGATCGTAGCGGCAGCCCGCTCGCCGCATCGCTCGAGCGCGAGCTCGACGCGATCCGCCACGTGTACCGGCTTGCCGAAGAACCGGTGTTCGCGCAGGTCGCGGACCGCATCGCCGACGCCGACGCGGTGTTCATCCTCGGCATCCAGTCGACGCGCGGCATCAGCAACGCATTCAGCAGCTACCTCGAATACCTGCGCCCGCGCGTGTTCTATTCCGACGGCCAGTCGGGCTCGTACGTCGATTCGCTGAACTCCGAATTCGAGCGGCCGTACTGCATCGTCACCGACACGCGCGCGTATTCGCGCAGCGCGCGCCGCTATTGCCAGGCAGCCGCCGAGCGCGGCCAGCCGTTCGCGCTGGTCACCGACCTGTATTGCCCGTGGGCGCGCGAATGGCCGGCCGACCTGCTGCAGGTGAAGACCGACGTCGGCCAGTTCTGGGATTCGCTCGCGCCGCTCACCTGCCTGTTCAACCTGCTGATCACCGCGGTGGTCGATCGCCTCGGTCCGGCGATCGACCGGCGCGTCGCGCGCAACCGCGAGTTGCAGCGCACGTTCGACCAATTCGAATCCTGAGCGAACCGGACCGCCGATGAACCCTCACCGCCTCGTCGAAATCACCCCCGCCACGCATCGCGTCGAGATCGATCTCGTCTACGCGAGCGCGCGCAACCTGACCGGCAAGCCGATCTACCGCCACACGCACTGCCTGCTGCTCGAACCGGCGGAAGCCGCGCTGCGTCGCGCGATCGACGTCGCCGCGCAGGCCGGCTTCACGCTGCGCATCTACGACGCGTATCGGCCGCCGCAGGCGCAGCAGGTGTTGTGGGATTTCCTGCCCGATCCGAACTTCGTCGCCGACCTCGGCCGCGGCTCGAACCACAGCCGCGGCACCGCGCTCGACCTGACGCTGGTCGGCGCGGACGGCGCGCCGCTCGACATGGGCACCGGCTTCGACGAGATGGTGGCCGCGTCGGGCCACTTCCATGCGGGGCTGCCCGAGCACGTGCAGCGTAACCGGCTGCTGCTGCTCGGCGTGATGCACGCGGCCGGCTTCGCGCATATCGACAGCGAGTGGTGGCATTACGAATTGCCCGGCTCACGCGCGTTGCCGCAGATCGACAACGCCGCGAGCGGCCCGTGGCAACTGATGTAGCGGCGAGGCACGCCGCCGTTTCGATGCACGTGCAACGACTTCAACGACTTCAACGAAAGATGGAGAAGCGCCCATGAAACTCCCGATCTCCCGGCTCGTCGCGGCGCTCGCCGCCGCGTCCGTTCTCGCCGCCGTTCCGCTTCGCGCCGCGCACGCGGCCACGCCGAAGGACATGTTCGTGATGGCGACGCTGCTCGACGAATTCACGACGCTCGACCCCGGCGAGATCTACGAGCTGGTGCCCGAGGAATACGTGGCGAACACCTACGATCGCCTCGTGCGCGTGGACCTGCGCGACCCGTCGAAATTCAACGGCGACGTCGCGCAATCGTGGACGGTCAGCGCCGACGGGCTGACCTATACGTTCAAGCTGCGCACGGGCCTGAAGTTCCACTCGGGCAATCCGCTGACCGCCGACGACGTCGCGTGGTCGATCCAGCGCACGGTGCTGCTCGACAAGGGGCCGGCGGCCGTGCTCACCGGCATCGGCCTCACGAAGGCGAACGTCGCGGCGAACGTGAAGAAGCTCGACGACCAGACGGTGTCGATCACGACCGACCAGAAATACGCGCCGACCTTCGTGCTGAACGTGCTCGGCTCGTGGCCGGCGTCGGTGCTGGACCGCAAGCTGCTGCTGTCGCACCAGCAGGGCAACGACTTCGGCAACGCGTGGCTGAAGACCAACGAGGCCGGCTCCGGCGCATACCGGCTCGTCAAGTGGACGGCTGGCGACAGCATCGTGCTGCAACGCTTCGACGGCTACCGGCTGCCGCTCGCGATGAAGCGCATCGTGCTGCGCCACGTGCCGGAAGCGGCAAGCCAGCGCCTGCTGCTGGAGAACGGCGACGTCGATGCGGCGCGCGACCTGAGCCCCGACGATCTCGCGTCGGTCGTGAAGTCGGGCAAGGCAAAGGTCGCGGCCTCGCCGCAGGCGACGCTGCTGTACCTGGGCCTGAACACGAAGAACCCGACGCTCGCGAAGCCGGAGGTGCAGGAAGCGCTGAAATGGCTGGTCGACTATTCCGGCATCCAGGCCAACGTCGTCAAGACGACCTACAAGGTGCACCAGACCTTCCTGCCGGAAGGCTTCCTCGGCACGCTCAATTCGAACCCGTACAAGCTCGACGTCGCGAAGGCGAAGGCGCTGCTCGCGAAGGCCGGCGTGCCGAACGGCTTCTCGGTGACGATGGACGTGCGCAACGACTATCCGTACACCGAGATCGCGCAGGCCGTGCAGGCCAACTTCGCGCAGGCGGGCGTCAAGGTGCAGCTGATTCCGGGCGACAACAAGCAGACGCTCGCGAAGTACCGCGCACGCCAGCACGACATCTACATCGGCGAATGGTCGGCCGACTACATCGATCCGCACAGCAACGCGCAGGGTTTCGCCTGGAACCCCGACAACTCCGACAAGTCGAGCTATAAAATGCTCGCCTGGCGCAACAGCTGGGACATTCCTCAACTGACGAAGGACACCGACGCCGCGCTCGCCGAACCCACTGCCGCGCAACGCGCGCAGCGCTATCAGGCGATGCAGAAGGCGATGCTCGCGCGCTCGCCGTTCGTGATCATGTTCGAGAAGGTCGCGCAGGTCGCGACGCGGCCGGGCGTGAGCGGGCTCGAAGTCGGGCCGATCAACGATCTCGTGTCGTACCGTAACCTGAAGAAGCAATAACACTCGCCGCATGTCGACTCCCGTCTCCTCCCTCGAAGCGCTGCGCACGCTGCCCGCGCGACGCCCGGCCGTACGCTGGGCGCTGCGCGTGCTGCGCTGGGCGCTCACGCTCGCCGTCACGTTCGCGGGGCTGCTCGCGCTGACGTTCGTGATCGGGCGCAAGGTGCCGATCGACCCCGTGCTCGCGATCCTCGGCGATCGCGCGTCGGCCGACGCTTACGCGGCCGAGCGCATCGCGCTCGGCCTCGACAAGCCGCTCGCGACGCAGTTCCTGATCTACGTGCGCGACGTGCTGCACGGCAATCTCGGGATCTCGCTGCTGACGTCGAACCCCGTGCTCGACGACATCCGCCGTGTGTTCCCCGCGACGCTCGAGCTCGCGACCATCGCGACGTTGATCGGCATCGCGCTCGGCGTGCCGCTCGGCGTCGTGGCCGCGGTCCGGCACAACCGGCCGGTCGACCACATCGCGCGCTTCGTCGGGTTGATCGGCAACTCGGTGCCGGTGTTCTGGCTCGGGCTGATGGGGCTGCTGCTGTTCTATGCGCGGCTGCACTGGGTGGCCGGCCCCGGCCGGCTCGATCCCGTGTACGACGGCATGGTCGACCCGCGCACCGGCAGCCTGCTGATCGACTCGGCGCTCGCGGGCGAATGGGACGTGTTCCGCAACGCGGTGTCGCACATCGCGCTGCCGGCCGCGATCCTCGGCTATTACTCGGTCGCGTATCTGAGCCGGATGACGCGCTCGTTCATGCTCGACCAGCTGAGCCAGGAATACATCGTCACCGCGCGTGCGAAGGGGCTGTCGGAGCGGCGCGTGATCTGGCGGCACGCGTTCGGCAACATCGCGGTGCCGCTGCTCACCGTGATCGCGCTGACCTACAGCAACCTGCTCGAGGGCTCGGTGCTGACCGAGATCGTGTTCGCGTGGCCGGGCCTCGGCTCGTACCTGACCGGCGCGCTGCTGAATGCCGACATGAGCGCGGTGCTCGGCGCGACGCTCGTGATCGGCGCGATGTTCATCACCGTCAACCTGCTGACCGACGCGCTGTATCGCGTGTTCGATCCGCGTGCGCGCTGAGGGCCGCTTCGCCATGACCGCTTCCTGCTGCGCTGCCCTTCCCTTCCTGCCGAAGATCGTCCGCCCATGAACATCGAGCGTCCCACGCTGCGTGCGTGGCTTCTTTCCGACGCCCCCGCGTCGCGTTCGCAGGCCGCGTTCGGCCTCGCGTACCGTCGCTGGCGCCGCTTCGCCACCAATCCGCTGAACCTGTTCGGGCTCGCGATCCTGGTCGCGCTGATCGCGGTCGCGATCGTCGGGCCGCTGATCATGCCGCACGATCCGCTGCGTCAGGTGCTGTCCGACCGGCTGCTGCCGCCCGGCTCGCCATCGCACTGGCTCGGCACCGACCAGCTCGGCCGGGACATCCTGTCGCGGCTGATCGGCGGCTCGCGCATCACGCTCGGCATCGCGCTGCTGGTGGTCGTGATCGTGGTGCCGATCGGCCTGCTGATCGGCACCACGGCCGGCTATTGCGGCGGCTTCGTCGACAGCGTGCTGATGCGCATCACCGACATCGCGCTCGCGTTCCCGAAGATCGTGCTCGCGCTCGCGTTCGCGGCCGCGCTCGGGCCCGGCGTGATCAACGCGGTGGTCGCGATTTCGATCACCGCGTGGCCCGCATACGCGCGGCTCGCGCGCGCCGAGACGATCCGCATCGCGCAGGCCGACTACATTCATGCGGCGCGACTGCAAGGCGCGTCGGGGCCGCGCATCCTGCTGCGCTACATCGTCCCGCTGTGCATGTCGTCGGTGATCGTGCGCGCGACGCTCGACATGGCCGGCATCATCCTGACCGTCGCGGGCCTCGGCTTCCTCGGCCTCGGCGCGCAGCCGCCGAGCCCCGAATGGGGCTTCATGGTCGCGTCGGGCCGCAACGTGCTGCTCGACGCGTGGTGGGTCGCGACGCTGCCCGGCGCGGCGATCCTGCTGGTGAGCCTAGCGTTCAACCTGCTCGGCGACGGGCTGCGCGACGTCTTCGATCCGCGTCATGGAGCGTGACATGCAAGCGAATTCCACTGAAACGGCCGCGCCGCTTTGCGAGATCGACGGGCTGAAGATCGGCTTTCGCGGGCACGACGGCGTCGTGTCCGACGCGGTGCGCGACCTGTCGCTGACGCTCGCGCCCGGCGAGCGGCTCGGCATCGTCGGCGAATCGGGCTCCGGCAAATCTCTGACCGGCCGCGCGCTGCTCGGGCTGCTGCCGGACGCCGCGCGCTGGTCGGCGCGCACCATGCGCTTCGCCGGCCGCGACCTGCTCGCGATGACGCCCGGCGAGCGCCGCAGGCTGTGCGGCAGCCAGATGGGGATGATCCTGCAGGATCCGAAGTATTCGCTGAACCCGGTGATGACCGTCGCGAAGCAGATGGCCGAAGCGTTCCGGCGGCACGAGCCGGGGCTGCGCGGCCGCGCGTTGCGCGAGCGGATCGTCGACGCGCTCGCGGCCGTGCAGATCCGCGATCCGGCCCGCGTCGCCGATGCGTATCCGCACGAGCTGTCGGGCGGGATGGGCCAGCGCGTGATGATCGCGATGATGGTGTCGACCGGCCCGCGGCTGCTGATCGCCGACGAGCCGACCTCGGCGCTCGACGTCGCGGTGTCGATGCAGGTGCTCGCGGTGCTCGACGCGATGATCGCGCAGCACGGCACGGGGCTGATGTTCATCAGCCACGACCTGCCGCTCGTGATGTCGTTCTGCGATCGCGTCGCGGTGATGTATGCAGGCCGCGTGGTCGAAACCTGCGCGGCGCGCGACCTGCGCGATGCGACGCATCCATATACGCGCGGGCTGCTCGCGGCGAATCCGCCGCTCGTGAACCCGCCCGACGAACTCCCCGTGCTGCGGCGCGATCCGGCGTGGCTCGAGGCCGCGCCGCCCGCAAGCATGCCGATGCAACCACCGGAGGCCACACGATGATCGACGTCGATCACGTCTCGATCCGCTTTCCCACTCGCACGGGCCACGTCGATGCGGTGCGCGACGCGAGCTTCGCGGTCCGCGACGGCGAGGTGTTCGGGCTCGTCGGCGAATCGGGCTCCGGCAAGTCGACGCTGCTGCGCGCGCTGACCGGCCTCGTCCCGCTCGCCGGCGGCAGCCTGTCGATCGACGGCCGGGCCGTCGGCGGCACGCCCGATCGCGCCTCGCGCCGCCACGTGCAGATGGTGTTCCAGGATCCGTACGCATCGCTGCATCCGCGCTTCACGGTCGATCAGACGCTGCGCGAGCCGCTGTCGATCCACCGGATCGACGACGCCGATGCACGCATTGCGCGTGCGCTGTCGGAAGTCGGGCTCGGGCCGACGTTCCGCTTCCGCTATCCGCACCAGCTGTCGGGCGGGCAGCGCCAGCGCGTCGCGATCGCGCGCGCGCTGATCGTCGAGCCGCGCGTGCTGCTGCTCGACGAGCCGACCTCCGCGCTCGACGTGTCGGTGCAGGCCGAGATCCTGAACCTGCTGCGCCGCCTGCATCGCGAACGCAAGCTGACGATGATCGTCGTGAGCCACAATCTCGCGGTGATCGGCTTTCTGTGTCAGCGCGTCGCGGTGATGCAGCACGGCCAGATCGTCGAGCAGTTGCGGATCGAGGACGTGCGTGCCGGACAGGTCGCGCGCGACTACACGCGCACGCTGCTGCGCGCGACCGAAGGGTATCGCCGTCTCGATCCGGTTGCCTGACACGCGCGCGACGCATGGGCGTGCAATACTCGGCACCCCGCGCGCCGGTGCATCGGTGTGCCGAGCAATGGAACCTGCGCAGCGCGCGCTGGTCCATTGCTGTTCGTCAACAACTCAATGGCAACAGGGAGGCGTTCATGCTGCAATTCATCGAAACGCTGGTGGTCGGGCTCATCGTCGGCCTGCTCGCGCGCGCATTCAAACCCGGCGACGACAAGATGGGCATCCTGATGACCATCGTACTCGGCGTCGTCGGCTCGCTCATCGCGGGCTATGTCGGCCGCGCCGCCGGCTGGTATGCGCCCGGCCAGGGCGCGGGCTGGATCGCGTCGATCGTCGGCGCGATCGTGCTGCTCGTGATCGTCGGGGCCGTACGCAAGCGCGCGGGCTGAGCGAAGCTGCGGTAGCACGAGGCGGCCGCCCGGAATGGGCGGCCGTTTTTTTGGGTTCTTCGTGGAGTGCAGAAGAGGCACGTCGGTGATCGGCCAGTTCAATTGCCTGTATCGATTGCCTGGCGCTCGCCTGGTACACCCCAGCCGCTAGACGCGCGAGGACGTTAGCCCGACTGTCTCGAGGTGACCAACAAGGGCATCGATGAAAACGCGGACCTTTGCCGACATGCTGCGGTGAGTCGGATACAGCGCGTGAAGCTCGATGGGTTCTCGTCTCAATGACGGAAGCACCCGCACCAAGGTACCTGCCCTCAAGGCGGGAGCAGCGAGGTAGCTTGGAAGAAAACCAATCCCGCCCCCGCCTTCAAGCACGATCTTCTGCGCAGCCGCATCAGGAATAATTGCGCTACCACGCGGCCGTATGGTCAATTCCGCCTGGCCATCCTGAAACACCCAGCTCGTGGGCGCCTCTCGAACGACGAGCCGATGTCCATGAAGCTCGCTTGCCGCCATCGGCGCGCCCGACCGCGACAGGTAGGATGGACTTGCGCACAGCCACAATTCGACCGGCGGCAGCCTGCGTGCGACGAGCGACGAGTCGGGAAGTGTACCGACGCGCACCGCTACGTCGATACCTTCGCGCGCGATGTCGACGTAGTTCGAGTCCGTCGTCAGCTCGACGGTGAGCGCCGGATAGCGGTCGAGAAACTCGGGCAGCATGGGCGCAACGAGCCCCTGTGCGAACGATTGCGTCGTGTTGATGCGTAGCAGCCCGCGCGGTTCCCCCGCGTAGCCATCGATGATCGCCTGCGCTTCCTGCAGGTCGTGAACTGCCCGCGACGCGTAGGGCAGCAGCAGTTTTCCCGCATCGGTCAGCCGGAAGTGTCGGGTGGACCGGTCGAAGAGCGCCGATCCAATCTCCGTCTCCAACCGGACGAGTGCCCGGCTTACGGACGATTTGGGCGACTTCAGCGTGCGTGCCGTGCCTGAAAGGCTTCCGCTATCGGCTAAGCGAAGAAATATGATGAGGTCGGCCTGGTCCATTTCGTGTCGTTTTCCGGAACGCGGAGTCTCGATTCAGCCATCTTATATTCAAATTCGGCACGACCTAGACTTCTCCTCGACGCCGTCCACCGAGCGTCGTGACGAACCGAGGGAGTCATGGACAATACACACACGAGCTGTTTGGTCGTCGGCGCCGCCGGCAATCTTGGGCACCGAATCATCGATGCGTTACTTCGCACGCGACCCGCCGGTGAGATCCGCGCGGGAGTGCGCGGCGGTTCAGCAGGTAAACACGGCAATCGTGCAAGGCAGTGGCTTGCGAACGGCGTAACCGTCGTCAATACTGACCTGGACGACCCGCTCAGCCTCGAGCAAGCCTGTGCCGGCGTCGATACCGTTATTTCGGCAGTTCAGGGTGGCCCCGACATCATCGTCGATGGCCAGGCCCGTTTGCTCGAGGCAGCGCTCGCGGCAGGCGTCCGGCGATTGGTCCCGTCGGACTTCTCCGAGAACCTGTTCTCGATTCCGGAAGGCATCAACCCTTACCTCGACATGCGGCGGACCTTCGATCGCAAGGTCGCGCCGAGCGGCATTGGCCACACCCACATCCTGAACGGTGCCTTCATGGAGGCCGTGTTCTCCAACCCCGGCCTGATCGACGCCAAAGCGGGCACGATCGCTTACTGGGGCGACGACGAGGTGCCCCTCGATTTCACGTCCATGAACGACGTTGCAGCCTGGACCGTGGCTGCCGTCGAGGATCCGGCGGCGGCTAACAGGATAGTGTCCGTGGCAGGCGACTGCCGCACCATTGCCCAGATCGCAGCGGACTATGCAGCAGCGACCGGCAAGGAGCTTCATCGGGTGCGTCGAGGCTCGATCGCGGACGGCTATGCCGAGCTACGGCGAATGGCGAAGGCCGGTGCTCATCCGATGGCAATGCTGCCGCTCCAGTATCTGCTGCCGATGATGTCGGGCGAAGGCACCTTGCGCGACATCGCAAATGACCAATATCCGACCGTGCGGCCGACATCGCTCCTGGACTTCATGAAACGTCACTACGAAGGCGCACGCACGAAATTCGACAGCTAAACTTGCAAGTTAGACTGTCGTGATCTATGCTTTTCGCAAGGCCGCGCTCGGGAGCGCCGCCTTGCGCTGGAAGGTGCCGCCTCTGACCTGACGTTGGCGGTCGGCCAGTTTTCTTGCACCGGTCGTGGTTCATCGATTCCGGCGAACCGAATCTGTCGCGCTCCAGCGGGCTTGCCCGCCTGGACCGCGAGAGCCTTCCTCGCAGATGTCGATCGAGACAGTTCGAGCCTCACGACGTCGCGACCCGGGCTGCTGCCAATCCTTTCGGCTGCCGACTCGGCGATTCCGCGCGTCCCTATCCATTCATGCGTTTCACTCCCTTCGAAAGGACGAGTCATGAGCTTCGTTTCAGCCTTCTTTGCAGGTGCCTTCTTGTGCAACGCGATGCCGCACCTGACTGCCGGTCTGCGCGGCGAAGTTTTTCCGTCTCCGTTTTCGCAGCCGCCCGGAAAGGGGCCATCGTCGCCGCTCGTCAATGTCCTTTGGGGCTTTCTGAACGCACTGATCGGCTTGGCGCTGCTGCTCCAGCATCCGTTCCCGCCCGGGGTGAACGTTGATAGCGCGGCGATGCTCGCCGGCGTGCTGGTCATAGGTGTCTTCTCATCGGTTCACTTCGGCCGTGTACGCCGCGAAGGCTTGTTTTGAGCGTGCACGACGTCGGCACGCGAGTGCCCACCTGCGCAATTTACCGACGGCGACCACGACGAACCCATTGTTGGTACTGCGATCCACACGATCGCCGTTGGTTGACTCCCCAACGATTGGCCGGCAAACCGCCGTTCCTTCCACAGCGCTTGCATGCGCCATCCGTACTACCCCGAGTTGCAGTAGTACAAGTTCGAGATAGATTGATCACCGGAACCCGACGTCCCTTGCGTGCCGTCGTCTCCCCGTTCTCACTCAAGAGGTTCGATGAACTTGCCGTTTACGCATACAGCACCGCAGCGTTGACGGCCTGCCATTCGAGCGGCCTCGCTGCGACGCGCTTCCACTCTGGAGCCTGTCATGAAGCATCGCCGTGCTACCGCCTCGTTCGCCCTCGCTGCCGCGCTTCTGGTTTCATCGTCTTCCTTCGCGGCCGGCGCGTCCGGCATAGTTCGCTTCACCGGCATGATCGTCGAGCCGCCCTGCTCGTTCACGGTCGACAGCGCCGATGCGCAGCATGCGCGCATGCGTCCCGATTGCCCGCGCCCGGCCACCGGCCAAGTCGCGTTCGTCGACGCGGCCACGCTGCGCACGGTCGCCACCACGTCGTTCTCCCAGGGTTCGCGCACGATCGTCGTCCCCGAGCGCGCCGGCACCGCCCATGCGCCGCTGATCGCCGTCGTCACCTACCAGTAGGAAGCGTCGCCCGATACTGCGCGCGTCAGTCGCGATGGCAGGCGATCCAGTCGCTGAACGCGCGGATCTTCTGCTGACTGCCGATGCTCTCCGGATAGACGAAGTAGTAGCGCGCGCCGGTCTCGAGCACGATGTCGAACGGCCGCTCGAGCCGGTGTGCGCGGACGTCGTCGTCGACGAGCGTCACGTCGCCGATCGCGACGCCGAAGCCCTGCATCGCCGCATTCGTCGCGAGGTCGAGCGTGTCGAAGGTCGGGCCGCGCTGCGCGTCGACGCCGCGCTCGCCCGCATGCTCGAGCCACGCGCGCCAGTCGCGATGATCGCGCGTCGGATGCAGCAGCGTATGGCGCACGAGATCGCCGGCCGCGTCGAGCGGCGCGGCGTGCCGCAGCTCCGGTGCGCACACCGGCGTCAGCCGCTCGTCGAACAACGGCAGCGCGACGACGCCCGCGCCCGGCGACGTACCGTAGACGATCGCCGCATCGAACGGCTCGGTCGAGAAATCGACGACGTGCTGCCACGCGGTCGTGATCTGCACGTGCAGATCCGGATGCTCGCCCTGGAACCGCATGATGCGCGGCAGCATCCAGCGGATCACGCAGGTCGGCACCTTCAGCGCGAGATCGGTGCGCTGCCGCGTGAGCTTCATCGAGATGTCCTCGATGCGCGCGAAGCTCTCGTTGACGACCGGCAGCAACTGCTCGCCCTCCGGCGTCAGCAGAAGGCCCTTCGCGTGCCGCTTGAACAGCGGAAAACCGTAGTGCGCCTCGAGCGCCTGGATCTGGCGGCTCACCGCCCCCTGCGTGACGCACAGCTGCTCGGCCGCACGCGTGAAGCTGCGGTGGCGGGCCACCGTGGAGAAGATCTGCAGCGCGTGCAGAGGCGGAAGTCGGCGCATGGCGAGGCAGGTAAGCAGACGAACTGCGCGAACCAACGGCGCGCATGAAGCGCGCATCGCGCAGGCACACCGCGCGCCGGGACGGGCGCGGGCTGACCGACACGATAAGCGAAATGGCGGCGTTGCGCGAGCCGCGTCGCTCGCGCAGCGCGCTCAGGCCGTGGCGGTGAGCGCTCCGGTCGCGATGCGCGCCGCCGACGCGACGACGTCCGCGCGCGCAGCGGCGTCGGCCTGCGCTTGCGTGAACGACACCGCGAGCACGATCGGCGCGCGCGACGGCGGCCACACCACCGCGACCTCGGTCGTCGTGCCGTAACCGCCGGTGCCGCGCTTGGCCGCCACGCGCGAGCCCGGCGGCACGCCGGCCGCGATGCCGGTCGCGTCGGGCGCGCCGGCCGTCATCCAGTCGGTGAGCTGCGCGCGCTGCGCTTGCTGCAGCGTGTCGCCGAGCAGCAGCCGCTGCAGCGTATCGACCATCGCAACCGGCGTCGACGTGTCACGCTCGTCGCCGGGCGCGGCACGGTTCAGCTCGGGCTCCCAGCGATCGAGCCGGAACACGGTGTCGCCGCTTTCGTGCGCGAACGCCGTGACGGCCTGCGGGCCGCCGAGCACGTTCATCAGCAGGTTCCCCGCGCCCTTGTCACCCGACTGCAGCATTGCGGCGCAGAGTTGCGCGATCGTCATGCCCGTGTCGACGTGGCTCTCCGTCACCGGCGAGCCGGCCACGACTTCGTAACGGCGATACAGGATGCGACGCGGCAGCAGCGATGCATCGAGCGACGCACGCGCGAGGATCGCGGCGGCCGCGACGACCGCATAGGTGCCGCACAGTGGGAAGCGCTCGCGCGCATGATGCGCGATGCGCGTGCCGTTCGACGTGTCGAGCGCGGCGACGCCGAGCCGGCCGTTCGACGCCTTATCGAGTGCGGCGAGCTCGCTGCGGGCAACATGCGCGCGCCCCTGATCGGCAATGGGAGCCGACGTGCACGCGGCGACGAACGGCGCGGACACGGCGGCGAGCAACAGCGAACGACGAGTCGGAGAATGGTCCATGAATGAAGGCGTTCAGTCGGAAACGGTGGCGAAGCGGTGCGTGGCGCAATACGCGCGGGCATTGGCGAGGCACGCGCGCGTTCATGGCGGCGGCCGGCTCGCGACGATGTGGCCGCGCCTCGCGCGACACGTTCGTCGCCGCCGCGAACGGCGGCCCTCGCGTGAACAGGCCCTAGCGTAGCAGCGAGCGCCGCCGCGTTCCAGCGGCGCGCCGCTTCAGCCTTGCGAAGAAGGCAGATAAGGCATCGGATTGACCGGCTTGCCGTCGCGCCTCACCTCGAACAGCAGCGCGACATGCGCGTTGTCCACGTCGCCCATTTCGGCGATCGCATCGCCCTGGCGCACGATGTCGCCCGTCTTCACGAGCACCCGGCGGCTATGCGCGTACGCGGTCAGAAAATCCGCATTGTGCTGGACGATGATCAGGCTGCCGTAATCGTTCAGGCCCGTGCCCGCATACATCACGCGGCCGTCGGCGGCCGCGCGCACCGGGTCGCCCGGCCGGCCGGCGATCTGAATGCCGCGGTTCTGGCCGGGACGGAACGCATCGACGATCTTGCCGCGGGCCGGCCACGTCAGCGACACCGCGCTCGCGTGCCGCCTGGTTTCGTTGACGACCCGGCGCTCGTTCGCCGGCGACACGTTCGGCTGCGCGGCAGCCGCGGGATTGGTCTGCGCGGCGGGAGCGGCCGGAACGGCACCAGCCGTCGCGTCGCTCGCGCGCTGCGCCGGTGCCGGCTGCTGCTGCCGGACGATGCGCAGCACCTGTCCGCGCCGCAACCTGGCGTGCGCATCGAGCTTGTTCCAGGTACGCAGCTCGGCCACGCTGCAAGCGTGCGCGGCCGCGATGGCGCTCAGCGTGTCGCCGCGCTTCACCACGTACTTCCGTACGACGAGGATCGGGGCAGCCGGCGGCACCGGTGTAGCCGGCAGTGCAGCGGCGGGCTGCTCCGACGACGGTCCCGCGAGCGTATCGCTCGGCGGAACGGGTTCCGTACTTGCACAACCGGCCATGACGAGCACGGCGGCCAGGCCGGGCAGCCAGGCCGCGTTGCGGTACATCTCGCACAGTTTCATGGACGATCGACTCCCGTTTGACAATCTTTCAAGCATCTCAAAAACGGAACGGCCGACGTGTAACCGGATGCAAACAATGATGACAAACGATCACGAGGCGCGCGTCGGCGGGACCTTCGTTCTCGGTAATACGGTCGGAATCGGAAAAACTTGACGGTTTCCTGCACGCCAGGCGGAAATTTTCTCGCCCGAGGACCGCCGGAACGGCATTCGGACGGCCGGCGCGGCCTTCATCGCAGCCAGTCGACCAGCTCGGCGCAGGCCCATGCGACGCCGATGCACAGGAACAACAGGTGCAACGCGATCTTGAACGACACACCCCACGACGGCTCGTCGCGCATCCCGGTCTCCTCCTGGATCGATATGCGGCGATGATCGGTGACCGATCGCGCCCCGAAAATGCGGAAGCGGCGAACCGTGTCTCAGGCTCAGCCTGAGGCACGAGGCACGAGGTCCGAGGCCGGCCCGAGACCGGCGCGGCCGTTCCTGCTAACTTATCGGCCATTCCCGTCCTGACGCCCCGCTCCGACCATGCGCTTCGATCTGACCGACCTGCGGCTCTTTCTGAACATCTGCGAGGCCGGCACGATCACGGGCGGCGCCGAGCGGACCCACATCACGTTGCAGGCCGCGAGCGAGCGCATCCGCGGCATGGAGGACGAACTGGGCGTACCGCTGCTGCACCGGGCGAAGTCGGGCGTGCAGGCGACCGATGCCGGCCATGCGCTCGAGCATCACGCACGCACGGTGCTGCAACAGATCGATCAGATGCGCGGCGAGCTGCAGCAATACGGCCAGGGGCTGCGCGGGCACATCCGGCTGCTGTGCAATACGGCGTCGCTGAGCGAATACCTGCCCGACGCGCTCGCCGCATACCTGCCGCATCATCCGAAACTGTCGATCAGCGTCGAGGAGCGTTCGAGCCAGGAGATCGTGCATGCGATTCGCAACAAGACCGCGGAGGTCGGCATCGTCGCCGATTCGGTCGGCCTCGACGGGCTCGAGCAGCGGCGCTTCCGCGAGGACTGGCTGATCGCGGTCGTGCCGGCCGCGCATCCGCTCGCCGCACGCGAGCACGTCGCGTTCGACGAAATCGTCGATGCGGACTTCATCGGGCTCACCGACGGCAGCGCGCTGCAGGTCCATCTCGCCGAGCAGGCGCGTGCGCTCGGCAAGCGAATCCGCTACCGTGTCCAGTTGAAGAGCTTCGACGCGATCTGCCGCGTGATCGAAAGCGGCGTCGGGATCGGCATCGTGTCGCGCCATGCGGCCGAGCGCGCGGCGCAGACGCTGGACGTGCGGCTCGTCGAGCTGTCCGACGCATGGAGCCATCGCAAGCTGACGCTGTGCGCGCGCTCGTTCGACCAGTTGCCGAAATATACGCAGGCGTTCGTATCGTTTCTGTCGAACGACACGCCGCCGCGCTGAGCGACACGCGGCCATCGAAGCAACCGGAGGACATACGAGGAGGCATTGCCATCATGACCGAATCCGACCTCGCGATCCGCTATCGCGCATACATCGAGTGCCTGAACCGTCAGGATTGGGCGGCGCTGGGCGACTACGTCGCCGACAACGTGATCCACAACGATCGGCCGCTGGGCCTGGCCGGCTACCGCGCGATGCTGCAGCAGGATTTCCGCGACATCCCGGATCTGCGTTTCGAGATCCGGCTGCTCGTGTGCGAGCCGCCGCGCATCGCGGCGCGGCTGCGCTTCGCGTGTGCGCCGCGCGGCACGTTCATGGGGCTGGCCGTCGACGGCAGGCGCGTGACCTTCGCCGAAAACGTCTTCTACGAGTTCGACGACGACAGGATCCGGCAGGTCTGGTCGGTCATCGACAAGGCCGCGATCGAAGCGCAGCTGTGATGGTCGCGCGCGGCCGCGGGCGCGGCGGCGGCCGGCGCTGCACTACGCTGCCCGCTCAGAACTTGTGGCGAATCGCGGCGCGCACCGCGAACTGGTTCGACGACGACGACGGCCCGTCGGTCCCGACGACATAGCCGCCGTCCGCCGCGGTGCCGGTCTTGTCGCCGGCCACTTTCTGCCAGGCGCCCTGCAGATAGACGTCGGTGCGCTTCGACAGGCTGTAGTCGGCCATCAGCCCGACGGTGTGGTACTTCGGCTTGAACGAACCGGCCGCAGCGTCGAACTTGCCGTCGGTGTACACGTACTGCGCGCCCAGATAGAAATCTGGCGTGAGCTGGTACTTGCCGTTGACCTCGAAGTTCTGGAACTTGGTCGCGCTCAGCCCGAGCCCCGAGAACGTCGATGCCGGCAGGTAGACCGTCGACACCGGGTTCTTCACGTCCGTCTTCGTATAGACGAAGCCGACCGTCGCCGGGCCGAACGTGTAGTTGATGCCGCCGCCGAAGATGCGCAGGCGGTCGGCGACGAAGTTCGCGTCGTCGGCGGCGATCGCGCCGGCGTTACCGGCGCCCGGGTTGTTCGCCTGCAGATACGCGGCCGCGACCTGCAGCCCGGCCAGCGAATACTGCGCGCCGAGGCTGTACTGGCGGTTGTTCGAGAAGCCGGTGCTGTTGCTGAAGCTGTAGGTGCCGCCGAACGTCAGGCCGTTCCAGTCGGCGCTCGCGTACTTGACCGTGTTGTTGACGCGGAACGAGTTGTCGGTGTTGTCGTTGTCGAACGGATGCGAGAACAGCGTGCCGCCCCAGTTGCCGTTGGCCGTGAGCGGCGCGAGGTAGTCGACGACCGAGTCGTACTGGCGGCCGAAGCTGAGCGTACCGAAGCGCGATTCGCTGAGCCCGACGAACGCCTGGCGGCCGAACATGCGGCCGCCCTGGCCGAGCCGCCCGTTGTTCACGTCGAAGCCGTTTTCCAGCGTGAAGATCGCCTTCAGCCCGCCGCCGAGATCCTCGCTGCCCTTCAGGCCCCAGCGGCTGCCCTGCGCGTAGCCGCTCGCGAGCTGGTAATTGGTCTTGCCGAGCCCGTTGACGTTCACGTTGTTGGTGTAGTTGAAGCCTTCGTCGATCAGGCCATACAGCGTCACACTGTTCTGCGCAAAGACCGGCGCGGCACAAGCGGCCAGCGCGGCGGTGAGAATGACGTGCTTCTTCATGACGAATCTCCGGAGCCTGGGCCGGGTTGGTCGAGCAACCGGCGCATGTTTGGTCTGTTGTTTACGTGGCCCGCCGTGCGGACGACGCGGTGTGCGGCCGCGTGAGGACAAAATGGTGTCACGTCGGAAATCGTCCGTCCATCGGGCTGCGGGTGCGCGGCGCAAACCGTTGCGCTCGTCCAACTGCGTACTGCGGCGTACTGCGCCGGCGGCCCGCCGCGGCTTGCCGGCGTTGGCCGGACGGGCCGCCATCCGCGTAAACCCGGTGGCAGCGGCATCGGTGGCACAATGCGCATCCGTTCGCCATTTCTTCACGAAGTCATGCTTCACCCCGATTCCTGCGCGGCACGTGCCAGCCGCGCATGCGGCGGGCGCCGGGAGGCGCTCCGATGACCGCGCCGGCCCGGGCCGGCCGCTACGCCGAGCTCGATTTCTTCCGCGGCCTGGTGCTGCTCGTGATCGTCGTCGACCACATCGGCGGCAGCATCCTGTCGCGCGTCACGCTGCACGCGTATGCGCTGTGCGACGCGGCCGAGGTATTCGTGTTCCTCGGCGGCTTCGCGACCGCCATCGCTTACAACTCGCTTGCGGAGCGCCACGACGAGGCAGCCGCGCGCCAGCGCTTCATCCGGCGCGCGTTCGAGATCTATCGTGCGTTCCTCGTGACGGCCGGCCTGATGCTGCTGATCACGGCCATGCTGAACGCGTTCTCGATCGACGGCCCGAACATGCCGACCAACGATCTCGACGGCCTGCTCGAGAAGCCGCTCGTCGCGCTGCGCGACATCCTGCTGTTCCGTCGCCAGCCGTATCTCGCGTCGGTGCTGCCGATGTACGCGTTCTTCGCGCTGCTGGTTCCGCTCGCGCTGCCGCTCGCGCGCACGCAGCCGTGGCTGCTGCTCGCGTTCAGCGGCTCGCTGTGGTACGCGGCGCCGCATGCCGCGCGCTTCCTGCCGACCGTCGAAGGCGTGCCCTGGGACTTCAACCCGTTCGCGTGGCAGTTCCTGTTCGTGCTCGGCGTGATCGCGCGCTGCCAGCCCGTCTACCAGACGCTCGCGCCGAAACCGCAGGGCTGGCTGCTCACGGCCGTCTCGCTCGCGATCGTCGCCGCGGGCGCGTACTACCGGCTGCGCATCGAGCCGTTCCCGACCGATCCGTCGATCAAGCAGAACCTCGGTGCGCTGCGGCTCGCGAACTTCGTCGCGATCGCGTGGCTCGCGGCCAAGCTCGTCCACCTCGGCTGGATGAAGAAGGTCGCGCATGCGATGCCGTGGATCGGCACGATCGGCCGCCAGGGGCTGCTGTGCTTCGTCGCGGGCACCGGCATCTCGCTCGCGGTCGACTCGCTGCTGTACCAGGCGACCGAAGGCTATCTCGACGTGCCGCTCGGGCTGACCGCCGATGTCGTCGCGATGGGGCTGCTGTATCTGGTCGCGAAACTCTATGGGCCGCTCGTGTCGCGGCTGCCGTCGCCGTTCCGTTCGCGACGATGACCGGCCGAGCCGTCATGCGCGGCTGCTACGATAGCGGTCGCCTCCATTGAAACGCTTCGCCATGCGCCGCTTCGTCCTGCCAATCACCGCCGTGCTGCTCGCCGCCACGCTCGCCACCGCTCACGCCACGCCGGGCGGGCCCGCGGTGTCGCCGGGCGCGTCGCCCGCCGCGGCTGCGCCGGCCGCTCAGGAATCGGCGCTCAATCCGGGCAGCAGCATCGCGCTGCGTTCGTTCCGGTCGGCGGCGCTGAAGCGCGACTGGTCGTACACCGTGTACCTGCCGCCCGGCTACAACGCGGAAGGCGCGCGTTATCCGGTGCTGTACCTGCTGCACGGCAACGCCGGCAACGCGAACGACTGGATCACGCAGGGCCGGCTGCAGGTCACGGCCGACACGCTGATCGAGCGCCACGAGATCCCGCCCGTCGTGATCGTGATGCCGCAGGGCGGCACCGACTGGTACGTCGACCGCAAGGAGAAGATGCAGAGCGCGTTCCTCAACGATCTGCTGCCGGAGGTCGAGGCGCATTTCGCGGTGTCGAACCAGCGCGCGGGCCGCGCGATCGGCGGCGTGTCGATGGGCGGCTTCGGCGCGCTGCGCTTCGCGCTGCTCGAACCGGGCCTGTTCTGCGGCGCGATGCTGCTGAGCCCCGCGATCTACGCGAACGAGCCGCCGCTGAATTCCGCCGCGCGTTATGTGGGCGTGTTCGGCGACCGGCAATTCGATCCGCGCGTATGGCACGAGCTCAACTATCCGGCGCTGATGCGCGCTTATTTCACGCGCACGTGGCGCGTGCCGATGTTCATCGCGGCCGGCGACGACGACCTCACGATCCAGGCCGAATCGAGCCTGTTGTACACGCAGCTGCGCCGCGCGCAGAATCCGGCCGAACTGCGCGTCGTCGACGGCGGGCATACGTGGGACGTGTGGCGCGGGCTGCTCGGCCAGGGGCTGAGATACGTGCTCGAATGCGTGAGGTAAGGACGCGGGATCTTGCGCGGGCCGCCCGGCATCGGCGCTGGCACCGGTGGGCGCAGTCACGGGCCGATCGCTTGCGGCAGACCTGCGCGTCAGCGTTCGTGATAGACGGCGAGCCATACGGACGGCTCATCCGGATGCGTCCATGCGACCCGATGACGACAGTGCGGTTCGATCAGCAGGTAGTCGCCGGCGCGCATCTCGAGCCGCGACCCATCGGCTTCGAACTCGAGCACCGCCGCGCCGGACAGCAACGCTACCCATTCGGCGCGCGTATCGTCGTACCAGAACCCAGCGGGACTCGCGTGGCCCATCGACACGATTCGCTCGATATCGACGCGCGCGCCGTGGACGAGCACGTCGACCTGCTCGTCGCGGCTGCGGCTTGCTTCGGGACTGAACAGGTTGCCGGTGTGAAGTTGCATCGTCTGATCCTCGTGTTCGCCCTTGGGTCAAGGTGGTTGACGCTCACTGTAGCCCACTGTCGCGCAGCGTCATGTCGACGGCCGGAACGCCGCAACCTTGTTTCGCCCGGTCGCATTCGCGCGGTATAGCGCCCGATCCGCGGCCTTGATCATGCTGTCGGCTTCCTCATCGCGCTCGGGCGTCCAGCTGGCCAGGCCGATGCTTGCGGTCACGTGCCCATGCTCGCTGCCGACGTGTTCGAGCGCCAGCTCGTCGATTGCCGCGCGAATGCGCTCGGCGATCCGCGCGGCGCCCGGCTCGGGCGTGTCGGGCAACAGCACGACGAACTCCTCGCCGCCGTAGCGGGCTGCGCTGTCGACCGGCCGGCGAATGTTGTCGCCGATGCAGCGCGCCACCGCCGCGAGCGCGTCGTCGCCGGCCTGATGACCATAGGTGTCGTTATAGGCCTTGAAACGGTCGACGTCGACGAACAACAGCGAGAACACCGAGCGCGCGCGCCGTGCGCGACGCCATTCGCGCTCCAGGACTTCCGCGAAGCTGCGGCGATTGCCGAGGCCGGTGAGACCGTCGGTGCGCGCGAGCAGCACGAGTTCCGATTCCGCGCGCATCCGATGCCGCAGCTGCGCGCCGAGCATCACCGACACCGCGATGAACGCCGCACCGAACGTTGCGACCAGCGCGCCGATCGTCGCGGCGCGGTGCCGCCACGACGCGTAGATGTCCTGCTCCGCTTCGGCGACCATCACGATCAGCGGCAGCTTCGGCAGATGCCTGAAGTAGTACAGACGGCGCACGCCGTCGAGCGACGATTTTTCCGAGAACACGCCGTCGCGCGCGGCCTGGAAGCGCCCGAAGGTTGCCCCGCGGCTGACGTCGCGGCCGATGGTTTGCGCATCGTATGGCTGACGCATCACCACGACGCCGTCGTCGCGGATCAGCGACATCGAGCCGTGCTGTCCGAGCGACAGGCCGGCAAACAGCTGGTGGAAGTATTCGAGGTTCAGTGCGATGAGGACGACGCCGGCAAACGAGCCGTCCGGATTCGAGATCCGCCGCGTGAGGCCGATGCTCAGCGCGCCGCCGCGCAGCCGCGACGCGAACGGATCGCTGACATAGAGCCCGACATCCGGATGGTCGCGGTGGACGGTGAAGTACTTGCGATCGGCAAAATTGCCGCGGCGCGGCACGTCGGTAGCCGAATCGAGGACGATGTTACCGTCGGCATCGAGCACCAGCATCGAGCCGAGAAAGCGCGCGGTCATCGCGTTGTCGAACAGCACTGCGCGGCGCACGCTCGGCGGCGCATTCATCACGTCGGGACGCTTCAGGCCGTCGATGACGGCCTGCAGCGACAGGTCGTAGAGCTCGAAGTTGCGTTGGATGTCGCGCTCGACGATCAGGCCGAGGTTGCGCGACGTTTCGCTTGCCCGCTCGAGCGCGTCGGTGCGGCTCTGGAACAGTTGCAGCACGCACAGGCCCATGAGCGCGCAGGCAACCGCGATGCCGATCACGACGATGGTTATGGGAGCCGCCGGCCTCGACTGCATGTGTCTCCTTTGCGACGGAACGGGTGCGTACGCGCATGCCTCGATTACTTCATACTAAAAAAGGTGCGGGCGCAGATCAAGCGGCGGAGTTAGTTGGTGCGTGGGCGAGGGTTGCGCGTTGGGGCCGGCGCCGGTTGTATTTTTTTCACGCGGATCGAAAATCGTTCAAGTGCGTGAAGCGGGCGATCTGTGCGGGGTGGGCGGGTAAGCGTTGAACTTCGGGGGGCTGATGCAGATCGGTTTCGATGGCGTTTGGTGCACCCATGCCTACCGGGGCCGCATATGACTAAGTGAGACTCCCGGCCGCCAGGCTATTCGCCGTAGTACGACGTCGACCGGGCAATGACGCGATTTTCGCCGGGCGGACATGCGCACATGACGATGTCGCCGTCGAGTACACCGTGTGTATTGCCTACACCCCACGTTTTCGCCGTACCGAAAATCGACCCGGTCTGGCCGCAACGGCCGCAGGACGCTCGGCCCATGTGATAAGCATAGGGTTGTCCGTGGTCCAGATCGGACTCGTCACCATCGAGCACGTGACCGCCCGTTGTCGTTGCATTGCCTTTCAGCGCCATCATTTTGTGCATTTCCCGCTACCTCCGATTTTTCCAAGCCCAGTCATCTGCTATCCGGCCGATCCAGGATCATTCGGTAGCCCGATACACCGCATCTCGTTGCGCCGCTCAAGATCGAATAGCGTAATTGCTCAACCCTCATCCTGCGTACCGGGCTGCACCGACGCTTTCGGCTTCGGCGCCGGCGCGCTCTGCTGCGGCGCCGATCGCACGATCGGCCGATCCTTCGCGTCGACCAGCACAAGCGTGTTGTCGCGCACCTCGATCTTCACCGGATCGGTCTTTTTCCACTGCTTCTTCGACACCGCCAGTTTCCACACCGCGCCGTCCCCCGGCTCACGGAAGAACGCCACGACGCCGACCACCTGCGCGTCCGGGTTCATCGGCTCGACCACGCTGGCGCTCGCGCCCGGGCGCAACACGACATCCTTGGTCGCCAGCAGATCCGCCTTCAGCACATCGAGATCGTTGGTCTGCAACTGGGTATAGTCGAGTTGCTCGAAGGTCTTCGCGTCCTTCAACTGATAGAGCCTCACCACCGTCGACAACGGCTGCCCCGCTGCGTTGGCATTGAGCGACGAGCGGGCGACGAGGTCCAGGTTCATCGTCTTCACCTGCGTCGTGAAGGCCCATTTCGCAGCGTCCACCGTGCTGTCCTTCACGGCCTGGCCGACGCCGCAACCGGCGGTCGCAACGACCACCACGGTGGCCACTGCACCGGCCAGGCTTCGTCCAATCGGTATCCTTAAAATGTTCATCTGATTGTTGTCCATGTTTCGAGTTCTGCGTCGCGTTGTGCCAGCGATTCGTACTGCGGGCTTATACGGTTTCCGTCGCCCCGCTCCAGCGCCCCAGCTGCACCCGTGTCACGCGAGTGGGTCCGTGCCCTACCGCAGGCGGCGACCCGAGCTGCGTGGTCAGGCCGAGGTTCGCCTGACCGGCGGCCAACAACGGTTCCGGCATCAGGTCGGGATGCACCTGCATCTCGAGCAGCGCTTCGCTTTCGTAGCCGAGGTAGAAGCGCAGCAACGCGGTGATCTGCCGGTATGCCGGTTGCCCGGGCACCAGCGCGGCGACCGCTTCGCGCGTGTGCGGCGTGATCACGATGCGCACCGTGTTCGCCCGATCGTAGAACCCGCGTCCGAGCAGACATTGTTCGCCGAGCGCTGCAGGCTCGAAATCGTTGACGGTACGCCACACCGGATAGAACTCCTCGACGTCGATCGCGGCATCCGGTATCGCATGTGTCAGCACGCCGGCGAGCCCTTCCGCGGTACGCGTTTTCTGCGCGGCCAGCCCGAGCATCGACAGCAGTGCGCGCGCGCCGACGTCGCGCGGCAGCCCCCAGTCCGGCGCGCGCGTTTCAGGCGAGCGGAACCCCAGTCCGACGAGACTGAGCGCGCCGCGCGACACCGTATCGAAGCCGTCGGGCCGAAAGCCGGCCGGATAGCGGTACTTCCGCCAGATCCGGTAGAACTGCGTCGCGATCCGGTGATGAAACAGATCAAGGAACGCTGCAAGCGGCTCGGCGCCGTCGCGGTTCTGCGCCACTTCGTCGACGAAGTACGCCGGCATCCGCGCGTCGACGCCGTACAAACCAAGGAACGTCGTACGCACCGCAACCGGCTTCGCAGGATCGTCCGCGTCGTATTCGACTGCATCGATCTCGCGCGCCGGAAACCCAAGTTGGCCACGCGAGCGGAACCGGACCGGATCCGTCGCGGGCGAATCGGTGGCGCCGAGCGGCGCTGCATCGGGTGACGCCAGTTCGATCAACGCGCAGAAGCGATAGAAATTCATCCGATGCGCCTGATCCAACAGCGCCGGCAACAACAACCGGTCCGCGTGGGCTGGCGGCAAGGTCGTCAAGCTGCGTTCCGACGGGGTCGCGAGTGCGTTCAAAACGGCGCTCCTTCGCCCTTCGTATCGGGCCATTCGAGCCGCTGACCAGTCGGCTGCGACACGATGACGAGCTTCGTGTACAGGTTGACCGTCGCATAGAGGCCGAGGAACCGGTTCAGCATGGCGCCGAACAGCTCGAGATCGCCGTTGCCCGCGAAACGCGTGCTGTCGATCGTCACCGCAATCTCGACGCCGCGCATCAAGCCGCCCTTCACGAGCTTCTGCAATGGCCGGTGACGCACGTCGGCGATCGCCTCGATGCGCCGCCGGTTCAACTCCCCGTCCGTCCAGTCGTACAACGCGAGCGAGCCGCGCAGGATTTCCGCATCGAGCAGCGACAGATAGTTCGGCGCCAGATGGGACAGCACACGCCATTGGAAGCGATCGCCGGTCGGCGGGTAGACCGGCAGCGTCGGTGCGGTCAGATTACGCACTGCCGCGATGTTGGTGAAGCCCGCGCGCATCCGCGTGATGCTGGCATCGCGCAGCGCCTTGCGCGGCAGCATGCCGTTGGTGCCCGTCACCGACAGCGACAGCGTTTCCGCGGGCAGCGCATGCTCGCTTTCCCAAGCGTGGCCGCCCAGCACGACCCACGTATCGAACCGTCCGGAAGGCGCGCGTCGCACGTGCGAATGGAAATATCGCTCGGGCATCGTATGGCGCAGCATGCCGCCACGATGGCGGAATGCCGCGAACGGCGCATATTCGAAGCGTCGGCCGCGATCGATGCCGTGCACCGCGTCGATCGAGTAGATATCGACCAACGGGCCGTGCTGCTCGCGCGCCCGTACCCGGTACTCGGTCTCGAACTGAGTGACCTTGACCGGATCGGCCTGAACGGGAAACAGGTTGATGATCGGCGTGCAGTAGAGCCGCACGTTCTGCGCGTTGAAACGCATGTCGTCCTGCCACGGCTTTGCCAGCACGATCTCGACGTCGACATGCGGCGCGGACGGTGGAAGCGCCTGGATGTCGAGCCCGAGCAGGTCGACGAACATGAACTTCTCGGGGAACGTGAAGTACTCCAGCAGCAACTGGTAGCCGCCAAACGCGTTGTCGGCCTTCGGCCACAGACGTTCGTTGCCCGCGTAGCCGGCCGCCTCGATCCGAAGCCCCGGCATATCTTGAGGCGCACCGGGGCGATCTTCCGGGAAACCGGGCACACGCACGTGCATTGCCAGCGGTTTCGCCGTCAACGCGGCATGCAGTGCAAGCGCAATCGGGCGGTCCGCGTCGAGATACAGCCGCAGTCGCGGTACATGCAGTCGTTCACGCTGAGCTTGTGGCTGAATCGCCAGGCGCAACCGGATGACCGAGCGACCGTCTTCGCGCGCCCACGCGCCTGCGTCGGTGAGCGTGATCGGGTAGAGATCGATCGGCTGCGTCGTGCGGTACACGCATTCGACGTGTGCGGGTGCGCCCTCTGTGTGGCCCGTCGCGATCGGTCCGGACGTCACCTCGAGGCCGGCGCCGAGCGTCTCGTGCTTTTGCAGCGCACCCATGCCCGGCGTGAGCTCGAGGATCGACAACGACGGAATCATGCGCAGATAGTGCGGCCACAGCATGCTGACGAGCCCTTCGGTCAACTCGGGCAGCTCGTCGTCGAGCTTGTGACGCAGGCGGCCCATCAGGAACGCGAAGCCTTCGAGCAGCCGCTCCACATGAGGGTCGCGCTCGCCTCCGCGATCCAGGCCCAGCTCGCGCGCGCGATCGGGAAATGCATCGGCAAACTCCCGGCCGGCGTCGCGCAAATAGCGCATCTCCGCCTCGTAATAGCGCAGGATCTCGTTATCCTTGATCGGATTCGTCATTCAGTGTCCTGTTGTGTCATTCGGGCAGCGCCCCGCCGGGGATCGGCACGGACGCGTGGCGCGCCGCGGCGAGCGCGCCCGGCGGAAGCGGCGGCGGCTGCAACGCCGTACCGGCCGCTCGGGACGGCGTCGTTCGGGGCACAAAGACGCGTGAAGGCAATGCGAACCCGCGCAACGCCAGCAGTTCGAGCGGCCCCTTGCCGACATCGGTACGCATCAGATAGGTCAGCGGATACGCCAGCGATGCCGGCGCGGGAGCGAGCGGCGCCTGCGCGGTCAACGACTCGCCATCGTCCGTCTTCGCGGCGCCTGCCTTCGACTGCGGCGCCTGCGGCGCGGCCTGCCAAGTGATCAGATAGGTGGCCGTATCCACCGGGCTCACGTGTGCTCGCTCCAGCAGCCGGACCAGCGCCCACCGGCCGCCGAATTCCATGTTCAGGTTCGTGCCCGCTCGCTCGGTCTGCCATTCGAGACGCGTGCCGGCCTTCTGCGGCTCGTTCGACGGCCACGTGAACGTCTGCCACGTCTCCTGCTGGTTGTAGTAGTGCAGCTTTTGACCGTCTACCGTCAGGCGCGTGTCCGTCACGCCGAGGCTGGGTACCGGTTTGAGGTCGAATGCGTACTGCGGCTCGCCCTGCGCCAGCAGGTGATTGGCGATCCGCTGCAGCATGTTGATCGCATTGAGAAAGGCCGGATCGATCGTGCGCGCCGCGCTGCTCGCGCCTGAACCGCTCGATGCCGGCACCCATTGGTCGCCCTGCAACGTCAGCACGCCCGCCAGCTGCGTGGCGAGGAACGAGCCGACCAAGCCGCCCTGCGGTCGCAGGAAGCGCGACAGCTCGGGCAACGATGCGTCGTTGTTGGTGTTGGCGAACGGATAGCGGCCGGCAAACGAGCGGTTCCAGCTCGCGACGACGGTCTGGCGCCATGCGTCGTTCAAGCTCGCCTGTGCCGGCTCCAGAATGGCCTGAGTGGCTTGCGTGACCGGCTGCACGAACAACGACTGCCCCATCCCCGCCCACTGCTCGCCGAGACTGGCGGCGACAAGCTGCGCATAGGCGAGCGTGTCGGCCAGTTCCGAACTCTTGCCTTGGAACAGCGACTGCGCGACTTGTCGCGACTCGCTATCGGCGTCCGGGCTGTCGGCGATTTGTTGCAGCTTCAGACGCAGCATCGTGATGCGTTCGATGAAACGCTGCAGGCTCAGGTCGCTCGTTGCGCCTGCCGTCGCAGCGTTCCCCGGTGCGATCAGATGCAACACGGGGCCGAACGACACGCCGAGCGGTCCGGCCGGGTCGGGCGCGGCCGGCTGCGGCGCATTGTCCTTGCTCGCGAACATGTTCTGCGCCTTGTTCACCAGAGTGTCGGACAGCGATGTCTTCACGACGCCCGCTCCGCCCTGGAACTCGAGCGACTTCATCAGCGAGATCACCGGCGACTGCCGCGAATCGGCGATGAGTTTCAACTGCGCGACGGCGGCCGGCAAGGTCCGCGCCGGTTCGCACGTGATGCTGTTCATGAAGGTTTGCCAACGGTCCGCATAGTCCGCGAAGTAGCGCGTGCGCAACGACGCGCGCAGCGCCTCGGGCGTCGCGGCCGACGCGTTGCGATTGGCGCCGGTCGCGCCGAGCACCCAGTCGGCCGTCACGCCATTGCGTTTCGCCATGTCGTCGATCGCGGCCTCGATGGTCCCGTCCCATGCCTGACGCGTGTACGCGCCGGGCACGCTGGCCGTGGTTTTCAGCAGTCCGCGCGTGTCGGTGCCATCGGTCAGAGACGCGAGCGTCTGGTCCGGGTACTTGTGGCCGACCGATTCGAGGATGCCCTGATAGATCGTGTCTTCCGAGTTTTTCACGCCGATCACGGCGAGCAAGGTCTGGCGGGCGCCCGCGACGAGCTCGTCGCGCGCGGCGATGCGCCAGTCGGGATGCGCGCCGAGGTGCTGCGCGTAGAACGCCAGCAGCCGCTGCGACAGGTCGAGCTTTTCGCCCGGAGACAGTCCGATGCCGCCGTTCCAATGGCGCACCAGTTGCGGCGTCATGAACGCTGCATCGGCGCGCGACGGGTCCGCCATCATCAGGTACGTCTTGAGCGCGGCGTGACCGTCGCGAGCGAGACGATTGACCTGGTCATCGACTTGGGTGGTCGGCATCTGCGTGAGATCGACCAGTTGCCCCTCGATGTCCTGTTGCACGGGCGCAAGCAGTTGCGGGCGCGCTTCGCGCGCATAGGGCTTCCATAATGCGGTGAGCACGTCCTGATCGTGATTCAGGCCGAAGCGCGAGAACAGTGTCGGACGCTCGACGCGCGCTTCGTAGAACTCGATGCGCTGCTGGAGCGCGAGCAAGGCGCGCAGACGGGTCGCCGGACTGTTGGCGCCGTTGAACGTGCGAAGCACGTCATTCGTCAGCGCCAGGCCGCGGGCATTCGTCAGGCCCGAGATGAGCATGCCGGCGCCCCACAGTCCGACGGCGGCCAGCGCAATTCCCGAGACCATCGTGAAAGGATGCGTCGCCGTGCGGCGGCCCGGCGTACGCCTGGCTGCATCGGTCAGATAGCGCCACAACGGAAAGTGAAGACTGTCGGTGCCCGTTGTCGTCGCTCCGGATGCCGGCCACGGTGCGAACATCACACCGGCAACCGGTTGGGCACGACGTTGCCAGTCGGACAAGCTCGCGATCCAGCGAGCCAGCGGTGCGCTGCGCGTATCGAGACGGATCGAGAGATCTGACGCGTAGCGGTCGGCAGGGTTGTGCGCGAGCTGGCCGACACTGACGTCGGCCAAGCGATGGCGTAATTCGAGTAGCGCGGTTTCGATTGCAGGCGCATCAGCAGCGTGCGGGATTTCACAACCGGTGACGGGCGTATCCACACGGTGAACGGTGTCCGTGCCGTCGAGATCGAGGATGAATACCGGCGCAGACCAACGCAGCAGGTGCGTGATACGCGCGAGGTGGATGCCCCATGGACTTGTCGTGCCGCGAACTGCGTCGGGCAGCAATGTCGATTCGTCGACCATCAGGATGATCGCGTCGAGCGGACGCGTGCGACGAAAGCAACGAATCTGCTTCAGCCACATCTCGTCGGGACGACCGTCCGATCCGGTGCGTCCCCACAGCAGCACCGCGTCATCCATGAGCAGCCAACCGCGTTCTTTGAGCTCGGGCAACAAGCGGCCAATAGTTGTCTCGTCGCCCGTCAACAGCAGCCAGGGGCGCGTATAAGCCCATCGAAACCATCGGATTTGCTTCATCTGGAAGCGGAGGTCTTTCAACTGCAAGGCGGCCGATTCAACCTGCTTCTTCCCGGCGTCGGCAGCGGGGTTGATCGGAGGAGGAGGCTCGAGCCCATGATCTTTGGACGCCTGCTGCGCACCGAGCTGCACGAGCCCGCGTCGCTGCAAAGTGAGACCGATCGCTGCCAACAGCATCACTCCAGCGCCGAGGATAGCTAACCGATTTTGGGAGAACCACGCCTTCAGATCCTTGAGATCGACGGTGTACAGAATCAACGCCGTCACGGCCGCGATCGCCGCGATGACGAGCAGGCACCGGCCCAATATGCGTCTTTTCAACGTCACCTCAGATTTCCTTTTGTCTTTTTTTCGGCTGAGCACCGCGAACGATGCAGAGATGCAGCACCTCGTCACCCGGCTCACGCCAGGCGACGAGGTGTGGTTCCCCTTCCTTCGATGCTTCATACGCAGTGGCGAGCGCAATCCAGCTGGTGGCTGGCCCCGCCTCACCCACGATGTGATCGAAGGATCTTTCGATCGGTCTCACCTTAGTGTCGGTAGTAAACGCCGCCGTAATCGCACCGGACTCCGCTTCGCATCGGCTGAACCAGGCGTGAGTGATGTGATCGGGTGAGAGCTGCATCTGCACGAGTTGCTTCAGGTCTGCGTCGCGCGCGTCTGCCGTGCTGATCATCGGACGAAAGACACGGCCCGGCTCCTCGTCGGCCGATTCCATCAGGAGCGCTGCGGCCCCCTCGCTGAAGGTATGCCTGGTCGCACTGTCTGGCCAAATTTGTACAGTAATGAGCAAATGCGGCTCGGTACCGACAAGGTCGACCTGCTGCGTAAGAAACGATGCACAATCCACTGCCGGTTCGGTGTCAATCTTGAATTTGCAAGCAGGCGCGAACCTGCAAAGCGCATCCTCTGCATCCGCTTTCCAGCCGAGCAGGGATTCTTCCGGTGCGTCGGCGACAACCAGCTTGACGCGCAACTCCTTCCGCTCAGCAAGCGCCACCTGCAACTTTTCTGCGATTTGATTGAGCAACTTCTCGCGTCGTTGCTTAAGCGTCTTGTTCTTTGACCATGGAAACGTGCTCGCCCGCCCTCTATTCACTGGGAGGTCCGCATCGGCCTCCCTCATCCCAGCAGCTGGAACAAGTATCGGCAGGATGGCCACGGAAGCCGTTACACAAACGTGGCGTCGGCACCATGATTGCCAAAGAGACATGATCCGCTCTTGCTCACGCTCCAGTTCTTCCGCAGCCGTCTGTTCGCGCTCCCAGCGGTCCAGCCGAATGCCGAGCGCTATCGCGCAAGACACAAGCGGAGCGCCGATGAGCAGTCCCCAGAATTGAAGCCCGTGCGTGGATTTTCCATGAGGCCACAGCAGCAATAAGGCGCCCGCAGCGCCGACCGCGAGTGCCAAGAGACCGGGCACCCATACTCGAAGTTCAGGCGGCTTCGGGTAGGAAACTGAGGTCAGCGTTGGAATAGGCCAAGACATAGTGAAGTAACCAGACGACGATCGATGCGTAGCCTTCAGCGCTGCAACTGCGGAGAGACAAGATCAACCAATCGCTGCGCCTGATTGACCAGTTTGGGATACTCGCTTTGGGAGGGCAGTTTTTTCGCAAAGCATTGCTCATAGGTGATCGATGTCTGTAGATTCGACACAGAACACGCCGGCATACCCTTTACCGTAGCTTTCTCGGTGAAAATGAAAATGCGATCGCCCTGCATGACCGTCACGGCGAGGTTGTCGGGGGGACTAGGTGCGGGGTCATCCTGTCCGACGGCAAACACAATCGCCCGCGCGATTGAATCGCCGCCTCGTGCAGCCACCGGTATTTCGCCATAGGAATAAACGGCTGCATCTCCGTTGAGCGTTGCGGTCGCATTGTAAAATTCTTCAGTCCCCAGCATTTTCCGAAGCGTCGAATAATGCTTGAAATCTTTCCGATGAACCGCCAACCATGACTCCATAATCGGCACAGTCGTAACGAAAAGTAGTGTTTTGGCATCGAATGATTTCACCTCGACTCCGTCCAATCCATCGTACTCGTCGTCCGACCTTGAACCAATAACGCTCTTGCCGCTTCTCGGAAAGCCTTTCGCATTGACCGCGCCCACCAGTCTTTGCAATTTGATCCGCACGTCTTGCATCGCTTTATCGGCGGCCCGACTCAACCGTTCGCTCCCTTGATCGGAGTATTTCGCATGAACGGCTTCGACCGCGTTGTTTCTCGAGGTAACGTAATCGCGGATCGATGTTTCCGAAAAGACCGAAATTGACGTCACCAGAAGAGCGGTTCCAACGATTTTTAAAAGTCTGCTTTTCATTTGATTTTGATGGCCCATAGAAATTTCGTTTTTCGTATTCCGATCAAATTCTAGGAGCCTCCGTATTCTCTCAGGTACTTGTCGAAGTCCGCCTTCATATCGGTCATCGTGTAGCCTTGGTCTTGCCCTCCACCAGGAAGCGATGGCCATTGACGCTTGCGAAGCAGACTCACTGCCTGATCGATATCACCCTGCCGGATATAACCCAAAGCACTGGGAGCGGGCAGACATTCCGGTTTCGGGCCAAAACGTCCCGGCTCGCCCTCCATCAACCACACCGCATAGCGGTCTTGGGTCTGGGGAGTGAAGTCTGAAGGTAACGCGCCGGTGCCCAGAGCGTGTCCTCTTTTCCATGATGACCTGGCAATCTGGTATGCACCTTGGTGGTCTTCCGCTTTTTGGGGATTGGATGGATAGGTTGAAAAATCCTTGATCCCGTTCTGAATCTTGTAGACGCCTTGCGATGCAAAATAGGTCTTTTCATCGCCGAATGAAAAAAACGCTTTGGCCTCCCGTGACCGGATGATCTTCAAAAAAGCTTTCATGCGCGCAAGGGCAAGTGGATCGAAGTATCCAGGCTTGCGATAGATCCCGCTCACCTCATAGAAATGCGTACCCCCGCCTCCACTGAAGCAAAGATAGTTTCGTTTGAAGTCGCTGACATAGTAGTGGTACGTGCGTATGTCAATGTGACCGGGCTGGCCACGACCGTCAGCCGTTTCCGCGTCACCCTTGACGTGGTAGACGATCACGTCGCCGGGTAAGGCCCATCTCGCATCCGGAAGCTGATCGGTGACATTCACGAATCCCTGCGACATCAAGAATTCTCCCGCCACCTTCGCATAGCTACCCCCCGCCGCGTCAAAATCTCCTTTCTTGTTTTTTATGAACTTGATCGCGTTGCCTCGCCACAGCGCGATCTTCACATACATGTAGCATTGCCCCTTCGATTTTTTGGAAGGCTTGCTTCCATACGTAATCGAACCATCCGCGATCTTCTTCAGATTGACGACCGTGGCCGACGACGGCATCGAGTGCTCCGTCTGGCCCTCCGCAATGGAGATCAGCGATTGCACCGCAGTGAGATTTCGTGGCGCACTACTCGTGTTGGCAGCACCGCCCTGTGCAGACGCCGGTGTTTGCGGCCGGACCACTGTCCCTGCCACCGGGTTCGAGTCGAGCCCGAAGATGTCTTCGATGAAGTGCCATGCCGCATGTACCTTGTGGCTTGCCCAGTCGGTAAATGTTTCGGTCGGTGCCGCTTGCGGATGTCCAAGTTTGTCCCGAGCGGCGGTCGTAGTGGTCGACGGCGCACGTTTCCCGGAACTCCCTTTAGCGATCGTGGTGCCTTTCTTCGGCAAGGGAGTCGTCGACGGCTTTGCTGAACCGACTGGCGGCGTCGAGGACGCCGCCGCACCCGGCCTCCCGTCCGTGGCCTTTATCGTTTCGGAATTTCCCGACGTCGCAGCGGCCGGGGTGTTGTCGTTTGTGGTACTTGGTGCACTCGAAGCCCCGCCCGCCGTCGACTCATCTTGAGACGAATAGGCTGGATGCGATTGCGAGCTACGTGTGTCATCGACGGGTGGCGATGGCTCACGCGCCGCGTCGTCGGACGAACCAGCGTGTGGCTGCGTCTCGCTTTCCAACACCATGCTTCCGCTCATCAGCGTCGCCGATGTGTCGGCTGTTGGCACGGTGTAACAGGCGACCTGTTTGTAAGCGCCACTGTCCGTCAATACCAAAACCGCGCAGTCCGCCCCCGCGGAGAACGAATTGACGGGAGCGGCCTTGCCATCGCCATCCGTCACCCCGTCAATGATTGCGCCGTCGGATTCGAAGCGGTATTTGAGCCCATTGATCGGCGTGCCGTCGAGGCCGACAAACACGTGATCGAGCACCGGCGCGCCCGACTCCAGGCCCGAGCGTGGCGCAGAGTCCTGCGTCGTCGTGGCCTCCGGCAACGGCCCGTCGTTAGACGAAGCAGTCGATGCTGTCTGGGTTGCAGGAAATTTGTCGGCCTGGGCAACCGCGGACGTGGTCGTGTCTCCCGATGCGGGAGCGCCCGTCGATGTAGTCGTGATTTCAGATGCTGCTTCGTTCGTCGTCGCCGATTCTTGAACAGGCACTTGTGCGTTGGAAGCGGCACCATCGACCGGGAGAACCGTTGTCGATCCCGTTGCTGCATCGTCAAAAGTCGTTGCCATGTGCGTGCTTCCCTATTCCTGAGGCTCGTTGTCGATCTCGGCGTGCTTCGAGTCGAGAAACAGACGCCAAGGATCGTTGCCGATGTGGTACTTCAGCTTTGAAGACTGTTTGGTGAACGTACGCCCCGTATACCCTGCTTCGTCGAGCATGCCGCTATCAACGATCCGCCCGGTTGAGTCTTTCACCGCATACGGAATATGGTGCAAGGGAAGCGAGAATTCCTTGCCGAGCAGCGGACTGACATCGAGCCGTTGGCTGAACATTTCAATGCCAGCGGGGACGGGCAATTGCGGAACCGGCAGATTCAGAGACTGCGCTCCCTGCTTCTGAATGGTGAGTACTTTCAGGAATAGGTCGCCCGGGCCGCCCAGTGTGATATTGCCGTCCGCGATCTTGATGAACGCCCCGCCACACTCGAGAATGAGTTCTTTCGCGGCGGAGAGATTCACCTTTCCGTTCGCACTGGCGATGCTTACATCCTTCTCTGCCGTGAGTGCCATGGCGTTGCTCTGCGCCTGCAACTCGACTGGCCCCTTAGCCGCAAAGATCTTGATTCCAAGCTTCTGCGCGAACAACGAGACCGCCTCGCCCGCGGCCGCCGTGAAACGCTTCATCACGCTGAAGTCAGCGTTCTTGCCAGCCACCGCCGAGATACTCTCCTTCGCAGCCATCTGCACGCCGCCGCCTGCCACGACGCCGATCGAGGCCGGCGCACTCGCCAGTAAGCCCGGCTGCTTCAGACCGTCGAACTCGTCCTTCATCTGCTGTTGCGCATCCGTGCCGGCCGGAATCGCCTTAGCCGTACGCGCCGCGTCGCCCAGCGACTTCGCCAACGCCAGCGCCTGCTCCAGTTGCGCGATCGTCTCCTGCATGTCGAGTTGCTTCCCGCTCGCACCCGGGCGGTCGTAGGCCGTCAGATGCAGCCCCTTGCCCGCGCGCTCGACACCGTGACCCGACGTGCGCAGTTCGAAACCCTCACCGCGCCGCTCCAGTTTCTCGTCGACCAGATAGCCAAGATCGAGATGGCTCGTACCCGAATGCTCGGTGCTGAGCTTGACGCCCTCCTGCCCCGCCCAGTCCTCCATCCGCAGTTTGTTGTTCGACTGCGTGCGAATCACGTTGCGCGACAGCCAGCGGCGATCGCTCGTCACCAGATCGCGCGCCTGACTGTGATGGTGGAAACCGATGATCTCCGGCTTGTCGGGGTCCGCGTCCCGGAACGCGATCACCGCTTCATCGTTGTCCAGCGCCGAGAAGTGGAAGCCCGTCTGTAACTTGCCCGCGAAGGGCTTTGCCAGCCGCAGCGGCACGCTTTCCCCGCCCGCCGGCCAGTCCGCGAAGTCCACGTCGAACCGGACCGTGTAGTAGCCTGCCGCCGTCAGGTAAGCGTATTTGTAGTTGTCGGGGCTCGTCACCCGAGCGCTCAGCGTCCCGGCAATCTTCGGCCACTTCGCGTCTTCGAGCTGGAGCCGGAAGCGCCGGTTAGCGGGAATCGCCTTATAGCTGTTCGTATAGGCCCGATCGCGCGCGCCGCGATGCGTCACTTCGATCACCACCTGTCCGTCGGGTGCATCGGGCAATACCGTGTCGAGATTCAGCACGCGCCCGGCCTGCAGCGCCAGCACGTTGCTCTCGCCTTCGTACACGATCTGCCATGCGATCGCCGCTTCATGGCGCAGTTGCGCCTCCCATTTCGCGCCGTCCTGATCGAGATGGTGAGTGCCGTAGACGTAGGTCTGGCCGTACGTGGTCGGATCCTGCGGTGCAACGTTTGCGTCGTCCCGGAAACGCTCCCACGCCTGCTCGGGGTTGTAATCGGCCACGACAAACGACTGCGGCACGGTCACCGTATGCGTCTTGAGTGCGGTCACCGCCTCGGCGCCGGTCGCCTCCAGCCCCGCAGTCTCGCGATACGCCGCCGTCAAGTGCGGGTCCCACTGGTAATGGTCGACGTCGTCGGCAAACACCACCTGATCGCCATGCTCGGTCTCGACGATGTAGCTGTAGATGCCGGCCTTCTGCATCAGCATCTGAACATACGACAGGTCGTCGAGCTTGTACTGGAAGCGGAACAGGTGCTTCGGATACTCGCGGCGCAGCCGGAATGCGAACTGGTGGCCTTCCAAGCCATGGCTGCGCAGCACTGCCTCAATGATCTGCGGCGTCGTCTGGTGCTGGTAGATACGGCTGGTGCTCACCGCTTCCAGTCGCGCGAAGTGCGACTTCAGCACGATCTCGTACTTGGTGAAGTCCGCGGTGGTCTGCAGCGTCGAGAAGCGCGCGATAAAACCGGAGAAACGATGTGGCACACCATCGTCAGGCACGATCGTGCAGACCGCGTCGCGATTCAGATAGTCAGTGCGGGCCAGCTGCAGCGGATGCGTGAGCACCACTCGCACCTCGGTGGGATATCCCATCCGCTCGACCGCCATCACCGACACGACCGAGAGTGCAACTGCGCTCTCGGTCCCCGGCACCTCGAAGAAATATGCCTGGCGCCCCGACACCCCGGTCAAGTCCGATACGAACCGCCTCGCATCGTCAAACAGGTTCGACATTGTTGTAACCCCGTATCCAGATAGCGCTGCTAAACACCCGCCTCGCGCTCAGAGCCGAGGAAGAACAGTAACTACACTCGCCCTTGTCGTGGAAGAGCGAGCGTGCATTATTCAGGCCGTTTGTTGTATTTATCCGAAGTCTGACAATTGTTCACGTATTTCGCTATTTTTAAGATGTTCGCCATGCTATATGTCGCATTCCTCTGTTATCCGGCCATGCCAGATGCAACGTCCGATGAGTGAAGGCGCTCAGTGCGACCAATACACCGACGCCAAATTATCTTCAGAAATGCGCATAAATACGATTGCGTGCATCGATTCCGATTTGATCGATTGGTATCTGGCTGAATTGGACGATCAACTCGGCAGACAGCTCGACGCCATCCTCCACCACTGCGCATTTCAGACACTCGAATCGACGTGGCGCGGCCTGCAATTCCTGGTGGATCGGACTGATTTTCGACAAAACGTCAAAATCGAGGTGCTTGATGTCTCGAAAGAAGCGCTGCGTCAAGACTTCGAAGATGCACCGGACATCATCCAGAGTGGCCTGTTCCGGCTGACATACGTCGGCGAATACGACATGCCGGGCGGGCAGCCCATCGCCGCGATCGTCTCGGCCTTTGAATTCGATCACGGCGGCCCGGACATCGCACTATTGCGCAATATCTCGAAAGTCGCGGCCGCGGCCCATATGCCGTTCATCGGCGCCGTCTCGCCTGCGTTCTTCGGGAAAACCACGATGGAAGCCGTCGCAGGCATCCGCGATCTGCCGAGCTGGTTCGAGCGGGCCGAATACCTGAAGTGGAAAGGCTTCCGTGAAACTGAGGATGCACGCTACATCGCGCTCACAATGCCGCGATTCCTTGCACGTTTGCCGTACGGATTCGATACGATGCCCGTGCGCGCATTCAATTACACCGAGAATGTCAGGGAATCTGGTCGCAGCGCATATCTGTGGACAAGCGCGGCGTTCGCTTTTGCGGTCAATATCGTGCGCAGCTTCGTACGAAACGGTTGGTGTGTGCAGATTCGCGGCCCGCAAGCGGGTGGCGTCATCAATGACATTCCCGCGCATCGGTACGACCTCGGCGCCGGGCAACTGGGTAAGATTTCCACGGACGCATTGATTTCGGAAACACGCGAGAATGAATTCGCCGATATCGGCCTAATTCCCCTTTCGTATACCCGCAATCACGATCAAACGTGTTTCTTCTCGGCGCATTCAACGCAACGGCCGCGATCTTACGATGCACGCGACGCCTCCGCGAATAGCCGGATCAATGCCCGTTTACCGTACATCTTCTTGCTGTCACGGATCGCACATTACCTGAAGCTCATCCAGCGCGAAAACATCGGCACGACGCGCGATAGCCGATTGCTGGAGCTCGAGCTGAATACCTGGATTAAATCGCTTGTCACGGAAATGACCGATCCCGGCGATGAACTTCAGGCGGCACACCCGCTGCGGCACGCCAAGGTCACGGTCGAGGACATCGAGGACAACCCGGGGTTCTTCCGCATCAAGCTGTTCATCGTCCCGCATTTTCAGATCGAGGGCGTCGACATCAACCTCTCCCTGGTTTCGCAGATGCCTAAAGCGAAACATTGAACGCGTTCCGTCGCGCACCTCTACACCGCTACTTCCATTCCAGAATCCAACAAGATGAAGATAACCAGACCGCTGTGGGCCAAGGGGATTTTCATGACGCCGCAGCACTTCCAGCAGCAGGCGATATGGGAACAATACGTCCATGACCGTGTAGCACGTATCGCGAGCCCCGACGCTTGGGGTGCCGTCAACGTTGCGCTCGACAGCGAAGCACTGAGCGTCAATCGACTGCAGTGCACGGCGCTCGGGCTGCGCCTGCCGGACGGTACGCTGATCGATAGTGAAACGGCCGACTGGCTTCCTGCGGCACGCAGTCTCGACGACGTGCCGACAACGGTCGACACTGTGACCGTGCTTGCTGGTGTAGCACTGATGGACGCTCAGGGCGGCAACTGCGTCGAACCCGGCGAAAAGCCTGCGCGGCCGCGGCGCGTGACCCGCGAATACAAGCACGTTGCCGATCTGAACGGCGACGGACAGGAAGAAATCAGTGTCGAGCGCAACGTGGTAGCCCTTCTGTTCGACTTCGAGCAGGCCGGAGACTACGTCACCTGTCCGATCGCGCGGCTCGTGCGCACGCCACAAGGGCGGTTCGAACAGGACAAGAGCTTCGTCCCGCCGTGCCTGTTCCTGTCGGCGAGCGATCGCCTCGTGCATCGCGCGCAGCGCATCTCCGAAATCCTGTCTGCCAAGAGCGCCAGCCTTGCGGTGCGCCGCAAAGAGCGCTCGGATCAGATCGCCGATTTCGCCGTGTCCGACGTGGCGCTCTTCTGGCTATTGCATAGCGTCAATAGCACCTGGCCCGAACTCGCCCGTCTCGTACAGGCGCCAGACCAGCATCCGGAACGGCTCTACGCCGTGCTTGCCCGCTTGGCCGGTTCACTGCTGACGTTCTCTACGACCGAGTCGCTCCAGGCGATTCCGCTATACGATCACCACGCACCGGAGCCGATGTTTGCCGAGCTCGAATCGCTGATCAGAACACTGCTCGACGCCGTGATTCCGTCCCGAGTCGTGCCGATTGCACTCGAGCGCGTGCGCGCGACCATATGGGTTGGCCGAATCAACGACGAGCGGCTGACGGAAGGCGCTGAATACTATCTGTCGGTTCAGGCCGCCATGCCCGCACACGCCCTCATCGAGCACCTGCCGCGCCTCTGCAAGGTCGGCGCACCGGACGAAGTCGAGCAGATCGTCAATTCCGCACTGCTCGGCATCGCACTGCGACCGATGTCGCGCCTGCCTGCCGCGATTCCCGTGCGGATAGAAAACCAGTACTTCGCGCTGGACAGCAACGATGCCGCGTTCAAACGGATGATCGACGCGCATGCCTGCCAGATCTACGTGCCGGCGTCGATTCCTGAAGCGTCGCTCGAGCTGTATGCGGTGCTGCCGTCATGAGTGCGGTGACGATGGCAGATTCGCCCCTGCTCCCGGTTGCGTTACGTGACACGGCACGCACGGTCACCGCACTGGCCGAAGAGCCGCTGTCGTTCGACGCGCTTCGAGGCCAATGCAACACGCAGATCGACCAACTGCGCTCCGATCTGGGCTTGCGGGGCCTCCAGGATCACGTGATCAACGATGCGGTCTACGCGCTGTGCGCACTGCTCGACGAGGCCGCATTGAAGCACCTCACGGGAGAAGCTCGCGAAAGCTGGGAGAAGCGGCCGCTCCAGGAGGAACGTTTCTCGAGAAACGATGCCGGCGAGGAGTTGGTACGACGCATCGAGGATCGCTTGCTCGAGCCACGGTCGCCGCGGGTGCTGCTTGCGATATTCGCCGCGGTGCTGTCGCTTGGCTTCACCGGACGGTTTGCGATGGACGGGAGTACAGCGCGTGCGGCGCTTATTCGCACCCTCGACGAACGGCTTGGGCGCACGACTGCGGCGGAGGACAACCCCGCAGCGGCTGCTTCGATCGTGGTGAACAGCACCGACGCCCGCCCGCAGCGCATTTCTCCGCTGACTTGGGTGGTCGCCTCGTGCGTCGCCGTCGGCGTCGCCTGGTTCATGGTCGATCGATGGTTCATCGCGTCGATTGCTCAGCTGGCGCGATAGAGGAGATTGGCCATGTGGACAGGTCCTGGGTTGTTCGAGCGAATCACCCGACATTTTGCGGACGGTTCGGCAGTAGACGACTTCGCCGCGGAGGTTCAGGTCTTTCTTTCGGTTCGCGACAATATCGAGCGCATCTTGAACAGCCGACGCGGATCGCTCGCTCATCTCCCGGACTACGGGCTGGATGACCTATCGGCGATCTATCGGCATCTGCCGTCCTCCGCGCACAAGCTCCAGCGCGCGATCGAGGCCACCCTGCTCGCCTACGAACCGCGGCTCAAGAAGGTGGAAATCGAAATTCATCCGCCCGAACCAGGCATGTTGATCAGCTTCACGATGGCTTGTCATTTGCATCGCGAAGGCTTGGTCCGCTTCGGCACGAATTTCATGCCGGACGGTAAGACCCGCCTGCGCATGCTCCAGGCTGCACTGGATCGGTACTGACTCCCCCATGGCACCGGTGAAGAACAAATGAGCAAGATCATGATGGCCCTGAAGGGCAATACGACCACGACCGGTGGTGTCGTGCTTGACGGTGACGGGGCCATGCTGGATGACGGCGTGCCGCTCGCAAAACATATGGGGCTGGCGTCATGCCCGCGCTGCGGTCAGAACGGGCCCATTTTCGGAACGGCATTGAGCTGGGGACTGACGAGCACGCGGGGCGTGCGCGACAACGACATCGTGATGTGCCGATGCCCGCCCGGGACCAACCGCGTCATCGCACGCTCGACCATTTACGACGAGTAGACGACGCTCCGATCGCGGCCTTCGGAGAAATCCGATCGACGAGCCGCACACGCGAGGACGGTGCGGATGAACGCGTTCTACCGAATCGCGCCTTCTTCCTCGCCGAAGTCCTGCACCTGATCGGCACCATTCCATACTCCGCCGGCAGCGACGAGTCGGTCGCGCGTTCGCGCGGCATCTGCCGGGATAGCCAGGGCAGAATCTCGGATGACTGCCGCATGCGGCCAGACACTCTCCCACGGCCCGCAAGCCACCGAGCCCGACACACGCGCCCCCCCCACACCCTCCCCACCCAGCATTCCTCCCAATCTCCTACACTGTCTATTCCCGACGAGCGGCGCACGGCCGCCCTTCCCGCCATCGCGATGCGCACGTCACGCGGCGCATCGCCCGACAGGAGCACCGGATGCGATACGAACTCTATTACTGGCCCGAAATCCAGGGCCGCGGCGAATACGTGCGGCTCGCGCTCGAAGCGGCCGACGCCGACTACGTCGACGTCGCGCGCGAAACGGGCCGCGGCATGGGCGTGTCCGCGATGACGCGGATGATGGACAGCACGAAGGCCGAATGCGTGCCGTTCGCGCCGCCGTTCCTGAAAGCGGGCGACGTAGTCGTCGGGCAGACCGCGAACATCCTGCTGTTCCTCGGCCCACGGCTCGGGCTCGCGCCCGACGACGAAGCCGGCCGGCTGTGGGTTCACCAGTTGCAGTTGACGGTCGCCGATTTCGTCACCGAAATCCACGACACGCATCACCCGATCGGCAGCGACCTGTACTACGAAGATCAAAAGGCGGAGGCCGCCGAGCGCGCGGCCGATTTCATCGCCCACCGGCTACCTAAATTCCTCGGCTACTTCGACCGCGTCCTCGCGCAGAATCCACACGACAGCGGCTACCTCGCGGGCGACGCGTTGAGCTACGCGGATCTGTCGATGTTCCAGCTGATCGAAGGCCTGCGCTACGCGTTCCCGAACGCGATGAAGCATGCAGCGCGCAAAGTCGGCGGCCTCGTCGCGCTGCACGACCGCGTCGCCGAGCATCCGGGCGTCGCGCGCTATCTGGCATCGGAGCGCCGCATCGCGTTCAACGAGATGGGGATCTTCCGGCACTACCCCGAGCTCGACAGCTAGCGGCGCATGTCGCGTCAGTCGCCGTAGCGATAGCGGTTGCGCATCGCGTCCAGCGGATTGCCGTCGGCCAGCACGCCGCCGAGGCTGTGGATCACCGCGCTCGCCGCGTTGATCGCCGTCTGCACCGCGCCCTCGATCCAGCCGCCCGTAAACGAGCAGCAGCAGCCGGCCAAGTAAATGCCACGGTCCGTCGAAGGCTCGGCGGCCGTCTGGAACTGGTAGAACAGCGCCTGCGAATGGATGTCCTCGCCCGGATAGTTCAGCTTGAACGCGCCGAGCGCATAGCGGTCCGACAGCCAGTCGTGGCTCGTCACGTTGCGCGCGTAATCGTCGTCGAGCGGACGCAGGTGTGCGGCGAACGCCGGCGACACGACACCGATCTCGGCCACGAGGCGCTGGAACCGTTCGACCTTGTCCGTGAGCGACAGGATCTTGTGCGAATCGTCTTCCCACGTGTAGCTGATCAGCACGACGCCGTGCGCGTCGCAATCGTCGGGCGCGTAGTCGAGGCAGTAGATGCCGCGCGCCAGCGTGTCGGTCTGGATGTTGTGCGGCAGCCCGTGCTTGAGCCAGAACTTGTCGCGGGTCAGCACGAACAGCTTCGACGAACTGACCATGTGCGTATCGTTGATCGCGCGCACGACCTCGGGCGCGAACAGGTTCGCGATGCCGGTGATGCCCATGCCGACCTGCATCGCCCGCGTCGTCGTCGCGACGATCACGCGGTCGAACACCTGCGTCGTCCCATCGTCGAGCGTCAGCGCGAAGGTGCCGTCCGGCTGCTTCTCGACGCGCCGCACGGCCGCGTGCACGACGCGGTCGCGTACGCGCGCGGCTTGCCCGCCGTCGTCGAGCAACCGCTGCGCGAGCGCGAAGATGCCGGCCGGAATCAGCCGCTGGTCGACTTCGAGTTCGTTGACGACGATCCGCAGGATTTCGAGGAACGACGCGCGATAGACCGGCTGAAAACCGCCCGAGCCGATCCCGAGCGTGCCGAACAGCCGCAGGTCCTCGCTCCTGCGCCAGCGCACGCCGCCGGGCGGCGTCGCGCCCGTGAAGATCTTGACGATCGCCGAGTAGAACGACTCGTCGCCGAACCGGTCGATGTACTGCTGCCAGCCGCGACGCGCGTCGTCGTAGCAATGCGCGCGCAGCAGCGCCGTCAGCTCGGCCGGCGCGGGCAGCTGCGTGCCGTCGTCGAGCCGCACGCCGTCGCGTATGAACGCGCGCCAGCCGCGGTCGACGCGGTCGAACAGCGCAGGCGGGCGCTCGCCCGCGGGCCAGCGATACGCGTGCCCCTGGTAATGGATCTCGGTATCGACGACACCCGGATCGGGAAACGTCGACGAGCTGTCGATGCCGAACCGCTCGAGATAGTGGTACAGCGCGGCCTGCGATGGCGGGAAACGCATCGCGCCCATTTCGGCGAGCAGGTGCGGATGGTCGGGATTGATCGACTGCGACAGCAGCCGGCCGCCCACGCGCGCCGGGTTCGCCTCGAACACGACGAGCTGCCGCGCACCCGCGCGCAGCAGCTCGCACGCGGCGACGAGGCCGCCCACGCCAGCGCCGACGATCGCGATCCGCGCGTCGCGCGCGCCATCCGCCGGCAGCGTGCCGAGGTGTCCGCCGGTGCGGGCCAGGAAGGCGCCGTAGTCGTACAGCGTGTCGATGTACGGCAGCGTGCGCGACAGAAATTCAGGAGCGTTCATGGGATCGGGGTCGGTAAGGAGCGTGCGCGGCGCACGCGGTCACATCGGCAGCTGGATGCTGCCGAGCGGCGCGTCGGCATTGACGAGATCGACGCGCTTCACGTGGATGCGCAACGCGTCGTCGCGCACCGCCAGCGCGTGCGTGTACCAGCCGGCGAACAAGGTCTGCTCGTCGCGCCGTGTTTCGACGTAGTGAAACGGCGTGCGCAGCAGGTACGCGCCGTGATCGGGCTCAGCGCGATCGACCTGCGGCCGCTGCAGCAGATGATGACCGCGGCTCGCCGGCTGCTGCGAGAACGTGCGGCGCCCGCCGAGCCGCTCGATGCGGATGCGCAGCAGCAGCAGGTCCTCGTCCATCAGCGCGCCGTGCAGCTCGGTGTCGGGCTGATCCGGCGACAGCGGCATCCAGTAGCGCGCATCGTCCGCGTACATCGAGAGCCATTCGTCGTAGCGCCGCTCGTCGAGCAGGCGCGCCTCGCGATAGACGAACGCGACGAGCTCATCGTCACTGAATACGCGCATCGGCGGCCTCCTGCGTCGACGCGGGCGCGATGTAGCGCAGCCATGCGCGGAACTGGTTGCGGATCTGCTGCTCGCTGGTGCCGTTCGTCACGAACGTCGGCTGCGCGAACTCCTGCGGATCGAACAGACGACCGACGTGCACCCAGTCGCGCGACTGCGTCGCGAGCCCGCGCTGCGCGCGCTCGTACATCTCGAGATCGTCGTGCGCGACGATCGACGTCGGCGCATTGATCAGGCGGTTGTATGCGAGCGTGCGCTCGAACAGCGAGTCCGGTGCGCCGACCAGCCGGAACGACCACGACTCGACCAGCGTGCGATCGACGGCGAGCGGCTTGAACACGCGCAGGATCTGGATCGGCCCCTTCACCATCGCATTCGGGAACAGCACGGTGTTGTGACGCACCTCGCCGAGAATGCGCGCGGCGCGCGCTTCGCCATAGGCGGCGACCATCTTCTCGTGATAGCCGGGAATCGGCGTATAGCGCGCATGGATCGAATCGGCGGTGCCGGTATGCCCGTGCCCGTTGGGCCACACGCGCAGCCCCATCTGCTCGAAGAACGCGTGCGGCTGGATGAACGGCTCGAGCAGTTCGACCGCCATCGGCTTCGCGTGCTGCGCGCCGTCGCGCTCCCACACGCGCACGGCCGTGCCGGCCGACGATTCGTGCGCGACCATCGGATGACAGGTGTCGGTCTGGTTCTCGACCAGCATTTTCCAGTTGCAGCCGTGCACGTAGCGGAACACGCCGCCGGCGACTTCGACGCGCCCTTCCGGCGAACGGTCGACCAGATTGTCGAGCGACGACAGCGCGTCGCCGAAATACGCGTGAAAATCGACGCCGGACGGGTTCAGCCGGCAGAACACGAAGCCGCGATGGTCATGCACCGCGCCGACCGCCTGCATCCCCTTGCTCGCCTCGCACGATGCGAAGCCCGTGTTCTCGTAGCCGCGCCGCAGCGGGATCGCGTAGAGGCTGCCGTCGGTCCGATACGACCACGCGTGATACGGGCAGCGGAAGAACGCGCCCGTGTTGCCGCACGCGTCCGTCACCAGCTGCGTGCCCTTGTGCGAGCAGCGATTGTGGAGCACCCGCACCGACCCGTCGTCGTGGCGCACCATCACGACCGGCTCCGCGCCGATCGTCGTCGTCACGTAGTCGCCCGTCCGCGGAATCTGGCTCGTGTGGCCGACGTAGACCCACGTGTTGCGGAACAGCTCGCGCATCTCCAGCTCGAAGATGCGCGGCGACAGATAGAGGTCCTTGTGCACCTCGGTGTCGCGCACGAGCGACGCCGGCTCGTCGATGAACGGTTGCGCCGTCATGCGTGCCTCCGGCTGCGCACGCGCGAACGCCGCGCGCCGGCGCGGCGCGCGGTGTCGATTGCTTTTGTTGTCATCTCTCAGGTTCTGCTTGATATGGCGCCCGGAAGCGCATGCGCGTGCCGCCGCACCGCGCGGCACGCGTCGTTGCGGGTAACGGTCAGCCCGTCACCGGTGTTTCGTGCAGCCGCAGCCAGCCGATGCGGCCGTCCGCATCGCGTTCGAACACGACGGTCGAGCGGCGCACGGTACGCCGGCCGGCTTCGTCGGTCTGCGTCTCGCGATACGCGATCGCCGCGCCGCGCTGCCATGCGCTCACTTCGTGCAGCTCGTCGATCGCGATGCGCAGGCCGGGCCGCGCGCCGTAGCCGCGCGAGAACAGGATGTCGATATCGGCGTAGTCGAGCGCATGGCCCTGCAGCGAGATCATCGAGAACGCGCGCGAGAAGCGCGCGAGCAGCGGCGCGAGCGCGTCGCGCGTGGCGCGGCCGGACAGCCATTGCTCGATGTCGACGTGCGCATCGATCACTTCCTGGAAATACGGGTTTGACGGATTCATGCTGGAACTCACGAACGTTGGGAAGCCGCGCGCGCGGCAGGCGCACGATGCGTGGCGAGGCGTGCGACGAACGGCAGCGGCAGCAGCGTCGCCAGCGCGGCCAGCCCGAAGCATTGCTGGTAAGGCAGCTGCGCGGCGCCGCCCTGCAGCGACAGCAGCAGGTTCAGCGCGCTGCCCAGCACCGCGACGCCGAGACAGAAACTCAGTTGCCGATTGATGTTCCACAGCGCGCTCGCGTCGCCCATCCGCGCGGCCGGCACGTCGACGAACGCCGCGCTTTGCGACGTGCTCGTGCACATGCTGGCGCCCAGCCCCATCGCGACGAACGCGAGCACGCGCCCGGCCTCGAGCGCGGCGAGCGGCGTCGCGAGCAGCACGATGCCGATCGCATCGATCGCGATCCCGCAGACGAACAGCGGTTTCGGCCCCCACTTCGGAAAGCAGCGGCGCGTGGTCGCGATCGCGGCGAACGACGCGATCGCCCACGGCACCATCAGCGCGCCCGTATGGGTCGCACTGAGCCCGAGCGCGTTCTGCAGATACAGCGCGGCGACGAGGTTCACGCCCGTGAACACGCCGGGCACGCACAGATAGACGATCAGCCCGATGCGCAGCAGCGGCTGCGCGACCAGGCGCAGATCGAGCAACGGCGCCGCGGCGCGGCGCGCATGCAAGACATACGCGGCGCCGGCCGCGCTCGCGATCGCGAGCGGCACGAGCGCGTCGCCGCCCGCACCCGGCTGGCCCGCGAACGTGAGCCCGAGCAGCAGCGCGACGAGCGCCGTGGCGCTCAACCCGAGGCCGCGAAAGTCCAGCGCCGGCTGGTTGCCGTCCGGCGCGTCGGCCGGCAGCCATGCGAACGCGAGCACGCTCGTGAGCGCGGCGAGCGGCAGCATCCCGAAGAAGATCGCGCGCCACGATGCGCGGTCCACGACCACGCCGCCGAGCGCTGGCGACAACGCGGGCACGAGCAGCGCGACCATCATCACGATCGACGTCAGATGCGCGCGCGCCTCGGGCGGATACGCGCGATACGCCATCGTCTGGCCGACGGGGATCAGCAAGCCGCCGCCGAGGCCCTGCACCAGCCGCCATGCCAGCAAGGCGCCGATCGACGCCGACAGGCCGACGCCGAGGCTGCCCAACGCGAACAGCAGCAGCGATGCGATCAGCAGCCGGCGCTCGCCGAAGCGCCGCGCGAGCCAGGTGCCGAGCGGAATCACCACCGTGAGCCCGAGGACGTACGTGTTGCCGATCCACGCGAGCTGCGCGACCGACGCGTGCAGCTCGCGCTGGATCGTCGGATAGGCCGCGTTGATGACGAACATGTTCGCCAGGTCGATCGCGAACCCGAGCAGGTAGACGGCAGCGATTTTCGAGCGATCGGTCATGACGGCGGAAAACGTACGGAACGCCGCAGTGTAAGGTTCGGCGCGGCCGTCGATAAGACCGTCCGGGCGGCCACACTGGTCGAAAAATTTTGACAATCGAGGCACCATGTCGGTTTTCCGCCCAGCATCCGACACGCTATGGTGAGTCTCGATCGTTTCGCCGTCTTCCGCGCCGTCGTGGAAACGGGGTCGTTTACGGCCGCCGCCGCCCAGCTGAATCAGGCGCGCGCCGCCGTCAGTTTCAACATCAAGCAGCTGGAGGCCGAGCTCGGCGTCACGCTGCTCACGCGCACCACGCGGCGCGTCGAGCTGACCGACGCGGGCGAGCGCTTCTACGCGCGCTGCGTGCGCGTGCTGGAGGAAGCCGAAAGCGCGATCGACGACGCGCGCAGCGAGCATGGCGGGATGCACGGCGTGCTGCGCGTGACGTCCACGGTCGAGTACGGAACGATGGTCGTCGCGCCGGCGCTGCACGCGTTCATGCAGCGCCACCCGGCGCTACGCGTGCGGCTCGAGACCCATGCGACTCAGGTCGACCTGGTGCGCGAGCGTGTCGACGTCGCGATTCGGCTCGGCCGCCTCGAGCAGTTCCAGGATCTGCCCTACCGCGGCGCGTGCCTCGCGACCTACGAGGTGCGGCCGGTGATCGCGCCTTCGCTGCTCGCCGAGGCCGGCCTGTCGCAGATCGGCTCGCCGGAGCTGCTTGCCCGGCTGCCGCAACTCGGCCATACGCGGCTCGAGCGGATCGCCACGTGGACGCTCACCGATCGCGACGGCAACCCGCATGCGTTTCGCCCGGGCGCGAAGCCGCGCGTGGTGGTCGACAACGCGTCGGTGCTGCGCGTGCTCGCGCGGCAAGGCAGCGGCGTCGCGCTGCTGCCCGAGTGGCTCGTGCGCGACGACCTTGCGAGCGGCGCGCTGGTCGATGCGCTGCCCGGCTACCGGTTTCCGCCGCAGGCCGTCTATGCGCTGTACCCGTCGACCGCACACGTGCCGCAGAAGGTGCGCGCGTGGGTCGACTTCATGAAAGCGTATCTGGCCTGAGCCGGCGCCGCATGCGCAGGCTCACGCGCGTGCCGCATCGTCCCGCAGCCGTGCGTCGACGCGTGCCGCGATCGCCAGCAGGCGGCGGTCGCCGCCCCACGGGCCTTCGAGCATGAGCCCGACCGGCAGCCCCGTTTGCGCGGAGCGGCCGGCCGGCAGCGACACCGACGGTACGCCGGCGAGCGACGCGGGCGAGGTCTGACGCGCGACGCGCGCGAACAGCGCCGCGTCCTGCGCGGCCGTCATCGCAGCGGTGGCGTCGAGCAACGGCGCCTCGCCCGGCACCGTCGGCATCGCGATGCAGTCGACCGGCGTACCGAATGCGTCGTCGTACCAGCGCACGATGCGCCGACGCCAATCGAGCGCATCGGCGTAGGACTGTGCATCGATCGGCGCGGATACGAACGAACGGAAGATCGCGCGGACGTCGTCGCTCGCGATCCGTTCGACGAACGTGTCGAACGGGATGCCGAGCCGTTGCGTCGCGAAACGACGCCAGTACAGGCTGGCCTCGAATGCCGCAATCGGAAAGCCGCACGCTTCGCTCGCGTCGTGCAGCTGCCGCGCGGGCAACGGCACGAGCGTCGCGCCGGCCGCCGCGCAGGACGCGAGCGCGCGTTCGATGCAGGCCGCGACGCTGGGATCCAGCTCGTCGAAATACGGCGCGGCCGGCACGCCGATGCGCAGCTGCGACCAGCCGGGTGCGGCGGCAATGCCGTCGTCACGCGTCAGCACCGCATCGAGCAGGAGCAGATCGTCGATGTGCCGGGCGATCGGCCCGACCGTATCGCGCGTGTGCGACAGCGACAGCACGCCGTGCGACGAATAGCGCTGCGCGGACGGCCGCAAGCCGTACACGCCGCAAAATGCGGCGGGAATGCGCACCGAACCGCCGGTGTCGGTGCCGAGGCCGAACGGAATGCCGGCCGCGACGACCGCGGCCGTACCGCCGCTCGAGCCGCCCGCGATACGGCGCGGGTCGTGCGGGTTGCCGACCGCACCGAACTGCCGGTTGCCGCTCGTGATGCCGAACGCGAGCTCGTGCATGTTGGCCTTGCCGAGCGGCACCGCGCCGGCGTCGAGCAGGCGCCGGACGGTCAGCGCATCGTGCGTCGCGCGATAGCCGTTCACTGCGGGGCTCGCGCCGAGCGTCGGCAGGTCGGCGGTGTCGAGGTTGTCCTTGATGACGAACGGCACGCCGGCGAGCGGCAGCGCGTCGCCTTGTGCGATACGCACATCGATGCGCTCGGCCGTGCGGCGTGCGAGTTCGGCATCGACGTGCACCATCGCATTGAGCGGCGCAATGGCGGCGAGGCGCGCGAGTGCATCATCGGCCACGTCGACGGCACGGCACGCGCCGTGGCACACCGCGTCGGCAAGCCCGCGCACGCTCGCATCGGAAATGAAGGGAGAGGAAGAAACGCGGTTCGGCTGTGTTGTCATGTTGTGTGCTGGACGCGGAATCGATCGGGAAACGGGCGGCGTACCGAAGGCCCTGTCCGGCATGCCGCGCGCAGCGCGATGGTAGCCCGGCGCGCGGGCAGGCGCACGTGGGGCATCATGCAGGCGGTTGGGAACGGTCGGGGCGTAGGCGGCCGGGCGCGCGGCGAATTGCAGGCCGAATCGAATCGCAAGCGGCATGGTGCGGATGCGGCGGATACCTCGGATGCCGTGGATGCTGATGCCGCTGATGCCGCCGATGCCGCCGATGGACCGACGGCGCGCGCGCCGTCGGTCCATCAAGCGCACGGCTCGAACCCCATCTGCTCGCGGCCCAGCCCCGTCAGATCGCGCTCGCATGCGCGCCCGTCGAAATCGACCTCGAAATGATCGGCCGGAAAATCCGGCGGGCTCTCGCCGCGCACGAACGCCTGCCGCTGCCGTTGCAGGTACGCATCGTTCTTCGGGCAGCCGGGCGCGGCCGCGATGTACATCACGTTGCTGTCGCCGCTGCCGCGATGCACGTCTTCGACCGCATGCACGACGTCGCCGTGCCAGAACACCGCGTCGCCCGGCTCCATCTGCGGAATCGGCACCAGCGCATCGAGCAGCAGCGCATGCCACTCGGGCAGGATCGACAGCGCGCGGCCGGGCCGCGCGCCGCACAGGTCGTCGTCGGCGACATCGTCCAGCAGCGCGCGCAGCACGACATACGCCATCGCGTTCGCGACCGGGATCAGCTGCAGCGCGCCGTCGCCGGGGCCTTGCGGCGTCAGCGCGGTCCAGCCCTGGAACGTACGGAACATCGAACACACGGCCGGCGACGCAATCTCCTCGACGTCGGGCCGGAACGCCGCGTCGAACGGGTCGTAATCGCGCCAGCGGCCGGCCAGCACGTGCCGATACACGTGCCGGAAATTCGGCCCGAGCCAGCGTTCGACCGACCCGCCGTCGACGTGCGGCGACAGCCCGAGCGTCGTCGAACCCGGCGGCCGGCGACGGATGCGATCCGCGTACGCGGGAACCCGGTCGGGATCGAAATGCGGGCGTGCGCCATCGGCATGACGCCACAGCCGGTTCAGGAACACGCGCGCCTGCGTCAGCGCCGGCGACTGGCGCGCGGCCACCTGCGGCTTCGACCAGTAGACGCCGTAGATCTGCGGCTTGCCGGACGCGAGGTTGCCGAAGTAGCGATCGTCGGCGCGCGCGTGCAGCCGCTCGGCGAAGCGGTTCGCCTCGAGATACGCACCGATCTCGTCGTTCCAGTCGCGCGCCTGCCGCGCATCGAACACGCCGCGGATCACCGCCGCGCCGTGTGCACGGATTGCGTCGATCGTGCGCGGCTCGACCGCGCCGTTCGCGATCTCCGCGAACCGCAGCACCGGAATCGCATCGCGGCCGTGCGCGTGCGTGCGGCGGATCGCGTCGACCTGCCGCGCGATGTCCCCTTCCAGCTCGAGGAACGTCGTCGCATAGCCGGGCAGGTCCGCACGCAGCGCCCGTTTCGCCGCGCGGATCGCGGACGGCACATCGTCTATCGTCAGGGGCATCGTCGTCTCCTCGCTGAACCATGTCGTGATGAGCGCTCAGCGTACGGCCGATACGTCGCCGCGATCGATACTATCCAGCCGACAATCGATACAATCCGGACAACCTAGCCAGGGCGATGGCAGACGACGCACAGCTTGTTGCCGTCCGGATCGCGGAAGTACGCGCCGTAGTAGTCGCGGTGATAGTGGGGCCGCAGGCCGGGCGGCCCCTCGCAGGTGCCGCCGTGCTGCAGCGCGAGCGCGTGGCAGCGGTCGACCTGCGCGCGCGAGTGCGCATCGAACGCGATCGTATGGCCGTTGCCCGGCTCGGGCTGGTGGCCGTCGAGCGGCCGCCCGAAGAAGAACAGCGGCCGATCGGTGTCGGCCGGCATCCAGCCCGACCAGCCGTCCGGCTCGCGGAACTTCAGGCGCAACCCGAGTTCCGCGAACAGCGGCGCGTAAAAATCGTACGCGCGTGCGGTATCGCTGACGCCCACGCAAACATGTGAAAACATGGCTTCGCTCCGTCGTGACGATCGACCACGATCATGCCACGGTGCGATGCCGCCGTCGCCCGGAGGCCGCGATGAAGCCGCAATACGAACACGTGACGTACGCTCCCGGCTGCTCGATCCGCGTGTATCACCGCCAGCTCGCACGCATTCCGTTCGAATGGCATCGGCATCCGGAATACGAACTGACGCTCACGCTGAACAGCCGCGGCCGGCGCTTCATCGGCGATCACGTTGCCCGCTACGCGGACGACGATCTGGTGCTCGTCCCGCCGAACCTGCCGCACACCTGGTCGTCGAATGCGCGCATCGATCGCGCCGCGCCCGAAGTCGCGCTCGTCGTGTGGTTCGACGGCGACTGGGCCCACCGCGTCGCCGACTGCTGCGCCGAATATGCGCCGCTGCGCTCGCTGCTGCGGCGCGCGGCGTCGGGCCTCGCGTTCGACGCCGATACGGCGCGCGCGATGCGCGCCCGGCTGCCGCGCTTGCTCGATGCGTCGCCGCGCGTGCGGCTCGCCGCCGTACTCGACACGCTCGCGGAACTCGCCGAAGCCGGCGGCGAGCCGCTGGCCGGCGCGCACGCGCGCAGCCGGTCCGAGCGGATCGAGTCGTCCGTCGACGCGTCCGCTCCGGAAGCCGAACGCGTCGAGCGCGTGCTCGATGCGATCGATCGCCGGTTCCACGAGCCGCTGCGCATCGACGCGCTCGCGGCCATCGCGCATCTGTCCGAACGCTCGCTGCAACGGCTGTTCGCGCGCCATCTCGGCGAAAGCGTCGGCCGCTACCTGCAGCGGTTGCGGCTCGCGCACGCGTGTCGCCATCTGGCCGGCACCGACTGGCCGATCGCGACGGTCGCCGCGCGCTGCGGCATTCCGAGCGTCGCGAACTTCAACCGTCAGTTCCTCGCCGCACGCGGCATGACGCCGCGCGCATACCGGCGCCTGTTCGCGCAGCATGGCCATGCGTCGGGCGTCGACGTGCCGGGCGCCGATGCCTCGGCTGCCGACGCGCCATCGCTCGACACACGCCCACCGTCGCTGGAACGCAGCACCCGCACGCGCCGCGCGCACAAATGAAAACACCCCGGCGGGATGACCCACCGGGGTGTCGGGGCGTTGCGTTCGCCGGACGCGAACGGCGTTGCGGCCGTTCGCGCCGCGCACGACTTAACGTGCGTTGAGCGGCTTCGCTTCGCGCGGCGTGTCGCCGATGAACAGCTGACGCGGACGGCCGATCTTTTGCTCCGGATCCGCAATCATTTCGTTCCACTGTGCGATCCAGCCGACCGTACGTGCCATCGCGAAGATACACGTGAACATCGACGTCGGGATGCCCAGCGCGCGCTGCACGATACCCGAGTAGAAGTCGACGTTCGGGTACAGCTTGCGCGACACGAAGTACTCGTCTTCCAGCGCGATCTTCTCGAGCTGCATCGCGAGCTTGAACAGCGGGTCGTCGTGCAGGCCCAGTTCGTTCAGCACTTCGTAGCACGTTTCGCGCATCAGCTTCGCACGCGGGTCGTAGTTCTTGTACACGCGGTGACCGAAGCCCATCAGCTTCACGCCCGAATTCTTGTCCTTCACCTGCTTGATGAATTCGGGGATGTTGTCCGGCGAGCCGATCTGCTCGAGCATGTTCAGCGCGGCTTCGTTCGCACCACCGTGCGCCGGGCCCCACAGACACGCGATACCGGCCGCGATACACGCGAACGGGTTCGCGCCCGACGAGCCGGCCAGGCGGACCGTCGACGTCGATGCGTTCTGCTCGTGGTCAGCGTGCAGGATCAGGATACGGTCGAGCGCGCGGACGAGCACGTCGTTGACCTTGTACTCTTCGCACGGGTTCGAGAACATCATGTGCATGAAGTTCGCGCTGTACGACAGCGAGTTCTTCGGATACACGAACGGCTGGCCGATGCTGTACTTGTATGCCATCGCGACGAGCGTCGGCAGCTTGGCGATCATGCGGATCGCCGACACTTCGCGGTGACGCGGGTCGTTGATGTCGAGCGAGTCGTGGTAGAACGCCGACAGCGCGCCGACTGCGGCGACCAGGATCGCCATCGGGTGCGCGTCGCGGCGGAAGCCGCGGAAGAAGAAGTGCATCTGCTCGTGCACCATCGTGTGCTTCGTGACGGTGTCGACGAATTCCTTCTTCTGTGCCGCGTTCGGCAGTTCGCCCTTCAGCAGCAGGTAGCAGGACTCGAGGAAGTCCGCGTTCTGCGCGAGGTTGTCGATCGGGTAGCCGCGGTACAGCAGTTCGCCCTTGTCGCCGTCGATGTACGTGATCGCCGAGTTGCACGAAGCCGTCGACATGAAGCCCGGGTCGTAAGTGAACTTGCCGGTTTGGCCGTACAGCTTGCGGATGTCGATTACGTCCGGGCCCATCGTCCCCTTGTAAATCGGCATTTCGACGCTCGGCGAGTTGTCGCTGAACGATAGCGTGGCTTTAACATCAGACGGAGTCATGGCACATCCTCAATCGAAATAAAGAAACGGGATTCGATAACGGGCGTAACGCTTTAAACGTTGCGCAGCATCTCCAACAGCCGGTGAACATCCGGGCTGTCTAGGTCGCCCTCTGGTTCCTTGCGCGCGAGGAGCAAGTCCATCAGGTCGTTGTCGCTCAGATCGAGCAGGCGCGACAACGCGCCTACGTCTGCATCGGTGAGGTCATGCTCGTGTCTGCTGAAGAAACGCTCGAACAGAATGTCGTTCTCCAGCAGACCCCGCCGCGCGCGCCAACGCAGGCGCGCGCGACGGTGCGGGTCGGATTGATGCGAGTCGTCGCTCATTTCAACCTTAAACCGCGCGGCGAACCATCAGTTCCTTGATCTTGCCGATCGCCTTCGTCGGATTCAGGCCCTTCGGGCACACGTCGACGCAGTTCATGATCGTATGGCAACGGAACAGACGGTACGGATCTTCCAGATTGTCGAGACGCTCGCCGGTGGCGGTGTCGCGGCTGTCGGCGATGAACCGGTAAGCCTGCAGCAGGCCCGCCGGGCCCACGAACTTGTCCGGGTTCCACCAGAAGCTCGGGCACGACGTCGAGCAGCTCGCACACAGAATGCACTCGTACACGCCGTCGAGCTCGTCGCGCTCTTCCGGCGACTGCAGGCGTTCCTTCTCCGGCGGCGGCGCGTCGTTGATCAGGTACGGCTTGATCGAGTGATACTGGTTGAAGAAGTGCGTCATGTCGACGATCAGGTCGCGCACCACCGGCAGCCCCGGCAGCGGACGCAGCACGATCTTCTGCGGCAGATCGTTCAGGTTCGTCAGGCACGCGAGACCGTTCTTGCCGTTGATGTTCATCGCGTCCGAGCCGCACACGCCTTCGCGGCACGAGCGGCGGAACGACAGCGTCTCGTCCACGGCCTTCAGCTTCACCAGCGCGTCGAGCAGCATGCGCTCATGCTGGATCTCGAGCTCGTACGTCTGCATGCGCGGCGCCGCGTCCTTGTCCGGATCGTAGCGATAGAGTTCAAAAATGCGTTTTGCCATTTCGGATTCCTTTGACTCGGCTTAGAACGTGCGCGGCTTCGGCGGCACGGAGTCGACCGTCAGCGGCTTCATTTGAACCGGCTTGTAGTCGAGGCGATCGCCTTCGCTGTACCACAGCGTGTGGCGCAGCCAGTTGTCGTCGTCGCGGTGCTCGTAGTCGCTGTGCGCGTGTGCGCCGCGGCTTTCCTTGCGCGCTTCGGCCGACACCATCGTCGCACGGGCCACTTCGATCAGGTTCTCCAGCTCGAGCGCTTCGATGCGCGCGGTGTTGAACACCTTCGACTTGTCCTTCAGGTGGATGTTTTCCACCCGCTCCTTCAGGCCGGCCATCTGGTCCACGCCTTCCTTCAGCAGCGCCGAGGTACGGAACACGCCCGCATGCTTCTGCATCGTCGAGCGGATGTCGTTCGCGACGTCCTGCGTGTATTCGCCCGACGTCGACTTCTCGAGCTTCGCCAGGCGTGCCAGCGAGTATTCGCCCGCGTCGGCCGGCAGCGGCTTGTGGTCGCGCTGGTTCTTCACGTGCTGGACGATGTGGTTGCCGGCCGCGCGGCCGAACACCACTAGGTCGAGCAGCGAGTTCGTGCCCAGGCGGTTCGCGCCGTGCACCGACACGCACGAGCATTCGCCGACCGCGTAGAAGCCGTTGACCGGCTCCTTGTGATCGCGCGACGTGCCCACGACCTGACCGTGGATGTTGGTCGGAATGCCGCCCATCTGGTAGTGGATCGTCGGCACGACCGGGATCGGTTCCTTGATGCAGTCGACGTTCGCGAACCGCAGCGCGATCTCGCGGATCGACGGCAGACGCTTCATGATCGTCTCCGCGCCGATGTGCGACAGATCCAGCAGCACGTGGTCCTTGTTCGGACCGACGCCGCGGCCTTCCTTGATTTCCTGGTCCATCGAGCGCGACACGAAGTCACGCGGCGCCAGATCCTTCAGCGTCGGCGCATAGCGCTCCATGAAGCGCTCGCCGTTCGAGTTGCGCAGAATGCCGCCCTCGCCGCGCACGCCTTCCGTGATCAGCACGCCCGCGCCGGCCACGCCGGTCGGGTGGAACTGCCAGAACTCCATGTCCTGCAGCGCGATGCCCGAGCGAGCGGCCATGCCCAGCCCGTCGCCCGTGTTGATGAACGCGTTCGTCGATGCCGCGAAGATCCGGCCAGCGCCGCCCGTCGCGAACAGCGTCGTCTTGCCTTCCATGATGTAGACGTCGCCCGTCTCCATCTCGAGGGCCGTCACGCCGAGCACGTCGCCGTCCGCGTCGCGGATCAGGTCGAGCGCCATCCATTCGACGAAGAACTGCGTCTTCGCCTCGACGTTCTGCTGGTACAGCGTGTGCAGCAGCGCGTGACCGGTACGGTCGGCGGCCGCGCAGGCGCGCTGCACCGGCTTCTCGCCGTAGTTCGCAGTGTGGCCGCCGAACGGGCGCTGATAGATCGTGCCGTCCGCGTTGCGGTCGAACGGCATGCCGAAGTGCTCGAGCTCGTACACGACGTTCGGCGCTTCACGGCACATGAACTCGATCGCGTCCTGGTCGCCGAGCCAGTCGGAACCCTTGATCGTGTCGTAGAAATGGAAGTGCCAGTTGTCTTCGCTCATGTTGCCGAGCGACGCGCCGATGCCGCCTTGTGCCGCGACCGTGTGCGAACGGGTCGGGAACACCTTCGACAGCACGCCGACCGACAGGCCCGCACGCGACAGTTGCAGCGCTGCGCGCAAGCCCGAGCCGCCCGCGCCGACGATCACCACGTCGAACTTGCGGCGCGGCAGGGAAGTTTTGATTGCAGCCATTCTTTACACTCTCCAGAGAATCTGCGCGGCGTAGCCCGCACATGCGAGCAGCCAGACGATGGTCAGCGATTGCAGCAGCAGGCGCACACCGACGGGCTTCACGTAGTCCATCCAGATGTCGCGCACGCCGACCCATGCGTGGTAGAAGAGGGAAAGCAGCGTCACGAAGGTCGCGAGCTTCATCCATTGCGCGGAGAAGATCGATGCCCAGCCTTCGTACGAGAAGTCATGCGCGCCGAAAAACAGGACGAGCAGAATGACCGTGTAGACCGCCATGATCGTGGCGGTGACGCGCTGCGCGAGCCAGTCGCGCAGGCCGTAGTGAGCGCCGACGACGAGGCGCTTCGAGCCGATTCGGTTGTTGGCTGCCATTTTCTTAGAATGCTCCGAACAGTTTGAGTGCCATGGCGATCGTCAGCGCGATCGAGACGACAAACACGACCACGGCCGTACGCTTGCCGCCTTCCTTCGAGACGGCGTCATGGTTGACGTCCATCAACAGGTGGCGAATGCCGGCGCAGAAATGGTGGAGGAACGCCCAGGACAACGCGAGGACGATCAGCTTGACGACGATGTTGGAGAGGAAAGACTTGAAGACTTCGAAGCTGAGCTCCGACGTGAGGCTCTGATCGAAGAGGAACAGCAGGAACGGCAGGAACAGGAACAGCAGCGCGCCGCTGATTCGATGGAGAATCGACAATATCGCCGCCGCAGGCATGCGATATTTCATCGTGATGTCGCCGAATCCGATGTTCCGGTATTCCGGCCTCGGCTTTCTTACTGCGTCAGTCATGCTAGACCCCTACTATGTTGTCACACTAATCCGCGATTTTAGCGCCTTTTTATATCGCGCTGCAGCGAAAGTCTGCTCTGGATCGTTACGCAAACGCGAACAAAAGGCGGCCCGATACGTGCTACGCGAACGTGGGGAGAACGCGCGCCCGCAGCTTGGCCGATACGTCGTCAGCTCAAGTCATTGTGATAGTAATACCCGGTTGTGACATACCAGCCGCGCCGCACTTCCACCGGCCGATCGCCGTACGTATAGGACACCCGCTCCACCGACAGCAACGGAAAACCCGCCGGCACGCGCAGCAGATCGGCAACCGCCGGCTCCGCCGCCACCGCCCGGATCTTTTCCGTCGCGCGAATCATGCGCGTGCCGAACTCCGTCTCGAACATCGCATAGAGCGGCCCCTTGTATTCGCTCAAGCGCTCGAACGACAGCCCGCGGAACATCGCTCCGGGCAGCCAGATCTCGTCGAGCACCGTCGCGTCGCCCTCGAACGCCAGCAGCCGGCGCACCTGCACCACCGGGTCGGCCGGCTTCAGGTCGAGCTGCCGCGCGATCTCGGCCGGCGCCCGCAAGCGCCGGCATTCGAGCACGCGACTCACGTGCGGATGCTCGGCGCCGTCGTCGGCGAGCAGCCGCAGAAAGCGGAACTGCGCGCGATCTTCGTTGTGCGTTGCAACAAACGTACCCTTGCCCTGCCGCCTGACGACGAGATTCTCGGCGGCCAGTTCGTCGATCGCCTTGCGCACGGTGCCCTGGCTGACCTTGTAACGGGCCGCGAGCTCCACCTCGCTCGGGATGATCTCGCCCGGCTTCCATTCGCCCGATTCCAGACTCTGCGTGATCAACGACTTGATCTGCTGGTATAACGGACTGAAAGTCGGCGACGGCGCGGCAGGCGCCGGCACGGAATCGCCCGCGCCCGGCTGCCCTGGGCTGCCTGCGCCGGTCGGATTCGCGTTGTTCGCCTGGTTCGATGTCATGGCGCGCATTTCATCACAAACCGCGCTTTTCCGTCCACTCAAATTCAGCAAAACATCTGTCTTATATAAGACATATGATACCGTTTGACTTTGGCCACGCCCGCTCCTACACTCCCGGTCGAGCAAGGGTTCGCGGGTGCAAAACGCGTCCCCGGCTACGTGCCACGGCCGTCTCCAGGTTCACCGCGTCTGCCTTTCGCGAGTCCTCCGCCCTGCTTCACTGCAACGCTACGCGTAACGCGCATAGAATGGCGTTTTGCCTAGCGTCCATCGCTTCATCCCGTCCTGGAGATTTTCAATGGCTAAGCCCGCAAAGCGCGTTGCCGTCACCGGCGCCGCAGGTCAAATCGCTTACTCCCTGCTGTTCCGCATCGCGAACGGCGACCTGCTCGGCAAGGACCAGCCGGTCATCCTGCAACTGCTCGACCTCCCGCAAGCCCAAGCCGCCGTCAAAGGCGTCGTGATGGAACTCGAAGATTGCGCGTTCCCGCTGCTCGCGGGCGTCGTGATCACCGACGATCCGAAGGTTGCATTCAAGGATGCAGACGTCGCACTGCTCGTCGGCGCACGTCCGCGCTCGAAGGGCATGGAGCGCAAGGACCTGCTGTCGGCCAACGCCGAGATCTTCACGGTCCAGGGCGCCGCGCTGAACGAAGTCGCGAGCCGCGACGTCAAGGTGCTGGTGGTCGGCAACCCGGCCAACACGAACGCCTACATCGCGATGAAGTCGGCGCCGGATCTGCCGAAGAAGAACTTCACGGCCATGCTGCGCCTCGACCACAACCGCGCGCTGTCGCAACTCGCAGCGAAGACGGGCAAGCCGGTCGCATCGATCGAGAAGCTCGCCGTGTGGGGCAACCACTCGCCGACGATGTACCCCGACTTCCGCTTCGCGACCGCCGAAGGCGAGTCGATGCTGAAGCTCGTCAACGACGACGTGTGGAACCGCGAAACGTTCATCCCGACCGTCGGCAAGCGCGGCGCGGCGATCATCGAAGCGCGCGGCCTGTCGTCGGCAGCGTCGGCAGCCAATGCGGCGATCGACCACGTGCGTGACTGGGTGCTCGGCACGAACGGCAAGTGGGTCACGATGGGCATCCCGTCGGACGGCTCGTACGGCATCCCCGAAGACATCATCTACGGCGTGCCGGTCACCTGCGAAAACGGCGAATACAAGCGCGTCGAAGGCCTCGAGATCGATGCGTTCTCGCGCGAGAAGATGGACGGCACGCTCGCCGAGCTGCTCGAAGAGCGCGACGGCGTCGCACACCTGCTGAAGAACTAAGCAGGCTGCGTGGCCGGGCCGCCCGCGGGCGGGCCGGCCACGGCACGGGCGGCCGGCGCGCAGCCAGCCAGCCGCGCCGCCCGATCCGATCCGATCCGGGCACGTTTTGCCGCCGGCGCGCAGCGCGCGCCGGCCCAGAACGTGGCCGGATCCGATTTCTCCCCGATGATCCGCTTCCCTGGCGTAGAAGAGATGTCCGCGCTCACTCCTGCACAAGTGCTGTACGACGGGGCGTCGCCGCCCGCGATCCTGCCCTGCTGCGATCACTACGCGGGCAGCGAGAAGCTGATGCGCAAATCGCTCGCGCTCCAGGCCGAACTCGGCCCGGTGTTCGACATCACGCTCGACTGCGAGGACGGCGCGGCCGTCGGCCAGGAAGCCGCACACGCGCAGCTCGTCGCCGAATTCCTCGGCAGCGCCGAGAACCGCTTCGGACGCGTCGGCGTCCGCATTCACGACTTTTCCCATCCGCACTGGCGCGACGACGTGCGCATCGTGCTGCGCGCCGCGCGCGCGCCCGCCTACGTCACGCTGCCGAAGGTCGCCGGCGCCGCCGATGCGGCCGAGATGATCGCGTTCATCGAAGGCACGCGCCGCGAGCTCGGGCTCGCGCAGCCGATTCCGGTCGACGTGCTGGTCGAGACGCACGGCGCGCTCGCACAGGCCGCGACGCTCGCCGCGCTGCCGCTGGTCGGCACGCTGAGCTTCGGGCTGATGGATTTCGTGTCCGCCCATCACGGCGCGATTCCCGATGCGGCGATGCGCTCGCCGGGCCAGTTCGATCACCCGCTCGTGCGCCGCGCGAAGCTGGAGATCGCCGCGGCCTGCCACGCGCACGGCAAGACGCCGTCGCACAACGTCACGACCGACGTGCGCGACATGAGCGTCGTGGCCGGCGATGCGCGCCGCGCGCGCGACGAATTCGCCTTCACGCGGATGTGGAGCATCCATCCGGCGCAGATCCGTCCGATCGTCGACGCATTCGCGCCGCGCACCGACGAGGTCGCGCTGGCCGCCGAGATCCTGCTGGCCGCGCAGGCCGCCGACTGGGGCCCGACGCGCCACGGCGACACGCTGCACGACCGCGCGAGCTACCGCTATTACTGGTCGGTGCTGCGCCGCGCGAAAGCGACCGGCCAGGCCGTGCCGCGCGAAGCCGCGCCGCTGTTCGGGCCGGCCGGCGCAGGCTCCGGTTAAGCCGGCCGAGCCGCCGACATGCGGATTTCATCGAATCTCCGGCGCGCGAACGCGACACAGGTTTGCGAAACGACAAAAAACGTAACCGAGCCCGAAAACCTGAAATATGCGCAGCCAAATAGGTCAAAATAGCGGCCGCTGCGCGCTTCCGGGGGCGCGTGCAGTTTCAAACCGGCCGGCGGCGTCAGCAGCCGGCCCTTGTCAACTGATAATCGAAAGGTTCTGACTCCATGAAGAAACTCCTGATCGCTACCGCCATCGGCGCGTTGTCCGCCACGCTGCTGGTGTCGGCGCCGAGCGCGTTCGCCCAGGGTACGGCCACGACTGCGAAGAAGACGGCCAAGCGCCCGGCACCGGCCAAGCGCCTGATTCCGCGCAGCAAGAAGTCCCTCGCGCGTGCCGCGGCGAAGGTCGATCCGGTACCGGACGGCGCAGTGAGGTGGGCGTGCAAGGACGGCCTGTCGTTCGACCTCGCCGGCGACATGAAGCGCGACCAGCTGGTCACGGTCCACTGGGCGAAGAAGAACTACAAGCTGCCGCGTCAGGCCACGACGACCGGCGCCGACACGTTCTACGATCCGGCCGCCGGCTTCAAGCTGGTCGTGATCCCGACCAAGGCGATGCTGTTCAGCGACGCGAACGGCGGCGAGCGTCTCGCCGACGAATGCGTGACGCCGGAAATGGCGCAAGGCGGCGCCGCACCGACGCAGTCCAACGAGCTGAAGCCGGCGACGAACTAAGCGCGCCCAGGCCCTCGATGTCCGCCCCGGTCTCCAACGTCCGCCCTGCGCCGGATTCGGTACTCGTCGACATCGTCGACTACGTGCTCGACACCGGCATCGACAGCGCGCTCGCGCTGGAGACGGCGCGTCATTGCCTGATCGACACGCTCGGATGCGGACTCGAGGCGCTCTCCTACCCTGCCTGCACCAAGCTGCTCGGCCCCGTCGTGCCGGGCACGATCGTGCCGAACGGCGCGAAGGTGCCGGGCACGTCCTTCCAGCTCGATCCCGTACAGGCCGCGTTCGACATCGGCGCGATGATCCGCTGGCTGGACTTCAACGACACCTGGCTCGCCGCCGAATGGGGTCATCCGTCCGACAACCTCGGCGGGATCCTGGCGACGGCCGACTGGCTGTCCCGCACGGCCGTCGCGGCCGGCAGGAAGCCGCTCGCGATGCGCGACGTGCTCGTCGCGATGATCCAGGCCCACGAGATCCAGGGCTGCCTCGCACTCGAGAATTCTTTCAATGCCGTCGGGCTCGACCACGTGCTGCTGGTCAAGGTCGCGTCGACCGCCGTGGTCGGCCGCCTGCTCGGGCTCACGCGCGACGAGCTGCTCAATGCGGTGTCGAACGCGTTCGTCGACGGCCACGCGTTGCGCACCTACCGCCATGCGCCGAACACCGGCTCGCGCAAGTCGTGGGCGGCCGGCGACGCGACGTCGCGCGCGGTGCGCCTCGCGCTGATCGCGAAGACCGGCGAGATGGGCTACCCGTCCGCGCTGACCGCGAAGACCTGGGGCTTCTACGACGTGCTGTTCCGCGGGCAGCCGTTCCGCTTCCAGCGCCCGTACGGCACCTACGTGATGGAGAACGTGCTGTTCAAGATCGCGTTCCCCGCCGAATTCCATGCGCAGACGGCCGTCGAGGCCGCGCTGCAGCTGCACGCGCGGCTCGCCGCGGCCGGCCGCACGACCGACGAGATCAGCCGCATCACGATCCGCACGCACGCGGCCGCGATCCGCATCATCGACAAGCAGGGGCCCCTCGCCAATCCGGCCGACCGCGACCACTGCATCCAGTACATGGTGGCCGTGCCGCTGCTGTTCGGCCGGCTGAGCGCGGCCGACTACGAAGACGCGACCGCCGCCGATCCGCGCATCGACGCGCTGCGCGCGAAGACCGTGTGCGTCGAGGATCCGCAGTTCACGAAGGACTACCACGACCCGGCCAAGCGCTCGATCGCGAACGCGCTGACGATCGAATTCGCGGACGGGTCGACGCTTGCCGAGGTGACGGTCGAATATCCGATCGGCCATCAGCGACGCCGTGCCGACGGCATCCCGCTGCTGATCGAGAAATTCCGGACCAACCTTGCCCGCCGTTTCCCGGCAAAGCAGCAACAAGCGATTCTCGACGTGTCGCTGGACCAGGCAAAGCTCGATGCGATGCCGGTCAATGAGTACGTCGATCTGTATATGATCTAGCCGTCAGATACAGGACTCTTTGTTTCCTAGCCTTAAACCCAGGAAAATCACCATGGCCCACAATCTCCACAAGACCCTCAAGGAATTCGACAGCGGTTCCGGCAAAGGCAAGTTCTACTCGCTGCCGCAGCTCGGCAAGGAACTGAAGACGAAGATCGAACGCCTGCCGGTGTCGATCCGCATCGTGCTCGAGTCCGTGCTGCGCAACTACGACGGCAAGAAGATCACCGAAGAACACATCGAGCAGCTCGCGAACTGGCAGCCGACCGCGAAGCGGGTCGACGAGATTCCGTTCGTGGTGTCGCGCGTCGTGCTGCAGGACTTCACCGGCGTGCCGCTGCTCGCCGATATCGCGGCCATGCGCGGTGTCGCGCAGCGTTCGGGCAAGGATCCGAAGAAGATCGAGCCGCTGGTGCCGGTCGATCTCGTCGTCGACCACTCGGTGCAGATCGACTACTTCCGTCAGAAGGATGCGCTCGACCTGAACATGAAGCTGGAATTCCAGCGCAACAACGAGCGCTACCAGTTCATGAAGTGGGGCATGCAGGCGTTCGACACGTTCAAGGTCGTGCCGCCGGGCGTCGGCATCGTCCACCAGGTGAACCTGGAATACCTCGCGCGCGGCGTGCACAAGAAGGCCGACGGCGGCGACACCGTGTACTACCCGGACACCCTCGTCGGCACCGACAGCCACACGACGATGATCAACGGCATCGGCGTGGTCGGCTGGGGCGTGGGCGGCATCGAGGCGGAAGCCGGCATGCTCGGCCAGCCGGTGTACTTCCTGACGCCGGACGTCGTCGGCGTCGAGCTGAAGGGCAAGCTGCGCGAAGGCGTGACGGCCACCGACCTGGTGCTGACGATCACCGAAATGCTGCGCAAGGAGAAGGTCGTCGGCAAGTTCGTCGAGTTCTTCGGCGAAGGCACGAAGTCGCTGTCGTTGCCGGACCGCGCGACGATCGGCAACATGGCGCCGGAATACGGCGCGACGATGGGCTTCTTCCCGGTCGACGAAAAGACGATCGAGTACTTCGAAGGCACGGGCCGCACGAAGGCCGAAATCGCCGCGTTCGAGAACTACTTCAAGGCGCAGAAGCTGTTCGGCATCCCGAAGGCAGGCGACATCGACTACACGAAGACGGTCACGCTCGACCTCGCGACGGTCGCGCCGTCGCTGGCCGGCCCGAAGCGCCCGCAGGACCGCATCGAAATCGGCAACGTGAAGTCGACGTTCACCGAGCTGTTCTCGAAGCCGGTCGCCGAAAACGGCTTCGCGAAGAAGGCCGAGGACCTGAACGCGCAGTACACGACGAGCAACGGCGTCGACGTGAAGAACGGCGACGTGCTGATCGCCGCGATCACGTCGTGCACGAACACGTCGAACCCGAGCGTGCTGCTGGCCGCCGGCCTGCTCGCGAAGAAGGCCGTGGAAGCCGGCCTGACGGTCGCGCCGCACATCAAGACGTCGCTCGCGCCGGGATCGCGCATCGTCACCGAATACCTGACGAAGACGGGCCTGCTGCCGTACCTCGCGAAGCTCGGCTTCGAAGTCGCCGCGTACGGCTGCACGACCTGCATCGGCAACGCGGGCGACCTGACGCCGGAGCTGAACGAAGCGATCACGAAGAACGACATCGTCGCGGCGGCCGTGCTGTCGGGCAACCGTAACTTCGAGGCGCGCATCCACCCGAACATCCGCGCGAACTTCCTCGCGTCGCCGCCGCTCGTCGTCGCCTACGCGATCGCCGGCAACATCACGCGCGACCTGATGACGGAGCCGGTCGGCAAGGGCAAGGACGGCTACGACATCTACCTCGGCGACATCTGGCCGACCAGCGACGAAATCCACGCGCTGCTCAAGTTCGCGCTGGACCCGAAGAAGTTCGAGGACAACTACTCGAAGCTCACGAAGAAGGGCGACCTGTGGAGCAAGATCGAGGGCGAAACGGGCCAGGTCTACGACTGGCCGAAGTCGACCTACATCGCCGAGCCGCCGTTCTTCGGCCACGACTTCTCGATGGAGCCGGCCGCGTCGATCCCGACCGTCCAGGGCGCGCGCGCACTGGGCATCTTCGGCGATTCGGTGACGACCGACCACATCAGCCCGGCAGGCTCGATCAAGGAAGACTCGCCGGCAGGCAAGTGGCTGAAGGAGAACGGCGTGCAGAAGGCCGACTTCAACAGCTACGGCTCGCGCCGCGGCAACCATGACGTGATGATGCGCGGCACGTTCGCGAACGTCCGCATCAAGAACCTGATGATCCCGGCGAAGGCCGACGGCACGCGCGTCGAAGGCGGTCTGACGATCCACCAGCCGAGCGGCGAACAGCTGTCGATCTACGACGCCGCGATGAAGTACGTCGGCGCCGGCACGCCGACCGTCGTGTTCGCGGGCGAAGAGTACGGCACGGGCTCGTCGCGCGACTGGGCCGCGAAGGGCACCCAGCTGCTCGGCGTGAAGGCCGTCATCGCACGCAGCTTCGAGCGCATCCACCGCTCGAACCTGGTCGGCATGGGCGTGCTGCCGCTGCAGTTCAAGGGCGCGGACAGCGTGCAGTCGCTCGGCATCACCGGCGAAGAGACCTACGACATCGAAGGCCTCGGCGACGACTTCAAGCCGCAGCAGGACGTCACGCTGGTGATCCACCGCAAGAACGGCGAAACGACCCGCGTGCCGGTGCTGCTGCGCATCGATACGCCGATCGAAGTCGACTACTACAAGCACGGCGGGATCCTGCCGTTCGTGCTGCGCTCGCTGCTCGCAGCGTAAGCGCCCTGCTTTTGCAGGTGCCGCAGCCGCCTCGCGGCGGTTGCGGCCGATTTGGATACCCGACCTCGTGTCGGGTTTTTTTTCGTCCGTACAAAGGCGCGCGCCGCAGCGGCCGGCGGCGCTAGGCTTGCTTGCCGCCGCGCGCCTTCGCACCCGCAGCGGCGCGTGCGTTCTTCTTCAGATGCGCGCGGTTGTAGTCGATCGCCGCGCGAATCAGGCGCTGCAGCGCGCGCCGGTCGAGCTTGTCGCCTTCCATGAAGTCGATCGCGCGGCGCGCGTTGCCGTCGAGGCCCGCGTTGAACAGCCCATCGGGATCGGCCAGCTGCGCGCCGTGCATGAACGTGAGCTTGACCTTGCCCTTGTGCGCGTTCGCGACCGCGATCATCCCGTCGCACGACCAGACGGGGCTGCCCATCCACTTCCATTCCTCGACGATGCCGGCGTCGGCCGCGAGGATCGTCGCGCGCAGCTCGGCAAAGACGTCGCGGCGCCAGTCGGCGATTCCGGCGATCAGCGCGTCGATGCGCGCGGACGGCGTCAGGTCGTGCCCGGCGGCGCTCATGCGTCGGCCTCCCCGCCCTCGTCCTGGCGTGCGAGCAGTTGTTCGAGCGACGCGAAGAACTTCGGCCAGCCGTGCTGCGCGCCACGGTACGCCTGCTCCTGATCGGTGCGGAAGCCGCTTTGCTCCATTCGCAGCAGCGTGCCGTGCGGCGTGGGCGTGAGCGTCCACGTGACGACGCTTTCGAGGCCATGAGCGGCCCACGTGTACGACAGCGCGCGGTGCGGCTCGATCGTCGGCACGGTGCAGTCGACCGAACCCCAGTCGGCGCGAAAACTGAACGCGCGGCCCGCCACCGGTTCGAAATCGCTCTGCATCAGCCACGCGTCGAGCAGATGCGGTTGCGTGAGCGCACGCCAGATCTTCTCGGGCGGATGCGACAGCTCCCGTTCGACGACGACGGTACGGGTTGCGGCGGGATTGGGGTTCATTGGTCCATTCTCCTGAGCAGATCTTCGAGCGCATCGAACCGGTTCTGCCAGAAGGCGGTCATCTGGCCGGCCCAGTCGAGCAACGGAGTCAGCGCCTGCGGCTGCGCGCTGTAGTGCGTCTGCCGGCCCGCGTGACGGTCGCTCACGAGCCCGGCCTGCTTCAGTACACCCAGATGCTTCGACACGGCCGGCTGCGACACGCCGGCGCGGGCCGTCAGCGCGGCGACCGTCAGCTCGCCTTCCGCACACAGTCGCTCGAACAGCGCGCGGCGCGTCGGATCGGCAAGTGTTCTGAACAGCAGGTCGTGCGGGCTTTGCATGCTGGAATCAATAACTTCGTGGTTATGGATTGGAGAATAGCTCGGGGACGGCGCGCGTCAAACATTGGTTGCGATCGGATGTCGCGCGGGGCACGCGCAAGCCGGGTAGACCGAATGCGCGCAAACGCCGCCGCACCGGCGCGCCGCGGACATCGGACGCGCGGCCGAACCCGGCGTCCGGATGCGTTCGAGCAATTCCTCTAATCGGCTCACGCTCTTCGCGAACCGAAAGGACGCTGCAAGGCTCGGCGATGCGACGTTCCACAGTTCGGGAAACCGGCACGTCCGAACGGGTCGAGAATTCCCGCCGTCGCGGCTCGCGCTGCACGCGTCCCGGCCCCGCGCCACCGGGCGCCCACATAGTGCGACGCGCGCCGCATTCCGGCGCGGAGGCGAACGACGCGTGCGCGCACGGCAGCGCCGCGCAATTGCGCACATTCCGATACCGCAACGAACGCGTCATGCGCTCGAACGGCGCGGACGGTCGCACCGGCGCGCCGCAAACCGGTTCCGTCCGTCCGCGCATGCCGTTGCGCGCGCACCCGACGCAGTGCCCGCGCGCGGCACGCCGGTGTCAGAACTGACAGCTATGGAAACTGCCAGCTACCTGAACGACCCCGACACCCTACGCTCGTCACCGCTCGCAGCCCCACAAGGGTTGCGGCTTCCAGCAACGTCGTCTCTCCCGAAAAAGGATTCCCGATGAAAAGGAACGCGCGGTTCGCCCTATCCCTCCCGTCGCCCCGCCGCCTCGCGTGCGCGTGGCCGCTCGTGTTCGCCGCCGGTGCGGCGCATGCGAGCACGGACTGGGTCGATACCCACACGAAGGCCTTTCTGACCGGCCCGCAGCTGATGGCGCGCAGCACGGCGCCGTCGCTCGAACTCGCGGCCGGCGAGACGGCCGACATCGTCGTCAGCCTGAAGCTGCGCAACGCGGCGCAGCTCAAGCAGCTCGCCCGCGACGTGAACCGGCCCGGCAACGCGCATTACGGCCAGTACCTGACGCACGAGCAGTTCCTCGCGGACTACGCGCCGACCGAAGCGCAGGTGAAGTCGGTCGTCGACTATCTGCGCAAGAGCGGGTTCGTGAACATCGAGGTCGCGCCGAACCGGCTGCTGGTGTCGGCGCACGGCACGGCGGGCACCGTGAAGACCGCGTTCAACACGTCGCTCGTGCACTTCCAGTACGCGGGCCGCGCCGGGTTCGCGAACGCGTCGACGGCGCAGGTGCCGCGCGCGCTCGGCGACGTCGTCGGCTCGGTGCTCGGCTTGCAGAACGTCGCACGCGCGCGCCCGATGCTGCGCATCGGCAACGTCGCGAAGCCACAGGCGCTCGCGGCCGGCACGGCCACCGGCCACTATCCGAAGGAGTTCCCCGGCCTCTACAACGCGACCGGCGTGCCGACGGCGGCCGGCGTGACGGTGGGAATCGTCACGATCGGCGGCGTATCGCAAACGCTGCAGGACCTGAAGCAGTTCACGTCGAGCAACGGCTACGGCACGGTCGCGACCCAGGCCGTGAAGACCAACGGCACCGGCACGTCGGGCAGCTACAGCGACGACCAGGACGGCCAGGGCGAATGGGATCTCGACAGCCAGTCGATCGTCGGCTCGGCGGGCGGCCAGGTCGGCAAGCTGGTGTTCTACATGGCCGACCTGAACGCGGCCGGCAACACCGGGCTCACGCAGGCGTTCAACCGCGTGGTGTCGGACAACACGGCGAAGGTGATCAACGTGTCGCTCGGCTGGTGCGAGACCGACGCGAACGCGGACGGCACGCTCGACGCCGAGGAGCAGATCTTCACGACCGCCGCGGCGCAGGGCCAGACGTTCTCGGTGTCGTCGGGCGACGAAGGCGTGTACGAATGCAACAACCGCGGCTATCCGGACGGCTCGAACTACACGGTGTCGTGGCCGGCCGCGTCGCCGCACGTGCTCGCGATCGGCGGCACGACGCTGTACACGACGTCGGCCGGTGCGTTCTCGAACGAGACGGTGTGGAACGAAGGCCTCGACGGCAACGGCAAGCTATGGGCGACGGGCGGCGGCGTCAGCACGATCCTGCCGGCGCCCGCGTGGCAGTCGGGCAGCAACCGCCGCTTGCCGGACGTGTCGTTCGACGCCGCGCAGAGCACCGGCGCGTACATCTACAACTACGGCCAGTTGCAGCAGATCGGCGGCACCAGCCTCGCCGCGCCGATCTTCACCGGCTTCTGGGCGCGGCTGCTCGCGGCAAACGGCACCGGGCTCGGTTTCCCGGCCGCCAGGTTCTATGCGCGCATTCCGTCGAATCCGTCGCTGGTGCGCTACGACGTGGTGTCGGGCAACAACGGCTATCAGGGGTATGGCTACACGGCAGGCACCGGCTGGGATTACCCGACCGGCTTCGGCAGCCTGAACGTCACGAACCTCAACAAGCTGATCCAGTCGGGCGGCTTCTGAGCGTCGCGTGAAGGCCGGCGCGCGCCGATGGCGGCGCGCCGGCCGGCGAAGCGCTCGCCGTCAGGACACCGCGCGCCGCGCATTGCGGCCGCGCAGCCATTCGAGCGCGAGCAGCAGGCTCGTCGAGAAGATGATCAGAATCGTCGCGAGCGCCGCGATCGTCGGGCTGATGTTCTCGCGGATGCCGGTGAACATCTGGCGCGGCAGCGTCGTCTGATCGGCGCCGGCGAGGAACAGCGTGACCACGACTTCGTCGAACGACGTCGCGAACGCGAACAGCGCGCCCGACATCACGCCCGGCGCGATCACCGGCAGCGTCACGCGGAAAAACGTCGTGACCGGATTCGCGCCGAGCGACAGGCTCGCGCGCACCAGGTTGTAGTTGAAGCCCTGCAGCGTCGCGGCCACCGTCGTCACGACGAACGGCACGCCGAGCGCCGCGTGTGCGGCGATCAGCCCCGTGTAGGTGTTCGCGAGCCCGAGCGGCGCGAAGAACAGGTACATGCCGACGCCGACCACCACCACCGGCACGATCATCGGCGACAGCAGGATCGCCATCAGCAGCGCCTTGCCGCGGAAGTCGGCCTTCGTAAGGCCGATCGCGGCGAGCGTGCCGAGCACGGTCGCGACGATGGTGGCCGCCGGCGCGACGATGAAGCTGTTCTTCGCGGCCATGCGCCACTCGTCCGACGCGAGCAGGTTCTCGTACCAGCGCATCGAGAAGCCCGGAATCGGATAGACGAGGAACGTGCTCGACGAAAACGACAGCGGCACGATCGCGAGCACCGGCAGGATCAAATACAGCAGCGTCAGCACGACGAGTACGCGCAGCGCGACGTACCACGCGCGTTCGACGAACGACATGTGCGGCGCGAACAGCGGCCTGGCGAGTTTCATGGTCGGACTCCCTTCCCGTTTCCCTGTGCCCGGCTCAGCCGAGGCTCACGTTGGTGCGCGTGAAGCGCCCGTATACCGCATACAGCACCAGCGTCGCCGCGAGCAGCAGCCCGCCGAGCGCACACGCCATGCCCCAGTTGATCGTCACGTTGGTGAAGTACGCGACGTAGTAGCTGACCATCTGGTCGTTCGGCCCGCCGAGCAGCGCCGGCGTGATGTAGTAGCCGATCGCGAGAATGAACACCAGCAGCGCGCCGGCGCCGATGCCCGGGTAGGTCTGCGGCACGTACACGCGCCAGAACGCGGCGAACGGATGGCTGCCGAGCGACACGGCCGCGCGCTGGTAAGTCGGCGGAATCGACTTCATCACGCTGTACAGCGGCAGGATCATGAACGGCAGCAGGATGTGCGTCATCGAGATGTACACGCCGACGCGGTTGAACAGCAGGCTCAACGGATGCGAGATCAGCCCGCTGCCGATCAGCGCGCTGTTGATGAGCCCTTCGCTCTGCAGCAGCACGATCCACGCGGCGACGCGCACCAGCACCGAGGTCCAGAATGGAATCAGCACGAGGATCATCACGAGGTTCGCGCGACGCTCGGACAGCGTCGAGATCCAGTAGGCGAGCGGATAGCCGAGCAGCAGCGCAAACAGCGTGACCGCGACGCCGATCACGAACGTTCGGCCGAAGATCGCGAGGTAGATCGACTGATCGGGGTCGGCCTGCACGATGTTGCCGAAACCGTCCTGCTTGTGGTCGAGCGACGCGAGCAGGTAGAACGGCGACAACTGGCTGCCGTTCTTCGCGATCGACTGCCAGTAAGGGAGCTCGCCCCAGCGCGAGTCGAGCTCGATCAGCTTCGCACGCGTTTGCGCAGGCGTGAGCGCCGCATCGTTGTCGCCCTTCAGCGGCATCGCGCGGGCCGTCTTCGCCACCAGCGAGCGATAGCCGGGAATTTCGGTGTTCAGGCGCCGTGCGAGTGCGCCCATCGCCTCGCTGTCGGCGACCTTCGCCATGTCGGCCGCGAGTGCGACGTAGGCGGCATCGGCGGGCGGCGCCTTGCGGTCCCAGGCCGACAGCGCGGCGATCGTGTTCGGCAGCGCGGTCGCGATCTCGGGGTTCTGCACCGCGCGCGTGAGCAGCGTGCCGATCGGCACGACGAACACGAGCAGCAGGAAAATCGCGAGCGGCGCGATCAGCAGCAACGCCATCGTGCGCTTGCGGGCCTCGGCGGACTTCAGCTCGCGCTTGAGCGCGGCGGTCGACGGTGAAGAGGGGGCGATCGTCATCGTGTTCAACGGTTCTCTCCGGCCGGGCTCGATCCGGTGGAATGCCGCGCGGCGCGCTCGACGCGCCGCGCGGCGGGTTGCATCAGGACAGCTGAACGGCCGTTACTTCGTCGCCCATGCGGCGAAGCGCTGCTCGAGCTCGTCGCTGTGGTCGGTCCAGAAGCCGATGTCTTCCAGCACCGCGTTCTTGCCGTTGGCCGGCGAGTTCGGCAGGTTCGCGAGCGTCTTCGCGTCGAGCGACTTGATCGCCACGACGTTCGACGGGCCGTACGCGATGTGCTGCGCATACGCCTGCTGCGCCTTCGGCGTCAGCGTGTACGCGATGTACTGCTCGGCCAGCGCCTTGTTCGGCGTGCCCTTCGGAATCGCCCAGTAGTCGAGGTCGTAGATGCTGCCGTTCCACACGACCTTCAGGTTCTTGCCTTCCTTCTGCGCGGCGTCGATGCGGCCGTTGTACGCGGTCGACATCACGACGTCGCCGGCCACGAGGAACTGCGGCGGCTGCGCGCCCGCTTCCCACCACTGGATGTACGGCTTGAGCTCGTCGAGCTTCTTGAACGCGCGATCCTGGCCCGCCTTCGTGCCGAGCACCTTGTACACGTCCTTGGTCGGGACGCCGTCGGCCATCAGCGCGAACTCGAGGTTGTAGCGCGCGCCCTTGCGCATCCCGCGCTTGCCCGGGAATTTCTTCACGTTCCAGAAATCGGCCCAGCCCGTCGGTGCGCTCTTCAGCTTGTCCGCGTTGTAGGACAGCGCCGTCGACCACACGAAGAAGCCGACGCCGCAGGTCTGCGGTGCTTCCGGAATCAGATCGGACTTCTTCGCGATCTTCGACCAGTCGAGCTTCTCGTACAGGCCTTCGTCGCAGCCGCGATTCAGGTCGCCCGATTCGACTTCGACGACGTCCCAGCTCACGTGCTTGGCCTCGACCATCGCCTTGACCTTGGCCTGTTCGCCGTTGTACTCGACGGCCGTAACCTTGTTGCCGGACGCCTTCTCGAACGGCTGGTTGAACGCGGCTTTCTGAGCGTCGCCGTTCGCGCCGCCGAAGTTGACGACCGTGAGTTCGGCCGCGGTGGCCGATGCGCCGACGACGGCGAGCGCCAGGGCGAGCGCGGTGCGACGCGCGGTAGTGCTTGCTCCGTTCATGATGGTTCCTCTCGTGGTGGAAGTGAGGCAGTTGTTGTTGACGTCGTACTGCGGAAAAGCGGATGAACCCGGCGTCACGCGAACACGCGCAGGTGCTCGGGCGCAAAGGCGAGCGATATCGGCGCGCCGGGCGAGAACGTGTCGAGCGCGCCCGTTCCGAGCGGCACCTTCACGAAGCATTCGTCCTGGCCCGGCAGCGCGCAGCGCATGCGCACGTGATCGCCGAAATAGATGAGGCTGCGCGCCTCGCCGGTCACGCAGTTGGCCGGGCTGCTTGCCTGACCGTTCGCGAGGCTCATGCGCTCGGGGCGGATGCACGCGACGGCCGGCGCACCTTCGACCGCATCGCCGATGCGGCGGCCGACGAGTTGCGTGCCGTCGTCGAGACGGAACTCGCAGAATTCGCCGTCGACGCGCGCGATGGTGCCGCGCAGACGGTTGCTGTCGCCGATGAAGTTCGCGACGAATTCGTTGCACGGCGATTCGTACAGGCGGTCGACGGTGTCGAGCTGCTGCACGATGCCCTTGTCGAACACGGCGACGCGATCGGACATCGTCAGCGCCTCGCCCTGGTCGTGCGTCACGTAGACGAACGTGACGCCGAGCTTCTCGTGCAGCGCCTTCAGTTCGTACTGCATGTGTTCGCGCAGCTGCTTGTCGAGCGCGCCGAGCGGCTCGTCCATCAGCACGAGCTTCGGCTCGAACACGAGCGCACGCGCCAGCGCGATACGCTGCTGCTGGCCGCCCGACAGCTGCGCCGGATAGCGCTTCGCGAAGCGCTCCATCTGCACCATCTTCAGCGCATGCGCGACGCGCTCGGCGCGCTCGGCGGCGCCGAGCTTGCGCACCGTCAGCGGATACGCGACGTTCTGTTCGACCGTGAGGTGCGGAAACAGCGCGTAGTTCTGGAACACCATGCCGATGTTGCGCTTGTGCGGCGGCACGGTGTTCAGCAGCTCGCCGTCGAGACGGATCTCGCCGCCCGTCGGGAACTCGAAGCCCGCCAGCATCATCAGGCAGGTGGTCTTGCCCGATCCGGACGGCCCGAGCAGCGTCAGGAATTCCCCGCGCTTGATGTCGAGGTCGAGCGATTTGACGACCAGCGTCTCGCCGTCGTAGGTCTTTCGCACGCCGCGAAAGCTGACGATCACATCATCGGACTTCATCGTGGTGGTCCCCTTGCTGCGCGACAAATGTTTTTGACATGCGAACTACTATACGGCGCGTACGGTTCTACAATAGGGAACCATTTCAATATTCCTAGTGGGACCACTTTGGATACCGTGATCCTGGCCGACTGGCTGTCCGCCCGCCTCGACCGCAGCTCGTCCGAGCCGATGTACCGGCAGCTTCTGCAGCAGATGCAGCAGGCGATCCTCACCGGGGAACTGGCGCCGGGCACCAAGCTGCCGAGCTCGCGCACGCTCGCAGCCGATCTGTCGATCGCGCGCAATACGGTGCTTCACGTATACGATCAGCTCACCGCCGAGGGCTACGTGCTGACGACCACCGGCAGCGGCACCTACGTGGCCGACACGCGACCGGACGCCGCGGCGATCCGCGTGCCGGGCGCCGCGCAGCCGTCGTGCGAAGCCGATGCGGCGCCGCAGCAGGACACGCGCCGCGACCTGTCGATGCGCGGCCGGCAATTGATCGAGCATGCGGGCGTGTCGCGGCGCCAGTGGGGCGCGTTCATGCCCGGCGTGCCGGACGTGGCGGAATTCCCGAGCCGGACCTGGAGCCGCCTCCAGGCGCGGCTGTGGAAGGAAGCCAACCCGGAGCTGCTGACCTATGCGCCGGGCGGCGGCTACCGGCCGCTGCGCCGCGCGCTCGCCGACTACCTGCGCGTCGCGCGTTCGGTCAAATGCTCGCCCGACCAGGTCATCATCACGACCGGCATTCATCAGTCGATTGATCTCGCGGTGCGGCTGCTGTCGGACATCGGCGATCGCGCATGGGTCGAGGAGCCGTGCTACTGGGGCGTGCGCAGCGTGCTGCAGGCGGCCGGCCTGACGCTCGCGCCGGTGGCGGTCGATCAGGAAGGGCTGGATCCGCGCACGAGCGACATGCAGCATCCGCCGCGGCTCGTGCTCGTCACGCCGTCGCACCAGTATCCGCTCGGGATGGTGATGAGCCTCGCGCGGCGCCGGATGCTGCTCGAATACGCGCGTCAGCATCGCTGCTGGATCATCGAGGACGACTACGACAGCGAATTCCGCTACGGCAGCCGGCCGCTCGCGTCGCTGCAGGGCCTCGACGACGGCGGCCGCGTGATCTACGTCGGCAGCCTCGGCAAGATGCTGTTCCCCGGCTTGCGGATGGGCTACATGGTCGTGCCCGAGCATCTCGTCGACACGTTTCGCACCGGGCTGTCGGAGCTGTACCGCGAAGGCCAGCTGATGCAGCAGGCCGTGCTCGCGGAATTCATCATGGATGGTCACCTGACGTCGCACGTGCGGCGCATGCGCACGCTGTACGGCGAGCGTCGGCAATTGCTGATCGATGCGATCCATGCGCGCTTCGGCGACGCGCTGCCGGTGATGGGCGACGAGGCCGGCCTGCATCTGGTGCTCGGTCTGCCCGAAGGATGCGACGATCACGCGGTCACGCAAAGCGCGTTCGACGCCGGAGTGATCGTGCGCCCGCTCACCAGTTACTACAGCAGCGAGGCCACCGCACGGCCCGGGTTGCTGCTCGGCTATGCATGCGTCGCGCACGAGCGCATCGGGCCGGCGTTCGATACGCTCGCGGCAACGATCGAACAGCATCTGCCGCGGCATTTCACGCACGCGGCGTAGCGCACGGGCGTCAGCGCGTGGCGTTGGCGCGTGCGGTTACCGCGTGCCGGCCGCGCTGCGATCGAACGCCGCGGCGCGCACCGCTTCGCCCGGCTTCGTGAAGATCCGCTGCCGCAGCGCCGCGATCTGCGCATCGCGATCCTGCTGCGACAACCCGGCCGCATCGATCTGCGCGCGCTGCGCCGCATAATCCGCGTAACGGCTTTGCCACGACGCGTCGTCCTGCTGCATCTGCACGACGCGCGCGGCCACGTCCGCACCGAGCGACTGCGTCAGTTGTGCGCGCACCGCGTCCGGCGTCGCGCCGCTCTTCTGCAATTGCGCGATCTGGTCGAGCGCCGCGCGCTGCCGCTCGGCCGGCGCGCGCGCGGCACGCTCGTCGGCCGGCATCTGCTGGTCGAGCGCCGCGAGCCGCTCCGCTTTCTGCGCATCGGTCAGCGTGCGGTCCTGCACGATCCTGAGCCGTGCGAGATCGTAGCGCTGCTGCGATTGCTCGGCACCGAAGAACGGCTGGCTCCAGTCGCCGAGCGTCCGGTGCGCGATCGACGCGCGCTGGTCGAGCGCGCGCTGCAGCGCCTCGGGATCGATCTTGTCGACCGCGCCGCCGTCCGGCAGCTTCTCGAGCGCGTCGAGATACGCACGGTAGCGGCGCCACACGTCGAGCGCCTCGGGCTGCGCGGGCGTTGCATCGAGCTGCGCGGCGATCTCGCGTGCGACCAATGCGTCGAGCGCGGCCGCAGTGAGCTCGCTGCGCGCGGTCAGGCAGTAATCGAAGAAGTCACGCACCGCGCGCACCTTCGCGAGATGCCCGCCCGAATCGAGCGGCAACCGCGGCGCGCTGGAGCCGACCAGTGGCGCCGGCAATGCGGCGCTCGCCGGCAGCGCGGCCTGACGAACTGCGGCGCTCGCGCCGTCGGCCGCGACCGCATTGGCTGGCGTGCGCGCCGCATCAGCGCCGCTCTGCGATCCCGTGCCGCTCCAGATCGCGACGCCGACGATCGCGGCCAGCCCCGCCGCACCGTATGGCGCGATCCGACGCAGCAGCGGTGCGCGTGTTTGTTGTGCACTCATCGATCACACACCCGCGAGTTTCAGCCGGTTCGCATGCGTGCGGATGACCGCGACCGGGTCCTCCGCAAACGCACCGTGCACGCCGAGCGTCTGATTGATCTCGTCGACGTGATTCCACTTGTAGTGCGTGCCCAGCACCTGCCCGTACAGCGCGCTGCATTTCGACACGAGCCCGTCGTTGCGCCCCGAGCCGCGATTGATCATCACCGTGCCGGTGGCGAGCATCGCGAGCGTCGAAGAGTCGTCCTTGTACGCGGGATCGATCAACGGAATCGTGCTGACATCCTTCGCGAGCATGACGCCGGATAGCGAAAAGGCCGGCCGAATCGCAGTGCCCGTCCACGAGTACAGCAGATGCGTATGGCCGCCGATCGTCTCGGTCGACGCGCCCGTCTCGCAGCTGCCCGGCGCGCCGAGGCCCGCGCTCGGATAGTTGACGTTGTAGACGGCGGCCTGCGACGTGGTCAGCGTCTGCAGCGCGGCCAATGCGTCCTGCTTCAGGTTGAAGTTGGTGCTCGTCAGGAATGCCATCAGATTGACGAACTTCGCGATCACCGCCGACGACAGCCCCGTCGGGTCGTAGGCGAGCACGCGCTGCACGAAGTCCGCGAACTCGGAGCCGCGGTGCGGCGTGCCGATCGTCGTCACCGATGCGACGAGTTCCGGCGCGACCGCCGCGACATAGCGCGACGTGAGGCCGCCCTGGCTGTGACCGACCAGGTTCACCCGCGTCGCACCGCTCGCGGCGAGCACCCGCTTGACGTAAGCGAGCAGCTGTTCGCCGCGCCCGTTCGGACCGTCGTCGCTCTGGAACGCCGACAGATTCGCGACATAGACGCTCGCGCCGTGCTGCTGCAGATCGCCACGTATGCCGTACCACTGATCGATCGCGCCGCCGATTTTCTCGTTGCCGTTGATGCCGTGCACGAAAACGAGCGGATAACGCGTCGCCGCGTAAGTGTCCGATGGCGCGGTTGCCGCCACGGCCGTGCGCGTCGTCGCGAGCGCCATCACGGCAGTCGCTCCCGCGAACGGCGCAGCGCTCATCGCGCATGCCGCTGCACCCGCCATCACCCTGGAACGCATCGATTTAGTCATGTGTACACCCCCGAATTCATCGTCCTCAAAGGCGTGCCGCCGGCCATTGCGTTGCCGTTGCGAACACGCGTCGGCGACGCGCACGCGCCGTTGCAAACAACGGTACCGGCGTGCGCGTCGAGGCCGAGAGTGAATCACAAACCGCGAAGGTTTGACCACCCCGCGAGACGGTGCGCCGAGTGGTCGACACGTCCCGCGACGCAACGCGACGCGCGTCGCGTTGCGCGCGAGCGGAGGTCACACACCCGCGAGTTTCAGCCGGTTCGCATGCGTGCGGATGACCGCGACCGGATCCTCCGCATACGCGCCGCGCACGCCGAGCAACTGGTTGATTTCGTCGAGGTGGTTCCACTTGTAGCGCGTGCCCAGCACCTGCCCGTACAGTGCGCTGCACTTCGACACGAGGCCGTCGTTCTGCCCGGCGCCGCGGTTGATCATCACCGTGCCGGTGCCCAGCAGCGCAAGCGTGGACAGGTCGAGCGCGTTGGCTGGATCGATCACCGGAATCGTGCTGACGTCCTTCGCGCCGGTGACGCCGAACATCGACACGGTGGGCTGAATCGCGGTGCCGGCCCACGAGTACAGCAGGTGCGTATTGCCGCCGACCGTCTCCGTCGGCGCACCCGTCTGGCAGCTGCCCGGCGCGCCGAGACCCGCGCTCGGATAGTTCTGGTTGTATGCAGCGGCCTGCGAAGTCGTCAGCGTTTTCAGCGCGGCGAGCGCGTCCTGGTTCGTGTTGTTGCTGCTGCTCGTCAGGATGCCAAAAACGTTGAAGAAGGTTGCAATCACCGACGACGACAACCCCGTCGGGTCGTAGGCGAGCACGCTCTGCACGAAGTCCGCGAACTCGGAGCCGCGGTGCGGCGTGCCGATCGTCGTCACCGATGCGACCAGATCGGGCGCGACCGCCGCGACATAGCGCGACGTGAGGCCGCCCTGGCTGTGACCGATCAGGTTCACCTTGGTCGCGCCGGTCGCGGCGAGCACCGTCTTCACGTAAGCGAGCAGCTGCTCGCCGCGCCCGTTCGGACCGTCGTCGCTCTGGAAACCGGACAGATTCGCGACATAGACGGTCGCGCCGTGCCGCTGCAGATCCTCCTGGATGCCGTACCAGTACTCGAGCACGCCTGCGTACTTGTCGGTGCCGGTAAGGCCGTGCACGAGGATGACCGGATAGCGCGTCGCCGCGTAGTCGTCCGTCGCCGCGGTTGCCGCGGTCGCCGCGTGCGTCGTCGCGAGCGTCATCACTGCGGTCGTCCCCGCGAACTGCGCGCCGCTCATCGCGCATGCCACTGCCGCTGCCACCACCCTGGAACGCATCGATCTGACCATCTATGTTCTCCTGATTATTGTGATTCTGGTGCGAATGAGATCGGATCGATGCACATTGCCCGTTGCCTCGAACGCAGCCGGCATGTGCATCGAATGCGGGAGTGAATCACGAGTGGCGAACGTTGGGTCCCGACTAGATACGGTTCTCTAATCGCTTGACGCGCCCCGCCGCTTCGGGCGGGGGCGCGCCGCTGCGCGCGCATGCTGCATCGCACACGCGCTGCGCGTTACAGCTTCGCGCTGACGCGCACCCACGCGGTACGCCCGGGCTCCATCACCGGCGCGTTCGCCGCATAACCGAAGCCCGCGTTGCCCGCGAGGTTCAGATGCTCGGTGTAGGCCTTGTTCAGCACGTTGTCGACGCCGACCGAGATCTGCACCTTCTTGCTGACGTTGTATTGCGCATGGAGCGACAGCACGCCGAACCCGCTGCTCGGACCGAAGTCCTTGCCGACCACGTTGCCCTGGTTCAACGCATAGCGATGCTGCGCCGCAACGACTCGCCACAGGCCACCGGCCGACCAGGCGCCACGGGTGTATTCGAGCCCGAAGCGCGCGTCGAGCGGCGGCATCTGCGGCAACGGATCGCCGCTCGTCGCGTTGCGCCCCCATGCATACGCGAGCGACGTCTCGACGCGCAGCGGCGCGACGGGCCGCCACGACACGCCCGCTTCGCCGCCCATGATCTGCGCGTTGACGTTGGTCGCCCGCGTGGTCGCGCCCATCATTCCGGGCGAGTAGTCGAACAGGATGTAGTCCTGTACGTAGCCCGCATAGGCCGACACCCACGCATCGAACCGGTCGCTCTTGTACTGCGCGCCGATGTCGAGCTGCGTGGTCTTCTCCGGCCGCACCGCCGAGAACGCGTTGATCGAGCCCGCCGGGCCGCGGGTCGCGGAGAACAGCTCCCAATAGTCGGGGAAGCGTTGCGCGTGGCCGATACCGGCGTACCACGTGAGCGGCAGCGACGCGAGGTCGCGTTCATAGCGCACGAAGACGCTCGGCAGCACGCGTGCGCGGTCGTCGTCGAACGTTGGATTCGGCTTGCTCGTCATCATCCCGCTCGTCGCCGCACGCTTGTCGCGCGCGCTCGCGTAGTCGATCCGCGCGCCGCCGATCACGCGCGCCGCATCGCTCGCGAACCACGTCAGCTCGCCGAACGCGCCGGCATTCCACATCGTCGCCTGCGGGTCCCAAGGCTGGTCGCCGTAGTTCTGCCGTCCCATCGCCGAGCGCGAATCGAGCCGGTTCGACTGCGCGTCGACGCCGGTCACGAGCTTGAAGTCGTCGCCGAACCGGAGCGTCGCCGCCGCGCGCGCGCCGAACGTGCGGCGCCGCACCTCGGAGGCCATCCGCATCGGCATGCTGCTGGTCGGATCCGGCTGACGCAACGTGTAGTTGTCCATCACGTGATCGGCTTCGTTGTAGTACACCCGCGCCTCGATCCGCTCGAGCACGTCGCCGAGATGCCGCTTGTCGAACGACAGGCCGAACGTTTCGCGGCGAAAATGCGCGCCGTCCATTCCGCGCCCCGCGTAGCGGGCGTAGCCGTCGCCGGTGCCCGCCGTCAGCTCGACTCGCGTATGGTCGTCGGGCGTCCAGCCGAGCGCGGCGTCCGCGTTCCACTTGTCCCATTGCGACGGCACGGTATTGCCGTTGCCGTCCTGGTAGTCCTGCGCGTGCGCGTGATTCGCGATCACGCGGCCGTAGACGTCCGGCGTGCCGGCCGTCACGTCGACGTTCTGGTCGTTGCGGCCGAACGAGCCGCCGACCACGCTGCCGTCGAAGCGCATGCCCGGCCGCTCGAAACGCGGCGTCACGCGCTCGAACAGCACGGTGCCGGCCGACGCGCCCGGCCCGTACAGCACCGTCTGCGGCCCCTTCACGACGGTGACCTTGTCATAGCTCTCCGGCGCGATGTACGAGGTCGGCGCGTCCATCCGGTTCGGGCAGGCGCCGAGCGTCGGCAGCCCGTTCGCCAGGATGTTCAGCCGCGAGCCGAACATCCCGCGCAACACGGGGTCGCCGTTGGTGCCGCCGCTGCGGATCGACGTGAAACCGGGGATCGTCTTCAGATAATCGGCGCCGTCGCTTGCCGGGAGCGGCTGACGCGGCGTCTTCGGATCGGTGACGACGACGAGCGGCGTCGTCAGCGGCGACGCGACGACTTCGACGGGCGGCAACAGCCAGGCCGCGTCGTCCGGCGGCGCGCCGGCGACGCGCACGGGTTCGGCCGCGACGGCGGCGGTCATCGCGCTGACGGCCAGCGCGGGAACGGTGAGAGTGAGCACGCGCGGCACGCGCCGTGCATCGGGATGGCGCGACGCGTTCGGCGCGCGCGACGAAAAATTGGTCATGAGTAAGCCCGAGTGACGCCCTCCACGCAGCCTCGACGGACTGCACGGATAGCGGCGATGAAAGAGACGGAAGACTGCGCGTCAGGCGCGCTCGGGCGGTGCGCGTGGATACGCGCGCGGATAGCGTCGTGTGGCAGCCGCAAGCGTGCGCGGTGCGGCAGCGCCCGCGAACACGGCGGGGATGAAGGCGATCGACGCGGCGACGGGGCCGCCGATCGCGGGAACGTGCGCGAAGAAGCCGCAATAGCCGCAGGCGTCGAGATGCGCCGCGTGATCGTGCGTCTGCTGCGCCGCCCGCGCGAGATGTGCGCCGTGCCCGGTGCCGCAGACGACCGCATCGGGCGACGCGGCCTGCGCGATACGCCACTGCGATACCAGCGGCGCGGCGATCGCGAGCCAGATCGCGAACACGCCGAGCCAGGCGGTCAGATGACGATGTCGATGCAGCATGCGCGGCAATGCGTAAACGGAATGTAAAAGCAGCCGCGATGTTACAGAATGTTCAGCGCGCTGGCCAGCCGAGCGCGGCCGTAAACGACGCAGGGGCGCATGGTTGTATCGGCAACCATGCGCCCCTGCAGCGTGCGCGCGTCGAACCTGTGCGGATTACGGCATCATGCGACGCAGCACGTCGTCACGCCGGACGAAATGATGATAAAGCGCAGCCAGTGCATGCAGGCCGATCACGAAGTAGAAGGCGTTGCCGATCAGCTCGTGCGCCTCCTTGATCGTCGGCCGCAGCGCCTTGTCCGGGCCGAACAGCGTGAACGACACGCCGAGCCAGTCGAGCGACACCGGCTTGCCGCCCATGTTGACCATCATGATGCCGAGCAGCGGCTGCGCGATGATGAACACGTACAGCGCCAGATGCGCGAGCGTCGACAGCCACTTCAGCAACGGCGCCTGCATGATCGCGTCCGGCGCGCGGCTCACCATGCGCCACACCACGCGCAGCACCGACAGGACGAGCACGAACGTGCCCGCAGTCAAATGCACGTTCATCCAGAACGCGCGGCTGTCGCTGCCTTTGGGGCCGCGAACCTCGATGGCCAGATAGGCGAGCGCAACCAGCAGGAAGATGGCCCAGTGAAAGAAGATAGCCGGCGTGCTGTAGCGCGACTGTTTCGCGATTATGTTTTTCATCGTTGCTCTCATGTTGCTCGTGGAGTATGCGCGGCCGGCACGGGCCGCGGCTGCCCGGCGCGCGGCGGCTGTCGCGATTGTAGCGTCGCGGGCAGCGGGTGTTGCACGACTGGATCAAATATCCGACGAATCGGAGCGGCGCGGCGGCATGGCGGCCATATGGAAAGTCCGCATCGCGCGCGTGCGCGGCTGTGGCACGATGAAGCTTTGGTGCGACGTTGCGCAGGCATCATGAGCAAAGCGTTCTTCGTTGCGGCCTACCGGCTCGTCGCCGCGCTGCTCGCGGTGTCCACCACGCTGCACAGCGTCGCCGGCCGCTGGGGCATGCCCAGTTTTCATCTCGGCAACTATCTCAGCTATTTCACACAACTGAGCAGTCTGTACGCGGCGGCGATGCTGATCGCGGGGCTGTCGCGCATTCCGCGCACCGGCTCCGCGCGCTACGAGTCGATGCGCGGCGCGGCGGTGCTGTACGTGCTGATCACCGCGATCGTCTACGAGCTGCTGCTCGCGCGGCTCGATGCGTTGCGTCACGTCACGCCACCCCTGAACAACTGGGTGCTGCACCGGATCGTGCCGCTCGTCGTGCTGTGCGACTGGCTGTACGTGGGGCCGCGCTCGCCGATTCCGCGCCGCAGCACAGTCGCGTGGCTCGGCTTTCCGGTCGTCTATCTCGGCTATACGCTCGTGCGCGGCGCACTGGAAAACTGGTACCCGTATCCGTTCGTCGATCCGCGGCCGCACGGCTACCTGCCGGTCGCCGTTCAGTGTTCGCTGATCGCGCTCGGCGCCGCGGCGCTCGCGCTCGGGATTCGCTGGCTCGGCAATCGTCCGGCGCGGCTCGGCGCCGCGCAGCTCGAGGACGGGTAAAGGCGGGAACGTGTGCGCCGCGCGGCGCACACGTCGTCATGCTATGGCGTCAGCCGCCGTTGCGCGCCAGGAAGTTCATCGGATCGGCGACCTTGCCGTTCTGGCGAACTTCGAACTCGAACGTCGCGCGTCCGCTCGGATCGGTGCCCATCTCGGCGATCGGCTGCCCCGTGCGCACCGCGTCGCCTTCGTTCACGAGCAACTTGCCGTTGTGTCCGTACGCGGTGATCAGGCCGTTGTCATGCTTCAGGATCACGAGCGGCCCATATGCCTTGACGCCCGTCCCGGCATAAACCACGCGCCCGTTCGCCGCGGCGCGCACCGAATGATCGGGCCCCGACGCGGCAATCACGATGCCGCGCGTCTTGCCGGCCGAGAACGGCGTCGCGACGATGCCGGTAGCCGGCCATGCCAGCGAGCCCGGCTGCGCGGAGGCGGACGGCGCCTGCGTGAGCGACGTCGCGGCCGGCGGCGGCGCGACGCGCAGCACCTGGCCGGGCGACAGCGCGTCGTTGGGCGACATGTGGTTCCAGCTCGCGACGTCCTGCACGCGCTGCCCGTAGGCAGCCGCGACGCTCGCGAGCGTGTCGCCCGGGTTGACGCGGTAATAGCCGGCGATCACGCCGGGCGTCGCGGCCGACATCGGCGTCGACGATCGCATCGGCTGCCAGCTGTCGGTCCACGGCGTCATCGTACAGCCCGACAGCGCCGCGGCCGCGACGACCAACGCCGCCTGCGGCAGCCAGCGCGTCAGCGCCTCGTGGATCGGAATCGTTTCTCTCAAGGGTCCTCCGGGGTTTGCGTCGTTGCGCCGCCCACCGCCCTCCGGCATGCGACGCACGATGTCCGGCCGCACGGCCGGACCAACCAGTATCCGACCGCTGGCGCGGCCGGCAGTTTCCACTGCGGAACGTCGGCGCGAATGGGCTCATCGGCCCCTTTTTCGCGTCGTCCCGCCCGGCAAAGATACCATTGGTCGCGCCCATGCCCGCGACCCGTAGCCGATCCCGCAACAATCTTGCGGCTGCCGCCGCCCGCTCGCGACCGGTGCAGCCCATGAAAACAGCCCGCCGTTCCGGGATGCGGAACGGCGGGCTGTTCGTACTGCCTGAGATCGGTCAACGCGGGCCGCGGTAGCGGCCCGCCGACCGTCGGCGATCAACGACCCTTGTAGATCGGTGCGCCGTCCGACACGCGCTTCACTTGCCAGCCGGTCTTGGCTACCGGTGCACCCGACTCTTGCTGGCCGGCCGGTTGCGCGCCGTAGCCGCTGGTATCGGCAGCGGCGACGTTCTGTTGCGGGTTCACACGCGCTTCAGCTGCCTGGATGCCGACCGGGTAGTCGGTCCGGTCGCTGCCCAGCTTGTAGCCGGCCTGTTGCAGTTGGACCAGCTCGGCCTTCACTTGCGCACGGGTGACCGGCGCATTCTGTTGGGCGAACGACACGGCGGGGACGGCGAGAACGGCAGCTGCAGCGAACGTTGCGATCAGCGATTTCATGATTACCTCCGGAATTTTTTTGCTCCGCCGCACACACCATGTCTGCAGCGATGGAACCAAGTTTAGTCCGGCGAGCACCTAGGGAAAACCATGAAAGAACGAAAACACTGTTTCCGTGACGCCAACAATTCCGGGATCCGGAACCAAAAACCCTACTCAAAGAATAGAATTTCGCAACAATCGCGGCTCGCCACCTCCCTCAGGACCAGTTCGCGTGGAAGCTGCCGGGACGGTCGGTGCGCTCGAACGTATGCGCGCCGAAGAAGTCTCGCTGCGCCTGCACGAGGTTCGCCGGCAGCCGTTCGGAACGATAGCTGTCGAAGTACGCGACCGCCGACGCGAACGCCGGCACCGGCACCCCGGCCTTCACCGCAGCCACCACGACGTCGCGCAGCGCGGTCTGATAGTTGGCAGCGATGTCCTTGAAGTACGGGTCGAGCAACAGGTTCGCGAGCGCCGGATCCTTCGCGTAGGCGTCCGTGATCTTCTGCAGGAAGCGCGCGCGGATGATGCAGCCCGCGCGGAAGATCTTCGCGATCGTGCCGAGATCGAGATTCCAGCCATACTCCTCGGATGCGGTGCGCAGCTGCGCGAAGCCCTGCGCATACGAGATCACCTTGCTCAGGTACAGCGCGCGGCGCACGGCTTCGACGAACGCGGCCCGATCGCCGTCGAACGGCGCGGCGGCCGGCCCCGACAGGATCTTGCTGGCCGCGACGCGCTCGGTCTTCAGCGACGACAGCACGCGCGCGAACACCGACTCGGTGATCAGCGGCAGCGGCACGCCGAGATCCAGCGCGTTCTGGCTCGTCCACTTGCCGGTGCCCTTCTGCGCGGCGCGATCGAGGATCACGTCGACGAGCTGCTTGCCGGTTTCGTCATCCTTCTTGCCGAAGATCTTCGACGTGATCTCGATCAGGTAGCTGTCGAGCTCGCCCTGGTTCCACTCGGTGTACACCGCGCCGAGCTCGTCGTTCGTCAGGCCCGCGACGTCCTTCAGCACCGCGTAGCTCTCGGCGATCAGCTGCATGTCGCCGTATTCGATCCCGTTGTGAACCATCTTCACGTAGTGGCCCGCACCGTCCGGCCCCATGTACGCGACGCACGGCTCGCCGTCCGACGGCGCCTTCGCGGCGATCTGCTTGAGGATCGGCTCGACCAGGTCGTACGCGTCGCGCTGGCCGCCCGGCATGATCGACGGGCCGCGCAGCGCGCCCTCCTCGCCGCCCGACACGCCGGTGCCGATGAAGTGCAGGCCCGATTGCGCGAGCTCCTGGTTGCGGCGGATCGTGTCGGTGAAGTGGGTGTTGCCGCCGTCGATCAGCACGTCGCCCTTCTCGAGCAGCGGCTTGAGCGACGCGATGGTCGCATCGGTCGCTTCGCCGGCCTTCACCATCATCAGGATCCGGCGCGGCGTTTCGAGCGACGCGACGAATTCCTCGAGCGTATAGGTCGGGACCAGATTGCGACCCGGGAATTCGGCGATCAGTTCGTCGGTTTTCTCGCGGCTGCGGTTGTACACCGACACCGCGTAACCGCGGCTCTCGATATTGAGTGCGAGATTGCGCCCCATCACCGCGAGCCCGATCACACCGATTGCTTGTTTGCCCATTAGTCAATTCTCCGGAAAAAACGGTGCGCGGCCCGAATCGGGCCGCGCGCACAGGCGAAAGGATAGTGGAAACCCGGTCGCGATGCGCGACGACGTGTCATTGCTCCGCGTGCGGCAAGCGCCGGAACACGACGCTCAGATTGTTCGCCGGCATTTCGACGACCTCGACGCAGTCGAGCCCGCAATCGAGCCCGAGTGCGACGACGGCCTCCAGATCGCGCACGCCCCACGACGCGTCGCGCTCGCGCAGCTGCCGGTCGAACGCTTCGTTGGACGGCGCGGTGTGACGGCCTTCGCGCCGATACGGACCGTACAGGAACAGCACGCCGCCCGTGCGCAGCGCGCGCGCCGCGCCGGCGAACAGCGCGGCGGTGCACGCCCACGGCGAGATATGGATCATGTTGATGCAGACGACGGCGTCGAGCGCATCGGCCGGCCACAACGCGTCGCGCACGTCGAACGCGAGCGGCTCGGCGAGGTTCGCGACGCCCGCATGCGCGGCCCACGCGGCGATCGAGCGGCGCGCCCGTGGATCGGGATCGCTCGGCTGCCAGCGCAGCCCCGGCATCGCCTGCGCGAAATGCACCGCATGCTGCCCCGTGCCGCTCGCGATCTCCAGCACGCTGCCGTGCGCCGGCAGCACGCGGCGCAGCACGTCGAGAATCGGTCCGCGGTTGCGCTCGGCGGCCGGCGCCGACAACCGTTCGGCCGGATCGGGCAATGCCGTCGGCCCGCTCACGCTGCACGCTCCGGCACGCCGGCCGCAATGCCGAGCCGCGTATTCAACGCGTCGAGCGCGGGCGCGCAATGCGCCTCGACTTTCAGCGTCAGCATCGGATCGGCACGCGTGTGGCCGAGATTCAGCGCGGCTACCGGCTTGTGCTGCGCGTGCGCCCACACGCAGAAGCGATAGCCCGAGTACACCATCAGCGACGAGCCGACCACGAGCAGCGCATCGGCCGCATCGAGCGCCTGCGACGCCAGTGCGACGCGCTCGCGGGGCACGTTTTCGCCGAAGAACACCACCGCGGGCTTCAGCAGCCCGCCGCACGCTGGGCACGCCGGCACGCGGAACGTATCGAGCGCGGTCCATTCGAGATGCGCGTCGCCGTCGGCGGCCGGCTCCGCCCGTGCGCCGAACAGTTCGGGGTTGTCCGTTTCGAGGATGGTCTGGATCGTCGCGCGCGCATGATCGGCGCCGCAATCGAGACACGTCACGCCGTTGATGCCGCCATGCAGTTCGATCACGTCGGCGCTGCCCGCGCGCTGGTGCAGGCCGTCGACGTTCTGCGTGACGAGGCGCTCGATCCGGCCGGCTGCGCCGAGCCGCGCGAGCGCGCGATGCGACGCGTTCGGCTGCGCGCGGCCGACCACCGGCCAGCCGATCATGCTGCGCGCCCAGTAGCGCCGGCGCGCGGCGTCGGAGCCGAGAAAGTCCTGCAGCTGGATCGGCGGCGAGCGCATCCATTTGCCGTCGCGGTCGCGATAGCCGGGAATGCCGGAATCGGTGCTGATGCCCGCGCCGGTCAGCACGAGCAGCCGCGGATGGCGCTCGACGAAGGTATGCAGCGCATCGAGCGCGGCCGGGTCGATGCCGGCGGACGGCGGGTCGTACAGGTCGTGCAGGTCGGGATCGTGCAGGCGGGTGTCGTTCATGTCGGCGGGCGGGATCGAGCGTGATCGAACGTGATGGGGCGCGCCGGAACGTCGTGCGCCCCGCAGCGGCGCTCCAGCACGCCAGCACATGATACAGAACGCTGCGCGATCCGGCCGGAGGCCGGCACACGACCGCGATGGCGCAAAAAAAGACGCCCATCGGCCACATGGCGATGGGCGCTCCAACAATTGATCCATCGGGGTAGTGGATCAACTGACAGCACAAACTCGTCGGATCCGCCGCTGCTCGGCCGGCGAACCCTACCCCTGAACTGCACCTGCGATTTCCCGGTATGGCGTGGCGGCCTGCGCGTCCACACTTCGCGGTTTTTGGCGATTCGCCGCGCCGCAGCGAGCGCGTGGCGTCCGGCTCGCGCCTGCTGCGCGCGGCGGGCGGCACGACGACGCTTCGCTGCCGTCGGTCGTCCCGCAGCATGCCGCCGCGGGTCATGCCGGCCGGCAGCGGTCGATCCCGTGCGTCACGCCTGCACACTGGCTGTCGGCGTGCGTCCGGACGGAACGGACGGGCGCGCGCCTACGTCGCCACCAGCGGCGGCGACGCGCGTGCACGATCACGGACAGGACTGCGATTCATGTTTGCAACACGACAGGTTGCGCTTCGATCTGTTCTCATTGTCTTGTCCCCGTGTTCGATGCGTCCGACCCGCTGAAGCGAAGGCCGCGCGCCACGGCGGCGGCGCGCGCACTTTTGGCGTGCACAAGACATGCAAGGAGCGCACCATGCTGCACGGCGCAAGGCTGCACGGGCCCCGATATCGCGGCGATGCAACGCGCGCAGCGACGCCAATGCGTGAATGATTCGAAAATGAAACAGCGAGGCCGTCCGCGCGAGCGGCGGACGGTGACCGCACTGTCGTGGCGATCGCTCGCGTTGGCGGGCGCGGTTCACCGGTGCCGACGCGATACCGACGATCCGCTTACAATCCTGCGATCGTCGCCGCGGCAGCACGAATCGCGCGGCGCGCTCCGCAGCCGGCCCGACGCACGATGCACGATGCGTGCTCAGCGCGATGCCCGTCGGTACATCGCCAACCCCGGACACGGTCGCACGCGTGCCCGCTTCGTCCACTCATTCGAGGAATGACCATGCCGCCGACCGCTACCGACCACACCGGCGCCGCGAGCCGGGTCTTCTCGGACGAGCGGCTGTCGATCGGCCTGACGCTGCCGCTGCTGCGCGCCGGCGACAGCGTCGCGGATTTCAACGAACAACTCGAACTCGCCGCCCTGGCCGACGCGCTCGGCTTTCGCGCGCTGTGGGTGCGCGACGTGCCGCTGAACAGTGCCGACTATCCCGACCCGGTCGGACATCTCGACCCGTGGGTGCTGCTCGGCGCGCTCGCGTCGCGCACGCGCCGGATCGTCCTTGCGAGCGGTGCGATCGTGCTGCCGCTGCGGCATCCTCTGCACATCGCGAAGGGCGCGCTGTCGGTGGCCGCGCTGTCCGGCGGGCGCTTCGTCCTCGGCCTCGGCTCCGGCGACCGGCCGTCCGAATATGCGGCGTTCGGCGTCGACGCGCAAACGCGGCGCGACCGCTATCGCCGCCATTGGGAAGTCGTCGCGGCGGGGCTCGACGTTCCGTCGCGCGTGCTGCCCGACGAGACGCCGCCCGGCGCGCCGGCGTTCGCGCTGCTGCCGCACGGCGACGCCGCGGTGCCGATGCTCGCGGTCGGCTCGGGAGGACAAAGCGTGGACTGGATCGCGCGCAACGCGATCGGCTGGATGACGTATCACCGCGATCCGGAGACGCAGCATGCGCATCATTCGATGTGGCGAGCGGCCGTCGAGCGGCTGGCACAACCGGCGTTTCGCGCGTTCGGCGTGGCGATGCGGCTCGATCTCGATGCGAACCGCGCTGCGCCCGCCACCGCCCTGCCGCTCGGTTACGCAACCGGACGCGCGGCGCTGATCGAGGTCCTGCAACGCATGCGCGCAGCCGGCACGCATCACGTGACGCTGAACCTCGGCTCGGCGCGGCCGCTGCGCGAAGTCGTCGAGGAAATCGCGGAACACGTGCTGCCGGTTTTTCACGACGGTCGCGAATGATTCGTCAGTGATCCGGGAAGTGCCGCGCAGCACGTTGCATTCCCGGCGGATGAACCCCATGGTCGCGCAACGATCGAGCGCGCGGGCCGCACCGCGACGCTTTCATCGCCTGAGCCGATGCGCTCGCATGCGCCGCCTGGGTTGCCCCATTCGCGCCCGCTCGCCGCCGATGGAACTATTCGGTTCCGGTCGCGATCATGTTAACGTCCGTCCATCGTCCAGACCGCCGGGCCGCATCCGAATGCGCGCCCGCATGCCCATCCATGCGACATTTCCTGCTCGGCTGGCTGCTCGCCGCCGTCGTCTCCATTGCCCATGCGGCCGCCCCGGCCTCGGCTCCCGCTGCCGCGTCCGCCGCGTCGGGCGCCGTGCCTGCGTTGACGCCGCAACAGGCGCAACAGGCGCTCTCCGTGCTGCAAAACCCGCGCGAGCGCGAACAGGTCGAAACGACGCTGCGCGCGATCGCCGCCGTCGGCGTACTGAGCACGCCAGCGTTGCCGGCGAGCGCGGCGGCGCCGGCCAGCGCTGCGTCGGCGGCCGCGCCCGCCGCGCTCACGACCAACGGGCTCGCGTCGATGCTGGTGCGCCAGGGCTCGCGCTGGGCCGGCGAAATCGGCGGCGCGCTGAACGAATCGCTGCGCTCGCTGCTCGACGTCGCTTCGGTCGGCAACTGGTGGCACGAACGGATGGTACGCGCCGACGAACGTGCGGACCTGCTGCACGCGCTCCTGACCATCGTCGCCGTGCTCGTGCCGGCATTGGGCGCCGAATGGCTCGCGAGAAGGCTGCTGCGACGCACGCTGCGCGCATTGGGCGCGCGTCGCGCGGAGTCGTCGCGACGGGCCGACGCCGCGCCGTCCGACACGGAGCCGCCCGAGTTGCCCGAGTCGATCGACCCCGCCGCGTCGACACCGCTCGCGGCCGGCACCCCGAGCGCCTCGAGCGTATCGAGCACGTCCGCCACGCCCGAGACGCAAAGCCGCGGCCACGCGCGGCGCCATACGACGCTGCTGCACCGGATGCCGCGCGCGCTGGTCAGTCTGGTGGTGCGCGCGGTGCCGCTGCTGGTGTTCGCCGGCGTCGCGAGCCTGACGATGTCGGTGCTCGACGGCGACGGCACGCCGACCGACACCGCGCTCGGCTCGCTGATCGACATCTACGTGATCTGCCGCCTCGTGACGATCGTCAGCCGCTTGTTTTTCCAGCCCGATGCGCGACAACTGCGGCTGCTGCACATCAGCGACGCGTGGGCCGCGTACGCGCAGCGCGCGATCGCGCGAATCGCGATCGTCGTCGGCATCTGTACGGCCGCGATCGAGCTCGCCGCGAGCTTCGGCCTCAGCGAGGCCGGCCACGTCGCGCTGCTGAAAGCGGTCGCGCTCGTCGGCCACCTGATGATCTCCGCGCTGATCCTGCGATGCCGGCAGCCGGTCGCCGCGCGCATCCGTGCGACCGGCGACGAGCACCGCGCGTTCGCGATGTTCTCCCACGCGCTCGCCGACGCGTGGGCGCCCGTCGCGGTGTTCGCCGTGATGGCACTGTGGTTCGTGTGGGCGCTCGACGTCCACAACGGCTACCGCGTGCTGATCGCGCTCGGCGGCCGCTCGATCGCGGTGATGATCGGCATGCGGATCGTATCGATCGTCGTGTTCGGCGCGCTCGCGCGGCTGTTCCAGCGCCGCGACGACGACCGTACGCTCGTCCATCTGCACGCGTACCGCTACTACCCGCTGCTGCGCAGGATCGTGTCGACGGTGATTGCGATCGTGACCGTCGTGCTGCTGCTGCAGATCTGGGGCGTGCCGATCTTCCATGCGTTCAAGACCGGCACGATCGGCCATCGGCTGGCGTCCGCGCTGATGACGATCGCGATCGCGGCGCTCGTCGCGCTGTTCGTCTGGGAGGCCGCCAACATCGCGATCGAGCGCCGCCTGCAGCAGTGGACGCGGGAAGGCAATCTCGTGCGCGCCGCGCGGCTGCGCACGCTGCTGCCGATGCTGCGCTCGCTGCTGTTGATCATGATCGCGCTGGTCGTCGTGCTGACCGGCCTCAGCCAGATCGGCGTGAACATCGGCCCGCTGCTCGCCGGCGCCAGCATCTTCGGCGTCGCGCTCGGCTTCGGCTCGCAGAAGCTCGTGCAGGACTTCATCACCGGTATCTTCCTGCTGATGGAGAACGCGATGCAGGTGGGCGACTGGGTCACGCTCGCCGGCGTGTCGGGTACGGTCGAATACCTGTCGATCCGCACCGTGCGGCTGCGCGGCGGCGACGGCTCGCTGTACACGATCCCGTTCAGTTCGGTCACGACCGTCAACAATACGAATCGCGGGCTCGGCAACGCGGCCGTCAAGGTCAGCATCGCGTACGGCCAGGACATCGATCCGGCAATCGCGACGCTGAAGGAGATCGGCGCCGCGCTACGCGACGATCCGAACTACAAGGACGGCATTCTGTCGGATTTCAGCTACTGGGGCGTCGATCAGGTCGATGGCGCGACCGTCACGCTCGCCGGGCAGATCCAGTGCAAGGATTCGGCACGCTGGGGCGTGCAGCGCGAGTTCAACCGGCGCATCGCGGTGCTGTTCCGCGAACGCGGCATCCGCATTGCGAACCCGCAGCGCAGCGTCGTCGCGTATGACGCGGGCGCACAACACGGTGGCGCTGAAGGCGCCGAAGGCCCGGATACGGCTGCCGCCCCATCGGCAGCGGTCAATCCGCCGCCGCGGCCCGCACCGCAGTGATCCGCGCCGGGCGCGACGCGCGCGTGCCCGGATGCGCGCCGTTCCGCCCGGCACTTGGCCGAGCCGGCTGTCCGTGCACGTTGCAGGCAGCCCGCGTCACAGCTGCGATTCGATCGGGAACAAGCCGAGAAACCATACCTCGACGCGTCGTGCCGTCGACACTTCCGGCTCGTGGTCGAATTCGGTCACCTTGCCGTCCTCGTCAGTCTGAATCCACTCGAGGCGCCGTGTGCCGGACGGATCGGTCGTCGCTTCGACCCGCCACGCGATGCGATCGAGCCGCGGCTCCAGGTCCGCCGCGACTTGTGCCGCGAGCGCCGGGCTCTCGCAGTAAACGCCGATCTCGGTATTGAGCCTCAGCGAGCGCGGGTCGAGATTCATCGAGCCGATGAACACGCTCTTGCGATCGAACACATAGGTCTTCGCATGCAGCGACGCGCGCGACGAGCCGATGATCAGCCGCTTCGAAATGCTCTTGTCGCCTGACGGCCGGCGCTCGTACAGCCGCACGCCCGCTTCCACCAGTTCGCGTCGATAGCGCCGGTAACCGGCGTGTACGGCCGCGACGTCGGTCGATGCGAGCGAGTTGGTCAGGATCGTCACGCGGACGCCGCGCGCGGTGAGCGCGCGCAGCCGTTCGATCATCGCCGCGCCCGGCACCAGATACGGCGACACGATCAACAGCTCGTGCTCGGGCCGCAGCGCCAGCGCGCGCAGCTGCGGCAGCAGGTGCCCTTCGCTGTCGTTCGGCGCGCGTGCGATCTTCGCCGGATCGTCATACAGCACGGTCGCGCGTCCCCACGACAGCTCCGTGCCTTCGCCATGCACGATCCGGTCGAGCCGCTCGCGCGCTTCGAGCACGTACGGGTTGTCCTCCATCGCGCGCAGATAATCGCGCAGCCGCTCGCGCTCGCGATCGAGGCTGCCCGGCGTCGCGTCGTGCCCGACCAGCGCGCCGACGGAATACGCATACGGCGAATTCCAGAACGTATCGAACTCGGTCGAGATGTCGTTGACCACGCGGCCATGCACGACCACGTCGAGATCGCCGAACTCGAGCATCGACGACGCGCCGAAATACTCGTCGCCGATATTGCGGCCGCCGATGATCGCCGCCTGGTTGTCGGCGATCATCGCCTTGTTGTGCATGCGCCGGTTGACCCGCGAGAATTCGAGCACCGTGCCGATCTTCTTGAACTCGCGCGTCGCGACCGGATTGAACAGACGGATCTCGATGTGCGGATGCGAGCTGATTTCGAGCAGCTTGCGGTCGTCGGCGTTGGTGCCGAGATCGTCGAGCAGCACACGCACGCGCACGCCGCGATCGGCGGCCCGGATGATCGCGTCCGCGAGCGCGTGACCGGTCAGATCGTCGTGCCAGATGTAGTACTGAAGGTCGAGCGAACGATCGGCACGATCGGCGAGCAGCACGCGCGCATCGAGTGCGTCGACCGGATCGCTGAGCAGATGAAACGCGTCCTGCCCAGGGTGGGCGGCGGCCTGCGCGCGGAACGCGACGCCGAGGCGCGTGTTGCCGGTATCGGTGTAGGCATGCGTCGGCGTGCGGTCGACCTGCGGCGGCAGGCTCGCGCACGCGGCAAGCATCAGCAACGAGAGAATCGCACCCCACGAACGCAGCATGGTCATGATGGACGCCCGCCGTCGGGCGAAATCGGTTTGTGTTTGTTCCGGCTGACGGATGAAACGCGGCGCCGGCTGCGTCACAGGATACTTGATTGCGATCGCGCCGCTCCCGACATTTCTCGATGGAAACGTTGCCAGCGGATGCGGTGGCGGCCGCGCGCGGCGAGCCGCCGCCGATCCCGCGAATCGTGCTTGAATACGGTCCGGGGCCAACCGTTCAGCGGCAGCAAATGCTGCCGCGCGATCGAATCGACAATGCACAATATCGAACTTTATTTCGGCAGCACCGAGGAACTGAATTCGTCGGAGCAGCAGGCGCTCGAGCGCGTCGTTCGCTGGCTCGCGGAACGCGAACAGGCGGCGGTCATCCTCTGCGACATCTCGGTCAACGGGCGACAGGTCGACATCCTCGTCGGCACCGAGACGACGACGTTGCAACTCGAAGTCAAAGGCTTCCGCGCGCCCGTCACCGGTCAGGAAAACGGCGAATGGACGCTTAACTATGCCGACGGATCGACCAGGCGCGTGGGCAATGGTTACCTGCAGGCGCTGCGCAACAACCAGGCATTGCGCAACGCGATGTCGGAACATCGGCCCGACGGCGAAGCGGTCTCCTATCCGAAAGGCGCGGTGTTGTTCGAACCGGAAATCCCGCCGGGATCGAATCTGCACATTCGCGTCGATCCGCGCGTCGAGATCTGCGGCGCCGACGCGCTCGAGCTCCTGCTGTCGACGCGCGGCCGCGAACCGTGGCCGCTGGCGTGGCTGCGTGCGTTCGCGCACGAGCGCGAGCTGATTCCGCGGGCGATACCGGTCGCCACGACCGCGCGAACCGTCGAGCGCGCCAGCGCGCCGACTTGGGAGGTGGTCGCGATGCCGGTCGCGAGCATCGTAAAGGCAGCCGAAGTGGTGGAAGCCGCTGAGCCGGCATCATCGCGCGCACCTGCACCGGTGCGGCCCGCGTCGCGGGCAGCCGACGAAAACACAACGTTCACCGTCGCGCCGCGGCCGGCAGCCGAGCGCGGCCACGTCTCGCAGGACACCGCGCGGCACGCGCCGTTGGCGACGGCGCGCACCGGCGGACACACGCCGTTCGGCTCCGGCGACGCAATCGCGCGGCGACCGAAACGGCGCCGCACCGTGCTGCGCTATGCGTCGGTGGCGATCGCCGCAGCCGCCATCGCCTATGCGACCGCCCATCGGCATCGGGCCGCCACCGTCGCTGCGACGCCCGCAGCGGCGTCGCAACCGGTCGGACACACGGCACGTGCGCCGGCGAAGGCGCCGCGCGGCGAGCGCCACGGTGCCGTGCGGCAGGCCGCGCATGAATCGCGCGCGCCGGTAGCGTCGGCTGCGCCGAACGATATGGCAACAGCGGCGCGCACGCGCGCGGACGAGATACGCGCGCCCGTTGCGCCCGTTGCGCCCGTTGCGCCCGTTGCGGCCGTCGCCGCGATGGCCGCGCCGGCCACGTCGGCGATCACCTGTCCCGCAGGCGTCGACCGCCTCGGATGCAACGGCAGGACCGGCACGCTCGCCGCCCCCGAATGTCCGCCCGCGTTCCACGCGCAGGGCAACACCTGTGTTCGCGATCGGGAAAACTGATCGGGCGATACCGATTTCTGAAACGGGAATTTCGGGGCCGCGATTCGTCGGCACCTCGAACCACAAGCAGGATAGCTGAGGCCAAGCGGACAGAATTCCGTCCGCCTCCGAACGCGAGCGATTTCATCGCACCTCGATCATCCCAAGCATGCCCAACCACCGATAAGCCGGCCAGGTTCGAATGTTTCAGATATACGCAATTCGATCGGCATTGTTTTAATTTCGATTGGATTTTCCTCTTTTGCACACCTTGTCATCCGGCATTTCATTTCCTATAAATCACTGGTATCAAATCGATCGACAATAAAACAGCGATACCCGAGACCACCACACAGAAGGAAATCGAATCCTGGGCCTTCCATGAAGCCATGCTCCCGCATGTCCCGCCGTCGCGGACGTGAGCATCGGCGTCGTCCGCCGCCATGGTCGAACTGCCATTGCCCAGCCAGATCGGAGCACCACGAAATTCGCCGGAATCGCGGCCTTTGACGATGCCGGCGCGCATGCGTCCGCGGCGCATGCAGCTGTTCTCGAAGGCACGGGGAAGCATCCAACCTCTTCAAGGTGAAAAAATGAACCTCAATCCGATTGAAAACCAGCCGCACGGGACCTTTGCCGAATTCGCCAATACCGTCCCTGTTTCTGCCCGCGCCGTCGATACATTCAAAATGGCGCTCTATCACGATGGCGTGCAGTTGGGCTGGCTGGGGCAAAACAGCGGCGAATGGGCCATTCTGGTCGATTCCGCCGCGAAAGCGCTGACGCTCGAACAGTACCCTTATAACGGCGTGACGTATTACCGGATTCTCGGCACCAGCCGGTATATGTCGGTCAGCAACAATGCCTACGTCGGTTTTTATAACTGGATCGGCGCGCGCGGCTGGACGCGGCAAGGCTCGGTTTTGATTTCCGATTTCAATCACCAGAAACTGTCGATTTATTCGAAGGACAACGCGTATTTATATGCGTGGGACGCGTACACCGTGCTCGATGTGAAATTCGACGAGCAATAACGCAGGACGCTTCGTCCGTTTGCTCGAATTTCCGGCTTCGACCCAGCGCAGGAAGCAGGCGCCCGCCCGGCGACACGGGCGGGACGCCCGCCGGGTTGCGCCGTTCACATTCATCTCACGATCAAGAAAGGCAACACCATGACCTTCAAGATTCTCAGTTGCGATGGTGGCGGTATCCGGGGATTGATCACTGCCCTGCTCATCCAGGATCTCGACCGGCGCAGCCAGATCATCGCGCGCGCCGACGGCTTTGCCGGCACCTCGACGGGCGGCCTGATCGCCCTCGGGCTTGCGAACGGCGTATCCATTTCCGAGATCGTCGACATCTACAGGACGAAGGGTTCGGTGATCTTTCAGGAAAACGACGCATGGCTCGCACAAAAGCAAGCCGTCGAACAGGGCACGGTCCTCGCCGGACCCGGCTTCTTCCAATGCCAGTATGTCAACACCGGGCTGCAGCAGATCGCCAGATCGCTGGTGGGCAACGGCAGGCTGGCCGACCTGTCGCGCTTCGTCGCAATCAACTCGGCGCGCCTGTGGGATCCGTCAGTCAAGAGCTGGGCGCCGTGCACACTGTCCAACGGAAACGGCAACACCTATCGCAATGTCAGCCTGTTCGATGCCGCCCTTGCCACGTCGGCTGCACCGACCTATTTCCCGCCGTACGAGATCGCCGGGCTCGGCTATTTCGCCGATGGCGGCGTGTTTGCCAACAATCCTTCGTTGTCGGCGATCGCCGAGGCGCTGGCCAGCCGTCGCGCAGGCAGTCTGGACGACATGCGCCTGCTGTCGCTCGGCACCGGAACCAGCCCGGCGGGCATTCCGCCGAGTGCGGTCGGCAACCCGTTGGACTGGGGCGTTTCGACATGGCTGTGGCCGGCCGAAAGCGGGAACGTACCGGCAGCCGCGCTGCTCGGGCTGACGATGGATACGACGGCGATGGTCGCCGCACAACAGGCCGGGCAGATCCTGAACGCCAACTACCAGCGCGGCAACTTCGTGCTCAGTCAATTCATCGGCCTCGACGACTGGCATAAGGCGCCGGAACTGGAGAAGGAAACCCAGGCGTATATGCGCACGGCCGAGTGGCAGCGTGTTTGCCAATGGGTGGAGCAATTCTGGCGCTGACGATGGCGGCTCGATAGTCAGGCCTCGCCGCGATGCTTCCGGGGTTCGCAGAGATGTGGACGGATACTGCGACGATCGGCGGCGGGCCTGCATCGGCATCTCGTTCGTCGCGAAGACCGGTCAGGCGACGCCGCGACGCAACATCGGCGCAAACACATCCTTCAGAATTCGTGCGGCCAATGAATCGGGCACTGCGTCGGGCATCGACATGCTGAGGTGCCACAGACCATCCAGGACGCGCGATCACGACGAGCCCGTGATCGGTGGACGAAGCCGCTGTTTCATGGAATCGAGAAGCGGTGGCATGGAGCAAGCGCAGCAGGTGAAGTCGAGGTGGAAGCACTGTCACTATTCGACATGAGAGCGTCCGTCGACACACCTCCGTCGACGAGACAAAAGCGATGCTCGTGCATGCAGCGTTCGGGCTGCTCGCCCGCTGCATCGAGCAGTTGCCCGAGAGTGCCAGCGCCACGCGGCGGCGCTCCACCGTTCGTCCTTTTTTATCGTTGGTAAAACCCGTCAAGCTTCGCCGATGCGGAATACCGCCACGGCATCCTTCATCGATTGCGCCTGATGCTCCAGCGCATCCGCGGCGGCGGCGGCCTGCTCGACAAGCGCCGCATTCTGCTGCGTGACTTGATCCATCTGGCTCACGGCGATGCCCACCTGCTGTATGCCGGCGCTCTGCTCGCTCGTGGCCGACGTCATTTCCACCAAGATGGTCGCCACGTTGCGCACGGCGCCCACGATCTCCTCCATCGCCGCGCCCGCTTCGGCCGCGAGCACGTTGCCGTTTTGCACCTCGTTCATCGAGGCGCCGATCAGTTCCTTGATCTCGCGCGCCGCGTTCGCGCTGCGCTGCGCGAGCGTTCGCACCTCGCCCGCGACCACCGCGAAGCCACGCCCCTGTTCGCCCGCACGCGCCGATTCGACGGCCGCGTTCAGCGCGAGAATGTTGGTCTGGAACGCGATGCTGTCGATCATGTTCGTGATCTCGGCGATCTTGAGCGCGCTTGCGCTGATGTCCTGCATGGTCCGGACCACGCGGCCGACCACGTCGCCTCCCCGGCGCGCGAGGTCCGCCGTGCCGCTCGCGAGCGCGCTCGCCTCGGTGGCGTTCGCCGCGTTCTGTCTGACCGTCGAGGTCAGTTCCTCCATGCTCGCGGCGGTTTCCTCGAGCGACGCCGATTGCTGCTCCGTGCGGCTCGACAGATCGAGATTGCCGGCGGCGATCTCGCGCGCGGCAGTGTGGATCGCGTCGCAGCTGTCTCGCACGCCGCTCACGGTGCGCGAGAGTCCGTCGAGCATGCGCCGCATGGCCGCAAAAAGCAGGCCGATTTCGTTGCGGCCCGCCTCCGGCACACGCACGGTCAAATCGTTCGACGCGATGCGGTCGAGCACCGCCACCGCTTCGCCGAGCGGGCGCGTCACGATGCGCGCGAGCGCGACGTGCGTGATGACCACCAGCGCAAGCGCCAGCCCGACGCCGACCACCACGAAGCCCACAATCCACTGGTAGCGCGCGTTGCCGTCGTTGAGCGCCTGTTCGGTGAGGGTGTTCGCGAGTGTCTGCAGCTTCTCGACGTTTTGCGAGTACACCATGCCCGCGCGGGTGACGTCGCGGTCATTGATGGTCACGTAGGCGGCAGTGTCGTTATTGCGCAGCGCGTCGGCCGCGCGCGCGAGCAGCGCGGCGAGCCCGTCCGACGACGCCACGAGCTGGCGCTTGAGCTCCGCATCCATGCCGTCGAACGCACTTGCGTCGCGATACGCGCGGGTTTCGCTCGCGGAGCGTTCCAAGGTGCGGTTCGCGCTCTGCAAGGCCGAATCGCGCGTCGCCGTGTCGTTACGCTCTTTCAGCGCGCTATAGGCGCGCACCAGCGCCGAACGCGTGCGGGTGCTGTCCTTGTAGGCGTCGTTGACGAGGATGGTTTGCCGCGCAATCTCGTGCAGGCGCTGCGCGTTCGCATTGGCCATCCGCAGCGACACGACGCCGGCGATGCCGCCAATCACGATCACCACCCCAAACATCGTCAGTGCCACGAGCAGACTGGCTCGTACCGTCATGTTGCGCATCTTGCTTTCCTGTCTCTGCTTGGTCATTGGCCGCTTGACGGCATGTCGTAGGACGTCCCGGGCATCGGGCCTGTACGTTCCGGGCATTTTTGGGCGGATTGCGAGTGTGTTACGTGGCGCCCGACGCATCGGTCGCGCATTTTAACGTATGACATCGTACTTTTAATACAGGATTTTTGCGCTGCCCCATAGGAAATTCCTGCCTTTTGAGGCGAGCCAAAAGTACACCTGCAACCAAAATAACCTTATATTCCGCTTGTAAGCGCAGTATGACGGCTTGTTCTCTGCCAGACACTGGCGGGAGCGCTGGTGCATTCAGCGATAATATCATCGTGTCATCGTATAACATCAATCCTGCCGATGGTATCGCCTCATCGACACGATCACAAGACCAGGACAGAGACAGCAGTGACCGACAACGATTTCGATACGCAACCGGGCGGACGTCGACTTTTCACCTGAGCGCGAACTGCACGGTCTTCTTTAGTCCGAACCCGGCCGACTACGCCAAGGACGGCGCCGTCGACTGCCTGAACTTCGGCGCGCCGGTGCACGCAACCCCAGCCATATCGTGCTGACCGGCGAAGGCAACACCTCGATCCTGAACGGCCAGGCGATGACGCCGTTTGCCCGCTCGGGCAACACGGTCACCTGCTCGTCGACCGACAAAGGCAACACGGGCGTCTACGATTGCGCTGGCGGGTGCACGCCGTCGCAGGCCTGTACGACCCGAACAACGTCGCCCTGAAAACGGCCATCGTCGAGCAACTGCTGCGTGCCGGCCGATCGGTCGCCGGCGCAGTCGTTCAACGCGGATGTCCGTGAGGCCATGACCGGCATTCGAGGCGTCATGGACAGACACAAGAGGGACTCGGAGGTGCCCCGACTGAACCGGGCATGCCGATATCAGAAACGAAAAAGCCGACCCACTGGGTCGGCTTTTTTCGCGTCGAATCGCGGTCGATTGCCACCGCGAATCCAACCTTCAAACGTACAGCCAATTTCCGATAAAGCTGAAGCGAAACGTGTCCAGGTGGACAACTTATGCTCAACGGCCCAACCCAACGCATCGACACGAAAGGAAATCTGGTGGGCCCCCCGGGAGTCGAACCCGGCACCAACGAATTATGAGTTCGCTGCTCTAACCAAGCATGAGCTAGGGGCCCCGATGTGAAACCAGGCGTGCGGCGCGCAGTTGCGGCGACGACGCCGGGCCGGCATTGTAACAACAAAGCGACGGGGAGAGGACAAACGCCACCGGCATCGCGCGGATGCCGGCGGCGTTCGCAAGTGAAACGCTGGCGATCAGTTCCCTTCGAGGAACGACTTCAGCTTGTCGGAACGGCTCGGATGACGCAGCTTGCGCAGCGCCTTGGCTTCGATCTGACGGATCCGCTCACGCGTGACGTCGAACTGCTTGCCGACTTCCTCGAGCGTATGGTCGGTGCTCATCTCGATGCCGAAGCGCATCCGCAGCACCTTCGCCTCGCGCGGCGTCAGCGAATCGAGCACGTCCTTCACGACGTCGCGCATGCTGGCATGCAGCGCGGCGTCCGCCGGCGCGACCGTGTTGTTGTCCTCGATGAAGTCGCCGAGATGGGAATCGTCGTCGTCGCCGATCGGCGTTTCCATCGAGATCGGCTCCTTCGCGATCTTCATGATCTTGCGGATCTTGTCTTCCGGCATCTCCATCTTTTCGGCGAGCGTTGCCGGATCCGGCTCGAGACCGGTTTCCTGCAGGATCTGCCGCGAGATGCGGTTCATCTTGTTGATCGTCTCGATCATGTGAACCGGAATACGGATCGTGCGCGCCTGGTCCGCGATCGAGCGCGTGATGGCCTGACGGATCCACCACGTCGCATAGGTCGAGAACTTGTAGCCACGACGGTATTCGAACTTGTCCACCGCCTTCATCAGGCCGATGTTGCCTTCCTGGATCAGATCGAGGAACTGCAGGCCACGGTTCGTGTACTTCTTCGCGATCGAGATCACGAGACGCAGGTTCGCCTCGGTCATTTCGCGCTTCGCCTGACGCGCCTTCAATTCGCCGGCCGCCATCTGACGGTTGGTTTCCTTCAGGTCCTTCAGCGGCAGCACGACGCGCGCCTGCAGGTCGAGCAGACGCTGCTGCTGTTCGCGGATCGCCGGGATGTTGCGCGACAGCACCGCGCTGTACGAATGACCTTCGGCCGCGATCTTCTCGGCCCAGTCGAGGTCCGTCTCGCTGCCGGGGAAGCGCGCGATGAATTCCGAACGCGGCATCCCGCACTTGTCGACGACGATGTGCAGGATCTGACGCTCGACCTGACGCACTTCGTCCACTTGCGCACGCAACGTGTCGCACAGACGCTCGACGGTACGCGCGGTGAAGCGGATCGTCATCAGCTCGGTCTGGATCGTTTCCTGCGCCTTCAGGTAGGACTTCGACTTGTAGCCTTCCTTTTCGAACGCACGGCGCATCTTGTCGAACCACTCGCTGATCTGCGAGAACTTCTCGAGCGACGCGCGCTTCAAGGCTTCGAGCTGGGCGGCGTTGGCGGTTGCCTGAGCGGCGCCGTCATCGTCCTCCTCTTCCTCTTCTTCCTCTTCCTCTTCGGCTTCTTCGTCCTCGTTCTCGATCGCTTCCGCTTCCTTCGCGGAGAAACCGTCGGTATCGGCGGCGTCTGCGGCGTTCGGATCGAGCAGGCCGTCGACGAGCTCGTCGACGCGGATCTCTTCGTTCGCGACGCGCTCGGCCATCGCGAGGATGTCGGCGATCGTCGTCGGGCACGCGGAAATCGCCATCACCATGTGGCGCAGGCCGTCCTCGATCCGCTTCGCGATCTCGATTTCGCCTTCACGCGTGAGCAGCTCGACCGTGCCCATCTCGCGCATGTACATCCGGACCGGATCGGTCGTGCGACCGAATTCCGAATCGACCGTCGACAGCGCGACTTCCGCTTCTTCCTCGACTTCGTCGTCCGACGACGCGGCCGGCGCGTTGTCGTTCAGGAGCAGCGTTTCCGCGTCCGGCGCCTGCTCGTAAACCGCCACGCCCATGTCGTTGAACGTGCCGATGATCCCTTCCAGGGCTTCCGTCTCGGTGAAGTTGTCCGGCAGGTGGTCGTTGATTTCGGCATACGTGAGGAAGCCGCGCTCCTTGCCGAGCTTGATCAGCGCGCGCAGCTTCACGCGGCGCTCTTCGAGCTCCTCGGCCGTGCCGGGCGTGCTCGTCGCGAACGCTTCCTTCAGCAGCGCCTTTTCCTTGGCGCGACGGTCGCGCACCTTGGATTTGCCCGGAGCCGCGGCCGCCGCTGCTGCTGCGGGCTGCTGCTCGTCGCTCTGATTTGCGTCGTCATCGACGGATACTTCGTTCAGCTTTTTGGTCATGGAGTTCGCCGTACCGGCTATATCGACTCGCGGCTGCTGGACGACAGCCGGTTGAACCGTGGGTGCATGAGTAGTACGTACTGCCGTTTCGTCCGCGGCGGCAGTCGTGTCCCTTGCGCTTTTCGCACTTGCCCGCTTCGCCGCCGGCTTGGCCGGCCCGGAGTCGGGTCTCGCGGCAGCCCGTGATCCGGCTGCCGGCGCCGGCGCAGCCTGAGCAGTGCCGGCCGCGGTTTTCTTTCCTGCAGGGGCCGACGTGGCCGAAGACGTTGTCCTGGTGGAAGAAGCAGACTTGGCCGCTGTGACCTTTTTGGTCGGCTCCGTCGAGCCCTTGCCCGTTGCTTTCTTTCCGCCTGTCGTCTTTGCCATCGCGATTCTCGCCTCTGCTTGGAAAACAAACCGCTGGAAACCTTATATTATAGCACGCTGGGTTGCCCTCTCCTGACGCCCCGGCCGCCTACAGCCCGAGCCGACGTTTCATGTCGGTTCGCTGCTGGTTCAATTCCGTCAACTCGGTCAGCTCCTCGGGCGTGAACGTCGATTGCCGCGCCAGCCGGTCGAGCCGGTCGCAGCAGGCGTCGTAGCGCATCTTCAGCACGGCCGCCTGCAATTCCTCCCCGGCGATCCGCTCCTGTTCGCGCTGTCGCTCGAACACCGTCTCGTCCTCCGGATTCTGTAACAGCAGATCGCGGACGTTTTCATCATAGTCCAGAATTTCGCGGAAGATTTCGTCGTAAGTCGCGCTGTTCGACGAGGCTCGCAGCACATCGGACAGCAGCCGGAACTCCGCGCCGTCGCCCAGCGCGCGCGCGTGCTCGGCCACTTCGGCGAACAGCTCGCCGATCCGCGGCAGCGTCCGCAGGGTCGCAAGCTGCTCGTCGTCGAGCGCGGTCGCGATCCGCGGGTACATCACCAGCGTACGCAACGCACGCTTTTCGCTGTCGGTCACGCGCCGCCGCTCGCTGCGCGCGGGCGCCTGGCGCGGCGCCGCCGCGATGCGCGCGTCGACCTCCGACAGCGCCGCGACTTCCTCGAACGGGATGTGCAGGCGGTCAGCGAACATGTGCATGATCTGCGCGCGCAACGCGTTGGCCGGCAGCGCCTGCAGCAACGGCTTTGCGTCGAACAGCGCCTTCGCGCGGCCTTCCGGCTGGTCGAGCGCCTTGCCGGCGATCGCTTCGTTCAACAGAAATTGCGACAGCGGCATCGCACGCTCGACCTGCTCGGAGAATGCATCGGCGCCGAATTCGCGCACATAGCTGTCCGGATCGTGCTCGGGCGGCAGGAACAGGAAGCGGATCGTCCGGTTGTCGGCCGCATGCGGCAGGCACGCTTCGAGCGCGCGGCGCGCGGCGCGCCGGCCGGCCGAATCGCCGTCGAAGCTGAAGATCACCGTATCGGTCTGGCGCAGCAGCTTCTGCACGTGGATCGGCGTGCAGGCCGTGCCGAGCGTCGCGACCGCGTTCGGAAAACCGAGCTGCGCGAGCGCGACGACGTCCATGTAGCCTTCGACGACGAGCACGTACTTGCGCTCGCGGATCGCGAGGCGCGCCTCGAACAGCCCGTACAGTTCGCTGCCCTTGTTGAACAGCGGCGTTTCGGGCGAGTTCAGGTACTTCGGCTCGCCGCTGCCGAGCACGCGCCCGCCGAAGCCGATCACCTGCCCCTTCACGTTGCGGATCGGGAACATGATGCGCTCGCGGAACCGGTCGTAGCGTCGCGCGGCGCCTTGCGCGTCGGTCTTTTCGCTGACGATCACGAGCCCCGATTCGACGAGCGAGTCGTCGCGGTAGTCGGGGAACGCGCTTTCGAGGTTCTGCCAGCCGTCCGGCGCATAGCCGAGGCCGAAGCGGGCGGCGATCTCGCCGGTCAGGCCCCGGTTCTTCAGATACTGGATCGCGACGGTCGCACCGCGCAACTGCTTGCGGTAGTAGTCGCACGCGACGGACATCACGTCGGACAGCGCGGTCGCGACCGATTTCGACACCGGCGCCGGATAGTCGCCACCGCCGCCGCCCGCACCGCCGCGCATCGACGGCTCGTGCGGCACGGTCAGCCCGACCGACTGCGCGAGCTCCTGCACGGCTTCCGGGAAGGTCAGCCCCGCGTGCTCCATCAGAAAGCCGATCGCGGTGCCGTGCGCGCCGCAGCCGAAGCAGTGATAGAACTGCTTGGTCGGGCTGACGGTGAACGACGGGCTCTTCTCGTTGTGGAACGGGCACAAGCCCATGAAGTTCGCGCCGCCCTTCTTGAGCTGCACGTAACGCCCCACCACGTCGACGATATCGACGCGGTTCAGCAAGTCCTGCAGGAACGAATGCGGAATCACCGTGGGATCGAGCGAGAAAGGGCCATACGACGCCCGGCGCGCGCGTGGCGACGCGCGCGCCGGGATGTGGGTGTCAGCTGGACAGCGCGGCCTTGACCAGGGCGGAAACGGCCGTCATGTCGGCACGGCCGGCGAGCTTGCCCTTCAGCACGCCCATCACCTTGCCCATGTCCTGCGGGCCGGCTGCGCCCGTGGCGGCGACGGCGGCCTGCACTTCGGCGGCCACCTCGGCGTCCGACAGCTGCGCGGGCATGTACGCGCCCAGCACGTCGAGCTCGGCTTGTTCCTTCGCGACGAGATCGTCGCGGCCGGCGGCCTGGAACTGGCTGATCGAGTCCTTGCGCTGCTTGATCATCTTGTCGATCACCGCGGTGATGCCCGCGTCGTCGAGCGTCACCCGATCGTCGACTTCGCGCTGCTTGATCGCGGCCATCAGCAGGCGAATCGTCGCGAGACGCTCGCTGTCCTTGGCGCGCATCGCGGTCTTCATGTCTTCGCTGATCTGCTCTTTCAAACTCATCTTGCACCCGGGATGAAAACGTGACTTCGACGCCCGCAACCGGGCGTCAACACAAAAACCCGCTTGGGAACATGTCTCAAGCGGGTTGCTCGAATCCTGCATCGGCGACTCGCGACCCCGGACCGGGGCCGAGCGTGCGAAGCTCGCCGGTGCGCCGCTCAGCGAACCGCGCGGCGCTCAATCGTTCAGTACAGCTTCTTCGGCAGCGTCTGGCTGCGGATGCGCTTGTAGTGGCGCTTCACCGCTGCAGCCTTCTTGCGCTTGCGCTCAGCCGTCGGCTTTTCGTAAAACTCCCGCGCACGAAGCTCGGTCAGCAGACCGTTCTTCTCGATCGTGCGCTTGAAGCGGCGCATGGCGACTTCGAACGGCTCGTTTTCTTTAACGCGAATGATCGTCATGATCCGACACGAATAAAGGTTTGCAGGGAAGATTCACGAGTATAGCAGAGCGACCTCGCGAGGGATAAGGGCCGGGCCCCGCAGCGCGCGGCGCTGCGCCGCACGTCACGCGGCGCGGCTGAACTCCGCCGCGGCTTGTCCCGCGGCCGTCCCCGACGCCCATGCCCACTGAAAGTTGTAGCCGCCGAGCCAGCCCGTCACGTCGACGACCTCGCCGATGAAGAACAGCCCGGGCACCCGCGCGCTCATCATCGTCGCCGACGACAGCTCGCGCGTATCGACGCCGCCCTTCGTCACCTCCGCCTTCTTGTAGCCTTCGGTGCCGTTGGGCGTCAGCGTCCAGCCGGCCAGCGCGTCGCCGATCTGGCGCAGCGTCCGGTCGGGCAAGTCGGCGAGCCGCGCATCGGCCGCCACGCGATGCGTGTCGAGCCACACGTGCGCGAGGCGCGACGGCACCCAGTCGGCGAGCAGCGAGCCGATCTGACGCTTCGACGTACGCTTCGCGTCGAGCAGCTCCGCGACGGCGTCGCGCTGCGGAAGCAGGTCGATGCGGATCGGATCGCCGGGCTGCCAGTAGCTCGAGATCTGCAGGATACCGGGGCCGGACAGGCCGCGATGCGTCAGCAGCAGGTCTTCGACGAATTCGCCGCCGCGCTTCTTGTCGCCGGTCGACACGCGCACCTCGAGCGACACACCGGACAGCGCCGCGAACGGCTCCCAATCCTGCGATGCGAACGTCATCGGCACGAGGGCCGGCCGCGTGTCGATCAGCTTGTGGCCGAACTGCTTCGCGAGCCGGTAGCCGAAATCGGTCGCGCCGATCTTCGGGATCGACAGGCCGCCGGTCGCGACGATCAACGCCCTGGCGCGGATCGCCCCCGCCTGCTGCGTGTCGAGCGTGAAACCGTCGTCCGGCGCGTGGCGCACGGCGTCGACGACCACGGGCCGGCGCCACGCGATGCCGCCGGCGTCGCATTCGTGCTTGAGCACGTCGATGATTGCGTCGCTGCCGTGATCGCAGAACAGCTGCCCTTTGTGCTTCTCGTGCCAGCTCACTTGATGGCGCTTGAGCAGGCCGACGAAGTCGCGCGGCGTGTAGCGCGCCAGCGCCGAGCGCGCGAAATGCGGATTCGACGACAGGTAGTTGTCGGGCCCCGCGTAGAGATTCGTGAAGTTGCAGCGGCCGCCGCCCGAGATGCGGATTTTCTCGGCGAGACGCGGCGCGTGATCGACCAGCACGACGCGGCGGCCAAGCTGCCCGGCCACCGCGGCGCTCATCATCCCGGCGGCGCCCGCGCCGATCACGGCGATATCGTAAGTTTCCATGGCGCGGATTGTACCTGTCCGACCTCGCACCCGGGCCGCCGGAGCCGGCGCGCAACCTTCGCCTGCTATAATTTCGGGTTACGTTGACCTCCCGCTGCGCGCCGCTACGGCACGCGCCTTCCCGACCCATGCTCGTTCTCGGCATCGAAAGCTCCTGCGACGAAACCGGCCTCGCGCTCTACGACACGCAGCGCGGCCTGCTCGCACACGCGCTCCATTCGCAGATCGCGATGCACCGCGAATACGGCGGCGTCGTGCCCGAGCTCGCATCGCGCGACCACATTCGCCGCGCGCTGCCGCTGCTCGACGAAGTGATGGCCCAGAGCGGCACGCATCGCGACGACATCGACGCGATCGCATTCACGCAAGGGCCGGGCCTCGCCGGCGCGCTGCTGGTCGGCGCGAGCATCGCGAACGCGCTCGCGCTCGCATGGAACAAGCCGACGATCGGCATCCATCATCTCGAAGGCCATCTGCTGTCGCCGCTGCTCGTCGACGCCCCGCCGCCGTTCCCGTTCATCGCGCTGCTGGTGTCGGGCGGCCACACGCAGCTGATGCGCGTGACCGACGTCGGCGTGTATGAAACGCTCGGCGAGACGCTCGACGACGCGGCCGGCGAAGCGTTCGACAAGACGGCGAAGCTGATCGGCCTCGGCTATCCGGGCGGCCCGGAAGTATCGCGGCTCGCGGAAACCGGCACGCCCGGCGCGGTCGTGCTGCCGCGCCCGATGCTGCATTCGGGCGACCTCGATTTCAGCTTCAGCGGCCTGAAGACGGCCGTGCTCACGCAGATGAAGAAATTCGAAGCAGCGAAGCTGGAAGGCGACGCGCTCGAACGCGCGAAGGCTGACCTCGCACGCGGCTTCGTCGACGCGGCGGTCGACGTGCTCGTCGCAAAGTCGCTCGCTGCGCTGAAGCAGACGAAGCTCAAGCGACTGGTGGTGGCCGGCGGCGTCGGGGCGAACCGCCAGTTGCGCGCGGCGCTGTCGGCTGCGGCCGCGAAGCGCGGCTTCGACGTGCACTACCCCGACCTCGCGCTGTGCACCGACAACGGCGCGATGATCGCGCTGGCCGGCGCGCTGCGGCTCGGCCGCTGGCCGGAGCAGGCGAACACCGACTATGCGTTCACGGTGAAACCGCGCTGGGATCTCGCGTCGCTCGCACGCTGACGCACGCAACGCCCGGCGCATCGCGCCGATAGACGCCAAAAAACAAACAGGCTGCCCGATCGCGAGCAGCCTGTTTTCATTTCAGCGCCGATACGAACCGGCGAACTGGCGAACCGATACCGACAACCCGGCGTTACGCCGCGAGCCGCTTGTCGCGCTCGATCAGCGCATATGCGCTGTGATTGTGGATCGATTCGAAGTTCTCGGCTTCGAGCACGTAGGCGATCACGCGCTCGTCCGCATCGAGACGCTGCGCAACGTCGCGCACCAGATCCTCGACGAACTTCGGATTCTCGTATGCGCGCTCCGTGACGAACTTCTCGTCCGGACGCTTCAGCAAACCCCACAGCTCGCACGACGCCTCTTCCTCCGCGATGCGGATCAGCGCCTCGACCGGCAGGTCGCCCGCGAGTTCGGCATCGATCGTCACGTGCGAGCGCTGGTTGTGCGCACCGTACTGCGAGATCTTCTTCGAGCACGGGCACAGGCTCGTCACCGGCACCAGCACCTTCAGAAACACGCGCGTGTGGCCGTCGCGGCTTTCGCCCGCGAGCGTGACTTCATAGTCGAGCAGGCTCTGCACGCCCGACACCGGCGCCGTCTTGTTCACGAAGTACGGAAACGTCACTTCGATGCGGCCGGCCTGCGCCTCCAGCTTCTCCAGCATCGACGCGAGCATCGCGCGAAAACGCTCGACCGTCAGCGGCGCACGGTTCTCTTCGAGCAGCGCGACGAAGCGCGACATGTGCGTACCCTTCTGATCGGCCGGCAGGCGAACGTCGAGGTTCCAGACACCGACGCTCGGCTGCACGTCGCCGCTCTCGGTGCAGACCGTCAACGGATGCCGGACCGCCTTCACGCCCACGCGCTGAATCGGAATCTGACGGGTATCGACCGTGCTTTGCACGTCGGGCATCACGAAGGCGGGGTTCATCTGGTTCATCTTGTTCAATCCTTGTTGTCCGCGCGTCCGACGACGCGCACGCCGCGTCATGCGGCAGCACAAAAGCAACATGGGCCCGCAGGCCCATGTTTGTCGCATCAGTGAAGACCGGTTGCGCCAGTTTATGCGACGCGCTTCGCCTCGCCGGCGAGATCGGCTACCGGGCTGAGGAAGCGTTCGCGAATCGACTTCGCGATGCCCGCGCTGTCGAGGCCGCATTGCGACAGCAGCTTCGCGGGGTCGCCGTGATCGATGAACTGGTCAGGGAGGCCCAATTGTAGTACGGGTCGGATAACCCCACTCTCCATCAGGGCTTCGACGCACGCGGAACCTGCGCCACCCATCAGGCAGCCTTCCTCGACCGTGACGAGATAGTCGTGCGTCTCGGCGAGCTCACGCACGAGCGCCGCGTCGATCGGCTTCACGAAGCGCATGTTCGCGACCGTTGCGTCGAGTTCGTCGGCCGCCGCGAGCGACGGCGCGACCATCGTGCCGAACGCGAGGATCGCGACGCGCTTGCCTTCCGGCTGCGACGAACGGCGGCGCACTTCGCCCTTGCCGATCGGAAGCGCGGTGAACTCCTTGACCGTCGCCACGCCGGTGCCCGAGCCGCGCGGATAGCGCACGGCGGTCGGGTTCGGCTGCTGAAGCGCCGTGTGCAGCATCTGCCGGCATTCGTTCTCGTCGGACGCGGCCATGATCGTCATGTTCGGGATGCAGCGCATGAACGCGAGATCGTATGCACCCGCGTGCGTCGCACCGTCGGCGCCGACGAGGCCCGCGCGGTCGATCGCGAACACGACCGGCAGGTTCTGCAGCGCGACGTCGTGGATCAGCTGGTCGTACGCACGCTGCAGGAACGTCGAGTAGATCGCGACGACCGGCTTGAGCCCTTCGGTCGCGAGCCCGCCAGCGAACGTCACCGCGTGCTGCTCGGCGATGCCGACGTCGTAGTAGCGATCCTTGAAGCGCTTCTCGAACTCGACCATGCCGGAGCCTTCGCGCATGGCCGGCGTGATGCCGACGACGCGTGAATCGCGCTCGGCTTCGTCGCACAGCCATTCGCCGAACACCTGCGTGTAGGTCTTCTTCGCCGGCGTGGCGGACGGCTTGATGCCTTCGGCCGGATTGAACTTGCCGGGGCCGTGGTAGAGCACCGGATCGGCTTCGGCGAGCTTGTAGCCCTGGCCTTTCTTCGTGACCACGTGCAGGAACTGCGGACCGCGCAGCTCGCGGATGTTCTGCAGCGTCGGGATCAGCGAATCGAGATCGTGACCGTCGATCGGGCCGATGTAGTTGAAGCCGAATTCCTCGAACAACGTGGCCGGCACGACCATGCCCTTCGCGTGCTCCTCGAGCTTGCGCGCAAGCTCGAGCACCGGCGGCGCCACGCTCAGCACGCGCTCGACGCCCGCGCGCGCGGCCGCGTAGAAGCGGCCCGACATCAGGCGTGCGAGATGGCGGTTCAGCGCGCCGACCGGCGGCGAAATCGACATGTCGTTGTCGTTGAGGATCACGAGCAGCTTCGCATCCTCCGACACGCCCGCGTTGTTCATCGCCTCGAACGCCATGCCGGCCGTCATCGCGCCGTCGCCGATCACCGCGATCGAGAAGCGGTCGTCGCCGTTCAGCTGGCTGCCGATCGCCATCCCGAGCGCCGCCGAGATCGACGTGCTCGAATGCGCGGTGCCGAACGTGTCGTACTCGGACTCGCTGCGGCGCGGGAAGCCCGAGATGCCGTCGTACTGGCGCAGCGTGTGCATCTGGTCGCGGCGGCCGGTCAGGATCTTGTGCGGGTAGGTCTGATGACCCACGTCCCAGACGATCCGGTCGTTCGGCGTGTTGAACACGTAGTGCAACGCGATCGTCAGCTCGACCGTCCCGAGGTTGGACGACAGATGGCCGCCCGTCTTCGACACGCTGTCGAGCACGAACGCGCGCAGTTCATCCGCGAGCGGTTGCAGTTGGCGACGATCGAGGCGGCGCAGATCCGCCGGGTCGTCGATGGTTTTCAGCAAGTCGTACATCGTCGTTCCATTGTAGGAAATCAAACGCGCCCGCATTCTATTGCACGCACCGTAGCGTGTGCGCAGCGGCGGGCTTCGCGTCAGCTGACCCGGTTCACTACCAGGTCGGCAAGTTCGGCGAGACGCTGTGCGCGCGCGCCGAACGGTTTCAGCGCATCGTGCGCTTCAGCGCGCAGCTGCGCTGCGAGCTCACGCGATGCGTCGAGGCCGAGGATCGATACGTAGGTCGGCTTGTCGTTCGCTGCATCCTTGCCAGCCGTCTTGCCGAGCGTCGCCGAATCGGTCGTGACGTCGAGAATGTCGTCGACGACCTGGAACGCCAGGCCCACGGCCCCCGCGTACACATCGAGTGCGGCCATCGCATCCGCCGACGGCGTCTCGCCTGCCAGCGCGCCCATCCGCACAGCGGCGCGCAACAGCGCGCCGGTCTTCATCCGGTGCATCGTCTCGAGCTGCTCGCGCGTCAGCTTCAGGCCGACGCTCGCCAGATCGATCGCCTGCCCGCCGGCCATGCCGATCGAGCCGCTCGCGAGCGCCAGCTCGCGCACCAGCGCGGCCTGCTGCACGGGCGACAGCGCGTCGGCGTCCGTCAGCGCGACGAATGCCTGCGACTGCAGCGCATCGCCGACCAGCAGCGCCGTCGGCTCGTCGTACTGCACGTGCACGGTCGGCTTGCCGCGACGCAGCGCGTCGTCGTCCATGCACGGCATGTCGTCGTGCACCAGCGAGTAGACGTGGATCATCTCCAGCGCCGCCGCCGCCGCGTTGCGCGCCGCTTCGGTCGCGCCCGTCAGCTCACCCGCTGCATGGCACAGCAGCGGGCGAACGCGTTTGCCCCCACCGAGGACCGCGTAGCGCATCGCCTCGTGGAGTTGCGTGGGCACCACGTTGTCGGCCGGCAAATAGTGGCCGAGTGCGTCCTCGACACGGTCAAGTACGGACCGCATCCATTGTTCGAATGTCATAGATCGTCGTCGTCGCCGTCCGTGGCGGCCGTTCCGGAGGAAAGCGGCTTCAGCGTCGCGCCGTCGAGCACGCGGACCTGTTGCTCCACTTTCTCGAGCTGCTGTTGGCAAAACGCAACGAGGGCCGCGCCGCGGCGATACGCGGCAAGCGAATCCTCGAGGCTCAACGCGCCGCCTTCCATCCGGGCAACCAGCGATTCGAGTTCCGCCAGCGCCGTTTCGTACTTGTCCGGCAACGGTTCGGTGCCGTTACCGGCCGCGGTGTCGCCGGGGGATGCGGTTTTCGCCATGGACGAGGGTGTCAAATTGCAAAACAAGTCGGACATTCTACGGCAAAAGAGAAATTTCCGACCTGCCGACGTGGGTACCCGGCCCCACATGCGACCCCGTATCGGGCGCCGACCATGCGCGGGCCCATCAACGCCCGACAAAAAATTGACACAAATCAGGCACTTAATCCTGGCCTTACGAGGGGATCCGGGTATAATTCCCCGTTTCCCTAAATCGATTTTTCGATGGTTGGGTTGTTCACTGCTTTCACGCTATCACCGGGAGTGGGAATGTCCAATCTGAGCGATGCGCTTCAGTTGAAGTCGGCTCATAGCCAGCTTCCAGTCACTGCTTACTTCGATGAGGCGCTGCTTGAGCGCGAGATCGAAACCCTCTTCAAGAAAGGACCTCGTTACATCGGGCACGAGTTGATGGTGCCCGAAGCGGGGGATTATTTTGCGCTGCCTTCCGAACAGGAAGGCCGCGTGCTGGTACGCAATCAGGCGAACCAGGTCGAGCTGCTGTCGAACGTCTGCCGTCACCGTCAGGCGATCATGCTCAATGGGCGCGGCCGCACCCAGAACATCGTATGCCCGCTGCACCGCTGGACTTACGACCTGGACGGCCGGCTGCTCGGCGCGCCGCACTTCCCCGACAAGCCGTGCCTGAACCTCGGCAAGAGCCCGCTGCAGAACTGGCAGGGGCTACTGTTCGAGGCCGAAGGCCGCAACGTCGCGCGCGATCTCGCGAATCTCGGCACGAAACATCATTTCGACTTCGCCGAATATCAGTTCGATCACGTCGAAGTGCACGAGTGCGATTACAACTGGAAGACGTTCATCGAGGTCTACCTCGAGGACTACCACGTCGTCCCGTTCCACCCGGGCCTCGGCAGCTTCGTGTCGTGCGACGATCTCAAATGGGAGTTCGGCGAATGGTACAGCGTGCAGACGGTCGGCGTGCACAACGCGCTCGCGAAGCCGGGCAGCGCGACTTACCAGAAGTGGCACGAGCAGGTGCTCAAGTTCCGCAACGGCGTACCGCCGGAGTTCGGGGCGATCTGGATGGTCTATTACCCGGGCCTGATGATCGAGTGGTATCCGCACGTGCTGGTGGTGTCGTGGCTGATTCCGCGCGGCCCGCAGAAGACGACCAACATCGTCGAGTTCTATTACCCCGAGGAAATCGCACTGTTCGAGCGCGAATTCGTCGAGGCGGAGCGCGCCGCATATATGGAAACGGCCGTCGAGGACGATGAAATCGCCATGCGGATGGACGCGGGCCGTCGTGCGCTGATGGCGCGCGGCGAATCGCAGGTCGGCCCGTATCAGAGCCCGATGGAAGACGGCATGCAGCACTTCCACGAGTTCCTGCGCCGCCATCTCGGCGATCTCTGATCGCCCACGCGACGGCCGGCCGCGCAACGCATCCGGCATCATGAAAAGACGGGCTTCGGCCCGTCTTTTTTTGTTTAGACTTCGGGTATCGGGCCGTTCGCACTCCAGGGAGCCGTCATGCCACACACTCACTACACCACGCTCATCTCCGCCGCCAATCTCGCCGAGCGGCTGGCCGCGGCACCGGGCAGCGTCGCCGTGTTCGACTGCCGCTTCGATCTCGCCGATCCGGCAGCGGGCGAAGCCGCTTACGCAGCCGGCCATATTCCCGGCGCACAGTATCTGCACCTCGATCGCGACCTGTCCGGGCGCAAGACCGGCACCAACGGCCGCCATCCGCTGCCGAGCCGCGACGCACTGGCCTCGCTGATGGCCAGCCGCGGCGTCAAGCAGGGCCAGCAGGTGGTTGCGTATGACGCGCACGGCGGCGCCTATGCGGCGCGCCTGTGGTGGTTGCTGCGCTGGCTCGGGCACGACTCCGTGGCGGTGCTCGACGGCGGTCTGCAGGCATGGGAGGCGTCCGGCCAGCCGCTGACGACGGACGTGCAGCATCCGGCTGCCGGCGACTTCCGCGCGGCCGCGCCGCTCGAGTCGACCGTCGATGCGGCGGCCGTGCTCGCGAACATCGCGTCGGGCGCGCGGATCGTGATCGACGCTCGGGCACCGGACCGCTATCGCGGCGAAAACGAAACGATCGATCGTGTCGGCGGCCATATTCCCGGCGCGCGCAACCGCTTCTTCAAGGACAATCTCGCCGCCGACGGCCGCTTCAAGACGGGCCACGAGCTGCGCGAGACGTTCACCGCCCTGCTGGCCGGCGTCCAGCCGAACAGCGTGATCCTGCAATGCGGGTCGGGCGTGACCGCATGCCACAACGCGCTCGCGCTCGAAATCGCGGGGCTGCACGGCGCGTCGCTGTATCCGGGCTCGTGGAGCGAATGGAGCGCCGATCCGGCGCGGCCGATCGCGAGCGGCCCCACGCCGTAAGCGCCGACACGGCACGACGAACGGGCGGCTCCCGACGCCGCCCGTTCGCTTACATCACGCCGTACTTCTGGAACCACTCGATCGCGCGTTTCCACCCGTCTTCGGCGTCGGCCTTCACGTAGCTCGGCCGGTAATCGGCGAAGAACGCGTGGCCGGCATCCGGATACACGACGATCTCCGACTGGCGCGCGCGCTTCGAATCGCTCGTCTGGATCGCATTACGCATGTCGGCGAGCGACGCCTGCGTGATGTTGGCGTCCTTCTCGCCATAGAGGCCGAGCACCGGCACCTTCAGCAACGACGCATGATCGACCGGATTGAACGGCGTCATCTCGTCGGTCTTGCCCTCGACGAAGCCGTACCACGCCACCGCCGCGAGCACGTGCGGGTTGTGCTCCGCATAGAGCCACGCCTGGCGGCCGCCCCAGCAGAACCCCGTCACGCCGAGCCGCGCCGGATCGCCGCCGTTCCTGCCGGCCCACGCGACGGTCGCATCGAGATCCTCGGTCACCTGCCGGTCGGGCACCTTGCTGATGATGTGCTCGTAGAGATCCTTCATCGTCGGATACTTCGCCGCATTGCCCTGCCGCGCGAACAGGTCGGGCGCGATCGCGAGATAGCCGAGCTTCGCAAAGCGCCGGCACACATCGGCGATATGCGCATGCACGCCGAAGATCTCGTGGATCACGATGACGATCGGCAGATTCGTCTTGTCGACCGGCTGCGCGCGATACGCGGGGATGCTCGCATCGCCGGAACGGATTTCGATCGTGTCGACGTCGAGCCCCGCGCTGTCGGTCGTGATCGTCTGCGCCGACACGGGCAGCACGGCCGCCGCGAAGGCGCTGCCGAGCGCGGCCTGCATGAACTTGCGGCGCGAGAACGGAACGTGGGGGACCAGGCTGTCGACTTCGGGTTTCAACATGAATGCACTCCTCGATTGGACGCCGCCGTCATGGCCACGAACGCGGCCGGACGGAGCGTCGCGCCGTCGAACGACGCGGATGTCGCGGCGGCTGGCACACCGCCGCAACCGGAAACCCGCACAAGATGCCCAATAATCCGTTGTCGCGTCAACTGTCGGAGATGTAAGACTCGATTACCGACGCGGCTGTCCCGCTCGTCGGCGGGCGCGCGCCCCACCGCGTCGCGCGAATGAAACGGCGTGTCGTCATGCGTGCGCGGCTGGTCGGAGGCGGACCTCGCAGCGCGGCAATCGCACGTGCCGCGGGCATCGACGCAGCCGGTCGCGCGCTGCCCGCTCGATGCCCGCATTCACCGCGCGACTAGTGCAGCTTCACACGCGGCAGCGTCGTCCGCCGCAGCCAGTGCGCGACCGTATCGAGCACCATGCGCGGATAGCCGTGCAGCGCCGCGACGTGCAGCCGGTACAACGACATGTACATGAACCGCGCGAACAGCCCTTCGATCAGCATGTTGCCGCCGATCAACCCGCCCATCAGGTTGCCGACCGCGCTGAAGTGGCCGAGCGACACGAGCGAACCGAAATCGCGATACGTGAACTCGGGCAGCGGCCGGCCGTCGAGCCGGCATCCGATCGCCTTCAGCAGGAAGCTCGCCTGCTGATGCGCGGCCTGCGCGCGCGGCGGCACGTTGCGTTCGTGGCCGGGCCATGCGCATGCCGCGCAGTCGCCGAGTGCGAACACGTTGTCGTCGATGACGGTCTGCAGCGTACGGCGCACGTCGAGCTGGCCGAGCTTGTTGACCTGCAGGCCGTCCAGCTGCCCGAGCACGGCCGGCGCCTTGATGCCGGCCGCCCACACCGTGAGGTCGGCGCGCACGGCCTTGCCGCTCGCGGTGTGCACGAATCCCGGCGCGACTTCGGTCACGCGCTCGGCCAGCATCAGGCGAACGCCGAGCTTCTCGAGCAGCTCGGCCGTCGCCGACGACACGCGCTCCTGCAGCGCGGGGAGAATGCGCGGGCCCGATTCGATCAGCACGATGCCGACGTCATGCCGCGGATCGAGCTTGTGCAGCCCATACACGGACAGCACCTGCGCGGTGTTGCGCAGTTCGGCCGACAACTCGACGCCCGTCGCCCCGCCGCCGACGATCACGACCTGGATGCGCGGCTCGGCGGCCGCGCCCGGTGCGGGCTCAGCCGGTGCCTGGTGCTCGGCGCGCATGCACGCAGCAATCAGGCGCTTGCGGAAGCGCTCGGCTTCGCCGACCGTATCGAGCGCGATCGCGTTTTCCGCCGCGCCCTGCACGCCGAAGAAGTGCGTCGTGCTGCCGATCGCGACCACCAGCGTGTCATATTCCAGATTGCGCGCGGGCAGCAGTTCCGCGCCGTCGCTGTCGTTGACCGGCGCCAGCGCGATGCGCTTCGCGGTGCGATCGAGCGCGGTCAGCTCGCCCTGCTGAAACTCGAAGCCATGCCAGCGCGCCTGCGCCGCATATTCGAGCTCCTGCGTGAACGGGTCCATGCTGCCGGCCGCGACCTCGTGCAGCAACGGCTTCCAGATGTGAGTCGGATTGCGGTCGACGAGCGTGACGAGCGCACGCGCGGGACGATTGCCGCTCGCACCGTAACGATCGCCGAGCCGGGTCGCCAGTTCGAGGCCGCCCGCGCCTCCGCCTACGATGATGATCCGATGCATCCGATTCCCCCTTTGCGATTCGACACTGCTGCCGCCGGACGAGGCAGACGCGATGCCTTCGCGCCGCCCGCTGGATTAACCGGTTCGGACACCATCGATGTGCAGTTCGAAACACACTCCGATGCGTCCAAGCCAGGGAACGCGGGGCGCGCAGCCCCGAAACAATCAATTGCTGATCTGCATTGTCCGGAGCTTGCGCGTCGATCACAAGCAAACCATCTCGATATTCAGCATCCCCGCAACAATATGCCGAAGGGAGCGGGAATCGCGCGATGCGTCAGTGGGCCTCTTCCCAGTTCGCGCCGGCGCCGACTTCCGCGACCAGCGGCACCTTCAGCTTCGCGACGCCGCACATCATTTCGGGCAGCTTCTCGCGCACCAGCGACAGCTCGTCGTCGGGCACCTCGAGCACCAGTTCATCGTGCACCTGCATGATCATGCGCGATGCAAGCCGGTCGCGCGTGAGCCAGTCGTCGACCGCGATCATCGACAGCTTGATCAGATCGGCTGCCGTGCCCTGCATCGGTGCATTGATTGCGGCACGCTCGGCCGCCTGCCGGCGCGGCCCGTTGCCGCCGTTGATTTCCGGCAGCCACAGGCGACGGCCGAACACCGTTTCGACATAGCCCTGGTCCTTCGCCGCCGCACGGGTGTCTTCCATGTACTGCGCGACCCCCGGGTAGCGCGCGAAATAGCGGTCGATGTACAGCTTCGCCGCATCGCGCGTGATGCCGAGATTCGATGCGAGTCCGAACGCGCTCATCCCGTAGATCAACCCGAAGTTGATCACCTTCGCGATGCGGCGCTGATCCGAATTCACCTCGAGCGGCGTCACGCCGAACACTTCGGCCGCGGTCGCGCGGTGGATGTCCTCGCCGTGCGCGAACGCGCGCAGCAACGACGCATCGCCGGAGATGTGCGCCATGATCCGCAATTCGATCTGCGAATAGTCGGCCGACACGATCCGATGGCCCGGCGACGCGATGAACGCTTCGCGAATGCGCCGGCCTTCGGCCGTGCGCACGGGGATGTTCTGCAGGTTCGGCTCGTTCGACGCGAGCCGGCCGGTGACCGCCACGGCCTGCGCATAGTTCGTGTGTACGCGGCCTGTGGCGGGGTTCACCATGCGCGGCAGCTTGTCGGTGTAGGTCGACTTCAGCTTCGACAGCCCGCGATGCTCGAGCAGCAGCTTCGGCAGCGGGTAATCCTCGGCGAGCTTCTGCAGCACTTCTTCGTCGGTGGACGGCGCGCCGCTCGGCGTCTTCTTCACGACCGGCAACTGCAGCTTCTCGAAGAAGATCTGGCCGATCTGCTTCGGCGAGCCGAGATTGAATTCGCCGCCGGCCAGCTCGTACGCCTGCCCTTCGAGCTCGATGAGCCGCGTCGCGATCTCGTTGCTTTGCGCGTGCAACAGCGCGTCGTCGATCAGCACGCCGGTGCGCTCCATCTTGCGCAGCACCAGCGACACCGGCATCTCGATCTCGCGATACACGCGCTCGAGGCCCGCTTCGCGTGCGATCTGCGGATAGAGCACGTGATGCAGCTGCAGCGTGATGTCGGCGTCTTCGGCCGCGTACGCGGCGGCCTGGTCGAGCGCCACCTCGTCGAAGCCGATCTGCTTCGCGCCCTTGCCTGCGACGTCTTCATACTTGATCGTCTTGACGCCCAGATGGCGCAGCGCGAGGCTGTCCATGTCGTGCGTGCGGTGCGATTCGAGCACGTACGACTCGAGCAGCGTGTCGTGCTCGATGCCGTTCAGCGCGATGTCGTAGTTCGCGAGCACCTGCGCGTCGTACTTCAGATGCTGGCCGACCTTCTTGCGGTCGGCCGCTTCGAGCCACGGCTTCAGGCGCGCGAGCACGTCGTCGAGCGGCAGTTGCTCGGGCAGATCGGGCCCGCGATGCGCGACCGGCAGATACGCGGCCTTGCCCGGCTCGACCGAAAACGACAGCCCGACGAGTCGTGCGGTCATCGGATCGAGCGACGTGGTTTCGGTGTCGAACGCCGTCAGTGCGGCTGCATCGATCTTCGCGAACCACGCGTCGAATTGCGCCCAGGTCTGGATCGTCTCGTACTCGCGCACGATGTCGGTTGAGACCACCGGCGCCGGCTCGCCGTCGCGCGCGTCGGCGCCGCCGCCTTCCGGCGGTGCGCTGTCGACCTCGCGCAGCCATGTCTTGAAGCCGTAACGCGCGAAGATGTCGCGCAGCAGGTCGCGTGCTTCGCCGTCGGTCTTCAGCGACGCCTCGATCGATTCGAGATGCGGTGCGAGATCGCAGGCCGTGTCGACGGTCACGAGCTTGCGGCCGAGCGGCAGGAAGTCGAGCGCGCGGCGCAGGTTGTCGCCGACCACGCCCTTGATCTCGCCTGCGTGCTCGATCACGCCGTCGAGGCTGTCGTATTGCGACAGCCACTTCACGGCCGTCTTCGGCCCGCACTTCTCGACGCCCGGCACGTTGTCGACGGTGTCGCCGATCAGCGCGAGGTAATCGATGATGCGCTCGGGCGGCACGCCGAACTTCGCGATCACGCCGTCGCGATCGAGCGTCTCGTTCGTCATCGTGTTGACGAGCGTGACGCGCTCGGTCACGAGCTGTGCGAGATCCTTGTCGCCGGTCGACACGATCACGTTCATGCCGCGCTGCTCGGCCTCGCGCGCGAGCGTGCCGATCACGTCGTCGGCCTCGACGCCCTCGACCATCAGCAGCGGCCAGCCGAGCGCGCGCACCGCGCCGTGAATCGGCTCGACCTGCAACGCGAGATCGGGCGGCATCGACGGACGGTTTGCCTTATAGTCGGCATAAAGGTCGTCGCGGAACGTCTTGCCCTTTGCATCGAACACGCAAGCGCTATACTCTGCACTGACTTCCTTGCGCATACGGCGCAGCATGTTGATGATTCCGTAGAGCGCTCCGGTCGGCTCCCCGCCAGGGCCACGCAGATCAGGCATCGCATGGTAAGCCCGATACAGATAGCTCGAACCGTCAACCAATAGCAGGGTCTTACCTTCCAGATTTCGTTCTTCAGGCATTATGAACAAGAGAAAAGTGATTCCGAGTCTGCGTTCGCTCGCAGATCAAGAACGCGCGACGGCCAAGAAGGCGCGCGCATCGTGGCAGATGTTCACGATTATGGCAGAGTTTATCGAGGCAACCGAGTACCTGTCGGAGATCCGTCCGGCCGTCAGCATCTACGGTTCTGCCCGCCTCAAGCCCGACACGCCGCACTACAAGCTCGCCGCGCAAATCGCCCGCAAACTGTCCGACGCCGGCTTCGCGGTGATCTCCGGCGGCGGCCCCGGCATCATGGAAGCGGCGAACAAGGGCGCGCACGCCGGCAAGGCGCCGTCGGTCGGCCTGAACATCGAATTGCCGCATGAGCAGGCCGGCAACCATTACCAGGACATCTCGCTGCGCTTTCGCCACTTCTTCACGCGCAAGGTCACGTTCGTCAAGAACTCCGACGCGGTGATCGTGATGCCGGGCGGCTTCGGCACGCTCGACGAACTGTCCGAAGTGCTCACGCTGATCCAAACGAAGAAGTCGCGGCTCGTGCCGATCATCCTCGTCGGCAGCGAGTTCTGGAAGGGGCTGCTGCAGTGGTTCCGCGACCAGCTGATTCCGATGGGCCTGATCAATCCCGAAGACATGGACCTGATGCAGGTGATCGACGATCCCGACCAGGTGCTCGACGCCGTGCTCGCCTTCTACGAGGACAGCGGCGAAGAAGAAGGCCCGGAAGGCGACGACGAACCGCCGCGCCCCGAAGAAGACCGCATGTTCTATCTGTAACCGGGACGATGCCGCTGCCGGCGCATTGCCGGCAGCGCGCGGTCCACACGCGGCAGGCGGCGCGATTGCGCTGCCTGCCGCGTGTCATTTTGTAACCTCGCATTAATCGGCGCCGCGCGGCCGCGTGCGGTCGAATGTCAAATTCGCGCGCAACGTCGCACGACGTTGCTTGGCCGTGAACCTTCATTGTCAAATCGCGCCGAACGTGGTGGCCGACACGGCCGCGCCCGGCGCCAATCAGCCGTTACAAACGCGGCTCGCATTTTTCGTCGCGCGCCAGCACACTGCATCTCGTCGGCGCGGCGTCCCCCCGGTGGAAACGATTCCCCCTCGCGTCCATCGCGTCGCACCGGCATCTGATCACGACATCACGGAAAACAACATGAAACCCACGCTGCTCGCCCTTTCTCTCGCCGGCCTCGGTCTCACGGTGTCCGGCCTCGCCCACGCCGTCAACGTCGACGTGAACATCGGCACCGCGGCGCCGGTGATCGTCGCCCCCGCGCCTGCGGTGATCGTCGGCTGGCACGGCGACCGCTATTGGGACGGCCGTCGCTACTGGGAGCGCCGTGAATGGGAAGACCACGAACGCGGCTACCGGCACGAACCGCGCGGCGGCTATCACTGCCCGCCGGGACACGCGAAGAAGGGCGAGTGCTGAGCATCCGCGCGGCGCGCTGATCGCGCCGTGTAACGCACCAACAAGAAGGCCGCATGCGAACCACGGTTCGCATGCGGCCTTCGTCGTTGCACGCGCAACTGCGCTGCGACGTGAGGTTACTGGAACGCCACCTCGGCAAAGCTCCGCAGCTTGCGGATGCAATACATCGAAATATCAATCACTTACAACATTGTTTCTAACATTTCGCGGAAAATTTGAGCGCCAACTTACGCGGATCCCAGTCGGATTTCCAATGCAAGTTAGACGAGTATTTCACCGCGCCGACGACGTAACATCCGTTCGATCAACTACTCAGGCAGGCCGCTTCGCGGTTGATTACAAAGCCTCAGCAATTTCCCTAAATATCAGATAGATAGAAGCTTATTGCGTTTCCAAAATATTCGCACCTGCGGTTCCCGGAGGCTTAGCTGACGGGGCTCGGGGCTGAATTGGAAACGCCGAACTGCTTGGGGCGACAGCACTCAAACAGGTTGAATGCCGCCTATCCGAGTGCACGAATCCAGTCGTCCACGATGGACTCGCGCCAAGCAACCGCCCGAGCGCCAAGCTTAACGCCCACGGGAAAGCAAATACTTTGTCCAGTACCTGGGCACGCGGATCAAATCATCAGCCTCGGACGCGCGCACCGACATGGTCCGGTGGCAAATCTTGCCGTGTTCCCCGAAAACACATCGGTAGGTTCTGGATTCATCCATGTTTACCGCCTACATTAAACGAAGATATGGCGATAACAAAGATCGCCTACTACGAGGCTGCGATTGACAGAAGGTTGGCTACAAGCGGGGGCTGTATGGAAAGCATAATAATCAAGGCAATTGACGATAAGAATCTAATAGAATTTTTCTATAACGGTCTTCACCGAATTGGCGAGCCTCATGTCCTCGGCGTCACAAACGGGTCTAAGCAATTGCTCGTCTACCAGACTGGCGGACAAAGCAGCAACGGCGGCATCCCCAATTGGCGCCGCTTCGACCTCAGTCAAATTGCGCACCTTGTTGTCCTCACACAGTCGTTTCCAGGACGCCGTCCAATCCCCTCAGGACGCCACAGTTCGTGGGATCAACGCATAGCCATTGTCGACTAGATCGCGGGCGGTGTACCCGCCCACCACGCTGTGTCTGTTCGGCAACGCGTTCCCTTCGCTCAAAGCCCCGAATCGCCCTCCGCCAAGTGGCTCCTTGGAGTTCCATTACTGCGGAGGATTTCCATGAATGCATCACTAGAACCCATGCCTCTGTTGAGCTAAAAATGGAAATTACAATCGAAAATTGCAACAGCATCGATAGCGCCAAAATTTCGCTTGTCGTTGGCAGACTGAACATCAAGTACGGTCCCAATGGAACTGGCAAAAGCACTATCGCAAAAGCCATTGAGCTTTCCGCGCTAAACGACGCCGGCCTCATGCAACTGACACCGTTCAAACATAGGGGGAAAGAAGCTGATGCCGCAGTGGTTCCGAAAGTGAGCGGCGCCGATCAATTTAAGACGGTTTTCGTATTCAACGAAGAATACGTTGACCAGTTTGTATTCATGCAAGACGAAGTTGTAAAAAATAGCTTCGACATCTTTATCAAAAATTCAGACTATAAAAAAAAGATGGATGCTATTGATGCCCTTATATCCGAAATAAAAATGACGTTTGCGAAAAATGCAAACATAGAGCAGGTCCTCAAAGATCTTACTGAGCTAAGCGAAGATTTCGGAAAATCTCAAGCAGGATTTTCCAAGGCCGGACGAATTTCAAAGGCCATTGGCAGCGGCAACAAACTTGAACACATACCGGACAATCTGGCACCGTATACCAGCTTTATAAAAAGCGAAGCAAATGTTAAATGGATCGGCTGGCAAATCAAAGGCAACGAATTTCTTGAACTTGCTTCCGAATGCCCCTACTGCGCATCCCCAACAGGGGAGAAGAAAGAAACCATACTTGCCGTAAGCAAGGAGTATGAAGCCAAGTCAATCGAACACCTGATCGCCTTGTTGGCAGTGGTCGGCAGACTAGGGAAATACTTCAGCAAGGAAACCTTCGAAAATATCAACAAAATCCTTAGCAATAAGACGGAATTAAAGAAAGAGGAAATATCGTACCTGACCAACCTTAAACTTCAAATCGACACATTACGTGAGAAATTGCAGGACCTGAAAACTATATCATTCTTCTCATTGCGTGACGTCGACGAAATTCAGAAGCGAATCGCATCTCTGAAAATCGATATAAATCTGATGAGCGCACTGGACTCGGAAGAGTCAAGAGCGATAGTTCACCTAGTTAACGAATCCTTAGAGTCAGTTTTGACCAAAGCAGGTCAATTACAAGGCGAAATCAACAAGCAAAAAAAGAGCATTGAAACCACAATTAATAAACATAAGTCTGACATCAACAGTTTCCTGCGCTACGCCGGCTACAAATACGTAGTTGATATTCAAGCAGAGGCGGAATCATACAAGATGAAACTGAAACATCTTGAGTTTTCCGAGCACATCACGAATGGCTCTCGTCATTTAAGCTACGGCGAGAGAAATGCTTTTTCAATTGTCCTTTTCATGTACGAATGCCTCATGAAGCATCCGGATCTTATCGTTCTCGATGATCCGATATCCTCTTTTGACAAAAATAAAAAGTTTGCGATTTTAGAGATGCTATTTCGAGGCAAGGACAGTCTTCGGGATAAGACTGTACTGATGCTAACGCATGACATTGAACCAGTTATCGATATGGTTAAGAGTCTAAGCCATACATTTCAGCCAACACCGGTAGCAAGTTTTCTAAGTTCAAAGACGGGAATCGTGACCGAACTCGATGTAAAGAAAAGTGATCTACTCACTTTCGCTCAAATTTGCGATGAGAATATCAAGTCGCTCGACAACGATGTCATCAAAAGCATCTATCTTCGAAGACACTATGAGATAGTAGACAATAAGGGCCTCGAGTATCAGTTGATCTCAAGTCTCCTACACAAGGAAGCTACTCCTACGGTCAAAGAAAACGAAGGCAAACGGGCCATGACCGAGGCCGAAATAGCTGGGGCAACAGCCGCGATTCAAATCAAGCTACCGTCATTCGAGTATCAGAAGCTGCTGTCATGGGTGCTTGATGCGGAGGTAATGAAGAAGGCGTACACTAGCGCAAAGAACGGATATGAGAAGTTACAGCTATTTCGCATCGTAAATAACGACAATCACGATAATGACATTGTAAAAAAATACATCAACGAATCATTCCATATCGAAAACGAATACATCATGCAGCTAAACCCGCACAGGTACGACTCAGTGCCCGACTACATCATTGCCGAGTGCGATCTGGCGATGGGGGTTCAGTAAAGCGTCGATCGTACGGTGTCGGTCAACCCGACACCGAAAGCGGGATGGTCGTCGAACGAGCCGTTGGGTGCGCGAGGATTGGGTCCCCAGAATGCCGCACCATCCAGTTCGGTCTCTTCTGTGTTGCCGCTAAAGGCTCCCTTCACTAATTCGCACCGACACGCATCAAAATGCATGAGTGCGGTGCGCTCGAAATCGATAAGAACCCCACGGCAGATGGGCCAGAGCGTCGCATGAGAGGTGCATTAAATGTGCCCCCACAAGCGAAGCCCGCAGGCGGGGAGGGAATTACGATGCTGCGCGCGCGCCCCTTGCGAGGAACCCCAGTGTGCCTCTTTCGCCCGACAAATGGCGCAAAAAAAACCGGCCACAGGGGGACCGTGACCGGCGTAAGAAGCTGTCCGTACTCAAGCACGAGGCTGGACGTAACGACAGTCTACGGGTCGAATTCTCGCTCCCAAATAATGGAAAACGATCATTAAGACAGATATTTCCAACCGGTAGGAGGCAATGACGATTCCAGGGAGCAGACATTCAAACACTTCTTTGTCGTAGCGCACGGGCGCATACGGCTGAGAAATGCTGAGACTGCATAACCAGAGCGCATAAAAATGCATAGAAGAATCAGCTAGCCGATCGTCGCGCGGCCCGCGCCAAGCGGTGCCGAGCGCCGAGCGCATGAGTGCATAAAGATCGTTCAATTTTGTGAGTAGGTGGGGCGGGGTCACAACTGCGCGCGCCGGGTCTGAATCGTTATCCAGGGGCATGGTCCGGCTCTTGGGGCAGTGCCTCCGGCGCGTCAGGCGCCCCACCACGGCCCTGCAACGGGCTGGCCCGACCCTTCGGGTGCATCGGGGCGGCGGCGGCCCTGAGGCGCTCTAATGCCCCGGGGCGCACCCAGGCGACGGGCGCAAAAAAGCCGCCGGCACCGAAGTGCCCGGCGGCTTTGCTTTGCCAGGTGCGCGGGCGGGAGTCAGCCCTTCGGCATCTCGAAGTCCCTGAACCGCACGACCTCGATACCGATCCAGTCATTCAGCTCCCGGAGCCGCGCCTTCAGCGGCTCGATCTCGAGGCCATTGAATACCCCGGCCGCCTTCTCCACGTCACCGAACCCGCCCGCGTTCGACGGGATGATCCCCATGAGCTGCGGCGGCACGCGGTGCGCCGCAAGCTGATCTTCGACCGTCACCTTCTTGATGTTCCAGAACTCGTCCTTCGCCGCGACCTCGCCGATCGGCAGGAGCTGGATGCCGTCCTTCTTCCCCTTCGGCGCGTACATGAACAGGTTCCGGAAATTGCCCGGCCCCTTCGCGTTCTTCAATGCCGAACGCAGGTTATCGACGTCCTCCTGCTTCTCGGCCGCGTCGGTCATGTACAGGATGAAGCCGGCGTGGCTCCCGTTCTTGTAGTAGCGCCGGCGAAACAGCGTCGCGCTTTCGTTCAGCCAGGTCGAGTTCAACGCCGACAGGTATTCGGGTAGTCCGTAGATCTCCTGGTTCAGGTCCGGCTCGTACAGGTGATAGACGGAGCCCTTCGGGAACTCGTACGGCTCCCGCACATTCGTGACGAACCAGTATTGACCCGGCTCGACGCCGACCCGCGTGTACTTTGCAAGCGACGACTTCAGCGCCATCGGTGCGCCGAGCCGGTTCGTGCGCAGCTCGAGGTAACTGTTGGCGAAGACCAGGTACTCAAGCACGTACCGGCTGAAGTCCGCGCGCGACAGCAGCGGATGCTCGATGTATGACTGCACGAGGATGTTGCGCTTTACGTAGATGGCCGAGCTGTGGTGTGGCGCGGCTCGAAACGAGCGCGCGAGGCCGTCCAGGGGCAACGGCGGCTCGTACCAGTTCCCCATCCGCATGCATTCAACATACTCGAGCAGTTCGCGCCGATCCATTACCTCGATCGGATCGCCAAACGAGAACACCTCCGTGCGCGGCGTCGGCGCCGGCGTGGATTCGGCGGCCTGCTCGGCACGGCCATGCGTACGGCGCCCGGCGCCGCGTCGAATCTTGCGTGACATCAGAAAAGCTCCATAAATCCGGTATTGGTGCTCGTCGCGCCCTCGAGCGGCTCGTTCGCGAGCGCGTGCATGCACGCCCAGGCCAGATCGCCGTGGCTCGCCTCTTCGGATCGGCTTGCCTTGTACGTGACCTGCAGCCCGCTGGGCGTGATCGTTTTCTTGATCGCCATGAACGCGGCGGCGAGATCCTTCCAGCCCGTGTCGAACTCGAGCCGGCCTTTGCGGATCACGTTCTGCGCCTTCATCACGAGCGCGGTCTTGATCTCGACCGAGTAGTGGAACGGCGTCGCGGCCGGGAAAAACTTCGTGACGAGCTGATAGACGCCCTGGCCGATCCCGGTCGTGTCGACGCCGATGTAGGTCACGCGGTAGCGCGTGGTCAGCGCTTCGATCTGCGCCGCCTGCGCTTCGAAGTCGAGGCCGTGCCACTGGAACCGCTCGAGCACGCGGAATTTCCCGCCGGGATACTTCGGCGGCGCCAGGACCACGCAGCCGGCACTGTCGCCCGTGTGCGACGGGTCGTAACCGATCCACACCTCTTCGTCGCCGAACGGGCGCATGTACAGCGGCTTGAAGTCGTCCCACACTTCCCACGTGTCGACCATGCACGTCTGCAACGTCGCGAGAGGAAAGACCGACAGCGAATCGTCAATGAACTGGCACAGCAGCAAGTTCGCGTATTCCTCCGTGCTGTACTCGAGCTTCAACCGGTCGAGGTTGAAGAGCGGCCTCGCTCCACTGTTACAGCCGCCGCGCACCGCGTCCTCGACCGTCACGATCTGGCGATACTGACCATCCGGACACGACCGGCCAGCGGCCAGTGCCGCATGCGAAATGTCGATCGACACGTGCTGATCTTTCGGTCGACCGCGGTTGAACAGCTTGCCCGACCAGAAGGGATACGCGTCGTGCGCGAGGCTCGATGGTGTCGAGAAATACGTCTGCCGCCAGTGATCGTGAATCGCCATGCCTGACGCCACCTTGCGCAGGTCCTGGAAGCGCGGCACCCAGAAGTACTCGTCGAAATACAGGTTGCCGTGATAGCTCTGCGCCGTGCGCGCATTAGTGCCGAGGAAGTACAACGTCGCGCCGTTCGGCAGCACCATCGGATCGCCCTTCAGCTCGACGCCAACCGCGTCCTTCGCGAACTGGACGATGTACTGGCGGAACACGTGCGCCTGCGCCTTACTGGCCGACAGGAAGATCTGATTGCGGCCCGTGTTCAGCGCGTCGAGCAGCGCTTCGCGCGCGAAATACCAGGTCGCGCCGATCTGCCGGCTCTTCAGGATGTTGCGAATCCGCTCTTTGAAGCCCGCCCGATACCAGGTGCGCTGATAGTCGAAGATCGATTCGAGGAACGCATCGTTCAACTTCTCGATCTGCTCTTCGCTGAACGCGTTGCGGTCGTCGGAGCTACGTGATCGGCGCGTGCCGCCACCCCCTCCCGACTCGCTCACCTTTGCATCATTAGCTGGCCGCGAACGCAATCGGTCGAGCTGACGCGTCAGCAGGTCAATCTCCTTGAAGTCGCGCCCTTCTTTCGCCTCCTTCGTGACGAGCTTTATCAACTGCGCCTCGATCGTCATGTTGACGCGATCGACCGGCTCGGTCTCGTCCCATCCGTCGCGCTTTTTCCAGCTATAGAGCGTGGCCGGCTTCACGCCGAGCAGCTCGGCGATACGCGCGATGCGATACCCCTGCCAGTACAGGTCGCGTGCGCGTCGACGTGGATCAACGTCGGATGAATCAATGGGAAGTGCAGTCATGTAGCAAGGCTACCGACGCGCGCGCGTAGGCCCTACTGCATACGGTTGTATCGGTTGCGCGCACAACCAACATGCGTTGCGACTCCGGTTCGAACTGCCGAAACTGGAATCCCTGAACACAGCCCCCTCTCAGCGGATTCGCACATGACACAGGACGCAAAGAAGACGAAGTTTTTCCGGATCGCGACCGAAGGCGCGACGACGGACGGCCGCACGATCGATCGCGAGATGCTCGAACAGATGGCGAGCAGCTACGACCCGAAGACGTACGGCGCACGCATCAACATGGAACACATTCGCGGCTACACCCCGGATAGCACGTTCCGCGCGTATGGCGACGTGATCGCGCTCAAGGCAGAAGAGCAGGACGGAAAGATGCGCCTGCTCGCGCAACTGTCGCCGACCAAAGACCTGGTCGCGCTGACCAACGAGCAGCGGCAGAAGGTCTACACGTCGATGGAAGTCGATCCAGATTTTGCCGGCACGGGAGAAGCGTACCTGGTCGGTCTCGCCGTCACCGACAACCCGGCAAGCCTCGGCACGGAAATGTTGCAGTTCAGTGCGAAGCACAAAGCGTACGACGCACGGAAGCAGCGCCCGGAAAACCTCTTCAGCGCTGCGGTCGAAGCCGACATCGACTTCGAGGACGAGGTCCCGCGCACCGGCGACGCCGGCAAGTCGCTGTTCTCGAAGGTTCGCGATCTGCTGAATCGCAAGGGTGCGACCGACGACCAGCGCTTTTCCGACCTTTCGCAGTCGGTCGTCGCGCTCGCAGAAAACCAGAGCCAGGTGCTCGAGCAGCTCGAGAAGTTCAACACGAACGTCGACGAGCTGAAGCGCGCGCAGCAGGACAGCGACAAGCGCCACAGCGAGCTGGTCCGGAAGCTTTCGCGCACCGACAGCAGCTCGCAACAGCGGCCGACGTCGACGGGCAGCGACAACGGGGCGCAGACCGACTGCTAACCCGCCCTCATCCCATTTCCCCTAGACGGAGAACCCATGCGGAACACTACCCGCGAGCAGTACAACCGGTATCTGGCTCGCATCCAGGAACTGAACGGCATCAGCGATGCCACGAAGAAGTTTTCGGTCGTGCCGAGCGTGCAGCAAACGCTCGAAACCAAGATCCAGGAATCGAGCGCATTCCTCGGCCGGATCAACATCTACGGCGTCGAAGAAATGGAGGGCGAAAAGATCGGCCTCGGCGTATCCGGCCCGATCGCGAGCCGTACCGATACGACCAAGCGAGCGCGTGAAACGCGCGACGTCTCGGCACTCGACAATCAGAAGTACCGTTGCGAGAAGACGAACTACGACACGCACATCCGCTATCAGCAGCTCGACGCGTGGGCGAAGTTCCCGGACTTCCAGGCGCGTCTGCGCGATTCCATCATCGTGCGTCAGGCACTCGATCGCATCATGATCGGCTGGAACGGCGTGAAGGTTGCGGACGATACCGATCTCGCCACGAACCCGCTGCTGCAGGACGTGAACATCGGCTGGCTGCAGCAGTACCGCAACAATGCGAAGCAACGCGTGTTCTCGGGCGTGAAGATCGGAAAGGGCGAGGAATTCAAGAATCTCGACGCTGTCGTTTCGCTCGCGCGCAACGAGTTCCTCGACCCGTGGTACGCCGAAGACCCGAACCTCGTCGTGATCTGCGGCCGCGAGCTGCTCCAGGACAAGTATTTCCCGCTCATCAACCAGGCGCAGCCGTCGACCGAAACGCTCGCAACCGACATCGTCGTCTCGCAGAAGCGCGTCGGCAACTTGCCGGCCGTCAGCGTGCCGTACTTCCCGCCGCACGCGCTGATGGTCACGCGCCTGGACAACCTGTCGATCTACTGGCAAACCAGCGCGCGCCGGCGCTCGCTGAAGGAAGTGCCCGAGCGCGATCGCATCGAGAACTATGAAAGCTCGAACGATGCGTACGTGATCGAGCAGTACGGCGCCGGCTGCGTGGTCGAGGACATCCAGTTCGCCGACGCTGCCCCGGCCGCTCCGCAAGGTGGCGCATGACAAACCCGTTCCGCCAACACTTCCAGCGCACCGTCGCGGCTACGGCCGCGCGCGGCACGCCAGCGAGTGTCGGCGGGCTGCGCGACGACTCGGCTTATACGCTGATGCTCGCGCAGCTCGACGAACACCGCCGCGCGCTGAAGGCTGTCGAGTCGCTCGAGCGCAAGGCCGATCTGAAGCGTCAGTTTCTGCCCGCATACGACGCGTGGGTCGCGGGTGTGCTTCAAGGCGCGGCCGGCGCGCACGACGACGTGCTGATGACGATCATGGTCTGGCGCGTCGACGTCGGCGATTACCAGGGCGCGCTCGAGATCGGCGCGTACGCGCTGCGGCACGCTCTCCCGCTGCCCGACCAGTACAAGCGCAGCACGCCGTGTCTGCTCGTCGAGGAATTCGCCGAGGCCGCGCTGCGCGCCCATCGCGCCGGCGACGCGATCCAGGTCGAACCGCTCGTCGAGATCGAGCAGCTCACGGCGACGGCCGACATGCCCGACGAAGTGCGCGCGAAGCTGCACAAGGCGATCGGCTACGGCCTCTCCGCTCCCGATCCTGCGCGTGCCCTCGACCACCTACGCCGCGCGTTGCAGCTCTTCGCGAACGTGGGTGTGAAGAAAGACATCGAGCGGCTCGAGCGCGAGCTGAAGAATTCCGCCACCGGAGGCCAGTCCGGCCCCTGTGGCTGACACCGAGCGTACCCCGCGCACCAGGCGGCACGGGGCCGTAGCCGGCACTGTCCGCGCGAAAGCCCCGTCCACCGCCTCTACCTATCAACCCGACGAACCCGACCATGTCCTTTGTCTCGACCCCGCCGCTAGCGCGCGCGCCGGCGGATGCGGAACCCGCTAAGCCGATCAAGAACGACCCGTTCTATCCGGATGTCTCGCTCGAGCATGCGCGCGACACGATGCGCTTCGACGGGTCGATCACCGACGCCCGTCTGCGGCACGAGCTGCTCGCCGCGATCGCTGAGGTCAACGACGAGCTGCGCAGCGCACGCGCGGCGTGGCGCGATGCCGGTATCACGTGCCTGGCCGATGTGCCGGCCGACCAGCTCGACGGCGAGAGCGTACGGCTGCAGCACTACCGGCGCGCGGTGTATTGCCTGGCGAAGGCGACGCTCATCGAGCGGTACCGCGATTACGACACGACGGGCGATGGCGCGCGCCGCGCAGACGAGCTGGAGCCCCAGGGCGACGAGCTGCGCCGTGACGCCCGCTGGGCGATCAGCGACATCATCGGCCGCCCTCGCATAACGGTGGAGTTGATCTGATGGAGGTGCGGGCGCTCCAGGGGGAAACCATCGACGCGCTTTGCTGGCGCGTGCTCGGCCGCACGCGCGGCGTCGTCGAAGCGGTGCTCGACCTCAACCGGGACCTGGCGCAGTACGGCCCGATCCTGCCTCACGGGCTGCTCGTCGAGCTGCCCGACGAAGTACCGCAAGCGGCGCAATCCGGCGCCGAGCGGCTCCAGTTATGGGACTGAGAATGGCTGAACCTATTTCCACGTCGTCCGCGACGGTCGCGGCGCTCGGCGTCGCCACGCTGTCGCTGTTTCCCGGCGTCGATGCCAACGTCGTCATGGGCGCGTTCGCCGGCTCGCTGCTGTTCGTGATGACAGCCGCCGATCCGTCGATTCCGAAGCGCATCGCTTTCTTCGTGATCTCGTTCGTCGCCGGGTGCCTCACGGCCGAGCTGTTCGCCGCCGCGCTCGACACGGTGCTGCCGGCCCGCGTCGAGGTGCACGCCGGCATCGGCGCGCTGATCGCATCCGCGCTCGTCGTGAAACTGCTGCTGTGGCTGATCGCCCAGGCCGATGCGCCCGATCGGCTGCTGAACGTGTTCAAGGGGAGGGAAAAGTAATGCTCACGACCGTCTACGTGCTGCTGTGCGCGGCGCTCGCGCTGCGCCTCGTGACCTTCCGCCGTGGCACGAGCGCCCACCGGCCGCTCGCGGCATGCCTGGCGTACACGATCGCGGTCGCCGCCGGCGCCGCCCCAATCCGCGCCGCGTTCGGCATGCTGCCGCCGGCGAATCTTGCCGACACGGTGCTGGTCGGCGTCCTGTGCCTCGCCGTGTACGGAGTTCGCGGCAACGTCGTCGAGCTGTTCCACCGTGGCAACCCGCGCGACTCAGTGATCGCGCGCGTGCTGCAATTCAAGGTATGGGGGCGCCATGTATAAGACCCTGCGCCTCGGCGACCGCGGCGCCGACGTCAGCTACCTGCAGCGCCAGCTCATCGCAGCCGGCGCGCGCCTCGACACCGACGCAATCTACGGCAGCGCAACCCGTAACGCCGTGGTGGCGTTCCAGGCCACGCACGGCCTGGTCGCAGACGGCATCGCCGGCCCGAAGACCTGGTCGACGCTCTCGGCCGGCCGGCGCGATCCGCGCCACCTCACCGACGCCGACCTGCAGCGCGCGGCTGATCGGCTGCAGGTCGATATCGCGGCCGTGCGTGCCGTCAATGAGGTGGAATCGAAAGGCGCCGGGTTCCTGCCTGACGGCCGGCCCGTGATCCTGTATGAGCGGCACATCATGTATCGCCAGCTCGCGGCGGCCGGCCTGGACGCGGACGCGCTGGCGGCGAAATATCCGGCCCTGGTCAACCCGAAGCGCGGCGGCTACGTCGGCGACGCGGCGGAATATGCACGCCTGGCGAGCGCGTCGCAAATTTCGGCCACATGCGCGCTCGAGGCGACGAGCTGGGGCGCGTTTCAAATCATGGGCTTCCACTGGAAGGCGCTCGGCTACCCGGACGTGTTCGCGTTCGTCGACGCGATGAAGGTCAGCGAGGCCGAGCAGCTCGAGGCATTCGTTCGCTTCGTCCTGGCGGACAAGGTGATGCTCGCCGCGTTGCGCGGTAAGAAGTGGGCGAAGTTCGCCGAGCTGTACAACGGCAAGGCTTACGCCGAGAACCTGTACGACGTGAAGCTCGAAAGGGCCTTCGATCGCTACAGCCGGGCGGCCGCGTGACGACCGGCGCCCGTATCTTCACCGCCGGCGCGATCGCGCTCGCCATAGCTGCGGTCGTCATCGCAATCCAGCATGCGCGCCTGCTCGACGCCGGCCGGCGCGTCGACGATCTCGCGCGCGACGTGCGCGATCGGACGGCCGAGCGCGACGCGGCCCGCCGCGACGTGAAGGTCGTCACGCAGTATGTCGACCGTGTCCAGGTCGTCCGCGAGAAGGGCGACACCATCATCAAGGAGGTTCCCGTCTATGTGGATCGCGAAGCGGATCGCGCCTGCGTTGTTCCTGTTGGGTTTGTGCGCGTGCACGACGGCGCAGCCGCCAACGTGCCGGTGGGCGATCCCGGAAGCGCTGATGCGGCCCCCTCGGGCATTGCGCTCTCTGCCGTCGCCGCAACCGTCGCCGGCAACTACACCACCTGTCACGAAAACGCCGAGCAACTGATCGCTCTGCAGGCCCGGGTACGCGACGCGGAGGAACCGGCGCCATGAACAAGCCCAACAGCCTGCGCGCGGCGCTTACCGCCGCCCTGCCCGAGTTTGCGCGCGATCCCGACCGGCTGCACATCTTCATCGAACACGGGTCGATTGCCGTCACCGCAGCGAAGTCGCTGTCGTTCGAATATGCGTACACGCTCGACATTGTCGTGACGGACTACGCCGGTCATTCGGATCACCTGATGGTCCCGATCATCGGCTGGCTGAAGATCCACCAGCCCGAGCTGCTGCTCAACCGCGACCTCTGCCGCGACGGGTTCAAGTTCCAGGCCGAACTGCTCGACAACGGCAAATCGGACGTCGAGATCCTGCTGAAGCTGACCGAGCGCGTCGGCGTGGTCGAGCAACCGGGCGGCTACGAGATTCGCCACTTCGGCGAGCCGCCGATCGCGGGGACCTGATGGTCGATCGACTATCCCACGCCGAAGACTGGGCGTCCGGCCTGCTCGGCCAGCTCACGTCCGCGCAGCGCGCGGTGCTGGCGAAAGGGTTGGCCATCGAACTGCGCCGGCGCCATTCGCGACGCATCGCCGAAGCCCGCAATCCCGACGGTAGCCGGTACGCACCGCGCAAGCCGCAGGCCCGACGAAAGAAGGGCCGCATCCGGCGCGCGATGTTCGCGAAGCTGCGCACCGCGCGCTTCCTCAAAACAGCGTCGACCGCCGACGCGTCCGTGCTGCACTTCACACGCCAGGTCGAGCGCATCGCCCGCGTCCATCAGGAGGGCCTGCGCGATCGCGTCGAGCGCAACGGGCCGACCGTCCAGTATCCAGTGCGCGAGCTGCTCGGCCTGGCCGATGCCGACGTCGATCGGATCACCGACGTCGTTCTCGCCTTTCTGTCGCGGTAGCACGACAAGGGCATTGGCATACGTCAAATATCGTGCGAATGTTCAACTCGATTGTTCCTCCAGTACTGGTCGTTCGACAGGTCGCTCGAATTCGTCGACAATTGTCGATCCACACGCGTACGAAGAAGGATCAAATCCCCGATGATTTACTTGCCCGATTCTTCGGACTTCATTGCGCATCTGCATGTAAAAGAGGCCGCAGGCAGTGTTGCGCAAATCTGTATCGGATGACTTACAACGACATGGACGAAACTTACTGCGATGACAATTATTAGAGATATTGCAATCAATGCGATCGGCGCATTTTTGGGCGGCTTTGCGTTGCTGTGGGTAACGCTTAGTCCGAAGGGGCTCAAATTTCTTCGCTCGAGACTCAAGAGACCGAGCATAGATATCGAACAACGACGAACACCCGAGAACATCTTTACTGCCCTTGAACTTGGAGCATCAGCCGAGTGGGTGAGGGAGCAATTGGGCGCCCCTACGAGAGTGGACGAGAATTGGTGGGGTTATAGATTTTCCGATGCGCTCGTTTCATTGCATTTCAGTACAGAAAAATCGGTTGAGCGAATCGCTGTCGCGATCACAGATTCAGAGACGCACTTTGATTTTCCAGCATGGCACTTTGATTGTCCGCCACTCGGAAAAATCACCGCTCGAGATTTGCTGGCTGTCGAACACCTGGAGATGCAATTCAATGATTCCACGCGACATAGTGAGCTGAAATTTACTGGTCGGGAGGGTCCGAAGGGAGCATGGCACTACATCGCCTTCGGCTCACTTGCCCCGCATTATCCCGGACCAATACTAGAACCTCGATTCGAATGGGACAAGGAAAAAAATAGGCTCATTACCGACCCTAATGACGTGTTGATAAATTGGGCTGCGGTATCTAGATCGGACAAAGATCTTGGCTTTCCTTGGGACTTCGGGCTCACCATTTAATTTATACGCGGTACCACTTCAGCGGTCGCTTCCTTTCGCCACGAACTAAGTTCTGGTCGCGAGGAACGACCGTTACCCTGTCTTACCGACCTCGCCGTCACCGTCGTACCCATCTCGCGGCTACTCCGCCAACGCCCGCATCAACATTGTGGCGACGGTTGGAGAAACGTTGTCATCCGACCGCGTACAACCATATTCGCGTGATCCTCTCCCGCGCGCGCGGCATCCTTGCCGCATGGACGATTTTGCTGACCTGAACCGCCGCCTCGAAAGCCTCCTGCGCGAGGGCACCGTAATCGATGTCGATCACAACGCTCGCCGCGTGCGCGTCGAATCCGGCGGCCTGCATACCGACTGGATTCGCTGGCTCGCGCAACGGGCGGGTAACAGTATTGAGTGGGACCCGCCGTCGATCGGCGAGCCGGGTCTGCTCCTTTGCCCGTCCGGCGAGCCGACGACGGGCCTCTTCCTGCCCGGCGTATATTGCGACGAACACGACGCCCCGACCTCGAATCCGAACGAACACCTCCGGGCCTATCGGGACGGCGCCCGCATCGCGTACGACTTCGCAGCGCACGCGCTGACGGCTACGCTGCCGGCCGGCGCAACTGTGCACGTCGTCGCTCCCGGTAGCGTCACGGTCGAAACCAACACCGCGACCGTCAAGGCCCAATCCGTCACGCTCGACGCCGACGAGACGACCGTGACGGGCTCGCTACTCGTGAAGGGACCGCTCACGTTCGAATCGGGCGCGACCGGCAAGGGCGCGGGCGGCCCGGTGATCGAGATTCAGGGCAGCGCGCACTTCACGGGCACCGTGACTGCTGACGTCGACGTGAAGTCACGGGACGTCAGCTTGGTAGAGCATCCGCATCAGGCCCAGGGCGAATTTGCCAAGACTTCGAAGCCGATCGCAGGTGGCGCATGAACGGCATGAACGCACGCACTGGCCGCGCGATCGCCGGCCAGGCCCACATCGAGCAGTCCGTCGCGGACATCCTGTTCACGCCGCTCGGCACGCGCGTGGAACGCCGTGAATACGGCTCGCTGCTGCCCGAACTGATCGATGGCCCGGTCAATCCAGTGATGCGCATGCGCGTCATGGCTGCGTCCGTCATGGCGTTGGCCCGATGGGAACCGCGCATCCAGGTCAACCAGGTGGACTTCGGTAGCACCGGCATCGACGGCGGCGCTGTGCTCGAACTGCAAGGCGAACGCACGGACGGCCCGCGCGCGGGCGCCGCCTTCTCCATGCGCCTGCCGGCGACGAACGGACGAGGCGCTGCATGAGAACGACGCCGATCGATCTGTCGCAGCTCCCAGCACCTGACATCGTCGACGAACTCGACTACGAAACGATCCTGGCCGAGAAGAAGGCACGGCTGGTGTCGCTGTATCCGAAGGAACAGCAGGACGAGATTGCGGCCACGCTCGAGCTGGAATCGGAGCCGATGGTGAAGCTGCTGCAGGAAGGCGCGTACGAAAAAATGCTGCTGCTCGCGCTCATGAACGAGAAAGCGCGCGGCATCCTGCTCGCGTACGCGAAGCGCACCACGCTCGAGCACATCGGTGCCCTCTTCGACGTCGACCGTCTGCTGATCTCGCCGGGCGATCCCGACCAGAGCATCGATCCTGTCTACGAGGACGACGACAGCCTGCGCGAGCGCATCCAGCTCGCGCCGCGCGGCTTCTCGGTCGCCGGCCCCGACGACGCGTACGTGTTCCACGCGCGCGCTGCTGACGGGCGCGTGAAGGCGGCGACCGCCTATAGCCCGTCGCCGTGCGTGATGATCGTCACGATCTTGTCGCGCGAAGGTGACGGCACGGCGAGCCAGGAGCTGATCGACATCGTCGAGAAGGCGCTCGAGAAGAAGCGGCCACAGGCCGACGAGGTCATCGTGCAGAGCGCGAAGATCGTGCCGTACGCGATTCGCGCGACGCTGCGCTTCTTCAACGGCCCGGATCGTGCTGTCGCGCTCGCGGAAGCGAAGAAGAAGACGCTGCAGTTCGCCGAATCGATGCACCGGCCGGGTTCCGAGGTCACGTTGGACGGTCTGTACGCGTCGATGCGCGTCGCCGGCGTCCAGAAGGTGCTGCTCGACACGCCGGCCGAAGGCGTGCCGATCGCGATCGACCAGGCGCCGTACTGCACGGGTATCGAGCTGACGGACGGTGGGGTGGCCGATGATTAAGCCGGCCGTCTCCCTACTGCCGCCGAACGCGACCGTGCTCGAGCGGCGCCTGGCCGAAGCCAACGCGGACGTGCTCGACATCCCGGTCGAGATCGACACGCTGATGGACCCGGATCGTATCCCGCTGCGCTTCCTGCCCTGGCTCGCCTGGCACATGGGCGTCGATACCTGGCGCGACGAATGGCCCGAGCAAGTAAAGCGCGCACGTGTGAAATCCGCGATCCGGATCGCCCGTAAAAAGGGCACTGCCGAGGCCGTGCGCGACGTGTGCGCGTCGTTCGGTGCGAACGTCGTGATGCGTGAGTGGTTCGAGAAAACGCCGCGCGGCGTGCCGGGCACGTTTGAGATCGTGATGACGGTCGGTACGCGTAACGGCGTGCCGGCCACCGCGCAGTACGTCAACGACATCCGCGCCGAGGTCGATCGCGCGAAGCGAGGCACCGCCCACTATACCTTCACGCAAGGCTTCAGCATGCACGGCCCGATCGGCGTCGCATGTGGCGTGCGCGCAGCCGTCTATCGCCGCCTCTCTCTCACGGACTAACGAACATGGCTGGAAACCTCATCTACATCACGGACGCCGGCCGCGCCGCATTGGTGGCGCCCGGCAATACCGGGACCACCGCGCACCAGGTCACGCAGATTGGCCTCGCCACGGCGGCCTTCGTGTTCAAGCCGGATATGACCGAGCTGCCGAGCGAGTTGAAGCGCATCACGACGTTCGGCGGCAATACCGTCGCCAACGACACGATCCATATCGTGATCCAGGATGACAGTGCGGACCAGTACAAGCTGTACGGGTTCGGGCTGTACCTGGACAATGGCGTGTTATTCGGCGTCTACGTGCAGAACGATCCGATCCTGGAAAAAGCAGCGGCCTCGATGCTGCTGCTGGCCGCCGATACCGTGCTCACCTCGATCGACGTGACGCAGCTCGTTTTCGGGCCGACAACGTTCCTGAATCCGCCGGCGACGACCGAGCGCAAGGGCGTCATCGAATTGGCGACGCAGACTGAGGTCGACGCCGGCGCGGACGACACGCGAGCCGTGACGCCGAAGACAATCGCGATCCGGTACGCCCCACTGACGGGCGCACGCTTCACCGGTCACGTCAACGCGGCGGCCGGTATGTCGATGACCTACGCGACGATCGATAACGGAGCTGGTTGGAGCACGGTCTATCTAAAGAATGGCGGGAAAAATCGGTGGACGCTCGGCAAGTCCGATACCGACGACTTCGCAATCAGTGCGTTTGACGATGATGGCGTCACGCAGCGTCGCGTGCTGGACATTCAACGAGCCTCACAGGTGGTCAGTTTCGCGAAGCGTCCATCGTGGGCCGGTGCGACGCCGTGGGACAGCGCGAACGTCACGCCGCTCGACAAGAACGTCGGCGGTCAGGTCAATGGAACCGTGACTCTGTATGGCGCGGGCGACTACGGTTCGCAGCTCGTCTTCAATTCAAACGGTTACGCGCCGCGAATTCAGGTGCAGGCGTCCGCGGCGAAGTGGATGGTCACGAATGGCGCGAATACGGCCGCGAACCTAGCAGTCACCGATGGCGGCACGGTCACTGCGCGCGGCCAATTGCAGGCCGGGGGCGGTACGTCAGTGGTCGCGCCCGATGGAAACCTGTCCGGTAGCCAATGGGGTGGATGGTTGTCGAGTTTCTTGACGAACAACTACGTCAACCGCAGCGGCTCGTCGATGTGGGGCCGTCTGACGCTTGCGCGGGATGGATGGGATGCGGACTTTGGCCTACGTGCGGCCGACGGTGTACTGACATACCTGCGCGCGCGGCGCTCTGGCGGTTTGGAAGTCATCAACAACGCGTACAACGCCGTCACGTGGTCCGTAGACGACTGGGGCACGATGTACATGCGCGGTCAGCAAACCCTCACCACGGACGGCAACTTGTTCTGCTCGTATCGCGGCGCGTGGATGAGCGACATCCTCAACGACCTGTACAACCGCGACAACACGAAGGCCAACGCCGGCGCGCGCGTGCAGTGGGATTCCGGCGTGAACAACTTCGGCACAATCGAGCGCCTCAACGGTGCCCTGCCCGCGCCGTGGGTCGTCTGCGGGCTAAGCGGTCCGGGCAACGGGACGGCCAACGCGATCACTGTTTACGGCGTAGTTTTGAGGAACCAATGACTAACGCGAACACCATGCTCGACGTCGAGCAAGCGGCTTTCATTCTGGCGAAGAAATTTCCGAATCTCGTGCGCTGCCGGGACTACTGGGTTGCACACCCGGTGCACGAGCAGACGCTCCGGCAGACGAAGACGGCGTGGGTACCGATCTGGCAGCCGGCCGATATTCCGCAACCGACACCAGCCGACCTGCTCGCGTGGTGGCCCGAGTTCGAAGCGCAATACGCACTCATCGAAGCCTCCGAGAACGTTCGCCGACAGCGCGACACGCTGCTCGCTGAGGTCGACCCGCTTGTCGAGCGCGCGGCGGACGCCGGCGACACCGATCGAGAATCTGCCCTTCGGCGCTATCGCGCTGCGTTGCGCGACGTGCCGCAGCAGGCCGGCTTTCCGCTCGACGTCGTCTGGCCGCAGTTGCCCGCGTAGTCGCGCGGACCCGCGTCGCCACAAACCGCAGTCCCGTTTCATTTTTCCAGGAATCGAATATGGCAATCAAGAAAGCACTCGTTCTCGAATCGACTGGCGCGCAGGCGTCCTATCACGTGGTCAGCAACGTCGCGATCGACGCGGCGTCGAAGTTCACGAGCGGTACGATCCAGAGCTACGTATCGGAAGCGACGTTCAAGGCGGGGAAACTGCCGCTGCAGGGCGGCGTCACGATTTTCGTGTCGGGCATGCCGGAAGCCGACGAGGGGGCGTTCGCGTATATCCAGCGGCGACTGGTGGAACCGAAGCCCGAAGGTAGCGCGCCAAATGCGGACGGGTCGATGATGTACGGCTCGACCGACCGCTACATGCTCGCCGGCGGCGAATACGTCGCGTAGCGCGACATAGGAAGGAAAGGACGCGGCGACGTGCGCGATGCAGCAACATCGTGCACGCCCCGCACCAGCAGAGCACGCCTGCAGGATTGGCCAGGGCCGCGACACCTCTCGAGAGGCGCCGGCATCCTAGCACAGGCAGGAATCACACCATGCAGGACATCCGATGCGGAAGCTGTAACCGCAAACTCGGTGCCGGCGAATACGTCCGGCTCACCATCAAATGCCCGCGTTGCGGCGCAATGAATATCTTGAGGGCCACGAGCCCCTTACCCGCAGGCCACCGAGCCTCCGATACAAGGGATTCGCCCCATGCAACACACTCTCTCCGCTGATCTGATCAACCACGTGCACCGGGCAGACGCACTGAGCGTCATGCGCGCGCTGCCCGATGGCTGCGTCGACCTGGTCTTCACCGATCCGCCCTACTCGTCCGGCGGCACGACGAGTGCTTCGCGCAGCCAGTCGCCGTCGAGCAAGTACATCGGCGGCGACGTGAAGACGGTCTATCCCGAATTCCAGCACGACAGCAAAGACCAGCGATCGTGGACGTTCTGGTGCATGACCTGGCTTGCGGAAGCCTATCGCGTCTGCCGCAACGAAGCGCACCTGGCCTGCTTCGTCGACTGGCGCCAGTTGCCGAGCCTCACTGATGCGATCCAGGCCGCCGGCTTCACCTGGCGCGGCGTCGCCGTATGGGACAAGACCAGCGGCCGCACGCGGCCGCGCATGGGCGGCTTCGCGCAGCAGACCGAATTCCTGGTCTGGGCGACCAAGGGGGCCGTGCGCCGCGCCGACGTGTATCTGCCTGGCGTGTTCTCGGAGCGCCTCGCGCATCCGAAACGGCATATGACCGAGAAGCCCGCCCAGCTCGCGCGCGACGTCGTGCGCCTGGCGCCGGCAGACGGCGTCGTCCTGGACCCGTTCGCCGGCTCCGGCACGTTCCTCGCAGCAGCAAAGGAAGCCGGGCTGAACTGGATCGGTTGCGAGCTCGAACCGAGCTATCACGAAGTCGCGACCGCACGCCTGGCCGAGCTCGACGTGCTGCCCGTCGCCGCGTAGCGACACGCTGCAGCGGCTTCGGTTGTGCCCTGCCGCTGCACAACCTCCCCCGCGTGATCTCCGCGCGCGCGGAAGGCAATCTTTCGGAAGGCTCACTTCCGGGAGAATAGCTTGCCTTCTGATTACCACCACGGCGTACGCGTCATCGAGATCAATGACGGTACGCGCCCCATCCGCACGGTCAGCACGGCAGTGATTGGCATGGTCTGTACCGGCGATGACGCCGACGCCACCACCTTTCCCGAGAACCGTCCCTTCCTCATCACGGACGTGCGGGCCGCAATCGGCCGCGCCGGCACGAAAGGCACGCTCGCGCGTTCGCTCGACGCGATCGCTGCGCAGACCTCGCCGCTGATCGTCGGCGTGCGCGTGCCGACCGGCAAGGACGCGGACGAAACGACCAGCAACGTGATCGGCACGACGACCGCGGACGGCCAGTACACCGGCATGAAGGCGCTGCTCGCTGCGAATACCCGGCTCGGCGTCAAACCGCGCGTGCTCGGTTGCCCCGGTCTGGACACCCTGCCTGTCGCGACCGAGCTGGCGACGGTCGCTCAAAGGCTGCGCGGCTTTGCATACGTCAACGCGTTCGGCGCGAAGACGAAAGAAGAGGCCGTCGCCTACCGCGCGAATTTCGGTCAGCGCGAGCTGATGACGATCTGGCCGGACTTCGTAAACTGGAACATCACGACCAACGCCGAGGACATCACCTGGGCCACGGCGCGCGCACTCGGCATGCGCGCGAAGATCGACGAAGAAACCGGCTGGCACAAGACGATCTCCAACGTCGTCGTGAACGGCGTCACGGGTATCAGTCGCGACGTGTTCTGGGACCTGCAGGACCCGAACACCGACGCCGGCTACCTGAACAGCCACGACGTCACCACGCTAGTGAACGCGAATGGATACCGTCTGTGGGGATCGCGGACCTGTTCCGAGGACAAACTGTGGGCATTCGAGAACTACGTGCGCAGCGCACAGGTGATCGCCGACACGATGGCCGAGGCGCACATTTGGGCGGTCGACCAACCGATGAGCCGCACGTTGATGCACGACATCGTCGACGGCGTAAACGCGAAGTTCCGCGCGTGGAAAACGGCCGGCTACTTGATCGACGGCCAGTGCTGGTTCGATCCGGCGGCCAACGAGAAGGACTCGCTCAAGGCCGGCCAGGGCTTCATTGACTACGACTTCTGCCCGGTTCCACCGCTCGAAGACCTGACGTTCCGGCAGCGCATCACGGATCGCTATCTGGTCAAGTTTGCGGAAAGCATCGCCGTCTGACGGCCCGCCAATCACCATAGGAAAACGCAATGGCTCTGCCATCCAAACTCAAGAATTTCAACGTGTTCGAGGACGGCGTCTCGTTCGTCGGCGAGGTGCCCGAGATTCAGTTGCCGAAGCTCACGCGCAAGATGGAGGCGTATCGCGGCGGCGGCATGAATGCCGAGGTCGACATCGACCTCGGCATGGAGAAGCTCGAGCTGGGCCTCACGATGGGCGGCTTCATGAAGGAGATGTTCAAGACGTGGGGCACGTCAAAGATCGACGGTGTCTCCGTACGCTTCGCCGGTTCCTATCAGCGTGACGACACCGAAGAAACCGATGCGGTCGAGGTGTACGTGCGCGGTCGCTACAAGGAAATCGACCCCGGCAAGGCCAAGGCCGGCGACAACGCCGACCAGACCGGAACGATGTCGCTGTCGTATTACCGCCTTGTCGTCAACGGCGAAAACCTGATCGAGATCGACATCCCGAACTTCGTCGAGATCGTCGGCGGCGTCGATCGCCTCGCCCAGCAGCGCCGCGCACTCGGCCTGTAACCCTATTCACTTCACCTTCTAAGGATTGACCATGTCCCTGAAACGAACCGACGCGCTGCGCCTCGACACCCCGATCGTGCGCGGCGAGCAGAAAATCGAGGCCGTCACGCTGGCCATGTCGGGCAGCGGCGCGCTGCGCGGCGTCACGCTCACCGATGTCCTGCAGCTCGACGTGATCGCACTGTCGAAGGTGCTGCCGCGCGTCAGCAGCCCGACGCTGACCGACCAGGACGTGCTGCGCATGGACCCGGCCGACCTGGTCAAGCTCGGCACGGAGCTTGCCGGTTTTTTGGTACCGAACTCCGTGAAGCAGGACGCATCCCTCGATCCGTCGACGAAGTGATGGCCGACATCGCCCTCGTTTTCCACTGGACGCCCGACGTGATGAACGCCATGTCTCTTGACGAACTGATGACCTGGCGCGAGCATGCGCGCGTTCGCTACGAACGGGGCGATGAATGAGCGACCGCTCCCTGCGCCTCGAGGTGGTCCTCAAGGCGCTCGACCAGGCGAGCCGGCCGATCCGCGAGATCGCCACCAAGAACCGCACGCTCGTGAAGGAGCTGCGGGACTCCCGCGCGCGCCTCAAGGAACTCAACGACACGCAGCGGCGCATCGGCGAGTTTCGCGAGATGCGCACGGGGCTCGCCAACACCGCGACGAAGCTCGCCGACGCGCAGAAGAAGGTCAAGGAACTCGCGACGTCTTTGCGCGCGTACGGACCGCCGTCGCAACAGATGGTCGCCGAGCTGGCGAAGGCGCGGCAAGCCTCGTCGAAGCTCGGCGCCGCATTCAAGAAGCAATCCGCCAGCGTCGACGAGCTGCGCACTCGGCTGGCCCGCGCCGGCGTCGACACGGGCAAGCTTTCCCAGCACGAGCGCACGCTGCGCACCGACATCGCCGCAACGACTGGCGCGATTGACGCCCAATCGCGCCGGCTCGACGCGCTGAACACGCGTCAGAAGCGTATCGCGGACGCGCGCGCAAAAATGGGCGCCATGCGCGGGGCAGCGGCAGAAATGGCGATCGGCGGATACGCCGCGCGCGCGACCGGCTCGCACATCCTCAACGATCTGCGCGAACCGCTCGCAGAAGCGAAGAAGGTGCAGAACGAGCGCGGTCGCATCCAGGGGCTCGGACTGGGCGACCGTGCGACTCAGGATGCCGAGCGCTACGTGCGCGCGATGGCCACGCCGGGCGTTGCGGTCGCCGAGAACATGACGCTGATGCGCGACGCCATGTCCATCTTTGCGGACGAACACCACGCGCAGATGGTGATGCCGACGCTCGCGAAGATGAAGTTCGCGAACGAAGCGATGTTCGGTGCCGGCCAGGGCCACGAGAACGAAGAGAAGTTCATGAACATGCTGAGGGTGATCGAGCTGCGCGGCGGCACGAAAAGCGAGGCAGCATTCAGGGGCGAAGCGAACATGGTCCAGCAGGTGCTGACGGCGACGGGCGGCCGCGTTGGCGGCGACGAGTGGCGCAACTTCATCCAGACGGGCAAGGTCGCGGCGAAGCAGATGCGCCAGGACGCGTTCTACTACCAGATGGAACCGCTGATTCAGGAAATGGGCGGGCATGCGGCCGGGACTGGCGTGCAGGCCGCGTACAGCAACCTGATGCAGGGCAAAACGACCGTACGTGCCGCGAAGCGCCTGGTCGAGCTGGGGCTCGTCAACAAAAAGGACGTCGAGTACAACACGATCGGCAACGTGAAGCGCATCAAGCCCGGCGCGTTGATTCAGGGCGACCTCTTCAACGCGTCGCCGTTCGAGTGGATGGAGAAGGTGCTGCTGCCGAAGCTGAAGGCCAAGGGCATCACGTCTGACGCGAAGATCCTGGAGGAATTCTCCACGATCATGACGAACGGCAACGGCGCGAACCTGTTCGCGACGATGTTCATGCAGCGCGAGCAGATCCACAAGAATGAAAAGCTGAACCGTGGCGCGTACGGCATCGACAAGCTGCACGAGCTGGGCCAGAGGCAAACGGAAGGGAAAGAGCTGATCGCGCTCGAGAAGGTGCGCAACCTGCGCACCGTCATCGGCGAACAGGTGCTCCCCGTGTACAACCGCGCACTCGAGCTGACGACGAGCGTGCTCGAGCGGCTGCTCGGCTTCGCGAAGGAATACCCGAACTTCACGCGTGCGGTCGCGATCGGCGCGGCCGGCCTCGGTGTGCTGCTCGCTGTGCTCGGCACGTTGACGATCGCGCTCGCGGGCGTTCTTGGGCCGCTCGCAATCGTGCGATTCAGCATGTCGATTCTCGGCATCCAGGGCGGCGTCCTCGTGCGTGCGCTCGGAGCCGTCGCACAAACCCTGCTGTTGGTTGGTCGCGTCGCGTTGTTGAACCCGATCGGCCTTGTGATCGCTGCGATTGCGCTGGCCGCCTTCCTCATCGTCAAGTATTGGGAGCCGATCAAGGCGTTTTTCTCCGGATTCTGGCAAGGGCTCACCGAGGGCCTGAGGCCGCTCGCGCCGCTCGTGAGCCAAGCCTTCGCAATTCTCGGCGCTGCGTTCGCGCCGCTCAAGCCCCTGTTCGATTGGCTGACGGGCGCCCTGAAGGTGGTGTGGGACTGGCTGACACGGCTGCTGGCGCCCGTCGATGCCAGCAAGAAGAGCCTCGACGCAGCAGCCGGCGCCGGCCGAGCCTTCGGTACATGGCTGGCCGACATCATCGTCGGCCTCGCTCAGGCGTCGGCGCGCTTCGCCGAGTTCGGTTCGAATCTCATGTCCGGGCTCGTCAACGGGATCACGAACGGCCTCGGCGCCGTGAAGACCGCGATCCAGTCCGCCGGCGACAGTGTGGTCGGCTGGTTCAAGGAACGGCTCGGTATCCATTCGCCAAGCCGCGTGTTCGCCGCGCTCGGCGGCTTCACGATGGCCGGTCTCGACCAGGGTCTGCGCGAGGGTCAGCACGGCCCGCTGTCGACCGTGCTCGAAGTGGGCAAGCGGATCGTCGCCGCCGGCGCCGGCATCGGCATCACCGGCGCGGCGATCGCCGGCGGCGCACCGCTCACGGTCGACAACCGCCCGCCGCTCACGGTCGCGTCGGCCGGTGCCCGCGCGCCTGTCGCGCCGGCGCCGATCACGATCCAGGTGTATGCGGCGCCCGGCATGAATGAGCAGGCGCTCGCTCAGAAGGTGCTGCAGGTGATGCGCCAGGAGCAGGCTGCGCAGGCCGCGCGCGAGCGCTCGCGTCTGCGTGATCGGGATTGAAGGAGAGGTTCGCATGATGATGGCGCTCGGGCTGTTCGTGTTCAGCCTATCGACCCTGCCCTATCAGGAGCTGAAGCGCCGGCGCGGCTGGCGCTTCGCCAGCAACAATCGCGTCGGCAGAAAACCCGCGCGGCAGTACGTCGGCGAGGACGACGAAACCATCAGCCTGTCCGGCGTGTTGCTGCCCGAGCTGACGGGCGGCGATATGTCACTCGCCGTCATCGAAGCAATGGCGGGCCAGCACACCGCCTGGCCGCTGATCGAAGGCACCGGCCACATTTACGGCATGTTCACTATCGACAACATCGATACGACGCGCACGCTATTTTTCGACGACGGCACTGCGCGCCGCATCGAGTTTTCCATTGCACTAACGCGCAACGATGATCTCGACATGCTCGGCATCGTGACCGACGCCATCAAGGGGGCGATCTCGTTATGAACCTGTCGGACATCCCTGGCGCCGACCTGGTACAGCAGGTCGTGATCGCCGACGACCGCGTGCCGCGGGCGATCTACTCGATCACGCTCAACGGCAAGAACATCACGAAGAAGTTCGACGGCAGGATGATCTCCCTGACGCTGCAGGACAACCGCGGCTTCGAAGCGGACCAGCTCGATATCAGCCTCGACGATTCTGACGGCGCCCTCGAGATTCCGAGCCGCGGCGTCACGCTGAAGCTGGCGATTGGCTGGGCCGGTGCGGCGAACGGCCTGGTCGACAAGGGCGAATTCATGGTCGACGAGGTTCGGCACACCGGGACGCCGGACGTGTTGACGATCCGCGCGCGTAGCGTCGATCTGCGCGCGGGTCTGTCGATCAAGAAGGAGCGCTCCTGGCATCGGCAGACGGTCGGCGCGATCGTGCGCGCGATCGCCAGTCAGAACAAGGTCGAGGCGCGTATCAGCAAGGCGCTCGACGGGCAGTTCGTCGACCACATCGACCAGACGGCCGAGTCGGACGCCAACCTGCTGTCGCGCCTGGCGAAGATGTTCGACGCAATCGCCACCGTGAAGAACGGGCTACTGCTCTTCATCAAGGCCGGCGAGGCAACCACGGCGAGCGGCAAGCCATTGCCGGCCGTCACGATCACGCGCGACGTTGGCGATCGCCACGAGTTCGGCGTCGCGGATCGGGACACGTACTCGGGCGTGCAGGCGTTCTACCTGAACACACGCACTGCGAAGAAGCAGTCGACCACCGTGAAGCGGCGCCGGCGTCGCACTACCTCGAAGAAGAAGCCGATCGACAAGAGCGGCGACGTGCTGTTCGGCACGGCCGAAAACGTGAAGACGTTGCGACACACCTATGCGAACAAGGGGAACGCGACACGCGCGGCGAAAGCGGAATGGGAGAAGTTGCAGCGCGGCGTTGCAGAGTTCAGCATTGTGCTGGCGGTCGGCCGCCCCGAGCTGATGACCGAATTACCTGTAACCGTGCGCGGTTACAAACGTGTCATTGATGATTGCAACTGGATCATTGCGCGCGTTACACATTCGATCGACGGTAACGGCGGATTTACATCGGACCTCGACCTAGAGGTCAAGGCGAGCGAGGTGCCGGAGATCGACACCTCGGAGGGGGGCTGACGTTACGTCAGTAGCAGGTCGCGGATGTTCGACAGGCTCAACATCGCGCTCGTCACCTGCGCGAGCAGCGCCGCTCGCTCACCGGCCGACAAGTCGCGCACTGCACGCGCCTCGCGGTTCCCGGCTACAGTGGAGTTGGCGCGCCCACATTGGGCGGCTATCGCGGCTTCGGTACAGCGTCGGATTACCCCGTCCTCGGCTGTTGCATTTCGGAATTGCGGCTCTTGCGGCTTGTTACTCACAACGGCTTCCTCTTCGGATATTTTGAGAGGCGCTACGACGTGAAACGGCATCCACGCGTGCTGTAACGCTGCCCCATTTTCGTGCATTTTTCAGACAAATGGAATGAAGGAGAAAGCCCCGTGAAAGTTAGGAAAACGCCTAACTTTCGCGGGCTTTCTCCCGCCTCCCGTCCCCCGCCCGTGTGAAGCGCGCATTACCGCAACAACAACTACCGCTCGAATCATGGTTTCCCGGACGACTCCCCCTCGGCTCAACTGGAATCTGCTGCGCGCATACAACGAGGTCACGCGCTATCGCAGCATTTCGGAAGCGGCGCAGGCAATGGGAGTGCAGCGGCCGACCGTCAGCGAGAAGGTGTCCGCGCTCGAGCGCGTCCTCGGCCGCCCGCTGATGGAGCGCCGTTCAGGAAGTGATGGGTTTCGGCTTACCGAATTCGGAGCGCAGCTCCGCACCGTCGTTGCGCGGTTCGATCGTGAACTCGCTGCGTTGTGCGAACTGTCTCGTGAGGAATCGACCGGCATGACGACGATCGACGTGTTGGGGGAAGTCGAAACAGCGATGGCGGCGCTTGAGCGCGCCGCAGAGACACTTCGTCAGTCCTGATTTTTCACAGTGCTCTTGCGCGGCGATCGCGCGCTCTTCGCGCGTTCCACGTCCGCCTGCGCATCTCGCAGCGCGTCGAGCGCCGCAGCGTCCAATTTCGCAGCTCGGTTCTCGGCAAGACGCGGAAGCCGCTTCGCCGGCGCGCCGGAGATCGTCATCGTTCCCGCAAGCAGGAAACCGTTGACCGACGCCTGGACGGCCGTCCGACCGACGTCGTTCAACTGGCGAAACCCCTCGAGCAGCTCGGCCTCGTCGTCAGGCACCGTAGGCCTCTGCGCACGATCGCCCGTGATGACGTACAGCACGTCAACCCCGACATTCGCGAGCGCCGCCAGATAGTTCGCGTCCGGCGACCGAGCACCGGATTCGTAGTTGAGCTGCGCCTGCTTCCCAAGCCCGCCGAGCGTGGCGAATTCCGCCTGACTCATGCCGATGCGCATCCGCTCTTCCTTGAGACGGTTTCCAATTGAGTTATCCGACATCTTGCGGTTTCGTTTTGATTACCTTACACTTCACGTATCCCTAGTGAAGCACTATCGAAATTGAGTATACCCGCCATGACTACCCACAAAGGCCCGCGGCGTGCGCCGCCGGGCGTCATGTCCAGCAAGACCGTTTCGCTGCGCCTCCTTCCCGCAGAGCGCGCCGAGCTCGAGCAGCTCGGCCACCAAGAACGGCGCTCGCTGTCGAGCCTCGCGCGTCTCGTCTACCTCGAAGGGCTCCCCCTCTATCTCGCCAAGATGTCCTCGTTCGAGGACACCACGGGCAACGTCTCCACAAGCTGAATCCGAGGTGACCACCATGTATCCGGATCCAAAACGTGTCCGCGACAACCGCCTGATGGTGCGGTTCGACGACTACGAGTACGCCCTCATCACCGCGCTCGCCAACTACCAGGGCGAGGCCGCTGCAACGCTGATTCGCCAGATGGTTTTGCGCGAGGCCGCCGAGGCTCTGATTCCAGCGTGCAATGTAGCCCACGAGCACGGCTGAAAACAGCAGCCCCAGAGCAGCCGATCCAATGCCCGAAATCGAACTCACATTCACCGAGCAAGAAGCCGAACTACTCGAACGCGTCCGACAGCAGGAAGGTCTTGCGACGATCCAGCAAGCGGCCGAATGGCTCGTGAAGCGACGACTGCGCAACGGTGCGCGTCGCCTCACCGGACGAAACCGGGCTCTTTACGCCGTAACCAACAGCCGTAACTAACGCGGCAGTCTCCGACAGGAAGTCACGATGAAATTGAAGTGTCACCACTGCGGCAGCCGCGCCGTCATTCGAACCAGCCGCACGCTGTCCGCTCTCGTTCGCGAGGCGTACTGCCAGTGCACCAACATCGAATGCGCGACGACCTACAAGATTCACGTCGCGACCGTCCATACGATCGCGCCGAGCCTCAACCCGAATCCGCACGTGTATGTGCCGATCGGCAAGGTTGATCGGCTCCCGACCGATTCGCGACAGCTCCCGCTGCTCGACGCCTAAGCCCTAACCCGCTTCTTCGCTGAACACCCATCGCGCCCGCTCTGCGGGCGTGAGGGACTCCTTTTGCCTGAAATTTCTTGGAGGCCGTATGCAAACGCTGATCCCCGCACCGATCGCCGCACTCACCCAATCGCTGTCCTACGACGAGCGCGTCGCCTACCTCACGAAGATCTCCGCTGCCGACGTACGCGCCGACGTGTTCGTCGCGTACGCCCGTGCCTTGGGCTTCGTCGTGTCGTGGGACCTTGCGCGCGGCACGCCGGTGCTCGATTGGATGCACTGACGTGATGCGCGCGCCCCTCACCGACCTCGACCTGCGCGCGATGTGGCGCCGCCTGCGCATGGTCGGAAATTTCGACGCCCTGTGTCCGGCCGCCCGCCACGCCTTCGAATGCACGGCGAACGTATGGCGCGATCGAGAGCCCGCCCCCGAGTTGCCGGTCGCCGATGGGAAACGCCGCGCCGCGAACGACTTCGACTGACCCATCTGCGCCGGCCGCCGGCGCACTCACCCGGAACCACACCATGAAACCCTACATCTTCGGCATCGGCGTGCTCCTGATGCTTTCCTTCTCCCTCACCGGCATCTACTGCCTGACCGCCGACGTGCTGCGCCTGTTCGATGTTCGGAATGCGCGCGCGATCGCCTTCGTCATCGGCTTCGCCGCCATGGTCGTCCTGGTTGCGGCGCTGGCCTGGTCCGTTCCGCCACGTGGGTGATGCGATGAAAAAGACCTTCACCTTCGAACTCGACACCGCCCGTCTGCCGACTATCTCCGACGAGTATCTCGCGGCGTGCTGGTACACCGCGCAGTTTGTGCCCGTCGAACACGGCGATCGGGATGCGGGCGAAGCGGTCCGCGCCATCGGTGTCGAAATCATTCGGCGCTGGATGCGCAATCAGCCGGTCCCGATGTTCAACGTGCAGACCGAAGACCACTTGCTCAAGCAGATTCGCCGCTTCGCACGCTGGAACGGTGCTGAGTGGGTCGCGATCGACGCATCGTCATCGACAACCAGCGTGCAAGGGACGGGAGCGTGATCAACATGACGCACGAACCCACCATCCGCTACGAGCTGCTAACGACGGCCGGCCTGCGCACCGTCGCCGGCGATCACGTAGTCATCCCGAACGACGTCGGCGCCGCGTTCGGCATCCACGTCGAGCCGCACCTGCGCGACGGCCATCCCGAGAAATGGATCGTCACGCACCTTGCGTCGGGCATCCGCATCGGCCACGGCGCGACGCGCACGGCAGCGCTCGCAAACGCGACGTCGAATGTCGAGCGCAGCCGAGATCGCCTGCGCGCCACGCTCGACCAAGCGATGACCTCGCGTTACGAGCTGCAGCACGCCGTTCAACGCCTGCAGCAGAACCATCACGACATCCTCGGAGGCGCAGCAGCATGACGCACTCAACTACCCCTCACGACGCCGCACTCGCGGCTTCCATCGCGGCGGCCGCCGACGTCCTTCGCTTCAACCACGAACCCGGCGGCCTCCAGCGCGTCGCGGTGCTCGCGCTGTTCGTCAGCATCCTTGGCGATCGCCTGGCGCTTGCCTTCCCCGCGTCGGCCGACGCGCTCCGCGCGCTCGTCGACAGCCCTGCGACATCCGGCAATCCTGCCGCCCGCTCCCTGCATCAACAGCAACAGCAATAACGATGGCCTCGATCGACGAACTGAAACAACGCATCGACCTGCACGACCTCGCCGATCGCCTCGGCTTGAAGCGCGGTCGCGGCGGCGACCGCGCGCTGTACCACTCGCCGCAGCACGACGACAAGAGCCCGTCCCTGTCGATCTACGTGAACCACCCGAAGCACGGCACCGGCTGGCGCGACCACAGCGCCGACGTCGGCGGCTCGTGTATCGACCTGGTCATTCACGCGCGCGGCGGCACGGTCGCCGACGCGGTGCGCTACCTGCACGACGCGTACGGCATCCCGCTCGACCGCCAGGCGCCGGCCGAGCGCCGCGAGAAGACGACCGTCGAATACATCGCCGATCGGTGCTTCGCCGAGCGCGACCAGGTGCGCGATTACCTCGTCGGCCGTGGCATTTCCGCGGGCGCGATCGACGCGGCGATCGCCGCCCGCACGCTCGGCTTCAACACGTGGACCAGCTCGAAGGTCGCGGCCGGCGAAGTGGGTCACGCCGGCCCGGCCGCTGCGTTCATCGTGCGCGCGCCTAGCGACGGCCGTGTCGTTGCCGTCGACATGCGCTATGTCGATCCGGTGCTCAACGGCGGCGTCAAGACGCAGACCCAGGGCGACAAGGCCGGCTACGGCTGGACCGCCGATCCTCGCCGCCTCGACAAGGCGAAGCGCGTGTTCATCGTCGAAAGCGCGATCAACGCGCTGTCGATCGACACCTGCGCGATGCCTGGTGCCGCCGCGCTCGCGCTGCGCGGCCTGGCGAACGTCGACTGCATCGACTTCGCGTTCCTACGCGGCAAACAGGTCGTGATCTGCCTGGACAACGACGACCCGTTCGCGGACGGCCACCCGCGCGCCGGCCGCCGCCCTGGGCCGGAAGCTGCCTGGGCGCTCTACGAACGGCTCACGGCGCTGAACATCAGCGCCGTGCTCGTCGACCAGGCGAATTGGTTCGCCGACCTCGCGGACGGCGAGAAGGCCGTCAAGCCGATCAACGACGTGAACGACTACCTTCAACTGCGCGGCCCGGCCGATCTGCAGCGCGCGCTCGACCAGCTCGAGCCGTGGCTCATCGCCGGCCTCGCCGGCGACGCCACGCGTCGCGGCCGGCCGCGCATCTTCCTGCCGTCGCACGACTTCGCGCAGTACTGGCGTTTTCGCGTGCGGCCGGACTTCACCAGCTACATCACGAAGATGGACAAGAACGAGGAAAGCGGCGTCGAGACGCCCGTCATGACGGACTTGTGCGGCTTCCGAATCGCCGGCATCAGCCGCGTGTCCGTCGCGAGCGCTACGTCGACGATGACGGGCGACGCCGACCAGGCGCCCACCGTCTATTTCGCCGTATCGGTCCAGGCGCCGCGCCACGGCGCGCAGCTCGTGCGCCGCGTCATGCTCGACGACCAGCTCCACAACGTCGACCAGTGGGGCAAGTTCGGCCCGATCTGGGCGCCGGCGCCATTCAAGCGCATGGTCAACATCCTCGAGCGCGGCGCCGACCTCGGCGCGCGCCAGGCGGCGAACTTCGTCGGGCTCGCCTGGCGCGACGGCCGGCTGATCGTCAACGAGGGGCCGGACTGCTATTTCACCGAAGCCGACAAGCAGTGCCCGTATCACAACCTGACCTTCCCGACCGGCCCGGCCAGCGATGCGCGCCGCGTGATCGCCGCGTACCAGGCGACGTTCAAGCAGAACGCCGCAACGATTCCGCTCGTGTGGGCGCTCGGTGGCCACCTGAAGGCGTTGCTCGGTTTCTGGCCGCACATCACGATCCAGGCGAACAAAGGCGCCGGCAAGTCGACGCTCATCAAGCGCCTCGAGCGCTCGCTCGCGTTCACGATGTTTTCCGGGCAGTCGCTGCAGACCGAGTTCCGCCTGCTGACCAGCATCAGCCACACGAGCCACCCGGTCGGATGGGAAGAGCTGTCCGCACGCCGGCAGGACGTGATCGACAAGGCGGTCGGCCTGCTGCAGGAGAACTACCAGTACACCGTGACACGTCGCGGCACGGACATGACCGAATACCTGTTGTGCGCGCCCGTGATGCTGGCCGGCGAAGACGTGCCCGTGCGCAGCCTGCTCGGCAAGCTGGTGCGCACGACGCTGACCGGCAAACGCGGCCCGCTGATGCCGGACGATCTGCCGCGCTTCCCGGTTCGGCAGTGGCTCGAATTCCTCGCCGGCCTGGACAAGCGCGCCGTGGCCGACCACTACGCGACGCTGCGCGACAAGGCGCTGGCCAACTGCCGTGCGAGCGGCGAGGACGACGGCGCAAGGCGCATGGCCGGCAACTACGCGGCCGTCGCGCTCGCCTGGCGCTACCTGTGTGAGTTCGCCGGCATGGACCCGAGCGAAGGGGACTTCCCGCGCGACCTGCTCACCGAAATGAACGGCCACATCGCCGAGACGAGCGCCGATCGCGAGCCGTGGGTCTGGATCATGGAAACGGTGCTGTCGGAGATCGACGGCGGCAACTACAAGCACCCGTTCACGTTCGATACCGTCGACGGCGAGTTCTGCCTGCTGCTGCGCACCGGGCATGTGATGGACCACATCGCCCACACGAGCGCGCTGCGCGACAAATGGAACGGCCTGCCGGTCAAATCCGATCGCGTGTTCAAGGCGCAGCTGAAGCACGCCGGCGTCGTGGTCGGCGAGAAGGAAGTCGAGCGGCGCATCTACACCCGGCGCGTGCCGTACCTCACCCCGATCTCGCTGGACCGCCTGGCCGGATTCGGGCTGCACGTGTCGATCCGTGAAGACCTGGCGACCGATGCGCGGCAAGGGGTGGCAGCGTGACGCCCTCTCAGCCGATGCGGCCGCCATGCGGCCTTACCGCTTCCCTGATCCTTTCTGGCCGCGTAGCGGCCCTGTATTCGGGTTTCCGGTGCGTGCGTCGATGCGCGCAGCAATCGGCGCACGTCGTCGCGCGGCCGCGGTGCTGTCCGCTGCCCCCCGTCCCCCCTGCGAGTCCAGACGGCCGGGCAACTACGCGGGCCTTGAGGGGGAGGGGGTGCGCGAGCCGGTTTTTCCACAGGGAACGGGCAGGCCGCGCACGCGAATCGTGGTTTTCGGGGCTGTCCGCTCGTAAGTCTTTGATTGTTGAGAAGAGTGCCGCCATGAATCGCATTCGAATTGCCACTAGTCGATGCGTTTTTGCCACTAGTCCGTTTTTGCGCTGGCGGCCGCAGTCCCTTCTTCTCCTCTCTCTAATTCATTGAAAAAGAAGAAGAAAGAATACGAAGAAGGGGCGGAAATTGACCGGAACGCCATGCCACGAGTCGCGCACGTTTTGCCACGAGTTGCAGACGCTGCCTATTTTTTAGGCCACGAGTCGGCAGGGGGCGCCACGTGCTTTTCATGGCAAATGATGGCAAGAAAACATTTTATGAATCAAAGAGTTAAATGCGAAACGTAATGCACACCATGTGTCCACGAGTTGTTCTGCGCCCCCTCCCCCTGCGCACCAACGTTAAGGCCGGGCATGCACACGCTATCCAGACCAACTTGCTCACCCTAACAACGCAAGAAATCTACGAAGCAACTGGATACCGCCAACCAGCCAGGCAACTTCGCGCCCTCGCGATCGCGGGAATTCCAGCCGATCGCCGGCCTGACGGCAGCGTGCGAGTTTGGCGACACCACGTGCTCGGTTTCGCCGCTCAAGCAAAAACGCTCAACCAGAAACGCCCAAAACTAACCTCTGACATGAAGGACGCCACGAAATGATCGGACGCCGTCACACCCCCTCGTTCCTGCCCGCTCGCGTCTACGAGAAACATGGGTCATGGTGGTTCGTCGACAAGGATCGCAAATGGCACAAGCTCTGCCGCGTCAAAGACGGCATCGTCCGCCTGTACGAATCGCTGGCCGAGTTCACGCGTGCTTCCGACAGCAAGGCAGCCCTCGAGAACGCGATGCCGGCCCTCATCGACGACTGGGTGCGCAAAAAGCTTCCGGCGTACGCACCGAAGACTCGCAGCAACTACGTCAAGATGATTGGGCTCATTCGGAAGGAGTTCGGCCCGCAGTGGCTGGTCGCGGACGTCAGGCCGACCGACGTTGCTCGATTCCTCGACAAGCACTTCCACGACAAGCCGAGCAGCAGCAACAAACATAAGGCATTGCTGTCGCTACTCTTCATGCATGCTGTTCGCCGTGGATTGTGCGACCGCAATCCCGCGCGAGAGATCGGCGCGGCCAGGGAAAAGAAGCGGGATCGCTACATCACGGACGACGAGCTGGAGGCAGTGCGGGCGGCTGTCGTTGCCAGTGCCGGCTACAAGACATCGTCGGCACGGTCGATCCTCTGCCTCATCGACCTGGCGTACCAGACCGCTCAACGTATCGGCGACCTTCTCGCGCTCAACTGGCAGAACGTGTCCGATGAAGGTATTTCGTTTCACCCGAGCAAGACCGTCAACAGTAGCGGCGTGCGCCTGTTGATCGAGATGACACCAGACCTGAGACAAACATTGGACCGAGCGCGCGGCGGCAAGATCACCGCCATCGGGCCAGTGATATGCACGCATGCCGGTGGCCGCTTCACCTATATCGGCGCGTACTCAGCGTGGAAACGCGCATGTGAGCGAGCACGATTAGCCTACGAGAAGGACTGCAAGGAAAGGGGAATCACCCCGAATCCGCTATACCTGATCGGCATGCACTTCCACGATCTGCGTGCGAAGGCGCTGACCGATCTCAAGCGGCAGCGGGGCGCCGCGGCAGCACAATCACTGGCCGGCCACACGACCGAAAGCATGACGGCGCACTACACGAAATCGCGCGAAGTGGAACGCGTCCAACCAGTTCCATTGACGCGTCTAAGTTAGACACCGACGCTTATGTTAGACGCGATGGCTCCCCAGATCATCCGGGGAGCCTTATACCGCAAGGGCTTGTTACTGGAACGCCACTTCCGCAAAGCTCCGCAGCTTGCGACTGTGCAGCTTGTCGAGTCCGTTGGTGCGGAGGATTTCCATCGCCTTCACGCCGATCTGCAGATGCTGATCGACCTGACCGCGATAGAACGTATCGGCCATGCCCGGCAGCTTCAGCTCGCCGTGCAACGGCTTGTCCGACACGCACAGCAACGTGCCGTACGGCACGCGGAACCGGAACCCGTTCGCGGCGATCGTCGCGCTTTCCATGTCGAGCGCGATCGCGCGGCTCTGCGACAGCCGCTGCACGGGCTCGCGATGATCGCGCAATTCCCAGTTGCGGTTGTCGACGCTCGCGACCGTACCCGTGCGCATCACGCGCTTGAGCTCGGTGCCTTCGAGCTGCGTGACCTCGGCCACCGCGCGCTCCAGCGCGAGTTGCACTTCGGCGAGCGCGGGGATCGGCACCCACAGCGGCAGGTCGGCGTCGAGCACGTGGTCCTCGCGCACGTAGCCGTGCGCGAGCACGTAGTCGCCGAGGCGCTGCGTGTTGCGCAGGCCCGCGCAATGGCCGAGCATCACCCACGCGTGCGGACGCAGCACCGCGATGTGATCGGTGATTGTCTTCGCGTTCGACGGGCCGACGCCGATGTTGACCATCGTGATGCCGCTGCCGTCCGCGCGCTTCAGGTGGTACGCGGGCATCTGCGGCAGCCGCGGCGGCGCGGCGCCCTCGACCGGCTCGCTGCCGAGGTTCGCGTTGTACGTGACCACATCGCCCGGCTCCACGAACGAACTGTATTGACTGCGGTACGCACGCACGTCGGGATCGCTGCTTTCCGTCATCAGCGTGCGGCCGAGCTTCACGAACTCGTCGATGTAGAACTGGTAGTTCGTATACAGCACGTAATTCTGGAAGTGCGTCGGCGACGTGGCCGTGTAATGACGCAGCCGATGCAGCGAGAAGTCGACGCGCGCCGCGGTGAACAGCGCGAGCGGATGCGGCTCGCCGGGCGCCGGCTCGAACGTGCCGTTGACGATGCGATCGTCGAGATACGACAGATCGGGCGTGTCGAAGATGTCGCGCATCGCGAGCAGGCGGTCGCGGTCGAGTTCGCCTTCGAGGTGGATGCCCTCGGGAAACGCGAAGTGCACGGGAATCGGCTGCGACGAAACGCCGATCTCGATCTTCACGTGATGGTTTTTCGACAACAGGCGAAGTTGCTCGCGATAGTAGTTCGCGAACAGGTCGGGGCGCGTGACGGTCGTCTCGAACACGCCGGGGCCGGCGACGAAGCCGTACGAGCGGCGCGAATCGACGTGCGTGTTGACGTCGGTGCGAATCCGCACGAACGGATAGCACGCGCGCACGTGCTCGGTGATCGGTTCGTGGCGCCGGTAGCGCGCGAACGCATCGCGCAGGAAGCCAGTATTGGTGTCGTAGATGGCCGACAGTCGCGCGACGGCGGCGATGGAATCGTCGAAGGCTTCGACGGGTGGGCTTTCGGGCGTCAGCACGCGGTGCCGGCGGCTCAAATCGTTCTTCATTTTCGTCACCTCATCTGATCGGACCACATTACCACGGAACCCGGTCACGCTCATGGCTCCGCGCAGCCACGGCGGTCGCACGCGACGGGCGGGCTGCACGCAGTAATTTGCTAAAATCGGCGGGTTCACTGGAGACTCATCATGAAGCCGCTCATTCTCGTCGTCGCCGCCGCGCTTGCTGGCACGTTTGCCGCCGCCGGAGCCGCGTACGCGGCCGGCAGCACGTCGGACGCCGACGCGCAGGCGCGCGCCGAGGCCAACGAAGCCGCCGGCCTGCCCGATCTCCGCAAGATCAACCGGCCGGGCGCCGAAGTCACGTCCAAGGTCGACTTCGCCGACATCCGCCGCACGCCGAGCTTTCACGAAAAAAGCAAGAACGGCACCGAAGTCACCGAGTATCGCGATCGCGGCAAGCCGGTCGAGATCGACGTGAAGTCGAATTTCGGCACGCGCTATCAGATGAGCTCGTCGATCGACACGTCGCCGAAGCCGCACGACGCCGGCGTGCCGATCACGCGCCTGCCGTCGGTGAACCTGCACTATTGATTTGCGCGACGCCGCGCCGGTTTCGGCGCGGCGCGCCGCGCTCCCTCCATTCCCGTCGCGCCGCACGCCGCGCGCGTCGACAACTGACCAGACGCATCTCGCATGGCCGTTTTCACCGCTGTTTCCGACTCCGATCTCGCGCAATGGATGCGCCACTACGAACTGGGCGACGTGCTGGCGTTCCGCGGCATTCCGTCCGGCATCGAAAACAGCAACTTCTTCCTGACGACGACGCGCGGCGAATACGTGCTGACGATCTTCGAGAAGCTGACGGCCGAACAGCTGCCGTTCTATCTGGACCTGATGCGCCACCTGGCAAGCCATCGCGTGCCGGTGCCGGACCCGGTGCCGCGCGACGACGGCGCCCTGTTCGGCCTGCTGCACGGCAAGCCGGCCGCGATCGTGACCAAGCTCGACGGCGCCGCGGAGCTCGCGCCCGGCGTCGAACACTGCATCGAAGTCGGCCAGATGCTGGCGCGCATGCACCTGGCGGGGCGCGACTACGCGCGCCAGCAGCCGAACCTGCGCAGCCTGCCGTGGTGGCAGGAAAACGTGCCGGCGATCGTGCCGTTCATTTCCGACGCGCAGCGCGCGCTGCTCGAAAGCGAACTCGCGCACCAGGCCGCGTTCTTCGCATCGGACGACTACGCGGCGCTGCCGAGCGGCCCGTGCCACTGCGATCTGTTCCGCGACAACGTGCTGTTCGCGCACGCGGCGCCCGGCACCGGCCACGACGTACGGCTCGGCGGCTTCTTCGACTTCTATTTCGCCGGCTGCGACAAATGGCTGTTCGACGTCGCGGTGACCGTCAACGACTGGTGCGTCGACCTTGCGACCGGCGTGCTCGACACCGCGCGCGCCGACGCGCTGCTGCGCGCATACCAGACCGTGCGGCCGTTCACCGCCGAGGAGCGCCGCCACTGGAGCGACATGCTGCGCGCCGGCGCGTACCGGTTCTGGGTGTCCCGCCTGTACGACTTCTACCTGCCGCGCGCGGCCGAAATGCTGAAGCCGCACGATCCCGGTCATTTCGAACGCATTCTCCGTGAGCGTATCGCCCACACGCCCGCGCTTCCCGAGACCCACACCGCATGCAACTGATCGAAGTACCCGCGAAAGCGGGCTATGTCTGGTTCCGTCAAGGCATCTGGCTGTTCCGCCGGAACCCGCTCGCGTTCATCACGCTGTTCTTCACGTACCTGCTGGCGATCACGCTGGTGTCGATGGTGCCGGTGGTCGGCGCGGCGCTGCCGCTGGTGTTCATCCCCGGCATCGCGGTCGGCTTCATGGCCGCGTGCCGCGACACCGTGGCCGGCAAGCCGGTGATGCCGACGATCCTCGTCGACGGCTTCCGGTCGTACGGAAAGACCGCGACGCAGCGGCTGCTGGTGCTCGGCGTCGTCTACGTCGCGCTGATGGTGCTGGTGTTCGCCGCGTCGTCGCTGGTCGACGGCGGCGGCCTGCTCCACATGATGCTCGGCACGACCGGCGACACGAATCCGACGCCGGAGTCGCTCGCCGCGCAGCGCACGCTCGGTGCGCTGCTCCTCGCCACGCTGCTCTACACGCCGGTCGCGATGCTGTTCTGGTTCGCGCCGGTGCTCACCGCGTGGCACGACATCCCGCCGGCGAAGGCGCTGTTCTTCAGCATCGTCAGCTGCTGGCGCAATCGCGGCGCGTTCCTCGTGTACGGGCTGCTGTGGTTCGGCGTCGCGCTCGGCACGTCGTTCGGCCTGTCGCTGCTGTTGCAGGCGCTCGGCGCCGGCGCCTACGTGCTGACGATCATGATGCCGGTGACGATCGTGATCGTTACGATGATGTACTGCTCGTTCTACGCGACCTATCGCGGCTGCTTCGGCGTGCAGGAGCCGGGCACGGCGACGCCGATGTCGGGTCGCTGAAACGGCGGTCGGCCGGCTTGCTCGGCCGGCCCTCTGCGGTTCCTGGCGCGCGGGCGGCGCAACTCGGCGCCCGACCGCCCATCCCGGCCCCGCTGCCCGCGCGCTGTTCAAGCAAGCCGTTTGCGCGCAAAATAATTTGCGTGCAAATCGTCAGCGCCGTTTCGCGCCCCATCGGATCATGGACCGCACGCCTTCCCTGCCTCAGACCCTCGACGAGCAACTCTGCTTCGCGCTCTATTCGACTTCGCATGCGATGACGAAGGCGTACAAGCCATTGCTCGACAAGCTGTCGCTGACCTATCCCCAATATCTGGCGATGCTGGTGCTGTGGGAGCGCGACGACATCGCGGTGAAGGACATCGCGGCGCGTCTCGACCTCGACCCGGCCACCGTCACGCCGCTGCTGAAGCGGCTGGAGGCGCTCGGCTACGTCGAACGCGCGCGCAGCACCACCGACGAGCGCGTCGTGAACGTGCGGGTGACGCCGGAAGGCCGCGCGCTGAAGGACCAGGCGCGCTCGGTCCCCGCCGATCTTTTTTGCGCAATGCAGCAGACGCCCGAATTCCTCATGAGGCTGCGCGCGGATCTGCAGCAGCTGCACGATGCACTGGCGGCCGCCAACGGCGATTGACGAAGCGACCGCACGATGTTCGTGCTCAGCCCGACCGTGTCGCCGAAATTAATTTGCGCACTAATCATTTGTGTTCTATATTACTCGGGTGGCCGGCGGCAGCATGTCGCCGGTCCGCTCTCCTCACCTCTACCGACAGGAGTTGCACGATGAACGTTCTATACAAGACGAGCGCCACGAGTACCGGCGGCCGCGACGGCCGCGCCGTTTCGGCCGACAACAAGCTGGACGTGAAGCTGGCCGCACCGCGCGAGCTGGGCGGCACGGGCGCGGAAGGCACGAACCCGGAACAGTTGTTCGCGGCAGGCTACTCCGCATGTTTCCTGAGCGCGATGAAGTTCGTCGCCGGCCAGAACAAGCAGACGCTGCCGGCCGACACGCAAGTGACCGCCGAAGTGGGCATCGGCCCGAACGACGCGGGCGGCTTCGGCCTCGACATCGAACTGCGCGTGTCGCTGCCGGGCCTCGACAAGGCCGACGCGCAAGCGCTCGTCGACAAGGCGCACCACGTGTGCCCGTATTCGAACGCAACCCGCAACAACGTGCCGGTGCGTCTCACGGTCATCTGACGCAACGCGCCGCAGCGGATGCAAAAAGGGCGTGTGCGGCCCAGTAGCCGCACACGCCCTTCTCTGCGTGGTTCTCCATGCCGGCGACGACGCCGGCACGCGTCGCGCCGCTTAGCGGGCGCCGATCGAGAACGGACGGTTCATCGCCGCTTCGCGATCGATCTTGCGCATACGGAATTCGAGGTCGTAAATGTCGGTCGCTTCGGCCAGGTATGCGTCGGCGCGCTCTTTCGCGGCCCGGTCGGCGTTCTTGGTCAGCATCAGGAAGAGGTGGCTCAGCAGGTACATGTTCGATCTCGCTATCGGAAAGGTCTTTGACTAGGGTTTTCCCGGATTATAGGGAAAACCCTAGTTCCTTGCCAGCGTCGATCACACCACCCGTCGTTCCGTCGCCACAGTGCGGCGATTGCTTTCGAAAAACGACCAGATCATCGCACTCGCGTCGGGACCGACGGCCGCGTGAAACGGCACGGCTTCGTCGCCGCCGGCCCATGCATGATCGAGCCCTTTCACGTGACACAGGCGCACGACCGGCACGCCTTCCCGTCGCACCTCGGTGATTTGCGCGCCGGCCGACCGCGTTTCCACGCGCTCGCCGCCGCGCAGCGCGCCGCGGCTGTCCGCCAGCCCGTTCAGACGCATGAACTGGACGGCCAGCTGATCGGCATTCTTCGGCGCGACGACGTGATCTCCATCGCCCTGAACGATCAGCGCCGGCATGCCCGGATACGCGCCGGCATCGACGAGCGCATCGACCGCCGCGGCCGGGTTCTGCCGCAGGCCGCGGCGCATCACGTCCATTGCGCTGATCCCGGAATTGGCTTCGCCGAGCGCCGGCCCGGAGTGCAGCGCGACCGCCGCGAAGCGCTCCGGATGGTGCAGCGCCAGCAACGTCGCGAGGCCGGCACCGGCCGACAGGCCGGCCACGTATACGCGCGAGGCGTTGAAGCCGTGCTCGTCGACGACGGCGTCGACCAGCGACGCGACGGCATCGGCTTCGCCGCGGCCCGCCCGGTCGGTATCCTCATACCAGTGCCAGCAACCGTGCGCATGCGCGCGCATCGACTGCTCCGGATACAGCACGGCGAACCCGTGCTGATCGGCCAGCAGATTCATCCGCGTGCCTTGCGCGAACTCGTCGGCCGATTGCTGGCAGCCGTGCAGCATCACGACGAGCGGCATCGGACCGCGTCGGCGGCCCTGCGGCACGTACAGCGCGTACGCAAGGTTCTGAACCAGCCGGCCGAGCGCGGGCGCCATCGGATGCTCGCCGCGCGTCCATTCGCCGGTTGCCCATGCCGCCGCGCGCGGACGCACGCGCGACTCGCGCACCGGCGACAGCTCGGCCGCGATCGGCGCCGCTGCGGCCTCCAGCGTTTCACGTGCGATCCGCTGAGCATCGCGCGCAGCGCGCTGGGCAGCCGGAGACAGCATGCGTTTCATGCCGCCCAGCCATACCTTCGTCAGACTTTTGGTCATCGATCGAGCTCGCATTCAGTAAAAAAGGGCACGACGCAGGAGCGCATCGTTTAAGTTTGTGCAATGCACCATAACACTGTTCATGAGATTTTTCCTGCGCCGCGGTAGTTCCATCGACCGGCGAAAAACGGGCCTCGATCTGGCACGGCGCTATACTGGGGTTTGGCCGCACGTATCCGTTGTAGTCGTTCTGCCCGGCTCGCGCGTTGATTCAAGCATTCGTCCCGCCTCAGCTCGTTCCCTTCCCGATGTTCGACCTGCCCGCTCACTTGTGGATCACGATCACCGCGTTCGGTGGCGCCGGCCTGACGTTGCCGCTCGCGATCACGATCGCCGTATGGCTCGCGCTCGGCTACTCGTGGCAGCGCTCGGCCGCGTGGCTCGGCGTGCTCGCGGGCGCGATCGGCGTCGTCGCGCTGACCAAGATCGCGTTCCTCGGCTGGGGTATCGGCATCCGCGCGTGGGATTTCACCGGGTTCAGCGGCCATGCAATGCTGTCGACGTCGGTCTATCCGGTCGCAATGTTCCTCGCGCTGATCCGCATGCGCACCGCCGTGCGGATCGCCGGCGTCGCGCTCGGCCTCGCCGCGGGCATTGCGGTCGGCGTGTCGCGCGTCGCGCTCGCCGCGCATTCGCCGTCCGAAGCCATCACGGGCTGCATCGTCGGCGCGCTCGCCGCGCTGGCGTTCATCGCGGGCTCGTGGCACGCCGTGCCGCATCGCTGGTCGGTGCCGGCCGTGGTCGCCAGCCTCGCGCTCGTGACCGTTGCGCTGCACGGCATCACGGTGCCGTCGCACCGCTGGGTCACGCGCGTCGCGCTCGAGCTGTCGGGGCACGAGCGGCCGTTCGTGCGCGCACGCTGGAAGGCCAATCCGAACTATCGGCCGGCGTCGCAGCCGTCCACGCTGCACCGCACCGCCGCGTCGGCGCCGCTGCACGCCTGAGTCCGCACGCAGCCGTCGTTCCAGCGCCTTTTTCCACGTTCCGTCCCATCATGAGCAGCGCCGCATCTGCAGTATGCCGAGCGTTATAACTGGCGCTATATTACGATTACGGTTTTCGACCGTTCAGACGACCCGACCATGCGCCCGACCGCCCGCCCGCTTCGCCGTACCCTGCTCCGCCTGCTGCCGTGCGCCGCGCTCGGCGTCGCCATCGCGTTCAGCGCGCCGGCCCGCGCCGCCGACGAGCTCGTCGTGTCGGCCGCGGCCAGCCTGACGAACGCGTTCAAGGCGGTCGGCGACGCCTACCAGAAGCAGCACCCCGAAACCAGAGTGCTGTTCAACTTCGGCGCGTCGGACGTGCTGATGCAACAGATCGCCAAGGGCGCGCCGGCCGACGTGTTCGCGTCGGCCGATCAGAAGGCGATGGATCGCGCGGTCGGCGAAAAGGTCATCGTGCCCGGCACGCGCCGCGATTTCGCCGCGAACTCGCTCGTGCTGATCGTGCCGGCCGACAGCCGCACGCCGGCACCGACCACGCTCAAAGATCTGAGTGGGCCCGGCGTGAAGCGCATCGCGTACGGCGACCCGGCGTCGGTGCCGGTCGGCCGCTACACCGAAGGCGCGCTGCGTGCGGCGGGCGTATGGGACGCCGTCAGCGCGAAGGGCGTACTGGCCGCCAACGTGCGCCAGAGTCTCGACTACGTCGCGCGCGGCGAAGTCGATGCCGGCTTCGTGTTCGGCACCGACGCGGCGATCATGCCCGGTCGCGTGAAGGTCGCGCTGACCGTGCCGACGCAGACGCCCATCACCTATCCGATCGCGGTCGTCAAGGACAGCCGCCATACCGCGCAGGCGCAGTCGTTCATCGATTTCGTCGTGTCGCCGCAGGGGCAGGCCGTGCTGTCGACGTTCGGCTTCAAGCCCGCGGGCAAGTGAGCGCCGCATGATGCAGGACGCGTGGGTGCCGCTGCTGTTGTCGCTGAAAGTGGCCGGTTGGGCGACGGCGCTCGACATCGTGCTCGGCGTCGCGGCTGCCTTCATGCTCGCCCGCTGGCGCTCGCCGCTGCGGGATCTGCTCGATTCGCTGCTGACGCTGCCGCTGGTGCTGCCGCCGACGGTGCTCGGCTATTACCTGCTCGTGCTGCTCGGCCGGCGCGGCTGGCTCGGCGCCTGGCTCGACCGGCTCGGCATCGAGCTGGTGTTCACGTGGCAGGGCGCGGTGATCGCGTCGATGGTCGTGGCCTTTCCGCTCATTCTGAAATCGGCGCGCGCCGCGTTCGAGGGTGTCGATCCACATCTCGAACGCGCGGCGCGCACGCTCGGGCTCGGCGAAGCCGCGGTGTTCTTCCGCGTGACGCTGCCGCTCGCCGCGCGCGGCATTCTGGCCGGCGCACTGCTCGCGTTCGCGCGCGCACTGGGCGAATTCGGCGCGACGCTGATGATCGCCGGCAACCTGCCCGGCCGCACGCAGACGCTGTCGGTCGCGATCTATGCGGCGGTGCAGGCCGGCGACGACGGCACGGCCAACTTCCTGGTGATCGTGACGTCGATCACCTGCGTGCTCGTACTGCTCGCAGCCGGCTGGCTCGTGCCCGCGCGCGCGGCCCGGAGCGAACCGACATGACACGCACGCCGCATCCGCATCGCAGTACGGCGCCGCGCGCGACGGGCGCTCGAACGGCTACGCGTGCGCGACGGAGGCTTGCATGAGCCTCGCCGTGACTATCCGCAAGACCTACGCGAACACGGAGCGCCGCTTCACGCTCGACGTGTCGTTCACGGCCGATACGCAGCGCGTCGTGCTGTTCGGGCCTTCGGGCGCCGGCAAGAGCATGACGCTGCAGGCGATCGCCGGCTTGCTCGCGCCCGACGAAGGCACGATCACGCTGAACGGCGAAGCGCTGTTCGACGCCGCGCGCGGCATCGACGTGCCGACCCGCGCGCGCCGCGTCGCCTATCTGTTCCAGGACTACGCGCTGTTCCCGCATCTGAACGTGCGTCAGAACATCGCGTTCGGGCTCACCGGCGGGCTGCGCAACCCGCGCGCGAACGCGGTGCCGCCGGAAGTCGCGTACTGGCTGCACGCGTTCGAGCTCGACGCGCTAGCCGGGCAGTTTCCGGCGCAGCTGTCGGGCGGGCAGAAACAGCGCGTCGCGCTCGCGCGCGCGCTGGTCTCGCAGCCGCGCATCCTGCTGCTCGACGAGCCGTTCGCCGCGCTCGACCGCACGATGCGTCAGCGCATGCGTCACGAGCTGGCCGAGCTACAGGCGCGGCTCGATATCCCGATGGTGCTGATTTCGCACGATCCCGACGACGTCGCCGCCTTCGGCGATCAGGTCGTGCAACTCAGCGACGGGCGCGTGCAGGCCGCGACGCCGCCCGCGGCGTGGCCATCGCGCGTGACGTGAGCATGCCGACGCATGAGCGCGCGAGGCGCGGTGTGCGCGCGACCGGAGTCGCAGCGGCGGCATGAGGCGGAATGCTACGAACGCGCGAGCGCAGCGCGCACGTGCTGGTGAGCGGCGCGGCTGCTATCGCACGATCCGTCCGTAATGCCGCCGGCGATCGCGCGCCGCCCGGAGTCGAGGCGCGACGCGCCGACACTCTCGTTCGCGATCACGGCAGTGAGCGTGCCGCCGCCATCACGCTCAGCCCGTCACCGCCAGAATTACGCTCGACGCCTTGAACAGCGCGATCGCGCGCCGCCCGGCCTCGAGCTGCAACGCGCCGACACTCTCGTTCGTGATCACGGCAGTGAGCGTGCCGCCGCCGTCGAGCGCAAGCGTCACCTCGCCGCCATCCCGCTCAGCCCGTCACCGCCAGAATCACGCTCGACGCCTTGAACAGCGCGATCGCGCGCCGCCCGGCCTTGAGCTGCAACGCGCCGACACTCTCGTTCGTGATCACGGCGGTGAGCGTGCCGCCGCCGTCGAGCGCAAGCGTCACCTCGCTGTTGACCGCGCCCGCCGCGATGGTGTCGACGGTACCGTGCAGCTGGTTGCGCGCCGATATCTTCGAGATGGCGCCGGCCTCGCGATCTGCGTCGTCGTCGACGGCCAGCACGACCCACGACGCCTTCACGAGCGCACAGGCATCGGCGCCCGGCCGCAACGCGAGCGCATCGGCGCTTTCGTGCGTGAGCACGGCCACGATCGTCTGGCCGCCCGGCAGCGCGAGCGTCACCTCGTCGTTCACCGTGCCGCGCACGATCGTCGCGACCTTGCCGAACAGCTGATTGCGCGCGCTCGTCTTCATCCCGATCCGCCCGATCAGCGCCCAGTCGACGTCGAAACCGGACACCGCCGCGCTGGCGGCCTCGATGAAGCGCCGATGCTCGCGCTCGATGGTGCGGTACGCGGCGATCAGCGATGCGGCACGCGGCGTGAGCGTCGTGCCGCCGCCGCCCTTGCCGCCGGTCGAACGCGTGACGAGCGGCTCGCCGGCCAGGTTGTTCATCGTGTCGATCGCATCCCAGGCTGCCTTGTAGCTGAGCCCCACGGCCTTCGCCGCGCGCGTGATCGAGCCGGTTTCGCCGATCGCCGCGAGCAGCGCGATGCGGTTCGCGCCGCCGAGCGTCTGCGGCCCGGCGCGCAGCCAAAGTTCGCCGCCCAGTGCGAGCGGTTCGGCGGAGGAAGAAGGAGGCGACGCGTCGGTCATCGGTCTGTCGGAAGAATACGGGCGGCCATTATAGGAACGCGAATAGGGACGCGGGCGCGCGCCGCTCAGCGCGCCCGGCCGTCGAGCTTCGGCGCGCGCAGGCTGGCGAGCAGCGTCTCGGCGTCGGCCGCCGCGCGCCGTTCGAGCGCGGCGCCGTAACCGCGCACGAAGCCCAGCTGGTAGGCGGGCGCGCCCAGCTGCTCGAGATGACGCAGCGCGCCGATCATGTCGTTCGCGTCGCCCAGCACGCTCTGCACGCGCGCGAGCGTCTTCACCGTTTCGTTGCGCGTGCGGCGCGACGCGAGCGACGCGAAGAATTCGAGCGCATAGCGCAGCCGCTTCGCGTCGATCCGCACGCGATGCCGCGCAGCCGTATCGAGCGAGCCGAGCGACGGCACCGCGTAGAGGTGACCGAACAGCCGCCGCAAGCGCTTGGTCGCGTGACGCCGCAGCGACGGCGCATCGTCGTCGGCGTCCGGCGGCAGCGCGAGCGTGCCGAGCCATTCGAGCCAGCCGAGCGTCAGCCGCGCATAGCGCGCCGAATGCAGCGCCTGACGCAGCTCGGCACGCGCGCTGCGCGCGTGCGCGCGCGACGCGTCGAGCGTGCCGTCCCAGTCGGCGCCGCCGCCATCGGCCGCGGCCAGCGCAGGCAGCGTTTCGGTCGAAAACACGTCCCAGTCGCGCACCGTGCCGAGCAGCGCGGCAAGCCAGCGCAGGTCCGCGCCGAAGGCGTCCTTCCAGCGCTCGTCCGCGAAGCGCGGAAACAGCCGCGCGAGCGTACGCAGACGCCGCAACGCGACGCGCATTTGATGGACGAATTCGGGATCGTCGCGTTCGAGCACGCCGCTCTCGTTGCCGAGCCATTGCGCGGCGATGTCGCCGCACAACGCAAACAGCGCGGCGCGCTGCGTGCGCAGGCCGGTCAGGTCGACCGATTGCGCCTTGACCGGCCCGGCGATCGCCGGCTCGCCGGCGCAGGTGCGGTCGATCACGCTCGCCAGTTGCACGAATGCGGGCCACGCGCCGCTCAGTTCACGCGCCGCCGCGAACAGCGCATGCAGCGCCGCGGTGCGCGCGGCAGGCGTTTCCCAGTCGGGCGCCGCGAGGCGCAACTCGACGTGACGGCGCGGCGGCGCGCCGCCGCCGTCGGCGCCGTGCAGCGTCACGTCGTCGAGCGTCATCTCGACCACCACGCCGCTGTCGTCGGCCCAGCGCCCGCGACGGCGTTCGCTGACGAGCCGCAGCGGGCCGGCCCCGGACGCGGCAGCGCGCGCCGCTTCGTCGACGGCGGTGGCCGTCGCGCCGTCGTCTGCGGCGCCCGGCTGGGCGTCATTCTCCGCATCCGCTTCCGCTTCCGCATCTGCCGGCCGCGCGTCGGCGCACTGCGCGGCGACGGCAATCCCCGCATGCTCCGCGTCGAACAGCTCGCGCTCGACGACGCCCGGCGCGAACGGCCTCGTGCGCGACGCGACGACCCGCGGCCCGTGCGCCGTCGACTCGACCCACGTGCACCAGCGCCCGCCGGCGTCCGGCTCGGCCTCGTCGATCCGGCACGGCTCGATCGTCACGCGCTCGTGGCCGCGACGCATCCGCACTTGCGGGCAGATTCGCCATGCGCGCACCAGCTCCGCGCCGAAGTCGCGCGACCCGCCGCGGGCGCGGCTTGCGGCCTTCACCGGCCAGCTTTCCAGCGACAAGGACAACACGATTTCCAGCACACGCGACATGGAAGCTCCTGCACATGAAAAACCGCCGGCGCATCGTGCGCCGGCGTCGTCCGTGAAGCAGCTTCCATAGTACACGGCACGAACAGGCGCGGACGACGATCCGGTCCCGCCGCGATGCCGCAGGTCAAACGACGTATTGCGCGATGCCGTTGCCGAACGACCAGTCCTCCTTCAGCACTTCGACCAGGCTGATGAATACGTCCTGCGGGCGCACGCCGGGCTGCTGCGCGAGGTTCGCGACGATGGTCCGATACAGCACCTGCTTCTGTTCGAGCGTGCGCGTGTTGTTGGCGGTGATCTGGATCATGACCAGGTCGTCGCTGCGCTCGATGTCGAGATAGCGGCGGCCGAACACGAAGTTCTCCGCCGCGTGCTCGGTCACGACCATGAAGATGTCGTCCTCGGGCACGTTGAACGTGTGCATCAGCGCGCGATGCACGCCGTCGACGAGCGCCGCGCGATATGCGGCCGGTTTGCCTTCGCGCAACGCGATACGGGTGAATGGCATGGTCCTGCTCCTTTCGATGACGTTGAACAAGCGAAAACGCCACGTCAGGTTAGGGGCCGCGAACTATAATGAACAGTCATTTCCGAATATTTCATCCATTTACACTTGAAATGAAAGTTCTCGACCTCGATGCAGTGCGTGCGTTCGTGCTGGTGGCCGATCTCGCGAGCTTCACGCGCGCCGCGGACGCGCTCGGCACCACCCAATCGGCCGTCAGCCTGAAGCTGAAACGGCTCGAAGCGCACCTCGGCAAGCCGCTGCTCGCGCGCACGCCGCGCGTCGTGAAGCTCGCGCCCGACGGCGAGAATTTCCTGCCGGCCGCGCGCACGCTGCTCGATGCGCACGAACGGGCGCTCGGCGCGATTTCGGCGGGTACGCATCGGCTGTCGCTGGGCGTCAGCGAGCACGTGGCCGTGCCCGACCTGCCGGCCGTGCTGACGAGCCTGCACCGGCAAGATCCCGGGTTGATGCTGGAAATGCACCTGGGGACGTCGACGAGCCTGCTCGCGCAATACGACGAACGGCGGCTCGACGCGGCGATCGTCCGCCATGAACCGGGGGAGGATCCGCCGCGCGACGACGCGACGCTGCTGTTCACCGAGCCGCTGTCGTGGCTCGCCGCGCCCGACTGGGCGCCGCGCGCCGGCGAGCCGCTGCCGCTCGCGGTGCTGGCCGGCCCGTGCGGCGTGCGCGCGGCCGCGCTGCGCGCGCTCGATCATGCGGGGCTGCCTTGGCGCGAGCGCTTCACGGGCGGCGGCATTGCGGCGGTCACGGCCGCGGCGGCGGCCGGGCTGGCCGTCTGCCCGCTCGCGCGGCGCGTGGCGCCACGCACGCTGGCCGACGTCGGCGCGAAATTCGGGCTGCCGCCGCTGCCGCATTCGCAGGTGGTGCTGTATTCGCGGGTGCGCGACGCGCGCGCCGCCGTCGCGCTCCGCAGGTTTGCCGACAGCCTTGCAATCTCGGCGTAAACTAGCGGGTTTCGCCCGCCGCACGCCTCCGCCCTATTCCGATGACACCCGAAGCCCGCAAGCATGTCCGTGCCAACCTGTTGATGCTCGCGGCCGCCGCGATCTGGGGCTCCGCCTTCGTCGCGCAGCGCTTGAGCCTCGACGTGATCGGCCCGTTCCTGTTCACGGGGCTGCGGTTCCTGCTCGGCGCGCTGGTGCTGGTCCCGCTGCTCGCGCTGAACGCCGCGTCGCGCGCGCAGTGCGCGTCGATACGCCGCACGCCCGCGCAATTGCTGCCCGGCGTCGCGCTGGGCGCGCTGCTCGCGGTATCGATCTCGCTGCAGCAGGTCGGCCTGCAGTACACGCGGATCGCGAATGCGGGCTTCATCAGCTCGCTGTACGTCGTGATCGTGCCGCTGATGGGCGTGTTCGCCCGCCACCGGATCGGCACCGGCACCTGGTTCGGCGCGTTGCTGGCGGCGATCGGCCTGTACTTCCTCAGCATCGACGAGCATTTCGCGGTGCTGTACGGCGACTGGTTCCAGCTCGCCGGCGCGGTGATCATCGCCGCGCACGTGATGGCCGTCGGCCATTTCGCGAAGCGCTACGATCCGCTCGTGCTCGCGTTCCTGCAGTTCGCCACCTGCGGCGCGGCGTGCCTGGCGGTCGGGCTCGCGATCGAGCCGCTCAGCGCGGCGACGCTCGCGCACGCGCTGCCGACGCTGCTGTACGGCGGGCTGCTGTCGGTCGGCGTCGGCTATACGCTGCAGGTCGTCGCGCAGCGCGATGCGGCACCCGCGCACGCGGCCGTGATCTTCAGCATGGAAGGCGTGTTCGCGGCGATCGCCGGCTGGGCCGCCCTCGGCGAAACGCTGACGCTGCGCGCGCTGCTCGGCTGCGCGCTGATGCTGGCCGGCCTGCTCGCGTGCCAGCTGCTGCCGAACGGCGACGCGCGGAAAAAGGACGAGGACGCGCTGCCGGCATGACGCGAGCGATCCCTATAATGTGGGCTCGTATCTCGTTCATGCCAACCGCTTCCGACAGGCCCGCTCCGTGACGTCCCTTCCCGTCGAACCCGCCGCCGACCTGCTGCGCGAACGCGCAGCGCACTACGCCGCCGAGGCCGCGCTGTTCCTGCGCGACCAGGCGCTTTCGACCGCGTCGCACGATCTGCGCAGCCCGCTGAATGCGATGCACAGCTGGGCGTACGTGCTCGAGCGTCAGCTCGCCGGCGCCGATGCGAACGTGCAGCGCGCGCTCGCGGGCATCCGCACCGGGATCGAACAGCAGGTCGCGCTGCTCGACGACGTGCTCGACGCGCCGCGCGCGCAAACCCGCGCGCTGCCGATCGCGCCGCATTCGTTCGCGCTGCGCGCGTTGCTCGACGACACGCTCGAGCTGACGCGCTTCGCGCTCGCCGACGCCCGGCAGGTGAGCATCGACGCGACGCTGCCCGACGGCGAACCGACGCTGCGCGCGGACCGCGCGCGGCTCGCACAGGCGCTGTGGACGATGCTGACCACGGCCGTCGAAGCCAGCGCCGCGGGCGGCCGCGTGACGGCCGCCTGCACGCGCGACGGCGCCCAGTACGTCGTGCGCGCCGAGTGCACGGTGCATGCCGCCGCGCTCGCCGATCCGGCGCTGCCGCACGCATTCGAAGCGTTCGCGCGCCAGGAGATGCTGCGCACGCGCGACGCAAAGCGCGTCGCATGGACGCTCGCGCTGTGCCAGCGCGTCGCACTCGCTCACGGCGGCACGTTCACGCATACGCCGTTCGCCGACGGCGCGGCCGTCACCCTGACACTCTCGATTCCCTGCGCGGCGCCGGTGTAATCGATCGGCAGCCCGACACATTACGGTTTCCTTTCCGGCCCTATACTGACGGGCCTGTCATGTCCGGAGCAATTCCTTGTTACAAATCTTCGCGCTGATCGGCGCGTTGTTGCTGGTGGCCCTGAACGGCTTTTTCGTTGCGGCCGAATTCGGCCTCGTCAAGCTGCGCGGCACGCGCGTCAAGACGCTCGCACGCAAGCACGGCCTGAGCGGGCGCATCCTCGCGATCGTGCACGGCCGGCTCGACGCGTACCTGTCGGCGTGCCAGCTCGGCATCACGCTCGCGTCGCTCGGCCTCGGCTGGGTCGGCGAGCCCGCCTTCGCCGAGTTGCTCGGCCCGCTGCTCGACCTGCTCGGCGTGCATTCCGAACGCATCGTGCATCTGATTTCCCTGGTGTTCGCGTTCTCGCTGATCTCGTTCCTGCACATCGTGGTCGGCGAGCTTGCGCCGAAGTCGATGGCGATCCGGCAGCCGGAGAAGATCGGCCTGTGGGTGGCGCTGCCGCTCTACGCGTTCTACTGGGCGATGTATCCGGCGATCTGGGTGCTCAACACCAGCGCGAACGCGGTGCTGCGGCTCGCGGGGCTGTCGGCCGATCACGGCGGCGATGCGCACTATTCGACCGACGAGCTGAAGCTGATCCTGCGCAGCCGCCGCAGCGCGGCCGGCAATGCCGCGCAGCCGGCGCGCGGCGCCTACACCAACGACGAATGGAACACGCTCGCGCATTCGCTCGACTTCTCGTCGATGACGGTGTCGGACCTGATGCGTCCCGCGCACGAAATGATCGGCCTGCGGCGCGACCTGCCGCTGCCCGACAACATGGAGATCGTCGCGCGGCACCGCTTCAGCCGCTATCCGCTGTTCGAGGATGCGTCGCGCGAGCAGGTGAGCGGGCTGATCCACCTGAAGGACCTGCTGCTCGCGCGTCACGCCGGCGCGGCGCTGGAGGATCTGTCCGATTACGTGCGTCCGGTGCAGTACGTGAAGCCCGACACGCCGGCGCTCGAGCTGTTTCGCCGCTTCCGCAAGGGCGCGCCGCACTTCGCGCTGGTGGGAGACAAGGGCGCCAAGCCGATCGGCTTCCTGACGCTCGACAACCTGCTCGGCGCGCTGGTCGGCCAGATTCACGACGAGTTCCGCCAGGGCGACGCGGACTGGAGCCGCCTCGACGACGGCACGCTGATGGGCAAGGGCAGCCTGCCGGTCGTGTCGCTCGAGCAGGCGCTCGGCATCGACATCGACGAGGGCCGCGCGGAATCGGTCGGCGGCCTGGTGATCCAGGCGTTGAGCGATCTGCCGACCGAAGGCCAGCGCGTGTCGTTCGACCGCTTCGACGTCGTCGTGAAGAAGATGAACGGGCCGCGCATCGTGCTGGTGCGCGTCTATCCGAAGCTCGCCAAAGAGGCCGACGAATGACGGCCCGCGCGCGCGGCGCGCGATGAGCGTCGCGCTGCCCCGCTGCTGCGTGATCACGCCGGAGCCGGCGTCCGCGTCGGCGGCCGCTTGCCGCGCGTTGCTCGACCGGCTGTCGGCCGTGCTCGCGCGCGGCGAGACGCTCGTGCAGCTGCGCGTCAAATCGCTCGACGCGGCCGCGTTCGCGCGCCTCGCGGCCGATGCGCTCGCGCGCTGCGATGCGGCCGGCGCGCAGCTGATGCTCAACGGCCCGATCGACGCCGCCGGCGTGATGCGGCTCGACGGCGCGGGCTGGCACCTCGACGGCGCCGCGCTGCACGCCGTCGCGCAGCGGCCGCTGCCGCCCGCGCGCCGCGTGTCGGCCGCGTGCCATACGGCGCACGACCTCGCACTGGCCGCACGCGTCGGTGCGGATTTCGTCACGTTGTCGCCCGTGCTGCCGACGCTCAGCCATCCCGGCGCGCCGACGCTCGGCTGGAGCGCGTTCGCCGCGCTGGCCGCGCAGGCGGCGATGCCCGTCTATGCGCTCGGCGGCATGACGCGCGCGCATCTGGACGACGCGCGCCGCCACGGCGCCTACGGCGTCGCCGGCATTCGGGGCTTCTGGTAGGTCGGCCGCGCGTGTCAGCCGTGGTTCGGCTCGGCCGGCCGCATGCGCCATGCGCCGCCGTCGATTCGCCGCACGTCGTGCGTGAGCGCATAGCCGTTGACGTCGCCCGTCAGCCAGGCGACGAGCGAGTACGGCGGCAACTCGCCTTCATCAATGCGATCGCGCGCGCGCGCCGGCGTCTCGAACACGACGCGCCCGCGCGGCGCGTCGAACGGCACCGCCTCGGGCGACAGGTTCAGCGCGATCGTCAGCGTCTCGTCGTCGGCCAGACGCCACGACGCGAGCAGCGCATCGGCTTCGCCGTCACCGCCAGCCTTCAGCGTACGCGCGTCCTGCGGGCGGCAATCGGACAAGCGCGGCGCGATCAGCTTCGCACGCACCGCCAGCGCCGACTGCACGAAATGCGCGCGCTCGGTATCGCGCGCGGTTTCGTCGAAGATCAGCGGAATCTGTGGCGTGAGCAGCGACAGCGCGAGCGCCGCGAGGCCGGCCGCCTGCCCTTGCTCGCCGGATGCGGCGCCCTGCCACGCGCCATCGGTGAGCACCAGCGACGTCAGCGACAAGCCGTCGAGCATCGCGCCGCCGTCGGGCGCGGCCGGCTGGAACGCCGCGCCCGACGCCGTCAGCGCGCGCGCGAGCGTGTGGATCGACTGGTGCATCGAGATGCCGTCGTGAGCGACCGCGTCGCGGCACGTCAGCCGATGCAGCGCTCGTTCGCCGCAACCGTTCCACTGCGCATCGAAGTGCGTGTCGGCCAGATGCACCGGATGACGCTCGCTGCCGAGCACGAGATGGATCAGCCGGTCGGCCGGCTCCGCGGCGTGCACGCGATCGGCGATCTCGCGCAGCCAGGACGCGCCGATCCGGTCGGCTTCGCGCAGCCGCAGGCCGTCGCAGCGGTACTCGTCGAGCCAGTACAGCGCGTTGTCGCAGAAGAAGTCGCAGACGTCCGGATGGTCGAGCGCGAGCGGCGCCGCCTGCAGCGGATCGTCGCGCATATGGAAGAACGGCGCGGCGTAATGGCGCAGCGCGTCGGTGCCGCTGCCGAAGCGCGAGTAGTCGAGCTCGAGCAGCACCGCGAGGCCGTAGCCGTGCGCGTCGTCGATCAGCGCCTTCAGCGCGTGCGGGCCGCCGTCCGCCGCGAGCGGCGCGAACGGCAGGCTGTCGTGCGGCGACGCCAGCAGCTCCAGCGCCGTGATGCCGAGCCGTGCGAGCTGCGGCAGCCGGCGGCGCACGCCGTCGAAGCCGCCCGCCGCGTGCGGCCGGATCGCATAGAGCGCGATGTCCTCCCAGGGACGCCCGCGCCAGAACGTGTTGCGCCACGTGAAAGCGCGCGCATCGACGACTTCGCTCGGGCCGTTGAGCCCGTCGGGCTGCGAACGCGATGCGGGATCGGGGATCGACACGGCATCGTCGAGGCGATAGCGATAACGTGCGCCGGCGCCGCATTCGACGAACGCTTCGAACCAATTGGGACCGGCCGCCGTCATCGGGACGAGCGTCGGGCCGTGGCCGGTATCGAGTTCGAGCTGGACCTGGGTACTGCCCGGCGCCCACACGCGGAAATGCGTGCGCGGCGGCGCGCCATGCGCACCGCAGGGCTGCGCACCGAACGGCAGGCAGTGGATGTAGTGCTGCGCATACGGATCGTGCGAACAATCTGACATCGTGCGCTCCTCGTGCGGGCCGAGCAGCATGGCCGCATTCGACGCGGCGCATGGCGCCCGGCATGCGACGGCCAGGCAGGGGGGATGAAAAGTATGCGCCGTTTTGGCGACTGCGACGCAATCCGAACGATCCATTTTTAATACGAATCGACCCTGAGCGAACGCGGGGCGATCGGCCCCGATGGCGGGTAGTCTGCATACCGGAATGGCCGCTGGTCTTGTTGGGCCGCGGCCCGCCCGCTTACGCTCGGGCCAACGCGCGCGGGCAGGTCGTCCGCGCCACGAACCCGAGGAATCCGCGATGTCGCTCCCCGCCAGCGCCGCAAAATTCGATCCTGCCCGCGCGCACGAATACGCCGAACAGTCGCGCATCGCGCTCGCCGGTTACGACGCGTGCCACGAACTGTCCGCATGCATGCTCGCGGCGGCGATCGGCGCGGCCGATGCGCGGATCCTCGTCGCCGGAGCGGGCGGCACGGGCCGCGATATCTGCGTGACCGGTGCGCTCGAGCCGGGCTGGCAATTCACGGCCGTCGATCCGTCGGCGCCGATGCTCGCGCTCGCGCGCGCCGGCGTCGAGGCAGCCGGTTGCGGCGCGCGCACGCAGTTCGTCGAAGCCGGGGTCGACGCGCTGCCGGATGCTCCCGCGTTCGACGGCGCGACGCTGATCGGCGTCCTGCATCACGTCCCGGGCGACGCGGCGAAGGCCGCGCTGCTGGATGCGATCGCACGTCGCCTGAAGCCGGGCGCGCCGCTCGTCATCGCGGGCAACCATCGCCGTTACGCCGACCACCCTCGCCTGCTCGATGCCTGGCAGCAACGCTGGCGCATGGCCGGAGCGACACCCGACGCGGTGCGCGCGCAGCTCGCGAAGATCCTGCAAGGCGCGGACCCGCCGGCGTCCGAGGAAGCCGTGTTTGCGCTGCTGCACGACGCCGGGTTCGATGCGCCGCTGCGCTTCTTTTCGAGCCTGTTCTGGGGCGCGTGGATCGCGCTGCGGCGAGCCGCGTGAGCGCGCGCCTCAGCCCAACAACCCCGCCGCGACGTTGATCGACAGCCCGAGCACGGCCATGTTGAAGTAGAACGACAGGATCGACTGCGCGAGCGCCGAGCGGCGCGCGGCGCGGCTCGCGAGCGACACGTCGGCCGTCTGCGACGCGACCGCGAGGGTGAACGCGAAATAGAGGAAGTCCCAGTAGTCGGGCTCCGGATGGTCGTCGGGAAAGCGCAGCGCGCGGTCGGCGCACGGCGAGCCGTAATAGAGCCGCGCGTAATGCAGCGTGAAGATGGTCGGGATCAGGAACCATGCGCCGAACAGCGTCGCGCCGGTGATCGCGTAATGGCCGAGCCCGACGCGAAAGCCGACGCTCTTCGCGGTCGCAAGCTCGAACGCGATCGCGGCGATGCTCGCGACCGTCGCGATGCACACGACCGTCAGCACGGTCGTCGCATTCTCGTCCTCGCGGATCGCGATTTCGCGCACCTTGTGGTGGTGCGCCGTGATCATGCGCGCCCACATCAGCGCGAGATACAGCCACACCGCGCAGTCCCAGCCGATCAGCACGCGCGCGGCCGACCGCAGCGGAAACGGCAGCAATACGGCGCACAGCACGCCCGCGACGAAGGCGGCCACCATGCGCGGCCGGTTGCGTAATACCTGCGGATAAAGCGTCATCGTTGCATTCCGAAAGCGGATGGAAAGGGTTCGGCCGGCACGCGGCTGCCCGCTGCGCACGCGCCGGGGCGCACGGCGCCGATTATCGCCATTCCGGCACCAGGTTGCGATGGTCGCGAGCGCCTAAGATATCTGGATGACTTCCTCCCTGTGCCGCCATCCCGCCAATACGACGGGCCGCGACTTCGTCGTCGGCGATCTGCACGGCTGCGTGGACGTGCTGCGCGCGCTGCTGTACGACGTCGGCTTCGATGCGGCGCGCGACCGGCTGTTTTCGGTCGGCGATCTGGTCGACCGCGGCCCCGCGTCGGAAACCGCGCTCGAGCTGCTCGATCGTCCGTGGTGCCATGCGGTGCGCGGCAATCATGAGGAAGTGCTGAGCCTCGTCGCACGCGGCAAGCTGTCGGCCGACGCGTGGCGCGGCATCGGCGGCGACTGGGGCGCCGACCTGCCGCCGCAACTGCTGCAGGCGCATGCCGCGCGCGTCGACACGCTGCCGCTCGTGCGCGTGATCGGCGACGGTCCCGAGCGTTTCAACGTGCTGCACGCGGAATTCTTCGGCAGCGACGACGAACTCGACACGGGCAGCTACTCGCACGACGTGCGCGAGCGGCTGATCTGGGGGCGCGATCTGGTCCAGGGGCTCGCCGACCCGGCGTTGCAGGCCGGGCTGTCGCTGACCTGCACCGGCCACACGCCGGTGCGCGACCTGCAGCGCATCGGCGCGCAATGGTTCATCGACACGGGCGCGTTCGCGCCGTCCGGGCGGCTGACGATCGTCGAGCCGCACACCGGCCGGAGCTGGTCGCTCAGTCAGGCCGACGTACGCGCACGTCGCGCGGCCGATCTGCCGCTGCCGTGACGCCGCGGTTCCCGTGCGCACGCAGCGCGTTACGCTAACCGACCTGATTCAGTTCGAACACCGCATCGACCGCGCTGCCGTTCCAGTTGTATTCGAGGTACGCGGCGTGATGACAGTCGCGCAGCAGCGTCGTGCGCAACGCGGCGATACATTCGCCGTCCGGGTCGCGCACCGACGGATAGACGATGCCCGCGCCGCCCGCATTGCGCACGGCGCGGCCGAGCGCCTGCCCCGCGCTGTAGTCGAGCGGATCGAGCAGCTGCGGGTGGCGCTGCGGCCAGCTGCGCACGTCGACGACGTCGCCGTGCGCATACACCGTGTAGAGCCGCATCTGCTGGCGCATCGGCGGCTCCTTCGTCGCCGCGAGGAACAGCCCGCTGTGATAGCGCGTCTCCGCGATCGCCGTCGCGCGCGAACGGCCGCAGTAGAACACGCCGTAGGTGCCGTCCGAAAACCGGCTGCCCTGCGGGTTCAGATGCGTGAACGCGGCCATGATCGGCCCCCAGCCGGGGCCATAGCGGCGTTCGGCCGGCGGCACGAGCGCCAGCGTGCCGACTTCCTGACGTATCCGGTCGTTGGTCAGCGATTCGAGCGCATACAGCGCGTCGAAGTCGTCGGCCGATGCGACGCGGTCGAACAGGTTGATCGCGGGAAAGCGGGTGGGTATCACACGATAGGCAGGCGCCCAGTCGACGACGGTCGTCGGCCAGGGTTGCACGTCGATCGGCATCGTCACGCCCAGCCACCTCGCATCGCGTCGAGGTATTGGCGCACGGCGACCAGATCGCCCACGTTGCCGGCCAGCATCCGGTCGAGCGCGCGCTTGCCGCCGAACGGCGCCGCGTCGTTGGGCCGCTTGACCCACGCGTCGGCCGCGGCCGGCTGCGGCAGCAGAATCTGCAAGGCCTTGTAGATGCCGAGCAGCAGCGATAGGCGCTCGAGCGTGTCGCGCGGCAGGCGCGCCGAGCCGGGCGACGCCTTCCACTTGAAGAACGTCGAGCGGCCGGGCGACCCGAGCAGCACGAGTTGCTCGTCGATCGTCAGCTCCCAGTCGCGCGCGATGTTGAAGAACGCACGCAGGCCGGCCGCCGACATCTGCGCAACCGAGGCCTGCGGCAGGGCGAGATCCGGATTCTGTGGGTCGAAGGCGGGCTGTGACATGATCGTTAGTCTCAAAACGAATTTACTAACAAGATTAGTCCATTTTCGCATTTATGCAAGGGTCGTCCCCTTTGCGGCGGCCGCCTCTGCGCCGATCATTCCGATATTTTTTGTCCATTCTGGACTGAGATTTTATTTTCTGCGTTAATGGGTGGGCGGACAGTGCGGCGGCATGCGATGCGGCCATGCACCCACCGCGCCGCCGCGGAACCGGATCGACCACGCCAAGGAACCACCATGAAGAGACTGATTGCCGCCGTTTCGATCGCCCTGCTCGCGGTATCGGCCGGCCCCGCCGCCGCGAAGGACTGGACCACGCTGCGGTTCGGCACCGATGCCAGCTACGCGCCGTTCGAATCGAAGGCGCCCGACGGCAAGCTCGTCGGCTTCGACATCGACCTCGGCAACGAGATCTGCGCGCGGCTGAAGGCGAAGTGCGTGTGGCTCGAGAACGATTTCGACGGGATGATCCCCGCGCTGAAGGCGAAGAAGTTCGATGCGGTGCTGTCGTCGATGTCGATCACGCCGCAGCGCGCGGAACAGATCGGCTTCACGACGAAGATCTACAACCAGCCGACCCGTCTCGTCGTGAAGAAGGGCTCGCCGTTGCTGCCGACCGCCGAATCGCTGAAGGGCAAGTCGATCGGCGTCGAACAGGGCACCACGCAGGAGGCGTATGCGAAGGCGTACTGGGCGAAGCAGGGTGCGAACGTCGTGTCGTACCAGAACCAGGACGGCGTCTATGCGGACCTGACCGCCGGCCGCCTCGATGCCGCGCTGCAGGACGAGGTGCAGGCGGCGATCGGCTTCCTGAAGTCGCCGCGCGGCGCGGGTTATCAGTTCGTCGGGCCGGAGCTGGTCGACGAGAAGGTGCTCGGCATCGGCGCCGGCATCGGGCTGCGCAAGGAAGACACCGACCTGAAGGCGAAGATCGACCGCGCGATCCTCGACATGGTCAAGGACGGCACCTACAAGCGGCTGGCGTCGAAGTACTTCGACTTCGATATCTACGGCGGGTGATGGGGCTGATGCGGCGGCGCGCCGCATGCTGCCGCGTATCGCAGGCATCGCGGACAGTTCGTTCCCGCCAGCAAGCGCGGACGCTCGACGTCAAAACATGAAGGCAGCGCGCTGCTGCCGTCCACTGCCGCGCCGGTTTCGTCGCCCGTCTCGCGCGGCACGCTGCCGCGTATCGCCGGCATCGCGGACGATTCCCCCACGCCGCGAGCGCTCGACGTCAGAACGTGAAGATCGGGCGTCGCGGCACCCGCGCGCGCGCACACATGCCCATCCGGATCGGATTGGCGAGCGTGAAAGCACCGGCGCGACGCGGATGGCCGGGAATCAGCCGGATCCGCCTCGCGCCGAGCGCGCAAAGCTGGCCTGTCGATGCATGGCGGCCGGCCGCGCGCTGCGCGCTCGAGCGGCGATGCAACGCATCGCTGCGATCGCGGCCAGCCGGCAGCGGCGTGTGACGATGGTTCATTTTTGGTACCCCGTAGTCGCTGTGCTGCTTGTTTCGGCGTCCGGAAGACCCCGGCGCTCCGGCGACTCGACGACGGCCCTTGCCGCGCGGCGCGCGCCTGTCGCGCGCGCCGCCGCCCTCCCCGTGAGCTCGATTCCGGCCGTGTTCGTCCGTCGTGCTGCCGAACCGGCCGGATGCCCGTCGTCGACTTTCGCACCTCGACATTCGCAAGGAGCGCGCCAGGCGCGCGCAGGCCCGTCGCCACGGGGCTTTCGTCGGACGACTTGCGCCGCGAACCGGCGCCAGCAGGCCTGACGTTTCAAAACTGAAACACGCGATAGGGGAACGGCGACCGCACGGCGACGCGGAATACGCCGCAGGCCGATGCTCGGCGCGGGTGTGGAAAATTTGCCCGGCGCGTGCGGCGCGCCATGGCGGGCGATCGCCGCGCCGGTTCGCGCGCACGCCGGCACGAAACGTTTCACGGGCTTTACACAGAACCGCGAATCGCCCGCGCACGGGCGCACGGCCGGGACCCGCCGCAGCGCCGTTACGCGCCGCGTTCAGCCGACGCGCTGGTTGTCCGCGTCGCCGGCCGGCGAGCCGTCCTTGCCGTTTTCGCCGCCGTTGTCGTGATCGTTGAGCCCGTGCTCGATCATCATCCGGTACAGCGTCACGCGCGAAATGCCGAGTTCGGCGGCCGCCTTGTTGATCCGGTGATCGTTGCGCAGCAGCGCGTTCTCGATCGCCGTGCGCTCGGCGAGCGAGCGCGCCTGCTCGAGCGTCACGGGCTCCGTTTCGCCCGGCACGTCGAGCCCGAGATCGTGCGGCGTCAGCAGCCGGCTCTCGGCCATCACGATCGCGCGCCGCACGCGGTTGATCAGCTCGCGCACGTTGCCCGGCCACTCGTAGCGGCGCATCGCGTCGAGCGCCGCCGACGTGAAGCCGCTGATCTTGCGGCCGCTGTCGGCCTTGTATTTCTGCAGCACGTAATGCGCGAGGATGTCGATGTCCTTGCCGCGCGCGCGCAGCGGCGGCTCGTGGATGCGCAGCACGCAGAGCCGGTGATAGAGATCCGCGCGGAAGCGTCCGGCCTCGACCGCGCCGTCGAGATCGACGTGCGTCGCGGAGATGATCCGCACGTCGACCGGAATCGATTCCTGCCCGCCGAGACGCTCGATCTTCCCTTCCTGCAGGAACCGCAACAGGCTCGCCTGGCTCTCGACCGGCATGTCGCCGATTTCGTCGAGGAACAGCGTGCCGCCGTTCGCCGACTCGATCCGCCCGGCGCGCCGCTGGTTCGCGCCGGTGAACGCGCCGCGCTCGTAGCCGAACAGCTCGGATTGCAGCAGATGATGCGGAATCGCGCCGCAGTTGATCGCGACGAACGGCCCCTTGCCGCGCACCGAGCGCTCGTGGATCGCGAGCGCGGTCAGCTCCTTGCCGGTGCCCGACTCGCCGGAGATGAACACGCTCGCGTCCGTCTTCGCGACCTTGCGGATCGTGCTGAACAACTGCTGCATCGCCTCGCAGTTGCCGATCATCCCGTGCTCGCCGATCGACGCCGCATACGCGGCGCCGTCGACGCGATCGAGCGCGGCCATCCCGCGCGCATGGCCGAGCACGTGCGAAATCCATTCGTACGGCAACGGCAGCGTCACGTAGTCGAAGCAGTAGCTGCGAATCATCTCGCGCACCGCGGCGCTGATCGTGACGCCGCCCTGCGCGACGGAAATCCAGCCGATCGCGGGCTGGCTCAGACACGCCTTCAGCGCCGGATAGTCGCGCGACGTGAAGCCGGTGAAATCGATGAGCCCGGCCGCGACGTTGACGCCGGATGTCATGTTCTGCGCGGCGCCGGCCGTCTTCGCGACCGAGACTTCCCAGCCAAGGTCGCGTAGTTGCGCGAGCAACGGTTCGTCGGGCGAACGCATGATCACGAACAGCTTGCGTCCTGCCTCGGGTGCGGTAACGGACAAGAGCGGCGTTTCGGCCGCCGTCGGGTTTGCATCGGGTGATTTTGCAACCATCGTTGTTCCCCGCTTGGCGTTGGTATCGTGCGCCGGCTCGTCGCGGCGTGCGACGCAGCTGTTCGAACCCACATATTGGCCGCATTTCCGTCCGAATAGAATCCCCCAAGGCAATAATCGCGCGGCCTGCGAATCGGTCGATGAACGGTATATCGATACCGCCGAGGGGCGGCTGGATGGGGGTTATCCCGATTGGTGGGATTTTCCGGGGCGCGCGCGAGCGGTCCGGGAGTGCGCCGGTCGGGAGCGGGCCAGGCGCTGGACGGATGCGGGACGGGCGTGGGTCGGACCGACGCGGGCGCGGCGGCGCTCGCAGTGCGCAGCGCGGGCCGCGCATGCGTAACCGTTTTCCGATTGACCTCGGTCAATCGTCGGATGAAGGCGTCGATGATGCAGGAACGCAACACGCGCCGGTCAGGGCGCCGCAGCGCACCCGTTCGCGCCCCAAAGCGCCCCTCACCCCGCGTCAGCGCGTCGAAGCGATCGGCCCGAGCGCACCGGCGCGGCCGCGGCCGACCGACGGGAGGCTGGCCGCGCGCGATGCGGCGACGAGCCCATCCACCCGGGCGAGATGATGGCGGTTGTCGTGGTCCCACGGATGGAAGCCCGGCCGGAAATAGCTGAGCCATTCGCGCGCGATGCGCGGAAACAGCCCGCGGCGCGGCCCGTACAGGAACGCGATCATCCGCAGCATCCCGCGCAACCGGTGCCGGATCGCTCGATCGCGCGACAACAGCGTGACGTGCAGCAGGAACACGGTCGGCCAGAACGTCAGCGTCGTCAGTAGATAGGCGCCGATCCGGATCAGATAGCGACGCGGGCCGGGGCGGATCGCCGCGTTCCAGACGTCGAACGACACGGCCTTGTGCTCGGTTTCCTCGAGCGCGTGCCACAGCCACATCTGCCGATAGCCGTCGACCGAGCCGTCGAGGCGCGTCGGGTCGCTCAGCAGCCAGTCGGCGAGCATCGCCGTGTAGTGCTCGGCGGCCACCGTATGCGCGAGCTGCATCGAATGCGGCAGCTTGCGCTTCAGGTACCCGAGCACGGTCCAGATGCGCTTGTCGAGCTTGCGCGCCGGCAGCCGGTTCGCCTGCATCAGCTCGTTGTATTCGACGTGTTCGCGCGTGTGCATCGCCTCCTGGCCGATGAAGCCGAGCACCTGCTGCTTGAGCAGCGGATCGTCGATGCGGTCGCGGTAGTTGCGCACCGAGTCCATGAAAAAGCGTTCGCCGGCCGGAAACAGCAGCGACAGCGCGTTGAAGAAGTGGGTCACGTGCGGGCCCATTGCGTGCCAATCCTTTGCGCGCTCGACCGCCAGCTCGAAGCGCAGGTCGCGGCGCACCGGCATCACGTCGGCCGCGATGGCGGCGGCGGAAGCGGCTGACTTCATGTTGGTCGTTCTCCTTGCGGCGGGCAGCCTCGAAGGCCGTGCGGCGCGCACGCCGTCCCGCAACGTACTGATCTTGACATCGATAGATGTAAAGATAGGCGCCGTCCGGTGGCGCGGGCAAGCCGAACGGTAGACGCGCGCTTCCAAACGGCGCACCGGACGCGGCGTCGCAAAAACGGCGTTCGTGCAGCGTGTGGATGGACCGCGATTCGAACGCGCGAACCGTTGCGCGACCGGCACGCGCGGCACCCACGCGCGTGGCGGCATCGCCGCGAAAGCCCCGTGCGGCGGGCGTTCCAGGCGATCGCACGCGGCTTGCGACGCGCCGCGGTACGCGCGTGCCGCCACGATTCATACGCGAGCTGCGACCGCGCGGTGCAGCGCGATCGATCGGATCGCAGCCGAATTCAAACGCGCGTTCCATTCGGGTTTCGCGCGCGCCGACGTCAGCGGCCGCGCCGGGCGCGCGGCGCCCGCCCGGCCATGCGCGCGCCGCGTCCGGTGACGCGCGGCGGGCTCGCCTACAATAGCGGTCTTACTCAACCCCTCTCAGGAGAAGTCATGTCCGTCACCACGACCGCATCGGGCCTCAAAATCGAAGACCTGACCGAAGGCACCGGCGCGGAAGCCGCCGCGGGCCAGACCGTCAGCGTCCACTACACGGGCTGGCTGACCGACGGTCAGAAATTCGATTCGAGCAAGGACCGCAACGACCCGTTCGCGTTCGTGCTCGGCGGCGGCATGGTCATCAAGGGCTGGGACGAAGGCGTGCAGGGCATGAAGGTGGGCGGCGTGCGTCGCCTGACGATTCCGCCCCAACTCGGCTACGGCCCGCGCGGCGCAGGCGGCGTGATTCCGCCGAACGCGACGCTCGTGTTCGAAGTCGAGCTGCTCGCCGTCTGACGCCTGCTGCCGACGCCCTTCCGATGGAACGCGTGCCGTCTCCCGCCATCGCGCTGCGCCGTTACGACACGTGCGAGGCGTCGGACGTGCACGATTTCCATCAGGTCGTGCTGGGCGTCGACGGCGCGATGGTGATGGCGGTCGACGGCGTCGGCCGCCGCATCGACCGGCATGCGGCATGGCTGATCCCGGCGGGCGCGCGCCACGAGTACGCCGGGCTCGGCGAGAATCGCCAGCTCGTGCTCGACCTGCCCGTCGCGTCGCTGGCGCTGCCGCAGCGTCTGTTCGACCGCGCACGCGCGGTCTCGATCGATCCGGCGCTGACGTCGCTGGTCGCGCAGGTCGCGACGGCCGCCGCGCAGTTCGACGGACCGGCCGACGCCGCGCGTGCGCATCGTTTCCAGTGGCACGCTGCGGCGCGCCTGTGCGATGCGCTGCTCGACGACGCCAGCCTCGCCGCGCCCGCTGTGGGCCTCGATTTCGCGCGCATCGACCGCTGGCTGCGCGCGCGGCTCGCCGAGCCGCTGCGCATCGCGGATCTCGCCGCGCACTGCGGTTACGGGATGCGCCGCTTTCATCAACTGTTCGTCGACGCGTTCGGCGAAACGCCGCACCGCTACCTGCAGCGGCTACGGCTCGACGCGGCCGTCGTGCTGCTCGCCGACGGCCGTCATCCGCTCGTCGACATCGCCGGCATGGTCGGCTTCGCCGATCAGAGCACCTTCACGCACGCGTTCACGAAGCGCTTCCGCGTCGCGCCCGGGCGCTGGCGCAGCGAGCGGCACTGAAAGGTTTGGGGCGGCTCGGGCGCTGCTGCTGTCAAGCCGCCGCATCGCGCGACATCCGCATGGCGTTGCGTGCTTCACGTCCTGATCGGCGGTGGCATCGGGCACACGCGCTGCCGTCAAGCCGTCGCATCGCGCGGCCACCCGCATGGCGCTGCTTGCTTCACGTCCTCATCGGCGGTGGCGTCGGGCACACGCGCTGCCGTCAAGCCGTCGCATCGCGCGGCCACCCGCATGGCGTTGCTTGCTTCACGTCCTCATCGGCGGTGGCATCGGGCACACGCGCTGCCGTCAAGCCGTCGCATCGCGCGGCCACCCGCCTCGCATCCCCATCCTCAGCAACATCGATACTTCACCGCAGGCCGAAACATCCCGCACCCGGCGCGTCCTACGATACGCGCATGGACACGTCACGCTCCCCCGCCCTGCCGCCCGCGCTCGCACGCGTCGTGGCAACCGTCAGCGTCGGCTTCGTCGTCACGCAGCTCGACGTTACGATCGTCAACATCGCGCTCGCGCATCTCGCCGGCGATCTGCACCTACCGGTCGCCGCGCTGCAGTGGGTCGTCGATGCGTACACGCTCGCCTTCGCGGTGCTGATGCTGACGGGCGGCGCGCTCGGCGACCGCTTCGGCGCGCGCCGCCTGTACGTCGCAGGCCTCGTGCTGTTCTCGGTCGCGTCGCTCGCGTGCGGCGCTGCCGTCTCGCCCGCGATGCTGATCGCCGCCCGCGCGGCGCAGGGCATCGGCGCGGCGGCAATGCTGCCGAATTCGCTCGCCTTGCTCAACGACGCGTGCCGGCACGACCCGCGGCTACGCGCGCGCGCCGTCGGTGCATGGACGGCCGCGGGATCGATCTCGATCGCCGCCGGCCCGGTGGTGGGCGGGCTGCTGATCGCCGCCTGGGGCTGGCGGGGCATCTTCCTCGTGAATCTGCCGCTGTGCGCGGCGGGGCTCGCGGCCACGTTCGCGTGGGTGCCCGCGCGGCGCGCCGATGCGGCGCCGCCGCCGGCCGCCGCGCGCCCGCTCGACGTGCGCGGCCAACTGATCGCGATCGCGATGCTCACCGCGCTGACCGCCGCCGTGATCGAATGGCGGCCGCTCGGCTTCGTGCATCCGGTCGTCGCGGGCGGCTTCGCGGTGGCGGCACTCGCCGCGCTCGCGTTCGTCGCGGTCGAGGCGCGCAGCACGGCGCCGATGCTGCCGCTGTCGCTGTTCCGTCGCCGCACGTTCAGCGCGGCCGTGCTGTTCGGCGTCTGCGTGAACCTCACCTATTACGGCACCGTGTTCGTGCTCGCGCTGTATCTGCAGCGCGTGCGCGGCGAAACGGCGCTGCAGGCGGGCCTCGCGTTCCTGCCGCTGACGGGCGGCTTCCTGCTGTCGAATCTGGCGAGCGGCCGCGCGGTCGCGCATGACGGCCCGCGCATGCCGATGTTGGCCGGTGCGCTGGTCGCGGCCGTCGGCTACGGATCGCTGCATTTCGTCGACGCCCAGACGCCGCTGCCGCTGCTGCTCGTGCCGTTCCTGCTGATCCCGGCCGGCATGGGCTTCGCGGTGCCGGCGATGACGACGGCCGTGCTCGCGTCGGTCGAGCCCGCGCGCGCGGGCATCGCGTCGGCCGTGTTGAACACCGCGCGTCAGGCGGGCGGCGCGATGGGCGTCGCCGCCTTCGGCGCGCTCACCGGCGCGGGCGGCGCAGCGCAGACCGTCCACGGCCTGCGCGTCGAAACCGCCGTGTCGGTAGCGCTGCTGATCGCCGCCGCGTTGCTCGCGACGCTGGTGCGGCGCGACGCGCATCGCGACCCACATCGTGACGCGGCGGCCGCACGTCGGCCGGTGTCGGCCGCGGACTGATCGGCAGGTCCATCGTCGGCGCACGACGAGCCGGCCGATCGCAGACGCCAACCGCGATTGCGCGATGCGCAGCCGCGCGTCAGCGCGGCCCGTTCGAATCGTCGACGACCTTGCGCACGAACGTTTCCGCCGCCTTCACCGCGCGCCCGTCGTCGTGCCGCAACGCGATCTTGCGCAGCGCGCGGCCGGTGTTGCGATCGATCAGCACCGAACGCGGCTCGCCACGCTCGAACAGGTTCGCCTCGCCCCACTGCCGCAGCATCACGATGACGGGAAACAGCCCCTCGCCCTTCTTCGTCAACGCGTACTCCTGATATGCGCTGCCGTCCGATGCGGGCACGACTTCGAACACGCCGGCGTCCACCAGCATCCTGAGCCGGTCGGACAGGATGTTGCTCGCGACGCCGAGGCTCGCACGAAAATCGCCGAACCGCCGCACGCCGTCGAACGCGTCGCGCACGATCAGCAACGCCCAGCGATCGCCGACGATATCGGTCGCGCGCGCCACCGGGCACGGCGAATCCGCAAGACTTCTCTGTCTGGCCATATTGCTCTCCGCTTTCCTTTCAGCCGCGTGGGCCGCCCTCGATGCGCGGGCCCGTCGCCCGACGCTTTTCAGTTGCATTTTAAAACTTGTTTTTCTACACTCCAACAGGTTTCTATTTGCAACTATTTGAGTGAGAACGCCGATGGAATCGTCCTGCTGCTCCGACCTGGCCGCGTCGGCTGCGCCGCCGCGCGCCGCGAACCAGGCCCGCGTGCCGACCGCGACCGTCGCGTTGCTCGCGGTCTGCTGCGCGGCGAGCGTCGCGAACGTGTACTACGCGCAACCGCTGCTCGATTCGATCGCGCGCGAGTTCCGCGTCGCGCCGGCCGCGATCGGCGGCGTCATCACCGCGACGCAGCTCGGCTGCGCGCTCGCGCTGCTGTTCGTCGTGCCGCTCGGCGATCTGCTGAACCGCAAGCGCCTGATCGCCGTGCAACTCGTCCTGCTGGCGGCGGCATGCGCGTGCGTGGCCACGGCGTCGACACGCATCGCGTTGCTGGCCGGCATGGTCGCGCTCGGCCTGCTCGGCACCGCGACGACGCAAGGACTGATCGCATGCGCGGCCGCGCTCGCGGCGCCCGGCGAGCGCGGCCGCGTGGTCGGCGCGGCGCAGGGCGGCGTCGTGATCGGCCTGCTCGCCGCACGCTCGCTCGCGGGTGTGGTGACGGACCTCGCCGGCTGGCGCGCGGTGTATCTGGTGTCGGGCGCGGCCGCGCTCGCGATGCTCGCGGCGCTCGCCCGCCTGTTGCCGGCCATCGACGCGCCGCGCGAGCGGATCGGCTATGCGGCGCTGCTCGGCTCGATGGTCACGCTGCTGCGCACCGAGCGCGTGCTGCGCGTGCGCGGCGCGATCGCGCTGCTGATGTTCGCCGCGTTCAGCATCTTCTGGAGCGCGCTGGTGTTGCCGCTCAGCGCGGGACCGGAGCCGATGTCGCATACGCAGATCGGCGCCTTCGGGCTGGTGGGCGCGCTCGGCGCCGCTGCGGCCGCACGCGCGGGCCGGCTCGCCGATCGCGGGCGCGGCGAGGCGACGACGGGCGCCGCGCTGCTGCTGCTCGCGTGCGCGTGGCTGCCGCTCGCGTTCGCGGGCACGTCGATCGCGTGGCTGGTCGTCGGCATCTTGCTGCTCGACGTCGGCGGGCAGGCCGTCCACGTCGTGAACCAGAGCATGATCCTCGGCGCGCGGCCCGATGCGCACGCGCGCGTGGTCGGCTGCTACATGCTGTTCTATTCGGCGGGCAGCGGGCTCGGCGCGATCGCCTCGACAATCGCGTATGCGCACGCGGGCTGGCTCGGCGTCTGCGCGCTCGGCGCGGCGGTCAGCGTGGCCGCGTCGTGCGTATGGGCCGCGACGCTCCAGCGCCGATAGCACACGCCGAACACGTCGCGCCGCCCGCGCGGCGGCCATGCAACGAACGAAAAAAAACCGGCTCGCCGAAGTCGGGCGAGCCGGTCCGTGCCGCGGCGCGAGGTCGCGCTGCGCGCCGGTCGCGGTGCGTCGCGCGCTCAGCTGGCCGCGCGGATCGCCTCTTCATAGACGCCGGCGACGCGCCGCGCGATCACCGCATTGTCGAAGTGCTCGCGCGCATAGCGCTTGCATGCGACTTCGTCGGGCAGCGCGATCGCGCCCGACAGCGCGCCGCCGATCCCTTCCGCGATCGCGTCGGCGCCGGTCGACGGCAGCACGAGGTCGCTCGACAGCCCCGCGACGGCCTCCGGCAGCCCGCCCACCGGCGTCACCAGCACCGGCGTGCCGGACGCCAGCGATTCGACGGTGATCAGCCCGAAGCCTTCGAGCGCGACCGTCGGCACGACGCTGACCGTCGCCGCGCGGTACAGCGCCGCGAGATGGTTGTCCGGCACGAACCCGAGCAGTTTGACGTTGTCCTGAAGCCCCGCGGCGTCGATGCGCTGCTGCAGCTCCTCGCCGATCTTGCCCTTGCCGGCGATCAGCAGCAGCACGTCGGGATGACGACGCTTGACGATGCCGATCGCGTCGATCAGGTCTTCCAGCCCCATGCGCCGCACGAGCCGCCGCACCGCCAGCACGATCGGGCGGTCCTGCGGCAATTGCAGCTTGTGGCGCGCATCGGCCGGCGTGAGCGGCGTGTCGAACTGCGCGGTGTCGACGCAGCCGGGAATCACGCGCACGCGCGACGGATCGATGCCGTAGCGGTTCGTCAGGATCTGGCCGAACGCCTGCGACAGCACGATCAGGCGCGACGAGCGCACGTAGACGGCCTGTTCGAGATAGCGCTTCGCGCGCTGTCCCAGCGACGCGGCGCCCTCTACCTGACTTTCGTCGGCCCACGGCCCCTGGAAGTGCGACACCTGCGGAATCCCCCGCGTGACGTCGAGGCCCGGGAACGTATAGAGGGCGAAGTGCGACGAGATCACGTCGGGCCGCGCGCTGCGGATTTCGTCGCGCAACGCGCGGCGCGCGGCGAGCATGCGGCGCGCGAGCGGCTGCGATGCGGGCCCGAAGCCCTGGATCGCGCCGCCCGTGTCGTTGGCGACCTTCGGCGAGCCGGCCACCAGCCCGCGCACCTCGACGCCCGCACCGGGCAGCGCGCCGACGAGCGAGTAGTACATCCGGTCGAGGCCGCCCGCACGTTCGGGGAACCAGTGCATGCCGATCTGCAACGATTTGATCGGCCGGGAAGATTGATTCATCAGTTGCTCCGAGAAACTCGCCAGGTCCGCCGCACGCATGCGTGCGCCGGATCGCGCGATCAGCTGTGGGAATGCGCCGCGGTCAGGCGGCGGAACACGTCAACACGATTGCTCCTGCGTGAGCGCATCGTCGGCGCGCTCGAACGCGACCGGCTGCGACGGTTCGCCGATGCGCCGGTACAGCGCGACGTACTGCGCGCCCATGTGCGCCCAGCCGAAGCGCGTCATCAGTTCGCGCGCGGCTTCACCCATCGCGCGGCAGGTCTCGCGCGACGCGGCGAGCGAGCCGATCGCCTGCGCGAGCGCGGCCGGATCGTCCGGGTCCTCCAGCACGATCCCGCAGTCGCGCGTGATGATCTCCGCGCCGCCGGCGGTGCGCGCGGTGACGACCGGCAGCCCGGCCGCCATCGCCTCGAGCAGCGACAGGCTCATCGCTTCGTAGCGCGACGGGAACACGTACGCGTCGACCGAGCGCATCAGCGTCGGCATGTTCTTCACCAGCCCGAGGAAATGCACGCGCGCGTCGATGCCGAGCGCGCGCGCCTCGTCCGGATACGGGCTGCCCGGCAGATAGCCGGCCACCGCCAGATGCACGTTCGCCGGCAACTGCGTCAGCGCCTTCAGCACGGTGCCGAGGTTCTTGCGCGGCGTGCGCAGGTCGCCGACGAACAGCAGCAGGAACGCGTCGTCCGGCAGCTTGAAGGCCGCGCGGTCGGCCTGCGCGTGCGCGAACGCGCCGGCGTCGACGCCGTTGTAGATCACGCTGATCTTGCGGCTGTCGATGCCGAGCCCGGCGATCTCGTCGGCCACCTTCTGCGACACGGCCGTGATCGCGCGCGAGCGCCGGTATGCCCAGCGCTCGAGCGCCGTGTTCACGCGCGTATAGACGTACTGGTACGCGGACCACAGCCCCTTGGTCAGCCCGAACGGGTAGTACGGGCTCTTGAACCAGCCGCCGTGCACGAAGTGCGCGGTGTTCACGTCCGCGCGGACCCACGAGATGAAGCCGTTCACGTGCAGCACGTCGTACTCGGCGCGATGCGTGCGCAGCCACCACGCGCTCTTGAGCGCGAACACCTGCTGCTTGACGAGATTCGACGGCCACCAGCGCCCGGCCTTCACCGGCACCCAGCGCACGCGCGGTTCGGCCAGCAGCTCGGGCGCGACGTGCGACGCGACCAGCGTGACCTCGTAGCCCTCGGCCAGCGCGGCGCGCGCGATTTCGTAATTGACGCGGCCCTGCCCGTCGTTATGACGCACGACATGCGTGACGATCGCGATTCTCAATGGTCGCCTCCCCGTGAACGCGCGGCGGCCAGCAGGCGCTGCGCCTTCTGCCAGTGCGCCGCGGATAGTATGGAAAAAATGGCCGTGTACATCAGCAGCCCGCCCGTGCCGATCAGCGAGTTCGTGAAGACCAGCATCGCGAACGTCGACAGACACAGGCTCAGGCACGCGCCGACGAACTTGTCCTTGCGCAGCTTGAACGCGGCGCGCAACGTGCGGCCGAACAGCATCACCACGCCGGCGAGATACAGCAGCGTGCCGGGCCAGCCGAGCACGAACGGCACGTTCATCACGCCGCTGTCGAAGCTGCCGTACTTGCCGAGCTCGCCGCTGTCGCTCGACAGCTTCGTCGAGGCGCCGGTCGCGCCCATCCCTTCGCCGGCGACGTCGGTGAACGCGGTCTGCGCGAAGGTCGCGTAGAACTTGTTCCGGTCGTCGTAGCTGCGGTCGTCCTTCAGGTTCGTGATCGATTCCAGACGCTGACCCAGCCGGTCGGCCACCGGCCCGACGGTCAGCAGCGGCACGCACAGCCCGACCAGCACGACGCCGCTGATCAGGATGCGCATCCGCACGCGATTGCTCGACTGCACGAGCTGGATCGCGAGCGCGATCACCCAGCCGCCCCAGGTCGAGCGCACCAGGCACAGCGCGAACGACACGAAGCCGGCCGCGCCGGCGACCCAGCGAATCCGCTGCGGCGCGACCAGCACGAACACGAGCGCGCCCATCATCGCGAACGCGAACGGCCCCGACGAGTTCATCGTGCTGAACACCCGCACGCCGTACGGCACCGGCTCGCCCTGCGAGCCCATCTGCGAGCCGACCATCCACAGCACGTCCCACTGCGGCATCACGAAGTACTGCACGACGCCGTACACGCCCATCACGAGCATGCCCCACATGAAGGTGGCGAGCAGCACGTCGCGGTACTCGGGATAGTTGCGCGCGTTGACCATGATGTGAAAGCCGATCAGGATCGGGTACAGCCAGTTCGCGAGGTCGTAGGTCGCGGCCATCACGCCGCTCGACACGATGCCGACCAGATACGCGTACACGAGCCCGAACAGCATCAGCAGCACCGGAATCCCGCGCCGTTGCGCGAGCACGCGGTAATGCCGGATCAGGCCGAGGCCGGCGATCATCGTGACCGCGAGCGGCGCGACCTGGATCAGGCTCGTCGGCGTGAACGCGCCCTTCGACCAGTCGGCCAGCCGCCGCACTTCGGGGCTCAGGAACCACACCCACCACATGAAGCCGACGTAGCGCGCCGGGCTCTTGAAATACAGCCAGACGCCGACCGCGATGGCGAGCACCGGGAACGCGAGCGTCAGCACCTTGCCCTGGTGCACGGCGATCAGCGCGGCGGTAAACGACCACAGCGCGGCCTGCCCGGCCCAGTGCTTCGGCTCCGCGAACCAGCTGCGGCTGCGCGACGGCGCGCGTTCGGCGGCGATCGTACTCATCGATCCGCACTCATCGCGACGAAGGCTGCGAATCCGCGAGCGGCATCGCCAGCTCCGCCGCCGCGGGCGTGCGCCGCCCGCGCAGCAGGTCGCGGGTGATCCGCACGTGCTGCTCGGCGAACGCCTGCGTGGTCAGATTGCGCTCGCGCAGGCAGGCCGCCGCGGCGCGCGCGCAGGCGAGCGCGGCCGACGGATCGGCGACGAAGCGATCGGCGGCCTGGCGCATCGCCTGCGCGTCGAACGCCGGCACGTACGCGGCCGTGTCGTGCGGGAAGTAGTCGCTCAGCCCGCCCACGTCGGACACGATCATCGGCTTGCCGACCGCCGCCGCCTCGAGCATCACGGTGATGCCCGACGCATGGAAGTTCGGCCGCAGCGGCACGACGATCACGTCGGCCCACGCGTACAGCTCGTGCTGCTTCGCGAGCCCCGACGCGGAGCCGATCTGCACGTTCGGCGCATGCCATTCGCGCGGCACGCGCCGCCGCGTCGCGAGCCGCACGTCGTAGCGCGCGTCGCCGCCGAACGCGGCCAGGAAGGTGCGCCAGTCGCGATCGCGGTCGTTGCCGATCGCGGCGATCCGCAGCGGCCGGCCCGGCTGCCATTGCACCGGCTCGATCGGCGGAAAGTCCTGCGTGTTCAGGCCGTAATAGACGAACGTCGCGTCGCGCCCGAGATAGCGGCGGCACAGCTCGGCGTTGTCGCGCGCGAGCGTGGTCAGCACGTCGGCGCGCGCGACCAGCTTGCGGTACAGCCAGCGGCGCGGCGCACCGAAGCTGCTCCACTTGTCGAACAGCCACACGCTTTGCGCGAGCAGCAGCGGGCGCTTGCCCTGCGCGCCCGCGAGCTTGAGGATCAGCGCGGTCGCGAGGTGCTCCTGCTCGGTGTGCGTCCAGATCACGTCGGCGTTCAGCAACGCGCCGCGGTTGCGCCAGGCGTGCACGACGTCGAAGCCGAGCGCGGCCTTCAGCGCTCGCCGCGCGACGCCCGCGACGCGATTCTCGCGGCGGTCCTGCGAATAGCTCAGCCGGAATTCGTCGGACTCCGCGTGGTGATAGCCGTACAGGCAGCCGATGTTCTCGCCTTGGCGGTAGGTCCGCGGATCGGCGCCGTAGAACAGGTGCACGTGAACTTTCGTTGCGGTCATGAATGCCCTCCGGGGGTGGCCGTGCGCGCTGCGCGCGGCCGGTTCAAGACGTCACCGGCGGCATCGCCGCACGATGGGGGGCAAGGTTCGCGCGGCGCGCCTCGCGGGCGCCGCGGCGCACCGCGCGCCAGTGCTCGCGCACGCGCTCGCGCCGCGCCGTATGCAGCGACAGCAGCAGATGCGCGAGGCCCGGATAGACGCGCGTGCCGACCAGCGTCCACCACCACCACGCCAGCTCGCGGCGCAGCGGCGGCAGATGCTCGCGCAGGATCAGATGCAGGTTGTATGCGCCGTTGCTGATCGCATTCAGCGACGCCGCATCGCGCCGGTCGTCGTCGAAGCGTTCGGCCGGAAAGTGATCGACGGCGATCGCCGGGTCGTAGACGAGCTTCCAGCCTTCGCGCTGCACGCGCATGCTGAACGCCATGTCGTTGTGCACCTGTGCGCCGGCGCCGCGCAGGCGCGTGTCGAAGCGCAGGCGCTCGATCGCCGCGCGGCGATAGCTCATGTTGGCGCCCTTCAGCATGTCGACCTCGCGCGCGCCGCCGACCCCGAGATGGTGATTGCCGACGATCTTGCCGGACAGCGTGAGCTGGCCGACGCGCTCGCGCGATTCGTCGAGCACGCGGCCCTTCTCGTGCACCCAGTCGCGGCCGCCGACCGCGCCCACGCGCGGGTCGGCCGCGAACGCGGCTTCGATGCGCGCGAGCCAGTCGGCGCGCGGCGCGGCGTCGTCGTCGGTGATCGCGACGATGTCGCCGCTCGCCGAATCGAGGCCCTGGTTCAGCGCGGCGACCTGCCCCGGCACATCGACCGGCACGATGCGCAGCGGCAGCGTGCCCGCCACGGCCGGATCGGCGAGGCGCTCGTGGGTGGCGTCGTCCTCCGGGCGCGCGACGACGATCACCTCGTCGGGCAGCCGCTGCTGCCGCTGCAGCGCGAGCAGGCAGCGCGCGAGGTCGGCAGGTCGCCGGTAGGTCGGAACGAGCACGGAAATTTTCATCGGGAGTTCTCCAGTCGGCCGGGCCATGCGGTCATGCGCTCAGGTATTCGTGGACGGCCGCGTAGCCGCGGCCGTAGCCGCGCGCCTTCGGCGCCACGCCGTTGAAGATCCCGCCTTCCAGATCGACGCCCGCCGTGCGCAGCCGCTTGATCGCATCGGCGATCTCGCCTTCGGTGTGCATGCCGGAGCGCAGCACCAGGAAGGTCGCGCCCGCCATGCGGCCGATGATGGTCGCGTCGGTCACCGCGAGCACCGGCGGCGAGTCGATCAGCACGACGTCGTAGCGCTTGCCGAGCCCTTCGAGGTATTGCGGCAGCCGCGTCGACATGAGCAGCTCCGACGGGTTCGGCGGCCGCGTGCCGGCCGAAATGAACGACAGGCCCTGCACCGGCGTCTCGCGCACGGCGTCCTCGAGCGGCGACTGGTCGCTCAGCAGCTCGGACAGGCCCGGCTGCACGGTAAGGCCGAAGTAGCGGTCGAGCATCCCGCGGCGCATGTCCGCGTCGATCAGCAGCACGCGCTTGCCCGAATGCGCGAGCAGCACCGCGAGGTTGACGGTCAGGAAGCTCTTGCCGATGCCCGGCGTCGGGCCGGTCAGCACGATCACGCGGCTCTGCGCGTCGAGCATCGCGAACTGCATCGCGGTGCGCAGGCTGCGCATGCTTTCGACGCTCAGATCCTTCGGGCGCAGGCTCGCGAGGATCGGCCGCGCGCGCGCGCCGCTCTTCTCGGCCATCGCGTCGAGCTTCACCTGCTCGGCGCTTTGCGGCACCAGCCCGTAGAGCGGCAGGTTGAAGGTGCGCTCGACGCGGTCCGGATCCTCGATCCCCTGGAACAGGTTGCGGCGCAGGAACACGATGCCGGTGCCGAGGATCAGCCCGAGGAACACCGCGGCCGACAGGATCAGCACCTTCTTCGGCTTGACCGGATCGCCCGGGCGCAGCGCCGAATCGACCAGGTGGATGTTGCCGCCCGTGCCGGCCTTCTGCACCGACAGCTCCTGCACGCGGTTGAGCAGCAGCACGTAGATGTCTTCGGCGACCTTCGCGTCGCGCTGCAGCTGCACGGCCTTCACCTCGGTCGCGGGCAGGCTGCGGAAGCGGTTGCTGAACTTGTCCTTCTCGGCCTGCAGCTCGGCGAGCTGCTGCTTCGCCGCGATCACCATCGGATGCGAGTCGGTGAAGCGCTGCGCGAGCGAGGCGAGCTGCAGCCGCTGCGCGGCGATCTGCTGCTCGTACTGCACGCTGCCTTCGAGGTAGACCTTCGCCTCGTCGCTCGCGTTGATCGAGCCGGAGGTGCGCTGATACTCGGTGAGCGCGGCTTCCGCGCGCTCGAGATCGGCCTTCAGGCGCGGCTCCTCGCCCTTCAGGAAGTCGAGCATCTTGGTCGCTTCGGCCTGCTTCGCGATCACGTGCTGGTTCAGGTACGACTGCGCGAGCGCGTTCGCGATCGCGGCGGTCTGCTCGGGGTTCTTGCCTTCAAGCGAGATCTGCACGACGCCCGTCTGCTTGCCCTGCTCGGACACCTGGATGCCCGACTGGAAGCCGGTGATCGCGTCGAGATCGTTGTAGCGCACCACGGTGAACTGCGTGCCCGGACGCGCGATGAGCTTCTGCACCAGCAGCGTCACGCCGCCGCCCTGCTCCGTTTCGCCGACGCGGCCCGCGAGCAGCCGGCGGCCGTCCGGGTCGACCAGCGTGTAGGTGCCGTCGGGGCCGGCCGTCAGCGTCATCTTCTTGCCTTCGAGCGCCGGCACCACGTTCACGGTGTCGATGTCGGCGACCTCGCCGCCCCACGCGTACGAGCGCAGCCCGAACCACGCGCGCGACGGCTGGCCCGGCGTCGCGATGCGCGCGGCCAGGCTGCCGAGCAGCGGCAGCGTCTTCGGCACGACCGAGAAGTTCAGCTTGAACTGCTCGACCACCGGCGCGACCACGCCGCGGCTCTTGATGATCTCGATCTCGGCATCGGTCGGCGCCTGCTGCGGACCGCTGTTGATCATCGCACCCGTCTGCGTCTGCGTGAGCGCCTGCGTCGTGTTGTCGTTGCCCTCGACGCGCACGTGCACGTCGGCCTGATAGACCGGCTTCGCGACGTAGCAGTAGAGGCCGGCGAGCGCGACGACCGTCACGGCGATGCCGAGCAGCAGCCAGATGTCGTCCATGATGACCTGGAGCAACTGGCCGAGGACGACGTCCTCTTCGTCGGTTTTCGCGGTCAGGTCCGCGTGGGAGTGCTTCGCTTGCGTGTTCACCATTCGTTCCCGCTTCAGTGGTGCCGGGGGGCAGGCGCCGCCCCGGCGGGCTATCAGCGCGTGATTTGCCGCATGTAGAAGATCGTCTGGATCGTCGGCAGCACCTGCTGCAGCACACGGTTGAACTGCACCGAGCTGGCCGTGCTGACGTACACGACGTCGAGCGGCTGCAGCGGGAAGCGGCTCGACAGCATCAGCGCATCCGGCTGCGTCATGTCGAGACGGAACACTTCCGGCTTCGTCGGGTTGTCGCGCATGCCGCGCATCACGTAGATCTTGCGCGGGTTCGCGTCGGTGTCGAGGATGCCGCCGCCGGCCGTCAGCGCGTCGGCGATGGTCAGTCGGCCCTTGAGCATCGGCACCGTGACCGGCGTCTTCACCTCGCCCATGATGAACACGCGGCTGTCGCTGCGGTCCGGCACGTTGATGATGTCGCCCGGTTGCAGCATCACGTTCTGCTTCACTTCGCCGCGATCGAGCACGCCGTTCGCGTCGAGCGTGTAGAGCTTGCCGTCGCGCGTGAGGCGCACGCGCTGCAGGTCGGCCTCGGCGGTCGAGCCGCCCGAGCGCGAGATCGCGTCGACGAGCGTGAGCGGCACGTCGCTCACCGCGAGCGGCCCCGGCTGCTTCACCTCGCCGGTGACCTGCACCTTCTGGCTGCGGAACGACAGCACGCGCACGTCGAGCTGCGGATTCTTCACGTAGCGCGAGAGGCTCGACGCCATCTGCTCGCGGATCTGCGCGACCGTCTTGCCCGCCACGCGAATCCGGCCGACGAACGGGAAGAAGATCGTGCCGTCCGCGGCGACGGTCTGGCCGTACGGGTCGGCCTGGCCCGGCAGCGCCGACGTATACGGCTGCTGCAACGCCCCGGCCACCGACTGCGTGGTGTTGCCGCCGCTCGAGAACGACTGGCCCTGCGGCGTCGTCAGCTCCGGGTGATCCCACACCGTGACGCCGAGGATGTCCTGCGGGCCGACGCGATACACGTACTGCGACGGATCGGTGTAACGGCCCGGCGGCAGCGGATGCTCGACCTGCTGCTTCTGCAACTGATCCATCACCAGCTTGGCGTCGATGTAATGAACCGGATAGGTCTCGGGCTGGCCTTGCCGGCCGTCGTCCTTCAGGTTCGACGAGTCGAGATAGTTGCCGGGCGCGCTCGCGCAGGCCGACAGGAAGGTCGTCAGCGCGACGGCGAGCGCCAGCGGGCGCATGGGACGTTTCAGCATAGTTTTTGCAGCCATCCTTGAACCAGACGTTCGATCAATGAGTAGCTCTCGCGATAGTCGGCCTCGGGGCCGCCATGCGGATCGGCGATCTCGGCGTCCTCCCACTTGCCCAGCAGGTGGACCTTGCCGCGCGCGAACGGATCGACGGCCTCGACGGCCGCGATCTGCCCGCGCTCGCTGACGAGAATCAGGTCGGCGTCGCGCACGATCCGGCGCGACAGCCGGCGCGAACGATGCGTCGTGGCATCGACGCCGCGCTCGGCGAGCAGGCGCCGCATCACCGGATCGATGCCGTCGCCGTCGTTCGCACGCACGCCCGCGGAATGGAACGTCGGGCGCGGGCCGCCGCGCGACGCGGCATGCGACTTGAACAGCATCTCGGCCGCCGGGCTGCGGCAGACGTTCGCGTGACAGACGATCAGGATGTTCCGGAACATGGCGTGTCGCTTCGGGTGACGGGTAGCGGCGCGCGCGTTACGCGCTCGCGCGCGCGGCGGCCGGCGCACGCGCGGCCACGGCCTGACGCGAACCGGGGCGGCCGATCGGGTGGTATTCGATGCCCTGCTCGCTCATCGTCTCCGGCTCGTACAGGTTGCGGCCGTCGAAGATCACCGGCGACTTCCACAGCCGGCCGAGCGTGACGAAATCGGGGCTCTTGAACGCCTTCCATTCGGTGACGATCACGAGCGCATCGGCGTCGCGCGCGGCCTGCGCCTCGTCGTCGACGAACGTGAGGCGCTCGAGCCAGCTCGGGTGATCCGCGAGATCGAGCGCCAGCACGCGGCGCGCCTCCTGCTGCGCGACCGGGTCGTACGCCGCGATGCGCGCGCCGCGCGACAGCAGCTCGGCGATCAGCTCGCGGCTCGGCGCCTCGCGCATGTCGTCGGTGTTCGGCTTGAATGCGAGGCCCCAGAGCGCGAACGTGCGGCCGCTGAGATCCTCGCCGAAGCGCGCGACGATCTTCTCCGCGAGCACGCGCTTTTGCGTCGCGTTCACCGACGACACGGCCTTCAGGATCTGCAGCGACTGGCCGTGCTCGTCGGCCGTGCGGATCAGCGCCTCGACGTCCTTCGGGAAGCACGAGCCGCCGTAGCCGCAGCCCGCATACAGGAAGTGATAGCCGATGCGCGGATCGGAGCCGATCCCGCGGCGCACGGCTTCGATGTCGGCGCCGAAGCGGTCGGCCAGGTTGGCGAGCTCGTTCATGAACGAGATGCGCGTCGCGAGCATCGCGTTCGCCGCATATTTCGTGAACTCGGCCGAGCGCACGTCCATGTACAGCGTGCGTTCGTGATTGCGGTTGAACGGCGCGTAGAGCTTCTTCATCAGCTCGCGCGCGCGCTCGCCCGGCACGTCGTCGTCGCAGCCGATCACGATGCGGTCGGGTCGCGTGAAGTCGTCCACGGCCGCGCCTTCCTTCAGGAATTCCGGGTTCGACACGACCGAGAACATCTGGCCGTCCTCGCCGCGCTTCGCGAGCTCGTCGGCGACGGCCGCGCGCACGCGCTCGGCGGTGCCGACCGGCACCGTCGACTTGTCGACGATCACCTTGAAGCCCTTCATGTAGCGGCCGATGTTGCGCGCCGCCGCGAGCACGTATTGCAGGTCGGCCGAGCCGTCCTCGTCGGGCGGCGTGCCGACCGCGATGAACTGCACGTCGCCGTGCGCGACCGCGGCTTCGATGTCGGTCGAGAAGCGCAGGCGGCCGGCCGAGCGGTTGCGCGCGATCACTTCCTTGAGGCCCGGCTCGTGGATCGGCACGCCGCCGGCGTTCAGGATGTCGATCTTCGCCTGATCTACGTCGAGGCAGAACACGTCGTGCCCGATGTCGGCGAGACAGGCGCCGGTGACAAGACCTACGTAACCGCTGCCGATGATAGTCAGATTCATGATGTGTCGGACCTCTTGACCAATGATTCGAAATGCGTGGAACCGGGTGTTGCGCGGGACCCGGCGTCAGTAAGCGTTGCTGCCCGTGAAGCCTTTCCAGAGCGTCAGCACGACGATCTTGATGTCGAGCCAGAACGACCAGTTCTGCATGTAGTACAGATCGAGCTTCACCCGGCCCATCATCTTCTCGATCTGGTCGGTCTCGCCGCGATAGCCGTTGATCTGCGCCCAGCCGGTGATGCCCGGCTTGATCCGGTAGCGGAACATGTAGCCCTTCACCAGATCCTTGTAGATGTCGTCGTGCGCGAGCGCGTGCGGCCGCGGGCCGACGACCGACATCTCGCCCTTCAGCACGTTGATGAACTGCGGCAACTCGTCGAGGCTCGTGCGGCGCAGGAAGCGACCAACCGGCGTCACGCGCGAGTCGTTCCTGGTCGCCTGCGTGACCTGGCCCGCCGTCTCCTGATGCACCTTCATCGAGCGGAACTTGTAGATCTCGAACTCGTGCCCGTCGATGCCCTTGCGCTTCTGGCGGAAGAACACCGGCCCGCGCGACGTCAGCTTGATCAGGCAGGCGATCGCCAGCATCAGCGGCGCGAGCATCGTCAGCGCTGCCAGCGCGAACAGCCGGTCGAACACGAACTTCGGCAGGATCCGCACGTCGGTGATCGGCGACGCCGCGAGGTTGATCGCCGGCACGCCGAGCAGCTCGACCACTTCCTGGTTGAAGAACGACAGCGTGCGCACGTCCGGGATGAAGCGGATGTTCACGAAGTCGTGGCGAAACACGGTCACGATCTGATGAATCCGGCGCTCCTCGGTGATCGGCAGCGCGAGCCACAGCTCGCTGAGCGCGCGGCTGCGCACCAGCCACACGAGCGATTCGAACTGCCGCTCGATGCGCACGTCGTCGAGCGCGACTTCGCCGGGCGCACCGCTTTCGTCGTACACGCACACCGGGTTGAAGCCGGCTTCGGGACGCGCGCGCATCTGCGCGATCAGCCGCCGCGCGGCCGGCGTGCCGCCGACGATCGCGACCGCCTTCAGGTTGTAGCCGCCGCGCCGCAGCTGCCGCAGCACGACGTGCACGCAGGCCTTCGAGCCGGCGAGCAGCGCGGTCGTCACGAGCGCCCAGTAGCCGAGCCACAGTCGCGACAGCTCGCCCGACTGGTGAAAGCTGAAGCTCATCAGGATGCCCGCGAGCTCGACCACGAGCCACGCGAACGCGACGCGCACCATCAGCCCGACCAGACGCTTGCCGCGCCACGACTGATAAATGCCCGCGGCGGGAAAGAACACGACGACGAGCAGGCAGTCGAACAGGACCGTCGTGCGTTGCAGGTCGTTGAGCCAGATGCTGCCGCCGTGCAACGCGGCGGCGAGCAGCGCTCCTGCCACGACCATCGCGATATCGATGACTCTCGCCAGCACGCTCAACATGTCAGCTTCCTCTTTGAACAGGCGTTTGCCGAACCACTCCTCGTACGACCCGTGCCGCACTTTCGATTCAAACGTTGCATGACGCTATTGAAGCGGCAAGAAAATCCACTCTCAAGCGCACAAGTATTTCGAAAAATAATCGGAAATTCTTGCCGCGCAATTCGCGAATTAATTCGGCAGCTTTTCCCGAATCGGCGCTGCCGAGGGGAATTTCATGGAACTTTACGGATCGGCCCGGAGCTTTACGGGAAGCGGCTGCTGGCCGCATCGGCGAAATATTTTTTTATTTTTTTATTTACGTCTGACGAGTAGCTGTAAAAATTTCCCGGAAGCGTCGGCGCTGAATATTACAGAGTGCCGCCGGTTTTATTGTCGATTTACTTCATGCTACAAACGGGCACTGACTCTAATCGAGGAGAGTGTCATCATGAATGCTCCGGCCGTGGCAGCAGTGGCAGCCGATACGCCCCCCAGTTCCGCCGCAACCGACGCCGCACTGCGCTTCGCGGTGCAGCCGGTGATTCTCGCCGGCGGTTCCGGCACGCGCCTGTGGCCGATGTCGCGCGAGCACTATCCGAAGCAGCTGATCGGCCTGCTCGGCGATCATTCGCTGCTGCAATCCACCGCGCTGCGCCTCGACGGTCTGGCCGCGTCGCATCCGGTCAACGACGACGTGCTGATCGTGTGCGGCGAGGATCATCGCTTCACGACCGCCGAGCAGTTGCGCGTGACCGGCAAGCGCGCGTCGATCATGCTCGAGCCGCTCGGCCGCGATACCGCGCCGGCGCTGACGCTCGCCGCGCTGCGCATCGTCGCCGACGGCAGCGATGCGGTGATGACGGTGATGCCCGCCGACCACGCCGTCGCGGATCGCGCGCGCTTTCATGCGGCCGTCGCGGCCGGCGTGCATTGCGCGGCGCAAGGCAAGATCGCGACGATGGGGATCGTGCCGGCGCGCGCGGAGACAGGCTACGGCTACATCCGCGTCGGCGCGCCGCTCGGCGACGCGGCCACCGGCGGGCTGGACGTGCGCCGCCTCGACCGCTTCGTCGAGAAGCCGCATCTCGAACTCGCGCGGCAGTACGTCGAATCGGGCGAATACTGGTGGAACAGCGGGATCTTCATCGTGCGCGCGTCGGTGTGGCTCGACGCGATCCGCCGGCTCGAGCCCGAGATCCATGCGGCCTGCGAACAGGCGGTTGCGAACGGCAAGCAGGACGGCGACTTCTTCCGCGTCGATCGCGACGCGTTCGCCGCGTCGCCGTCGAACTCGATCGACTACGCGGTGATGGAGCCGCTCGCGAGCCAGCCGCAGCTGTGCGAGAGCGTGGTCGTGCCGCTCGACGCGGGCTGGTCGGACGTCGGCTCGTGGGACGCGATCTGGCAAATCCTGCCGAAGGACGACGCCGGCAACGTCGGCCGCGGCCACGTGCTGTTCGAGAACGCCGACTCGACGTTCGCGCATGCGGAGAGCCGCTTGGTCGCCTGTGTCGGCACGCAGAATCTGGTCGTCGTCGAGACGCCCGACGCGGTGCTCGTCGCGGACAAATCGCGCGTGCAGGACGTGAAGAAGATCGTCGGCCGCATCAAGGCCGAACGCGGCGCGGAAGCGACCGACCATCGCAAGGTTCATCGGCCGTGGGGCCACTACGACTCGGTCGACATGGGCGAGCGCTTTCAGGTCAAGCGCATCGTCGTGAAGCCGGGCGCGCGGCTGTCGCTGCAGATGCACCATCACCGCGCCGAGCACTGGATCGTCGTGCGCGGCACGGCGCGCATCACGCGCGGCGACGAAACCTTCCTGCTCTCCGAAAACGAATCGACCTACATTCCGCTCGGCGTGTCGCACCGGCTCGAGAACCCCGGCAAGATGCCGCTCGAACTGATCGAAGTCCAGTCGGGCGCGTATCTCGGCGAGGACGACATCGTCCGCTTCGACGATACCTACGGACGCCAATGACGCAACGCCTGCCGGGCGCGCGGCTTCGCTTCAATGGCGCGCCCGGCAGGCAACGTTGCGCTTTTGCGGACCACAAAAAATGCGGGCGCCGTGTGACACACGGCGCCCGCATTTTCGTCAGGACCGCGATCAACCCACGCGGTACGCGTACTCGCGGCGATCGGGCTGCACGGGATCGTTGCGGCCTTCGGCCAGCGCGGCGCCGCGACGCTCGGCGATGAAGCGCTTGATGTCCGACTCCGCCCGCGCGAGCGCGGACAGGCCGGCCAGCACTTCGCCTTGCGGTGCGTGCACGGGCTCGTCGCTCGCGCCGTGGCGATCGATCCACTGGCGCGCCCAGTCGAGCGCGTACTGCTCGGCTTCGTCCGCATCGGTGAAACGCGGACCGATCAGGCCCGAGCGCTCGACGCGACGGCCGTCCTGCGTGATCTCGGCCCACGCGCGATACATCAGGTTCTGCACCGGCTGCGCGCTGCCGTAGATCGTATAGCCGCGATACTCGTCGACTTGCGGCTCGGCCGACGCGAAGCTCGCGGCGGACGGCCGGCCCTGACGCAGCCCGGCCGGGCGTGCGCCCGGCACGGTGAACGGCGATGCGGACGCACGCGCCGATTCGACGGCGGCGTCGCTCGACATCGTGGCCAGCGCCATCGCACCTTCGCCATCCCAAACGTTTGCGCGCGCAACCGGTAGTTGCCACGATTCGGGGTTTTGCCAGAACACGCCGCGCAGGCGGTCGTTGTCCTGCACGGGCTCTGCGCGCGATGCCGGCGCGGCGGGCGCGGGCGGCGGCGGCACGTAGGCGAACGTGCGCCCGCTGAACTGCGTCAGCACGTCGATCATCTGAAGCAGCGTGCCGTTGGCGAGCCACTCCTCATAGCGGCGACGGCACGTCGGCCCGGACGGATAGCGCCCGGGAAGTTTGGACCATGCCTCGCCCGTCGTCAGGATCCACAGGACCGCGTTGGCAACGACGCGCGGTTCGGCACGCGGGCGGCCTCGGCGGTTCAGCCGGATCGGTTCATCGGCAATCAGCGTCGAAAGACGAAACCACTCTTCATCGGTAAGCTCATCGAAGAACATAGTAGATCTCTCCACGCAGCCAGGCCGGGGCTGCGATTGTCGCCGCCGCGTCACGCATCGCGTGACGCGGCGGCCCGGTTGCACATTATGTTTATCCGAATGTTGTGCATGCCGGCGCGGCACCGCCCTTCAACGGTGCCGCCATTCCCGGCAATGGCGCACAAATCACGGTCTCACTCCAATGTGGGAATTTTTGTGCACGAAGCATACCATCCTCAGGGTTTATCTCAATATGACAATGACTTAATGTTACGTACTGAAACAACCTGCCAAGGATGCGCAAACCATTTATGCTTGAATTTTTTTGATCGATCCTTATGCAGCGTGCTGGGAAGCCCCGTCCGGCGGGGCTGTGCGGGCGATACGGCAGGCCCGCCCGGTATGGCGCAGCGGGTGCTCCGACCCTGACGCGGTAACAAACTCGGCACGTGGCGGCCAAAATCGGTAATTCAGGGAGAAATTCGTAACAAGATATTCACGGATCGGTAAATCATTCAAATTGGCCGAAATGGAATTATCTTTGCGCACAATCTTTTTATTGTTTCTCTGCGAGTCGTGAAAAGCGGGGTTGACGCGCAATGCATGTTGTTTCCTGGTGTGCAAATTGAGCGGCCGGATTGCGGTGGCGGGCCGGCAACCGGGTGGGGCTTCATGCCGAATGGGACGGACGCGGAACACACGGCTCATGCGCGTATCGGGCATGAGTGACATGCGTGTCGGCAGCCAGATGGTTGAAGCCATGCGCGCGCCGATCGCACGGCAGCCGGCATCACTTCGCGCCGGGTCCACGCAATGCAGTCTTCGGCACAACGTCGCGATACCGCGAGAGCATAGGGTTCAGCGGCCGACACGATGCTGGTCCCGTCGCACGCATCGCGGCGTCGATCGGAACGTCACCGGCAGCTAATACATATACATATGCGTCATGCGTCGGCCTGCGCGCGGCACCATGCCGTTGCGCGCGCAAGCGCTTCGACAGCGCCATGCTTGCAGCCCGCTTCGCCGCGACGCCGACGGGATCGCACGGCGCGAGCGGCGGCATAGCGCAGTTGACGTTGCGTACGAATGCCCGGATGGAACGTCTGAATGTCGCGCGCCGCTTCGCCTGTCACGCGCTGTTGCTCGCGGGGCGCAGCGATGCGCGGTGGCGTCGCGTGCACGACATGGGGCAACCGCAAGTCATGCATCCGCCGCGCGTCCGAGCAGCAATTCCCTTTCACGCGCATTGCGCGTCAACTCAGCGGCGCGCCGGAATTCGACCTTCGCCTCGTCGGCGCGGCCGAGCTTCGCGAGCAGGTCGCCGCGTACGCTCGGCAGCCAGTGATAGCGTGCGAGCGCCGGGTCGTCGCGCAGCGCATCGACGAGTTCCAGTGCGGCGGCCGGTCCGAACGCCATCCCGACCGCTACCGCGCGATTGAGCGCGACGACCGGCGAAGGCGCGACTTCGGCGAGTGCGTCGTACAGCGCGACGATCTGCGCCCAGTCGGTGTCCGCTGCGGTGTGCGCACGCGCATGGCAGGCCGCCAACGCGGCCTGCAGCGCATACGGCCCGCGCACACCGCCGAGCTTCGTCGCCCGCTCGAGCGCCGCGAGGCCGCGGCGGATCAGCAGCGGATCCCAGCGGCTGCGGTCCTGATCGAGCAGCAGCACGGGCCGCCCGTCGGCATCGGTGCGCGCGTGCATGCGCGACGCCTGCAACTCCATCAGCGCGAGCAGCCCGAGCACCTCGCTTTCATCGGGCATCAGCCCGGCCAGCACGCGGCCGAGACGCAACGCCTCGTCGCACAGCGCGGGGCGCGTCCAGTCGTCGCCGGCGGTCGCCGCATGGCCTTCGTTGAAGATCAGATAGAGCACTTCGAGCACCGACGCGAGCCGCGCGGGCCGCGCCTCGGCGGCCGGCACCTCGAACGGCACGCGCGCCGCCGCGAGCGTGCGCTTCGCACGCACGATGCGCTGCGCGATCGTCGGCTCCGGCGACAGGAACGCGCGCGCGATCTCGCCGGTGGTCAGCCCGCCGAGCAGCCGCAAGGTCAGCGCGACGCGCGCATCGGCCGACAGCACCGGATGGCACGACGTGAAGATCAGTCGCAGCAGGTCGTCGCCAATGTCGTCCGCGCGCGCGTCGGCGAGCGCATCGGCGATGTCCGGCACGACGTGCGCTTCGAGCGCGTCCATTTCGTGACCGAGCTGATCGCGCTTGGCCGCGTGCAGCGACTCCTGGCGCACGCGGTCGAGCGCACGCCGCTTCACGGCGGTCATCAGCCACGCGGCCGGATTGTCGGGCACGCCGTCGACCGGCCAGTGCTCGAGCGCCGCGACGAGCGTGTCCTGGGCGAGTTCCTCGGCCACGCCGAGGTCGCGCACCACCCGCGCGGCGCGCGCGATGATCTTCGGCGCCTCGATTCGCCACACGGCCTCGATCGCACGATCGGTCGCCTCGCGGGTCACGCCGAGGGCCCCTGGGCGGGGGTGGGTGGCCGGGGCGCGATGGCCTCGATGGCCGCGGTGGTCGCCGTGGTCCTCACGGTCCATGCGGTCGGCACTGTCCTTACGGGCGGCGCTGTCCTCACGCTCCTCGCAGTCCTCATGGTCAGCACTGCCTTCGGAGCCGCCAAGCCCCCAGCGCCCGACACGCAACCGAACGCACCATCGAACGCCGCCGCGCCAGCGCCCCGCGCCGCCGCCGAAGCGATGAAGGTCATGTCGTCCATAGCGATCACCCCGATGACGTGGAATCAAACGCCGCGGCCGTGCCCGACGTTCAGCTCGCGGAACCGTTCGACCGCGTCGCTCGGCGTCAGGTCGTCGAGTTCGAACAGCGGACGCACCTCGATCTCGCAGTCCATTTCCGCACCGAACGGCGCCGGAAACCGCCGCGTCCACTCGAGCGCTTCGTCGCGCGAACGCACCTGGATCAGCGTGTAGCCGGCGATCAGTTCCTTCGTTTCCGCGAACGGGCCGTCGACCACCGTGCCCTTGCCGCCGCTGTACCGCACACGCCAGCCGCTCGCGCTCGGCCGCAGGCCGTTCGCATCGAGCAGCACGCCGGCCTTCGCCAGTTCCTCGTGATAGACCGTCATCGCCTCGACCAGCCGGTCGTCCGGCAACGCGTCGGACTCGCTCACGGCGGTCGCCCGGATCATGATCATGAATCGCATCGCTCGCTCCTTGTCATCGGTGGAAAAGGCAGCCGTTCATCGGCGCCTTGACCCTACGACGCGCCGCACGCGGACGGATCGACGTGTTGCACGCCGAATCAGGGTAAATACCGACGCGGCGCTCGTCACAGGAAGCACGGGCCTACCGCGCGTACCTCGACCGTGCACCATTGGGCGGCCGGGCACTGGCGCGCGATCTCGATCGCTTCGTCGCGCGTGTCGACGTCGACGAGGAAGAAGCCGCCGATCATTTCCTTCGCCTCGGCGAACGGGCCGTCGATCAGGCGCGTGTCGCCGTCGCGCACCTGCACACGCGTCGCGCGCTCGGAACGCTCGAGCGACTCGACGCCGCGCAACACGCCGCGCGCTTGCAGCGTGCCGGCGAACTCCACCATCCGCGCGTATAGCGCCTGCCCTTCCTCGAGCGTGCGTTCGGCACGCTGGTCGGTCGGTTCGACTATCAACAGCATGTAGGACATCGTGCTCTCCCGTGGCGGCCGTACGCAGTATTGAACGCGCGGGCCGGAATGACGCGGCGGATGCAAAGCGTAGCAGCCGCTGCCGCGCGCGGCGACCGGCGCGGCTCCAATGGCGATTTCTCACGCTGCAAGCGATTTTGCCTTCAACCGGCGTGGCTGGCGTCCGGATTTTGCTGCGGCAAACGGATCGACGTGATGCGCACTACTCGACACGCCGCCCGTGCGACGCCCCACCGGCCAGCCCGCTCTCCGCGCGCGCATTCTGCCGTTGCATCGCCGGCCTTGCCCGGATTACAAAACCGGCACGCAACGAGCGACGCGTTACGCACGCCTGCACAACGAACGGCAGCGCGCGACCACGCGTTACGCGCCACGGGCCGTGGCACAGCGGCCCCCCCCAACAGCAGGCACGCAACCTGCTGCACGCATCAGCGTCGATTAGTGCAATTGCATCAGCACCATGCGTGCAACGGCACTATTTACCGGGTCCATCGCGGCGGGCCATATTTACCGGACGATCGCTTCATCGCTGACGTCCGCTACGCCGCCGCGACCGATCGCGACATTTTTTAACCGCCGTCCCGCCCGCGTGGCGCAAGGCGCTCAGGGAAGCGCGCCGACGAATTGAAAATTTGTATCGAAACTCAGGCGGACGATATGAATCTCATTGGATGCTGGGTTTCGTCTTATCTTCAAAGTGGCGTGTAAATCAAATCGAAGGAGGATAAACACCATGGCGCTCACCGACTCGATCGAACACAAGCTCGACCGCGGGCTGTCCGAGCTCCGACGCACCGGCCGGCGCGTCGGACGCAGCACCCGTTCGGCTGCTCGCGACCTGCACGAGGACGTCACCGACGACCTGCGCAGCCTCGTCGACGAACTCGAAGATCTGCTGAAGAACGACGGCGACGGCGATATCGCTGCGCTGCGCAAGCGCGTCCAGGCGCGGCTCGACGAAGCGCGCAGCACGCTCGACTACGCGTCGGGCAACGCAGCCGTCCGGTTGCGCGAATCGGCCGAACGCATGGCGCAGGTCGTCCACGACAACCCGTGGCAGACGGCCGGCATCGTCGGCGGCCTCGCATTCGTCGTAGGCCTGCTCCTTGCCCGCCGCTGAACCGGGCCGCTCGTCCCGCTCGTCCTCAACCCGACAACGAAGGAGAATCGCCATGCAGAAGTCCCTCGCACTGAAAGCCGCCGCCGCCGTGATGCTCGGCAGCATCGCCCTTGCCGGTTGCACGACCACCCCCGACCGACCCGACAACGCCTCGGCCAGCGCGTCGAAACGCGAGTCGATCGACGCGAGCGTGAATGCGACGCTGTCGCGCCTCTATTCGACGGTGCCCGGCTCCCGCGATCTCGTGTCGAAGGCGCGCGGCGTGCTGGTGTTCCCGAACGTGCTGCAGGCCGGCTTCATCGTCGGCGGCCAGTCCGGCAACGGCGCGCTGCGCGTCGGCGGCAGCACCGTCGGCTACTACAACACGTCGTCGCTGTCGGTCGGGCTGCAGGCCGGCGCGCAGTCGAAGGCGATCGTGTTCCTGTTCATGACGCAGGATGCCCTCGACACGTTCCGCAAGTCGGAAGGCTGGTCGGCCGGCGCCGATGCGTCGGTTGCGGTCGTGAAGGTCGGTGCGAACGGCGCGGTCGACACCAATACGGCCACCGCCCCGGTCGAGGTGCTGGTACTGACGAACGCCGGCCTGATGGGCGACCTGTCGGTGAACGGCACCAAGATCACCAGGCTCCACATCTGACGCTCCGGCGCGGCGCCGCCGCGCCCGCTGCCCAGCAACGCCGCGGCCCGTGCCGCGGCGTTTTCGTGTGCGCGCCGCGCAGCGGCTATGACGCGGCCCCCTTTGCGGGCATACTGCGATCCGGGCCGCCGTGCGGTGCGCGTCGCCGTGAACCGTGACGTTCGCGAGCCGATCGCGCCCGAGGCAACGAGATTCAATCAAACCAGGCATCAATCTGCGCGAACCATCCATGGACAGCGGACACGATCACCAAAAATTCTTCTACTTCCTGCTGTTCGCGGTCACCGTCGGACTCTGCTGGATCCTCGCGCCGTTCTCCGGCGCGGTGTTCTGGGGCACCATTCTCGCGATCCTGTTCCAGCCGGTGCAGCGCTGGCTTGCCGCGCGCTTCGGCAAGCGGCGCAACCTCGCCGCGCTGCTCACGTTGTCGCTGATCATCCTGATCGTGATCCTGCCGCTCGTGTTCGTCGCGGGGACGCTCGTGCAGGAAATCGCGTACGTGTACCAGGAGCTGAAGGACGCGCCGCCGAACTATTCGAAGTACGTGCACGACATCATTCAGGCGCTGCCGACGTCGATCCAGCATCTGTTGCAGAAATACGGGCTCACCAACGTCCCCGGCATCCAGAAGAAGCTGACCGATGGCGCCGCGCAGATCAGCCAGTTCGCCGCCACGCAGGCGCTCAGCATCGGCCAGAACACGTTCCAGTTCGTCGTCAGCTTCGGCGTGATGCTGTACATGGTGTTCTTCCTGCTGCGCGACGGCGGTGAAATCGGCCGCCGCGTGCGGCGCGCGCTGCCGCTCGACGAGGAGCACAAGAACCTGCTGCTCGCGAAGTTCACCACGGTCGTGCGCGCGACCGTCAAGGGCAACATCGCGGTCGCGCTGGTGCAAGGCGCGCTCGGCGGGCTGATCTTCTGGATCCTCGGGATCGAGGGCGTCGTGCTGTGGGGAGCGCTGATGGCGTTCCTGTCGCTGCTGCCGGCGATCGGCGCGAGCCTCGTGTGGGTGCCGGCCGCGCTTTATTTCCTCGCGACCGGCGCGGTGTGGAAATGCGTGATCCTGGTCGGGTTCTGCGTCGGCGTGATCGGTCTCGTCGACAACCTGCTGCGCCCGATCCTCGTCGGCAAGGACACGAAGATGCCCGACTGGGTCGTGCTGATCTCGACGCTCGGCGGGATGGCGCTGTTCGGCATCAACGGCTTCGTGATCGGGCCGCTGGTCGCCGCGCTGTTCATGGCCAGCTGGGACATCTACGCACGCGCCGAACAGGGGGAATGACGCGGTGCGCGCCGGTCGTCGCGAGGTCGCGAGCCGGCAGCCGTCGTCGGCGCCGCTCGGCCATACGAGCCGATACGATGCGCCCGGCTGCGCCACCGGTCGACGCGCGCAGCGCTGACACAAGCGATAACGCCGGGCGTACGTGCGTGATCGTCCGGCTCCCCCGCTTTCCCGCTCGAAGTCGAAAAAAACGGCGTGACGCACACGTCACGCCGCCTGGTTCGCCAACACACCAACGTCGCCCACGGCAGCCGCAGCGAAGTTCCGCGCAATGGCTGACACGACGCCGTTACGCGCGCACGCTGCGCGTCACGCCTGCGGATCGACGCGCAGCACGAGCTTGCCGCGATGGTCGCCGTCGAACAGCCGGTTCAATACGTCGGGCGCGTTTTCGAGCCCGTCGGCGACGGTTTCCTCGGCCTTGAGCCGGCCGTCGCGCAGCCATCCGGCGAGCGTCTGCACCGCTTCGCGGCTCTTGCGGTAGTCGAGGATCAGGAAGCCGCGCATCGTCAGCCGCTTCGAGATCAGCACGCCGACGTCGTCGGCCGCGCGCCCGCTGTTGTAGGTCGAGATCACGCCGCACAGCGCGACGCGGCCGCCGATCACCATCCGCGACAACACCGCGCGCATCACGTCGCCGCCGACGTTCTCGAAGTTCACGTGCACGCCGTCCGGCGTGGCGGCCTTCAACTGCTCGCGGAAGTCGTCGGCCTTGTAGTCGACGGCAGCGTCGAACCCGAGCGTGTCGGTCAGGTAGCGACATTTGTCCGCGCCGCCCGCAATGCCGACGACGCGCGCGCCGTGGATCTTGCCGATCTGGCCGGCGATCGAGCCGACCGATCCGGCCGCCGCCGACACCACCAGCGTTTCGCCCGGCTGCACGGGCGCGATCTCGGTCAGCCCGTAGTACGCGGTCAGGCCGCTCATCCCGCACGCGCCGAGCAGCGTCGGCAACGGCAGGCCCGACTGCGCGGGCAGCTTGACGAGCTGCGCGGCCTGATCGGCCGGCACGCGCGCATAGTCCTGCCAGCCGACGAGCCCCTGCACCAGATCGCCTTCCGCGAAATCCGCATGGCGCGACGCGACCACGCGGCCGATGCCGAGCGCGCGCATCACCTCGCCGATCGCGACCGGCGGCAGGTATTGCGGCACGTCGCTCATCCACACGCGGTTGGTCGGGTCCATCGACAGATACAGCACGCGCACCAGCACTTCGCCGTCGGCGAGCGCGGCGACGGGTGTTTCGACCAGCGAAAAATGTTCGCGGCCGACGCGCGCTTCGGGGCGCGTCTTCAACAGCAGCTGACGGTTCACGAGTGTCGACACGAGGTTCTCCTCCGGTAATGGTTGGTCGGTGCGCGTCACACCGCGCACATGCCGCCGTCGAGCACGAGCTCGGCGGCCGTCATGAAGCGGCTCTCGTCGGACGCCAGATAGACGGCCGCATGCGCGACGTCGTCCGGCTCGCCGAGGCGGCGCAGCGGGATGCCGCGTGCGAGCTTGCGCGTCGCGTCGCGCTCGCCGAGCGACTGGAACAGCGGCTCGACGATGCCCGTGCGAATGAACGCCGGGTGAATCGAGTTGCAGCGCACGTCGAGTTCGCGGCGCGCGCAATCGATCGCGACCGACTTCGTCAGCGACGCGACCGCGGCCTTCGACGCGTTGTACGCGGTGAAGTCCGGCTCGACCTTGAACGCGGCCACCGACGAGATGTTGATGATCGACGCCGCGCCGCTCGCACCGAGGTACGGCAGCGCGTGCTTGCAGCCGAGCACGATGCTCTCGACGTTGATCGCCATCACGCGCCGCCACTCGTCGAGCGCGATCTGCGTCGGCGCGCCGATCGATCCGACGCCCGCGTTGTTGACCAGCACCGACAGGCCGCCCAGCGCCTCGTCGGCCTGCGCGAGCAGCGCCTGCCAGCGCGCCTCGTCGCGCACGTCCTGCGTCGCGGCGAACGCGACCGGCGCCGCGTGCGCGGCGTTCAGCTCGGCCGCGAACGCATCGAGCGCCGTGGCGTCGGCGATGTCGGTCAGGAATACGCGCGCGCCCTGCTCGACCATCCGGCGCGCGATCGCGCGGCCGAGCCCGCCCGCGGCGCCCGTGATGAAGGCACGCTTGCCGGCGAGGCGTGAAGAAACGACTGTCATGGAACCTGCTCCTATCGTGATGGGCCGCGACGGCGGCTGCCGCGCGCCTGTCGGCGCTCGCGCGGTGTGCGAGTATAGCGAGCCCGCGTGGCGGCGTCGGACGAACTGTCCGGCGCAACCGGCCGCGCCGGGGATGCCCGAATTTCACGCGCACGCGGCGCTCGGCGTGAAGCTGATGCCGCACGCGATCGCCTGCCGATACAGCTCATCGCCGCCCGCAGCGACGCGCCCGCCCGTCGCTGCCGGCACCGCTCGATCGAACGCCAGCGTACGCGATCGCCGCCGATCGATGAAATGAATATTCGTAATACCCGGTCATCGACGGGATTGATGAGCGCCGCGCCCCTGGCCGGCGCGCGCGACAGGTCGCCGCGCACGGCGCTGGCGCACGCACGCGGGCCGTCGACGACGAAATGGCAAGGCGAGGAGGAAGCAGGCGTTGCAGCGCGACCGCGCCACGCGCGCGGCGGCATCGGCGACCGACGCGCCGCGCCGGCCGCGCGCGTCAGGCGCCGTTGCCGGCGCCGCGCACGAAAGCGCAGAACTGCGGGGAATGGGTGTCGATCATCTGCTGGAACGGCGCGCGGTGCCCGTACGCGATGCTGGACACGAGCAGCAGGCTGACGGCCGCGATGCGCGGCGAGAACGCGCGCGGTTGCGCGTCGCCGTACGCGCGCAGAAAGGCCAGCGCGACTGCCGCGCCGAGCAGCCAGCCGGCGACGACTTCCGGAACGGTATGCGAATGATCGAGCACGCGCGCGATCGCCGTCACCGCGCCGACGGCCAGCCCGGCCGCGACGCCGGGCGCCTTGCCGGCGCGAAACCCTTGCCACAACGTCGCCAGCGCGACCGTCCACACCGACGTCGACAGCATCGTATGGCCGCTGATCACGCGGAAATCGAACTGCGGGATCTCGATGCCGCACCCCGCATAGAGGATCTTGGTCGCGCCGACCACGCTCATGCCGGCCGCGAGCAGCGCGACCCAGCGCACCGCGAGCCGCCAGTCGGACAGTGCGAGCCAGATAGCGCAGGTCAGCGCGACCGGCAGGGTCAGCGCGGCGTCGCCGATGTTGCTGATTTCACTCCACATGATGGACGTCGAACGGCTAGCGAAAGGCCGCAGTTTAACGCATGCACACAGCGCGGCCGTTTCAGCCTGTGACAGGCTGTATCAGCTTGCGACGCCGGTGATCAGCAGCAGATTCGTGCCGCCGATGACGGCGAACAGCGCCCACGCGAGCGCCTGCATCCCGCGGCCGATCGCATGCTCGCCCATCGTGCCGCGATCGCTGACCGAGCGGATCAGCGGCCACATCGCGAACGGCAACTGGAGGCTCAGCACGACCTGGCTCCATACGAGCAGCTGCCCGACCGACCCGTCGCCGAGCCACAGCACGCCGATCAACGCGGGCACCAGCGCGAGCCCGCGGGTGATCAGACGCCGCTGGTAGCACGGGATCTTCGTGTGCAGGAAGCCGTCCATGATGACCTGGCCGGCGATCGTGCCGGTGAGCGTCGAGCTTTGCCCGGACGCCAGCAGCGCGATGCCGAACAGCAGCGCGGCCGCACCGCCCGCGATCGGCGTGATCAGCCGGTAGGCCTGCTCGATGTCGGTCACGTTGTGCTGGCCGGTCGCATGGAACGCCGCGCCCGCGACGATCAGGATCGCCGCGTTGACGAGCATCGCGACGAACAGCGACACGCAGGTGTCGATGCGCACCAGCGCGAGCGTGTCGCGGATCAGCCCGCGCGCGCCGCCGACCACGTGGCGCGTCTGCACGACCGACGAATGCAGATAGAGGTTGTGCGGCATGATCGTCGCGCCGACGATGCCGAGCGCGAGCACGATCGCGTCCTTGCTGTCGTGGCCGGGGTTGCCCGGCACCAACCCCTTCGCGACCGCATGCCAGTCGGGCGGCGTGATCGCGACCTGCGCGACGAAGCAGAACGCCATCGTCGAGATCAACCCGAGCACGATCGCCTCGATCTGGCGCACGCCCTTGCCCTGCAGCCCGAGGACGATCATCGTGTCGAGCGCGGTCAGCACGATCCCCCACGCGAGCGGCACGCCGAGCAGCAGCTTGAACGCGAGCGCGCAGCCGAGCACTTCGGCGATGTCGCACGCGATGATCGACACCTCGGCGGTCACCCACTGCACGAGGCGGCCGACGCGGCCATAACGGTCGTAGCTCGCCTGCGCGAGATCCTTGCCGGCGACCAGACCGAGCCGCGCGGCCAGCATCTGCAGGAAGATCGCGGCGAGACTCGAGAACGCGACGACCCACAGCAGCGAATAGCCGAACTGCGAGCCGGCCTGGATGTCGGTGGCCCAGTTGCCGGGGTCCATGTAGCCGATCGCCACCAGCAGGCCCGGGCCGAAGAAGCGCTTGAACTTCATCCAGCGCGACGCGCGCGCGTCGATCGTGATGCTGCCCTTTACTTCCGACGGACAGAACGGGGCGGTGGCGGTGGTGGGAAGCAAGGGCATGGACACGGGCGATCGGATGGGCAATCCGGCCATTTTACGGTCACCCCCCGCTTTTTACCGCAGGTGTGCGCGCGCCGCCGGGCCGGCCCAGTCGCCGGCCGCCGGCGCGGGCCGGGATGCGGTGCGCGCCTCGGGCTGCTGCGCGCCGTCGATCAGCAGCCGCTCGCGCTCCGCGATGCGGAATTCGGTCGGCGACACCAGCAGCCGCTGACGAAACAGCTTCGCCAGACGCTCGCCGCTGCCGAACCCGGTGCGGCGCGCGACCTTGTCGGCGGGCAGCGTCGTATGGACCAGCATGTGGCACGCGCGCTCGAGCCGCACGTGCTGCACGAACTCGGTCGGCGTCACGCCGATTTCCCGCTTGAAGCGCCGCAGGAAGTTGCGTTCGCTCATCGCGGCCGTGCGGGCGACGTCGGCGATCGAGATGCGGTTCGCGCTGAGCGTGCGCAGCCGTTGCGCGGACATCCGGATCGACGGGCTCGCGCTCAGTTCGCGGTACGCCCACATCGACTGCGTATAGCGTTGCTCGACCGGACGCATGAAGTTGTCGGCGATCTGCTGCGCGGCGCCGTCGCCGAGATCGGCGCGGAACATGTCGAGCACGACCGCGAACACGTCGACGGCGCCGGCCGGCGGCTCGATCGTCGCGGCCGGCCGGCGCGTGCCGTCGGCCGCCTGCGCGCGCGCCGCGTGCATGAGCGGCGGCGCCGCGGCGAGGCCCGGCAGATCGACCGCGTCGGCGATCCAGCGCGCCTGGCGACGGACGTCGCCGAGGCGCTGCTGCAAGGCGGCGTCCCAGTTGATCGTCACGCGCTCGCCATGAAGATGCAGGAATGCATACGCGCTGCGGCCGTGCTCGTCGTCGAATGCGTCGGCGGCGATCCTCACGCCGGACGACGACTGCAGCAACCCGCCGCTTTCGGACACGTACTTCACCTCATAATCCGCGCCGAGCGGCTGCAGGCGATTCGCCAGATTGAAAGCCTCGCCGAGACGCGCGGCCTGCGCCAACGAAAACCCCGTACTCAAATAGACAACTACGCACCGCTGATCTGCTGCTTGCACTGGCAAGGCCCCCGGACTGTTTCGACTTCTGCCGATACCGTCGAACTGTCAGGCTTATATTTGGTGTGGATGCGTGCGACAGGACGGCTATCTCGAAATATGAAGCGACGGCATCGTAGCCGAACGATCCGATTCCCGCGCGCCGGTGGCCGACCGCGACATCATGATGGCGGATTGATACAGGCTGTGCCGCGTGACGGCGCGGCAAACGGCGCGCCGCCGGGCCGGCCGGCGCATGCGCGGGTGCGCTTGGGTTGCCGCCGCATCCTTTAGAATCGCTGCACCGCCCTCTTCGCCGAGCTCGTCCTTGCCCGCCGATCATCGTCTCGACCTGAACCTGTTCCGCGTGCTCGACGCCGTCTACGTGCATGGCGGGATTGGCGCGGCCGCGCGTGCGTTGCACCTGACGCAGCCGGCCGTCACGCACGCGCTGAACCGGTTGCGCGCGCATTTCGACGATCCGCTGTTCGTGCGGCAGGGCAACCGCGTCGTGCCGACCGAACGCACGCGCGCGGTCATCGCCGACGTGCAGTTGCACGTCGCGGGCCTGCAGCGCGCGGCCCGCGATCCGTCGGCGTTCGATCCGGCCACGCTCGAGCTGAGCATCGCGATCGGCATTCGCGACGTGCTCGAATCGATCGCGCTGCCGCAAATCGTCGCGGCATTCGCGAGCGACGCGCCGGGCCTGCGGTTCGTGAGCCGCCGCGTCGCGCTGTCGGAGATCGAACGCGAACTCGCGTCGGGCAATCTCGATCTGGTCGTCGATCGCCGCGTGCAGACCGGCCCGCGCATCGCGACCGAGCATCTGCTCGACGACTCGCTCGTCGTCGCGATGCGGCACGATCATCCGCTGATGCGCGGGCCGCTGCGGCGCAGCGACTATTTCGCGGCGCGGCACGTCGCGGTGTCCTCGCTCGGCGAGCCGCAATCGCTCGACGTGCTGCTCGGCAACGACGGGCGCTTCCGCCACATCCAGCTGATCTGCCAGCACTACTTCGCTGCGTGCCAGATCGCGGCGGCCGGCGACCTGCTGCTGACGCTGCCGCGCACGTATGCGCTGCGCATCGCGACCATGCTGCCGATCGCGGTGCAGCCCCTGCCGCTACGGCTCAAGCCGTTTCCGCTGCTCGCGTACTGGCACGAATCGCGCGAGACCGACCGGGCGCATCAGTGGGTGCGCGCGCGGGTCGCGGGGTTGGTGCGGGAAATTGCGGGGGGTGCTGTGTAGCGGTGCGTGGCGCTGCTTGGGCGGTTGACGCGGTCAGTGCTTTTGATGTGTCCGGTGTGCTCGATGCGGTTGATGTGCTTGATACGCTGATGCGGTCGATGTGCTCGACGCCTCCGACGCCTCCGATGTCTCCGATGTCCCGATACGCCCACAGCACTCGACGCCCCCGACGATCGCGACCCGCTCTCCCCGCAGCACGCTGCGCACGCGATGTCGGCTGAGACGGTATGCTGACGAGCCCTTTGCCGCGCCGCGTCGCGGCCGTTCCCATCCCGATCTTTGGAGACTCGCCATGTCGCTCATCCACGCTGCCGCCACGCTCGCCGCCGACGCCCCTGACTACGTCGTCCAGTTGCAAGCCGGCACGCATGCGCTGACCGGTGACGAGGCGCCGCGCGAAGGCGGCCAGGGCGTGGGGCCGGCGCCGTTCGAACTGGTGCTGGCCGGCCTCGCGCAATGCACGGCCGCGACGCTGCGCATGTACATGCAGCGCAAGACGTGGCCGGCCGCGCGCATCGACGTGCGCACCGAGCTGCATGCGGATCGCGAAGGACAGCAATACGTGCGCCGCGTCGTGACGCTCGACGGCCCGCTCGACGACGCGCAGCGCGCGCGCCTCGCCGAGATCTGCGAGAAGACGCCGGTCACGCAGTTCGTGAAACGCGGCACGCGCATCGAAACGACGCTGAACTGACGCGCGCCGGGCCGGGCCGAGCTGAACGGAGCCAACATGCCCTGCCACGCAGCGCACGGCCGCGCCCTGCCAAACCGCCTCCACGCCGCCCGCCACGCGAACGCGCACCATCAAAAAACGGGCGGCCCGCGCAAGATGCGCGGCCCGCCCGTTCACTCCGCTGCTACCGCGCCGCTTACAACCCGAGCGCCGACAGATCCAGCTTGCCGTCCTTCACCGGCGGACACCAGAAATACGCGCCCGTCAGCGGCTGCGTGAAGCGGAACAGGCCGTCGACGATGCCGTCGTCCGCGCCGCACATCCGGCGCATCTGCACGTCGAACGCGCGCAACGAACAGCCGAACGCGACGAAGTAGAGCCCGGCGCGCCGCGCATCCGCCCACGGCGACGAGCGGCGCAACATGAACGCTTCCGGTTCGAAGCTCTCCTGCGCGGTGCGCTTCACGTGCGCGAACGCGGGCGCGTCGTCGATCTCCTCGTTGTCCGAGCGGCGGCGGCCGACGATGTGATCCATGTCGCCCGACGCAATCCGCTCCATCCGGTCGAAGTCGTGCAGCCATTGCTGAACCGCGACGAAGCTCGAGCCGTCCAGGCCCGCGCCCTGCCCGGCCACGACGGCCGCGGCCAGCGCGTCGTCGCCGGTCGGATTCTCGGTGCCGTCCTCATATCCCGACAGGTCGCGATCGCCCGAATAGCGGAAGCCGTCGACCACGTCCTGCAGCGCGAAGGCCGGCGCGAGCGCACGCTCGATCGCGCGCGTGCGCAGCACCAGCTCGCCGCGATCGTCGCCGCGCAGCCACACCCACACGTCGGCGGGCGTGACGGGCAGCGTGCGGTCGTTCACCGCGAATGCCGGGTATTCGGTCAGGCCCGGCACCGGGCGCCCGAGATGCGCGGCCAGCGCATGACCGAAGCCGGCGACCGCGTCGCGCCCGTCGACGAGCTCGCGCAATGCCCGCAGCGCCGCCGCGACATTGACGTTGCTGGAAATCGTGAAAGTGAGGTATCGGGCCGCCGCATCGATCGGAGCCAGAATGCCTTGCTGAACGTCGCTCATCGTTTCCTCAGGAATGTATCGGGGTGAATCGGCCGGGCCGCAGCAGCCGGCGCAACCGCAAAGTTTAATCGATGCGGCCCCGCGCTCCGCGCCGCGCCGCGCACGAAACGGGGCCGATACATACCGAAACGTATCGAAGCCTCCGACGCGCCGCGTGCCGCGCGTATCGACGCCGCAACGCGCATTCGTCAGACATTGCGGCGAGCCGAACACTGCTGCTAGAATCGATCCACGCTTTTTCGGCGTCCTTTTTTCTTCATTTCAACCGTTCGCTACAGGGAGGTGCAGATGTCACGAATGCCAGCAGCCTTCCCGAACGTGGTCTCGCGACGCCGCTGATCCTGCGCGTCGCACGCGCCGGCTTCCGGGTCCGCTCACCCGCCGGTCCGCGCATTTTCCCGACAGCCCGTTGTTCGTTTCATCCGCGCCGTGCGCGCGGGTCGGCTGTCGCGTTTTCGACGTTCTCCGAACCGGAAAGTCCCGACGCGCGACGCGCCGGGCAACGATACATGACCAGAAAAACCACCCATTCGGGCGGCCACGCATTCCGGGCCGTCTTCGGCTTCACGTTCCGCTACTGGCGCCGGCAGCCCGTGCGCATCGCCGCGATCGCGGCGCTGGCGCTGCTCGGCGCACTCGCCGACGTCCTCACGCCGCTGTTCGCCGGCCGCCTCGTCGATGCACTGTCGAGCGGCCTGACCGAGCGCACCGCCGCATGGCGTTCGGCCATCACGGCGTTCGGCACGCTGGCCGGCCTTGGCATCGGCGCGACGCTGCTGCGCCAAGGCGTCTACCTGAACATCATCACGCTGACGCTGAAAATGATGAGCGAGATCGCCGCCGCGTCGTTCCATCGCGTGCAGCGCTTCTCCACCGACTGGCACGCGAACAGCTTCGCCGGCTCGACCGTGCGCAAGATCACGCGCGGGATCTGGGCGCTCGACCTGCTGAACGACACCGTGCTGATCGCGCTGCTGCCGTCGGTGATGATGCTGGCCGGCGCAACCGTGCTGCTCGGCACGCACTGGCCGGTGATGGGCTTCGTCGTCGGCGCGGGTTCGCTGCTGTATATCGCGGTGACCGTGGCCGTGTCGCTCGGGATCGTCGCGCCGGCCGCGCGGCTCGGCAACATGTGGGACACGCGCATGGGCGGCGCGCTCGCGGACGCGATCAGCTGCAACACCGTCGTCAAGGCGTTCGGCGCGGAAACGCGCGAGGAAGCACGCCTCGCGCGCGTGATCGGCAAGTGGCGGCAGCGCACGCGCCGCACGTGGGTGCGCGGCACGCTCAACGGCGGGCTGCAAGGCGCGATGCTGGTCGCGATGCAGGCGGCGATGATCGGCGTCGCGCTGCGGCTGTGGGCGAACGACGAGGCGAGCGTCGGCGACATCGCGTTCTCGCTGACGATGTTCTTCATGCTGCAGGGCTATCTGCGCGACGTCGGCATGCACATCCGCAACCTGCAGCGCTCGGTCAACGACATGGAAGAACTCGTCGCGCTCGAGCGCCAGCCGCTCGGCATCGAGGATCGCCCCGGCGCGCCCGCGATCCGCATCACGCGCGGCGAGATTCGCTTCGAGCACGTGACGTTCCGCTACGGCAACCATCCGGTGTCGCTCTACGACGACTTCTCGATGCGCATCGCGCCCGGCGAGCGCGTGGGGCTCGTCGGCCATTCGGGCTCGGGCAAGACGACGTTCATCAAGCTGATCCAGCGGCTCTACGACGTGTCGGGCGGGCGCATCACGATCGACGGGCAGGACATCGCGCAGGTGCAGCAGGAGTCGCTGCGCAGCCAGATCGCGATCGTCCAGCAGGAGCCGGTGCTGTTTCACCGCACGCTCGCGGAGAACATCGCGTATGCGCGTCCCGACGCGAGCCGCGCGGAGATCGAACGCGCCGCGCGGCTGGCCAGCGCGCACGATTTCATCGACGCGCTGCCGGACGGCTATGACACGCTCGTCGGCGAACGCGGGATCAAGCTGTCGGGCGGCGAACGGCAGCGCGTCGCGATCGCGCGGGCCTTCCTCGCCGATGCGCCGGTGCTGATCCTCGACGAAGCGACGTCGAGCCTCGACAGCGAAAGCGAAGTGCTGATCCAGCAGGCGATGGAGCGCTTGATGGTGGGGCGCACGACGCTCGTGGTCGCGCACCGGCTGTCGACGGTCCGCGCGCTCGACCGGCTGCTCGTGCTCGAGCGCGGCAAGGTGATCGAGGAAGGCGACCACGATACGCTGATCCGTATCCACGGCGGCGTCTATCGCCGGCTGTTCGAGCGGCAGGCGCTGGAGCTCGCGAAGGGCCTGATCGATGCGCCGCCGCGCACGCTCGACGACGGCGCCGAGTCGCCGGGACACCGGGCGGCCGTGTAACGCGGCCAAGGCCGGTCAGCGGCCCGACGGCGCGGCGGCGGTCCGCGCGCGCGGGCCGCGCGGCCGACCCTGCTCGCGATGCGGGTTCCCGCGATCACTTATCATACGGACCAGGCAATTCGCGACGAAAGGCAGATCATGTTTACAGGCATTGTTCAGGGTGTTGGCGTCATCAAGGCCATCGAGGACCACGGCGAGCTGAGGACGTTCAGCATCGAATTCCCGGAACGCTTCACTGCCGACATCGAGATCGGCGCCAGCGTGTCGGTCGACGGGGTGTGCCTGACGGTGACGACGATCCATTCGCCGACGCTGATCGACTTCGACGTGATGCTGCCGAGCCTGCGGATCACCACGCTGGCCGAGCTGGCGACCGGCGCGCGCGTGAACGTCGAGCGGGCCGCGAAGGACGGCGCGGAAATCGGCGGGCATCCGCTGTCCGGCCACGTCGACTTCACGGGCACGGTCCTGCACATCGCGGCGTCCGAACACAACCGGATGATCCGCATCGGCGTGCCGGCCGAGTTCAAGCGCTACGTGTTCGCGAAGGGCTATATCGCGATCAACGGCTGCAGCCTGACCGTGGCCGACGTCGACCGCGCCGCAGGCTGGTTCGAAGTGTGGCTGATTCCCGAAACGCGCCGCGCGACCACCTTCGATGCGAAGGGCGTCGGCGCCAAGGTCAACATCGAGATCGAGCGCAGCACCCAGGTCGTGGTGGACACGATCCGCGAATCGGTCCAGGAGACGCTCGGCGAGCTGACCGGCATCGTCACGACGCTGCTGGCCGACAAGGGCGTCGATATCGAGGAACTGCTCGCGCGCAACGTCGCGAAGCTGCCGAAGCCGTAACGCGCGCGGCCGCCCCGGCGAGCGCCGGCGGCGGCATCGCGTCGACACCTGACGGCCGGTCGGCCGCCCGCCGCGCCGACGTCAGTCGATCTCGACCTGCGCGCCCTTGCCCACCGCGATGCGCTGCGCGCGGTAAATGCCCGCGTGTCCCGAGAACAGATACGCGACCACGCACGCGACGATCGCATACACGCCGAGGTCCGCGCCGAACAGCTCGATCGCCATGATGGTCGACGCGATCGGCGTGTTGGCCGCCCCGGCGAACACCGCGACGAAGCCGAGCCCCGCGAGCACCGGCACCGGCAGCGCGAGCACCTGGCCGAGCGCGTTGCCGAGCGTCGCGCCGATGTAGAACAGCGGCGTCACTTCGCCGCCCTTGAACCCGGACGCGAGCGTCACCACGGTGAACGCGAACTTGCCCGCGAAATCGTACGCCGGCAGCGGCCCGTGGAACGCGGCCTCGATCGTCGGAATCCCGAGGCCCAGGTATTGCGGCACGTTCAGCACGGTGGCCGCGACGGCCACCATCGCGCCGCCGAGCACCGGCTGCAGCGGCGCGTAGCGCACCACGCGCCGGAACCAGGCGGTCAGCGCATGCGTCGCGAACGCGAACAGCCGGCCGACCACGCCGAACGCGACGCCGGCGACGACCGTCGCGGCCAGCCCGGTCGCCGACACCGCCGGCACCGACGCGATCGCATAGACGGTGTGATGCACGCCCCACGCGCGGCACACGACGTCGGCGACGATCGACGACGCGACGCAGGTCAGCAGCGCGTCGTAGCGCAGCCGGCCGATCGCCAGCACCTCGAGCCCGAACACCGCGCCGGCCAGCGGCGTGCCGAACACCGACGAGAAACCGGCCGCGATACCGCCCATCAGCAGCACGCGCCGATGCTCGCGGTCGAGCCGGAACAACTGCGTGACGCGGTCGGCGAGCGCGCCGCCCATCTGCACGGCCGTGCCCTCGCGGCCGGCCGAACCGCCGAACAGATGCGTGACGACGGTCGCGACCAGCACGAGCGGCCCCATCCGCTTCGGCACGAGCGCCTTCGGATCGTGGATTTCGTCGATCAGCAGGTTGTTGCCGCGCGCGACCGACTGGCCGAACCGGTGGTAGACCCAGCCGGTCGCGAAGCCGGCGGCCGGCAGCCCCCACAACAGCCACGGATGCGCGATGCGCGTGCCGGTCGCCCAGTCGAGCGCGATCAGGAAGAATGCGGAAGCCGTGCCGGCCAGGATGCCGAGCAGGGCCGACAGGGCGAGCCAGCGGCACACGTAGCGCACGGTCGCGAAGAAATCGGCAGAGGTCGAGAAAAACATGATTTCCAGATTCGACGGAACATCAAAACCTGGGCGGCAGAATGCCGCAATGGACGGCCTGCGACCTCCTGACGACCCAGGAACACGCAGGCATCATCAGCCGGGCTCACCGGCGGTTGAGGGCCGACTCGCGCGCGCAACGCGCCGTGATCGACCGCAGGGAGGCATGCCATCTCCGCAGCCGGCGATTGTACGCGATGCGCGACGCGGCCGCCAGCATGACGACCAGCGCGGCCGGCCGCGCCGGCAGGCGCTCAGTCGGGCGAGCGGCGCATCACGCGCGAGATGAGCCGCGGCGCGATGCGCTCGAGCGGCAGGATCGCAGCCGCCGCGCCGATCGCCGCGGCGGCCTTCGGCATCCCGTACACCGCACTGGTCGCCTCGTCCTGCGCGATCGTGTAGCAGCCCTTCGCGCGCATCGCCTTCAACCCCAGCGCGCCGTCGCGCCCCATGCCCGTCAGCAGCACGCCGAGCGCGTCGCCCCGCCAGCCGTCGGCGACGCTGGTGAAGAACACGTCGATCGACGGCCGGTACGGCGTGTCGACCGGGTGCCGCGTATAGCCGAGCACGCCGCGCGGCGACAGGCTCAGGTGATCGTTGGTGGCGGCCAGCAGCACCTCGCCCGCACGCGGCACGCCGCCCTGCCGCGCGATGCGCACGGGCAGCCGCGTGTGGCCGTCGAGCCACTCCGCCATGCCGACCGCGAACGCCTGATCGACGTGCTGCACGATCACCAACGCGGCCGGGAAATCGGCCGGCAACGCGCGCAGCAGCGCGGTGAGCGCGGTCGGCCCGCCGGCGGACGCGCCGATCGCGACGAGCGTCGGCTGGCCGCACGCCGGCATCCGCGCGCACGGCGCGAGCGGCGCCGCGCGGCTTTCGAGCAGGCGGCCGATCTGGTCGATCTTCGCGAGCAGCGGCTGCGGCGCGGCGTCCGACGGCAGGCCGAGCGCGAGCGTCGGCGTGTCGACCGCATCGAGCGCGCCCGCGCCCATCGCCTCGTAGACCGACGACGTGTTCGCGCTGACGTCCGCGGTCACGATCAGGATCGCGCACGGCGCACGCGCCATGATCTGCCGCGTCGCGGCGACGCCGTCGAGCTTCGGCATCACGAGATCCATCAGCACGAGATCGGGCGGCTGCGCGATGCAGAAGTCCACCGCTTCGTCGCCGTCAGTCGCGACCCACAGCACGCGATGTTCGGTGCGCGAGGCGATCACGCGGCGCAGCGCCTCGACGGCCAGCGGCAGATCGTTGACGATGCCGATGTTCATCCGCGCGCGTCTCCGATCAGGTCGTGCACCGCGTCGAGCAGCGCCTCGTCGTGGAAGCTGCTCTTGGCCAGGTAGTAGTCGGCGCCGGCGTCGAGCCCGCGCCGGCGATCCTCGTCGCGATCCTTGTACGAGACGATCATCACGGGCACGCGCTTGAGCGCCGGGTCGCCCTTGATCAGCATGACGAGCTCGATGCCGTCCATGCGCGGCATGTCAACGTCGGTGACGACGAGGTCGAACGCGTCGCTGCGCACCGCGTTCCAGCCGTCCATCCCGTCCACCGCGACGGTCACGTCGTAGCCGCGCTTCTCGAGCAGCTTGCGCTCGAGCTCGCGCACCGTCAGCGAATCGTCGACGACGAGCACGCGACGCCGCCGCTCGCCGAGCGCGCGCTGCGGATCGCGCGACAGCGTCGCGAGCTGGCCGCCGCGCACGAGCTTGTCGACCGAGCGGATCAGGTCCTCGACGTCGACGATCAGCACCGGGTCGCCGTTCTCGAGCAGCGCGCCGGCCGCGATGTTCTGGATCTTGTGCAGGCGGCTGTCGAGCGGCTGCACGACCAGCATCCGTTCGCCGAGGAAGCGGTCGACCGCGACGCCGTACAGCTCGGGCTCGCCGCCGACCACCACGACCGCCGTAGTCGCCCGCGCGGCGTCGGGCGCGCCCGCATCGAGCAGCTGATGCGCGGCGACGAGGCCCGCGCGCCGCCCGTCGAACGGAAAATGCGGCTGGCCCTCGAGCACGTCGATGTCGTCGTGCGCCAGTTCGAGCGTGCGGCGCACGTGCGCGAGCGGAAACGCATACGGCTCGCCGCCGACTTCGACGAGCAGGCTGCGGATCACCGACAGCGTGAGCGGCAGCTGCAGCACGAAGCGCATGCCGACGCCCGGTTCGTTGAAGATCCGCACGGCGCCGCGCACGCCGCGCACCATCTCCTGCACCGCGTCGAGGCCGACGCCGCGGCCGGACACGTCCGTCACCGCGTCGCGCATCGAGAAGCCGGGCAGCAGCAGGAATTCGAGCAACTCGGCGTCGGACAGCCGCGCGGCCGTCTCGTCGTCGGTGAGGCGCTGGCGCACGACGGCCGCGCGCAGCGCGTCGAGGTCGACGCCCGGCCCGTCGTCGATCACGCTGACGAGCAGCGAGCCGGCGCTGTGCCGCGCCTCGAGCGTCACGCGCGCGTCGGCCGGCTTGCCGCGCGCGCGGCGCACGTCGGGCGGCTCGACGCCGTGGTCGATCGCGTTGCGCAGCAGGTGGCCGAGCGGCGCGTCGAGCAGATCGAGGATGTCGCGGTCGACCTGCGTGCCCTCGCCGACGATCGAGAAGCGTACCTGCTTGCCGAGCGAGCGCGCGAGGTCGCGCACGATGCGCGGATACGCGCGCGTCGCATCGCCGAACGGCCGCATCCGGCATTGCAGCGCCTCGTCGTACAGTTGCTCGGCGATGTGCGTGCTGCGCCGCTCGAAGCGGTCGAATTCGTCCATGCGCTCGGCGAGCGCGCGCTGCAGATCGTTCAGCATGTGACGCACTTCGTTCATCGACGCGAGCGCGCCCGCGTCGAGATCGTCGGCGAAGCGTTCGTACAGCAGATCGAGCGAGCGGGCCGCGTCGCGCTGCGCGCGCTTCACGCGCAGCATCGATTCGGCGAACGGCTTGAGCCAGCGCGATTCGACGAGCGACTCGCCGGACAGGCTCAGCAGCCGGTTCAGCGTATCGGCGCGGACGCGGCGCATTGCGGCGGTGGCGGTGGCGGTGGCGGCCGCCTGGGCGGCGTGTGGGGGATCGGTCGCGGGCGGTGGCGTTGCGTGCGGCGGTGTCGCATGGGCCGATGTTGCGTTAGGCGGCGTTGCGTGCGGCTGCATTGCACGCGCCGGAGTTGCGTACGGCTGCGTTGCATGCGGCGCCGCTTCGTACGGTGGCGTTGCGTGCGGCTGCGTTGAGTGTGGCGCCGCTGCATACGGTGGCATTGCGTACGGCTGCTCGGCGTGCAGCGGCGTTGCACGCGCCGGAGTTGCGTACGGCTGCGCTACGTATGGCTGCGCTGCATGGGGCGGCGTCGCCGCGCCAGCGTCCACCGGTTCGTTCACCGCGCCGTCATACCCGCGCTGCGGCGCGGCTGACGTCGGCGCTGAGACCGGTGCCGAAGCCGGTGCCACCGGCACCGCCTGCGCGGCATCGGCACTCGTCAGCGCCAGCGCGAACGCGTCGATCTCGGCGGCCGACACGGGCGGCGCGTCCGGATCGGCGACGCGCAGCAGCAGGTCGACGCCGGCGAGCAGCACGTCGACGTGCGCCGCACTCAGCGCGATCGCGCCGGCCTGCGCGGCGACGAAGCATTCCTCCATCCGCCCGGCGATATCGACGCCAGGCGGCACGCCGACGATGCGCGCGGCGCCCTTCAGCGAATGCGCGGCGCGCATGCACGCGTCGAGCGCGGCGGCGTCGGGTTCGCGCGCTTCCAGCACGAGCAGACGCTCGGACAGCGCCTGCGTCTGCGTGCGCGTCTCCTCGCGATAGAGTTCGAGCAACGACAGATGGCTCAGATCGTCATCGCCGCTCATCGCATGCTCCGCGTGACCGCGTCGAACAGCCGGTCGTCGTCGAGCAGCCCCACCGACTTGCCGCGCCACGACAGCACGCCGCGCGACAGGCCGGCGCCCGCGCGGCCGACCGTCGCCGGCACGGGCACCCATTCGGATGCATCGAAGCGCAGCACGCCCTCGACTTCGTCCACCGGAAACACCACCGGCTCGCCGCGGTGCGCGGCCACCAGCAAGCGCGTGAAGCCGCCGTCGGCGCCGCGCGCGCGGGTCTTGCCGGCGTCCAGGCCGAGCAGCGCGCCGAGCGAGATCGCGATGCGCAGCGTACCGCGAATGTTCACCACGCCGCGCACCGCCGAATGGCGGCGATGCGGCAGCGAATGAATCGGGCGCGTCCCGACGATCTCGCGCAACGCGCCGATCGGCAGCGCCAGCCATTCGTCCGCGACGCGAAACGCCAGCGCCGCATGGCGCGTATCGTCGTCGCGATGCATGCGGGCTGCGTCGTGCGCGCCGAGCCGTCGCGCGCCGTCGGCCATCTCGGCCGCGTCGAGCGGACGCTCCAGCAAGCGCGCAGCATGGTGTGCGTAGACCGGGCAGTTCAGGCAGCGCAGGCACGCGGCGAGCCGCTCGCACGAGCGGTCGCCGCTCGTGCCGATCCGGTTCCAGCAATCGTCGACGTCGATCGGCGCCGCGCCGGCGGCGGCAGCTTCGCGGTTCAGGGTTTCGTCGATCATTCCGCTCTCGGGTCCCAGGTGTCGTTTTCGTTATCCGACCGCACGCCGCGCTCGCTCGAGCAGCCAGCGCGCGCCGGCGCCATCGCCGCCGACGTCGAGCAGCGTCGCGAGATGCGTGAGCGCTTCGTGGTGGGTCGGCCGCAGGTACAGCGCCTTGCGGTAGAAGTCTCCGGCTTCCTCGGCGCGCCCGCGCGCGTCGGCGATCAATCCGTTCAGATAGTAGGCGTCGGCGTGCGGGCCCGCGTGCGCCGAAAACCGTGCGAGCATGCGCTCGGCCTCGTCGAACGCGCCCGCGTTAGCAAGCGCCTGCGCCTGCTCGAGCGTCGGCGCGTCGACGGCGTTGGCAGGCGCGGGCGATGGGGATCGTGCGCGCGCGAGTGGATCGGCTGGTGGGGGCGCGACCGGTTCGAACGGGCTGGGGGCGCGTGGCTGGAATACTGTCGGCGGTGCCGCGCGTGCGGCATCCAGACCCGACGGCGGCGGCACGACGGCGTGCAGCGCACGCGTTGCGGACGTGGGTGATGACGATGGCAATCCTGATGCCGTCGCGGACACTGACGCACACGTCCACGCTGACGCTAACGGCATCGCTGACGCCGTCGCCGCCCCTGCAGTCGGCCCCGCCCCCAATGCCCCGCCCCGCGCCATACGCCCGTAAGAACCCTCCCCACCCACATGCCCAGCCACGCACTCATCCGCCGCCGCCCCGTCATCGGCGCGCTGAAACGCGAACGCCAGCGGCACCCGCGCCGAACGCATCCCGCAGCGCATCGCGACGCCCGTCTCGGCCGGCCCGACGAACAGCATCCCGTCGTCCGCGAGCCGGCTCGCGAGCTGACGGATCGCGCGATCCTGCGCGTCCCGATCGAAATAGATCAGCACGTTGCGGCAGAACACGAAGTCGTAGCGCACGCCCGTGTCGGCGCACGCCTCCATCAAATTGGCCTGACGAAACTGCACGCGCGATCGCACCTGCTCGTCGAGCAGCCAGCCGTCGGCCGTCGGCGTGAAGAAACGCGTGCGAAACGCCGTCTGCGTGCCGCGAAACGCGTTCCTTCCATAACAGCCGGCCCGCGCGTGCTCGATCGCTCGCGCGCTGAGGTCGAGCGCGTCGATCGCGAAGCTCGCCGGGTCGAGTCCCGCGTCCAGCAGCGCCATCGCCGCCGAATACGGCTCCTCGCCGGTCGAACATGGCGCGCTCAGCACGCGGATCACGCGCCCGGGCGCGCAGGCTACGCGCTCGGCCGCGCGCCGCGCGAGCGCCGCGAACGCCGCGCCATCGCGGAAGAACCACGTCTCGGGCACGACGAACAGCTCGATCAGCGCGCGCCGCTCGTCGGCGCATGCGTGCAGGCGCGCCCAGTACGCGCGCAGCGCCTCCGTCGTCACGGGCGCCCGCGCGGCCGACGGCAATCGTTCACCGTCACTCTTCAGCGCATGCACGCGCTCGGTCAGCGCACGGCTCAGGAAATCATGGCCGAGCGAATCGGGATCGATGCCGGTCTCGCGGCGCAGCCAGTCGCGAAACAGCACGGCGAACGCATTCATCCGGGCGCCCCTTCGTGGGCCGGCTGGCCATCGAACAGATACAGGTGCGCGACGTCGTCGACCAGGCCGGCAACCGACACCTGCTGCACGACGCCGTCACGCGTGTTCGCGACGCGCCCGAGCCAGCGCGTGCGCTCGCTCGACACGCCGCTGATGCGAAATGCCGCGCGGTCGATCCGCAGCGTCCGCGTCGCGCGCTCGACGATCAGCCCGATCACGCGCTCGCGTCCGCTCCGGCCGCCGCGATAGCGCACCATCACGAGCCGCGTCGAACGCAGCGCCTGCGCCGGGCGTCCGAGCGCGAGCATCGGCACGTCGATCACCGGCACCGGCTGGGCGCCGCGCATCAGCAAGCCGGCGATCCACGCGGGCGCGCCGGCCACGGCCGTGGTGGCGGCGAGCGGCAACACCTCGTCGACGTCCGCCGCGTCGAGCGCATAACGCGCGCCGTCGAGCTCGAACATCAGGAACAGCGCGTGCGCGGCGCCGTGCGGCTCGGCGCGCATCATGCGTCGACCTTGAAGCGCGACACGCTGGTGCGCAACTGGTTCGCGACGAGCGTCAGGTCGTCGATCGCCTGCGACGACTGGCGCAACGATTCGGCCGTCTGCTGCGCGGCTTCGGACAGCTGCGACAGCGCCTGCGTGATCTGCTCGGCGCCGCTCGCCTGCGTCTGCATGCCTTCGTTGACCATCTGGAAGCGCGGCGCGAGCGTCTGCACCTCGGCGATGATCTGCGACAGCTGCGCGCCGACCTGCTGCACGTCGAGCATCCCGCGGCGCACTTCCTCGGAGAACTTGTCCATCCCCATCACGCCGGCGGACACGGCCGACTGGATCTCCTTGACCGTCTGCTCGATGTCGTAGGTCGCCACCGCCGTCTGGTCCGCGAGGCGGCGGATCTCGGTCGCGACGACCGCGAAGCCGCGCCCGTACTCGCCGGCCTTCTCGGCCTCGATCGCCGCGTTCAGCGACAGCAGGTTGGTCTGGTCGGCGACCTTGGTGATCGTCGCGACGACCTGGTTGATGTTCAGCGCCTTCTCGTTGAGGATCGCGAGCTTCGCGTTCACCGAGCCGGCCGCGTCCATCACGCTGCGCATCGTGTCGCCCATCCGCGTGAGGCCGCTCTGGCTGACGCCCGCGAGCGTCGCCGACTGCTCGGCCACGCCGGCCACCTCGTTCATCGTGCGCAGCAAATCGCGCGACGTCGCGAAGATCTCGCGCGACGTCGCGCCGATCTCGGTCGTCGTCGCCGCGGTCTCGTTCGCGGTCGCCTGCTGCTCGCGCGACGTCGCCGCGATCTCCGCGACCGACGTCGTCACCTGCATCGACGACTGCTGCGCACGCGACACCAGCTCGGTCAGCTCGTCGGCCATCCGGTTGAAGCCGGTCTCGAGCGTGCCGAATTCGTCGCGGCGGCGCAGGTCGAGCCGATGCGTGAGGTTGCCGGTGCGCATCGCGTCGTGCACGTCGACGAGCCGCGCCATCGGCACCGTGACCGAACGGTAGAGCCCATAGCCGAGCCCGAGCGCCGACAGCAGCACGATCGCCAGCGCGATCGCGAGCACGACCTCGGTGTCCTGACCGGATTCGCGGATCAGCTTCGCCGACTGATCGGCGAACTTGCGATTCTCCTGCACCAGGATATTCGCGCTGCGCACGACCTCGGCCCACGCCGGCTCGACATTCGCGTAGGCGGCGACGGCCTCGTCGTGCGACGCGCGGCCCTTCTGCACCGCGTCGTTCAGCAACGGCAGGTAGCGGTCGTATGCGCTGCGGAACACCGCGAAGCGCTGGCGGTCCTCGTCGCGGAACGTGGTGTTCTGATAGTCGATCGACAGCGATTCGATTTCCTTGAGCGCGTCGCCGAGCTTCGCGAAATCGCGCTCCACGAGCTCCGGGCTCGTATCGACGAAGGTCGCCTGTTGCAGCGTCGCGAACGATTCGTTGACCGCCCCGCGCAACGACGCCGCAAGATACACGCCGGGCAGCGAATCGCGCTCGATGCTGACGGCTTCGGCATTGATCGCGCGCAGCCGCTCGTACGACACGCCGGCCATCACGAGCATCAGCACGAACAGCACGCCGAAGCTCAGCAGGATGCGATTGCCGAGCGTGAGCCGGGCGGCGCCGAGGGTCGGATGCAAGCTTTCATGGTTCGCACGGGGCGTCAGGGTGGCCATGTTCGTTGTGGGCTTTCAAAACAGCGTTAAAAAAACCGCGCCTGCGCGCGCCGGACGGCGTGGCGCGAGCGCATCGGGTGTTGCCGGCGGCACGGCGCGGGCAAGCGGCGCGCGCCATCACCGCTCGCGTTGAGCCGGCAACCGCAGCGCGACCATGAAGCCGCGCGCCGTGTCGCGCATCAGGATCTGGCCGCGATGCCGCGCCGCCGTCGCACGCACGAACGCCAGCCCGAGACCGAAACCGCCGCGCATCGCACCATGCACGGATTCGAGCCGCACGAACGATTCGGTCGCGGCCGCGCGCTGTTCGGGCGCGATGCCGGAGCCGGCGTCCTCGACGCCGATCAGCCACGCGCCGCCGTCGTCGTTCAGCGTGCAATGGATGTCGGCGCCGGCCGGCCCGTATTTCAGCGCATTGTCGATCAGGTTCGCGACCGCGCGCGTGAGCATCATGCGATCGCCCATCGTCGCGCACTCGGCGTCGCACACGTGCGCGACGATGCGGCTGCCGAATCCGAGCGCCTTCTCCCACAGCTGGTCGACCGCGTCGAGCACGACCTCGTCGAGGCTCACGAGCTCGTGCGCGCGGCGCTCCGATTGCGCACGGGTCAGATGGATGAAGCCGTCGGCGAGCGCGAGCGCGCGGCGCGCGTGGCCCGCGATGCGCTCCAGCAGCGCGGGCATGTCGCCGTGTTCGTTCCGGTAGACCTCGAGCAGCGCGAGAATCGACGTCTGCGGCGAGCGCATGTCGTGCGACAGGAAATCCAGCGCCTCGTCGCGCTGCCGCGCCATCAGGTACGAACTCGAGTGGTAGCGGATGCGCGCCGTCAGTTCCATCGCGTCCGGCAACTTCACCAGATAGTCGTTCGCGCCGGCGATGAACGCCTCGCGCTTGACGACCGGCTCCTCCTTCGCAGACAGCACGATGATCGGCACGCGCGCCGTGTCCACGTGCGCGCGCCACGCGCGCACGAGGTCCAGGCCGTCGATGTCCGGCATCACGAGGTCCTGCAGGATGACGGTCGGCTTGACGTCGCGCGCGACGGCCAATGCCCGGTGGGGATCGGTGCACACATGCAGGTCGATGTCGGGCTCGCTGCGCAATGCGCGGCGTATCACTTCGCCGACGAACGGCTGATCGTCGACGAGCAGGATCGACAGCCCCGATTCGAGACAATCCGGCGCATTTTGATCGCGCGATTCTTTCATAAATACCGTTTCAAACGAAAATCACCACCCGATTCATTCTCGCAAGTTGATTATTCAACTCACTCGCCATCTCGATAATTCGACCACATTCTTCACGATGATGGCGTTGTCGCTCGTCAGCCTTTACACACGGGGATTGCAGCGCCGATTTTCCCAAGCAACACCGAATTACATTCACACACATTCTCTCAATAAAGATTACTGAGCGATTCTAATTGAGATTGCAACAGATCATCTATCTCCTTCAGGTTCAGCTTTGCCAAATATGGTGAAATAACCTGATTTGGATAAATCGGATCATTTCCTTGCGCGAAGCATGAAAACGTTTGCGAGGCCGGCGGGAGACGGTTTACGGGTGCGTATGCGGCGGTCCGGGCCGCCGCGCGTTGGGGCCGGACCATGGACACACTGAGGAATTCGATGGGACGACGGCGGGAGCCCAGGCAAGCCACCGATGCTGCGGGATGACGCGCGATGCGACGAGATGTGGTGCGATGAGGCGGGCGACTATGACGGCCGCGGCCGTGATGGCGCCGGCAACCCCGCGCCATCGGCGTCCTAAACAACCGCGCTCACCACCCGCGCGCCTGCCGCCGCTCAACCGCGCGCATGCTGCGCCGACACTTCCTGCAGGTCGAGATCGCGCTCGACCATGTGCAGCATCTCGTCGTGAATGTGGCCGGATCGATGCAGCCGCAGCAGTTCGGCGCGCCCGGCCCGGATCGCGGCCAGCACGACGTCGTAATGCGCGGCGCGAATTTCCGGCGGATATTGCGGCGCGTCCTTCGTGCGCTCGGTGAGGGCCGCGCGATACGTGTACTGCTCGAGCAGGCGCGGATGTATCACGTTGCCGCTTGCGTCGTGCACCAGCGGCTGGATCGCGGCGAGCTGCGCGGCCTCGATGTACGCCCACGTCTGCGGCTCGCTCAGGTGATGCGCGGCACGTTCGTCGCGTTGCGGCAGGCGCAGCAGCCGAATCAGCGGCCCGATCGTCGTGCCCTGCAGCAGCACGGTCACGAGGATCACCGCGAACGACGCGACCAGGATCACGTCGCGGCCCGGCATCGCCTCCGGCAGCGACAGCGCGATCGCGAGCGTCACGACGCCGCGCATGCCGGCCCAGCTCATGACCGTCGCGGCCTTCCAGTCGGGCGCCGCGCCGCGCCGCACGATACCGCGCACCGGCCACTTCAGCGCCTCGACCGCATAGACCCACACGAAGCGCGACACGATCACGGCCGCCAGTACCGCGAGCACCGCCGGCATCATCGTGCCGAGCACCTGCTCGAAGCCGCCGAGCCGGTGAATCGCCCCGCGCAGCGACAACCCGATCAACACGAACACCATCGCCTCGAGCAGGAACACGATGACCTGCCAGAACGCGGTGCCGCGCGTGCGCACGGCCGCGGAGAACACTTCGTGCTGATGCCAGCCGACGATCATGCCGGCCGTCACCGTCGCGATCACGCCGGACACCTCGACCATTTCGCCGGCGATGTAGGCGAGCCAGCCGGCGATCACCGCGACGGTGATCACCAGATAGTCGTCGTCGAGCAGCTTCAGGAACCACACGACGATGCGCCCCACCAGAAAGCCCACCACGACGCCGCCGATTCCCAGCTCCGCGAAACGCACGACCGCGTGCTCGAGGCTGAACGCGCCCGTCAGCGCGGCGGCGACCGCGAAGCGGAACAGCACGAGGCCGGCCGCATCGTTCAGCAGGCTTTCGCCTTCGAGCAGCACCATCAGCCGGCGCGGCAGCGCGACGCGCTCGAGCACCGCCTTCGCGGCGACCGCGTCGGGCGGCGACACGATCGCGCCGAGCGCGAAGCACGCGGCCCACGGCAGCGACGGCACGACCCAGTGCACGGCGTAGCCGACCGCGAACGTCGTGAACGCGACCGCGCCGATCGCGAGCAGCAGGATGCCGCCGACGTTGCGCTTGAATTCCTCCCAGACGGTGAAATATGCGCCGTCCATCAGCAGCGGCGGCAGGAACACCAGCAGCACGAGCTCCGGGTCGAGGTTGACGGGCGGCAGGCCGGGGATGAACGCGATGCCGATGCCGCCCATCAGCAGCGCGGCGGCCGGCGGCAGGCGCAATCGCTTCGCAATGCATTCGAGCGCGACGATCGCGACGAACGACAGCAGAATCAGCTTGAAAGCCGCGACGGGGGACATGAATCGACCTCGTGAAAATTGAACGCGCGGCCGCACGGTGTCGTACGGAGTGCGACCGTTTCGCGCGATTACATCACGATGCGATGCGTTCAGTCGAGCGCATCGAGCGCGCGCGGCGCGGCTGCGCCAGGGTCTCTTCACGCTAATGGCGGGCTTGCGCTGGCCCGCAGAAGAGCCGAGCGCAAGGACTGCGACGAAGCGAATACTCGACGTATTCGCGAAGAGCATGACGCGGCACACGACCTTCTGGAGGCCTGCGCCACGAACGAACTTTCCAAACAGGTGCTCGTTGTTAGCGCGAACAGCCCCTAACGGCGCCGAACGACCATCAGGCGCGGCTCGGTCATGTCCTCGATCGCGTAGCGGATCCCTTCGCGGCCGAGGCCGGAATCCTTCACGCCGCCGTACGGCATGTTGTCGACGCGGAACGACGGCACGTCGTTGATCACGACGCCCCCCACCTCGAGCTCGTCCCACGCGCGCTGCGCGTGCGTGAGCGAATCGGTGAACACGCCGGCCTGCAAGCCGAAGTCGCTGTCGTTCACGCGCGCGAGCGCGTCGTCGAAACGGTCGAACTTCTCGAGGATGGCGACCGGGCCGAACGCCTCCTTGCGGTACAGGTCCTGCTCGCGGCCGACGTCTTCGAGCAGCGTCGCCTCGAACATCGCGCCGTCGACCTTGCCGCCCGCGATGATCTTCGCACCCGCCGCGACGGCCGCGTCCATCCAGCCGGACAGGCGGCGCGACTCCGATTCGGAGATCATCGGGCCGACGAACGTCGATGGATCCTTCGGATCGCCCATCTTCAGCGAGCGCGTCTTCGCGACCAGCTTGTCGCGCAACGTGTCGTACAGGCTCGCATGCACGAGGATCCGCTGCACGCCGATGCAGCTCTGGCCCGACTGGTAATACGCGCCGAACGCGAGCCGGTCGACCACGTAGTCGAGCTGCTCGAACTGGTCCGCATCGACGATCGCCGCCGCGTTGCCGCCGAGTTCCAGCACGACCTTCTTCTTGCCGGCCTTCTCCTTCAGCGCCCAGCCGACGGCCGGCGAGCCGGTGAACGACAGCAACCTGAAACGCTCGTCGGTGGTGAACAGGTCGGCGCCGTCGCGATGCGCGGGCAGCACCGAGAACGCGCCCTTCGGCAGATTGGTTTCCGCGAGCACCTCGGCGATGATCAGCGCGCCGACCGGCGTGCGGCTCGCCGGTTTGAGCACGAACGGGCAGCCCGCGGCGAGCGCGGGCGCGACCTTGTGCGCGGCGAGGTTCAGCGGGAAGTTGAACGGCGAGATGAACGAGCACGGGCCGATCGGCACGCGCCGCGTATAGCCGGTGTAGCCCTGCGCGCGCGCCGAGATCTCGAGGTTGAGCACTTCGCCGTCGATGCGCACCGCCTCCTCGGACGCGACGCGGAACGTATCGATCAGCCGCGTCACCTCGCCTCTCGAATCGTTGATCGGCTTGCCGGCCTCGATGCACAGCGCCTCGGCCAGCTCGTCGAAACGCTCGCGAAAGCGTGCGACGCAGTGATCGAGCACGGCCTGCCGCCGGTACGCCGGCAGCTCGCGCATCGGCTTGACGGCGTCGACTGCCGCGCCGATGGCCGCGTCGATCGCCTGCGCGTCGGCCAGCGCGACGCGCGTCGCGACCTTGCCGCTGAACTTGTCCGTCACTTCCAGATCGGTATTCGCATAGACAGCCTCGTTGGCCAGATAGTACGGATAGGTATCCTTCAGCATGGCACGCTCCTTCCGGTGAACTGCGGATTCAGAGTTGCGCCGACAGGCGCTTGATTTCGCGGTTGAGCACGCGCTCGTTGTCCGAATAGTCGATCGGCACGTCGATCACGTGCACACCCGGTGTCGCAAAGCATTCGCGCAGCAGCGGCTCGAGATCGTCGGCCGCCTCGACGCGGTGCCCGTGCGCGCCGTAGCTCTGCGCATATGCGACGAAATCGGGGTTCTTCAGCGTCATCGCGAAGTCGGGAAAATTCATGTTCTCCTGCTTCCAGCGGATCATCCCGAACGCATCGTCGCGCAGGATCATCACGACGAGGTCGAGCTTCAGCCGCACGGCCGTTTCGAGCTCCTGCGAATTCATCATGAAGCCGCCGTCGCCGCACACGGCGATCACCTTGCGCTGCGGATGCACGATCCTGGTCGCGATCGCCGACGGCAAGCCGGCGCCCATCGACGCGAGCGCGTTGTCGAGCAGCAGCGAGTTCGGCTCGTGCGCGCGCCAGTAACGCGCGAACCAGATCTTGTACATCCCGTTGTCGAGGCAGACGATCCCGTCGACCGGCAGCGCGTTGTACAGATCGTTGACGATCCGCACCGGATACATCGGGAAGCGCGGATCGTGCTGGCCCTTCTGCAGATGCGCTTCGAAATGCGCCTTGATCATCGTGAAGCGCTCGAAATCCCAGTGCGGCTGCGGCGCGACCGCTTCCTTCATCTGCCACACGGCGTTCGCGATGTCGCCGACCACCTCGATCTGCGGGAAATACACCGGGTCCACCTGCGCGCCGAGGAAGTTCACGTGGATCACGGTCTTGTCGTCCGCGCGCATGAAGAACGGCGGCTTTTCGATCACGTCGTGGCCGACGTTGATGATGCAGTCCGCGTGCTCGATCGCGCGATGCACGAAATCGCCGTCGGACAGCGTCGCGTTGCCGAGCCACAGCGGATGCGTCTCGTCGATCACGCCCTTGCCCATCTGCGTCGTGAAGAACGGGATGCCCGTCTCGTCGACGAACTCGAGCAGCATCTTGCAGGTCGTCTTGCGGTTGCCGCCCGCGCCGATCATCAGCAGCGGATGCCGCGCGGCCTGGATCGCATCGACCGCGTGCGCGACCGCCTTCTGCTCGGCGATCGGCCGGCGGCTGAAGCTGCGCGGAATCGGCTTGCCGTCGCCTTCCTCGTGCGCGATGTCCTCCGGAAGCTCGAGATGCGCGGCGCCCGGACGCTCCTCCTCCGCGCGCCGGAACGCCTCGCGCACCGCCGACGGGATGTTGCCGATCGACACGATCTGCCGCGTGAACTTCGTGAGCGGCTGCATCATGCCGACGACGTCGACGATCTGGAAGTGGCCCTGCTTGCTCGACTTGATCGGCTTCTGGCCGGTGATCATCAGCATCGGCATGCCGCCGAGCTGCGCATACGCGGCGGCCGTCACGAAATTGGTGGCGCCCGGCCCGAGCGTCGCGAGACACACGCCGGTGCGGCCGGTGAGACGGCCGTAGGTTGCGGCCATGAAACCGGCCGCCTGCTCGTGGCGGGTCAACACGAGCTTGATCTTCGAGCGCCGCAGCGATTCGAGCAGATCGAGGTTTTCCTCACCGGGAATGCCGAACACGTATTCGACGCCTTCGGCTTCCAGCGCCTTCACAAACAGATCCGATGCTTTCATGGGGACTCTCCGTCGCTGCCGCGTGCCCGGTTTGCGGACGTGCGGCGTTCAGAACGCGCGCCGGCCTACGGCACGCGCACGCTTACCTACGGGATGCTGACCACGGTGCTGCCCGCCGCGCAACACACGGCGGCGCCTCCCGATGCAGGAGGACGAACGGATCCGCCAGCGCGCAGGACGAACGCGCACGGGCGGCAGGGACGTTTTCGATTGTAGACGGATTCGCGGGATTCCTGCTTCGGCCGAACGGCCGATCCGGGCCCCGGCGCAGCATCGGCCTGACGGCCAACTTCGCGTCAAACGGCGCGCGCCGCTCTACTGTGACGGCATCGGAACCCCAGTTGAGCTTGTGAACCATGGTTGACATATCGAGTAACGTGCCTTACAGTGCTCCGACGTACAGCATCAGAACGACCGAAGTCTTCGACACATGGTTCGCCGGTCTGCAGGATCGCGTCGCACGGCGGCGTATCCAGGCCCGCATCGACCGCCTGTCGATGGGCAATCCGGGCGACTGGAAGTCGGCCGGCTCCCCGGTCGTCGAGATGCGTATCGACCACGGCCCCGGCTATCGCGTCTACTACGTCAGGCGCGCGACGATCTGGGTGATCCTGCTCTGCGGCGGCGACAAGTCGACGCAACAGGCAGACATTCGCGCCGCGCACGCAATGCTCGGGCGGCTCGACCTGGAGTAAGCGATGGACAAGATCAGCACCCGGCCGTGGGATTCGGCCGCCCACCTCGAAACCGACGACGACATCGCCGACTATTTCGACGCATGTCTGCAGGAAGGCGGCGACGACCCGGCCTTCATCGCGCATGCGCTCGGCGTGATCGCGCGCGCGCGCGGCATGTCGCAGGTCGCACGCGACGCCGGCCTGTCGCGCGAAGGGCTGTACAAGGCGCTGTCGCACGACGGCAATCCGAGCTTCGGCACGATCCTCAAAGTGATCAAGGCGCTCGGCCTGCAACTGCACGGCGCGAAAGCGCGCGCGTGACGCGCGGCGCGCGGCGGTGCGCGCCCGATGCGGCGGCGGTTGGCGCGTGACTATCGCGCGGCTACCGCGTCAATGCAGCCACGCGCCGGCCCAGCGCGGCACCAGCGATACGAGATACAGCCCGAGCCCGATCAGCCCGCCGACCAGCGTGCCATTGATGCGGATGTATTGCAGGTCCTTGCCGATGTTCAGCTCGATTTGCCGCGACATCTCGCGCGCATCCCAGTTGCGCACCGTGTCGCGGATGTGCCGCATCAGAAAATCGGCGAAATCCGGCGCCATCTCGTGCACGGCCTTTTCGACATGCTCGTTCAGCGACGCGCGCAACGCCGGGCTTTCCGCGAGCCGCGCACCGAGCCAGCGGCCGAGCGTCGCGGCCTGCCGCTGCAGCGTCGAGTCGGCGCGCGCCAGATCGGCCTTCAGCCACGCGCGCAACTGGTCCCACAGATCGCGCACATAGTCGTTGAACGCATCGCCGTCGCGAATGTAGCGCTTGATCTCGTCGCCCTTCGCGATGAACGCCGGGTCGTGCTTCAGCCGCTCGGTGAGCCGCACGACCGTGCCGTCGAAGCGCTGGCGCAACTCGTGCTCGGGGTCGGCCGCGACGCTCTCGAGCACGCGGCTCACCGCGCTCGCGAGCATGCGCGCGCCGTTCTCGCCGAACCACTGCGTCGGCATGATCTTCTCGACCTTCGGATATTGCGTCTTCAGCCATTCGACGATGAAGCCCGCGATCACCTCGCGGTTCTCCTCCTTGTCGAGGATGCCGACGATCTGCTCGATCGCATCGTCGAGCAGCGCCTGGTGACGGCCGTCCTTCGTCAGCGTGTCGAGGATCGCGCCGGCAGACTGCGACAGGTCGATCCGGTCGATCATCGCGCGCATCGCGTCGTGGACGAACGAGCGGATGCGCGCGTCGTCGGTCATGTCGAGCGCGAAGCTCATCAGCTTCGTCACGTAGGTGCCGAGCGCCTCGGTATTCGCCGGCTCGCCGAGCCATGCGCCGAGCCGCTGCGCGGGATCGTGCTGGCGAATCTGCGCGGCGAGCGCGTCGGGGCCGAGGAATTTCTCGCGCACGAACACCGCGAGATTGTCGGCGATCTTGTCCTTGTTCTTCGGGATGATTTCGGTGTGGCGCGACACGAACGGGATCGGCACGCGGCGAAACAGCGCGACCACCGCGAACCAATCGGCGAGCGCGCCGACCATCGCGGCCTCGGCCACCGCCTTGAAGCCGTCGACCCACGGGCCGCGCGGCAGCAGGATCGTCGTGACGAACACCGCGACGGCGGTCAGCAGCAGCCATAGCGCGCGGCGCTTGCTGCGTTTCAGTTCGAGGGCTTTGTCTGGCGTCATGGGCGATCGGTGAAACGGCAATGCCGCTAATATGCACCGATCGCCCGCCGGCGACAAACCCGCGCGCCACACGCGCGCGGAACCGCTTGCCCTCGGTCGGATGCGAGCCGCCTTGCCGCGTCGCGCGGCGCCGGCCCGGCGCGAGCGCGGTCATACGGAGCGCGTTCGCACCGAGCCCACGCAGCGCGTCACAGAAACGTCTTCAAGCCGACCGTCGGATCGGCGAGCTGCTGCGGGTCGGGCATCGCGCCGGCCGCGATCAGCCGGCGCGCGGCGCCGATGTCGCGCCCGAGATTGACCGCGGCCGCCGCGACGATCCTGCCGTCGTCGCCGAGCCCGAACACCGTGAACGGCCCGCGTGCCGGATCGCCGCGCACGACGGTCGTCTGCCCGGCGCCGAACAGCCCGAGCATCTGCAGGTTGCAGTCGTACTGATCGGACCACAGCCACGGCAGCTCCGCATACGCGTCGTCCGCGCCGAGCAGGTTCGCGGCCGCGACGGCCGGCTGGTTCTCCGCGATCTGCCACGACTCGATGCGCACGTGACGCCCGAGCAGCGGATTGAAGTGCATCGTCACGTCGCCCGCCGCGAAGATCGCGCGGTCGGCCGTGCGGCAGCCCGCATCGACGCGGATGCCGTTGTCGACGTCGAGCCCCGCCGCCTGCGCGAGCTCGACGTTGGGCAGCACGCCGATGCCGACCACGACGACGTCGGCATGCACGTCGCCGCGATCGGTCTCGACGATCGCGCCGCCGCCCGCCGCGGCACGTATCGCGCGCGGCAGCGTCGCCATCTGAAAACCGACGCCGCGTTCGTCATGCAGCCGGTGCGCGTAGGCGCCGACGACTTCCGGCAACGCGCGTTGCAGCAAGCGCGCGGCCGGATCGATCACCGTCACGTTGCAGCCGAGCTGGCGCGCCGCCGCAGCCACTTCGAGGCCGATGAAGCCGCCGCCGAGCACCGCGACGCGGCGGCCGCGCACGAGCTGCGCGCGCAACGCACGCGCGTCGGCGACGGTGCGCACGTAGTGCGCCGCGACGCCCGCGTCGATCGGCCCGCCGAAGGTGCGCACGCGCGAGCCGGTCGCCAGCACGAGCTTGGCGTACGGCAGCGTCGTGCCGTCGTCGAGCCGCACGCGTTGCGCCTCGCGCTCGATCGCGTCGACGCGCGTGCCGAGCCGCAGCGCGATGCGCTGCGCGTCGTACCACGCGGCATCGCGAACGAACGCGCGCTGCTCGCCGCCGTCGTTCAGCAGCGCATCCTTCGACAGCGCGGGCCGGTCGTACGGCAGCTCGCGCTCGGCGCCGATCATCACGATCGGCGCGTCGGCGTCGCGCGCACGCAGCGCCTCGGCCGTGCGCCGCGCCGCGTGGCCGGCTCCGACGATCACGAACGGGTCAGCCGACATTGACTTCCACCTGTCCGTCGACGATCCGGATCGGATAGACGCGCACCGGCTCGGTGATCGGCGCGCATTTCGGCGCACCGGTGCGAATGTCGATCAGCCCCTGATGCAGCGGGCACTCGACGCACCCGTCCTCCACGTAGCCTTCGGACAGCCGCGCGTGGCCATGCGAACACAGGTCGTGCATCGCGAACAGTTCGTCGCCGATCCGGAATACCGCGATCGGCTTCTGGCCGGCGACGCGCGCCGCCGGTTCGTCTTCGGTGAATTCGTCGATTGCGCCCAGCGGATGCCATTCGGCGAGCGTTGCTTCGGTCATGTCGGCTCCTTGCTTCGTCGGGTCGGTCAGATCGGGGTCGCGAGCAGCGTCTGCACGCGCGACGTGTCGTAGATCACGCGCTTGGCCTTGTAGCGCAGGCCGTCGGGCGTGCGCACGACCGTGTCGTAATACTTGCCGGCCTGGTACACGTTCGATTCGCCGTTGCTGCGGGTCTGCACGACCACGTAGTTGCTCTCGGTGTCGATCTCGCCGTCGCGCTGCGCGACGATCGCGAGGCCCGAGGTCATGTGGCGATACGTGTGCTCTTCATAGATGTTCGCGTGCCGCAGCGACACCACGCGATCGCGCAGCATCCGCTGGTTCGTGCAGTGGACGATGCCGACCGGCAGCCCGAGATCCGCGTTCTCCTTCGGCACGATCTCGTACGTGCAGTCCTCGGTGAACATTTCCGGCCAGCGTTCGAGCCGGTCGTTGTCGAGATGGCCGATGTAGCGGTTCTGCAGCATGTAAATCTCGAACCACGTCTTCATGTCTTCCGTCAGGTTTTCCATCTTTGCGCGCTCCCGCTTCAATAGCCCATCAGCTTCTGGTAGCCGACCCAGAACTTGCGGATCAGGCTTTCGGTGATCACCGTGTCCTGCTGCTCCGGATTGCCGCGCGACATCTCGATGACCGAGGTTGCGTCGGCGTCGCGCACCGTGCCGCGCTGCACGAGCTCGGTCGCCTCGGTGTCCTCCATCGAGATGTAGCCGGCCGGCCCGACCAGGTTCGCCTGCTTGATGCGCAGCGCGCGCAGCTCGGGCGTGTCGTCGGCGTAGCCGAAGAAGTGGAAGATCAGCTCGAAGTTGTCCGGCCCCTTCGGCAGGATCTGCCGCGCGACCAGCGTGTTGTGGATCTGCTGGATCACGAGCTGCGGGAAGATCGGCTGGATATGATTCGTGCAGTCCTCGTCGTATTCCGACACCAGATCGAGAATCGACTCGTCTTCCAGATGGAAGCCTTCGTCGAACGAACGGATGTTCTGCTGCTTGTACGCGGCCGACGTGTCGTCGCCCGTCTTCGTCACCGTGATGATGCTGTGCAGCCCGTGGTTCGCATCGGGGATCGAGCGCGCCTTCATCCCGACGCGGAAGATGTTGAAGGTCGTATGGAACAGATGCAGCATGCTCGCGTGATACGGATCCTTCACGTTCTCCATGTACAGCTTCCAGTTCGACTTCGAATACTGGCGCGTGCAGCCGAGATACTCGATCGGCTTGTGGAAGATCCGGTCGATCCACGGTCGCATCTGCGCGCCGAGATAATCGGGCAGCGGCGCGACGTCGTCGCTGAAGGTCGCGAACACGAGCCCGCGATAGCTGTCGACGCGCAGCTTGCGCAGCCCGTGCTGCTTCGGGTCGAAGTCGGCCGGCATCCCGGTCATCCCTTTCTGGCCGCGCCGGAACGGCACGCCGAGCAGGTTGCCCTCGTTGTCGAAGCTCCACTGGTGATACACGCACGTGTGCGAGCTGGCGTTGCCGCGCGACTTGCGGCACACCTGCGCGCCGCGGTGCGCGCAGCGGTTCACCCACGCGGACAGCGCGCCGTCCTCGGTGCGCGTGACGACGACCGGCGTGTCGCCGACGAAGGTGCTCTTGAAGTCGCCGGCGTTGGGAATTTCCGCTTCAAGCGCGACGAAGTTCCACGTCGGCCCGCGGAAGATGCGCTCCTGCTCGCGATCGTAGACGGCGCGCGAGCTGAACACCTTGTACGGGACGCGCGACCCGTCGTCGTGCGGAAAGTGCACGTCGGACGCGTCGTCGCGCGCGGCAAATACGACGGGCGATGCTGTCTGCTCCATGTCGGACTCCTTGTGGTTCCGGTTCGTTGATGGCATGGAGCGGATTTTTGAAAAGCTAATATTCGGCGTCTATCCGGAAAGTGCGATTGCGGCGGCGCAATATCCACTTTCGGCGGATTTCTGCGCTAGCATGACGACACACGCGAGCCGCCGCCCGTTCGTGACCCATTCGTCGGAACGAAGCGCGCGTCGATACCAAGGCCGATGCCCATGTCCCCAACGTCGTTCGAGCCGCTCGCGCTGCGCGCGCACCGGCTGTTCGAATCCCGCGATCTCGACGAGACGCGCGAGCGCATCTCGCGCGTGATGCAGCCGCACGCGCTGCTGCCGAGCGGGCGCATGCAGGGCGCCGCGCACATGGACTTCGTGCGGCTCGGCGGGCTCGGGATCGGCACGATCGCGTTCGGCGACGCGATGCGCGTGCAGGTCGACGCGGTCGACGGCTATTACCTGCTGATGTTCTGTCTGTCCGGGCATGCGCAGGTCGCCGCGATGGGGCGCCGGCTCGGCGTCGACGGCCAGACGGGCGTGCTGTGCGCGCCCGGCGAGCGCTTCGATGCGGTGCTGTCGGCCGACTGCGAGCAGTTCGTGCTGCGCATCGACGCGGCGACCGTCGGCTCGCTCACCGGCAATCCGCGCGCGACGCTCGACCCGGTGCTGCACATCAGCGACGCCGCGCTCGCCGCGTGGCACCAGCAGCTGATGCTCGTCGCCCGCTCGCCGGCTTTGCTGGCGCGCGCCAACGCGAATCCGCGCGTCGCGGCGCAGCTCGAGCATCTGCTGATCGATCTGCTGATCGAAGGGCATCCGCCGGCGGCCGCGAGTATGCGTCACGATCCCGCGCCGGGCTTCGTGCTGCGCGCGCAGGAATTCGTGAACGCGCACTACGCGCAGCCGCTGCAGCTCGCCGATATCGTCGTGGCGGCCAACGTGCCGGAGCGGACGCTGCGCGACGCGTTCCTGCAGTTTCGCGGCATGAGCCCGATGCAGTACCTGCGCGCGACGCGGCTCGAGCATGCGCGCGAGTTGCTGCGCAGGTCGCAGCCGGAGCGGCGGATCGCCGATGTCGCGCTCGATTGCGGGTTCACGCATCTCGGGCGCTTCGCGATCGCCTATCGGGAGAAGTTCGGGGAATCGCCATCGGAAACGGTGGGGGTTAGGCGGTAGGGGTTAGGCATCTGGCGGCAGGCATGCGCGGCCGGCCGCGTTGGTGGGTGGATCGCCGCGTGCGCGGGTGGTGCTGCGTCGGGCTGCATCTTCCGCATCTCCAGCGTCTCCCGCTTGGTCGCCTTGCCCGGTGCGTGCGGTGAGCCCGATGCGCCGCCCGTCGCCCCGGCCTCGCCCAACGCCCCCTTCTCGACCGAATCACCCCGCGTCGCGCCACCCGCCCGAATTGGCCGTTAGTTGCGGCCGCTCCATAAACCGCCCGCGCTAAAGCGTCGGTCCGAACATCGCGCGCGCGATCGCGCAAAACGCGGTCGTCGCCGGGCTTTCGCCGTGCAGCCGGCGGCTCATGATGATCGGCGACGTCGCCGTCGGCTCCGGCAGCCGCCGGTACACGACGCCCTTCACGCGCACGCCTTCCACGCTCTCGGGCACCAGCGACACGCCGACCTGCGCGGCCACCAGCCCGAGCGCCGTCTGCAGTTCGCGCACCTCGTGAACGCCCGCCGGCACGAGCGCGCCGTCGCGCAGCGCCGACAGCTGCTGGTCAGCGAAGCTCGGCCGCGGCGTGCTCGGGTAGACGATCAGCGTCTCGTGCGCGATGTCGGCGAGCGTCAGCGGCCGCTCGGGGTCGGCCAGCGGATGCCCGACCGGCAGCGCCGCGATCAGCTTCTCCTCGATCAGCGCCTCGCGCACCAGCTGGTCGTCGTCGAAGCGCAGGCGGCCGAAGCCGACGTCGATGCGCCCGCCCTTCAGCGCGCCGAGCTGCTCGAGCGTGAACATTTCGATCAGCGACAGCTCGACGCCCGGCTGCGCGTCGCGAAACGCGCGGATCACGTCCGGCAGCGCGCCGTAGAGCGTCGACGGTACGAAGCCGATCACGATCCGCTCCGACAGTTGCGCGAGGCGACGCGTGAGCGGCCCGAGCTCGTCGGCCTGCTCGAGGACGCGCTTCGCCTGCGCGTAGAACACGCGGCCCGCGTCGGTCAGCTTCAGCGGCCGCGCGCCGCGTTCGAACAACGGCAGCCCGATCTCTTCCTCGATCGTCTGCAGCTGGCGGCTCAGCGGCGGCTGCGTCATGTGCAGCCGCTCCGCCGCCCGCGTGATGTTCATTTCTTCCGCGACGGCGATGAAGTAGCGGAGCTGGCGCAATTCCATTTCATGCCTCAAAGGTATGGAAGTAGTCGGAAAGAGTGTTGGACGACGCGGGCCCGGAATTCCTACCATGTGCATCAACAGGAGGAATCGCATGATAGCAACTGCCGCCACCATCGAGCGCATCGACACGCTGCTCGTCGACGTGCCCACGATTCGGCCCCACAAACTGTCGGTCGCCACGATGAATTGCCAGACACTCGTACTCGTCCGGGTTCGATGCACGGACGGTATCGAAGGCGTCGGCGAGGCGACCACGATCGGCGGGCTCGCATACGGCGAAGAGAGCCCCGAGAGCATCAAGGTCAACATCGACACGTATTTCGCGCCGCTGCTGCAAGGGATGGACGCGACGCGCCCCGGCGCCGCGATGGCGCGTGCCCGCAAGCTGTTCCAGGGCAACCGCTTCGCGAAATGCGCGCTCGAGACCGCGCTGTTCGATGCGCAGGCGCGCCGCGCCGGCGTGCCGCTGTCGGAGCTGTTCGGCGGCCGCACGACCGATGCGGTCGAGGTCGCGTGGACGCTCGCGAGCGGCGACACGCAACGCGACATCGCCGAAGCCGAGGCGATGCTCGACGCGCGCCGCCATCGCGCGTTCAAGCTGAAGATCGGCTCGAACGCAGTTGACGACGACGTCGCGCACGTAATCGCGATCAAGCGCGCGCTCGGCGATCGCGGCGACGTGCGCGTCGACGTGAACCAGGCGTGGAGCGAAACCGAAGCGATCCGCGCCGGCGCGCGGCTCGCGCACGCCGGCGTGAGCCTCGTCGAGCAGCCGATCGCCGCGACCAACCGGGCCGGGCTGAAGCGCCTCACGCAACTCGCGCACATTCCGATCATGGCCGACGAAGCGCTGCACGGCCCCGTCGATGCGTTCGCGCTCGCGCAGGAGCGCGCGGCCGACGTGTTCGCGGTGAAGATCGCGCAGTCGGGCGGCCTGCTCGGCGCGGCGAGCGTCGCGTCGATCGCATCGGCGGCCGGCATCGATCTGTACGGCGGCACGATGCTCGAGGGCGCGGCCGGCACGATGGCGTCGGCGCAACTGTTCAGCACGTTCGGCTCGCTCAGGTGGGGCACCGAGCTGTTCGGCCCGCTGCTGCTCACCGAGGAAATCCTCGTCGAGCCGCTGCGCTACCAGGATTTCAAGCTGCATCTGCCGGCCACGCCCGGCCTCGGCATCACCTTCGACTGGCCCCGCATCGAGCGGATGCGACGCGGCGCCCGCTGAATCCGCTCGCCCCGACGAACGACGACACGACAAACGAAACCGGAGACACAGATGAACAAGCAAGACATCGACGCACTGCTGAAGACCTTCGACGACGCCGCGGAGAAGCCTGGCAATCCGCGCGTGCGCGCGATCGTCAACCGGATCGTGAAGGATCTCTGCTACACGATCGAGGACTTCGACGTCCAGCCGAGCGAGTTCTGGACCGCGCTGAACTACCTGAACGAAGCCGGCCGCGAATTCGGATTGATCGCCGCGGGCCTCGGGCTCGAGCGCTTCCTCGACGTGCGGATGGACGAGGCCGAGCAGAAGGCCGGCATCACGGGCGGCACGCCGCGCACGATCGAAGGGCCGCTGTACGTCGCGGGCGCGCCGGAATCGGTCGGCCACGCGCGGCTGGACGACGGCACCGATCCCGGCCAGACGCTGATCATGCGCGGCCGCGTGCTCGGCCAGAACGGCGCGCCGCTCGCGAACGCGCTCGTCGAGGTGTGGCATGCGAATCATCTGGGTAACTACTCGTACTTCGACCAGTCGCAGCCGGCGTTCAACCTGCGCCGCTCGATCCGCACCGACGCCGACGGCCGCTACAGCTTCCGCAGCGTGCTGCCGGTCGGCTACAGCGTGCCGCCGGGCAGCAAGACCGAGCAGCTGCTCGACCAGCTGGGCCGCCACGGCCATCGCCCCGCGCACATCCACTTCTTCGTTTCGGCCGACGGCTATCGCAAGCTGACGACGCAGATCAACATCGAAGGCGATCCGCACATCTGGGACGACTTCGCGTTCGCGACGCGCGAAGGGCTGATCCCGAAGGTCAAGCAGGCCGAAGGCGCGGAAGGCAAGCCGTATGGCGTCGACGGTCAGTTCGCGCTGATCGACTTCGATTTCTCGCTCGTCAAGGAACGGCAGCACGTACCGGCGAGCGATGTCGAACGCGCACGCGCGCAGGCCTGAGCGGCCGTAACGTTCGACGAACCGACAATACAAGGAGCGCAGGATGCTGTTTCATGTGGAAATGACCGTCCGCCTGCCGGCGGACATGGACCCGGTCAAGGCGGCGACGCTGAAGGCCGACGAGAAGGCGATGTGCCAGCGGCTGATGAACGACGGCGTGTGGCGGCATCTGTGGCGCATCGCCGGGCAGTACGCGAACGTCAGCATCTTCGACGTGGACAGCGTGCAGCAGCTGCATGACCTGCTGAGCCAGCTGCCGCTGTTTCCGTACATGGAGATGGAAGTGCGCGCGCTGTGCCGGCATCCGTCGTCGGTGCGGGACGACGATCGCTGAGATCCGTGCAGCCCGTGAAGCCCGTGCTGCCCGTGCCGGCGCTTGTCCGGCGGCGCACGGGCCGCAGTCCGTTACGACCCGACGAACGCCTGCCTCACGCGGCGTCCGCCGCCGCGGGCACGGGATCGCGCGCGTTGCTGCGTGGCGTACCGTGCGCCTCCTCGTGCGCGACGTGCGCCGCGAACCCCACGCTGCCGGGCGCGATCTCCGGCTTCAACGTCAGCGCCGGAATCTCGTAGTCGCCCGCGTTCTGCCGGCGAAACGGAATCGGCTGCGCGGTCCATAGCTCATCGAGACGCTTGCCGAGCGCCGCGCGTGTTTCGTCGAAGCGCACGTCGTTCATCTTTCCGGTACGGTGGATCGCGAACGGCGGCAGCACGTCGAACCCCGGGTAATACAGGACGCCGTGCTGGATTGGAAACAGCAGGTCGTCGAGCGGCCCGTTGATTCCGCGCGCGCTGTAGTGCGACGCCCAGCCGCCCGTCGTGACGATCACCATCGCACGCTTGCCGGCCATCATCCCTTCGCCGTATCGGTCGCCCCAGTGCGTATCGGAATGCTCGCCGACGCCGTACGCGAAGCCGTAGGCATACACGCGCTCGATCCATCCCTTCATGATCGCCGGCATCGAGAACCACCACAGCGGAAACTGCAGGATCAGCGCGTCGGCCCATTTCAGCTTTTGCTGCTCGCGCGCGATGTCGTCGCGCTGCGTGCCCGTCTCGTACGCGTGCTTCGAATCGCGCGAGGGATCGAAACGCGTGCCGGACGCGCGCTCGGTCATGTCGTCGGCGTCGAGCGTGGGCTTCCAGTTCATCGCATACAGATCGGACACCTGCACCGCATGGCCGGCGGCCTCGAGATGCTGGACCGCGAAGTCGCGCAACGCACCGTTCAGCGAGCGCGGTTCGGGATGGGCATAGACGATCAGCACGTTCATGTTCGTGACTCCGTTGATTGAATGACTGCAGGATGCCGGCGCACTCGGTATATTGGAAATGAATTCCCGATATTCCTGGTATAGCCATGAACAATCTCAGACGCATCGACCTGAACCTGCTGGTCACGCTCGACGTGCTGCTCGCCGAGCACAACGTCACGCGCGCGGCCGCGCGGCTGAACATGTCGCAGCCGTCGGTGAGCGTGCAGTTGCAGAAGCTGCGCGACCTGTTCGGCGATCCGTTGCTGTTGCCGGGGCCGCGCGGCATGCGGCCGACCGCGCGCGCGCAAGCGTTGCGCGAGCCGCTGCGCGATGCGCTCGAAGCCGTCGAGCGCGCGGTGCTGACGGCCACGCCGTTCGATCCGGCCACCGCGACCAACACGTGGCGCGTGGCCGCGACCGACTACGGCGAATCGACGATCGTGCTGCCCGCCTTGAGCGCGCTGCGCGCGGCTGCGCCGGCAACGCGGCTCGCCGTCGTCGGGCTGGCGCCGCCGCGCATCGAGCAGGAAGCCGAACGAAACGGCATCGACCTCGCGTTCCACACGACCGAAGGCTCGCCCGACGGCATGCGGCGCCTGCCGCTGTTCGTCGAGCGATACGTGCTGGTAGGCCGCGCCGGTCATCCGAAGCTCAAGCGCCGCCTGACGCTCGCGCAGTTCGCTGCGCTGGAACACGTGATCGTGTCGCCCGACGGCGGCGGCTTCTTCGGCGTGACCGACGAAGCGCTCGCGAAAGCGGGCGCCGCGCGGCGGGTCGTGCTGTCGGTGCCGCATTTCCTGTTCGTGATCTCGGTCGTCGCCGCCACCGACCTCGTCGCGATGCTGCCCGAGCGACTGGTGCGCAATACGCCGGGGTTGCGCGTCGTCGACGCGCCCGTCGACGTGCCGGGCTACGAGATGTCGATGCTGTGGCACGAACGTGTACATCGCGACCCGGCGCATCGATGGCTGCGCGAGACGATCGTCGCGGCGGTGTGACGTGAAGCGGTCGCGGCAACGGGCGATGCATGCCGGTGATCGACGCCGCGGCCGTCGTACCACTGCCCGCACGAAGGACTTGAAACCGGATCGAACACTGTATATATTCACAGTGTTTTTGCATCATTCGACCCGAATCCCGTCACCCATGACGGACGGACTTTTGTGAGGCGACCATGTTTCAGTCATCCGCATTCGATCCCGAGCAACCCGGCTTCAATCCCGTCCAGTTCGAGCGTGCCGCGCAGCGGGCGGTCGGCGATCTGCAGCGTGTCGTCGGCGGCCCTGCGCAGCGCGCGCTCGGGCTGCGACGCCGCACCCACCCGGCCGCCGCCCGCACGATGAGCTGGCAGGCGCTGCTGAACGTCGAGGAGCTGGCGTTCTCGAATGCCGGTTTCCTGAACCGCAACGATCCGGCCGTCGTCGACGCGTTCATCCGGCTGCGCGACAGCCGGCTGGTCGCCGCGGACGTCGAGGAGCCGGTCGACTGGAGTCGCGACGACGACGATCTCCCGGCCGTCTACCTGATCGTCAAGGCGATGCTCGAAGCGGAACGGGAAGAGCGGGCCGAAGCGGCGTAAGGCGGGTGGCGGGTCGGTCGGGCTGGCGGTAAGCCGGCGGGCAGAACGCGCCGAGAGTGGGTCGGTCGCGCTCGGCATCATCGCGGGCGTGGGCCGTGTCGGGCCGTGTCGGGCCGAGTTAGCCGAGTTGGGGCCGGGGCTGAGTTGGCCGAATTGCGCGTATTGCGTGCGCTGCTCCGTATCGCGCGGCGCCGCGACGGTGCCAATCCGCGCCACCGCCCTGCGCGGAGATCGCCGCTTCATCGAAACAAACGCGCGCCCATCGCCCAGCCAAACCGCCGCACCGCCGCGCGCGCCATCGAAACGTCGAACCGAGCGCCGATTACAGCCGCGCCGCCAACCGCGCCCCCTGATCGATCGCCCGCTTCGCGTCGAGCTCCGCAGCCAGTTCCGCGCCGCCGATCAGATGCACCGAGCGTCCGGCCGCCTGCAGCGGCGCGAGCAGCGCGCGCTGCGGCTCCTGGCCTGCGCACAGCACGATCGTGTCGGCTTCGATCAGTTCATGATCGCTACGCTGCTCGCCGTACGACACGTGCAGCCCGCGCGCATCGATCCTTTCGTAGTTCACGCCGCCGATCATCTTCACCTGCTTCATCTTCAGCGTCGCCCGGTGAATCCAGCCGGTCGTCTTGCCGAGCCCCTTCCCGAGCGGCGCCGGCTTGCGCTGCAGCAGCGTCACCTCGCGCGCCGGCGCGGCGACCCGTGCGCGCGTCACGCCGCCGCGCGTCACGGCCGGATCGGTCACGCCCCATTCGGCCTTCCATTCGTCCAGATCGAGCGTCGGAGACTGGCCGCCCTGCACCAGGTATTCGGCGACGTCGAAGCCGATTCCGCCCGCGCCGACCACCGCGACACGCCGGCCGACCGGTTGCCGGCCCGCCAGCACGTCGATGTAGCTGAGCACGTTCGGGCCGTCCTGCCCCGGAATCTTCGGATCGCGCGGCGTCACGCCGGTCGCGAGCACGATCTCGTCGTAGCCGCCGTCGATCAACTCGCGCGCGTCGACGCGGCGGTTCAGATGCAGCGTCACGCCGGTCACTTCGATCTGGCGGCCGAAGTAACGCAGCGCCTCGTCGAATTCTTCCTTGCCCGGAATGCGCCTCGCCATGTTGAACTGGCCGCCGATCTGCGCGGCGGCGTCGAACAGGTCGACGCGATGGCCGCGCTGCGCGAGCACCGTCGAGCACGCCAGCCCGGCCGGCCCGGCGCCGACCACCGCGATGCGCTTCGGCTGCCGCACCGGCGTATAGACGAGTTCCGTCTCGTGGCACGCGCGCGGGTTCAGCAGGCACGACGCGATCTTGTTCTTGAACGCGTGATCGAGGCAAGCCTGGTTGCAGCCGATGCAGGTGTTGATCTCGTCGGCGCGGCCCTGCGCGGCCTTGACGACGAACTCGGCATCGGCGAGCAGCGGGCGCGCCATCGACACCATGTCCGCGCAGCCGTCCGCCAGAATCTGCTCGGCCACCTCGGGCCGGTTGATGCGGTTCGTCGTCACCAGCGGGATGCCGACCTCGCCCTTCATCTTCTGCGTGACCCACGCGAACGCGCCGCGCGGCACCGACGTCGCGATCGTCGGCACGCGCGCCTCGTGCCAGCCGATCCCGGTGTTGATGATCGTCGCGCCCGCACGCTCGACGGCCTTCGCGAGCTGCACGGTCTCACTCCAGTCGCTGCCGTCCGGGATCAAGTCGAGCATCGACAGCCGGTAGATCAGGATGAAATCGCGTCCGACCGCTTCGCGCGTGCGCTCGACGATCTCGATCGGCAGCCGGATCCGGTTCTCGTACGCACCGCCCCACTGGTCGGTGCGCTTGTTCGTATGCATCGAGATGAACTGATTGATCAGATAGCCTTCGGAGCCCATGATCTCGACGCCGTCGTAGCCGGCCTCGCGTGCGAGCTGTGCGCAGCGGACGAACGCGCGGATCTGCCGCTCGACGCCGCGCGCGCTCAGTTCGTGCGGCGCGAACGGCGAGATCGGCGACTTGATCTTCGACGGCGCGACCGCGAACGGGTGATAGCCGTAGCGGCCCGTGTGCAGGATCTGCAGCGCGATCTTGCCGTCGTGCGCATGCACGGCGTCGGTAATCACGCGATGCCGCCGTGCGCCGGCCGACGTCATCAGCGTGCCGCCGAACGGCTTGGTCCAGCCGGCCACGTTCGGCGCGAAGCCGCCCGTCACGATCAGGCCGACGCCGCCGCGCGCGCGTTCGGCGAAATAGTCGGCGAGGCGCGGCAGCGTCTTGCGGCTGTCCTCGAGGCCGGTGTGCATCGAGCCCATCAGCACACGGTTCTTCAACGTGGTGAAGCCGAGATCGAGCGGCGCGAGCAGGTGCGGAAAAGCGGTCGTCATGATGGTTTTGCCGGGATGCGATGAGCGTCATCGTAGGCCGCCCGCCGCGTTGAACGTGAGGGGGTAAACAGCCATAATGCTTGTCATTTCCGGCCAACTTCACATGACGAATCCGCGCCGCAAGGACCTTCTCGGGCTACGCCGGCCGACCATCCCGGTCGCCTATCCGCGCCTGCTGCTGCAGGCGCTGGCCGCGCGCGGCGTCGATCCGGCTGCCGTGCGCGCCGGCACGGGCCTGCGCGACGCGGTGCTGGCCGAGCCCGACGCGCGCGTCGCGCCGTCGCAATGGGGGCGGCTGGTGCTGAACGCGATCGCGATCGGCGGCGATCCGGGCATCGGGCTCGCGTTCGGCCTGTTGCTGAAGCCGACCGTGCACGGATTTCTCGGCTATGCGACGCTGACCGCGCGGGACATCCGCGACGCGCTGCGCGTCACGCAGCGCTACTTCCGGATGCGCAACCGCCAATACCGGCTCACCTACTCGGAGGACGCGCTCGGCGCGACGCTGGAATTGCACGGCGTGCAGGCCAGCCCGGTGCTGCAGCATCACGTGATGTTCGAGTTCGTGTTGACCGGGCTCGCGCAGAACATCTCGCAATGGTCGGCACGTTCAGCGCCGCCGATCGCGCTGCGCTTCACGTGGCCGGAGCCCGCCTACTTCGCGCGTTACCGCGAGCAGCTGCCGCCGGTCGAATTCGGCTGCGCGGCGAATGCGCTGTGGATTGCGCACGATGCGCTCGACTGGCCGCTGCCGCTCGCCGACGACGTCGCGCACCGGCAGGCGCTCGTGCAGGTCGAGCGCGAATACGCGCAGGTGCGGCAGGAAGAAGGCGATCTGGTCGAGCGCGTGCGCGCCGAGCTCGCGAGCGCGGCCGGCGACTATCCGGACCCGGATGCGCTCGCCGACGCGCTGCTCGTGTCGACGCGCACGCTGCGGCGCCGGCTGGAGGAAGCGGGAGCCAGCTATCGGCAGTTGCTGGACGAAGCGCGGTTTCGCGACGCGAAGCAGTTGCTCGCCGCGTCGGATCTCGATCTGAAGACGATCGCCGAGCGCTTGCAGTTCACCGATCCGGCGAATTTCACGCGGGCCTTCCGGCGCTGGGCCGGGCAGACGCCGAGCGCGTTTCGGCAAGCGGCTGCGGGCGATACGACGCAGGATTGAGCCGGACTATGCGTGCCGGCACGCGGGCGCGTTCGAGTGGTTCGAGTGGTTCGAGTGGTTCGAGTGGTTCGAGTGGTTCGAGTGGTTCGAGTGGTTCGAGTGGTTCGAGTGGTTCGAGTGGTTCGAGCGACCTCATCGGCTTGACCGACTGGACCCACGTGCCCGACCCGACCAACGCAACAGCGACCGGCGCATCGCGCGCGCAACGTCATCGACCACGCGCGACATCGCATCGGCGCATCTGCGCGCCCGCGCGGTGCAGTCACGACATCGCACCGCGCGTGCGGCCCGGCGCCTTCGCAGCCCGCCGCACCCGCGCCCTATCGCTGCCCGATTACGCCGAACAACTCGCTGCGCAGCGCCTTCGCGCGCGCACGGCCGAACTGCGCCTCGAACTCGTCCTGCGCAGCCTGCCACGCGATTTTCGCGCGCGCGTAGGTACGCCGGCCGGCGGCCGTGAGGCTCAGTGCATGCGCACGCGCGTCATCCTCGGACGCGGCCGCGGCGACCAGCCCGTCGCGCTGCAACGGCTTGAGTGCGCGCAGCAGCGTCGTGCGGTCCATCACCAGCGTGTCCGCCAGCTCGCTCATCCGCTGCTCGGGACGGTGCGACAGATTGGCCATGATCGCGAATTGCGCGGCCGTGACTCCGACCGGCGCGAGATGCCGCTCATAGAGTTGCGTGACGAAGCGCGCGGCCTGCCGCAGCGCGAGACAGTTGCAGGCCTGCACAATCTGGGTGTCGTTCATGCACGGCAATTTATATGTGCATATGCATAAAGTCAATGTACACTGCGCCGTGACATGGCTGGGCCGGCCGCGTACGTCACGTGCCCCGCCATCGCTTCGAGGAAACGGGCATGGACTACATCGACAAGTTGCGGGTCTTCCGGACGGTGGTCGAAACGCGCAGTTTCACGCGAGCGGCCGATATCCATGGCCTGGCGCGGCCGGTGGTGTCGCGGGCCGTCGCCGATCTCGAGGCGCGCTTCGGTAGTCGCCTGCTGCACCGGACCACGCGTCAGGTATCGCTCACCGAAACCGCCGAGCGCATCTACGACCGCTGTGCGGCGGTTCTCGACGAACTCGACTCGCTCGAAGCACAGGCGCTGGCGCACACGCGCGAGCCGGAAGGGCTGCTGCGGCTCGTCGCGCACACGACGGCCGCGCTGAACCGGCTCGTGCCGCTGATCGCCGGTTTCAAGGCCGCGCATCCGAAAATCCGCCTCGATGTCACGCTGACCGAGCGCCCGGTCGATCTCGTCGGCGAAGGTTACGACATCGGCATCGTCGTCCCGTACATGCTGACGAGCGAAACGACGATCGTGCGGCTCGTGGAACGCATCCCGGTGGTGATCGTCGCGACGCCCGCGTATCTGCGCACGCATCCGCGGCCCGAGACTCCCGCCGCACTCGCCGGCCACGCGTTCGTGCCGATGTCGCCGTCGTTGCGCCGGCCCGCGCTGTCGTTCCGCGACGGCAACGACATGGTGACCGTGCCGCTGAGCTTCGACATTTCGTCGAACAGCCCCGTCTTCAACCGCGAAATGGTGATGCGCGACTTCGGCATCGGCGTGGTGCCGAGGACGCTGGTCGAGCCCGAACTCGCGTCCGGTGCGCTCGTGCAATTGCTCGAAGGCGCCGATCTCGTCGACGCGTTCGTCGAGATCAAGCTCGCCTATGCGAACCGCGCGCTGCTGCCCGCGAAGGTCAAGGCGTTCATCGACTACGCAGCCGCCTACGGCGACGGCGCACGCTGATGGGTGCCGGCGCGCACGCGCCGCGCATCGCGCGCCCGATTGGTACGGCCGCGACACCAATCTGATCCCGCGCGGCTGCTCGCTTCGCGGCGCGCCGCGCCCTAGCATGTGCACATGCACAACACCCCACTCAGCGACGACGATTGCTTCGCGGTCCGGCAAGCCGCGCGGCGGATCTCGCAGTTCTACGAGCGCTACCTGTCGCGGGCGAACGTCACGCCATCGCAGTACAGCATTCTCGCGCTGCTGCGCGAACACCCGGGCCTGTCGATGGCGACGCTGTCGGCCGTCCTGGTGATCGAGCGCACCGCACTGTTGCGCGCGCTGAAGCCGCTCGTCGGCGCGGCGCTCGTCAGCGGCCGCGTCGAGCCGCGGTGCCGCCGCCGAACGTTCTCGTTGACCGCAGAGGGCGAAGCGAAGATCGCCGCAGCACAGGTGCACTGGCGCGCCGCCCAGCACGCATTCGAGCAACGCTTCGGCACAGCACGCGCGGCACGCCTCAGAGACGAACTGTTCACGATCACGCACGACCTGGCGACGCGCTGATCGACGACCTCACCGATCGTCGACCAATCGCCGATCGCCCCGATACGTGCATATACATGGATGCATCGATGGAAACGACCCAAACCGCTGCGTCGCGCGACGCGGCTACAGCCGACCGGCCCGCGAAGCAGCAACGCCGCGTGCCGTGGATGCGGATCGCGGTCGCGGCGGTGGTCGTCGCGGTCGCGGCCGCGACGCTCGACTGGCTGTTCGTGCTGCGCTTCGAGGAAAGCACCGACGACGCCTATGTCGGCGGCGACGTGACGGTGCTCGCGCCGAAGGTCAACGGCTTCGTCGACAAGATCCTCGTGACCGACAACCAGCGCGTGAAAGCCGGCGACGTGCTCGTGCAGCTCGACGCGCGCGACTACGACGCGAAGCTGGCGCAGGCCAGCGCCGAAGTCGACGGCGCGCGCTCCGCGGTCGCCGAACTCGAAGCGAAGCAGCAGCTTCAGTACGCGGTGATCGGCCAGCATGCGGCGGACCGTCACGCGTCGGCGGCCGAGCTCGCGCGCGCCGCGTCGGATCGCGAGCGCTACCGCGAGCTCGTGAAGTCCGACGCGGTGTCGAACCAGATCGTCGAGCGCGCGGATGCCGACTATTCGAAGGCGGACGCCGCCGTCGCCCGCAGCGACGCCGCGCTGCTCGCCGCGCAGCGGCAGCTCGACGTGCTCGGCGCACAGCTCGCCGATGCGCGGGCGCGCGTGAACACGGCACTGGCCGCCCAGCGGGTCGCGGCGCTGAACGTCGAATACACGACGATCCGCTCGCCGGTCGACGGCTACGTCGGCAACCGCACGGGCCGCGTCGGGATGCTCGCGAACGTCGGCGCGCCGTTGCTGACGATCGTGCCCGCGTCCGGCCTGTGGATCGACGCGAACTTCAAGGAAGACCAGTTGCGCAGGATGCGCGCGGGCGAGCGCGTCGACGTCGCGCTCGACGCGTCGAGCACGCGCCTGCATGGCCGCGTCGACAGCCTCGCGCCCGCGACCGGCGCGACGTTCAGCGTGCTGCCGCCCGAAAACGCGACGGGCAACTTCACGAAGATCGTCCAGCGCGTGCCGGTGCGCGTGCATCTCGACCCGCAGCCGGGGCTCGAGCGCGTGCTGCGTCCCGGCCTCTCGGCAGTCGTGACCGTGCATCTCGACCGCGCGAACTGAGCCGGAGCCGACGATGACCACCGCGTTTTCCGGCAACCCCGCGTCGCAACCGACGAAGCAGCGCGTGTTCGCGTTCGCGCTGATGTGCGTCGGCTTCTTCATGGCGACGCTCGACATCCAGATCGTCGCGTCGTCGCTGCGCGACATCGGCGGCGGGCTCTCCGCGAGCCAGGACGAACTGTCGTGGGTGCAGACGGCCTACCTGATCGCCGAGATCATCGTGATCCCGATGTCGGGATGGCTGTCGAAGGTGATGTCGACGCGCTGGCTGTTCGTCGCGTCGGCGGTCGGCTTCACGATCACGAGCATGCTGTGCGGGCTCGCCTGGGACATCAACTCGATGATCCTGTTCCGCGGGCTGCAGGGTGCGCTCGGCGCCGCGATGATCCCGACCGTGTTCACGACCGCGTTCGTGCTGTTTCCGGGCAAGCAGCGGCTGATCGCATCGACGACGATCGGCGCGCTCGCGTCGCTCGCACCGGCGATCGGGCCGGTGATCGGCGGCTGGATCACCGATCAATGGTCGTGGCACTGGCTGTTCTACCTGAACCTCGTGCCGGGCATCGTCGTGGCCGCGCTGGTGCCGCGCTACGTGCACATCGACGAACCGGACCCGAGCCTCGTGAAGCGCGGCGACTATCGCGGCATCGCGCTGATGTCGGGCTTTCTCGGCTGCCTCGAATACGTGCTCGAAGAAGGCCCGCGCAAGAACTGGTTCAGCGACGACACGATCGTCATCTGCGCGTGGATCTCGGCGATCTGCGGCTTCCTGTTCATCGTGCACGCGTTGACGGCAGACGATCCGATCGTCGACCTGCGTGCGCTCGCCGTACGCAACTTCGGGATCGGCAGCCTGCTGTCGTTCGTCACGGGGATCGGGATCTTCGTGACCGTGTTCCTCACGCCGCTGTTTCTCGCGCAGGTGCGTGCGTTCAGTTCGCTGCAGATCGGCATCGCGCTGCTGTCGGTCGGCGCGTTCCAGTTGCTCGCGCTGTGCGCGTATGCATTCGCCGCGCGCTACGTCAGCATGCGCGCGCTGCTCGTGTTCGGGCTCGTCTGCTTCGGCCTCGGCTGCTACCTGTACACGCCGATCACGCACGACTGGGGCTGGCGCGAGCTGCTGCTGCCGCAGGCGCTGCGCGGCATCGGCCAGCAGTTCAGCGTGCCGCCGATCGTGACGATGGCGCTCGGCTCGCTGCCGCAGTCGCGGCTGAAATCGGCGAGCGGCCTGTTCAACCTGATGCGCAACCTCGGCGGCGCCATCGGCATCGCGGTGAGCGCGACGATGCTCAACGACCGGCTGAACTTTCACTACCTGCGGCTGAACGAGCACGTGAGCGCCGGCGAGCCGCAAGTCGCATCGCTGCTCGATCGCCAGGCCGCGTACTGGAGCGCGGTCGCCGGCAACACGCTCGATACCGCGCAGGCCGGCCTCGCGACCCTGCACCGGCTGATCTATCGCGAAGCGCTGACGCTGACCTACGCCGATGCGTACTACGCGCTGTCGCTGTGCTTCGTCGTCGCGCTGGTCGCCGTCGCGTTTTCCCGTCCGATCACGCTGAATGCGCCGCCACCCGACGCACACTGAAGCCGAGACCCCGATGATGATAAAACTGCTCGTCGCGCTGGTCGTCAGCGCATTCGCCGCCGGGTGCGCGCTGCAGCCCGCGCAGCATGCCGCGCTTCCCGATGCCGTTGCGTCGGTCGCGCCCGCCGCTTGGGACGCCGACGTGCCGCGCACGGACGTCGACGCCGCCGCATGGTGGGCGCAGTTCGACGACCGCGTGCTCGATCGGCTGGTCGCAACCGTGCTCGACGCCAACCTCGATCTGCAGGCCGCCGCCGAACGCGTGAAGCAGGCGCAGGCGCTGACCGCACGCAAGCGCGCGGCGCTGCTGCCCGAGCTCGATGCGAGCGCGCACGCGGCCGACGCGCGCCAGAACACGCCGCCGCCGCTCGGCTACGTGCGGCAAGCCGGCGTCGGACTCGCGCTGAGCTGGTCGCCGGACGTGTTCGGCGGCGAGCGGCTCGACCTGCTGGCCGCGCAAGCCGAACTGGTCGGGCAGAAGCATGCGGAAGACGCGATGCGGCTCGCGCTCGCGGCCGACGCGGCGTCCGCCTATGTCGACCTGCGCTGGGCGCAGCAGGAGCTGACCATCCTCGAGGACAACGCGGCGCTCCGCCGGCGCGCGCTCGAACTGACGCGCAAGCGCCAGGCGTTCGGGTTATCGACGGAACTCGACGTCACGCGCGCGCAGAACCAGCTCGATGCGCTGGACGCGCGGATTCCGCCGACGCACGCGCAGATCGCTCATCAGCTCAACCTGATTGCCGTGTACGCCGGGAGAACGCCCGAGTCGGTGGACCGGCTCCTGCTCGCGCAGCGTGGCGAGGTGCCGGTGTCGCCGGCCGGGTCGCCCGCGACGCTGCCGTCGCAGGCGCTGCTGCGACGACCCGACGTGCTCGCCGCCTATGCACAGGTCGAACGGCGCGCGGCGCAGGTCGGCGTCGCGAAGGCCGAGCGGTATCCGAAGTTTTCGCTGAACCTGACCGACGGAATCCTGGCCGCGTCGTATCTCGGGCTGCCGACGCTCACCGACAACCTGTTCAGCGCGGCATTGAGCGCGACGAGCCCGATCTTCGACGCGGGACGCATCACCGCCGACATCGCGCAGAGCGAAAGCCGGATGCGCGAGTCGGAGCTTCAACTGCGGCAGACGATGCTGCAGGCGCTGCGGGAGGTCGAGGATGCGCGGGCGAATCTGGTGAGCAGCGACGCGGCAACGCAACGGCTCGCGAGCGCGCTGTCGGCGTCCAATCACGCGCTCGGGCTCGCGAACCAGCTCTACAAGGGCGGCGCCACCGATTTTCTCGACGTGCTGTCGGCACAGGAGGTGTATTTGCGCGACGCCGAGGCACTCAATCAGGCGCGGCGCGAGCATGCGCTCGCCGCGGTCGCGTTGTATCGGTCGCTCGGTGGCGGCTGGAGCCGCAACGATGCGGCGGGCGGGACGGAGCCGGAAGCCGTCGCGGCCACCGCTGCGGCCCGCTGACCGGTGCGCCGGCGACCTTCGCCGCATCGAAACGCTCCACGCCCGCCCGTCCGTCGACTCGGCGATGCCGCGCATTCAGCCGACGTCAGGCCACCGGTATCCGATCACCTCGCTCACCGGATACGCGAGCTCGCGCACCTCGTCGAGCTGATTGCCGCCGAACAGATGCACGTGCGTGTGGTCGTGACGCAGATAGAACCCGACGTGGCCCTTCCAGCTCGCCGGATCGTCGCGCGTGAGCACGGCGATGCAGCCGTACACGGGCTGCTCCAGCGGCCGCCCCCAGTCGAGCCACGAACGCGCGAGCGCCGACCCGGTGCCGCGGATGCCCGCATGCGCGATGCACCAGTTGACGAACGACGAGCACCACGAAATCTTGTCGTCGTAGCCGACCAGATTCGTGTGGCCGTTGTATTCGACGATGCGCGGGTTGCTGCTGCCGGGCGGGAAGCGGCGGATGCCGAGCTCGGCCAAAGCGATGTGCATCCACGGCGGGTGGCCGGTGTGTGCGTTGCGTTCGGGATTCGATCGGTTCACGGGGGCCTCGGGTTCGGTTCTCGGAACGGTCGGCCAATCTTCGCATGAATCGGGCGGCCGTCGCAGCGGCGTTTTGCGGCTCGCGGCCCCGGTAACGAAACATGCGAACGACTTCATCGCCTGCGCCCACGGCCGCAACACGCTAACCGCTCCGCTCTGAGGCGCCGCACACGCACCGCCCGTCCCCGTCACTCCACCGTCACCGATTTCGCGAGATTCCTCGGCTTGTCGATATCCGCGCCGCGCAGCCGCGCCGCGTGATAGGCGAGCAGCTGCAGCGGCACCACGTGCAGGATCGGCGACAGCAGCCCGTAGTAGTCGGGCATCCGCAACACCGACACGCCCTCGCCGTCGTCGATGCGCGTATCGGCATCGGCGAACACGTAAAGCTGGCCGCCGCGCGCGCGCACTTCCTGCATGTTCGACTTGAGCTTCTCGAGCAGCGCATCGTTCGGCGCGATCGTCGCGACCGGCATCGCGTGGGTCACCAGCGCGAGCGGCCCGTGCTTGAGTTCGCCGGCCGGATAGGCCTCCGCATGGATGTACGAAATCTCCTTGAGCTTCAGCGCGCCTTCGAGCGCGATCGGGTAATGCAGGCCACGCCCGAGGAACAGCGCGTTCTCATGCTGCGCGAATTCCGCGGCCCAGCGCTCGATCTGCGGCTCGAGCGCAAGCACGTCGTCGAGCGCGCTCGGCAAGCGCCGCAACTGCGTCGTGTAGCGGGCGAGCTGCGCGTCGTCGACGCAGCCGCGCAGCCGGCCGAGCGTCACCGCCAGAATGAACAGCGCGACGAGTTGCGTCGTGAACGCCTTGGTCGACGCGACGCCGATTTCCGGGCCTGCACGCGTGAGAAAGCGCAGGCTGGTCTGGCGCACCATCGCGCTGGTCGGCACGTTGCAGACGGCCAGCGTGTCGATGTGGCCGAGCGCCTGCGCATATTTGAGCGCGGCCAGCGTGTCGGCGGTCTCGCCCGATTGCGACACGCTGACGACCAGCGTGTTCGGCAGCGCGAGCGCATCGCTGTAGCGGTATTCGCTCGCGATCTCGACCTGCGCGGGCAGCCGCGCGATCGTCTCGAGCCAGCGACGCGCCGTCAGGCCCGAGTAGTAGCTCGTGCCGCACGCGACGATCAGCACGTTGTCGATCTGCTCGAACGCGCGCGTCGCGTCGGGCCCGAAGGCAGCCGGATCGAACAGCCCCGCGTCGGGAATCGTCGCGGCGACGGCCTGCGGTTGCTCGAAGATCTCCTTCTGCATGAAATGCCGGTACGCGCCGAGCTCGACCACGCCGAGCGCCGGCGCGACCGTCTGCACCGGGCGCTCGACGGGCGCGCCGTCGCGCGTCAGAATCCGCACGCCGGCGGGCGTCAGCTCGACGACGTCGCCTTCCTCGAGAAAGATGAAGCGATCGGTGATGCCGGCCAGCGCGAGCGCATCGGACGCGAGAAAGCACTCGCCGTCGTTCAGGCCGACCACCAGCGGCGAGCCGACGCGCGCACCGATCAGCCGCTGCGGCTCGTGCTTGCTGAACACGGCGATCGCATACGCGCCGTGCAGTTGCGACGTCGCATCGCGCACCGCGGCCAGCAGGTCGCCGCGATACTTGCTGTGGATCAGGTGCGCGACGACCTCGGTGTCGGTCTGTCCGTCGAATTCGTAGTGCGCGTCCGACAGTTGCCTGCGCAACGTCTCGTGATTCTCGATGATGCCGTTGTGCACGAGCGCGATCTCGTCGCGCGAAAAGATCGGATGCGCGTTGCAGGTGGCCGGCGCGCCATGCGTCGCCCAGCGCGTGTGCGCGATGCCGGTGCTGCCGGCGAGGCCCGCGCTGCGCACGTGCGCGTCCAGATCGGCGACGCGCGACACGCTGCGCGCGCGGCGCGCCTGGCCGTCGACGACCGTCGCGACCCCGCATGAATCGTAGCCGCGATATTCGAGGCGACGTAAACCCTCGATCAGAACCGGAACGATGTCCCGTTGCGCGACCGCGCCGACGATGCCACACATGACCCGTCTCCTTGCCCCTGTTCGTCCATCGGCCGTGCGCCGCGGTTTTTCGTCCACCGTGGTCGCACCCGCAGGTCCGTCGCAACTGCGCACATGCGCGTGCATCTCGTGCGTCGCGCCACATCCGAACGTAGGCCCACCGAGCGCTGTTTTCGGCTCCGCCGTATCGGTATCGCCGAGCTGCGTCGGCCGCCGCACGCCTGCACCATCGAACAAGCAAGCGTCGAGCCATCGACCGACTTCGCCCACGCGGCAAGGGCCGGCGATGCGCCGACGCGCTCGCCGCCGCGCCGCGCCGTCCGTTTTTGATTCATCGCCGCATCATCGGTCTCGATCGTCGGCGAGACGATCCGCCGCGTCGCGCCGCGCATCGACGCAAGGCCTGCAAGCCGCGCGGGGTAAGGGCTGCGCAGGCGTCGGTCATCGCATCGCGACTGCGTCGCCGCGCCGTGCCGTCGGCATCCGCGATGTCGCGCCGGCTGCGAATGGACACCGCACATGTTTCAGATGCGCAACATTTCGCGATCTCGCGCGGCCGTCCGGTCGTTTCACGCGCGGGCCGTCATGCAACGCGATGCCGCACGCAACGAACGACGCCACGCGTCGTACGGGGCGACGCCACGGGTGCAACTCAGCGTCCCCGCCGCGCGCCGGCGCGCCGCGCTCGTAGCAATTGTGAAACGTTCGACGCGTTGCCGATGCGGCGCGGGCGTCGGGGCCGGGCCACGCGGCGGGTGGTTTGAATATTGCTGTATTGGCAACGGGGAGCGGTCGCGACGAACGGCACGGCAAAGAACACTCATGACGTAACCGGAATCGCGACGACACCACGGTCGTCCGGCGATGGCGCGGCGCAGATCACGCGGGCCAACACGCGGCGCTCGCCGTTGCAACGCCGCCGCACCTCGTGCGGTGCGAACCGACGCAATCGCGACGTGCGTCGGCCGGTGGCGTGCGAGCAGGTCGATGTCGGGAGCCGGTTCCTTCCGCTCAGAAAAGCTATACGGGGATATCAATGAAGAAGATCTTGCTTGTATTCGGAACCCGGCCGGAAGCCATCAAGATGGCGCCGCTCGTTCGCGCGCTGAAGGCGCGCGCGGATGTCGACGCGAAGGTGTGCGTCACCGCACAACATCGGCAAATGCTGGATCAGGTGCTGTCGTTGTTCGACATCGAGCCCGACTACGATCTCGATCTGATGCGTCAGGGCCAGACGCTCAGCGACGTGACGACCGGCATCCTGCATGCGATCGGCGCGGTGTTCGACGACCTGCGCCCGGACATCGTCCTCGTGCATGGCGACACGACCACCACGCTGGCCGTGAGCCTCGCGGCGTTCTATCGCTACCTGCCGATCGGGCACGTGGAAGCTGGCCTGCGCAGCGGCGACATCTGGTCGCCGTGGCCGGAGGAGCTGAACCGTCGCGTGACGGATGCGGTGTCGTCATGGCACTTCGCGCCGACCGGCCAGGCGCGCGACAACCTGTTGAGCGAAGGCGTGCCGGTCGGCTCGGTGGTGATGACGGGCAACACGGTGATCGACGCGCTGCACGACGTCAAGCACATGCTCGAACGCGACGACGCGCTCAGCCGCGAGGTCGCCGCGCGCTTTCCGTTCCTCGACCCGACGGCCCGCATGGTGCTGATCACGGGCCATCGCCGCGAGAGCTTCGGCGAGCCGTTCCGGAATTTCTGCGAGGCGCTGCGCACGCTCGCGCACCGCTATCGCGACGCGCAGTTCGTCTACCCGCTGCACCTGAATCCGAACGTGCGGGAGCCGGCGCTCGCGCTGCTCGGCGGCGAGGCCAACATCTACCTGATCGAACCGCAGGAATATCTCGCGTTCGTGTATCTGATGTCGCGTTCGCACTTCATCATCACGGACTCGGGCGGCATCCAGGAGGAAGGGCCGGCACTCGGCAAGCCCGTGCTCGTCACGCGCGATACGACCGAGCGCCCCGAAGCGATCCGGGCCGGCACCGCGCGGCTCGTCGGCACGGACCCGGAGCTCATCGTGCGGGAAGCGTCGCGGCTGTTCGACAGCGCGAGCGCCTACGACGAGATGGCGCGTGCGAGCAACCCGTACGGCGACGGACATGCGAGCGAGCGGATCGTCCATGCGCTGATGCATACGCCGGCGTCGAGCGCGAATACGACGAGCTTCTCGATGGGCGCGGCCGAACTGCCGCTCAACGCGCTCACGCTCGGATTGCAGGCGTTGCGCTCGCCCTGAGCGGGGCGGCGTCTGGGGGCTCGGTCTGCCGGTTCCGGGCAGCGCGGAAGGTCGCCGCTATTGAGCGTAGCGGCGCGTGCGCGTGCGTTCGACGGATCGGCAGGCACCGGCAGCAACGCGGCGTCGATCTCGGATGTGGAGCATCAGCACACGCAATGCAATCGCAGCCGCAGCCGCAGCCACCGTTCAGTACGCGACGAAGATCGTCACGCGCCGATTACGCGCGCGTGCGGCCGCGTCGTCACCGGTGACGAGCGGCTGCGTATCGGCGCGGCCGATCGCCGCGAGCCGGTGCGGCGCGACGCCGCGCTCCGCGAGATAGCGCACGACGCTGCCGGCCCGCGCGGACGACAGCTCCCAGTTCGATTCGTATTTCGCGTTCGCGATCGGCACGTTGTCGGTATGCCCTTCGACGAGGATGTCGCCGCTCGCATGCTCGCTCAATGCGCGCGCGATCTGGGTCAGCACCGGCGCCGCATCGGGCAACAGACGCGCGTCGCCGACGTTGAACAGCACCTTCGCGTCGATGCCGATCTCGATCCCGTGCGGCGCGCGCACGAGCGCGATGCGGCCGGCCGTCTTCAGTGCATCGAGCGACGCGAGCCACGCGGGCACGCGCTCGGGCAGCGTGATGGCCGCCGTGCCGCGCGCGGCGTCGTCGTGCCGCGCGAGCGTCTGATAGCGCGCGTCGAGCGCGTTGTACTTCGCGAGCTGCAGCACGTACAGCGCGAGAAACAGCACCATCAGCGTCGTGATCAGATCCGCGTACGAGATCAGCCAGCGCCCGGTCTGCGCGTCGTCGCCTTCATCGTCGTCGCGACCGGTCGCCGTTGCGCCCGCGCGCGCGGCCTCAGTTCGTGCCGTCATGTCGATGCTCCACGGGCGTCATGCGAGCGACTCGGCCGCGCGGCCGCGCACGTCGCCGGCCAGGCGCGTTTCGATCGTGTGCGGCGATTCCTTGCGCGAAATCGCGAGCAGCCCGTCGAGGTACAGCTTGCGAAACCGCAGCTCGCTGTCGATCTGCGCACGCAGCTTGCCGTACAGCGGCAGAAACACGAGGTTCGCGAACGCGAGACCGTAGAGCGTCGCAATGAACGCGACCGCGATGCCCGGCCCGAGCTGCGCAGGCTCGAGGATGTGGCTCGTCACCTGCACCAGCCCGAGCACCGAGCCGAGAATCCCGAAGGTCGGCGCATAGCCGCCCGCCTGATGCCACACGCGCGCCGCCGCGAGCCGGCTGCGCTCGTAGGCGTCGAGCTCGCGCTGCAGCGCATCCTCGAGCACGGCGCTCGACACGCCGTTCGCGAGCAGTTCCAGCCCGCGTCGCGCGAACGGATGAATGCCGGTCACGTCCATCGATTCGAACGCGAGCAAACCGTTGAGCTTCGCGCGGTCGCCCCATTCGAGCAGGTCGCTCAGATGCTTGCGGTCCACTTCCTGCGCGCGCACGAACGCGAGCCGCAACTGCTTGACCGCATCGAAAAAGCGCGCCCAGGTGTTCTGGATCATCACCGCGCCGAGCGTGCCGCCGAGCACGATCACGAGCGCCTCGAACTGGAACAACATCGAGAAGTGGCCGCCTTCGAGCGCGAAGCCGAACACGATGGCCGCGCCGCCGAGCAGCACGCCAGCCAGGGTCAACAGGTCCATGTCGTCTCCGTCGGGCCGCGCGTCACGCGTCGGACGACGCGAGCGGCGCCGGCGCAGCGCCGGCGGCCGGCGCCTTGGCCGCGCGAACGGCCTCCACCACGCGGCGCTCGATCTCGCCGACCTCGAGCGGATCGAGCTTCAGCTCGCGGCGCATCACCCACGACACTTCGTTGCGCCGCGCTTCGGTCATCACCGAGAACAGCTTGTCGGCGATCGCACGATCGTCGAGGCTCGCGATCAGCTTCGCGAGATCGTACGTATCGAAGCCGCTGATCACGTCGAACAGCGTGCGCTGGTCGACCCACACGACGTCCTCCAGCGACTGCACGTCGCCCGCGCGCGGGTGACGCCGCGAGAAATACGCGACGCCCTTCTGCTCGACGTAGCCGAGCACCTTCGACTTGCGGAACGCGAACAACTCGTCGGCGATCTCGCCGTGCGACAGCTTGTTGAGCAGCAGCTTGCGGTCGACGCCGATCAGCGCCTCCAGATCGGCCAGCTCGATCAGCTCGAGCTCGCTGTTGATCGACAGGTCGAGGTCGTGATCGGCGACCTGCTGCGCGCGATCGACCACGCGGGCGGCGTCGAACGTGACGACCTGGCGCCCGTCCGTGGACGATCCATAGTCGGCCATGCCGCCGGCATGCTCGGCCGACGCGGCCTCGATCGTGACGAGATTGAGCTTCTCCATGCGGCGCAGCATCGCGAGCACGTGCGGGCGCGAATGGCCGGCGATCGCGCGGCAGCGGCGAATCACGTCGGCGAGCGGCACCGAGGTCTCCGCGGCTTGCGTCTGCATCGGCCGGCGCGACCATGCGTCGTCCGAGCCGCGCGCGTCGGCGCCGGCCATCAGCGACAGCACATGCGCATACGACAGCACGCCCGGCATGAAGTCGGCGTGCGTATAGGTCGCGAGCTGGTCGTCCTTGCGCTTCACGCGACGGATCATCGTGCGCACGATGTGGCGCAGCAGCGCGGACACATGCTCGATTTCCTCGTCGAGCGTCGACGCCGGCACGACCGTGAGCTGGCAGAACGACAGCGCCTTCGCGGTGTGCGCGCGCGGCTCGGCCCCGAGCAGCGCCGCTTCGCCGAAGAAGTCGCCGCGCCCGAGCGTGCCGATGACGATGCGTTTGTCCTCGCACCGCGTCGACAGCTCGACCTTGCCGTCCGCGATCAGAAAGATGACGGGCTCGCCGGCGAAGCCCTCCGAGTAGATGATCTCGCCGGGCGCGGCCGTACGCGTCCAAGATTGCTGACGGTTCAAGTTGGTTCCCCTGCTGCGCTGATTGTTGCGGACTGCGCGTCGCACGTCGGAGGCATGCGATCGACAGTCTTCCCCGTTCCCGTTTAACGTCATCGCCACACGCATCCTTTAGCAATTTCCTGCGGTTTTCCGGCCGAGATCAACGCCAAACGTTTGCGTGCCGCCTCGCGCACGGTCCACTTCGCGCGATGCGTGCGCCGGCGCTCGACGATGCATGCGTGCGCGTCGGGCGAGCCGAACCAGTGGATCGTCGCGCGAGCGCGCATGCAGCGCATCGCGCGCCGACACGCTCCGCCGCGCGAACCTCGCTCGCGACCGTGCGGAAAACGCGTTCGCGAATTCGCTTGGGGATGCTTCGTTTATCTCGCGCGCGCATGGGTCCGCGCATGCCATACCGTCCATTGAACCCTTTTTCTTCCATTATCGTCGGATAATTAGCTTTTATTTTCGTCTAAAATCGCGCTTCCTCTGAACATAGGATGGAACGAGTTTTGATTAAGCTGACGAAAACTATCTCGCGTACGGCCATCGCCGCATGCGTGGCTTGTGCCGGTCTGATGCCGCTGTCCCAGTCGGCCCAGGCCCAGGTCGAGCCTTTGAAGAACCCCGTCTATGGGGTCACGCTGGACGACCTGACCAAACTCGATGCGATCGTCGCGTCGCTGCAGAACCTGCCGTACCGCCCGACGGTGCGCGTCGTGTTCGATCCGGGCACGTCGGCGGCCGACTACTACGCGCCGCTGCTGCGCCTGCACTCGGTCGCATACGTGATGGGCGAAATCTACGATTCGTACTATTTCCCGACGACGTTGTCGGCGTACCAGGCGCGCACGCAGGAACTGGTGTCGCAGCTGAAGAACACCGTCGACGTGTGGGAAATCGCGAACGAAATCAATGGCGAATGGCTGCGCAACGACCCGAACGGCACCAACACGGTGGTCAACTCGGAAGAGCAGCAGATCGGCCAGATGGTCGCCGCGGCCAATACGATCGTGAAATCGAACGGCGGCAAGACGGCCATCACGCTGTACTACAACGACGACAGCAAGGGCAACAACTGCTGGGCGAAGCCGCAGGATTACTGGAAGACCTGGCCGACGAATTTCCTGTCGTCCACGGTGCGCCAGCAAGCCGACTACGCGCTGTTCAGCTACTACCCGTATCAGGACTGCCCGGGCCTGAGCCCGTCGTGGAAGAACGACTTCGCGGCGCTGGAAAGCATCTTCCCGAACGCGAAGGTCGGCTTCGGCGAAATCGGCACGTCGGACATCGCCGCGCCGACGTCGGTGCAGCAGAACCTCATCACGACCTACTACCCGATGGTCAACAGCATGACCGATCCGCGCTTCATCGGCGGGTTCTTCTGGTGGAACTACGTCGAGGAGATGCTCCCGTATTCGACGAGCGGCTACTTCAAGCTGCTGCGTCAAACGATCATCACGCTCAAATCGCCCAGCTGATCGCGTCGTAGCGATCCGTCCAGGCGTCAGCGCAGCCGCTCAGAACCACAATGTCGCGCGCACCACGAGACCACGTGCGCGGGCCGCTGACGTCAACGGAAACCGGTATTGCACCGTCACATCGACGTAGCTCGCCGGCGCCGTATAGCGCCCTTCGCGGAACCAGTACCGGAACTGGATGCCCGGCCCCACGCCGATCGCCGTCTCGTCCTTCTCACGGTTGTCGTGATCGCCCGCCACCGCGACGTGCGGATAGACGGTCAGACGATTGCCGAGCATCGGCAGACGCCACGTGTGGCCGTAGCGCAGCTCCGAATAAACGATGTAGCGCCCCGCGTGAATGAAATAGGCGCCTTCTACATAGGCCTGCCAGCTGCGCCAGCTCGGCTCGGTCACGCGCAGGTCGGTGCCCGCTTCCGACGAATATCCCAAACGCATCAGCCAGTCCGTCATCGACAGGCTGCCGATGTGGAACAGCCGCTCGGCGGTCATCACCACGTTCTGATCCGGTATCGGCTTGTAGCGCACGCCCACCGACCCCTGCACCGTCGGCATGCCGGTCACGTTGCCGTTGCCGTCGTACGCGGTGCCGTAACCGCGCACGAAGAACTGCAGGATGCGCCCGTTCTGGTAGCCGATCTTCGGCGGCTGCCAGTACGCCTCGACGCCCGGCTGCAGCACGCTGATCGTTCCTTGCGGGCCGAACGCGGCCGATTGATACGGCGCGCTCAGCACGAAACCCCACGTGCGCTGCAGTTGCTCGACTTCGCGCCGATAGCCGAACTTGCGCTGCGTGTCGAACGCGTGCTCGCTTTCGTCGGCATCGAGACTGTGCTCGAACATCTGCACCGATTCGTCGTTCAGGCCGATCCGCTTCGCCGCATAGCCGGCATCCGCATAGTTCATCGCGTTGCCGGCGCCGCCGGCGAAGCCTTGCTGGAACGCGTCGAGCGCATCGCGATCGCGGTGCTCGCGCAGCAGGTCGTACGCGTGTTGCAGATGCTGCATCGCCGAGTCGTCGGCCGGTGCCTGCGGCGGCCGATCGACCTGCCGCGCCTGCGCGGCGATCGCGGCGGCCATGTTGCGTTCGGTGTCCGTCGCCGCGTCGCTGGCGGCCAGTTCGGCCATCCGGATCGCCGTGTCGTGATCGCCGGCCTGCAGGCTCAATTGCGCGATGCGCACCTGGATCACCGCGGATTTTTCATCGGCGAGCGGCGCGAGCGCGATACCCGCTTCATGCGGACGGTTCGCCGCGAGCGCGCTGTCCGACCATGCGAGCCGCAGGTTGCGCTGCTGCTCCGCGCTCCACTTGCCGCCCGCCACGGCGGCCGAGAAGTCGCGGCACGCGACGTCGTAGCGCATCTGGCGCTGCGCGAGATAACCGTGCTGCGCGAGCACGGCCGCGCTGTTCGGAAAGCGTGTGCTCAGCGATTCGAGCAGCGCGTCGGCGTCGTCGACCTTGCCTTCGCGCCGGTACACGTCGACGAGCAACAGTCCGAGCTGCTCGCTGCCCGGCTGGATCTGCAGTGCGCGCAACGCATACACCTCCGCGCGGGGCAGGTCGCCGGCGTCGATTGCCTTGTAGGCGCCGTCGGCCAGCCGGAACGCTTTGGGGACGAGCGGCCGGGCAGCGTGCGCGGGCGGCTGCCACGCGAGCGACATGGCGAGCGCCAGTGCGCTGAGCCGCGCGCAGCGCGCGAGGCCGGCGGTGATCGGACGGGTCGAGCGTTTCATGCCTGTTCTCCCGACGGCCGAATCGCCGCAGATGCCTGCATCGACGCGCCGTCGCCGTCGCGTAGCCGCGAGATCTCGACGAAGCGCGAGTGCCGCGCGAGTTCGGCGGAAATTTCCGCATCGCACGCGATGAAGTACGCGACGTTGGTACGCGCGCCGCGTCGCACGACCTCCTGTTCGTCCTGAGTGAGCGGGCGGCCGACCGCGATGTTCAGCGTGCCGTCGTCGGCGGTGGAAAACGGAATCGCGCGATACGCGTACTGCAACTCGAAGGCCAGCGAGTCCGCGAAATGGCCGACAGCAACGTTGCCCAGGCTCACGCGCGGCAGATCGGCCTGCTCGGCGATCGCGTCGGCGAGCGATTCGGTCGACAGCATGCTCGCGTCGAGCAACAGCTCGCCGAGCCGCTTGCCGCACGTCACTTGCTTGTCGAGGCATGCCTGCAGCTGCTCGAGCGACAGCACGCCCCAGCCGACCAGGATCTCGCCGATCCTGCGCCGCACTTTCCCGAGCGCTTCGTTCGACAGATAGGTGTGGCTGGTCTTGTCCCACGCGATCGGCTTGCCGCTCACCAGGTGGCCGAGATAGATGCGCCACGCGCGGCAAACCGCGTAGAAGTTGATCATGTTGTTGACGAACATCCGCGGGACCGACAGCACCCCCTGCAGCGGGCCGTTCAGCTTGCTGACGAAGTGCACGCGCTGTCCGGCGCGCGCGACCAGCATGAAGGTGTTCACCCACAGCAGCGGCGCGATCCACGGGCCGTTCGTCGCGAAATGAACGCTGGCCGGGAGCGCATGGCCGGTTTTCTCGAGGACGGCAAGCAGCACGAAATTGAGCAGCACGACGTAGGCGATCACCGAGAACAGCGACGTCACGATGCCCTTGCGATCGTGGAAGAACATGTAGCGGGTGAGCAGGTCGCCTTTCCAGCCGAGCTGCTCCCAGCCTTGAAACGCGATGCCGAGCACCCAGCGCGCGCGCTGCCGGTATGCTGTTCTGAACGTCTTCGGAAAATACTCGCGCGTCGCGAGCAGGTTCTCACGTGCCGCGCCTTTGCGCGCGTTGCGCGCCTGCGCATCGCGCGCGACGTCCGACAGCGGGAAGCGGGCGAACGTCTCCGTCATCCCGAGGTCCCTCAGCCGGAAGCTGAAGTCGTAGTCCTCGGTCAGCGAACTGGTGTTGAACGCATTGCCGCCGCTCGCCTTCATCGCCGCGTCGATCGCGCGGCGGCTGTAGCACGACGCCACGCCCGCGCCGGGCACGACGCCGGTCAGACGCGCGCGCACCGGCACGTCCTTCTGATGCGTTTCGCTGAAATCGTCGAGGTAACAGCCGGCGACGAACTCGTTCCATTTGCGCGGCAACGACAGCACGGGAAGCTGCACGAGGTCGCTCTGCGTGACCGCGTGGTTCAGGTACTTCAATTCGGCCGGGTGAATCACGTCCTCGCAGTCGTGCATCACGACGCCGGCGAACTGGATGCGGTGGACGTCCTCGTAACGCAGGATCGCATCGAGAATCCAGTTCAGGCAGTCGGCCTTGCAGGTCGGCCCGTCGTTGCGCACCGTCGCGCGCGTGACGCGCCCGGGGTAGCGTCGAACCATCCGTTCGACTTCGGCCGTAGTTTCGGCATCGTTGTGATAGGTGCCGACGAAGATCACATAGCGTTCGTACTCGATGGTCGCGAGCGTGTTCTCGATCATCTTCGCGATCACGTCGTACTCTTTCCAGGCCGGCACCATCAGCGCCAGATAACGCTCGTCGAGCGCGCGCAGCATGCCGATGTCGATGGCTGGCGCCTTCTCGCGACGCAGGACCCGGCGGATTTCGAACGACCAGTAACAGGCATCGAGCGTGAGATCGTCGAGCGTGCTGATCAGGATGACGATCGCGGTCACGATGGCGACGACGTCGAGCGCCGACAGATACGCACTCCATATTGTATGGTTCATCATGTTTTCCGCGATTGTCGCTTGTCAGTGCTGTTTGCGCCTGCCGACGCAAGGCCGATAAGCAGCCCCACCTCGCCCCCGGTACAACTGCCCTTCCGTTCCTGCCCGCTGCGCGTGCGGCTCTGAAGCGGCGCCCGCGCGGCCGAATCGCACGCTCACGCATCAGGCGCCATCGACGCGCTCGCGCAAATTTTCCGACGCTGATTCCAACGAGACGCCGCACACTGCTGCGGTCATGCCCACGCGAAACCGCCGGCGTCGGTCGCGTCGCACGGCCCCCCGTACACCGCCGTCCGCACGCACGATTCGTCAAGCAAGTCGTGCGCCATCGGCACGCAATCCTTGTCGCTCGCGGGGTGCCGGCATGCGCGGCAGGCGGCCGGCACCGCGAAGGCAGGCCAAATGTTTCAGCACTGAAACGTGCGGTCGCGCCGCGCGTGAAAGCTGCCCGACAGGTCGGCCGCGCAGCGACGCCGGCCACGACCGCGCGCGGCTCGGACGAACGGCGCGCACGTCGCGCTCGGCGGCATGATGGGCCGCCATTCGAACGGCCCGCCAGCCGGCCCGCGCGCGGCGGTGCGCAGCGCGCCGCGCGTGCGTCGCGCGACGTTCGCCGCGGCACTCGCGATCGGGCCCCGCGTTGTGCCCGCGTTACGCGCGTGCAACGTTTATCGCTGCAATTCCGGCTTGCCGCGCGGCGCTGATGTCGGCGTCCCGGCACGGCGCGCGTTTGCGGTGGATGGTATGGATCTGGCTTGAAACACAGCCGACCGGTTTCATTTGCTTATCCGGTATCAGGCGCACAACAAATCACGACATGAAGTCCAGCTACGGATCGGGGGGGCTGGTCGTGCTCGTTTCCCGAACGAGGCGATCGCAATTTGCCTATCAAAGGATGAACACCATGCCTTCGCATCGAAACCACTCTTTCCGAACCGGGGTGAGCGCCGTCGGGCTGCTCGTTGCATTGACGTCCGCGCTCGTCGTGACGGGCCCGCTCCAGGCCGCGAACGCGCAGCAAGCCAGCAGCTCGTCCAGCGGCAAGGTGAAGCCACCGCCGTTGCCGAACGGCTCCGCGCACGTGCGCGTGAAGGCCGGCATGTCCGACGAGGATTGGGAAAAGGCCTACAAGGAGACCGGCCGCCCGCCGTTCAGCCCCAAATCCGTCAAGAAGGCTGGCGGCAACGTGGAACGCGAATAGGGAGAAACGGCCATGAAGAAGATCCTGATCGTCATCGCGCTGCTGGCCGGCTTCGTGCAAATCGCGACGCCCGGCACGGCCCACGCGCAGACCACCACTGCCCGCACGCTCGTGCTCTACGACAACCCGGCCAACGACCCGTATTCGAAGCTCGGACTGATGTACAGCATCATGTTGCGCAATCTGCTCGGCCACTTCAATACGACCGTGGACCTGGTTCCGATCCAGAACTACACGTCGGGCATGGTCGGCAATCACGACGTGACGTTCTACATCGGCGATTACTACAACAACCCGATTCCGACCGCGTTCATGAGCGACGTGATGACCGCCACGAAGACGGTCGTCTGGTTCAAGTACAACCTGTGGCAGCTCGCATGGAACACGGCGTACACGTTCAACCAGACCTTCGGGTTCAGTTTTCAGGGGCTGGCCGGGCTGAACGCGACGCCTTCGTCGAGCAATCCGAACCCCGGCTTCTACGACACGATCACCTACAAGAACCTGCCGATGGTGAAGTACTACGCGTACAACGCGTCGACCGGCGCCGTCAGCGCGGACCCGGACGTCGGCCTGACGCAGGTGGTCGATGCGACCAAGGCGCAGGTGCTCGTCACGATGAAGAACAGCCAGAGCGGCGCAACCGCGCCGTACGTGATGCGCTCGGGCCGCCTCTGGTACTTCGCCGACGTTCCGTTCTCCTACATCGGGCCGACGGATCGCTACCTCGTGATCTGCGACATGCTGCACGACATCCTGCAGACCAACGCACCGGTGAATCATCGTGCGCTCGTGCGTCTCGAGGACCTCGACGCCTATACGACGACGAGTTCGATGAAGCAGCTCACCGACTACCTGTACTCGAAGAGGATCAAGTTCACGATGGCGACCATTCCGCTGTATACCGACCCGAACGGTTATTACAACGGCGGCGTGCCACAGACCATCCATCTCGCGCAGGCAACGGGGCTCAAGAATGCGCTGAACTACGCAATCCCGCGCGGCGGCTCGATCGTGATGCATGGTTACACGCACCAGTACGACTCGACGCCGAATCTGCTGACTGCCGTCAGCGGCAGCGACTACGAGTTTTGGTACGCGGTGCAGAACCGGCCGGTCGATGAGGACTCGGTGCAATGGGCGGAGGACAGAATGACGAACGGGCTGCTCGAGTTCACGGCCAACGGCTACAAGATCGTCGGCTGGGCTGCGCCGCAGTATCAGGTGTCGCCCAAGGCGGCGGCGGCGACGGCCGCGACGTTCCCGACCACGTTCCAGCGGGCCGTCTACTACACGGCGACCAATCCACAGCTCGGCACCGGCGCACCCAACCAGGACTTTTCGGCCGGGCAGTTCTTCCCGTACATCATCAACTCCGATTACTACGGACAGCGGATCATTCCGGAGAACCTGGGCAGCATCCAGTACAACATTTGCAGTATCGACCAGTTCTCGTGCATCACGTACACGTGGCAGCAGCTCGTGACCAATGCACAGTACGGGCTGGCCGTGCGCGACGGCTTCGCGTCGTTCTTCTTCCATCCGTACTGGCTCGAACCCGACCTCCGGCTGCCTGCATTGCAGGATTTCCAGAGTCTCGTGACCGGCATCACGAACCTCGGTTATACCTGGGTGGACGGCACGACGGCCAAGTAACGCGGCTGGCCGCAAGCGCGCGATCCGCAATGACGATGCGGATCGCGCGTGTGCTTCGGATGGGCTACGATGATGCGCGGGAGGGCTTATCTGGAGGCAAGCGATGACCATCTATGCCATCCGCGCGTTGCGCAGGTTTCGGCAGCGTATCGGCCGGCTCCGGCAGGCCGCAGGGCCGCGCCGGCGCGTGCACGTGGCGCATGCGACGCCGTTCGCGGCCGTTGCCGCGTCGCTGGCAATGACCGCTTGCAGCTGGACGGCGCACGACGTGCACGCCGACGGCATCGTCTGGCAGCTCGACAACGCGACGATCAATCCGGCCGGCAACTGGCAGCAGCTCGGCGTGCATGAGCTGTTGATCCAGTGGAGTGCCGTCGACGATACCGCGTATCTCGCCGGCACCGGCATGCGCACGGCCTCGCATCTTCCCGACTGGCAACGCATCGGCCGCGAGCCGTGGGCCCGCAACGTGATCCTCGGCCTGGCTGGCTACCAGGACGAACGGCGTGCGCGCACGCAGCTGTCGGCACTTGCCGATCAGTCGGTCGCGGTCGCACGCGCGCCGGTTCCGCTGCATGTCACCGGCTATTACTTCCCCGTCGAAATCGATCCGACCTGGCAGGACGCGCCGAAGCTCGCGGCGATCCTGAACCGGTTGCCGCGACCGCTGTGGGTGAGCGTGTACGACCAGAGCAACATCGGCGGGAAGGCGCTGGCCGACTGGCTCGTCACGTGGCTGCCCGCGGATGTCGGTGTGTTGTTTCAGGACGGTTGCGGCGTGTATGCGCGCGAACCGTATGTCGCGCGTACGTACGTCGATGACTTGGCCGCGCGGCTGGGCAAGCGACGCGTGCGGCTGATCGCGGAGGCGTTCCGACCCGCGGAGCGTGGTGGGTTTCGCGCGGCCACTGCGGATGAGCTGGCCGCGCAATTGGCCGTTTATCGCGGGTATTCAGTGTATTTGTTCGATGGCCCGCATTATGTGTCGGATGCGCTTACGCGGGAGCTCGTGGGCCGCAAGGGTCGGCCGCGAGCGGTCGCGGCGGGCGGGGTTGGGCAGTGAGGGGGTGACTAGCGTGCCGGTGAGTCGGTGTCGTGTATCGCGTATCCCGCATCGCGCATCGCGCATTGCGCATTGCGGCGCGTCGCGAAACGGCGAAAAGTAACCTTCGTGGAGTTCCGTGGATGTGGGCTTTCGACACGGTGCGGCCTGTCAGATTTGCCTCTAACGGCCATTCAGCGTCAGGCGTGGCGCCGATAGCATTCGCGTCTGGTCGGATGCAGCCGGCTAGCCCTGCGACGTGCGACCGTCGCAGATCAGCCCAGGCTGAGAGCATCTACAAGCGACCTCAGTGCTACCTGAGCCGTCCTTCGAACTCGCCGCTAACGCTAGGCAGCAGTGGCCTGAACCAGACGCAGGCCCCATCCAGTTTGCAACGTACCGTCGTCGCTTTGCATGGACGCGAACGCCGACAACAGTTCACTTTTGAACTGCGCGCGCGCCGCTTCCGACATCCGGTCGGCATCGTAGGTGTCCAGCATGTCCAACCACAGCTGCTCGGGTGTAGGTGTCCAGTCGATGTCGATGTCTTCAAAAGCCACATCAACAAAATCGCGTTTTAGCAGTTCTTGCCAACCGGCTTCACTGCGCGTGCGCGCGTCGCCGAGTCGCAACTCGGTGAGCCGAGCCTTCGCGATTGGCTTGAAGATGTCCAGAAAGACTTCGCCGACCTTGCCGGTCAAAAAGCTCCGCCCCACGATAGCGGAAAAACTGCCGCCGTCACGTAATACCCGGCGAATCTCTCGGACCACTTGTTCGATATCGTCCATCAACATGAGAGCCATGTGCGACAGCACGTAGTCTACTGAACCGCTATCGAGCGACATTTCTTGTGCGCGCTCGTTGAGCAATCGTATTTCGTGCGGCAATATTCCCCGAGCCCCGCTCAACTCGCCATCGCTCATGTCTATGCCAATCAGCTTCGTGGCTGCATGCCCCCTGTCGTTCAGAATTTGCAGCAATGGCCCATCGCCACATGCCAGGTCGAGGACAGTCCGCGACATCGCTTCATTCGGCACACGATTCGCCAGTGCGTGATAGGAGGAAGGGTATGCCGCCTGCGCAGATCGGGCAGGTCGATTACCATAGGCTCGACGCGTTGCTCCTGCCCGGCGGCGATGAAAATCTCTCAAATATATTTCTGCGTGCGAGGTCATTCTTGCGCCATCCGATTGTTCGCGAGTTGGGGCACTTGTGACGCTGGAGGCTGAACCCCCAGCGGATTGTCCACGAACCACACCGCGATGTCGAACGTATCAAAATGGCCGAATGCGGTCGGCAGACGCGTTGCAACGTGCGATGGTCTCGGATTGACCCTGAACGGCCCTTCAGATTTATCCAAAGCGGCCAATCGTTGTGACCTGCGGCGGGATTTTGTAGCCACGCTCGATGAGTATCTTGGCTTCGGCGCGACTGCGAAATCATTCCCGATTAAATCGCTTCTCCCGCAGCGTGCCGTTGGAATCTTCAACGGAGTCGTTCTGCCAAGGGCGGCAAGAACGGACACAGCGTGTACGATCCGGTCTTCAAGAAAACCATCCAAGGAGAGAGGAGTGAATCCGGAACAGGCCCGAACCGAAGAAACCCAGGCGATGGAGCGCATGGTGGCCGCCACGCTGCGCGTGCAGAGTACGTTCGCCTCGATGCAGAAGCAATTTCCGCCGCAAGGCAGCGGGGAGCCTTCGCCATTCGCGCTGCAAACCTTTGATGCCGCCCTGCAGGAACTTGAAGACGCACAGGCCGCGTTCGATGCGCTGCTGAACGATCTGATCGACGGTAACCGCTAGAGGCTACGCCCTTATTACTTGACGAGGGCGCTTACGCGAAGGGGAACGGGCCTTCGAAATGCCCCACGTAACACAAGTGGGAGACTGCTGACTGACCGCGACCTGTCCAGCGATGCAGCATGTATGCAGGTGGTTCGAGAAAAGAAGCGGGCTGCGCGTCCGCTTCAACGCGCAGCGCAATCTGGGTGGTCGTGCTCGGGCAGGTGAGTACCGGAACGCTCCCAAGACGCGTCTGCATTGACCGGTGGACGTGCCCGGCAAGAATGCGATCTACATTGCTATGCCGCGCAAGAACCCTGGCAAATGCATCCGCATTTCGCAACCCGTAGATGTCCAGATAAGGAATGCCGGTCATGAACGGTGGATGGTGCATGACGATAACCACGGTTCGACTGCGATGCTCGGTAAGTTCACTGTCGAGCCACGCCAAGGTTTCGGCGTCCAGTTCGCCGTGATGTAGTCCAGGAACGGAGGTGTCCAACGCCACGAGGCGTAGTTCGCCCACGTCTAGCGCGAACGAGAGTGCACCCTCGTTCGGAAGCCACGCGTGATCCGAGAACGCGGCTCGCAAATTGCCACGGTCGTCATGATTACCCGGCAGAACCACGAACGGTCGCCTCAACTCGACAAGCAATTCGCGAAGTTTTTGATACTCGTCTTCGGTGCCCTCGTCCGTAAGGTCGCCTGAGATGACAATCAGGTCTGGCTCAGGTCGAATGCGGTTCAGCGAATCGACGGCTGCCGAAAACATGACATTTGAATCCACAGCGTCTTGATATAGAACACCGTGAGGCCGGACATGAATATCCGAAAGTTGTGCGATGACCGTCATTCAGCGCTCCGTTGAATTTGACCTGCCGGTACATGGATCACGGAGATTTTGGGCTAGACAAAATTCGCCCATCGACGGAGCCTTTCTGTGGCAACGATCTTGCTCCATGCGCTTCCAATTGTGCGTCCGGGTGGCTGATTCGGGATGACAAGCAGGCGCTGGGTGGTGAAGCACGAAAGACCGCTTCTGGCCGTACTGCGCCCCACACCCGAGCGCGGCAACCGGCCCGGACACTGGCGTTCATGCACGACGCATAACCCGTCCCTGCGCAGTCATCCAGCGTTCTCCGAAGCGTCCGTGGGCGGGCTATGCGCCGTTGCTGCTGAAGTTCAGCAAAACGATGCCGGATATCGCAGCGATCAATCCAATCGCCTTAACGACGTTCATCGACTCTCCAAACCAGACGAAACCTATCACTACGGTCAGCACAGCGCTGCTTCCAGCCCAGGCTGCGTATGCCAAACTCATTTCGATTCTCTTCGTCGCGACGGCCATCAGAATGACAGCTGCCACGTAGAACGTCACGGTCAGTACTGACGGAAGCAGGCGAGTAAAGCCAACGGAGAGATTGAGGGCTGCAGTGCCGAGTGATTCAGCGGCGACGCTCGCAGCAAGAATGAGCCATGCGGCTTGGGTGGGGGACATGAACGTACCTCGCCAGCCCAACGTTTATACCGAACGTTAGAGCAAGCGTAAGAGGTAGCGGTACCCCGAGACTGAAAATATCGTCCCAAAACGAGGAACGGTTGTCAACGATGCTCAACGTGTCATCGTCGGACGCTTCATGGCTCCGGACTCAACCCGAGGCTGCCCCCGACGATCCGCAACGAAACAAAAAAGCCCCGCCACAACGGCGGGGCACGACGCCCAACGGCGCGTCGACGGACTCGGCGCGGAACCTACCCGCGCCATCGCCTTACGAGCAGGCTTTGCCGTGCGACGGGTGAAAGCCCTTCGCCTTCGCATCGGCTTCCGACATGTAGCTGCCGTGCTTGGTCTTGCCGTAATACTTGTCGGTCGAGCAGTGATAGACCTTCGTGCTGTCGTTGGCCCATACCTTGCCCGCGCCGCCGCCCGGCGCGGCTGCGGCGGCGGCGGCGGCGGCCGACGCGCTTTTCACCGGCGCGGCGCCGGACGCAGCACCGCCCGACGCAGCCGTCGCGGGCACTGCTGCCGATGCGCTGGCCGATGCGCTGCCCGCAGCAGCAGCCGACGCGCCATACCAGGCCTTCACGCCTTTGTGTCCTGCGCACGCGCCCTTCTTCGATGCGCCCGCATAGAACGAGCCGTCCTTGCACAGGCCGGTCGTGCCAGCCGGCGCGCTGGCCGGCGCCTGCACCTGTGCGAACGCAGCGCCCGACAGGCCGAAGCTCGCGGCAAACGCGGCGATCAACATCGTCTTTTTCATCATCCTCTCCTGATTGCCTGTATCGCGAAATCATCCCGGCCGTAGCCGGGCAAAGCCATGCTCAGCGCACCCAGCGGCACACGCGATGGTGGTGATGATCGAAATGGCACACGCGGTGCGAATGCGCTTCGGCGAGGGCCGGCACGAGCACGGCACATGCGAGTGCGCCGGCCGTCAAAATCTTCACGATGCGGTTCATGGAACGCTCCCGGATAGGTCAGCCGCCGATTCGGCTGATACCGGCTTAACGCCCGCCGACCCTACGCGGTGTACCAGTCAGGACTGAATTGACGATGTTTGACACCCACACGTAACGACAACACGAAGCGAACGATCGACGCGACATAGGCTTCCGATACTTTCGACGGCGCACTCGTCCGCCATTCGACTGTCGCCACCCTGCGGCGACGAAGCGGATCGTCGACCCATCCTTTGCGTGCGCACCGACCGCGATGCAGGCAAGGGCAATACCGAGCGCGAGTTTCTTCATGGCGTTCCTGTCAGAGGCCCAACCATGCATTTGTCTATACTTTTGCAGCCGCCGCGTGCCCGATGCGGCTGTTGCCGCCGGTGCAGCCGGTCGCGAGCACATCGCGTGGACGCCGGACTTACCCGAAGCACCGGCCCGCAAGCGGGCCGGCGCGGCATCGAACCCGGTACACTCCGCCCGGGCACCGGATGAACCCGGTACGAACCGCGGGCGGCCGCCGTCTCTCGAACAGCAATGCCATGACCACACCGATCTATCAGGAAATCAAGGACTTCATCCTCGCGCGCATTCATTCGGGCGAGTGGGCGGAAGGCGACCAGGTGCCGTCGGAGAACGAGCTTGCGCGCGAATTCAACGTCGCGCGCATGACGGTCAACCGCGCGCTGCGCGAGCTGACGGCCGAGCAGGTGCTCACGCGCACGCGCGGCTCCGGCACCTATGTCGCATCGCCGAAATACGAGTCGACGCTGGTCGCGATCCGCAGCATCTCGGACGAAGTCGCCGCGCGCGGCCATGCGTACCACGCGCAGGTGCTCGAAGTCGGCGCCGCCGTCGCCGATGCAGCGCTCGCCGATGAATTGCAGCTCGACACCGGCAGCCCGATTTTCCATTCGCGCGTGCTGCACTTCGAGAACGACACGCCCGTGCAACTGGAAGAACGCTGGGTCAATCCGGCCTGCGCGCCCGAATACGCGTTGCAGGACTTCACGGCGACGACGCCGAACCAGTACCTGACGCGCGTCGCGCCGCTGCAGCGGGTCGAATACCGGATCGAGGCCGCGCTGCCCGATGCGCAGACACGCCGCCATCTGACGATGGACGAACGCGAACCGTGCCTGCTGCTGCATCGGCGCACGTGGTCGCAGGGGATGGTCGCGTCGGTCGCGAATCTGTGGCATCCCGGCAGCCGCTATCGGTTCACCGGGCATTTCTGAGCACGCACGCGACCTCGCCGCGCGCTGCCCCGTTTGCGCACTGCACAACAGGTTTGTTACGACGAACGCCGTCAGCGCATGCCAAATTTCCCGTGCAGCAGTATGCTGACGTCGTACGGCCGCGCACGCAGCATCGGGACATCCGTTTGGCCCGCACCTCGCCGCGCCGCCGTCGCGACCGCAATCATGCATTGCAAGGAGGGCTTCGTGATGGCTACCACGCATCAGCACTTCCACCTCGAGCTGCGGCACGCCACAGCGCCGACTTACTTCATCAGCTATCTGTTTCCCGCGTTGCTGTTCGCCTACGAGCTGTTGCGCGTCGGCCAGTGGATCCGCGATCACGGGATGCAATTCGGCGCGTTCAAGCAGATGGGTTACGAGTATCTGCTGATGCTGTTGTTCGTCGGGCTGCAGATCGTCGTCGAGGCGATCTTCCTGCTCGGCGCCGCGATGCGCCGCGACCATCGCGATTTCGAGCATCGGGTGCCGAACGTGGTGCTCGGGATCGGCTGCTCGATCGCGCTGCTCGCGATCGATCTCGCGATCCAGCTGGCGTTCTGAGCGTCGGCGGGCGCGGCTCGCCGCGTGCGTCGCAGCGGGCGCGCGCTTACGCGTGCGCGTCGTGCAGCAGCGTCGCGACGGCCGCGAGCACGTCGGCGGGACGCTCGCGGTGCGGGATGTGCCCGCATCGGTCGAGCAACAGCCACGACGACGGCCCCGCCACACGCGCGGCGATCCGCTTCGGATGCGCATCCGAGCCGTACTCGTCCTGCGCGCCGTGAATCGCAAGCGTCGCGCAGCGCACGTGCGGCAGTTCGTCGTCGAGCGTCCAGTCGCGGAACGCGGGCGACAGCCACGTGTCGACCCAGGCACGCAGCACCCACTCGGCCTTGTCGCCGTGATACCGGGCGAGGCGGTCGAGCTGCCCCGGTGCGTCGAATTGCCGGGCGGCGTCGCGAATGCCGTCCAGCGTGCGACCTTCCACGAATGCCTGCGCGGCGACCGTGATCAGCGCCCGGCAGCGTCGCGCATGCGCGGCCGCGCACGCAACCGCCATCCCGCCGCCCACGCTGTGCCCGAGCGCGACGAACGGGTCGACGCCGAACCCTTCCAGTACCGCGGCGAAGTCGTGCTCGGCCTCATCGCGCACGAACGTCGCGGCGAGTTGTCCTGGGTGACGGTCCGAACGGCCGAAGCCGAGCCGGTCGTATGCAATCACGTCGCGCGCAGCGGCACGCGCGAGCTGCGCGGGGAAGTCGCGCCAAAGCTCGACACAGCCGAGCGAATCGTGCAGCAGCACGATCGGTGCGGCGCACGCCTGCCCGGCTGGCTGCGCGCCGCGCCAGCGCTTAGCAAAGAGACGCCCGTACGGCGTCTCGATCCAGCTTTCGTCGATCACGATGTCGGTCATGAGTGCACGTGTGGGTGGTCAGTCGTCTGCATGATGGCGGCCGCACGCGCGGCGTCGAGCAAGCCGCCGGCGGCGGCGCGCTCATTCGGGCTGCGGATGCAGATACTCGATCTGCGACTCGTCGTAGAGCCGGTAGATCAGCGCCTGTATCGCGCGGATGTCCTCCGATTCGTCGAGCATCCGCATGCTCATGATGATCGGCGACACGAGGTTCGGATCGTCGAGCGGCTTGTAGCTGATGTCGTCGCGCTTGAGCCCGTACACGCTGTGCGGCACGACGGACACGCCCTCGCCCATCGCGACGAGGCCCAGCGCGATCTGCAGTTCGCGCGTCTCGTAGATGCGCCGCGGCTGCAGCGCGCGGTCGTGAAACGCCGCGAGCACCTGGTCCGCATAGCTCGGTCGCGGCGCCTTCGGGAAGATGATCAGCGTGTCGTTCACGAGGTCGTGCAGCGACAGCACGGGCTTCGCGCCGTCGAGCGCATGACCGACCGGCAGCGCGACGATCATCCGCTCCTCGCGCAGCACGACGCGCCGCACGCTCGGATCTTCGTGGCGAATCCGCCCGAACCCGACGTCGATGCGCCCTTCCTTCAGCGCCTTGATCTGATCCATCGTCGACATTTCGTGCAGGCTCAGCTCGACGGCCGGATACTCGCTGCGAAAACGCCGGATGATTTTCGGCAGCATCCCGTACAGCGTCGAGCCGACGAAGCCGACCGACATGCTGCGCTCGATCTTGCCGACGCGCTTGGTCATCGATTCGAGTTCGGCCGTCTGCGCGAGCAGCTGCACCGCGTGCGAATAGAAGAAGCGCCCGGCGTCGGTCAGCTTCAGCGGCCGCGCATTGCGCTCGAACAGCGACACGCCGAGCGCCTCCTCGAGCTGCTGGATCTGCCGGCTCAGCGGCGGCTGCGCGATATGCAGCCGCTCGGCCGCGCGCGTGAAATTCCGCTCCTCGGCCACCGCGACGAAGTAGCGCAGATGTCTCAACTCCATGTTCGATTCCTCCCGGACGCGCGACGGGCACGCGCGCGGCACCGTGCGCAGATGCCCGCGCTCGTCACGCCGTGAGCGCCCGCTCGCGATGCCGTCACGATACCTCAGCAGGCGCGGGCAGCGGGCGGCGCGTCATCGGGCGCCGCCGCACAAAGCAAAACGGGAAGCCGCGCGGCTTCCCGTTCCATCACCGACACCGCGCCGCGACAGCGCAGCAGCGCGGCGGCCGCGTCATGCCTCGGTCGCGTACAGCGCATCGCGCTGCGCGTCGCTCAGCGAATCGAGCGGCACGTCGGGCAACCGGTAGCAGATCATCGTGCCGTACAGCTCGGCGAGGCAGTTGCTGCCCGCGTCGAGCACGTAGCCGTCTTCGCCGTCCGGTGCCGGCGGATACACTTCGCGCCACGCGTTGATCGCGGCTTCGATTCGCACGATGGAAACAGGTCCGGCCTTCCGCTCGGCGGGTGATGCGCTCATGGATTCCTCTGGGTTGCGCGTTCCGCCGGCCGTGCAGGCCGCGGCGGAACGATGAAAACGGCGGGCCCGGCCGGCCGCCGCCCGACGTGCGCGCCGGATGCCGATCCGCGCGGCGCACATCGCGCCGGCCGGGACGTGAGCCCGGTAGGGTCGGGAAATATAACCGGCTTTGACCCCGCGCAGCGGAAAGCCGACAAAAAAAACGGGAAGCACGTGCGGCTTCCCGTTTTCATCGCGAATCGCGGATCGCGGATCGCACACGGCACGGCCGCACCGGCGTCACGGCGTCACGGTGCCGCGGTGCCGCGGCCGGCGAAGGCGACGGCGAAATCAGCCGGCCGTCTCGCGGTTCTCGACGCGCGGCGCAGCGCCGCCGCGGTTCGCGGCGATCCACGGCGCAATTTCCATGTCCTCGTAGCGCACGAAGCGGCTCCGGTTCATGAGCCGGTAGCCGAGCCAGACGACGACGAACAGCGGGATGCCGACATAGGTGGCGGCCACGCCCGCCCAGTCGATGCGGTTCGCGAGAAACGCCTGATAGTCCTGCCCGAGCGCGATCACCATGCACAGCACGAACGCGAACAGCGGGCCGAACGGGAACCACTTCGACTGGTACGGCAGCTGATCGATGCTGTAGCCCTGCATTACGTAACCCTTGCGGAACCGGTAATGGCTGATCGCGATCCCGAGCCACGCGATGAAGCCCGTCATGCCCGACGTGTTCAGCAGCCACAGGTAGACGGTCTTGTCGCCGTACAGCGACGTGAAGAAGCACAGCGCGCCGACGGCGGTGGTCGCGTACAGCGCGTTGCGCGGCACGCCGCCCGGCGACAGCTTCGCGAACAGCTTCGGCGCGCGGCCTTCGGTCGCGAGGTTGTAGAGCATGCGCGTCGACGCATACATCCCCGAGTTGCCGGCCGACAGCACGGCCGTCAGGATCACCGCGTTCATCACGCCGGCCGCGAACGCGAGGCCCGCATGACGGAACACGAGCGTAAACGGACTCACGCCGATGTCGGTCACGTCGCTCTTCAGCAGGTTCGGGTCGGTGTACGGAATCAGCACGCCGATCACGAAGATCGCCAGCACGTAGAACAGCAGGATGCGCCAGAACACCTGGCGGACCGCACGCGGGATCGTCGTGCGCGGATGCTCCGATTCGCCGGCCGCGACGCCGATCAGCTCGGTGCCCTGGAACGAGAAGCCCGCGATCATCGCGACGCCCATCAGCGCCGGCAAGCCGCCGGCGAACGGCGCATCGCCGATCGTCAGGTTGCCCCAGCCGTTGGCCGGCGCGCCCTTCAGAATGCCGAAGATCATCAGCAGGCCGACGCCGATGAACGCGAGCACCGTGACGACCTTGATCAGCGCGAACCAGTATTCGGCCTCGCCAAAGCCGCGCACCGTCAGCGCGTTGAGCAGGAACATCACCGCGAGGAACGCGGCGCTCCACCACACGCCCGGCACGTCCGGGAACCAGTAGTGCATCACGAGCTGCGCGGCGACGAGTTCGACCGCGATCGTCACCGCCCAGTTGTACCAGTAGTTCCAGCCGAGCGCGAAGCCGAAACCTTCATCGACGTATTTCGCGCCGTAGGTCGCGAACGAGCCCGACACCGGCATGAACGCGGCCATTTCGCCGAGGCTCGTCATCAGGAAGTAGACCATCAGGCCGATCAGCATGTACGCGACCATCGCGCCGCCGGGGCCGGCCTGCGAGATCGACGCGCCGGACGCGACGAACAGGCCCGTGCCGATCGAGCCGCCGATGGCGATCATCGTCAGATGGCGCGCCTTGAGCGCGCGATGAAGCGTGGGAGGGTTCGCGGGCGAACCGGGTGGGTCGGAATTCGGGATTGCAGACATAAACGAGACGAACGTTGAGCGAGCCGGCATCCAGGGCCGGCGCATGCGGAATCGGGACGCGGTGTGCCGCCTGCGATACGGCCCCGATATGCGTTGCACGCCGCGCGGCTGCGGCGAAGCGCGGATTCTACCCGATTCGCCCGCGACGGCCCGGCCGCGGAACGCGCGGCGATTCCGGCGCGGCGGCGCAGCCGGCGCTTTGCACGCGGCGTGGCGGGCAATCCGCGGACGTGGTACGCCCCTATTTCACGATGGCGAAAATACTGGCTGAAAACGACATTTTGCCGCGGACATTCACAATAATCAGACGAAATAACCGATACTGAAAATTGATTTGAATCAACGTCATTCATACGACCAGGGTAATGATGCGTAACCGTTTTCAAATCGACAGTTGAGATGCATGTTTTGCCTCGCGCGGCGAGAATTCCGATTTCGCGAGATAATGCGATCCACTCCGAAATAATCAACGTGCGCAATCGTCGACGACGAAATGCCCGCACCCCCACCCCTCCAGGATGAAGCTACGCCCGCTGCTTGTCGCATTGCGCCGCTATACCCCGTCGGTCGTGTCCCGCATTCTGTCGCCCCGGGGCGTACTGGTCGCAGGTATCGCGCTACTGGTATTCAGCTGGGGATTGTCGGCATCGCTTTTGATCGAGGCACGTCGCGACGCATACGACCACGCGGTCGAAAATGCGCGCAACCTGCTGCTTCTGATCGAGCGCGATATTTCGCGCAATATCGAATTGTATGATCTATCGCTGCAAAACGTCGTGGACGGGCTCGCCGATCCCGAATTGGCAGCATTGCCGGCCACCCAGCGTCATCGGATGCTGTTCGACCGCGCGGCAAACGGCGCGTATCTCGGCGCCATTTTCGTGATGGATACGCGCGGCAATATCGTGATCGATTCGGGCGTCTCGCCGCCGCGGCAAGGCAATTTTTCCGATCGCGATTATTTCACCGTCCATCGCGACGGGCTCGCGCAGGGGCTTTACATCAGCCGCCCGTATGCGTCGCGGCTGCGCAGCGGCGCGCTGACGATCGCACTGAGTCGCCGGATCACGTTGCCCGACGGGTCGTTCGGCGGGATCGTCGTCGGCACGCTCAGCGTCGATTATTTCCGCGCGCTGCTCGACGGTCTCGCGGTCGGCACGCACGGCAGCGCGGCGATCATCGAGGACAACGGCGCGCTCGTGTCGCGCCTGCCGTACGACGCACGCATGGTGGGGCTGAACCTGCGCGACGCGCAGCTGTTCATCGAAGCGCGACGCAACCGCGAAGGCGCGATCGTCGGCGTCGGCGTGATCGACGACGTGCGGCGCATCTATGTGTACAAGCACCTCGCGAACCTGCCGCTGACCGTCGACGTCGCGCCCGCCGAGACCGACATCTATGCGTCGTGGCGGCACCGCACGATCTGGACGGCCGTGCTGATGGGCCTGTTCACCGCGTTCATCGCGGGCGGCTCGCTCGCGCTGTCGCGCGAGCTCAAGCGCCGGCAGATCGCCGAGTCGAAGCTGTACCGGCTCGCGCACACCGATTCGCTGACCGGCGTCGAGAATCGCGGCACCTTCGACACGGTGCTCACGAAGGAAGCCCAGCGCGCGTCGCGCAGCGGGCGCCCGCTGTCGGTGCTGTTCGTCGACGTCGATCACTTCAAGGCCTTCAACGATCATTACGGCCACCTCGCCGGCGACGACGTGCTGCGTCGCGTCGCGCAAACCGCGTCGCGCTGCCTGCGCCGCAACAGCGATCACGTCGCGCGCTACGGCGGCGAGGAATTCGTGGTCACGCTGCCCGACACCGATGCACGCGGTGCGGCGACCGTCGCCGACGCGATCCGGCGCTCGATCGCCGCGCTCGACATCGCGCACGAGCGCAGCCCGTACGGGCACCTGACGGTGAGCATCGGCGTCGCGACCGCCGTCGGCGGCCGCGTGAGCGCAGCGACGCTGCTGCGGCTGGCCGACGAAGCGCTGTACCGCGCGAAGTCGGGCGGCCGCAATCGCGTGTCGGACGCCGCGACGAGTGCGGCCGACGCGTGACGCCGCGGCCGGCCGCCGTGCCGCGCCACGTCCCCGTGGACAGGCCGGCCGCGTTCGGCTAGCGTAACGCCAGCTGCGCGAGCGGCCCGCGCCGGTCCGCGCAGGCCGGTCCGCCTTTCCGGCCCTCCTCGCTTCGTCATGACCGCCCCGCTTCCCGCCCCACTTCCGTCGCTCCTGCGCCAAGCGCTCCGTCCACTGCTCGACCCGTACCGCCGCTACCGGCATGCGAAACTCATCCACGCGGCGCGCGTCGCGCTCGCGGTGCTCGTGTCGATCGCGTTGTCTACGGGGCTGCAAGTGCCGCACGGCGAATGGTCGACGATCACCGTGCTGATCGTCGTCGGCGGGCTGCAGCACCACGGCAACATCCGCAAGAAGGCGGCCGAGCGCGCGCTCGGCACGTCGATCGGCGCGCTCGCCGGGCTCGGCCTGATCGTGCTCCATTCGATGCTGCATGCGCCGGTCGCGATCTACCTGCTGATGGCGCTCGCGTGCGGCGTCTGCGCCTACCACGCGATCGGCAAGGCCGGCTACATCGCGCTGCTGTCGGCGATCACGCTGGTGATCGTCGCGGGGCACGGCGACAACGAGATCGCCGACGGCCTGTGGCGCGCAGTGAACGTCCTGGCCGGCATCGCGATCGCGCTGGCGTTCTCGTTCGCGCTGCCGCTCTATGCGACCTACTCGTGGCGCTACAAGCTCGCCGACGCGCTGCGCGCGTGCGCGGCCGTCCATGCGCGGATCGCCGGCGATCGCCACGTGAGCGACGACGCGCATCTGAAGGAAATGGCCGCGCTCAGCGCGCTGCTGGTGCAGTTGCGTTCGCTGATGCCGTCGGTGTCGAAGGAACGCGATATCCCGGTCGCGCAGCTCGAGGCGATCCAGCGCGGCCTGCGGCTCTGCATCGGCTACCTCGAGATCCTGTCGAGCGCCGTGCCGGCCGGCGACGACCGCGCCGTCCACGAGTACATGCTGCGCGACATGAAGCCGGTGAACCGGCGCATCCGCGACACGCTGATCGGCGCGAGCCGCGCGCTCAAGTTCGGCAGGCCGAGCCGGCTCGTGCCGCGCCGCCGCCCGGTGGACGGCGCTCACGACGCACCGCCGCCGCAGCTGTCGGGCTACGTGTCGATCAGCGCGAAGCTGGCCGGCGAAGTGGACGTGTTGCGCGAGAAACTGCTCGATACCGCCCAGGCGTGGAATATTTGAGCGTCGGCGGGCCGTACTTCGACTTCGGCACGACACCTTTCACATTGCTTTCGATGCGCTGCGCGGGCGAGCGGCCGGCTTCGGTCGTTTTTGCCGGTCGGCCCGCGTAAACGGGGCCAGTCGCGGGCGCGCCTTCCAGTCGGCTCCGACCGTCATGCGCGGCCGCGTCACGGCGGATTCTCCGGGCGGTCGAACGGGCGCGGCGCCTGTCGCGGCGGGGCTGACGATGCATTGGCGCGAAAATCAGGTCTTGCCCCAACTTCCCGGACAGCCGATACTCGCGTATTCCGCGAAATACGATCCACCGGCTTCAATCCACGGTAATTCCTATGAGCACGATTCTCGAAAGCCTCCCGACCGGCCAGAAGGTCGGTATCGCCTTCTCCGGCGGCCTGGACACCAGCGCCGCGCTGCACTGGATGAAACTGAAGGGCGCCGTCCCGTACGCATACACGGCGAACCTCGGCCAGCCCGACGAAGACGATTACGATGCGATCCCGAAGCGCGCGATCGAATACGGCGCAGCCGGCGCCCGTCTGATCGACTGCCGCGCCCAGCTCGTCGCCGAAGGCATCGCGGCGCTGCAAAGCGGCGCGTTCCACATCACGACGGCCGGCGTCACCTACTTCAACACGACGCCGATCGGCCGCGCGGTCACGGGCACGATGCTGGTCGCCGCGATGAAGGAAGACGGCGTCAACATCTGGGGCGACGGCAGCACGTACAAGGGCAACGACATCGAGCGTTTCTACCGCTACGGCCTGCTCGTCAACCCCGATCTGAAGATCTACAAGCCGTGGCTCGACCAGACGTTCATCGACGAGCTCGGCGGCCGCGCCGAAATGTCCGAGTTCATGAACCAGGCGGGCTTCGCGTACAAGATGTCGGCCGAGAAGGCGTATTCGACCGACTCGAACCTGCTCGGCGCGACGCACGAAGCGAAGGATCTGGAAAGCCTCGAGAGCGGCATCAAGATCGTCAACCCGATCATGGGCGTCGCGTTCTGGCGCGACGACGTGAAGATCGCCGCCGAAGAAGTGACGGTGCGCTTCGAAGCCGGCCAGCCGGTTGCGCTGAACGGCGTCGAGTTCAAGGATCAGGTCGAGCTGCTGCTGGAAGCGAACCGCATCGGCGGTCGCCACGGGCTCGGCATGAGCGACCAGATCGAGAACCGGATCATCGAGGCGAAGAGCCGCGGCATCTACGAGGCTCCGGGGCTCGCGCTGCTGTACATCGCGTACGAGCGTCTCGTCACCGGCATCCACAACGAAGACACGATCGAGCAGTACCGCGAGAACGGCCGCCGTCTCGGCCGCCTGCTGTATCAAGGCCGCTGGTTCGACCCGCAGGCGATCATGCTGCGCGAAACCGCGCAACGCTGGGTCGCGCGCGCGATCACCGGCGAAGTGAAGATCGAACTGCGCCGCGGCAACGACTACTCGATCCTGAGCACGAAGTCGCCGAACCTCACGTATCAGCCGGAACGCCTGTCGATGGAGAAGGTTGCGTCGACGTTCTCGCCGCGCGACCGGATCGGCCAGCTGACGATGCGCAACCTCGACATCACCGATACGCGCGACAAACTGCGCGTTTATGCGCAAGTCGGTCTGCTGACGCCGGGTGAATCGTCGGCGCTGCCGCAGATCAAGAGCGACAGCGGCGAGTAAGCCGGTCGTTGTTGTGGGCTGCCGGGCGGCGGGAAGCCGGCCGGCAGCTTGTGGTTTCCTTCTTCCCTTTCTTCCCCTTCATTGGCGTCCGTTGCAGACGCTGTCCCATCGGCCGGCAAAGCGATCGCTTTCCTGCGCACCCCGCTGCAGTCGTTTCGGCTCGGACGCGGCAACTGCGCGGTCGTGCCGATCAGCCCGAACCCGGCCGCTGCGCCGCCGAGATTGAAGACCTCGACACCGTCGCAGGCTCATCGCCTGCACCCCCCGCCTCATAGCGAGAAGAAATCGACCTTGAGCCGCGGCACGTAGTTCGACATGTCGGTGTAGTACTGGATCACCTGGTCATGAAACTGATCGAACGCGTGCTTCACGTCGTGCATGTGGTTGATCGCGACGTGCGCGGCGTCGGCCGACACGTCGGTTGTGTGCGCAAGCGCCTGCTCCAGCAGGCCCGCATGGCCCGCGCCGACGTCGATGCGCATATGGCGCATCAGGCCGTCGAACACGTCCGCATCGAGCACGGCGGCGCGCGCGATCTCGCGCCACGCGCCGCGCGCGCCGGCCTCGTCCTCGGGGCTCGCCTCGATCAGTTTCAGGCAGCACAGGTAACCGAGCGACGACGCGCGGCCGACCTCGCACAGCATGTTCACGAGCGACAGCGTGCCGATCACCGGATGCGCGTCGCGGATCTGCTCGCGCGGAATGCCCAGCTTCTCGACCGACGCAGCGATCAGCCTGTGATGCGCGTACTCGTCGGCCAGGTAGCCGCACAGCAGCTCGGCCGTCGCCTGGTCGCGGCAATGCGCGATCGCAGCGCCGACGTGACGCGGCGCGAGCCGGACGAAGTGGTAGGTCTCGAGCAGCAGCCCGGCGATCAGGTCGCGGCTTGCCTCGCCCCGCTCGAGCATGCCGAACAACCGGTGATAGCCGATCTGCGCGCGCCACATCCGCGTGCTGCGCTCGACCCGCTCGAGAAAATCCGCCACGGCGATCGTGGCGGCCGGCTGTTCGCGGCGCAGCAGGCCCAGTTCGTCCAGTTGCCCGACGATCGTCCGCACGCTGCCGATCGACACGTCCGAACGCTGCGCGATGTCATCGAGCGTATGTCGCCCGTCCAGGTAGCGCTTCATGCGCAGGAACGCGTCGCGGCTGCCCTGCACCTGCTCGAGCTCGAAACGCTCGTCGCCTACGATCATCGCCAGCCGCTCGCCGGCCAGCGCCACGAGCGTGCAATGCCGCAGCCTCGGCCGCACGCAGATTTCCGTCATCTCGCCCATGTCTTCGTCTCCGGTTGTTCGACCATCGTCCGATGCATTTTTCGAAACGATCGACGCATGCGCTGATTAAGAGAAAATAATCGCACGGGCGATTAAATCAATCTTGTATTGCGCAAACGTTGTACTAGATTATCTCCATGATTCCGCCAATTCAAGAAATCAGCGGACGTTTAAAATAAAGTTAGTTTTTACAAGAATATAAATAGGGGCCCCTTCCTTGGAATCATCCCAACCCATTTGAAGATCGGAGATGCCGCCGCTCCGGTGCCGCCTGGCCGCGGCACGGCTGCGTGCCGCGCTAATGGCGGCGGGGCGCTTGCGCCCGTTCTCATCGTCGGAGGTTGCTATGAGTGAACCGCTTACTGTCATCGTGCCACGAGGCACCAAGGTCGCCGTCAAGGAAGTCGACGCTTTGCAGACGGTCGACCCGCGCGCCGGCGCCGATCGTCACGCGCTGATCGTCGGCGGGGCCGATCTCAAGATTGCGATTGCAAAACATGCGGACGGTCAGCCGCTTTCGGCACGGGCCGCGTTCATGACCATGTGCGGATGAATATCAGTTAAGGAATCGTCCGCACGACGGATGAAAAGGAATATATCCGATATTCACATTGCATTCCGGATTTCACTGTAAATCATCCAGCCCGATTATTCGAATCAGGCCGGAGCTCCTTTAATTTTCAAAACGGTGATCGATATGGCAAATACCCATCAGCCCACGGTTCATGAAGTGAAGAACGCCGAACCGGCCAAGAACGTGTTCGACGGCCACAAGGTGGATCTCTACATCAATACGGGCACGCTCGGCGGCAAGCACTACCTTGTCACCGTCAACAAGCCCGATGGCACGCCGACGCTGATCGCGATCCACCTGTAATCGCCGCGGCACCGATTCAGCCAGTTGCGGGGCGAGCCGCGCGCCCGCCCCGTGCGCCCACTTCGGGAGTCTCATCATGGAACAGATCGAATCGCCCGCATCCCGTCCGCGGCTGGTGACGCCGGTGACGCTGGGGCACGTCGACGCGCTGCCCGACGGCCCGCACGCCGCCGCCGCGCTGGCCCGCACGCTCGACCAGTTCGACGGCCGCCGCGATCTCGACGAGATCGCGCGCGACGAGCCCGCGTTGCCGCGCGCGCTGCTCGACGAGCTGGTCGGCACGCTGGACGAGGCCGGCCTGATCGACGACGACGCGCCGGTCGCGAGTCGCGCGGGCGCGGAAGTGATCCTCGAGATCGAGGATCTCGTCGAGCAGTACTGCGAGGAGACGCTCTACCGCAACCCGTTCTGGCGCGCATGCCTCGACACGCGCTCGCCGGGCGACCTGCCCGAGCGGCTCGCGATCGGCATGGTGATCGAGAACTGGCACTTCCTGTTCCGCGAAAGCTATTTCGATGCGCCCGTGCTGTCCTACGTGCCGAGCACGCCGGTGCGACTGACGCTCAACCGCTTCTTCTCCGAAGAGTACGGACACGACGAGATCCTGCTGCGCGCGCTGAACTTCGCGGGGCTGAGCCGCGCCGACATGCTCGACGCGATCCCGCTGCCCGAGACGATGGGGCTGTGCAATGCGCTCGCGTACTGGTCGCACAGCGATCCGCTGTTCTTCTTCACGACGCTCGGCTTGCTCGAAGGCCAGGGCATGCAGCACGACAGCTTCATCCAGGCGTGCGAGCGCGCGCAACTGCCCGACGGGCTCGTCGGCCCGCTCAAGACGCACGCAACCATCAACCTCAACGCGGCGCACGGCAGCCTGACACGCGCGATCTTTCACGACGTGCCGGTGCTCGATGCCGCCACCGTCGCACGCATGAAGGCCCAGTTGCGGCTGTTCGTCGAGCTCTACGACGACTTCTACACGGCCGTCTGGCACTACTACACATCCGACGCGCCGCTGCTGCGGCGCGTGTCCGACCTGTGAGGCAACCACCATGGACAGCTCGCTCGCAGCTCCCGCGATGCCGAAATTCCGCGGCATCGTGACCTCGCAGCTCACGGATAGCGGCGCCGTGCTGAGCGCCGGCGGCCGGCAATGCGCGTTCCGCTTCGCGCCCGACGAGGCGACCGACGTCGCGCGCCTGATCGGCGATTTGCACGCGGGCGGCATGACGCCCGAGGAACTGGCCGCGCGCTCGCCCCGCATCGCCGACAAGATCCCGCCGCTGCTCGCCGATTTCAACGTGCTGCGCCTGCTGATCGAATCCGATCCGCGCCGCGCCGCGGTGGCGACCAGCGGCGCGCAGCTCTACCGCGACATCCGCCGCATCGCGGAGCGCACCGCCGCGCGCAGCGCACGCTCGGCATTCCTGCGCGCGCTGGTCGAACAACGCGCGACGCGCCGCCAGCTGATCGGCTATACGCTCGAGTATTACTGGATCGTGCGCGCGGCGCCGGGGCTGATCGGGCCCGCGCTCGGCTGGGCCGCCAGTCCCGCGGAGCGCACGCTGCTGCAGGACTTCCTGAAATCGGAGCTCGGCCACGACCGGTTTCTCGAGGCGTCGCTGAAGGCCGTGGGGCTCGCCGAGGCGCAGATCGAGCAGCACCAGCCGCTGCCCGCGACGTTCTCGCTCGCGGCCGCGCTCGGCGTGCACGCGCGCCAGCATCCGCTGTCGTTCAAGGCGAGCCTGTTTCTGTTCGAGCGCGCGCAGCCTGCATTCATCGACGCGTTCGACGCGCGCTGCGTCGCGCTCGGCATGCCCGAGGCGTTCTACCGGCCGCTGCGCGCACACGCGGACCTGAACGACACGTACCGGCACGAGGACATCTCGCGGCAGTTGATGGCGCTCGACACCGCGATCGATCCCGAAGCCTGCACGGTCACGAAACGCAACGTCTCGCTGATGGTCGAGACGCTGGTGCGCCAGGAACACGCCATCCTCGCCTACTACGCCGACGACAGCGCGCCGCTGCCGCGCATCTTCCACTGAGGGTCGCCATGGAACTCTGGACATTTCAGCGTTATCAGTCGCCGCGCCTCGTCGTCGACGCGATCCACCACGAGCCCGGCTCGGCGCTCGTCAGCATGCGCGCGGGCGCGCACGAATACCGGCTGGCGTTCGACGCCAGCGACGCCGCGGACCAGATCGCCGCGCAACTCCACAGCCTGACCGACACGGCGTCGCCGCTGTGGTGGACGCTGCGCGAAAGCGAACCCGACTCTGGCTGGCACGCGCTCGGCACGTTTCTCGACACGCATTCGCTGATCGGCGAGGCCGACGACACGGCCGCCGATGCGCTTGCCGCGCAGGCCGCGCGGATCGACTCGTGCATCGCGCAGACGGTCGCGGCCAGCCTCGCCACGCTCGACGCCGCGCGGCGCGACGCGGTCGCGCGCGATGCCGCGACGCTCCGGCTGCACCTCGATCGACCCGCCTCCGCGCGCACGCTGTTCGACGCGCACGACGATCCGTTCGACGCGCAGGTCGAACCCAACTTCCATCTCGCGCTGCTGCGCATCGAGTTCGAATACTTCCGCCGCGCCGCGCCGCTCACGCTGGCAGCCGTCGCGCTGATGCTCGACGCGTTCTCCGGCGCCCCGCGCGCAAGCGCCGCGGACGACGCGCGGTTCGACACGGCCGGGCTGTACGACGAGCACGACCTGATGTCGCATCTGTGGCTCGTCGCGTCGAGCCTCGTCGCCGCGAGCGGTGAAGACGCGCAGCGGCTGCCGTGCGCGGACGTGCCGGCCGTGTCGCTGTCGAACGGGCTCGAGTTCATGCGACAGACCGAGCTGATCACGCGCGAAACGCTGAACCTCTGGGGCGAGAATCCGTACGTGAGCGCGGTGGACGCGCTGAACGGCGGCTATTCGCCGCTCGTCGCCGGCCCGTTCATCGAGCAGTACCACGTGACGCGGCGCTTCGTGGAAATCATCGCGCCGCTGCTGAGCATGCGGCTCAGCATCCCGCTGCGCACGATGATGTTCCGCTACTACGGCGAGGAATACGGCCACGAGGCGCTCGAAAGCACGACCTGCGAAGCGCTCGGGGTCGCGCCGCGCATGCTCGCGCAGATCGTGCCGCTGCCGCTGCACTTCGCGTTCGTCGACGCGCTTACGCTCCTCGCCGATGTCGACCCGGTGTCGTCGTTCGCCGCGATCATGGTCGTCGAGGGCATCTTCGGCGAGCCGCCGAAGATGTCGCTGCGCCTGATGGCGGCGGTCAAGGACAACGACGCGTTCCACAGCGTGTCCGGCGACCACGAGGAACTGAACGAATCGCTGAACCACAACAGCATCTCGCGCGACACGTTCGAGCAGATCGCCGCGATCGATCCCGTGCGCCAGACGATCGCGATGCGCCGCATCCTGTTCCTGCTCGAACTGAACCACCGCGCGTGGAGCGGCATCGCCGGCTTTTACGGCGCGCAGCCGACGCTCGCGCTGCACGGCCCGTACGGCCGCCTGCTCGACCCACGCGGCTGACGGCGCCGCGCCAGCTCACACGCACGAGGAGAAGCCCGTGGACGAACGCTACGACTACATCGTCATCGGTTCCGGCTCGGCGGGCAGCATCGTCGCCGGGCGGCTCGCCGACAACCCGTCGATCAAGGTGCTCCTGCTCGAGGCCGGGCCGCTCGCGTCGCATTTCCCGCCGATCCGCGACCCGAACCAGATCAACTGCCTGTACCGCATCGGCGCGATTCACTGGGGTTACAAAAGCGTGCCGCAGACGCGCATGAACGATCGCGTGATGGACGTCTGGCGGGCGAAGGTGACGGGCGGCTGCACCGCGCACAACGACATGGTCTACGTGCGCGGCGCGCCTGCCGACTTCGATCAGTGGGCGAGCCGGTACGGCTGCGACGGCTGGCGCTACCAGGACGTCGCGCCACACTTCGAGCAGGTCGAACGCATGCTGCAACCGACCACCACGACGCGCAACGCGTTCGGCGAGGCGTTCGTGAGCGCGAGCGAGCAGCTCGGCCACCGCTACAACCCGAACTACAACGACGGGCGGCCGATGGCCGGCGTGTCGCCGCTACGCTCGACCATCGACACGCGCTTCCAGCGCGTGACGAGCTACCAGCGCTACGTCGAGCCGCTGCTCGCGCGGCAGTCGAATCTGACGCTCGCCGCCGAATCGCTCGTCGAACGGATCGAGTTCAACGGCACGCGGCGCGCGGCCGCGGTGCACTACGTCCGCGGCGGCGCGCGCGTACGTGCGATCGCCGACCGGGAAATCCTGCTGTGCGCGGGCGCGATCAACTCGCCGCAGATCCTGATGCGCTCGGGCGTCGGCGACGCCACGCAGTTGCGGCAACTCGGCATCCCCGTGCAGATGGACCTGCCGGGCGTGGGCGCCAACCTGATGGACGCGTTGATCTTCCAGGGCATCTGGACGTCGCGGCAGCCGATCCTCGACCAGCCCGTCAACGAGGGCTACGCGATCGTCTGGGCGAACGCGAATGCCGACGGCCAGCCGGCCAATGCAGCCGAGATGATGCGCGGACGCTATACGTGCGGCCAGTCCGAGCAGGAACTGCGCAGTTTCTATTCGGTGACGGGCGACATGATGCGGCTACAAAGCCGGGGCCGCGTCGCGCTGCGCTCGGCCGATCCGACCGCCGCGCCGCTGATCGACATGAACTTCCTGTCGGCGCCGGGCGACTTCGAGCAATGCGTGCAGGGCTTCGAGCTGATGCGCTCGCTCGGCAACGCGCCGGGGCTCTCGGCCTGGCGCGGCGAGGAGCAGACGCCCGGCCCGTCGGTGCGCACGCCCGCCGAGATCCGCAACTGGATCCTGAGCAATGCGGGCTCGCTCAGCCATCCGGTCGGCACGTGCAGGATGGGCACCGGCAACGATGCTGTGGTCGATCCGCAGTTGCGCGTTCACGGGGTCGAGGCGCTGCGGGTCATCGACGTGTCGATCATGCCGCGCATCACGTCGGGGCATACGCAGGGGCCGGCGTTGATGATCGGGGAGAAAGGGGCTGCGTTGGTGTTGGGGGGTGGATGATGGCGTGCGTGGATCGATACGCATGCGTTTGCGCGGGTTATGGTTCTTGGAATGTGCCGCGTCAAGAAAATATCCGCTTAGCTTGTTTTCGAGGCTGGACGTATCGAAGCCAACGCTGTTTGTGGCAACGACCGGAGCGCGTCAAGTGCGTCAATGAAGTCTGATCATCCTTGGTAATCCTCAAACTCCCACGCGGAAATGGATCATTCACGTATCGGCTTTAGCCACAGCCCTGTGAGTTGTTCATTTGTCAGTGACGCACCTGCGTTGGCTGCGAATTCCACGATGACATCTGCCGTATCACCGACGCCGGTATATAACCACCCAGACTCGCGGTGGAAATGTGTCTGCCATTCCGTGCCTCCAGGTAAGTCGACCGCAGTTCCGGGCACGAGAACGGAAATATCCGCGAGGAACAATCGGCCTGGACAAGTATTTGGAGGGACCATAACTCGATCTGTCCATCGCGTGTGTGGAAACAAGCCCCACGGAAATAGTATTTCGCCGGTTTCTACGGATACCTCCAATTGAAGCGTACCAATCGAAATAGATCCAGTTCGGGAGCCCGAACTCGGCTGTTTAATTCATTTTCCCTCGGAACGAAGTCGAACGAGTACTCAGCTTGGCAGTACACCAGCTGCCCGGCGAGTACGGGGCCAGATTTCCATGTAAATCTCATTTCGGGCCGCTTTTAAAAAGGAAATGGATAACCGTCTTGGCACTTGGATTCACAACAATTCATATGTGCCTGCCGTACCGTTCATAGTTCCTGGTGAATCCCAGAGGGGTGCCCCGGCACTCCGCCTGGGTCAGGGACTGGCGTAGTCGAGTCCATAATGCTCTGCATCAGAAGCCGCGCATCCCCGTAGAGACGAACCGATGTCCCGCCGCCGCTCACCTCACCAACGCGATTCTGCACCGTTTTCGACCACCGCAATCTGTTGGAGGGCAAGGTCCGAATAACTTGAGATCGACGTCGGCGCAAGCGAGCCGAACAAACCGACTACAATCCCCCCATCCCCGCCGCTGCGCCAACCCTGCCGGAGCCGCCATGTTCGACCTGACCACGCTGACCACCTTCACCGCCGTCGTCCTGGGTCTGTTCCTGATCCCCGGCCCCGCCGTGCTGCTCGTCCTCAGCCGCACCGTACAGGGCGGCCGCAAGACCGGCATCCTGACCGGCTTGGGCGTCGCCAGCGGCGACTTCGTGCATACGCTGTTCGCGGCCGTCGGTTTGTCGGCGCTGCTGATGACGTCCGCGCTCGCGTTCAACGTCGTGAAGTGGGTCGGCGCCGCCTACCTGATCTACCTCGGCGTGCGTGCGCTGATCGAGGAGCCGTCCGACCCGTCGCTGCCGAAGCTGTCGCCCGTCACGCCGCTGAAGGCGTATCTGCAGGCCATCCCCGCCGAAGTGCTGAACCCGAAAACCGCACTGTTCTTCCTCGCGTTCATGCCGCAGTTCGTGCATCCGGAACGCGGTTCGACGTTCGTGCAGTTCGCCGTGCTCGGCCTGATCTTCGTCGCGCTCAGCTCGCTCTACACGACGCTGATCGCCTGCTCGGTCCGTCCGCTCGGCCGGCTCGTGAAGCGGCTCGCGTGGCTGACGCGCTGGCAAGGCAAGATCATCGGCTCGATCTTCATCGCGCTCGGCCTGCGCGTCGCGGCTCAGCAGCGTTGATGCATGCGCTGCGCATGATGTCCGACACGGCACGCGCCCGCGAAATCCTCTACACCGACCCGCGCCTCGTCGCGGTCTACGACCTGTTCAACGCGGGCGATCACGACTTCGCGTTCTACGCATCGCGCATCGGCACCGTTCAGCAGCGCATCCTCGATCTCGGCTGCGGCACCGGCCGGTTCGCACGCCGGCTCGCTGCGGCCGGGCACGACGTCGTCGCGATCGATCCGGCCGCCGCGATGATCGAGCATGCACGGCAGCAACCCGGTGCATCCGCGGTGCGCTGGGCCGTCAGCGATCTCGCCGGCCTGTCGCCCGACGCGCGCTTCGATACGGTCGTGATGACCGGCCACGCATTCCAGTGCCTGCTGACCGACGCCGCGATCGACGCCACGCTGCAGGGCGTGCGGCGTCTGCTGAACGATGGCGGACGCTTCATGTTCGAGACACGCAATCCACGTGTCGAACCGTGGCGCAGATGGACGCCGTCTGCGCCCGCATCGCACGTCGAATCGCCCGATTTCGGCCGCGTCGAACTGCATCGCGCGGTCACCGCAATCGACGGTCCGATCGTGTCGTTCGACACGTACTACCGTTTCTGCCGCGACGATATACAGCTGCAAAACACGAGCCGATTGCGCTTCATCGTCCAACCCGATCTGCAAGCACGCGTGACGGCAGCCGGCTTCTCAGCGACGCAATGGTGCGGCGACTGGCAAGGCGCGCCATTCGACGACGCGACGAGCGCCGAGATCATCGCGATCTGCCGCGCGTGAGCGCACGGATTCGCACCGCCCGCCACGACATCCCGCTGCGCAGCATTCGCTGAAAACGCACGCGATGCGCCCGCACGCCATAAGCAACAAACGATTCGTTCTAAAGCCCGCAGCGCCCGTGCTCCTATAATCGGCCGACCATCACAACAACGTACGGAGCACCCATGACCGATCAGGCCTCTTCGAACTGGCGCCTTGAAACCATCGCCGTGCACGGCGGCTATCGCCCCGACCCGACCACGCGCGCGGTGGCCGTGCCGATCTATCAGACGGTTGCGTACGCATTCGACGACACGCAGCACGGCGCCGACCTGTTCGACCTGAAGGTCCAGGGCAACATCTACACGCGCATCATGAACCCGACGACGGACGTGCTCGAGCAGCGCATCGCAGCACTCGAGGGCGGCGTCGGCGCGCTCGCGCTCGCGTCGGGCCAGGCGGCCGTCACCTATTCGATCCAGACGATCGCGGAAGCCGGCGACAACATCGTGTCCGCGAGTTCGCTGTACGGCGGCACCTACAACCTGTTCGCGCACACGCTGCCGCAATACGGGATCACGACGCGCTTCGCCGACCCGCGCGATCCGGCGTCGTTCGACGCGCTGATCGACGCGCGCACGAAGGCGATCTTCGCGGAATCGGTCGGCAACCCGCTCGGCAACGTGACCGACATCGCCGCGCTCGCCGACATCGCCCATCGCCACGGCATTCCGCTGATCGTCGACAACACGGTGCCGTCGCCGTACCTGCTGCGTCCGTTCGAGCACGGCGCGGACATCGTCGTGCACTCGCTGACGAAGTATCTCGGCGGCCACGGCACGAGCCTCGGCGGCGCGATCGTCGACTCTGGCAAGTTCCCGTGGGCGCAACATGCAGACCGCTTCAAGCGGCTCAACGAACCCGACGTCAGCTATCACGGCGTCGTGTACACGGAAGCGTTCGGCGCGGCCGCGTATATCGGCCGCGCGCGCGTCGTGCCGCTGCGCAACATGGGTGCGGCGATCTCGCCGTTCAACGCGTTCCAGATCCTGCAGGGCATCGAGACGCTCGCGCTGCGCATCGAACGGATCAGCGACAACGCGCTGAAGGTCGCCCAGCATCTCGCGCGCCACGAAAACGTCGAATGGGTGAACTACGCGGGGCTGCCCGATCACCCCGATCATCCGCTCGTCGCGCGCTATCTGTCCGGCCGTGCGCCGGGCATCCTGACGTTCGGCGTCAAGGGCGGCCGCGACGGCGGCGCGAAATTCCAGGACGCGCTCAAGCTGTTCACGCGGCTCGTCAACATCGGCGACACGAAGTCGCTCGCGACGCATCCGGCATCGACGACGCACCGCCAGTTGTCGCCGGCCGAGCTCGCGAAGGCAGGCGTGAAGGAAGAAACGGTGCGGCTGTCGATCGGCATCGAGCATATCGACGACCTGCTCGCCGACCTCGATCAGGCGCTCGCGCAGCTATGACGCGAAGCGGGCGTGCCGACACGCCCGCTTCGAAAGTCTGCCCTCGAGGCGGCTTCGCCGTGTTCAATCCCCGGCCGATGTCGGGGCGACGCCCGGCACGAAACCGTCGTACGCCGCAGCGCCTGCTGCGACGTCGCGGCCGTCGGATACGTGTCGACAATGTGCGTGGCGTTGACTGGGGCCGCGCCCTGGTTGCGCAATGCACGCCGCCAGTTCGATCGCATCTTCGCGCGACTGGCGGCTGCCGTGGTCGGCCAGCACGTTCAGCGCGCTCACTTCGTCGCACGGGGTAAGTCGTAGTTGCTCGTTCAATTTGCGCGATTGATGCGATGCGGTACCGACCTCGCTGCTCTCCGACGAGCTCACCTCCCGCCCTGCGCCTGGTATCGGCATGGCGGCGTTTCGCATCGCGCAGAAGCGCATCGCCGCGCATTCTCCGGCACGCGCCCGGCTTGCTCATCATCAACATTTCGGTGCTCGTCGCAAACGGCACATGGGGCAATCACCGCAACCGAACAAACAAGCTCCAGTTGCCGCTGATCAGACAATTAGTCTGACGCCTTGACAGTCGATTTTCTTATCGACCCATTCAACTTTTTCCAGTCCGATGAAATTGTTGCCGCGCCTGTTTCGATCGGCAATTTAGGGCTCGCAAACATTTGCGCCGACGCAGAATCGACATTCCACGCCACGTCCCATGACGGCGACGCGTTGTTCGTCGAAGTGTTCGTCAGCACGCGCCACGAGCGGCGGCCGAAGACCTGCCTAACAGCCTGAACGTGGAAGCCGATAATCCGGCGCAAACGTTTTTACCAACGAATCTGTTTCATGAAAATCGGCACCAGCGGTATATAACCCCATGTGCCGCACGGCCGCGCCATTCGATTTTCCTGCCATCCGCTCGAGCAGTTACGTCGCGAGCCGGCGGCCCTGCCGGAACCTTGAAAACACGCCGTTTGAATCAGGGGATAAACCCTGCCTTCAGAAACACAGGGCGGCGCCGTAAACACGACGAGCAAGACACTCAAGCCGTTCGACGCGGCCGTTGAATTCACAACCAACCCGACCGTCATGATCGGCGTGTCGCGCAGCAACATGCCCGTCAACGTCCGCAATCAGTACCTCGGTCTGTCATTCATTAGCGCGCTGGAAGGCAGCTTCCCGTCGCGCGGCTGATCGCGACCGGGCTTCAATCATCAGGCGGGGCCGGTGCGGCCCCGCAGCCGGCCGCACGGCATCTGGCAGGTAGCAGCAGGGAGAGCATCGTCATGAAGATCATCAAGCAGTGGTTCGCGCGCCAGAAGCAAAACGCCAGCCAGCCCGGCCCGCGCATCGCGGCCTCGCCCCTGTTGCTCGCCCTCGAGCCGCGTGTCGTCTACGACGCATCGGTGGCCGCCGTGGCCGCCCAGCCGCATGCCCACGAGCACGCGCCAGCGGAAGTCATCCATCGCACCGAGGCGCATATCTACACGCCCGCGGTCGGCACATCGAATAATGCCGCTCCCAACGCACCGGCGGACAAGCCGCAGGGCAGCGACCCGATCTCGCCGTTCGCGCAGAACCGGCAGCAGGCACCATCGACGCAACGGGAAGCGCAACATGCCGCCACGACCGACGGCAGCGCCGCGATGTCGGCCGCGCAGACCCAGGTCGTGTTCATCGACCCGAGCGTCGCGAACTACCAGGTCCTGATCGCCGGTCTGCCCGCCGGCACGCAGTACGTGGTGCTCGACGCGAAAACCGACGGCCTCGCGCAGATCGCGCAATACCTGCAGGCCCATCGCGGCGTGGAGTCGATCAGCCTGCTCTCGCACGGCAGCGACGGCGCGATCCAGGTCGGCTCCACCTGGCTCACCAACGGCGATCTGTCCGGCTACAGCACGCAGCTCGCACAGATCGGCGCGGCGATGCACGCCGGCGGCGACTTCCTGATCTACGGCTGCGACGTGGCCCAACAGGCCGACGGTCAGGCACTGGTGCAGAAGATCGCCGGCATCACCCACCTGAACGTGGCCGCCTCGATCGACGCGACCGGCTCGGCCGCGCTCGGCGGCAACTGGACGCTCGAATACCAGGTCGGCAACGTCCACACCGCGCTGAACGAATCGGCCAGCGCCCAGGCGCAGTTCAACGAACTGCTCGGCGTGACGACGGAAACCTACGACAGCGCGGCCGCCGACAACTTCGCGGCGATCGGCCTGTCCCAGTTCACGCTCGACGGCCTCGTCTACACGTTCGACCAGCCCGGCAACACCTACGCCTACAACGCGTCGAACTCGCCGTTCCCGAGCGACATCTCCGTGTCGCCCACCGACGGCGTCCTGGACATCAACGCCGACGGCGCCTCGACGATGAGCAACGTCACCATCTCGCTCGCCAACGGCCACCAGTTCAGCCTGCAGAGCTTCGACCTCAGCTCGTTCAACGGCGACCTGTACATCCAGGCCACCTACGCCAACGGCTCGAAGAGCGCGCTGGTCCAGCTCGCCACGGCCGCGGTGGGCGGCTTCACCGGCACCGTGTCGAGCCAGATACAGCTCGGCAGCGCCTTCAACAACATCGTCTCGTTCTCGCTGATCGACCAGAACGACTCGGGCAGCTTCGAGCCCACGCTCAACAACCTCGCCTATACCGACAACGGCCCGTCGGTGACCACCAGCAGCGGCAGCGCGTCGTGGAGTTCGAGCGACAACGGCGTGGGCGGCACCGCTGTGGCGGTGGACCCCGGCATCACGATCTCCGACCCCAGTTCGGCCTCGGCAAGCACCGCCACGGTCCGCATCACCAACGTGCAGAGCGGCGACCAGTTGTCGTTCGTCGCGCAAAACGGCATCACCGGCAGCTACAACAGCGCCACCGGCGTCCTGACGCTGACCGGCAGCGGGTCGCCCAGCCTCGCCAGCTGGCAGGCCGCGCTGCAGTCGATCACGTTCTTCAGCACGCAGGCCTCGCCCAACCTGTCCACCACCACCCGCACGGTGTCGTTCGCGTTCAACGACGGCACCGAGGCGAGCAACGTGGCCACGCGCACCATCACCGTCACCTCCGTCGACCAGACGCCGCTCGTGACCGAGGGCGGCGCCACCAGCACCAGCTACTTCGCCGGCTCGGCCGCGGTCGCGGTCGACGCCAACGTGCACGTCAGCGACGCCGACACGCCGACGCTGACCTCGGGCGCCGTCACGATCGCAAGCGGCTACGCGACCGGCGACACGCTCGCGTTCAACAACTCGAACGTGACGCTGTATGGCAACATCATCGGCAGCTACAATGCGACCACGCACGCGCTCACGCTGACGTCGGCCGGCGGCACCGCCACCGTCGCGCAATGGCAGAACGCTTTCGACGCCGTCACGTTCGCGAGCGCGACGGGCACGACGGGCGGCACGCGCGACATCACGTTCGCCGTCAGCGACGGCACCAAGACCAGCGCGCTGCTGCATCACAGCATGGTGGTCACGGCCGGCCCGACGGTCAGCACCGACAGCGGCTCGGCGCAGTTCGTGAGCGGCGACAACACCACCTCGACGCCGGTGGCGGTCGACCCGGGCATTCTGCTCACCGACGGCAGCAGCACGACGCTGGTCAGCGCGACCGTCGCGATCACCGGCAACTTCCAGGGCAATCACGACCAGCTGCTGTTCACCGCCAATCCGGCGACGATGGGCAACATCAGCGGCGCGTACGACGGCAGCACGGGCGTGCTGACGCTGACCGCGGCCGGCGGCGCGTCGCTGCTGCAGTGGCAGAACGCGCTTGCCTCGATCCAGTTCACGAACGACCTGGTGGTGCCTTCGTCCAGCACACGCACGGTCAGCTTCCAGATCAACGACGGCACGCTGACCAGCTCGACGGCCACGCGCAACGTGACCGTGACGGCCACCGACCAGACGCCGGTGATCGGCGCCGGCGGCAACACCGTCTCGTTCGTGGCCGGCGACAACACCGCCTCGACGGCGGTCGCCGTCAACGACGCCATCACCGTCGGCGATCTGGACGGCGGCCCGCTCCAGCAGGCCGTGGTCACCATCACCGGCCATTACGAGGCGACCGACGTGCTCGCCTTCAACAACAACAGCACCGCGCTGTACGGCAACATCTCGGCCGTGTACGCGAACGGCACGCTGACGCTGACCTCGTCGGGCAACCAGGCCACGCTCGCACAGTGGCAGAACGCGCTGCGGGCCGTCACCTACGACTCGACGGCCATTACGCCGGGCGCACTCGCGCGCACCGTCAGCTTCGCGATCAGCGACGGCACCAAGACCAGCACCGCGGCCACCTCCACCGTGACCGTCGCCGATACCGACCAGACACCGGTGATCGGCGGCTCGTCGGGGAGCCTCACGTTCACGCAGGGCGACAACGTGCCCAGCACGCCGGTCGTGATCGATTCGGGCATCACGGTGTCCGATCGCGACAACGCCACGCTGACCCAGGCCAACGTCGTGATCGCGAGCGGTTACGACGCGAACGGCGATACGCTGCTGTTCACCAACGACGGCTCGACGATGGGCAACATCACGGGCGCGTACTCGAACGGCGTGCTGGCCCTCAGCTCGGCGGGCGGCACCGCCACGCTCGCGCAATGGCAGGCCGCGCTGCGCTCGGTCCGCTTTACCGATTCGGCCGCCACGCCGGACGGCACGCAGCGCGTCATCAACTTCGTGATCACGGACGGCACGAAGGTCAGCACCAACTTCCAGCGCACGATCAACGTCGTTCCGACCGACCAGTCGCCGATCGTCACCGACAGCGGCGGCACCACCACCTTCGTTTCGGGCGACAACGCGCCCTCCGCCCCGGTCGTGGTGGACGCCGGCTTGACGCTGACCGACTCCGACTCGGCGACCATGGCGTCGGCCACCGTGGCGATCACCGGCAACTTCCACAGCGGCGAAGACGTGCTCGCGCTCGGCAACGGCGCGTTCGGCGACATCCAGGCGCATTTCGACGCCGGCACCGGCACGCTCACGCTGACCTCGGCCGGCGGCTCGACCGCCGCCCAGTGGCAGGCCGCGCTGCGCTCGGTCACCTACACCGACACGGCCGTGGTGCCGCAGACCGCGAGTCGCACCATCAGCTTCAGCGTCAACGACGGCACCAAGTCCAGCGTCGGCTCGAGCAAGGTGATCGTGGTGCAGGCGACCCATCAGACGCCGCTGGTCGGCGCCTCGGGCAACAGCCTCGACTACCTGACCGGCCAGGCCGCCACCGCGATCGACAGCGGCATCACGCTGACCGACCGGAACGTGAGCGGCTCGACGCTGGTACCGATGTCGATCACGGTACAGATCACCGCGGGTCTGCAAAGCGGCGACACGCTCGGCATCAGCGTGCCGCCTTCGACGCTGACCAACGGCATGAACGTCAACTACGACGCGGCCAGCGGCACGCTGACGATCAGCTCGACCGGCGGCACCGTCGCGCAATGGCAGACGGTGCTCGACAGCCTGCAGTTCTCGACCGGCGCCAACGCCGCGCTCGGCACGCGCACCGTCAGCGTCGTCGTCAACGACGGCGTGAAGACCAGCTCGCCGCTCGACTACAGCGTCAACGTGATCAGCTCGGCGCCGGCGCTGGGCACCTCCAGCACCGGCAGCGCGAGCTTCGTGGCCGGCGACAACGCCAGCGCCGCGCCGGTGGCGATCGACCCGAACCTGACCGTCGCGGACCCGCTCGGCAACGTAGTCGACGGCGCGGTGATCGCGATCACGGGCAACCTGTATAGCGGCGAGGACCGGCTGTCGTTCAGCAACGACGGCCTGACGATGGGCAACATCACCGGCAGCTACGATGCGTCGACCGGCATGCTGACGCTGACCTCGGCGAACGGCTCGGCCACGCTCGCCCAATGGCAGGCCGCGCTGCGCTCGGTGGCCTATAGCGACACGCAGGTCACGCCGAACGACGCGACGCGCACCGTCAGCTTTTCGCTGAGCGCCGGCTCGCAGTTCAGCAACGCGCTGACGCGCACCATCGTCGTCACGCCGACCGAGCAGACCCCGCTGCTGTCCACCAGCAGCACCGGTAGCGCCGCGTTCGTGGCCGCCGACAACGCGGCATCCACGCCGGTCGCGATCGACACCGGCATCGCGGTGACCGACCTCGACAATGCGACGCTGGCCGCGGCCACCGTGCAGATCGGCGCGGGCTTCCACGCCGGGCAGGACGTGCTCGCGTTCACCAACGACCGCGCCACGATGGGCAACATCACCGCCGCCTACGACGCCGCGCACGGCACGCTCACGCTCGTCTCGTCGGGCGGCACCGCCACGCTAGCGCAATGGCAGGCCGCGCTGCGCTCGGTCACCTACACCGACACGGCCGTCACGCCCGACACGGCCACGCGCACCATCGGCTTCGCGGTCAGCGACGGCGCCAAGACCAGCGTCGCCATCACGCGCGACGTGACCGTCGCCACCACCGACCAGACGCCGACGCTCTCCACCACCAGCAGCGGCCCGGCCGCGTTCGTGGCGGGCGACAACACCGCATCCGTACCGGTGACGATCGACGGCGGCCTCACGCTGAGCGACCTCGACAATGCGACGCTGGCCTCGGCCACGGTGCAGATCGGCGCGGGCTTCCACGCCGGCGAGGACGTGCTCGCGTTCAGCAACGACGGCACGATGGGCAACATCACGGCGAGCTTCGACGCCGCGCACGGCACGCTCACCCTCGTCTCCGCGGGCGGCACCGCCACGCTCGCGCAATGGCAGGCCGCGCTGCGCTCGGTCACCTACACCGACACGGCCGTCACGCCCGACGCGACCACCCGCAGCATCGGCTTCAGCATCAACGACGGCGTGAGGACCAGCGCCGCCTACTCGCGCGACGTGAGCGTGGCCGCCACCGACCAGACGCCGCTCGTGGGCTCGACCGCCAGCGGCAGCACTGCGTTCGTGTCGGCAGACAACGCGCCGTCCCAGCCGGTCACGGTGGATTCGGGCATCACGCTGTCGGACCGCGACAACGCCACGCTGGCCTCGGCCACCGTGCAGATCGGCGCGGGCTTCCATGCCGGCCAGGACGTGCTCGCGTTCAGCAACGACGGCACGATGGGCAACATCACGGCGAGCTACGACGCCGCGCACGGCACGCTCACGCTCGTCTCGGCGGGCGGCACCGCCACGCTCGCGCAATGGCAGGCCGCGCTGCGCTCGGTCACCTACACCGACACGGCCGTCACGCCCGACACGGCCACGCGCACCATCGGCTTCGCGGTCAACGACGGCGCCAAGACCAGCGTCGCCTTCACGCGCGACGTGACCGTCGCCACCACCGACCAGACGCCGACGCTCTCCACCACCAGCAGCGGCCCGGCCGCGTTCGTGGCGGGCGACAACGCCGCATCCGTACCGGTGACGATCGACGGCAGCCTCACGCTGAGCGACCTCGACAACGCCACGCTGGCCTCGGCCACCGTGCAGATCGGCGCGGGCTTCCACGCCGGCGAGGACGTGCTCGCGTTCAGCAACGACGGCACGATGGGCAACATCACGGCGAGCTACGACGCCGCGCACGGCACGCTCACCCTCGTCTCGTCGGGCGGCACCGCCACGCTCGCGCAATGGCAGGCCGCGCTGCGCTCGGTCACCTACACCGACACGGCCGTCACGCCCGACGCGATCACCCGCAGCATCGGCTTCACCATCAACGACGGCGTCAAGACGAGCGCCGCGCTGGAGCGCAGCGTGTCGGTCACGGCGACGCACCAGACGCCACTGCTCGGCGTGGACGGCACGCAACTGAGCTATACGGCGGGCGGCCGCGTCACCGTCCCGGTGTCGGTCGGCGCCGGCATCACGCTGACCGATCTGAACGCCACGGCGCCCACCACCGCCACGATCGCCTTCAGCGGCGCCTTCGACGCCCAGCACGACGTGCTGAGCTTCGCGGCAGGCGCGGCCACCGGCGACATCGCCGCGAGCTTCGACGCCGCGCACGGCACGCTCACGCTGCACTCGGCCAGCGGCAACGCCACCGTGGCGCAATGGCAGGCCGCGCTCACCGCGGTCGGCTATCTCCATACGCAGGCCGAGCGCACCGACAGCACGCGCACGCTGGTGTTCACGGTCGGCGACGGCGTCAAGACCAGCGCGCCGCTCACGCGCACGCTGACCATCGTCGGCACGGCGCAGCCGGTCGGCACGCCGATCCTGCCGCAATGGGTGCTGCCGCACGACCAGAACGGTCAACCCGACCGCGAGCAAACCGGCGCCATGCCGATCGGCCTGCCGCACGCCGCGCCGCTGCTCGCCGACGACAGCCTCGGCCAGTCCGACGGCGTATCGAGTCCGCTGATCGTGCTCGATGCATTCGGCGCGACCAGCCAGCGGGACGTCGGTTCGATCGGCACGCGCGACACCTTCACCTTCGCGAGCCACGGTGCGCGCGAGCGTTCGCTCGGCGACACGCACGTGCGGCCGCTCGATTCGCTGGTACCGGCCGGGATCGAAGGCGCGACGCCGGCTGCTCATCCGCTGGCGCCGATCGACGTGCATCCGCTGCATCGTGCCGGCCAGGATTTCGCGGTGAACGTGCGGACGCTGGTGCAGACGCCCGCCACCCGCGACGCGCAGGCGCCGGGCGCCGACGACGCGGCCGTCACCGCCGTCACGCTCGCCAACGGCGCGCCGCTGCCGGCGTGGCTGCACTACGACGCGCAATCGGGCGTGCTCAGCGGCAAGCCGCCCGCCGGCGTGCACGACGTTCGGGTCACGCTCGTGCAGCGCGATGCCGCCGGCAACCTCGTGCGCCGCGAGGTGACGATGCGCTTCGACGCCCACGGCAACGCCGCCGGCAAGCCCGCCGAACATGGCAAGGGCAACGGCCACGCCGTCGCGCCGCACGCGCAGGCCGCGCCCGTCGCCAAGCCCTCGCTCGCCGCCCAGTTCGCCAATGCGCTGGCCACCCTGCACGTCACCGGGGAGCGCCGCTCATGACCTTCGCTTTCGCCCGTTCATTCGCCCATTTTTCCAAGAGACCCCTCGACTTGAAAAACAAGACGCTCCGGGGACGCGCACCGCGTCCCGCATTGCTCGCGGCCGCCGTGGCCGTCGTCTGGCTGTCCGGCTGCGCCATCAAGCCGGTACCGTTCACGGATGCCGAGCGCGCCGCCACCGCCCACACCGACCGCACGGCGATGTTCGCCGACCAGCAGCCGGTGACCGGTCCGATCACGCTCGACGAGGCCATGGCGCGCGCCGTGCGCTACAACCTCGACCATCGCCTGAAGATGATGGAAGAGGCGCTCGCCCAGCGCCAGCTCGACCTGTCGAACTTCGACCTGCTGCCCAAGCTGACGGCCGCAGCCGGTTACGCCAACCGCAACCACGAGCTCGCTTCGTCGTCGGAAGGTCTCTACACGCACGACCAGTCGCTGATTCCGTCGTACTCCACCGACAAGAACAGCCGCACCGCCGACCTGAACCTGTCCTGGAACATCCTCGACTTCGGCGTGAGCTACTTCGAGGCCAAGGAACAGTCCGACCGCGTGCTGGTGCTCGAGCAGCGCCGCCGCAAGGTCGTGCAGCTGATGATGCAGCAGGTGCGCGAGGCCTACTGGCAAGCGGTGGGCGCGCAGCGCCTGCGCGATCGCATCGAGCCGCTGCTGACCCAGGCGCGGTCGGCGCTCGACGATTCGCGCCGCACCCAGGCGCAGGGCCTGCGCTCGCCGCTCGACACGCTGAACTACCAGCGCTCGCTGCTCGATCTGATGCGCCAGCTCGAGGCCGTGCGCGACCAGCTCGAGGAAGCCAAGCCGCGCCTCGCCTCGCTGATGAATCTCGAGCCGGGCAAGGACTTCACGCTGGCCGCGAGCAGCGACTTCAAGGTGCCGGCCTTCGACATGGCCATGCCGAACATGGAAGACATGGCGCTGCAACGCCGCCCCGAGCTGGTGGAAGCGAGCTACAACGAGCGCATCAGCGTGAACGAGACGCACAAGGCGATGGCCAAGCTGCTGCCCGGCATCGAGTTCAGCCTCGGCGCGCACTTCGACAGCAACAGCTTCCTGGTGTACAACGCCTGGCGCACGGCCGGCATCAGCGTGAGCTGGAACCTGCTGAACCTGCTGAACGCGCGCAACATCCGCGGCACCGCGCAGGCGCAGCTCGACGTGGCCAAGATGCAGCGCATGGCGCTGAGCATGGCGGTGCTCACGCAGGTGCACGTGGCGCGCAGCGAGCTCGCGGCGAAGACGCGCCAGTTCGACCTGTTCAAGCAGATGAACGACGTGGACGGCCAGATCCTGCGGCATACGCACAACGCCACGGAAGCGAACGCGCAGGGCAAGCTCGAGGAAATCCGCATCGCCACGCAGGCGATGATGTCGGAGCTGCGCCTGTACCAGAGCTACGGCGAACTCGAAAGCGCCTATGGCCAGATGCTCGCCACGCTGGGCCTCGACCCGATGAGCGACAAGCCCACCGGCTACGACCTCGCCGCGATTCGCAGCGCGATCACCGCCTCGCAGCAGCGCTGGGACGCGCTCGCCAAGGGCGGCGACCCGGCCGCCGTGGCCCCCGCCCAACCCGGCCCGACGCTGGCCGCGGCCGCCTCGCGCGATGCAGGAGCTGTGCAGAAATGAAGCCGTTCAAGCACTACCGGGCAGCCGGCGCGATCGCGCTGCTCGTCGCCTCGCGCCTGGTCCTGGCGGCGCCCCCGGCGCCGCCGCCGGGCGCGCCGGCCGTCGACAATCCCGATTCGAGGATCCGCATCCAGCTCGTGTCGCGCGATCAGGTGGACATCTCGAGCGAAGTGGCGGCCAAGATCGCCTCCCTGCCGTTCCGCGACGGCGATTCGTTCCGCGCCGGGCAGACGCTCGTCACGCTCGACTGCTCGCTGTACAACGCGCAGCTGCGCAAGGCGCAGGCCGACGCGGACGGCGCGCGCGACCTGCTCGACACCAACCGCAAGCTCCTCGCGCTGCATTCGATCGGCGCGCTCGAGGTGCAGCAGGCGCAGGCCAAGCAGAAGGCCAGCGCGGCCGAGGTGGCCTATATGTCGGCCACCGTCCGCAAGTGCGCGATCGCCGCGCCGTTCGATGGCCGCGTGTCCAAGCGCAGCGCCTCGCCGCAGCAGTTCGCCGAACCGGGCAAGCCGCTGCTCACCGTGGTGGACACCAGCCACCTCGAGCTGAAGATGATCGTGCCGTCGAAATGGCTCGCCTGGCTGCGTCCGGGCCACGCGCTGAGCGTGCAGGTGGACGAAGTCGGCAAGACCTACCCGGCCAAGGTGGCGCGGATCGGCGCGCGCGTCGACCCCGTCACGCAGACGGTGGACGTGACGGCGGCGTTGAATGCCGGCGCGCCCGAGCTGCTGCCTGGCATGAGCGGGTGGGCGACTTTCGCGCGGTGATGCAATGACGGCAAACCGTACGGCGGACGAGGCGGCTCAACCCCGCATCGACGGCCAGCAGCTCGCACTGCTCTGGCAACTGTCGGCGCGCGCTCGCGCGGCCGCGACCGAAACCACGCTCGGCTTCACGATCGTCAACGAGACGCTCGCGCTGGTGCCCTACCGTCAGGCCGCGTGGTGGCGCGGCGACACGCCGGGCCACGTGGCCGCGTTGTCGGGCCTGCCTCAGAGCGATCCGAACGCGCCCTACGTGCAATGGCTCGGCCAGCTTTGCAAGGCGCTCGCGCGCGGCCTGCAGAGCGCCCCGCCCGAGGACGCCGCGGCGCGCGTGGAAGGCCAGGGCGCGCCGGTGCTGCCGGCGCGGCCGCGCGTGCACACCTTCACCGCCGCCGACCTGCGCGCCGACGCGCCGCACGTGGTGGAGGAATGGGCCGCGTGGTGGCCCGAGCACGGCGCGTGGCTGCCGCTGACCGATCGGGCCGGCCGCGCCGTGGGCGGCGTGGTGTTCGCGCGCGACGGGATCTGGAGCGCCACCGACACCGCGCTGCTGACCGAGCTCGGCCAGGTGTGGGCGCACGCGTTCGAGTCGTTCGCGCCCCGCGCCTCGTGGCGCGAGCGTGCCCGGGTCTTGCTGAAGCCCGGCCGCCAGCAGCGCCGCGTGCTGATCGGGCTGGCGGTGGCGTGCGTGATCCCGGTGCGGCTCACGGTGCTCGCGCCGGCCGAGGTCACGCCGAAGGATCCGTTCGTGGTGCGCGCGCCGCTCGACGGCGTGATCGACCGTCTGTACGTGCGTCCGAACCAGGTCGTGCAGCAGGGCACGCCGCTGCTCGCGCTCGACGCCACCACGCTGCAGTCGCGCTACGCCGTGGCCCGCAAGGATTTCGACACGGCCCAGGAGGAACTCCGGCAGACGGCGCAGCTCGCGGTGACCGACGACAAGAACCGCCTCGACATGGCCGAGCGCCAGGGCAAGCTCGACCAGAGCCGCGTCGAGCTCGACTACACCGCGCGCCAGCTCGCGCGCGTGAACGTCACCGCGCAGCGCGCCGGCGTGGCGATCTTCAGCGATCCAAACGAATGGACCGGCAAGGCGGTGGCCGTCGGGGAGAAGATCCTGCTGCTGGCCAATCCCGCGCACGTGGAAGTGACCGCGTGGCTGCCGGTGGCCGACAACATCGACGTGAAGCCCGGCACCACGCTGACGCTGTATCCGAAGAGTTCGCCGCTGGCGAGCTACGACGCGCGCGTCGACACCGTGGCCTGGCGCGCCGAGCCGACGCCCGAGGGCGTGCTCGCCTACCGCGTGCGCGCCACGCTCGATGCGGGCGACGCGCATGCGCCACTCGGCGCGATGGGCACCGCACGGATCCGCGGGCCGTGGGTACCCGCGATCTACTACCTGCTGCGCCGTCCGCTGACGCTGGCCCGCCAGTGGCTGGGCTGGTGAAACACGACGACCCGCACGACGCTTTCGCACCATGCACCGACTCCCGCAACTGCGCCAGGAACTGACGCTCTCGGCCGGCCCCGTGACGCCCGACGGCGCGCCGACCTGGATGCTGCACGATCCTGCCGCGAACCGCTTCTTCCAGATCGGCTGGCCCGCGTTCGAGCTGCTCTCGCGCTGGGCGCTCGACGACGCGAACGCGATCGTCGAGGCCGTGAACCGCGACACCACCCTCACCGTCACGCTCGACGACATGGAGGCGCTGCTGCGCACGCTGCGCCAGGAGAACCTGCTGGTTGCCATGAGCGCCGCGGACACCGCACGGCTCGACGCCCACGAGGCGGCGCAGCATACCTCGCGCGCCATGTGGCTGCTCAAGCACTACCTGATGATCCGGATTCCGATCTGGCATCCGATGTCGTTCCTGCGCGCCACGCACCGCTACGTCGCGTTCGCGTTCCGGCCGGCGTTCTGGTACGTGGTCACGGCGGTGGCTCTGCTCGGCCTGTTCCTCGCGTCGCGGCGCTGGGACGAATTCCTGCACACCTTCCACAACTACGCCGACTGGCGCGGCCTGGTGGGCGTGGGCATCGCGCTCGGCTTCGCCAAGGTGCTGCACGAGTTCGCGCATGCCTACACGGCGCAGCGCCACGGCTGCCGCGTGCCCACCATGGGCGTGGCGTTGCTGGTGATGGTGCCGGTGCTGTACACCGACACCACCGAGGCCTGGAAGGTGCCCGAGCGGCGCCGCCGGCTGTGGATCGGCGCGGCCGGCATGCTCAGCGAGGTGGCGCTCGCCGCGTTCTCCACGCTGGCGTGGACGCTGCTGCCCGACGGGCCGCTGCGCGCCGGCGCGTTCCTGCTCGCCACCACCACCTGGGTGGCCACGCTCGGCATCAACGCGAGCCCCTTCATGCGCTTCGACGGCTATTTCCTGCTGTCGGACTGGCTCGACATGCCGAACCTGCACGATCGCGCGTTCGCGCTCGGCCGCTGGTGGCTGCGCGAACGCCTGTTCGGCTTCGGCGACCCGCAGCCCGAACCGTGCAGCGCCGAGCGCCGCCGCTTCCTGATCGCGTTCTCGTTCGCCACCTGGCTGTACCGGCTGACCGTGTTCATGTCGATCGCGCTGGTGGTGTATCACGCGTTCTTCAAGCTGCTCGGCATGGTGCTGTTCTGCGTGGAATTCGGCTGGTTCATCATGCGCCCGGTGTGGCGCGAGGCGCAGCACTGCTGGGCGCGCCGCGACGCGCTGCACTGGCGCCGCGAAACCCGACGCAGCGCGTTGCTGGGCGCGGCGCTGCTGGCATTCTTCGTGCTGCCGTGGCATGCCGGCGTGAGCGCGCCGGCCGTGCTCACGCCGCTGCGCGCCCAGGGGCTCTATACGGTCGAGCCCGGCTACCTCGCCGAGACGCCGGAGCCGGCGCGCGACGGGCGCAAGGTACGCACCGGCGACACGCTCGCTGTGCTGGTGTCGCCCGATCTCGATGCGAAGCTGGCCAGCGCCAGCGCCGAGGAGGCGCGACTGCGCTGGGAAGTCGAGCAGCAATCGTTCGACGATCGCCTGCAGCAGCAGGGCACGGCGTTGCAACGCCGCTGGGAGTCGGCGCGGCAGACGGTGGCGGGGCTGCGTGCCGAGATCGCGCGACTGACGATCCGCGCGCCATTCGACGGCACCGTGCAGGCCAACGACGACGCGCAAGCGCCCGGCACCTGGCTGCCGCGCGGCGAGCGGCTCTACGACATCGTGGCGCCCGGCGGCGTGAAAGGCGACGCCTACGTGGGCGAGCACGACGTGGAGCGCCTCGCGGCCGGACAGACGGCCGTGTTCGTGTCGGACGTGCCCGAACTCGCGGCGCGCCGTTGCCGCATCGCCGCGATCGACAAGGTCAACGTGGCCACGCTCGACGAGCCCACCGTGGCCAGCACGTACGGCGGCCCGATCCCCGCCGAGCAGGATCCGAAGACGCACCAGCTGGTGCCGCTGCAAGCCACCTGGCAGGTGCGCTTCGACGCGTGCAGCGGCGGCGACGGGCCGGGACGCGAGGTGCCCGGCACGGCGCAGCTCGGCGCCGGCCGCGAAAGCTACCTGGGCCGCGGCCTGCGGTTCGTGGCCGCGGTATTGCAACGCGAACTGGGCTTCTGACGCGTTGAGGAGCCTGCCGAGCGAGGCGCGACCGTTTGCGTATTGCCGGTGTCGTCAGGTTCGGCGCGGCATGCGTCGTGCTCCGAGACGCCCTTCGCGAGGTTGGGTGCGGCCGCGTATCTGCGCGGGAAAGTGCGCGGATCGTCCTAGAGCGAAGCCGGTGAAGACACGCCGTTACCGGCGTGTTCTCTTCCAGGAACCGTACGTGCGAGTTTCCCCGCATATGGCTCAAGCCCCCGCGAAACCGCACGGGCGTGCAACCGGTCCGCTCGGCTTCAAACGAACCTGCGCTTCGGTCGAAATCGTTGTTCCGCGCAAAAGCGCAGAGGGCGCAGACATCGTCTCGGTGCCCTCTCACGCTCTGCCTCGAAGAACTCGCCGCACGAAAGGAAGATGAAGCGCGGGGCAACCGCCTGCCGGCGCGACTTCCTCCGGCACGCGGCTTTACAGGCTGCGCCGCTTCGTAAGCCGCCGCTCCACCAGCCAGTCCAGCAACTTCCGCCCATCGCGCTCGCCGAACCATTGCGCGTGGCCGATCAGGTAACCGTCGTATGCGACGTCGACGATCTCCGGCGCAGCGACGATACAGCCGAAATACGCGACTTCCGACAGCGCGAACTCCGTATGCACGATCGGCAGCATCGCGACGAGCGCCGCATACGCGTCGTCGCTCAACGGCGCAATCGACTCGTAACCGTCGAGCAGCGCGCCGATCTGATCGTATTCGACGCGGCGTGCAGCGGCCGGCGCCAGCCAGTCGATCGCATTGCGCTCGATCGCGAGCGCGAGGTCCATCACCGCGCAGGTGCGATCCGCCAATCCGAAGTCGAGCACCGTGCGCACCAGCGCGCCCGGTGCGGCGTCGGTCCACAGCAGATTCGACGCATGCCAGTCGCCGTGCGTCCACAGCGGCGGCAGCGCGCCCAGCAGCGGCACGAGGCGCGCGTGATACGGGCCGATCCACTTCGCGACATCGCCGCGCCAGTCGCGCGTGCCGAGCGCGCGCGTCAACAGCGGCTGCGCGTCGACCCAGCGTGCGAGCGCGCCGGTCAGATCCGCGCACGACAACACGCGAAAACTCGACAGCAGCGTGCGCACGGGCCGCGCCGGCGCATCGTAGCCGGCCGACGCGCGATGCAGTTCGGCCAGCGCGCGGCCGGCCGCATACGCATGCGACGGATGCGCGAACGGCTTCCACGACATCACGCCGCGATACGCGTCCACGCCCGGCGCGAGCGCATGCACTTCGTAGGTCCAGTCGCCCGACGCGAACGCGCTCGCGCCGTCGCGCGCCGCCAGCACGTCCGCGACCGGCACGCCGTGCGCCCGCAGATGGGCGATGAAGCGATGCTCTTCGGCGAGCGCCGCGACGTCGCGCAGGCTCGCGTGATGGCGCTTGACGAACAGTGCGCGCTCGCGGGTGGTGTGGACCAGCACGGCCGCCGAGAACGGTCGCGGGCTGTGCCACGCGAGCCGCGCCGGTGCGCCGGCGCCGTCGATGCGCGCGAGCACGCCGGCGACTTCGTCGAGCGTCATCAGCGGCCAGTCGCGCTCGGCCTGCTCGCCGTCGACGCCGAATTGCGGCGGCGCGACGTCATGCGTATCGGCTTCACCGCGCACTGCACGCGCGTCCGGCTCGAGAGGAAATGTCATGAACGACGTTGCTCCGTGAGGTGTCAGGCGGCCGGGCTCGTCGCCGCATGCAATGCGTCGGCCGAGCGACGCCAGTCGCGCCAGCCGATCACGGCGAGCGCGATGAACAGCGCATAGAGCCCGGCGGTCAGATACAGCGCCTTGAACACGAACATCCCGACGTACACGACGTTCACGACGATCCACAGCCCCCACGACGCGATGTAGCGTCGCGCGGTCCAGTACTGCGCGACGAGGCTGAACGCGGTCAGCGACGCATCGACGAACGGCAGCGCCGCATCGGTCCAGCGCGCCATCATTCCGCCGAGCAGCGCGCTGCCGACGACCGCCGCGATCAGGTCGGGCAACATCTGCCGCGGCCGCACGCCGGTCACGGGCGCGACGTCGCCGGCCGGCGCAGCGCCCGCGCTGCCGGCGTCCAGCTCACGCTGCGCGATCCAGCGGCGCCAGCCGTACACCTGCAGCACCGCGAACGCGCCCTGCAGCAGCATGTCGGAATAGAGCTTCGCGTCGAAGAAGATCCAGCCGTACAGCGCGACCGACGCGAGGCCGACCGGCCAGCACAGCATGCGCCGCTTCGCGGTCAACCAGATCGCCAGCGCGCTGACGATCACGCCGGCGATTTCGAGTGGGGACATCGTCTGTGCTCTCCTGGGTAACGGCCGGCGGCGCGCGTCATGCCGCGCACACCGGACGATCAGAAATCATAGGTCAACGATACGCGCGCGGTACGCGGCGCGCCCGGGAACAGGTACGCGTCGCCCTGCTGCTCGCCCGCGTCGCGCCAGTAGAACTTGTTGAACAGGTTGTCGACCGACACGCGTAGCACCGTGCGATGGCCGCCGATCTTCGTCGTATAGCGCGCGCCGAGATTGAACACGAACCACGACGGCACGCGCGCGGTGCCCTCTTCGTTCGCGTTGCGGCCGGCGCTGTACTCGACGCCGCCGAGCAGGTTCAGCCCCGCGACGTGCGGCACAGCGTAGTCCGCATACAGCGACGCGCGCAGCGCCGGCACGTTGATGATCTGGTGCCCCTCGTACGCCGGCGAGCCGGAATCGTAGGCACGCGCGCGAATCGCCGCGACGCTCGCGCTCAGCGCCATGCGCTCGGTCAGCCGGCCGGTCGCACCCAGCTCGATCCCCTGGTGCCGTTGCGTGCCGCGTTGCACGAACGTGTAGCTCGCGCCCGATGCGTCGGGGTCCGCGAACTGGAACGGCTTGCTGATCGAGAACACGGCGGCCATGATGCTCATCCGATCGAGCCAGTCGTATTTCGCGCCGAGTTCGAATTGATGCGACTCGACCGGCGGCAGGAACGCATACGCGTTGGTCGCGCGCACCGGCGCCTGATCGCCGAGCGACAGCGCCTTGCTGTACGACGCATACAGCGACAACGCCGTTACCGGCTTGTAGACGAGCGCGACCTGCGGCAGGAACACCGAGCGATCGGTATGCGTCGCATCGCCGTCGATGCTGTCCCAGCTGCGCTGGCGCAGCAGCACTTCCTTGCCGCCCGCCAGCAGCTGCCAGTGCTCGCCGAGGCTGATGCGATCCAGCCCGAACACGCCGTATTGCCACGCGTCGAGCCGCGGATACGACGGCCCCGGCGTGTTGGGCGACGGCGGGAACGCGACGTCCGGCCCGTAGACGTTCTCGCTGCCCACGTAGTCGTACACGGCATCGGCCATATGCACGACGCGACGCTGCACGCTGATGCCGAGCGTCAGCTCGTGGCGCAGCGGGCCGGTCGCGAACTTGCCGGTGGTGACCGCACGCAGGTCGTCGTTGCGGCGGTATTCGCCCGGGCTGCGGAAGTCGTACACGTCGTAGTCACCGTTCGCGCCGAAGAAGAACGGCGAGGTCGCGCCGCCCGCGCAGCTCGCCGCGTAAGAGCAGCCGTACGGGAACGCGCTGTTGTCGTCGATCATCGTGCGGCTGCGGCCGGCCGCGACGTAGGCTTTCCAGTCGTCGCTGAACTGGTAGTCGAAGCGCGCGTTCAGGTTCAGCGCGTCGGTCGTCACCGGCTTCGCCCACGGCTGCGTGCCGAGCGCCTTCGAGGTCGTCTTGACCGACGGTACGACCGTGCCGCCGAGCAGCTGGTAGCCGGGCGCCGAGCGCTGGATCCACTGCTGGAATTCCGCATTGAGCTGCAGGCTCGCGCGCGGGCTGATGTCCCAGTCGGCGGCGATCGAGCCGAACGTGCGCCGTCCGTTCGTGTCGTCGACGTAGGAGTGCATATTCTCCTTCGCCGCATTGATCCGGAAGCCGAACTGATGATCGGCGCCGAAGCGGCGGCCGAGATCCACGGCCGCCGACGTCGAGCCACGGCTGTCGACACCGGCCGTCACGCTCGCGACGTCGGCCGCGCGCTTCGTCACGAAGTTGATCACGCCGCCCGGCGCGACCACGCCGCCGTCGATGCCGGCGAGCCCCTTCAGGATCTCGACGCGCTCCTTGTTCTCGAGCGGCACGTTCTGTTCGCCGGACACCGTCAGGCCGTCGATCCGGATCGCGCTCGCGAGATCGACCGGAAAGCCGCGAATCGCGAAGCCCTCGAAGTAGCCGACCGGCGCATAGTCGTTGACCACCGACGCGTCGTTGCGCAGCACGTCCGACAGGCGCTTCGCCTGCTGATCGTCGATCAGCGCGCGCGTCACGACGCTTACCGACGCGGGCGTGTCGCGCAGCGGCGCATCGTCGAGGCCGGCGACCGACGCTTCGCGCGCGCGCAGCGCGCTGCCGCGTTCGCCGCTGACCGTGATCGCCGGCAGCGTCGCGCCGCCGGCCGCATCGGCATCCGAAGCCGGTCGCGCGTCGCCCGGCGCGGCCGCGGCCTGCGCCGCGAAAAGCGTGATGCCGAGGCCCACGCCCAAGCCGACCTTCGTGCGCCGCCGCCGTGCGGCCAACGCGATTGTTCTATTCACCGTCATCGTTCTGGATGGAAAACTTGCCGCTCGTTCCTGTCGAAACGCGCTGAACCTGGGAAACACGCAGCGCACGCCGCCGCGACGGTGCCGGACAGACGCCGTGCGCGTGCTCGACCCGCCGTGCGTCGGACGCGCCGCGCGATCGGGCCGCGTGCGGGCCGATCGGTCGGGATAGCGCAGGTTGGGGCATCTGAGCCGCTGACGCGCCGGGCGCCGGCCTGGCCGCCGATCGGTGGATCGGCGGCGCAGCGGGCGGCCGGCGGCTTCGCGCGGGCGTGTCGTGCGGGGAACGCTTCGAACGCCGCGGCGCGCGCGGCGGGCCTGTGTGCGCCGTTCGTCGGAACGGCGGGATGCCCGTCGCGCGCGGCATCGCGGCGCGGCGCGCATTTTACCGCGGGCACGGGAACGGGTCGGGGAATGGGGTGAAGCGCGCGCAGCGCGCCGGGCAGGTGAAGCGGGACGACGCGATTGAAGCGAGGAGAACGCCTAGAGCGAAGGACGCGCCGCAGCGGCGCTCGCCGGGCAACGTGCAACGCCCGGGCGAACCGCGAAACGCGCGCGACGACTCGCGCGCGTTTCGGCCATCGTTCAGAACCCCTGCATCGTCGCGGTCGGATCGGCGACCAGATGAACGACGCCGTAGATCACCGCGCCGACCAGCACGGCGAGCACGATCGCGACGAACGGCAGCAGCGTGAAATTGACGTTCGCGAGGTCGGACGCGTGCGACTTGCTGTTGCGCACGCCGAAGAAACTCCACAGAACCAGACGGATCATGCTGAACAGTTTCATGATGTTGCTCCTTTGTTCGATCGGTTGACGCTATCGTCGGTCCGACAGGTCTCCGGAAAAAGAAGCAGTTGCGCGCGGTTTTAGCGCAGCACGCGTCGTGCGACGGCGTGTCGCAGCGTTGCCGCGCGTGCGTCAACGGTCGAGCACGAGCGGCTCGTCGGCCCGTGCGGCCGGCTGCGCGACGCACAGCAGCGCGCAGCCGGGTTCGACCGCTGCGTCGTATGCGTGCAGGTAGTCGACCGCGCCGGACAGCACACGCGTCGCGCAGGTCCCGCACGAGCCGGCGCGGCAATCCGACGGCACCGTCACGCCGCGGCTTTCGGCGAATTCGAGCAGCGTGCCGTCGGCGGGCGTCCATTCGGCGTCGCGCGCCGAGCGCCGAAACACCACGGGCACGCTCGCCGCCGGCGACGTGCGATCGGCTCGGTGCGTCGTACGCACGACGCTCGACGGCCCGAACGCCTCGAAACGGATCCGCTCGTCCGCGACGTTCAGCGCGCGCAGCCCGTCGTACAGCTCGCGCATGAAGGCGGCCGGCCCGCACAGGTAGAAGTCGTAGTCGTCGAACGGCAGGATGCGCTTGAGCTGCGCGACGTCGATGCGGCCCGCGCCGTCGCGCTGCGCGCGGCTGTCGAAGCAGTGCAGCGACACGCGCGCATCGGCATGTGCGAGACGCGCGAGCTCGGCGGCGAACGGCCGGTCGGCCGCGTCGCGCGCACCGTGCACGAACACCACGCGGCGCGACGCGCTGTCGTCGGCCAGCGCGCGTCGCAGCATCGCCATCATCGGCGTGATGCCGATGCCGGCCGACACCAGCACGGCCGGTCGCGGGCTCGCGACGTCGAACGTGAAGCGGCCGCGCGGCATCTGCGCGTCGAGCGTCATGCCGGCGCGCGCGTGGTCGTGCAGCCACGCCGACACGCGCCCTTCCCGCTTCACGGTGATCCGGTAATGGGCGGCGCCGGGCGCATCCGACAGCGTGTAGCTGCGGATCGCCGGCGCATCGCCGCCCGGCAGCGCGACGCGCAGCGTCAGATGCTGACCGGCTTCGTATGCGGGCAGCGCGGCGCCGTCCGCCGCCTCGAAATGAAACGAGCGGATCGCGCGCGCTTCGTCGACGATCTTCGCGACGCGCAGCGCGCGCCAGCCGGACGCCGACGGCGCGGCGGATGCGGGCGTCGGCACATGCGACGCCGCCGCTTGCGAAGCCGTCGCGGCCGGCGCTCGCGTCGCCGCCGCAAACTGCGGCGCCCGCTCGACCGGCGACCAGCGCAACGGCAGCACGCGACGCGTGCGCCGCACTTCGCGCACCCGAAAACGCACGACGCGCTGCGCGCCGTCGAACGACGCGACGAGCGGCCCGTCCCACACGATCTCCGCGTCGGCGGCGACGTACAGCAGGTCGCCGCTGTCGAAGTCGACGAACAGCAGGCCCGCGCGCGGATCGAGCTGCAGATTGCCGAGCGTGTTGAAGAAGCGGTTGCCGCTGAAATCGGGCGTGGTCAGCGTGTGGGCGTCGTCGACGCGCACGAAGCCCGGCATCCCGCCGCGATGCGACACGTCGGCGCCGCGCGCGGGGCCGGCCGCCGCCGCCGTGTTCGCGCTCGCGACGAAGAACGTGTCGGCCTGCGCGAGCAGCACGCGATCGGCGTCGCTCAGCCGGTCCGACACCTCGGGCGCCGCATCAGCCGCGGACCGCTCGCCCTCACGCGGCACGCGCACCGGCTTGCGCGCCTGGATGTACTTCGCGCAATTGCCGAAGCTCTGGTCGACCGCAACCGTCAGCGCACCGCCGTCGACCGCCCGCACGACGCCGTTCACGCGATTGCGCCGACGCGTGTCGAACTCGATGCCGAGCCCGCCGAACGGCACGCCGGGCCGCCACGTGCCGGCGAGCGGATCGCCGGGCAGCGCATCGCCGTCGATGCGCAGCGTGCGCGGGTCCGGCGCCGTCACGAAGCCCGGCATGCCGACCCGCAGCGTCGCCCACGGCTGGCCGTGCGCATCGACGCCGCCGAGCACGAACAACGGCAGCTGAGCGAAGAAGGTCCGGTGCTGGTCCGGCATGAAGCGGCGAATGCCGCGCCGGCCGCCCGCACCGGCGGCCTCGGTCACGCCGGCACGCTGCTGCACGGCGAGCTCGCCCGCATGAAACGGCGGCACCTCGAGTTCCCAGCCCGGTACGGCGGCGCTCGGCGCGATCATCTCGTTCTCCCGGTGGTTACGCGTGTCGATCCGCCGCGCGTCACGCGGCGAGCAAGCCGGCGCGCGTCGCCGGCATCCCGACGAAACCCGGCAGCGCCTCGACGCGCGCGAGCCACGCGCGCACGTGCGGATACGGCTCGAGCGACACGCCGCCTTCCGGCGCGTGCGCGATGTACGTGTACGCGGCGATGTCGGCGATCGTCGGCTGCGCGCCGGCCGCGAACGGCTTGCCGGCCAGCTCGCCGTCGATCGCGGCGAGCACCTTCGCGGCGGTGCGCTTGGCCGCGTCGTGATCGAGCGTCGCGTTGAACACGGTGACGAGCCGCGCGGCCGCCGGCCCCGACGCGATCGGTCCCGCTGCGTACGACAGCCAGCGCTGCACGGTGGCCGCGCCGAGCGCGTCGTCCGGCAGCCAGTGGGCGTCGCCATAGCGCTTCGCGAGATAGACCAGGATCGCGTTCGAATCGGCCAGCACGATGCCGTCGTCGTCGATCACCGGCACCTGGCCGAGCGGATTGAGCGCGAGGAACGCGGGCTCACGCTGCGCGCCGCCGGCCAGATCGACGTCGATCGTGTCGAACGGCACGCCGAGCAGCGACAGGAACAGGCGAACGCGGTGCGCATGCCCGGACAGCGGGAACGAATAGACGCGAACCGGACGGGCAGGCTGGTTGGCAGCAGACATGGCAAGGCTCCTGGATCTCGCGCCGCCGGAATTCGGCGACGAACGGCCCCAGCGTAACGTGCGCCGTTGCTGCGCAGAAGACGGATAATCGCGGAAACATCATCCTCTTTCATAGGACAATCGACGATGGCCGATCTACGCGACGTGAACCTGAACCGGCTGGCGATCTTCGTCGCGGTGGTCGATGCCGGCTCGCTGACGGCCGCCGCGGAGCGGCTCGGGCTGGCGAAGACGGTCGTCAGCACGCACATGCAGCGGCTCGAATCCGAGGTCGGCGCGAACCTGCTGGTGCGCACCACGCGGCGCCTGAGCGTGACCGACGCGGGGCGTGCGTTCTACGATGCGTGCTGCGACATCCTGCGTGCGGCGGAAGCCGCGCTCGACGCCGCGTCGTCCGACGCGGGGCCGCTGCGCGGCACGCTGCGCGTGAGCGTGCCGATCGACTACGGCGCGCTGGTGGTCGCGCCGGCGATCGTCGCGTTGCGCGACGCGCATCCGGCGCTCGACGTCGAGCTGATCGCGAACGATCGGGTCGTCGATCTCGTCGCGGACAACCTCGACGTCGCGATCCGCATCGGCCGGCTCGCCGATTCGAACTACCGCGCGGTGCAGCTCGGCGAATACGAGAAATGGCTCGTGGCGAGCCCCGCGTTCGTCGCGCGCTACGGGCTGCCGCGCGATCCGGACGCGCTCGCCGCGCTGCCGTTCGTGATGCTGTCGACGCTGCCGCGCCCGCATACGCTCGAACTCCACCATGCGCGCGGCGCTCACGCGTCGGTGCGCTGCGTCGCGCCGGTCGTCTCGAACACCGCGACCGCGTGCCGCGCGATCGCGCTCGCGGGCGGCGGCTTCGGGCTCCTGACGGATTTCTCGATCACGGACGACGTGGCGGCCGGCCGGCTGGTGCGGCTGTTGCCCGCATGGCGCTCGGCGCGAGCCGGGATCCACGCGGTGTATCCGTCGACGCGCATGCCGTCGCGGAAAGTGCGCGCGTTCGTCGACGCGATGAAAGCGTGCATCGGAACCGCACGGCCAACCGCACCGGCGCGCGCGACGGCGTCGAAACGCGCGGCGCGCCGCGCGCCCGGAGCGGCTTAGTCACGCGGCCGCGTGCCGGTCGGGCACGTCGGAAAATTTGAAAGTCGGCGCCTCGTGCGCCGGCTGGCCGGCCGCTACCCGTCTTGCCGCAACGTGCCCAGCAGCACCTTCCGGCAACTCGCGACCATCTGCGCCTCGGGATCGCGATAGCCAGTGAGCAGCCACGCCGCGCCGACGTTGGTCATCGCGCCGACCAGCGCAAGCCCGACGAGCCGCTGCTCGATGCGTTCGGCGGGCGTCGCGGCCTCGGGCGTCGCGCCGATCTCCATGATCAGCTTGCCGAAATCGAGCAGCATCCGCTGGTAGGTCGCGTCGGTTTCGGCGCTCACGCCCATCACTTCGAGCAGCAGCACGCGCGCCGCACACGGGTCGCGCAGGTAGCCGAAGAACGCCGCGAGCCCCGCGTCGACGCGCGCGTCGAGGTCGCCGCCGCGCGCCGCCACCGCGCGCGCGACCGCGCCGTGCAGTTGCTGCGCGTGATGCAGGTAGGTCGCGCGCAGCAGCGACTCGGCGCTGTCGAACGCGGCGTAGAAGTAGCGATCGTTGAGCTTCGCCTCCTGGCAGATCGACCGCACGGTCGCCTTGCGGAACCCCACCGTGCCGAACACCTGCGTCGCGGCGCGCAGCAGCGCGTCGCGCCGCCCGGCCGCCCGGACTTCGTGCGCCACGCCGCCGTAAGCGCGGCCCCGCTTTGGCGTTTCGAGGGCTTTCTCCATTTCGCTGTTTGACATCGGGACGCCCGAAAACTAAGGTGGTGACGAACAACACCACAATAAGCGCGCCGCGGACGCAGCGCAAGCGGAACGGGAGGAAGACGCATGAAGGGATTTTCCGGCAAGGTCGCCGCGATCACCGGCGCTGGTTCGGGCATGGGCCGCAGTCTCGCGGTCGAGCTGGCGCGGCGCGGCTGCGCGGTCGCGCTCGCCGACGTGAACGACGTCGGGCTCGCGGCCACGGCCGCCGCGTGCGCGCAATACGGCGTGCGCACCAGCACGCGGCGGCTCGACGTCGCGGACCGCGACGCGGTGTTCGCGTGGGCGGCGTTCGTGCGGGCCGAGCACGGCAAGGTCAATCTGATCTTCAACAACGCGGGCGTATCGCTGGCCGCGAGCGCGGAAACCGCGCGCATCGACGATCTCGAATGGATCGTCGGCGTCAATTTCTGGGGCGTCGTGCATGGCACGCAGGCGTTCCTGCCGCATCTGCGCGCGTCGGGCGACGGACACGTCGTCAACACGTCGAGCCTGTTCGGGCTCGTCGCGATGCCCACGCAGAGCGCGTACAACGCGACTAAGTTCGCGGTGCGCGGCTTCACCGAAGCGCTGCGGATGGAGCTCGAACTGGACGGCGCGCCGGTCAGCGCGACCTGCGTGCATCCGGGCGGCGTCGCGACCGGCATCGTCGACGCGAGCCGCGTCGACACCAGCATCCACGCGCTCACCGGGCAGGACGAAGCGACCCACCGTCGCCAGGCGAACCGCCTGATCGACGCGACGACCGCCGACGACGCCGCGCGGCAGATCCTCGCGGGCGTCGAGCGCAATGCGCGCCGCGTGCTGGTCGGCGCCGATGCGCGCCGCCTGGACAAGATCGCGCGGCTGCTCGGCGCCGGCTATCAGCGGCTCGTCCTGCGCCACGTGCGCCGCGCCCGCGCGCGCAATCTCGCGCGGTCGCACGGGCCGGCCGCGCTGCCCACGTCACCGACCAAGGACCCCGCATGAGCTCGACCACCACCGACCGGCGCGACGCGCGCCGCGATCCCGGCGAGAGCCGCGACCTCGACGTGTTGATCGTCGGCGCCGGCCTGTCCGGCATCGGCGCGGCCTGTCACCTGAAAAAGCGTTGCCCGCATGCGAGCGTGGCGATCGTCGAGGCGCGCGACGCGATCGGCGGCACCTGGGACCTGTTCCGCTATCCGGGCGTGCGCTCGGATTCCGACATGTTCACGCTCGGCTACAGCTTCCGCCCGTGGCACAGCGACAACGCGATCTCGGACGGCCAGACGATCCTCGACTACATTCGCGACACGGCGCGCGCGTACGGCATCGACAGGACGATCCGCTTCGGCCAGAAGGTCGTCGCGGCCGACTGGGATTCGGCCCGTGCGCGCTGGACGGTGCGCGTCGAGCGCAGCGGCGGCGGCGCGGCCGACGCGCTCGTCTATACGTGCCGCTTCCTCTACATGTGCAGCGGCTATTACGACTACGACGGCGGCTACCTGCCCGACTGGCCCGGCATGGAATCGTTCGGAGGCCGGATCGTGCATCCGCAGCAATGGCCGAAGGACCTGTCGTACGCGAACCGGCGCGTGGTGGTGATCGGCAGCGGCGCGACGGCCGTCACGCTGGTGCCCGCGATGGCGGCCGAGGCGAAGCACGTGACGATGCTGCAGCGCTCGCCGACCTACATCGTGTCGCTGCCCGCGCGCGACCGGATCGCCAACGCGTTGCGCCGCGTGCTGCCGTCGCGGTTCGCGCACCGGCTGGTGCGGATCAAGAACGTGCTGCTGACGATGTACCTCTACAACGTGTCGCGCCGCAAGCCCGAACGCACGAAGCGGTTCATCATCCGCGCCGCGAGCCGGCAGCTCGGCCCCGGCTTCGACGTCGCGAAGCATCTGACGCCGCGCTACATGCCGTGGGACCAGCGCGTGTGCCTCGTGCCGAACGGCGACCTGTTCAAGTCGATCCGCACGGGCCGCGCGTCGATCGTCACCGACGAGATCGAACGCTTCACGCCGACCGGCCTGCAGCTCAAGAGCGGCCAGCGGCTCGACGCCGACGTGATCGTCACCGCGACCGGGCTGAAGGTGAAGATGCTCGGCGGCGCGCGCGTCACGGTGGACGGCCGCCCGGTCGACCTCGCGCAGACGGTGTCCTACAAGGGCATGATGTACAGCGACGTCCCGAACCTCGCGTCGTCGTTCGGCTACACGAACGCGTCGTGGACGCTGAAGGCCGAGCTGATCGCGCGCTACGTCTGCCGGCTGCTGAACCACATGCGCGCGCACGGCTACGACACCTGCGTGCCGCGGCTCGGCGCCGGCGAGCTCGGCGACGTGCCGGCCGTGAACCTGAGCTCCGGCTACATCCAGCGCGCGGCCGGCATACTGCCGAAGCAGGGCCATCGCAAGCCGTGGAAGTTTCACCAGAACTACGTGCTCGATCTCGCATCGCTGAAGTTCAGCGGGCTCGCCGACTCGGCGATGCGCTTCGAACGCCGCGCGCAAACCGGCCCGGCCGCCGCGCCGGCTGCCGACCCCGTACTCGAAACCCGTTGAGGCCGACATGACCCACACGCTGCATCTGATCCTGAACGTGCTGCTCGGCGTCGTCGCCGTGCTCGTCGCGCTCGCGTTGTTCTCCGCCTACGTCGCGCACCGCGTGACGCGCGCGTTTCCGCCCGAAGGGCGTTTCGTCGACATCGACGGCGATCGCCTCCACTACGTCGAGTACGGCAGCGGCCCGCCGCTCGTGTTCGTGCACGGGCTCGCCGGGCAATGGCGCAATTTTGCGTATCTGCCGCTCACGCGACTCGCGCAGCAGCATCGCGTGATCCTCGTCGATCGGCCGGGCGCCGGCCGCTCGCTGCGCGGCGCCGGCTCGCAGGCGAACGTGTTCGCGCAGGCGCGCACGATCGCGGCGTTCATGGACGCGCTGAAGCTCGAGCGGCCCGTGCTCGTCGGCCACTCGCTCGGCGGCGCGATCGCGCTCGCCGTCGGGCTGAACCATCCGGAGCGCGTGAGCCGGCTCGCGCTGATCGCGCCGCTGTCGCACGAACTGAGCGCGCCGCCCGGGCCGTTCAAGCCGCTGATGCTGCCGTCGCCGCTGGTGCGCCGCTTCGTGTCGTGGACCTTCGCGATCCCGATGACCATCCTGACCGGGCGCAAGGCCGTCGCGCACGTGTTCGCGCCCGACGCGGTGCCGGACGACTTCGCGGTGAAGGGCGGCGGGTTGCTCGGGCTGCGCCCGCACGTGTTCTATGCGACCGCGACGGACCTGCTGTCCGCGCCGGTCGACCTGCCGGCGATGGAGCGCCGCTATGCGGACCTCACGGTGCCCGTCGACGTGCTGTACGGCCACGCCGATCCGATCCTCGACTGGCGCACGCATGGCGAAGCGCTCGCGCAGAAGTCGCCCCGCGTGCGGCTGAAGGTCGTGGAAGGCGGGCATATGCTGCCCGTCACGATTCCGGACGCGACGGCGGACTGGTTGCTCGAAGTCGCCGCCGCGCCCGTCGATGCGGGTGCAGCGCGCGCACACGTCGAGCACTGATCGCGTTGGGCGGCGCAGCGGCGGGCGTGAAGCCGCGGGCCGCTCGCTCGAGTCGGCACGGCTCGGCCGCGGTCATGAACCGCGCCGCGCGTCGCGCGCGGCGACGCCGCCGCGGCGCATGCGCGCATGCGACCCGCTTCGGCGACGTGGCTCAGGCTTCGTCGTCGGGCAATGACAATCCAAGCTCGGCGATGACCTCGCGCGCGCTGCGAAACGCCTCCACCGCGGCCGGCGCGCCCGCGTAGAGCGCGCTGTGCAGCAGCACCTCGCGGATCTCGACGAGGCTCGCGCCGTTGTTGAGCGCGCCGCGCACGTGGCCCTTCAGCTCCGTGCTGCGGCCGAGCGCCGCGAGCATCGCGCACGTGCAGAGGCTGCGCGTCTTCAGGTCGATGCCGCCGCGTTGCCACGTGCTGCCCCATGCGTGCTCGTTCAGCCAGTTCTGCAGCGGACGCGAAAAACCGTCGAGATCGCGCATCGCGCGTTCGACGAAAGCGTCGCCCATCACCGCCGCGCGGCGCGTCTTGCCCTGCTCCCTGTCCTGTTCGCTCATGTCGATGTCCTGTTCGAAGTGGGCCGCGTCGGCGTCGCCTGCGGCCCGGTGGGTTTCCGGTGGGTTTCGCGTGATGTTCGCGGCGTACGGGCGTTTCGTCAAAGGCGTCGCCCATCGCGCCGGCCGGGCGCCCGGGCACGCGCGACGGCGGGCAGGACGCTACGTAACATCCGGCGCGGCGTTACGGCGACTGGCGGGAACACCGCGGCGGGCGATTCGTGCAGCACGCGGCGCCGTCTCGCGGAAACCTGCCTTCCCCCGTTTAAATCACCGCAATCTTCCCGATTCCCGCAACAAAGCGCGCATGGATCGCGCACAACATGTCGTGGCGCGGAATTTGCAGTGTTGGCTCGGACACAACTTCCAATGTCGAGGCCAACATGCATCATTACTTCAAGAAAACGACGGTGGCGCTAGCCGCCTTGTCGGTCGTCACGCTGTATGGCTGCGGATCGGTCGACGGGCCGGTGACGCCGTCGATCAAGCCGAGCACTTCGGGGACGTCCGGGACGTCCGGGACGTCGGGCGGCGGTTCGTCGGGTACGTCGGGCGGCGGTAGCTCGGGCACTTCGGGTACTTCGGGTACTTCGGGTAGCTCGGGCACTTCGGGTACTTCGGGTACCTCGGGCACTTCGGGCACCTCGGGTACCTCGGGCACCTCGGGCACTTCGGGCACTTCGGGCACTTCGGGCACTTCGGGCACTTCGGGCACTTCGGGCACTTCGGGTACTTCGGGTACTTCGGGTACTTCGGGTACTTCGGGTACTTCGGGTACTTCGGGTACTTCGGGTACTTCGGGTACTTCGGGTACTTCGGGTACTTCGGGTACTTCGGGTACTTCGGGCACTTCGGGCACTTCGGGCACTTCGGGTACTTCGGGCACTTCGGGCACTTCGGGCACTTCGGGCACTTCGGGCACTTCGGGCACTTCGGGCACTTCGGGCACTTCGGGCACTTCGGGCACTTCGGGCACTTCGGGCACTTCGGGCACTTCGGGCACCTCAGGCACCTCGGGCACTTCGGGCACCGCCACCACCCCGCTCGGCAACGTCCTTCAGCAAACCGGCACGCTGGTCACCGCACTCGGCACCACCGTCGCGAACGGCGGCTCGCAGATCGGCGGCGTGCAAGTGCCCGGCACGAACCCGACGACGGCCGCCAGCGTCGGCAACGCGGTCACGAGCCTCGGCAACGGCGTGCAGTCGCTCGGCAGCGGCATCGCGGCGGGCCTCGGCTCGATCGGCGTGTCGCCGAACCCGCTCGGCCCGACGCTCACGTCGACCACCGGCCTGCTGACCGGCGCGGGCGGCGCGGTCAACAATCTCGGCAACGCGGTGACGAGCCTCGGCAGCGGTCCGCTGTCGCCGCTCGCGCCGGCGACGACGCTGGTCGGCAGCCTCGTCAACACGGTCGGCACCGCGGTGAACTCCACCGCGTCGGCGTTGAACACGGCGCTGAGCAGCGCACCGGTCCAGCAGCTCGAAACGCAGCTCGGCAGCGTGATCAATCCGATCACCAACACGCTGACCGGCGGTGCCACGACGCCCGGCGCCACGCAGACGCTCGGCGGCGCGACGCTGCTCGGCGCCCCGCTCAACGGGCTGCTCGGCACACTCGGCAGCGGCCTGGGCCTCGCGGGCTCGCAGATCGGCAGCACGACCGGCAACCCCGTCGGCGCGAGCACCGGCAATACCGTCGCGCAGCTCGGCAACACGGTGGCATCGGCCGGCGGCCTGCTGTACGGCGGCAGCGGCAGCTCCAGCAGCGACACGAACCCGCTCGCGCCGATCACCGGCCTGCTCGGCACGTTGACGGGCGGGCTCGGCGGCGGCAGCAGTTCGAGCGGCTCGGGCGGCACCAGCGGAACGAGCGGGACGAGTGGAACGAGCGGCACCAACCCGCTCGCCCCGATCACCGCGCTGCTCGGCACCGTGACGGGCACGCTCGGCGGCATCGGTTCGAGCGGTACGGGTGGTACCAGCGGCACCGGCGGCACCGGTGGCGCGGGCGTCGGCGGCTTGCTGGCGCCGGTCACGGGCCTCGTGAACGCGCTGACGCCGCTCGGCGCCAGCCTCACCGGCACGGTGACGACGCCCGGCGGCGGCGTGACCGGCAACCTCGGCGGCGCGCTGACGAGCGGTCCGGTCGGCACGCTGACGGGTTCGTTGACGTCGCCGACCGGTGCGCTCGGCGCTGTCGGCACGGCGAGCCCGGGCGGCGCGGTCGGGACGGTGACGACGCCGTCCGGCAGCGGCACCGTGACGGCCGGCCTGTCCGGCAGTTCGGGCAGCACCGCGGGCGGCGCGACCAACCTGCTCGCGCCGGTGACGAACCTGCTCGGCGGTCTGCTCGGCGCCACCGCGCCGAAGAAGTAACGCTTCACCCATCAGAACGACAGGCCAGTGGCCGGGCCCATTCCGATACGGAGCCCGGCCGACGGCCGGCGTCATCCGCCAAGCGGGGACGCCGGCCCACCTCCCGACGAGGATCCGATCATGAATTCCACCATCGACGGCATTGCCGCAGTCCACGATCGTCCGCCGCGCTCCGCCACGCCGTTTCGCGCCGGGCTGCTCGGCATCGCGGCCGGGCTGGTCGCGCTGTGGGTCACGCGCGACCAGCCGGCGCTCGACGCGGCGACCCGCGCCGTGATCGCGAGCGTCGCGATCATCGGCACGATCGCGCTGCACGAAATCTTCGTCTCGCGCGTGTATCTGCGCCCGAGCGCCGGGCTGTCGCGGCAGGCACTGCGCCCGCTGGGGCTCGCGCGCGTCGCGACGCGCCTCGGCGCGCTCACGTCGATCTACGCGGGCATCGGCGCGATCTACTGGCTGCTCCCCGAATATCACGGCGCGTTCTATCTGCCGTTCTGGTCGCTGCTGCGCTCGCTGGCGCCGTACGTGATCGTCGCGGCGCCGTTCTACTTCGCGTGGATGGACCGCCACCAGCGCGACACCGACGACGCCTATCTGCTGTGGGGCCGCTACCTGTTGCGTCGCGAGCGGCCGGCGAACTGGCAGCCCGTGCGCGAGATGCTCGCCGGCTGGGGCGTGAAGGCGTTCTTCCTGCCGCTGATGACCGTGTACCTGTCGAAGGACGCCGATCACCTGAGCGCATCGCTCGCGAACGCGCTGCACGCACCGATGACGCTCGCGACCTTCGTGTTCCTGTACGACCTGTCGTTCACGATGGACCTGATGTTCGGCACCGTCGGCTACCTGTGCACGTTCCGCATTCTCGACAGCCACGTTCGCAGCGTCGAGCCGACCGCGCTCGGCTGGGGCGCCGCGCTGATCTGCTATCAGCCGTTCTGGTCGCTGATCTCGAACAACTACATCCGCTACGAAGGCTCGCTGTTCTGGGACAACTGGCTGCTGTCCGCGCCGACGCTGCGCGTGATCTGGGGCAGCGCGATCATCCTGTTGCTGATGACCTACGCGCTGTCGACGATCTCGTTCGGGCTGCGGTTCTCGAATCTCACGAACCGCGGGATCATCACGTCGGGCCCGTACCGGTTCACGAAGCATCCGGCCTACATCACGAAGAACCTGTCGTACTGGATGGTGTCGGTGCCGTTCGTCGAGCCGCTCGGCTGGCAGGTCGCGCTGATGCACTGTGCGGGGCTCGTCGCGGTGAACCTGATCTACTACACGCGCGCGAAGACGGAAGAACGGCATCTGATGCGCGATCCGGACTATCGCGCGTATGCGGAATGGATCGCGCAGCACGGGTTGTTTGCGCGGATGCGGCACGCGTTGGGTATGCGCGCGGCGGTGTGAGGCCGTGTAACGCGGCGGCGATCGTCGGTTCGATGAGCGGCGCGCATCCGCGCTTCGCGCCGGCGCGCCCCGAACGCGCACCGGTGCGATAATCCGTCGAACCCACGCGACGACGCCGCGCCCCTACACCTCCAACCCACCCGCCGATGGCCGACGAACCCCGAACCGATCGCGCGCACCGCGTCGACATCATCGCGCTGTGCGGCAGCCTGCGCGCCCAATCGCACAACGCAGCGCTGCTCGATGCGGCGGCCCGCGTCGCACCGCACGGGATGCGTATCGTGCGCTTCGAACGGCTCGGCGAGTTTCCACTGTTCAATCCGGATATCGAATCTCCGACGCCGCCCGCGGTGCACGACTTGATCGAACGGCTGAACGCGGCGCACGGCGTGCTGATCGCGAGCCCGGAATACGCGCACGGCGTGACAGGCGTGATGAAGAACGCGCTGGACTGGATCGTCGGATGCGAGGCGGTCGTGTACAAGCCGGTCGCGGTACTGAACGCGTCGCCGCGCGCGACGCACGCGGACGCGGCGCTGCGGGAAACGCTGGCGGTGATGTCCGCATGCATCGTCGAGCGCGCGTCGATCGCGCTACCGATCCTCGGCAGCGGGCTCGATGCGGCCGGCATCGCCGCGCATCCGCGCTTCGCGCCGGCGCTGACCGATGCGCTGCTCGCACTGCGCGCGACGATCGACGCGCAGGCGCCGAGCCGCTAGCGAAGCGCCGCAACGGGCGTCATCGCGCCCTCACCCGCGCGACTTTCTTCGCGGGCTTGCCGGACTTCGCTGCCTTGGCGCGCGGCGCATCCTTGTCGGGCGGCGGGCCGCCGGCCAGATCCTCGAGCCATGCCAGCGCATCGATATACGACAGGAACTGCTGCAGGTAGTCGGGCGACAGCTCGCGCATCGTCGCGAGCGACCGATGCACGAGGCTGTTCGAATTGAGCGGCCCCGCGTTGCGCGGCACCTGGTCGAGCGACTGGCGGTACTGCTGCTCGGTGCGGACCTTCGACCACGTCGCGCGGAAGTAGTCGATCAGCTCGGGATCGATCCCGCGCCGGTCGGCCTGCGCATCGCGCGCGAGCCGCGCGACGAGCCCGGCGAGTGCGCCGCGCGCAGGCCCCTGCGCGCCGGCATGCGCGCTGTCGCACGCAGCTGCGGTTGCGGTTGCAGCTACGTTTATGCCTTCGCTCGCGCGCGCCACGATCGCGGCGAACGCGTCGAGCAGCGTCGCGAGCCGCGCGTCGAGCAGCGCGCGCGCATCGCCGTCCAGCGCGGCCGCGCGTTTGGCGAGCGCGTCGAGCCGATGGAAGCGCACCGGGTCGAGCCGGTCGGCGCGCTGCTCGCGCCATCCGTCGAGCATCGCGCGCACCTGCGTCGCGTCCACCGTCACTTCGCCGTTCCTCCATTCGACGCGCTCTTGCGCGGCACCGGCGCGATCTCCACGCGGCGGTTCTTCGCGCGGCCTTCGTCGTCGGCGTTCGAGCTGACCGGCTGCTGCGAGCCGAACGCCGCCGCGAACACCGACGGCGCCGGCACGCCGGCGTCGATCAGCGCGCGCGTGACGGTCAGCGCGCGCTTCGCCGACAACTCCCAGTTGTCCGCGAACAGGCGGTTGCCGGCGCGCACCTGCTGATCGTCGGCGAAGCCGCTGACCATCAGGATCTCGTCGCGCGTCTTCAGGTACGCGGCGAGCGGCCCGGCCAGCGTCTTCAGCAGATCGCGGCCGGCCGGCTGCAACTGGTCCGAGTTCAACGCGAACAGCACGTTGCCGCTGATCCCGATGCGCCCGTTCACGAGCGTCACGCGACCGGCCGCGAGCGGCCCCGCGAGCGCCTGCTCCAGCGACGCGCGCTGCTGCGCTTCCTGCCGGCGCGCGCGCACGGCTTCCTCGAGCTTCGACGTCAGCTGCAATTGCATGCCGATCACGCCGACGAGGATCAGCACGAAGGCGCCGAGCAGCACCGACATCAGGTCGGCGAACGCGGGCCAGACCGGCGCGGCGGGCGCGCCGTCGTCGATTTCGTCATGCATGTCTTACGCTCCGACCGATGCGCGCCGACCGGCAATCTGCTGCAGATCCTCGACGATCTGCTTCTGCGACATCATGCTCAGGTCGATCACCTCGCGCGCCTGCGCGACGTAGTACTCGAGCTGCTCGTCGCTGCGCGCGAGCGATTTCTCGAGCGCGGCCTCGATGCGTTGCAGGTGGCTCAGCAGCTTGTCGTTCGATTCGCCGAACACCTGCACGGCCGCGCCGAACGCATCGCCGAGGCTCGCGACCTCGACCGCGCCCGCCGTCACCTGCGCCGCCACGGAATCGAGCTTGCGCGTCTCGGCATCGACGGCGTCGTTGAAGCGCGCGCCGACGCGTTCGAGCAGATCGGCCGACGTGCTGACGAGCGCATCGATCGCGGTGCGCTGCTCGGTCGATGCGTGATTGACCGCGCCGAGCAGGGTTTCGAGCGTCGCGAGCAGGCGGCTGCGCTCGTCGAGCATCGCCGTGTCGCGCACCATGCTGTCGGACAGGCGCTGGCGCAATTCGGCGACGACGTCCGCCGCGGCCTTCGGCGCTTCCGATGCGGCCTGCACGAGGCGCGAGATTTCGTTGATCGTGTCGCTCGCGTGCGCCTGCGCCTGTGCGGTGATCTCGTTGGCGGTGCGTGCCAGCGCATCGCAGATCTCCTGCTGACGGCCTGCGCTATGCACGCCCGCACGTTGCCATTCGTCGCCGAGCTTCGCGGCCATCGCAGCGAGCGATGCGTTCCATGCGGTCAAACGCTCCTCGTCGCGTGCGGCGAGCTGCGTTTGCAGGCCCGCGTGCGAATCGCGAATCGTCGACAGCAGATCGTTCGAGCGTCGTTCGAACGTCGCGGCTTGCGCGGTCAGATCGCGTGTGGTCTGTGCGAGCGCATCGCAGATCTCCTGCTGACGGCCCGCGCTGTGCACGCCCGCACGCTGCCATTCGTCGCCGAGCTTCGCGGCCATCGCGGCGAGCGAGTCGCTCCATGCAGCCAGACGCTCCTCGTCGCGTGCAGCCAGTTGCGTCTGCAACCCCGCATGCGCGTCGCGCATCGCGACGAGCGCGGCCGCCGAGTGTCGTTCGAACGTGGCCGCGGCTTCGCCGAGCGCGCGCGCATGCCGGTCGGCCAGCGCGTCGCCGACCTGCTGCTGCTGCGCGAGCGCATCGCGCCACGCGTCGGACAGACGGCCTTCGGTGGACTCGAGGCGCGTCGCGACGCCGTCGAGCAGATCGCTCGAACGCTGCGCGAAGGTGTCGGTGAACCGGCCGAGCGTCGTCTGCAGCTGCTGCGCTACGGCGTCGCCGGCGCGGCGCTGCTCGTCGAGCGCGCGGCCCCACGCGGCCGTCACGTCGGCGGTGGTCTGCTCGAAGCCGCCGGCCAGCGCGTCGAGCTGGCGCTGCACCGCGCCCGTCACGGTGTCGCGCAGCGCGGCCATCTCCTGCGCGAGCCCCGTCATCGTCGCGGCGACGACCGGCTGCAGCGCAGCGCCGGCCACGCGCGCGCTTTCGGCGGCACTCTCCTTCAACGCGTCGCCGACGTTCGCGGCAAGGCCCGCATACGCGCGCTCGGTGCGCTCGAAGAAGGCGTGCTGGCTTTCGATCTGGCGATCGTGCAACGCGGCGCTGCGTGCGTCGAGCGCCGTCATCATCGTGTGCAGCCGGTCGACCAGCGCGGGCATCACGTCGGCCTGGCGCTGCAGCAGCCGGAACGATTCGTCGCGCTGATGCGCGGACGAGTGCACGCGCAGCGTCGTCGCGATCTTCGCGTCGAGCAGCTGCGCTGCCTCGATGCGTTCGCGCCGCACGAGCGCCGACAGCAAGCCGAGCATCGCGGACGTCGCGACACCCGCGATCGACGTGCCGAACGCGAAACCGAGGCCCTTGACGGGCGCGATCAGCGACGCGCGAATCGCATCGAGGTCGGTGGCGCTTTCGAGCGCGGCGCCCGTGCCTTTCAATGTCACGACCATCCCGAGCAGCGTGCCGAGCATGCCGAGCAGCACGAGCAGGCCGACGAGATAAGGCGTCAGCGCCGGACCCGGCAGCGCGACGCGCGCGCCCTCGACGCGCGCGCGCACCGCGCCGCGCAGCCCGGGGTGCAGCGTATCGAGCCACGTGTCGAGCGTCGCCGGCGGCTCGGTCAAGCCGGCCACCGCGCGCGTCAGCGTGGCCGTGGCCTGCCGGTAACGCTGCAGCTCCCACGCACCGGCGACGTAGCACGCGCCGATCAGCAGCGTGACGGCGGCCGCAAGCGGGTTCGACGCGACATAGCCGGCGCCGATCCAGCCCACTGCGAGCAGGCCGGCGATGAACACAACGAGATCAAGACGAATTCTGGACATAGCTTGGGAATTAGCTGGTGCGAAGGGCCGCGAGCAGCCCGTCCACCGTTTGAAACCGGACTTCGAGTTCGGCCAGCAGGATGCTTTGCATCTCGTCGCGGAACGTGTCGAGCCACGTACCCGGCACGACCGGCGTGACCGGCGCGGGGCTCGGCGCGTCGGGCGCGGCATCGGCATCGGCATCGGCCGCTGCTTGCGCGTCGGCGAGCGCCTGCCGCTCCGCGTCGCGCAGCCGCTCGAAGCGCGTGCCGAGCAACGCGGGCACGGCGCCCAGCAGGCTGCGCTCACGCGCGCCGAGCACGCGCTCCATGATCGCGTCGAGCGTCGCGAGCCGCGCCAGCGCGGACGAACGCGCGGCGAGCGCGACGCGCAGGCGCGCGCGCAACTGGCCGATCGCCGTCTCCATCTCCTGCTGCAGGGACAGACACTGCTGGCGGAAGTCCGCGAAATCGGCCGTGTCGGCGGGCGGCGGCGGCATCTCGCCGGCGCGCCGCCGCGTGCGCGGCCGAAGGGCGCCCGTGATCGCCTGCGCGAGGTCGTGGCGCACGCGCGCGCTGTCGCGCTCGGCGTCGTAGCCGCGCACGCCGGCCGCGACAGCGGGCGGGTTCGCATTCAGTGCCGACGACAGCGTGATCGCGTCGGTCCAGCCGAGCCATTGGCTCAGGCGGTCCGACAGCGTCTGCCGGGATTCCGCGACGTCGGCATCGGTCAGGCGCGCGAGCAGCCGGACGAGCGTCGGGCCGCTCAGCGCCGGGCGCGGAGGTGCTTGCACCATGCTGCAAACCGTCAAAAAAGGCAGCAGTTTACACGTCGTCGCGCGGTCGCCCGCCAGAATCGGGAAAGCGATGCGGCACCGCACCGCGTGCGGCCGGCGGGAACGCCCGCCGCACAAGGCTCGCGAGCCGATCGCGGGCGCGCCGGCCGGGACGGCGCCGCACCGCGCGGCGGCTGCGGGCCGCCGGCGAGCAAGCCGGCCGGGCTCGCAACGACGGTCGAACGGGTTCCATGAGCCTTACTCGTGCCGAACGCGATCGCTCGCAGCCGGACCATCGGCCGGCCGTGGTGACGGGGAGTCAGTGCATCGCAGACGCGCCAAGCGCGCGTCGCATCAGATCCCGGCCTTCGGCGCGTTCAGGATCAGCCGCAGCCCGAGCAGCGCGATCGCACCGGCCGCGATGCGGTCGACCCACTTCCTCGCCCGGAGATACAGCTCGCGCGGCCGGCGGGTGGAGAAGCACAGCGCGACGATCGTGTACCAGCCGAACTCGACCGCGAACACGAGCGGCGGCAGCGCCAGGTAGCACCACAGCGGCGGATGTTGCGGCAGCAGCGCCGCGAAGATGCTGCCGTACCAGATCGCAGTCTTCGGGTTGCTCAGCTGGGTCGTGAGGCCGGTCAGGAACGACTTGCGCGCGCTGCCCGCCGCGCCGCCCCGCGGATCGTCCATCGCGATCGGCCGGTCCGCGCCGCGCCAGATCTTCGACGCCATGTAGATCAGATACGCGCCGCCCGCCAGCTTGAGCGCGACATACAGCCACTCGACCGCCTGCAGCAGCGTATAGAGCCCGGCGAGCGCGACGCCGCCGAACGCGATGCCGCCCACGCCCATGCCGAGCGCGGTCGCGAGCCCGTCGCGGCGCGACAGCCCGATCGAATTGCGGGCGACCAGCACGAAGCTGGGGCCCGGAATCATCGCGCCGAGCCAGAGCGCAGCCAGAATGGCGAGTACGGCAGCCGATGCAGTCATCGAAGTCTCCTTTGCCTTGCGACGCCGCGACGCCGGCGCCTGCGCGTCCGTCCCGGACCGGGAAGCCACCGATTCTGGCACGCTTCGCGGGCCGCCGAAAGCGCGGCCGCACGTGCGGGGCGGCGCCAACCGGTCTACCATGGGCGCTCGCCGCCGTTCGCGCGCGCCGGCCCGGCATGCGGCTTGCGCGCTCCGTTCCCACGTTGAACCAGCGCAGGAGGACGTCATGACGCAACACTTCGACGCGATCGTCATCGGCACCGGGCAAGCCGGGCCGCCACTCGCCGCGCGCCTCGCGGGCGCCGGCATGAAAGTCGCGATCGTCGAGCGCGGCCGGTTCGGCGGCACCTGCGTGAACACCGGCTGCATTCCGACCAAGACGCTGATCGCCAGCGCCTACGCGGCGCACCTCGCGCGGCGCGCGCACGAATACGGCGTGTCGGCCGGCCCGGTCAGCGTCGACATGAAGGCCGTGAAGGCGCGCAAGGACGCGATCGCCGGCCGCTCGAACCACGGCGTCGAGCAATGGGTGCGCGGGCTCGACCATACGACCGTGTTGCAGGGTCATGCCCGCTTCGAGCAGGCCGACACGGTGCGCGTCGGCGACGCGTTGCTCCAGGCCGAGCGGATCTTCATCAACGTCGGCGGCCGCGCGCAGATTCCGCCGATACCGGGTCTCGACACGGTGCCGTACCTGACCAACTCGACGATGATGGACGTCGATTTCGTGCCCGAGCATCTGGTGATCGTCGGCGGCAGCTACATCGGGCTCGAGTTCGGTCAGATGTACCGCCGCTTCGGCGCGCGGGTCACCATCGTCGAGAAAGGGCCGCGCCTGATCCAGCGCGAGGACGACGACGTCTCGCAGGCCGTGCAGGAGATCCTCGCCGGCGAAGGCATCGACGTGCAGCTCGGCGCGAACTGCCTGCGCGCGCGACGCGACGGCGAGCGCGTCGTGGTCGGCCTCGATTGCGACGGCGGCGGCCGCGAAGTGGCCGGCTCGCATCTGCTGCTGGCAGTGGGCCGCGTGCCGAACACCGACGATCTCGGCCTCGAACGGGCCGGCGTCGCGACGGACTCGCGCGGCTACATCGCCGTCGACGAGCAATTGCGCACCAACGTCCCGGGCATCTGGGCGCTCGGCGACTGCAACGGACGCGGCGCGTTCACGCACACCGCGTACAACGACTACGAGATCGTCGCGGCGAACCTGCTCGACGACGATCCGCGCAAAGTGTCCGACCGCATTCCAGCCTATGCGCTGTACATCGATCCGCCGCTCGGCCGCGTCGGGATGACGCTCGCGCAGGCGAGGCAGACCGGCCGCCGGCTGCTGGTCGGCACGCGGCCGATGACGCGCGTCGGCCGCGCGGTCGAAAAAGGTGAGAGTCTCGGCTTCATGAAGGTGATCGTCGATGCGGACGACCACGCGCTGCTGGGCGCGTCGATCCTCGGCGTGACCGGCGACGAAGTCGTGCACGGGCTGCTCGACGTGATGGCCGCGCGCGCGCCTTATACGACCATCAGCCGCGCGATGCATATCCATCCGACCGTGTCCGAACTCGTGCCGACGCTGCTGCAGGATCTGCATCCGGTGGAATGAGGGGCGGTGTGCGCCGGCGGCGGCGCACGATCGAAAGGTTTGGGTTCGACGGCGTGACCGCAGCCGGTCGGTGCAGGGAGTGCCTTACGGCGGCCGGTAGGTTCGGCGGTTCGGCGGTTCGGCGGTTCGGCACGGGCGTCTGACAGTCCGAACATCCGGGTGCCCGACTACCCGTGCGCCCGAATGTCCAGGGATCGAAGCGTCATCGCAGCGATGCAGCGATGCGCCGCGACACGCGCGCCGCATGCGCTGCTCGCGCGTGCGTCAGCTCGCGAAGTACTGCGGCCGGTCGATGTCGGCCAACAGCCCCGGCTGCGTCGGCGCCCAGCCGAGCGCCGCGCGCGTGCGCTCGCTGGTTGCGGGCGCATCCATTCCGACGAACATAGCGAACCAGCCGAAGTGCTCGCGCGCCTGCTCGGCCGAGATCGACGCAACGGGCAGATCGAGCCGTCGGCCGATCACGGTCGCAATCTCGCGAAACGGCACGCCCGTGTCGTCGACCGCGTGGTAGCGCGCGCCGCGCGCACCGCGCTCGACTGCGAGCCGGTACACGCGCGCCGCGTCCAGCCGATGCACGGCCGGCCAGCGGTTCTCGCCCTCGCCGACGTAAGCGGATACCCGTCGCTCGCGTGCGAACGCGATCAGGCGCGGCACGAACGCGTGGTCGCCGTCGCCGTGCACCGACGGCGGCAGGCGCACGACGGACGCATGCACGCCGCGCGCTTCGAGCGCGTGCGCCGTCGCTTCCGACGCGCGCGGATAGGCCGCCGACACCGGCACGTGCGGATCGTCCTCGGTCGCCGCGCGGCCCGGTGCCACCAGCGCGAGCCCCGACGTGACGACGAGCGGCCGCGCCGACCCTTCCAGCACCGCGCCGATCGTCTCGATCGCGCGGCGGTCGAATTCGCAGTTTTCAGCGAAGCGCGAGAAGTCGTGATTGAATCCCGTATGGATGACCGCGTCGGCGGACTCGGCGCCGCGCGTCAGGCTGTCGGCATCCTCGAGCGACCCGCGATGCACCTGCGCGCCGGCGGCCGCAATCGCTGCCGCGGCGGCGTCGGAACGCGCGAGGCCGAGCACCGCATGCCCGGCGGCCACGAGTTCGGCAACGACCGCGGAGCCGACGAAACCCGACGCTCCAGTAACGAAGACACGCATGTTCAACACCTCCGGATGAGTTGGAGGCTTACTATCTGCCGGCCGCCGCGCGCGGTGAAGACGTGACGGTTTACCGGTAAACGAACTAACAGGCTATGGCTGACGCCCCCGACAACCTGCTCGGCGCGTACCTTCGGGACCGCCGCGAGAAACTCGACCCCGCCGCGCTCGGGCTGCCGTCGACGCGGCGCCGCACGCCGGGCCTGCGGCGCGAGGAAGTCGCGCAGCGCGCGCACGTGAGCACCGCGTGGTACACGTGGCTCGAACAGGGGCGCGGCGGCGCGCCGTCGGCCGACGTGCTCGATCGGCTCGCCCGTGCCTTGCTGCTCGACGACGCCGAACGCGAGCATCTGTTCCTGCTCGGCGTCGGCCATCCGCCCGAAGTGCGTTATCACGCGAGCAGCGGCGTGACGCCGCGCCTGCAGCACGTGCTCGATGCGCTCGACGCGAGCCCCGCGATCGTGCGCACGGCGACCTGGGACGTGGTCGCATGGAACGCCGCGGCCGCCGCGACGCTGACCGACTATGCGACGCTGCCGCCGGCCGCGCGCAACATCCTGCGGCTGATCTTCGTCGATCCGCGCGTGCGCGACGCGCAACCGAACTGGGACCGCGTCGCGCGGTTCGCGGTGGGCGCGTTCCGCGCCGACATCGCGCGCGGCGGCGCGACCCAGGCCGTCCAGGCCTTCATCGACGAGATGCGCGCGACGAGCGCCGAATTCGACGCGCTGTGGCGCGACCACGATATCCGCTCGCACGACGAAGGAACGAAGGAGATCCGCCATCCGCACGCGGGGCGGATCACGCTCGAATACTCGGCGTTCGCCGTGATCGGCCGTGCGGACTTGAGCCTCGTGATCTTCACGCCGACGACGGCGGCCGATCGCGCAAGCATCCGTTCGCTCGTCGCTGCGCGCGAGCAGGCTCGTGCAGCGCAGGCGCCGGCCATGTAGCGGTGCGGCGTCGCCCATGCGCGCTGTCGTGCGGCGTGGACGCGCCATCGGATTCCCCACTGACAGGCAGTCGAATATTTAATTTTCAAGCGGCGCAGCGCAGCTTTACCCTTTCGGCATCGCATCGTGGGGCCGCAGGCCCCGTCCTGGAGCAATTCGATGACCGACCGCTGCACCGCGCAAGCCGCCTGCCGTCCGCACGCCGCTTCAATGTCGTATGGCGCGCTCGCGCTGCTGGTGCTGGCCGGCATCAACCTGCGTCCGTTCCTCACTGCATTCGGCCCCGTCCTCGACCTCGTGCGCAGCGACACCGGCCTCGGCTTTCGCGCGGCTGCGCTGCTGACTACCCTGCCGTTCGTGCTGATGGGCATCGTCGCCGGGGTCGGCGTGGGACTCGCGCGGCGCGTCGGCGAACGACGCGCGCTGACGGTCGCGCTGGTGCTGATCGCCGCCGGCTGCACCGCGCGGTTGTGGGCGGGCAGCGGCAGCGGGCTGGTGGTCACCGCGATCGTCGCGGGCGCAGGGGTCGCGGTGATCCAGGCGCTCACGCCGGGCCTCGCGAAGCGCTGGTTCGTCGATCGGCTGCCGCTCGCGATGGGCGTCTATTCGGCCGCGCTCGTCGGCGGCGGGGCGTTCGGCGCGATGACGAGCCCGTGGCTCGCCGCGCACGGCGGCTGGCGTCTGTCGCTGGCCGTCTGGGCCGTACCCGCGCTCGTCACGCTCGCGTTGTGGCGAACGCATGCGCCCCGTGACGCAGCGCACGGAGCGCATGCAGTGCATGCAGCGCACGCGGCCACGGTGCCGGCGTCGGTCGCCGCGTTCGCGCGGGTGCCGCGCGCATGGCAGCTGGCGCTGTTCTTCGGTCTCTGCAACAGCGGCTATGCGAGCGTCGTCGCGTGGCTGCCGGCGTTCTATCGCAGCGCTGGCATGAGCGCGCAGGCGAGCGGCAACCTGCTTGCATGGATGGCGCTGTTCCAGGCGGCCGGCGCGCTGGCGATGCCGCTGCTCGCGAAACGGGCGCACGATCGGCGTGCGGTGCTATGGGCGACGCTGGCGTTGCAGGCGGCCGGCTTCGCCGGGTTCGCGGCGATGCCCGCGCTTGCGCCATGGCTGTGGGTCGCCAGCGTCGGCATCGGGCTCGGCGGTTTCTTCTCGATGAGCCTGATCGTCACGCTCGACCATCTTCCCGACGCACGACTCGCCGGTGCGCTTGCCGCGTTCGTGCAGGGTGTCGGGTTCCTGATCGTGGCCGCGAGCCCGTGGCTGATCGGCTGGCTGCGCGACGCGGGCGGCGGCTTCGCGATCGCGTGGTGGGCGCATGCCGGCGTGGTCGCGGCGATGGCCGCGTTGAACGCCGCGTTCGCGCCCGCCGGTTATCGGCGCAGCATGGTGCGCATTACCGGCGCGGCGTGCTGAGCGGGCAAGTTCGACGATATGGCGCGTGGGCCGCTGCGGCGCGCATCGGTGGCGACGTGAACGTATCGACCACCATGCGATTGGCGGCCTTGCGTACCGTCACGCGTCGACCGACATCATTTGCTGAGACGGGACCAGCTTCGGCGGCGGGGCGCACTTGCAGATACAAAGGTCATCGCTCAATGCCACAGGCCGCCCGTCCGGCCCCGTCATCGGCTGTCGCGGGCCGACACATTGAATCTTGCCGACGGTTTTGCACGCGGGACAGATCACGTCGTCGCCTTCATGAGCGATGTGTCTGCCGCCAAGCTCGAACGGCGTTGCCGTTGCGCGGACGGTTCCGGCCACGGTCGTGTGATCGCCGTCGAGGATCATGTATCGCGTCATTTGTCGTTGCCTCGTTCAGGTATTCAATGTCTTGCCGGTTTTCTCTTACAGCGGGAAACCGGTTTTCGGATCCAGATTGTAGGCCTTCGCCATCGCATCGACCGTCGCTTCCGACGGCTTCGGTGGCGAGGCGGCGGCGTCCTGCTCCTTCTGCCATTCGAATGTGCCGTCCCACCGGGGGAGCTTTGCGGGCGGAAGGGGCACGATTTTGTCGATGTCGGGGAGTTTGGGGTTGCGGCCGTCGTTCGAGCGCAGGAATTCCAGAATCGCGCGGTATCTCCGCGAGCGCTCTGAATCATTGGTCAGCGCGAGATAATATAAACCGTCGGTTTGCGGCGGGGCCTTGAAGCCGTTACCCAGAAAGGAAGCTGACTGAATACTGCCCGCCTCCACTCCTTTTTGAAAGGCCTTTACCGCGTCCGGATACAGCTTATCGCCGCTCAAATCGATACCCAACGCGCTTGCGGCCTCACCAGATCCCTGGTCCGTAGCACACTGGCGCATCTGTCTGGCAATCTCCGGAGCCTTATCAAGCGGCGCCAGTAATTGCGCCACATACGCCTGCGCCTCCGGGTTTCCAAGATCGGCCGCCTTTCGGAAATACCGCAGTGCCGTCTCGGCATCCTGTCCCAGTCCATATCCGGTTTCGAGATAGTGACCGATGTCGTAGTAGCCCGATGGGATGCCTTGTTGGATCAGTCGCACGGCAAGCTCCACCGTTTCCTTCGGTGCATCGGGTGAATCGGCCAAACCGTCGGAAATCAGCGACTGGAGATTCTGATTGGCCTTGTAGTGTCCATGTGCCGCCGCGATCCGGTAATAGCGCGCCACCTCGTTGAAATCTTTCGTGCCGTCCTGCTTCTCCAAAAACCGCGCGTAGCGAAACAGGCCGTCCGCCTGTGGATCAAGCGGCGGCAGGTGATCCGCCTGATGCGTGCAGCTGAAAGCGAGATTCGTGCGCACGGCGCTCATGTCGGGCAAAGCGGTCCCCGGCATTTCCTTTTTCGAGCAGGCGCAGGCGACCAGGGCAAGCCCAATGATGATGGCGTATCGATTCATGAATCAGTCGGAACGGGCGATCGTGTTCGAAGCTCGCATGAAGGCCACGAGCGACGCGTATGGCTGTTGGGCCACCATTTTGTCGCATCTATTTCACACCTACCACCGCCGCCGCGAATGCGGCATCGCCAACACACCGCCTGGCGCATCTCAATCAAATCCATCCATCGTCGTTCCACGCCCACGTGCTGAATCCACTCACTGCCACGAAGCGATTCACCACCGTCCGATTCAGCGGAATCCCCTGCCGAGATTCGAACGACTTTCCAGCCCGCAGCACGATCGGCCATACCAACAACCCCGCCCCACCCTCAACCGAACGCAGGCGCCCCACCTGTCGCATCCATCCATATCCACGTCGCATACGGATAAAACCTCCGCGCCCCACCCGCCGTTAACGCGTTCGTAACCCCGGCGCCCCGAGCTTCGACGCGGCGCCCGTCGTCGTTCGTGATCCGCCATCCACATCGCCCGTCGGCCGCCGTTCGACCGCCGGCAAGGGAACGTCATGCGCAAACTCAGCATCCGCGGCGGCCTCGTCGCGACCATCGCCGGCTACACCGTGCTGCTCCTGCTGGTGGTCGGCGCCTGCATCGCCGCGCTCTACGCGGGCAACCATTCGCTCGAGGCGATGTACCGTGACGACACCGCGTCGCTGCTGCATCTGAAGACCAGCTCCGAGCGGATGCTCGTGCTGCGCGAACGCGTGAGCGACGTCGCGCAGATCATCAGCGCCGGCCAGCCGGCCAACGCCGAAATCGCGCAGCTCCATACGCTGCTCCAGCAAAGCAACGACGAACTCGACGCGTACACGCGACTGCACGCCCGCGACGCCGACGAGCAGGCGCTGTTCGACACGCTGCAATCACGTCGCCGCATGCTGCTCGATCAGGTGTTCCTCAAGGCGATGTCGCAGCTCGACCACGACAACGCCTTCGACTTCCTCGAAACGCACCGCACCGCGCCGCCCGGGCTGTTCACCGCCTATCAGCAGGCGATCGACGCGCTCGAATCGTTCCAGGTCACGCGCCAGAAGGCGCGCTACGACGCAGCCGGCGCGCGCTTTCACCGGATCGTCTGGGCGATGGCGAGCGTCGCCGCGTTCGCGCTGCTGGTCGGCTTCGTCGCGCAGCGCGTGCTGGCGAAGGCGATCATCGAGCCGATCCATCTGGCCGTCGATCAGTTCGACCGGATCTCCAAAGGCGATCTGACCGGCGCGGTCGCGATCCGCGGCGAAAACGAAATGGCCTATCTGCTGAAGGCACTCAAACGCATGCAGGCCGGCCTCGTCGACACCGTGACCCAGGTACGCACGAGCACGGAGACGATCGTCGGCGACGTGCGCACGATCGCGAGCGGCAACGTCGATCTGTCCACGCGCACCGAACAGCAGGCCGTCTCGCTGCAGCAAGCTGCGGCAAGCGTGGAGCAGTTGACCGCGACGGTGCGCCAGAACGCGGACAACGCGCGCGATGCCCGCACCTACGCGCAGGGCGCGGCCGGCATCGCGGCGCGCGGCGGCGACGCGATGCGGCGCGTCGTCGAAACGATGTCGGCGATCTCCACCAGCTCCGCGCGGATCTCCGGCATCGTCGGCGTGATCGAAAGCATCGCGTTCCAGACCAACATCCTCGCGCTGAACGCCGCCGTCGAAGCCGCGCGGGCAGGCGAACAGGGCCGCGGCTTCGCGGTCGTCGCGACCGAGGTGCGCGGGCTCGCGCAGCGCTGCGCGTCGGCGGCGAAGGAAATCCGCGAACTGATCGGCAACTCGACGCAGCGTGTCGAGGACGGCAGCGCGCTCGTCGCGCTCGCCGGTTCGGCGATGTCCGAACTCGTCACCGCGGTCGAGCGCGTCAACGCGATCATGAGCGAGACCAGCACCGCGTTCGACGAGCAGACCGCCGGCATCGAGCAGGTGAACGCGGCCGTGATCCAGATGGAGCAGACGATGCAGCGCAACGCCGCGCTCGTCGAAGAAGCGGCGGCGGCCGCGCTGTCGCTCGACGATCAGGGCGCGCGGCTGAGCGATGCCGTCGCGCAGTTCCGTCTGCACGGCGCGGCGACGGCCTGATGGCACACGAATGGCACACTGATGGCGCGCGAGCGGTGAACCGTGACCGGCAGGCGACGCCCAACCGCGGAACCGGCCGCGCCGCAGCGCCGCCGCGCACCGCCTCTAGCCGCCGTTCCCCGACAGCCCGTGCATCGGCCGCCGCAGCGCGGCATCGAACGGATTCGTGCGCGGGCCGATCGCGTCGGCCTGGCGCCTGAGCAGTTCGACGACCATCGGCATCCGGTCGTCGCCGAGCCGCGACGCCAGCGTGCCGACGCTCAGCGCGCCGACCGGATAGCCGGTGCGATCGAGGATCGGCACCGCGACGCCGGCCATGCCGTCGAGCACGCCGCTGTTGCGGCCCGCGTAGCCGAGCTCGCGCACGCGCTCGATCTCGGTGCGCAGGTACACCTCGTCGAGCACGCCGTAGCCGCGGATACGCGGCACGTTGAAGCGGATCACCTCCTCGCGCTCGGCTTCCGGCAGGAACGCGAGGATCGCGAGGCTGCCCTGCCCGACGCCGAGCGCGATGCGCCCGCCGATGTCGCCGGTAAACGACCGGATCGGGAACGGCCCTTCGCACAAGTCCAGACACACCGCGTCGAAGCCGCTCTTCACGAGCAGGAAGATCGTCTCGCCGAGGCTCGCGCACAGCCGCAGCAACGCGGGCCGGCACAGCGTGCGCATGCTGCTCGGATTGCCGGCCAGCGCGGCGAGCGCGAAGAAGTCGACGCTCAACCGATACAGCTTCGATTGTTCGTCCTGCTCGACCATGCGCTCGGCGATCAGCGACTGCAGGATGCGATGCGCGGTGCCCTGCGTGAGGCCGACGGCCTTCGCCAGGTGCGTGACGCGCACGCCGTCCTGCTGCATGCCCGCCAGCGCGCGCAGGATCGCGAACGCACGCTGCAGCATGCCGACGCCCGCTGCGCCGGTCGCGTCGTCTGGCTGCCGCACGGGCGCTTCCGCCGACGTTCCGCGCGAATCGGGTTCCTGCATACCGGCGCTCCTCGATGATTTCATTGAATGGAATAGGGTGAGCCGCCATTGTCGTCCCGCCGAAAAACCGCGGGCATCCGGGTGTGCACGGGATTGACGCGCGTTTTTCGCGGTACGGCCGCCCTTCATCCAACGGAACGAATCGCACCCGCTTCGTCGATTCATTCCGTTCACCGGAATTCTTCCGAAATTCCTCTCGTTGAGCAGAATTCGAAATTGACGCGCCGAAATATGGCTGGCTAGAGTCCGCGTCAATGACGCACCGGCGCTCCGGTGTGCGAACCGGAGCCTCCCATGTCGTTTCTCACGCTTACGGATCTGACGAAAACGTACGGCGAGCTCACCGCCGTCGCGGACGTCAACCTGTCGGTCGAGCAAGGCGAGTTCGTGTCGCTGCTCGGGCCGTCGGGCTGCGGCAAAACCACGACGCTGCAGATGATCGCCGGTTTCGTCGACGTGACGCGCGGGCGCATCGCGCTCGACGGGCAGGACATCACGCACATGAAGCCGAATCGCCGCGGCCTCGGCATCGTGTTCCAGAGCTATGCGCTGTTTCCGCACATGAGCGTCGAGCAGAACGTGGGCTTCGGCCTCGACATGCGCGGCGTCGACAAGGCCGAGCGCGCGGAGCGCATCCGCGCGGCGCTGTCGCTGGTGCGACTCGATGCGCTCGCGCAGCGTTTTCCGCGCGAGCTGTCCGGCGGGCAGCGGCAGCGCGTCGCGATCGCGCGCGCGGTGGTGATCGAGCCGCCGGTGCTGCTGCTCGACGAGCCGATGTCGAACCTCGACGCGAAGCTGCGCGAGGACATGCAGTTCGAACTGCGCGCGATCCAGCGCAAGATCGGCACGACGACGATCATGGTCACGCACGATCAGTCCGAGGCGCTGTCGATCAGCGACCGCGTGGTCGTGATGGAAGCCGGCCGCATCACGCAGACCGACACGCCGTACCACGCGTACGAACGCCCGGAGAACCGCTTCGTGTCGCAGTTCATCGGCAAGGCGAACCTGTTGCCCGGCACGGTCGTCGCGCACGACGGCGATGCGATTCGCATCGACCTCGGCCACGATCTCGCCGAGACGGGCCGCACCGCGCATCTGCGGATGCACGAGCGCGACGTGCGCGTCGGCGACGCCGTGTCGGTATGCATCCGCCCCGAGAAGCTGCGGCTGTGCGTGCCGGGCGCGGGCCGCTTCGCCGCGACCGTCACGAGCCGCTTCTTCCTCGGCAGCCAGTGGCTGTACCGCGTGGACAGCGCACTCGGCGAAGTGCTCGTGTGCTGCCAGAACGAAGGCGCGGAGCCACTCGAGGAAGGCGCGCCGGTCGGCGTCGACTGGCACAGCGACGCGGTGCGCGTGATGCGCGGGGAGGCATGAATGGCACAGCCTGCCCGCCCGCTGCCTGCCGATCCCGCGCAACGCGGCACGAGCACGAGCACGAGCACCAATACGAGCGCCGCTACGCCGCCGGCACGCGCGGCCGCCCCGCGTCCGCCGCGCGCGACGTGGCGCGCCCATGCGCCGCTGTGGCTGATGTGCGCGCCGGCGTTCGCGCTGTTCGCGGCGCTCGTGCTCGCGCCGCTCGCGATGACCTTCGCGCTCACGTTCTACCGCTTCGATCCGGCCACCGGCCCGAGCGCCGCGTTCCAGTTCGGTCACTACGCGGAGGTGCTCGGCTCGTCGTACTTCCACGCGATCTTCGCGCGCACCTTCGGCATCGCCGCGCTGACCACCGCGATCTGCGTCGCGATCGGCACGCCGGAGGCGTACGTGCTGTCGAAGATGCGCGACCCGTGGCGTTCGCTGTTCCTGCTCGTCATCCTCGCGCCGCTGCTCGTCTCGGTGGTCGTGCGCGCATTCGGCTGGAGCATGCTGCTCAACACGGGCGGCCTCGCGAACCAGGCGCTCGCGCTCGTCGGGCTCGGGCCGTACAAGCTCGAGTACACGACGTTCGCGATCGTGATCGCGCTCGTCCACGTGATGCTGCCGTTCATGGTGATTCCCGCGTGGACGGCCCTGCAACGGCTCGATCCGCAAACCGAGCACGCGGCGCTGTCGCTCGGCGCATCGCCGTTCACGACGCTGCGGCGCATCGTGGTGCCGCAGCTGATGCCCGGCGTGCTGTCGGGCAGCCTGATGGTGTTCGGGCTGTCGGCGAGCGCGTTCGCGATTCCCGGCCTGCTCGGCGGACGCCGGCTGAAGGTTGCGGCCACCGCCGTCTACGACGAATTCCTCGGCTCGCTGAACTGGCCGCTCGGCGCGACCATCGCCGTGCTGCTGCTGGTCGCGAATCTCGTCGTGATGCTCACCTACTACCGCGTGCTCGAACGCCGCTACGCGCGCAGCCTCGGAGGCGCTTCCCGATGAGAAACAACGGCCCTGTCGCGCTGGCGTTCCACACGCTCGTGATCCTGTTCGTGCTCGCGCCGCTCGCGATCGTCGTGCTGGTCGCGTTCACGCCCGACGAAACGCTGACGCTGCCGACGCACGGACTGTCGCTGCGCTGGTTCCGCGCGATCCTCGACTATCCGGACTTCATCACGGCGTTCGCCAACAGCGTGAAGCTCGCGTTCGCGTCGGCGACGCTGTCGCTCGCGCTCGGCCTGCCGGCAGGCCTCGCGATCGGGCGCGCGACGTTCCCCGGCCGCGCGTTCGTGAACGGCCTGCTGCTGTCGCCGCTGGTGATTCCCGGCCTCGTGCTCGGCATCGCGCTGCTGCGCCTGTTCGCGCTGATCGGCGCAACCGGCTCGTTCGCGTGGCTCGTGCTCGCGCACACGATCGTCATCACGCCGTTCGTGATGCGGCTCGTGCTCGCGTCGGTCGCGGGGCTCGACCGCAGCATCGAACAGGCCGCGTGCTCGCTCGGCGCCGACCCGTGGACGATCTTCCGCCGCATCACGCTGCCGATGATCGTGCCGGGCATCACCGGCGGCTGGCTGCTCGCTTTCATCAACAGCTTCGACGAGCTGACGATGTCGATCTTCGTCACGTCGCCGCAGACGGTCACGCTGCCGGTGCGCATGTACATGTACGCGACCGAATCGATCGACCCGATGATGGCGTCGGTGTCGGCGCTCGTCATTTTCATCACCGCCGGCGCGATGCTGCTGCTCGATCGCGTGTACGGCCTGAACCGCATCCTGATCGGCCAACATTGATGACGACTTCCGCTTCCCGCTCCACCGATATCGCCGACGACGGCGCGCAGTTCGTGCGCGTCGCCGAACATGGACGCACGGCGGTCGCGTTCACGCTCGACGGCCGCGCCGCGCACGCGCTCGCCGGCGATACCGTGCTCACCGCCATCCTCGTCGCGCGGCGCCGCGTGCGCGTGAGCGAATTCAGCGGCCAGCCGCGCGCAGGCTTCTGCCTGATCGGCGCGTGCCAGGACTGCTGGGTGCGCACCGAGGCCGGCGCACGGTTGCGCGCGTGCTCCACGCCGATCGCCGAAGGCATGCGCCTCGTGACGACGGCCGTGCAGCCGGCCGCGACCGGAGCCGCGTCGTGACGGCCGCGCTGCAGCCGGTGATCGTCGGCGCGGGGCCGGCCGGCGTGCGCGCTGCCGAGGCGCTGGTCGACGCGGGGCTGCGCCCCGTCGTGATCGACGAGAACGCACGCTGGGGCGGGCAGATCTATCGGCAGCCGCCGGCCGGGCACGCGTTCACGCGCGGCAAGCGCACGCTGTACGGCTTCGACGCCGCGAAGGCCGACGCCGTGCACCGCACCATGGCCGCGCTGCTGCCGCACGTCGACTACCGGCCGAACACGCTCGCGTGGGCGTGCGGCACGGGCCGTATCGACACGCTGCAGGACGGCCGCGAAGTGACGGTGCCGTTTTCGCGCCTGATCGTTGCGAGCGGCGCGACCGACCGCATGCTGCCGGTGCCCGGATGGACGCTCGCGGGCGTCTACACGCTCGGCGGCGCGCAGGTCGCGCTGAAGGCGCAGGGCTGCGCGATCGGCCGCCGCGTCGTGTTCGCCGGCACCGGGCCGTTGCTGTATCTGGTCGCCTATCAATATGCGAAAGCCGGCGCGCAGGTCGCGGCCGTGCTCGATACGAGCCCGCTGCGTCAGCAGACGGCCGCCGCCGCCGCGCTGTTGCGGATGCCGACGACCTTCGCGAAGGGGCTGTATTACATCGGCTGGCTGCGCGCGCACGGCGTTGCGGTGAAAACCGGCGTGACGCTCGAGCGCGTGCTCGGCGACCAGCACGTGCGCGGGCTCGCGTGGCGCGCGGCCGACGGCGACGCGCACATGCTCGACTGCGATGCGCTCGGCCTCGGCTTCGGGCTTCGCCCCGAAACGCAGCTCGCCGATCTCGCCGGATGCCGGTTCCGCTTCGATCCGCTGAGCGGCGCGTGGCTGCCGGAGCGCGACGCGGCCGGCCGCACGTCGATGCGCGGCGTCTACGTCGCCGGCGACGGCGCGGGCATCGCGGGCGCCGACGCGGCCGAAGCATCGGGCCGGCGCGCGGCGCTCGCACTGCTCGACGATGCCGGCTTCGCGTCGGGCTCGCCCTCCGGCAAGCCCGGCGCGGCCGCGCTCGAGCGCACGCTGGCGCGGCTCGGTGCGTTCCGCGCGGGCCTCGAGGCGGCGTTCGCGCCGCCGGCCGAGCTCGCCGCACGCTGCCCCGACGACACGATCGTGTGCCGCTGCGAGGAGATCGATGCGGGCACGCTGCGCCGCTGTGTTCGCGACGGCGCAGCAACCGAACTGAACCGGCTGAAGGCGCTGACGCGTGCCGGGATGGGCCGCTGCCAGGGCCGCATGTGCGCGGACGCGGCCGCGCGCGTGCTCGCCGCCGAAACCGGCCGCCCGCTGGCGGAGGTCGGACGGTTGCGCGCGCAACCGCCGGTGAAACCGTTTCCGATCGCAGCCGCGCTCGCGGGCGACGACGTCGCGACGATTCCCGACGAGGCGCGCGATGAATGAGCGCAGCCGTTACGATGTCGCGATCGTCGGCGGCGGGCTGGTGGGCGCGTCGGCGGCGCTCGCGCTGACGCGGCGCGGGCTGCGCGTCGCGCTGTTCGAGCGCCGCGATTGCGGCGCGCAGGCGAGCGGCGTCAACTACGGCGGCGTGCGCTGCCAGGGCCGCCCGGCCGAACAGCTGCCGCTCGCGCTGCGCGCGCGGCGCATCTGGGATCGGCTGCCCGAGCTGATCGGCAGCGACGGCGAGTTCGTCGTGTCCGGCCACTTGCGGCTCGCGCGCAGCGACGCCGATCTCGACGCGCTCGATGCATACGCGACGCTCGCCGGCGAGCACGGCCTGCCGCTGCAAGTGATGCGCGGCGCGGCGTTCCGCCGCCGCTACCCGTGGCTCGGCAGCGCGGCGCTCGGCGGCTCGCTGTGCGCGACCGACGGGCACGCGAACCCGCGCATCGTGTCGCCCGCGTTTGCGCGCGCGGCGCGCGCGGCCGGCGCCGACGTGTTCGAACACGCGCCCGTCGACGACGTGCGACACGACGGCACGCAGTTTCACATCCATGCGGGCGCGCGCACATGCGTCGCGACGTGGCTGATCAACTCGGCCGGCGCGTGGGCGAACACGATCGCCGAACGCTTCGGCGAGGCGGTGCCGATGGAGCCGATCTACCCGAACATGTGGGTGACCGAGCCGCTGCCGCCGTTCATCACGCACAACCTGGGCGTGTACGGCGGCGGCGTATACGCGCGGCAGGTCGCGCGCGGCAACTGCGTGATCGGCGGCGGACGCGGCCGCGGCGACGGCGAGTTCGGCCAGCCGTCGGTCGACACGACGCGCGCGGTGATGCGCGACGCGTGCGCGCTGCTGCCCGCGCTGCGCGACGCGCTGCTGATCCGCACGTGGAGCGGCGTCGAAGGCTGCACGCCGGACCACAACCCCGTCATCGGCGCGAGCCGTACGACACCGAAGCTGCTGCATGCGTTCGGCTTTTCCGGCGGGGGCTTCCTGCTCGCGCCGGGCGTCGGCGAAGTGCTCGCCGACCTCGTCACGGCCGGCGAAACCGCCACGCCGCTCAGTGCATTCTCGATCGGCCGCTTCTTCCGCGAAGCCGCGCCGAGCGCCCCTATCCGTCAACAGGAGACCCAACGATGAAACTGCCCGCAACGATCGCGGCGGCGGCCGCCCTCTGCATCGCGTGCGCCGTCGCGCCCGCGTCCGCGCAAACCAGGACGATCTACGTCGGCATGAACGGCGGCCCGATGGAGAAGGCCTATACGAGCCAGGTGCTGCCCGAGTTCGAGAAGGCGAACAACGTGAAGGTCGTCGTCGTGCCCGGCACGTCGTCGGACGTGCTCGCGAAGCTGCTTGCGAATCGCAACAAGCCGCAGATCCACGTCGCGTTCCTCGACGACGGCGTGATGGCGCGCGCGGTGAGCCTCGGCGTGTGCCAGAAGCTCGACGATTCGCCGGTGCTCAAGGAGCTGTATCCGTTCGCGCGGATGAAGGACGACGTCGGCGCGGGCGTGCAGCTCGGCATGACGGGCATCGCGTACAACCGGAAACTGTTCGCGGAAAAGGGCTGGGCGCCGCCGACGTCGTGGCTCGATTTCGCCGATCCGAAATACAAGGGCAAGGTCGTGTTCCAGTCCGCATCGAGCAGCACCTTCGGGCTGCACGGCTTCCTCGCGATCAACCGGCTGCTCGGCGGCAGCGAGCAGAACGTCGAGCCGGGCTTCAGCAAGTGGGCGAGCACGGTCGGCCCGAACGTCGTCGAGTACATTCCGAACTCGGCGAAGATCTCCGAGATGGTGCAGACCGGCGAAGCCGGCCTGTTCCCGCTGACCCCGACCGGTGTCGGCGATCTCCAGGACAAAGGCATTCCGGTCGCCTACGCGAACCCGAAGGAAGGGCCGGTGCTGCTGCTGGTCGACCTGTGCGTGGTGGCGAACAACCCGGACCCGCAACTCGCGCAGAAGCTCGCGCAGTTCCTGCTGTCGGCCCCCGCGCAGACGAAGGCGGCCGAGGCCGGCAGGCAGATCCCGACCAACCGGCTCGCGAAGATGCCCGCCGCGATGCAGCAGAGCCTCGGCAACGTCGACGATCTGCTGCACAAGGTGACGGTGGTCGACTGGACCGCGATCAACGCGCATCGCACGCAGTGGGATACGCGCTGGAATCGGCAGATCGAGCGGTGAGTGTCGAGGGTTGGGGGTGCGCCATCGCCGGCGCCGCGGCCATCCTCCGCGGACGCGGTGCGCGCCGGCCGCGCGCCGGCGATCAGCGGCGCGGCAACGCCCGCTGCGCCGCCGCCAGCCCAGCCCCCGCGAACAGCGTCAGCGCCGAATAGACGAGCCCGCGCGCGAGGCCCGCGCTGTCCGACACCCAGCCGATCGCGACCGGCCCGGCGATCTGTCCGAACGCGAAGACCGTGGTGAACGCGCTGATACCCTTCGCCCAGCCTTGCGGCGGCAGGTTGTGACGCACGAACGCGGTCGTCGACGCGACCGCCGACAGGAACGTCGCGCCGAACAACACGCCCGACGCGAACGCGGCTGCCGGATGAACGAACAGCGCGGGCATCAGCGTCGCCACGCCGAGCAACGCATTGAGCACCGCGAGCGCCTGGCCGCCGCGCATCCGGTCGAGCAGCGTCGACCATAGCCGTGCCGACACGACGGTCGCGACGCCGAGCATCACGTAGAACGCGGCCACCACCGTCCCGCTCATCCCGGCGCCGCGCAGCAGCGCGACGATGAACGTCATGTAGCCGATGTAGCCGACGCCGAACAGCCCGTAGCCCGCGAGCGCGAACGCGAAGCGCGCGGGGCCGGCGATCGCGGCCGGCGCGGCGGCGTCGCGTCGCACGGCGGCTGCCGCGTGCGCGTGCTCGATGCGGCGCGCGGCCGACACGGCCGCCGCCGAGAACAGCACGCAAGCGAGTGCGAGCGCGAACCAGGCCGGCTGCCAGCCGTGCGCGCGATGCACGAGCGTCGCGGGCACCAGCAGCGACGACGCGACGATCCCCCAGCCGGTGCCGCCGTAGTACAGGCCGAGCAGCAGCCCGGCGTCGCGTGGCGACGCGGATGCGAGCCGCGCGGCCAGCACGCCGCCGCTGATGAAGATCAGCGCGCTGCCGATGCCCGTCGCGACGCGCGCGGCGAGCAGCGCGTCGGTGCCCGACACCAGCCCGCAAGCGGCCATCAGCGATACGGTGAGCACGCAGCCGGCGGTGAGCAGCGTACCCGCGCGCCAGCGCCGCGACAGCAACGGAAAGACGAGCGCGCCGAGCAGATAGCCGGCCGCGTTGGCCGTATTGAGCGCGCCGGCCTCGGCGAACGACCAGCCGAGATCGGCCTTCATCGGCGGCAACAGCAGTGCATACGAAAAGCGCGCGAGCCCCAGCGCGATCGCGCTGCCGAGCGACAGCCGGACCGCGAGCCGCCAAGCGGCCATCCGGTCGGCTTCGGCCGTGCCGGCGCCCGCCCGTGCGCGGGCGGCATGCTGCGGTGGCGGCGCTGCGCGCATCGCGGTGTCTCCATGATGGTTCGAATCGTCCAGCCTGACCGGCCGTGCGCGCGGCCGTGACCGCGCGTGAAGAAGCCGTCAGATGGTGCCAGAAAACCGGCGGCGCCGCGCGTGCCCGGTGCGGCATCGGCAACCGCCGGCGCGCGAGCGCGGCCGGTCGTGCGCGGCATGCGTGAATAGCCGAATTCAAAAAACGAAACCGCTACACACCCATTGAAATTATAAAAAATACAATTCCCGGCCGAATTGCTCCCATCGCCGATATTCCGAAAAAAATCGCCGCGCGCGTTTGAATCGATTCGGCGTCATCCGGCCCCGGATCACGCCGACAGGTGCGAATTCCGCGTGTTTATCAACGAACGACTAAAAACGCAGCAATGCATTGCATTCGATAAATCCTCAGACTAATATCGACGCCACTCGCCCGGCATTCAGGAAATACCGGGTGGGCGGCGGTAATACCCTTACCGTGCTTTCATGTTGAATCGCTGTTCACCACAGGAGAATTGACATGCAGGAAACCCAGCAGATCGAATTGCTTGACTGGATGCAGGAAGACACGCACCCCGAGGCCGTCGACATGATGGTCGAGGATGCGGTGGTGCCGTTCGGCACCGCGCTCTGGCCGGTCTGAGCGGCCCGTCCGTTCCCGCGGAAGGGCTGCGGCCCTTCCGCCGCTTCCGGAGACACGCATGCTGAACCTGCATCGCGCGCTGGGTTTTCATCCGGCGCTGCGCGACAAGCTCGCACGCGGCGAGACGGGCAAACTGCTGGTCGGCTACGACACCCGCAATCGCGACACCGCGTTGCGCGCGTTTTCCGCCCTGCCCGCCTCGCTCGACGCGACCACTCTCAGCCTCGAAAACACCGCACCCGACGACATCGCCGCCGCGCTCACGCAGGCCGATTTGTTCGTGCTGCTGTACGACTCCTCATGCCTGCCCACGCCGTCGCCGAGCGGCCCGCCGTTTCTTGCGGCGATCCGTCCCGCGATCGTCGAGCACTGGAACAAGTCGGTGCTGTTCAAGGATTACGGCCCGCATCTCGACGAGGCGTTCGCCGAATCGCTCGACGACATCGCCGCGCGCAACGCGCGGCTGATCGAAGCGGCCGCGCACGCATCGCAGATCCATTTCATCGACGAGGCCGGCAACCGGCTCAGCGGTTCGCTCGCCGCGGACCAGAAATGGACGAGCGTCGACGGCATGGGCAACCTCGACGTCGTGCCCGGCGAGATCGCGACGCACGTCACCGACCTCAACGGCTCGATCGTGTTCAGCGGCACGTTCCTCGGCACCGTGCCGTTCGCGATCAAATACCGCGTGGCCGAGCGGCTCGCGAAGCTGCACGTGCGCGACAGCCTGATCGACGGTTTCGACAGCGACGATGCGGGCTTCCGGCGCGACTTCGCCGCCTATCTCGAGCGCCACGACAATCACCGGCGCATCGAGGAGTTCGGGATCGGCACGAACCTCGGCATCCGCGCGCTGTACGGCCGCAACGCCGGCTTCGAGGAACGCCATCCGGGCCTGCATCTCGGTCTGGGCGGCGGCGCGAACGGCAGTCATCATCTCGACCTGATCTTCGCGCGCGGCACGCTCGCGTTCGACGAGCGGATCGTGTTCGACGGCGCGTTCGCCGTCTGAGCGCGCGTCAGGCTTCGGCGGCGGCTGCGTCGCCGAGCCACTTGAACATCACGAAGCAGTCGACGAAGCCGAGCCGCGCATGCCGATACGCGCGCGGCAGGCGCCCGACGATCTCGAAGCCGAGCTTCTGCCACAACGCGACGGCCACGTCGTTCGTCGCGACCACCGAATTGAACTGCATCGCGAGAAAGCCGCGCTCGCGCGCCACCTGCTGCGAGTGCTCGCACATCGCGCGCGCGAGCCCGCGGCCGCGCGCGGCCTCGCTGACCATGTAGCCGCAGTTGCACACGTGGCTGCCGGGGCCGGCCGCGTTCGGCTTCAGGAAGTACGAGCCGAGCAGCTCGCCATCCTGTTCGGCCACCCAGGTGCAGAGCGGCGCATCGAGCCACAGCGTGCGCGCGGCTTCGAGCGTCGGCGCGGGATCGAGCGCGTAGGTTTCCTGCGCGGCGACGACCGCGCGGTAGGTGGGCCAGAAACGCGCGAAGTCGTCTTCGGTCATCGGGCGAAGCGTGATCATTGGGGTCCTTGCGGTTGAAAGATGGGAGCGGAGTGGCGCGCGCATCAAGGCTGCACCATCCACACGAGCACCACCGTCGCCGGCGCCGCGTGCATGTCCACCGGCGGGCGTTCGAGCCTCGGCTCGACGTCGAGTGCCTGCGCAATCGCGGCCGCATCGTCGACCGTCGTCGTGCGCACGATCGTCATCAGCCGCGCGGGCCGATGCAGCGTCTCGCGATACAGCGCGCCGTACCACAGCGGCCGCGTGCCGAGCGCGTCCTGCAACACGTACGGATAACGCCACAGCCGCAGCACGAGACGGCTGTCCGGCCGCGCGGGATCGACGCGCACGAACTCGCGCCGCGTGCTCTCGCCGTGCGTGTAGCGCGGCAGCACCGGCAACGCGTCGGCCTGCGCCTGCGGCAGCAGCCAGCGCAGTGCGCTCGCGGGCGACCACGGCGTCGCGCGTTGCCAGCCGGCCAGCGACAGATGGCGATCGAGCGTATCCGACGTCGCGCACCATTGCAGCGGCAGATACTCCTCGCGATCGCCGCCGATCTCGGTGCGTCGCACCGGCACGCGCTGCCAGCCGCCGCGCAGCCACTGATCGACCGTCATCGCGACGACGTCGCCCACATGCGGACGCGCCGCGCGATCGAGCGCCCACTGCGCGGGCACGGTCCACACGCCGGCCGTCGCCGTGACGACCACCAGCGCGACCAGCGCGCCGCGCGGCTGCACGTGCTCGCGCACCCGCCAGTACGCATAGGTGGCGGCCAGCACCGCGAACCAGGCGAGCCCGAGGCTCCAGCCGCCGATCAGCCCCGACAGCCAGGTGTCGCCCACATAGAGCCGCGCGAAGCCGCCCAGTACGATCCACAGCACGACGGCCGTGACGACCGGCACGCGCCACAGCGCGGGCCGGTCGCGCGCGAGCAGCCAGCCGATGCCGCTGCTCGCGACGATCGCGAACGCCGCGTCGGCGTCGGGCAGCGGCACGTGCAAGGTGCCGGGCGGCAGGCTCGCGGGCGTCGTGCCGAGCGCGCCGGCGCCGAACGCCGGCGCGAGCACGACCGCGACGCCGACCGTCGCGGCCCACCACGCCGACGTCAGCCAGCAGCGGTGGATCATCAGCCAGACGAGAAACGCAGCGGCGACGATCAGCCCCGTATCGCGTCCATGCAGCACGGCCAGCGCGCGCATCGCCGCATCGACGGGCGGCGTGCGCAGGTTCTGCAGAAATGAGTACAGCGCAATGTCGGCATGCGTGAGCGGATCGTTCGCGACGACGTCGCGCACGACGTCGCCGAACAGCCACACGCAGCCGACGAACAGCAGCGCGAGCACCGGCACGGCGCCCGGCAGCCGCCGAAGCGCTTCGATCGCCGCGTGCAGCCGCGTGCCGAAGCGCGGCCAGCGCCGCGCGCACGCGTGCATGCCCGCGGCGGCTATGCGGCGCAGCAACGGCCAGCCGCGCCGCAGCGTGAGGCGCACGCCGATCCATACGAGCGCGACGAGCGCGGCCACCACCAGCAGAATCGCCGCGACCCGCACGCTGATCGCGGCGGCCAGCGCGGCCGACGCACCGAACAGAATGCCGGGCGCGACGTGCACGGGCGCCCAGATCAGCGCCGAGACGATGTTGACCGGATAGAACGCGCGTCGCGGCAGCGTCGCGCATCCGACCACGACCGGCACGACCGCGCGCACCGGCGCGAGGAAGCGCGCGAGGACGATGCTCTTCATGCCGTGGCGCAACACGAACTGCTCGCCGCGCGCATAGGCGTTCGCGTAGCCGAAGCGCACCCAGCCGTTGCGAATCGCGCCGCGATAGCGGCGGCCGACCTCGTAGCTGACGCCGTCGCCGACGATCGCGCCGACCGCCGCGACGCCGAGCGTCGTCCAGGCGTCGAGCGCGCCCGCGCCGACCAGCGTGCCGGCCGCGAACATCACGGCACCGGCCGGCACGATCGTGCCGATCAGCGCGATCGATTCGGCACAGGCGACGACGAACACCACCGCCAGCACGAGCAGCGGATGCGCGCCGATCGCGGCCAGCCAGCCGTGGATCGCGTCGCTCATCGCGGGCCGCCGGGCATCACTGTGCGCCGCGCCGGCAGCGGGCGCATCGCGGCGGCGTGCGGCTTCGTCGATGCGCGTGCGCGCCCGTGGGCAGCGTCAGTCGAACTCGTGCTGCCGCGCGTCGGCCTCGAGCGGCGCGTCGTGGTAACCGACGGTCGCGATTTCATGCAGATAGCGCGCGAGAAACGCGCCGATCGACCCGGCTTCCTCGTACTGATGGACATGACGAAACTCGTGGGTGAGCAAACGCCGCGTGTCGTGGCCGCGCAGCACGACCGCGTGGCCGAGCGTGAGGCCGATCGTCTCCGGCGCGAGCAGCCCGGAGTCGCGGGCGATCGCGCCCAGCGTCGGCGTATCGGGAAACGGCAGCCGATCCGCGATCACGACGCGGATGAGCTCCGGCTGCGCGACGCCGACGGCGCGCGCATCGGCGTGCTGCGCGCGCGTCAGCGGCGCGCCGTGCGCAAGCCCCTGCGCGGCCTGCACACCGGCCCACACGACGGCGTCGAGCAGCACGGACGGCAGGATGTGGACGAGATCGACCATCGTCGGGATTCCTTCGGCGGGACGCATTCCAATCGCTCACCAGTTTATCTCTTAAACAGGCCGGCCCGCGATCCGCGGCATCGACCGGCGGCCGACGACCACGCTGGAACGCCCGCCCCGCCCGGCGCTGCCGCGTGCACCTGTACGCGGCGATCGTTTCGCTGCAATATGCATTCCCCGCTCAAGTGTCTCAAAAAGATACATCGGGCACACCGTTTGCCGCTGCGGCGGCATATATTGTTGGACGAACGGCCGCGGCCACGCGGCGCCATCCGGGAGAGAACCGCTCGATGATCAGGGTAATTCTGGCTGACGATCATGCAGTGATGCGCGACGGCTTGCGTCACATCCTGGAGACGGCCGGCGGCTTCGACATCGTCGGCGAGGCGAGCGACGGCGACGCCACGCTGGCGCTCGCCGAACGGCACACCGCCGACGTGCTGCTGCTCGATCTGTCGATGCCGGGGCCGACCGGCATCGACCTGATCCGGCTGCTGAAGAAACGCGCGCCGTCGCTGCGGCTGCTGGTGCTGACGATGCACGCGGAGACGCAATACGCCGCCCGCGCGTTCAAGGCCGGCGCGACCGGCTACCTGACCAAGGACAGCGCGAGCACCGCGCTGGTGGAAGCCGTCGGCAAGGTCGCGGCGGGCGGCGTGTACGTCAGCCCGTCGGCCGCCGAGAGCCTCGCGCGCACGCTGCGTACGCCGGCCGACCTGCTGCCGCACGAACGGCTGTCCGCGCGCGAGCTCGACGTGATGCGTCGCATCGTGGCCGGTCAGACGGTCACGCGGATCGCCTCGGAGCTGGCGCTGAGCGCGAAAACGGTCAGCACCTACAAGACCCGCATCCTCGAGAAGATGGATCTGCCGCACGAGGCCGCGCTGGTGCGCTACGCGGTGCGCCACGAGCTCGATCTCGGCGTGGGCGACGCATGATGGCCGCGTTCCGCATGCGTGAGCCGGCCGCCGCCGACGACGACGACGCGCCGCAGCCGTCACACATGTTCATGTCGTCGCTGCCGCCGGGCCGGCGCGAGCGGCGGCTCGCGCTCGCGACGGTGCTCGTGTCGGTCGCGATCTTCGTCGCGCTCGCGCCGTTCGCGCGCATGCAGCTGCCGCGGGTATGGGGCTTCATTCCGGTGTACCAGTCGGCGATCGTCGTCAGCGACATCGTGACGGCCGGGCTGCTGCTCGGCCAGTTCGCGATCCTGCGCGAGAAATCGCTGCTCGCGCTCGCCGGCGGCTACCTGTTCACGGGCTTCATGGCCGGCACGCACATGCTGACCTTTCCGGGGCTGTTCGCGCCGACCGGCCTGCTCGGCGCCGGCGAGCAGACCACCGCATGGCTGTATCTGTTCTGGCACGGCGGCTTTCCGTTGGCGCTCGGCGTGTACGCGCTGCTGCGCGCGGCCTCGCGCACGCGCAGCCCATCGCTGCGGCGGCGCCGCGCGGCGGTTCCCGTGCTGCTGTGCATCGCGCTGACCGCAGGCGCGACCGCCGCGCTCGCGTTGCTCGCGACCGCCGGCCACGATTTGCTGCCGCGCATCATGGACGGCAACCGGATGACCGCGACGATGACGAACGCGATCGCGGTCGTCTGGGCGTTGAACCTCGCGGCGCTCGTGCTGCTGTGGCGGCAGCGGCGCCGTCACTCGGTGCTCGATCTGTGGCTGATGATCGTGTTGGTCGCGTGGCTGTTCGACATCGCGTTGTCGTCGATGCTGAACCACGGGCGCTTCGACCTCGGCTTCTACGCGGGGCGCACCTACGGCCTCGTCGCGTCTGCCGTCGTGCTGTTCGCGCTGCTGTTCGAGAACGGCCGGCTTCATGCGCAGACGGTGCGCGCGCTCGCCGGCGCGCGCTACCAGCACCTGCTCGTCGTGCAGAAGAGCGCGCAGCTCAACGACGCAAACGAACGGCTCGAGCAGCGTGTCGCGGCGCGCACCGCGCAGTTGAGCGCGTCGAACCGCGACCTGCGGCGCGAGGTCGAGGAGCGCGTGCGCGCGGAGCGGGCGCTGCAGGCGTCGCGCGAGGAGCTGCGAGAAATCGCGGCGATGAGTGCGAGCGCGCGCGAGGCCGAACAGCGCCGCATCGCGCGCGAGCTGCACGACGAACTCGCGCAGACGCTCGCGACGCTGAAGAACGACCTCGAATGGCTGCTCGATCACGTGCCGCAGGAAGACGCGACCCTGGCCCGCAAGATCGGCGCGATGCACGCGCTCGCGCGCGGCGCGGTCACCGCGACGCGCCGCATCGCGTCCGACCTGCGCCCGCTGATGCTCGACGACCTCGGGTTCGCGGCCGCGATGCAATGGCTCGTCGAAGATTTCCAGCGCCGTCATGGGGTCGCTTGCACGCTGCGCGTCGAGCCCGGCGAATTGCAGCTCGACGAGCCGTATGCGACCGCCGTGTTCCGCATCGCGCAGGAAGCGCTCGCGAACGTCGCGCGGCATGCGGCCGCGTCGAGCGCGAGCGTGGCGCTCGCGTATCGCGACGAGACGCTCGTGCTGACGATTCGCGACGACGGCGCCGGCTTCGATCCGGGCGCGCCGCGCAAGTCCGCCTCGTTCGGGCTGGTGGGCCTGCGCGAGCGCGCCTACCTCGTCGGCGGCACGCTGCGCATCGACACGACGCTCGGCGAAGGCACGACGGTCGAGGTGGAGGTTCCGGTGGCGGCCGCGCATGTCGCGATCGCGTACGACGCACGCCACGCCGCGCGCACACAGGAATGACCGGCGAGGAGCACGCCGGCGCGCGCGGCGTGGCGCATCACGCCTGCGCGGCGACCATCGTGCGCTCGGAGCGCGCCCACGCGATCAGCGCGCCGATCCCGAGCAAGGCGAGGCACACGATCGGCACGATCATCGGCCCGAACGCGGTGCCCGTGACCTTGCCCGCGAACGGCATCAGGTTCTGGCTGAAGAAGCCGCCGAGGTTGCCGATCGAGTTGATCGCCGCGACGCTCGCCGCTGCGCGCGCGCCGGTGAAGTAGCGCGGCGGCATCGACCAGAAGCACGGATACAGCAGCGGAATGCACGCGCCGCCGAGCACGAGCGCGATGAAGCGCAACGGCGTGGACGGCAGCACGAGGCTCATCAGGAAGCCGAGTGCGCCGAGCGCGGCGACGATCGCGATGGTGCGCAGGATGCTCTTCGCGCGGCGCAGCTTCGACGGCAGCCACACCAGCAGCACGACCGCGAGCGCCCACGGCAGCATGCTCAGCAGACCGTTCGTGCTGCTCGATACGCCGAACGATTTCACCAGCGTCGGCAGCCAGTACGTGACGCCGTACAGCGACGTCGACATCAGCATGTAGGTGGCCGCGAACAGCATCACGCGCGGATCGAGCAGCGCAGCCCACGGCTTCGCATGGACGGCTTGGGCCGGCTTCTCGCGTTCGAGCGCGGCGGCGACGATCTGCTTCTCGCGTTCGTCGAGGAACGGCGCCTCGCGGAACGATGCGGGCAGCACGCGGAACACGACGATCGCGACGAGCACGGCCGGCACGCCGGTCGCCACGAACACCCACTGCCAGCCCGCGAGCCCCCACACGCCGTTCAGGCCGAGCAGCACGCCGCCGACCAGCGAGCCCAGCATGTTCGCGAGCGCGCTGCCGAGCGTGAAGATGCCGAGCACCTTCGCGCGATAGCTCTGCGGAAACCACAGCGTCAGGTAGTAGATGACGCCCGGATAGAAGCCGGCCTCGGCAATGCCGAGCAGGAAGCGCAGCGAGCAGAACGCCGGCATCGACGTGGTGAAGCCCATCAGCACGGTGATGAGCCCCCACGTCAGCATGATCCGCGCGAGCCATACGCGCGCGCCGTAGCGATGCAGCGCGAGCGTGCTCGGCACTTCGAACAGCAGGTAGCCGATGAAGAACAGCGACGACGCGAGGCCGAACGCGGCTTCGGTCATCCCGAGGCTGTGCACCATCTGCAGCTTCGCGAAGCCGACGTTCTGCCGGTCGATGAATGCGATCAGGAACATCACGACGAGGATCGGCAGCAGGCGCCGCGCGATCTTCGACATGATGCGCTGTTCTTCGGCGGACGCGGGGTCCAGGGTATCGGTGGCATTCACTACGGGCTCCTCCGTGAATCGGTTGCTGATCGGTTGAACCGGCGCGACGCGCGCGCCCGGCTATTCAGTGGTATCGGTGATATCGGTGGTATCGGTTGAATCGCTGCTCAGCTCGACCGGTATGCGTCGAGCATCGGCGCGAACATCTCGTGCCACGCGCGGGGCTTCGCCTTGATCGTGCCGGCGAGGTACAGGAAGTCGACGTAGTCCATCAGCTGGTTCGGCCGCACCGAGAAACGCGTGTCGGGCGCGGCCAGCATCTGCAGCACGTCGTCGTGCGACACGCCGACGCCCGACGACGCCGCATACAGCGCGGCTGCCGCGCGCGGGTCCTGCGCGATCAGCCGGTTCGCTTCGTCGAGCGCGCCGAGAAACGCCATCGCGAGCGCGGGCTCCGTATCGACGAGCCGCTTCGGCGCGAACACGACGTCGAGCGTCAGCGGCCCGAGCACGTCGACCGAATTCACGACGCGATGAATGCCCGGCTGCCGCAACTCGAGCGTCGAGAACGGCGGCGACGTGAAATGCGCGGTGATGCCGCCGTCGCGGCGGATCAGCGCCTGCATCGCCTGCGGGTGCGGCAGGTTCACGGTGATCGAATCGAGTTGCGCGAAATGGCGCGCGCCGAGCTGCCGGCTCGCGACCATCTGCAGCACCACCGCCGACAGCGACGTGCGAATGCCGGGCACCGCGATCCGGTCGGACGGCGTGAAGTCGCGCAGTGCGACGAGGCCCGGCCGGTTCGCATTCAGCGACAGCGACGTCGTCGACAGGCCGCTGATGCCGATCACCTCGACGTTCGGAATCCCGCGTGCGCGAGCCCACAGCTCGATGAAGCCCGGCGCGCCGGCCGCCGCGAAATCGAGCGTGCCGGCCATCATCGCGTCGTTCACGGAGTTGCCGCCGTCGAGCAGCACCCAGTCGAGGACGATGTCGCGCAGCCCGTGCCGCGCCGCGTGACGCTCGAACAGCCGCTGCTTCTCCATCACGAGCAGCGGCAGATACAGCACGCCATATCCTTTCGAGATCCGTACCGTACGCGGCTTCGCACGCGCGAGCGGCGGTGCGGCCAGCAGGCCGAGCGCGAGGCCCGCGCCTGCGGCGACGAGCGCACGTCGGCGCGGCGACGTCGTCACGCGCAGCTCCGCGTGCAACGGAGATCGCACGCGGACCGGCCGGCGTGCGCTGCGCTGCGTCGCGGATGGGGCCGCGCGCTCGCGGTGCGCGTCAGATGCTGCATGTTGCCGTCTCCTCTGGTATTAATGCCGTCTTCGCTCGTGTCGGCTGAACACAGGTTATCGGGCGAGTCTGAGAAAATGCTGAGATCCCGCCCCCGGGGAAACCCGTAACCCTTCATTGCGAACGGCACCATGCGCATTCTCGTCGTCGAGGACGATGCCGAAATCGGCGCGGCGATCCGCGCGCGGCTCACGCGGCTCGGCCATGCGGTCGACCACGAAACCGACGGCGCGACCGCCAACAGCCTGCTGCGCGTCGAGCGCTTCGATCTCGTCGTGCTCGATGCGAACCTTCCCGGCCTCGACGGCTTCGCCGTGCTGCGCAACCTGCGTGCGGCGGGCAGCACGACGCCGGTGCTGCTCGTCACCGCGCGCTCGGCGATCGACGACCGCGTGAGCGGCCTCGGCCTCGGCGCCGACGACTACCTCGTGAAGCCGTTCGACTACCGCGAGCTCGATGCGCGCGTGCAGGCGCTGCTGCGCCGCAACAGCGGTCATGCGAACGACGTGCTGACGCTCGGCGGCCTCGTGATCGACCGCAGCAGCCGGCTCGCGGAGCTCGACGGCCAGCCGCTGTCGCTGTCGCGCCAGGAGTTCGCGCTGCTCGAGATTCTCGCGAGCCGCCCGCAGCGAATCTTCTCGAAGGACGAGCTGCTGAACCAGCTGTTCAGTTTCGGCAACGAGCCGAGCGCGAATGCGGTCGAGCAGTACGTGACGCGCGTGCGCAGGAAGCTGCACGGCAGCTCGGTCGAGATCCGCACCGCGCGCGGGATGGGGTATCAGATTGCCGCGCACTGACTGGTTCCCGAAGACGCTGTTCGGCCGCACGCTGCTGCTGATCGCGCTCGTCGTCGCGACCGGCGCGCTCGCGCTCGCCGCGATCGCGCGCTACTACGCGGGCGTCGCGGCGGAGCGCGCGTACGACCAGCTGCTTGCAGGCGCGTCGATCCAGGTCGCGGAAAACCTCTACGTGCAAGGCGGCGTGCTCGCGCTGAACCCGCCGGTCGCCGCGCTGTCGACGCTGTCGCGCTACGACCTCGTCTACTACAAGGTCGTCGATTCGCGCGGCGTCGTCGTGGCCGGCTACGGCGATCTCGCGAGCCCCGCGACGGCGGCCGCCGCGAAGCAGGGGCCGGCGTTCGCGGACGCCGTGTACCAGGGGCATCGCGTGCGCACCGCGACCATCGCGCGCTACATGCCCGAGGAGAGCACGCCGGGCTGGGCGATCGTCACCGTTGCGCAGACAACGAACGCGCGGCAGCAGCTGACCAACGACATGAGCATCAAGGTGTGGACGCTGATCGTGTTGATGAGCGTGCTCGCGATCGGCGCAAGCGGGCTCGCGATCCGGCGCGGCCTGCGCCCGCTCGCGCAGATCGGCGCGATCATCGCCGCGCGCGACCCGGCCGACCTGCGGCCGGTGGCCGTCGACACGCCGAGCGAGATCGACGCGATCATCGGCTCGATCAACGGGCTGATGCGAAGGCTGGCCGAGCGGATCAACGCGATGCAGCGCTTCATCGCCGATGCCGCGCACCAGATGCGCACGCCGCTCGCGCGGCTCGACGCGCAGATCGAGCTGCTCGACGGCGAACACGATCCGGCCCGGCATGCGGCGCGGCTCGATGCGTTGCGCGCGACTTGCGCCGATGTCGGACGTCTCACCGGGCAGTTGCTCAATCACGCGATGGTGATCCATCGCACCGAGGCGGTGCCGCTGCAACCGGTCGAGCTCGTCGCGCTCGCGAAGGACGTGCTCGGCCGCGCGATTCCGCTCGCCGGCGCGCGCGACGTGGCCGTTGCGTTCGCGAGCGATGCACCGCAAGCGTGGATCGACGGCGATGCGATCAGCCTGCAGGAGGCGTTGTCGAACGTGCTGCACAACGCGCTGCTGCACGGACATGCGGACGATATCGTCGTGTCGGTCACGACGGCGGGGAATGCGGAGGATGGCGTCACGCTCACCGTCACCGACAACGGCCGCGGGATCGCGCGCGAGCATTGGGACGCGGCGTTGCAGCCGTTCGTGCGGATCGCGGCGGACGGCAGCGAGCGCCGCACAGGCTCGGGGCTCGGGCTCGCGATCGTGCAGGAGGTGATGAAGGCGCACGGCGGGCGCGTCGGGTTCGCGTTTCCCGACGCGGGCGGGTTTGCGGTCGTGTTGACGTTTCCGCGGGCGGTGGGGAGTGGGCGGGGAGCGTGAGCACGCAGCATACTGCCGCCGTCAGGCCGTCACGGCATCCCCGCCGAGATACGCATCGCGCACGCGTTCGTCGTCGAGCAGCGCCCTCGCCGGCCCTTCGAGCGCGACGCGCCCCGTCTGCAACACGTATCCGTAGTGCGCGATCTCCAGCGCGAGGCTCGCGTTCTGCTCGACCATGAACACCGTCACGCCCTGCCGGTTGATCGCATCGATGAGTTCGAGCACCTTGTCGACGTAGAGCGGCGACAAGCCCATCGTCGGCTCGTCCATGCAGATCAGTTTCGGCCGCGCCATCAGCGCACGCGCCATCGCGAGCATCTGCTGCTCGCCGCCCGACAGCGTGCCCGCACGCTGCGCGAGCCGCTCCTTCACGCGCGGAAACAGGTCGAGCACGCGCGCGTAATCGTCGGCGACCGCCGCGCGGTCGCCACGCGTGTACGCGCCCATCAACAGGTTCTCGCGCACGCTCATGTCGCCGAACAGCCGCCGCGCCTCGGGCACCGCCGCGATCCCGCGCCGGACGCGCTGCGGCGTCGCGAGCGACGTCACGTCGTCGCCGTCGAAGCGCACGACGCCGCGCCGCGGCCGCATCAGCCCGAGAATCAGCTTCATCGTCGTCGACTTGCCGCTCGCGTTGCCGCCGAGCAGGCTGACGATCTGCCCGCGGCCGACCTCGAAGCTCACGTCGAAATGCACCTGCACCGGTCCGTAGAACGTGTCGAGGTGCTCCAGTTTCAGCAGCGTGTCGGTCATCGCGAGGTCAGCTCCAGAAAATGGTGGGCTCATGCCGCCGCGCGCGCGGCGTCCGCATGGCGGCGCCCGAGATAGGCCTCGATCACGCGCGGATCGTGCCGCACGTCGCGCGGCGCGCCTTCGGCGATCTTCACGCCGTTGTCGAGCACCATCACGCGATCGGATACGCGCATCACGAGCTCGAGCTTGTGTTCGATCAGCAGGATCGTCAGGCCGCCCGCCTTCAGCGACTGGATCAGTTGCAGCATCTCGGCGGTCTCGGTCTCGTTCATCCCGGCGGTCGGCTCGTCGAGCAGCAGCAGGCGCGGGTGCAGCGCGAGCGCGCGGCCGATCTCGACGCGTCGGCGGTTCGCATACGACAGGCTATGCGCCGGGTGATCGATGCGCGGCGCGAGCCGCTCGCCGAATCGCGCGACGATGTCGCGCGCTTCGGCGCGCAACGCGGCTTCCTCGCGCCGCACCGACGCGGGCCGCACCAGCGCGCGCCATACCTCGGCCGCCGCGCCGAGCACCGGCCAGCCGCGTCGCGCCGCCCGCAGCCGCGCATGGGCGCCGATCAATACGTTGTCGAGCACGCTCAGGTTGCCGAACACGCGGCCGTGCTGAAACGTGCGCGCGATGCCGAGCGCCGCGAGCCGCTCCGGTGCGACGCCGGTGATGTCGCTCCCGTCGAACGTCACGCAGCCGGCGTCGGGACGGTCCGCGCCCGCGATCAGGTTGAACAGCGTCGACTTGCCCGCGCCGTTCGGGCCGATCACGCTCAGCAATTCGCCGTCGGCGAGCGTCAGGCTCGCGGCGTCGAGCGCGGTCACGCCGTCGAAGCGGCGTGTCAATCCGCGCACGTCGAGCAACGGTCGACGAGTGGTCATCGCATTTCTCCTTACACGGTGCCGAGCAGGCCCTGCGGCCGGAACCGGACGAGCAGCACCAGCACGACGCCGTAGATCAGCATCCGATAGTCGGCCGCCCAGCGGAACAGCTCGGGCAGCCCGATCAGCGCAACCGCGCCGACGATACCGCCAAGCACGTTGCCGAGCCCGCCGAGGATCACCATCGTCAACGCAAGGATCGAGACCTGCGAATCGAAGGTCTGGTGATTGATGTAGCTGTACAGATGCGCGGCGATTCCGCCGCTCACGCCGGCCGCCACGCCGCCGACCGCGAATGCGATCGCCTTGTAGCGATTCGGCGCGATGCCGTGCGCGCGTGCGGCGACGTCGTCCTCGCGCACCGCGCGCAGCGTACGGCCGAGATGCGAGCGCAGCAGCCGCACCTGCAGCAGCGCCAGCACGACGAGCACCGCGAGTGCGAACCAGTACGCGGCGCGCGCGGTGCTCGCCCACGGCAGCGGCGCGATGCCGGTGATGCCGAGCGGGCCGCGCGTGAGGCCGTCCCAGTTCAGGATCACGAGGCTCACCACTTCGCCGATGCCGAGCGTCGCGATCGACACGTAGTGGCCGCGCAAGCGGAATGCCGGATAGACGAGCAGCGTGCCGAGCACCGCGGTGATCGCGCCCGCACACGGGATCGTCACAGCCGGCGACCAGCCGAGATCCGACGACAGCAGCGCCGATGCATACGCGCCGATCACGAGCAGCGCCGCATGGCCGAGCGAGATCTGCCCGACCGTGCCGGCCACCAGCGTGAGGCTCAGTGCGAGCAGCCCATACAGCCACGCGTTGGTCAGTGTCTGCAGCACATACGGCGACGCGCCGAGCCACGGCAGCGCGGCAGCCAGCACGATCAGCGCCGCGACGGCCGGGCGCGGCACGCGTACGTGCCTCGCAGCGGCGAGGAAGGTGCCGGTCATCGGCTCGGGCGGCAGCGCGCGCTTCGCGCTGAACAGCCCGTTCGGCCGCCATACCAGGAACACGATCAGCAGCCCGAACGCGAACAGGTCGCGATAGCTCGTCCCGAACAGCGCGACGCCGTAGCTTTCGACGAGACCGAGCAGCAGGCTGCCCGCAATCGCGCCCGGCACGTTGCCGAGCCCGCCGATCAGCAGCGCGACCACGCCCTTGAGCGTCGCCTGGAAGCCCATCGCAGGATCGATGCTGTTGTAGTACATGCCGACCAGCAGCCCGCTGACGCCGCCGAGCGCGCATGCGATTGCGAACACGGCCTGGTTCACGCGATCGACGTCGACGCCCATTTGCAGCGCCGCGTCGCGGTCCTGCGCAGTGGCGCGCACGGCCCAGCCGAGCCGCGTGAAGCGCAGGAATCCGTACAGCAGTGCGGCCGCCGCGATGCCGATGCCCGCGATCAGCAGGTCGAGCGCGCCGAGCGTCGCGCCCGCGATCCGCACGTGCCAGTCGGGCAACGGCGTCGGCACGGCGCGCGGATCGGCGCCGAACACGAGCTGCGCGAGCTGATCGAGGATGAAACTGATGCCGATCGTCGCGAGCAGCGGCGCGATCCGCGCCGCGTGGCGCAACGGCCGCAGCCCGATGCGCTCGATCGTGATGCCGAGCGCCGCGCAGCCCGCGACCACCGCCGCGAGCGCGACGGGCAGCGGCAGGCCGAAGCGCGTCAGGCACAGCCAGCCGACGAACGCGCCCACCATGTAGACCGAGCCGTGCGCGAAGTTGATCAGATGCGACACGCCGAAGATCAACGCGAGCCCGACCGCGAGCAACGCGTAGATGTTGCCGACGATGAGACCGTTGAGCGTGTAGTCGAGCCAGGAAGCCATCACGATACGTCCGTCGAAAGCATGCGGGTCAGGGCGCGCGCTGGATCAGCGCGCGGCGAGTTGCGGCTTCGCGCCGTCCCACAGCGCCCACTGCCCCTGCTTCACCACGAGATAGACGGTGCGGGCGCCCTCGACACGGCGCGTCTGCGGGTCGAAGCGCACCTTGCCGAAGATCACGCTCGGCACGTCGCTCACCTTCGCGAAGCCGTCGTGCGCGGCCGCACGCGTGGTCCCGTAGCGGCGCAGCACGTCGGCCGACAGGATCAGCGCGTCGTACGCGCGCGCCACGAACGAATCGGGATCCGCATGATATTTCGCGCGATAGCGCTGCACGAACGCCTGCACTTCCGGACGCGGTTCGGCCGGGAAAAAGTTCGACTCGGTATAGACGCCTTCCACGGCCGTGCCGCCCAGTTCGAGGAATTTCGGCGAATACACGGAGCCGACCGCCGCGATCGGCAACGCGAGGCCCGCGCTACGCGCCTGACGCACGATCTGCGCGCCGTCGGCGTAATACGAGATCAGCACGATCGAATCGGGCTTCGACGCACCGATGCGCACGAGCGTCGAGCGGAAGTCCTTCTCCGCCGGCTGGTAGCCTTCGGCCGCGACGACCTGCGCGCCGAGCCCCGCCGCCGCCTTCGCGAAGATGTCCTTGCTCGTGCGGCCCCAGTCGGTGTTCAGGTACAGCACCGCAATCCGCTTGAAGCCGAGCTCCTTCACCGCGTAACGCGCCAGCAGCGGCTGCTCCTCGGCCTGACTGAGCGCGGTGCTCCACAGGTAGTCGCCGCCCTTCGTGAAATCGGGATGCGAATTCGTGAAGCCGAACTGAATCAGCTGCCCGCGCTGGTAGATCGGCGACGCGGCCATCGACGTCGCGCTGGAGAAGTCGCCGAGCTCGATCACGATGCGCGGATCGGCGACGAACTTCTGCGCGATCGCGACCGCTTGGCGCGGGTCGCTGCGGCTGTCCTGGAAATCCACCGCGAGCGGGCGGCCATGGATGCCGCCGCTGCCGTTGATCTCGTCGAGCGCGAGATCGAAGCCGCGCTTCCATTGCTCGCCGTATTGCGCGTCCTGCCCGGTGAGCGGTCCGCTCACGCCGATCACCAGCGGCTCGCCCGATACGCCCGCGGCGAGCGCGCCGCCCGTCGACAAACCCCATGCGGCAGCCAGCGCCGCAACCGTGCCCAGTGCGCGCCGCCATGCGCCGCGTGTGTCGATGCCCGATACCTTCATACGCCCCCCAGCCGTCCGCCAATCGAAAAGAGTGACGGCATGTAACCATCTGCCTCAGGGCGTTCCAACGAAGTTTTGCGCATATCGATATCGCACGCGGCGCGAAGCCGAACGCGTGCGTCGATGCATCGGCGTGCGGCGCACATGCACGGCGCGTGCGTACGCGGCGCAGCGCTTTGATTCGATTGAGGTTCGACATGCGCGGCCGTGCGGGACCGGCACGCATGCACGTAATCGAACTCCGCGCGGTGCGCCCGCGCTTCGCACTTTTCGCGCTGTCGATAGCAAAAATCATTATATGAATCACGCATGCATGCGCTCCTACAATGCGCACATTGCATCATCGGAACGCGCCATGGAGTTGCATCAACTCGAAGCATTTTCGGCGGTCATGTCGGCCGGCAGCGTCACCGGCGCGGGCGAACTGCTCGGCCGTTCGCAGCCGGCCGTCACGCGGCAGATCCAGGAGCTCGAAGCCGATCTCGGCTATGCGCTGTTCGACCGGCACGGCCCCCGCGTCACGCCGACGCGCCGCGCGTTCCTGCTCTACGACGAAGTCGAGCGTTCGCTCGTCGGCCTGCGCGCGATCGAAGCGCGGGCGCGCGCACTCGGCGACGAAACGGCCGAGCCCGTGCGCATCGCGGCCACGCCTTCGCTCGCGGCCGCGCTCGTGCCGGCCGCGCTCGCCGCGCTGCCCGACGGCGCGCACGCGCCGCATTACCAGCTGCGCAGCGAATCGGCCGAACACGTCGTGCACGAAGTGCTGGCAGGCACCGCCGATATCGGCGTCGTCACGTTGCCGATCGCGCATGCCGGGCTCGACGTGCACTGGATCGCGCAAGCCCGTTGCGTCGCCGTGCTGGCCGCGGCCGATCCGCTCGCGACCAAGCCGCGTATCGCACTGCGCGATCTCGCGCGGCGCCGCATCGTGACGGTCGCGAACCGGCACCGGCTGCGCCAGCGCATCGATGCGGCGTTGGCCGCAGCACGTGTCGACGTCCGTGTATTCGTCGAGACCAACGCATCGCTGAATGCCGTGATGGCCGCGCGCGCCGCGCTCGGGATCGCGATCGTCGATCCGGCAACGGGCGTCGCACTGCCGGTCGAAGGCGTCGTCGTACGCCCGCTCGATGCGGACATACCGTTTGCGTTCGGCGTCGCGACGCCGGCCGGCAAGCCGCGCACGGCCGCCGTCGACGCGCTGCTCGACGCGCTGCAGCGCACGACGCGCACACTCCTCGACGGCGTGATCTTTCACGATGCATCTGTGCACGACGCGTGGATGCGCGGCGACCGGCCGCGCACCGACGGCGACGCGCGCCCGGCTCGCGCGACGCGCCCTACCCGATCGACCCGAACCGCGCACGCGCGCGGCGCCCGCAAGGAGGCCGCATGACGGCGACGCCCGACACACTCGCGGCACTGGAAGCACGTGTCGCGCAGGACCTGCGCTGGCTCGACCTGCCCCCGCCGTCGTGGGTGCCGCCGCGCGAGGTCGACGGTGCGCGCGTACTCGACGTCGCGATCGTCGGCGGCGGCATGGCAGGGCTCGCGGCGTCGGCCGAGCTGCGTCTGCTCGGCATCGACAACCAATGCGTGATCGACCGCGCGCCGGCCGGCTATGAAGGCCCGTGGGTCACCTTCGCGCGGATGGAGACGTTGCGCTCGCCAAAGCAGCTCGCCGGCCCCGCGCTCGGGCTCCCCGCACTGACCTTTCGCGCGTGGTTCGAAGCCTGCCACGGCCGCGACGCATGGGATGCGCTCTACAAGATCCCGCGCACGCAGTGGATGGACTATCTGCGCTGGTACCGCCGCGTGCTCGACCTGTCGGTGCACAACGACACCACGCTCGTCGCACTGCGCCCGCGTGACGACGGCCTGCTTGCGCTCGACTTGCAAGCGAGCGGCGCAACGCGGACGGTGCTCGCGCGTCACGTCGTACTGGCGACCGGCCGCGACGGACTCGGCGGCCCGTACGTTCCGCCCGTCGCGCAACGCGTGCCGCGCACGCGCTGGGCGCATTCGTCCGAGCCGATCGATTTCGCGGCGCTCGCCAGCAAGCGCGTCGGCGTGGTGGGCGCGGGCGCGTCCGCGTTCGACAATGCCGGTACCGCACTCGAGGCAGGCGCCGCTCGCGTCGACCTGCTGTTCCGTCGCGCGGACATTCCGCGCATCAACAAGCTGACCGGCATCGGCAGCCCGGGCCTCGTGCATGGCTTCGCCGCGCTCGACGACGCGACGAAGTGGCGCTTCATGCACTATGCGCTGACGTCGCAGACACCGCCGCCGCGCGAGAGCGTGCTGCGCGTGTCGCGGCACCCGCACGCGTACTTCCATGCGGCCAGCCCGATCGAAACGCTGGTCGACGCTCATGACGGGCTGCAGGTCGTCACGCCGCGCGGTCGCTACACGGTCGATTTCCTGATCTTCGCGACGGGCTTCCATTCCGATTGGACCACGCGCACGGAATTCGCATCGTTCGGGCCGCATGTGCGGCGCTGGAAGGATCGCTACCAACCGCCGCCCGGCACCTGGCTCGACGAACTCGCCGAGTCGCCCGATCTCGGTCCCGCGTTCGCGTTCCAGGAACGCGAGCGCGGCGCATGCCCAGCCGTCACGCGCATCCACTGCTTCAACAATGCGGCGAGTCTGAGCCACGGCAAGCTGTCCGGCGACATCCCCGCGATCAGCGCGGGCGCGGGACGGCTCGCGCGCGGCATCGCGAGCCGGCTGTTCGACGACGATCGCGACCGCCACTACGACGCGCTCGTCGCGTTCGCCAACGCGGAGCTGCATGGCGACGAATGGCGCGACGCCGACGCGTGGACGGCGCCTTCCACGACACCCGTGACCACCGGAACCCACCACGATGATTGATACCCAACCGCCGGCCGCCGCGCCGGATACGATCGACGCGGTCGCCGGGCTGCGCGACGACAGTCCGGTCGCCGCACTGCGCCGCGCGCGCGAGAAGGTGCTGCGCCATACGCAGTTGAGCGAAGCCGCGCTGTTCGATGCCGCGCTGCCCGATCTTTCGCTCATCGAGCGTCTGCATGCGGCGCGCTACGTCGCGCAGCGATCGAGTGCGCACGCACTCGCCGCGACCTACCACGCGCGGCTGATCGAGGCGGGCGGCACGCCGGACGACATCGCGCGCGCCGACGCCGACGCATTCGATGCGCTGCCGCGCCGTCTGGGTGCGCTGCTCGCGCATGCGCGGCGCCTGACGCTGTCGCCCGTCGACGCACACGCGTCCGATCTCGCCGCACTGAAGTCGGCGGGATTCACGACGGCGGCAATCGTTGCGTTGTCGCAGCTCGTCGCGTTCGTCGCGTATCAGCTGCGCGTCGCGGCGGCGGCCAGCGCGTTGCACACGCGCGTCGCGCGGGAGGCCGCATGACCACGGTCACCTCCCACGGCTTCACGTCCGACACGCTCGGCTGGCGTGCGTGGCTCGATACGGTGCCGCTCGAACGCGCCACCGCGGAGCAGCTCGACGTGCTCGAGGCGAGCCATCCGCACGCAACGACGTCCGACTATTACCTGCTGCTCGTGCATCAGCCCGAGATCCTGCGGCAACGCTCGGCCGTGTTCAACGCGATCATGTACGGCCCCGGCGGACTGTCGCGCGCGGAGCGGGAACTGGCGAGCACGGTGGTGTCGCGTGTGAATGGCTGCGTGTACTGCGCATCGGTCCATGCGCAACGCTTCACGCAGCTCGCGAAACGCAGCGATTCGATCGAGCAGGTATTTGAAGACCCATCGACGGCGGGGACGAACGCGCGCGAACGCGCGATCGTCCGCTATGCGATCGCGCTAACCGAGCGGCCCGACACGGTGGACGACAGCGACATCGCCGCGCTCGAGGCCGCGGGACTCGCTCATGACGAAATACTCGACCTGTCGCATGCGATCGCGATCTTCGCGTGGGCGAACCGCTTGATGCTGACGCTCGGCGAACCGGTGTTTCCGCAGGCCACGACGAACACTTGACGGTGGCGCTGCTCGCCGGCCGGCGAGCCGTCGATGCGGCGCCCGGCCGTTCGCTCAACCCTCCAGCAGCTTCAACCCCGCCGGCAACGTCTCCCCGAACACGCGCGCCGTGTCCGCTTCATCGAACGCGATCGCTTCGCGCACCATGTCGATCCAGGCGGCCGACGCGTTCGCCGCCGACAGCCGCTTGATCACCGCCGCACGCGTGTCGTCCGGCAGATCGCGTTCGCGATCGCCCGTCATCCGCGCGATCTGCGCGACCGCGAACGCCGCCGGTTCGACCTGCTTCCAGTCGAGCGCGAACAGCGCATCGAGCCAGCGCTGCGCGACGTCGGCCGGCACGACGCTGTGCGCGCTGCCGTAGAACGGCCGCCGCGCACCGATGCGCCCGAGCGCCCACGCGCACAGCGTGCGCTCGGCCGGCTTCTGCAACTGCGCGATCAACCGCTCGCCCAGTTCCACCTTGCGCTCGACCGGCAATCGCTCGAGCGACGCGGACAAGCGCGTCATGTCGGCCGGCCCGACCTTGGCCGGGTCGAACGGCAGCTTGCGGCGCTTGTCGTCGGACGGTTCGAGGAACGCGATCGCGTCGCGCACCTGCGCCTGCGCATCGTCGTCGAGACCGCCGGCCGCACGCCGCCACAGCGTCCACCATTCGGACCACACCTGCGCGTCGTTCACGTACTGGATCCCGTCGTCGAACAGCGGCCACAGCTGCTCGATGCGCCACGCGTCGAGCGGATGGCCGAAGCCAGGACGCACGCAATAGCCGGCGAGGTTCAGCCACGCGCGCTCGTGATCGGCCGAACGGCGGCGGCGACGCGCACGCGCGAGCAACGCGTCGAACAGCTCGCGCGCGAGCGCGACGTCCCACTCGTCGCGCGGGCCGAGCACCTGCTCCAGTTGCGCGCGCAACCGCCGCGTGTCCTTCGGCTTGACGTTCGCCGCCTTGCCGCCGAACGAGCGGTCGATCAACTCGATCGCCTGATCGAGCCGCGGATGGCGCGCGGGCCCGTCGACATCGCCGGGGCTGGGCGCATCGCCGCGCAGCTGGAATTCGAGCCGCCAGCGCCGCGACGCATCGTCGGTCGCGATGCAGTGCATTTCGAGCGTGCCGACCTCGGTCAGCGACGCGGTGAGCTTCACCGGTGTTTCGCGTGCGCCGCCGCCCGCCTGCCGGTCGATGACCGTCGCGATCGGCGGCAGCCGCACGAAGTCGCCGCCGGCGAGTTCGACGAGATCGCCGGGCCGATAGACCGTGTCGGCGACCGTCGACACCAGATGGAACCGCACCGGCTGTCCGAGCTGCAGCGCGAACGTGCGCGCATCGAGCCGGAGCTCGCGGCCTTCGTCGGTGCCGCGCGGCAACAGACACACGCCGCGCGGCGCGGCGGCGGCATCGCCGTCGTCGTCCAGCACGAGGAAATAGCTGCGCGCGGAGCCGCCGCCGATGCGCGGTGCATGCCCGCCGCGCGCGAGCCCATAGGCCACCGCGCCGCGTGCGACCGCCACGTCCGGATGCGCGTTGTGCAGCACGTCGAGCGGCGCGCCGCGCCATGCGCCGAGCGTCTGCGCGAGGCGGCCGGCGAGCGCGTCCGCGCGGAACACGCCGCCGTTGAGCAGCAGCGTGTCGGGCAGCGGCCCCTGCGCGTGACGATTCAGGAACGCGGCGACGTGGCGCGTGACGGCCGGATCGCTCGCGTACGGCAAGCCGAACTCGACGATCGCGGCGCGCGTGCGGCGCGGCATGTCGTTCGCGTCGACCTGCGGAAAGAAACCGTCGACGACGATCTGCTCGACCTCCGCGCGCGTCAGCTCGGTCGAACGCGCGCCGCCGACGAGCCGGCTGCCCGCGCCGAGCAGCGTCACGGTGACGGACGCCGGCGCAGCGGCGCCGAGCAGCCGCTCCTTGGCCGCGCGGCAGCGTTCGACGAGCTGCGACAGGCTCGCGGCCGACAGCCGCGTGCCGGGCTCGGTCAGGCGCGGCTCGACCAGGCGCGCGAGCGCGAGGTCCATGTTGTCGCCGCCGAGCATCAGGTGATTGCCGACGCCCACGCGCGTGAAGGTCGGTTCGCCGTCGTCGCCCGGTGCGACGTCGACGAGCGTCAGATCGGTCGTGCCGCCGCCGACGTCGCAGATCAGCACGCGCCGCGGCGCGGCGAAGGTAGCGCGCAGCGTCGCGCGCTGACCGTACAGCCAGTCGTAGAATGCGGCCTGCGGCTCTTCCAGCAAGCGCAACGCCGGCAGTTGCGCGCGCCGCGCGGCTTCGACCGTCAACGCACGCGCGCCGTCGTCGAACGACGCGGGCACGGTCAGAATGACGTCCTGCTGCGCGAGCGGCGCATCGGGGAAGTGCGCGTCCCAGGCCGCGCGCACGTGCGCGAGGTAGCTCGCGCTCGCATCGACCGGCGACACCTTGGCGACGCCGTCGGCGCCGCCCCACGGCAGGATCGCCGCGAGCCGGTCCACCGCTGCGTTCGACAGCCAGCTCTTCGCGCTGCTGACGAGCCGGCCCGGCACCTGTGCGCCGAGCGTGCGCGCGTAGCGGCCGATCACGGCCGGCACGGCGTCGGCCGCTTTGCCGGCCGTCCACGGCAGCGCGATCGCGTCGGCCGGCAGTTCGCCGGCCGCCGGGTGATAGCGCACCGACGGCAGCAGCGGCTGCGCAGCCACCGCGCCGGGGCCGACCAGCTGCTCGACGTCGAACACGCGGATCGCGTCGGAGCCGGCCTCGACGTACGCGACGACGGTGTTGCTGGTGCCGAGGTCGATACCGACCGTATAGCGCTTCATCGCGCTCAGGCGGCGCCGCGCACGTCGAACTCGACCTTCCAGCGCTCGCTCGTGCCGCTCGGGATCGCCTCGAGCTCGAGCGTGCCGGCTTCGGTCACGCGCGCATGCAGCTTGACCGGCACGATCTCGCCGACGGTGCGTCCGTCGGCGGGCAGCGTCGCCTGGATTTCCTCGAGCTCCTGCAATTCATCCGGCGACCAGTAGTCGAGCAGCGTGCCGACCTGATCCTGGCGGCGCACCGACGACCCGAAGAAGCGGAACTGCACCGGCTCGCCGACGACGAGGCCGAACTCCTGCGGCGGCAGCGCCGCATCGGTGCCCTCCTCCATTCCGAACGGCGCGACGCACAGCGCCTGCACCGGCGGCTCGAGCCCCGGCACCGCGGGCATCGCCGATTCGATCGCGACGTAGTACGCACGCGCCGTGCCGCCGCGGATGCGCACGCCGCGGCCGCGCTTCACGTAGCCGTAGTAGGCCGCGCCGCGCGCGACGGCGAGATCGAGGTCCGCGCCTTCGAGCAGGCGGGCGGCCGGCGCGCCTTCCGCGGCGAGCCAGCCGTTCAGCGTATCGAGCACGCGCTGCGTGAGCAGCGCCGACTTGAACACGCCGCCGTTGAACAGCACCGCGGTCGGATGCAGGAACGTCGCGCCCGCCGGCAGCGTGCGCGCCACGCCGTCGAGCGCGTCGAGCGCCGCGACCTGACGGCCGAGGAACGCCGCCAGATGGCGCGTGATGCCCGCGTCCTGCGCATACGGCAAGCCGAGCTGCGTGAGGCCGACGCGCGCGCGGCTCACCGGCCGCGCCGCCGCATCGACCTGCGGGAAGAAGCCTTCGAGGATCGTCTGCGTGAGTTCCGCGCGCGTCAGTTCGGTGCGGATCGACCCGCCGATCAGCTTCGAGCCGCGGCTCGGCACGACGAGCGGCACCGCATCCGTCGTCGGGTCGGACAGCAGCGTTTCCTTCGCCGAGCGGCACGCGTAGGTCAGCGCGCGCAGCTGCCACGGATCGGCCTGCGTGCCGTTCTGCGCGAGCTTGCGCGCGACCACGTGCGCGAGCGCGAGGTCCATGTTGTCGCCGCCGAGCAGGATGTGCTCGCCCACCGCGACGCGATGCAGTTCGAGATTGCCGTCGCGTTCGACCACCGCGATCAGCGACAGGTCGGTCGTGCCGCCGCCGACGTCCACGCACAGGATCAGATCGCCGACCTGCACCTGCTTGCGCCAGCCGCCTTCGCTCTTCTGGATCCAGCTGTAGAGCGCCGCCTGCGGCTCCTCGAGCAGCGTCATCCGCGCGTAGCCGGCCGCGCGCGCGGCCTCGGCCGTCAGCTCGCGCGCGGCCGGGTCGAACGACGCGGGGATCGTGACCGTCACGTCCTGATCGGCGAACGGCGCGTCCGGATGCGCGTGGTCCCACGCTTCGCGCAGATGCGTGAGGTAGCGCGTCGAGCTTTCCAGCGGCGACACGCGCGCGACTTCGGGCGGCGCATCGCTCGGCAGGATCGCCGCGCGGCGATCGACGCCGGGGTGGCACAGCCAGCTCTTCGCGCTCGACACCAGCCGAATCGGCGTGCCGGCGCCGCGCGTGCGCGCCATCTCGCCGACCGCGAAATTGCGCGACGCCGTCCACGGCAGCGTCAGGTCGCCCTGCGTGAGCTCGCTCTCGTGCGGCAGATACAGAAACGACGGCAGCAGGTCGCGCGACTCCAGTGCGCCGGGCGCGGTCAGCTGGGCGATCGGCAGCACCTGCTGCACGATTTTCTCGCCGTCGCTCGCGGCGCTGTCGACGTAGGACAGCGCGCAGTGGGTCGTGCCGAGATCGATACCGATCGAATAGCGCGGATCGCTCACAGTTCCACCTCCGCCGGTGCGATCACCGATGCGTCGTGGCTGCCCGTCAGCTTCGGCAGGCGCACGTCGGCCACGCGCCAGCCGCGATGGCTGACGGTGCCCGTGAACGGCGCGGCGCCGACCACGTTGCCGGTCACGCGCACGGCCATCGCGTCGAAGCCGGCCGGCAGCGTCACGCGCGTGCCTTCCGCTTCGTCGCGTACCGGCACGATCGTGAAGTGTTCGCGCAGCGCGGCGCGGCAACCGTCGTGCACGAGGCGCGCGGCCGCGCCGATGTCGGCGTCCGCATAGCCGGCGATGTCTTCCTCGACGAAATCGATGAAACGCGCATCGCGCTGCAGCAGGCCGAGCAGTTGAAGCGCGGCTTGCGGGCTCGCTTCGCGCAGTTCGGGCGCGGGCGCCTTGGCCGGTGCGGGAGCAGGTGCGGGTGCGGGCGCCGCGGCCGGTGCCGGCGCAACCGGTGCCGGTGCGATCGGTGCCGCGGCGCCGTCGCGCACGCGCAGCACGCCGGCCGCGAACTCGCGGTTGCCGAGCACGGAGAAGAACGTGCCGACGGCCAGCGACAGCCGGCCGAAGAAGGACAGGTTGGATTCGGGCATGGGGTGTGGACTCCTGTGGGCTCGCGACGCGGCGAGCAGCTTGCCTGAGCGCCCGGCAGCGGCATGCGCGAAACGCACGCCGCCCGGCCCGGCGCGTAGTTCGGGCGCGCCCTCTCGGGTGCGGAAAACCCGTATTTTGCCCTGTGGCGGGCGAATCGGGCAGAAGTCCGGGGGACGGGACACGGGCGCGACGGCTTTCGCGGCGTGCAGGAATGCGTCGGATGGCCTGCTGCAGGACGTCGGCCGCGATAGCGCGGGGGGCCGTGCCGGGCCGGAGTGGCGGTTCGCTGGCGGTTGGGATCGGCGTGCGAATGCGTTCGTGGCATGCACGCGCGAGTGCGTGTGATGGCGCAGACGCGGCATTGCGGCGACGGCGTCGGTCGTCGTCGAAACCGGCGCCGTCGCGGCCGGTCACTCGCGTGACATCGGCAGCAGAAGATACGCGTGTCGTCGTTGTGCGTATTGCCGACGGGCTGCCCATCTGTCGATGCGACGCGCGGGTGCAACCGCGATCGTTGCAGGCCGGCTGCGATTACGCATCCTTCGAACGCGCTTGCCCCAAGCGTTCGTCGGCTCGATGGCGACGGCGACGCCGAAGCCGAAGCAAGAGAAACGCGAACGACATGACGCGTCGCCTCGCGTTGGGTCCAACCGACCGCGAGCGCGAACCGGCAACCGCGACGGCTCGACAAAACCCGCGTGATTCAATGCGCCGAGCGCGACCATCGATCCCGGCCGCGCAGCGCACCCACGCCCGCCCAACCGATACAAAAACAGCCCGCGATTGCGCTGATCGCAATCGCGGGCCGTCCGGTTCGACGCGGGAGCGCTACGGCCTCCCGCTCGAACCTCGCGTCACTCGTGCTGCTTAGTGACCGCGGTACAGCGACTTCATCTCGTCATTCGCGCGCGGCGCGACGACCTTCGCCGGCTTGCCGGCCGCTGCGGCGCCTTGCGCGTTGTTGCCCACACCGCTGTTGTCGACACCTTGTGCGCGAGCCAGCGCATGTTGCTGATCGACGCGGGCTTGTGCGGCCTGGATGTCGTCCGGATAGTGCGGGTCTTCGCCGACCGCCGGGTTATAACCGGCCTTCTCCAGTTCGATCAGCTCGGCGCGCACTTGCGCACGGGTGAGCGGTGCGGTGTTCTGAGCGAAAACGGCGACCGGAGCGGCAAGGGCAGCAGCAACGACAACGGCTTGAATAAGGTTCTTCATGATACGTACCTCCGACTGTGTCTGGTTGTGTGGCTTCGAACACCTCGTTCGTTGCCAATGACTAAAGTTTAGGCACGTGCGCCCTCGAGAGTTATCGGGCTGCGTGGAAGTGATTGTTGCTGGCCGCGGATGGAATCCGGCGTCACAACCGCTGCGCAGCGATGGATTCCGCGCGCCAAGTGCGGTTTAATCGATGCCCGGCCACGCCAGCATCAACGGACATTTCATGCTCGACCTCGAAGATCTTCGGCTCGTTCGCGCGATCGGCGCGTCACGCTCGCTGGCGTCTGCCGCGCGCCTGCTCGACCTCACGCCGCCCGCGGTCACGCTGCGCCTGCAGCGGATGGAGGCGCGGCTCGAGGTCCGGCTCGCGGTGCGGCAGTCGAAAGGCATCGCGCTGACCGACGAAGGGCAGCGGCTGTACCAGGAAGCCGTCGCGATCCTCGAGCGCGTCGAAGCGTTGCCGCTCAGCCTCTCCGGCGATCACGGCGACGTGCAAGGCACGCTGCGCGTCGTCGCGCCGTTCGGCTTCGGGCGCAAGTACGTCGCGCGCATCGTGCGCGACGTGCAGCGTGCGCATCCGAAGCTCGAGATCTCGCTGCATCTGTCGGAGAGCCCGTTGACGAGCGCGTCGGGCGCCGATGTGGTGATCCACGTCGGCAGCCTGAAATCGTCGTCGTGGATCGGCTATCCGCTCGCACCCAACGAACGCTTCCTGTGCGCAAGCCCCGGTTACGCACGCCGCATCGGCGCACTGAGCCATCCGTCCGACCTCGCCCGCTACGACTGCCTGTGCCTGCGCGAGAACGACGAAGACATCGTCCGCTGGCGCTTCTCGCAAGCCGGCGACGGCGAAGGCGACGCCAGGCGCTCGGCCGTGATCCGCGTGACGGGCGCGCTGTCGTCGAACGACGGCACCGTGATCACCGACTGGGCGCTCGCGGGGCTCGGCATCGTCGAACGCTCCGAATGGGACGTCGCGCCGCTGCTGGCGAGCGGCAAGCTGGTCAGGCTGCTGCCCGACTGGCATCTGCCGCCCGCGCCGGTGACCGCGCTGCTGCCGTCGCGCACGGGCCGTTCCGCGCGACAACGGGTGTTCCTCGAAGCGGCCACGCAATTTCTCGCGCCGCCGCCGTGGCGCGCGAAGGTGCCGCCGCCCGCCCCTCATTAAATTGGTGTTAATGACCGATTTCCGCCGCGTTAAACCCGCGGCGAGTCGAACGCCGTAGAGTGTGTGCGTCGCCAACCATCGAGGCAACGCATCATGGGCATCCCCACCGTCACCACCCCCGCCGCACTGATCGACGTCGATCGGATGCACGCCAACATCGCGCGCTTGCACGCGCATCTGGACGCATTCGGCGTCGCGTTCCGGCCGCACGTGAAGACGACCAAGTGCCAACAGGTCGTGGACGCGCAGATCGCGGCCGGCGCGCGCGGCATCACGGTGTCGACGCTGAAGGAGGCCGAGCAGTTCTTCGCGAGCGGCGTGCGCGACATCGTCTATGCGGTCGGGATGATTCCCGCCCGGCTCCCGCAGGCGCTCGCGCTGCGCCGGCGCGGCTGCGACCTGAAGATCGTCGCCGACAGCCTGCACACCGCGCAGGCGATCGCGGCGTTCGGCCGCGAGCATGGCGAGCGCTTCGAAGTCTGGATCGAGATCGACGTCGACGGTCACCGTTCGGGGATCCGCCCCGACGACGACTTGCTGATCGACGTCGGGCGCACGCTCGCCGCTGGCGGCATGACGCTCGGCGGCGTCCTGGCTCACGCCGGCTCGAGCTACGAATACGACACGCACGACGCGCTGGTCGCGATCGCCGAACAGGAGCGCGCGCGCACCGTGCATGCCGCGCAGCGCCTGCGGGCGGCCGGCTTGCCGTGCGACGTCGTCAGCATCGGCTCGACGCCGACCGCGCTGTCCGCGGCGAACCTCGACGGCGTGACGGAAGTCCGCGCGGGCGTGTACGTGATGTTCGACCTCGTGATGCACAACATCGGCGTGTGCGCGCTGTCCGACATCGCGCTGTCGGTGCTGACCACCGTCATCGGCCACCAGGAAGAGAAAGGCTGGGCGATCGTCGACGCGGGCTGGATGGCGATGAGCCGCGATCGCGGCACGCAGCGGCAGGCGCGGGACTTCGGCTACGGTCAGGTGTGCACCGAAGCCGGCGACGCGCTCGACGGCTATCTGATGAGCTCGGCGAATCAGGAGCATGGGATCGTGTCGCGCAGCGGCGCGCCGGATCCGGATATCGCGAGGCGGTTTCCGATCGGCACCCGCTTGCGGATTCTGCCGAACCACGCGTGCGCGACCGGTGCGCAACATCCGGAATACCGTGCGCTGACGCGCGACGGCGCGACGCAGACTTGGCCGCGTTTCTACGGGTGGTAAAAGCGCCGGCCATCGCGGCCGTCGCGATTCAACGTCGAGGCAACCGTTTGTTCAACGACAGTCGCCTCATCGAATTCCAGTTTGCATCATCTTTCCACAGGCTCGCCCGCCATGCCGTCAGACGCCCAGCTCCTGCTTCTCGATCGTGATGCCGTCGGGCCCGCGCTTCAGGCCGAACAGGTGACGGCGGCCGTGCGCGACGCTTTCCTGCTGCACAGTCGGCGCGCCGGGCGCGTCTTCCCGGTGGTGCGCGAAAAGCTCCATACCGGCGGCATATTCGGCATCAAGTCGGGCGACGTCGCACAGCAGGAACTGCTCGGCTTCAAGGCGGCCGGCTTCTGGCCCGGCAACCGAAGCCGCGGCGGCGAGCCGCACCAGGCGACGATCGCGCTGTTCGATCCGGCCACCGGCCGCCCGCTGTGCATCATGGACGGCAATGCGATCACCACCGCGCGCACCGCGGCGGCCGGGGCGCTCGGGCTGCAGACGCTGGCGCGTCCCGACAGCTCGCGCGTCTGCGTATTCGGCACCGGCGTGCAGGCGCGCGCCCAGCTCGACCGGACGCTCGCGCTGCTGCCGCAGCGATGCGCGGTGCAATACGTGAGCGCCGGCGGCGATCCGGACCCGGCGTTCGAGTCGGCATTCAGCGCACGCTGCGACATCCGGGCCGCGCGCGACCGCAACGATGCGGTGGCCGGCAGCGACGTGGTGATCACGGCGACGCCCGGCCGCGGCCCGCTGTTCGACGCCACCGCGGTGCAGCCGGGCACGCATCTGACCTGCGTCGGCGCCGACACCGCCGGCAAGCGCGAGCTTCCCGAACACCTGTTGGCGCGCGCGCGAATCTTCGTCGACGATCACGAGCAGGCGCGCAGCATCGGCGAATGCCAATGGGCGCCCGAGCTGCCGCGCATCGAGATCGGCGACGTGCTCGCGGGCGTCGTCACGGTCGATCGTGCGGCGCACGACATCACCGTGTTCGACATGACGGGCCTCGCGCTACAGGATCTGACCGTCGCGCGCGTCGTCTATCGACAGGCCGTCGAGCACGGCGCAGGCCACCGCGTTCCGTGGCCATGGTGAGCGCCGCCGCGCGCGGCAGGTTGCGTCGCCATGCGGTCATCTCGCGTATGCGCAAGCACGTTTGACTTCGACGATGCGTTGCGGTGCGCGCATGCGGCTCGACACGCGCGCACGAGCCCAACGGATACGACCTTCAGCGCGCACGAGGCAAATTGCGTCGACGACGCACCGCCGATCGACATCGCCCGCTCCGCTCACAACCCGTCGATCCCGAGTCGCGCCTTCGGCAGCCCCAACGAAGCGGCGTGACGGCGCCCGCCCCGTCACGCCGCCTGACGCGCCTGCGCGATCCGTTGCGGCGCCTTCGGGCGCGCATAGAGCCGTTTGAGATACGCCTGCAATTGCGGGAACGTATCGAGCAACTGGCATTCGCCGGCCCAGTCGATCAGATAAGCGGTCACGCAATCGGCCACCGACAGCGCATCGCCGACGATGAACTCGCGGCCTTCGAGATGCCGCTCGAGAATCGCGGCCATCGTCACGAAGTCCTCGCGTGCGAGCGCGATGTCGGCCGGCAGACGCTTTTCCGGCGGATAGAGGAACGTGTGGCGCGCGATGCGCCACAGCGGCTGCTCGAGCTCCGTCACCGCGAACATCACCCATCGGTAAGCGTGCGCACGCAGCGCCGGATCCGTGGGCAGCAGCGCCTTCTGCGGATACTTGTCCGCGAGATACAGCACGATCGCGGCCGATTCGGGAATCACCAGATCGCCGTCCACCAGCACCGGCACCTTGCCGGCCGGATTGAGGCGCAGGAATTCGGGATGCTTGTGCTCGCCCGCCGGCAGGTTGACCGACACGAATTCGAAATCCGCGTCGAGTTCCTTGAGCCCCCAGAGCGCGCGCTGCGAACGCGTGCCGGCAAATCCGTAAAGCTTCATCGCAATGTCTCCGTCCAGATTGTGTGTCATGTCGCGCGGGCCGCGTCGTGTCCGACCACGGCCGGCGTCGGTCGCGCGCAGCGCGTGCCGCGTACCGCCGCTCACATGCCGGGCACCGGCAGAATCGGCATCACCTCGACCGCCTCGCCGGGAAACAGCGTGAAATGCGGATGACCTTCGAACAGCGCGGCCGCTGCGTCGTGCGACGCGGCGCGCACGATCGTGAACGCGCCGAGCGCATTGGCCGTATCGGCGACGCCGCGCGTGTCGATCCTCTTGGTCTTGCCGAGCGGGCCGCCGAGTTCGACGATCGCATCGCGATGCCGGTCGACCCACGCATGCCACGCGGCCATTCCGTCCCGCTCGCGTGCGCGCCGCTCGTCCTCCGACAGCGCGAGCCACGCCTTCATGGGCGCACTGTCCTTGCTGCCGACGAAAACCGCGAGATACAACTGCTGTCGAGCATCCATGCTTCCTCCGTCCGGTGGCGGGCGCGGCAGGCTGCCGCACCTCGCCCTTGACACAATAGGTTGATATCAACACAATTGCAACATGGCCCGCAATAAAGACCTTCCCTTCGAAACGACGTTGATGGTGCGCGATTGCTGCTTGTGCCTGCACATGCAGCGCGCGGCGCGCAATCTCGCGCGCATCTTCGACGATGTGCTGCGTCCGCTGGATCTCACCAACGGCCAGTTTTCGCTATTGATGTCGCTGAACCGGCCGCAGCCGGCGACGATGAAATCGGTGGCGTCGCTGCTCGCGATGGATCGCACCACGCTGACTGCCGCGCTGAAGCCGCTGGAGCGGCGCGGGCTGCTCACGATCGCTCAGGATCCGGACGACGGGCGTAGCCGTCTGCTCGAACTCACGCCGGCCGGCCGCCAGCTGCTCGCCGACGCGTTTCCGCTGTGGCAGCAAGCGCATGCCGACATCGAGAAGTCGTTCGCACCGGAGCAAGTCGACGTGCTGCGCGACCAGTTGCGCATGCTGTCGGAAGACCCGGCGACGCGCGGCTGAGGCGCGCGTCATAGCTGGTTGATGCAGCGGGTTGATGCAGCGGGTCGATGCTTGCCGCAGCCTGGCGGCAGCGGGCCGATCGGCCCGCGTGCACGTCACTCGGCGAGCGCCGCCGCGACGCCGACGCGCTTCGGCACGCCGGCCACGATCGTCGCGACCGCGACGGCCAGCACCGCGGCCGCGCCGACGAACACACCGCCCGCGCCGTTCGCATCGAACACGACGCCGCCGGCCGCCGCGCCCGTTGCAATCGCGAGCTGGATCGCCGCGACGATCAGCCCGCCCGCGCTTTCCGCTTCGTCCGGCACGGTGCGCGTGACCCACGTCGACCACGCGACCGGCACGCCGCCGAACGCCATCCCCCACAACGCGACGAGCACCGCGTCGAGCATCGGCGCGCGGCCGAGCGCGACCAGCGCGATCGCGAGCACGACCATCAGCGCCGGCATGCCGATCAGCATCGGCCGCAGCCGGTGTTCGAGCACGCGGCCGGCGAGCGACGTGCCGACGAAGTTGGCGATCCCGTAGCCGAGCAGGATCGCCGACAAGCCGTTCACGCCGACGCCGGCAACCTGTTCGAGAAACGGCCGCAAATACGTGAAGAACGCGAAATGCCCGGTGAATACGAGGATCGTCGCGAACATCCCGAGGCCGACGGTCGGCCGGCGCAGCACGTCGACGAGCGTGCGCAGGCGCGTCGTGCCGCTCGGCGGCATCGACGGCAGCGTGGCGGCCTGCGATACGAACGCGACGCCGCCGAGTGCGGCCGCGATCAGGAAGACGTTGCGCCAGCCGATCAGGTGCCCGAAGTAACTGCCCATCGGCGCCGACGCGATCGTCGCGACCGCCACGCCGCTGAAGATGATCGACAGCGCGCGCGGCACCATCGCGGTCGGCACGAGCCGCATCGCGGTGGCGGTCGCCATCGTCCAGAAGCCGCCGAGCGCGATGCCGAGCACCACGCGCCCGATCAGCAGCGTCGTCAGGTTCGGCGCGAACGCGACCGCGAGATTCGACGCGACGAGCAGCACCGAGAACACGAGCAGCACGCGGCGCCGGTCGATGGTGCGCGTGAGCGCGGAGATCAGCAGGCTCGTGACCAGCGCGACCGTCGCCGTGGCCGTGACGGCCTGGCCCGCGACGCCCTCGGTCACGCCGAGGCTGTCGGCCATCGGCGTGAGCAGGCTCGCGGGCAGGAATTCCGCGGTCACGAGGCCGAACACGCCGAGCGTCATCGCGAAGACGGCGCCCCATGCGGGTTCGCGGGGAGCCGCCGGGGCGGCGGCAGAGGAGATTCCGGGATTCATGCGTCGTTCCGAGTCGTCTGGGGAAAGTACCGATGTCGACGTATCGTAAGGAACAACGACAGGACGGTCTATGACATACAATCCGTTCTTATTGATCCATCGTCCGGATTTCGCAATGTCCACTCCGTTGCTCCCACCGACGTCCGACCCGCACGACCTCGTCAGCGAACTGCTGCTCGGGATGCGGCTGAGCGGCGTGCAATACCGCCGGATCCAGGTGGCGCGGCCGTTCGGGCTGAGCTTCGGCCATGCGCCGGGGCGCGCGCAGTTCCATTTCGTCGGGCGCGGACCGGTGCTGCTGCGCGACGCGGACGGCACGACGATGCAGCTCGAGGCCGGCGACGCGGTGCTGCTGCCGCACGGCCGCACGCATGCGCTGTTGTCGGACCGCGATGCGCCGTGCCGCGAGATCGGCGGCTTCGAGGCCGCGAAGATCTGCGACACGGTGGCATCGGTCGGCGTCGGGGCGTGCGCGGCGACGGAGCCGGCCGCCGGCGACGCGCTGATCTTCAGCGCGTGCATGGAACTCGATCTGGGCGGCATGCAGCCGCTCGTCGGCACGATGCCGGCGTTCATGCACGTCGGCACGCTGCTCGCCCGCTACCCGGAAATCCGCCCGATGCTCGACGCGATGGAGCGCGAATCCTGCTCGGAACGCGCGGGCTTCGCGGGCATCCTCGCGCGGCTCGCGGACGTGGTCGCCGCGTTCATCGTGCGCGGCTGGGTCGAGTGCGGCTGCGGCGACGCCACCGGATGGGTGCAGGCGCTGCGCGAGCCGAAGCTCGGCCGCGCGATCGTCGCATTGCATCGCGATCCGGGGCGCAACTGGAGCGTCGCGGAACTGGCCGCCGCCGCCGGCGTGTCGCGCTCGGTGTTCGCCGAGCGGTTTCTCGCCGCCACCGGGATGACGCCGGTGCGCTACCTGACCGAGCTGAGGATGCGGCTCGCCGCGCAGTGGATCGCGCGCGACCGCGACACCATCGAGACGGTCGCGTACCGGCTCGGTTACGGATCGCTCGCCGCGTTCAGCCGCGCGTTCAAGCGCGTGGTCGGCCGGCCGCCCGGTGCGGTGCGTGCGGAGGGCGATGCGCGGGCGGAGGTTTAGGGGGAGTGGCTCGGTCGATGCGGCGGGGCTGGGTTTGGTTGCCGCGGCGTTGGTTTCGACCGCGCCTCCCATCACACCGCACTCGACGCTCACCGTTGCCCGACCCGCACGACGATCTGCGCCTGCGTATCGCGTTCGATACGCTCCAGCGAACCGCGCAACGCCGCGAACACTTCAGGTGAACAAACCTGTGTGCCGAACGCCGCCGTCATCCGGCGCGTGACCTGCACGATGCGCGCGACCGGGTCGAACACGTAATGCGACGTGAAGTCGACGAAGCGCCCATGCACGATCGTGTCGGCCGGCAGGTCCGTCAGCGCCGCGCCGGCCGGCAGCGCGATCTGGCCGGTCTCGTCGAACGTGCCGCCGATGCAGGTCCATGGTTGCGTGCGCATCGGTTCGGCGAGCCACCCTTCGATCTGCGTCGCGATGCCGCCCGTGACGCTCGACAACGCCGGCACCGCGGTCGTGCCGTCCGGCCACACGAAATGATCGAGCGTGCCGGCAAACGTCACGTCGAACGGGCCGTCCGTCGCGCGGCGATCGCTCGTCTCGATCTGCGCGCGGCCGCGCAGCCCGGTTTGCCGCAGGCGTTCGTTCGCGAGCTGGCCGATCCGCTCGGCCGGCGCACGGCGAAACAGGTTGCGCTCGAGCTCGGCCGTCCAGCCGTCGTCTTCGACGAATGCGTGGAACGGCGCGGCGCCCGCCTGCGCCGCATCGATCGCGAGCCGCGCGGTGCGGCGCCGCGGCTGCGTGGCCGGCGTGCGCGACAGCACGCCGCTGTCGACCAGCAGCGCCGGCCGGTCCATCACGATCGGCGGCAGGTAGCCGAACGCGATGCCGGCCGTCGTCGTATCGGCGTACAGGCCGAGCTCGGGCAGCCACGTGATCGCATGATTGATCGCGCCGCCGCCGTAACCGGGCACCGACGGCAGCGTGTACACCGCGCCGAGGTTGATCAGCACCGGCTCGCTGCGGATGCCGACCGCCGCGAGCAACGCGCCGAATAGCGCGACGTGGTCCTTGCAGTCGCCGTAGCGGTTGCGCAGGATGTCGGTCACGCGATGCGGCGCGGCGGCCGTCTCGCCGAGAAAGATCGCGACGTAACGCACGTTCGCCTGCACCCAGTCGTACAGGATGCGCGCCTTGTCGCGCGCGCCGTCGGCGTCGGCGGTGAGCGCGCGCGCCAGTTGCACGACGGCCGGATCGTGCGCGCCCGCATCGACGGCCGCGTTGCGATACCGCGCGGCGAACGCCGCGTAGTCCGGCAGCGTCGACACCACGAGCCGGTCGCCGTAAGTTTGATAACCGACCGAGCCGCTCTCGATCCGCTCGTACGGCCCATGCCGATAATCGAACGCGTAGCGCGTGCGGCCGTTCGCGGTCACCGGCGGCAACGCGACGTAGCCGCGCGCGTCCGCGTGCAGCGGCATGTCGGCCGGCACGTCGAAGATCAGCCGCTGATGCTCCACCGGCTCGCGCGACGGTTCGACGTAGTAGCCGAAGTAGCCCGCGTTGACCGGCTTCGTGCGTGACTTGCGGAATGCGATGCGGGTGCGCGAGCCGGCCTCGACGCCGGGAAACACCACCGTGCGCAGCAGCCCGTCCTGAAACGTCGGCGCGCCGGCCGAGCGCGGCTCCTGCACGTCGCGGATGCCGTCGGCGCCGACCGGATGCGCGACGCCGTCGCGATCGATCGTCTCGGCCGCCACCAGTTCGACCTTCTCCAGATTCTTGTCGTACCAGACGTAGCGCTGCGCAATCGCATCGATGCCGCTCGCGTCGTTGGCGCGCAGCGTCGAATCGTCGTCCTCGTCGAGCGAGCCGTCGCGCTGGATCACGAATACGTGGACATCGTCGACGAGCGTGACGGGCGCCGCGTCGCCCGTGTCGGCGGCGGGCACGGGGCGCGCGGCGGTCAGCGCGACGGCGGCGACCGCCGCCCATGCAAAGGCGCGACGCGGCCCGCTGCCGGACCGACGGAAGGGAAATCGCACCACGTCGAAGCTCTCCAACGCGTGGGGGTTCGGGTCAGAAATTCGGCCGGCGTATCGGCGCCGGCTGCAACGAGCGCGAGCCGATGAGGTCGGCTCGCTCGGTTCGCTCAGCCAGTGTGTTCGCCGTACCGCCCAGCGTCAACCCGCCCGGCATTCGCTCGCCCCGCACGAAACCACCCTGCCCGTTGCCGCCGCCGCGCGGCAAGCGCACATGCGCCGCACCATCCCTCCCTCTCCACTCGCGCGATCACATCGCTCGCCGCGTGCGCGGCTCGCGTAAGCGCCCAACTCGTGCGTTGTTCCCCGCATTTCGGCATTTGTGCGCGCGCAACAATGGCGGTGCCTCGCGACCGGCGCCGTCCGGGGGCCTGTTTTTCCGCGACGCCGGCCGCGGCGCTTTCCGAAGAACCACATCTCACGAGGACATACCATGCAACTCCAATCCCATCCGGCGTGCCGTCCGTTCCATGAAGCAGGCGAACTCACGCAATTGACCGCGTTCTACGAAGAAGGCCGCAACGTCATGTGGATGATGCTGCGATCGGAGCCGCGTCCGTGCTTCAACCAGCAGCTCGTCACGGACATCATCCACCTCGCGCGCGTCGCACGCGATTCGGGCCTGCCGTTCGACTTCTGGGTGACGGGCTCGCTCGTCCCCGAGCTGTTCAACGTCGGCGGCGACCTGAGCTTCTTCGTCGACGCGATCCGCAGCGGCAGACGCGATCAGCTGATGGCCTATGCGCGCTCGTGCATCGACGGCGTGTACGAGATCTACACGGGCTTCGGCACCGGCGCGATCTCGATCGCGATGATCGAAGGCAGCGCGCTGGGCGGCGGCTTCGAGGCCGCGCTCGCGCATCACTACATCCTCGCGCAAAAGGGCGTGAAGCTCGGCTTCCCCGAGATCGCGTTCAACCTGTTCCCGGGCATGGGCGGCTATTCGCTCGTCGCGCGCAAGGCGGACCGCGGCCTCGCCGAAACGCTGATCGCGTCGGGCGAGGCGCATGCGGCCGAGTGGTACGAGGATCGCGGGCTCGTCGACGAGACGTTCGACGCGGGCGACGCGTACGTCACGACACGCACCTTCATCGACGTGGTCAAGCCGAAGCTGAACGGCATCCGGGCGATGCTGCGCGCGCGTGAGCGCGTGTTCCAGCTCACGCGTTCCGAGCTGATGGACATCACCGAGCAATGGGTTCACGCGGCGTTCACGATCGAGCCGAAGGACCTCGCCTACATGGAACGCCTGGTGATGCTGCAGAACCGGCGCGTGTCGAAGCTGCGCACGGTGTAACGGAAGCGGAGCGCGCCGCCGCGTCGCGGCGGCGCGCCCGCGATGCGGACACGCTCAGGCGATCAGCCTGAGCTTTCTCGTTTCGGCGAGCCACGCCTCGAAGGCCTGAGCCGGCATCGGCCGCGCATAGTAGAAACCCTGCGCGCGGTCGACATCGATCTGCTTCAGGAACTCGGCCTCCGCGCGCGTCTCGACGCCCTCGGCGACCACCGAGAAGCTCAGCGCCCGCGCGAGCGACACGACCGAGCTCACCAGCGCCTGCGAGCGCGCGTTGCGATCGATGCCGGTGATGAAACTGCGATCGAGCTTGATCGAATCGAGCGGCAGCCGCGACAACTGCGACAGCGACGAATAGCCGGTGCCGAAATCGTCGAGGTGAATCTGCGCGCCGAGCTGGCGGAACTGCTTCATCAGCCCGTGCGCCGCGTTCTCGTCCTCGATGAAGCTGCTCTCGGTCAGCTCGACGTCGACGAGGCTCGGCTTCAGTCCGGCGCTGTCGAGGATCGACGCGAACTGATCGACCACGTTCATGTCCTGCAACTGCCGCGCGGACACGTTCACCGCGATCCGCACGCCGAGCCCCTGCGCCTTCCATGCGGCGGCCTGCGCGGCCGCGGTGCGCATCACCCAGCGCCCGAGCGGCGCGATCAGCCCCGACTCCTCGGCGAAGCGGATGAACTCGACCGGCGCGACGAGCCCGCGATCGGGCGACTGCCAGCGGATCAGCGCCTCGACGCTGCGCACGTCGCCGGTGGCGATGTCGACGACCGGCTGGTAATGCAGCACGAACTGCTCGTCCTCGAGCGCCTTGCGCAGGTTGGTGTCGAGCCACATGTACTTCGCGACCTTCTGGTTCATCTCCAGCGAGAACACGCGGTACGTGTGCTTGCCTTCTTCCTTCGCGACGTACATCGCGGTGTCCGCGCTGCGGATCAGCGTCTCGAGCGAATCGCCGTGCTGCGGATACATCGCGATGCCGATCGAGCAACTCGTGTAGACCTCCACGAGCCCCAGATGGATCGGCGTGCGCAGCCGCTCGAGGATGATCTGTGCGGTCGCCTCGAGCAGCGGCCGCGTGCCGTGCTCGAACAGCACGAGGAATTCGTCGCCGCCGAGCCGCGCCAGCGTCGCGCCCGACGGCAGGCAGCCGCCGATCACGGCCGACACGTCCTGCAGCAGCCGGTCGCCGGTGATGTGCCCGTAGTGGTCGTTGACGCGCTTGAAGTTGTCGAGATCCAGGAACAGGATGCCGACCTGGCCGCGCACGTCGCTGCGATCGGCCGCGAGCGCGATGCGGATGCGCTCGCTGATCGCATGGCGGTTCGGCAGCCCGGTCAGCACGTCGGTATTCGCGAGCTCGGTGAGCCGCTGCTGCGCGTTGCGCTCCTCGGTGATGTCGATGCCCGAGCAGATCAGGTACTGCTCGTCGACGCCGCTGCCGCTCTGCACGAACTTGTTGCGGAACTGGAACAGGCGCGGCCCGTTGACCGTGTTGATGTAGCGCTCGACCGCGAACGGGCGGTTGCTCGCAAAAAAGCCGGTGATGTTGCTGCGCGACTGCTCGCCCTGCTCCTCGCTCATGAACAGCTCGAACGCGCTGCGGCCGATCACGTCGACTTCGCGCTTACCCGTCACTTCCTCGCACAGACGGTTGAAGCGCTGCACCATGCCGTTGCGGTCGAGAATCACGACGAGCGAATTCACTTCGGACACGACCTGCTCGGCGAACGCGAGCCCGTGGGCGAGGTCGGCCGCGACGGACTCGGTATCCGAGTAGGCGGACGCGGTGCCGGCCCAGTTGGCGGTGTCGACCTTGCGGCCGACGAGGTGCAGGCTCACCGGATCGCCGAACAACGCGAGTTCGAGCACGAGGTGCGACGTGACGCCGGTGAGCGCGCGGATGCGCGCGGCCTGCTCGCCGGTCAGCGCGACGGCGACATTGGTACAGCCGCGCTGCGCGGCCAGTTCGAGTGCATTGCTGTCGCTACCGAGGCGCCAGCATGGGCTGCGCGTACCGAGATGCGCTTCGAGCACCGCGCAATCGTTTTCGTCATCCATCGACACGCCCCGATCCAGAAAAAACGCATAGTGTAGACGGAGGCGAGCCATCTGCCATCGGTCGCTGCAGGTGCACCATGCATGCGCGGCGGCGCAGTCGTGACGACAGGGACAGCGGCCCTCGTTCCGTACGTGTTTTCAACCAATGCGACCCGGCATTCGCGCTCGACACGCGCAGGATTATTCAAACGAATGATGTAACCCATCTTATCAAATGACGATGCGGATTGACACTCACATTTGCCGGTGAGTGTCAAGGAATCGCGCAATGATTGACAACGATTTTCCATGAATGCGCGCCGCATCGCGCCCGCGACTTGCGCGGGCGTCGAAGCACGTGGTGGGGGCCGTCGGGAAGCCGCGTCCGGCGGGCTTTGCGGCGCAGCGGACGAGCGCGGCAATCGAGCGGCGGTCACGTGCCCAGCCGGGGTCGGAACGCAATGCGGATTAGCGCTTGAAGCCGTATTTTTATTGCCGTACGCATCAGAATGCATGCGTATTGGCGCATATTAATTCCGGTGCCGTTGCGGCGTTCCATCGGACGAATCGCATCCATATCGGCACGCGGGCGGCCACGCGACGCGCGGTGGAACCGGTACTAATACAGCGAGGCGCCCCGCCCGCGCGGAAAATCGCACGCCGCGCATACGGCCGCGCGGCGCGCGTCATGCCTATTCGCCGTCGGCGAAGCCATAACCGCCGCCGCCCGGCGTTTCGACGACGAACACATCGCCGGCCGCCATCTGCGCGCGGCCGATATGCGCGAGCGTCTCGACGGTGCCGTCGGCGCGCTCGATCGTGTTGCGCCCGAGCGCGCCCGCTTGGCCGCCCGCCGCGCCGAACGGCGCATGGATCCGGTTGTTCGACAGGATCGATGCGGTCATCGGCTCGAGGAAGCGGATCCGCCGCACCGCACCGTCGCCGCCGCGCCAGCGTCCGCGCCCGCCGGAATCGGCGCGCAGCCGGTGCGACTCGAGCCGCACCGGGTAGCGCCATTCGAGCACCTCCGGATCGGTCAGCCGCGAGTTCGTCATGTGGGTCTGCACCGCGCCCACGCCGGCGAAGCCGTCGCCGGCGCCGCTGCCGCCCGCGATGGTCTCGTAGTACTGGTAGCGCGCGTTGCCGAACGTGAAATTGTTCATCGTCCCCTGGCTCGACGCGACGCAGCCGAGCGCGCCGTACAGCGCATTGGTGATCGCCGACGACGTCTCGACGTTGCCCGACACGACGGCCGCCGGATACTCGGGGTTCAGCATCGAGCGCGCCGGCACGATCACGTCGAGCGGCTTCAGGCAGCCGGCGTTCAGCGGAATGTCGTCGCCGACCAGCGTGCGGAACACGTACAGCACCGCGGCCATGCAGACGGCCTTCGGCGCGTTGAAGTTGTTGTCGAGCTGCGCGGACGTGCCGCTGAAGTCGATCCGCGCACTGCGCGCCGCGCGGTCGACGCGGATCGCGACGCGAATCTCCGCGCCGTTGTCGAGCGGATAGCGATAGGCGCCGTCCTGCAGCGCGCCGATCACGCGTCGCACCGCCTCTTCCGCGTTGTCCTGCACGTGCGCCATGAACGCGACCACCACGTCGCGGCCGAACTGCGCGACCATCCGCCGCAGCTCGTCGACGCCCTTCTGGTTCGCCGCGATCTGCGCGCGCAGGTCGGCCATGTTCTGCTCGACGTTGCGCGCCGGATAGCGGCCCGACGCGAGCAGCGCGCGCGTCTCGGCGTCGCGCAGCACGCCCGCCGACACGAGCTGCCAGTTGTCGATCAGCACGCCTTCTTCGTCGATGTGGGTCGAATCGGGCGGCATCGAGCCGGGCGTGGTGCCGCCGATGTCCGCGTGGTGGCCGCGCGAGCCGACGTAGAACAGCGGCGTGTCGGCATCGTCCGCGAACACCGGCGTGATCACCGTGACGTCGGGCAGGTGCGTGCCGCCGTGATACGGATCGTTCAGCATGAACACGTCGCCGTCGCGCATGCGGCCGCGGTTGCGCTCGATCACCGTGCGGATGCTCTCGCCCATCGAGCCCAGATGCACGGGCATGTGCGGCGCGTTCGCGATCAGGTTGCCGGCACCGTCGAAGATCGCGCACGAGAAGTCGAGCCGCTCCTTGATGTTCACCGAATACGCGGTGTTCTGCAGCCGCAGCCCCATCTGCTCGGCGATCGACATGAACAGGTTGTTGAAGATCTCGAGCCGCACCGGATCGGCCTCGGTGCCGAGCGAGCGGCGCACCGGCAGCGGCGTCGTGCGGGTCAGCACGAGGTTGCCCTGCGCGGTCATCTGCGCGCGCCAGCCCGGCTCGACGACCGTCGTGCCGTTGCGCTCGGCGACGATCGCCGGGCCGTCGATCGTGTCGCCGGCGAGCAGCGCATCGCGCACGTAGAGCGCCGCATGGTGCCAGCGGCCGCCCGAATAAAACCGCACGGTGTCGTGCACGGGCACGCTCGCCGCCGCGTCGCGCGGCGCGAGCGGCGCGACGTCGACCGGCGCGTCGGAGCGGCCGATCGCCTCGACCGACGCCAGCTCGGCCACCAGCGGCGTGCCGGGCATCAGGAACGCATAGCGCTGCCGGTACGCGGCCTCGAACGCCTGCTGCATCGCGGCGACGCTGCCGGCCGGCACGTCGAGCGCCGAATCGGTGCCCTGGTAGCGCAGGTGCACGCGCCGCTCGGTGGCGATGCGCTCGGGCGCCACGCCCTGCTCGAGCAGCGCGCCGATCGCGTCGTCGGCGAGGCGGTCGAGCGCCGCGTTCAGCCCCGGCAGCGACGCGTCGGACAACACGGCTTCGATCGCGGCCTCGCGCATCGCGGTCTGGTCGGCGAGCCCCATCCCGTAGGCGGACAACACGCCCGCGAGCGGGTGCGCGAACACCTGCGTCATCCCGAGCGCGTCGGCCACGCCGCACGCGTGCTGGCCGCCCGCGCCGCCGAAGGTCGTCAGCACGTAGCGCGACACGTCGTGGCCGCGCTGCACGGAAATCTTCTTGATCGCGTTCGCCATGCTGCCGATCGCGATCTCCAGGAAGCCTTCGGCGAGCGCCTCGGGCGTCTCGCGCCGGCCGGTTACCGCGTGGATTTCGTCGGCGAGCGCGGCGAACTTCGCGACGACGCCGTCGCGATCGAGCGGCTGGTCCGCGTTCGGGCCGAACACGCGCGGGAAGTGCTCGGGCTGGATCTTGCCGAGCATCACGTTGCAGTCGGTCACCGTCAGCGGGCCGCCGCGCCGGTATGCGGCCGGCCCGGGGTTCGCGCCGGCCGATTCCGGCCCGACGCGCAGCCGCGCGCCGTCGAAGCCGAGCACCGAGCCGCCGCCGGCCGCGACCGTGTGGATGCTCATCATCGGCGCGCGCATCCGCACGCCGGCCACCTGCGTGTCGAACACGCGCTCGAACTCGCCGTGGTAGTGCGATACGTCGGTCGACGTGCCGCCCATGTCGAAGCCGATCACGCGCTCGAAGCCGGCCGCGCGCGCGGCGCGCGCCATCCCGACGATGCCGCCGGCCGGCCCCGACAGGATCGCGTCCTTGCCCTGGAACGCGTCGGCGCGCGTGAGGCCGCCGCTGCTCTGCATGAACTGCAGGTTCACGCCGGGCATCTCGTGCGCGACCTGCTCGACGTAGCGGCGCAGGATCGGCGACAGGTATGCGTCGACCACGGTCGTGTCGCCGCGCGGCACCATCTTCATCAGCGGCGACACCTCGTGCGACACCGACACCTGCGTGAAGCCGATCCGGCGCGCCAGCAGCGCGAGCGCGCGCTCGTGCGCGGTGTGCCGGTAGCCGTGGATCAGCACGATCGCCAGCGCACGCACGCCGGTATCCAACACGCTGCGCAGCGCGGCTTCGGCGCCGTGCAGGTCGAGCGGCACGACGACGTCGCCGTGCGCGCCGATCCGCTCGTCGATCTCGACGACCGTCTCGTACAGCGCGTCGGGCAGCACGATGTCGAGATCGAACAGCCGCGGCCGGTTCTGATACGCGATGCGCAGCACGTCGCGAAAGCCGCGGGTCGTCGCGAGCGCGGTGCGCTCGCCGTTGCGCTCGAGCAGCGCGTTGGTCGCGACCGTGGTGCCCATCTTCACCATCTCGACGCGCTCGGGCGTGATCGGCTCGCCGTCGGCGAGGCCGAGCAGCTGGCGGATGCCGGCCACCGCTGCGTCGCGATACTGCTCGGGGTTTTCCGACAGCAGCTTGTGCGTGACGAGCGTGCCGTCCGGACGGCGCGCGACGATGTCGGTGAACGTGCCGCCGCGGTCGATCCAGAATTGCCAGCGCGCGGCGTCGGAGGAAACGGGGGAAGTGTGTCGGTCGGTCATGGCGTTGAAGTCGATGCGTCGTTGATGCAGGAGGACGAGCGCCGCCGCACGGCGCGCGTCGCGCGCCGCGGGTGGGCTTCGATGAACGGGGGAAGGTGAAGCGGCGGGCGCGGTGCGCTTACGCGGCGTCGAGTTCGCGGCCGCGCGTTTCGGGCAGCGTCAGCGCGGCGACGATCAACACGCCGTACGCGGCGACCGCGAAGATGCCGATGCTCGCGCCGAGCCCGTAGTGCTTCGACAGCGCGCCGATCAGGAACGGAAACAGCGCGCCGACTGCGCGGCCGACGTTGTAGCAGAAGCCCTGCCCCGAGCCGCGCACGCGGGTCGGGAACAGCTCGGTGAGGAACGCGCCCATCCCGGAGAAGATGCCCGACGCGAAGAAGCCGAGCGGAAAGCCGAGCCACAGCATCGACATGTTCGTCAGATGCAGCGCCGGCGACGTGTAGGCGAATGCGATCACCATCGAGCCGAGCGCGAACAGGATGAAGTTCGGCTTGCGGCCGAGACGGTCGGTCAGGTAGGCGCTCGTCAGATAGCCGATCCACGAGCCGACGATGATCGTCGCGAGATAGCCGCCCGTGCCCATCACGGTCAGGTGCCGCTCGGTCTTCAGGAACGTCGGCAGCCACGTCGTGATCGCGTAATAGCCGCCCTGCGCGCCGGTGGTCAGCAGCGCCGCGCGCAGCGTGGTCGACAGCAGCTTCGGCGCGAAGATTTCGGTGAGGCGCGGCGCGTCGGTGGCGCGCTGCGCGGCCTTCTCCTTTTCGTAGACGTCCGGCTCCTTCACGTAGCGGCGGATCACGACCACCAGCAGCGCGGGCGCGAGGCCGACGAGGAACAGCGCGCGCCATGCCTGCTCGGCCGGCAGCACCGAGAACAGCAGCGCATACAGCAGCGCCGCCAGGCCCCAGCCGATCGCCCAGCCCGACTGCACGAGCCCGACCGCCTTGCCGCGGTCGCGCGCGCGGATCACTTCGCCGATCAGCACCGCGCCGGCCGTCCATTCGCCGCCGAAGCCGAAGCCCATCAGCGCGCGCGCCGCGAGCAGCTGCGAGTAGTTCTGCGCGAGCCCGCACAGTGCGGTGAACACCGCGAACCACAGCACGGTCAGCTGCAGCGTGCGCACGCGGCCGATCCGATCCGACAGGATGCCCGCGAGCCAGCCGCCGAGCGCCGATGCGAGCAGCGTCATCGTGCCGATGAAGCCGGCGTCCGCGAGCGAAATGCCCCACGTCGCGACGAGCGTCGGGATCACGAACGACAGCATCTGCGTGTCCATCCCGTCGAGCATGTAGCCGACCTTGCAGCTCCAGAACGCGCGGCGCTCGCGCGGCTGCGCGTGCGCATACCATCCGAACAGGCCGTTGTCGTTGCGTGCGGGGCCCGTCGGATCGGCGGCGGGCGCCGCGAGCGTCTTGCTTTCCATGGTGAAGCTCCTGTCGAAGTGTGCGGTTCGGTCGATGCGCGTCGGGTAAGTCGCGCCGGCGGACGCCGGCTCAGAACACCGCGAGCGACGCGTTCGTCATGTCGGTGATCAGCATGTAGCCGGGCGTATGCGCGATCGCGAGCGGCAGCTTCGCTTCCATCAGCGCGGTTTGCGGCGTCACCCCGCACGCCCAGAACACCGGCAGTTCGTCGTCGCGCACCGTCACCGCGTCGCCGAAATCGGGCGCGCCGAGATCGGCGATGCCCAACGCCTGCGGATGGCCGATATGGATGGGCGCGCCGTGCACGCCGGGAAAGCGGCTCGTGATCTGCACCGCGCGAATCGCGTCGGCGCCGCGCAGCGGGCGCATCGACACGACCAGCTGGCCGCCGAAGATGCCCGCCCGGCGGTTCGGAATCGACGTGCGGTACATCGGCACGTTGCGGCCTTCTTCGATATGGCGCAGCGCGATCCCTTCGCGTGCGAGCATGTCCTCGAACGAGAACGAGCAGCCGATCGCGAACACGACGAAATCGTCGCGCCACAGCGCTTCGAGCGAATCGACGCGCTCGGTCAGCCGGCCGTCGCGGTACACGTTGTAGCTCGGCACGTCGGTGCGCACGTCGAGATCCGCGCCGAGCACGTCGACCCGGAACGCGCCCGGCTCGCCGACACCCAGCAGCGGACACGCCTTCGGATTCGCATGACAGAAGCGCAGGAAATCGTGCGCATGCGCGTTCGGCAGGATGGCGAGGTTCGCCTGCGCGAACGGCCCGCACTGGCCGGCCGTCGGGCCGCGGAACGCGCCGCTGCGTACGGACCGGCGGAATTCTGAAGGGGTCATGTAGGTGCTCTGAAGATCGGTCGGTGGTCGGGATGACGCGCTTGCGTCAGCGGATACGGCGAAGAATAGGAAAGAAAAAATTGGCCGGCCAACGAGTTTTTTTGCTGCCGGTGTATAGAATTCCTTAACGCGTATCGGGGTCTTCCCCGATCCCGTTCAGTTTTCTTCACCGGCAAGCTGCGCGTCCCACGTCCACCGATCGCCCATGAACACGCGCTTTCTCGAAACCTTCGTCACGCTCGCGAAGCTGCGCAGCTTCCGCACCACGGCGGCTGCGCTGCATGCGACGCCGGCCGCGATCTCGCAGCGCGTGAAGGCGCTCGAGGACGAGTTGCAGACGGTGCTCGTCGACCGCGACAGCCGCGAATTCCGCCTCACCGCGCACGGCGAATACCTGCTCGGCTATGCGAAGGCCGTCGTCGCCGCGACGCAGGAGCTGCAGGCTGCCGCGGCCGGCGACAGCGCGTTGCGCGGCAAGCTGCGGCTCGGCGTGATCGAGACGGTCGTGCACAGCTGGCTGCCGCACTACCTGCGCCGGCTCGCCGCCGACTATCCGCAACTGGAGGTCGACCTGACCGTCGACGTCAGCGTCGTGCTGCAGCGCCGGCTGATGGCCGGCGAGCTCGATCTGATCATTCGGGTGGAAGGCAGCGACGAGCCGTCGGTGGTGTGCGACGCGCTCGCGAACTATCCGGTGCGCTGGATCGCCCGCGCGGGGCTGCTGCCGAACACGCGCACGGGCCTCGCGCGGCAGGTGCTGGGTCAGCCGATCCTCACCTACGGGCGCGGGACCGCGCCGCATCGCGCGCTCGAGGACATCGTGCGCACGCTCGCGCACGCGCACGGCGTGCCGCTGTCGGAGACGCGCATCACCGGCTCGCCGTCGATCTCGGTCATCGTGCAGCTGGTGCGCGACGGGTTCGGCGTCGCGGCGATTCCGGTGCTGTTCGTCGATGCGCTGATCGAGCGCGGCGAGGTGGTCGAGCTGCCGCTGCAGCCGTTGCCCCCGTCGATCGTGGTGTCGATGTCACGGCGCGCGGATGCGCCGAAGTTCGTGCACGGCGCGTCGATCGCCGCGCGCGCCGCGTGTCATGAGTATTGCGGGAACAGCAACCGGTTGCTGGTGGAGGCGCTGTGACGCGGTGACGTGATCACACGAAAATGGAAGGCGAGCAATGGCGAAGCGGCCATCTTCATAGTTTTGGCGCACGGAATATACAGACTCTGCGAGCTAGGCGGCACGTATGCTGCGAGTCGTCACACGGGCAGGATCTGCTTGCTCGCTTCCTCCGACGCGAATATCAAGATAGATGTTGACCTCCCTAACCCATAATCCGATCGCGCGCCGAGGCTAAAACACACGGCAGTATGTTGCAGTCGCATTAACGCACCCAAACCACGGATTGTTCATCGGAGACCTAATGTCGAAAATCAAGGAGCTACTGAAAAGCCTCGCAACGTGCGAGCCTTACCGGCCAACAAAGGCGCTCTCATTGGAGCGAGCGCGGAAGGCCTCGGCACTTTTCCTGGGTAGTAGCGGTTTCTGCTTTCTGCTGCTTCTAATTTTGGCTGGGTGGCACAAACTAGCGCCCGCCGATTGGCAGATGATTCCAGCAATCACGTTCTATGTATCTACGGTGGTCCTCAGCTTGCTCTCTCTGGTTGTCGAGCCCATCGTCGGCATCATGCTGATGTTTCGCTGGAAACAGGATGCACTGGATACCCTCACCCGCGAGATAGAGACGGACGAGAAGAACGTCCGAGTTCTGAACGGTTATGCCGACGACACCCTCAAATATGCGCAGCATTGCCTACAGCTCAAGGTTAAACGCCTAGACGCGCGCGTCGTTTCATTTTTTGGTAGCGGTGCAGCGGCTTACGCGCTTCTCGCCGTTACGTTCACCAACATCAAGGATGCGGGCGGATTACCGTGGCTAAGGAACACGCTAGCGAATGGATTCGTCTCCGGAAACTTCATCAACACGGCAATTCTCTGGGGTATCGCGCTGATCTTTGGCCTGTCCGTCGGTGCGATGATGGTAAGGCGACTCCAATCCCGCTTCGTGTATCAACTCGATCTGATCGAGCTGGCGTTGTTGCGGCGAACGCTGGAGACAGCCGGGAAGAACACATAGCATCTTCCGCGCTGACGCGCGATGTACGCGCCCAGGCCGTAGCTACGACGCGCGTCGCTCATTCGGCGCGTTCTACCGCCACCGGCAGCGCTCGCCGCGACGCGATCCGCAGCCCGAACACGCCGCCGACGAGCAACGCGATCGCGACCAGCAGCAACGCGAGATCGTACGAATGCGTGACGTCCTTGATGCGCCCCATCACCGGCGGCAGCGCGAGGCCTGCGATGTTCGCGACCGCGTTGATCAGCGCGATCGACGCGGCGGCCGTGAGGCCCGACACATATTCGGTCGTCACGGCCCAGAACACCGGCGTCGCCGCCCAGTTGAAGCCGACCGCGAACACCAGCAACGCATACGCGAGCGGCAGCGCCGGAGTATGGATCGCTGCGATCAGCAGCGCACCGGCCAGCAGCATCGGCACGCCGAGATGCAGCGCTCGCTCGCCGCTAAGATCCGAATGCCGGCCGTTCGCGTACATCGCGACGCACGCGAACAGAAACGGCAGCGCGGACAAGCTGCCGACCGCGAAGCTCGACTGCCCCGACAGGCTCTTCACCAGCAGCGGCAAGAACAGCGTGAGGCCGATCGTGCCGAACGCCTGCAGCAGCCAGAATGCGCCCAGCGCCCACACCTTGCCGTCGCCGAATGCGCGCCGCAGCGCCGTGCCGTGCGACAGGTGCTCGGCGGGCGTGCTGTCGCGCAGCGCCGCCTGGAGCCACGCTCGCTCGTCGGCCGGCAGCCAGCGCGCATGCGCCGGCGTATCGGGCAGCCGCCGCAGCACGACGATGCCGAGCAGCAGCGCGGGCACGCCCTCGAGCAGGAACAGCCAGCGCCAGCCCTCGACGCCGAGCACGCCGTTCAGGTTCAGGAGCGCGCCCGACAACGGCAGCCCGATCACCGATGCAAGCGTTGCGCCGATATAGAAGAACGACATCGCCCGCGCACGATCGCTCTGCGGATACCACGCCGAGAGGTAATAGATGATGCCCGGCGTGAAGCCGGCCTCGGCCGCGCCCAGCAGCAGGCGCATCGCGTACAGCTGCCCCGGCGTGTGCACGGCGCTCAGGCCGGCCGCCACGAGACCCCACGTGATCATGATGCGCGCGATCCACCGACGCGCACCGACGCGCGCGAGCAACAGGTTGCTAGGGACTTCGAACAGAATGTACGTGACGTAAAACAGCCCCGCGCCGAGACCGTACATCTGCGCGCTGAGGCCGAGATCGGCATTCATTTGCAGCGCGGCCACCGAGATGTTCGAGCGGTCGATGTACGCGACCAGATACAGCAGCATCAGGAATGGAATGAGGCGCAGGTTCAGGCGGCGCATCGTGGCGGCGTGCAACTGCGGGACGGCAGCGTTCATCGGCGAGTCTCCTGGATCGTCTGGCGACGCCCATGCGCGTGCGGCATCGTCGCGCCGCGTGATGCGCGGCATCTTGCGATCCAGTCTAGGAGTGCGCCGAAATGGGCGTCAATTAACGGGATGCGCTCTCGATATGTGAGACGTGCGGTGCACGTCGATCCGCGCCACATCACCGGATACGAGCCCGTTGCCGCAATCGCCATGCCCGACCATCCGCGTACGCGGACGAGCTTTCGCATATGCCCCCTTGCTTCGGGCCCGTGCGTGATGCTGTCGCTCGTGGCGCCGGCTACCGCGTGCGGCTCGCGCGTCGCGGCGCGCGTTCTCCGTCGGCGTCGTCGGACGCGAGCATCTGCGGAATCTCGTCGACGAGCGCATCGACGACGACACGCACCTTCGACGGTACGTGGCGCGACGCCGGCCGCACCGCGAACACCTCGGCGCCCGACACGCTGTCGCTGTCCATCACGAGCGCGAGGCGCCCGTCGCGCACGTACGGCGCCATCAGCCAGCACGGCAGCCAGGCGAGGCCCGCGCCGGCGGCGGCCGCGTCGGCGATCGCCAGCAGGTCGTCCAGCCGCAGGCGGCCGGCCGGGCGATGCTCCCGCACCGTGCCGTCGGCGCCGATGACGCGCCACGGCGACGGCTGCCCGCCGCGCGAATACGCGATGCCGACGTGCGACGCGAGTTCGTCGAGCCCCGACGGCCTGCCGTGCCGCGACAGATACGCCGGCGATGCGCAGATGCCCATCCGCTGCACGCCGAGCTTCCGGCCGACGAGCGCGCTCGTATCGGCCAGCTCGCCGATGCGCACCGCCACGTCGAAACCGTCGTTGACGAGATCGGCGATGCGATCGCTGAACGACAGATCGACTTCGAGCTTCGGATACCGCTCGACCAGACGCCGCACCACGGGCGCCACGCACTGCCGGCCGAACAGCACGGGCACGCTGATGCGCACGCGTCCGGCCGGCTCACGGCGGCCCGCGTCGAGTGCCGCCTCCGTTTCGCCCAGCTCCGCCAACAGCCGGCGACACTGCTCGTAATAGATGAGCCCTTCGTCGGTGAGCCCGAGCTGGCGTGTCGTGCGTCGCAGCAGGCGCGCGCCGAGACGCTGTTCGAGCCGCGCGACGATCTTCGCGACGGCCGAGCGCGTCTTGCCGGCGCGCAGCGCCGCCGCCGCGAAGCTGCCTGATTCCACCACGTCGACAAATTCCGCGACGCCTCTCAGTCGTTCGTCCATGCGGCTCCGCTCCGATGCGATGACGGGTTGTGTCCTTGCAGGCGACAATCGTCGGCCGAATTCTCGCCAATGCGTCCCCGTGCGCGACACTATGATAGTCCCGACTATCTCGAAAAAGGAGTCGACATGCACGCATGGCAAGTCAAACCGGGCGACGGCATTGCCGGGCTACGCCGCATCGACGCGACCGCGCGCGCCGTCGGGCCGACCGACGTCGTCGTGAAGATCCACTCGGCCTCATTGAACTATCGCGACCTGATGTTCGCGCGCGGCGACTATCTCGGCATCGGCACCGACGCGCTGATCCCCGTCGCCGACGGCGCCGGCGAAGTCGTCGAAACGGGCCGCGACGTCACCCGCTTCAAGCCGGGCGACCGCGTGATCAACAGCTACTTTCCGCGCTGGATCGACGGGCCGCCGACGCCGCACAAGGTATCGGGTTCGCCGGGCGCGCAATTCGACGGCGTGCTCGCGGAACGGTTCGTGTCCGACGAAGCCGCGCTCGTCGCGATTCCGCCACATCTGGACTACGACGAAGCGGCGACGCTGTCGTGTGCGGGCATCACCGCGTGGAACGCACTGTTCGTCGACGGCGGGCTGCGGCCCGGCGCGACCGTCGTGCTGCTCGGCACCGGCGGGGTGTCGATCGTCGCGCTGCAGCTCGCGCACGCGGCCGGGCTGCGCACGATCGTCGCGTCGTCGAGCGACGCGAAGCTCGAGCGCGCCCGCGCACTCGGTGCGGACGCAACCATCAACTACCGCGCGATACCCGACTGGCAGCACGAAGTCCTGCGGCTCACCGGCGGCGACGGTGCGGATCTGGTCGTCGAAGTCGGCGGCCGCGATACGCTGCCGCGCTCGGTCGCCGCGACGAAGATCGGCGGCACCGTGTCGGTGATCGGCGGCCTCAGCAGCTTCGGCGGTCCGGAGCTCGGGCTGCTGTCGCTGATCGGCGGCTTGCGGCGGCTGCACGGCTTGATGGTCGGCAGCCGCGCGATGCTCGACGACGTCGTGCGCGTGGTCGACGCGCAACGGATCAAGCCGGTAGTCGATCGCGTGTTCGGCTTCGATGAAGCGCCGCACGCGTACGCGTACCTGCAGTCCGGGCAGCACTTCGGCAAGGTGGTGATTCGCGTCGCGTCGTAAGGCGTGACGGTGCGGGCAGCCGTGGCAACCGTCGTCCGTCCGATCGTCGCGGTCGGCGCGATCGCGGCCGCGCCGGCCCTGCCCACGCCCAAAGCAAAACGCGGCGCCCTCGGGCGCCGCGTTTCGTTTCATGCGTCGTGCACGCCGTCGTCAGAACATCTGACGCAGGCCGATCGCGGCGCCGACGTTGTTGGTCCGGCCGATCTGGTCGACCTTGCCCGTCAGCCGGTTCGTCGCGCCCGGGTAATCGGCCGCGAACGCGCCGTTGCCGCGCGCGAAGTCGACCGTACCGTACACCTCGGTGTGCTTCGACAGCGAGTACTCGGCCAGCACGGTCGCCGAGTAGTTGATGCCGGAGCCGAGCGTGCCGTCGAGCCGCTCCGCGTTGCGCGCGTGGCCGTAGTAGCCAGCGACCGTGATCAGCAGCGGCGCGGTGGCCTGCCAGTTCGCGCCGACGTAGAACGTGTCGTCGATCCGGTTCGGGCTGCTGCCGTTGAGCGTCGGTGCGCCCGACTGCTGCATGTTGAAGTCGGTCGTGCCGGTCTTGTCCTGGCCATGCAGCCAGCCCGCGAGCAGGCGCACGGTCGGCGTGATCTGGTACGCGCCGCTCAGGTGCAGGAAGCTCACCTTTGCGCCGTTGACCGCGCTGCCGTTCAGCGACGACACCGAGGTCTGCTGATAGCCGGCGTTGACCGATGCAGGCCCTTGCGCATAGGTCAGTTCGACGCCGTAGGTGCTGTCGAGGCCCATCGCGCCGGCATGATTGCCGAAGCCGTAGATCGCATCGACGCTGAAGCCGCGGTACGCGAACTTGTACTTGACCGAGTTCTGCACGGTCAGGAAGTTGCCGATCCCGTTGTAGGCCCAGCTGTCCTGCCAGTAATCGCCGACGGTCATCGGGTCGAAGATGTCGCCCATCGTGTCGTACACCGGAGCGTACTGGTTACCGAACGTCAGCGCGCCGTAGCGGTCGCTCGACAGCCCGACGTACGCCTGCCGGCTGAACAGCGTGTTCGCGACGTGCAGCTTGCCGTCGCCGAGTTCGAAGCCGTTCTCGAGACGGAAGATCGCGGCCAGGCCGCCGCCGAGATCCTCACTGCCGCGCAAGCCCCAGCGGCTGTGCGTTTCCGGGCCGACCGTCATGCCGATCAGGTCCTTGCCGTCGGGTGCGGCATTCGTCTGATAACGGATGGCCGTATCGACGAGGCCGTACAACGTGACCGAACTCTGCGCGAACGCGGAAGGTGCTGCAATAGCGAAAATCGCGCCGATACCGGCGGGAACGACGATACGTCTCATGAAAGGCCTCCCTGAGCAAATTAATTTTGTAAGCACTCCGACAGCATTTGCGCGCGTGGCCGGAACTGCGACCCGGAGAATAATCGGTCATATACGCGACACCTATTGCTGTTTCTGGATTGGACCTTTCCAACTTCGTCAACAATCACGCAGATCGTCGGGCGGCATTCTGTAAGATGAAAGCCCGCTCCGATTCGCCGCCCATCCCATGTCGACCGCCGCCACCGCCCTGCTGCCGCTCGCCGGCGTCCTGCTGCTGAGTGTCGCCAGCCCGGGCCCGAACTTCGTCGTCGTCACGTCGACCGCGCTCGCCCGGCGCCGCGCCGGCGTGATGACCGCGCTGGGCCTCGCCGCCGCATCCGGCAGCTGGGCCGCGATCGCGATCGGCGGCCTGAGCCTGCTCGTGACCCACGTTGCATGGGTGCACACGGCGCTGCGGCTCGCGGGCGCCCTCTATCTGATCTGGCTCGGTCTGAAAATGGTGCTGGCCGCCGGCCAGCCGGCAGCGCCCGCCGCGCCCGCAACGGCGGGCGGCTGGCAGGCCGCGAGAAAAGGCTATGTGGTCAGCATGACGAACCCGAAGGCCGTCGCGTTCTACGGCAGCATCTTCGCGTTGATGGTCCCGGCCCAGGCGCCGGCATGGTTCGACGGCGCGGTCGTCGCGCTGTCGATCGCGATCTCCGGCACCTGGTACGGCGCGATGGCGCTGCTCGCGTCGCACCCGGCGGTGCGCCGCCTGCTGGTCGCGCGCAAGGCCGCGCTCGATACGACGGCCGGGCTGCTGCTGATGGGGGTCGGCGGGAAGATGCTGGCCGGGCGCTGAGCGGCCGCACGATCGCGCGGCGGCACGCTCGGCGCCGCGTCATTCATCGTGCATCGTGCTGCGCGCGCTCGGCGGCCGCGATGATCGCATCGGCCACCGCCTTCGGCTGGCTCAGCATCGCGACGTGGCTCGCGCGCACGTGCGTGACCGTCGCGCCGATCCGCTTCGCCATCGCGTCCTGCAGCTTCGGATCGATCATCCGGTCCTGCGTCGTGACGACGAACGACGACGGCTTCGCATGCCACGCGGCCTGCGTCACCTTCTCCGAAAGGCAGCCTCCGTACCACGGCCCCTGCGTCGCCGCGACCACGCGCTGCTGCGCGGGCGGCAGGTCCGGCGCGAAGTCCTGCGCGATCGCGCGGTCCGACAGCGTCGTGAAGCCGGCCGCGTCCTTGCGCAGCTCGCCGGCCCACGCGGGCGCGGGCAGCCCCTGCGTGACGTCGGCGATCGACTGGCCGTCATCCGGCGCGAACGCGGCGACGTAGACGAGCGACTTCACCTTGGCGTCGTTGCCCGCCTCGCTGATCACGACGCCGGCCCACGAATGGCCGACCAGCACGACCGGCCCCGTCTGCGCGTCGATGGCGCGCCGGGTCGCGGCCGTGTCGTCGGCGAGCGAACTCAGCGGATTCTGCACCGCGACCACATGCAGGCCGCGCGCTTCGAGCAGCGGAATCACGCGGCTCCAGCTCGAGCCGTCGGCGAACGCGCCGTGCACCAGCACGACGTTGGTTCCTTTCAAGTCCTGCTTCGGTGCCGCGTGCGCCGCGACCGCGCCGGACAGTCCTGCCAGCACCGCCGCGGACAGCAGCAGCCGTTTCGTCAAACCCAACATCGTCATGCTCCTTTGCTTCGTGTCGTCGACTGGATGAAGTGCGGTGATGCCGCGCCGGCGTGACGCAGGCGCGGCCGCGCATCACGAATGCGCGTACAGATCGTCGGTGGCCGGGCGCGGGTAGCGCGCAGCGCGTGCCGCGTGCGTGTCGGCTGCTTCGTAGCGGGCGGCCGGCGCGAGCGCGGCGGTCTGGTCGTCCTGCGACTTCGACGGGCCGTTCTGGTCGGAGCGTGCGACCTGCTGCGCGGCCAGCACGCGCTGCGCGGCTTCGATGTCGTCCGGGTAATGCGCTTCGCTGCCTGCCGGGTTGTATCCGGCGTGCTCGAGGCGGATCAGCTCGGCGCGCACGTCGGCGCGCGTGAGGCCGTGGCCGGGAGCGGCGAACGACAACGCGGGGATGGCGGCGAGGACGGCAACGGCGAGGATTCGGGCGGCTTTCATGGTGTTCTCCTTGAACAAGGTGGGTCGGTCGATCATGGGGGCGGCGATCCTGCGCGTGCCACCGAACGCTTGCTGCATGTCGACAGTAGAACCCGCTCACGTATCCGGCATGTTTCCGAAACCCCCGTGCCGTGCAAGCAGACGTTTCCACGACGGCGCCCGATACAGTGCGATACAAAACGGTCGGACGACGCATCGCGCGCCACGATGAAAAAAGGCGTGCCGCGCGCGGCACGCCTTCGTCGAACTGCGCCCACCGGGCGCGACGGGTCGCGTCAAGGCGCGAGCCGCGTGAACACGTAGTCGTGGTTCTTCACGCGCGCCTGATGACACGCGAAGCACGTCTGGTGCTGCCCGAGATCGGCCGGCACGCCGTCGATGAAGCGCCCGAAACCCCAGCCGCCGGTCGCCGCATAACGCCGCGAATCCTTCACCATCACCTGCACGGTCGTCGCCTGGCCGGGCACCGTGGCCGGCGCGAACTCGTCTGACTGCTTGCGCTTGTACGCGAGCTTCACGAGGATCGTGCCGTCCGGGAACGGCAGCGTCGAACGCTCGAGCGCGCGCATCGCGACGGGGTTGCCGAGCACCACGCGCAGTTCGTCGAGCGGCGCCGCTTCCTCGGCCGGCGCGACCATCTCCCACTTGCGGTAGCCGGGCGGAATCGTCACGCCGTAGAGCGGCGACGCGGCCGGCTTCGGCCGCTCGGCGAACGCGAACGGGCCGCTGGCGATGGCCAGCAGCACGCCCGCCGCCAGCACGCAACGGGCCGCACTGCGCACCGCCGCACGCGCGCGCATCACAGATGCTCCACGTGCAGGATCGCCTCGGCGAACGCCTGCGGCGCTTCCTGCGGCAGGTTGTGGCCGATGCCGCCGGTGATCGTCCGGTGCTGGTACTTGCCGATGAACTTCTTCGCATACGCGGCCGGTTGCGGATGCGGCGCGCCGTTCGCGTCGCCCTCCATCGTGATGGTCGGCACCGCGATCGTCGGGCCGGCCGCGAGGCGTCGCTCGATGTCGTCGTATTGCGCCTCGCCCTGCGCGAGCCCGAGCCGCCAGCGATAGTTGTGGATCACGACGGCGACGTGGTCGGGGTTGTCGAACGCGGCCGCGCTGCGCGCGAACGTCTCGTCGGAGAACTTCCACTGCGGCGACGCGAGCTGCCAGATCAGCTTGTTGAACGCGTCGCGGTTCTGCGCGTAGCCGAGCGCGCCGCGCTCGGTCGCGAAGTAGAACTGATACCACCACTGCAGCTCGGCCTGCGGCGGCAACGGTTTTTCGTTGGCGGCCTGGCTGCCGATCAGATAGCCGCTCACCGACACCAGCGCCTTCACGCGCTGCGGCCACAGCGCCGCGATCACGTCGGCCGTGCGCGCGCCCCAGTCGTAGCCGCCGAACACCGCGCGGTCGATCTTCAGCGCGTCCATCAGCGCGACGACGTCGACGGCCGTCACCGCCTGCTGGCCGTTGCGCATCGTGTCGGCCGAGCGGAACGTCGTCGATCCGTAGCCGCGCAGATACGGAACGATCACGCGATAGCCGGCCGCCGTCAGCCGCGGCGCGACGTCCGCGTAGCTGTAGATGTCGTACGGCCAGCCGTGCAGCAGGAACACGACGGGGCCGCTCCTCGGGCCGAGATCCGCATACCCGACGTTCAGCAGGCCCGCGTCGATCTGGTGGATCGTGCCGAGCGACGCGGTGCCGGCCGCACCGCTCGCCGCCGATGCATCGGGCGCGGGTTGCGCCTGCGCCGGCGAGCCGAAGCCGAGATCCGCGAGGGTCAGGCTGGCGAGGGTCGTACCGAGCAGCAGGCGGCGACGGGTATTGACGGTTTCAGACATGACTCGTTCTCCAGGGTCGATCGCTAAGAAAAGAGCCCGCGCGGGCGGGCATCCGGAACGGTGTTGGGAGCGGGCCGCGGTCGGGCCGAACGCTTGACCGACGTTATATCCGAGCGGCCGCGACGGTTTGTATCCCAACGTATCTGCAATTGCGGATGACACAAGGCGATTCAAAATTGCGGGCGCCGCGGCACGATGCGGGCCGCACGGGCGGCCCGCCGCCGTCGAGGCCGGCAGCCGCCGCGCTCAAGCGCGCCGCAACGGCCGGAATCCGGCGCGCACCTCGCGGGCGAACAGCTCCGGCTCCTCCCATGCCGCGAAGTGGCCGCCCTTGTCGACTTCGTTGAAGTAGATCAGGTCGTGATACGCGCGCTCGGCCCAGCTCCGCGGCGCCTGATAGATCTCGCCGGGGAACACGGTGATCGCGGCCGGCAGCGAGAGGTCCACCGCATTGAAGTTGTTGGAGTGATCCTCCCAGTAGATCTGAGCGGAGGACGTCGCCGAGTTGGTCAGCCAGTACAGCGAAATGTCGTCGAGAATCTCGTCGCGCGGGATCGACCGTTCGGGCACGCCGCCGCTGTAGGTCCACTGCGAGATCTTGTCGTACATCCACGCGGCCTGCCCCGACGGCGAATCGGCGAGCGCATAGCCGACCGTCTGCGGACGCGTGACCATCATCGCCGAATAGCCGGTGTTGTCGCGATAGAACGTCGCGAGCTGCTCGTAGGCGGCCCGCTCCTTCGCCGACAGCGACGCCGGCGCCGGCGCGTCGGTCTGCAGCAGCGCCGCGATGTCGGGCGGAACCGTCGCCGGCATGTTCACGTGAATCCCGACGAGCCCCTGCACGCGCTGCATCGCCATCCGGTGCGAGATCACCGAGCCGCAGTCGCCGCCCTGCGACACGAAGCGCGTGTAGCCGAGGCGCGCCATCAGTTCGCCCCAGGCGCGCGCGATGTGGTCGGAGCCCCAGCCGGGCTTCGCCGGATGGCCCGAGAAGCCGAAGCCCGGCAGCGACGGCACGACGACGTGAAATGCATCGTCGGCGCTCGCGCCGTGCGCGGTCGGGTCGGTCAGCGGGCCGATCGCCTTCACCAGCTCGAACACCGAGCCCGGCCAGCCGTGCGTCATGATCATCGGCAGCGCGTTCGCGTGCCGCGACCGCACGTGGATGAAGTGGATGTCGAGCCCGTCGATCTCGGTGATGAACATCGGGAAGCCGTTCAGCCGCGCTTCGCCCTTGCGCCAGTCGTAGTCGCTGCCCCAGTACTGCAGCAGCGCCTGCATGCGCGCGAGCCGCACGCCCTGCGATTCGTCGGCGACCGTCTCGCGGCCGGGCCAGCGCGTCGCCGCGATGCGGCGGCGCAGGTCGGTCAGCGCCCGCTCGGGAATGCGAGCGGTAAACGGCCGTATGCCGGTGTTGCCCGTGGCCGCGTGCAGCGCGGTGGGCAGCATCGCCGATACGCCGGCGGCCATGGAGGACGCCAGCAGATGGCGACGCAGCGGGGAAAAAGGTGTGGAAGACATCGTTCGGCATCTCCTTTCTTGAAGTGGAAAGTGAACATGCCGCGCGCGCCGGCGCGCCGTCTGTCGAGCGGGCACACGCGGTCGTGCGGCGTCGCCCATTTGAAAGGTCCGATGTATCGCGAGTTTGTCCGGTACGTATGCGTTTGTAGCCGTGCGCCGCGCGGCGCGGTCAAGGTGCGACCCAGCGCCCGTCGTAGCCGTCGGCGTGCAGCTCGAACAGCGCACGGCGATGGCCGCTGCGCGCGAGGTCGAGCCAGTCGATGCGCGTCACGGCGACGTCGAGCACGCAGAAGTTCGCGTAGCCGTCGGCGGCGGATGCCGTGTCGGGAGCCGGCGCGACATGCGCGTGCCCGGGCGCGTCGATCGGCGTGCCGGGTCGCAACGGCGCGCGATACAACAGCAGCGTATGCGGACGGCTCGACGCCCAGATCGCGCGACGCCGCGCGTCGTCGTCGCAGATCGACGCGAGGCCTTCGACACGGATCTGCACGAGCGCATCGAGATCGGCCGCGACGATCGCGATGCGCGGATCGCGGCGCAGCTCCGCGACCTTGTCCGAACGCGCATCGGTATGGAACGACAGCCGCTGCTCCGCACGGCTCGCCTGTCGCAGCACGATGGTGCGCACCTTCGGTGCACCGTCGACGCCGAGCGTCGCGGCCTGCACCATCGTGAACGGCGAGCGCTGCGGCCCGACACCGGATTCGAGGCAGGACCACAGACGGTCGTAGACGTGCGCGAGCGAGTCGGCAGCTGGAACGGACATGATGGCGCGGCGCGGTTGAGGAATTCGATCGCGCCAGCTTAACCGATCCGCCGGCGCGCTTCCCGCGTGAGCCGCGGTGCGCCGGGCGGCTCAGTTGTAGCCGCGCACCACGGTCGCCGCCGTCGTGTCGCCCGGCGCCGCGGCGAAGCGGCCGAGCACGTCCGCGACGTACTGCGGCCCTGCGCCGATCTGCGACGACCGATGCGCGGCCGGCCCGATAGCGGCGACGACCGGCGCGGCGCCGGTCGATCCGACGCCGTCGGTGACGATGCTCATCGCGGTCTCCTCACGCGGCGAGCGCCGCGCGATACGCGCGCACGAGGCGCGCGACGCCTTCCCGGATCGCGTCGACGTCCGGCGCGGCGAACGACAGGCGCAGCGATGCGGCGTCGACGTGGTCCGCGAAGAACGCCTTGCCCGGCACGAACACGACCTGGTTCGCGATCGCGCGTTGCAGCAGCGCGTCGGACGACACGTCGCCGAGCCGCGCCCACACGAACATCCCGCCTTCGGGACGATGGAAGGCGATCGCCGCGCCGAAACCGTCGCGCAGTGCGTCGCACAGCGCGTCGCATTTGCGCCGGTAGGCGGCCGTGATGCGCGGCAGATGGCGTTCGAGCGCACCGTCGGCCAGATACTCGGCGGCGGTCGCCTGCGTCCACGGCGTGCTGCACAGGTCGACCGTCTGCTTCGCGATCACGCAACGCCGCGCGATCTCGGCCGGCGCGATGGTCCAGCCGACGCGCAGCCCCGGCGCGACGATCTTCGACAGGCTCGCGAAGTGCACGATCCAGTCGCGTGCGCCGTCGACTTCGCTCGCGAGCGCCAGCATGGACGGCACCGCTTCGCCCGCGAAGCGCAGATCGCCGTACGGATCGTCCTCGACGATCAGGAAACGGTATTGCACCGCGAGACGCAGCAGCTTCATGCGCCGCTCGCGGCTGAGCGTCGCGCCGGTCGGGTTCGCGAAGGTCGGGACGGTGTACAACAGCTTCGGCCGCGCAATCGCGCCGGCTTCGAGCTGCGACGCGAGGCGTTCGACGTCGAGGCCATGGCCGTCGACGGGAATCGTCACGACGTGCGCCTGCTGCAGACGCAGCGCCGCGAGCGTCGCCGGGTATGCCGGCTGTTCGGTCAGCACGACGTCGCCGGGCGCGACCATCACGCGCAGCAGCAGGTCGAGGCCCTGCTGCGAGCCGGTCGTGACGAGCAGCTCGGCCGGCGTGCAGGTCACGTTGCGGCGCGCCATCAATGCGATCAGCTGCTGCTTCAGTTCGGCGAGGCCGTCGGTCGGGCCGTATTGCAGGCAGCGGACCGGCTGCGCGTATGCACGCTCGGCGGCCGCGTTCAGGCCGTCGACGTCGAACAGCTCGCTGGCCGGGTAGCCGCCCGCGAACGAGATCATCCCCGGCTCGGACAGGTATTTGAACAGCTCGCGGATCGGCGAACCGGCGGGATTCTGGAAGGAAGGCGTGAACGCGTACATGTCGTCGTGAGCTGGATGGCGGCGACGGCCGGGATAGCCGCCGGGGCCGCGCGCCGCGGGGAATTCGAGCCACGATTGTCGACAGTCATTAACGCTGCGGCAAACGATATCTACGCACTAGGTCTTGCGGTTTGGTCATCAATTGGCGCGCGGGGAACGCGCGCCTTGCGGCGTTGCGAAGCAAGGCCCGGCCGCTCTGACGGACGTGTGCGGCCGGCCGTCGGGCAAGCTGCCACCGGCGACGCCACGGTCGGCCGGGCCACGGCGCGAGCTCGCCGCATCGTCAGCGGTACGCACCACGACGCAGCATCGGCAAGGCGCGCCGTGCCCCGGCCGCCGGCAAGCGCGCGCTATCCGTGCGGCGGCGCTATGCCGTCGCGGACATAGCAGGCAATCGCCTCGAGCATGCCGAGGTCGAGGTCCTGCACGCGGTCGGCCCCGAAATGGGCCAACCATTTGCGCGCAAGCTCGGCATGCGCCGTCGTATGCCCGGTCGCGGCAAGGGCACTCAGGTCTTCCAGTGCTGAACGCTCGTCCATGTCTTCTCCGTGATCCTGATGGTGCGGACGCGGCCGGCCGTCGTCGCGGCCGGGCTGCCGTCAGACGGCTTCGAGCGCGAGAGCGATGCCCTGCCCGCCGCCGATGCACAAGGTCACGATGCCGCGCTTGATGCCGTCGCGGCGCATCGAATGCGCGAGCCGGGTGGTCAGGACGGCACCGGTCGCGCCGATCGCGTGACCGTGCGCGATCGCGCCGCCTTCGACGTTGATCCGCTCTTCGTCGATGCCGAGCTCGCGCGCGACCGCGATCGGCACGGCGGCAAAGGCCTCGTTGATCTCGAACCGCTCCACGTCGTTCATCGACCACCCGGCACGCGCGAGCGCCATCTTCACTGCCGGCACCGGCCCGAGTCCGAACAGGCCCGGCTCGACCGCCCCCACGCCGTACGAGACGAGCGTGGCGATCGGCTCGATGCCGCGCGTCTCGGCATAACGCCGCTCGGCCACGATCATCGCCGCCGCACCGCTGTTCAGGCCGGGCGCATTGCCGGCGGTGATGGTGCCGTCAGCGCGAAATGCGGGCTTCAGCCTCGCAAGCGACTCGAAGTTCGTGTCCGGGCGCGGCTGCTCGTCGCGCTCGAATCGGACGGTCTGCTTGCGCCCCGCGACCTCGACCGCCACCAGTTCGGCGTCGAATGCCCCACGCGCCTGCGCGTCGGCGAAGCGCCGTTGCGAACGTTCCGCCCAGCGGTCCTGCTGCTCGCGCGTGATCCCCTTCATCGCGACGAGGTCTTCCGTGTGCCATCCCGAATGCAGGTTGGAGAACGCATCGACGAGGCCATCCACGAGCATGCTGTCGGCGATCTCGGCATTGCCCATCCGATAGCCCCAACGGCCGCCGCCGAGCAGATACGGCGCGCCGTCCATGTTCTCCATTCCGCCCGCCGCCGCAACCTCGCCGAAGCCGAGCCAGATGTCCTGCGCCGCATTCGCGATGGCCTGCGCACCGGAGCCGCACACGCGATTGACCGTCAGCGCGGGCACGGTCACGGGAATGCCGCCCGCGACGGCCGCCTGACGCGCGGGATTCATCTTGTTGCCGGCCTGCACGACGTTGCCCATCACGACCGACGCCAGCTCCGCCGGATCGATCTCGCTGCGACGCACCGCTTCGCGCAACGCGGCCGCGCCGAGCGCCGTCGCCGCAACGTCCTTCAACGTGCCGCCGAACGCGCCGATTGGCGTCCGGACGGGACTGCAGATCACTACCTGTCGAGCAACCATTTCAACACTCCATTCAAAGCCCGCTTCATGCGGGACGGATGCCGCCGCAACTCGACGCGGCGCTTGCGGGAAAGGAACGCATGCATTCGCATGCCCGGCACGTTCGCAAAGCGTTCTCGTGTGCCGACGCACGCACCGGTGGCGGGGCGACGCGCGCCCCGCCATCGCGTCAGATCGAGACCATTTCGAAGTCCTCCTTGCCGACGCCGCACTCGGGACACTTCCATTTGGCCGGAATGTCTTCCCAGCGCGTGCCCGGTGCAATGCCGTCTTCCGGCGCACCGTGCCGTTCCGAATAAATCCAGCCGCACACCAGACACATCAGCGTGCGCATCTCTACCGCCGTCGTGCTCATCTCGCCATCTCTCCCAGGTTCGACGTCTGTCGCGTCACGAATTCGCGCACCTGCTCGCGCACCCTCGCATCCGACAGGATGCGGCCGTGCCCCGCGCCCGGCGCCGGCCACAGCGTCGCGTCCGGCAGCCCGGCCACGACGCGCTGCGCCTCGCAGTACGGCACCACCGAATCGGCCGGGTCGTGCACCACCAATACCGGGACGTCGAGCGACGCGCCGCGCGCGAGCAGATCCCAGTGACTGACCGGCACGCCGTTGCGCAGCTGCAGCTCCGCATAGATGCGCTCGACCACCGGGCGCGGAAATGCCATGTCGCGGCTGGCCCAGCGCTCCAGCACCTCGGTCAGGCCGCTGGTGGGGGCGATCAGCACGAGGCAGCGCAACGACGCGCGGCGCGAGCGCTCGGCCAGCGCCGAGACGGCCGCGATCGAGCCGAGCGAATGCGCGATCACCACCTGCGCGCCTTCGATCGCATCCAGCACCGCACCCGTCGCGCGGGTGAACTGCGTCATCGTCGTATGCTTGCCCGGCGAACGGCCATGCGCGGGCGCGTCGAACGCGGCCACCGAGAAGCCGAGCGACTGCATCGGCTTCACGAAGCTCAGCATGCTGCTGCTGTCGGTGCCCCAGCCATGCACGAGCAGCACGCGCGATGCGCCGCCCTCCCAGTGATAGGCGCGGTCGATGTCCGCGTTGCCGTCGATGGACGCCTCCTTCGCACCGAGCGGCACGCGGTCGCTGACGGGCAGCCCGTAGCCGCGCGTGAAGCCGAACGTGTCGGCCGCCCGGCGCCCCGCGGCGTGCGGCGCGAAGGTCGTCAGCACGCGCAGCGCGCGACGGCCGAGCCGAACGCGCCACGACGGCTTCCGGGCCTTGCGCCGCGCGAGCGGCGAGACGTCGGTAGGGTTCGCTGCCGCCATCACCGGCCCTCCGCCGCCGCACGCGCGCCGACCGGCACGGCCTCCCGGGACAGGCTGCGGTAGTAACCCGACTCGGTGTCGTAGAAATGGCAGTGACCGATCACGTGCCACAGATCGCCGAAGGAGAAATCCTTTTCGCGGATCATTCCCGGAAACGCCTGCTTGAGCGCCGCCTGCGCCTTCGGCAGGTTGTAGAACGGCACGATCGGTGCGACGTGGTGCGCCGTATGCACCGAGATGTTGTGCGTCATGAAGTGCAGCCACTTCGGATACCGGTAGTCGGTCGTCACCAGCAGGCGGCTGGCGTTCGGCGTCCAGTGCTGCGACGGCAGGAACGGGATCTCGTCCGACGTGTGATGCATCAGCGTCGTGGCGCTGAACCACGCATGAATCATCAACCAGGGCACGACGAAGTACAGGAACAGGCCGGTGATGCCGGTGAAGTAGATGAGCGCCGGGAAATAGAGCGCGGACGCGAACAGGACGAACGCGATCGAGCGTTTCACGTCGCGCCGCATCTCGCGCTTCGGATAGAAGCCCGGACGGAAGCCCGATTCCTTCCAGTAGCTCACCGTGCCGGCCCAGAACAGCCACTTGCGGGTGCCGGCGTACTCGAGCCGCTTCAACAGCGGCATGCGATCGTAAAGCGGCGCGGGAATCGGCCGCCAGTCGGTATCGAGCTCGAGGTTGTTGGTATTCGCGTGGTGCAGGTTGTGCGTGTGGCGCCACGCGTGAAACGGATACAGCAGCGGCAGAAGCGACAGGTGCCCGATCGCCAGGTTGAACCATCGGACGCGCGAAAACGAGTTGTGCCCGCAATCGTGCGCGATGCAATGCAGCCCCCAGCCGCCCAGGCCGGCCAGCAGCCACAGCGGAACGTAGAACAACCAGTGCGGCGCGTAAGCGATGCCGACGAGCGCGCCGATATACGCCGCATAGCTCACCACGAAGCCGAGAATGCCGCGCCATACGCGCGGCTCGTAGAGGGATTTCGGAATCGCATCGGTCAGCCGCACGCCCTCGAGCGACTTCGACTTCTGCATGAATTCGTCGAAACGCGCCGGCGGCGCGCTGGGGACCGTATAGGTTTTCGCCATGTCGATCTCCCGCTTACGCCGCTTGCAGACCGAGCTCGGTCGACAGGTGGCGCGCCAGCTCGTCGATGCTGTTGTGTTCGAACAGCAGCGCCGGGGACAGCCGCTGCTCGACCACCTTCTCCAGATCGCCCGACACCTGCACGGCGACGATCGAATCGAGCCCGTACTCGTCGAAGCGCTTGGCGGGATCGATCGCGGCGCGCTCGAGCTTCAGCTGCTTGGCGAGCCGGTCGATCAACCAGTTGCGGATCGACGCTTCGGTGAGCGGCCCGACATCGGCGGCCACCGCCTTCTTGCGGCCGAACAGGCCGCCCAGGATTCCAGCTTGAGACATGATGATTAATCCTTCCGTACGAGGGAGATGAACTGAATGACGACGGCAACTAGCTTCAATACGGCTGCTTGGCGAGCTTGCGGATCGCCGCCGGCGTCGGCTGACGCAGGTCGCGCACGATGCCGACCTTGCCGAGCGTCCACAGCACCCAGGCGCTCAGATCCGGCTCGTACCACTTCACCGAGTGGCGGTACGACGCGGGAAACGCGTGGTGGTTGTTCTGCAGGCCTTCGCCGAACGTGAATACGGCGACCGTCCAGTTGTTCGCGCTGTTGTCCCCGGTCTTGAACGGCCGGCCGCCGAACATGTGGCACACGGACCCCACGCACCACGCGGCCTGGTTGGCCACGAAGATGCGCGCCAATCCGCCGAACAGCAGGCCGTTCCATGCGCCGAGCCACGAGCCGGCGACGGCGCCGCCGATCGCGGCCGGCAGCACGAGGCCGAGCACGATCCACCAGGCGTAGGTGCGGTGATAGAAGAACAGGCGGCGATCGCGCAGCACGTCGGGCGCGAAGAAGGTCCAGCCCGAGACGTCGGGGGCCAGCATCCACGGCATGTGCGCATACCAGAGGCCGCGCAGCTTCGCGAACAGGCCCTTGCCGGCCAGATTCGGCGAATGCGGATCGCCTTGCTGATCGCTGTACAGGTGATGTCGGCGGTGCGTCGTCACCCAGAACATGATCGGTCCTTGCGCGGCCATCGACCCGCAGATCAGCAGCAGCCCTTCGAACCACTTCGACGTGCGGAACGTCTTGTGCGCGAGATACCGATGGAAGCCCATCGTGATCCCGCCCATGTGCAGAAAATAGAACACCGCGAACAGCACGAGATCGGTGGCGGCGAACTCGCCCAGCGCGAGCTGGCGCACGGCCAGCGCGAAGCCGGCCAGCGGCACCAGCATCACGGCCAGGGCGGTCAAGCGTTTGACACGCGCCCCGCTGCCCAGCAGCGGCGAAACACCGGGGATCTGCCCGTCGGCGGCCGACAGCCCGCCTGCGGCAGTCACGCCGGGTGCAACCTGAATCGACGAATTCATAGGAATCTCCAGACGCTAAACAGGATTACGGCGAAATTGAAGGAACCGTCGCGCGGCGCTTGGGCGCATAGCGCACCTCCGTGACGAGCCCCAGCGCGTCGAGCAGGCGGATGACCCAGGCGGAAGGATCGAGCTGCCAGAACGCGTGATCGTTGTTGGCGAAGGCCGGCTGTGCGTGATGGTTGTTGTGCCACGCGCCGCCCACCGAGACGATCGCGAGCAGGCCCAGATTGCGGCTGTGGTCGCGCGTCGCGTGCGGGCGGGTGCCGATGGTGTGGCACAGCGAATTGACGGCCCAGGTCGACTGATCGAGCAGGAAGATCCGTGCGAGCCCGCCCCACAGGAAACCGCCGACGGCGCCGGTCAAGGCCTGCCCGGCGGGCGCGAGCAACGCGCCCGCCAGCGCGGGCAGCGCGAGGCCGAGCAGCACCCACCACCCATAGCGCAGATTGAGATTGACGATCAGGCGGTCGCGCAGCAGGTCCGCGGCATACGCGCTCCAGTTCTCGCGGCGCACGCTGAACAGCCAGCCCACGTGACCGTGCCAAAGGCCCGCGAGCCGGCTCGGTTGGCCGTGGCGGTTCGCGCGCGGCAGCGGCGAATGAGGATCGCCGTCCTGATCGGTGAACGCGTGGTGCATGCGGTGCGTCGCGGCCCAGAACAGGATCGGCCCCTGGGCGGCCATGCTGCCGAATACGCCGAGCATCACGGTGACGATCGGCCGTCCCTTGAACGCACGGTGTGAGAAGTAACGGTGCATGCCGGTTTCGACGCCGATCGCGGTCGAGAAATACATCACCGCGAGCAGGATGAAGTCGGTGGCGCGCACGCCGTATGTCCACGTGTAGGCAATCGCGAGCACGAAACCGAGCGCGGGCACGCCGACGGTCAGATAAGCGAGCCGGCGCGCGCGCGAGTCGGTGTCGGCGTCGGCCGCACGGGCGGCCGCGGGTGTTCGCGACGACGAGAGATCTGCTTCAGCCATGACTGGCTCCGAAGAAAGACAGCGACAATGGAAATCGGGAATGCGGCAGCGGCGAACGGCTCAGGCGCGGGCCTCGAGCGTGCTCAGGCTGCCTTGCTGGAACGCCTGCTTGCACGCTTGCCTGCGCACCTTGCCGCTGGTCGTGAGCGGAATCGCGCCCATCGGCCCCAGGTGCACGACCGCCGGCGCCACGCCGTGATCGCGCGTGACCGCCAGCGTGATCGCCGCTCGCACCTCGCCCATTTGCTCGGGACTCAGACGCCGCGAGCGCTTGAGCTCCGCAACGATGACGAGCGACTCCCGCGGGCCGCCGTCGATCGAAAACGCCACCACGCCGTTGGTTCGAATCGCATCGTGCGCGGCCTGCACCGATCCTTCGATGTCGGTCGGATAGAGATTGCGCCCGGCGACGATCACGACGTCCTTGATCCGGCCGGTGACGAACAGCTCGCCGCGGTTCAGAAAGCCGAGATCGCCGGTGCGGAGGTAGCGCACCGAATCGTCGTTGCCGCGTTCGTCGCAGACCGCCGCCGCGAACACGTCGTCGCTGTCCGCGCGGCCGAGATAGCCGGCAGCGACGTTCGGACCGCTGAACCAGATTTCGCCGATGCTGCGCTCCGGCAGCGCGCGCTTCGTCGCAGGATCGACGATCAGCAGCCGATGGCCGGCCGCCACGGGCCCGCAGCCCACCAGCGTCGTGCGCCCGAGCAGGTCGGATTGCGCGTCGTACGGCACGCACTGGCCGCGGGCGAGCGCCTCCTTGTCGACGTCGATCAGCGTGATCGGCGAACGGCCGGGCTTGCCGGACACGTAGAGCGTCGCCTCCGCCATTCCGTAGCACGGCACCACGGCGCGGCGCTCGAAGCCATGCCGGCCGAAGCGCGCGGCGAAGCGCTCGAGCGTCGCGTGGCTCACCGGCTCCGCGCCGCAGAACACGTGCTGCAGCGAGCCGAGATCGAGCGTGGCGGCTTCTTCGTCGCTGATGTGGTCGACGCATAGGTCGAACGCGAAATTCGGCGCGACGCTGGTGGTCACGCGGTAGTCGCTGATCGCCTTGAGCCAGCGATACGGACGCTGAACGAAATGCTGCGGCGACAGGATCACGAGCGGAAAGCCGCTGAACACCGCGAGCAGCAGCGCGCCCATCAGGCCCATGTCGTGATACGGCGGCAGCCACGTGCAGCCGACGCGCTCCGGATCGGCGCCGAGCCGCTCGGCGATCACCGCGCAGTTGCTGACGAGATTCCGGTGCGTGACGACGACGCCCTTCGGCTCGCCCGTCGATCCCGACGTGTACTGCAGCAGCGCCGGCCGCTCCAGATCGAGGCCCTGCTCCAGCACGCGCCCGAAGTCGTGCGCCGATGCGTCGATGGCGTCGAAGGCATGCTCGTCGATCGTCAGCAACGCCGGCGCGACGCGCGCGCCGTCGTGCAGCCGGTCGAGCTCCTGTTGCAGCGAGCGATGCTGCTTGCCGGCGATCACCACGTCGGGACGGGCGTCGCGGCAGATCGACGCGAAACGCGCCACGGCGCGGGAGCCGGCCGGCGGAAACGAAGGCACCGCGGTGGCGCCCGCCAGCAGGATTCCGAACAGCGCCGCGACGTAACCGAGACCGGGTTCCAGCACCAGCAATACGCGGCGTTCGTGCAGCGCGTGCTGCACGAGCAGATCGCGCACGTGGGCCGCAGCGGCGGCGAACTGGCCGTAGGACCAGCTCGCGACGTCGTCCTCGCCGTCGCGCAGAAAATGGAACGCGACACGCTCCGGCGTGTGCTCGGCACGCTCGCGAAGCACATGGAGCAGCGACGAGGTCGTGCGCTCCGCCAGCAGAGCGGAGGGAGGAATGCTACCGGCCATCATGGGACCCTCGGATAATCGGTTTCGTATTGTTTCGATCAAATCGTCATGCCCGGCGCCGGGCCGAACGCGGCGCCGCCCTCAACGCGCCGCCGCGGAGGCGAGCACGCGCGGTCGCGTATCCACCGGCGCGCACAGGATCGCCGTCGCCAGCGCGAGCGCAATCTGCAGGTAGCAGAGCGTGTGGAATTCGGCGAGCCGCGTGATCGCATTGCCGGTGATGGCGACCGTCAGCGCCACGCCGAACACCGATCCCATCTGGCGTATCGCCTGATTCACGGCCGAGCCGACGCCGAACCGCGCGGGCGGCAGATGCGCAACCGCGGCAGCCGACAATGAAGGCATGACCATCCCGACGCCCAGCCCGGTCAGCAGCGCGCCCGGCAGCCAGGCATGCAGATAGTCGGGCGTGACGCCGGGCACCAGCGCGAACCACAGGCTTGCCGCCATGGAGATCAGGCTTCCCGTCACCAGCAGAAGCCGGTGCCCCGCGCGCGCCGCGAACCGGCCGCAGACGATCGCCGTCGGCACGACGAGCAGCGGCCCTGGGGTGCCGGCCAGCCCGGCGCGCGTCAGCGAGTACGACCAGACGCCCGTGGTGAACAGAAACGTCTGGAAGAACATCATCGCGAAGCCGATCGCGAAGCACAGCGACGCCAGATTGATGTAGCGGTAAGTGCGATCCTGGAACAACGACAGATCGATCGCCGGCGCACGGGCCGTGCGCGCCCACGCGACGAACGCGGCCAGCATCGCGAGCCCGCCCGCGATCGCGAGCGCCACCTTCGGCGACGCCCAGCCAAGCGCTTCCGATTGCACCAGCCCGAACGCGATCGCGCCGACGCCGACGATCAGCAGGACGACGCCGACCAGATCGAGCGGCGCGCCCCGCTCGGGGTCACGCGACTCGTCGAGCACGCGCCATCCTTGCCAGAGCGCGAGCGCGCCGAGCGGCAGATTGAGAAAGAACGCCCACGGCCAGCCGAAGCGATCGACCAGGAACGAGCCGACGCTCGGCCCCAATGCGCCGGCCACGCCGCTGACCGCGCCCCACAGGCTCACGGCGATCGCCCGTTTGGTGACGGGGAACGCCGCCAGCAGGATCGACAGCGAGGCAGGCAGCAACAGCGCCGCGCCCGCGCCCTGCACCGCGCGCATCATCCACAGCATCTCGATGCGCGAGGCGATCCCGCAGCCGAACGATCCGCCGACGAACATCGCGAGCCCGAGCAGGAACATCCGCTTGCGCCCGCACAGGTCGGCCAGGCGGCCGGCCGGCACGAGCAACGCGGCGAACACCAGCGTGTAGGCGTTCAGCACCCACGACAGGCCGCCCGAATCAGCGCCGGGAAACGCCCGTCGCAACGCGGGAAACGCCGCGTAGAGCACGGTGACGTCGATCGAAACCAGAAACACCGCCACGCTCGCGATCCAGAAAACCGGCCACGGCGAAATCGAATTCGGCTGCGCCTGCGAAGCGGGCACGCTGGGTGCGCTCATGGCCTTATACCTCGCGAAGCTGGGCGCGCGTCACGCCGTCGCCCGATGCGGATTCGGGTTCGGCGTCCGCTTCGAAATACGACGGGTCGAGAAACGGCAGCGTCCGTGCCCGCATCCGCGCCTGGAACAGCGCGACGACCGGCCACGGGCGCATCGCCATTGCCATGCTCCTGACGTTGCGCTCGTCTTCCCAGCAGATGACATTGGCTACTTCCAACGGCAGCCCGCCGACCTCGCCGGTCCACAGGCTCAGCGTCGTCGCACCTGCCGACAGACGCGGCCCGCTCGCGCGCCCGCCATAGACCGCGATCGAATGGCCGCACACGCGCTCGACATCGGCGCGCCCGCGTATCGGCTTGCAGGCCACCGGGCTGGTCAGAAACATCTCGTCGGTGATGCCGAACGGCAGCTTGGCATCCAGCACTTCGTCGTCGGGAATCGGCGGCAACGCGGTGTTGACCTCGGCGGGCAATACCCACGCATCGACGTCGACCAGATCCCGGCTCGCGTCATACAGCGCGCGCCGGACCGGCGCCGGAAACGAGCCGAGGAAAATGTCGACCTCGATGCGCGTGCCGGACCTGCGCGCCACCGTCACGCCGCGAATCTGGCGCTCCTCGAAGCGGCCGTGCCATTCGCGCCCGCCGATGTCCGCGCCACGCCACGCGTGTTGCGGCTCGATCGCGGCAAAGACGCCCGCGGCGGCCGCCGCGAGTTGCTCGACCCGCTCGCGACCGAGGATTTCGCCGAACATCATCGGATGATGCAAGGCGACCTCGTCCTGCGCCGACATCCCGAGTTCCTGCAGCAACTCGCCCACATAGAGCGTCCGTCCCGGCTCGTTCATCGTCGCGCCCGCCTCTGCCGTCATCGTGGTTTGTTCGGGTGCGCCCGGCAGGCGCGCCGTTGCCGCGGCCGTCATACCGTCGCTCGAATGGATGCGCGCGCACCCATTCGCTCCAGGATCCGTCGTGCGGCGAATGCCGGCCGGTCGAGCTGGATGTCGATCATCGGCGCCGTGGGGCTCCAGTTCGCCTGCAGGCTCTCCGCGACGTCCTTGTCCTCCATCACGGTCGCGAACACCTCCTTCGCGGTGAACTCGGTAAACCGCTCGTTGTCGACGTCGAAGTCGCGGTGCATGCCCACGAACACGTGGGTGGTGGTGTCGGTGGCGGGCGTGAAGATCGTCGTCGTATAGACGTGGAAGATCCGGCCGCTGGCATCGTCGCAGGCGTGCGCTCGCGTTTCGACCCGCGTGTTGCCGATGGGCCAGTAGAGCACTTCCTGGAAGCGATCGATGTAGTCGAGCTTCAGGATATGGGTATAGAGCGGCGGCGTCTTCTCGCGGCGCAAGTAGCGGCGCACGCGGACTTCGTCCTCGCCGATCACGATTTCCGGCGGCGTCTCGACGATGTCGAGCGAGCCGAGCGTCTTCGCGTGCACGAACGCCGCGTGCGAAATATCGAGGATGTTGTCGATCCCGAACAGGTAGCTGCACGCGATCGTGCAATAGCTCATCGTTCCGGCGAGCTCGGGCGCCGAGCAGACCCAATGGTTCGGAATCGCCGCCTCGTCGGCCTGCTCGGGGTCGCCGGTCCACAGCCAGATGAAGCCGTATTTCTCGACGGCGGGGAACGCGCGCACGCGCGCGCCCTTCGGGATCGTGCTCTGGCTCGGAATGCCGACGCACGCGCCGGAACAGTCGTACCTGAGCCCGTGGTACCAGCACTGGAGTTCGTCGCCGACCACGCGCCCGCGGGACAACGGAACCTGTCGGTGCGGGCATCGATCCTCGAGCGCGACGACCTGGTCCGCCAGGGTTCGATACATGACGACCTTATGGTTCAGGATCGTCCGGGCAAAGGGCTCGCGCTGGACTTCCGCGGAGAGTGCTGCTGCATACCACGCATTCTCGATAAACATGATTCCTCTCTTTGCTACATGGGCGACGTGGCGGCACACCCGACCCGCGTGCGGGTCGGTGTGCGGCTTGCGGATCGTTGCTACTTGCGCATGACGGCGATCAACGCATCGGCGTCCGGCGCGTCCATCGATGCCGCCTCGCGGTCGAGATGCCCCTGCGCCATCCGCTCGAGGAATTCGTCGGTCGACGACTGCAGATTGACGCAGGGATACTGGAAACGGCCCGTCGTATACCGAAGCGCGCCGAAGAAGGACGGCTCGACCGGCGCGCGTGCCGCGGCGAGCAGCCCCTGCGACATCAGATACTTGTGGAGCGCCGGCAGCCGGTAGCACGGCACAGCCGGATACTGATGGTGTTCGAGATGGAAGTTGCTGCCGAAGAACAGCGCGGTGTAGATCGGCGACGTATAGCTGCGGCTGTCGCGATAACGCCCCGGCACGGTATCCGTGTGCTCGATGTACGCGCGGATGGTGCTGAACACGTAGACGCCGATATACGGAATCAGCATGACCGTGAAGCCGAGCCACAACGACCGATGCCAGATGAACCCGTAGGCCGTCACCGCACCCAGGTTCAGTGCAATGTTGATCCGCGAGATCCAGCGCATTTCGCGCTCGCTGAACGGCAGCCGCGTGTTCTCCGGCCACGGAAGGCCAGCGGCCATGCGTACGGCGTTCTTCGTATAGATCCGTACGCCCCGGGAGCGCGCGAGAAAGAAGCGCGACCAGAAGGTGCGGTACTGCGAATAGATCTGGACATCGGGGTCGATGTCCTGACCGGTGTAGCGATGGTGCTTCCAGTGAGTCATGCTGAAACCCACGATCAGGAAGCCCGGCACCAGCGACGAGCAGATGAGCGCCAGCGCGGCGCTCACATACTTGTTGCGATGCAGGTTGGTGTGCATGCCCTCGTGGCCGACGAAGGTCAGCAGATGCATGCCGTGGCCCGCGATCACGCCGAGGACGAGCGCCATCGCCACACGGGCCGGCGCCGACGCCGGGATATCGACGACGGCGAACGCCACCGCAGCCGGAATCAGGAAGAATGCGAGCGCGTGCGCCACATAGAGGATCGTCGCGACGGAGCTGATCTGGTGGAAGTGTCGCGGCAGCTTGAGCCGCGAAAATGCAGCATTGCCGTCCAACGTGGCTTCGATGGTCATGGAATGGCTCCTCGGCTTACTCGACATGGGACCGGTGACGGGCAGAACTGCCCCGCCACGGCTTGCATACGCGTGATCGAAACGACCACGCGCCGTCGTTCCGTGCGCTCATATCGACGCTCTCGCGCAAACGTCGCGATCGCCACCGGCGGCCACCGGCGCGAGATCGTCCGACTCGCACGCCTGCGCCCACCTTGCGTGCGCCTCGTCCGCGAGACGCTGGCGCAACGCCATCTCGGCGCGGATCGCCTCGCCTCGCGTCGACATGTCGATCAGCGGCTGAATGACGCCGGTTTCGCCGCCGGCAATGGCCTCGTCCGCCCATTTCTTGATATCGCTGGGATCGAACACCGCAAACGGCGAACATCGGCGATTCTGCGAAGCCAGCAAGCGCGCCTGCAGCACCGGGTCGGCCGTCAGCTTGCCGAACAGGATCCGGCTGAGCGGATTGTTGTGGCCGAGTGCGCCGCGGCCGCGCGAGTATTCGAACAGGTCGATCGACGTCGCGTCGCGCTGGCGCCAGTAGCATTCCAGCGCGCGGTCGTCGTCCTCGACGATGGCCTGGCCGAGTGCGCGCGCATCGCGAAGTGCGTCGGTGATGCCGAATCCGGGGGACGGATCCATGAACAGGCCCGCGTCGCCCACCAATGCCCAGCCGGGTCCGGCAGCCTGACGGAAGAAGAAGCGCAGCTTCAATGCGCCGAGCACCTTGCTCACCGGCTCACCGGTAATCAGCGGCGCCGTATGGCGGTTGCCCTTCAGCGTTTCGGTCAGCTTCTCGAGCGCGCGGCCCTTCCACTGCGGCAACTGCGTTTTCGGGAACGCCACCCCGATCAGCAGAAGATCGCGGTTGGTCGGAAACACGAAGACGATGTCGTCGCCGAACGTGCAGTTCATCGCCCCGCCCAGATAGCGCGGATCCGTGTCGAACCAGTCGGGACGCGGCCAGTACGCCCAGTACATCGCGCGCGGGCAGTCATAGCCGTGGTACTCCTCCGCGCCGACCAGCTCGGCCGTCGTCGAGTGCGGGCCGTCCGCGCCCACCACGATCCGCGCGCGGATCTCCTCGCGCACGCCGTCATGTTCGACCACGGCGCCCGTCACGCGCTCGCCGTCGCGCAACAGGCCGACCAGCCGGGTCCGGGCCCGCACCTCGGCCCCCGACGCGCGGGCCTCCTCCAGCAACAGGGCATCGAGATCCATGCGGCGCGGGCACGAGCAGCGCCCGCCGACCGGGTACTCGACGCGGCCCGTCACGTCGTCGTTTCCGTACATCATGCTGGGCACCGGGGGCGCGAAGCGGCGCACCTTGTCGCCGAGCTCGAGCTCGTCCAGCAACGCCATGCCGTAGGGAGAAATCCAGTGGGTGGACAACGGTTGATCGCTCGGCAGATGGTTCGCATCGATCGCCAGCACGCGCTTGCCGGCGCGCGCCAGATGAATCGCGAGCGTGGCGCCCGCACAGCGGGCGCCTATGATGAGGGTGTCTAGCACGGAAAATTCCCTTTGGATAACGACCGGAGTCCGAACTGCACGGGACGCAACCTCGCCGTCGCCGGCGCCATCGGTCAGATGGAGAGCCGGCGAACGGCGGCGCAGCGCCGAATGATTACGGTTTGACGTACTGACGAAATCAGCGGTACTGCGGGACCCGCGTGCCCATCGCTCAATGCGCCTCGGCGGACCGATCCGACGGATATCGCCTGAACAGCACCGACGCGTTCACGCCTCCGAACCCGAACCCGTTGGACAGCGCGATCTCGACCGGCACGTGCCGCGCGGCAGGCCCGATCAGATCCAGCCCGTCGGCTGCCGGGTCGGGGTGCTCAAGATTCAGCGTGCCGGGCAGCACGCCATCGCGCAGAGCCAGAATGGAGAACGCCGCTTCGATGGCGCCCGCCGCTCCGAGCAGATGTCCGGTTGCCGACTTGGTCGACGAAATCGCCGGGCCGGCGCCCACACCGAACACCGTCTTCAGCGCCTCGATCTCGCCGGCGTCGCCGACCGGCGTCGACGTCGCATGGGCGTTGACGTAGTCGACCTGCTCCGGAGCGACGTCGCCCATCCGCAGGGCCAGCTTCATCGCCCGCATCGCGCCGGATCCGTCGTCGGGTCCGGCGGTCATGTGATAAGCGTCGGCCGTGGTGCCGTAGCCGATGATTTCCGCGATCGGCCGGGCGCCGCGCGCCAGGGCATGATCCAGCGACTCGACCACCACCATGGCGGCGCCCTCGCCCATGACGAATCCGTCACGATCGCGATCGAACGGACGCGACGCCCGCACCGGCTCCTCGCCGAAGCCGGTCGACAGCGCGCGAGCCGCCGCGAAGCCCCCGAGGCTGACCTTGTCGAATGCCGCTTCTGCGCCGCCGGCGAGGACGACATCGGCCTCACCGGTCCTGATCATGCGCATCGCATCGCCGATCGCCTGCACACTCGCGGCACAGGCCGTCACGGGACAGCCGAGCGGCCCGCGGAACCGGTGCTTGATCGAAATCTGGCCGGCTGCCAGGTTGGACAGGAAGAACGGAATGGTGAACGGCGACAAGCGCCGCACGCCGCGCGTCTCGCCGATTCTCACCGCCTCCGCCAGGCCGGGAAATCCGCCGATGCCCGAGGCCACGACGGTAGCGGTCCGCTCGCGCTGCTGCTCCGCTTCCGGCGCCCATCCTGCTTCGGCGAGCGCCTCGTCCGCGGCGACCATCGCCATCTGGATGAAGCGGTCCATCTTCCGCAGTTCCTTGTGCGGCACCGAGCGCTCGGGATCGAAGCCGCCTTCCGGATCTTCGGCCACGTCCTGGACGGTCCCGCCGACCTTGGCGGACAGCTCACCGGCGATATCGTCGCCGAGGCGGCGAAGCCCGGAGCCCCCGCCGATCAGGCGCTGCCACACCAATTCCTTCCCACAACCCAGTGGAGACACAATGCCAATACCGGTTACCACCACTCGAAGCGTCATCTCACATTCCTCTCGCTGACCGGGACTAGCCGAGCCACATCGTTAAAGCCGTTCATCTTCAGGCACACCTGTTGAAATACCGCATTGCGCGCGCCGCGCCGGGCCGCGCCGCCGGGCGGCGGCGCACGCGAACCTTCACGGCGCGCATCGCCCGCTCATACCGATTGCTCGAGCGCGCGCGACGCATCCGGCCTGCGCAACGTCTTGGGCGGCACGCCGCCGACGCGCTCCAGCCCGTCGAGGTTCAGCGCCGCACGCGTCTGTTCGTCGATCTCGATCCAGAACGGCAAGGTCGGCTTGCCTTCGATCATCTGGGGCGGTGCGGCGCGGTGCACATTGACGCCCATGCGCTTCAGGAGCCGTTCGTTGCCGAGCACGGAGAACGCAATGAGGCGATTGGCGCCATGGGCGTGCGCGACGCGAACGATTTCGGACATCATGGCGCGCGTGTTTTGCCACGACTCTTCGGCGGTCAACGACTCGCCGCGCGGCATGCTCATCGCGAAGCGGGACAGTTCCCACACGTCGGGGGCATGGGGAAGCGCGGCGTCGCCCATCAAGGTCGGGAACACGTCGCCGAGCAAATAAGGCTCGTCGGTCGGCAGCAAGCGGCCGCAACCGACGATTTCGCCGTTGCGATCGCGGGCGATGACGTAAAGGGTATCCGCGTGATCGAAATTGTCGAATTCGATGCCATTATCGGTAGGCAAAGTCCATCCGAGTTCTTGTATGAAGACCTTATGCCGATACTTTGCGAGTTGATACATCGTTTCGCGATTCAAATCAGCGCTTCTTCCCGACAATAACGTCAGCATCTGAATGCCCTCTCTCATCTCAGAATTGTTGACGCGATTGAACCCGAAATTGCAGCGGCAAAATAGCTGCCCGAATGGACAGGTCGTACGTCGCAGACGCGATGGATCGCGCCGATTACGACGAAACGCGGTGCCGGGATAGCGAATTCAGGATTAACGGACGATCGTTCGAAAATCAGCGAAACGGAGCGCCGAAGCAGAGCGTGGGATCGGAAATTGGGGGCCGGGTATCTCGGGCGCCGCATCACGGGATCGATGATTGCGATCGCGATCGAATCGGCGCCGCGCCGCTCAGGAAACTCGGACCCGAGATTTCCGTTTCACGGCACGCGCGGTTCAGCGGATAAATCCGTGGCTTTTTGATGAAATAATCATCGGGATCGAACAAAAAATCAGTGATCGGCGACGACGGCCGATTCAAGTGCGCGTTGCCGCGCCCCCGAACATAGCCAGTTCTGGATTAATGCCCGGCTGTATTGCGCGCCATAATCGTCGCCGTCCGTATCGAGAAGCATTACGTTGCTGCTGACGTCGCCTCGCCCGACCTGCACGTCGGGCTGGCCCACCGCCACGTACCACGCGCAGCCGACGCTCGCGCTCGGCTGCGTGTCGGTGCAGACCAGCTCGTAGTAGCCGGCATTGACGGCGCTGATCCCCTCGCCCCAAAGATCATGCAGGAGTTCCGAATCGGGTTGACACATATGCTGACGGAAACGCAACGCGTAAAATGCGGGCAAAGTCAATCGTATGTATCCATCGTTCCATTTTTTTTGCATATCGGTTATCTCGACGTGACACCTGTTAAAATCGCTTCCGAATAGGCCGGCAAGATTCACGGTGGTCGGCCAGACGAGGGCTATTGCAACGCTCGTAGCGCGCCCGCGTTGTGATTCTTGATAGCCGGTTCGATCGCGCGCATGTGATTCAGGATTATTGCAGATCGTCTGATGAATGACATCGCATTATCAGCCCGTGAAAAGGGGGCACGCCTGCGTGAAATTGAGCGTTTCGAGCGTCTCATCGTCAGTGCGGATGCTCCGCGAAATCCGTCGTCAAGCAAAAAATATCACCGGCGCCATGCTTTCTGCCTGATACCCGGAAAATTCAACCCCACCCTGGAATATCGTTTAATAAGAATCGACCGATGTGTCGACTACACGATATAGCTGCCTCATGGGTAAGATTGACCGAAAAGGTAATGATATGCAGGCTTGGAGAGAAAAGTATCTGAATGGATTCGCCACCGCAAAATCCGAGGCCGACGTGTTTCTGGAGTTTTCGGCGGATGTGCGGGCGCTCGGATTCGACCACTGTTCATTCGGTCTGCGCATACCGTTGCCGATCAGCAAGCCGCAGTTCATGCTGCAGTCCAACTATCCGCAGACGTGGGTCGAACGCTATGTGAGCCAGAACTATTTCGCCGTGGACCCGACGGTCCGGCACGGGTTGAGCCGGATGAGCCCGCTGATCTGGCGCGCCGACAGCCAGACGCAGTGCGTCCAGTTTTGGGAGGAGGCGGACCAACACGGCCTGCGGCACGGCTGGTGCATGCCGTCCGTCAGCCGCACCGGCGCGATCGGGCTCATCACGATGGTCCGGTCCGGCGAACCGATCGAGGAACGCGAGCTCGCGGAAAAGGGATACCAGATGTCATGGCTCGCCAACACGGCCAACTATGCGATGAGCATGCATCTGCTCCAGCGGCTCGTGCCCGAATACACCGTCGAGCTGACCGTACGCGAGCGCGAGGCGCTGCAATGGTCCGCTGCGGGGAAAACCTACGCGGAGATCGGCAAGATCATGCATGTCGACGACCGCACCGTCAAATTCCACCTCGTCAATGCGATGCGCAAGCTGAACGCGGCCAACAAGACCGAAGCCGCGGTCAAGGCCACCATGCTAGGGCTTTTGTTCTGACGATTCGATTCATCGAGCCTCGGCCGGCGTTCGGCACACCGGCCTCATGGCTCAAGGTCACGCAACCGTCCGGGCGGACATTCGCAGCCGCCTTCGATTACCTAGGTAATTGACACCTATCGACCTAGGTAATTGGCGTCCCTACCATGGTTTTCGGCGCGAACCCAAGCGCCACACCTAGAGAGGACACGACCATGACCACCCAGGACGTCGATACCCGCACGCTACGGCGTGTGATCGCCGCAGCGTCGATCGGCAATTTCGTCGAATGGTTCGATTTCGCCGCCTACGGCTTCCTCGCGACGATCCTGACGCGCGAGTTTTTCCCGAGCGGCGATCCGACGATCGGGCTGCTGAAGACGTTCGCCGTGTTTGCGGTGGCGTTCGCGTTCCGTCCGCTCGGCGGCCTGGTGTTCGGCGTGATCGGCGACCGGATCGGCCGCAAGCGCACGCTCGCGCTGACGATCCTGATGATGGCCGGGTCGACGACGCTGATCGGCCTGCTGCCCACTTACGCGAGCATCGGCTACTGGGCGCCGCTGCTGCTCACGATCATTCGCTGCGTGCAGGGCTTTTCGGCCGGCGGCGAATATGCGGGTGCGTGCGCGTACGTGATGGAACACGCGCCGCGCCGCCGCCGCGCGTTCTTCGGCAGCTTCGTGCCGGTCTCGACGTTCTCGTCGTTCGCGTGCGCGGCCGTGGTCGCGTATCTGCTCGAATCGTCGCTGTCGTCGCAGGCGATGATCGACTGGGGCTGGCGCGTGCCGTTCCTCATCGCGGCGCCGGTCGGGCTGATCGGCGTCTATCTGCGCGTGAACCTGAACGAAACGCCCGCGTTCCAGGCGCTCGAGGGCAAGCACGACGTCGCGCATGCGCCGCTGATGGAAACGCTGCGCTCGCAATCGTGGAACATCCTGAAGCTCGGTGCGTTCGTGTCGGTCACCGCGCTGTCGTTCTATACGTTCACGACGTACTTCTCGACCTACCTCCAGGTCGCCGGCCACCTGTCGCGCGGCACGTCGCTGCTCGTGACGGTGCTTGCGCTGTTCTTCGCCGCGACACTGTGTCCGGTCGCCGGCTTCTTCTCCGACCTCGTCGGCCGCCGCGCGACGATCGCGACCACCGGCCTGTTCATCATCGTGTCGGTGTATCCGGCGTTCTCGCTCGGCGGCTCGGGCGTGTTGTCGCAATCGCTGCTCGGCGTCGCTCTGCTGGCGATCGGCGCGGTGTTCTCCGGCGTGGTGACGGCACCGCTGATGTCCGAAGTGTTCGCGACGAAGACCCGCTATACGGCCTCCGCGATCACCTACAACCTCGCCTACACGATCTTCGGCGGCACCGCGCCGCTCGTCGCGACGTGGCTGATCTCCGCGACCGGCACCAACCTGTCGCCCGCGTACTACCTGATCGCCGTGGCGATCTTCGCGATGATCGGCGGGCTGGCGCTGCCGGAAACGTCGAAGACGGCGCTCGAGGACGCCGGCCCGGCGACGGGCCGAGCGGCCCGCAACGCGGAGCGCAGCGTCGAAGGCGCCGTGTGAGCGGCGGGCGGATATCATGAACGGTCTTCACGATTCCGCCCTTGTCACCGCTCGCCCGGTTCGAACGTCGTTCGGGCCGGGCGACGGGATGCCGACCATGACCGACACGATGCCCAGCCTCGACTACGAAGATCTCTTCAGGCACCTGCCCGTCGCGGCGATCGTGGCGAAAGAGCGGATCATGGTCGAGTGCAACGAGAAGGCGCTGCAACTGTTCAGGGCGACCCGCGACGACATCATCGACCAGTCGTTCGCGAAGCTCTATCCGCAACAGAAGGACTTCGCGACGACCGGCCGCCGCCTTGCGCCGCTGCTCGCGAAGCATGCCGGCTTCAGCGACGACCGCATCATGCGGCGGGTCGACGGCAGTCATTTCTGGGTCACCGTCCGCGGCTTCGGATACAACCCGAAGCGGCCGTTCGAGCTGGCCGTGTGGACCTTCACCGATCTGTCGGAAAACTCCAAGCATCCCGATGTCACCGGCACGCTGACCGATCGCGAGCGCGACGTCGCCGCGCTGCTGGTGCATGGCCTGACGAGCAAGGAAATCGGCAAGGAGTTGAGCATCAGCCCGCGCACCGTCGATATTCATCGTGCGAGTTTGTTGAGGAAGTATGAGGTGCGCACGACGCATGACCTGATTGCGTGCTTGCTGGCTTGAGCGTCCCGCCCGGTCCCCACTGCGCGCTGCACGGCCGCCGCGGACGAAAAAAAGCCCGGCAAAGCCGGGCAAATCAGATCGAGATCCGAGGAGAACCCCGCCCGGACCACGCCAGGCGGGCGCGCCGCACTACACGACGTTCTTTTCGACGATCGGCCGGTTTTCCAGCACACGCTCCCAGCCGAGCGACGACAGGTCGAGCGTTTCGTACCGCCCGCCCAGAATCAGTTCACTCACGCCACGCCCCGTGGCAGGCCCCTGCTGCAGCCCGTGCCCGCTATACCCGTTCGCGAACACGACGTTGTCGAGCTCGGGGTGATACCCGATGATCGCGTTGTGGTCGAACACGTTGTACTCGTAGTACCCGGACCAGCAATTCTCCACGCGCAGCGCCTCGAACTCCGGCACGCGGTTCGCGAGCGTCGGCCAGATCACCTCGTCGAACAGATCGTGATCGACCTCGTCGAGCGGCAGATCGTCGGGATCGCGATCCGGGCTCGGCGACGTCCCGCAGATATACGTGCGCCCTTCCGGCCGGAAATACACGCCGGTCGGATCGATCAGCAGCGGGCAATCAGCGAGCTTCGCCGGCGACGACACGTTGAAGATGCTGCGGCGCCGCGCATACACCGGAATGTCGATGCCCATCATCGACGACAGCGTGCGCGTCCACGCGCCGGCCGCATTGACGAGCGTGTCGCATGCATGGCGCTCGCCGTCGTTCGTCACCACGTGCGTGATCTTGCGGCCGTCGCGCACGACGCCGGTCACGTCGGCCGCCACATAGCGCGCGCCGAGCGCCTGCGCCTTCTTGCGCAGCGCCTGCACGAGCCCGTAGCCGTCGAACCATCCTTCGCCGCTCGCGCCATAAGCGCCCGACACGAGATCGTCGACGTTCAGCCACGGGAACTTCGCACGCAGCGCGTCGCGGTCCAGCAGATGGATATCGGCGCCGAGCCGCGTCTGCAGCGCGTGGTTTTCGCGCAGCGTCGCATCGCCGGCCGGCGTCGCGAGGAACAGGTAACCGCCTTCATGCAGATCGATCGACGGCTGCGTTCCGTCGACTTCGAGCCGTTCGCCGATATTGCGCAGGAACGCGATGCCGAACAGCGACATCTCGATCGACAGCGGCGTCGAGAACTGCTGGCGGATCGACGCGGCCGACAGCGCCGACGACGACTTCGCATAGGTGGGATCGCGCTCGATGACGGTCACGGAAACCGTCGGATCGGTGGCGCGCAGGAAATAGGCGATCGAGCTGCCGATCACACCACCGCCGACGATGACGACTTGAGAACTCACGACTGACTCCAGTTGCACATGAAAGGCGCGGCCAGCCGGCCGCGCCCGAAGGTTGTTCGTGCCGCGTCGCGCGCATGGTGCGCGCCCGATCGTTGCGGCTATTTCAGCACGTCACGCCGCGCCGCGAAAGAGCGCGTGCGGCGCTCAATCGGCCGTCTGCGTGGTGACCGGCTGCCACGCGGCGTTCTTCACTTCATACAGCGTCGAGCTCGGGTTCTTCAGGTCGCCCGTGGTCGTGAACGCGATCGTGCCGGTGATGCCGTCGTAGCGCGTGCTCTTGAGCGCGCCGTTGAAGTCGGCCGGCTTCGCCGAATTCGCCTTCTGCATCGCATTGATCGCGATCCAGGTCGCGTCGTAGGCGAACGGCGCATAGGCAAGCATGTCGACGCCGTACTTCTGCCTGAACTTCGTCTCGAACTGCTTGCCCTTCGCGAGCCGTGCGAGCGGCTGCCCGTACTCCCACACGGCCGCGCCTTCGGCCGCATTGCCGGCGAGCCTGATGAAGTTGGCGTTCATCACGCCGCCGCCCGCGAGGAACTGCGCGCGCACGCCGAGCTGGCGCATCCGCTTGACCAGCATCGCGGACTGCGCATCGAGCCCGCCGAAGAACACGAGGTCCGCGTTCGCGCTCTTGATCTTGGTGAGCTGCGCGCTGAAGTCGACGGCCTTGTCGTTCGTGAATTCGCGCGCGACGATCGTGCCGCCCGCCGCCTTCACCGCCTTCTCGAACTCGTCGGCTTCGCCCTGACCGAACGCAGTGCGGTCGTCGATGATCGCGATGCGCTTCGCCTTGGTCACGCCCGCCGCATACGCGCCGGCATTGCCGGCGTTCTGCGCGTCGGTGGCGATCACGCGATACACGGTGCCGAGCCCGGCGCGCGTGATGTCGGGATTGGTGGCCGACGGCGTGATCATCGGAATGCCGGCCTTCGCGTAGATCTTCGAAGCCGGCAGCGTCGTGCCCGAATTGAAATGGCCGATCACGACCGCGACCTGCGCGTCGGTCAGCTGCTGCGCCGCCTGGACGCCGATGCGCGGATCGCTCTGGTCGTCCTGCGACGCGACGACGAACTTCACCGGCTTGCCGCCGAGTGTCGGCCGCGCCGCGTTCGCCTCGTCGACGGCCATCCGCACGCCGTTCTCGATGTCCTTGCCGTAGGCGGCGCCGCTGCCGGTCAGCGGCACGGCCACGCCGACCTTGACGACCGCTTCCTGCGCGTGAGCCGCGCCGGTCTGGAACGCGAGAAGCGCGGCGGCCAGCGCCATGCCGGAAAGCGAGCGAGTGCGGAACGTCATCGGCGAATCCTTTCTTTTATGGGTCGGGGCACGGGGCGCGGCTATCGCGCGCGCAACAGGTGAGCCGATTGTGGGTAGCCAATACGCGTGCCGCAAACGAAATATCGGAACTACGTTGTGAGGAATTGTCATCACCGACGGTATGGCCGACGACGCGCCGGCCCGCGCATGGACGGGCCGGCAACGAAGTACGTCGGGTCGAACGCGCGCCGGTACGGTGGCAAGCCGCGGCGCGCGGTGATGCCGTGGAAGAATCATCACCGGCCGAGGGGCGATGAGGCGCGCCGCGACGCTGCCGCCGGCGCAGCGCTCAGTGCCGGTCGATATGCGTATCGATGCCCGTATGCCTGCGCACCGCGTCGGCCGCCTCGCCGGCTTGCTCCTGGAGCTTCCCGGCCTGCTGTTCGGCGACGCCCTCCGCTTCCGTCTCGCGGTCGCCGGTCACCTTGCCGAGCGCTTCCTTGACCGAACCCTTCACCTGTTTGAGCTTGCCTTCGATGCGATTTCTATCCATGGTCGTCTCCTGCGATGAGTTGAGGGAGAGTCGGCCGCACGGCCAGCGCGCCGTGCCGCCGAGGGGACAGGATCGCAGCCGCGCGCAATGCGCGGCAGATGCGGATGCATCATCGTGGCTGGTGCATTCGCACCGATCGCATACGGGACGGCGTCAGTCGCCGCCCTTGTCGGTGCGCGCGACGTTCGGATCGGCCGCGCCGACGACGCCGCGCTCGCGCGCCCATACGATGGCCTCGCCGCGGCTGTGCACGTCGAGTTTCGCGTAGATCGTCGCGACGTGATTGCGGACCGTGTTCGGCGCGAGGCCGAGGCGGCCGGCGATCTCCTTGTCGGCGAGGCCCTGACACAGCAGGTCGAACACGTCGCGCTCGCGCGCGGTGAGATCCGACAGCTGCGGCCCCGCGTCCGGCGCATTCGCGCGCCGCACGTTCGCGAGCTTCTCGATCAGTGTGCGGCTGAACCACGACGCATCCTGCATCGCCGTCTCGATCGCATAGACGAGCTCCATCTCGGTGCGCTTGCGGTCGCTGATGTCGAGCAGCGCGATCAGCACGCAGTCCTGGCCGTGAATCGCGACCGGGTCGGCCGACACCACGCAATCGCGCAGGTCGCCTTCGCGCGTGCGGATCTGCACGTCCGCGTTGCGCACGCCGCCGTCGCGCGCGAGCTGGCCGTCGAGCTGCTCGCGCGCGCCGCGCTCGGCCCACAGACCAATTTCGTCGGCGGACTTGCCGAGCAGGTCGTCGCGCGGATGGCCGGTCATCGCGACGAAGGCGTCGTTCACGTCGAGCAGCACGAAGCCGTCGGCCGTGACGATCGCGGTAGCCACCGGCGCCATCCGGAACGCCTTCGCGAAGCGCTCCTCGCTCTGCCGCAGCGCAAGCTCGGCCTGCCGGCGCGGCTCGAGGTCCATGAAGGTGAACAGCATGCATGCTTCGCCGTTCATGTCGATCGGCTGCCCGGCAACGACGACCGCATTCGGGCTGCCGTCCGCGCGTTTGACCACGGCCTCCATCTGCGGAATGGTCGCGCGCTCGGCGAGCCGCTCGATCGCCAGTTCGCGCCGCTCGGCCTGTTCGAGCACGTCCACTTCATAGACGGAGCGGCCGAGCACTTCGTCGCGGGCGTAGCCCGTCATGTCGAGAAAGCCCTGATTGACCTTCACATAGCGCAGATCGTCGAGCCGGCAGATCGCGGCCGGCGCGGGGTTCGTGTTGAAGGTGCGCTCGAAGCGGTCCTCGGCGCTCGCCCATTCGGTTGCGTCGTGCAACACGAGCGCGAGGCAATCGGGCTCGCCGGCCGCATTCGTCAACACGAGGCTGCGGATCCGGTGGACCCAGCTCACGTTCGCGTCGGCGGCCGATTCGACTTCGACGGTCACGTCGCTGAACTGCTCGCCCGCGATCACGCGGTCCATCGGATAGTGGCCGTGACGCACCGGACGATTGTTCCGGTAGCGCAGCCGGAAGCGCGCGCGATACTCGGTGACGTCCGCGCCCAGCTCGGCGAGCTCGGTCACGCCGTGCATCGCGAGCGCGGCCTCGTTCGCCCACACGATGCGCTGGTCCGGTTCGATGAGGATCACGCCCTCGGTAAGCCCCGCGATGATCTGATGTAGTTGGCGCCGATCGGTATGCGACTTGAGCGCCTGTTCGTTCACTCGTTCGTCCATTGAATGATGGTCCACGTGGTCTGCATGGTTGCCGGCCGCGTCGCGCCCGCGCGGGCATGCGCCGGGCCGGTGGATGCCGCGAGGAGCCGGCGCCGTCGCTACGCTCGACGCGCGCCGATGCACCCCGCGCAATAGTACATTCGCGCCGCGCCGCCGCTGCGTGCGCGAGCGCGCCACGCGCGCGCAGCCGCGCTGCGCCGCGTGCGGCGGGCGCTTGCGCAGGTACGAAGCACGCGTCGTTCCTGCCCCGCCGTTCCGTCCCCATGCAAACGCACTAGCGCATCCGGTGAATTTGCGCGATGTGCGCGTGCGTTCTCGTCGGTACGCTGGTAACACATCGGCGCTCCCGCGCTGCCCAGCAACACCGCAGAGGAGGACATCCTGATGAAGCTGCATCAGACACCCGATCCGACGCGGCCCGAACCGGCCCCGGACAATCCGCCCGAACCGGCGCCGGGCACCGACCCGCCGGTGCCGTTGCCGCCCGACGTGCCGCGCCCGGACATGCCACCGCGCGAGCCCGGCTACGACACGCCGATCGCACGTTGACGGCGAGCCGTCGCGCGATCCCTATCGACCGTACGACCGCAGCATTTTTTCAACCATAAGATCGAAGGAGAACATCGATGAACAAGACCTCGCATCTCTCGACCGTCCTCGCGATCAGCGCGTCCTTCCTGCTCTGCGCTGCGCCGCTCACGCATGCCCAGACCCAGGCGTCGTCGACCGACAGCAGCATGACCAGCGAGTCGAATCAGCCGGTGACCGACACGTGGATCACCACCAAGGTGAAGAGCGAACTCGCCGCCACCGACGGTGTGAAGAGCACCGACATCAGCGTGAAGACCGTCGACGGCGTCGTCACGCTGACCGGCGTACTGCCGACCCGCACCGCAGTGAAGAAGGCCGTCGCCGTCACGCGTTCGATCAAGGGCGTGAAGCACGTCGACGCGGCGGGACTGAAACCGAAGGCGTGAACCGTTGCGCGCCCGAGCGCCGCACTTTTTTCCCCTAACTCGAGGAGCAAATGATGAACGAAGACAAGATCAAGGGCCAATGGAAGCAGCTCACCGGCAAGGTCAAGGCGAAGTGGGGCAAGCTGACCGATGACGATCTGGCCGTCGCCGAAGGCAACCGCGACTATCTGGTCGGCAAGATCCAGGAGCGTTACGGGATCGCCCGCGACGAAGCCGAGCGACAACTGAAGGACTTCGATAGCGGGCTGTAACGAACCGGTCGTCATACCCCGCCGCGACGCGCTGCGCGTCGCGGCCACGTGGAGGACAACGACATGGGCAAGTACCTGATTGCATGGCTGCTCGGCGTGCCGCTGGGCGTGCTGGTGCTGTTCTACCTCGTCATGCACCTGTTCTGACCGATTGCGCAGTCCATTCAACGCCAACGGGCCGGCGGCTGTCCTCAGCCGCCGGCCCGTTCTTCGATGAGTAGCGCGCTTATGCCTGCTTCGCCGCGTTCGCCGTCATCTTGAAGATGCCCTGCGCGTTGCCCGCATCGAAACGCAGGTCGGTCACCCAGCGGCGCGTCGCCTGGTCGAACGTGCGACGGCGCGTGATGAACTCGTAGAACGAGCCCGGCACGTTGCGCTTGACCGTGCCGCCGTCGCGCGTGCGGAACTCGCGCTCGACGACGTCCGCGCGGTAGGCCGTCTGGAACACGCGGCCCGAGCGCGAACGCTCGACTTCCGGCTTCATCGGCCGGCCCTTCGCCTTCTCGTCATCGGACAGCTTGAACACGTCGGCCACGCGGTCGGTCGCATGGTTGAACGCGTTGCCCTCGGTCGCGATCCAGGCCATCTCGGCGGATTCGAGCAGCAGCGTGTCGTAGTCGAGCTCGCTCGGCACATCGTGCTGGCGCGCGAACGCGCCGACGATCTCGGGCAGCAGCGCGTGCGCCGCATCGATCGGTAGCCAGCCTTCGCGCTCGATCTCCCACAGCAGCGCGACGGCCGCCGGCGACAGCGGATCGCGCGACGATCTCACCACGTTCGTCACCGCCTGCTGGAATTCCTTCGAGAAACGCTCCGGATGCAATTCGCTGACGAAGAACTGGGCGATCTCGTCGGGCGCGTCTTCGTGCGCATAGGCGCGGCCGGTCATGCCGAGCTTGTCGAGCGGATAGCGGCCGTTCAGCCGGAAGCCGAGCGGACGCAGGATGCGCGTGAACGCCGCCTCGCCCGGCGGCAGCGCGCCCGTATGCGGCCAGCGCACCGTGCGCAGCGCGCCATGATCGAAGTAGACCGAGCCGCCGCCCTCGACCGCGTCGGCCGTGTACGCGCGCCCGTTCGCCGAACGCTCGAGCAGCCCTTCGAACAGCGCCATGTTCATCGCCTGCGCGATTTCCGCGCGCGTGACGACGTCGGTTTCCCATTCTTCGAGGATGGACGGCATGTTCAACGTCGCGAACAGGGCGTCGGTCTTTGCCTGTCCCAGCAGCCGGGTCAGCAGGCTTTCGATATTCGGATTGCGCATCGGGTTTCTCGGTTCGGGGCATCGCCGGCAAACGCGCCGGCCACTCGGCGGCCAGGCACCCACTGGCGCGCCTGGCCTTGCGTAGGATGCATTATTCAAAGGCTTGCAGCCGCCCGTAAAGCGAGATTAAATTGAGATGTGATGAGTTTTTGGAATCAGTCGGCGTTCTCGCCGCTGTGGGCCGCCCCTGCGGCCCCGTTCGTCGGACACAACGAGCATCATGCGCAAATTCAAGATTCCCAACATGGGGGCGCTCGTGGCTTTCGAAGCCGCAGCGCGCCACGAGAGCTTCACGCACGCGGCGAAAGAGCTGTTCCTCACCGAAAGCGCGGTATCGCGGCAGATCGCGACGCTCGAAGCGAGCCTCGGCGTGCGGCTGTTCGCGCGCGTGAAGCAGCGCGTGGTGCTCACGCGCGCCGGCAAGCTGTACGGCACGCAGGTGCGGCGTGCGCTCGAAGCGCTCGATCGCGACACGCTGTCGATCATCGCGCACGGCAGCGGCGGCGGCTACCTGGAGCTCGCGGTGCTGCCGACCTTCGCGTCGCACTGGCTGATTCCGCGCATCAAGAGCTTCTACGACCGCACGCCTGACGTGCGCGTCAACATGGGCAGCCGCACCGATCTGTTCTCGTTCGAGGACACGCATTTCGAAGCGGCGATCCACTACGGCAAGCCGACCTGGCCCGGCACGTCGTCCGACTACCTGTTCGGCGAAGAAGTCGTGCCGATCTGCGCGCCCGCGCTGCTCGAGCGCCCGGTCGAACGCGTGGAGGATCTGCTCGCCTATCCGCTGCTGCACTCGACGACGCGCCCCGGCGCGTGGGCGCAGTGGTTCGAGACGCATGGCGTCGAGGACATCCGCACGATGCAGGGCGTGCGCTACGAGCTGCATACGATGCTGATCAGCGCGGCGGCGGCCGGGCTCGGGATCGCGCTGGTGCCGAAGTTCTTCGTCGAGCAGCAGTTGCAGCAGCTCGGGCTGGTCGTGCCGTGCGATGCCGCGACGGTCGGCGATTCCGCGTACTACCTCGTGTATCCGACGGAGTTCAGTCACAGCAAGCCGCTCGAGTCGTTCCGCGCGTGGTTGCTGGAGCAGGCGAGCGCATATGCGGCGCCCGGACGCGACGCGCTCGGCGACGCGGAGGATGACGAAGACGTGGCGTGACGGCGCCGTGGCGCGGCAGGACCCGGTGCGCGCCGGGCGGGCAACCCCACCCCGGCGCTCCGGGCAGCCGATCTTGCTTCGGCAACGCGACGGACCTTGCTTCGCTCGTTGACTTCGTGTGTTTTCTCTCAGGTTCCGGGCATTTTTGCTTCGTCGCGTCGGGCCATTATCCGCCCAAAGCGGCCGAAGTGAAACGTTTGCGCATGCGGCGAACGCGCAATTCCGCGGATTCCGAAAAATTCCTACAAAGCGCTTACGCTCGAGACGCCTGCGTTCTGCACTGGTTGCAATCGGCGCGGCATTCGCTTTTAATGGAACTGGTTCCAATCTGCGTTTCGGTGGTCGATCTGCATGACGCCTCGTCGTGCGCGCGTCATGATGGCGGTTCAGGATCGCCTCCATTCGGCCCAGGATTGCGCATCGCTCCCGTCCTTCCGGACACCTGTCAAACGAGACCGTCATGCCCGACTCCGCTTCGCTGCAGCAGCTGTTTCCCGCTCATCAGGACATTCCCGCCGAGTTCCGTCTCGCCGCGCCGATCCATCAGCGCGTATCGTTGGTCGACGGCGAACTGCGCGCGTGGGACGGCGCCACCAAGACCGTGCTGTCGCCCGTGTGCGTGCGCGAAGCCGACGGCAGCGTCGCGCAACTGGAGATCGGCAGCTATCCGGTGATGGGCGAGACGGAAAGCGACACGGCGCTCGACGCCGCGGTGCGCGCGTACGATTCGGGCCGCGGCGAATGGCCGACGATGAAGGTCGAGCAGCGCATCGCGTGCATGCAGGACTTCATCCGGCGGATGGTCGCGCAGCGCGAGCGGGTCGTGAACCTGATCATGTGGGAGATCGGCAAGAGCCTTGCCGATTCGCAGAAGGAGTTCGATCGCACCGTCACCTACATGACGCAGACGATCGATGCGCTGAAGGAGCTCGACAACGCGAACTCGCGTTTCGTGATCGCCGAAGGCACGATCGGGCAGATTCGCCGCACGCCGCTCGGCGTCGTGCTGTGCATGGGCCCGTACAACTATCCGCTGAACGAGACCTTCGCGACGTTGATCCCCGCGCTGCTGATGGGCAACACCGTCGTGTTCAAGCCGCCTCAGTACGGCACGCTGCTGTTCGAGCCGCTGCTCGACGCGTTCCGCGCCGCGTTTCCGAAAGGCGTGATCAACACCATCTACGCGCCGGGCGCGGTGGTCGTGCCGCACATGCTCGCCTCGGGCAAGATCAACGTGCTTGCGCTGATCGGTTCGAGCAAGGTCGCCGATCACCTGAAGAAGCAGCATCCGAAGTCGCACCGGCTGCGCGCGATTCTGGGCCTCGATGCGAAGAACGCGGCAATCGTGCTGCCCGATGCCGACCTCGACCTCACCGTCAAGGAATGCCTGCTCGGCGCGCTGTCGTTCAACGGGCAGCGCTGCACGGCGCTGAAGATGCTGCTCGTGCATCGGTCGATCGTCGACGAATTCCTGAAGCGTTTCACCGCCGCGCTCGAGCAGTTGAAGATCGGCATGCCGTGGGAGAAAGGCGTCGGCATCACGCCGCTGCCGGGCATGCACCGCACCGCGTACATGACCGACGCGATCGACGACGCGAAGGCGAAGGGCGCGCAGGTCGTCAATGCGTCGGGCGGCGAATTCAGCAAGACGCTGTTCTATCCGGCCGTCGTGTATCCGGTGTCGGAAGGGATGAGGCTGTATCGCGAAGAGCAGTTCGGGCCGATCATTCCGGTCGCGCCGTTCGACGACGTGGAGACCGCGCTCGACTACGTGACGACGTCGGAGCATGGCCAGCAGGTGAGCATCTTCGGTTCAGATCCGGCGCAGATCGGCGCGCTCGTCGACCCGCTCGTGAACCAGGTGTGCCGCGTGAACATCAATTGCCAGTGTCAGCGCGGGCCGGACGTGTTCCCGTTCGCGGGGCGCAAGGACTCCGCGGAAGGCACGCTGTCGGTGACCGATGCGCTGCGTGCGTTCTCGATCCGCTCGATGGTCGCGGCCAAGCAGACCGACGGCAGCAAGCAATTGCTCGACTCGATCGTGTCGGATCACCACTCGAAGTTCATCAACACGGGCTTCATTTTCTGACGTGCGGTTGGAGTGGTGCGGTGGGCGCTCGCGCGTGGGACGTGCGCGGCGCGAGCGCTACCGCGAGATGCCCGTCGGGCGCTGGAGTACGCCTGCCAGGGTTGCCGGTCTACGAAGCCAGCACGACGCCCGTAGTCAGCGCGGCAAGCCCCGCGGGCCAACATTGAATCAACACGCGCCCCGCACGCTCGCGCCGCGCGTACGCCCACAGATAGAACGGCACGAACATTCCCACGATTCCCTTGACAGGGTTGGTGAGAAAAACATGAATCCCGATTCCGATCTGCGAAAGAATGATCGACGCCAAGCCGACAATGATCAGAATCGATCCCAGTGAATGCGTCATCGCACGTCTTCTCCAGTGAAGAACGCCCGCTTGCGCGGGCGTGGTTGCAAGCGCTAGCAGCAATACGCGGTCACTTGGCAGTATCAGGCTGATCGGACTTCAGAACCGTCAGCTTCGATTCTTTCACGCCGGTTTGTCCGGTGACGTCGTCGACGAGTTGGAGCTTGTTGCGGGCGTACATGACGCCCATCTTGACCTCCTGCCATACGTAATAAATCTTCCCTGCGACCGTATCCACGTCCAGCGTCGAGTCGTTTTCAGCCATCGACACCAATTGATGGTGACCGGGGTCGACCTCGCTATACAGGTAAGTCCTCGCGCCCGTCGTGCCGAGAATCTTCCCGTCGAGCGTCACCGGCATCTTGACGGCCCCGCCCATGCTCTCGTTTCGATACACGTAAATCGCGGCCTTATCGTGCGGAGCGTTGAAGGTCTTCAGCTCGGCATCGCGCTGCGGATCCCCCATCGGTACCGACGCACAACCGGCCAGAATCGACAGTGAAACGCCGATCGCGAACAATTTCTTCAATTTCATTTTTAATGGTCCTCGTTTTTTGACAGCTAACCCCGAATCATTTTTATGCGCTGGTCGATCCATGCGTATGCCGGCTACCGCTCAATGCCTGTTGGCGTTTGCGACGCATTATGCACGACATCTTTTTAAAGCCGTCTTTACGTCCACCGCGCCTTATTGAAGGACGCGTTTGCCGTACACCCATTCGATACTGCCGTAAGGCGCAATCCCATCGAGGATACGCAGCCTGCTGCGCGCGGCGTCGGCATCGCCTTTGACGAACTTCGCATAAGCGCCGAGATAGAACTGCTCTTCGGCTTCCGCCTCCTGGCGCTCCTCGCCGGACAACCCGGCATTGACGATCGAAAGCGCCTTCAGCGCGTCCTCGCCCTGCCATATGCGCAACAAGACTCCGTATTGGTTCTTGTCGTTCGCGACGTGGTAAGTCGCGTCCCGTTCGAGCCGCGGATTCGCCAACGCGGGATCATGGGCACGAGCCATGATGTAGCGGTAGACCAGCGCACGGTACGCATAGAAGCTCGGCCCTTCCAGCGGAGCCTCGGCATCGGCCAATGTATCGATTGCCGCCTTCCATTGCTGCAACTGAATATGCGCGAAAGTGGCCGTGACGAATCCTTCGGTATAGGTACCCAGTACACCGACGCGTGCAAGTTGTGGGTTGCGCGCCGCGAACTCGCGCGTCTTTTCTATTTCCGGAGCCAGAATCGAGAGCGCCTGCTGCGGATCGTTCAGCGAGAACAATATGCCGGCTTTCGTGGCGATCAAATCCTTGCTTTTGGCGGGATCGGCCAATTGCAACGCCTCGTTGATTCGCGCAAGTGCTGCGTCGGATTCGCCGAGGGAATCGAGCGCGGCGGCCTCGTCCTGCAACGCCGACGCCTTGTCGAATGCCGAATTTGCAGCCGCCTCGTGTATCCGTGCAGCCGCAAGCGCCTGTTCGTGCTTCGCCCGGAGCGGATTACCGCCCATCGAAGCTCTGAGATCTCGCAGTGAGCAATGAAGCGGACGCCCCACGGAAACCGGATGGTCGCGGACCGTAATATCCGTCATGCTCTGCGAACAGCTCTGCGTGCCATCGAACGCAAAATTGACGTGATACACGTGCCCCTTTTCCGGCACCAAAGCGGTGACGAACGGTCCGCACGAATCCGAACGGCGGTCCATATCGTCGCCGTAGAGACCCTTGACCTGGATTTGTACGCCGGGCTTCACGTTTACCGCGCGCGACGTCTCGGTTCTGAGGACAGCCTTGTTGAGCTTCTCGGTCAAGCTCGCAATCGACGGCAGTAGTGCTCCCCGCCCGCTATCGAAGACGGCTCCGACCGATTGGAATCCGGTGCATGCCTGATCCGACGTGCTTGTCGAAAAGCCCACCGCCATGGGCATGCCGCTCGTCGTAAAGACGATTCTTGCACCATCCTTCGGAGCGTCAGCGGCGAGGTTCGTCGGTATAGAAGTATTTCTGCCTTCCTGCACCGCGGTCCTGCGTGATGCTGCGTGCTTGGTCGCACACCCCGTGATCAAGAGAATTGACGCTAATGCCGCGCAAACGGATCGCGTCAAGGTTGTTTTGGTCGTTCGCATGAGTTTGGTTTGGTGATTTATGTCTGAATTTCGATTCACCCCATGTGCGAGTCGAATCGTATCAAAGTTCGCCAATATCCTCATCACGCGATTTGCGACGATAAGCGGCACCTCGGTTGATGTCCGAGTTGCGTTGGCGATTTTCAAACTTGCGTGATGGCGGAGCGCCACCACGCAAGCCAATACCTCGACCGTCAGGTCATCAGAAACGTGTTGTCACTTCGTCAGTCGAACGACGTACAAACCGGAATCCTGCGCATTCGCGCTCAGACTGTAGTTCGGTGCAGTCGCGTACGATGCGCCCTGGGTCAGCTGCTTATAGACTACGGTCGAGCCGGACACGTCGGCGAACTCGACAACCGGCGGATTCGGATTCGGAACGGTATTGGTCGTGAAATTCAGCGTCAGTGTCGACGATGCCATCGCGTGGAGATCGCCCGAAGATTTCACCTCGTAGATGTAGTTTGCGGTTACGCCGGCCGGCGCCGGATCAGGCTTGCCCAGACAGATGGTCAGGTCTCCGGTCTGGCCGCTCGCAGGTGTCTTGACCGTCAGCGTCGCAATGCCGTCATCGGTCGTCAGGTTGAGGTTGGCGTTCGCGATGACGCTGTTGTTCGACAAACTGAGTTTCTTGTAGGTCGCCGGGCAGGAAAACGCCGCGGTCGTCGTTGTCGTAGTTTGCGACGTCGAGCCGGCCGAATTTCCCGACGCCGCGCTGCCGCCACCGTCGCCACCGCCACCACATGCAGCGAGCACGACCATGGTGCTCATAAGACCAATCAATGCTGACTTGTTATTCATCGCTTCTCCGCAATTGTTAAATAGTTCTAAATACAACACCTACACTTCACCTGTCCGATTTTCCCTAACTCGCACAGCGTGATTCACGCATAAAAAGCGCGTGGCGATGTTGATGCCACGCAAGGCGCCCAGGCTCAAAATGAGCGCGCAGACGCAACCAATCAGCGGCGAAACGTCAATCAAATACCGTGTGTCGCTCTTGCTTCACGGTAATTCTCGATTCGACGCAAAGTACGTGCATACGCTCGACTGTGACCTGCAAGGGCTGCCCGCTCAAAACTGCGAAGTCAGCTGGAATCCAAACGTGACGCGCGCAGTGGGAAAGCCCGAGGGTTTATAGATCGGCGTACCGGCAAACAGGTCATACGCGTAGGCGCCGAAGCGCGTCCCGATGCTTCCCTTCACGCCGATAACAGCGCCGGCCAACTGCGTGCCGACGAGCGCGATCGGCTGTGGTCCCCATACGCGGCCGTAGTCCAACCCTGCGTAAATCGCTTGACCCGTCTGGCCGATCGGCATCTGCAACTCGTTACGCCAGTAGAAACCGCGCGACGAGGCGAGCATCGTTTCTCCGTCGAAGCCGCGCACCGTGTATCGGCTACCGATCGTCATGTCGTCGAGGTAGTACAGGGTGTTCCCCGTATACTGGCCGTGGAACGTACCGACATAACGGAACGGCTGTTTGCTAATCACGAACGGCACCGACAGGTTCGCGTCAAGCACTGCCATCTTGAAGCGATACGTTGGGCCAGCTGCGAGCATGTCATCCTGCGCGCCGAAACCGCCGACGCCCTGCCGATAGGCGGCCGAGCCGTCGAACTGCGCGCCATCGAAATAGTGACGATCTGTCACGCCGAGTTCGATGATCGTGTTGTTGCGGCGTTGTTGAGAAATCTCGGTGTCCTCAATGAAACTCTGACCAAAACGGCGCGACAGCCGGAAGTACCCACCGAACACGTCATTCTGGCTGCGTGCCAGGACTCGGGCCAGTTTGAAATCGACTGTCTTCGAGTTGCCGCTCGCGATGAATGTCTGATTCACGCCCGCGATCTGCTGGTAGTACGTGTTCGTGCTGGCGGACAGCGTAGCCGCCCAGTAGCCCCACGGAATCGTATAGAAACCGTTCCAGCCGTGCGAGCCGAGGCGCTTGTCGCCGAACTCGAGGTCTTGGCTGACGCCGACGTTGAGCATGTCGTTCAGCCCGAGCGGGTTGTCGATGCCGACCGACAGATTGCCTTGCAGCTTGCCGGTGGCGCGGGTGCCAGAGTTGTCGATCGATGCGACGACGGTCCACGGCTTGCTGCGCTTCACGTCGAGCACTACGTCGCTTTCGCCGGGCAGAGCGCCCGGAACGATTTGCATCGAGACGTCCTGACTCGACACGCGCTTCATTTGCTCGAGACCTTGCTCGAGATCGCGCAGGTTCAGCACTTCGCCGTCGCGGGTCGGGAAGGCGGTTTTCCACGTGCCCCGCAGTTTTTCATCGGCGAAGCGCACGTGACGAATCATGCCGGGAATCAGCGAGAGTTTGAGCGTGCCGGTTGATAGGTCTTGCTCGGGAACGAGCACGCGCGTCGTGACATAGCCTCGCGCAAGAATCGCCTGGGACAGCCCCTTGATGAGCACGTCGATGCCTTGCTTACCAACGCATTGGCCTTCGTAGTGGTTCAGCCAATCGTGCGCGAATGCGAAGCGATCCATCGGAAGCGTGGATGCGCCTTGAGCTTTCGCTGCGTCGGGCAATGACGGTGGAACGTCAAGCGTAAAGCGATCAATCCGGAAACACGGTGTTTCGGTAGGAAGCGCCGGATATGCTTCGACCTTCGGCACATCGGAACGCACGGATGGGGCGCGCACGGCCGCGTCGCGCTGCTGCACGTCACGTTGCTGCTGTACCTGCCGATCCTGTTCTGCGTTTGCGCGTGCTGCGGCCGCCTGATCAGTCGGCGTCGCGGCCTGCTGTGCGTGTACTCCGATCGACATTAAGGCTGAAAACTGGAATACCGCCAGCCGTTTCACTATTTCCATTATTTATCCCGCGTCTTCCTTCCTGCGTAACGCAACGTTCGATTACCTCAAACATATCTACAGGAATGCTTCATTCCTCGCTGATTTTCCCGATCAAATCCCGATCGACTCGCAACTCCCCAATGCCACCCGGATCGAATTTCGCGTCATCAGAAAAATACCAAACAAATCAACACCACCATTACAGCACCAAACAATGACTCCACGAAATTACATGCCAATATTTCGCTCAGAGTATCGTTAAAAATCGCAAATAAAAATCAACAGATAGCTCTGTCAAAAATACGCCAGTCTAAAAATTCAATTAATTCCCCGCATTGAATAGCCCGGAGTGTGTCCGTGGGTGAAGCCGGACCCGCAGACCTCAATCCCCGAACCCGTGCGTTACTTCGTCCCGCTCAAACCCGAGCCGCAGAGCCCGCGCTGCGTACCCTACTGTTGAAATGGCAGGCCGTCACCAGTGGAAGATGTTTTTCAGCACCACGTAGGCAATGAATCCCATCCCTACTGCGAAGCACGTCCACCAGATGATTTTTTGCACCCGTGTTTTTGCCACGGATTGATCGCTGCTGTCAGGACTTGTCCTGCTCATCGCCCTTCACTTCGTAGCTTTTGCGCGCCTTCTTGTAACTGTTGTCGAAGGGCTTGATGTGCAGAAGTTTTGCGCGACTCGTCATACCCCCCACAAGTGCAATTGCGAATCCAACAAGCAGGAGAGTGCGGGCCCAAACAACGGGAAGGTCAAGCCCAATTGGGATTGCAGCAAAACCAATTCCCGTAAGGATAAGGAGGAGACGCACCCACGAAGTAAGGTTACCGTCTTCGATGAATCTGATCTTCATTGATTTTTCCCTGTGGCGTTCCCACCTATTGCCTTGTTCGCGCGGTCTTGAACCCAGGTTGCTGTGCCACTGGTATTCACTTGATTTGTTAGCTCGTTAATTGCCGGCGTAAGCCCCGGAAGTTTACTCGATGCGAAATTACCTATAATTGCCGTGAAGCCATTGAACACGTATTGCGCCGAATTTGGTTGCGCGATCTGCTGAATAATGTCCGCTACTATGCCCGTCGCGGTACTACCAATGGCGATTGAATCTAGCACGGGGGCATATGGCGTTGGAAGGCTTGCCCCCGCTGCCGCAGCCGAGCCTATCCGGCCCGCATTGGTCGAAACCATACCTGAAGTATCGGCTACCGTCTGTCGCACAAAGTCACCATCCGACTTGTCGAACTTCGTAAATGGGCCCGTGATATTGGTTGATCCACCGCCGCTCGGAAGGGCATACGTGAACGGACTCGGCACCTGCCCCGGTGAAACGCTGTTGTAGTTAGCCAGAATATAGCTCTGCAATTGCGGATCAGGTCGCGCAGTAATCTGCGTCAGAATCGGTTTCCCGTCAGCCGTGGTGCCACCCGAAATCCACCGAGCCCCGGAGTCTGTCGGCATCTGGCCGACCAGCGTTGCCGGTGCGCCCGATTCGCTCGCCCCGTTGCCGCTGACGCCCATGATTCGCATCTGGTCTTCGATCTGTGCTTGCGTATATTTTCCGCCGCTCTTGTCGGCAAGCAACTTCGCCAGCGTCTTTTCCTGCGGATGCAACTGCCGATTGTACAGATCGGCATTCAATGCTCCACCCGCACCGCTCATGGCACCAGCAGAACCACCCACCGCTCCTCCCACCGCCGCACCGGCCAACCCCGCCACTGCATTGGCCAGCAATTTTCCACCGATCAAATCGTCGAGCGTATTGCTTACGGCATTGCTCACAAGGTCGCCGGCAATGGTGCCACCAACCGCACCCGCCACGTTACCGCCGCCCATCGCTGCACCAACACCGGAGACGACCGCATGCGCGCCAATGCGTAATGCACCATCGTTACCCCACAAGGCCAGTTGTTGCTGCGCGGCAGTAAGGTCGGCCTTTGCTTGCGCCATGCCAGCTTCGTCGTTGGCCGCCTTGGCCGTGTCATAAGCCTTCTGTGCAGCATCCGCGTTTGCCGAAGCTCGCTTCGCCAACGCATTCGCCACATCCCCCACCACCTGCATCCCGACCTGACCAACACCCTGCTGGACCGCCAGATCGTTCTGCACGTTCTGCGCATTGAACGTGTTCTGTACCGCACCATTCGCATTCGCCGTATCACGGCTCAAACCGACGGTGCTGTCGTGCCCGGTACCCGCGTCGCCCCGCACCGTGATCGCGCCCGGACTCACCGCCGCATACGTCGTCCCCGACGCGTCGCTGCTCGTGCCCGCCGCCGAGAATCCGCTCGGTCCCAAACCTTGCGAGTTCTGCGGCCCAGGCAACTTGTTCGCGATCGAGGTGACCGGTGTCTTCAACATGGCTCCGCCCGGCCCGCTCCAACCAAAACCGCCACTCGCACTGAAGCCGACCGTATCGCCCGAATAGCTCGCGTGATTTTCCAGATTCGTGAAGCCCAGCGTCTGGGTCGACAAACTGTTCTTGTCCGGCGTCGCCGTGCTCGCGATCACACCGCCGTCAAGCTGCGTATGGTTTCCGACATTCACGTCGTACCCGCCCGTGCCTGCATAGATCCCGCTTTGCTGGTTCACCGACTGGTAGTTCGCGTTGATGTTCTGCTGGCTCGCGCTCGCGCTACCGCTAACGGTCTGGCCGTAGCAGAACGGTGGCACGCAAATGCTTGCCTGGAATCCAGCGCTCGACTGCTTACTGTCGTACGTGGCGGTGTCCTGTTGGCTCGCGATATTGAGGTCGCGCCCAATACTCGCATTGACCGCATCGCCCGAGACCTCCGCGCCACGCAAATTCGTATCCCGCCCGCTCGTCATCGACAACGTATCGCCCGCGGTAATTTGCGTGTCACGATTGGTCACGCCTTGGCCATTCGCATGGCCTTTGGATGCATTCGCGGCCAATTCCAGCGTGAAGCCGTTCTGCTGTCCTCCGATACCCAGCCCGACACCGACGCTACCGCCGCTGCTACTGTTGTGGCTCGCAAGTTGGTTCGTGTCCTGGGCGCTTTGGAGATTGATGTCGCGCGCCGCATTCAGTGTCACGTTCTGCCCGGAAATCTGCGTACCGCGCGCGTTGATGTCGCCATCCGTAGCAAAGCCACTCGCGTCCTTCTTACCGCTGCCGGTCGCGATCAGGTTCACGTTGCCGCCCGCGTGCAGCGTGCTGCCGTCGTTCGACAGGGAACTGCTCTGCGAGTCACTATGGCTCGAGCCGCCTCCGATGCTCACCGTGGCCTTGATCAACGGTTGACTCGTCGGCCCCTTGCTCAACGCCGTACCAACTTGATACGCGTTGTACGCCGCAAGTCCGGCCTGTGCCTTGTCCAGCGCCGCCAACCGCGAATCGCCCCCGCGCGCGGGCTGCGCAAATGCTTGATTGGCTTGCGCGACGGCGTTCCCGATCGCACCGCCAAGCGCCACGCTCACGCCGAACTGACTGGAATCCTGACTCATCCGGCTCTGTGTCGCGTCCGTACCCGGATCGAGATTCAGGTTCTTGCCGATCAGCGTCAGATCCTTACCCGCGCTCAAATCGGAACCGGCGACCGTGATGTCCTGCTTCGCATCGAGCGTCACGTTGCCGTTGCCGCTGACGATCTGGCTGCGCATCGTGCTTTGGGTCTGCGAAGCCGTGTCCTGGACACTATGGTTCTTCGCCACACCGACGCTAAAACCGGTAGCCGTGCCGTTACTGCCCAGACTGCCGATCTGCTGACTGCTCGATTCCTGGTGGCTCGTACTCGTGTCAAGCCCGGCCAGCACGTTGATTGCGCCCTGTGTGGCGACGAGATCGACGCCCTGCGTTCCACTGATGCCCGAGCCGACGACGTTGATGTCGCCCGTCTTGCTCTTGATGACGACGCTATTACCCGTGACCGATGCCGCCGTTTGCTGCGTCATCGTCTGGCTGCCGTCCGAATTGCTCCGGCTCGCATTGTACGGCGACGGGCTGTTGCCACCCGTGTTCGCCGTGCCACCCACCCAGCGCCCCAAATCGCCCAGGCTCGGCGATGCCGCTTGAACGCCCCATGACGAACCGGACGATTGTGTCGACTGCTGCAAGTGATCAGTCGATGCCTGCAAGTTGACGTTACGGTTCGCATCCAGCGTCGCCGTGCCGCCCGCGCTGATTGCCGAGCCGATCACGGAAATATCGCCATCCACGATGTTGCCGTTCGCGTCCTTCTGCGCGCCGCCAGTCGCTTTCACGGTCACGTTTCCACCACCGCGAACCGTGCTTCCCAAGTTCGTCAAACTCGACATATCGGTCGTAGAGCTGCTACGGCTCTGTCCGTACGACACGGAGATCCCCGGCACGTCTGCCGCGCTTGCGCCGATCTCGTTGCCCACTGCTTGGCCGCGCTGGAAGGCGTTACCCGACGACGCATTCGCCTTCAGGTTGCGTACCGTATCGTACGGCGTACCGGTCACGGCAACGGTCAGGCCACTCGAATGCGCTTCGCGTTGATCGTGCGATTGCGCCACATCCTGCCCTGGATCAATCGTCACGTTCTGCCCGGTGATACTGATATTGCCCGTGTTTCCGTCGACGTCGCCCGCCGCCTTGCCTGCCACGAAATCGCTGCCGCTGATATGGACGTCCTTCCCGCCCGATACGGTCACGTTGCCTTCAACGCTGCCGACCGTACTGCGCGACTGGCTCTGCGTCGTCGAAGCCGCGTTATACCGGTCGCTCTGTTCGCTCGATCCGATCGTAATGCCAAGTCCACCCGAGCCAGACAAGCCCGAATGCTTCTCTTGGTGATACTCGTTGTCCTGATACGTGTCGGTCGCCGCCGTGATGTTGACGTTGTTTTTAGCGGACAGCGCCACGTCGTGCGTCCCGACAATGGCGCTACCGGTGACGTTGATGTCTTTCCCGCTGACGACCGTTACGCCGTCAGCCGAAATCGCGCTGCCATTGGCATACGTGGTGGTCTGGTCGACGCGGTTTGTCGCGCTCGCATGACTTGCAACGCCGCTGTGGTCGTGCGATTCGTTCATGTTCGACACGTGCGTTTCGGTCGCCGCGCCGACGTTCACGTTGCCGACCGCCATCAGGCCCACGTTGCCCTGGTCAAGCAAGATCGTGCTTCCGATGACGCTGATGTCCTTGCCCGAAGCAACGCTCAAGGTATTGCCGCTATGCACCGTCGTGCCAACGACGGTCTGGTCGGACGTGTGCAACGTTTCCGAATAGCTGCCGTGGTGATCGCTACCCGAACTGTTGCTGTCGACCGTCGACGTAGCGCTCGCAGCGCCGAGCGTGATATTGCCCTTGGCCGCGATCGTTCCGCCGTTGCCCAGGTTGATTTGCGCGCCGCTCGCGGTCAGATCCCCATTCACTCCGATCATCGACACGCCGCCGACATTCACAGCGCTACCAACCACGCCATTGATGTCGGTATTCGATACGCCATTCGCGCGCTGCACGATCTTGTGCTCGCCGACTTGCTGCGTACCGAGGTCGTAGTTTCCCCCAATCAGCATGCCGAGATTGCCGCCGACCGTCAGCGCGCCCGCATGCTGCTCGACATTGCCACCTGTCATGATTCCCGCATCGCCCTTGACGTCGAGCTGAGCAATCGGCCCGAGCGTCGTCGTCACACTCGTTGCGCCATCGCGACTCACCCGGGTGTCGCTTTTCACGGCGGAATCGAGAATCAGGTCGCCACCGGCATTCAGATACAGGCTTCCGGCCTTGACCTTCGCCGACGTCAAATCGACATTGCCAGTCGTCGTCAACGACATGAGCCCACCACTCTGCAACGCGCCGAACGCGTTATCGATCTGCTTGCCCTGAATCGACAGCGTGTTGTCCGCCTTCACCGTCCCGCTGTTCGTGAAGTTCTGCGCGTCCTTCAGATCGATGTCCGTCGCGGTAATCAGCGGGCCGTTGACGTTCTGCTGGTTCGCCTGCGCGAGGTACACGACCGGCACGAGCACCGATTGGCCGTCGACCACGCGCGTTTCCATCATGATGACGTTGCCGGTCAGCTTCGACACCTGATCGGCCGACAGGCTCGCGCCGATCGGCAGGTTGAGCTGCTTGTCCAGCGATGCACCCGCCGCCATCAACGATTCGTACATCGCCTGCAGATCCGTGTACGGACCGAGCACAGCCCTGCCGGTCAATGAGGTCACTTGGTTACGTACCAGCTGCTGCTCGTAGAATCCATCACCCAGACGCTTCGGAATATGCGTGAGGTCGACGCCGATCTGACTGAAGAAGTAGTCGCTGGAGATGAAGCGCTTCTGGTTCGTGAATGCCGGGTTCGTCTCGATCGCATAGCTCGCGTTCGGCGACGGATTCGGTCTGTACAGACCGCCCTGCGGGATCGTCAGATTGTTCAGGACGTTCTGCGCCGTCGCGCTGGCGATGACCGGCGAGACCGTGATCACCCCACCATGCACGGCCGAAGCGCCCGACTTCGTGCCGCTCGCGCTTCCGCTCAGCCCACCAATCATCAGACCGGGGACGGATTGACCGGGCAGCAGACCGAGCGACGGAATCGACGCGTTTGCGGCCGTGTTATTGATGCTGACACCCGTGCCGGAGATCGTGCCGTTCGAACCCAACGTCGAATCGTAGCTCGGCAGACTGTAGGTCTTGACGTCCGCTGGCGCGACTTGGGTATAGCCGCCCGGACGGCTCGTCACGAACGGGGCGTTGCCGAACGGCAATTGCCAGTTGTATTCGCTGCTGTCGTAGTTGTTGTAGTGGTACTGGCCCGAGTACGTCACCGTCACGGTCGGCGCCTGCTGGCCCGTCGCCGCCCAACCGTTGCCGTCATAGTTTTGCGGCAAGTCGAGGTTGCCAACGGCCGTGATGCTGCTCCAGTAGTTTTGCAGGGTACCGGTCGATGTTGCATTGAGACTGCCGCCCGACACGATTTGCGCAGTCGGGCTCAATGCCGTGACCGTGTTCGCCACAGCCGTTCCAGTATAGGTCGTGTAGAAGTACCCGCTGTTCCACTGGCCGCCGTGAGGCGGCTCAATGTACATGCCGCCCGGCTGTTTGATCAACGCGGCCGTTTCGGCCGGTGTGATGTTGTCGGACCGGAGACCGGCGATCATCTGTCCCCCTCCCGCGCAATTCACCGCGAAGTACGATGCGCAACCTGACAGGCTAATGCCGTATTGCGCGAGGGCCGCCGGATCGACGTTACTCGTGCTTCCCGAGGTGCTCATCACACGACGCGTGCTCGTCACCTTATCGGCGTGCAACTCCATATCGCCGCCGGACTGGATCAACGCCGACGAGTTGTTGACGAGTGCCGCATTCGTGTAATTGCCGCTCGCGTCCTTACCACCCGCGAGTACGACCTTACCCATCCCGAAAATCGCCGTCGTCGGCATCGAATCCGTCGCCGTCGTGTCGTCACGGTTTTCGATATCGTGCGCGAGAATTTCAAGCGTGCCGTTGCTATCCGATGCACCAATCAAGGCCGTCGGCCCGACGTTCGACACCGTGCCCGTTGCGTTGAGCGAGACGCTGCCGCCCACCAGCGACCCGGTATTGGTGAGGTTGCCCGATTGCGTATGCAGCAAACCGCCGGCTGACAGTGCACCGGAGTTGACGATGTTGCCGGCATTGACGCTCAGATCGTTGACCGACTGCACGTTGCCGCTGTTGTCGAACGTACCGGGCAACGCAAACGCAAGATCATGGCCGACGTTGAACTGATAGTCGGGCGTCACCGAGAAATCGCCCTGCAAATTGACGCTCGCATCGTGGGCCGCGCTATAGGTACCGCCACCTTGCAGCGTCGGCGCTGTCACCGTCAGGTCGTGCGTCGAACTGATCTGCCCGTTCGTGTTCGTGATCGCGCCGCTGGTCGTCACGGCCACATCGCCGCTCGAATTCGCGACGTTACCAATCTGCCCGCCGCTGTTGTCCAAGGTCGTCCCCTGAACATGCAGCGAGGCGCCGCTCAGCTGGCCACCTTGCGTGTTGGAAATCGACGCAGCGTTCACCATCACGTCACCGTTACCGGTGATCGCACCCATCCCCGACACACCACCGGCGTTGCTGTTGGTGATCTGACTGCCGCCCTGCACGGTCATTTGGCCGGCGCCAAGGTCGGCGATCGACCCGTCGGCGTTGTCGATCGACGCGGACTGGATGCGCAGCGTGCTCGTGTCGCCTGCCACGGTCTGGCCGGCCTGAATATGCCCGCCCTGGTTCACCAGCGCGCCGCCGTTCGTCAACGACAAGGACGTTCCTGCGCGCACCAGGCCTTGCGCGTTGTTCACGTCGCCCGCGATCGTCGCGGCGATGTCGCCCTGTGCCGCGAAGATGCCGCTCGTATTGTCCCAGCCGCTCGCGCCGACGACTGCATTGCCCTTGGTGACAACGGTGCCGCCCGCGTTGTTCACTGCACCTGCACCGCTGCCTGGTTCAATCGTCAGCGTACCCGCGCCGGCATGCGTAATCGTTCCGCCAGCGTTGTTCAATTGCGCGGGAGCGAGCGTCAGGTCCGTACTGTTCGTCTGGATCACACCGCCAGCGGAATTGTCGAGCGTGCCGCTCACATTGACGCCCATCGCCGACGACCCATACTGCGTGATCGTGCCGCCGTGGTTCGTCAGATTCGGCGTGCTCAGTGCGAGCTGATTGGCTGTGAGCTGTCCACCGCTATTGTCGAGCGTCGAATCGGCTGTGACCGACAGATTCGGGGCAACGATCGCGCCGCCCTGATTCGTCATCGAACCCGTGTGAATCGTCGCATTCGTGCTCGCGCCGATTTGGCCGCCATCGTTCGTCAACGTGCCGCTCGTCGAGCCGAGCTCCGTGTTGGACAGCAGCTTGCCGTTGGTATTGTTCAGCGTGCCGCCAACCACCGCGATCAGCCCGCTTTGCGCGTTGATGGAACCCGAGGTGTTGTTCAGCGAGCCGCTTTGCGCCGCGATATGTCCATTGCTGGCAATCGCGCCGCCGACGTTCGACACCGAACCCGCACCGTTGCCCAACGTCAGCGTACCCGTGCCGGCGTGGACGATCGTGCCACCATCGTTGACCAGCGCAGCAGGGGCCAGCGTGACGTCCGTGCTGTTCGTCTGGAGCGTGCCGCCACTCGAATTGTCGAGCGTGCCCGATACATTGACGGCCATCGTGCCGGTGCCGATCTGCGTGATCGTGCCGCCGCGATTGACGAGACTGGTACCGGTCAACGCGACCTGTTGGGCTTGCACGGTGCCTGAGCTGTTGTCGAGCGTAGTGCCGTTCAACGCGGCGGTTTGGCCCATGAGCGTGCCGCCACTGTTGGCCAGGTGCGCAGCGGCGTCGACCGCGACGTTCTGCGCGGCCTGCAAGGACCCGCTGCTGTTGTCGATCGACTGACCGGCCACGTGCAGATTCGTATTGGACGTGATCGTCGCGTGGTTGGCGATCGTCCCGCCTTGCACCGTCACGTCGCCATTGCCGCCGATCACGCCACCTTGCGCGCCGGCCGCCGTCGTACCTGCCGCATTCGTGAGTTGGCCCGTCGCGGTCAACACCATCCCGTCGCTATTGAGCGACGTAATGCGGCCGGCCGTATTGTCGATCGTGATTGCATCGACCGTGGCACGACCAGCGCTCTGGACCGTACCTTGGTTGTTCGCGACCGTGCTGCCACGCAGCGCCATCGTGCTCTGCGAAACGAATACGCCGGACTGGTTCGCGATCTGGTCGGCGGCCGTCACCGACAGCGGCCCTTGCGACGACACTGCGCCGTTCCGGTTCGACACGTCGTTGCCCGTCAGGCTCGTTGCACCGCCACTCGTCAGATTGCCTCGATCATTGATGACCGTGCCTGCGGCATTCGCCGTGATGGCCCCTTGGGCGCTGGTCGTCGCGTTCGTGAAGTTGACGTCGCCGACCGTGGCCGTGAGCGACAGATCGCCGTTCGCGGCCGTCGTGCTGCCCGCGAGGTTTACGCCGGAGCCTTTCGCGCTCACGTTGCCGCCCGCAACGTTCTTGCCGGTCGCATCGAGCTGGCCCGTCGTCGCGAGTTGCAGGTCGCCGGTTTGCGTCACGGAACCGTCGCTGTTCACGCCTGCGCCGAGCAACCCGGTCGAATTCAGCGAGCCCGCGGTCACGCCGACGTGATGTTGCGCAGCCAGCGTACCGGTATTGACGACGTCCGCACCGGTATTCACCGACACCGACTGCTGGCCGTAGGTGGTGCCGCTGTTCTCGACTCCGCCTGCAGCAGAAATGGCGGCGTTCCCGGCCGACGAAACCTTGCCCGACTGAATCAGCCGTCCGTCGGTAGTCAACGTCAGCCCCATCGCGTCCGCCGCGATCGTCCCGGCGTTTCGGACTCCGACGCCGCCCTCGGTGCCGACCAACAGGATGCGATTGCTGTACATGCCGCCCAATTGCGCAACGTCGATCGCAACCGCAGGCGCCGCACCATCGCCCTGAATGCGGGTCGCCTCCAGGGTGTCGTGATTGACCCGATTCGCACCGGCGATCACGTTCAGGTTCGTCGCATAGATGGCGGCGTTCGCCTGTACGGCTCTGGAAATGAGGTCGACCTGATCCACGTTGGTGGCATTCAGGCCCGCGCCCTGTACCGCGATGAGGCCGCGCGTCACGCTGAAACCCGCCAGTGATCCGTCCGGATTCAGGTTCGGCGTGCCGGTGGTCAGGATTGCACGCGAGGTATTGATGAAGCCGCCACCATCCACGACCAGTCCCGACGGATTGGAAATGATCATCTCCGCACGCTGGCCGGCGATCTCGACGAAACCCCTCAGTTGCGACGGGTTCGGGCTGTTGACCTGATTGATGATGATCCTGGCCGAACCGTTCGGGCCGAGATTCGGGTTGCCGTTGATGTACCCGGCCTGCTGCGTATTCGTCAGCGTAGGCGAGTTGTTGACGATCACGCCGGGTTTGGGCACATCGAACTGCGAATAGGTATTCAACGACACGCCCGCACCGGACGGCTTCGTGATGTTGACCTGTTGGAGACCGTTTTGCGTCTGGATGACCGACGGCGCGTTCGCGCCCGCGCCCACGACCTGCGCATTTGCCCACATCGGCGTGATCCCGGCCGCGACCAGCACCGCGAATGCAGCATGGCGCAAGGCAAAGCTCGCCGACGCGCTCGCCACGCGATCGCCAACGGCGCGCGACGCTTCACCCTTGGTGACTTTCCCCGTCGCGTGAGCCGTTTCCTCGACTGCAACGAGCATGCTGCGCACGCGGCTGAATACCAGACGATATTGGTTCTTGTTCATGGATACGGCAAACGCTTTTAGACGTCGAGAAAATCGATCGGGAAGCCCCCACGAGTACAGAGACGCTCTCCGATTTCGAAGGCAACGCTGTCTGAGTTTGTCTGCACGACGAAACGTGTGATCGCGATCGAATGGCGGCTCCTCTCGCCCAAATCTATCGAAAGGTCCGCATTCACAGTGTCAGAGATTGCAAGTCATCGACTAATAAATTGCACGCCGCCGCGCGCGTGATCGTCGACAGCGTGGAAGATGCCGTGCGGGACGCACCATATCGACCGCCTTCCGCTCGAAACGCGGATGCGGAATTGACATTCCGAAATATTTTTATAATCGACCAGCGATTGATATAAATCCGTATCGAGTGGCCGGCACTCACCACTGACTCAACCTGAATCGTCACCCGATCCGACTCAACGGAATATTTTCAATGGTCGCTCACTCGTACAACGTTACTCGCGACTAGTCGCGTGACCATTGAATCGCCACCATCTCAAAATAAGCCAATTGACATTTAAAACAACTAGCAAGTCCGATCGCGAATTGCGATGGCCGCTTCAGCTTGCTCTACGACTCGCGTCTCCAATTCGCAACGGCGCATCGATATGAAGAAACCAGGCGTCGCGTGGTGATCGCATGTCGAGTTGGGACGCGTGGCTGATATGCGTGTGCGCGCGGGCAAAGGATTTCCGGTTTCCGGCTGAGGCATACGGCGTCGAGGCATCGCCCGCCGCTGAACGCTACGCGCTCACGACCGTCGAGCGGTTGCAGATGCAGCGCCACAAGATCGGCGCCCGTACGGTCGCTTCCGATCGGAGGTCGCTGCGTTGACGCAGAGGGGAGCCGCCCCGCGCAACATAGTTGGGAAGCGCACCGCATCCCGGCACGGTTGGAGTGCGCGATGACGCAGCCCGCGCTGGTTTACCCCGAGCGCTCGAACGTCGGCCAGAGGTCTGAGGCCCGAAGTTCAACGCATGTCAGACACGAACTCCTGGCAACGGCAGGACGTCTCACCGATGAAACGTCCGGTGCGCGCCGCACGCAATCGCGTGCTTGGACCGACGCCCGTATCGAGTACCCCACGCAACCGCCCCCACCGCGCACACCCCCGCCCGGCGCACCTCCCGCGCACACGCCTCGACACCACCGCGTCCGCGCCCGAAAATGCGACTGGCGTCACCATGGCGTTACGTTACATCGGTGAAGCATTTCATCGGTCCGGACGAGTTTTCCGTGCCGCACGCCACCATACACGACCGTCCGCCGGACGCCGCGACATCCCGCGCGAGCCAGTCCCGACGCGCCACAGCAGCCATCGCGGCGCGCCGCGCGCGACCGGCCGGGCAAGTGGATCGCGTTGCTGGTACGGAACCTGCATTCGTTGCAGCAACAGCCGCGCCGCCGAGCGGCGCATATACGAACCCGGTTCAGGCCAAGCCCGAACGATCCACGCCAGTTGCGAGGCATTTCATGGATACGCTGCCCAACTCGTCCGATACGTCGTTCCAGATCTTTCTCGCGAAGCTGCTCGAACAGCCGCAGCCTGAATGGACCGAAAAGCAGCAGATGGAACTCGAGATGGCCCGCTCGCTGTCGACCGAGATGGTGCGCTACGCCGAGGACATGCGCGGCCGCGCCGACCTCGCGCGCTGCCTCGTGCTGCTGCGCTACGCGAAAGTCCTCGACTTCATGCTGACGTCGCTCGCCGCGCACCGCGACATTCACCCGCAAACGCTGCGCACGCTGTTCCGCCTCGCCAACCTCAAAGTCGACGATGCGTATCCGGTGTGAGCGGTGTGAGCGCACCCGAGCGACACACCGTCGGCGCCATTAGCGCGCCGCCCGCCATCCACTTCCGGTAACGCCGCGCTCAACATCGCGCGGCGATCTGCTGCCCCACCAGCGGCTGCACCACCCGCGCTGCCCGCGACCATCGTCGCCAGCGGCCCACTCCGCGCCCGAGCCGGCGTCGCTACCGATGCGCCAGCGCGCGTGAACGCATCATGCGACACGTGCGACACGTGCGACACGAGCGCGTCGAGCCCCGCATCGCATACAGCCGCGCAGATTTGCTTACGTCGCAGGTAATCGACGCGCGTCGCGCGCGTGCCGATCATGGGGTCACCGATCGACGCATCGCATCGACGCCCAGGAGCCCGACATGACCGCCTACGCCATCGCCCACCTGCACGACGTTCAAATGTGCGACGACATCGTCGAATACCTCGAACGCATCGACGGCACGCTTGCGCCGTTCGATGGCTACTTCGCGATACACGGCGCGCGGCCCGACGTACGCGAAGGCGAGTGGCACGGCGATCTGATCGCGATCGCGTTTCCCGATCTCGCCGCCGCGCGCGCGTGGTACGACTGCGACGCTTACCGGCAGATCCAGCCGCTGCGCACGCGGCACGCGAGCGGTTCGCTGATCCTGATCGACGGCGTGGACGCGTCGCACAAGGCGACGGACATCCTGCGCTGAAACCGCCGCGGCCGCCCCGGCGTCTAGTTCGCGCCGCGCTCCAGCGGCTCGCCGACGACGAAGCCGCCACCCTGGTAACGCTGCGCCGGATCGTCGTATTCGGCGCTCGGCGCGGTCACCGGAAACAGCCCGGCGAACTGCGCGGAGCTGTCCTGCGGCCGGAACCCGAGGAAGCCGGCCTTCGTGTTGTCCCACCACTTCACCGGGTTGTCCGACACGCCGTACACGATCGCATGCCCGACGCGGTTCGTCAGCAGCGCGCAGCGCACCAGCTCGATGAAGTCGCGATAGCTGAGGAAGGTCACCAGCATGCGCGGGTTCTTCGGAACCTCGAACGACGAGCCGATCCGCAGGCACACGGTCTCGATCCCGAAGCGGTCGAAGTAGTACCGCGACAGCGCTTCGCCGAAGCACTTCGTCACGCCATAGAGGCTGTCCGGACGCAGCGGCGCGTCGACGTCGAGCACTTCCGTGACCGGATGAAAACCGATCGCATGGTTCGAGCTCGCGAACACGACGCGCTTCACGCCGTGCTTGCGCGCGGCTTCGTACAGGTTGTACGTGCCGGTGATGTTCGCATCGACGAGATCGTCGAACGGCGCATCGACCGAAATTCCGCCGAGGTGGACGATCGCGTCGACGCCGTCGACGAGGTCCATCACCGCCGGCCGATCGGACAGGTCGACGACCCGGGTTTCCTCGTGCTGCGCCGCGTCACCGAGCGCGGCGACGTCGCTCACGCGCACGATGTCGGCCCAGTTCGCGAGCGCGCCGCGCAGCTGGCGACCGAGATTGCCGGCCGCGCCGGTCAGCAGCAGGCGCGCAAACGGCTTGCGGGCGCCGGTGGAAGTGGCGTTCATCGAGTCTCCTTGGATCTGTGCTGAAGGTATGCGGATGCGCCCGACCTCCAATCGCTTGCAACGATTTGGCCGGAAAACGTTTTCCAACTATACGCGGCGGCGAAGGCGAACGTCAACGGTCGGCCACCTTCTCGGCCATCCGCACTTTCCCGATGTCGGCCGATGGCCGGCCGCCTCGGTTTTCTGCCACAATCGCGGACAACGGAACGTAAACGTTACCCTTGCGATGAAAAAAGTTTCCCCGACGATCCGCGACGTGGCGGCCCAGGCCGGCGTGTCGGTTGCGACGGTCTCCAAGTTCGTGAACGGCACGCAGCGCTTCTCACCGACGGTCGAAGCGCGGCTCAAGGAGGCGATCGAGCGCCTCGGCTATCGTTCGAATCCGCTCGCGCGCTCGATGATCACCGGGCGCACACGCACGATCGGCCTCGTGATCCTCGACATCAGCAACCCGTATTTCACGAGCGTCGTCAAAGGCGCGAACCGCGTCGCGCTCCAGCACGACTACACGCTGCTGCTCGTCGATACCGAAGAAAGCCAGGCGCGCGAACGCTCGCTGGTCGAGGCGCTCGCGCAGCGCGTGGACGGCTTGATCGTCAGCACGCGGATGCCCGACGACGAAGCGGGCTGGATGCTCGATCTGCACAAGCCGCTCGTGCTGCTGCGACGCAGCCCCGGCCTGCCGATCCCGAGCGTCGGCATCGACAACCGGCTCGCCACCTACATGCTCGCGCGCCATCTGCTCAACCTGGGCCACACGCGCATCGCGTATCTCGGCTTCGGCACCGCGCGCGTGAACGACGAACGGATCCAGGGCGCGCGCGACTGTCTCGCGGAAGCGGGACTCACGCTCGACGTGCACGACGCGCATGCGCCCACCGCCGAAGCCGGCGAGCGCGCCTGCTCGCGCGTGATGCTCGGGCCGCAGCGCCCGCAGGCGGTGATCTGCTACAACGACCTGATCGCGCTCGGCTTCATAAAGGAGGCCGCGTCGCTCGGTTTCCGGTTGCCGCAGGACGTTTCCGTCGCCGGCATCGACAATGTGCCGTACGGTCAATACGCAGCGCCCGCGCTGACCACCATCGACATCCAGAGCGAAAACATGGGCGAGCTCGCGATGCAGAAGCTGATCGACGCGCTCGCCGGACGCACCGACGCGAGCTATTCGACGTTCGAGCCGCGGTTGATCATGCGGGCATCGACGGCGGCGGTGGGGTGAGTGGCGGGCGGGGTGGGCGGTGGTTGCGGTAGCCTGCGGTTGCAGTTGCTGTCGTAGTCGACATCGCAGTCGCAATCGCAGTCGCAGCCGCCATCCCAAACTCAACCGCCGCAGCCCCGCATCGCTTCGCATGCGCCCCGCCCACCCCAAACGAAAACGCGCCGCGTCCAGCGCGGCGCGTTCGCGTGTCGCGGCGCTTACGCGCCGAGTCGGGCCGGCTTCATCTTCGGCGTGAGCGCGTGCATGATCGCGAGCGCGAGCAGGTACGCCAGCGCGCCGATCGCGAACAGCACCCAGTAGTGGCCCGTGCGCTGCAGCACCTGCCCGATCACTTCCGAGAACAGCACGCCGCCGATCGAACCGGCCATCCCGCCGATGCCCACCACCGACGCGACCGCGCGGCGCGGAAACAGATCGGATGCCGTCGTGAACAGGTTCGCCGACCAGCCCTGGTGCGCGGCCGCGGCGAGCCCGACGATCGTCACCGCGATCCACAGGCTCTGCACCTGCGACACGAACGCGATCGGCAGCACGCAGCACGCGCAGACGAGCATCGCCGTCTTGCGCGCGCCGTTCACGCTCCAGCCCGCGCGCAGCAGCGCCGACGACAGCCAGCCGCCGCCCACGCTGCCCACCGTGGTCAGCGCATAGATGCACACGAGCGGCAGGCCGATGTGCTGCATGTCCATCCCGCGCGACTCGTTCAGCCACTTCGGCAGCCAGAACAGATAGAACCACCACACCGGGTCGGTCAGGAACTTGCCGATCAGGAACGCCCAGGTTTCGCGCTTGCGGATCAGCTCGCCCCAGCGCGGCGCGCCGGCATCCGCGTTGGCCGCGTCGAGTGCTTCCGCTTCGTCGCGCGGCTCGTCGTATTCGGCGGCGAGCGCGTGCGTGTCGGCCGTGCGGTACAGCACCAGCCACACCGCGAGCCACACGATGCCGATCGCGCCGATGATCACGAACGCCGCGCGCCATCCGTAGGCCAGCGCGATCGCCGGGATGATCGCCGGCGCGAACACCGCGCCGATGTTCGCGCCCGAGTTGAAGATGCCGGTCGCGAGCGCGCGTTCGCGGCGCGGAAACCATTCGGCCGTCGTCTTGATCGCGGCCGGGAAGTTGCCGCCCTCGCCGATCCCCAGCAGCGCGCGCACCGCGGCGAAGCCCATCACGGAGCCGACCGCCGCATGCAGCATCGCCGCAATGCTCCACATCAGCATCGCGGCCGCGTACGAGATGCGCGTGCCGAGCCAGTCGACGATGCGCCCGAAGCCCAGCAGGCCGATCGCATAGAACGCGGTGAACGCCATCACGATGCGGCCGTACTGCACCTGGGTCCAGCCGATGTCGTGCTGCAGCATCGGCGCGAGCAGGCCGAGGATCTGCCGGTCCATGTAGTTGATAACGGTCGCGAAGAACAGCAGCGCACAGACGGTCCAGCGGTAGCGGCTGGCGACGGCGCGCACCGCGCCGACAACGGCAGATTGCATGAGTGTCTCCGATGCGCGGTCGCGCCCGTCGCGCCGACTGTCGATACGTAGTCCGTAACCGGCGACGGGCGCCGCGGCGAACCGCAACTGCGCAGGCCTCGCGCAGCCGCTATTTCACCGATGGGTGGAAAACGTTTTTCCAAGCATAGGCCGCCGGTCGGGGCGATGTCAGTCCGGGATTTCGATGAGTCATCTCAAATTCGATCGCGCAAAAAGAGATGACCGTTTCGCAAAGTGCACATCAATCGTTTTCCGCGATGCGTGTGCGGTGAAACGGGGTCGTGACGGAGCCCGTGCGCGCGGATGCGCAAGTCAGCGTTCGGCCGGAAACTGCGCTGCGGATCGTTTAAAGTCATCGGATGTATGCCGATCCCGCTCCGCTGTCTGCTACGACACGATGCCTTCGCGCAATCGCTGCCTCAACGGCGGGTTCGGATGTGCGTATCGTCGCCCTAGGTGGAGCGCCGCATGGTCCGCTGCGTAAACGCGCCGAATGCGTTCGCTGCCGGCGCTGCGGCGCGCAATAGCGTGCATATGCCGCGCTACGCGAGCCAACGCCCTCAAGGAGAAACTTCGCGATGACTCCCGCGCTTCTGATCCCGAGCCCGCTCGGCGACATCGCCGTCCGTATCGAGCACGATGCGCTGACCGGCCTGTTCTTCGTCGGCCAGAAATACTATCCGTCGCTCGCGATCGCCGCGGATGCGCACGCGCACGTCGGCGCTTCATCGCTCGCGCGGCACATCGCCGACGAGGTCGCCGAATACTTCAGCGGCACGCGCCACACCTTCTCCGTACCGATTCAGCTGAACGGCACCGCGTTCCAGCGTGGCGTCTGGCAGCAACTGCTCGCGATCCCGTTCGGCGAACTCGTGTCGTACGGCGACGTCACCGAGCGCCTGGGGTTGCCGATGAGTGCGGCGCGCGCCGTCGGCGGCGCGATCGGCCGCAATCCGGTCGCGATCATGGTGCCGTGCCATCGCGTGATCGGCGCGTCCGGCAGCCTCACCGGCTATGCAGGCGGGATCGAACGCAAGCGCGCGTTGTTGTCGCTCGAAGGCGCGCGCTTCGTGCGCGGTGACCGACACGCGGCGCAGCAGGCGTTCGCGTTCTGAAGGCGTCGGATCGCGTGCGACGCGCCGCCGTGGGTCAATCGTCGCGACGCTTGCGCATTGCGTGCGCGACGCGCGCGTTCGCGTCGAATTTCGCGCGATGCGTCGAGAAGAACGTCCGCACGTTGCGCACGTTCGATGCGCCAGTGAAGAGGCGCCGCGCGAACGCGTCGTATTCGGCGACGTCGGCCAGATCGGCCACCACGATGAAATCCGGCCCCGGCGACACGCGGTAGCACTGCGTGACCGACGGCTCCGCGCACACGTAGGCCTCGAATGCGTCGTAGTCTTCGGCCGTCTGCCGGTCGAGGCTGATCTCGATCAGCGCGGTGACGGCCGTGCCGATCGCGACCGGATCGAGCACCGCGATCTGCCGGCGGATCACGCCGGCCTCCGTCAGCCGCCGCACACGGCGCATGCAGGTCGGCGGCGACGACAGCGCGCGCTCGGCCAGTTGCAGGTTCGACACCGACGCGTCGTCCTGCAGGATCGCGAGAATGCGCAGGTCGAGATCGTCGAGCGTGATGCCGGCCATCGGCAGCTCCTTGCGAGATGGATGTGGAATTTAATTTCACCATCCTACCGCATTGCCGCATCGTTTCAGGATTACGCCAATTTTGAAATTTAATTCCATTTTGCTGCCTCTACTATCGCGGTCACGGACTCAGACAACGTATTCAGGGAGCGCGATATGTGTGGAATTGTCGGGGCGGTGGCTCAGCGGGACATCGTGCCCAATCTCGTCGACGGGCTGAAGCGGCTCGAATACCGCGGCTACGATTCGTGCGGGGTCGTGGCCTATCGCGACCGTGCGCTCGCCCGCGCGCGTAGCGTCGATCGCGTCGCGAACCTGCAGCGCGAGATCGCGGCGCAGGGGCTGTCGGGCTATACCGGCATCGCGCACACGCGCTGGGCCACGCACGGCGCGCCCGTCACGCTCAACGCGCATCCGCATTTTTCGCCGCGCGACGACAACGCGCGCATCGCGCTGTCGCACAACGGGATCATCGAGAACTGCGATCAATTGCGTGCGGAGCTGCAGGCGCACGGCTACGTGTTTGCCAGCCAGACGGATAGCGAGGCGATCGCGCATCTGATCGATCATCTGTACGACGGCGACTTGTTCGACGCGGTGCGCGGCGCCGTCGCGCGCTTGCGCGGCAGCTACGCGATCGCGGTGATGTGCCGCGACGAGCCGCATCGCATCGTCGGTGCGCGCGACGGGATGCCGCTCGTCGTGGGCGTCGGCGACGGCGAGAACTTTCTCGCGTCGGATGCGATCGCGCTGTCGGGCGTGACCGACCGCATCGCGTACCTCGAGAACGGCGACGTCGCGGACATTCAACTGCATCGCTACTGGATCGTCGATGCGGCCGGCCAGCGTGTCGAGCGCGCGGTACAGCGGGTCGCCGCACACAGCGGCGCGGCCGATCTCGGCGCGTACCGCTACTACATGCAGAAAGAGATCTTCGAGCAGCCGCAGGCGGTGGCCGATACGCTGCTCGATGTCGCGTCGATCATGCCGGAGCTGTTCGGCGATGGCGCGTGGCGCGTGTTCAACGACGTCGACTCGGTGTTGCTGCTCGCGTGTGGCGGCAGCTATCACGCGGCGCTGACGGCGAAGTACTGGATCGAGAGCATCGCGAAGCTGCCGACGAACGTCGAGATCGCCAGCGAGTTCCGCTATCGCGACGGCGTGGCGAACCCGCACACGCTGGTCGTCGCGGTGTCGCAGAGCGGCGAGACGGCCGACGTGCTCGGCGCCGTGCAGGTCGCGAAGCAGCGCGGGATGATGCATATGCTGGCGATCTGCAACGTCGCGTCGAGCGCGCTGATGCGCGAGTGTGCGCTGCAGTTCGTCACGCGCGCGGGGATCGAGATTGGCGTCGCGTCGACGAAGGCGTTCACGACGCAGCTCGTCGCGTTGTTCCTGCTGACGCTGTCGCTCGCGCAGGTTCGCGGCCGGCTGAGCGACGACGACGAGAAGGCGCATCTGCGCGCGCTGCGGCATCTGCCCGATGCGATGGCGAAAGTGCTCGCGCTGGAGCCGCAGATCATGGGCTGGTCGGAGCTGCTCGCGCGACGCGACAACATGCTGTTCCTCGGCCGCGGGATGCATTACCCGATCGCATTGGAAGGCGCACTGAAGATGAAGGAGATTTCGTATATCCATGCCGAGGCGTATCCGGCGGGCGAACTGAAGCATGGGCCGCTGGCGCTGGTCAGCAACGAGATGCCGGTGATCGCGGTCGCGCCGAACGACATGCTGTTGGAAAAGCTCAAGTCGAACATGCACGAGGTGAGCGCGCGCAACGGCAGGCTGTTCGTGTTCGCGGACGTCGACTGCGGGTTGACGTCGGGCGAAGGGATCGACGTGATTCGGCTCAACGAGTACTACGGGCCGCTTTCGCCGATCCTGCATACCGTGCCGATGCAGTTGCTGGCTTATCACGCGGCGCTGGCGCGGGGGACGGATATTGATAAGCCGAGGAATCTGGCGAAGTCGGTGACGGTGGAGTGAGGTTGGGGGCGGGGTTTGGGCGGTCACAATCGGTGAACGTGCGCTCCCGTGTCGCGTTCCTCCTGCCTGTCGCGGCGGACATCCATCCGAAGTCGACACGCAAGGCCGGGCTGCCCCCCCATTGACGCAAATCAAGCCCGTCATACGCGAGCCGCTTAGCATCGTTTCAGCAGACACAACCGGCCGTAAGGGGGCAGGACATGCAACGCTTTTCGACTTTTCGTGCCGCGTGTCTTGCGGTGTTGATGACGGCCTGCATCGTGATGCTGTCCGGATGCGGCTACAACGCCATACAGGCCCAAGACGAGCAGGTGAAGGCCAACTGGTCCGAAGTGCTCAATCAGTACCAGCGACGTGCCGATCTGGTGCCGAATCTCGTGAACACCGTGAAGGGATATGCGAACCAGGAAAAAGACGTTCTAACGCGGGTGACCGAAGCCAGGGCGCAAGTGGGCGCCATGCGCGCCACGCCGGAACTGCTGGCGGACCCCGCCGCGTTCGCAAAGTTCGAGGCGGCCCAGGGACAACTGACGTCGTCTCTTTCCCGGCTGCTCGTGGTTTCCGAAAACTACCCGCAGCTGAAGTCCGACGCGAATTTTCGTGACCTCCAGGCCCAGCTCGAGGGTACCGAAAACAGAATCGCCGTAGCCCGGAACCGCTACATCCGCTCGGTTCAGGACTACAACATCACGGTTCGCTCGTTCCCGAACAATCTGACCGCGATGGCGTTCGGCTACAAGGAAAAGCCGAACTTTGCCGTCACGAACGAAGCGGAAATCGCCAAGCCGCCGCGGGTGGACTTTGGTGCCGCGCCGGGGCCGGCGAGCGGAGCCGCAAATTGAAGATGGTTCGCGCGGCGCTGGTCGCCTTGGCCGTGCTGTTTTGGTGGAGCAACGCCGTCGGTCAGACGGCGCAGCCTGTACCGGCGCTCTCCGCGCGCGTGACCGACGCGACGGGCACGCTGTCCGATGAACAGCGCAGCACGCTGGAGCAATCGCTGAAGGATTACGAAGCACGCAAGGGAAGCCAGATTGCGGTGCTCATCGTACCGACGACGCAACCCGAGACCATCGAGCAGTACTCGATCCGCGTCGTCGAACAATGGAAGCTCGGGCGGACGCGCGTGGACGACGGCGTTCTGCTCATCATCGCCAAAAACGACCGGACGCTGCGTATCGAAGTCGGCTATGGCCTGGAGGGTGTGCTCACGGACGCCACGAGCAACCGCATCATCGAGGACATCATCGTCCCACGATTCCGGCAGGGCGATTTCTACGGCGGCGTATCGGCCGGCGTGGACGGCATCATGCGCGTGGTGGATGGGGAACCACTTCCGGCTCCCCGCCAATCTCCGGGGCCAGGCGCCGGCAGTCTATTGCCGGTGTTGTTCGTGCTGACGATTGTGGCGGGCGGTGTGCTGAGAACCCTCTTCGGCAGACTGGCCGGAGCCGTCATCACCGGAGGCGCAGTTGGATTCGTCGCGTGGCTATTGTCGGGCGCGGTTCTCGTCGCCATCGTCGCCGGCGCCATTTCCCTTGTATTCACGTTGATTGGCGCCGGGATGGGGATGCGCGTCGGCGGCCCCTACATCGGCGGACATTCAGGGGGGCAAGGTTCTGGAAGAGACATCTTTCGCGGCGGCGGCGGTGGCTTTGGCGGCGGTGGCGCGTCGGGGAGATGGTAATCATGGATTTCCGACGCGTTATCCGGCACCTGCTCATGACGAAATGGCGGGTCAACGCCGCCTTCCCGAAACCGACGCTGGCGAAGATCGAGGCAGCGGTAAAGGCGAGCCACGTCGCGCACGCGGGCCAGCTGCGCTTCGCGGTAGAGGGCGCATTGCATAGCGCCGCGTTGCTTCGAGGACAGACCGCCCGCGAGCGCGCGATTGACGTGTTCTCGGAGCTTCGGGTCTGGGACACCGAGCACAACAACGGCGTGCTCATCTACTTGCTGCTGGCCGACCGGGACGTCGAGATTGTCGCGGACCGAGGCATCCATTCGCGCGTCACAAGTGAAGAATGGGAAGTGGTCTGCCGCACCATGGAAACCGCATTCAAGGCTGGCAGCTTCGAGTCTGGCTCGATACACGGGATTGAGCTCGTCACCGAACTGCTCAAGAAACATTACCCGTCTCGCCGTCCTCCTCAGGACGAGTTATCCAGTAAGCCCGTCGTGATGTGACCTGCCGCCAATTCGATAACGCGGCGCGACCTGTGACCGGCTAAGGAAGCGCATGCCGCTCCCGCCCGCGACGACATGTCGGTTCGCGGATGCCGCTACGCGTCGTCACGATGACGACATCGCAACGCGCGTCACGTCATGCTAGACTTTTGCCCCATGTCGTACTGGCGCAAACTCTTCCTCGTTCTGTTCCTCGCACTGAGCCTTCCGGTTCAGTCGTTCGCTGCGATTGCAATGCAGTGCGCGGCGGCACATGCGGACGAAGACGTCGAGTTCGCCACTGGCGCCGGGCAACCGCTTGCCGAGCAGCACCATGAAGCGGCCGACGTACACGCGGCAGCTGACCACGGCACGCACCAGCACAGTCTGGCAGATACCCACCACGCGCACTCGTGCTCGACCTGCGTGTCGTGTTGCGTCGGCGCTGGATTGCCAACCGCGCCGTCGGTCGCGCGGTCGTTCGATTCCGCACTCACCGCTGTCTTCCCTTCCTCTTCTACCGCAGCCGCGTCATTTCTGACCGCTGGCATCGAGCGGCCTCCCCGAATCCTTCTCGTCTGAGCTTCGCGTCGTAGCGTGTGTGCTGCGGCGTTCATCTCGCTTTGGCGGCGCGTTCCGGCCGCCCGGCTGACATTCGACGAGAAAAACCATGCGAATCCTATCTGCAGCGCTGGTCGGCGCGGCGGCAGCATTGCCGACGCTCGTCCTCGCTACGACGTCCGTTCCCGACCCGTCAGACGCGGCAGCGTCGGTCCCGGCCGTTGCCGCCCCGTCGGCATTTGACGATTACCAGCCGTACGAAGACGGTGAGGCGCCCACCTGGCAACAGGTAAATCGGGCCGTCACGCCGGCACGCCCCAGCTCGAAGCGCGAGGCAACCTCCAGCAGCCCCTCGAACACGAGTCATCACTCGACACACGAGAGGGACGGCCAATGATCGAGCGACGCATTTCCATTCGGTTGATTGCCGGTGCCGTCGCGCTGGTCGTGCTCGCCGGCTGTACGACGTTTTCCAGGGATGGCGGTTTCAATACCGTCTCGACCACCGCATCGGAGCGGCTCGGGAAAGAGGCGCTGTTCGTCCGTACCGAGCAGGACCGTGACGCGGTCGCGCAACGCACGCGCGAACTGCTCGGAAAACCGCTTGCCATGGATGACGCCGTCCAGGTCGCCTTGCTCAATAACGCGGGACTGCAGGCGTCCTACGCCGAGTTGGGAATCTCGGAAGCGGACCTTGTCCAGGCGGGTCGCCTCCCCAATCCGGGCTTCAGTTTCAGCCGCACGCACTGGAGCGACAACTTCGGCATCACGCGCACGTTTTCCGCGAACGTGCTGGCCATCCTGACGCTGCCGCTGGCCACGCGCATCGAAAGCCGCCGCTTCGAGCAGACCAAACTCGAGACGGCCGATGCGATGCTCAAAGTGGCCGCTGACGCCCGCCGCGCATACGTGAGCGCCGTGGCAGCGGAGCAGTCCGCGAAGTATGCGGAACAGGTCAAGGACTCCGCCAGTGCCGGAGCAGAACTGGCGCACCGGATGCAGCAGGCCGGCAACGCCAGCCGGCTCGACTACGCGCGCCAGCAGGCGTTTTACGCCGATGCGGCGACTCAGGTTGCGAAGGCGCGGCAACAAGCCTTTGCAGCGCGAGAAAAGCTGACTCGCGTGATGGGCGTTTGGGGCGCGGCGACGCAATACAGCTTGCCGGAGCGGTTGCCCGACTTGCCCAGGGAACGACCGGAATTGAAGGATCTGGAGGTCTTCGCGATGCACAACCGGCTCGACATCCAGGCCGCCAGGTTGCGCACGCAAGGTGTCGCGACGTCCCTCGGCCTGAGCAAGGCGACGCGTTTCGTCAATGCGCTGGAGGTCGGTTACCTCAACAACTTCGAGACGGACAAAGGGCACGAGCGCGGCTACGAAATCAGCGTCGAGATTCCGATTTTCGACTGGGGCAGTGCCAAGGTTGCGCGGGCGGAAGCGCTGTACATGCAATCGGCGAGCAAGCTGGCACAGACGGCCGTCGACGCACGCTCCGAGGTCCGCGAATCGTACGTCGCCTACGTAACGAACTACGACATCGCCAGGCATTACCGCGACGAGGTGGTGCCGCTGCGCAAGACCATCTCCGACGAGATGCTGCTGCGCTACAACGGCATGCTCGCCAGCGCGTTCGACCTGCTTGCCGATTCGCGAGAACAGGTCAATGCGGTCAATGGCTATATCGACGCGCTGAAGGACTACTGGCTCGCGGAAACCGACCTGCAACTTGCACTGGGTGGACGCCTCCCTCCGCCCGACCGTCCAGTAGACGCTTTTGCCCGTTCAACCCAGCAATCAGCGACGGCCGCAGCCACGCTCGCGGCGCCGCACACGCAGTCCGAAGGTAATTGAGATGGTGTCACGACGAACATTCCTGAGCGGCTCGGGTGCCGCATTGCTGGGTGCCGCGATGGTCAGCAAGGCTGGCGCGGCGTCGCTGCCCGAAGCGCCGACGATGGCGCATCCCGCAACGCAGCCGCCGCTTCAGCCGCCCAACGGGCGGCCCTACACGCCAGTGACGACGCTGAACGGCTGGTCATTGCCGTGGCGCATGAAAAACGGCTGGAAAGAATTCCACCTCACTGCGGAGCCGGTCGTTCGCGAAATGGCGCCCGGCATGAAGGCCAATCTCTGGGGCTACAACGGCCAGTCGCCCGGCCCGACGATCGAGGCGGTCGAGGGCGACAAGGTGCGCATCTTCGTGACCAACAAGCTGCCGGAGCACACCACGGTCCACTGGCACGGGATGCTGCTGCCCTGCGGAATGGACGGCGTCGGAGGGCTCACGCAGCCTCAGATTCCGCCCGGCAAAACCTATGTGTACGAATTCCAGCTCGAGCGGCACGGCACGTTCATGTATCACCCGCATGCCGACGAGATGGTGCAGATGGCGATGGGGATGATGGGCACGTTCATCGTGCATCCGAAGGACCGGGCGGTGATGCCGGTGGACCGCGACTTCGTGTTCCTGATGTCCGCATATGACATCGACCCCGGCAGCTACACGCCGCGCGTCAACACGATGACCGAATTCAACATGTGGACGTGGAATTCGCGCGTATTCCCGGGGATCGACTCGCTGCCTGTGCGCGCGGGCGACCGCGTCCGCATCCGGTTCGGCAATCTGACGATGACGAACCATCCGATTCACCTGCATGGCTACAGCTTCGAAGTCGTCGGCACCGATGGGGGATGGATACCGCCGTCGGCGCGCTGGCCTGAAGTGACGGCCGACGTCGCCGTGGGACAGATGCGCGCCATCGAATTCACGGCAAACCGGCCGGGCGACTGGGCGTTCCATTGCCACAAGTCGCACCACACGATGAATGCGATGGGACACCAGGTACCCAATCTCATCGGTGTTCCGCAGAAAGACCTCGCGAAGCGCATCAGCAAGCTGGTGCCGGATTACATGGCGATGGGAAGCACGGGCGGTGCGATGGGCGCAATGGAGATGCCGCTGCCCGACAACACGCTGCCGATGATGACCGGCACCGGACCGTTCGGGCCGCTGGAAATGGGCGGCATGTTCACGGTCGTCAAAGTGCGACAGGGCCTCGGCCGAAACGACTACCGCGACCCGGGCTGGTTCAAGCACCCGAAGGGAACCGTGGCCTACGAATACACCGGCGAGTTGCCGGACAGCTGAACAACACAATAAGGCCGGGCATGACCCAGCCGTCGATTTCCTCACCTCAACTCTGGAGAACACACGATGAAAACTGCATTCGTTTCGATTGCGATGGGCTGTGCGCTGACCTTCGCTGCTGCAACGTACGCGGCCAGCGACATGGGCAACATGAGCATGGGCAGTGGAACCATGCAATCCGCCGACATGAAGGACAGCATGTCGCACGGCGAAATCAGGAAGGTCGACCTGGCCGCCGGCAAGCTCACCATCAAGCACGGTCCGCTCGAGAACCTCGGCATGGAAGCGATGACGATGGTCTTCAAGGTCAAGGACCCGGCCATGCTGTCTCAAGTGAAGGTCGGCGACAAGATCGACTTCGTCGCCGAAGAAGTGAATGGCGCACTGACCGTGGTGAAGCTGCAGAAGCAATAAGGACATCCAGCGGGGCGCCTGTATCGCGCCCCGCCCTCACCATTCGAGACGAGCAAGAACATGAAGACTCTCACATTCAGGCAGTTTGCCGGCCTTGCTGCGGCTGGCGCTATCGCAGTCGTGCCTGTCGCAGCATTGGCGCACGGAAAGCTGGAAAGTGCCGTTCCGGCGTCGGGCGCCATCGTCGACGCCGCACCGGAAGCGTTGCGGCTTACTTTCAACGAGGACCTGGAGCCGACCTTCAGCACGATAAAGGTCACTGACGCGAGCGGCACCTCCATCGGAAAGGAAAGAGCGAAGGTCGATGCTGCCAATCCACGCGTCATGACCGTTGCCGTGCCGAAGCTCGCGTCGGGTGTCTACGCCGTGCAATGGGCGGTGATGACCTCCGACTCGCACAGGACCAAGGGCACATACGCGTTCAAGGTGAAGTGATGAACGACGGGTTCCTCGGCATCCTGCGGCTGGTATCGGTGGCCATCCAGAACGTCGGCTTCGCCGTCATCGTCGGTGCCCTGCTCAGCAGCCAATGGCTTGCGCGCGGTGAGTCGACCTGGCAACAGCGCGTCGGCCGGCGTCTGGTCGTCACGCTTCGAGCGGCGTCCATCGTCTCGCTGCTGGCAAGCGCGCTGTCGTTCTGGGCGCATTGCGCGCTGATGAGCGAGTCGTCGTTAGTCGAGGCGGGCCCGGCCGTGTGGTCGATGCTTACGGCAACCGGGTTCGGACATGCATGGCTGGTTGGCGCGTTTTTCACGCTTTGCATAGCCGTACTGGCATTCCTGCGGTCGGGAAACGAAACCCGCTTGCCGTTCGCCATATGGGGTGCGTTAGCGGGCGTCGCGCTGGCGCGCAGTAACGCCGGACATCCCGTCGACGCAGGGCTGTTCAGTCTGCCCGTATGGGTGGACTGGCTGCATCTGCTTGCCATCAGCGCGTGGGTCGGACTGGTGCTGGTTACGACTTACGTGGTTATGCCGCGCCTGCTCGATGCCCCGGGAAACGAACGGCAGACCAGCGCATCGTTCGTGCAGTCGCTCTCCGACGCATCGACTTACGCGCTGATCGTCCTGTTCAGCACTGGCGCCTACAACGGCTGGCGAGGCGTCAACGTTCCCGCCAATCTGTTGCACTCGATTTACGGGCAAGTTCTCATGCTCAAGCTGGCGCTCGTACTGCTTGGCGCCGCACTCGGCGGACACAATCGCTTCTTCGAGATGCCCACGCTTCTGTCGACATTGAAAAAGCCGTCGGAAGCGATTCCTGGGAGGCCGCTCCGTCGATTCGGCAGGGTGCTCCATGTGGAATCTCTCGTACTGGTCGGCGTGCTGATGGTAGCGGCCGTGCTTGGTTCGAGCCCGTTGCCAGGAACGACTTGAACGACACCGCATCATCGTCCGTTCACGCCGGTGGTTCGCCCGTGTAGATACGTCGTGCTCGAGTGACGACCTTGACCGCCGGAAATCCGTTTCTCTATCTGGTCAGGTTCCTTGACCTTCCCATAGTGGGAAGGTCAAGAATGTGCATCATTGGGGCTCGAAATGGGCCACCAAAGGAGGCGGTCATGAATATCGGTGAGGTGGCGAAGTCTTCCGGCGTTTCAGCCAAGATGATTCGTCACTATGAAGAGGCCGGGCTCATCCGGCCCGCGACGAGAACGGCATCGAACTATCGGGTCTACACGGCCAAGGATGTCGAGGTCCTCCGCTTCGTGCGATGGGCGCGACATCTCGGCTTCTCGACTACGCAGATTTCGGCGTTGCTGGCGCTCTGGGAAGACCGCGAACGTCCCAGCAGCGAGGTCAAGCAGCTCGTGACGCAGCACATCGACGACCTGAACGAGCGTATCCGCGAACTCGTCGAAATGCGCGACACACTCCAGTATCTGGCCCAGCACTGCAAGGGCGACTCGCGCCCGGATTGCCCGATATTGGCGGAGTTGGCCAGGCAAACGCATTGCGACTGACTCAGGACAGAGGCCGGGCCTCGCACCCGGGTTCGAATAACACCGAATCAGTGCCGATAGCGAAGGAGCGTCAAGATGAACAGTCAACGTGAAGACGATGGGGCACCTCAGCAGCCGGTTTCAGCGCACTCGTCAGACGGACATCATGCCCATGGCACGCGTGGGCACCAGCATGCCGTCGAACACGAAGATGACGCGCATGCGCATCTCCACGGGGGAGACCGCGACCACGGTGGTACGGGGGCGCAACTTCACGACCCCGTATGCGGGATGCCGGTCAGGCAGACATCACGCTTTCGCAGTGAATACGACGGGAAGCCATACTTCTTTTGCAGCGAGGCCTGCCTGACGAAATTCCAAGCGGCTCCGTCGAAATACGTCGCGCCATCGAGTGCTGCAGCATCGCCTGCTATGCCGGAGGCCACCATCTACACGTGCCCGATGCATCCGGAAGTCCGTCAGGACCATCCGGGGCAGTGCCCGAAGTGCGGCATGACGCTCGAGCCAATCCTGCCGAATCTGGACGAAGGTGAAAATCCCGAACTGGTCGATTTCCGGCATCGATTCTGGTGGACGCTGCCACTGACGGCCATCGTTTTCATGCTGGCGATGTTCGGCCACCAGGTCGAACTGATGCCGTCGTCGACCGAGAACTGGGTCGAATTCGTTCTCTCCTCGCCAGTCGTCCTGTGGGCCGGCTTCCCGTTTTTTGTTCGGTGTGTGCGTTCGTTCATCAATCGCAGCCCGAACATGTGGACGCTCATCGGGCTCGGGACTGGAGCCGCTTACGTTTACAGCGTCATTGCGACGGTCCTTCCCGACCTGTTTCCAGCGACGTACAGCGCGCACGGCCGTGTCAGTGTGTATTTCGAAGCCGCTGCGGTGATCATCTCTCTGACGCTTCTGGGGCAATTGCTGGAGCTGAAAGCGCGTTCGCAGACGTCTGCGGCCATCAAGGCGCTGCTGGGCCTCGCCCCGAAGACGGCTCGCCGCATCAATCCGGATGGCGCCGAAGAAGACATCCCGCTGGGCCACGTGCAGGTGGGCGATCTGCTCCGTGTTCGCCCCGGCGAGAAAGTCCCCGTGGATGGCGTCGTAACCGACGGCACGAGCTCGTTGGACGAGTCGATGATTACCGGCGAGCCCATTCCCGTCACGAAGCGCGTCGGAGACCATGTCATTGGTGCAACGATGAATGCAGCCGGCAGTCTGGTCATCCGGTCGGAGAAGGTCGGCTCCCAGACGGTGTTGTCGCAAATCGTGCAGATGGTCGCGCAGGCGCAGCGTTCGCGCGCGCCCATGCAGCGAATGGCGGACAAGGTTGCAGGCGTGTTCGTCATCGGCGTCGTGAGCGCCGCCGTTTTGACGTTCTTCGTGTGGGGGCTCGTCGGACCCGAGCCCAGCTGGGTATTCGGCCTCATCAATGCGGTCGCGGTGCTCATCATCGCGTGCCCTTGCGCGCTCGGACTTGCAACGCCGATGTCCATCATGGTGGCAAGCGGCAAGGGGGCGTCGAGCGGGGTGCTCTTCCGCGACGCCGCCGCCATCGAGAACCTGCGCCAGGTCGACGTTCTCATCGTGGACAAGACGGGAACTCTGACCGAGGGCCGTCCCGCGTTCGAGCGCACCGCAGCGGCAAATGGATTCACCGACGAGGAGGTGCTGCGGCTGGCCGCCAGTCTGGACCAGGGTAGCGAGCATCCGCTGGCTGCTGCCATCGTGAAAGCTGCACGCGAGCAAGGTCTTGCGCTGGACCTGGCGGAGGCCTTCGAATCTGCGACAGGCATCGGTGTGCGCGGGCTGGTTGCAGGGCGGCGACTGGCGCTCGGCAATACCGCGTTGATGCAGGCCGGCCAGGTGTCCGTCGAGCCGCTGGCGCAGGAAGCAGACCGTATGCGCGCACAAGGCGCCAGCGTCATGTACTTGTCGGTCGATGGGCGCCTGGCCGGACTGTTGGCGGTCGCCGATCCAATCAAGACAACCACACCGGAAGCGCTCGCGACATTGAGGGAAAAGCGCATCCGCGTCGTGATGGCGACAGGCGATGGCGTGGTGACGGCCAGGGCTGTTGCTGAAAAACTCGGTGTCGATGAGTTTCATGGTGAGGTCAAGCCGGCCGACAAACTCGAACTGGTGACGAGGCTTCAACGTGCCGGACATGTTGTGGCAATGGCCGGAGACGGCATCAACGATGCACCGGCGCTCGCGAAGGCGGATGTCGGCGTGGCCATGGGAACCGGCACCGATGTCGCCATGAGCAGTGCGCAAGTCACGCTCGTCAAGGGAGACTTGCGTGGTATCGCGCGCGCTCGGGAACTGTCCGAGGCAACCGTCCGGAACATGAAGCAGAACCTCGGCTTCGCATTTGTCTACAACGCACTTGGCGTCCCGCTGGCAGCAGGCGCGCTGTATCCATTCACCGGCTTGCTGCTCTCGCCGATGATTGCAGCGCTGGCGATGAGCCTGAGTTCGGCATCCGTTATTTCAAACGCGCTACGTTTGCGCAATGCGAAGATTTAGTGTGCTCACGCGTTCGCCGGGATTTTGAAGCGTGTCGACCATGACCGGAGCCGACTTCACCAGTCCTCGTCAGCCAGAATCGATAGCACGTCTACTCGCGGCGAGTGGCGCGCTGCATCTTGCGCGCTCAAATCTTCAACGTCGTCGACAGGTATTTGAACACCGTCGAAACGCGCCGCAGATGCCGCGACTCCCGGTGAGTCAGCACCCATAGCTCGGTCTGGCAGTCGTGCAGGACATCGGTCAATTGCACGAGGTCGGAGCGGCCGCGGGTCAGGAACGTCGGCAGAATGCCGACGCCCATGCCGAGGGCGACCAGCTCCATCACGGTCAGGATGCTGTTGACCTTGTAGTGCGGCACCACTTTCCTGAAATGACGCTTGCGCCAGATGACCGACGGATGGCCCGGCAGCGCGTCGTCCGGCGCGATCCAGCGTACCTTGCCCGCCGTGACGTCGTCATAACTGCGCGCGGCCTCGTAGTGCTTCGACGCAAAAAGCGCTACGTCAATGGGACCGACATGCTTGCCGACGAGATATTCCGGTGGCTCCTTCGTCGCACGCACGGCGATATCGGCATCGCGGCGCCCGAGGTCGGCGATCTCGTTGCCCGTGTGCAATTCGTACGCAAGCCGCGGATGTATGGCCTCCAGCTGCTTCAGTGCCGGCCCGACCAACCCGTGCAGGATCGTGTCGGTGGTCGTGATGCGCACCGTGCCGCCCACCTGCTCGGGCGCTTGTTGGGCGATCGAGCGGGCCGATTCGACCTGCACTTCCACTTGCTCGGCGTGTTCCGCGAGCGCCAGCCCGATTTCCTTCGCGCGATAGCCGGAACGGGTCCGTTCGAACAACTGCTGCTGCAGGCCGCGCTCGATTCGCCGCAGATTGCGAAACACCGTCGATGCATCCACTTGCAGTCGCTCGCCCGCCTGAACGAGCGTGCCCGTGCGGAAAAGTGCCAGGATCGTTTCGAGATCTGCCGCGCTGAGCTTGTATGGCATCCAGTTGTCTCCCGTGCATTGCATTTTTGCATTCATTTTTTGTAATTATGCTTATTATTCAAGCACATCCGCAATGCTAAATTCGGTCCCGCTTTGCCAACTCTCGCAATGGGTACCGATATGAATCAATCGATTTCAACAAATGCCAATGCCGCCGCCTATGGCGCGTTGCTGCTCCGAGTGGCATTGGGCGTCATGTGGATCGCCCATTCACTGCTGAAATTGCTGGTCTTTACCCTGCCGGGCACCGCGCAGTATTTCCAGAGCGTCGGCTACCCCGGCTTCCTGGCCTATCCGGTCTTCACTGCCGAGTTCGCCGGCGGGATCGCGCTCGTGCTGGGCGTCTATGCGCGCCAGGTTGCATTGCTGCTGGTGCCGATCATGGTGTGCGCGACGCGTGTGCATTTGTCCAATGGCTGGGTGCATACGAGCCAGGGCGGCGGCTGGGAATACCCGGTGTTCCTCATCGTCGCGTCCGTCGCGCTGTGGCTGCTCGGCGATGGCGCGCTCGCGGTACGCCGCAGCGAGCGCTTCGCGCTTGGCGCGGCCTGACGGAGCGAGGCGTCGACATGAGCACGCTCCAATACCACCTCGTCAGCCACGTGCTTTGCCCGTACGTCCAGCGCGCCGTCATCGTGCTGACCGAAAAAGGTGTGCCGTTCGAACGCACGGATGTCGACCTGAGCAACAAGCCAGACTGGTTTCTCAGGATTTCTCCGCTCGGCAAGACGCCGGTGCTGGTCGTCGATGGCGCGCCCATCTTCGAATCGGCGGTGATCTGCGACTATCTCGACGAGACGCTCGCGCCGCCGCTGCATCCCGATGCGCCGCTCGAGCGGGCGCGGCACCGTGCCTGGGTCGAGTTCGCATCGGCACTGCTCAGCGCCATAGCGGGCTTCTACACGGCTCCGGACGAAGCGACGCTCGCCGGGAAAACCCGCGACATCCGCGCGCGATTCCAGCAGCTCGAAGACACGCTCGGCGCTGGCCCGTATTTCAGCGGCACGCATTTCAGCATCGTGGACGCGGCATTCGGGCCGGTGTTCCGCTACTTCGAGGTGTTCGAACAGATCGACGACTTCGGGTTCTTCGCGGCCCTGCCCAAGGTCACCGCCTGGCGGCAACGGCTTGCCGAACGGCCGTCCGTGCGTGCAGCGGTCCGGGCTGATTATTCGCAACTGCTGATGGAATTCCTGCTCAAGCGCGGCTCGATGCTGTCGACGCGTATTCGCGAGCACGTGCTGCGCGTTCAGGATTGAATTGAGATTACCTATATGTGTGCCGGCGAGGAACTGAAGCCGGCACAAGAATGTGCAGCCGTAACTTGAAAGACATCTGTTTATCGTCGCCAGCCGGCTGCTGAACGTTCTTGCGTCCGGTCACGGGTACGTGCACGACAGCAGGCGCGATGGTTTTACTTCTGCGCGATCGCTTGGCACGAAATCGTGAGATCGCGCGTGCACGGTTGCACCGCACGTTGCTTCGTTACCCGACGCCGGAAGTGAAAACCAACGTCGCGGCTGGAAATCACGGACGAAATGGAGCGCCAGGACACCAACCCTGCGTTCAGTGCTGCAAGCACATTGCGTTCGCGTCACTCGCGTCGAACTTTCGAAAGCTGGTGCAAGACCAGGGGCGCTGACGAAAGGACAACGCATTCGCCGTGTGCAGGAATCTCACGCGAGCTTCCAAGCCTCCCAGCCTGGCCAGCCACAACCCATCTCCTCCCGCAAACGGGCCGGTCCCACGACCCCCTTACCCCCATTTAAAACCGTTCGGTTTAAAATCCCCGCATATCCCACCTCGAGAGAGATGACCACCCCATGGGCAGACCGAAAAAATTCAGCCGCGAAGGCGTGTTGGAAAAGGCGCTCCCGGTCTTCTGGAAATACGGCTTCGCCGGCACATCGCTTCAGCAGCTGGAACAGGCGACCGGCGTCAACAAGTCCGGGCTCTATTCCGAGTTCGAGGACAAGGAAGACCTGTTTCTGCACAGCCTGCTCTATTACTACGAGCATCGTGGCGCGCTGCGGATCCTCACCGCGGAACCGAAGGGCTACGCCAACATCGAGCGCTTTCTGCGCCTCGGCGACCCGCAAGACAGCGGCTGCGTCGGCTGTTTCTCGGTCAATTCGATCCGCGAATTCCCGTCGCTGTCCGAGCGCGTGCGCGACGTGCTCGCCGCGTACCACCACCGGCTGATGCCGCAGATCATCGAAAACATCGACGCCGAGCCTCACACACTCCCCGCCGCAACCATCGCCACGATCGTCTCGGTGTTCTTCGCCGGCTATTGCATCGAACGCAATCTGCCCGAGCTGGCGGAAAGCGACGCCGTCGGCGCGTTCATGCAGGCGCTGCGCCTCCTCTGAAGCGCCACGCCGCGCGCAGCACGGACCGATAGCCCACCCTTTCTGAACCGATTGGTTTTTTTAATTTGTCCGCCGCCCGCCACTCACCCATACTGAACCGGTCAGTTCAATAAGCATCGATCCAAGCGGAGAGCAGCCATGGCCCTGAAGATCCACCCCATCAATTTCGGCAACATGTCCGGCGGCGTGTCGTTCCGGGACTCCGGTTCACCGGCCACGCGCCGTGTGCCCGTGCTTCTGACCCACGGTCGCACGCACCGTTGACCGGCTGCCCCGCGCATCCATCCAGTTTCCCGGCCCGCATGCTCCCAGGCCACCGGCCTTGAAAAGGACCCACACATGACTACGCCCCTCCCCGCGCGCACGGCACGCGCGCTTCGCATCCTCAGCCTCGCATACTTCGTCCAGGCGACCGGTGCGCTCTCCGTCGTCGGCAGCCTCGATTCGATCTCGCGTCAGTGGGGGCTCGCGGATTCGCAAAGCGTCTACCTCGTCACCGTGTTCGGCGTCACCTTCGCGTTCGCCGCGCCGCTGCTGCAGGTCGGCTTCGGCCATCTGCCGCGTCGTCGCCAGGTGCTGCTCGGCCTGACACTGTTCAGTGCGGCGGCGCTGCTGCTCGCGGCCGCGCCGAATTACCCGGTGCTGCTGCTGTCGCGCGTGCTGATGGGCCTCGGTGCAGGCTTCATCGGCCCCGTGCTCGGCGCATTGGGCTCGAGCCTCGTCGAACGCGAGCAACAGGGCAGCGCGATCGCCGTCGTGCTGCTCGGCCTGAGCGTCGCCGGCCTGGTGGGCATGCCGCTGTCCGCATGGATCGCGCACGCATGGGGCGCTCGCGTGCTCTTTCTCGTCATCGGGCTCGCCGGCGCGGTAACCGCCGCGCTGATCCTCCGCCTGATCCCGGACACGAGTCAGGGCGAGAACATCGATTTCGCGACGGTTTCGGCGCTCCTGACGCGCACCGATACGCTCAGCGCGTTTCTGGTCGTCTTCTTCATCGCGGCCGGCGTCTACTCGACCTACGCCTTCATCGCGCCCATCATTCGCGACGCGTTCCATGCAGGCGCCAATACGGTATCGACCGCGCTCGTCGTATTGGGCGCCGCGGGCATCGCCGGCAACCTGTTCGTGACGCGCGCCGCGCGTCGCTATAGCGCCGAAGCGATGCTGTTCGCCGGCCTCGCATTGCTCGCGCTCGACCTCGTGTTTCTCCGCTTCACGCCGCCGAGCCTGCGCCTGCTGTTCGTCGCGCTGGTCGTGTGGGCGTTCGCAACCGACCTGCTGTGGCCGTCGCAGCAGCGCCGCATCGTCGAACTCGTGCCGCAATGGCGCGGCATCGCACTGGCCTTGACGGCATCCTTCGTGTTTTGCGGAATCGGCGTCGGCTCCGCCGTTGCGGGCTGGGTCTATCCCGCGTTCGGCTTGACGGGCTCGATCGGCAGTTCGCTCGCGTTCCTCGCGCTGGCGACCGGCAGCCTGCTCGTGTCGCGCGCGTCGGTCAATGCGAAGCGCAGCGCCGACGTGTCGCCCGCGCCCCCATCGCTTCAATCATGAAGAAGCCGTCGAAGCCACGCAGACCTCCGCGTCGCGTGGCGCGCCGCGACGATGCGTGCAGGCATCGCGGCCGTCGCTGGCCCGGTTCATCGCACAGCCGGGCCAGCGTTTCGCAGCGGTCGGCAACTGCTTTTTCCTTCCATTGCAGAAACTCTTACTCGCCATCTGCGGCTACTCGACCGCCGGGCGACCGACGACAATCCGGATGACCGTTGCGACCGCGTAAGCGCGTTCGCTTCTTCCTCTCGAGGCATGGCGATCATGTTGAATGCGTTGTCGACCCTTCTCGTCGGCGAGCTGCTCCTGCCGGGCCTCCTGATCTGGAAAGGCGGACCATCGCCGGAGTTCGAAGGATTCGAGCAAAAGCCTGCTGTCGTGGCTCGCCATGTTGTTCGTGCCCGCGGCTACCGGGCGATGACGGCTTTCGATCAGTTGGCGACCGACTGGCTCATGCAGCGGCTCAGCAACGCTCGCGACAAAACGGAATCCAGACATGACCTCTGACCTCGCGCCCGCATAGGCGGTGTTGCAGCAGCAACCTCTCTAGGGGCTGCTCGCGACATTGATCGCATATCTGCTCAGGCTGTCCGTGAATCAGGCGTGCGCGGCGGTCCCGCTTCCATCGCCACAATGAATAACGGCGGCCGGAAATCCGGCCGCCGTCCGTTTCAGAACCGATCTCGACGAGCTCAAATCAGCTTCTCGAGCAACACGACTTGGAGCGTCGCCTTACCGTCGAGCGCACGCGCCAGCGTCTGGAATGCCGGCGCTTCGCCATGCACGTGCAGCGCATGCTCATCCCGCCAACGCTCGATCATCGTGAAGCGATGAAACGCGTCGCGGTGTCGATGCAGCTCGTACTGCTCGCACCCGTCTTCGTTTCGAACGGCCGGTACTGCCGCCAACAGCGCATCTTCCACCGCCGCGACGTGTCGCGGATCTGCGGTAATCGTGGCAACCACATACTGCTTCGACATCGATGGCCTCCATTCGCCACTGGATCGTTTCGTGCGCGAGCGCGCGCGTTGCATCGCTTCAGAACGCAGCGACGGCGAGCATTCCGCACGACACGCAGCTGCGTCGCGATATCGGAGCGCACCAGCTCGCGAGCACGGCGTCATGCCGTGCAAATCGAGCCGGATACGCACGCGCTCAATCGACCGCCGGAAAATCCAGCGTCGTGTCGTTCACACGGTTCACCAGATTCGTGAACGTGATCGATGTGACGACCAGGATCGTCTCGATCACCTGGCGCTCCGTGAACCCTACTTCCAGCACTGCGTCGAGCACGGCAGCGGGCACCGTATCGCGGCTCGTCACGATCGAGCGCACGAACGCGAGCAACGCATCGCGGCGCGCATCGCCGGTCGCGTGGCCGGCGCGGATCTGCTTCATCGCGTCCGGCGCGAGGCCGGCCATCTTGCCGATCATCGTATGGGCGGCCAGGCAGTAATCGCAGCCGGACAGCGCGCTGACTGCGAGGCGCACCGCCTCGACATCGGCCTGCTCCAGCGAACTTGCGGCGATCGCGGCGTCGACGTTCAGCATCGCCGCGAGACCGGCCGGACTGTGCGTGCCGATGGTCGCATAGGCGTTCGGGACCTTGCCGATCGCGGCCTTGATCTGGTTGAACACGACTGCGGTTTCGCCGGTTGCTTCCGACGGCTTCAAGGTGGTCAAGCGGGTCATATATATCTCTCACTAGGCTGGATAATCGGGAGCCGCCCGATGAAGGTCGGCGCAATAGCGCGGAGCGCGGGCCAATGCCCGCATTCCGAGCCTTTACTGCGGATCAAGCGTGACAAGGATCGAATACGCGCCATCGCGCAATACCGATTTTTCCTTGCACTCTTGTCGTCGAAGCTGATATCGACTTCGTCGTCACGTGCGCATGGCAGACATCGCTTTGAATCGATCTCGCGCACCAACATGTGAATCGACACCGACGTGTGCGAGCGAAATCACCGGCCCGGTTCGCCCGGCACCAGGTTGTTGACCACGGACGTCACGCCCGCGACGCGCGCCGCGCTGTCGCCGGCGAGCTGCACCTGTTCGCTGTCGGGCACGTATCCGGTCAGCGTCACGACGCCATGGCGGACCAGCACCCGCGCATTCACCGCGTTCAGCCCTTTCGTTTTCGACAACGCCCAAACGATTTTCCGCGACAGCGCCCGATCGGCAGCGCGTTCGGTCTTTCGTTCGGCCTTCTTCACTTCTTTCTGACTGACGACCGCATCAGAAGACGGAGCGGCATCCTGTTCCGCTGCATGGGCGGACACGCCGAAAGCCAAATACGTTACGTACAGTACCGACGCGACAATCTTCTTCATCACAGGCTCCTCAAAAGACGTTGGTGGAAATTCGACAAGGGCTGAAACCCGAACGAATGGTAGACAAGCGCCTACCCGCGCTCAATGGCGTATTTCCGAAAACAGCATTCACGCATCGATGATGGTCTGCCGCGCCCGCCCAAACGGCCGCTCTATACCTGCGTATAGGTGCGTTGAATGGTTGGAGCCGGTGCGAATACACCATGACGACGCCACGCGGCTCATCGGAAAGGCGTCGCTGCACGCGATTGCGCCCGCCGCGCTGGCCGAACTGCGTGCGCCGATCCAGTATTCATGCTGGATGAATTGAGTTTATGGGCGGGGCGCGTTGATCGACCCGCCATACGACTCATACACTGCATCGCACTACCTCGACACGAACGAGGAAGCGCATGCAGCACCGAGCCACCGGCATCACGCAAGCGGCTCATGCGCTTCCCCGGCCCGTGTCGAGCACTTCGACACCCTCACCGGAGCAACAGCATGACGCAAGCACATCAAGGCACCGCACTCATCACCGGCGCATCGTCGGGCATCGGCGCGATCTATGCGCAACGGCTCGCACGCCGCGGCTTCGATCTCGTCCTCGTGGCCCGCAATCGCGACCGGCTCAACGACTTCGCCAAGCGCATCACCGACGACACGCAGCGCAACGTCGAAGTGATCGCCGCCGACCTCGGCGATCCTCGCGCGCTCGCCGAGATCGAAGCGAAGCTGCGCACCGACGCGAGCATCACGATGCTGGTGAACAACGCCGGTGTCGGCACGCACAAGCCGCTGCTCGAAAGCGACGTCGACGCCATGACGCGCATGATCGACCTCAACGTCACCGCGCTGACGCGTCTGACCTATGCCGCCGCACCGGGCTTCGTCGCGCGCGGTCACGGCGCGATCATCAACATCTCGTCGATCGTCGCGATCGGCCCCGAGCTGCTGAACGGCGTGTACGGCGGCAGCAAGGCGTTCACGCTCGCCTTCACGCAGTCGCTGCATCACGAGCTCGCCGACAAAGGCGTGCAGGTGCAGGCCGTTCTGCCCGGCGCGACGGCCACCGAGTTCTGGGACAACGGCGGCCTGCCGCTCGACAACCTGCCGAAGGAGATCGTGATGTCGGCGTCCGACCTCGTCGACGCCGCGCTGACCGGCTTCGACCGTCACGAGCTGGTCACGATTCCGTCGCTGCACGCAGCGGAAGAATGGGATGCCTACGACGCCGCCCGTCGCGTCATGACGCCCCATCTGTCGAACAGCACCGTCGCCGCACGTTACGCCGTCACGCACTGACCTCGGTCATCCAACTTCGCAACCGCTCAAGTCAATCATTCAAAGGAACCACGATCATGAAACTCACCGGTAACACCATCTTCATCACCGGCGGTACCTCGGGCATCGGCCGCGCACTCGCTGAAAACCTTCATCGGCGCGGCAACAAGGTGATCGTCGCCGGGCGTCGCCGCGCCCTGCTCGACGAGATCGCCGCCGCGAATCCGGGCATCGACACGGTGGAGCTGGACGTCGGCGACGCGCAGCAGATCGAGCGCGTCGCACGCCAGCTGATCGCCGACTATCCAACCTTGAACGTCCTCGTCAACAACGCGGGCATCATGCCGTTCGACGATGCCGCCGGTGCGCTCGACGATGCCCAGGCCGTGCGGCTCGTGAACACCAACCTGCTCGGCCCGGTGCGCCTGAGCGCCGCGCTCGTCGAGCATCTGAAGGCGCAACCGGAGTCGTACATCATCAACAACAGCTCCGTTCTCGCCTACGTGCCGCTTGCGTCCACCGCGCTCTACTCGGCCACCAAGGCGGCGATTCACTCGTACACGCTGTCGCAGCGCTTCGCATTGCGCGACACGAGCGTGCGGGTGCTCGAAATCGCGCCGCCGTGGGTCGATACGGACCTCGTCCACAAGAGCGGCGATCCGCGCGCGATGCCGCTCGACGCGTTCATCGCGGAGACGATCCAGCGTCTCGAAACCGCGACGACCGAAGTCGTGGTCGAGATCGCACAGCCGCTGCGCAACAACGTCGGCCCGAACGAGCATGCATTCGTCGAGCAGTTCAATCAGGCGCTCGCGGAAAACCCCATTCCGGTCGCGTGAGTCCTCGCGGATTCGATCTTTTGGACAACCTGAGGAGTCGCGTCATGGAAAGCCCCAAACAATACGAGTATCTGTTCCTCGGCGGCGGCAAGGGCGGCAAGTCGCTGGCGATGGATCTCGCGCGTAGCGGCAAGCGCGTGGCCATCATCGAGCGCGGGATGATCGGCGGTTCGTGCATCAACGTCGCCTGCATTCCGAGCAAGACGCTGATCCAGAATGCCCGCAACATGCATGCGTGGCGCTCGGCCGACGCGACGGCGCATCCGGTGGCCGACATGGCGCGGGTCCACGCGAACGTCCGCGCCGTGGTCGACGGGATGGTCGACGTCAACCGCCGCGCGTTCGAGCAGTCCGGCCTCGATCTGGTGATCGGCTCCGGCCGCTTCGTCGCGCCGCGACGCGTCGCCGTGCGCGCCGCCGACGGCAGCGAGCAGCTGTTCGAAGGCGAGAACGTCTACATCAACACCGGCACCGTGGCGACGATCCCCGACGTGCCGGGGCTGCGCGACGCCGCTCCGCTGACCCACGTCGAGGCGCTCGGCCTCGACGTGCTGCCGGCACGGCTGATCGTCATCGGCGGCGGCTACATCGGCCTCGAGATGGCGCAGGCGTTCCGGCGTCTCGGCAGCGAAGTCGTCGTGATTCACGACGCGCCGCGCGTCGCGGTTCGCGAGGACGAGGACGTCAGCATCGAGATCCAGAACGCGTTCGAAGCCGACGGGATCGCGTTGCGGCTGTCTGCACGCATTGCCAGCGTGGAGGGCCGATCGGGCACCGGCGTCACGGTCGCGCTCGCCGACGGCACGACCGTCGAAGGCAGCCATCTGCTGGTGGCGACGGGCCGGCGCCCGGTCACCGACGACCTCGGCCTCGATCTGGCCGGCGTCGAGCGCGACGCGCGCGGCTTCATCGAGGTCGACGACACGCTGGCGACCACCGCGCAACGCACCTGGGCGATCGGCGAAGTGGCCGGCACGCCGATGTTCACGCATGCGTCGTTCGACGACTATCGCGTGCTGAAAGCCGGCATCGACGGACGCGGCGGCAGCACGGCGTCGCGGGTGATTCCGTACGCGTTGTTCACCGATCCGGAGCTGGCGCGCATCGGTCTGAACGAAACGGACGCCAAAGCGCGCAACACGCCGGTCATCGTCGCGAAACTGCCGATGGCAGCCGTGCCGCGCGCGCGCACCAATGGCACCACGCGCGGCTTCATGAAGGCGCTCGTCGCACCCGACAGCGGCCAGATCCTCGGCTTCACGATGGTCGGCTCGGGCGCGGGCGAAGTGATGTCGGCCGTGCAGATGGCGATGATCGGCAAGCTGCCTTATACGTCCGTGCGCGACGCGATCCTCGCTCACCCGCTTCTCGCCGAAGGGCTGAACCTGCTGTTCGCGACGATCAAGTAAGCCGACGGCCGGGTTTTCCCGGCTGATCGTGCCGGCCACGCCGGCCGCCGATGCCGTCGCGACGCGTCCTGCGTCGCGACGGCATCGGCGCGTCCGCGCGCCTTCCACGTCCCGGATCGAAGCAACTGCACTTAGCGCGCTCGCGCCGATACGATCCGGTAGAATCCGCGGGCGAGTTCGAATGGCGCGCCGGCGTTCCCATCGATTGGGACGTCGGCGCGTGCGCCATTTCGAACTCCGAGAAAAACATGCCTTCGCCGACACCGACGCTCCGCTGCGGGCGCGTTGCCGGATCGCGGGCGAGGTCGCCGTTCTTCCACTCGCATCCAGTACCCGGCTGTGCTTCGTTGCCCACGCGAACGACGCGCACGCGCGGCTGTGCGTCGTGGCGCGGACACCTGAATTGCTGTTGGCATTCGACATCGACGACCGGAGGCATTGCCATGGACAGATTGACGCAGCCGTTCTCGCCGAGCAACGGGGGAACCTCTTGGATCTGAACGCGACGCGCTCGTCCGATCATCCGGTCGACGGCGGCGACTCGAACGACGCGGCGCGGGAAACGCGCATTTCGCGGCATCTTGCGCTGCGCATCCTGCCGATCTTCATGTTCGCGTACGTGGCCGCCTACGTCGACCGCATCAACGTCAGCTTCGCGAAACTGCAGATGGTGGTCGATCTGGGTTTCAGCGACGCGGTGTTCGGCTTCGGCGCAGGTACCTTCGCGTTGGGCTACGTCGTGTTCGAGGTGCCGAGCAACATGATCCTGCAGCGGGTCGGCGCGAAGCGCTGGCTCACGCGCATCATCCTGTCGTGGGCGATCGTTTCGGCGTTGACTACGTTCATCGCGACGCCCAAGCAGTTCTACGTGATGCGCTATCTGCTCGGCGTCGCGGAAGCCGGGCTCGTACCGGGCATCGTCTACTACATCTCGCAGTCGTTCCCGCGATACCACCGTGCGCGGGTGCTGTCGACGTTCTACGCGGCGCTTCCGCTGTCCGGGCTGATCGGCTCGCCGTTGAGCGGCTTCATCATGGAATACTTCGACGGCATCGCCGGGCTGTCCGGATGGAAATGGATGCTGGTCGTCGAGGCGTTGCCGGCGTTCGTCGCGGCGCTGCTCTGCTGGAAGTATCTCGAGGACGACGTCACCCAGAGCCGCCACGAGAGCGAGGCCGACCGCGTGTACCTCAGCCGCACGCTCGCCCAGGATCGGGCGCTGGCCGCATCGGCGTCCAACGACCAGATGTTCGGCAGCTGGATTTTCTGGACCTTCGGCGTGATCTACTTCCTCGACGTGTTCGGCATTTACGGCTACACGCTATGGGCGCCGACGATGATCAAGTCGCTCGGCGTCGGAAGGGATTTCGTCATCGGGCTGATCGCAGCGCTGCCGAATGCGGTCGCGATGATCGTGATGATCACGGTCGGACAAAGCGCGGATCGTCACCGCGAACGGCGCCTGCATACGGCCGCGCTGTTCCTGCTCGCCGCGGCGGGGCTCATGCTCGCGCTGGTCTGGCACGGCAACCTGTGGCTGACCGTGCTCGCGCTGTGCATCGCCAACGCCGGGTTGCTGTCCGTGCCGCCGGTGTTCTGGGGAATGCCGACGGCGGTGCTCGGCCCCAGCAATGCGGCCAGCGGCATCGCGTGGATCAGCGCGATCGGCAACATCGGCGGCTTTTTCGGTCCGTACGTGGTCGGCGTGCTAAAGCAGTCGTCGGGCAGCTTCGCGCTGCCCGTGTCGTGCATGATCGTGTGCCTGCTGGCCGGCCTGGGTCTCACGCTGGTGCTGCCCAAACATATCGTGAACCGATAAGCCGCAGCGCTCACGCCGCCGCAGCGCCTCGTGCAGGCGCGGCGGCCGGCAGCGTTACTCCGCCGCGGGATCGAGCCCCAGCGCTTGCGCGCCGAGCACGAATTCGGGCAGCGTTCGCGCGCCCATCTTGCGCATCGCGTGGCCGCGATGGATCTTCACGGTGATTTCGCTGAGCCCCATCTCCGCGGCGATCTGCTTGTTGAGCAGGCCGCTCACCACGTACTTCATCACCTCGCGCTCGCGCGGCGTCAACGTGCCGTAGCGGCGTCGAACGTCGGCGAGGCGACCGTCCGACTTGCGGCGCTTCTCGTCCTTCAGCAACGCATTCTGGACGACGTCCAGCATGTCCTGATCGCGGAACGGCTTCGACATGAAGTCCAATGCGCCGTTCTTCATCGCCTTCACCGACATGGCGACGTCGCCGTGCGCCGTGATGAAGATGATCGGCAACTGAAGATCGCCGGCGACGATCTGCTCCTGCAACGCGAGGCCGCTTTGGCCTTTGAGCCGGACGTCGAGAATCAGGCAGCTCGGCACATCGCGCTTGTCGAAATCGAGAAACTCCTGGGCCGACCCGAACAGCTCCACGCCGAGGCCGACGGAGCGAAACAGCCGGCCAAGCGCGTTGCGCATCGAGTCGTCGTCGTCGACGACATACACGACGGAGTTCGTTGCGATGAGATCGGGACCGTTGCTCATGGCTGCGTGATTCCTTCGACTGGTAGAACGAACTGCATCGATGTCCCCTCGTTTTCTTGTGATTCGGCCCAGATGCGGCCACCATGCCCTTCGACGATCGAACGGCAGATCGACAGGCCCATTCCCATGCCTTCCTTCTTGGTCGTGAAGAACGGCGTAAACAGCGAATCGGCGTCCTGCGTCTTGATCCCGTGGCCGGAGTCTTCCACCGTGATCTGCGCGTTCGCGCCGTCGACGAGCCGCGTCGACACGGCCAGCGTGCGCCTGGGGCCGGCGACGCCGCTCATCGCCTGCACGGCGTTCATCAGCAGATTGATGATCACCTGCTGCAACTGCACGCGGTCGCCCCGCACCCACAGCGACGGCTGGCAGCTCTGCGCGACTTCGACGCCGTGGCTCTGCAGCTCGCGGCGCATCAGATCCATCGATTGCTCGACGATCGACGTGACGTCGACGAGCGTATCGTCGCGGTCGTTGCGCTTCGCCATCGCGCGGATCTGACGAATGATATCGGTAGCGCGCCGCGCGTCGTCGGTCATTTGTTCGATCGAGTCGCGCACTTCGTCGAGATCCGGCACGTCGTGATTCAGCCAGCGAAGCCCGGCCTCGCCCGACGTCACGATCGCGGCCAACGGCTGCGTGACCTCGTGCGCGATCGACGCCGCGAGTTCGCCGAGCATCGTGACGCGCGTGACATGGGCCAGTTCCGCGCGCGAGCGCTCGAGCGCCTGCTCGGCCTGCCGGCGCGCCTCGATGTCGGTATTGACGCCGTACCAGCGGCGAATCCGGCCGTCCGCGTCGCGCAACGGCGCCGCGCCGATGATCATGCAACGATACTCGCCGCTGCCGAGCTGGACGCGCGCCGTCACCTCGAACGGGCTGCCGGACGAAATCGCATCGTGCCAGGCCGCCTCGAGCGTCGCGATGTCGTCGGGATGGACGATGTCGCGCCACACGTCCGCGCCGTCGCGGGTTCTGACGTCGTAATCGGTCCAGCGGCGATTGAGGTACAGCAGGCGGCCGTCTTCCGCCGTGCTCCACACCATCGCAGGGATCGCATCGATCGTGGCCACCAGCTCTTCCTTCTGGCGGCGCAGCTCGGCTTCCAGCGACTTCGCCTGCGTGATGTCGCTGTCGGTCGACAGAATCGCGACCGGCTGGCCCGACTTGTCGCGCGACACGATCCAGCGGCTGGAGATCAGCACCGTCTCGCCGTTCTTGCGCGTGCGCGTCAGCTCCCCTTGCCAGCAACCTTCGCGGATCGTCGTGTCGATCAGCTCGGCGATCGGCGCGGCGGCGGCCGTCTGCGTCAGCTCGTGGAACGCCGCGCCGAACGCTTCCGGCGCGCGCCATCCGTACAGACGCTCCGCGCCCTTGCTCCAGAAGCGGACGCGCCCGTCGAGGCCGTACACGACGATCGCGTCGTGCGTGAGGTTGAGCAGATCGACCTGGTTCTGCAGCATGGCCCGGCTGCTCTGATTGCGCAACGCGAGCGCCGACACCGTCACGATCGCTATGACGCTGACGATGCAGCGCGCGAGCGAACTGACCGCGATCTGATCGCTTTGCGCGAGCAGGAAGCCGAGCACGGTCAGCGACACGCAGGCCCACGCCGTGCCGACGGTGACCGTCGTGGACGCCACCGACGCAACCAGCAGCACCACCACGACGTACAGCACGGCGACCGCGACGTCGACCGGCGCGAACGCGTCGACGAGGAACACCGCGAGACCCAGCGCGATCGCGACCGCGTACACCGCGCGCGGGCTGGTGCGCAGCTGGGCGTCGACATTGGGGCCGAGCGCGGACGCAGGCACCGCCGCAAGCTCGGGCGGCGCAATGATGTGGTCCACACGTACGCCGCGACCCTCGCTCATCTGGCGATTGCTATCCATATCTCGTGACTCGGTAAAAACGGATTTCGGATTACTGGGGGCCGCTGTTCGCGCCGACGTCCTCGAGGCGCTCCTGGATCTGCGCCGGGTCGACCGGTTTGCTGAACACGCAGATCGCGCCGAGCTTCATCGCCTGCTCGCGCGTTGCGTCGGATGGGAAAGCCGTGATGAAGATCACGGGAGGCGCCGGTCCGCGCTCGAGAAGGGCCGCATACATCTCCAAGCCGGTGATGCCCTTCATATGCACGTCGGAGATGATACACGCGACGTCGCCGATCGGATCGGCGTCGAGGAACGCCTCGGCGGACTCGTAGACGCGCACGTCCCAGCCCAGCGAGCGGACGAGACTGCGCGTCGCCCGACGGATGGACCGGTCATCATCGACGATGGAAACAATACCTCGGTTCGGCATACCAGCGGTCCTTGACCTTCAATTCAGAAAAATGGCGAGATCGCGCATTCGAGGTCCGCGGGCTCGACCGCATCCTATGCCGCCGGCATCGGCTCGAAAACTATACTTCGGTATAACGCCGCGCCCGAACCGCATGCCGTCGCCTCGTCAGCGCGGCTCACGCCGTGGCCGACAGCGGCTGGAAGCCCGCTGTAATGAACGGCCGCTCGCTGCTGTTGCGCTCGCTGTTCGGCGTCCAGTACGGCGCCGCGTCGCGCCCGCCGTTCGGCGCCGACGTGTGGTCGAAGCTGGCGATTTCCAGATCGCGAAGCTGCGTCTGCATCCAGTCGATGAACGCGCGGATCGACATCGGCACCTGGCGTCGATCCGGATACAGCACCGAAATCGGCAGCGGCGGCGGGCCGTACTCGCCGAGAATGCTGACGAGCGTGCCCTTCGCCAACTCCTCCGCGACCATCCGTTCGCTCACCTGCGCGATGCCGACGCCTTCGACCGCGTATCGAACGGCCGAACGCACGTCATTGACGGAAATGCGCTCCGCCAGCTTGAGCCGCGTCTCGGCGCCGTCCACCGTGTAACGGAACTCGCGGACCGGACCGAAGCGCCGCGGCGTGTAATGGATCACGTCGTGGCAATGGAGGCTGTCGGGGTCGACGGGCGTGCCGCGCGCCTTCAGATAGTCGGGGCTCGCCACCGTCACCGCATGGAAGTGCCCGACGCGCCGGCTGCGCAGCGACGAGTCGGCCAGCTGGCCGACCACGACCGCGCAGTCGACGCCGTTCGCGATCAGGCCGTCCGCGTCGCCGCCGACGTCGACCCGCAAGCCCACTTCCGGATGGTTCGCGCGGAACACCGGCAGGAACGGCAACACCGAATGCGCGACTTCCTGATCGAGATCCACCGCCAGCCGGCCGCGCGCGATCTTCCCGGCGCCGCTCAGTTGCTGCTGCATCAGCTCGATCTCGCCGAGAATGCGCTGGCAGTGCTCCTGATACTGCTCGCCCTCCGTGGTGAGCCGGACGCAGCGCGTGGAGCGCTGCAGCAGCGTTGCGCCGAGATGCTCCTCGAGCCGGCGCACCAGCGTGCTGGCCGATGCCGCGCTGATGCCGAGCATCTCGGCCGCCGCGGTGAAGCTGCCCAGGCGCGCGACCTGGCTGAACACTGACATCGCATGCAGGGTACGGTCCATGCTGTTCTCCGGAATTCGTTGCGGTAGAAGGATTGATGTGAAGTCTAGAGAACAGTCGGGCCGCGCAATATCACCAGATGGGAGTTCGCACCTTATACGATGGTGTTAGGGCGCGCACCGCGGATGGCGTGCGGCGGGGGTTCGGGGGCGTGGCCAGAGGGTGGCGGGATGGGTCGGGCGGGACGCGCCGGGCGTGCTGCGGCGCGCTAGAGAACATCGGCTCGCGCCGGCACGCGCGGCCAGCCGGCCGCGCACGAAAGACCACTACTTCGACAAACTCAGATTCTTCGACAGCACCGCGCCGCTTGCCGGGTTCACCAGCGAAATCGTGTCGATATCCAGGTACAGCCGCGACGTGTGGGTCGTGATGTCGGTCGGCTCGTCGTCGGTCGGCTCCGCGTGCTCGACGTGTTCGGTCAGATACGGTTGCACCAGCCGGCCCGACAGCGCGATCGCGAATTCGCCGTGCGTTTGCGCGTACGCGGCGGACGAAAGCCGCACGCGCCCGCGCACGGTGGTCTTCCCGCCTTTGCCGGGATCGAGCTCGATGATGTCGATCCGCTGGATATAGCCTTTCGCTTTAGCCTCGGCGGCGATCACCAGCCCGCGCCCGCGCGGCCCCGTGATGGCCTTCCTGAGCAGGATGCCGGTGCGGCCTTCGCCATCGGCGTTGACCATGTCGACGTCCACCGTCAGCAGACGCTGCTGCGTCTGATACCGCAGCCCATACGTGGCCGGCACGAGGAACGTCACCTTGCGATCCAGGCCGATCGCGGCCAGCTCGGGGTTCGCGCGATGCTTGTCGCCGCCCGGGATCAGGCGGCGGACGCGATCGCCCAGCGACGCCGGCGTGCTCGCGAGATGCCGCTGCGCGAGCGCGTCGCGGATCGCAACGGGATCGTCGCCGACGACACGCGCCGGGGCCGACGGCTCGCGCGCGCCGGCCGGCGAGGCGTGTGCCGCGTGTGCCGCGTGTGGCGGGCGCGCCGGCTCAACGACGCGCTCGGCCGCCGCATATGTCGCGGTCGGGGCCAGCATCAGCGCCGCCATCGGCACGCACAGCACCCGCAGCAGATCCAGACGACCCAACATGGAATTCCGGTGAAACACGACAAGCTCCCGATTTTGTGGCGAAACGCCCGGCCGGGCGGCAGTGGCCGACCGGCAACGCGACCGTAGCGCGCAGACTACGCGAATCGACGACGCGCGAACAGCGCCCCGACGTGCATGATGCAACGGCTTCCCGTTGCGCGTCGCGAAGCCGCCGCTGCCCCGTCACGCATGCCCGTCGTCGCGCCGATATTCGGCCGGCGCCTTGCCGACCAGCTTGCGAAAATCGCGCGTGAAATGCGCCTGGTCGAAATACCCGAGCGAATGGGCGAGTTCCGCGAGATCGACCGGCTCCCCCCCCGCGAGCCGGTCGGCGGCCTCGTGCAGACGATAACGACAAATCACCCATTTCGGCGTCACGCCCACGTAGCTGGAAAAGAGCTGCTGCAGCGTGCGCTCGCTCAACCCCGCACGCTCGGCGAGATCGCGCACCTGCGTGAGCGCCGCGTCCTGCTGCAGCAACCGCAGAATCGCATCGATGCGCTCGACCTGCGGATCGGCCGGCGGTAGCACGCGCAACAGCAGCGCCTCCGCGGCGGCAACCATCGCCGCATCGTCGCCGGCGCCGAGCACGGCGTTCTCGGCGTCGGCCTCGTCGAGCCCGAGCGTCGACACCGGCAACACCTTGTCCGTCATCAGGTGCACCGGCTTGCCGAAGAACGCGCGGAACGCGCCCGGCCGGAACCGCAGCCCGAGCACGCGTCCCGCGCCGGCGAGCGTCGTCTCGAACGCGCCGGACACCACGCCGAAGATGCCCGTGCGCCGGCGATCGAACACGAGGTTCACGCACGGATACGGCAGCGTGCGCTGCACGTGCGGCGGCTGATCGCGCAAGTCCCACTCGACGATCCAGTGGTGGTCCAGCACGCCGGCGAGTTCGGCGCGCGGATAGTAGCGATTCAGGCGGAAGCGCTGATTGAGGGCTTTCGGGCCGACGACGCCTTTCGGCGTGTCGGTCACGTGACGCAGGGCGGTCATGGCGACGAACCGTTGGGGTGACCGCGCGATGATGCACCGCCACGGCGGGTTTTTCCAATACGGCGCCGCGCGATCGGCCTACATTGAGCGCTTGTCCCATCCCCCACCGGAGCCCGCGATGCCGCACGACCGCCACCTGACCCTCTATCACTCGCCGCGCAGCCGATCGGCCGGCGCGCGCATGCTGCTCGAAGAGCTCGGCGCCGACCATGAGATCCACGCGTTCGACCTGTCCGCCGGCAAGCAGCACGAACCCGAGTTCCTTCGCCTCAACCCGCTGGGCAAGGTGCCCACGCTGCGCCACGGCGACGTGATCGTCACCGAGCAGACGGCCGTCTATCTGTACGCGGCCGAGCTGTATCCGGAAGCCGGCCTGTCGCCGGCGCCCGGCGATGCGCTGCGCGGCCCGTATCTGCGCTGGATGGCGTTCTACGGTTCGTGCTTCGAGCCGGCCATCGTCGACCGCTCGATGAACCGCGCGCCGGCCGCGTATTCGACGTCGCCGTATGGCGACTTCGACACCGTCGTCGCCGCGATCGGCGCGCAACTGGCCGGCGGCCCGTATCTGCTCGGCGAGCGGTTTACCGCAGCCGACGTGCTGTGGGGCTCGGCGCTGAGCTGGACCACGATGTTCAAGCTGATGCCGGAAACGCCGCCCGTGCGCGCGTATATCGACCGCGTGCTGGCCCGCCCGGCGATCCAGCGCGCGCAGGCCGCAGATGCGGCGCTCGCGGCCGAACAGGATCGGGCGAAGGCGGCAGCCGCGGACGGCCGGTAGCGCGGCGGCGGGCGCGATCGTCGCGGGATGCGCCGCATGCGACGGTCCGTCCGCCGAACCCGCAAGAAAATAAATTCGCCATATTCGATAACGATAAAACGTTATTCCACATCGTTCTGAATCCACGGCTGAATTTGGATCCTTTTTCCCCGCTCACCCTCGTATCATTTCCTCCGTCACGAAAAGAACGAGCCGATCAGCACATGAGCGATACCACCCCGCTGCACTACCTCGACTACGCCGCCACCACGCCCGCCGATCCGCGCGTGATCGAAGCGATGATGGCCTGCCTCGGCGCCGACGGCATCTTCGGCAACCCGGCATCGAGCTCGCACGCCGCCGGCCGGCTGGCGAAGCAGAAGGTCGAGCACGCACGCGCCCAGGTCGCGGCGCTGATCGGCGCGGACGCCGACGAGATCGTCTGGACCTCGGGCGCGACCGAATCGAACAACCTCGCGCTGAAGGGCTACGCGGAAACCGCGACCGGCAAGCGCCACCTGATCACGAGCCGCCTCGAACACAAGGCGATCCTCGACACGACGGCGAACCTGTCGAAGCACGGAATGACGGTCACCTATCTGTCGCCGAACGCCGACGGCGAAATCACCGCCGACGCCGTAGCCGCGGCACTCAGCGCCGATACGGGGCTCGTGTCGCTGATGCTCGTCAACAACGAGCTGGGCACGCTGACCGACATCGGCGCGATCTCGCGCATCGTCCACGCGGCCGGCGCGCTGTTGCACGTCGACGCCGCGCAGGCGCTCGGCAAGACGCCGATCGACGTGCGCGCGCTCGGCATCGACCTGCTGTCGATGTCCGCGCACAAGGTATATGGCCCGAAAGGGATCGGCGCGCTGTTCGTCCGCCGCGACATCGCGGATCGCATCGCGCCGCAGATCCACGGCGGCGGACACGAGCGCGGCCTGCGTTCGGGCACGCTCGCGACGCATCAGATCGTCGGGATGGGCGTCGCGTGTGAATTGGCCGCCGACAAGCTCGAGCGCGAAGCCGCACGGATCGCGGCGCTCAGCGCACGCGTGAAAGACGCGCTGCTCGCGCTCGGCGACATCACGCACAACGCGGCAGCGGCGCGCCGCATTCCGCACACGATGAGCTTCACCGTCGACGTGCCGGGCTTCTTCCCGTTCATGCTCGGCGATGCGCTCGCGGTGTCGTCGACGTCCGCGTGCAACTCGACGAGCGGTGCGCCGTCGCACGTGCTGATCGCGATCGGCCTCGATGCCGCCGCCGCGAGCCGCACGGTGCGCATCAGCTTCGGCCGCTTCACGACGGAACAGGACGCCGAGTTCGCGATCGCGTGTTTCGCTCGCGCGCTCGAACAATGCCGGGCCGCGGCCGCGACCGGCTTCACCGCGTCGCGGCAGATCACGCCGGCCGAGCTGACGGCGATTCGTCATGCGGGCTTCCGTGCGGTGATCTGCAACCGGCCGGACGGCGAAAGCGCCGACCAGCCGGCATTCGACGAGATCGCCGCCGCGGCGCGTGAACTCGGGCTCGACGCGCGCTATCTGCCGGTCGAGCGCGACGGGATCGACGATGCGCAGGTCGACGCGTTCGGCGCGCTGGTCGATGCGCTGCCGAAGCCGGTGCTCGCGTATTGTCGAAGCGGCAGCCGCTCCGCGCTGCTGTGGAACCGGCTGACCGAGCGCCGCGCGGTCACGGTTTGAACGCGACCGCGCGGGCCGTGTAATGCGGCCCGCGCATTCGCGCTCGCGGTGTCACCCAGACCGGCGTCACCGACACACCGGAACGCGCATCACCCGTAGACCGGGAAACGCTTGGTCAGCTCGGCCACTTGCGCGCGCACGCGCTCGAGCGTCGCCGCATCTTCCGGGTTCTCCAGCACGTCCGCGATCAGGTTGCCCACCTGCTCCGCTTCCGCCGGACCGAAGCCGCGCGTCGTCATCGCAGGCGAGCCCAGCCGCACGCCGCTCGTCACGAACGGCTTTTCCGGATCGTTCGGAATCGCGTTCTTGTTCACCGTGATGTGCGCCGCACCCAGCGCCGCTTCCGCCGCCTTGCCCGTGATGTGCTTCGCTCGCAGGTCCACCAGCATCACGTGGCTTTCCGTGCGGCCCGACACGATCCGCAGCCCGCGCTTGACCAGCGTCTCGGCCAGCACCCGCGCGTTCTCCACCACCTTTTGCTGATACGCCTTGAACTCCGGCGACAGCGCTTCCTTGAACGCCACCGCCTTCGCCGCGATCACGTGCATCAGCGGGCCGCCCTGGATGCCCGGGAAGATCGCCGAGTTGATCTGCTTCTCGTACTCCGCCTTCATCAGGATCACGCCGCCGCGCGGGCCGCGCAGGCTCTTGTGCGTGGTCGTCGTCACGAAATCAGCGTGCGGCACCGGGTTCGGATACACGCCCGCCGCGATCAGCCCAGCGTAGTGCGCCATGTCCACCATCAGGTACGCGCCGACCGACTTCGCGATCTGCGCCATACGCGCGAAGTCGATCTTCAGCGCGAACGCCGAGGCGCCCGCGACGATCAGCTTCGGCTTGTGCTCCTGCGCGAGCTTTTCCGCCGCGTCGTAATCGATGTCTTCGTTTTCGTTCAGCCCGTAGCTCACCACGTTGAACCACTTGCCCGACATGTTCACCGGCGAGCCGTGCGTCAGGTGCCCGCCGTGCGCGAGGCTCATCCCCATGATCGTGTCACCCGGCTTGAGCATCGCGAAGAACACGCCCTGGTTCGCCTGCGAGCCCGAGTTCGGCTGCACGTTCGCCGCTTCCGCGCCGAACAGCTGCTTCACGCGATCGATCGCCAGCTGCTCGACCACGTCGACGTACTCGCAGCCGCCGTAGTAGCGCTTGCCCGGATAACCTTCCGCGTACTTGTTCGTGAGCTGCGAGCCCTGTGCGGCCATCACGGCCGGGCTCGTGTAGTTTTCCGAGGCGATCAGCTCGATGTGCTCTTCCTGGCGGCGGTTCTCGTTCTGGATGGCGGCCCACAGTTCCGGATCGACGTTCGCGACGGTGCTGGTAGTGCGATTGAACATGATGATGGATCGAAAGAGAGTGATGGATGAACCGCGCAGGCGGCCGTGCCGAGGCGCTCGACGACGTCGACGGCCATGCCGCCGCGCGATGTCGGCTTGGCGGTCATGCGGCATCGCCATTCCAGCAGACGCCGATCGGTTCAGATAGAAGGATTGCGACAATCCGCTAGGACGCCTCGCGCGGCGCGCGGGCCTTTCGCGGAACGAATCATCGCCGGCGACGCGACGTGCAGCGCTCGCGTGGCGGAAACATCAGACATGAACTGCGGCCGGCGGCCGGCGTCGCCGACACGTGCAGGAGTGCAGCACGATGTCGGGCGAGCGGCCGCGGGCGCCCGCGCACGACGCGAGACTCGACCGGACACGCGCCTCGGGCCGCCGACGTGCGCGACGGCGCGTCGATGAGGAAAGCCGCGGCCGAAGCTGCGCCGCGGCATGCCGGCGGCCGATCGTCGCGGTCGTCGCGCTCGCCGTGGCCGGCCGATGCCGTCCCGGCACCGACCGTCGCGCTGCGCCCGCGCAAGACCGCTACGCGGTCACTCGTCGTCCTGCTGCTCCTGCTGCGCCTGCACCTGCCGCTGCTGGATGAACTGCCGCACGTCGCTCATCGTCACGCGGCCGGTATGCTTGGCGTCGATCTCGTCGAAGTGCTTCGCGACGAAGCCGAGCCCGCTGCTCTGCGCCTGCGCCTTCGTCACGGCCGCGCCGTTGCTCAACACCGTGTTGCCGCCTAGCCGCGCGTCGACGCGCTGCTGTGCCTGTTGCTGCAGCGTCGCGCCGGTCGAAGGCAACACCGGCGCCGCGCGCGTCGACGGAAAGAACGGGCCGTCGACGCCGTGCGCGCCGGGCGGCAGCTTCACCGGCGCGACCGCCTGCGGCGGCAGCGCATACGCACCGCTCGTCACGGCGCCGACGACGATCACCGCAGCCATACGTCGCATCAAATTGATTGGAGACATGATCACTCGCATTCGATGGATGAATAGAAGGTTCCTCGTTCGCAACGGGTCCGGCGCTTACGGCGCCGCGGCAACCGTGGTCGCGGCGCTCGCGCCCGGCGCGCTGCCGGTCGGCGTGCCGGCCGGGTTCTCGTCCGGCCACGGCGGCGGCAGCGTATGCAGCGTCAGTGCGGTCGGAATCCGCCGGCCCTGATAGAAGATCCTCAGATCGCGCTTCATCTGCGGGCGCGCGACGTCGTCGAGATACGTCATGTGGCCGCCCTGGAAGAAATTCACCTGCAGCTTCGGATTCAAACCCTTCACCGTCTGCAGACGAGCGAGCTGCTTCTCGGTGTTGAAGAACGGCGTCGCCAGATCGTGCAGGCCGTTCTCCGCGAGCACCTGCAGCTTCGGGTTGAGCTGCAGCGCGCCGAGCAGATCGGGGATCGTGTCGGGCATCGGCTGGCCGTCGTGCGAGAAGTCCCACACCTGGATGATGTTGTCGTTCAGCGGCAGGTAGGTCGCGTTCGGCGCGGTATAGCCGAGGTAATCGGGCATCTGCGTCGCGAGCGCGTTCGTGAACGGCTGCGAGATCAGGATGTCAGACGGATCGCCGTCGGTCTGCAAGCGCGGATCGGAATTCGGCAACGACACGCGTCCGTCGTAGCGGCCGATCGTCGTGCCGGGCAGCAGGCTCGTGCCGAACGGATTCGCGTTGAAGTAGCCGCGCAGCGCCTGCATCGTGAGGCTCGACGGGATCGACCACAGCCTGAGCGTCGCATCGCTCGGGAACACCGGCGTGCCGAGCGCATCCGGAATGCCGAGCTGGCTGAGCACCCACGACTGCGAATACCGCTGCAGCTGGTTGTAGATCAGCGTGGTGAACAGCTCCGTCTGCAACGCATACAGATACGGATTCACCGGCGTCGGCGACACCTGGTTGAAGTATTCGGCAACGGCCGCGTAGCCGGGCAGGTAACCGGCCACGGTATCGGTGTCGAGCAGCAGCCCTTCGGTCGACTGCGTGATCGCGACCGCTTCCACCGCATCGGCGAAGTAGTTGAGGATCGCCGACTGCAGCACGATGCCCGTCAGGTGCACGCCGGCCGATTCGAGCGCGAGCGCCAGCATGTCGGTGCGCGGCGTGCCGTACGACTCGCCGTACAGGTAGAGCGGCGACGCGCTGCGGCCGTTCACGTTCAGGTAGCGCTGGATGAAGTCGCGCATGATGTTGACGTCCGCGTCCGAGCTCCAGTATTTCTGGTTCGTGTTCGGCAACACGGCTTCGGACAGCCCGGTTCCGGGCGGATCGATGAACACGAGGTCGGTCGTGTCGATCAGGCTCTCCGCGTTGTCGACGAGCGGATAGTTCGGCCAGTTGCTGCCGAACAGCGGGTCGGGCGTCGCGACGCGCGTGGGCGCGAACGAGCCGAGCCGCAGCCAGATCGACGACGAGCCGGGCCCGCCGTTATAGACGAACGTGACCGGCCGCGGCTTGCCGTTCGCGCTCGGCGCCGTGTACGCGACGTACGACATCGACGCTTCCGCATTGCCGTTCGCGTCCTGCGCGGTCAGGTGGCCGGTGGTCGTCGTGTAGTCGATCGTGGTGCCGCCGGACTTCCACTGGTAGTGCATCACGGCCGCCTTCTCCGCGACTTGCGCGGGCGCGAGGCCGTCGGTCGCGTTCATCGAATAGGCGACCGGGTCGACGTACGGCTGGTTCGCCGCCGGCGTCGCATCGCCGCTCGCCTGCTGCGCGGCGGCCTGCCGGCTCGCGGCCGCCTGCGCGAGGCTCGATGCGCCGACCGACGACGAATCGTCGCCGCCGCAGCCCGCCAGCACGAGCGTCGCGACGGTCAATGCGCCTAGCGCGGCCAGCCGGGCGCGGCGTATGGCGCGACTGCGGGTACTGCTGCTGTCTGGTTTCATCTCTGTCCTTTGTGTCGGGTTGGATACCGCTTCACACAGGCCGTCGTCGCCGGCAACGAACGCACAGGCGCACCCGCCACTCGCGTTGCACGGTCGGCAGACGGCGGTTGGGGATTGGACTTCTTCGAGAGACCGAATTCGCTACGGACACAGCACACTGCTGGCGGAGAATGATGCCGAGACGCCGCCCCCTTGCAGTTTTGAATACTTTTTTATTACGCGGTTTTACGACACCACAAAAATAGGCGGTGCTGCGCCGCGTTGTCAAAGATCATTCGGATATTAAAAAATCGCCGATGATGCAAACGGCCGTCAGTGTCTGGGATTTGAAAGACCGCGGCGCAGGCCCGCGTGGGCAGCGGCAGGAGAGCCGTTTCGTATTCGACGCGAGCGCCGTCACCCTTGTCGCACGGCGTTCTACGAAACGGCGCATCGCGCGGCGAATGCTTTCAGATCGGTGAATCGTCTCTTTCGTTTTTATTATTTAAAACCGATTCGAATGGCGCGCTGATTTGAATCCGCGACCGCCCATAAAATACCGATTCAAATCGGTTTCAGGTTGGCGAGTGGAATTATTTACACGATGACGGAATCGCATCGCAAGCGACGCGGCATCGGCGACGCGGCTGAATGAACCGATATTCTCGTGAACCGTGGCGCATCGTATTGCGGGTCGCCCGCGAATGACGCGGGCGACCCGTGAAGCGGAGAACATGACGGCGACGTGCGGCGTCACCGCCGCCCACGCTCAGCGCGCGCGGCCCGGCAGCGCGATGTCGATCAGCACCGGATCGTGATCCGACGACCGATATGCATCGGGCGCGTAGTAGGTCTTCTGCTGGTCGGCCGACTTGTAGGCGAGCGTGTACTGCAGCGCGAGCGGCTCGTCCGCGTTGATGTGCCACTCGTGCACGGCCTTCACGTGCGCGGCGAGCGGCAGCGACGCGAGCGCGTGATCGAGATAACCGGCCTCGCCGTTGTACACGTAGCTGTACGCGTTCGCGCCGATCCAGCGCGACACGAGGTTGCGGTAGCCGCGCGATTCGAGCGTGCGGATCGGGTCTTCATGCGTGTAGCTGTTGAAATCGCCGATCAGCAGCGTGCCTTGCCCGGCGACGCCGGTTGGCGTGCCGGCCAGCCAGTCGGCGAGTTTCGCGGCCGCACGCGCGCGCGTCGCGTTCCAGCAGCCCTGGCCGTCGCCCTGGTCGAGGTCGTCGTTCGCCGCATCGGGGCAGTTCTTCGACTTCAGATGATTGACGGCGATCGTCAGCGCGTGCCTGCCGCCGATGCGGCGGAACGATTGCGCGAGCGGCTGGCGGTTCCGCTCGTCGATCGCCAGCGTCGCCGCGCGGCCGACCGGTTCGACCGTGCGGCTGTCGTAGATCATCGCGACCGCGATCGCGTCGCCGCCCAGGCGCGACGCGCCCGGATCGACCACGCGCCAGCGGCTGCCGAGCTTTGCCGCGAGCTGGCGCACCGCGCCCAGTTCGCCGTAGCCGTTGTTCTGGATCTCCATCAGGCCGATCACGTCGGCATCGAGCGCCTGCAGCGCGCTGACGATCTTCGCCTCCTGACGCTGGAATTCCTCGTAAGTCTTCGCGCCGCGGTTGTTCGGATCGTCGAAGCCGCCGCCCAGCCCGTTGCCGTTGAAGTAATTGAGCACGTTGAACGACGCGACGCGCAGATTCGAGTTCGGATCGCGCGCGGGCGCGCGGGTGCGCGGGTTCGCACGCGCGTCGAACGCCGGCGCGGCCGCGCCGGGCAGCGGCTGCACGCGCCACGCGCCGTAACGCACCTCGAGCACGCCGTCGACGCCGCGCACCGTGTAGCCCGAGCGCAGCGTGTTCGCCGCCGACAGCGCGGGCGCCGGATACGGGACGCTCGCCGGGTTCTGCCGGTTCGAGCCGTCGTCGAGAATCAGCCGGTTGCGCGCGTTCGCGTCCATCAGCGTGCGCGCCTGCGCCGGCGGCACCACGCTCGTCGGCGTGCGCAGGCGGCCGTTGCTCAGCAGCACGCTGCCGTAGCGGCCCAGCTCGTAGTTGTCGGTGACGGTCAGCGTCTGCGGCAGGCGCACGCGCATCCCTTCATACGCGGCGAACGCGGCCGGGGCGCCGACCGGCAGCGTCAGCGTCGCCGGCGTGACCGTCTGGCCGTTCGCGCACACCGCGATCGCGCCGGCCAGCGTGAGCTGCGTCTGCCCGTATTTCTCTTCGACCTTGCCGGTCACGTGAACGAGATCGCCGGCCGTCGCGCGCGTCTTCGGCGCATAGACGAACAGCCCTTCGGACACGCCCGGCTGATTGCGCCGCTGCGCGTCGGCCTGCTGGACGAAGAAGCCGCCGAAGCCGTCCGCGCCGCCGAAGTCGGCGGTGACGACCGCTTCGATCGACACGTTCTGGCCGGCGAGCGGCGACGGCGCGCCGGGCCCCTGGATGTCGGCGATCGGCGTCGTGCTGCCGCCGCAGTTCGCGCTGACGGGCGCGGCGGTGGCGGCAACGACGGGCGCGGCGAGCGCGGGCAGCAGCAGGAGCGGCGCAAACAGGCGAAGTGTCGAGCGCATGACGGGAAACCCGGTTGTGAGTGTGCCGAAAGCTTAGCCGCGGTCGATGACAGTTGTTAGTAACCAAACGACAGATGGATGTAATGTGCGGCACGGCGCTTGCTCCGCGATACGGTACGCACGTTCGTCGGCAGCCGGCCCGCCGTGCAGGCCCGAATGCAGCCCCGAGCGCATGCCCGCACCAGCTTGCCGAAAGCATCGGGCTCGGCTAGACTGCCGTTCGTCTTTGGGGAGTAGCCTGCTTTCCGCTCTGGAAAGCGAACGCGTCAACATACTCGGCTTGCGGCCGTGGCGCGTTCGGCCGAATCGGCTTGGCGAGACCATCGACGCATCGCGCCGTTCCGGGTCGGACGTCGGCAGATGCGTCATGGTTCGTCAACGTCCGACCACGGAGCCCCCATGTCCTTCGTCCCTTTCCCGTCGCGCTTCGTCCGCTTCCGCCATCCCGCCAACGCCAACCCGCGCGCGTGCGGAGGTGCCGCATGACGTTGATGCTCGTCGAACTGGCGTTCATGCTGATCGTCATCCTGATCGCCGCCGAACTCTTCACCAATGCGCTCGAACATCTCGGCGAACGCCTGAAGATCTCCGAAGGCGTGACGGGTTCGCTGTTCGCGGCCGTCGGCACCGCGCTGCCCGAGACGACGGTGCCGGTGCTCGCGCTGATCGGCGGCACGTCGAACGCCGCGGTGAACGAGGAAATCGGCGTCGGCGCGATTCTCGGCGCGCCGCTGATGCTCGCGACGCTCACCACCTTCCTGATGACGCTCGCCGTGATCCGCTCGCGCGGCGTGACCGGCACCATCGCACCCGAGCGCAGCGGCTTCGTGCGCGACCTGAACTACTTCATCGCCGCGTTCACGCTCGCGACGGTCGCGATGTTCGTCCCGCATCACGTCTGGGCGGTGCGCGCGATGCTCGGCGCGATGCTGGTCGGCATCTACGTGATGTACGTGGTGATGACGCTGCGCGCGTCGACGCAGCTCGTCGACGCCGGGCACGGCACCGAGGCGCCGCACACGATGTTCCTGTCGCGCACCGGGCTGCCGACCAATCTGGCGACCATCGCGCTGCAGCTCGCCGTCGGCGTCGCGCTGCTGGTCGGCGGCGCGAAGGGCTTCATTCACGGCGTCGACGGCGTGTCGCAACTGCTCGGCATCTCGCCGCTGCTGCTGTCGCTGATCATCGTGCCGATCGCGACCGAGCTGCCGGAGAAGGTCAACAGCGTGCTGTGGATTCGCCGCTCGAAGGACACGCTCGCGTTCGGCAACATCACCGGCGCGATGGTGTTCCAGGGCACGCTGCTGCCGGCGATCGGCATCATGCTGACGCCGTGGGAGCCGCGCGCCGAAGTGCTGACCGGCGTGGTCATCACGCTCGCGGCGGCAGTGTGGCTGCGCGTCAATGCGCGGGCGCGCGGGCTCGCGATCTGGGCGCTGCTCGCGAACGGCGCCGGCTATGCCGGCTATCTGTACGTGACGCTCACGCGTTGAATGCGCGCGGGCCTCGCCATTCGCGCCGAGGCCCGCGTGCGCCGGTCAGGCGGCGTTCGCCAGCCCGTCGGCCTGCAGCACCTGCTGTACGGCCGCCCGCGCCCGCACACGCTCGTACCAGCTGCGCAGGTTCGCATGGCGGCTCAGGTCGATGTCCGCGTCGTACACCGAGCGCAGCCAGCCGGCCTTGCCCCAGCCGGTCAGCGCGAACAGATACGCATCGGCGATCGTGAAGGTGTCGCCCGTCAGATACGTGTGGCCGTCGAGCTGCCGGTCGATCCATGCAAAGCGGCTGTCGAGCTTCCGGCGCACCGGATCGACGTATTTGCCCGCCTGTACCGCGTACAGCAACGGAATGAACCCCTTGTGGATCTCCGTGCCGAGGAAGTTCAGCCATTCCATCAGCCGGTAGCGCGCGAGCGTTCCGTATGCCGGCGCGAGTCCGGCTTCGGGGCGCCGGTCGGCCAGATACTGCGCGATCACGGGGCCTTCGCGCAGCGTGGTGCCGTCGTCGAGCACGAGCAGCGGCACGTAGCCGAGTTCGTTCACGGCACGATAGTCGCGGCCATCGTCGAACCGATGCCGGCGCGCGTCCACCGTGACGATCTGCGCGTCGAATTGCGCTTCGCGCAGCACGATGCAGATCGCCTGCGAGCAGCTGCCGGGAGCGTGATAGAGCTTCATGCGTTTCCTTGTGTGAATGTTTCGTATCTCTCTCGATTCGCCGCGACGCGGGCGCTAATATCTCGCATCGGCGCGGCGCTGAGAAGAAGGCAGTCGTTTGTGCCGTAGTCACAAAAAAGTTACCGACGCAGAGTCATCAGCATGAAAACGAGTGCGACAGGATGTTCCGTGGAAGAATCGATGCGGCTGCTCGGCGGCCGCTGGCGGCTGCTGCTCGTGTCGTATCTGCTCGATGGGCCGAAGCGCTTCAGCGATCTGCGTCGCGACATGCCGGGCATCTCGCAGCGGATGCTGACGCTCGACCTGCGTGCGCTCGAAGACGCCGGCCTCGTGCGACGCACCGTGTATCCCGAAGTGCCGGTGCGGGTCGAGTACGATCTGAGCGCGGACGGCGACCGGCTGCGCCCCGTCGTCGAAACGATGCGCGAATTCGGGCTGTGGCTGAAGGCGCGACACGTGACGGCGGATTGACGCGCATGCGCCGCTGCAGCGGCTTCCCTACCTCGAGAGAAACATCATGGAACTACACGCCACGCTCGGCGCCGCGACGGCCGACGTCGACGACGACGAGAGCTTCGCGAACCTCTACTGCTTCGACGCGGAGCAGGACTACTGCTTCTCGCTGCTGCGATTCCCGGACGACACGACGATCGAGGTGATGGTGCGCGACCAGCTCACCGCGCGCGTGGACGATCTGTCCGTCCGCCTGACGGAACGCACGCTCGAAGTCGAGCTCGACGAACGCACCGCCGCGCAACTCGACGGCAATACGCATTACGTGATTCATCTGGCGCCCGGCGAACATGATCGCGCGGTGCTGCGCGCCGCGCTGGCGGAAATCTTCGACGGCAAGCGCGGATATCGCGACGACACCGCAAGCGCGTGACGCGCCGACATCGGCGCGGGATCGCCGAGATATGACGCGCGGCGCGTATGACGAACCGCGCGCGCAGGCATCTCCACATATTGCGCGCGCAACGTCCCATTAATAGGGATGACTGTCCAGATGTTGACGCGCGCGGTACGCGGGCCATAACGTTGTTCCGATGCCATTGAATACGGCCGTCCCGTCACGCGGGCACGCGCCGCACAAGCACAGGAGACGACCCGTGGCCCATTCCGCGTCACGCACCCATGCCGCGCCGTCGGAGCAAGCGCGCGCGGGCGCCGATTCCGCAGCGCCCGACGCTCGCGCGTCCGCTGCATTTACCGCATCCACCGCATCCACCGCATCCACCGCGCCGGCCGGCCGCAAGCGCATGGTCATCCTCGCGCTGCTGTTCGTCACGGTGGTGATCAACTACCTCGACCGCAGCAACCTGTCGATCGCCGCGCCCGCGCTGTTCAAGGAGCTGAACATCGACCCCGTGCGCGCGGGCCTGGTGTTTTCCGCATTCGGGTGGACCTACGCGCTGATGCAGATACCGGGCGGCTGGCTCGTCGACAAGGTGTCGCCGCGCGTGCTGTATGCGCTCGCGCTCGCGCTGTGGTCGGCCGCGACGCTGCTGCTCGGCTTCGTCGGCTCGTTCGTCGGGCTGATCGTGCTGCGGCTCGCCGTCGGCGCGCTGGAAGCGCCGGCCTATCCGATCAACAACCGCGTGGTCACGACGTGGTTCCCCACCCGCGAACGCGCGGGCGCGATCGGCGGCTACACGTCCGGGCAGTTCGTCGGCCTCGCGTTCCTCACGCCGGTGCTCGCGTGGTTGCAGCAGCACCTCGGCTGGCACATGGTATTCGTCGCGACCGGGCTCGCCGGCATCGCGTGGGCCGCGATCTGGTACGCGCTGTATCGCGAGCCGCGCGCGTTTCGCGGCATCAACGCGGCGGAACTCGCGCTGATCCGCGACGGCGGCGGCCTCGTCGATCTCGAAGACCGCATCGCCGCGCGCCCCGAACGCGTGCCGTCGACGTGGCGCGACCTCGGCGTCGTGCTCGGGCGGCGCAAGCTGTGGGGCATCTATCTCGGCCAGTTCGCGCTGAACTCGACGCTGTGGTTCTTCCTCACGTGGTTCCCGACCTATCTCGTCAAATATCGCGGCATGGACTTCATCAAGTCCGGCTTTCTCGCGTCGCTGCCGTTTCTCGCCGCGTTCGTCGGCGTGCTGTGCTCGGGCGTGCTGTCGGACTGGCTGATGCGGCGCGGCGCGTCGCAAGGCTTCGCGCGCAAGCTGCCGATCATCTCGGGGCTGCTGATCTCCACCTGCATCATCGGCGCGAACTACGTCACGTCGACCGGCTGGGTGATCGCGTTCATGACCATCGCGTTCTTCGGCAACGGCTTCGCGTCGATCACGTGGTCGCTCGTGTCGGGCCTCGCGCCCGCGCGGCTGCTCGGCCTCACCGGCGGCGTGTTCAACCTGATCGGCAATCTGTCCGCGATCGCGACACCGATCGTGATCGGCCTGCTCGTCGACGGCGCGGACTTCTCGCGCGCGATCACCTACATCGCGGCGATGGCGCTTGCCGGCAGCCTGTCGTACGGGTTGCTGGTCGGCAAGGTCGAGCGGATCGAGGCGTAAGGAGCGGCCCCGAACCGATCTTGTGGTCGCGCCGACGATCGGGCTGGGCGCGGCACGCCGAGCGAAGCGGTAGCTGCTGGCCTTGCGTTCGGATGCGTGCCGGCCACACGCACGGCGGCTGTCGCGCAGGCTTCCGATGCAGGGCTGTGCGAACGCGCGGATGCGTCGGTCATCGGCCGGTACGGCAGCACGTCGTCATCGAGTAATTGGATCGACTAAGGCACGCCGAGCGAAGCGGTAGCTGCTGGCCTTGCATTCGGCCGCGTGCCGGCCACACGCACGGCCGCGGTGGCGCATTCCTCCGACGCAAGGCTGGGCGAACGCGCGGATGCGTCGGTTATCGGCCGGTACGGCAGCACGTCGTCATCGACTAACTGGATCGACTAAAGCCCACGCGCCGCGCTCGACAACGCGCGGACGCCGCCGCTCCTTTACACTGCCCGTTACGCCGGCCTTCACGGCCGCCGGAACGCGTCGTCCGACGCGCGGAGCCATCGCCCGCCGCCCCGTGGTTCCCCGTGATGACGCCGACGCCGCAACCGCTACAATCGCGCCCGCTTCCTACCGAGAGACCCGCATGCCGCTCGACATGAACGCCTGCCACCGCGACGACGACCGCTTCGACGCGTCGTTCAAGGCGCTGGGCGAGCTGATCGAGACGGTCGGCACGCCGCATTTCGTGCCGCGCCTCACGCGGCTGCTGAACGACGTCGTGCCGCTCGACGTCGCGCACGTCGAACGCTCGCGCGTCGACGGCGCGATGCCGACCGGTTACCGCTGCGAATGGATCGGCAGCAGCGGCATCGGCACCGCGACCGCAGAAATCTCCGACGTGATGACGCTCTACTACGAGCGCTTTCTCGACAGCGACCCGCTGTTCGCCGGGCTGCGCGGCAAGACCGGCACGATGCTGGTCGTGCGCGACATCGCGGCGATCCCGCCCGGCGAATTCCGTCAGCGGCTGTTCGACGACGTGCGTATCGGCCACGAATGCGTGCTCGCGCGCGGCACGCGCTACGCGCAGCATTCGATCGCGCTCGAACGCGGTCGCGACCGCCCGCCGTTCACGCTCGCCGAGATGAACCGCTTTCGCAGCATCAGCGACGTGCTGTTTCCGCTGCTCGAACTGCATGCGTCGACCACCGCCGCGCGCCGTATCGCGCATCCGGCCGCCGACCTGCATCCGCTCGCGCAGTTCGACGCGCGGCTCGCCGCCGACGGCGTGAAGCTGTCGAAGCGCGAATACGAAACCTGCAAGCATCTGATCTCGGGCAAGACCGTGCCGGAGACGGCCGACATCCTCGGCGTGCGTGTGGCGACGGCCGAGTCGTACGTGAAGCGCGCGTTCGCGAAGCTGGGCGTGCGAACCAAGCGCGAGCTCGCCGCATGGGGAGCCGCCGCGCCGGCGTCCCGCCGCGCCGCGCGACAGGCGGACGACGTACCGCCCGCGCGGGGCGAATGATCGGCGCGAGCGACGCGCGCGCCCTATCGCCGAAGCCGCTTCAGTTGTAGCCGAGAATCGCGACCGCCGCGACCTCCGGCCGATCGACCGTGCCACCGACGAGCGACGTCATCGGCTCCTGCAGCACCGCATGGTACGAGGTCGCGCGTACCTCTTGCGATGCGTCGGCGTCGTACTGCGGCGGCGCGTCGAATGCGTGACGACCTGCGACGTTGCCGGTTTGCGATTGCGCAAAAGTCATCTCCACTCCTTTTGATATGTCGTTGGTGTTCTAGCTCGCCCGTTTCAACACCGGCGCATGCGCGGCTACGCCGTCATGCGCGGTTTCGGCGCGCGCGAGCTGGGCGCGCGTGCGTCGCGTGACGTGAATCACCGCGAACACGACCGGTGCGATCAGCAGACCTTCCGCCAGCTCGGGATCGACCGGCAGGTTCATCACGTGCAACGCCTTGAACGCCGCGGTGGCGAGCGACAGCACGTAATACGAGATCGCGGCCACCGACAGCCCTTCGACCGCGTGCTGCAGATGAAGCTGGTTGCGCGCGGTGCGCTCCATGCCGACGAGCAGGCGCGTGACGTCCTGTTCCTGCGCCAAGTTCACGCGCGTGCGCAGCAGATCGACCGCGCGCGCGATGCGCGCCGCGATCTGCTCGTGACGCGCCCACACGCTGCGGCAGGTTTCCATCGCCGGCGCGAAGCGCCGTTCCATGAATTCGGCGATCGTCGGCATCCCTTCGATGCGCTCCTCGCGCAGCTCGTGGATGCGCGCCAGCACGAGCTTCTCGTACGCGCGCGACGCGCTGAAGCGCGCGCCCGAGCCGGACAGCGCTTCGACCCGCACCGCGAGATGCGTGAGCTTCACGAGCAGCGCGGCGTCGTCGCCGTCGGCGCCACCGGCGTCCATGCGCTGCATCAGCGCATGCAGCGCCGTATGGATGTCGTCGAGCTCGCGGCTCATGCGCCGCGCGACCGGCAGCGCGAGCAGCGCCATCATCCGGTACGTCTCGATTTCGTAGAGGCGCTGCAGCAGACGGCCGCCCTGCTCCTCGCGGAAATCCTCGTCGATCACGAGCAGGCGCATGAAGCCGTCGTCGCGCACGTGCCAGTCGCAGAACACCTTGCCGCCGCCGAGCACGCTGCTGCCGACCAGCGCCGGCCCGTCGATCCAGCGGCGCAGCTCGCCGCGCACGAGCCGCGCGGCATCGCCCGACAGCAGCTCCATGCGCACCGCGACGAAGCGGATGCCCGCGAGCCGCGCGAACCATGCAGGCGGAACGCCTTCGATGGCGAGATCGTCGAAATAGCCGGTGTCGCGGCGTGGCGCGACGAACGTGAAGGTCGAGAATTCGGTGTGACGCTCCCACTTCACGTACCAGCCGCACGGCGACTGCACCGCATGGTGGGTCGCACCTTCGTGCGGCGCGTCGAGGCCGGTATCGCGGCACAGCGCGTGCAGCAGCGTTTCGTGGATGTCGGGCTGGCCGTCCGCGTAGATCGCGTAGTGCGTGAGCGACACGGCTTCGGCGATCCGCAGGAACGGCCGCGCATGCAATTCAGCGGCCAGTGCGGCGCGCAACGGATGATCCATCATCGATACACCACTCTGTTCGGTTCGACGCGGCGTGCCGGCAGGCCCGCGATCGCCGCGCCGCATCGGGCGATACGGCAGGCGTGTTTTCACTATGGCAGACACGCTGCGACAATAAAAACGCATAATGCTGATCGTTACGTTCAGCTTTCCTGATACCGATGAAGATGCTCGATCACGAGGTTCTGGCCACGGTCGTCGCCGTTGCGGAAACCGGCAACATGACCCGCGCCGCCGAAGCGGTGAACCGCTCGCAATCGGCCGTGAGCATGCAGATCAAGAGCCTCGAGGAAGCGATCGGCCGGCCGCTGTTCGTGCGCAAGCCGCGCAGCATCGTGCTGACGCGCGAGGGCGAGGTGCTGCTGGGATTCGCGAGGCGCATGCTGGCGTTGCGCGACGAAGCGTGGGCGGCCGTAGTGCGGCCGGAGGTGACGGGCAAGGTCGTGATCGGCGTGCCGGACGACTATGCGTCGTCGCTGCTGCCGTCGGTGCTGAAGAAGTTTTCGGCGACCTATCCGAAGGTCGAGATCCAGGTGATCGGGCTGCCGAGCAGCGCGCTTGCGCCGCTGCTGAAAGACGGCACCGTCGATCTGGTGTGCGGCACGCGCATCAAGGGGCTGTCGGGCGACTTCATCCGCCACGAGCCGATGGCGTGGGCCGCGATGACGAACGGGCCGCGCGTGTGGGAGGAGCGGCCGTTGCCGATCGCGGTGTTCATGCCGGGCAGCGTGGCGCGCGAAAACGCGATCCGCAGCCTCGAACGCGCGAAGCTGCCGTTTCGCACGTCGTACGAAAGCCCGAGCCTGCTCGGGCTGCTCAGCATGGTGGAAGCCGGCCTCGCGGTCGCGCCGCTCGCGCGCTGCGCGATCCCCGCGCAGCTGTCGATGCTCGGCCGCTCGCACGGGCTGCCCGACCTGCCGCCGCTCGAGCTGATACTCGCGCGCAGCACGAAGTCGAAGCGGCCGCCGTGCGACTTTCTCGCCGAACAACTGATGGAAGACCTGCAGCGGCAAACCGGCCAGGCCGGCGACGCCTGAACGTCGGTCAGGCGCGCGCCGCGCCGGTCGTCACGACTCGCGCGGGCACGGCTGGCCGGCCACGGCGAGCGCCGCGTTGACGATGCCGGCCACCGCGTCGACGAGCGCTTCCAGCGTGTCGCCGTGCACGTGCCGCGCGGCTGGTGGAACGTATTCGTGGCGTCGGCCGCCCCACTGGGAGCCCGCCGTCACCGACAGCGTCGCGCCGAACCGGTTGCCGTGCCGCCGGCCGAAGATGCCGACGCGCTCGTCACCCAGATACGCCTGCTCCGGAAGAGACAGGCGGATTTCGGCCGCAACCTGCTCGGGATCGCCGGCGCGCGTCTGCGCATCGACCGTCGGCGCGAACACCTTCGCGATCCGGAAGGTCACGTGCGAATCCCACGCGGCCAGCGGGCCGCCGGCCGCGTCGACGCGCTCGAGGTCGACCGACCATTGATGACGATCCGGCAACCGGATCGCCTGACGCAGCAGCACGTCTGCCGCGCGCACCGTCATCAGCAACTGCCGGGCCAGCTGTGTGCCCGACGGCAGCGTCACCGCGCGCACGCGACGGCTTGCCGAGCGCGCGGTGTGCACTTCTTCTGTGAGGTACATGCATCCTCCGTGTCCAGGGCCAGCGCCGCGTACGACGCGACGCACAATCGTCCACCTCGGCCGGCCGTGCAAGGGCACGGCGATCGGCAAAAAGGTGGCGGATCCAACCAGCAATCGGCGTTCCCGGGGCGGCTAGGCTTGTTCCGTGCGGTCCGGGCGGCCCACGCGGTCCACGGGTCGGACGAGCGGACCGATGATCGCGTCGGTCTGCTGCGCCATCAGCATGTGCAGCGTGAAGTCCAGATCTTCCGGCGCGATCTCGAGCTGCACGCGGATCGCGTCGCGCCCGGCGGTCGCGCCGACGACATACGCGCCGAGCGGCGAATGCAGCCGCGCCGCATCGGCGCTCAGCGTGATCGGCAACTGCGCAGGCGCGCGGCGACGTGAACGCCACGGCACTGCAGCAAGCAGTGGATGGCGAACGGAGCTAAACACCGGCGGAGGTGGGACGGGAAGAATGGGGGTCATGGCGCGGGTCGAAGGCATCTCCGTCGATTGAATACGTCTGGAGCTTATAGGCCCGCGCATAAACACCGTGCAAAAAAACGGCACTGCGGTGCAAAAAACGGTACGCCGATGTCGATGGGCGGCGGGCGTCGACGCGCAATCAGCGCGCCGGCCGTAGCGCTTCAACGGAACGCCGACTCACCGGCCGTCAAAATCGCGCCCGAACGCACAGACGAACCGACCGTGCCAGCGCGGCTTGCTCGGCTCGGCTCGGCTCGGCTCGGCTCGGCTCGGCTCGGCTCGCTTAGCTGGCTTGGCTTGGCTTGGCTTGGCTTGGCTGGGCTTGGCTTGGCTTGGCTTGGCTGGGCTGGCCTGGGCCGGGCGTGGCGCGTAGCGTTGGCCGTCTGCCGGCCGCGCATCTATCGCGCCCCGCCGCGCCCCCACCCCGCCCCTCAGCGCAGATTTGTCCGCGCGAGTTCCACGATCTCGTCGCCGCGACCGCTCAGGATCGCGCGCAGCATGAACAGGCTGAAGCCCTTTGCATGCGCGAGTTCGATCTTCGGCGGCATCGCGAGCTCGTACTTCGACGTGACGACGTCGACGAGCGCCGGCCCGTCGTGCTCGAACGCGCTGCGCAGCGCTTGTGCGACGTTCTCCGAATGCTCGACGCGCACGCTGAAGATCCCCGCGCCTTTCGCGATCGCCGCGAAATCGGTCGCGCTCAGATCGACGTTGGTGTCGAGATAGCCGGCGGCCTTCAACTCCATCGACACGAAGCCGAGCAGGCTGTTGTTGTACACGACGACCTTGATCGGCAGATTGAGCTGGCGCGCGGTCAGCAGATCGCCGAGCAGCATCGACAGCCCGCCATCGCCGGACAGCGACACCACCTGCCGCCCCGGATGCGCGCCCTGTGCGCCGAGCGCCTGCGGCATCGCGTTGGCCATCGAGCCGTGATTGAACGACCCGTGCAGCTGCCGCTTGCCGTTCATCGTCAGGTAGCGCGCGGCCCATAGCGTCGGAGTGCCGACGTCGGCCGTGAAGATCGCGTCCTCCCCAGCGATTTCGTCGACGAGCTTCGTCAGATACTGCGGATGGATCGCGCGGCCCGGCGGCTCCGGCACGGCGAGATCGTCGAGGCTCTTGCGGGCGGCCGCATAGTGCCTCAGCGCGTTCTCCAGGAAGCGCCGCTGCGTCTTGCGCGTGAGGCGCGGCAGCAACGCCGCGATCGTCTCCTTCACGGTGCCGACGAGCCCGAGCGCGAGCGGGGCGCGGTGGCCGAGCTGCGAGCCCTTCCAGTCGATCTGCGCAATCTTCGCGTGGGCCGGATAGAACGGCCGATACGGAAAGTCGGTGCCGAGCATCAGCAGCGTGTCGCACGACTCCATCGCGTGATAGCCGGAGCTGAAGCCGATCAGCCCCGTCATCCCGACGTCGAACGGGTTGTCCCATTCGACGAACTGCTTGCCGCGCAGCGCATGCACGACCGGCGCGCCGAGCATGTCGGCGAGCGCGACCACTTCGTCGTGCGCGCCCTGCGTGCCGCTGCCGCAGAGCAGCGTCACCGCGTCCGATTCGTTGAGCAGCGCCGCGAGCCGGTCGAGATCGGCGTCCGCGGGGAGGATCGACGGCGGCGCCGATACGCTCCACGATGGCGGCTCCTGCGGGCCGTCGCCGAGCGCAATGTCGCCCGGCAGCACGATCACCGCGACGCCGCGCTCCTCGATCGCGGTGCGCATCGCGCGCGCGAGCACGCGCGGAAACTGCGACGCGTTGGTTACGAGTTCCGCGAAATGGCTGCACTCGCGGAACAACTCCTGCGGGTGCGTCTCCTGGAAGTAGCCGAGGCCGATCTCGGTCGACGGAATGTGCGCAGCGATCGCGAGCACCGGCTGGTGGTTGCGATGGCAATCGTACAGGCCGTTGATCAGGTGCAGGTTGCCCGGCCCGCAGCTGCCGGCGCACACGGCGAGGCGCCCGGTCGACGCGGCGTCCGCGCCGGCCGCGAATGCCGCGCTTTCCTCGTGCCGCGTGTGCATCCAGCGGATCGAGCCCATCTGGGCGAGGCTGAACGACAGCCCGTTCAGGCTGTCGCCCGTCACGCCCCAGATGCGCTCGACGCCCGCTGCCGCCAGCGTCTTCGCCAGGTATTCCGCCATTGTTTGTCCAGCCATGGTGCCCTCGCTCGTTGATGGTCGTCGCACGAATGAATGATCCGGCTCGCGGCGGCACCGGCCGCCGCCGGATCGAGCATACGCGAACGCCCAATTACGCGTCGTGACGGTGCGTGCGGGCCGCCGGCATGCGGCGGCGGCGTGATGACGGGCCGTGCGGCGCTGTCGCGGCGGCCCGGCGCGGACGGCGTTAGCGTTGCGCGGCGGAAGCCACGCCGCGCTATATCGGCAACGCGTGCGTCGACAGGATTTCCTTGAGCACGGTGGACGAGCGGTCCTGGCGCACGATGGTCGTTCCGTCGCTGTCGCTGACGCTGTCGCGGCGGGCGGATGCGGGCGGCATTCGCGTCGCGCGGCGAACGTCACGCGCCGCTATATCGGCAACGCGTGCGTCGACAGAATTTCCTTGAGCACCATGAACGAGCGCACCTGGCGCACACCGGGCAGATACAGCAGTTGCTCCGCATGCAGCCGATTGAAGCTCTCGTTGTCGCGCGTGCGGACCAGCATGAAGTAGTCGAATTCGCCCGTCACCACGTGACATTCGACGCATCCCGACACCTTCTGCGCAGCCTTCTCGAACGCGGCGAACGCTTCGGGCGTCGAGCGGTCGAGCACGAAGCCGATCACGACCAGCATCCCGGCGCCGAGCGGCTTCGGGTCGAGCAACGCAACGATGCCGCGGATCAACCCCATCTCCTTGAGCCGCTCCACGCGCCGCAGGCACGCCGGCGCGCTCAGCTTCACGCGCGCGGCGAGGCGCACGTTCGAGATCGACGCGTCCTGCTGCAGTTGCTTGAGGATCGCGCGGTCGATGCGATCGAGCGCCGGCGCGGCATCGACGGGCGACGCGCGACCACGAGTTAATTTCATTGCGCCTCCTGGCGTTTTTACGAATCAGAATTGCTCCACGCATTGCAGTTTGAACGATAACGTAGGCCAACGCCCATTTACTTCGCAAGCTCATTTCTCGCGCTCTTGCCTATCATTTTTCGATCAGCGCGCGGCACGACACGCATCACGCCGCCGCTCTTCCGCCCACCGTCCTTCGGAGCCCGTCGATGAACCTGCAACGTTTTCCCCGCTACCCGCTCACGTTCGGCCCGACGCCGATCCAGCCGCTCAAGCGCCTGAGCGCGCACCTCGGCGGCAAGGTCGAGCTGTATGCGAAGCGCGAGGACTGCAACAGCGGTCTCGCGTTCGGCGGCAACAAGACGCGCAAGCTCGAATACCTGATCCCCGATGCACTCGCACAAGGCGCCGACACGCTCGTGTCGATCGGCGGCGTGCAGTCGAATCAAACGCGCCAGGTCGCGGCCGTCGCCGCGCATCTCGGGATGAAGTGCGTGCTCGTGCAGGAGCACTGGGTCAACTACGACGATCCGGTCTACGATCGCGTCGGCAACATCCAGTTGTCGCGCATGATGGGCGCCGACGTGCGGCTCGTCGCCGACGGCTTCGACATCGGCATTCGCCGCAGCTGGGAAGATGCGATGGAAAGCGTCCGGCAGGCCGGCGGCAAGCCCTATCCGATTCCGGCCGGCTGCTCCGAGCATCCGCTCGGCGGGCTCGGCTTCGTCGGCTTCGCAGAGGAGGTGCGCGAACAGGAGGCGCAGCTCGGCTTCCGGTTCGATTACGTCGTGGTGTGCTCGGTGACCGGCAGCACGCAGGCGGGGATGGTGGTCGGCTTCGCGGCCGACGGACGCGCGGATCGCGTGATCGGCATCGACGCATCGGCAACGCCCGAGCGCACGCGCGAGCAGATCACCCGCATCGCGCGGCATACGGCCGAACTGGTCGAACTCGGCCGGCCGATCGCAGACGCGGACGTCGTGCTCGACACGCGCTACGCGGGCCCCGAGTACGGGTTGCCGAACGACGGCACGCTGGAGGCGATCCGGCTGTGCGCGCGTCTGGAAGGCGTGTTGACGGACCCCGTCTACGAAGGCAAATCGATGCACGGGATGATCGACATGGTGCGTCGCGGGGAATTCGAGCCGGGATCGAAGGTGCTGTATGCGCATCTCGGCGGAGTGCCTGCGCTGAGCGCCTACGCGGAGATCTTTCGCGACGGCTGAGCGGCACGAGGCGCGTCGTGCCGCGAGCCGCCGACGCGTCGCGCCCCGCTTGCTTCATGCGGGCTCGCTCCCTGCTCCCGAGCCGGCTGCACGCAGACGTTCGGCCGACCGCTCGATGGCCGCGCGGCACGCCGGCCATGCCGCCCGCAGCGCGGCGGTTCGGCCCTGCGAGAAGATCCGCTCGGCATGCGCGCAAGCGGCGCCAGCGACGATATCGCCCGCCAGCGCGAAACCGCCGCGCATCGAATGCAACTCCACGCGGATGCGCTCGACGTCTCCGCGCGGCAGCGCGTCGTCGATCAATGCCAGAGACAGCAGCGTCGCGGTCCGCAAATTCTCGCGGATCTCGTCGGTCATCGGCGGTATCGGCCGGTCGCCCGAATCGGCAGAATCGCCCGTAGACGACCGGGCCGCCGCAGCGCGCCTCGCGTGCCGCGTCAGCACCGCGTCGAGCGCATCGATCGACAGCGGCTTGAGCACCACTTCCACCGCACCGGCCTGCGCGCAGCGGCGACGGTCTTCGTCCGTGGCATGCGCGGTCATCGCGATCACCGGCACCTTCGCACCCTGTTCGCGCAGACAATTCGCGAGCGCGAAGCCGTCGAGTTCGGGCATGCCGAGATCGGTCAGCACCACGTCGAACGGCTGCGCGAAAAACGCGCGCATCGCTTCGATGCCGTTCGACACCAGCGTCGCATCGCAGTGCAGCGCGTCGAGCTGGTCGCGCAGCAAGGCGCGGCTCGCCGGATGATCTTCCGCGACGAGCACGCGCAGCGGCGTTTCGCCGTCGGCGCTGCTCTCTGGTGCCGGGGGCTGCGCGGGTGAGAGCGCCGACGTGGGGGTATGGGTTTCTGTCGGTTTGGGAGTCGCCGCGGGGCGGCTCGTTGCATTCATACGTATGGCAGCGGCCCTCGTTGCGGCCGCCATTGCGTCGGGTCCGGTTCTGTTGGCTTCTGTTCCGCTGGCTCCGGGTGCCTCGGTCCCGGTTGCCTTGGCGTCAGCCGCCTCAGCTTCCGTTCCCGTGGCCCCAGTTCCATCGGCTCCAGTTCCGTCGACCCGAGCCGCGTCGGCTCCCGTTACCTCAGCCTCAGTTACCTCAGCCTCGCCCCTCTTCGCGCCGCCCGCCCTCGCATCGACCGCTGCGCGCCCCCGCAACGGCGCATCGGCCAGCGGCAGCGATGCCGTAAACACGGCGCCCGCCCCCGGCCGGCTTTCGACCGTCACGTCGCCGCCCATCAGCCGTGCGAGACGCCGGCACAGCGGCAACCCGAGCCCCGTGCCGCCGAAGCGCCGGTAAATCGACGCATCGGTCTGCACATAGACGTCGAACAACGTCGGCATGCTGTCCGGCTCGATGCCGATGCCCGTATCGCGCACCACGATTTCCACACCGCGCCGCGGCACGGCTGCCGGCTGCGCTTCGACAGTCACGCTGCCATGCTCGGTGAACTTGATCGCGTTGCTGACGAGATTCGAAACGATTTGCCGCACGCGGGCCGGATCGCCGACGTACCCGTCGCCGAGCCCGGCCGCGATCACGCATTCGAGCCGCAGATGCTTCGCGTCCGCGAGCGCACGAAAAATCGCCGCAACTTCGTGCAGCACCGCGCGCAAATCGAACGGAACGGCTTCGAGCGCCATCTGATTCGATTCCGCCTTCGACAGGTCGAGTACGTCGTTGATGGTGTGCAGCAACGCATCCGACGACGACATCACCGTCTGCAACCGCCGCCGTTCCGCCAACGGCAATTGCGCGCGCGCCATCAATTCGAGATTGCCGACGATCGCGTTCAGCGGCGTGCGGATCTCGTGGCTCATCGTCGCGAGGAACGTCGATTTCGCCTTGTTCGCATCCTCGGCCGCGGTGCGCGCCTCCTTCAGCTTGTCTTCGGTCAGCTTGCGCGCGGTGACGTCGGTCAGCGTGCACAGCAGCACGTCGACGCCGTGGAACATCGTCCGTACGACCTGCAATGCCAGATAAACCTTGCCGTGGTCCGCTTGCTCGACCGCCAGTTCGTGCTGCATCACGTCGAGCCTGCCGTCGCTGGCCGCCGCGCGCTCAAGGTACGCCTGCCAGATGCGCTTGCCGAGCCGCTGGCCGCCCGCGCCGCCGTCGTACGCGCGCACCGCGTCGTTGTGCACCATCGTCTCGCCGTCCGCCGCCGACAGCAGCAACAAACCCGCGGGCGCATGACGGGCCAGCGTGCGGTTGAACGCCTCGCTCTCGATCAGGCGGATCGCACGCCGATGCGCGGGGCGCAGCGCGCGACGATCGAACAGCACGATCGCCGACCACAGCAGCACGATCCCGAGCAGCGCCGCGCCGAACGTGATGCCCAAGCCGACACGCATCTCCCGCACCATGCTGCGCCACGAGAAGCTCGTCATCATCACGAGGCCTGTGCCCGGCAGGCGATCGTAGACGACGAAGCGCGCGCCGACGCGCCGCACCGCGACGTGATCGCCGAGCGGCGCGCGCGCGTCGTGCAACGCGCGCTCGATCATCGACCGGTCGCGCTCGCGTCCGAACACGATGTCATGGCGCGCGTCGACGATCGCAACGTCTTCGTCGTCGGAACGCGGCGCCATCACGTCGTCGACACGATGCAAGCCGTTGATCACCAGCCAGCCGAACGGCCGGCCGGCCGCATCGTCGAGCCGGCGCGCGAAGCGCATGACGACCCGGCCCGACAGCGGATCGAGGCGTCGATCGAACACGAACGGACGGCTCTGCATCAGCGTCTTCTGCCGTGCGATGCCGGTCGGCATCAGCCCGTCGATCAGCGTGTGCAGGTCGGTGCCGGGCTCGAGCGTGTGCGCGCGCGGCACGAGTTCGGTGCCGAGCACGGCCAGAAACGGCGCATCGAGCCCGATCAGATAGCCACCGAGCGGTTCGCCGCCGGACACGAGCGCCGGCGGCAGCACGTGCCCGGATCGATCGTCCTGCCGGACCAGACCGAACAGCGCGCCGAGATAGCGCGCATACGATGGTGCGGGACGATCCGGCGTGAGCCGCGCGAGCGCGAGCAGCGTCTCGCTGCCGTCGCCGTTGCTCGCACCCAGCACGCCGCCGGCAGCAGAGAATTGCGCGAGCGCATCGGCAGACGGCCGCGCGCCCTGATTCCACAGCTGCTCGATCCTGCCGCCATAGGTCGCGAGCACCATGTCGGCCATCTCCAGCGTGCGGGAGAATTGCGCCTTGCGATAAAGGAACGTCAAACGGGCCTGCGCGCGATAGTCCTGCACGTCGAGCCGCGTGACGAGCAGCGCGCACATCAGGATGAACAGCGTCACCGCGAAGCCGCCGCCGTACAGCAGCAACTGCTGGTAGCGACGCGCGCGGCCGGGCTCGAACGGCTTGCGCCCCGCATTCGCGACCTGACTCGCGATGCGCTTCAGCTCGGCTGGCATGGGCGCTCCTTTACGCTGAACCGGAAGCCGAAGCCGAAACCACCGGCCGGGATGCGCCGCCGAATCGGCATCGTCGCAGCACGCATGCGGCGACTACGCATCGCTTACGGGTGCATCCGCACCGCCCGCATCCGGAAGCTCGCGTTCGCTCGCATAGCGAATCAGGTCCGCGTCGCGCACGATGCCGAGCTTCTTCATCGCGCTCGACTTCTGCGAGCTGATCGTCTGCTTGCTGCGATGCAGCTGGACGGCAATCTCACCCACCGTCAGCCCGGCCCCGTACAACCGCACGACCTCGATCTCGCGCGCCGTCAGCGTCCGCGCGCCGGTCGGCGCTTCGGTGCAGGTCAGCAATTGCTTGACGACGGGAGACACATAGTTCGCGCCGACGTAAGCCGCATGCACCGCGCCCACCAGATGCGAAATCGCGTCGGACTTGCTGAGGATGCAGCCGACGCCCTGCCGTTGAATCGCATGCAGCACGCTCGGGTTGTCGATCATCGTGATCGTCACGAGATGCAGCGCCGGATAGCGCCGTTGCAGAAACGACAGCAACACGAGCCCATCGCCGTACTTGCCGCCCGGCATCACATAGTCGACGACCAGCACGTCGGCCTGCTGCGCGTCGAGCATTTCCACCAGATCGGTCGAATTCGAGACAGTGCCGAGCAACCGGATCGTGCTGCTCCCAGCGAGCGCCTGGGACATCCCGAGTGCTGACGCCGGATGATCGTCCGCCACCAACACTCGCACAAAAAATTCATCCATCTGCGTTCTTCTCCCGATACAGGCGCTCGACCTGCGATGTCGCACAATGCGTCGCAATTCGAATCGATTCCGCAACACGGTTCGTGTTACGGCCTTCGGCGGACCGAGCGGCGCGCGGTCCAATTCTAAAATAACGGGTGCGCCGCGCTTTGCGCCAACCGCACCTCGCGGCCTGCCGCAGCGAGGATCGCCACACGAACCCGTCGCGAGGCGAGATGACCGCGCAGGGCGTTGCGCCACGATCCGCCGCCGCTCGACGCTCGCGCAAAACCGATCGGCGGCGCCGACGACGCCGTCGATCCAACGTGCTGCGCGACACGATCGCCAGCAGTCGCTAATGTCCGGACACCGGCTCGTCCGGCTGCCCCGCTCGTTCGCCCGCGGCGTGCTGCCACTCGGCAATGACGCGCCGCCGCTGCGCCGGCGACATCATCATGAATTCGTTCAGCCTGGTCAGGAAATCCCGACGGGACTTCTCCGGCAACGTCGCGAACGCAAGCAGCAGCCCGAACACCTTTCCCATATAGCGCACGGCCGTACCCTTCCTTCAGTCGAAATCACACCGCACCCGCACGACGCGGCGTGTCTGCCTTCGATGATCGACGCCGACGGTCTGTGCCGCCGTGACGCGCCGGTTTCTTATCTTCCCGACATATCCGCGGTTGCCCGCGCCTTACCAACCACACAACGCTCGTTCATTGCGCCCACCAGCACACCGATCCCGCGCCGGCGTGCGATCCGCGTCAGACTGCGGCGCAGATCGGCAAGCGTCACCGGCTTCGTCAATACGCAGTCCACCTTCACCGCGGCATAAAGCCTGGCGTCGTCAGGCCCCAGATGGGACGCGACGACGATCACGTCGCACGGCAGCGCGCGCGCATGGACGGCTTCCACCAGCTCCCGAGCGAGCATGTCGGGAAGCTCCGCGGCGATCAGCAGCACGTCCCAATTGCCGCGCGCGAGCATGTCGAGCGCGGCCGCGCCGGACGACACGCAGTCGAACGGACTGCCGAGCACAGCCAGCTGCTCGAGGAAAATCGAGCCGTTGATCGCGGCATCGTCGGCGACCAGCACGCGCGGCAACGACTCCGCTGGCGCCGTCGCAGCCGCGTGCGGATCGGCAATCGGCGCATGCGGCGACTCGCCGCCGGCCCTCAGCGTGCGCTCGAGCGCCATGCGCAGCCCGTTCACCGAGTAGCTCGATACGCGAATCGTGCGGCCAGCGACATCCGGTTGCAGCGGACCATCGGGCGTTGCCAGCACGATCGGCGTGTCGTGCCCGGCCCGGTCCAGTTCGTCGCGCCGCCATCGGTCGGCATCGCCGACGAGCACCAGCGCACGAGCGCGCGCGACGAGCTCGGCCGCGATCCCGACCGGGCTCGCGTGTACCGCGACATCGAAACCCCATGCGCGCAGATGCGCGGACGCGAACTTGCGCCAGGCCTCGTCCTGCGACACGACGAGCACCGCGTGGCCGCTGCTCGCGTCGAGCGGGCGTGTCGGCGCGATGTCGGCCTGCAGCGGCAGATGAACGCTGAAGACGCTGCCCACCTGCGGCGTGCTGTCGACCGACAACGTGCCGCCCATCGCCGTCACCAGCCGATCGCACAGCGCCAGCCCGAGCCCTGTGCCGCCGTAGCGGCGCGTGATCGATGCGTCGACCTGCGAGAACGGCTTGAACAAACGCGCGCGTTGCGTGGGCTCGATGCCGATGCCGGTGTCCTCGACGCTCAGTTCGACCTCGGGCACGCCGCGCGCATCGGGCCACACTGCGACGCGCGCGGCGATATGGCCTTCGCTCGTGAACTTGATCGCGTTGCTCAGCAGGTTGCCGAGGACTTGTGCGAGCCGCGTCGGGTCGCCGCGCATGCGCTGCTCGACGCTCGCGTCGATCTCGACGAACAGCGGCAGCCCTTTCGCCTTCGCGATCGGCGCGAACGCGGCGAGCTGCTGCTCGATCACCGCGATCAATTCGAACTCGATCGACTCGACCGACATCGCGCCGGCCTCGATCTTCGAAAAATCGAGGATGTCGCTGACGATCGCGAGCAGCCCCTCGGCCGACGCGCGCAGCGTGCGCACGCGGCTCTGCTGCGACGCGTCGAGCGCGGTGCGCTCGAGCAGCTCCAGGTTGCCGAGGATCACGTTCAGCGGCGTGCGGATCTCGTGGCTCGTCGCCGCGAGGAACGACGACTTCGCCGCGTTCGCGGAATCCGCCGCGCGCACCGCTTCCTCCAGTTGCTGCACGAGCCGGCGCTGGGCGGTCGTGTCGGTGAATACGGCGATCAGCACGTCCTCGCCCTGATAGCGCGCCGCGTGCGCGATGATTTCCAGATGCAGCGGCGCATCGCCGTGAGCGTCGACCGCGAGCTCCGTCACCAGCGTGCGGCCGCGCCCGCCGTCGGCGACGAACGCGTCGTATCGCTCGAGCACGCGGGCCGACAGCGCGTGGTGATCGCCGCCGTGCGGCAGCAGCATCTGCACGAGCGCGTCGCTCGCGAGCATCACGCGCCGGTCGGACAACGACACGAGGCCGATGCCGACCGGCGCCATCGCGATCACGCTGCGGCACAGCGCTTCGCTGTCGAATACGCGCGCGGAGCGCGCGTAAACCGGCGCGAGCACGCGCCGGTGAAAGCGTACGAGCAGCAGCCACATCACGGCGATCGTCACGAGCGTCGCCGCGGCGAGCACCGCGGCCTGCACGCCGACGCCCAGGACGACGTCGCCCCACGACAGCACGTACGCGACGGTCCAGCCGGTCGTCGCGAGCCGGCTGCGAAATACGATCGAGCCGCTGCGAAACAGCGGCTCGCCGAGCGACTCGTCGCCGCGGGCGACGTCGAGCGCGAGCAGGCGCGCGTTCAGCGCGCCGGTGTGCTCGACGGCCGGGTCGATCGCGATGAGCCGGTTGTCCGCCGACGCCACGAAGAACCGGCCGGCCAGGCCGCGATCCGGCAGCCACGACAGCAGGTACTCCGGTGCGTATTCGGTGACGAGCACCGCGAACGCGCCGCCGCCCGCGCGGGCCTGGGCGGCGATGCGGATGCGCGAGCGGCCCGTCACGGGGTCGACATAAGGCGGCAGCCAGCGCACGCTCGGCCGGCCATCGCTCTGCGCGGGCATCGGCCCGTCGAAATCGACGTGCAGCGCCGCGAGCAATTGCGCGCGCGTGCGCGCGGTCGCGAGCGCCGGGTGATCGCGCGCCGGGCGCGGCACGATGCCGAATACACCGGTACGCGTACTGTAGTGATAGCCCTCGACCGTGCATGCGCGATTGTCCGCACTCGTCGCGCACAGATGCGGCAGCATGAACGACAGCGCCAGATAGCGCGCGACCTCGTCACGCTGCGCGGTCTGGCCGGGCACGCCGACCACGAGCGATTGATACGGTGTGACCGCGAGTTCCTGGCCGTGTGTGAAAAAAGTGTCGACGACATCGGCAGGCGCCGGCGCCGTCTCGCTCCAGATCAGCTGCGCATTCATCACGTCGTTGACGAATGCGGTTTCGGCGACCTGCAGCTCCTCGGCGGTCTCGTCGACGCCGTTCAGGAAATTGCGCCGCTCGGCGTCCAGATAGCCGTACACGATCGACGAGATGCCGAGCCCGCAGGCGATCAGGATCAGGATCGTGACGACGATGCCGCCGCCGAACATCGAAATGCTCTGATAGCGGCGAATGAACTGGAGCGTGCTGTTTTGCATGGCGCGACGTGACGACGCCCGGGCGGCGGACTCGCGGCGCAACGGCGGCCGCGCCCGGCATGTCGACGGATAGATTCGGATGACGAATGCCGATCATGCCAAATGACGACGCGGAAATCCGTCGCGGATTATCCTTTTAGTACACGTACGACTCGTTCGAACGTTCGTTTTGAACTTGAACGATATTTCGTCGTCAAGTCGCCGGTGGGGCGGATCGGACGGGACCGATCGCGTGGTCGAATCGCGCGCGCACGCGCGTCGCTGCGCGTCACCGTGAACGTCGGCGAAGAATGCGTACTGCGAAGCGCACGCCGGCGCACGCGGCATGCGGTGCGCGCGCAGCGGGTGTGCGCGCGGCGGGGCGAATACAATTCACCTACGCCGACACGCAGTCCCAGCTTTTCTCAGGCTCTCTCAGGCTCTCTTCGGATTGTTTTGTCACCTGCGCAACGCCGGCTTCGCCGTGTCGATTGGTCGACATTCGGACTCCAAACCTGACGCAACAAACAATAGTGACGCGGTGGGCAATAATAATCGAGATAAATGACATGTCAAGGCGTATCTCGAATTAAAAGTTTGCATATCACGTCACTTTTGAATATGCTCTCGGTCGCTCAACCGCAGGAGACCCCTTCGAGATGTCCAATAGCGAGCAGGTCAACGTCGATCTCATCACCGCAACCAAGGTGCGCGATCTGCTGACGCGCAACGGTGTTCCGCCGCGCAGCCACAACACGACGATCGCCAACGTGCTGGGCCTCAGCTTCTCGGTCGTCACGCGCAAGATGAAAGGGCTGATCCCGTGGAACCTGTCGCAGCTGCAGGACATCGCGACGCACTTCGGCGTGCCGCCCGCGATCCTGCTCGACGACAAGGGCACGCAACCGGCCGCCGCCGAGATGGTCGATGCGACGCTCGTGATCGCGTCGCGCCGCTTTCGCTGCCGCGCCGCGATCTCGGCGAAGGCGAGCAGCCAGATCGACACCGATTTCGTCGCGCTGCAATGGCAGGGCGAATGGATCGTCACCGAACGCGAGCACGCGCGCGAAGGCCGCACCTATCCGGTCGACGTCATCGAGCTGCGCTCGAGCCAGCCGACCGTCTATGCGGCGCGCATCGCCGTGGTCGACGATTCGGTGGACGTGGCCGAGACGGTGTGCGAGTACTTCCTCGAAAAGGGCGTCAACGCGATTCCGTATCACGACGGCGCATCGTTTCGCAAAGCGCTGGAAGTCGAGGATTTCGACGCGTACATCCTCGACTGGATGCTCGGCGATCAAACCGCCGCCGAGCTCGTGCGCGGCATTCGCTCGAGCGAGAACGGCGACGCGCCGATCTTCCTGCTGACCGGCAAGATCTCCACCGGCGAAGCGAGCGAGGACGAGATCGCGCACATCGTGTCGCACTACAACGCGCGCTGCGAGGAGAAGCCGGTGCGCCTGCCGATCCTGTTCGCCGAAGTGGCGCGCGAACTGAAGATCACGCTGCCGGCCGCCGCAGCGCCCGCGAACTGACATCCGGCGCAAGCCGGCCCTCACGCGAACCCGCCCCAAGGAACAGCCATGCGAATCTCGACTCTCTGGATGAAGACCCTGCTCACGGCCGGCCTGCTCGGCATGTCCGTCGTGTGCTGGGCCGCGTCGTTTACGTTCACCGTCGACGGCGACATCGGCCGCAGCAACCAGCCCGGCAAGACCACCTACGTGTTCTCCGAGCAGGCGCTGATGGCGCTGCCGCAGTACACGATCGTCACGTCGACGAGCTGGACGCCGAAGGCGTCGTTCACCGGCCCGCGCCTGTCCGACGTGCTGAAGACGGTCGATGCGCACGGCACGCAGATCGAGTTCCGCTGCATCGACGAATACACGTTCACGATTCCCGTGTCGGACGCCGACAAGTACGGCGTGATCCTCGCGCGCACGATGAACGGCAAGGTGCTCGGCAACGACAACTACGGCCCGTTGTGGATCATGTACCCGCGCGACGACTATCCGGACGAGCTCAAGACGCCGCTCGGCGAAGCGAAGTTCGCATGGCAGATCATCGGCCTGACCGTGAAGTAAGCGCACGACATGATGTGCGGGCAATGGAAGAACCGTAAGCTCATCCTGGTCCTCGGATCGCTGTGGCTGCTGGGCTTCGCGGCGTGGGCGTTCCTGTTGTGGGACCTGCTCGCGACGTCGGTCAACGAGGGCGTGCTCGAAGGCCCGCGTGAAGGCGTGTTCTGGACGGCCGCGCAATACCGCAACGCGTATACGCGCTTCGAGCGTCAGCTGATTCTCTACGCGACGCACGAGGACGACGACTTCGATCGCGTGCAGATGCAGCTCGACAGCCTGTCGGTATCGTTCGGCTTCCTGCAGCGGCCGTCCGAAGTGTCCGAATACTGGCTGCGCATTCCGCGCGCGCGCGACGAGATCGCCGAGCTCGGCGCCTTCATGGCGCGCCTCAAGCACGACGTGCCGCTGCTGCGCACGGCGCCCCACGACGACGCACGCCGCATGATCGACGACGTCAATACGTACTGGCCGAAGGTCAATGGCCTCGCGAACTACTTCCGCGCGATCGAGATGGCGCAGCGCGACTTCACGTTCCATCAGCTCAAGGAACGGCAGCGCGCGATTCTCGCGCTCGGCATCATCCTCGGCGTGATCCTGTGCGCGCTGTTCCTGCTGCTGTTCTACACGATGCGCACGCGCGACAATCTGCTCGCGCGACAGCGCGCGGCGCTCGATGCCGAACGCAAGGCGTCCGAGCGCGCGTTCGAGATGATCGAGGCGAAGAACGCGTTCCTCGGGATGGTCAGCCACGAACTGCGCACGCCGCTGCAGGCGATCTGCGGGTCGATCGAGATCCTGCTCGCGCGGCCGCAGTCCGACGCCAACCTGAAGACGATCCGGCGGCTGCAGAACTCCGCGTCGTCGCTCGAGGCGCTCGTCAAGGATCTGACCGACTACATCAAGCTGCGCTCGACCAAGCGCCTCGCCGAAGCCGAAACCGTCGGCATCGCTTCGTTGCTCGCCGAGGTGCTCGATCCGTTGCGCGCGAAGATCGCGGCGAAGCGGATCGCCGTCACGCAGCGCGTCGAGCCGCACGATCTGGCGATCCGCTCGGATCGGAAGCTGTTGCGGCAGGTGCTGTCGAACCTGATCGAGAACTCGGTGAAGTACACCGTCGGCGGATCGGTCGACGTGTCGGTCACGCTGGTCGACGCGCCGGCCGGGCGGCAATTGAAGCTGGTGGTGCGCGACACCGGCGCGGGCATCGCGCGGCAGCATCTGCCGAAGATCTTCGAGCCGTTCTACCGCGCGAACGACGCGGTCGGCCTGCACGTCGACGGCATCGGGATGGGGCTCGCCGTCGTGCGCGAAATCGTGACGACGCTGCGCGGCCATGTGGACGTGCGCAGCGTCGTCGGCGAAGGCAGCGAGTTCGTCGTGACGCTGCCGGCCGAGACGCCCGACGCCAGCGACGCGGCCGGCGACATGCCCGCGTGGCCCGCCGCCGCCGCGCATCGCAACCGCCGCGCGCTGGTGGTCGACGACAACGACAATGCGCGCGAAACGCTCGGCGCGATGCTGTCGGCGCTCGGCATCGACGCCGATCTGTGCGGCACCGGCCACGAAGGCGTCGCGCGCTTCGGCGACGCGCATTACGACCTGGTCGTGCTCGACCTCGAGTTGCCGGACCTGAGCGGCTTCGAAGTCGCGCAGCGCATCCGCGCGGTCGCCCAGCCGGACGACGACGGCAGGCTCGTGTCGATCGTCGGCGTCAGCGCGTACGAGGCGGCGGCGCTGCGCGAGAACCCGCAGGCATTCGATGCGTTTCTGCCGAAGCCCGTGCATCTGCACGAACTCGGCGCGCTCGTCGACACGCTGTCCGGCTGACGGCGGTACGCCCGCGCAGCGTGCGGCCGGCCGCTGTGCGCGCCCGCGCCTATTCGCCGATCAGATGCAGCACGATATCGCGCCGGTGCGCCGCACGGCGATGCTCGAACAGGTAGATGCCCTGCCACGTGCCGAGCACCATGCGGCCATGTTCGACCGGGATCGACAGCTGCACCTGCGTGAGTGCGGTACGCAGATGCGCGGGCATGTCGTCGGATCCTTCGGTGTCATGCTCGTAACGCGTGTCGTCCTCGGGCGCGAGCGTCGCGAAGTAGCGTTCGAGATCGCGCTGCACCGACGGATCGGCATTCTCCTGGATCAGCAGCGATGCCGACGTGTGGCGGCAGAACACGGTGAGCAGGCCGGTGCGGATCGCTTGCTGGTCGACGAACGCACGCACCTGCGGCGTGAATTCGACGAGGCCGCGGCCGCGCGCTTCGACGGCGATGTGCGTGATGGTCTGTTGCATGTCGACGGCCTCAGGCGAGTGCGGCGAAGCCGTCGGCTTCGATCTGCGTGGCGTCGGCCGGACGCACGACACGCGCGACTTCGACGCCGTCGCGCAGGAACACCAGCGTCGGCCACAGCTTCACGCCGAACGAACGGCCGAGCGGGCGGCCGGGGCCGTCCTCGATCTTGAGATGCCGCACGGCAGGATGCGCGGCGAACGACGCGGCGATCGCGGGCTGCGCGGCCGCGCAGATGCCGCACCAGTTCGCGCCGAATTCGATGACGGTGGCACCGGTCAGTGCGTCGACTTCCGCGCGCGTCGGCGCGTTGGCGGTGTAGCGTTGCTCGGTTTCCATCGAGGCCCTCGTGTGCATTGGCGGAACGGGGCCGCCGCGTGCCGGCGTGCGCGGCACGAGCGGCCGGTGATTTCTTACTGTAGCGGAAAAGCGCGCGGGATGCCGGCGGCGGGCGGGCCGGCGCGCCGGTCGATCCGGATGAGGCGAGACGGGCGATCCGCTGCCGCTACCGCTGACGCGCCCCGTTCTGCGGGATAGCGATCGGATAAGATACGGCCCGATTGGCCCATGACCGAACCGACGGAGTGTTTCAGTGATTCAACCGACCGCAGTATTCAAGGACAACCTCGCGCAACTGCCGGCCATCGACGGCATCGCACGCATCGACCTCGTCGGCGCGAACGGCGAGGTAGTCGCCAGCATCGAGAACCAGCCGGGCAAGCAAGGCTCGCTCGCCGTGTACAACTATCTGCAGCAGGCGTTCGGCACGCTCGACGCGAAAGCGGCCGAACACGGCCTCGCAGTGTTCGGCGAGCATACGGCCGATGCACGCAACCGCCCGGGCGCCCACCCGAACGTCGATCGTCTGCTGGCGATCGTCGCGGGCGGCGAAGCGCTGCGCATCGACGTGATCGCGCAGCACTGACGCGCAACGACGTAACGGCGGGTGCGCGAAGCCGGCATCGGGCACCCGCCGATACGCAGCCGCATGCCGCCACACGCGGCGGCATGCGGCAACGGGCGAACCCGAGCGCGATCCTCAGCGATTCGCGCCGAGCGCCACGCGCAGCCGCTCCATCAGCGCCGTGTAGTGACGCAGCACGTCGGCCTTGTCGGTCACGTTCGCGGTCGCGAAGCGCTCGACCCATGCCGGTTTCCATTCGTACGTGCCGTGCACGCTGCGGTCGCCATCGGGCGCGTGGATCAGCGAACGAATCCGCGCGTCGCGGCCGGGCCCCGTGTGCATTTCGAACAGCGCGTGGATGAACGTGTGATACGCGTCGTAGACGTCGTCGTCGAACAGATAGCGATAGATGTGGAACGTGCGGTCCAGCTCGCGCTTGGCGCGGATCACGTCGTCCGGCGAGATGTCCTTCCAGTAGCCGATCCACGTGTAGAAGCACAGCAGCGCATTGAGCTGCGGCGCGACCGTGTCGTACAGCGCGAGCCGTTTCTCGATCAGCCGCTGGTTGGTCCACTGCACGAGCTCGAGCCGCTTCAGCCGGCGCGCGACGAGCCAGCCGAGGCACGCGACCGACAGCGGCGTCAGCACGCCGAGCACGAGCTTGACGATTTCCAGCGAATTCCACGGATCGTTGAGTGGCTGCATGACGGGCTCGACCAGAAGAACGCACCGCGCGGCGATCGTCGCGCGATGACGGTTAGTTGCCGGTGCAGCCGACGCGCGCATCGGCCGCGACGCGGCGAAACGAAACTGCATCGACAGTGTAGCGGGCGATCGTCACCGGCCGATGACGAAACGGCGATGCGGCGCGGCTCGCCCGCCGTGCGCTACGTCGGCAGCGCCGACGTGAGCTTCACCTTCTGCATCGGGATGTCGGTCTTCACGCTGAGGACGCCGGGGATGCGCGTCAGGTACTCCATCTGGAAGCGCCGGTAATCGTCGATGTCCGCCGCCACGACGCGCAGCAGAAAATCGCAGTCGCCGGCCATCAGATGACATTCGACGACCTCCGGCATCTGCTGGACGGCGTCGGCGAAGCGATTCACGGACTCCGCGTCCTGCCCCTTGAGCCACACGCGCGTGAAGATCGTCAGCCCCTTGCCGACCTTCGCCGGGTTCAGCACCGCCACGTACTTCTCGATCACGCCGGCTTCCTCGAGCAAGCGCACGCGCCGCAGGCACGGCGACGGCGACAGCCCGACCTCGTGCGCGAGTTCCACGTTCTGCATGCGGCCGTCGCGCTGCAGAGCGCTGAGGATCCGTCGATCGATCGCATCGAGCTTCATTGGCATCCGATTCCAAAAAAATATCAAAACACGCGTTAAGTGCCAAATTCTCGGAAATATCTAGCTACAACGCAACCCGATTCGAGTCAAAAAAGCAGACAATCCCACTCCCCCGAAGGAGGAGTAATGACCAGTAGCGTTTCCACGTCGTCCGGGCTTCGCGACAAGCCCGCCTATGTCGCCGAGATGGGTCGCGGGCTGCGCGCGGCGCTGCCCGTCATGCTGGGTTTCGTGCCGTTCGCGCTGCTGCTCGGCGCGCAGGCGGCGCAAAAAGGGCTGAGCCCGTTCGAGGTGCCGATGATGACGGGCCTGAACTTCGGCGGCGGCTCCGAATTCGCGGCGATCCATCTGTGGACTTCGCCGCCGCACATCGCGCTGATCGTCGCGATGTCGTTCCTCGTCAATTCGCGCCACATCCTGATGGGTGCGGCGTTGGCACCGTACATCCGGCGTCTGCCGCGGCGCCGCGCGTTCGCCGCGCTGTTCTTCATGTGCGACGAGAGCTGGGCGATGTCGCTCGCCGATGCGCGCGCCCGATCGGCCTCGCACATCAGCGTGCCGTACTACGCGGGCATCTGCGCGGGGCTGTACCTGACGTGGATCTCGATGACGACGTTCGGCGCGGCGGTCGGCCCGACGATCAGCAACGTCGAGCAGTACGGCTTCGACATGGCGTTCACTGCCGTGTTTCTGGTGCTGCTGCGCGGCATGTGGAAGGGCGTGCGTGCGAGCCGCCCGTGGTTAGTGAGCCTCGTCGTCGCGGCCGCCACGCACATCGCGGTGCCGGGCGCGTGGTACGTCGCGGCCGGCGCGTGCGCGGGGCTGCTCGCCGCGCTGCTGTGGGAGCCGCACGATGCTGCCTGACGTCGCGACGGTCGCGACCATCGTGCTGATGGCGTCGACGACCTATCTGTCGCGCGTACTCGGCTATGTGCTGCTGCGCAACCGCACGCTGAGCCCGCGCATGGCGTCGGTGATGGAGAACGTACCCGGTTGCGTGCTGATTTCGGTGATCGCACCGGCGTTCGTGTCGACGCGGCCTGCCGATCTGGTCGCGCTCGCCGTCACGCTGGCCGCGGCGACGCGCCTGTCGATCCTGCCGACCGTCATCGCCGGAGTCGTGTCGGCTGGGGTGCTGAGGCAGTTGCTGGGGTAACGCGGTAACGGTGCGGGATCTGGGCTCTGGTCACTGCTACTCGGCTGCCCCGCTGCTTGCCGAAGCAGACCGAAGGGTTGCGATCAGTACGCGCTCAAGGCGACGTCGCCGCGGCCACCGACACCGGTATCAAACGGCCTCGCCGCTCTCGCCCCCATCACGTCAGATTCAATCCCCCGTCGAGCATCACGATCTCGCCCGTCATGTAATCGGACGCGACGAGCATCGCGACGGTCTGCGCGATGTCATCCGGCGACGCGGCGCGACGCATCGGCGCGTGCTCGCGCCAGAGCCGCTGCGCATCGGTCCAGTCGGCCGTGAGCGGTGTGTCGACGAGCCCGGGCGCCACCGCGTTGACGCGGATCGCCGGCGCGAGCGTGCGCGCGAGCAATCGCGTCGTGTGATTGAGCGCGGCCTTCGCGGCCGCATACGGAATCGACGCGCCCTTCGGCCGTACCCCGGCATGCGAGCTGACGTTGACGACGCAACCGGCGCGTCCGCGCGACGCTGCGTCGAGCAGCGCGGGCTGGGCGAGCGCCACGAGCCGGAACGGCGCGATCACGTTGATCTCGTGCATCTCGCGCCACACGTCGGGCGTCGCGGCCGCGAGATCGTCATGTGCGATCACGCGGCTCACGCCGGCGTTGTTCACCAGCACGTCGAGCCGGCCATGCACCGCGAGCGCATCGCGTATCAGCCGCACGCGCTCGGCATCGTCGGCGAGATCGGCCTGCACGTACGTGCCGCCGAGCTCCCGCGCCATCGCGCGCCCGGCGTCGACCGAACTGCGCGAATGCAGGATCACCGCATGGCCATCCGCCGCGAGGCGGCGCGCGATCGCCGCACCGATGCCCGACGTCGATCCGGTGACGAGCGCGACCGGCCGATGCACGCGCAGCGCGCGCGGCTCGACCGCGGTTTCGGGTTCGGTTTCGGAAAGCGGGTCGTTCAACGGCGGAAGCGGCGCGTCCATGGGATGCGATCCTGTCAGTGGCGTTCCCGCATCATAAGCGCGACGGCGGCCGCTGCGGGCACGCGCGGCTTATGGCTGGCCGGGCAGGTCGACGAAATCCTCGAGCGCGCCCGCGACGTGAAGCCGCTTGCCGATTCTCGGATACTCGCACACGTCGTGTTCCAGGCGCTGCCCCATGATCAGCAGTTCGAGCGGCGCGGCGCCGGTGTTCTGCAACGTGTGCGCTTCGCCGCCGCGCGCAAAGCCGAGAAAATCGCCCGGCCCGATTTCGTACGCACGCTCGCCGATCGTGGCCGTGCCCGTGCCCGACAGCACGTACACGCATTCTTCCTCGTACAGATGACGGTGATATTCGGCCGATTCGCGACCGGGCGTCAGCGTCAGCAGGTGCGCGCCGATCTGCGTGAGGCCGGTCGGGTCGCCGAGCTGGCGTTTCAGGCGGACCGCATTGGGGTTCAGCGGATGCACTTCGCGCGCCGGTTCCATCTTCGCGATATCGGCGGCTTTCAACAGTGCCCTGGCAGGCGTCGGGGACATGGCAACCTCGTCGACAGCAATGCAGCGGTTGAACGGGCTCGCCGAAGCGGCACGGCAAGCATGCGACGGTATTGTCGGACATTTTCGCGCACGCGCGCAGCGGTGCGCGCGGCCGCCCGCGCGGCGGTCGCTCAACGCACGTGCACGCCGCGCAACTGCGTCAGCAATGCAACGAGACGATCGACGTGTTCGTCCTGCGTGCGCCATGACGACACGCTGATGCGCAATGCGGGCCTGCCCTGCCACACGGTCTGTCCGAACCATACGGCGCCCGAATCCTGCGCGGCTCCGATGATGGCGATCGTTTCGTCGTCCGTGCCGGCTCGCACGAGCACCTGATTCAGCACCACGCGGTTCAGCACGTCGTAGCCGGCCGCGCGCAAGCCGTGGGCGATGCGCGCTGCCTGCGCGCAATGCCGCTCGATCATCGTCGCGACGCCCGCGCGGCCGAGCGCGCGCAGCGCTGCCCACACCGGAATGCCGCGCGCGCGCCGCGAGAACTCGAGGTTCAGGTTCTTCTGCGCGTCGTGCGCGCCGCTCAGGTAAACGGCGTCGCTGTTCATTGCGGTTGCGAGCGCCGCCGCGTCGCGGCAGATCACCATCGCGCCGTCATACGGCGTGTTCAGCCATTTGTGGCCATCGGTCGTCCAGCTGTCGGCGCCGTCGACGCCGTCGGTCAGCGCGCGCTTGGACGACGCCCGCGCCCACAGGCCGAATGCGCCGTCCACATGGACCCACGCACCGGCGGCCCTGGCGCGCGGAATCAGCGCCGCGAACGGATCGAACTCGCCCGTGTTGACCTCGCCCGCCTGCACGCAGAGTATCGTCATGTCGTCGAGCGGCGGCAGCTGCGCGGGATCGATGCGGCCGTGCGCGTCGACGGGCGCGACGATCAGGCGCTTCATCCCGAAGCCGAGCACGCGCAGCGCCTTCTTCACCGTGATGTGCGCGAGCTCGGACAGCACCACCTTGACCTCGGGCGCGCCGTTCAGCCCGTCCTCGTCGACGTCCCAGCCGTTGCGCGCGAGCAGCGCGCGCCGCGCGGCCACCAGCGCGACGAGCGTGCATGCCGTCGCGCTCGTGCCGAATCCCACCGCGCTGCCTTCGGGCAGCCCGAGGACGTCGACGATCCAGCGCGCAGCCTGCCGCTCGATCGTCGCGGCCACCGGCGAGTTCACGAACGACGACGCGCACTGATCCCATGCGAGCATCAGCCGTTCGGCCGCCGCCGCGGCCGGCAGCGTCGCGCCGATCACGAAGCCGAAGTAGTTCGGGCCGTTCGACGCAACGGTCGCGGGCGTGCCGCGCTCGTCCAGCAGCCGCAGCACGTCGTCGGCCGCACGACCCGTATCCGGCAGCGGCTCGTCGAACGCGGCGAGGCCGGCGAGCGCCGCCGCGTCGGGGTACGCGCGCCGTTCGGCGGTCGCGGCGAGATACGCGTGCGCACGCCGGTCGGCGTCGGCAAGCAGCGCGAGTTCATCCATGTCGTGGCCTCGATGAAGGTCAGAGTTGCAGCAGATCGCGGCCCAGCCGATGCAGCGCATCGTCGATCCGCTTGTAGTACGTGAACTTGCCGACGCGCGTCGCGCGCACCAGCCCCGCATCCGCGAGGATGCGCATGTGGCGCGTGGTCGTCGCCGGCGCGATGCCGAGCTTGTCGGTGATGTACGTGCAGCACACGCCGAGCTCGTCGAAGTCGCCGTGCGGCTGCGGCGGAAAATGCTTGCGCGGCTGCTTGAGCCAGCGCATCACGGCCAGCCGGCTTTCGTTGGCCAGTGCGCTGATGCGGATGACGTCGTCCATGGGGTCGGCCTCGGTTAACGTTTCGCATATTAGCTAAATGACGAAACGTCTGCAACGGCGCGTCGCGTGATCGGGCTGCGGCAGGCGCAGGTGCGCTGTACCACGTTGCGGGCGACGCGGCACGGTGCGCGAAACCAACGGCACGTCCGCGCCGCTTTCCGTTTCCCGCGATGACGTTCTACAGTTACGGGAACCGACCTGCACCGTTGCGCATCGCCCACGTGCCGCGATACGCACCCGATTCCGAGGGACATCCATGCCGAGCATCATCGCCGGTTCCGCCGCCCTGCCGCCGAGCACCGTCGCCGCCGAAACGCGCATGGTGCACGACGTCGCCACGTTGCGGCCGTCCGACTACCGGTCGGCCGACGGCACGGCGTGGGTCATCGCGACCATCACGCCGGCCGCCGACAGCGGCGCGCCGGTGAGCGGCCCCACCTACTTCGACACGGCGACCCGCCAGACCGTCGCGGTACCCGATGCGCGCAGGCGCTATGCGAACCGCGGCAGCTGGCAGGTCGTCGCGACGTCGAGCCCCGCGGTGCCGGCCACCGGCCGCTACGACTGGCTCACGCTCGCGTGGCTGCCGATCAACCGGCGGCCGCCGCCGCAAACGCCCGAGCATCTGTATTCCCCGTTCATCCACGGCGGCACGATCGTCTATCGATGGAATCCGGCCGCGCAAGGCGGCGAGCAGTTCGGCAACGTGCGGATGATCTTTCCGGCGTGGCAGCAACCCGTGGCAGACGTGCTGCGCAGCGCACCCGACGACGCCGCGCAGTTGACAGCGAGCGCCGCTGCACCGGCGCTCGAGCGCGTGGTGCACGACGACAATCCGATGCTCGCCGTCGTCGACTTCGGCACCGCGCTGCAAGAAGAACCGGCCGAGCGGATCGCCGCGCGTCTGCCGGCATTGTTGCGGGCGCGCGATTTGCACGAAGTGTCGGCGCTCGTGTTCCTGTGCATCGCCGAAGCGCGCGAAGCCGAGCGGCCGCGCCTCGTCGAAGCGATCAACGGGGCGATTTTCTCGATCGACGACGGCCCACGTCTGCTCGCGATCGCCTACGGCGCGTTCGCGGCCGGTCGCGCGAAGCAGCGTCCGTTCAGCGATGCCGCGCAGACCGCGCGCATCGGCGACGTGTTCGCCGCGTTGAAGCAGCGCACCACGGCACTCGGCGTGCCCGTCGGTCACGGCACGCCATGGGATGAGTTCTTCACGGCGTACCGGCTCGGCGGCACGTCGGCCGGCGTGGGCCGCGACATCCGGTAGTCAGGGCTGCGGCGCGAGCGCCGCGCGTATCGTCGGGCGCGCCGCCGCACAGCGGCGAACGCGACGTCGTCCTGAACGATCGCATCCGCCATTCGAGCGGCCGCCGCAACGCGGCGCAGGCCGCTCGATCACGACGGGAACCGCAAGCGCCGCGCCGGGTCGAAACGCCGCATCACGCGTCGACCGCGTCGCGTTCACCGGTCGATCCCTCGTTCCCCGAAACTTTGCCTTCATGTTGAGCCTTGGTCCCTTCTCGATCCGCGTCGTCGCGGTAGCCGCCGCGGCATTGCTGGCGTGGCTCGTTGCCCGCCTGATCCAGCGCCGCCCGTCTGACGGCCAGCACAAGAGCGCGTCGAGCCTGATCCTCGACGCGCTGCTGCTGGGGCTCGTCGCCGCCCGTATCGGCTATGTCGCGCAATGGTGGCGCGAATACGCGGCCACGCCGCGCTCGATCGTCGCGCTGGGCGACGGTGGCTTCGACTGGCGGATCGGCCTCGCAACCGCGCTGGTGTTCGCGGTGTGGCGGCTGCGCCGCCTTCCGGCTCTGCGCCGGCCCGTCGCCACCGGCATCGTCGCCGGGCTGGCCGCATGGGGCATTGCGCTGGGCACGCTCGCGACGCTGCAGCGCAATGCGCCGCCGTTCGCCGCAATGCAGTTGCAGGCGCTCGATGGAGCGCCCGTGTTGCCGCAACGCTTTGCCGGCAAGCCGCTCGTCGTCAATCTGTGGGCAACGTGGTGCGCGCCCTGCCGGCGCGAAATGCCGATTCTCGAACAGGTGCAGCGCGATCGGCCGGACATCACGGTGTTGATGCTCAATCAGGGAGAAAGCGCATCGGCGGTACGCGCGTTCCTCGCGCAGCAGGGGCTGCGCTTCGACACCGTGCTGCTGGATCCGACGCTGCGCGCGATGCATGCGTACGGATCGCGCGGCCTGCCCACGACGCTGTTCTTCAACGCGAAGGGCGAACTCGTCGAATCGCACATGGGTGAAATCACGGCCGCACGGCTGAAGGACGCCGCGGCGCAGCACTTCGGCCAGTGATGCGCGCGGCGCCCGGCGGCGACCGTCACGGCCGCGACATCACCATCACGCGCCCCGACACGCGCTGAAGCTTGAGCCAGCCGGTGTCGGCGGTAAAGCGGAGCTGCTGCAACGGGAAGTCGAACGACGCCTTCTGCGCCGCGCTGACCACCGCATCGGCGATCCACCGAATCAGTTCCTTGCCTTCGTCGGTGGTCTGGTGGCCGTTCTGCACGCCGTAGAAATAGCGATTGCCCGCGTTGACTTCGTTCTGCAGCTGCATCCAGTGGCCGGCCAGGCCGGGCAGCGTTCTGAACAGATCGGCGACGCGTTGCGTCGTCAGGCCGCGCGCCCACAACGCACCGTTCGTCGCCGGGCGCGCCAGGTTGTGTCGGTCTGCTTCCTGGGCCTGCTCCTTGATGTCGCCTCGCAGTGAGTCGGGTTTCGTCATCGCATTTTCCTCGTGAAGGCCCGTCGCGGGCCGGTTGATTGAAAAGCCGCTGAAACGCGCGCGCGCGCTGCCCGCACGATATCGCCAATCCGGAAAATGTTCGCCTGTCAGGTGTATCAGGCCGCGCACGCGCGCGCACGATCGGCGCGACACTGCATGCGTCCCGCCCGGCTGCGTTCGCGCCGCGCACGGGAAGGTTGTACAGTCGAGGGCTGCCGACGTGCGAGCGCAGCGCCGTCCGACGACGAGCCGTGCATCACGTCGCGCCTTTTGTCATCGAACCGGAATCCCGTCATGTTTCTCGATCATCTTCATCCGGAACGCTGGACGTTCCTGTGGAACGCGTTGTCGACGCTTTCGATCAGGCTTTGCGCCGGCCTCGCGTTGCTCGTCGTCGGCTGGTGGCTGTCGAAGCGCATCGGCAACTGGCTGAACCGTCTGCTCGCGAACAAGGAGCGCGTGGACGTCACGCTGCGCCCGATCCTCTGCGACGTCGCCGTGTGGGGCATCCGCATCGTCGCGATCGTCGGCGCGCTGTCGCAGCTCGGCATCGAAACCGCGAGCATCGTCGCGGTGCTCGGCGCGGCCGGCCTCGCGATCGGCCTCGCGCTGCAAGGCACGATGCAGAACATCGCGGCCGGCATCATGCTGTTGCTGCTGCGGCCGTTCAAGGTCGGCGACTACATCGACGGCGGCACCGGCGTCGCGGGCACCGTGGACGAGGTCGGCCTGTTCATGACACGGCTGACCAAACCCGACGGCATCTGCGAATACGTGCCGAACAGCGCGCTGTGGGGCAGCTCGATCCGCAACTACACGCGCAATCCGACGCGCCGTCTCGATCTCGAAGTGGAGGTGTCGGTGCACGACGACATCGATCGTGCACTCGGCGCGCTGCGCGCGCTGGCCGAAGCCGACCCCGACGTGCTGAGCGATCCTGCGCCCGACGTGATGGTGATGCGCTTCGACGACAGCACCGCGATCGCGAACGTGCGCGTGTGGACCCACACCGACAAGTTCTGGGCGACCCGCTGGCGTCTCGCGCGCCAGGTGCGCAAGACGCTCGACGATGCGGACTGCGCACTGCCGATCCGCACCCGCGAGCTGCATATCGTGCACGACGCCGAGCAGCAACGGCGGGCCGATCCGCATCGCGCGCAGGTGTCGTGAGGCGGCGCGGTGCATGACCGCGCGTATCGCGCGAGGGCACGCCGCGCGATACGCTCCGGCATGCGCGGCGTCGCGTACGTCACGTAGTCCGTACCTCGATCGGTTGCCCGCATGGCCGCGCGGCTGATCGCCGAGGCGGCGGTGTAGCGGTTCAGCGGGTCAGCAACGCAGCGCAACCTCTACGCCCGTCCCTCGAAACCAAGCAACACGTTCACCGCATTCACGCCGATTTCGTCGACCATATACCCGCCTTCCATCACGAACAGCGTCGGCACGCGCAGCCGCGCGAGCGCCTCGCCGATGCGCAGGTAGTCGGGCGAGCGCAGCTTGAAGTGGCTGATCGGGTCGTGCTCGAACGTGTCGACGCCGAGCGATACGACCAGCAGATCGGGCGCATGCGCGGCGACCGCTGCCGCCGCGTGCTCGAGCGCACGCGCATATGCGTCCCACTGCGTGCCCTTCGGCAACGGCAGATTCAGGTTGAAGCCGTCGCCCGCGCCGCTGCCGCGCTCGTGCGCGTAGCCGGAGAAGTACGGATAGCACACGGCCGGCTCGCCGTGGATCGACGCGAACAGCACGTCCGCGCGATCGTAGAAGATGTCCTGCGTGCCGTTGCCGTGGTGGAAATCGACGTCGACTATCGCAACGCGCGCAGCGCCGCTCGCGATGCCGCGCTGCGCGGCGATCGCCGCGTTGTTCAGATAGCAGTAACCGCCCATGTATTCGCGACCCGCATGATGACCGGGCGGCCGGCACAGCGCGAACGCCGCACGCGCGCAGCCGTTCGACAGCAGGTCCGCTGCGGTGAGCGCGGAATTCGCGCTCGCGCGCACGGCGTCCCACGTGCCGACATTGATCGGCGCACCGGCGTCCATCGCGAAGAAGCCGAGCTTGCCGTCGATGAAATCGGGCAGCGCCGCCGCCGACGGCATCGCGCGCACCGGCCACACCAGCGGCAGCGCCTGGCAGCTGCGGCCGCTCGCGGTCCACTCGTCCCACGCACCGGCAAGAAACTCGACGTACCGCGTGCTGTGCGCGCCGGCGTAGCAGGCGCGGTCGAACGCGCGCGGCGCGAGCACGCCGCCGAGGCCCGCCGCGCGCACCTGCGCGAGCACCGTCTCGGCGCGCAGCGGGTTTTCGAACGAATCGGTGATCGCGCCGTCTTTCAGTTCGACGCCGCGATGCAGATGGTGATCGCTGCTGTAGATCGTGAGCATGGTTGGCCGTTCCAGTGAAACGCGTGACTGAGGCGACAGTCTATCGACGCCCGATGGCGATTGTTTTGCTTTCGACTTCGCCGTTTCCTACAATTTCGAAAAAACCGCCTACGGAGATCACTCAATGAGCAAAAATCGCGCTCCGCTCGAACTGGACGGCGTCGACCGCGCGATGCTGCGCATGCTGCAGGACGACGGCGCGCTATCGAATGCGACGCTCGGCGAGCGCCTGTCGTTGAGCGTCACGCCATGCTGGCGGCGGCGCAAGCGGCTCGAGGACGAACGGGTGATCACCGGCTATCAGGCCAATCTCGACCGCCGCGCGCTCGGAATGAACGTGTTCGCGTTCGTGCACGTCACGTTCAACATGCATTCGGACCAGGACGCCGATCATTTCGAGGACGTGATGCGCAGTCACGACGAAGTGACGTCGTGCCACAAGATCACCGGCGCGGCCGACTACATTCTTCAGGTGGTCGCGTCCGATCTCGACGCGTATGCCACGTTCGTCGAACGCGTGCTGAGGAAGCAGGCCGGCGTGTCGTCGATTCAGTCGAGCCTCGCGCTGCGCGAGGTGAAGTTCTCGTCGCGCGTGCCGGTGCCCGATGCGTAAGCGTCCGTTCCCGCCCGCGCCGGCATCCGCGTCGATCGTCATCCCATGGAGCACCCCGTCATGAAACCCGTCATGCCTTCCGTCTCGCTCGCCGCCGCATTCGCGCTCGCGCTCGCATTGACCGCCTGCACCACCGAACCGCCGTCGCCGCTTCCACCGGACGTCGCCGGACGGTCCGCGCCGAGCACGCAGACCGCCCAGGTCACGCCGCCCGCGCTCGGCGGCGATCGCGACGCGCACGGCTGCATCGGCTCGGCCGGCTACGCGTGGTGCGCGCACACGCAGCAATGCGAGCGTCCATGGGAGCTCGCGCACGCGCGCGGCTTCGCGAACAGCGCGCAGGCGTACGAGCAGTTCTGCGGGAACGGCGTCGCGAATTGACCTGAGGCAGGCGCGAACGCCGGCCCGCGATGCCGCGCCGCGGCTCGACGATCGGCGGGCGCGCTTCGCGCCGTGCCGCGAGCGCACAGGTCGGGCCGCACGCGTTCGCTTTCCGTCGTTGCGGCCGCGTCCGGGCCGCCGCAACCGGCCGGCCGCGGCATTCGCGCCGTTGCGCGCTGCCGCCGTATCGGCCCGCTCGCCGCGCGCCCGCCCGAATGCCCGACTGCCGGTGCGCCGCATCCGCTAGAATTGCGGGCACGCGCGACGCCGTCGCCGCCCGCTCCACCCATCCGCATCGCCGCGGTCCCCGCGACCGCCGGTGCGGCCCGCGCCCGAGCCGCGCGAGCGCCGCACGCCGTTGCCGCGCCCGCCGGGCGCGCCACCAACCGAATTCAGCTGGAGAAAAACCGTGTTTACCTGCCGAAACCAGAGCTGCGGCACGCAGTGGGAGACGTCCGACGTCGTGATCAAGGACGAAGGCCAGGGGCTGCTGTTCCGCTGCCCGCTATGCGGCGCACGCAACTATCTCGAGCGCTTCGAAGCCGAAGACGGCACGGTCGTCTACGAGCAGATGGCCGGCCGCCCCTACCTCGGAGATGTCGAATGACGCAGCCCGCCGCCACGCCGTTCAGCGCGCTGCCGCTGACGCCCGCGACGCTCGCGAACCTCACTCAGCTCGGCTACGTCGACATGACGCCGATCCAGGCCGCGAGCCTGCCGATCGCGCTGGCCGGGCACGACCTGATCGCGCAGGCGAAGACGGGCAGCGGCAAGACCGCCGCATTCTCGCTCGCGCTGCTGTCGCGCCTCGACGCGCGTCGCTTCGACGTGCAGGCGATGATCCTGTGCCCGACGCGCGAGCTCGCCGACCAGGTCGCGCAGGAAGTGCGCCGCCTCGCGCGCGCCGAGGAGAACGTCAAGGTGCTGACGCTGTGCGGCGGCACGCCGATGCGTCCGCAGGCGCAGAGCCTCGAGCACGGCGCGCACGTCGTCGTCGGCACGCCGGGCCGCATCATGGACCACCTCGAGCGCGGCAACCTGAAGCTCGACGCGCTGAACACGCTCGTGCTCGACGAAGCCGATCGGATGCTCGACATGGGCTTCTTCGACGACATCGTGAAAGTCGCACGGATGTGCCCGGCGACGCGTCAGACGCTGCTGTTTTCCGCGACCTATCCGGACGGCATCGCGAAGCTGAGCCAGCAATTCCTGCGCAACCCGAAGGAAGTGAAGCTCGCGGAGCGCCACGACGACAGCAAGATCCGCCAGCGCTTCTACGAAGTGACGGACACCGAGCGTCTGCATGCGGTCGGCCAGTTGCTGAACCACTACCGGCCGGTCAGCACGATCGCGTTCTGCAACACCAAGCAGCAATGCCGCGACCTGCTCGACGTGCTGCACGCGCAGGGCTTCCATGCGCTCGCGCTGCACGGCGAGCTCGAACAGCGCGAACGCGATCAGGTGCTGATCCAGTTCGCGAACCGCAGCTGCTCGGTGCTCGTCGCGACCGACGTCGCCGCGCGCGGGCTCGACATCGCGCAGCTCGAGGCGGTGATCAACGTCGACGTGACGCCCGACCCCGAAGTGCACGTGCACCGGATCGGCCGCACCGGCCGGGCCGACCAGGAAGGCTGGGCGCTGAGCCTGGCGAGCATGGACGAGATGGGCCGGGTCGGCGCGATCGAGCAGGCGCAGAAGCGCGACGTCGAATGGCATTCGCTCGCGGAACTGAAGCCCGCCGACGAAGGCACGCTGCTGCCGCCGATGGAAACGCTGCAGATCCTCGGCGGACGCAAGGACAAGATCCGCCCGGGCGACGTGCTCGGCGCGCTGACCGGCGATGCCGGCTTCGACGGCAAGCAGATCGGCAAGATCAACGTGACGGAGTTCTCGACCTACGTCGCGATCGAGCGCGGCGTCGCGCGCGACGCGCTGCGCAAGCTCAACGCCGGGAAGATCAAGGGCAAGCGCGTCAAGGTGCGCCTGATGGACGACGAATGACCGCAAGCGGTGCGGCGCTTCGAGCGCCGCACCGCCGCGTCATGCCAGCACCGGATAGCCGCGCGCCGACGCGCGCTGCGCGAACTGCGCAATCGTGTCGTATGCGTGCGGCGCCACACTCTCGAACCCCTTCAGCCTCAGCACGCGCGCGCGGTCGCGATCGACCGTGACCGCATGCGCGAGCGCATCCCGTAGCGGCTTCACCAGCCCGCCGTCGAGCGCCTTCGACGCAATCAGCGGCAACCCCGGCGCCGGCGCCGTCATGCCGACGATCCGGATCTCGTCCAGCAACGCAGGCAGCGCATCGCCCACGTACGCGAACGTCACGCAGTCGATCGCCGCGCAATCGGCTTGGCCGGCCGCGAGCGCGCGCAGCACGTTCAGGTGCGAGCCGAACGACGCGACCGAAGCGAAGAAACGTCCGTCATGCGCGTGCGGCGCGACTGCATCGCGCAACGCATTCATCCCGCTGTGAGAATCGTCGCCGTTGATGGCCGCGCGTAGGCCGCGACACGCGGCTAGCGTCGTCGCGCCGCGCGCCTGCGCGCGCGCCGACACGACCAGCACGCTGCTGTAGCGTGCGCCGTCGCAGCCGGACGCATCGAACGCGGGCGTCGCGATCAGATGCACGGTTTCGTTCAGCCCGAGCATCCGGTACGGATAGCCGCAGGTCTGCGACAGCAGCAGGTCGTTGCGGCGCCACAGCGCATTCAGATCGTCGAACGGCTCGCCGGGCAGCGCGACGTCGGCCGGCCCGCCGGCGCGCGCGAACGCATCGAGCGCGTCACGCAGCAACGCGCGCCACAGCGCGCCGTGGCGCGGCGTCACGTTGTACATCGGCAGTGCGGCGATCCATTGGTTCATGCGCGCATTCTACGCAGCGGCGCTGCACCGCGGGAAGCACGCTCGATCGAACTTCCGCAGGCACCGAAACACGAGCGCGCGAACGATGCTTATGCGCCGCGCGGCGCATAAGCAAATGCGAAACGCTTGGTTGGCATGTCGACGCCGCGCCGTTAGCGTTCAAATGGCGCGGCGCCGTCGGATTCCGCCCAGGTGACGGCCGCCACCGGCGAAACACCTGCGGGCACATCGAGCGTGCGCTGCATCGACGCATTCGTCCGCTTGCCGCCTTTCGCGCCGACGGCGCACTTCATCCCGTTTCACACCATGGCCGAATACTTCGACGTCGACCACGCGCGCGCGATCGCCGCGCTCGACGCCCGCTTCACCGCCCGCACCGAGTGGCCGACCTGGCTGCTGATCGTCGCGATCTACGGCGGCTGGCTCGCCGTGCTGCTGCTCGTGCGCGCCGGCCATTTGTCGCTTGGGGCCGCGACGCCGCCGCTGATCCTGCTCGGCGCGTGGCACATGTCGCTGCAGCACGAACTGCTGCACGGGCATCCGACCCGCTGCGCGTTCGTGAACCGGCTGCTCGGCTATCCGCCGCTGACGATCTGGTATCCGTACACGCTGTATCGCGACACGCACCTCGACCATCACCGCGACGAGGATCTGACCGTGCCCGGCGTCGACCCGGAATCGAACTACGTGTCGCGCGAGCAGTGGGCGCGGCTGCCGCGCTGGCGACGCGCGCTGACAGCGGCGCGCAACACCTTCGTCGGGCGCCTCGTGTTCGGGCCGCCGACGAGCGTCGCGGCGACGTTCGCCGACGCGCTGCGCAGGTTCCGGCGCGGCGACTTCCACTACCTGCCGATGTGGGCCGCGCACGCCGCGTGCGTGGCCGCACTGCTCGCGTGGCTGCAACGGGCGATCGGCATGCCGTGGTGGTACTACGTACTGGCCGTCGCGTGGCCCGCGCTGTCGGTCGCGATGATCCGGTCGCTGTTCGAGCATCGCGCCGCGCGGCAGCCGAAGGCGCGCATCGCGATCAACGAGGCCGGCTTCGCGATGCGCCTGCTGTATCTGAACAACAACTACCATCTCGTGCATCACGACCTGCCGAAGCTGCCGTGGTACGACCTGCCGCGTGCGTACCGGATGCGCCGCGACGCGTATGCGCAAAAATGCGGCGGCTTCGTGATCCGCGGCGGCTATCGCGAACTGCTCGCGCGCCATGCGTGGACGCCGACCGACGCGCCCGTGCATCCGTTCGAGCGCGGCACCGCATCGCTGTCCACAGGCTGCGGCGCGACGGTCGCCGTGGTCGACGGGTATCTCCGGATCAGTACCTGACGCACGTCAGGCGCGCGAGCGCGTAGGGCGTCGGTCGCGTCGCGAAGCCGCCCGTTGCGGCGGCCGTTGCGCGCAACGGCGCGCCATCCACGCCCCCTGCGCATTCCTTACGAAACGCCGACGCCAGCGCAATGCGGCGCTCTACCGCCGAATTGCCAATTGCGTCGGCAATGGCCAGAATGACGGCTCGTCCGGAGCCGCCCACGATCATTCGCTCCGCCTCCGCCCGCGGCCGCGCGCCGCCCTCTCCGAACGACGATGCAACCCAACTCCTCACCCGGCGCGGTCCGCTCGATCGGCAACGACTGGTCGGTGTCCGCGATCACCGCGGGCTTTCTGGCGGTGCTGATTTCCTATGCGGGTCCGCTCGCGATCCTGTTCCAGGCATCGCAGGCCGCGCACGTATCGAACGAGATGGTCGCGTCGTGGGTCTGGGCGATCTCGATCGGCGCGGGCGTGTCGGGCCTGTTCGCTAGCTGGAAGCTGAAGGTGCCGGTGATCACCGCGTGGTCGGCGCCCGGCACCGCGCTGCTCGTCGGCCTGTTTCCGCAACTGTCGCTGAACCAGGCCGTCGGCGCCTACCTGACGGCCGCGGCGATCATGCTGGCGATCGGCGTGAGCGGCGGTTTCGACCGTCTGGTCCGCCATATTCCGCGCGGCATCGCGTGCGGGATGATGGCCGGCATCCTGCTGCCGTTCGGCATGCATGCGTTCTCGGCCGCGACCGCGCAGCCGGTGCTCGGCTTCGGGATGATCGGCGCGTACGTGATTTTCAGGCGCCTGCTGCCGCGCTACAGCATCGTGCTGGTGCTGCTGACGGGCGCCGCGCTCGCGACGCTGCTGGGGATCGCGCACATCGGCAACGTATCGCCGAGCATCACGCGGCCCGTGTTCATCGCGCCGGAATGGACGCTCGGCACCACGCTCAGCCTCGCGTTGCCGCTGGTCGTCGTCAGTCTCACCGGCCAGTTCCTGCCGGGGATGACGATCCTGCGCGTCTCGGGCTACCACACCAGCGCCCGGCCGATCATCGCCGCTACCGGCGTGATGTCGCTCGTCGTCGCCTGCTTCGGCGGGGTCACGATCGTCGTCGCGGCGATCACCGCGGCGCTGTGCACCGGCAAGGATGCGCACGAGGATCCGGACCGCCGCTATGTCGCGGGCATCGCGAACGGGGTGATCTATCTGATCGGCGGGATCTTCGCGGGGACGATCGTCACGCTGTTCTTCGCGCTGCCGAAGGCGTTCGTCGCGATCCTCGCGGGGCTCGCGCTGATCGGTGCGATCGGCGCGAACGTGCACGGGATCTTCGAGGACGACGCGCACCGCGACGCGTCGGTGATCACGTTCCTCGCGACCGCATCGGGGATGACGTGGCTGGGGCTCGGGTCCGCGTTCTGGGGCATCGTGATCGGGTCGGCCGCGTATGCGGCGTCAAGCCGGGTGCGCCGCCACGCGTGACGCGACGCGCGCGCATCGGCGCAGACGTCGGCTCAGCGCGTGTGCTCGCGCAGCAGCGCCGCGATCGCCTGCTCCGGTGACGTTGCGCCGTAGACGCGCTCCGACACGCCGGCCTCGACGTCGATCTGCCCTGCGTTGTGCGCGTCGTAGAGATCGACGATCAGCTGTGCATGGCGCTCGCTGAGGCCGGCGCGCAACAGCGTCGCGGTCCATGCGTCGCGCGGCAGTTCCTGCGCGACGATCGCGCGGCCGGCGCGTTCGGCGAGCGCATTGGCGATGTCGCGCACGCTCGCGCGCCGCGGCCCCTCGATGCTGACGATGCGCAACGCCGTACGCGCCGCGGCCGGCTCGGTCAGCAGCCGCGCGGCCGCGATGCCCACGTCTTGCGCCCAGACCGTCGGAAACACCTTGTCGAGCGGATGATGAAAGCTCGGCAGCACGCCGGTGGCCAGCGCGACCGGCAGCACGCGCGCCCAGTTCTGCAGGTGTTCGGCCGAGCGCAGCAGCGTGAGTTGCGTCGGGATCGTCTTGAACGCCGCTTCGAGCCGATGAAAGAGCCGCGTGATGCCCGTGTTGCCGTCGCGCTCCGCGCCGTAATCCGACAACGCGAGCAGCGCCGGCGGCGCAGCGGCGACGAGCGCGCCGGTCACGACGTCGATGATCCGCTCCATCGACGCGGCCGGGTCGCGCTCGGCGGCGGGCGCCGGACACAGCATCTGCACGGCCTGCGCGCCGTCGAGCGCCGCGGCGACGGCCCGTGCGTCTGTCAGATCGGCGATCGCCACCTCGCAGCCGAGTTGCACGAAGCGCTCGCGCCGGCTTGCGTCGCGCAGGACGGCGCGAACCGGATGGCCTGCGCTGCGCAGGGCCGTGACGGCCGACAAACCGATATTGCCTGTTGCGCCGAAAATCACGAACACGATTCGCTCCTTGGGGGATGACGTTGCGGTGATTGTCGCGGTGCGCGACTCGGATGGCGCGCACGGATGGATGAAGCGAGCAGGAATGGATGACGCGATGGTCGGGGCGCGCGGGTGGACGGCGTGAGCTGCGGCTCGGTGGATGTTATCGGAGGCGCGCTGTCAGGTTGGCGTTGCCATTCACGCTGCCCTTACCGCCATCAACCTCCTAAGCCCGCGTCAGCCCGCCCTTCCCCCCGCGCGCGCAATTTCGGTCGGCGTCGCGCCGAGCACGCGATTCATCCAGTTCGCCATGTGGCTCTGGTGCGCAAAGCCGGCCTCGAGCGCGATCTGGCTGATGCTGAGCCGTCCTTCGAGCAGCAGCGTCTTGGCCCGCTCGACGCGCCGCCGCACGACGTACTGATGCACCGGCATCCCGAGCGTCGCGCGAAACAGCACCTTGAAATGCGGCACGCTGATCGACACGAGCGCCGCGAGTTCGGCGAGCGTCATGCGGCGTTCGAGGTTCGCCTCGACGTAATCGATCACGCGCGACGCCGCCTTCGGCGTCAGCATGGGCGTGCGCTCGCGTAGCGCCGGACGGCTGTCGGCCAGCCGCGCGACGAGCGCCGTGCACAGGCTCTCCGCATAGAGCGGGTCCGACGCGTCCGCCGCGTCGAGTTCGGCGGCCAGCGCCCACGCGATGTGCTGCAGCCGCGGATCGCGCACCTGCAGCCGCCGGCGGATCTGGGCGTGCGCGGGCTTCAGTTCGAGTTGCTCGAACGTGCTCCGCACGAACGTGTCGCTCAGCGCGATGTACAGGACCCGGCAATCGGCGCTGTCGGTCCACCGGCCCGGCAGCCCTGCGGGGATCACGTCGACGTCGCCATGCGCCTGGATGCGCGACACGCGCTCGCCGTCGCATACGCAATCCGCGCGCACGGGCGAGCCGACGTGCACGCCGATGCGGTGATGCTCGGCAGCCGGAATCCGGTACGTGCCCGCGCGCATTTCCAGCAGCGATGCGCCGAAGCCGCGCCATCCGAGCCCCCGGCTGGAGCGCAGCGTGACGGGCACGCCTTCGTCGGGCGGCGCGGCGAGAATCGGATCGCTCATGATTTCCCTCCACCGAAGCGGATACAGATCGCGCATTGTGACGCCTTTTCGGCGCGCTTGCCGGGCCTGCGCGGTCACTTCGACGTCGCGTCGGAAAAGATCATCCGTTTCTGCTCGGGCCAATCCTTGCATGCGCGCCAATCGCAGCCGCGCCGCCTACGATGCGCGAATCCGACACCTACGGAGACCGAGATGCCCCGTTCATGCCCGCTGCATGCGGCGTTTGCCGCCACTTCATCGTCCCGCGCAGTGCGCCTGCGTGCGCTTGGCGCGTCGCGCGACCACAGCCCGACCCTTGCCGAACGCTGCCTGCGCGTGATCGGCTGGCACCGGCTCGAGCGACTGCTCGCGTCGATTCCCGACAGCAACGACGACTTCGGCATCGTCTGACGGCGGCGCCGCACGGCACGGCCCGTATCGGGCCGCTTGCATCACCCACTCACATCGCCTGCTTCCGCCGCCGATCGTGCGGCGCGACCGTCGCGCCGTCGATCACCGGCGCGCCCTGCTTGATCAGGAAATCGCGGAACAGCCCGGTCACCTGCGAGATGCGGCGATCGGCGAGCGTAACCACGTACCACTCACGCTCGATCGGGTTGCCGGGAAACGGCAATTGCCCGAGCAGCCCCGTGCGCAACTCGAGCGCGCATGCGTGCAGCGACAGGAACGCAATGCCGAGCCCGGCTTCGGCCATCTGCTTGATCGCCTCGTTGCTCGACAGTTCCGAGCCCACGTGGAACCGGTAGCCGGCCGTCTTGAACAGCGTCTCGACGGTCGAGCGCGTGCCCGCGCCGCGTTCACGCACGAGCAGGTGGGCGGATTCGAGATCCTTCAGCGTGACGCGCTTGCGCTGCATCAGCGGATGCGTCGGCGCGGCGACGAACACCATCGGATGCTTCGCGAATTCGACCGCGTGCGTGCGCAGCTCCTTCGGCGCGCTGCCCATCACCGCGAGATCGATTTCATGCGTGGCGAGCATGCGGATGATGTCGTCGCGGTTGCCGACCTTGAAATAGGTCTTCACGTGCGGACGCGTCGCGGTGAATTTGACGAGCAACGGCGGAATCAGATACTCGGCGGTCGTGATCGCGCCGATGCGCAGCGTGCCGCCGAGATCGCCCGTCAGCGCGGCCACCTCGTCGCCGGCCTCGCTCCACAGATGCAGGATCTCGCGCGCGTAGCGCGCGACGATTTCGCCGGCCGCGGTCAGCTGCACGCCGCGCCCCACCCGCTGCAGCAAAGCGGCGCCCACCGCCTCCTCGAGCAGCCGAACCTGCAGCGAGACGGCGGGCTGCGTCAGGTTCAGCTCCTCGGCCGCGCGGGACACGCTACCGAGCCGCGCAATCATGTCGAGCGCCTTCAACTGCCGGAACGTTGCGGTCTTTCCTATAAGTGAATACATATGAGTCGCTTATAAACATTAAATTGTTTGCGCAGGTTCGAAACTATATCGTCGGTTCCTGAGGAATGTCATTCGAATCATCATCAAGCGGGAGCCCAACATGAACCACAACACGCACACCGTTGCAACGGACCGCGCACCACCCACGCCGCGCATCGTGATCGTCGGCGGCGGGGCCGGCGGCCTGCAGCTCGCGACGCGCCTCGGCGACACGGTCGGGCGCCGCGGGCAGGCCGAAGTCGTGCTCGTCGACCGCTACCCGACGCACTTCTGGAAGCCGCTGCTGCACGAAGCCGCATCCGGCCATCGCGATCCGGCCACGCACACGATCGAATACGTCGCGCAGGCCAAGCGCCACGGCTTCCGGTTCGTGCAGGGCGCGCTGCAGGCGCTCGACCGCGCGACGCGCACGGTGACGATCGCCGCCGTGCACGACGCCGACGGCACCGAGATCCTGCCGCAGCGCGAACTCGGCTACGACGACCTCGTGCTCGCCGTCGGTAGCGTGACGAACTTTTTCAACGTTCCGGGCGCGGCCCGCCACGCGCTGCCGCTCGAAAACCTCGACCAGGCGGAAGATTTTCGGCGCAAGTTCCTCGCCGCATGCACGCGGGCCAACCACGCGGCCGAGCAGCATCCGGCGCGGCGCGCGGCACCGGTCTGCATCAGCGTGATCGGCGCGGGCGCGACGGGCGTCGAACTGGCCGCGGCGCTGCGTCACGCGGTCCAGCAACTGACGACGTATCGCTTCAAGGCGCTGGTGTCCACGCGCGACGTGCACATCCGGCTGATCGAAGGCGGGGCGCGCATCCTGCCGGCGCTCGACGAGCGGCTGTCGGCGCGCATGCATGCGCAGTTGCGCACGCTGAGCGTCGACGTGCTGACGGATACGCGCGTCGCGCAAGTCGATGCCGACGCGGTCACGACCGCGACCGGCGAGCGGCTGGCGAGCGACATCACGATCTGGGCGGCCGGCGTGGCCGGCCCCGCGATCCTGCGGGAGCTCGGCGGTATCGCGCTCAACCGGTCGAACCAGGTGATCGTGACCGACACGCTGCAAACGCCCGACGATGCGCACGTGTATGCGTTCGGCGATTGCGCCGCGTGCCCGTCGGCCGATGCGCTGAGCGTGCTGCCGCCGCGCGCGCAGGTCGCGCACCAGCAGGCCGTGTACCTCGGCGACGCGTTCGCGCGGCGCCTCGCCGGCAAGCGGGTGGCGCGCTTCGCGTTCCGCGATGCGGGCACCGTGGTGTCGCTCGGCCACACCGGCGCCGTCTATCAGGCCGACTTCGGCGCGCGGCCGCGCTCGGTGATCGTCGACGGGCTCGCCGCGATCGGGCTGTACAAGTTCCTGTACCGCAAGCATCTGTTCAGCGTGTACGGACTGAAGCGCGCGCTGTTCCAGTCGCTCGGGCACTGGCTGCAACGCCGCAACCAGCCGTCGATCAAGCTGCACTGAGCGCGGCTTGCACGGTGCCGCAACACCGCGTATCGCGCGCACCACGCGATACGCGGCCCGCTGCGGCGCACGGCCGTGGTGCAGCGATCGGCTGCGCATGTTTGGTGCATCGGGCGAAGGCCGTCGCGCCGATGCCGAACCTGCGTGTCGTGCTGCATCGCGCACTTCCGCACCAGTCATGGCCCGCGATGCCATTCATTAGTCGAATCGTATGGGTCGGATATAAATATTAATTGGTCGCATATTCCGGATCGACGCTAAGGTGTCGAGCATTCCCGTCCGCGAACGGATCGTCACGTGTCAGGAGAGGAATCACCGTGGTCATTGAAGCCATCGTCACCCGTCTCGATGCTGCATTCGCGCAGATCGAAGCGACACCCGATTCGCACGAAGCACGCAACCAGCGCGACGCCATCATCCAGTGGCTCGACAGCGCATCCGAGCAAGGCTATCGGCTCGGCCTCGTCACGACGCTGCCGGCCGCCCGCCTCAGCGACATGTTCGAGGGGCAGTTCGGCCGCGCGACCCTCGACCGCTTCGCGGTCGTCGTGACCGACGCCGATCAGCAGGATGCCGCAGCGAACCGCCATCCGTTCGACGTCGCGCTGCAAGCGCTCGGCGTACCGCCCGAATGCGCGGTGGGCGTCGCCAGCAGCGAGCCGGAGCGCCGCGAAGCCGAGATCTTCGGCCTGTCGCGATGCATGCGCGTCACCGATACGATGCACGCGCTCGCATCGGCAAGCGTGCACTGAACCGCGCGCGTTCATACGGATACACTCGGCTGGTCGGGCGCGATGGCGCGCCATGCCGATCATCGCCTGACGACGCGCTGGCATTTTTGCCGTCAAAGTCGGCTGCGACATTCGCCGGCTTGATCGATTTCTTCCCGAGGCGGGACGGTGCGTGCATCGTCTCGCTCGTCGCGCAACGGCGCCGGTTCACCGATACACAGAAGGTTGTGACACCAAGACGAAGATCGCTGCGGCGGTCGACGCGGTGAACGGGCGGCGTCATCGGAAAGGCTGAACGTCCGCGACGCGGAGCCTGTCACGTACCGGATGACAAAGCGGCTGCATGACGATTTCTTCAACGTGGTCGATGCAATCGCACGCGGCGGCCCGATACGCGCCGCAACGCTGCGCTCCCATTCGCATCCGTCATGGGCCTGAAGAACGCTTTCATGGCAACGCCGCACGCGCGGCTACGGTCCAACGCGGAACCGCATGCGAACAGCCAGCGGCCGCGCCGAAACTCCGCCGACACCGCGAGGTCGAACGAGCATCGTCGGAGAAAGTGACATGAACCACACCGCCCCGCTCGCCATCCTGCTCGTGCTCGTTGCCGCCAGTTCGCCCGCATACGCCGACGCGAGCGCCAACATCCCCACCGCGCAGGTTCCGCCGCAGCAGAAGAACTGCGTGCCGTCCTCCAGCGTGCGTCAGCCTTCGAATCGGCCGCCGATCCGCGTATGCGTCGGCGATTCCGACACGCAGCTGAACCTGCCGTGGTTCGTCACCGACGTGCTCACCGCCGTGGACACGCGTCAATCGCCTCGCGCCCTGTTGCACCGGATGCGCGACGATTTCTGAATCCCGGCGCGCCGGACGCTTCGGCCTACAGCGCGCCATAACGCGGCGTTCCCGGATTGGCCGCGGTATCACCCAGATAACCGACGTTCATACGAGATAGGCGGCTGATGGCAACGTATACGCCGTCCCACGAATATTTACGATCACACGTTAATCTACGACACAGCATTCAATTAACAAACTACGATCAACAATTGAGGGATCCATCGTATACTTGCCGCACACCGTCCTCGTGCCAAGAGAAGGTGGGTTCCGCCCGGCCGCATTCGATGCGGCCGGGTTTTTTTACGCGCCATCAATATATATGCGTAATCGATGTATGTTATGGAGAGCCGCGTCGAACCCGTGTCCCCGCATCGTTATCGCTTCGCGTGTGTCGCGAGCGTAGAATCGACTGACGTCCCGCTACCGGCGCGGACCGCCGCGCTCCGGCCAGGCACGGCGAATGCTTCGCGCCCATTCATCGACCGGTTCGACGAGCATGCCCATACGGACAACAACGAGCGCGACCCGACGAACGTCCGCGTCCACGCCGGGCGCGAAGCCGGTATTCCATCGCGCCGACGCCGCGCAGCACATCGTGTTGCCGATTGCCCTCCTCGCCTGCATCGTCGTGCTCGTCCTCGCGCTCGTCATGGCCGACCGCATGGCGCGCGACTCGGTCACGCGCCACGAGCGCACGGTCGCGACCGATATCGCGATCTCGATCGACCATATCCTCGACGGCGTGCGCTCACGGCATCCCGGCGAACTCGACGCGCTGATCGGCCGGCCCTGCGCCAGCGTGTCCAGAACGCTCGCCGAAGCGGCCACGCGGCTGCGCTACCTCCGTGCGGTCGGACTGGTCAACGGCGGCCGCGTCACCTGCTCGTCCGCGCTCGGCCCGGTCGATGTTCCGCTCGACGTTTACACGCGCACGCCGGCGTCGGCCGGCACGACGCTCGCGCTGCTGGAGCAGACGCCGTTTCAGCGCGGCGTGCCGGTGCTCGCGGTCGTGCGGGCGGCAACGCCGGGCTCGGGCGTGCTGTACCTGATCGAAGGCGACTATGTGGCCGACATGCTCGCGTACGGCGCGCGCTTCGGCGCGGCGACGGCCACGCTGTCGGTCGCGGGCTGGGGCGGCCTCGATCAGCGCGGCCGCTTCATGCCGCCGCACCCGGCGGCCGCGCCGGCGGGCAGCGCGATCACGTCGAGCGCGTGGCCGTTCACGGTGTCGGTCGCGGCGTCGCAACCGTACGTCTCGCAGGTGTATCGGCGCTATCGGCTCGTCTGCCTGACGATCGCGCTGCTCGTGAACGGTCTCGTCGCGGCCGCGTACCTGCTGGCGATGGCGCCGCGCCGGCTGCTGCTGAAGGCGGTCCGCCACGCGCTCAAGCGCGGCGAGCTTCACGTCGTCTACCAGCCGATCGTCGACGTCGAGACGCGCCGAACGGTCGGCGTCGAGGCGCTGCTGCGCTGGCAGCATCCCAAATGGGGGGCCATCGGTCCGGCGGCATTCGTCCCCGAGGTCGAGTCGAGCTCGATCCTGCCGAAGATCACCGAATTCGTGCTGCGCACGGCCGTGTCGGAACTGGCCGACCTGGCGCCGTCGACGCCGCTGCGCATCGCGATCAACATCGCGCCGCAGGACCTCGAACGGCCGCGCTTCGTCGCCCTCGTCGCCGAGGCGATTCGCCGGCTGCCGCCGGGATGCACGCTGGTGCTCGAAGTCACCGAGCGCGTCCTGCTCGAGAAGAATGCACGCACGACGGAGATGTTCGCCGCGCTGCGCGCGACGGGCGCGAAGTTCGCGATCGACGATTTCGGCACGCATCACAGCAATCTCGACCTGCTGTCGCGCTTTCCGTTCGACTACGTGAAGATCGATCGCCAGTTCATCTCGCAGCTGACGACCGGCAACGCCAGGCTGATCGAGGGCATCGCGGCGCTGGCGCGCCATTACGACGTGACCGTCATCGCCGAGGGCGTGGAGACGGAGGAGCAGCATCGCGCGCTACGCGCCGTCGGCGTGCAATATGCGCAGGGCTTTCTGTATCACCGGCCGCAAGACCCGGAGAATTTGAAGCGCGATTTCGCGGCGATGCCGGCCTGAGCGCGCCGCGTCGCGCGCCCGCGTGCGGGCGCCGTCGCGAGGCGGCGCCGACGGGCCGCGGTGCTGGCGCTGGTGCTGGTGCAAACGCCCACGCGAGCATCAACGCCAACGCCGAAGCGAGCACCAATCCCCATCGCGGCCCAGCCAGCGACGGCCCACCGCACCGCGACCGAGCACGCGGCGCGATCGCCACACAGAACGAGTATCCCGATGACGCCAGACCATCCGCCGCCCATCCCTTCGAACCGCGAGCCGGTCGCGCACGATCAGCCGCAGCTCCACCGCTACGCGGAGTTCCGGTTCCAGACGGTCGTCTCGTCGATCACCGACTATGCGGTGTTCATGCTCGACACGCACGGCAACGTCGCGACGTGGAACGCGGGCGCGGAGCGCATCAAGGGCTACCGCGAGGACGAGATCGTCGGCCGCCATTTCTCGCGCTTCTATCCGCCCGACGCGATCGCCGCCGGCCGCCCGGCTCAGGCGCTCGAAACCGCGGTCGCGTCCGGGCACTTCCAGGACGAAAGCTGGCGCGTCCGCAAGGACGGTTCGCGCTTCTGGGCCAGCGTGACGATCACGGCCGTGCGCGACGAGTCGAACACACTACGCGGCTTCATCAAGATCACGCGCGACATGACCGAGCGCAAGCGCGTCGAGGAACTGGAAACGGCCACGCGGCGGCTCGACGTGTTCATCGCGACACTCGCGCACGAGTTGCGCAACCAGCTCGCACCGCTGCAGCACACGATCGGCATCCTTCACAGCCTGCCGGCGGCCGGGCTCGGCCCCGCGCTCACGCAATGCAAGGACATCGCCGAGCGGCAGATCGGCCAGCTCGTGCGGCTCGTCGACGATCTGCTCGACATCGGCCGCATCAAGACCGACAAGGTGGATCTGCAGCAAGCGCCACTGAACGTGCGCGACATCGTCTATCGCAGCGTGCAGAGCATCCAGCCAAAGGTCGATGCACGCGGACAGCGCATCGTCGTGCGCCTGCCACCCGCGCCGGTGATCGTGCGCGGCGACGACGTGCGGCTCGTGCAGGTGCTGTACAACCTGCTCGACAACGCATCGAAGTATTCGCCGAACGGCGAGCACATCGAAGTCCACGTGCGCACCGAGGCGAGCGTGGTCGCGATCGACGTCGTCGATCGCGGGATCGGCATCGTCCCCGGCGCGCAGGAGTCGATCTTCGAACTGTTCGAACAGGACAGCAGCGCGGGCCGCCTTGCGGCCGGCGGGCTCGGTCTCGGCCTCGCGATCTGCCGCAAATTCGTCGGCCTGCACGGCGGCAGCATCACCGCCGACAGCGCCGGCATCGGCAAGGGTTCGTCGTTTACCGTGCGGCTGCCGCTCGCGCAGCCGGCCGAACGCGTCGAGCCGGCGCGCGTCGCACCGGCACCGCTCACGACGCGCCCGCTGCGCATCCTGGTCGTCGACGACAATCGCGAAGCGGCCGACACCCTCGCCGTCCTGCTGGAGATCAAGGGCCACACGGCGCGCGTCGCCTACCACGCGCGCGATGCGGTGCCGCTCGCGCGCGACTTCGCACCGCAGCTGATGCTGATCGACCTGAGCATGCCCGACGTCAACGGCTTCGAGCTGCTGCGTGAACTGAACGCGACGCGCATCGCGCCCGATGCATTCCGTGTCGCGCTGTCGGGGCACGTGCGTTCGTCCGATCGCAAGGAAACCGCCGACGCCGGCTTCGACGACCATTTCGCGAAGCCGATTCCGATCGAGGCGCTCGATGCGTTGCTCGCGCGCGTCGACGCCGCTGCGCAGCGCCACGGCGAAGGTTGAGCACGCTGCTCGATGCGGCACGCGCAACGCGCGGCCCGCCCGCGCCGCCTGACGCCATCGACGCACGCGCGGCGGCCGGCACGCGCAAGCGCTAAAATTCGCCGCCTGGGCATCCACGACGAGCGAGCGTTTTGACGGAGTTCGAGCAGGGTTTCATCCTCACCCGCCACTGGCGGGACACCGCGTCCGGCATCGAGATCGAGTTCTGGCTGGCAACCGAACACGGTCCGCGCCGGGTGCGGTTGCGCCCGCAGGAAGCCGTCGCGTTCGTGCCGGCGCAGCAGCAGGCGCTCGCCGAGCGCGCGCTGGCCGGCGAGCGCGATGCCGAATGGCGTCCGCTCGCGCTGCGCGACTTTCGTCAGCGCCCGGTGGCCGGCCTCTACTGCCGTCGCTACCGCCATCTGAGCGCACTGCAGAAGCGCCTCGCGTCGGCCAGCGTCGACGTGTACGAAGCCGACGTGCAGCCGCCCGACCGCTACACGATGGAGCGCTTCATCACCGCGCCCGTGCTGTTTCGCGGCGCCGTCGCCGCCGACGGCACGCTGACCGACGGCGAACTGAAACCGGCGGCCGATTACCGGCCGACGCTGCGCTGCGTGTCGCTCGACATCGAGACGAGCGTGAACGGCGAGCTGTATTCGATCGCGCTCGAAGGCTGCGGACAGCGACAGGTCTACATGCTCGGGCCGCCGAACGGCGACGCGCGGGCCATCGACTTTCGCCTCGACTACTGCGACAGCCGCGCCGAGCTTCTCGCGCGGCTCAACGACTGGTTCGCCGAGCACGATCCCGATGCGGTGATCGGCTGGAACCTCGTGCAATTCGACCTGCGCATCCTGCACGCGCACGCGCAGCAGTACGGCGTCGCGCTGAAACTCGGGCGCGGCGGCAGCCTGCTGGAATGGCGCGCGCACGGCCAGCAGCCCGATCACTTCTTCGCGGGCGCGGCCGGGCGCCTGATCCTCGACGGCATCGACATGCTGAAATCGGCGACGTGGACGTTTCCGTCGTTCAGCCTTGAATACGTGTCGCAGGCGCTGCTCGGCGAAGGCAAGTCGATCGACAACCCATATCAGCGGATGGACGAGATCCAGCGCCGCTTCGACCACGACAAGCCGGCGCTCGCGCACTACAACCTGAAGGACTGCGAGCTCGTCACGCGAATCTTCGCGAAGGCCGACCTGCTGTCGTTCGCGCTCGAGCGCGCGACCGTCACGGGCCTCGCGGCCGACCGCACGGGCGGCTCGGTCGCGGCGTTCACGCATCTGTACCTGCCGCGCATGCACCGGCTCGGCTACGTCGCGCCGAACCTCGGCGACGTGACCGGCCAGAACAGTCCCGGCGGCTTCGTGATGGATTCGCGACCCGGCCTGTACGACTCGGTGCTCGTGTTCGACTACAAGAGCCTCTATCCGTCGATCATCCGCACGTTCCTGATCGATCCGGCCGGCCTGATCGAAGGGCTCGCGCATCCGGACGATGCGGCATCGGTGCCCGGCTTTCTCGGCGCGCGCTTCTCGCGCACCGCGCATTGCCTGCCCGACATCGTGCGACGCGTGTCGGAAGGCCGCGACGAAGCGAAACGCCGGCGCAACGCGCCGCTGTCGCAGGCGCTGAAGATCATCATGAATTCGTTCTACGGCGTGCTCGGCTCGACCGGCTGCCGCTTCTTCGATCCGCGGCTCGCGTCGTCGATCACGATGCGCGGCCACGAGATCATGCATCGCACGCGCGAGCTGATCGAGGCACAGGGCTACGAGGTGATCTACGGCGACACCGATTCGACGTTCGTGTGGCTCGGCCGCGCACACGACGACGACGCGGCGGCCGCCACCGGCCGCGCGCTCGTCGCGCAAGTGAACATTTGGTGGCGCACGCATCTGCGCGAACGCTACGGGCTCGACAGCGCGCTCGAGCTGCAATACGAGCGGCACTACCACCGCTTCCTGATGCCGACCGTGCGCGGTGCTGAGGAAGGCAGCAAGAAGCGCTACGCGGGCCTCGCGCGCGCGGCGGACGGCGGCGACGATCTCGTCTTCAAGGGGCTCGAAACGGTGCGCACCGACTGGACGCCGCTCGCGCAGACGTTCCAGCGCGAACTGTACCGGCGCGTGTTCAAGCGCGAGCCGTACCAGGATTTCATCCGCGACTACGTCAGGCGCACGCTCGCCGGCGAATACGATGCGCAGCTGATCTATCGAAAGCGGCTGCGCCGGCCGTTGAGCGAATATCAGCGCAACGTGCCGCCGCACGTGCGCGCCGCGCGGATCGCCGATGAATTCAACCAGGCGCGCGGGCGTCCGCTGCAGTACCAGCGCGGCGGGTGGATCAGCTACGTGATGACGACCGCCGGCCCGGAGCCGCTCGAGACGATGCGCTCACCGATCGACTACGCGTTCTACGTGAGCCGCCAGCTGCAGCCGGTTGCCGATGCGATCCTGCCGTTCCTGCGCGACGATTTCGAACGCGTGATCTCCGGCCAGGGGCAATTGTTCTGACGTCGCGCGGCTGCGCGAGCGGCCGTTCCTTCATACGGTTGCGCGTGCAACCGCCTCGCCTGCACCTGCCGTACGCCGATCGGCATTCCGACGGCCGCGTGCATCGAGCGATAAGTAAAACCGATCGACCCGGTCGGAAATCCGACTTGGACGGCGCGCACGCCGCAGCGCACAATTTCGTCCATCGCAATCGAATGAAACCCTGATCCTTCGCAACGCGTTTTCGTGGCGCCGCGCTGAACGACCGCGTATCGCCACACGCTTGAATAACAAGGAAAAGGCGCGCTCGCCGTGCTTGAAATGCCTCCAACGAACCATCCCTGCGTGCGCCGCCGCGTTCGCGCACGCTCCGTTTCCGTCCGCCGCGACGCATGCAGCCCACCGGTGCCGCACGACATGACGTGCAGCACGCCGCCTCCGGCGCCGTAACGCGCCCGCAGCAAACACTACTCCCCCGTCTCGCCCGAGGAAACCGACGTGTCGCAAGCCACCGTCGCGCCGCTACGGCCGCGCGACCCCTTCTCCATCGATCCGAGAAAGCTGCTGTTCTCGGTCACCACCTTCGTCGCGGCCGCGCTCGTGCTGCTGATCTCGTTCGCCGTCAGCTTTCCGCGCCCGTGGTGGGCGCTGCTCACGGTATACGTGACCGCACAGCCGATGGCCGGCACGTTCCGACCGAAGACCATCTATCGCGTGGCCGGCATCGCGACCGGCGCGATCGTCACCGTTGCGATCGCACCCAATCTGCAGAACTCGCCGGCGCTGCTGGTGCTGTGCCTCGCGCTGTGGATCGGCTTCTGCATCTATCTCGCGGTGCTCGATCGCACTCCGCGCGCGTTCCTGTTCCAAATGGCGGCGTTCAGCTCGGCCGTGATCTGCTTTCCGTATCTCGACGATCCGACCAACATCTTCATCACCGCCGTGTCGCGCGTCGAGGAAATGTCGGTCGCGATCCTGTGCGTGACGATCGCGCACCGCGTCGTGAAGCCCGCGAACAACCGGCCGGTGATTCACGAACGCGCGCTGTCGTTTCTCGGCGATGCATGCCGCTGGACCGCCGAGGCGTTCGGCACCCGCCACGCGCGCCTCGAACACGCGCATCGCCGCAAGCTCGCCGCCGATGTGACGGAGCTCGGCATCATCGCGACGGCGCTGCCGTTCGATCAGCGCTTCGCGCTCGCGACGCGCGACACCGTCACCGCATTGCAGCACCGCCTTGCCGCGCTGCTGTCGATCGCGTCGGCCGCGGCGAACCGGCTCGACCAACTGCGCGCGCTGAACGCGGTCGATGCGGACACCGCCACGCTCGTCGACGCGGTGATCGCCGACCTGCACGCGTCACAGGAGGTCGGCGACGCGCTCGACGCCGGCCTCGCCGCGCGCTGCCGCGCCCTTGCCGCCGAGCGGCTGCACGATTCGACGTGGACGTCGCTGCTCGCCGCAAACCTGTTCGACCGCACCGCCGATTTCATCGACACGCTGCACGCGGCCCGCACGCTGGTGCGCAGCTTCGCCGCAAGCGACGCCGAGCTCGCGCGCCACCTGACGCCCGCGGACGCAACGCGCCGCTTCGCGCTCGCGCGCGATCACGGGCTCGCGCTGCTCGCTGGCGCGGCGACGGCCACCGCGATCGTCATCTACTGCGCGGTGTGGATTCTCCTCGCCTGGCCGAACGGGTCCGCGACCGCCGCCTTCGCCGCGCTCGTCACCTGCTCGTTCGCGGCGCAGGACGATCCGGCGCCGATGATCGGCCGCTACCTCGTGTCGACGCTCGTCACGTTTCCGCTCGCCGCGCTGTACCTGTTCGTGATCCTGCCGCGGGTCGACGGCGCCGGGATGCTGATCCTGACGCTCGCGCCGGCGCTCGTCTGGATGGGCTACATCCAGGCCGATCCCGCACGCACCGCGCGCGCGCTTCCGATGTTCTCCTGCTTCATCGTCGCCATGGGCTTTCTCGATCGTTTCCAGGCCGACTTCGCGCTGTTCCTCAACACGGGGCTCGCGCAGATCGGCGGCATCGCCACGACGCTGGTCGTGAGCAAACTGTTCCGCTCGGCCAGCACGCGCTGGACCGCATACCGGATCGTGCGCCAGAACTGGGCCGATCTCGCGCAGATGGCCGACCCGCGCCGGCCGCTCGATGCGGCCACGTGGACGGCGCGCGCGATCGACCGGCTCGGTCAGGTCGCAACACGTATGGCGTTCGCCGATCCGGACGACGCGTTGCACGCGGTCGACGGGCTGAGCGACCTGCGCATCGGCCGCAACATCATCCAGGCGCGCGAGGGGCTCGATCGAGGCGACGCGAATACGCGCCCGGCAATCGAGGCCGCGCTCGCGCAGGTGTCGAACCTGTATCGCGCGCGCGCCGACGCCCGCCATCCGATTGCAGCCGACGCAACGCTGATGCGCGCGCTGAATCGCGCGATCGCGGCCGTCGCGCGCGACCCCGCCGGCCGCGACGACGCCACGCTGCTCGCGCTGGTCGGCATGCGCTGCAACCTGTTTCCGCATGTTCAACTCGTCGAAGGAACGACGCGATGATCGAAGAGATCCACATTTTCGGCATCTACATGCCATCCGCGCTCGCCTGGGCCGTCGTCGCGCTCGGCGTCACGTTCATGCTGCGCGGGATGCTGGTGCGGCTGCGCCTGCACCTGCTGCTGTGGCAGCCCGCACTGCTCGAACTGGCCGCCTTCTTCGCGCTGTGGTGGGGTATCGCCCGCATTGCCGACGCCTGTCTCCCGCATCGACTCCTCTCCTGAACATGAAGCGAATCATTCCGCTGCTGCGTACCGTGCTGACGGCCGCCATCCTCGCCGGCATCGTCGCCGCGATCTACGGACTATGGGTGCGTTACCAGATCGAGCCGCTCACGCGCGACGGCAAGGTGCGCGCCGACGTGGTGCCGATCGCGCCCGACGTGAGCGGCCTCGTCACCGACGTGCGCGTGCACGACAACCAGAAAGTGACGAAGGGCCAGGTGCTGCTGGTGATCGATCCGTCCCGCTACCGGATCGCGCTCGAACAGGCCGATGCGAACCTCGCGAGCGAGCAGGCCGAACTCGACGAGGCGATCCGCGAAGACCGCCGCAATCGCGCGATGCCCGACGTGGTGGCCGAGGAGTCGGCGCAACAGGGCGCGACGCGCGTCGAGAAGCTGCGCGCGGCGCTCGCGCAGGCGCATTCCGCGCGCGACCTCGCGGCGCTGAACCTCGAACGGACGCTCGTGCGCGCACCGGTCGACGGCACCGTGACCAACGTCGGGCTGCTGCCCGGCGTGTACCTGAGCGCCGGCAAGGGCGCGATGGCGTTGGTCAACGACACGTCGCTGCGCGTGGAAGGCTACTTCGAGGAAACCAAGCTGCCCGCGATTCACGTCGGCGATCCGGCCAGCATCTATCTGATGGGCGTCGCGAGCGAGATTCGCGGCCACGTGCAGAGCGTCGCGGGCGGCGTCGAGGACCGCGAGCGCGCGGGAGGCGACGCGCAGCTCGCGAACGTGAACCCGGCGTTCACGTGGGTGCGGCTCGCGCAGCGCATCCCGGTGCGCATCGCGATCGATTCGGTGCCGCCCGGCGTGCGGCTCGTGCCGGGGCAGACCGCGTCGGTCGAGATTCACGCACGCGCCGGCGACGTCACGGTGCGCCGGAGCCTGCCATGGTGAGCGTGCGCAAAGCGTGGATCGCCGCGCTCGGCCTCGCGCTCGCCGCCTGCGCGGAGGTCGGCCCGGACTATCGCGTGCCGCCTGCCGCGCTCGCGAACGCGCCGGCCGCCAGCGGCGCGTTCGTTGCGGGTGCAACGGCCGCGTCGAATGCGCCGTTGCCCGCTCGCTGGTGGCGGCTGTACGACGATCCGGCGCTCGACGCGCTGATCGAGCGGGCGCTCGCGAGCAACGTCGATCTGCGCGCCGCGCAGGCGAACCTCGAGCGCAGCAGCGCGCTGCTCGCGGCGGCGCGCACGGCGCGCGAGCCGAGCGCGGGCTTCGACGCGTCGACGAACTACACGCAGCAATCCGCCGCAGCGGTGCTGTCGCACGTTGAGCCGCCGCGGCACGAGATCTACAACATCGGCTTCACGATGAGCTACGACCTCGATCTGTTCGGCGGCATCCGGCGCGGAATCGAGGCGGCGTCCGCCGACCACGAGGCCGTCGCCACCGCGCGCGATCTGGTGCGCGTGAACGTCGCCGCCGAAGTCGCGCGCGCGTATTCGGACCTGTGCAATGCCGGAAACCGGATCGACGTGCTGCAGCGGGCGATCGCGCTGCAGCAGCAGCGCCTCGCGTTGACGCGCCAGTTGATCGCTAACGGCCGCGCGCCGAGCTTCGAAGCGCAGCGCGACAGCGGTGCGATCGACGACAGCCGCGCGGCGCTCGCGCCGCTGCAGGCGCGCCGGCTGAATGCGGCGTTCCGGCTCGCGACGCTGATGGGCGAGCCGCCGGAGAACTACGATCGCGCGCTGCTGTCGTGCCGCAAGCCGCTCGAACTGGCCGCGCCGATTCCGTCCGGCGACGGCCGCGCGCTGCTCGCGCGCCGTCCGGACGTGCGCGCGGCCGAGCGCCGGCTTGCCGCGTCGACCGCACGCATCGGCGTCGAAACCGCGGCGCTGTATCCGGACATCAAGCTCGGCGCGAGCATCGGCTCGACCGGCGGCGCGGCCGCGTTCCTCACGCCGTTGACGAACCGCTTCGCGGTCGGGCCGATGGTGACCTGGGATCTGCATCGCAGCGCGATCCGCGACCGCATCGACGCGGCCCGCGCCGACAGCCGCGCGAGCCTCGCGCATTTCGATGCGACGGTGCTCACGGCGTTGCGCGAAACGGAGACGTCGCTGAGCACGTACGCCGCCGCGCTCGAACGCCTGCAACGTCTGCAGGCAGCGCGCGACGCCGCGCGCGACGTGATGGAGCGTACCGACGAACTGCGCCATGGCGGCCGGGTCGGCGGCCTCGTCGCGCTCGATGCGCGGCGCACGTGGCTCGCGGCCGAAACGGCCGTCGCCGAGGCACGGCAGCAGGTGAACGACGACCAGATCGCGACCTTCCTCGCGCTCGGAGGCGGCTGGCAATGAGCACCGTCGACGATCCGATGCTCGCGCGGCCGGCGCATAATGGCGGGATGCCCGCCCCACGCGACTCGCGAATCAATCCGCGCAAGATGAAGTTCACACAACGCAGCCCGCTGCTTCGCAACATCAGTTATTTGCTGGCGATCGACGAGCATCGCAATTTCACGCGCGCCGCCGAAGCGCTGAGCGTGTCGCAGTCGGCGCTGTCGCAGAAGGTGCGCCAGCTCGAGGACGAGCTCGGCGCGCAACTGTTCGATCGCAGCGGCCGCGTGGTACAGCTCACCGACTTCGGCAGCGTGTACCTCGAATACGTGCGCCGCGCGCACAACGATCTGGTCACCGCGCAACGCGCGCTGCACGACGTGCACGACCTGTCGCGCGGGCAACTGCGGATCGGCTTCACGCCGACCTTCACCGAATACCTCGTCGCGCCGGTGATCGAGCAGTTCCACGAACGCTATCCGGGCATCGTGATCGAGATCACCGAGATGTCGCTCGATGCGGTCGAGACCGCCCTCGGCGACGACCAGGTCGATCTCGCGTTCGGCTTCGTCGATGTGCGCTCCGACGAAATCGAGGCCGAAGCGCTGTTTCCCGAACAGCTGATGCTGGTGGTCGGCCACACGCATGCGCTGACCGCGCAACGCGAGCCCGTCACGCCGACGCAGCTCGCCGATACGCCGCTCGCACTGCTGACGACGAGCTTCGTGTCGCGCTTCTACGTCGACAGCTATTTCCAGTCGTACGACATGCAGCCCGACGTCGCATTGCAGGCCAATTCGATCAGCGCCGTGCTGAAGATCGTGAGCCGCGGCAAGATCGCGACGATCCTGCCCGGCACGATCGAGTTCGAGCATCGCGATCTGCAATACGTGCCGCTCGACCCGCCGTTCCCGGTGCGCACCGTCGCACTGCTGCGCCGCAAGGGCGCGTATCGCACGGTCGCGTCGACGGCATTCGCGGAGCTGGTGCGCGAGATGCTCGACCATGGCAGCCTGTCATCGCTGCGTACGCTGACGGCGCGCGAGCAGGGCTGACGTCGGCGGCGCCGCCGCAATCTCCACCGCAATCTCCAGATCGATCGTCCGCCGCATCACGGATGCGGCGGTCGTTTCTTGCGTCGTCGTTTCGTTGCGCATGCATCGATCAACGATCGATCCGCCTTATCGACCGCATCGGAAATACGCCTTGGACACGCTCAGGGTTTTCCATCATTCTCCCCTCATCGATTCGATGTGAATCGGTCGCGCCGAATAGCGGCGTCGACGGGCCCGGCGCCCATGTCGCACGATCCTTCCGTAGCACGCCGACACACTCGACAAGAAGAATCTGACACGCTCCCGGCCATCGACGGCCTGCGTCGGCGATGCCCACGTCCCGAATCGAACGCGTGTAAAACCCGTTTGGTCTAATTGGAATCCTGAATGTCCCGGTCCGCTTCCCTTTCCGTTCTCGCCACCTTCATCGCGCTTTGCGGCATCACGGTCACCGCACCCGCATCCGCGCAACAGCAACCGGCGGCGCCCGCCTCGCAGCAGCAATCGAGCAGCATCGCCTCTGTCGTAGCAGTCGCCGCCGCGCATGCAGGCGATGACGCATGCGCACACGGCGCCACCGCAACGAAGGCCATCGCCGCACCGGTGCGCGTCGCCCCGACCCGCACGCCCGATGCACCGAATGCACCTGAGGCCGGCTGCATCGGCCCGGCGAGCTTCTGCAACGTCTACTTCGGCAGCTGATCCGCCGCCGCCACCGCCCCTTCCAACAGGAATCGTCGTGAATCATCTGTTCAGTGCGATGCGGGTCTTTCTCAAGGTTGCCGACACGCATCACTTCTCCCATGCCGCTCACCAGCTGAACCTGTCGCCGTCGCTCGTGACGCGCTACGTCGGCGATCTCGAATCGCACCTCGGCGTGAAGCTGTTGCAACGCTCGACGCGCAAGACGGTGCTCACCGAAGTCGGCGTCCGCTATGCGCAAGGCTGCCGCTCGCTGCTCGCCGACCTGTCCGAGATCGAGTCGCGCGCGACGCAGGAATCGAGCCGGATCGGCGGCGATCTGAACGTCGTCGTGCTGCACAGCTTGATGTCGCCGGAGCTGGCCGCGCTGTTTGCCGAGTACCAGTCGCGCCATCCCGAGGTGTCGCTGCACATCACGCTGACCGAGTCGGAAGTCGATCTGCTCGGCGGTGGCTTCGACTGCGGGATCGTCGCCGATACGATGATCTCGTCGCTCTCGGTCGTGTCGCGCGCGCTGGCCCATGCGCCGCTCGTCGCGGTCGCATCGCCCGGCTACCTGCTCGCCATGACCGCGCCGCAGCAGCCCGCCGACCTCGCCGCGCACCGGATCGTCGGCGTCGCGACAGGCGCGAAGACGTGCCGGTGGGTTGCCCCGGACGGCACCGTGGACGCGCTCCACGTCGAGCCGCGCGTCACCGTGAACAGCGCGCTGATGCAGCGTCAGCTCGCGCTTGCGGGCGGCGGTATCGCGCTGCTGCCCGAATTCGCGGTGGCGAGCGATCTGCGCAGCGGCGCGCTGAAACGCGTGCTCGCCGATTACCGACTCGTCAGCGACGGCGTCGCCGTGTCGCTCGTGTATCCCGGCCGCGAGTTCCTGCCGGGCAAGGTGCGCGCGTTCGTCGATCTCGCCGCCGAGCGCTTCAGGCTGCCGTCGGTCAGCATGCTGCGCGCGGTGGCGGCGCGACCGGACATGACCGTGGCGACGGCCGCCGCCGCGTGACGTGCGTTGCGTTCCACGCGTATCGATTCGTTTCGTCGCTGCGGCCCGCCGCGTGCGCGACGAACCGCAGCGAAACCCTCCGAGGAAATCATGAAATCCATCATCGTCACCTTCGCGACGCTCTGCGCGGCCGCGACCGTCCTGCTCGCCGCACCGCGCGCATCGTATGCGCAGTCGCCGCTCACCCGTGCACAGGTTCGCCAGGAATTGCTCGACCTCGAATCGGTCGGCTACGATCCATCCGCCGGCGACGCCGACAACTACCCGGAAGGCATCGTCGCCGCGCAGGTGCGCCTCGAGGAGAAGCGCGCCGCCGAACGCCGCAGCGGCGAAGCGGCCTACGGCTCGGGCGGCGCACCGCGCACGTCGTCGGGCGCAGCGGCCGTCGCGGCAGCGAACCGATGAGGTGTGGGGTGCCGATGCGCAGTGCGCGCGTGAAGATCGACGCATGCGCGGGCACACCGCCGCACGGCGGCATCCCGCGTCCAGCTAAAATACCGGCCTGCCGCGCGTCCCGCCGCGGCCGGAGGACCCCACATCATGACCGCACGCCGCGGTGCCGCGATTGCGATCGCGCCCGGTCACGAGACAGCCCGCCTGTCCGACGCCCAGAAGACCTTCAACACGCTCGTCGAGCGCATCGACAAGCGGCGCGAGCGCCTCGCGGCGTGGGACGCCGTCACGCCGGCGTTCCAGAAGAAGTTCGTGGACGCGCTGCTGCCGCTCGAACGCGAATCGACGGCGCTGCGCACGCGGCTGATTCATCTGCTCGACGACGCGTTCCTGCGTAGCGGACTCAGCAAGGCCGAGCAGCGCACGCTGTCCGACCTGATCGCGGACATGGCCCGCGACGTGCTCGACGCCGCCGACGACGCGGCGCTGCAGCGCGTCTACGATCGCCATCATGCAAGCGGGCCGGCCGGCAGCGCAGCGGCCGATCCGCAGCCCGCGCCCGGCGCCGACGCGGCAGACGATCTCGATGCCCTGTCACCCGACGAACTGGCGCAACGGCTCCAAGCCGAGCTCGACGCGCAGTTCGAGCGCGACATGGCCGCGCACGCGGCACGCGAGGCGCAGCGCGCGAAGCGCAGGAAGACGCCGAAGCAGGCAGCCGCGCAGGCGCGCGCCGAATCGGAACAGGCCGAATCGAGCAAGTCGATCCGCGAGATCTACCGCAAGCTGGCCAGCGCGCTGCATCCCGATCGCGCCACCGATCCGCACGACCAGGAACGCAAGACCGCGCTGATGCAGCGGGTCAACCACGCCTATGCGAAGCGCAACCTGCTGCAGCTGCTGGAGCTTCAGCTTGAGATCGAACAGATCGACCGGCATGCGATCGCCGGCCTCGGCGAAGCGCGGCTGACGCGCTACAACGGCATCCTCGACGAGCAGCTGCGCGAGCTCGACCGCGAGATCGAACACGTGGAGAACGATTTCCGCCGAACCTACGGCATCGCGCCGTCCGTGAAGATCGCACCCGACACCGTGGTGCGCCTGCTCGCGCGCGACATCGCCGGCATGCAGCGCAGCATTCAGGACCTGACCGTCACGCTGCGCGAGTTCGAGGATCCGGACAACGTCCGGCGCTGGCTGAAGGAGATGAAGCGCCGCCCCGCATCGGCGCGCTTCGACGACGACCGTTAGCAAGCGGCGCGCGCATCACTGCGGCACGTCACTGCGATGCATCACTGCAGCTCGCCGATCCCGCCCATCAGCGTCATCAGCTGCTCGCGCAACCATCGGCTGCCCTGATCCTGGTCGGCGCTGCGGTGCCAGTAGCAGAAGTATTCGAGCGCCGGCATCTCGAACGGCAGTTCGAGGATGCGGGCCGGATAGCGCTGCAGCAGCCGGAGCGGCGCGGTCAGCGCGAGATCGCCGCGCATCGCGATCAACGGCGCGACCATGTAGTGCTGCACGCGCATCTGGATGGTGCGGCGCAGCCCGAGCCGCGTCAGCTCCGCGTCGACGTGCCCGCTGCCCTTGCGGCGGCTCGACACGTGGATGTGCCCCATCGACAGGTAGTCGTCCATGGTCAGCGCATCGCGCCGGAACGGATGATCTTCGCGGATCATGCACGCGTAGCGGTCGCGCACGAGCAGCGCCTGGCACAGGTGCGGATCGCCGATCAGCGGCGCGTCGATCGCGATGTCGACGGAGCCGTTCGCGAGCGCGGTCGCCACTTCGCGGCGGTCCAGCGTATAGCTGCGCACGTGCATGCCCGGCGCATGCGTCTGCAGCAGCTCGCCGAGCGCCGGCAGCAGCAACGCCTCGGTCAGGTCGCTCATGCTCAACCGGAACACCCGCTCCGACGACGCGGGATCGAACACGTCGCCCTCGTGCGCGCTCGAGTCGAGCAGCTGCAACGCCTCGCGCACGCGGCCGACGATGTTCTCGGCCATCGGCGTCGGCATCATCCCGGCCGGCGTGCTGACGAACAGCGGATCGTTCAGCGTCTTGCGCAGCCGCGCGAGCGCATTGCTGACGGCCGGCTGCGTGAGGTTCAGCACTTCGGCCGCGCGCGTCAGGTTGCGCTTGTTGTAGATCGCATCGAATACGACGAACAGGTTCAGGTCAATCTTCGAAAGGCGCATTGCCGGATCTCCTTGCCGGCATCTTAATACGGCGCGCGCGTCGGGTTCGGCCACCTCGCGTCCGCTCGCGCGCGCTCGCCGCGACATCGCAGCGACACGTTCAGTCGCGCGGCGGGCGCGTCAGATACGGCTCGGTCGCGCCGCGCACGGCGCCCTTGATCTCCATCCGCGCGATCGACTGCAGATGCACCTCGTCCGGGCCGTCTGCGAAGCGCAGCGCGCGCCCCCAGCTCCACAGATCGGCGAGCGGCGTGTCCGGGCTCAGGCCCATCGCGCCGAACACCTGCATCGCGCGGTCGCACACGTCGGTGTACATGGTCGGCACGAGCGCCTTGATCATCGAGATTTCCTTGCGCGCGGCCTTCGCGCCGACCTTGTCGATCATCCACGCAGCCTTCAGCACGAGCAGCCGCGCCTGGTCGATCTCGATGCGCGAGCGCGCGATCCATTCGCCGACCGTCCCGTGCCGGTTCAGCGGCTTGCCGAACGCCTCGCGCGACTGCGCGCGATCGATCATCAGCTCGAGCGCGAGCTCTGCCGCGCCGATCGAGCGCATGCAATGGTGGATGCGCCCCGGCCCGAGCCGCGCCTGCGCGAGCGCGAAGCCGCTGCCTTCGTCGCCGAGCAGGTTGCGCGCCGGCACGCGCACGTTGTCGAAGGTGATCTCGCAGTGCCCTTCCGGCGCGTAGTGATTGACCACGGTGATGTTGCGCACCACCGTCACGCCCGGCGTGTCGCGCGGCACGAGGATCATGCTCTGCTGCCGGTGCGCTTCCGCCGCCGGGTCGGTCTTGCCCATCACGATGAAGATCTTGCAGTTCGGATGCGCGGCATTCGTGATGAACCACTTGCGGCCGTTGATCACGTACTCGTCGCCGGCGCGCTCGATGCGCGTCGTGATGTTGGTCGCATCCGACGACGCGACGTCGGGCTCCGTCATCGCGAACGCCGAGCGGATCTCGCCGTGCAGCAGCGGCAGCAGCCACTCGTCGCGCTGCGCCGGCGTCGCGAACATGTGCAGCAACTCCATGTTGCCGGTGTCCGGCGCATTGCAGTTGAAAACCTCCGACGCCCACGCGACGCGCCCCATGATCTCCGCGAGCGGCGCGTATTCGAGGTTCGTCAGCGCCGTGCCCGGCTCGTCTTCCTTCAGATGCGGCAGGAACAGATTCCACAGCCCTTCGGCCTTCGCGCGCGCCTTCAATTCCTCCATGAACGACACCGGGTAGCGCCCCGCATGCACTTCGTCGTTCCACTGGCGGATGCGCGGCACGATGTGCGCATCCATGAACGCACGCACGCGCTCACGCAGTTCTTCCACCTTCGGGGTATAGCCAAAATCCATGATCGATTCCTCGCAATTGCGCGTGTTCGTTCGGTTCAAAAGGCCCGCAGGCCGTCGTAGGTCGTCGCGCGCTCAGAGCGTGAGGCCGCCGTCGACGACGATGCATTCGCCATTCGTATAGCTCGCCGCGTCCGACACGAGATACAACACCGTGCCGGCCATCTCGGACGGCTGCGCGTGACGGCGCAGCGGGATCTTCTCCATCCATGCCTGATAGATCTGCTGGTCGGCGAACAGCGCGCCCGCGAACTTCGTCTTCGTGAGGCCCGGCAGCAGCGCGTTCACGCGGATGCCGAGCGGCCCGCATTCCTTCGCGAACGCCTTCGTCATGTTCACGACCGCGGCCTTCGTGATCGAATAGATGCCCTGCCGGTCGCCCGGCTGCAGCGCGTTCACGGACGCGGTGTTGACGATCGCGCCGCCGCCTTGCGCCTTCATCAGCTTGCCGGCCTCGACCGACATGAAGAAGTAGCCGCGGATGTTCACGTCGACGGTCTTCTCGTACGCGGCCAGATCGGTGTCGAGGATGTGCCCGAAATACGGATTCGCCGCCGCGTTGTTCACCAGGATGTCGAGCCGGCCGTGCCGGCCGCGGATCGTCTCGAACGTCGCGGCGATGTCCTCCATTCGTCCGACGTGGCAGGCCAGCGCTTCCGCGCGGCCGCCCGCCGCGACGATTGCGTCCGCAACGGCCCGGCAGTCGTCGAGCTTGCGGCTCGACACGATCACGTGCGCGCCCTGCTGCGCGAGCAGCTTCGCGATTTCCTCGCCGATGCCGCGGCTCGCGCCCGTCACCAGCGCGATCTTGCCCGTCAGGTCGAACAGGTTCGTTGCCATGTTGCTGTGCTCCTCCATCGATGTGTTGTCGTGCGGCCGCGCGGCCGTGTTTGCGGCGTCAGCGCTGCGCGCCGATCACGTCGACGGCCAGCTCGGCCAGCCGGCCGGCCATCGCGCCGACGCGCAGCGCCTGTTCGCTCGACGCGTTGCCTTGCAGCGCGCGCGCCTTCACGCCCTGCGCGATCGCGGCGAGCCGGAAGAAGCTGAACGCGAGATAGAAATGCCAGTCGCGGATCGGCTCGATCCCGCGCAGCTCGCAGTAGCGCGCGACGATCGCCGCTTCGTCCGGGATGCCGAGTTCGGCGCGATCCTGGCCCGCGAGCCCGCGCACCTGAGTGCCGGCCGGCAGCCGCAGACACATGCAGAAGTACGCGAGGTCGGCGAGCGGATTGCCGAGCGTCGACAGCTCCCAGTCGAGCACGGCCTGCACGCGGTAGTCGTCGCGCGCGAACATCACGTTGTCGATCCGGAAGTCGCCGTGCACGAGCGCCGGACGCCCCGCGTCGTCGGGGCACGCTTGCGGCAGCCAGTCGATCAGCGTCTCCATCGCGTCGAGGCGCTCCGTCTGCGCCGCACGATACTGCTTCGTCCACACGCCGATCTGGCGCTCGAAGTAGTTGCCGGGGCGACCGTAGTCGGCAAGGCCCACCGCGTCGACGTCGACGTCGTGCAGCGCGGCCATCGTGCGAATCAGCGCGTCGTAGCAGGTCGCGCGGTCGGCCTTCGGCAGCTCCGGCAACGCCGGGTCCCAGAAGATGCGGCCGTCCTCGAAGCTCATCACGTAGAACATGCTGCCGATCACGTCGCGGTCTTCGCACAGGTGATACGGACGCGCGACCGGCACCGCGGTGCCCGACAGCGCGCTCAGCACGCGGAATTCGCGGTCGACCGCATGCGCGGACTTCAGCAGTTCGCCGGGCGGCTGGCGGCGCAGCACGTAGCGGCCGCTTTTCGCGTGCAGCAGGTACGTCGGGTTCGACTGGCCGCCGGCAAACTTCTCCAGGTCGAGCGGGCCTTCGAAGCCCGGCACGTGCGCTTCCAGATAGCGCGTCAGGCGGGCTGCGTCGAGGGGCGGGGCAGGATGGGTCATCGTCGCGATCGTTCGTTGGGTCAGCCGTAGGTGCGCCATGCGTGTCGTTCGGGATCGTCGAGATGCGGGATGCCGTTGAACGACGCCAGATGGAACGCGTCGGCGTTGAAGAAAAACTGCGAAAGACTGCTGTTGCGGATCTGCAGGTTCAGCGCGATCGCGCTCGCGGGCGGCGCGGCGAGCACCTGCTGGACGGTCACCGCGATCGGGCCGCCCGAACTCACCGCGAGCACGCGCTGGCTGCCGCCGTCGCGAATCGCCGCGCGCGCGGCGGCGACGCGCTGCTGGAAATGCGCCCAGGTTTCGGGCGCCGTGTCGCCGAGCCGGTCGTCGGCCCACAGATGCAGCACCTGCCGCAGCGCGCGGAAGTGCTCCTTCATCGAGCCGGCCGCGAGCCGCGCGATCTCCGGATAGTCGTGCGCGGCGGCCGCGAACAGCCCGTGGAAGTCGTATTCGTTCAGGCCCGGATGACGGTCGACCGTCACGCGTTCGCCGCCGATCCCGCGCAGGATCGCGTCGACCGTCTGCGCATGCCGGTTCATCGTCCCGCAGATCACCCGGTCGAAGGTCAGGCCCTGCCGCGCGAAATACTCGCCGAGCCAGACGCCCTGCTGCTCGCCGCGCGCGGACAGCCGGTCGTAGTCGTTCGTCCCGAACGACGCCTGCCCGTGCCGTACCAGAAAGAGTTCAGCCATTGCATATCCATCGAAGCGGTGCCGAAAGACCAGCATAGCGATCGCGTATGCATTTTTGAAATTTATTTTCTGAATCTATCGGCATTCATCACGTGAATTCCCGGTGCGTGAACACGCCCGGCAACCGTCACGCCGCTCGCCGCGGCACAGGAATTGCGACGCCAGACATCGTCTTTTCCAACAATCTCAGGAGGGATGCGATGCTCGGTACGATCCTTATCATCGTTCTGATTCTGTTGCTCATCGGCGCGTTTCCGGCATGGCCGCACAGTCGGAGCTGGGGTTACTGGCCGTCCGGTTCGGTTGGCCTGATCGTGGTCATCGTCGTGATACTGGTGCTGCTCGGTCGCATCTGAATGGGAAAGCGCGTGCCGGCCGACCGGCGCGCGCTTTCCCGTTTCCTCGTCATCGCTTCTTTACAAACGCAGGCCATCGCCGGCAACGCCGCGGCGGCGAAGTGAACGCTCGCGGCCGTCGCGCCGCCTCAAGGCGTCCACCGATAGACGGTGATGCTGTTGCCCTTCACGTTGTTCTTCGTCACCACATATTCGCCGTTCGCGCGGCGGTACGCGCGGACGCTGTACATCGCGTCGATCGCGCTGCTGGTATCGACGGTCGCCGGGCTCGCATTGACGAGCGTCGTGTCGAGCCGGCCCGTGTCGAGATTGAACGCGTCGATGTTCGGCCACAGCGGGCCGCTGCTGCTGAACCAGTAACCCACGAACAGATGATTGCCGGCCGCGTCGATCGACTTCGCGCCGCTGTGCGGCAGCGTGATCACCGGGTTCGGCCTCGTCGTGTTGCCCGCGAGCCAGCCGTGATAGACCTCGATGCGCGTGCCGATCGAGGTCCAGTCGGTGCTGCCCACCACACCCTGGGCGAGCACCATCGTGTCGCTGTCGGCGAGATAGACGATGCGCGTGAGCGGCTGGATGCTGGCGGGAATCGGCGTCGGCACGCCCGCGCCCCACGAAGGCTTGCCGCTCGCGTCGAAGCTCGCGAGCGGATAGTGGTAGATCGCGCCGGTGTGGTCGAGGCCGGCCCATACGCCGCCCTTGCCGTCGATGCTGAAGCCGGCCGACACGCGCCGCGTCGTGTCGAATGCCGGGCCCGGGATCGCTCCGTCGGGAATCGCGATGTAGCCGTTGGCCGCATCGAAATGGAAGAAGTAATAGACCGGCGGATTCTGCCCGGCCACGACGAGAATCCGGTTCGCGCCGACCGCCGTGAGCAGCCCGAAGTGCTCGTCGCGCTGCGGGTCGTTCATGTTGATGCGCGGGTCGGCCGGATACGCGAACGGATCGACGGTGTTCGCGACGAACGTGCCGCCCGCGGTGCCGCGGTACACGTGCGTGCCGCTGTAAGAACAGCGCGCCGTCCGTGACCGGGTCGGGCGCGGCGATGCCCTCGAAGTTCAGCGACTGCAGCGTCCAGCGCAGGCCGCCGGTGCTGCCGTATGCGTGAAGGTCGGTCGCACCGTTGCGGCCGAGATCCCAGCTGCCGCCCCACGGGTTGTTCAGCACGTACAGGTTGCCGCCCGTATCCTTGCCGATGCCCGCGATGCGCGTGAAGCGCTGCGCGCCGACCTGCCCCTTGATGCCGGTGGTCGTGTCGAGATAGCCGCCGCGCACGCCGAACGTGCCGACCAGCGCCGGCCGGCCCGTCACCGCATAGCGCTTGATGTTCATGTCGGGGCCTTCGTCGCCGACCATCAGTTGCCCGGCCGCCGCATCGAAATAGAGCGCCGACGGCTGCGACCCGGCCGGCAGCCGGATCGTGTTCAGCAGCGCGCCGGCCGGACTGTATTCGACGATCGTTCCCGCGCGCTTCTGCGCGACCCATACGTTGCCGGCGGCGTCGAGCGCGAGCGCGCCCGGCGCCGCTACGCCGATGTCGCGCTGCCATACGCCGTCGGTCGTGAACACGCGCACGCGGTTGCCGTAGAAATCGCTCGCGTAGAGCAGCGTGCCGGCCGTCGCAAGCCCGGTGACGACGTCGATGCGCGGCTGGTTCGTCGCGGCGGTGACCTGGATCAGCCGGTCGCGGTAATGCGTCGCGCGGTTGTAGCGCCCGACCGCGCCGCTGCCGTATCCGCTGCCCGGCTGGAGCGCGACGAACAGCGACGTCGCGTTGCCGGTGATCGCGCTGCCCTGGAATTCGGCATGCGTGCCGATCGAGCCAATGCTTTTGCCGTTCTGGTAGATCGCGACGCCGCCCTCATACTCGTCCCACATCGATGCGGTGTAGATCACGCCTTCGGGCGCGACCCACATCGCCCGTGCGACGTTGCCGACGTGCGCGGCGAGCGTGCCGTAGGTGTTCGCGAGCCAGTCGGTGGTATTGCCCGCGTGGCCGGGCGGCGCGACCGCGGCGATCGACACGGCAAGCAGCACGGCGCGAAGCGATTTTCCGGCAACCATGGCAGACGCTCTCCTGAACGATGGAATCACTCATGTGAAGGGCGCGCCGGACGGTGCGTACCTCGGCGTTGCGTAAATACTTCCGCGGAATCGTCCGGCGCGGTCGGTATTACATCGCGCGTACATCCGATCTTCGACAACGCCGAGAATAGCGGCAGATAAATCGAAAAAAATTGCGGAGGGGGAGTTGCGGGTGGAGCGTGGCTCAACGGGGAGAGCGCGGCTCAATGGCTGGGGATCGATTCGGCAACTGGGGGAAAGTCGCCGGTCGCGGATGCAGTCGCGGCTGTGTCAGCGCGAGCGCCGCCCGACGCACGCGCAGTGCATCGCCTCACGCCACCTCACGCCGCCGGCGGCGCGACGCGCGGCATGAGGCGGCACAGCGCGAGCGGCACCACGACCAGCGCCGCGCCGGCGACGAACGTGGTCGATGCGCCGAAGTGCGTCCACAGCGCGCCGGCGATGCTGCTGGCGAGCAGCATGCAGATCCCGCTGACCAGATTGAATACGCCGAACGCGGTGCCGCGCAGCGCGGCCGGCGATGTTTCCGACACCATCGCGGCGAGGATGCCCTGCGTGAAGCCCATGTGCAGGCCCCACACGGCCACGCCGGCGAACATCGTCGGCATCGACGCGCCGAGGCCGAGCAGCAGGTCGGCCGCGATCAGCAGCACCATGCCCGCCGCCAGCAGCATGCGTCGGTCCATCCGGTCCGACAGCACGCCGACCGGCCACGCGGACAGCGCATACGCGATGCTCATCACGACCATCACGCCCGGAATCCACGCGGCGTCGAGGCCCGTCTGCTGCGCGCGCAGCACGAGGAACGCCTCGCTGAAACGCGCGAGCGTGAACGCCGCGCCGCCCGCGACGACGAACCAGTACGCGCGCGGAAACTCGCGCAACGCGCGCCAGTGCAGCGGCGAACGAAAGCCGCGCTGCGGCGCCGCATGCTCGGGCTCGCGCACGCCGAACACGATCAGCGCGATCGCGACGAACGCGGGCACGACGGCGAACCACATCACGATCCGGATGTGGTCGGCGAACCCCAGCATCAGCACGATCGCGCACATCGGGCCGAGAAACGCGCCGACGGTGTCCATCGACTGACGCAGGCCGAAACATGCACCGCGGATCTCGGGCGGCGCGACGTCGGCCACCAGCGCATCGCGCGGCGCGCCGCGAATCCCCTTGCCGACGCGATCGAGCAGGCGCGCGACGACGACCACGGCCGGCGTGGACGCCAGCGGAAACAGCGGCTTGGTCAGCGCCGCGAGGCCGTAGCCGACGAGCAGCAGACCCTTGCGGCGCCCGAGCCAGTCGCTGATCGCGCCGGAGAACACCTTGACGATCATCGCGGTCGCTTCGGCGGCGCCTTCGAGCACGCCGAGCGCGACGACGCTCATGCCCATCGTCGTCACCAGATAGATCGGCAACAGCGCATGGATCAGTTCGGACGACAGGTCCATGAACAGGCTCACGAGGCCCAGCGCCCAGACGGTACGCGGGATCGGCTGCTTGCGTCGAATCGGTGCGGGCGTGTTCATCGTGCGATCAATCGGGTGTGTCGCGCGCGAGCCTGGCATGCCGCCGCGCGCGGTCGTTGACGATCTGATGACGCCGGTGATCCGTCATCTTCTTCCAGCCGCGCGCTTCGTCGCGGGTGCGCAGGCACGCGACGCAGTAGCCGGTGCGGCCGTCGAACGAGCATACCTCGACGCACGGCGACTTGACTGCCATCGTCATTGCCCTCGCGGCACGGGCACGACTTCGACCGTCACGTGCGACAGGCTGCCGAAGCGTTGCAGCACGCGGTGGTAGTAGCGCGCATCGCGCTGCGGGTCGTCGGTCAGCACCGAGACGACCGCGCTCATGTGCCCCGGCCCGAGCCGCCACACGTGCAGATCGCGGATCCGGTCGCCGGTGCTTTCGAGCGCGGCGCGCACGCTGTCCGCCAGGCGGCGATCCGGATTCATGTCGAGCAGGATGCTGCCCGTGTCGCGCATCAGCCCGTACGACCAGTTCGCGATCACCAGCGCGCCGACGATGCCGGCGAGCGGATCCATCCACAGCCAGCCGAACGCACGCGCGAGCAGCAAGCCGGCGATCGTCAGCACGGACACCGCCGCGTCGGCGAGCACGTGGATGTAGGCCGAGCGGATGTTGTGATCGCGGGCCGCCGCCGAGGCGCCGTGCTCGTGCTCGCTCTCGGCGAACGTCAGCGCGTGCTCGCGGCCGTTCAGCCGGACGATCGCCGTGAACGCATGCGGCTCGGGGATCGTCTCGATGGACTCCAGATAGCCGTCGCGGCTTTGCATCGCGAACGTATGGCGGCTGCCGTCCGGACGCAGCGTCGTGATCGATACGGCGGCCGCGTCGACGAGCGCCGCGTCGTGCGTCGCCGGCGCGATCCGGAACACGGGCGGCACGCCGTCCTCGAACACCGACACGGCGAATGCGTGCTGCCCGTCGACGATCCGGTGCGCTTCCGCGTCGTGATGGTGGGCGTGCTCATGTTCGTGGCCATGGTCGTGGTCGTGATGATGTCCGTGCGCATGCCCGTGATGATGGCCATGACCGTGATGATCGCCGCTCAGCAGCCACGCGCTCGCGATGTTCACCACCAGCCCGAGCACGGCGATCGGAATCGCTTCGCCGAAGTGAATCGGCACGGGCGCCAGCATCCGGCTGACCGCCTCGTACGCGATCAGCAGCGCGATCATCGCGAGCACGATCGCGCTCGTGAAGCCGGCGAGATCGCCGAGCTTGCCGGTGCCGAACACGAATCGCGGGTCGCTCGCATGCTTGCGCGCATAGGTATACGCAAAGGCGGCGATCAGCATCGCGCCGGCGTGCGTCGACATGTGCAGCCCGTCCGCGACCAGCGCCAGCGAGCCGAAGATCGACCCGCCGACGATCTCGGCCACCATCATCGCCGCGCACAGCACGATGACGGTCCAGGTCCTGCGCTCGTTCTGCTCGTGCGCGGCGCCGAGAAAAATGTGATCGTGCCCTGCGCCGAAGGCCTCATCGCTGAAACGACTCATTGCGCCTCCGGTCATTTGAAGTAGCTGTGAACGACTTCGATCAGCTGCTCGCTCGCGCTGCCTTCGTCGTCGTGACCTTCCGCGTCGACCAGATGGCTGCGGATGTGATCTTCCAGCACGACGGCGAGCAGGCCGTTCATCGCGCCGCGTCCGCTCGTGATGAGACGCAGGATCTCGTTGCAGCCGCGCTCGTCTTCCAGCGCGCGTTCGATCGCCTCGACCTGCCCCTTGATCCTGCGGACGCGGTTCAGCAGCTTCTGTTTTTCCTGGATGGTGTGGCTCATGGTGGTCCCTTCATATACCGGGGGGGACTATATATCAAATCGCGGGTTCGGATAGTGGGGAGGGGTATCTCGGCCATTGGTCCGACCAAACGATGCGCGCGCCCCGGAGCGTCAGGACGACATCGCAGCGAGAAACTTGTAGAAGTTGTGACACAGAAGTAGCATCCCCTACATGAACTCATTCACCACTTGGTCGCTGCTCGTGCTGACGCTCCCGACCCAGAACGCGACGGCCCGCATGCGGTTCTGGCGCGCTCTGAAGGCGAAGGGCTGCGCGGTGCTGCGCGACGGCGTCTACCTGCTGCCGCACTCGGACGAGCAGCACCGAACCCTGGACGAACTGGCGGACGCGATCGCCGACAGCGGCGGCAGCGCGCATCTGCTGCGCGCGCCGAGCGCCGATGCGGCGCAGGAGCAGGCATTTCGCGCGCTGTTCGACCGCAGCGACGACTACACGGCGTTCATGCGGACGCTCGCGGACGCCCGCAAGACGCTCGCCGGCCAGCCGGCTTCGGAACTCGCGCGCCTGCTGCGGCGCGTGCGCAAGGATTTCGACGCGCTGCGGGCGATCGACTACTTCCCGGGCGACGCGTCGACGCGCGCCGAAGCCGCGCTGCAGGACTTCGTCGCGCTGGTCGACACCGTGCTGTCGCCCGGCGAGCCGCACGCGGCCGAGCGCCCGATCCGCGTGCTTGCGCTCGGCGAATATCAAGGGCGCACGTGGGCCACGCGGCGGCGCATGTGGGTCGATCGCGTCGCGAGCGCGTGGCTGATCCGCCGCTTCATCGACGCCCGCCCGCGCTTCGTGTGGCTCGCCTCGCCGACGGATTGTCCGGCCGACGCACTGGGCTTCGACTTCGACGGCGCGGCGTTCACGCACGTCGGCGAGCGCGTGACGTTCGAGGTGCTGCTGGCCAGCTTCGGCCTCGACGGCGACCGCGCGCTCGCGCGGCTCGGCGCGATCGTGCATGCGCTCGACGTGGGCGGCCCCGCGGCGCCCGAAGCCGCCGGCCTCGAAGCCGTGATGGCCGGCGCCCGCGAGCGCGCGCAGGACGACGAGCAGTTGCTCGACCAGATGGCCGTCGTGCTCGACGCCTTTTATGCGCATTTCACGTCGACCGGGACGACCGGGACCGGAGCCGCATCATGACCACCGCCACCGCCGCAACCGAACCGGCCTACTCGCTCGGCGAGCTGGTCGCCTACATGCTTCGACTCGGCACGTTCGGTTTCGGCGGGCCGGTCGCGCTCGCGGGCTACATGCGGCGCGATCTGGTCGAGCGGCGCGGCTGGATCACCGAAGCCGATTACAAGGAAGGACTCACGCTGGCGCAGCTCGCGCCGGGGCCGATGGCGGCCCAGCTCGCGATCTATCTCGGCTTCGTGCACTACCGCGTCGCCGGTGCGACGCTGGTCGGCTGCGCGTTCGTCTTGCCGTCGTTCCTGATGGTGGTCGCGCTCGGCTTCGCGTATGCGCATTTCGGCGGGCTGCCGTGGATGCACGCCGTGTTCTACGGCGTCGGCGCGGCGGTGGTCGGCATCATCGCGATGAGCGCGTACAAGCTCACGACCAAAACCGTCGGCCGCGACAAGCTGCTGTGGGCGATCTTCGCGACGCTTGCCGTCGTGACCTTCGTCACCGAGTCGGAGATCGCGTGGCTGTTCGTCGTCGCGGGCGTGATCGGCTGGCTGTGGCGCGCGCCGCCCCGCTGGTTGCGCGGCGGCGGGCTCGGCGCGGCGGCCGCCGCCAACCTGCCGGCGGCGAGCGGCGCGCTGAGCGGCATCGATCTGCCGCAGCTGCTGCAGCTCGGCGCGTTCTTCATGAAGGCCGGCGCGTTCGTGTTCGGCTCGGGGCTGGCGATCGTGCCGTTCCTGTATGGCGGCGTCGTCACCGAACATCACTGGCTCAACGACAAGCAGTTCGTCGATGCGGTCGCGGTCGCGATGATCACGCCAGGGCCGGTCGTCATCACGGTCGGCTTCATCGGCTATCTGGTCGCCGGCCTGCCCGGTGCGATCGTCGCGGCGCTCGGCACGTTCCTGCCGTGCTATCTGTTCACGGTCGTGCCCGCGCCGTACGTGAAGAAGTACGGCCACCTGCCGGGCGTCAAGGCGTTCGTGGACGGCATCACGGCCGCGGCCGTCGGCGCAATCACCGGCTCGGTGCTGGTGATCGCGAAGCGTTCGATCGTCGACGTGCCGACCGCCGCGCTGGCCGTTGCGACCGTCCTGCTGCTATGGCGGTTCAAGAAGCTGCAGGAGCCGGTAGTGGTCGCGGCGGCCGCGTTGATCGGGCTCGTCGCTTACCCGCTGCTCCATCGTTGAGCGCGCGCCGCTACGGCGCGCATCGCGGCCCACGGCCCATCGGCATGCGGCCGGCCGCGCGGCGTCGAATCGTGCGTTCCCCCGCCGTGCAGCGCATGCCGGCCAAGTCGCGCGAAGCGCTCAGTGATGTTCGTACAGCCCCGACGTATCGTTCGACGCGTACGACACCGCCGCGCGTTGCGCGTCGGATTGCGACGCAACGGCGTGCGACTGCGCAGGCGATGCGTCCGGTCGTTGGGCGGCGACCTTCGCTTCGGCCGCCTGGATGTCGCTGGGGTAGAACGGGTCGTTGCCGATCGGACGGTACCCTGCCCGTTCGACGCGTGCGAGGTCGGCGCGCACTTCGGCACGCGTGACGGGACCGTTCGTGTTTTGCGCAAAGGCGACGACGGGAGCGCTCAATGCGCATGAGATCAGGACGGCGCGGATCAGATTCTTCATGAGGTTCACCTATTGGAGTGGTATGACCGTATCCGGGAGCGGTTTCGGTTCTTCGCTCTCCACCCAGTGCGATGAAGAGTGAGACTCCATTCTCGGTAACGGGCACTTTCGGCAAGGTGAGCCGTCGATTACGAATTCGTTATCTCGCCGGCCGGCGCAGGTTTCGGCATCCGGCCCGACCCGCGTCGCGCACGCGCGACGCACGCAACGGCATCAGCCGATCGGATGGATCTCAGGGATCATCGCCGCTTGACCGCAATGATTGCCGTCCGGGTCCGTGAGTTGCCACACGGTCGCATGCTCGATCCAGAAGCGCGTGCCGGACTTCGTGATGCGGATGCCGCGGTAGCCCGACACGAAGCCGTCCCGCGCCACCTGCTCGAGAAACCGCTGGCGCTCGCTGCGCTCCATCGGCTCCGCCGAGAACCGCGACGGCAACGCCGTCAGTTCGTCCCAGTCGTATCCGAAGATCGCCTGTGCGCGCGCGTTGCCGTAGACGAACACCGGATCCGCCGCGACCCCGTGCGCGAGAATCCCGAACGGCGCGGCTTCGTACAGCCATCGCGCGCCTTCGGCGGCGCTCATCCCCGCGGGCACCAGCGGCTTGCCGAGCAGCCGGCCGTAGCTGTCCGACAGGATGCGGAAGAAGGGAACGTCGATGTTCGGCGACATTGCGGGAAGCTCCATGGAAGGCTTGCGAATCGGTACGGGGCGGCGATTTTGCCGTGCGGGATTATAGGGCTGACAGTGGCCGGGCCGCAGCGTAGCGCAGTGCGTCAGTCGTCGAGGCCGTCGTCGTCCGGCACGCAAGGCCGCCTGCCGACAGGTTCATCTCCTCAGACGAATCAATGGTCTGAGGAGAATCCCCGCCGACTGCATTGCCTTTCGTATCAGCACGCCCGCGTCGCGGATGGAACGCGCGCATGCTGCTTGAGAAACGCCAGCGCAGCGTCGATCGTCATCACGTGCTGCTCGCCGCCCCTCATTCGCAGCGACACTTCGCCGGCCAGCGCTTCCTTGCGGCCGGCAATCGCGACGATCGGCGCGGCGAGTTCCGTTGCATCGAAGATCTTGCGGGGCAGCCGCTCGGCGCGGAAATCGCGCAGCACGCGGCAGCCGATGTCTTCGAAAGCGGATGCCGCGCGATCGGCAAATGCGCGATGATCGTCGCCGATGTTCGCGACGACGATCTGGTCGGGTGCCAGCCATGTCGGCAGCCATCCCTCGTAGTGTTCGAGCAGAATGCCGATGAACCGTTCGAGGCTTCCCAGCACGGCGTGGTGCAACATGACGGGCGTCGCTTTCGCGCCGTCCTCGGCGACATACGACGCACCGAGCCGCTCCGGCAACACGAAATCGAGCTGGATCGTCCCGCACTGCCACTTCCGTCCTTGACGGTCGACCAGATGAAATTCGAGCTTCGGGCCGTAGAACGCGCCTTCTCCGGCCAGGATCGCGAATTCCAGCCCGGCCGCCCGCGCGGCCGATGCCAGCATCGCTTCCGAGCGATCCCAGACCGCATCGTCGCCGGCACGCGCCGGCGGCCGCGTCGACAACGCCACGTCGCACTCCCCGAACCCGAAGTCTGCGTAGATCGCCTTCAGCAGCTTGCAGAACCGCGCGACTTCATCTTCGATCTGGTCGGGCAGGCAAAGTACATGAGCGTCGTCCTGCGTAAATGCACGCGCGCGCATGAGGCCGTGCAATGCACCGGACGGTTCGGCGCGATGGACCGCGCCGAATTCGCAATATCGGATCGGTAAATCGCGGTATGAACGGCTGCCCTTCTTGAATATCTGCACGTGGCATGGGCAACTCATCGGCTTGAGACAGTACGGATTACGGTCGCTCTCGAGCGAAAACATGTTCGGCCCGAACTTTTCCCAATGGCCGCTCCGTTCCCACAGATCGCGAGACAGGATCTGCGGCGTCCGCACTTCGGAAAAACCGGCCTGCCGCATTCGGACCCGAATGTATTCCTCGATGACGCGATAAAGAACCATCCCGCGCGGATGCCAAAAGATGCCGCCTGGACTTTCATCTTGCTGATGAAACAGATCCAGTTTGTTGCCTAACACTCGGTGATCGAAATCGTCCATGGTTTCTCCGTCGAACGTGGTGCCGGCCGAGCGGAGCGCGAAAAAAAGCCCCGTCCGTTTCCGGCGGGGCTTCGGGATGGTTTGACGCAATGACTTACGACGTGCAACCTCCCCTCGGCCCGCCATTGGCGGTCGTGGTGGTGGTTGCGGTGGTCGTAACGAGAAGTGCGTGCATGCGGCTAATCTAGTGGACGTATCGACGTCTGTCAATGAAGTGCTCGAATCGGTATTCGGTGTCGGCGTCTTCCGGTAGGTCGAGCGTACGGAAAGAAAGTGAAGCGAAAGATGGAGCATCGCGCGACGACTAATTCGCAGATTCGAAACCGTCGGATGACAGCAATATCGCTCCATTCGGCGACCGACGAATGGACGTTTCACAAACCATCGAGATGCGAAGTTCGCATGCAGCAATGCGTATCGACGAAACGCCGTCCATGCGATTTCCATTTCGCTAACGGCACGATTTCGATAGCGCCACGAGTTGCCTTCCGATGGCAATCGTCACCCCGCTCGCGCGGCACTCGAACACGCAGAATTACACCTTTCCCGAATGCGGCGCGACGCAACGATTCATCACGTCGCGGCATCCGTGCACGTCGAAGTCCGGCGTGCGCGAGCGGGTCGTCTGCCGGGCCGCAACTCATGTTGTTGCAACGGCCCACAACGTCCGAGATCACGCCATCAGCGCGCCGTATCTCGGCTAACGCGGCGTAACCGCGGCGTCGATCACGCATCGAATTTCTCAGAGGAATTCGTCTGCTCCTCATCCTGCGATTTTCCCACTTCCGGTTGCAAACAAAAACCACATGTGGCGTGGAACACAAAGCGAAGAGAGGTGCGGATACACGGCAAACGATTGCCACGAGCGCCGTTGATCGACATCAATTGCGCAACGAAGCGCGCCCATAGATTCGAATCATTAAAGGAGCGACACGGTCTCGCGAAACCTTGCGGTGACGGCGCGATCGCTTCGAACGGGGAAGGCTATGAACACAAAAAATAACGACGGTGCGACCGAAGTCGCACGGGGTGGAAATTTGCGGGCAGCGCGCTGCATGCGTGCGATTCGCCAACCGTCTCGCTTCGGCGGCGGGGGAACCGCACGATGACGTTGGCTCCCGCGCTTCATCCGCTGCAGGCGGCGTACTTCGATGCATTCAATGCGGTGGTCGTGGTCGTATGCACGGTCATCCTCGTGTCGTCGCTCGACGACCTGTACATCGACGCTTTCTATTGGATCCGCGCCGCGTACCGGCGCTTCGTCATCCACCGCCGCTATCCGCGGCTCACCGCTCAGGAATTGCGCGGCGAGGACGAGCGCTGGTTTGCGATCATGGTGCCCGCGTGGAAGGAGTACGCGGTGCTCGCGCAGATGATCGAGCACACCATCGCGACGCTCGAATATCGCAAGTTCGTCATCTTCGTCGGCACCTATCAGAACGATCCCGATACGACGATCGAAGCCGATCGCATGGCGCGCTGCTATCCGAACGTCGTGCGTCGGGCGATCGTCCGCAACGACGGCCCGACGTGCAAGGCCGATTGCCTGAACTGGATCGTCCAGTCGATTCTCGCCTACGAGCAAGAGAACGGCATGCGCTTTGCCGGCGTCGCGATGCACGATTGCGAGGACATCATTCATCCGCTCGAACTGAAACTCTTCAATCACCTGATCGAACGGAAGGAGTTTCTTCAACTGCCGGTGCTGTCGCTCGAACGCGACTGGAAGGACTGGGTGGGCTGCACCTATCTCGACGACTTCAGCGAGTGGCATTCCAAGGATCTGGTCGTGCGCGAAAGCCTGACGGGTTGCATACCGGGCGCGGGCGTCGCGTCGTGCTACAGCCGCCGCATCCTCGATCGCCTGCTCGAAGGCGCGAACAACCAGCCGTTCTGCACCGACAGCCTGACCGAAGACTACGACACGAGCTTCCAGATGAAGCGCATCGGCGCGCGTATGGCCTTCGTCTGGCTGCCGCTCGAATACAAGACGACACGTCGTCACATGTTCGGCGGCCAGCGTCGGCAAATCGACGCGCGCAGCATCATTGCGACTCGCGAGCTGTTTCCCGGCACGTTCCGCACCGCCTACCGGCAGCGTGCACGCTGGATCATCGGCATCGCGTTCCAGGGCGCGCAGCGCCTCGGCTGGCACGGCTCGATCGCGACGAAGTACATGTATCTGCGCGACCGGAAGGGCACCGTCACGTCGCTCGTCACCATTCTGGCTTACCTGCTGCTGGTCAATCACCTGCTGCTGCGGTTCGCGATCGCGCGCGGTTGGCTGCCGGCCGGACAGACCTTGCTCGAGGCCTCGCCGAAGTGGCTCGAGTACATGATGGCCGCGAATACTGCGCTGCTCGTGAACCGCGTGCTGCAGCGCGTGTACTTCGTCACGAGACTGAACGGATTTCATCAGGGGCTGCTGTCGATCCCGCGGCTGGTGGTCAACAACTTCATCAACTTCTTCGCAGTGTGTCGTGCGTGGCGATTGTTCATCGTGTCGACCGTGACCGGGCAACCGATCGGCTGGGACAAGACCAAGCATTCGTATCCGTCGCGCGAGGATCTTCGACTGGTGCATCGCCGCCTGGGAGAGCTGCTGCTCTCGTGGCATGCGATCAGCCAGGAGCAGCTCGACGATGCGCTCGAAATGCAGCGCACCGACGCCGGCACGCGGCTGGGCGAACTGCTGGTCAACGAAGCCGGGCTCGATCCCGAAACGCTCGCCGACGCCGTTGCATGGCAGGCGGGATTGCCGCGTGTCGAGTTGGCGCGTCGCGACTGGCGGCCGTTCGCCACCCGGTTGCCGGACTTCATCGAAGTGCGGCATCGTGCGATTCCGTTCGGTATCGGCGAAGGATCGGCGCTCAACGTCGCCGTGGCGGCGCCGCTTTCCGATACGGCGCTCGCGCAGTTGCGGGCGGCCGCCGGTGTGGACGTGCAGTGCTTCATTGCCGCCGAGCACGAGATCGTCGCAGCATTGGACGAGTTGCGCGCGTCGGCCGAATCGCACGGCACGCTGTCGGGGGTGGCCTGACATGAAAGTCCATGCACGACCGACCTGCATCGCGATCGCACTCGGTATCGCGGCCGGCAGCGCATGCGCGCAAGGCGAGCCCGACCGGCTGCTCGAGAGCTGCTATGCGCACATTCGCGCCGGGGACGACAAGGGCGCGCTGCAATTGTTCGAGACGAGCTTCGCTCGCCGTCGGGCGACCCCGCGTCAGTATGTCGATGCCGCCTATACGGCGCACCGTCTCGGGCAGAACGACCCGGCCTACGACAAGCAGGCGCTTCGGCTGTTCGAATCGAGCTTCGCGCAGCAGCCGGGTACCGCGCGGCAATATGTCGATGCCGCGTACACGGCGTGCCGTCTCGGCAAGAACGATCCGGCCTACGACCGGCAGGCACTCCAGCTGTTCGAGGCGAGCTTCGCCAGGCACGCAGGCACGGCGCTCGAATACATCGATGCCGCCTATATCGCGCGCCGCCTGGGCGACAGCGATCCCGCTTACGACCGGCAAGCGATGCGGTTCTTCGAAGCGAGCTTCGCGCTGCAGCCCGGCACCGCGTTGCAGTACGTCGACGCCGCGTACACGGCGCGCCGGCTCGGCAAGAACGACCCGGCCTACGACAAACTCGCGCTCCGCTACTTCGACGCCAGCTTCGCGCTGCAGCCCGGCACGGCGTTGCAATACGTCGATGCGGCGTACACGGCACGCCGTCTTGGCGAGAACGATCCGGCCTACGACAAACTCGCGCTCCGCTACTTCGACGCCAGCTTCGCGCTGCAGCCGGGCACGGCGCTGCAATACGTCGATGCGGCGTACACGGCACGCCGTCTCGGCCAGAACGACCCGGCCTACGACAAGCTGGCGCTCCGGTACTTCGAGGCGAGCTTCGCGCTGCAACCCGGCACCGCGCAGCAGTACCTCGACGCCGCCTATACGGCGCGCCGTCTCGGCGAGCGCGACCCGGCCTACGACAAGCTGTCGCTTCGATTCTTCGATGCGAGCTTCGCCGTGCAACCCGGCGCCGCGCATCAATACCTCGATGCGGCCTACACGGCCCGGCGCGTGGGCCGCGACTACCCGGCGTACGAGAAGGACGCGCTCCGCTATTTTGCGGCGGGCTTCACCCGCCAGCACGAGTCCGCGCTCGAATATGCGGACGCCGCGTACACGGCGCGCGGCCTGGGCGAGAACGAACTTGCCGATCGGTTCTTTCACGACAGCATCGACGCGAACGCGCAGGCGCCGCAATACGACGCCGAACAGGCTTACGCATACCGACGCGCGGTCGACGACGCGGAGCGGCGCGTCGGCGCGATCGTCAACGTCGCGTATCAATCCGGCGGGTTCAGGCCTCAGGAAACCATCGGGATTCTGCAGGGCGGCACCGAGGTCTACTGGCAGCCGCCGAAGATCGGCTACGACAACGGGCGCATTTTCCAGGTGTTCGCGCGCCAGTACTCGACGCTGTACGACCGCAGCGGCGGCATCACCGGGTTGCCGACCTTGCAGTGGTCGGTCGGCGCCCGCTACAAGCCGCTTTCGTCGCAAAACCTGGTGTTCACCGCCGAGAAACTGATGACGGGCGGACGTTACGCGTATGACGACTGGCTGTTCCGCGTCGGTTACTCGATCGACGGCGGCATCGATCTGCATCCCGTCAAACCCGACTGGACGACATGGCAGTTCTACACGGAGAGCGCGTACTTCGTGAGACAGCAACGGCTCGTTCAACCGGTCGAGCTGCGCTACGGCCATTCATGGCGGATCGATTCGATCAGCAGCCATCTGGTGATGTTCCCGCATGCGGCGATCGCCGGCGACTACGACACCCGCGCCTTGCACAAGCTCGCACTCGGCATCGGCCCCGGCATCGGCATGCGCTACTGGTTCCGCGAAAGCGCGTATCGGGCGCCGGCGAGCTGGATCGACCTCGACGTCCAGTATCGCGTGCGGTTGACCGACGCGGACCGCGCCAAAGGGTTGGTCGTTCGCGCAACGTTGTGGTTCTAGGCGTGTCGCGGACCGACGAGAAGACCGGAAATCAAATAGAGAAAATCGATATGCAACGAGTTTTGACCGTGTTCGGCACACGTCCCGAAGCGATCAAGATGGCGCCGCTCGTGCGCGCGCTGAAGCAGCACCCTGAATTCGACGTCACCGTATGTGTCACCGCCCAGCATCGGCAGATGCTCGACCAGGTGCTGTCGCTGTTCGACATCGTTCCCGACTTCGATCTGGATCTGATGCGCAAGAACCAGTCGCTGTCCGAGCTGACCGCGAACATCCTGAACGGCATCGGCCCGGTGTTCGATGCGGCCCGGCCCGAGATCGTGCTGGTTCACGGCGATACGACCACCACCTTGGCGGCGAGCCTGGCCGCCTTCTATCGGCACATCCCGATCGGACACGTCGAGGCCGGGCTTCGTACCGGCAATATCTGGTCGCCGTGGCCGGAGGAACTGAACCGGCGTGTGACGGACGCCGTGTCTTCGTGGCACTTCGCGCCTTCGAAGCGCGCGGCGCAGAACCTGTACAGCGAAGGCATGACGCCGGAACAGGTGGTTCTGACGGGTAACACCGTGATCGACGCGCTGCTGCAGACGCGCGAGAAGCTGGCCGCTGACCCGTGGCTCTCGGAGCGCATCGCCGCGGGATTTCCGTTTCTGGATCCGGCACGGCGGCTCATCCTCGTCACCGGTCATCGCCGCGAAAGTTTCGGCGAGCCGCTCGAACATGTGTGCCATGCGCTCCGTGAGCTCGCGACCCGCCACGACGACATCGAGCTGGTCTATCCGATGCATCTGAATCCGAACGTGACGGGACCGGTGAAAGCAATTCTTGGCGACCTCCGCAACGTCACGCTCACCGGTCCGCAAGAGTATTTGCCGTTCGTGTATCTGATGTCGAAAGCGCATCTGATCATTACCGATTCGGGCGGAATTCAAGAGGAGGCGCCAGCGCTCGGCGTGCCGGTGCTGGTGACGCGCGATACGACCGAGCGGCCCGAGGCATTGGAAGCCGGTACCGCACGTCTGGTCGGCACCGACCGCGGCCGGATCGTCGCGCAGGTCGAAGCGCTGCTCAACGATCGCCACGAATACGAGCAGATGGCACACGCGGTGAACCCGTACGGCGACGGGCATGCAAGCGAGCGCATCGTCGCCGCGCTCGAAAAGCCGGGTCACTCGCGGTGCGAGCCGCACATGGGTCACGGCGATTCGTACCCGACGTCGACACGGGACGCATTGGCCGCCGCGCCGGCTGCGATACGCGCTACGTGAGTATGGCGGGGCAGATCGGGGGATTGCGAAGCGGTGAGCGATGGAAGGGGCAGAGCGGTCGCGCGCCGCCGATTTCCGCCGCAACAGACTTTACACGTTGTTACCCGGCCGCACCGGACGCGCATCGGCCCTTTCCTTATACTCACGCCGAGTTCGCCACCCGTTCCGGCATTCGTCGGCGAACACGTAGCCGATGCAGGAAACATCATGATGCGCATGCCTTCCACGAAGACCGTTCTGTTCGCCTCGCTCGTCGCCGTGGCGGCGCTCCCGCTGACCGCGTGCGTCGCACCGGGCTACGGCCCCTACGGCGCCCAGCCCTATCAACAGCAGCCGTACGCGACGCCGGGCTACGCGCAGCCCGCCTATGCGCAACCGGGCTACGTGCAGCCGCAGCAGCCGGCTTATCCGGCTCAGGCGCCGCAGTACGATCAATACGGCAATCAGCAGCCGTACGGCGGCCAGTACGGCAACGGCTACGGCACGCAATACGGCACCGTCTCGAACATCCAGCCGGTCAACGGATCGGTCGGCACGTCGGGCGTGGCCGGCACCGTCGTCGGCGCGCTGGTCGGCGGCGTGCTCGGCAACCAGTTCGGCCGCGGCCACGGCCGCGAGGCGGCCACCGTGATCGGCGCGCTCGGCGGCGCCGTCGCCGGCAACCAGATCGGCCAGCAGATGGGCGCCGCGCAGCCGCCGAGCAGCTACCGGATCGACGTGCAGGTCAGCGACGGCTCGATGCGCTCGTTCGACGTGCAGTCGCCCGGCGATCTGCGTCCGGGCGATCGCGTGCAGATCAACGGCAATCAGTTGTCGCGCTATTGAGCGAGCGGCACGCGCCCGAACGGCTCGGGCGCGCTGTCTCGTTGCGTTTACGGCTCCAGGCGTCGCCGGCATGGCTCGTCAGACGGATGGGATGCCCTATCCAGGCAGCACGGCAAAACGGATTCAGGCTTCGCGCAATCAGCCCCAGCTACTACTTCCGCTTGGGCGGCCCACCGATTTCCGCTGGTCTGACGAAATAGTCGCGCAGCGCGTGCATCGCGGGGGTCAGCTCGATGTTCTTGCGCCACGCAAGGCCGACGCTCATCGGCGGCACCGGGTCGCGTAACACGATCGTCTCGATGCGCCGCCCCTCGAGCGACCACGGCCGATACACCATGTCGGACAGAATCGCGACGCCGCTGCCGTTCGCGACCATGCTGCGCACGGCCTCCACGGACGACGTGCGCAGGATCACGTTGGGCCGATACGGCGTCTCGCTCCAGTAGCGCAGCGCGGTCTGGCCGGCCTCGTCCACCGTCAACATCACGAACGGTTCGTTCGCCACCTCCGCGAACGTGACGCTCTCGCGCTTGAGCAGCGGATGATGCGCGCCGACCCACAACCGACGCACCGAATGGATCACGGGCTCCAGCACGAGTTCGGGATTCGACACGTTCGACGTCAGCAGCACGGCCATGTCGTAGCGGCCCGCGATCAGCCCCTCTTCGATCGACTCGCGGTTCAGTTCGTGCAGGTTGATCGTCAGCCGCGGATAAAGTGTGCTCAGGCGCAGCACATGTTGCGGCAGAAAATAGCCGAGCACGGTGTAGCTCGCGGCGATCGCGAGCGTGCCCGTCACCGTGCTTGCGAGGTTCGGAACCCGCATCGCCTCGTCGACCGACGACAGGATGGCATACGCGTGATTGAGAAAGCGCCAGCCGGTGTCGGTGAGCGTCACGCCCGCGGACGTGCGCAGAAACAGTTGCGTGCCGAGGCTTTCCTCCAGCTCCTTGATCGCGCTCGTCACGGCCGACTGCGAGATCGTGAGCTGGATCGCGGCCTGCGAGATCTGGCCAAGCTCGGCCGTGGCGACGAAGTATTTGAGCTGTCTGAGGGTCAGGGCCATGGCCGACGGGAAGCGGAGCGGTGCGCAATAAATATCATATCGATCGCGCGACCGCCACCGGCGGGGATCCATGAAGGCCCCGAAGTCCAGCCGGGGCCGGCCTCGCGCCCGTTCTCGTCGATATCGAAAAAATCGATACGCCGCATACAAAAATAGAACTATTTTGACGTCCCGTGCGCGGCTAACCTCCTTTCGACACTGCTTCGGCTCGCGCAGCAGCGCGCATCGACCGAGAACCTGGAGGATCCCCAAGCATGAGCAAGCAAAGCGTCGACCTGAATTCGGACATGGGCGAAGGCTTCGGCCCGTGGACGATCGGCGACGGCGTCGACGAACAGATCATGCCGCTGATCAGCTCGGCCAACATCGCCACCGGCTTTCACGCCGGCGACCCGAACATCATGGCGCGCACGGTGCAGCTGGCGCGCGCCGCCGGCGTCGGCATCGGCGCGCATCCGGGCTTTCGCGATCTGGTCGGCTTCGGCCGCCGCGCGATCGCCGAAACGCCGCAGGCGCTCGTCAACGACATCGTCTACCAGCTCGGCGCGCTGCGCGAGTTCGCGCGGCTCCACGGCGTGCGCCTTCAGCATCTGAAGCCGCACGGCGCGCTTTACATGCACGCGGCGGCCGACGAGGCGTTCTCGCGGCTGCTGATCGAAACGCTGCAGCGCGTCGATCCCGGCCTGTGGCTGTACTGCATGGAAGCATCGGCGACGTACCGCGTCGCCGCCGAATACGGTCAGCCGGTGGTGCGCGAGTTCTACGCCGATCGCGACTACGACCGCAGCGGCTCGATCGTGTTCGCGCGCCGCGTCGGACGCCTGGATCCCGGCCAGGTCGCCGACAAGGTGCTGCGCGCCTGCATCGACGGCAAGGTGCATACGATCGAAGGAAACGACATCGACATCGATTTCGACTCCGTCTGCATCCATAGCGACACGCCGGGCGCGCTCGAACTCGTGCGCAGAACGCGCGACGCGCTGGTTCGCGAAGGCATTCGCACCGCCGCCCCGCTACCGCTCGCCGCACATCACTGATTCAAGGAGACGCATGATGGCATTGCACGATATCGTCAGCCCGCTGCCGGGCACCTTTTACCGCCGTCCGTCGCCCGACGCGGACTACTACGTCGCCGTCGACGCGCCCGTGATGGCGGGTGCGGTCGTCGGCCTCGTCGAAGTGATGAAGCAGTTCACCGAGATCGAAGCCGACGTGTCGGGGCGTGTTGCCGAGCTGCTCGTCGAAGACGGCGAGCCGGTGGACGCAGGCCAGGTGCTGATGCGGATCGAGGAGTGACGCGATGAGCCTCGCAACTTCCTCCGGCACGTTCTATCGCCCGTCGCGGATCCGGACCGTGCTGGTCGCGAACCGCGGCGAGATCGCGGTGCGCATCATCCGCGCCGCACACGAGCTCGGCATGCGCGCGATCGCCGTGGTCAGCGACGCCGACCGCGACAGCCTCGCCGCGCGCATGGCCGACGAAGCGATCCACATCGGCCCGTCGCATGCGGCGAAAAGCTATCTGAATCCCGCGGCCATCCTCGATGCCGCGCGCAGGTGCGGCGCGGACGCCATTCATCCCGGCTACGGCTTTCTGTCCGAAAACGCGGCCTTCGCCGCGCAGGTCGAGGCGGCCGGCCTGATCTTCGTCGGCCCCGACGCGCACGTGATCGCGACGATGGGCGACAAGGCCCGCGCACGCGAAACCGCGCAGCGCGCCAACGTGCCGACCGTGCCAGGCAGCGACGGCGTCGTGCACTCGCTCGAAGAAGCGCAGGCAGTCGCTGCGCGTATCGGCTATCCGCTGATGATCAAGGCGGCCGCGGGCGGCGGCGGGCGCGGCATCCGCGTTTCGCACGACGCCGCGCAACTGGAGGCCGAGCTGCCGCTCGCGCAGCGCGAGGCGCAGGCCGCGTTCGGGAACGGCGGCGTCTATCTCGAACGCTTCATCGCACGCGCGCGGCACATCGAGGTGCAGGTGCTGGGCGACGGCCGCAACGTCGTGCACCTGTTCGAGCGCGAATGTTCGCTGCAACGGCGACGCCAGAAGATTCTCGAGGAGGCGCCGTCGCCTTCGCTTACGCCGGCGCAGCGCGACGCGCTGTGCGAGTCGGCGACGCGTCTCGCGCGAGAAGTCGGCTACCGCAGCGCGGGCACGCTCGAATATCTCTACGACGACGCCCGCGGCAAGTTCTACTTCATCGAGATGAACACCCGCATCCAGGTCGAGCATCCGGTGACCGAGGCGATCACGGGCATCGATCTCGTGCGCGAGACGCTGCGCATCGCCGACGGCGAGCCGCTGCGTTTCGCGCAGCAAGACATCGCGATGCGCGGCGCCGCGATCGAATGCCGGATCAACGCGGAAGATCCGTTGCAGGATTTCCGTCCGAACCCTGGACGCATCGACACGCTCGTGTGGCCGACCGGCGCCGGCACACGCATCGACTCGCTGCTCTATCCGGGCTACGTCGTGCCGCCGTTCTACGACTCCCTGCTCGCCAAGCTGATCGTGCACGACGAGAGCCGCGCGGCCGCGCTGCAACGCCTCGCGCGCGCGCTGGGCGAGCTGCACGTCGGCGGCGTGAAGACCACCGCACCGTTGCACCTCGCGCTGCTCGCGGACGACGACGTGCGGGCCGGCCGCTACCACACCAATTTTCTCGAAGCGTGGATGCCGCAATGGCGCGAGGCCGTGACGGCCCGCGCCCGGCAACACGCGGATACGGAAGCAGACGCCGCGCGCGTCGGGGAGGCACAGTGACGGCCCGTTATACCTTCGGCGGCGACGAGTTCGTGTTCGTCGAGATCAGCGAATCGATGTCGCTCGACGCCTTCTTCAAGGGCACGGCGATCACGCGCGAACTGCAGCGCCGCGCGGTGCCAGGCATCACTGAAATCTGTCCGGCGAACGCGTCCTACCAGGTGCGCTACGACCCCGACGTGATCGAGCCCGACGCGCTCGTCGCGCTGCTCCGAATGATCGAGACGGAAGCAGGCGATGCGCCGCTCGAACTCGACACGCGGATCGTCGAGGTGCCCGTGCTCTACAACGACCCGTGGACGCACCAGACGATGATGCGGTTTCGCGAGCGTCATCAGGATCCGACGTCGACCGATCTCGAGTACGCCGCGCGCATCAACGGCAAGCGCGACGTCGACGAATTCATCGCCGCGCACTCCGGTTCGCCGTGGTTCGTCTCGATGGTCGGCTTCGTCGCGGGGCTGCCGTTCATGTATCAGATGGTCGAACGCGCGCGCCAGCTCGAAGTGCCGAAATACCTGCGGCCGCGCACCGACACGCCGAAGCTCACGGTCGGGCACGGCGGCTGCTTCGGCTGCATCTACTCGGTGCGCGGCGCGGGCGGCTACCAGATGTTCGGCGTGACGCCGGCGCCGATCTTCGATCCCGCGCAGCGGCTCGACTATCTGCACGACTTCATGGTGTTCTTCCGGCCCGGCGACATCGTGAAGTTCCAGCCGATCGATCGCGCTGCGTACGACGCAGCAGTGGCGGCCGTCGACGCCGGAACCTTCTCACTGCGGGTGCGCCCCGTGAAGTTCTCGCTCGACGCGTTCCGGCGCGATCCCGATGCGTATAACCGTTCTCTCGTCGAGGTGCTGCATGCCGACTGATCCGCACGATCTGATCGAGGTTCTGAAACCGGGCCTCGCCACCTCCGTCCAGGATATGGGCCGGCAAGGCTGCTATCACGTCGGCATTCCGCCGTCGGGCTCGCTCGACCAGTACGCGTCGCGCGCGGCGAACCTGCTGGTCGGCAATCCCGAAGAGGCGGCCGTGCTCGAATGCACGCTGCTCGGCCCCGAACTGCTGTTCCATATGGACGCGCTCATCGCCGTCACCGGCGCCGAGATGACGCCGAAGATCGACGGCATCGCGCAAAGCTGCGACGTCGCGCTCCGGATTCGCGCGGGCAGCGTGCTGTCGTTCCAGTACGTGAAGGCCGGCGCGCGTGCGTATCTGGCCGTCGCGGGCGGCATCGACGTGCCGGTCGTACTCGGCAGCCGTTCGACCTATACGCTCGGCGCGATCGGCGGCCTTGCGGGCCGGCGCCTGCAGAAAGGCGATCGGCTGCCGGTCGGCGCCGTGCACGGCGCGCCGCGCGAAGGGCGCGAACTGCCGGCATCGATGCGCCGGCCGCTCGACAGCCACGTCGCCCTGCGCGTGCTGACGGGCCTGTACCACCACCGGCTGACCGACGCGTCGGCGCAGACGTTCTTCGACGATGCGTGGACCGTCGCGCCCGAGGCGGACCGCATCGGCTACCGCTACAAGAACGGGCGGCCGCTGCAGTTTCGGCCGCGCGAACAACCGTTCGGCGCGGGCGCGGATCCGTCGAACATCGTCGACGCGTGCTATCCGGTCGGCTCGATCCAGGTGCCGGCCGGGCTCGAGCCGATCATCCTGCATCGCGATGCGGTCTCCGGCGGCGGCTACGCGACCATCGGCACGGTCATCAGCGCCGACATGGACCTGATCGGACAGATGCAGCCGAACCATCGCGCGCGCTTCGTGCCCGTGACGATGGCCGACGCGCTCGCGGCACGCCGCGCGTACCGCCAGCGCCTGGCGTTGCTGCGCGCCGCGCTTCAGGGCTAGACGCCGCGCGGCCCGGCGCCGCCGGCACCTTTTCTCGCTCCGCATTCATTCCCGCGCGACGCGTGCCGTGCGGCGGATGCTTGCGCGCCGTTTCAGCCGGACCGGTTGCCCATCCGACGTCGGGGCAACCCTGCGGAAGCAGTTGCCGCGGCCAGGACGTCGTTCGCAGCTTTGCTCATCGAGGAGCACCACCATGGCCAACCTGGCTCATGCCGACGCCGACGAGGATCTCGACCTGTCGACGCTCGCCATTCCCGATCACGCGCGCATGCCGCCCTTCTCGCTGACGATGGCGTGGTGGGCCGTGTGCAGCGCGGTGTTCTACATCGTCGTCGGCGCGACGCTCGCGCTCAGCTACGGCGCCCGCAACGCACTGATCGGCATGGCGCTGTCGGTCGTGTCGTACGGCGTGGTCAATTCGATCATCAGCCGCTACGCGATTCGCACGGGCCTGTCGGTCGCGCTGTTCTCACGCGTGCTGTTCGGCAGCGCCGGCGCGGCGCTCGCCACCCTGATCTTCTTCGCGACGGCAATCTACTACGCGGTGTTCGAGGGTTCGGTGATCGCGGTCGCCGCGCATCACCAGTTCCCCGCGCTCGACTACAAGTGGGTCGCGCTGATCGTGGTGTGCTACAGCGTGCCGCTCGTGTTCGGCAGCGTGCAGCATTGGCTCGACAAGTTCAACGGCGCGCTGCTGCCGTTTTACCTGATCGGCCTGTGTGCCGCGGTCGGACTCACGACGGCGGAGTACGGCTACAACGCCGCCTGGCTCGATTTCGGACCGGCAGGCGGCGCGCCGGCCGGCGGCTGGTGGCAGTGCTTCGTCTACTACATGGGCGTGTGGGTGCTGATGATGTTCACGTTCGACTACGCGCGCTTCGGCCGCAAGGAGGACGCCAGCTATCACGGCCGCTTCAACTTCGGCATGCCGTTCTATCTCGTGACGTTCCTGCTCAACGGCGCGGTGGGCATCTACGTCGTCAGCACGACGCCGGGGCTCGGCACGCTGTCCGAAGTATCGGTCGTGCTCGCGCTGCTGAAGCTGATGGGCGTGTGGGGGCTGCTGTTCGTGTGGGTCACGCAGTCGCGCATCAACACCGCGAACTACTATCTCGCGACGGTCAACATGCAGGCGTTCTTTCAGAAAGTGGCCGGGCTGCGCGCACCGAAGTTCGTGTGGGCGGTCGTGGTGGGCGCGGTGGTGTACGGCTTGATGATGGCCGACGTCTTTTCCCGGATTCTGCAGGCGCTCGCGTATCAGGGCATCTTCGTCGTCGCGTGGGTCGCGGTCGCGCTCGCGCACATTCTCTCGGACCGTTATGGACAACTCGTGGGCGACGACATCGAATGCCGCGACGCGCACGTGCCGACCTTCAATCCGGGCGGCCTGATTGCGTGGTTCGCGGGCGCGTTCGCCGGGCTCGCGCTGAACCAAGCGTCGGGATTCGCTGCGTCGCTATCGGCGCCGGCGACCTTCGTGGTGTCGTGGCTCGCGTATCGCGCGCTGCTGGGCGCGGCGAAGCGGACGTGGTTCGTGCGGAACGTGTAAGAGCGCGCATTGGCTGGTGTCGGGCGAGCGCTGTTTCAGCCGGTTTCGTTCTTCCGAAGGTGGATTGAACAGGCTGCTCGGTTCACTTTGCCCGCTGCCGACGTGACCCGACGCGGCGCGGAAATGCGGCTCGTCTCGCCTGGAAAGGACGAGCCGCGGAAAGCAAGGAGCGACCTGAACGGCACCGCTGGGTCGCCGAACGCACGCATGCCTGCTTTGCCGGCAGTTTCGGTAGACTATGCATTCGTTTCGAGCGTCATCTCGACGTTCTTGCTGCATTGCTCTCGCCGGCTACTGCCGTCATCTGCTCACGCTTCGTCGATGACCTGTGTCGGCCGGCCTTGGCATCGCAATGCGCTGCTGCGCGTCGCGCGCCGCAGCTACCCGTTCCGCAAACCAGCGACGACCCCGACCGATGATCACGATCCGCCTGCTCGACGCCGCCGACGCGGCGCAATTCAAATCCGTCCGCCTTCGCGCTATCGACACGTCGCCAACTTCGTTCCTGCCTACCCACGCCGAAGAAGTCGTGGTGCCGCTCGAAGCATTCGCAGCGCGCATCGCACCCACGCATGAGCGCGCGGTGTTCGGCGCATTCGACGGCGAGTTGCTCATCGGCACCACCGGCGTGTACCGCGATGCACGCGCGAAGGTCGCGCACAAGGCGACGATCTGGGGCGTGTTCGTCGATGCCGCCTATCGCGGGCGCGGCGTCGCGCAAACGCTGCTGGACAGCGCATCCGCGCATGCGTCGCAGGCGTGGCAATGCGCGCAGCTGATGCTGTGCGTCAACGAGATCAACGGCGGTGCGCAGCGGTTGTACGAGTCGCTGGGATTCGTGCGGTTCGGCACGGAACCGCGCTCGCTGTGCGTCGACGGCCGCTTCTACGACGAACACCATATGGTCAAGATCCTCGCGTGATGCGATCGCGCGCGCACGAAACGCCGCCCACCGGGCGTATCAGCGCCGATCGGTGATCGACGTGTCGACGACTTGCCCCGCGATCGTCACGTTCGCGAGCGTCATCGCGCTCACGTTGAACGCGTAGATCGGACCCGGCGACGTGACCGTCGCCACCCCCGAAGCGACCGGCGTGCCGAAGTCGCAGTTGCTGATCGTCACGCCGGAGATCGGCTGCACGGCCGGCGTCGGCGGCGCGCCGTTGTAGTCGAACGCGACGGGCCCCTGCGCGACGATCGCCTGGAAGCACGACGCGCTCACGCCGTTCAACGTCACGTTGCTCGCCTTCACGTCGGAGATCGTCACGTTCTGCACGACGGGCGGCCGCGTGCGCACCGCGTCGTTGGCCGGCTGATAGTCGCAGTCGAACGTGACGATGCCGCCCTGTGCGGCCGACGGATTGCCGGCCGCCGCCGTGACGACGCCGAGCGCGACGCTCGCGTTGATCGGACTGCCGGCGAGCAGCGCGCTGCCGTAGCCGCCGCCCTTCAGGTTCACGCCGTTCGGCAGCACGACGCCTTTCACGTGGAAGTCCTTCACGTAACCGCCGCGGTTCATGTTGGTCTTCACGCGAATCGCGATGTTCAGCGGATTGGTCTGCCAGTTCGCGTTCAGCATCGACAGGTTGGTCGCATAGATCTGCTCGACGCCGCCGCCCATTTCGCTGCCGAGCGTAATCCCGCCGTGGCCGCTGTTCATCGTGCAGTCGCGAATCAGGTGTCGCTTCGCGGGCCCGTATTCGGTGTCCCGATCCTTGCCCGACTTGATCGCGACGCAATCGTCGCCGGTGTTGAACGTGCAGCGCTCGCACAGCACGTCGGTGCACGCGTCGGGATCGAAGCCGTCGTTGTTCGGACCGATGCTGTTGGTCGTCACGCCGCGGATCACGACGTTGCGGCTCGCGGTCGGATGATGCTGCCAGAACGGTGTGTTCTGCGTCTGGTAGTTCTCCATCAACACGTTCGTGCAGCCGATGAATTCGACCATGCACGGCCGCAGATAGTGGCCGAGCCCGAAGATGCGCCGCTCGACCGGCACGCCGGCTTCGGACAGTGCGGGCAGGTAGTTCTGGTCCTGCTGCCACGGCGTGACCGGCGAGGTGAGCAGCGCGTAAAGCGCGTCCGGAATCGCCGGTGCGACGAGCCGCAGATCCACGTTGTTCGGATTCGCGAACGCCTGGCTCGGCACGGACGCGCTCCCGCCATACGCGCCCGACGAGCCCTTGTAGGTCCACCAGCAGACGCTGCCGGCTCCGCTACCCGCGAAGGGCGTCATCGCCTGCCCGTTCAGCACCGACGTCGCGCCTTCGCCGGTCAGCGCGATGTTGGTCGCATTGCGCGCGTAGACGGGCGCGCCGTAGTTCAGACAGTCGTTCGCCTGCCAACGGCTGTAGTACAGCCGGCCGTTCGCGCCGCAGTCGACCGGGCCGTCCTTCGCGTAATCGGCCGGGTTCGGACTGAAGTAGATCGTGCAGTTCACGCTCAGATGGAAATTCACGTTGCTCTGCAGCACGATCGGCCCCGCGCAGTACCAGTTGCCGGCCGGCACGATCACACGGCCACCGCCTTCACGCGCGCATGCGTCGATCGCCGCGAGAAATGCCGGGCGCGAGTCGAACGCGCCGGGCGCGGTCGTCAGTTCGGCGCCGGGGCTCACCGGCGATTTGGCCGACGGGTACGGCGACGTCTGCGCGACGGTCGCGCACGAGCGCGCGCCATAGTGCGTCACGTCGAATTCGCGGTGGCGGAACGCGCGCCGCGACACATGCGCGAGCGATGCGGCGATACGCGCGGCCGCGCCGTGCTCGCCCCAGATCGCGTCGGGCGCAACATCGGCTGCGGCGACGTGGGCGAACGCACGGGTGGCCGCGAGTGGACCGCCGAACACTGCCCCGCCGGCGAGCGTGCCGGTCCAGCCGATGAAGTCGCGGCGCGTCAGCCGCTTCGAAGAAGGCGAACGGGCGGGCAAAGACGAACGGCGACGGCTTGCGGCCATGGGCATTTCTCCGGAAGGGGGTATCGGGTCGTGTGCGACGCGACCATATTCGTACGTCGTCGTATCACATGGGCAAGTCTAGGCGCGTTCGTGGTCGGGCATGTATTTGTCGTTTACCCTCGATTCTCGCTGCACAAATTCGGATGTGTGCGCGCACTCACGTGAGATCCGTGAGCGTCGGTGAGATATGTCGTCGTATGTTTATGCGCACAAATTGCTGCCTGCGCCCCCATCGCGTTCGATGAATCGGGACGGTTCTCGGGCACCTTCCTCATGCGAGCCGGCTTGTGAAAGACTCGAGCGCCACGTATGAACACCTTCACCGCGCCAACGGCTTCGCGTACGTCCGACATCTGGCGGTGTCGCCATGTCGCCAATCGGCCATAACTCTGCAACACCTACGCGCAGCGCCCTTCGAATCGCCTACCTGCCTCCGTGATTCCGCCTCTGTTCAACGCCCCGCCCGTCGCGCTATCGTTGCTCCACCTTCACCACCAGGAGCTGCCTTTGCCTTCCCGCCACGGAGTCGACCTGACCCGCGCCCGCGCACTGTTCGATCGCGAGCGCCATGCATTCACCGAAGCCATGCCGGTTTCCCGCGCGCTGTCCGCGGAAGCGTCCGAGCATCTGCTGTTCGGCGTGCCGTTGCACTGGATGCAGGACTGGTCGACACCGTTCTCGCTGGTCGTGAAGGAAGCGCGCGGCGCGACCTTCACCGACGTCGACGGGCATCGCTACGCAGACTTTTGCCTCGGCGACACCGGCGCGATGTTCGGCCATGCGCCCGAACCCGTCGCGCGGGCGCTCGCCGAACAGGCGACGCGCGGCTACACGACGATGCTGCCGAGCGAAGACGCCGCGTGGGTGTCGGGCGAACTCGCGCGCCGCTTCCGGCTGCCGGTCTGGCAGTTCGCGCTGAGCGCGAGCGACGCGAACCGCTTCGTGCTGCGCTGGGCGCGCGCCGCCACCGGCCGCAACACGATCATCGTGTTCAACGGCTGCTATCACGGCACGGTCGACGACGTGTTCGTCGACCTCGTCGACGGGCGCCCGGTGCAGCGCGACAGCCTGCTCGGGCAGTCCTACGACCTGCTCGCGAACACGCGCGTGGTCGAGTTCAACGATCTGCACGCGCTCGAAGCCGCGCTGAAGGACGGCGACGTCGCCTGCGTGCTCGCCGAACCGGCGATGACGAACATCGGGATGGTGTTGCCGGAGCCGGGCTTCTGGGACGCCGCGCGCGCACTGACGCGCCGTTACGGCACGCTGCTCGTGATCGACGAGACGCACACGATCAGCAGCGGGCCGGGCGGCTACGCGGCCGCGCACGGGCTGGAACCCGACGCGCTGGTGGTCGGCAAGCCGATCGCCGGCGGCGTGCCGTGCGCGGTGTACGGCTTCAGCGCCGAATTCGCGGAGCGCGCGAAGCAGGCGAAGCTGAACGCGCCGCCCGGCCATTCGGGGATCGGCACGACGCTCACCGCCAACATGCTCGCGATGCACGCGATGCGCGCGACGCTCGCGGAGGTCGCGACCGAAGCCGCGTACGCGCACATGTTCGAACTGGCCGCGCGACTCGCGACCGGGCTCGAGCAGACCATCGCGAAGCACGGGCTGCCGTGGTGCGTGACGCGCATCGGCGCGCGCACCGAATTCCAGTTCACGCCGGTGCCGCCGCGCAACGGCACGCTGGCGGGCGAACAGCTCGACAGCGAACTCGAGCACATCGTCCATCTGTACCTGCTGAACCGCGGCGTGCTGATCACGCCGTTCCACAACATGATGCTGGTGTGCCCGCAGACGACTGCCGACGACGTCGACAAGCTGGTCGCGCAGTTCGACGCGTGCCTGGGCGAACTCGTGTGATGCGGTGACGCGCGCTCGACGTCGCGGGAAGGTGCCGGCCGCGTCGAAGCGGCCGCACGTCGCGAGACGCGCGTGCGGCGTTCGGTGAGATCGACGAAGTCATGCGCTCAGTAGCGCGATGGACGTGACGCACGAGAATGCGCGCGAGAATGCGCATGAACGTTCGGCTGGCGGCGCTGGCGAGCTAACGTGAGCGGACCCACTCCACCGCGCTCCCCCCACCCGCAAGCAGAATCACCGCCCCGCCGCCGACAACGAACCGAAGAACGTCGCAACCTTCGCCTTGCTCGTCGTCTGCAGACGCGACATGAGCCTGTGATCGACGTGCCGCAGCCCGTAAGTTTCGCCGATGTCGCGCTGCATCCGGCACCACAGATGGCTCGCGATCTCCGCGTCGACCATCGCGCGGTGCGCGCGGCCGGCCTGCGGCAAGCGCAGCAGGTCGGCGAGGCTCGACAGCCGGTGGCTGCGCGCATGCGGGTAGAGGCGCCGCGCCACCAGCATCGTGCATGCAAACGGATGGTCGGCCGCGACGCCGAGCGAGCCGAGTTCGGCCTGCCAGAATCGCTTGTCGAACCCCGCGTTGTGCGCGACGACCGGATGGCTGCCGACGAACGCGGCGGCTTCCTTCATCACCTTCGACACCGGCGGCGCCGTCGCGATCATCTCGTTCGTGATCCCGGTGAGCGCGACGACGTCGGACGGAATGCGGCGTCCCGCGTTCATCAGGCTCTGATAGCGGTCGACGATCTCGCCGTCGCGCAGCAGGATCACGGCGATCTCGGTCGCCCTGTCGCCCAGGTTCGGGGAAAGCCCGGTTGTTTCGAAGTCGAGTACCGCTACGGTTTGCATGCGCGAATCAACGGAAAGATACGTGGCGTGTCGGTCGCGACGCGTCGCGCCGACGGAAAGGCGCCATAGTATCCCGGGACACGGCCACCGGCCGCAACTGCCGCGCACATACGCAGGCGCGGAGCCGCCGCCGTCGCCACCGCGCCCCCACAAGCAACCGCGGCGATGCGCGCGCCCATCGACCCGAGCGCCGCATCGCCGCTCACCGCTGCGTCAACGACAACTGAAGCTCGCCGCCGAATTCACGTCGCCCGAACCGTTGTAGCGCGCGACCTGCGGATACGGACACAACGGACGCGTGCGGCCCGCGCCCCACGACGTCGGCACCTCCGCATTCGGCAGCACGTTGCTCGCGTCGCGCGCAGTCGCGACGATCGCGGCCGGCGCCTGCCCCTGCTCCACCCACGCGACGAGCGGCGTCAGCATGTCGAACTGGTCGGCGGCCGGCCCGCCCGAGCAGTGATTCATCCCCGGCACCGGATAGAAGCGCGCGAAGCCCGACGCGTCGCCGCCGTTCGCCTGCGCGAGCCGCGCGTACCAGTCGCTCGTGTCGTTGAACGAGAACACCGGGTCGCCGGTGCCGTGATAGATGAGCAGCTTCGCGCCGCGCGACTTCAGCGCCGCCAGGTTCGTCTCGTCGGGCGGCGTCATGAACGCCCACGACGACTGCGTGTACACGCCGTTCGACGCGAAAATCGCCGGCGCGTCGCGGTCCATGTCGAAGCCGAGCGCGAAGCCGGCGAGATTCGCGAGCGTCGCGGCGGTCTGCGGCGGCGTCATGAACGTGAACGCCATCGCGGCCGGGTCGAGCACCACCGAATTCGACTGCTTCCACGCGGCCCATCCGCCGCCCGCGATGCCCGGATCGTACGGGAAGCTCGCGTAGAGCGCCGCGCCCGCGCTGTTTCGCGCGCCCGCGAACACGTTCCCGATCGCGCGCTTCTGCGCGCTCGTCAGGCACGCGCCGGTGCGCGTGTCGTTCGCGCAGGTCGGGACGTCCGTGTCGATGCTGAAATGCGCCTGGCACGCGGCGACGTCCTGCACCATCCCGTCGGCCGCGCCATCGAGCGCGTCGCACTTGTCGAGAATCTTCTGGCCGACGAGCCGGCGCTCCGCGTCGGTGAAGCCGCTGCGGATATCGGGCAAGCCATTCGTGCCGGTCGCCGACGCGATCTGCGCGAACTGCTGCGCGCCGTACATCTCGCCGATCGCCGCTTTCGGCAGATGGAAGCCCGGATCGCCGGCGATGATCCCGTCGTAGTCGCTCGCGTTGCGCACGGCGGTGACCATCGCGTGCCGCCCGCCGTTCGAGCAGCCGCCGAAATAGCTGCGATCGGGCGTCTTGCCGTACGCGAGCCGGATCACCTGCTTGGCCATCGGCGTGAGCGCGTCGACCGCGCCGTAGCCGTAGTCGAGCCGCGCCTGCGGATCGAGCCCGAACAGCGGGTTCTGCGCGGCGCTGTGCCCCGAATCGGAGCTGATCACCGCGAAGCCCTGGTTCAGCGCATTGGTCAGCGGCCCGCCGCCGCCCACCTCGCCCGTCGCGGTCACGACGTTGCCGTCGAGCCCGCCGTTCGCCTGGTAGAAGAAGCGGCCGTTCCACGCCTTCGGCAAGCGCATCTCGAAGCCGATCGCATAGGTTTTGCCGTCCACCGCGCTCACGCGCTCGTTCATCTTCCCTTCGATCACGCAATGCTCGGCGATCGGCTTGCCGGCCACGGCGAGCGCGCCGGCGGCCGCGGTCGTCACCGACGTGAACGACGTGTTCGCATACGACAGCTTCGCGGCGAGCGCGTCGCAGGTCTGCGTCATCGCGGCCGGCGTCGCGGCGCTCAGGTGCGTCGGCGCGGCGTTGACGGAATCGTCGCCGCCGCAGCCGGCGAGCAGGGCCGCTACGGACAGCGGCGCAATGCACAACAGTGCAGATTTGCTGTTCAAGATGGCTCCCATTCGTCAGGATCGCTGATCAGAACATGTGGCGCACGCCGACCATCGCGCCGAGCTGCCCCATCCCCGCGCCGGGCGTCGTGCCGGCGCCGCCGCCGCTGACCGCGTAGCGCGCATGCGCGCTGTTCCACAGATACGACGATTGCGCATAGACGGCCGTGCGCTTGCTCAGCAGGTAGGTCGCGCGCAGCGTGGCCATCGTCGCGCGCGTGTCGTGCGCGCTGTTGACGATCCGGTAGCCCTCGCCGTCGACGATGAACGCCGGCTTCACCGCATACGACGCGCCGACGAAGAACAGGTCCGAATGCGCACCCGGCGCCGCCGGCGAACCGGTCGACACGCGCCGCCCGATCCAGCCCGCGCCGAGCCGCGCGCCGGCCGCCTGTGCATAGGCGCTCACGTGCGTGCGCGCATCCTTGCCGCCGCTGCTCGTGAACGGCACCGGCGCGACGCCGTCGAAGAAGTTCGCGGCCGCGCCCGTGCCGCCGCGCTGCTCCTCGTACGACGCCGCCGCGCCGAAATACGCGCTGTCGTACTTGAGCATCACCGACCAGTTGCGGCACTGGACGGCGTCGCCCGGCACCTGTCCCGCGCACGTGCCCTGCCCCGGCGAGTTGCCGGTGCCGGCGCCGTCGCGCCCGAACGAGTAGGCGGCGCCGAGCGTCACGCCGCGATACGTGCCGACGTAGGTCACGGCGTTGTCCGCGCGGCCGTTCGGCACGTAGGCGTCGAACGAGCCGAGCCCGTAGATGTCGGGGCCGATGATGTCGGCGCCCTGCAGCGCGAGATAGGTCATCGTGTACTGGCGGCCGAAGGCCAGCGTGCCGAAGCCGCTCTTCAGCCCGACGAACGCCTGGCGCCCGAACAGCCGGCCGCCCTGGCCGAGATCGCCGCCGCGCACGTTGAAGCCGCTTTCCAGCGTGAACACCGCCTGATAGCCGCCGCCGAGATCCTCCGTGCCGCGCAGCCCCCAGCGCGACGGCAGTTCGCCGGTCACGCCGGGCATGCGCACGACGTGATCGCCGGCCGCGTTCGCGTGCGACACGAACTCGACGCCCGTATCGATGATTCCGTACAGCGTCACGCTCGACTGCGCGTGGGCGCCGGACGCGGCGAGCGCGCATGCGCCGGCCGCCAGCAAGGCTTTGGTGTGCTTCATGTCGATTGTCTCCATACCTGCGTCGAATTTGCGCTCTGACGGCGCTCGTGGTTGAAAGTGGAAAGCCTCAGTCCTGCGCGGCCGGGCGCCGGATCAGCACCAGCGCGGCGATGGCGGCCACCAGCGTGACCGGGATGCTCGCGCCGATCACGACCGACGCGCTGCGGCCCATCGCGAGCAGCTGGGCGGCGGCGAGCGGCCCGACGACCGAACCGAGCCGGCCGACGGCCACCGCGGAACCGACGCCGGTGCCGCGCATCGCGGTCGGGTAGTAGATCGCGGCGAGCGCATAGAGCACCGACTGGCCGCCGACGACGAACATCCCGGCCGCGAACGCGGCCACGGACAGCCACAGCAGCCCCGGCGCGATCGCCAGCGCCGCGAGCGACAGCACGATTCCCGCATACATGCCGCCGACCACGCGCGACGGGCGCAGCCGATCCATCGACATGCCGATGCCGAGCACGCCGAGGCCGCTGCCGATGTTGAAGAAGATCTGCACGATGCCGGCCTGGCTGCGCGCGAGGCCCTTCGCGGCCATCAGCGACGGCAGCCAGTTCAGCAGGAAATACAGCACGATCAGCGTGCAGAAGTAGCTGAGCCACAGTGCGAGCGTCGTACCGGCGCGCGCGCCGCCGAACAGCGTGTGCCCGACCGTCGGACGCGCGGCGCCCGAGGCGCTGACGTCGAGGAACGCGCGCGATTCCGGCAGCAGCGCGATCAGCACCGGCGCGAGCAGCAGCGGCCCGACTCCGCCGACGTAGAAGATGTGCCGCCATTCGGCGTCGCCGGCGAGCAGCACGCCGATCAGCGACGCGATCACGCCGCCGAACGGAATCCCGCAGTACATCACGGCGACCGCGCTGCTGCGCGAGCGCGGCTCGACCGATTCGGACGACAAAGCGATCAGGTTCGGCATCGCGCCGCCGAGGCCGAGGCCCGTGAGCGCACGCACCGCAACCAGCATCGCGAAGCCCGACACCTGCGCGGTCGCGATCGACAGCAGCCCGAACAGGCACACGGACGCGATCAGCACCTGCTTGCGGCCGATGCGGTCGGCGAGCCAGCCGCCGAGCATCGCGCCTGGCAGCAGGCCGAACGTGCCCGCGCTGAACGCGAGCCCCATCTGCGAAACCGACAACCCGAATTCGTGGGCCATGCGCGGCGCGGCGACGCCGACCGACTGCAGGTCGAGCCCTTCGAGCAACGCGATCGCGAAACACAGGCCGAGCGTCGTCGCGACGGCCGGCCTTGCGGCAACGGAAGTGTCCATGTCGTCTCCAAACCGCGCGGCATGCCGGAAGGCAGCCGCGGCGTCCTTGCTTGTTATGGTGGTCGGGCCGCGCTAATTTATCAGGTAGCCTGATTAACAGCCCGAAATAAAATCCCGTCGGGGACGCGATGATTTAATAACAGGTAACCTGATATTTCAAGTGCAGCGAGCGCGGTGTTAACCCGCAACGCAGCGGGAATCAAAGCCGCGTTGCATCGTGTTGCGGTGCGATGTGGGCAGCGGTGGGGTTGAGGGACGGGAAACTGCGAGGGGCAGGGGTAACGCGAGGGCGAGCGCGAGGGAAGCGGAGGCGGAGGCGGAGGCGGAGGCGGAGGCGGAGGCGATAGCGGTAGCGGCAGCGGCAGCGGTAAGAACAAGCGCCACGCCGCGGCACGACTCGACACGGCAACGGCGTCGGCGGCCACGGCCGCCGCAGCCGCCGCGATACTCAGTCGCGCAAATTACGCACGAACAGTTCGAGCGTGCGCTGCACCTGCGCGACGTCGTCGCTGCTCACGTCGTCGCCGAGCATCCGGCGTTCGAGCGGCCGCAGCACCTGTTCGCATTCGCGCAGGATCGCCGAGCCGGCGTCGGTGAGGCGCAGCAGGATCACGCGACCATGGCTCGGATCGGCCTCGCGCGTCACGAAGCCGCGCGCGGCCATCGCGACCATCACCTCGTTCGCGGATTGCGGCGTGATGAACGAGCGCACCGCGAGCTGCGCATTGGACAGCGCGCCGCGCACCTCCAGCACCGACAACGCCGTGTACTGCGCGAGCGTCACGCCGAGCGGCGCGAGTGCATCGCTCATCTGGCGGCGCAGCAGCCGGTCGAGATTGCCGATCAGATAGGTGAGCCGCTGCTGCGCACGCATGCGCGGCCTGGCTTCGGTGGCGCGGGCCGTGCGCTTCGCGCCGGCCGGTTTGACGGGTGTCGAACTCATGAACGTGTCGGTAGGAGAATCGCGGGCCATCTTACCTCACCGGGGCGGCGTGACGGTCCGAGGATGCGCGGCTCGTCGATGCGCTGCGCGACGACCCGGCGCTCGCACGCTATCACTGGCTGCCGACGGTACGCGGCGACCTGCGCGCTAAGCTCGGCCGCGCCGCGGAGGCGACGCGCAACGCGCGCGAAAGGGCATTGCCGCTCGGACGCGTGGCCGATGCATGACCTGCGGTGGCGGATGCGGCACGTCGCGCGCGCGGGCCGCCTGCGCATGGCTGCGGCCAGCGGGCAACAGTCCGTGACAGGTGAAGCAGCGCGCCAGATTCAGACGCTCCACCCGGGACGTCCGAACGCGACGGCAACGACAACGGCGACTGCACCATGCCGCTGCGTGCGCCGTGCGGATGGCCCCGAAGCTCACCCACGAATCCCCCGCGCACCGACCCACAGGCACCCCGTCCCCGCCGCCGCCTCGCTCACCTTGGGCACACGGCAACGCAACGAGCCCCTACCCCGCCATGGCCGCCACACGCGGCAGCCCCGCGCGCAAGCCGGCATCGACCAACTCGAGCCGATGCGTGAATGCCGCGAGCGGATAGTCGAAGAAGTACCCACCGACCTCGCGCTTGTCCGCACGAAACGGATCGTCCGCCGCCCCCACACCGACGATGCGCAGCGTGCGCGCCCACGCGAACGCGAGCAGCAGCCAGCCGAGCAGCGCGAGATAGTCGTCCGCGACGCGGTACGGCAGCTCGGGATCGCCGTCGCTCGCGTCGAGCAGCGCCGCGCTCACGCGCTCGACCTCCGCGCACAACGCGGCCACCCGCGTGCCGGCGGCGCGCGTGAGCGGGTCCGCAGGCGCGTCGCTGCACGCGGCCGCTTCCGCGCGAATTCGCGCCAGCAACGCGCCGAGCGCGTCGCCGCGATCGCCGAGCACCTTGCGCACCAGCAGATCTATCGCCTGAATCTCGTTGGTGCCCTCATACAGCATCGACACGCGGCAATCGCGCAGCGTCTGCTCGATCCCGTATTCGTGCACGTAGCCGTAGCCGCCGAACACCTGCAGCGCATTCGACGCGGTCGCGAAGCCGTTCGCCGTGAAGAACGCCTTCGCGACCGGCGTGAGCAACGACGCGAGCTTCGTCGCCGCGTCCCGCGCCGACGCGTCCGGGTCGTGCGCGGCGACGTCGAGCCAGTGCGCGATCCAGTAGCCGATCGCACGCTCGCCTTCGACCGTCGCACGCGCATCGAGCAGGATGCGGCGGATCGCCGGGTGTTGCGCGATCGACGCCGCGCGGCCCTGCACGCGTTCGCCCGCATACGCGGACGCAGCCTGCCACGCGCTGTGCGCGTGCCCGACGCCCTGCATCGCGACCTGCAGGCGCGCCGCGTTCATCATCAGGAACATCGCGGCCAGCCCGCGATGCGCGTCGCCGACGAGCCAGCCGAGCGCCGCGTCGAAGCGCATCGTGCAGGTCGGGCTCGCCTTCAGCCCCATCTTGTGCTCGATGCCGTCGCACCAGATGCCGTTGCGCACGCGCCCGCCCGCCGCGTCGAGCCACTTCGGCACGACGAACAGCGACAGCCCCTTCGTGCCGGCCGGCGCATCGGGCAGCCGCGCGAGCACCAGATGCACGATGTTCTCGGTCAGATCGTGGTCGCCGCCGGTGATGAACAGCTTGCTGCCGCTGATGCGGTAGCCGTCGCCGGTCGGGTCCGGCGCCGCGCGCGTGCGCAGCAGCCCGAGATCGCTGCCCGCCTGAGGCTCGGTGATGCACATCGTCGTCAGCCATGCGCCGCTGGCGATCTTCGGCAGGATGTCGCGCTTCACGCGCGCGCAGCCGTGCGCGCTCACGCAGGCCACCGCGCCGTGCGTGAGCCCCGGCGACATCAGCCACGCGTGGTTCGCGCCCGCGAGCATCTCCTGCACCGCGACGTCGAGCAGATGCGGCAGCCCCTGGCCGCCGCACGCCGGGTCGAGCGCGAGCGTCGGCCAGCCGGCCGCGACGTAGTCGCGATACGCGTCGCGAAAGCCGGCCGGCATCGTCACGTCGGCCCCGTCGAAACGGCAGCCTTCGACGTCGCCGCTCGCATCGAGCGGCGCGATCCGCTCGGCGACGAAGCGCGCGGCTTCGTCGAGCACCTGCTCGGCGACGCTTACGTCGAGATCGGCCCAGTCCGGCACGCGGCGCCACAGCGCCGGCGCATCGAGCCATTCGCCGATCACGAACAGCATGTCGCGCAGCGGCGCGCGATAGGTGGCGCTCATCGTGCGCCCCTCATGCGCGGCGCGGCGCGCTGGCGACGATCACGCCCGCGTCGGCCGCATCCGGCCCGTACATCGCGTCGACCACCGCCGCGCGATGCGCGAGCACCGCGCGCTGGTTGATCGAACCCTTGTCGGTGATCTCGCCGAGATCGAGCGACGGCGGCGTGTCGAGCACGCACAGCCGCGTGACGAAGCTCGCGCTGCCGGTCGCATCGCGGTTCAGCCGCACGAGCAGTTCCGCGAAGAACGCGCGCACGGCGCTCGCCTGCAGCACGGCGCGAACGTCGGCGTCCGCCGCCGCGCCGGCCAGGCGACGGCAATCGTCGATGCGCGGGAAGATCATCACGCCGACGTCGTCGCGGTTCATTCCGGTGATCACCGCGTCCTGCACGTACGGCGCGCCGTTCGACACGATGCGCGCGCGCATCGGCCCGACGCTCACGAACGTGCCCGACGACAGCTTGAAGTCCTCCGCGATGCGCCCGTCGAACATCAGGCCGATCTCCGGGCGCGCGGGATCGACAAAGCGGACCGCGTCGCCGCTGCGGTAATAGCCTTCGTCGTCGAACACTTCGCGCGCGTCGTCGCCGCTCGCGCGCCAGTAGCCGGCCATCACGTTCGGCCCGCGAAAGCGCGCTTCGAGCTTGCCGTCGACCGGCACCAGCTTCGCGTCGCAGCCGGGCGCGGGCAGGCCGATGTAGCCGGCGCCCGACATCGGCCCGGTCGTGAACATGCACGAGGGTGCGGCTTCGGTCATCCCGAGGCCCGCCATGATGCGGATACGCTCGCCGCAGTGCGCGAGCGTCACGCGCTCGAGCCGGTCCCACGCCGCCTGCGACAGCCCGGCGCCCGCGAAGAAGTACATCCGGACGCGCGAGAAGAACGTGTCGCGCAGCGCGGCGTCCGTCTCGAGCGCGGCCGCGAGCTCCTCCCAGCCTTTCGGCACGTTGAAGTACACGGTCGGCGCGATCTCGCGCAGGTTGCGCAGCGTCTCGGCGAACTTGCCGGCGACCGGCTTGCCGTCGTCGATGTACAGCGTGCCGCCGTTGTACAGCGCGATGCCGACGTTGTGGCTGCCGCCGAACGTGTGATTCCACGGCAGCCAGTCGACCAGCACCGGCGGCTCCAGCCCGAATTGCGGGAAGGTTTCGAGCAGCATCTGCTGGTTGCTGCACAGCATCCGGTGCGTGGTGGGCACCGCCTTCGGCAGCCGCGTCGATCCCGACGTGAAGAGGAATTTCGCGATCGTGTCGCCGGTGACCGCGTCGTGCGCGGCATCGACGCCCGCCGGCCGCGTGTCGAGCAGCGTCGAGAACCGCGTGACGCCGTCCATCCCGTCGGGCGCGGTCACGACCACGCGCTCCACGTCGCTCGGCACCGCGGCGTCGAGCGCGGCGCGGAAGGCCGCGCCGTCCGACGCGAACACGAGCCCCGGCGTGAGCAGCGCGAGCGCATGGCGCAGCTTGCCGTAATCGCTCGACACGAGCGAATACGCGGGCGACAGCGGCGCATGCGGAATGCCGGCCCACATCGCGCCGAACGCGAGCTGCAGATGCTCGAGGTCGTTGCCGGACAGGATCGTGATCGGCCGCTCGGCCGACAGCCCGCGATCGAGCAGCGCCTGGCCGATCGCGCGGGCGCGCTCGAGCATCTGCGCATAGCTGATGCCGATCCACGCGCCGTCGGGGCCGCGCCGCGCGACCAGCCAGCGGTCCGGGTGCGCCTGCGCGCCGCTGACGAGCCGGTCGGTGAGCCGGCGCGGATACGCGCCGAGCGCGCTCGCCGCGCGCAAGGTCCAGCAGCCGTCGCGTTGCGCGATCTCCGGCGGCGCCGTGCCGATCGCCACGGGGCGATAGCCGGCGGGGACGGGCTGCACGACGGCCGCGTCGCGCAGTTGGGGTCGTTCCGCATCCACGTTCTGTCTCCGTTCGACTCCGCCCGGCGCGCTCGCGCATGCGGGCGGAGACTTCGTTGTGTCGTTATAGAGTGGCGGCGCCGCGGCGCCGGGTGCTGCTCAGATCGGGTAATGGCGCGGCGTGGTCTGGACGGTGATCCAGCGCAGGTCGGTGAACTCGGCGATCGACGCCTTGCTGCCGAACCGGCCGTAGCCGCTCGCCTTCACGCCGCCGAACGGCATCTGCGCCTCGTCGTGCACGGTCGGCCCGTTGATGTGGCAGATGCCCGATTCGATCCGCTTCGCGAGCTGCATCGCGCGCGCGATGTCGCGGCTGAACACCGCGGCCGACAACCCATATTCGCTGTCGTTCGCGGCCGCGAGCGCCGCTTCGTCGCCGTCGACGCGCTGCACGGTCACCACCGGCCCGAACGATTCGTCGGCGTAGAGCTGCATCTCGCGCGTGACGCCGTCGACGACGGTCGGCTGCATCACCGCGCCGTCGACCTCGCAGCCGAGCGGCAGCGCGGCGCCGTGCGCGTGCGCATCGGCGACCATCGCGGCGATCCGCTGCGCGGCCGCCGCGCTTTCCAGCGTGCCGAGCACGACGCCCGGCGCGGCCGGGTTGCCGGCCTTCAGCGTGCGCGCCTTCGCGACCAGCCGTGCGACGAACGCATCGGCGACCTTGCGATCGACGATCACGCGCTCGGTCGACATGCAGATCTGCCCCTGGTTGAAGAACGCACCGAACGCGACCGCATCGACCGCCGCGTCGAGATCGGCGTCGTCGAGCACGAGCACGGGCGCCTTGCCGCCGAGTTCGAGCAGCGCCGGCTTCAGGTGCTGCGCGGCGAGCGTCGCGACGATCCGGCCCACGCGCGTCGAGCCAGTGAAGTTCACGCGCCGCACGGCCGGGTTCGCAATCAGCCGCTCGACGATCGCCGGCGCATCCTGCGGCGCGTGCGTGATCACGTTGACGACGCCGTCGCCGAGCCCCGCGTCGTGCAGCACGCTGCCGATCAGCCGGTGCACGCCCGGACATCCTTCGGAGGCCTTCAGCACGACCGTATTGCCGCACGCGAGCGGCATCGCGAGAGCACGCGTCGCGAGGATCACCGGCGCATTCCACGGCGCGATCCCGAGCACCACGCCGCACGGCTGGCGCACGGCCATCGCGATGCTGCCCGGCACGTCGGACGGAATCACCGCGCCGTCGATCTGCGTCGTCATCGCGGCGGCCTCGCGCAGCATGTTGGCGGCGAGCATCACGTTGAAGCCGTACCAGTTCGCCATCGCGCCGGTTTCCGCGCGGCCGGTCTCGATGAATTCGCCGGCGCGTGCGTCCATCCGGTCGGCCGCCGCCAGCAGCCGGCGGCGGCGCTCGGTCGGCGCCAGCGCCGCCCACGCGGGGAACGCGCGCGCGGCGGCCGCGACCGCGGCATCCGCATCGGCGAGCGTCGCCGCGGCCGCGCGCGACGCGACCTGCCCGGTCGCCGGGTCGATCCGGTCGAACGTCCCGCCGTCCGACGCGCCGCGCGACACGCCGTCGATCAACAAACTCACTTCGTGCATTTCGGTGTCTCCTCTCAGGTCTGGCCGCGCGCGTCAGCGCTTGTACGCCTGCAGGCCCGGCTTGATGCTCTTGTCGTCGAGGAACTGCTTGAGGCCCTGCTCGCGCCCGCCTTCCGGGTCGCGATAGTTGGCCTGGTCGAGCTTCGCGTACAGGTAGTCCTCGTTCTGCTCCCAGGTCAGCTCGCGGCAGCGCTTGAAGCCGTGCTTCGCGTTGCGGATCACGACCGGATTCTTGTCGAGCAGCTTCGCCGCGAGCGCGAGCACTTCGTCACGCAGCTGCGCGCGCGGCACGCTCTTGTTGACGAGCCCCATCCGCGCGGCCTGCTGGCCGGTGAACGTATCGCCGGTCATGATGTAGTAGAGCGCCTCGCGATGCCCGACGGTGTCCGCCATCGCCTTGCTGACGAGGTTGCCCGGCGGGATGCCCCAGTTGATTTCCGACAGCCCGAACACCGCCTCGTCGGCCGCGATCGCGAGGTCGCAGGCGACCAGCGGCGAGAATCCGCCGCCGAAGCACCAGCCGTTGACCATCGCGATCGTCGGCTTCGCGTACATGCGCAGCAATTGCCACTGCCAGCGGCTCGCGTCGCGGCGAATCTTCTCCTGCAGGATTTCCGGGCCCGCGTCGATCTCGCGGAAGTACTCCTTCAGGTCCATCCCGGCCGTCCATGCATCGCCTTCGCCGGTCAGCACCAGCACCTGCGCGTCGGCGTCGAGCTCGATCGCCTCGAGCACGTCGATCATCTCCGTGTTCAGCGTCGGGCTCATCGCGTTGCGCTTTTCCGGACGGTTCAGCGTCACCCATGCGATGCCGCCCGCGACCTCGACCTTCACCGTTTTCCAGCGCCCTTCGTAACCCATCTTCGTTCTCCAATGACAGTGCCGCCCCGTGCGACTCGCAACCAATTTACTATCAGGTAACCTGATATGTAAAGTAGAATGGAAGCGGCTCGGGACAAACCCCTAAACGGGCGCGCAAGGCAGTTTTGGCGCGGCGCCGGCCGGCCGCTCACGACATGAGGAGACACGCTTGGACATCGACAACCTGATCGCCATCGACACGCACGTGCACGCCGAAGTGTCGTGCTGCCAGCCGCCGGACCTGTTCGCGAAGGCGTTCGACGACGCGGCCGACAAGTATTTCGGCACGGTGCTGAAGCAGGGCCGCCGGCCGACGATTCCGGAGACGATCGCGTATTACCGCGAGCGCCGGATCGGCTTCGTGATGTTCACCGTCGATTGCGAGAGCAACATCGGGCGGCGGCGCATTCCGAACGAGGAGATCGCGCAATTCGCGCAGGACAACGCGGACGTGATGATCGCGTTCGCGAGCATCGACCCGCACAAGGGCCGCCTCGGCGCGCGCGAGGCGCGCCGGCTGATCGAGGAACACGGCGTGCGCGGCTTCAAGTTCCATCCGACGATGCAGGGATGCTTTCCGAACGACCGGCTCGCGTATCCGGTCTACGAGGTGATCGCCGAATACGGGCTGCCGGCCGTGTTCCACAGCGGGCATTCGGGAATGGGGTCGGGGATGCGCGGCGGCGGCGGGCTGCGTCTGAAGTATTCCGAACCGATCCATCTCGACGACGTCGCCGCCGACTTCCCCGACATGAAGATCGTGATCGCGCACCCGTCGTGGCCGTGGCAGGAACAGGCGCTGTCGATCGCGCTGCACAAGCCGAACGTGTACATCGACCTGTCCGGCTGGTCGCCGAAGTATTTCTCGCCGGAACTCGTCAAATACGCGAACACGTTGCTCAGGCACAAGGTGCTGTTCGCGTCCGATTTCCCGCTGATCCGGCCGGACCGCTGGCTGGAAGACTTTCACGGCGCCGGGTTCCGGCCCGACGTGCATCCGCTGATCCTGAAGGACAACGCGGTCGCGCTGCTGGCGCTGCGTCAGGAAGCGGCGCAGGCGTGACGCGGCACGCCGCGCCCGGCCGCGCTCAGCGCGCGCGCTTGCCCGCGAAGCGCGCGGTCGGCAGCCCCGCGTAGCGGGTCACGGCGACGAACACGCCGCCGGCTGCGGCATCGTCGGCAAGCGCCGCGTCGTCGAGCCCGACGCGCGCGCTGGTCACGTACAGCCGGCCTTCGCCGTCGAGCGCCGCACAGCTCGGCTGCGCGGTCGGCACGGCGACGCGGTCGGTCTCGACGCCGTCCGGCCCGTAGCGCACCACGCGCCTGCCGCCCCACTGCGCGTTCCACAGCCCGCCGTCGCGGTCGACCGTCGAGCCGTCAGGATCGCCGTGCGCATCGGTCAGCCGCGCGAACCCGCGCACGTTGGCCACGTCGCCGCCCGCGCGGTAATCGCAGACGAAGATCTCGCGCACCAGCGAATCGCAGAAGTACATCTTCGCGCCGTCCGGCGAGAACGCGATGCTGTTCGCGATCGCCGCGGGCGGCAACGCGAGCCGCTCAAGCGTGAGATCGGCATCGAGCCGGTAGAACCCGCCGAGCGCGCGCGGCGGCTCGCCGCCCTCGTCCTTCATGCCGAACACGAACGCACCGAATGGATCGCAGCGGCCGTCGTTCAGCCGCGTCGGCAGATCGGGCTCGACGTCGACGATCCGCGTGAACGTGCCGCTGCGCAGATCGAAGAACGCGAGATGGGTCGCGAGCCCGACCAGCAGCACGTCGGGCTCCTGCGTGAGCGCGAAGCACGCGAGCCGTTCGGGCATCGGCCACTGCGCGAGCTCGGAGCCGTCCGCGCGGCAGCGCCACAGCCGCGCGCCTTCGATGTCCGTCCAGTACAGCGTGTGCGTCGCGTCGCACCACGTCGCGCCTTCGCCGAGCGTATTGCGGCTGTCCACCAGCAGCTGGGCCGCCGCGCCCGGATGAGTCTGTTGCATGCCGTCTCCCGATATCTGTCTCGTTCGCAGGCGGCCGCGCGTTCGCGTCGGTCACATCTTCATCGCGCGCCGCTGGTTGCGACGATACTGGTCGAACAGCACCGCGAGCAACAGAATTCCGCCGCGTATCAGATATTGGTAAAAGGTCGGCACGTTCAGCAGGCTCATCGCGTCCTGCACCGAGCCCATGATCAGCACGCCGACCAGCACGCCGGAGATCGTCGCGACGCCGCCCGTCAGCGACACGCCGCCGAGCACGCACGCGGAGATCACGCCCAGTTCGAGGCCGACCGACGTTTTCGGGTCGCCGAGGCTCATCCGCGACGCGAGCATCACGCCGGCGAAGCCGGTCACGAGCCCCTGCAGCACGAACACCATGATCTTGATGCGCATCACCGGCAGCCCGGCGAGCAGCGCGGCCTCGCCGTTGCCGCCGACGGCCAGCACGTTCTTGCCGAACACCGTCTTGCGCAGCAGGAAGCCGAACACGACGAAGCCGACGATGTTGCTCCAGATCGGATACGAGATGCCGAGGAACGAGCCGCCGCCGAGATCGAAGAAGCGCTCCTCGGAGATCATCACCGCATCGCCGTTCGACGTGATGAACGCGAGGCCGCGCACGACCTCCATCATCGCGAGCGTGACGATCAGCGAGTTGATGCGCCAGCGCGCGATCAGCACGCCGTTGACGAGCCCGACCGCGCCGCCCGCGAGCACGCCGGCCACGACGCCGAGCACGACGCTGTGCGTCGCCGTGATGAGCGTCGAGGCGACGACGCCCGAGAACGCGACGATCGACGCGACCGACAGGTCGACTTCGCCGAGCGCGAGCACGAACATCATCGTCACCGCGATCGAGCCGATCAGCGTGACCGACAGCAGCAGGCCCTGGATGTTGCGCGGCGTGAGGAAGTCCGGCACGGTCGCGGACAGCACCGCGAACAGCACGATGAACACCATCACGATGCCGGAGCGGTTGATCAATTGCCACGCGCCGCCGCGCGCGCGCGGCGGTACGGCCGCGGCCGCGGAATCGGGGGACGGAGAACTACGTTGGGGTTGCATTGCCTGGCTCATATCGATTGCTTCCGGTTGACTGCGGGCTAGGGCCTGTTCACGCCAATAACGGGCTTGCGCCGGCCCCACGACCGAATTTTTTCCAAACAGGCCCTAGCAGGCTGTTGAAATTGGATACGGTGTAAACGGGCGTTGCGAGCGGTGCGTTAGAGATATCGTGTTCATGATCTTGGGCAGACGAGAGCGATGCGCGGAATGGACGAGATGCAAGAACCGCTGTTCACGACGGTGAAGCTGGAAGACTTCGTGCCGGCCGATCACCCGTTGCGGCCGCTTCGGCTGCTGGTCAATCAAGCGCTGAAGCGGCTCAATGGGCTGTTTGGCACGATCTACGCGGATAGCGGCCGTGCGTCGATTGCGCCGGAGAAACTGCTGCGTGCATTGCTGCTGCAGGTGCTGTACTCGGTGCGCAGCGAGCGCATGTTGATGGAACAGATGCGCTACAACCTGCTGTTCCGTTGGTTCGTCGGACTGGCGATCGAAGACGCCGTCTGGGACCACTCGGTGTTCTCCAAGAACCGTGATCGTCTGCTCGAGCACGAAGTGGTCGAAGCGTTCTTTACCGAAGTCATGAGCTTGGCCGACAAGCAAGGGCTGCTGTCCAGAGAACACTTCTCGGTCGATGGCACGCTGATCCAGGCTTGGGCCAGCCACAAGAGCTTCCGGCCCAAGGACGGCTCGGACGATCCACCAGCCGGCGGTGGTCGCAATGTCGACACCGACTGGAAGGGCAAGCGGCGCAGCAACGATACGCATGAATCGAGCACCGATCCGGACGCGCGCCTGTTCCGCAAGGGGCGGCAAAGCGGAGCCATCCTTTGTTATCAGGGGCACATCCTGATGGAGAACCGCTCGGGCTTGGTGGTCGGCGCGGTGGTCAGCCACGCTGACGGTTTCGGCGAACGCGCAAGTGCGTTGCGCTTGCTCGATTGCGTGCCGGGCCGTCACGCCAAGACGCTCGGCGCCGACAAGGGTTACGACATGCGCGACTTTGTGCGGGACTGTCGTGCGCGCAAGGTGACGCCGCATGTCGCGCGCAACGACGCGCATCAAGGCGGCAGCGCGATCGATGGCCGCACCTCGCGGCACGCCGGTTATGGCATCAGCCAGGTGATTCGCAAGCGCATCGAAGAGCACTTCGGCTGGGGCAAGACCGTCGGCAGGATCCGACAGACCGCGTATCGCGGCATCAAGCGAGTCGACCAGCACTTCAAGCTGACGATGCTGGCGAGCAACCTGACTCGAATGGCTCGAATACTGGCAGCGGTGCCGCAGGGAGCAGCGCGATGAGCCGCCCAACCGTAGCTGTTGCGCGGCAACGCGCCGGCCGGCCCGCTCGCAAGCGGGGCATCCGGCACGATTCGTCAGCAACTCAGCGGCCAATCGCATACGAAACCCTTTTAAACAGTGCCCCGATCGTCGGAACGAGGCGCTTTTCAACAGCCTGCTAGCGCGGCAGCGCGAGCTTGATCAGCGTGTCGGGCGTCGCCTGCGCCTTCGCGACCTCGCCCGCGATGCGCCCTTCCTTCATCACGATGATGCGGTCCGCCACGCCGATCACTTCGGCGAGATCGCTCGACACGATGATCACGGTGCGGCCCGCTTCCGCGAGTTCGTAAAACAGGTTGTAGATTTCGGCGCGCGCGCCGACGTCGATGCCGCGCGTCGGCTCGTCCATCAGGAACACGTCGATGCGCTCGGCCAGCCAGCGCGCGAGCACGACCTTCTGCTGGTTGCCGCCCGACAGCGCGCCGATCGGCGTGTCGCCGTCGCGCGTCTTGATCGCGAGCCGCTCGATGTACTTCTGCGCGAGCTCGCGCTCGCGCCGCCCGTCGAGCAGCATGCGCGCCGGGCTGAAGTGGCGGCGCGCGCTGATGTTCAGGTTGTCGGCCACCGACGCGATCGCGACGATGCCCTCGTGCTTGCGGTCCTCCGGACACAGCGCGATACCGGCGCGCACCGCGTCGCGCGGGCTCCTGAACGCGACGCGCGCGCCGCCCAGCTCGACGTGCCCGCCGGTCGGACGCACGGCGCCGTACAGCAGCTTCATCAGCTCCGAGCGGCCTGCGCCGACCAGCCCGAAGAAGCCGACGATCTCGCCGCGCCGCGCGGCGAACGACACCGGCTCGGACAGGCCGGGGCCGGTCAAGGCCTTCGCCTCGATCATCACGTCGCCGGCCGCGCGCGGCCGGTAGCCGTAGACGTCCTCGATCGAGCGGCCGACCATGCAGCCGATCAGCCGGTCGCGGTCGAGATCGGCGACCGACTCGAACGTCTCGATCCGCCGGCCGTCGCGGAACACCGTCACGCGATCGCACAGCGCGTCGACCTCCTCCATCCGGTGCGTCACGTAGATGATCGCGCGGCCCTGTTCGCGCAGCGAGCGGATGATGCGGAACAGCTGCGTCGTCTCGCGCGCCGACAGCGAGCTGGTCGGTTCGTCGAATGCGATCACGCGCGCGTCGCGCATCAGCGCCTTGCCGATCTCGATCATCTGGCGCTGGCCGATCGACAGGTACTTCACCGGGATGTCGGGATCGATGTGCTCGCCGAGCCGCTCCAGCGCGTCGAGCGCGCGCACGGCGAGCGCGCGTTCGTCGACCACGCCGAGCCGGCTCGGCAGTTGGCCGAGCATCAGGTTTTCCGCGACCGTCAGCTCCGGCACCAGGTGCAGTTCCTGATAGATGATCGCGATGCCGGCCTCGAGCGCCGCGCGCGTCGACGCGAAACGCTGCTCGGTGCCGTTCAGCGTCAACGTGCCGGCCTGCGGCTGGTTCACGCCGGACAGCACCTTCAGCAGCGTCGACTTGCCGGCGCCGTTCTCGCCCATCAGCCCGTGCACCTCGCCCGCGCGCACCGCCAGCGACACGCCGTCGAGCGCGCGCACGCCCGGGAACGTCACCGTGATGCCGTCGAGCGCGAGCAGCGCGCCGCCGGCAGGCGGCGTCGCGGCGCCGGGCGTGGCCGCCGCGCCGTTGCCGGGCGCGGCCGTGATCGTCTGCATCGTCATCGCGTCGTCGCCCCGCACGTTCAGATGCCCAGCTCGGCGCGCACCGCCTGCCAGTTCGCGCGCGTCATCAGCTTGCCGCTCGTCTGCGTGTCGGCCGGCGGCATCTTGCCGTTGCGGATCCAGTCGACGAGGTTCTGCGTGCTGTCCTTGCCGTGGTTCGTCGAGCTGACCGCGATCGTCCCGTAGAAGCCGGTCGGCTCCTTCTTCTGGAACTCGGCGAACGCCTCGCCCGCACCGTTGATGCCGACGCCGATCACGTCCGCGGCCGGGATGTGCAGCTGTTCGGTCGCGCGCACCGCGCCGAGCACGGTCTCCTCGTTGAGCGCGTAGACGACCCATTTCTTCACGTTGGGATGGCGCGCGAGCACCGGCGCGGCCGCGCTGAAGCCGCCTTCGTCGTCGGTCGTCTTCTGCGGCGCGTCGAAGATGTTCTCCTTGCGGAAGCCGTTCGCGAGCAGCGCCTGCGTCGCGCCGTCGGTGCGCAGCTTGGCAGTCGGCAGCTCGTAGTTGGTGATGCGCAGCGCGCCGACTTCCTCGGGCTTCCAGCCGCGCCGCTTCATCTCGTCGGCGATCGCCTGGCCGACCTGGTTGCCGATCTTGGTCGCCGACATGCCGAGGTGCGGCACGTTCGGCAGCGGCTTGCCGGTCGAGTCGACGAGCTGGTCGTCGACCGTCACGAACTTCATGTTGTAGCGCTTCGCGCGCGCGGCGATCGCCGGCCCGAGACGCACGTCCGGCGCGCAGATCACGAAGCCCTGCGCGCCCTGCGAGCCGAGGTTGTCGATCGCGGCCAGCACCTTCTCGCCGTCCGGCGTGCCGATCTTCACGACCGAGAAGTTCTCCTTCTGGCCGAGCGCGGCGGCCGCGTTCTGCTCGTTGATGAACCATGCCTGCTCGGGCATCTTCACCAGGAAGCCGATCTTCAACGGCGCGTCGGCGTGGGCGGCGCCCTGCATCCCGAGCGGCGCGATGCAAAGCGCGGCGAGCAGCGCGCGCAGGGTGTGTCGGCGAATCGTGCGGTTCATGCGTGTCTCCTTGTATTGGCTTGGGTCTTCAAGTTGCTTCGTGCGCGGCCGCGCGCAGGATGGCGCGCGCCGGCACGGGTTCAGCGGCCGAACGCGTCGGTGCCGACGCGTCGCCCGAACAGGAACGCGTCGGCGACGAGCCGCAACGGCCGCGCGTCGACGTCGCTTGCACCGCGGGCGATCAGCGCGTGGAACTGCGCATACAGCGCCGCATATTCACGCTGCGGCCCGAGCTCGACCGGCTCGCCGGCGATCGACAGTTGCGCGCCGCCGCGGCTGATCGCGAGCACGCCGTCGGACGTGTCGACCGCGATCTCCCACTGCTCGACGGGGCCGTGCCGCCAGTCGAATTCGGCGTGGACGGGCACGCCGTCCGTATCGGCGCAATCGAGTTCGGCCGCGATCGGCATCTGCGCGTCGCTCGGCACGTACAGCGTCGCCTCGCGCAGCACCAGCTCGCGCGGCAGGATCCGCGTGACGATCGACAGCGCATTGATGCCGGGGTCGAACACGCCGAGGCCGCCCGGCTCCCAGATCCATTGCTGGCCCGGATGCCAGCGCCGCACGTCCTCCTTCCAGCGCACCTGCACCGCGCGGATCGTGCGCGTCGCGAGCCACGCGCGCGCCGGTTCGACGGCGCTCGCGCAGCGCGAGTGCCAGGTCGCGAACAGCGTGAGGCCGCGCTCGCGCGCGAGCGCGTCGAGTGCGGCCACTTCGCCGAGCGTCGCGCCCGGCGGCTTCTCGAGCATCACGTGCTTGCCGGCTTCGAGCGCCGCGCGCGCCTGCCCGTAGCGCACCTGCGGCGGCGCGCACAGCGACACCGCGTCGAGTTCCGGCTCGGCGGCCAGCAACGCGGGCAGGTCCTGATAGTTGCGCACGCCGTTGACTTCCGCATGACGGCTCGCGCACGCGGTCAGCGCGAACCCCGGCTCGGCGGCGATCGCCGGCAGATGCTGGTCGCGTGCGATCTTGCCGATCCCGACGACGCCCAGCGAAATCACCTTGCTCATCTGCGCTTCTCCTTTGCGGTTCGGTCAGTGCGCCCAGCGCAGCACGAGCGGATCGAGCCGGCGCGCGATCGCGATCAGTTCCGCGCGGGTGTCCGGATGCAGCTCGGGCATCGGATGCCGCGGCCGCTCGCATGCGATCACGCCGCCTTCCTTCATCAGCGCCTTGGCGGTCAGGATTCCGGACTGGCGGTTCTCGTGGTTGATCAGCGGCAGCCACGTCTGGTAATGCGCGAACGCTTCGTCGTGGCGGCCGTCGCGGAACGCTTCGAGGATCGGCCGGATGCCGTCCGGAAAGCCGCCGCCGGTCATCGCGCCGGTCGCGCCCGCGTGCAGGTCGGCGAGCAGCGTGATCGCCTCCTCGCCGTCCCACGGCCCTTCGATCGCGTCGCCGCCGAGCCGGATCAGTTCGCGCAGCTTGTTCGCGGCGCCCGGCGTTTCGATCTTGAAGTACGCGACCTGCTCGATCTCGCGCGCCATCCGCGCGAGCAACGGCGCGGACAGCACGGTGCCGCTCGCGGGGGCGTCCTGGATCATGATCGGGATGTCGATCGCATCGGACACGCGCGCGTAGAAGTCGAAGATCTGCGCTTCGGGCACGCGAAACGTCGCGCCGTGATACGGCGGCATCGCCATCACCATCGCCGCGCCGAGCTGCTGCGCGCGCAGGCTGCGCGCCGCACAGACCTGCGTGCCGTAGTGCGACGTCGTGACGATCACCGGCACGCGGCCGGCCACGTGTTCGAGGATGGTGCGCGTGAGCACGTCGCGCTCGTCGTCGGTGATCGCGAACTGCTCGGAGAAGTTCGCGAGGATGCACAGCCCGTCCGAGCCGGCGTCGATCATGAAATCGACCGCGCGCTTCTGGCTCGCGAGGTCGAGTTCGCCGGTGTCGGTAAACGTCGTCGGGACGACGGGGAAAATGCCGCGATAGCGCGGCGTGCTGCTCGATGTCATGGTTCGGTCCTGCGTCGGTCGAAGCGGCGGTCAGCCGCAAAACAATCCATTCATGATTCGCGGGCGAAGGCGCGCGCGGCCGGTTCGGGCGTGCGCAGCGCCGCGCGCACGACGAACGTCATCAGCACCGCGAACAGCAGCGTCGCCGCGAGAAAGTACAGGCCGGCCGCGAGGCTGCCGGTCGCCGCCTTGATCAGGCCGATGCCGTACGGCCCCGCGTAGCCGCCGAGATTCGCGAGCGAGTTGATCGCGGCGATACCGACCGCCGCGCTGGTGCCGCTCAGGAATTCGCCGGGCAGCGCCCACACGACCGCCTGGATCGAGTAGAGCGAGAACGCGGTCAGGCAGATGAACGCCAGCTGCAGCGCGGGCTGCCGCACCCATGCGCTCGCGGCCATCGTCAGCGCGGCCGCCGCCGATACGACGACGATGTGTCCGTAGCGCTCGCGCTTGCGGTCCGAATGACGCGGCACGATCAGCAGGCCGAGCACCGCGAACAGGTACGGCACCGCGGACAGCAGCCCGGTGGCCGCATCGCCTGCGCCGAATGCGTGAATGATCGTCGGCAGCCACAGCGACAGCCCGTAGATGCACAGCGGAAACGGCAGGAACAGCGCGGCGAGCAGCAGCACGCGGCGATCGCGCAATGCGGCGAGCGGGTTGCGGTGCGAATCGGGGCGATACGTGTCGCGGTCGGCGGCGAGCTGGTTCGCGATCCAGCGGCGCTCGACGTCGTTCAGCCAGCGCGCGTGCGCGGGCGACTCCGGCAGCAGCCGCAGCGTCGGCCACGTGAGCAGCACGGCCGGCAGGCCGCTGACGACGAACAGCGTCTGCCAGTCGGACAGGCCGAACAGCCCGTGCGTCGACAGCAGCCAGCCGGCGAGCGGGCCGGTCACGATGCCGGCGAGCGGCTGCGCGAGGACGAGCAGGCCGATCACGCGCGCCCGGTCGCGCATCGGGAACCATTGCGTGAGGAAGTACAGGATGCCGGGATAGAGGCCGGCTTCGGCCGCGCCGAGCAGGAAGCGCAGCACGTAGAAGCTGGTGGGGCCTTGCACGAGCGCCATCGCCATCGTGATCACGCCCCACGTCGCGAGGATGCGTGCGAACCACACGCGTGCGCCGAAGCGGCCGAGTGCGAGGTTGCTCGGTACTTCGCAGAGGAAGTAGCCGATGAAGAAGAGTCCGGCGCCGAGGCCGTACGCGGCGTCGCCGATGCCGACCGCCGCGTTCATGTGCAGCTTCGCGAAGCCGACGACCGTACGGTCGACGTACGCGACCACGTAGATCAGCGCGAGAAACGGCACCAGCTTGCGCGTGAGCAGGCGGGTCAGCTGCCGCTCGTCGACGGCTGCCGGCGAGTCGGACTGTTCCGCCGCGGGGTGCGCGGGCGTGTACTGCGTCGTCATCTTGTCTCCTGTCGGTCCACGTTGGCGCTTCAGCGCCTACGTGGACCCCATGCTTCGCGGTCGGTCCGCATTGGCGCTTTTGCTCGCACCCGGCGCATATCCCGATCTCCACCCGACCGCACCGCGCTCCTCATCCCTACGCCGCCACCCGCCGTTCAATGCGAATGGCTCGGCACGTCCGCGCCGCGCGTGCCGACCAGGAAGTCGAGGTCGCAGCCCTCGTCGGCCTGCAGCACGTGATCGATGTAAAGCCGCGCATACCCGCCCTTGCCGAGCTGCGCGGATACACCGGGCGCCGCCGTCGGATCGACGTCGGACAGCCGCCGCTGCAGTTCGTCATCCGTAATGTCCAGATGCAGCGTGCCGGCCTCGCAGTCGAGTTCGATCCAGTCGCCGTTGCGCACCGCCGCCAGCGGGCCGCCGGCCGCCGCTTCCGGCGCGACGTGCAGCACGACCGTGCCGTACGCGGTGCCGCTCATCCGCGCGTCCGAGATCCGCACCATGTCCTTCACGCCCTGGCGCAGCAGCTTCGGCGGCAGCCCCATGTTGCCGACCTCCGCCATCCCCGGATACCCGCGCGGCCCGCAGTTCTTCAGCACCATCACGGAGCTGGCGTCCACGTCGAGCGATTCGTCGTTGATCGTCGCCTTGTAGTGCTCGAGGTTCTCGAACACTACCGCGCGGCCGCGATGCTTGAGCAGCTCGGGGCTCGCCGCCGACGGCTTCAGCACCGCGCCGCGCGGCGCGAGATTGCCGCGCAGGATGCAGATGCCGCCGTCCGCGATCAGCGGCCGGTCGAGCGGACGGATCACCTCGTCGTCGTAGTTCGGCGCTTCGCGCACGTTGTCCCACAGCGACTTGCCGTTGACCGTCAGCGCGTCCGGATGCGGCAGCAGGCCGCCTTCGCCGAGCCGGCGCAGCACGGCCGGCAGGCCGCCCGCGTAATAGAACTCCTCCATCAGGAAGCGCCCGGACGGCATCAGGTCGACGATCGTCGGCGTGTCACGGCCGATGCGCATCCAGTCCTCGAGCTCCAGCGGCACGCCGATGCGGCCCGCGATCGCCTTCAGGTGGATCACCGCATTGGTCGAGCCGCCGATCGCCGCGTTGGCGCGGATCGCGTTCTCGAACGCGGCGCGCGTCAGCACCTTCGACAGCACGAGCCCTTCGAGCGCCATCTCGACGATGCGGATGCCCGACATGTGCGCGAGCACGTAGCGGCGCGAATCGACGGCCGGAATCGCCGCGTTGTGCGGCAGCGCGACGCCGAGCGCCTCGGCCATGCACGCCATCGTCGACGCGGTGCCCATCGTGTTGCAGGTGCCGGCCGAGCGCGACATCCCGGCTTCGGCCGACAGGAAGTGATGGAGGTCGATCTCGCCGGCCTTCAGCGCTTCGTGCAGTTGCCACACGGCCGTGCCCGAGCCGATGTTCTTGCCTTCCAGCTTGCCGTTCAGCATCGGGCCACCCGACACGACGATCGCCGGCACGTCGCAGCTCGCCGCGCCCATCAGCAGCGCCGGCGTGGTCTTGTCGCAGCCGGCGAGCAGCACGACCGCGTCGATCGGGTTGCCGCGGATGGCCTCTTCGACGTCCATCGATGCAAGATTGCGCGTGAGCATCGCGGACGGCCGCAGGTTCGATTCGCCGTTCGAGAACACCGGGAACTCGACCGGAAAGCCGCCCGCTTCGAAGACGCCGCGCTTCACGTGCTCGGCCAGCTTGCGGAAATGGGCGTTGCAGGGCGTCAGTTCTGACCACGTATTGCAGATGCCGATGATCGGCCGGCCGTCGAACTCGTGATCGGGGATGCCCTGGTTCTTCATCCAGCTTCGATACATGAAGCCGTTCTTGTCATTGGTGCCGAACCATTCGGTGGAGCGCAGCCTGGGTTTTGTTGCCGACATCGTCAGTCCTGTGGTGACGGGATACCGGCGCAGTCTAGGCAGAATTTTGATAACTCGCTAATGACGTTTTAGGCGATTACGATATCGATTCCGATATCGATATAAACCCGTACGATGACCGAAGCCAGCCCGTGGGGAAACCGCAATCGCCTGAAGACGCGCCAGTTGCTGCTGGTCGTCGCGCTCGCCGACGAAGGCAGCATTCACCGCGCGGCGGCCGCGCTGAGCATGACGCAGCCGGCCGCGTCGAAGCTGCTGCGCGAGCTCGAGGAGTCGATCGGCGCGGTGCTGTTCGAGCGGCTGCCGCGCGGGATGCGGCCGACGCTGTACGGCGACGCGCTGATCCGCCACGCGCGCGCCGCGCTCGGCAGCCTCGATCAGGCGCGCGAGGAGCTGGCCGCGCTGAAGGCCGGGCATCTCGGGCATGTCGCGGTGGGCGCGATCACGTCGCCGGGCCTGCGGCTGGTGCCGCCGGCCGTCGCGGCCGTGAAGGGCACGCACGCGAACGTGCGCGTGTCGGTCGCGATCGACACCAGCAACGCGCTGCTCGAGCACCTCGCGCAGGACAAGCTGGACATCGTGCTGGGCCGGCTGTCGGCCGAGCACGACAAGCTGCATCTGCGGTACGAGCCGCTGACCGGCGAGCCCGTCGCCGCGGTCGTGCGGCCGGGCCATCCGCTGCTCGCGCAGGCGCCGCTGTCGCTCGCCGACGTGCAGCGCGCCGCGTGGGTCATGCCGCCGGCCGGCAGCGTGCTGCGCCATCGCTTCGAACTGGTGTTCCAGCGCGCGAGCCTCGCGCCGCCCGTGAACGTGGTCGAGACGGCCGCACTGCTGTTCATCACGCAGCTGATCGAGCAGAGCGACATGATCGCGGTGCTCGCCGAGGATGTCGCCACGTACTACGCGCGCCACGGGATCGTGTCGGTGCTGCCGCTGCAGATGGATTGCCGGATGGACGATTTCGGGATCATCACGCGCACCGACCGGCTGCCTTCGCCGGCCGTCGAGGTGATGGCCGATGCGCTTCGGGCAGCGGCGCGCGACGTGTATGGTGTCGCGCTCTGAGGTGGGGGAGCGGGTTGGCGGGGATGGCGGGTGGGTCGGCGGGCACGGGTGGCAGGCTTGCCGTGTCGCGCGCCGCCGTTACGCGTTACGCGTTACGCGGCCGCGGACTCGATCACCGGTTCGCAGCGGATCTGAAAGTCGACCGAGTTCGCGATATAGCACTTCGCATGCGCATCGTGATGCAGACGCGCCGCCAGCTCGCGATCGTCGCCCGCGCGGATCGTCACATGCGGATGCAGCACGATTTCGCTGAAACAACCGTGATCGGGGCCGTCGAGCATCGTTCCGTGCGCGTCGTCGAGATACGCGAGCACGCGGACGCCGGCCTCCGCGCAGAGATGCAGATACCAGAGCTTGTGGCACGCCGACGCCGACGCCACCAGCAGATCCTCGGGGTTCCAGCGCTGCGCGTCGCCGCGGAACGCAGGATCGGACGAGCCCGGAATGTCGGGCTTCGAACCAGCGCGAATCACGTGATCGCGGCCGTATTCGCGATACCCGGACGTGCCGCTGCCGCGGTTGCCGGTCCACTCCACAGCCACGCGGTACTTGTGTTCGCCATGCGCCATTTCGATCTCCTCGGTGACGGAACGTGAGGCCGCCATTGTGACACCGGAAGGGGGGTGATTCGGCGGGCGGGTGCGCGATTGGTCACGCGGTCGGTCACGACGGCGGGTTTAGGCTTCGTGAGCAGCCATAGCGCGAGCGGGCCGATGGCGTGCGCGGTCTGGCCGTCTGGCCCGTTTCCCGAAGCGCCCGAAGCGCGGGCATACCGCGGCACTCGTGCGTCGCGCGTCGCGCGTTGCGCGTTGAGCATTGAGCGCCGGACTTCGGACTTCGGCCATGGGCTTCGGCTTCGGCATCGGCATCGGCTTCGGCATCGGCTTCGGCATCGGCTTCGGCTTCGGCTTCGGCTTCGGCTTCGGCATCGGCATCGGCTTCGGCTTCGGCTTCGGCTTCGGCTTCGGCTTCGGCTTCGGCATCGGCTTCGGCTTCGGCATCGGCTTCGGCTTCGGCTTCGGCTTCAGCGTTGGCCATCGACTTCACCCATCCACCACCACTACCCATCCCCCCACATCCCCGGCACCGCACCGGTCGTCCCGCGCACGACCAACCGCGGCGCCGACGCGATCCGCACGCGCGACCCGTCGTCGATCCGGCCGCCCGCCTCGCGCAACGTATTGAGCAACTCGACCGCGAGCGCCGCCGCCTCGGCGGTCGGAATCGCGACCGTCGTCAGCGTCGGCCGCGTGTCGCGCGCGAGGTGGATGTCGGTGATGCCGACGATCGACAGGTCGTCGGGCACGCGCCTGCCGCGATCGGCCGCCGCGTGCAGCGCGCCGATCGCCGGCAGATCGTTGGTCGCGACCAGCGCGGTCAACTCGGGATGCGCATCGAGCAGCCGGCCGGCCGCGCGCACGCCGCCTTCGATCGAATCGGGCTCGGCCGCGACGATCGACGCGTCGAGCCCCGCTTCGCGCATCACGTCGACGAAACCGTCGTAGCGCGCCGCCTGCACGCCGCTCGCCGAGCCGCCGACGATCACGCCGATCGCCCGATGCCCGAGCTCGACCAGATGCCGCGTCGCGATCCGCCCCGCCTCGCGGAAATCCACCGCCACGCACGGCAACCCGTCGGGCGGCGCATCGGGCCGCTCCCACAGACACAGCACGACCGGCACGCCGCGGCGCGCGACGTCGGCGAGGTCGGGCAGATGCAGGTTCGCGTTCGTCACCAGAATGCCCTCCGAAATCGTGCCGGCGATCTGGTCGAGATACGCGCGCCCCTGCAACGGATCTTCATTCGTGTTGCAGACGATCAGGAACTGCCCGTTGCGCCGCACCGCGCGCTCGACCGCCAGCGCGAACTCCGGATAGAACGGGTTCGCGATGCTCGACACCATCAGCGCGACCGTCGGCGCGCGCCCTTCCGCGAGCGCGCGCGCCGCCAGATGCGGCCGGTAGCCGAGCGCCTGCACGGCCTCGAGCACCCGCGCGCGCGTCGCTTCGCCGACCCGCCCGCGATCGCGCAGCACGTTCGACACCGTCGCGGCCGTCACGCCGGCGCGACGCGCCACTTCGTCGAGTGTCGCCATGATTTGCCCACTATATGAGAGGTGAATCCAGTATTTGCTTCGCTACCCGAAGCAGCGCACTATCGCCGCACACCCTGCCGCTCGACCGACGAGCGCGACTCGGCCGCGATCGCAATCGCCTATTTTTTTGATCGCGATGATTAAGCGCTTAAGCATCGATCGAAGCGCATTAAAACATGGAGCGGAGACAATGGCGAGCATCTCGATGCGTCGCGTGCAGAAGGCTTATGGCGAGCACGCGCCGGTCATACGCGACGTCGATCTGGACATCGGCGCGCACGAGTTCTGCGTGTTCCTGGGCCCGTCGGGCTGCGGCAAGTCGACGTTGCTGCGGATGATCGCGGGCCTCGAGGATCTGAGCGACGGCGAGCTGTCGATCGACGGCCGCCGCGTCGACGACGTGCCGGCCGCCGAGCGCGGCGTCGCGATGGTGTTCCAGAGCTACGCGCTGTTTCCGCACATGACCGTCTACGAGAACATGGCGTTCGGCCTGAAGCTCGCGCGCGTGCCGAAGGCCGAGATCGACCGCAAGGTGCGCGACGCCGCGCGGATCCTGCAGCTCGACACGCTGCTCGAGCGCAAGCCGAAGGCGCTGTCCGGCGGACAGCGGCAGCGCGTCGCGATCGGCCGCGCGATCGTGCGCGAGCCCGGGGTGTTCCTGTTCGACGAACCGCTGTCGAACCTCGACGCGGCATTGCGCGGCCAGACGCGCATCGAGATCGCGAAGCTGCATCGGCAGTTCGAGCGCGCGAGCGTCGTCTACGTGACGCACGACCAGACCGAGGCGATGACGCTCGCCGACAAGATCGTGCTGCTGCACACGGGCGCCGACACCGCGCGGCACGGCAGCATCGCGCAGGTCGGCGCGCCGCTCGACCTCTATCACCATCCGGCCAGCCGCTTCGTCGCCGGCTTCATCGGCTCGCCGCGGATGAACTTCCTGCCGGCCGTCGTCGTCGCCTGCGACGCGCGGCGCACGAACGTCACGCTCGTGGCGTCCGGCGAATCGTTCACGCTGCCGCGCGACGGCTCCGCGCTCGCGCCGGGCGCAGCCGTCACGCTCGGCATCCGCCCCGAACATCTGACGCTCGGCGCCGCGCCCGACGCGACGACGCTCGCGCGCGACGTCGCGCTGGTCGAGCGTCTCGGCGAGCAGACCTACGTGCATCTCGATCAGCCCGGCGGCGCGCCGCTGATCGCGAAAGTGCCCGGCGACGCGGCCGTGCACGCCGGCGAGCGCGTGCACGTGCACGCAGCGGCCGCCGCGTGTCATCTGTTCAACGAAGACGGCCGCGCGGTGCCCGCGTGCGCCGACCTTCCCGTCCACCATTACGCATAAGGATCGGGCATGCGCCTCGGAGTCTGTTACTACCCGGAACACTGGCCGGAATCGATGTGGGCCGACGACGCCCGCCGCATGAAGGCGCTCGGCATCGTGCAGGTGCGGATCGGCGAGTTCGCATGGAGCCGCATCGAGCCGTCGCCGGGAGAATACGCGTGGGGCTGGCTCGACCGCGCGATCGACGCGCTCGGCGCGGCCGGCCTCGAGATCGTGATGTGCACGCCGACGGCGACGCCGCCGAAATGGCTCGTCGATCGTCATCCCGACATCCTCGCTATCGGCGCCGACGGCCTGCCGCGCAAGTTCGGCTCGCGCCGCCATTACGACTTCTCGTCGCCGACCTATCTGGAAGCGTCGCGCCGGATCTGCACCGCGGTGGCCGAACGCTACGGCCGCCATCCGGCCGTGCGCTACTGGCAGACCGACAACGAGCTCGGCTGCCACCAGACCGTCGTCAGCTACTCGCCGGCCGCGCTCCTGCGTTTTCGCGCCTGGCTGAAGGCGCGCTACGGCACGATCGACGCGCTGAACCGCGCGTGGGGCACCGTGTTCTGGAGCATGGAGTACCGGCATTTCGACGAGGTCGATGCGCCGGTGGGCACCGTGACCGAAGCGCATCCGTCGCATCGCCTCGACTACCGCCGCTTCGCGTCCGACGAGCTGGCGCGCTATCACCGGATGCAGGTCGACGTGATCCGCGCGCATTCGCCGGGCCGCCCCGTCGCGCACAACTTCATGCAGCTGTTCACCGAGTTCGACCACTATGCGGTCGCGCGCGACCTCGACGTCGCGACCTGGGACAGCTATCCGCTCGGCGCGCTGGAGGAGCTGTGGTTCGCGCCCGACGTGAAGGCGCGCTGGCTGCGCACCGGCCACCCGGACTTCGCGTCGTTCAATCACGACCTGTATCGCGGCATGTCGAAGCAGCCGTTCTGGGTGATGGAGCAGCAGCCGGGCCCGGTGAACTGGGCGCACTGGAACCCGGCGCCGCTGCCGGGGATGGTGCGTCTCTGGAGCTGGGAAGCGTTCGCGCACGGCGCCGGCTGCGTGTCGTATTTCCGCTGGCGGCAGGCGCCGTTCGCGCAGGAGCAGATGCACGCGGGCCTGCACACGCCCGACGATCGGCTCGACGAAGGCGGCCGCGAAGCGCAGCGGGTCGCGGGCGAAATCGCCGCCGTGCTCGACGCCGATGCCGACGGCGCGGTGCGCGCCCCCGTCGCGCTCGTGTTCGACTACGAAGCCAAGTGGCTGCTCGAAGTCCAGCCGCAGGGCGCCGATTTCCACTACCCGCGCTTCGCGTTCGAGTATTACTCGGCGCTGCGCGCGCTCGGCCTCGACGTCGACATCGTCTCGGCGCACGCGCCGCTCGACGGCTACCGGCTCGTCGTCGTGCCGCCGCTGCCCGTCGTGCCGGACGACTTCGCGGCGCGGCTCGCCGCCTCGGGCGCGCATGCCGTGTTCGGCCCGCGCACCGGATCGAAGACCGTCGACCTGCAGATTCCGCCGGCGCTGCCGCCCGGCCCGCTCGCGTCGCTCCTGCCGTTGCGCGTGTGGCGCGTCGAATCGCTGCGCCCGAACGTGACCGAGCGCATCGACGGCGCGCTGCGCGACGGCTCGCCGTTGAGCGGCGACGCGCGCCACTGGCGCGACCTCGTCGAGCTGCACGACGACGCGCGCAGCGTCGTGCACGCGCGCTTCGCCGACGGCCATCCCGCGTGGGTATCGCATGGCGCATTTCACTATTGGGCCGCACTGTTCGACGATGCGACCACGTTGCGCGGGTTCGCCGACGTCGCGGCCGAAGCGGGCCTCACGCCGACGCCGCTTGGCGACGACGTGCGCGTGAGCCGGCGCGGCGGCCTGACCTACGTGTTCAACTACGGCAGCACACCGCACACGATCGATGCGGTGGCGCCGTCCGCGTTCGTGGTCGGCGCCGCGCAGGTCGAGCCGCAAGGCGTCGCCGTGTATCGAAGCCGTCCGTAGCATCGCCCCCGGCGCACGCGCCGGTCACGCACAACGACATACAGGAATGGAGACAGACATGACACATCGCCCCCTTCGCGTTGCCGCCCGGCTGGCGAGCGCCGCCGCCATCGCGTTCGCCTCGCTCGGCGCCGCGGCGCCCGCCGACGCCGGCACGCTGACGATCAACATCGCGTTCAAGGGCGCGAGCCAGCGCGCGGTCTGGCAGTCGACCATCGACGCGTTCCACAAGGCGCATCCGGACATCGACGTGAAGCCCACCTACGTCGACGAGGAAGCGTACAAGGTGCAGCTTCCCGCATGGCTCACCACCGTCGCGCCCGACGTCGTCAATTGGCACGCAGGCGAACGGATGGCGTACTACGCGCGGCGCGGGCTGTTCGAGGACCTGAGCGGCGACTGGAAGAAGAACGGCTGGGATGCGATGTACGCGTCGACGCGCAGCGCATCGTCGTACAACGGCAAGCAGTACGCGGCGCCGACCGTCTACTACTCGTGGGGCCTCTTTTATCGCAAGGACCTGTTCGGCAAGGTCGGCATCGCCGACGAGCCGAAGACCTGGGACCAGTTTCTCGATGCGTGCAAGAAGCTGAAGGCGGCCGGCATCACGCCGATCGCGGTGGGCGGCCGCGACGCATGGACGCTCGCCGGCTGGTTCGACTATCTGGACCTGCGCCTGAACGGCAACGCGTTCCACCAGCAGCTGATGGCCGGCGACGTGCCGTACACCGACGCGCGCGTGAAGAAGGTCTACACGACGTGGAAGTCGCTGATCGACGCGGGCTACTTCATCGACAACGCGCTGTCCTACGATCTCGACGGCGCGCAGCCGTTCCTGTTCCAGGGCAAGGCCGCGATGATGCTGATGGGCACCTTCATCGCGGCGGGCTTTCCGCCGAACGTGAAGCAGGAGATGGGCTATTACCGCTTCCCCATCATCGACCCGAAGGTGCCGACCGCCGAGGACGGCCCGGTCGAATCGCTGCACATCCCGACCAAGGCGAAGAACAAGGCCGATGCGCATACGTTCCTCGCGTTCGTCGAGACGCCGGAGATGGGCGCGAAGCTCGCGGAAGGGCTCGGCTCGCTGTCGGCGAACAGCAAGTCGCCGGAGCCGGCCGATCCGATCTCGCGGATCGGTTTCCGAATCCTCGCCGACACCAAGGGCGGCGTCGCGCAGTTCTACGATCGCGACATGACGAAGGAAATGGCCGACGAAGGGATGAAGGCAATGCAGCAGTTCGTCTCGAATCCCGCGCAGCTCGACAGCGTGCTCGCGCAGCTCGAGCAGACCCGCAAGCGGATCTACAAGAAGTAACCGTGCGACCCGTGCGGCGGCCCCGCGCCGCCGCATCCGTTGTTTCAGGAGGCTTGCCGTGTCCAGTCCGACCACGTCCCGATCCGTTCGAACGCCTGCCGGCGGGGCCGCCGCACCGCCGGCGCGCGGGCCGAGCGCCGCGCTGCCCGCGCGCCGCCCGTCGCCTGCCGCGCGGCGGCAGCGGCGCGCCGCCTGGCTGTTTCTCGCGCCGGCCTGCGCGATGGTGGCCGTCTATGTGATCTGGCCGATCCTGTCGACGCTGTGGTTGAGCCTGTGCAACTGGGACGGGATGACCGAGCGCACCTTCGTCGGCCTCGCGAACTACGCCGAGCTGCTGCACGCGCCGACGTTCTACACCGCGCTGCGCAACAACGTGATCTGGCTCGCGATGTTCATGCTCGCGCCGCCGCTCGGCCTCGCGCTGGCGCTGTACCTGAATCAGGCCGTGGCCGGCATCCGGCTCGTGAAGTCGCTGTTCTTCGCGCCGTTCGTGCTGTCGGGCGTGGTCGTCGGGCTGATCTTCTCGTGGTTCTACGATCCGACCTTCGGGCTGCTCGCGCTGATCGCCGGGCACGGCATTCCGGTGCTCGGCGATGCGCGCTACGCGACGTTCGGCATCGTGCTCGCCGCACTGTGGCCGCAGACCGCGTACTGCATGATCCTGTACCTCACCGGCCTCACGTCGGTGAACCCCGAGCAGATCGAAGCGGCGCGCATGGAAGGCGCGCGTGGCTTCGCGCTGCTGTGGCACGTCGTGCTGCCGCAGTTGCGGCCGACCACGTTCATGGCGATCGTCGTCACGGTGATCGGCGCGCTGCGCAGCTTCGACCTGATCTCGGTGATGACGGGCGGCGGCCCGTTCGAGAGTTCGACCGTGCTCGCGTATTACATGTACGACCAGGCGATCAAGTACTACCGGCTCGGCTATTCCGCGTCGATCGCGGTCGTGCTGTTCGCGATCATGCTCGTCTACATCGTGTTCCAGTTGCGCCGCATGCTGCGCAACGAGCAGTGACTTTCGGGAGTTCACTCATCATGTTTCCGACACCCGTTGCCCAGTGGAAGCCGGTATCGCGCCGGCTGTACAAGCTGTCGCTGCCCGTCGCGCTCGTGATCTGGCTGCTGCCGATGATCGCCGTGTTCGTCACGTCGGTGCGCTCGACCGAGGAGCTGGTCGAAGGCCACTACTGGGGCTGGCCGCGGCATTTCTCGATGATCGAGAACTATCGCGATGCGCTGACCACGTCGCCGATGCTGCATTACTTCTGGAACAGCGTGCAGATCACGGTGCCGTCGGTGCTCGGTTCGATCGCGCTCGCGGCGATGGCCGGCTTCGCGCTCGCGACGTATCGGTTTCGCGGCAATACCGCATTGTTCGGCACGTTCGTCGCGGGAAATTTCGTGCCGGTGCAGGTGCTGATGATTCCGGTGCGCGATCTGTCGCTGCGGCTCGGGGTGTTCAATACGGTCGAGGCGCTGATCCTGTTTCACGTCGCGTTTCAGACGGGCTTTTGCACGCTGTTTCTGCGCAACTTCATCAAGCAGCTGCCGTTCGAGCTGATCGAGGCAGCGCGCATCGAAGGCGCGGGCGAGTGGACGGTGTTCTGGCGGATCGTTTTGCCGTTGATCCGGCCAGCGTTGGCTGCGCTCGCGATTCTGGTGTTCACGTTCGTGTGGAACGACTACTTCTGGGCGCTGTGCCTCACGCAAGGCGACGAGGCCGCGCCGATCACGGCGGGCGTCGCGGCGCTGAAGGGGCAATGGACGACGTCGTGGAACCTCGTGTCGGCCGGGTCGATCCTCGCGGCGTTGCCGTCGGTCGCGATGTTCTTCGCGATGCAGAAGCACTTCGTCGCGGGGCTGACGTTCGGGGCGACGAAGGGGTGAGGGTGGCGCGGTGCGCGGTGGCGGTGGCGGTGCGCGGTGGCGGTGGCGGTCGCAGATCAGGAGTTCGTCCTCTTCATCGAGAGGTTGCCCGCTTCGGCGGGCTTTTTTCTGGCGATCCGGGGAACGTTATCGATTTTCGACCGAGGACACCAGAGTAACTGTTGAGCGCTATCACGAAGCCACGCTAGCCAATTGCTACTCATGTCTGCGGCCGACCGTACACACATTCTTGAAATTGTCCGTACATCCCGATGCTACGTCAGTAATGGAAGCCATGACTTCTTACACCATCGGAGTCCCCTCTCATTCCACGATAAAAATCCGATAATCCCAGCAATTTCATGATTTTTTTCGCCCTCAAAACTCCGAACAATTCATCCCTTAAGGTCGCAAGAAAAAACAGTGTGCTGATGGAAATAGTCGCCACAAACAACATGCAGATCACCAAACGCAGTTCATTCCACGAATTTATCGCGAATGAAAATAATATCAACGCGCCAAAAAATAGTATCGTATTCACTATCAAAAACATGTAGAAAACCATCTTGCCAAAGCCATTTTTCAACACTTCGGGCAGGCCCGGCGCGAACACGATAACCCGCTGCTCGGGATTATTTACTGCGACCAGATGGCCCTCGCCTTTAAAGACAACTGCAACTTTATCCCCATCCTTGAAGGGAACCGTCTCAAACCATCCACGCATTAGCTTCCCGGCCATCTCCATCTCGATCCAATACCCTTCAGGCAACTTCGGGCGTGCCCTATCGGAATCATTTGCTATCGCACTGTTTAGCGCCATCGCATCATCGCCGATCGCCGCAAGCATCAAAGGCGCGACTTCCCTAGCCACATCTTCGAAATCACCAAATTTAGATCGTTGATAGTGGGCGCGCGTTGAGCGCAGGTTCGATACAACGCCACCAAGCGAATGAAAAATCATTGTTCCTCCCAGCGATGGCGGCGACTTATTTTACTGTTGCAGCGCAGCTTGAAGAGCGATGCACGCATACGGACCAAGTTAATGCGGCGGTGCCACCAGTCGAGGACGGCGGGAGGTATCAGCATCCCCGACGGCGCGACACGCCTCTGCGATACACCTCGGCGCAGCTACGGAAACGCGCCGCGCGTGACTCGACTGCGATGGCATAGCGCATCGCAATTCGCTGGGTACATGCTTGTCCGCGCGCTGGGTGGCGGCTGGAATGTCCCGGCATGAATTTGGCGTCCGCATCGGTAGCATCCCGGGGCACTCGACGGCCTGCGCTAGCGGGCATCACCGTGGCCCGCCCAAACAACACCACACCGCACCGCCATCACCGGCCGCTCACCATCGACATCCGCATCAGCGACGCGTCATATCGACGGACAGGATTTCGAACCCCGGTTCGGCGTGTTCGTTCGCCGCCGCGAGTGCTTCGTCGTAGGACAAAAAGGACATGGCGTCCTCGATCACGGGCGCGAGGCCGATGTCGCCGTCCTCGCCGGTGCAGAGGAATTGCTCGCCGGTTTTAACCACGTAGATGTTCGCCATGTGGCCCTCGATGGTTTGCATGGGGAACTTCCAGTCTAGCTGTCATGGTCCGGTTCGCAACTTCGACGGCAGGCCGGCCAGCCGGCTTGCCGCCGCTGCCTGGAAGAACCTTGCGCCCGTATGTACCCGCCGCAACGCGTACGAGCCTTCGCCCGAACGCGGATCAGCAACAGGCTCAGCCTTTGCCGCGCCCACCCGTCGCTTTGCCCGCCGAGGCCGAACCACCGCCCAGCTTGCCGCCCGATTTACCGCGCGGCTTCTGCACGCTGAACGGGCTGCCGCTGATCACGCTTTTCGCGCCTTTCCCGCTTGCCGCACCCGCGCCGCCCGCGCGCTTCGCCCCCGGCTTGCCGCTCCCTTCCCCACTCCGCGGCCGCGCCTGCTTGCCCGGCATCGGCTTGGCGGCCGGCGCGGCCTGCAACACTTTCGGCTTCTTCGGCTTTTTCGGTTTCTTGATGAGCTGGCCCGTCGCGCTGGTTTCCGGCACGCGATGCTCGGCTTCGAATCCAGGCTCTTCCTCGCGGCGCAACGTCTTGCCGATCAGCGCCTCGATCGCAGCCAATTGCGGCGCTTCGTCCGCGCACACGAGCGACACCGCGACGCCGCTCGCGCCCGCGCGCCCAGTCCGGCCGATGCGGTGCACATAGTCCTGCGCGACGATCGGCAGATCGACGTTGATCACCATCGGCAGATCGTCGATGTCGAGGCCGCGCGCCGCCACATCGGTGGCGACGAGCATCTGCACGTCGCGCCCCTTGAAGCGCTCGAGCGCGCGCAGACGCGCCGGCTGCGGCTTATCGCCGTGAATGGTGTCGACCGCATAGCCGGCCTCGTCGAGCATGGCCGCCAGGTAATCGACGCCCGCGCGCGTCTTGACGAACACCAGCGCGTGCTCCCACTTGTTCTCCGCCACCAGATGCATGAACAGTTCCGGCTTGTTGCGCTTGTCCACCGGCACCACCCACTGCTTGATCCGGCTGGCCGTCGTGTTCGGCGGGCTCACGCTGATGTTGACGGGGTTGCGCAGAATGGTCGCCGCCATCGCGCGGATGTCGTCGGTGAACGTCGCGGAGAACAGCAAGGTCTGACGCCGGGCCGGCAATGCGGCGAACACGGCGTTGAGCTCGCGGGCAAAGCCGAGGTCGAGCATGCGGTCGGCTTCGTCGAGCACCAGCGTTTCCACCTGATCGAACTGCACCGCGTTCTGGCGGTTCAGGTCCAGCAGACGGCCCGGCGTGGCGACCAGCACGTCCACGCCTTTGCGCAGCTTCATCATCTGCGGGTTGATGCTGACGCCGCCGTACGCGGCCAGAAAGCGCAGGTCCAGGCCCTTGCCGTATTCGACGAAGCTCTGCAGCACCTGCTCGGCCAGCTCGCGCGTCGGCACGAGGACCAGCACGCGCGCGCGGTTGCTCGACACCGCCGGGCCATGCTGCACCAGCCGCTGCAGCAACGGCAGCGCAAAGCCGGCAGTTTTTCCGGTGCCGGTTTGTGCCGCGGCCATCACGTCCTTGCCGCCGAGCACCGCAGGAATCGCGTTGGCCTGCACCGGCGTCGGTGTCTGGTAGTTGAGATCCTGCAGAGTGCGCAGCAGAGGATCGATCAGGCCAAGCGAGGCGAAGGACATGGACGTATTCCGGGCTAAAACCGCAATTCTAGCGGTTGCCGCGCCGCCGGCCCGCGGCTGCGCGCATTCCTACGCGCGGCCCGCGCCCGTCTTCCGCAGCCGCATGTCGACCGCGCCGACGTTCTTCTCGTGCGCGACCAGCATCAGCGACAACGCGTGATGGATATCCGGGTTCGCGAGCGTGGGCAGCAGCGCCTGCAGCCTGCGCACGACCCAGCGCTGCCCGCGGTTCAGGAACGCCATGCGCTCGCCCAGATCGTCGATCGCCATCGCCTTTTGGTAGAACGCGCCGGTCGCACGCGTCGGCGTGGCGCCGAGCGTGCGGATCGCGTCCACCAGCACGCTGCACCAGTGCGCTTCGTCCTGACGAATATGCGCGATCAGCCGATGCAGGTCGGGATCGTCGTCGATCTCGGCCGCCGTCTCCGACGCGACGCGTGCGCCCGCGCGCTCGGCCTCCAGCAGTTCGTCGAGCGCGGCCAGCAACGCGCTGCGGTCGGCGTCCGCGTCGGCCGGGCGCGCCGCGCCGGTGCCTTGGCCGAGGCGCGCCGCCGCATCGAGCGCGATCCGGCGCAGCACGTCGCCGGCCGGCTCGATCGCCCGGATGCGGCCGACGCCCGTGCCCGCATACAGCGCCATCGCCTCGAAATCGCCGGTCATCGTGCGCAGCGGAGAATCGGTGCTGAACAGATAGATCGGCCGCCCTTCCTCGTCGCCGATCACCACGCGCGCGTCGCCGAACGGATCGCCGCGCTCGCCGCGCGTGACGCTCGACGGCAACACGCGCACGCGCGCGCCGCGCGGCCAGTTGATGTGAAAGACGTCGGTCAGCAGCGTGTCGCCGTCGCGTGCGTCGACGATCCGCTGCTGGTGATATGGATGCGCGAACGACTCGTGCGTCGCGATGAACGCGGTGCCGATCACCGCGCCCTGCGCGCCGAGCGCCATGGCGGCGGCCACGTCGGCGCCGTCGGCGATCCCGCCCGCGGCCAGCACCGGCAAGCGCGTCGCGCGCACCACCTGCGGCAACAGCTCGGCGAGCGGCCGATCGCCGCGCACATGCCCGCCGGCCTCGTGCCCCTGGACGATCAGCGCGTGCGCGCCGGCCGCGTCGGCCGCCTGCGCGTCGTCGAGCGAGCCGACCTGATGAACCACGCGCACGCCCGCATCGCGCAGGCGCCGCACGACGTCCGGCATCACGTCCCAGAACAGCGCGACGACCGGCACCCGCAATTCGATGCATGCATCGAGCTGCGCGTCGAGCAGTTCGCGCGGCGTCGACGCCGGAATCAGGTTCACGCCGAACGGTTGCGCGGTGGCCGCGCGAACCCGCTCGACCTCGCGCCGGATCAACGCGACCGGCTCACGCACCATCCCGAGAAAACCGAACCCGCCGGCGGCGCTCACCGCACTCGCCAGCTCGGCCCGCGCGACACCGCCCATGCCCGCGAGCACGATCGGCCAGGCACAGCCGAGCAGGTCGCACACGGGGCGATGCAGAATCTCTACGGCGCGGGCGTCGAGCCCGTCGCCACGCGTCGGAATCGACATGCAGCGTCCTCCTTTCTGGATCGGCGGCGCACCACGGCCGACCGCCCGCAGTGCGCATTGCGCGACAGCGAAACGGAGCGTGGCGAACCGCACATCGAATTGCTCACATTGTGACATATCCGACCGTTCGGCCGCGGCGGCAACCGGTATTGCCCGATATTCGCCGCTACAGCGGCGGCGGCGCATCGGCCCGCTCGATGCGAATCATGTCGATCGCGCCAGAGCCAGTGTCGACCGCATCACACACTGCGATTCGTCGCGCTCGCAGGTGCAGCCAACGCACACTCGGACATGCTCGCGCGCAGCGCTGCCGGCCCTGACCGAAGGGATGTGCCGTCACCGCATTGTAGAACCGCGCACGCCAGCGATCGTTCCGCCTCCACAGCCGCATGCGGCGATGAAGCGCGCTGATGTCGCGCCGGCCAGCCCGAAAGCCGCGATCGGCCTCGCCCCCGGTCTGCGCACCGGCGAAGGCAAGCGCGGCACCGACCGGCAGCACGATCGACGACAGTAGCACGCCAGCGCATACCGGATCTTGACGCGCCGCCGGGCACGATCGCGCCTGGGCTTGACGCCGCCCGGGGCGCTACGCGCGCGTATGGGGATATGATCCACAGTGGCTGCACCGCGTTTCCGGGCGCGCCGCGCGCGGGCTTGCCCGAAGGCGGCGCGCCGGTCACGGCGGGCGGCCGTATTGCGGGCGCGATCGGTGTGTCCGGCGTAGAGTCCGGACCGGATGCACGGCTCGCCCGCGCGGCATACAAAGCGTCGCGGCCTGATCCGCGCGCGTTTTCCATTCCCCGGGAGGAATCACGATGATCGACCAAGCAGGACTGCAAGTCGCGCCAGCGCTGAGCCAGTTCATTGAAGACGAAGCACTGCCGGGCACCGGCATCGACAAGGCCGCATTCTGGAGCGGTTTTTCGGCGCTGGTGCACGAGTTCGCGCCGCGCAACCGCGAATTGCTCGCGGAGCGCGAGCGCCTGCAGCACGAACTGGACGCGTGGCACCGCGCGCACCCCGGCCCGGTACGCGACCATGCCGCGTACCGCGCATTCCTCGAACGAATCGGCTACCTCGTGCCGGTCCCGTCGAACGTCGCGGCAGCCACCGCGAACGTCGACAGCGAGATCGCGACGCAGGCCGGCCCGCAGCTCGTCGTGCCGCTGTCGAACGCGCGCTACGCGCTGAACGCCGCGAACGCGCGCTGGGGCAGCCTGTACGACGCGCTGTACGGCACCGATGCGCTGCCCGAAGACGGCGGCGCCGAGCGCACCACGGCCTACAACCCGACGCGCGGACAGCGCGTGATCGACTACGCGCGCAACGTGCTCGACAACGCGGCGCCGCTCGCGAGCGGTTCGCATCGCGACGCGCTGCGCTACCGCGTGGAGGACGGCCAGCTCGCCGTCGAAACCGCCAGCGGCGTCGTGCACCTTGCGCAGCCTGCGCAGTTCGTCGGCTACCAGGGCGCAGCCGGCGCGCCGTCCGCGATCCTGCTGAAGCACAACGGCCTGCACGTCGAGATCCAGATCGATGCGTCCACACCGATCGGCCGCGCGGACCTCGCAAACGTGAAGGACGTCGTGCTCGAAGCGGCGGTCAGCACGATCATCGACTGCGAGGATTCGGTCGCGGCGGTCGACGCCGACGACAAGGTCCAGCTGTACCGCAACTGGCTCGGGCTGATGCAGGGCACGCTGGTCGAGGAAGTCGCGAAGGGCGGCAAGACCTTCACGCGCCGCCTGAACGCCGACCGCGAATACACGACGCCGGCCGGCGGCACGCTGACGCTGCACGGCCGCTCGCTGCTGTTCGTGCGCAACGTCGGCCATCTGATGACCAACGGCGCGGTGCTCGATCGCGACGGCAACGAGATTCCGGAAGGGATCCTCGACGGCGTCGTCACGACGCTGTGCGCGCTGCACGACCGGAAGGCCAAGCGCAACTCGCGCACCGGCTCGATCTACATCGTGAAGCCGAAGATGCACGGCCCGGTCGAGGTCGCGTTCGCCGACACGCTGTTCGCGCGCATCGAGGATCTGTACGGGCTGCCGCGCAACACGCTGAAGATGGGCATCATGGACGAGGAGCGCCGCACCAGCGTGAACCTCGCCGCCTGCATCGCGGCGGCGGCCGGGCGCGTCGCGTTCATCAACACCGGCTTCCTCGACCGCACCGGCGACGAAATGCACACCGCGATGGAAGCCGGCCCGATGATCCGCAAGGGCGACATGAAGTCGTCGGCGTGGATCGCCGCCTACGAGCGCAACAACGTGCTCGCGGGCCTGTCGGCCGGCCTGCGCGGCCGTGCGCAGATCGGCAAGGGCATGTGGGCGATGCCCGACCTGATGCACGCGATGCTCGAGCAGAAGATCGCGCATCCGCGCGCCGGCGCGAACACCGCGTGGGTGCCGTCGCCGACCGCGGCGACGCTGCACGCGCTGCATTACCACCTCGTCGACGTGCAGGCCGTCCAGCAGGCGCTCGAAAAGACGCCGTACGCGAGCGAGCGCGACGCGCTGCTCGAAGGGCTGCTGACGGTCCCGGTGGTCGAACGCGCCGAGTGGAGCGACAGCGAGATCCTGAGCGAAGTCGAGAACAATGCGCAGGGCATCCTCGGCTACGTCGTGCGCTGGGTCGAACAAGGGGTCGGGTGCTCGAAGGTGCCGGACATCCACGACGTCGGCCTGATGGAAGACCGCGCGACACTGCGCATCTCGAGCCAGCACATCGCGAACTGGCTGCGCCACGGCGTGATCACCGAGGCGTTCGTGCTGGACGTGTTCAAGCGGATGGCGCGCGTCGTCGATCAGCAGAACGCGGGCGATCCGAACTACCGGCCGATGGCGCCCGACTACGAGCAGTCCACCGCGTTCGCCGCGGCATGCGCGCTCGCGCTGCAGGGCACGTCGCAGCCGAGCGGCTATACCGAGCCGCTGCTGCATCGGTTCCGGCTCGCGTTCAAGGCGCAACAGCAAAGCGCGTAAGCAGCCGCACGCGGGATTTCCCGCATGCGTTTTGACGAGACGGGTGGCCGATTTCGGCCGCCCGTTTTTCAATATGAATATCGCGGCGCGCGTCCGCGCAATCGGTCGCCCAATTGCCTTCCGCGCGCAATTTGCAAGTAGAGGTTAAAACCCTAATTTGATCCGAATCAACGGTGCGCGACATATTCAGCGCCACTTGATGCGCGCGTTATACTCGGACCCATCTGCGGCACGATTCGTACGACCTTCGATTCACGAATAAACCCATCGGCGAATGCGATCTGATCGGTTCGCCCGGATGCGATTGCCGACGATCGGCATTCGTCTTTCGATGGTCCGTCAGCGCGGGCGCCCCGGGGGCGCGTATCGGACCGCCAGCTACGTGTCACACGAATAATCGCATCGGCTCGCCGTCCGGCCGCGATGCCCATCGTTCCATGCGCCATGGCTGAAACCGACTACGCAGTGCCCCGCGAATCCCGCCGGACCGGCCGCGTCGTCGCTCGCGTGCGCCGTGCGCTGCTGCCGCACCTGATCTTCTACTCGGGGCTGTTGATCGGTCTGCTGCTGTTGCTGCTGTGCGCGATCGTGCTATACGAAGGTCGCATCGACGCGCGCGACCGCGCCCGCACCACGCAGCAGAACGTCGCGCTGATGGCGTCGTGGGACATCGAGCGCAACATCGAAATCTACTCGCTGTCGCTACAGGCGGTGGTCGACGGCGCGAACGACCCGGCAGTCGCCAATCTGCCGATGCCGCTGCGGCGCCAGGTGCTGTTCGACCGCGCGACGACGGCCAAGTACCTGGGCGGCATCTACGTGCTCGACGCGAACGGCGACATCGCGGTCGACTGCAAGACCGACGTTCCGCGCAAGGCCAATTTCGCCAACGAAGCGTATTTCGCCGTCCATCGCGATCATCCGGACGTCGGGCTGTACGTGAGCGACCCTTACCATTCGCGCCTGCGCGACGGCTCCCTGAGCATCGCGCTCAGCCGGCGGATCACGCGGCCCGACGGCTCGTTCGGCGGCGTCGCGGTGATGTCGATCCGGCTCGAATATTTCCAGAACCTGTTCGCGCGGCTGGCGCTCGGCGATCGCGGCTCGGTCGCGCTGATCAAGACCAACGGCCGGATGGTCGCGCGTCAACCGTACGATCCGTCGATCGTCGGCCGCGACATCAGCCATGCGAGCACGTTCCGCCATTTCATGACGGCAAGCGAGGGCAGTTTCATCGACACCGCGACGATCGACGGCGTGCGCCGCCTCTACGTGTTCCGCCACCTCGAGAACCTGCCGCTGATCCTGATGGTCGCGCGCTCCGAAGCCGACACCTACGCCGCGTGGTACGACCGCGCGATCCCGATCGGCTCGGCGATGGTCGCGCTCGCGATCGGCTTCATCGGGCTGTCGCTGCTGCTCGACGTGCAGTTGCGCAAGCGCCAGCGCGCGGAAACCGAGCTGCAGGCGCTCGCGCGCACCGACGGCCTCACCGGGCTCGACAACCGCCGCATGCTCGACGTCACGCTCGCGCGCGAATGGCGGCGCGCCGCGCGCTCGCAGCACGCGCTGTCGCTGCTGTTCGTCGACGTCGATCACTTCAAGCGCTACAACGACACACAGGGCCATCAGGCCGGCGACGATGCGCTCGCCGCGGTCGGCCGCTGCATCGCCGGCTGCCTGCGCCGGCCGGCCGATTACGCGGCCCGCTACGGCGGCGAGGAATTCGTCGTCGTGCTGCCCGACGTCGACACGGACGGCGCCGTCGCGATCGCCGAGACGATCCGCACCGGCATCCTCGATCTCGGCATCCGCCACGATGCGGGCATGTGCGGCCGCGTGACCGCGAGCATCGGCGTGACGACCTGCTATCCGGAACGCGGCGACACCATCCAGGCCGCGCTGAAACTCGCCGACGACGCGCTGTATCGCGCGAAGGCGAGCGGGCGCAACCAGGTCGTCGTGCACACGGCGGCCGACGGCGAGCGCGCACCGCGCCGCGCCTGAGCGGCGGCCGGCCGGCACCGACCGTCGCCGCGCACCGCAAAATCGCCGACAATGTCGGCTCGCCGCGCCGCCGCGCGCAGCACGCGTGCGCACCGCCGCGCCCGCTTCGGACCACCATGAGACTCAAGGCGAAGATATTCCTCCTGGCCATCGTGCCGTTCCTGCTCGCGATCGCCGGGATCGGCTTCGGCGTGCGCCAGCAGGCGACCTCGCTCGCTCGCACGCAGCACGCGACGATCGAGGCGGCGTATCTGGCGAGCAAGGAAGGCGAGCTCAAGCATTACGTCGAGCTCGCGACCAGCGCGATCATGCCGCTGTACGAAGCGAGCGGCCGCAACGGCCGCGACGACGCGATGCTGCGCACGCAGGCGCTCGCGATGCTGCAGAAAATGGACTTCGGCCCGGACGGCTATTTCTTCGTATACGACCTGCACGGCAATTCGCTGATGCATCCGCGCGAGCCCGAGCGGGTCGGCCACAACTTCTGGTCGATGCGCGACCCGCAAGGCGCGCTGACGATGCAGCAGCTGATCGGCGCCGCGTCGCACGGCGGCGGCTACGTGCGCTACGCGTGGCAGCGGCCGTCCACCGGCAGGATCGCGCCGAAACTCGGCTACGTCGTCGCGCTCGATCGCTGGGGCTGGATGCTCGGCACCGGCATCTATCTCGACGACGTCGACACCGCGCTGCAGCGCATCGACGCGCGCGCGTCGGCGAACATCGAGCGCACGATGAGCTGGCTCACCGCGATCGCGCTGACCGGCGCCGCGGCGATCGCCGTGTGCGCGCTGGTGCTCAACGTCAGCGAGTCGCGCAGCGCCGACGCAAAGCTCAAGCAGCTCGCGCAGCGCGTCGTCGAATCGCAGGAACAGGAGCGCGAGCGCTTGTCGCGCGAACTGCATGACGGGATCAGCCAGATGATGGTGTCGGCGAAGCTGATGCTCGAATCCGCGCTCGCGCGCTTCGAGCGCGGCGCGACGCGCATGCCCGCAGCCGAGCAGGCGCTCGCGTCCGGCATCGGCCGGCTCGGCGACACGCTGCGCGAGGTGCGGCGCATCTCCCATGCGCTGCGCCCGGCGATGCTCGACGATCTCGGCCTCGCGGCCGCGCTCGAGCAGCTCGTGCGCGAGCTCGGCGAGCAAAGCGGCATCGACATCGGCTACACGCAGGTCGCGCACAGCGGCGCGCGGCCGTTGCCGGCGCCCGTCAACACGGCGCTGTTCCGGATCGCACAGGAAGCGCTCAGCAACATCGTGCATCATGCGCATGCGTCGCGCGCGGCCGTCACGCTCGACGTCGGCGCACATGCGGTCACGCTGAGCATCGCCGACAACGGCTGCGGCTTCGATGCCGAGCGTACGCAAACCGACGCGCGCCGCGGGATCGGGCTGCGCAACATGCGCGAGCGCCTCGACGCGCTCGGCGGCACGCTGACGATCGCGTCGCAGGTCGGCCACACCGTCGTGGCCGCGCGCGTGCCGCTGCGCGCCGCCGCGTGACGACGCGCCACCATAACCGGAGACCTTTGCCGATGAGCCCACCCGACACCGCCCGGCCCGCCGCCCGACTGCTGCTCGTCGACGATCACCCGCTGGTGCGCGACGGGCTGCGGATGCGGCTCGAGGCCGCCGACCTGTCCGTGGTCGGCGAAGCCGGCAACGCGGACGAGGCGCTCGCGCTCGCCGCGTCGCTCGAGCCTGATCTCGCGCTGATGGACGTCGGCATGAACGGGATGAACGGCATCACGCTTGCCGGCGTCTTCCACGAACGCTTTCCGGCGATTCGCGTGCTGATGCTGTCGATGCACGACAACCTCGAATACGTGACACAAGCGGTGCGCGCCGGCGCGAGCGGTTATCTGCTGAAGGATTCGCCCGCGAGCGAGATCGTGCGCGCGATCGGCGCGGTGCTGGCCGGGCAGACGTTTTTCAGCGAAGGGCTGGCCGCGCGGATGATCCACGCGAGCGCGACCGCGTCGCCGCTCGACCGGCTGACGCCGCGCGAACGCGACATCCTCGACGCGCTGGCCGAGGGGCTGTCGAGCAAGCAGATCGCGCAGCAGACGGGGCTGTCGGTGCGCACGGTCGAGACGCACCGGCTCAATCTGAAACGCAAGCTCGACATCGAAGGGCAGGCGGAGTTGATCAAGTTCGCGGTCGAGCATCGGCGGCGGTAGCGGGGCGGGCAGGGCGCGCGTGCGTCGCGTGGCAGTTCCACCGTCGCGCAGTCGCCATGCGCGGCGGCGGCGGCAAAAGAAGGCCGTCGCCTGCCGAGCGGATGGCCCGCCACGGCATCGCCCCGTTCACGCGACGTGTGCTACCCCGTCGACCGCTTGCGCACGCCCGCTGGATTTCGGCCGCACGCCAATGAAAAAGGGCGCCCTGGAGCGCCCTTGATTCATACGGACCGACCGAGCGCGTCGCTCAGTTCGTGCGCGCGTTGTGCTTCTGCAGATACGCGATCAAGCCGTCGATGCCGCCCGACGCGAGCTGGCTCTTGAACTGGCCCTGATAGACCTGGATCAGCCATGCGCCCGACATGTCGATGTCGTAGATCTTCCAGTCGTTGCCGACCTTGCCGAGCCGGTAGCCGACCGACTGGCTGTCGCCGGGCGTCGTCACCGTCGATTGCACCAGCGCATCGGCGCCCGATGCACCGCCAGCCTTGAACGAGAACTTCGCGTCCTGGCTGCCGAGCTGCGCGAGCGACGCCGCATAGGTGCGCGTCATCAGCAGCTTGAACTGCTTGTACAGCTCCTCCTGCTGTTGCGGGTTCGCCTGCTTCCAGGCATCGCCGACCGCGATGCGCGTCGTGCGCTCGAAGTTCGTCGCGGGCAGGAAGCGCTGCTCGACGACTTGCGTGACCTTCGCCATGTTGCCGCTGCGCGCGACCGGATCGGCCTTCATCGCATTGACGGTGCCTTCGACCGCATTGCGGACGACGTCGACCGGCGCGCTCTGCGCGAAAGCGGAAACCGACACGGCGGCCGCCGCGACGAAAGCAAACAGATGACGTTTCATACGGATATTCGCACTCGATGAGAAAAAACGGCCGGCGCATTGCACCGATTGCAGCGGCCGGTGGATCGAAGTATAGCGGCCCGCACGCGCGCCTGCCGTGCCGTGACCGACTGTTACCTTTCAGCCCCCTTTGTCACAGCCGCTGCATAGCGCGGCGAGGCGTGCCGATTATTAAGCACACGCTTACCAATTGCCGGTGCGCGGGGCCGATTCCCGCTATGCGGAGCAAATATCCTTCCCGCCCCTTTACGAGCCATCGTCACGACCGAGCGCACGTTGCGCCGGTATACTCGTTGCTTTGCCCTTGCCAGCCGCTCCCCACCGCCAAATGGTGACATCTCTCATCATCCGACTCGTTGCATGGTCGGTACGCCGCCCCGTCCTGGTCGTCGTGCTGTCGCTCGTCATTGCCGCATGCAGCGGCGTGTACGTGGCACAGCACTTCAAGATCAACACGGACATCAGCAAGCTCGTCGATGCCGAGCCGCAATGGGCCGCGCTGGGTCAGGCGGTCGACAACGCGTTCCCGCAACGTAACGGCACGATCCTCGCGGTCGTCGAGGCGCCCGCGCCCGAGTTCGCGACGGCCGCCGCGCACGCACTCACCGGCGCGCTGCAAAAGCAGTCCGACGCGGGTCGCATCGGCCAGGTCGCCGAGCCCGGCGGCGGGCCGTTCTTCGAGCACAACGGCCTGTTGTTCCTGTCGCCGCAGGAAGTGTCGGACACGACGACGCAACTCGCGAGCGCGCGGCCGCTCGTCAACGAGCTCGCGAAGAACCCGAGCCTGACGGGCCTCGCGACGACGCTGTCCACGCTGCTCGGCCAGCCGCTGCTGACCGGCCAGGTAAAGCTGCCCGAGATGGCCAAGCTGCTCGCGCGCAGCGCCGCGACGGTCGACGACGTGCTGGCCGGCAAGCCGGCCGCGTTCTCGTGGCGCGGGCTGGTCGACGCCGACGCCGCACGGCAGCCGGCGCGCGCGTTCGTCACGGTGCAGCCGGTCGTGAACTACGGCGCGCTGAAGGCCGGCGCCCAAGCCACGCAGGTGATCCGCGACACCGCGAAGGCGCTCGACCTCACGCAACGCTATGGCGCGGTCGTGCGCATCACCGGCGAGCAGCCGCTCGCCGACGACGAATTCGCGTCGGTCGAAGACGGCGCCGCGCTCAACGGCGTGCTCACGCTGCTCGCGGTGCTCGTGATCCTGTGGCTCGCGCTGCGCTCCAAGCGGATGATCGGCTCGGTGCTGGTCACGCTGTTCGTCGGCCTCGTCGTGACGGCCGCGCTCGGCCTCGCGATGGTCGGTTCGCTGAACATGATCTCGGTCGCGTTCATGGTGCTGTTCGTCGGCCTCGGCGTCGATTTCTCGATCCAGTACGGCGTGAAGTACCGCGAGGAACGCTTCCGCGACCCGCGCATCGATCACGCGCTGATCGGCGCCGCGCACTCGATGGGCATGCCGCTCGCGCTCGCGACCACGGCGGTCGCGGCGAGCTTCTTCTCGTTCATTCCGACCGCCTATCGCGGCGTGTCCGAGCTCGGCCTGATCGCGGGCGTCGGGATGTTCATCGCGCTGCTGAGCACGCTCACGCTGCTGCCGGCGCTGCTGCGCCTGTTCGCGCCGCCGGGCGAATCGAAGACGCCGGGCTTCCCGTGGCTCGCGCCGGTCGACGATTTCCTCGATCGCCATCGCAAGCCGATCCTGATCGGCACGCTCGGCGTCGTGATCGGCGCGCTGCCGCTGCTGCTGTTCCTGCGCTTCGACTTCAACCCGCTGCATCTGAAGGATCCGCACAGCGAATCGATGGCGACGCTGCTCGCGCTGAAGGATTCGCCCGAAGCGGCCGTCAACGACGTCACGCTGCTCGCGCCGTCGCTGGCCGCGGCCGACGCGGCCGCCAAGCGCCTCGACGCGCTGCCGGAAGTGGGGCGCACGACGACGCTGTCGACGTTCATTCCGACCGACCAGCCGGAGAAGCGCGCGGCGATCGCCGCGGCCGCGAGCGATCTGCTGCCCGCGCTCACGCAGCCGGCCGCGCCGCCCGCCACCGACGCGCAGCGCGTCGCCGCGCTCAAGCGCGTGTCGGACCTGCTGAGCTACGCGGCGGAAGATCATCCGGGCCCGGGCGCGGCCGCCGCGCAGCACTTGTCGGCATCGCTCGCGAAGCTCGCCGCAGCCGACGCCGCGACGCGCGATCGCGCCGAACACGCGTTCGCCGACACGCTGCGTATCGCGCTCGAGCAGCTCGCGACGCTGCTGCAACCGCAGGACGTGACGCGCGAATCGTTGCCGCCGCAACTGGTGCGCGACTGGGTCGCGCCGGACGGCCACGCGCTCGTGCAGATTTCGCCGAAGGTGCCGAAGGGCGTCGACCCGAACGACGACACGATGCTGCGCCGCTTCGCGAAGGCCGTGAAGGCGGCCGAGCCGGGCGCGATCGGCGGCCCGATCTCGATCCTGCATTCCGCGGAGACGATCATCAAGGCGTTCCAGCACGCGGCGCTGTGGTCGATCATCTCGATCACGATCCTGTTGTGGATCACGCTGCGCCGCTTCGGCGACGTGCTGCGCACGCTGGTGCCGCTGCTCGTGTCGGGGCTCGTGACGCTCGAGATGTGCGTCGTGCTCGGCATGTCGCTGAACTTCGCGAACATCATCGCGCTGCCGCTGATGCTCGGCGTCGGCGTCGCGTTCAAGGTGTACTTCGTGATGGCGTGGCGCGCCGGGCAGACGGGGCTGCTGCATTCGAGCCTCACGCACGCGGTGCTGTTCAGCGCCGCGACGACGGCGACCGCGTTCGGCAGCCTGTGGCTATCGCACCATCCGGGCACGTCGAGCATGGGCAAGCTGCTCGCGCTCGCGTTGACCTGCACGCTGATCGGCGCCGTGGTATTTCAGCCCGTTCTGATGGGCAAACCGCGCGTGAAGCGCGTCAAGAACCAATCGCAAGGAAACAATGAATAAGGTGCGAATCATGACGGTGACCGTCGCCGCCGGCGCTCTGCTGAGCGGCTGCGCGACGGGCCCGAACCGCAACCCCAACGACCCGTTCGAGCCGGTGAATCGAGCGGTGTACACGTTCAACGACACGGTCGACACGCACATCGCCCAGCCGATCGCGAAGGGCTATCAGAAGATCACGCCGACGCCGCTGCGTACCGCGATCAGCAACTTCTTCTCGAACCTCGGCGACCTCGGCAACATCGCGAACAACCTGTTGCAGCTGCGCATTACCGACGCGACGCAGGATCTGATGCGCGTCGCGATGAACTCGGTATTCGGCGTCGGCGGCCTGATCGACATCGCGACGCCCGCAGGGCTGCCGAAGCATCACCAGGACTTCGGGCTGACGATGGCGCGCTGGGGCATGCCGGCCGGTCCGTACCTGGTGCTGCCGGTGTTCGGGCCGAGCACGATCCGCGACGGCGTCGGCCGCGCGGTCGACGTGCGCTTCAACCTGCTCAACTACATCGAGCCGGCCGTGCGCAATCCGATGTACATCGCGCAGTTCGTCAGCGCGCGTTCGGACCTGCTCGGCGCGACCGATCTGCTGAAGCAGGCGGCGCTCGATCCGTACTCGTTCGTCCGCGATGCGTATCTGCAGCAGCGCAAGTCGCTCACGTTCCACGGCGAATCGGCGTCGGCCGAAGCGCCGAACTACGCGCAGCCCGATGAATCGGGCGCGGCGCCGGCGGCCGCGCCGTCCGCGCCGGGGCTGCCGAATTACGAAGATCCGGGCGACGCGGGCGGCGCAGCGGGTGCAGCGCCGAACAATGCGCCGGCCGCGGCCGGCTTGCCGCAGTACGACGATCCGGGCGCGGACAGTGCGATGCCTGCGAGCGCGGCGGCTGCTTCCGCCGTGCCTGCCGCGTCCGCCGTGCCTGCTGTGTCTGCAGCACCCGCTGCGGCGCCGGCAACGCCTGCATCGGCGTCGACCGGCGCAACGACTGCGCCGGCCGCCAACGGCGCACCGATCGCGCCGGCAATGCCGACGCTCCCCGCGAGCGCGCCTGCCGCGCAGTAACGCGGCACCGCGCCGGCCGCAATGCCGGCGAGCGCTGCATCATGCAGCGCTCGAACCGTCGACGAACCCCATGTTTCTCGGAACATGGGGTTTTGTTTTTTGGGCGGCAGCATGGTTGACGCGGTATGGCGCGATCCGTTCGAGCAAGCCCGCGAGATCGCTACCAGGTCGCCGTCACGAAGCCGTGTAGAAGCCCCCGCACGCGTGCCCGACGCGCAGCGCAACCGCTCGCCGTTACACGATGGCGAGGTCCCCGTGAAGGCACACCCGGTTGCGTCCCGAGCGCTTCGCCTCGTAGAGGGCTGCGTCCGCTCTCGCGCTCAGGTGGTCCAGGGTTTCGCCCGCTCGCCAGCCGGCCACGCCGCAACTGATGCTGTATCGACACGGCCCGGCGGCGGTCGTCATGGGCTGGGCAGCGACTGCATGGCGCAGCCGCTCCGCGATGGCCCGCGCGTCGTCCAGCGCCGTTGCCGGCAGCAGCACGGCAAATTCTTCGCCGCCCATGCGGCCAAGCACGTCGCCACGCCTCAGTTGCATCTGCGTCACGCGGACGAATTCGCGCAGCACGGCGTCCCCGCCAGCATGGCCGAGCGTATCGTTGATCGCCTTGAAATGATCGAGATCGACGATCAGCAGCGCGGTCGGCGAACCCTGCCTGCCCGCTTCCGCCAACTGGACGTGTGCAACGGCTTCAAAGCCCTTGCGCGAAAGCGCGCCGGTGAGGAAGTCGCGGTTCGCGGCCTCGCGCGCGTCGGCGAGCAGTACGTCGTGCACCATCATCATCGAGGACATCGATAGCGTCGGCATGATCGCCGCGGCCGCGACCAGCAAGATCACGTTGCCGGTGGAGGCGAACATCAGCGGGCTCGACGCTTCGTCCAGCGTCATGAAATAGATCCCGCGCGCGATCTGGCATAACGCGAAGAGGAATGCCATCGCGGCGGTCACGCGATAGGAATAGGCCGATCGTCCGGACGGGCGGTGCCGGAGCACCAGAAGCGCGACCGCGATGCAAACCGCAGCAGTGAACAGCGTGGTGACGAGTACACGAAGCGGAATGCTGTCGACCGCATAGCGCCAGTAGACGAGCGCGATTCCCAGCGGCAGAAGGGAAACCGTCAGCACCGGCCAGTGGGCCGGACGCCCCAGAAAACGGGCACAGCCGGCGTAGTAGGCAACGGCCGCCCATGCCATCAGCATGTTTGCAGCAACGACGGACAGCGTGTCGGGAATCCTGAACCGCATCAGGAACAGCGGCAGAGCGATGACGGTCGCGACATTGGCGGCGAACCATTCGAGCACGCCCGGTATCCCCGATCGGAGCAGCGAACCGAGCAGCACCAGCAGCACCGCGCTCATGAGTGCGGACGTGGCGATAGCCATGGCAGGATCGAGCATGTCAGTCGTAGACCAAATCGGGGTTCGCCAGATTACCGCGGAACGCGGCGCGAATCTCGACGACGATGTGCTGCTCATCGCGGCAGCCGCAATCCCGACGCCCGGTTTTCCGCGAACGACGCTCGTGTGCGCGTGCGCGAAATCAGGCAATGCAGCGGCACGAGAAACGAAACGCGGCGCGCGCCGCTCAGACCATCCGCATCGCGCCCGCACGCTCGAACGCGTGCCGCGCCTGGATCAATGTCGTGCGCGCCGCGCGCGCGTCGGCGGCCACCTGCAGCAGCGGGCCGAGCTGCGACGGCTGCTTCAGCAGTTCGCGCAGGATCGGCAGGATGGCCGTGCTGCCGTCGTCGCGCAGCCCGGCCGTCGCCGCGCGCGGCAGCGTGCGCCAGGCGGGATCGACGATCGCGCGGCACACCGCGAACGGCACGCCGCGCGACGCCGCGAACGCGGCTGCGATATGCGATTCCATGTCGACCGCGAGCGCGCCCTTGGCGCGATGCAGCGACGTCTTTTCCTGCTCGCTGACCACCGGTGCGCCGACGGCCGCCATCGTGCCGCGCGTGACGCGCGACCACACCGGCGTGTCGTGCAACGCGGCGACGAGCCGCGTGCTCCAGGCCGCATCGGTCTGCACGCGGCCGAACGGCCCGTCGATCGCGTCCGCGATCACGAGCGCGCCCGGCGCCAGATCGGGCGCGAGCCCGCCCGCCGTGCCGAAGCTCACGATGCCCGCACAACCGCGCGCGGTCGCCTCGGCGAGCGCGCGCTCGAGCCGGTCGGCGCGCGCGGCGAATACGGCCTCGACGCCGTGACCGCGCGCGATGCGCGCCTCGAACGCCATCCCCGTGACGGCGATGACGGGCAACGTGCCGGTGTGCAGCGTCGCAGCCACGCGTCAGATCCCGACCGTCACGCGCGTCGCGTTGGCGCGCTTCAGGTTGCGATAGCGCGCGAGCGCCCACAGCGGGAAGAACTTGCGATAGCCGTGGTAGCGCAGATAGAACACGCGCGGGAAGCCGGTCGCCGTGAAGCGCGTCTCGTCCCACAGGCCTTCGTCGTTCTGCTGCGCGATCAGGTAGCCGATCCCGCGCTCGACGGCCGGGTGGTTCACTTCACCGGCGGCCATCAGGCCGAGCAGCGCCCACGCGGTCTGCGACGCCGTGCTCGGCGCCGGTTCGAAGCCGCGGTAGTTGAGCTTGTAGCTGTCGCCGTCCTCGCCCCAGCCGCCGTCCTTGTTCTGGATCGACAGCAGCCACTGTGCGGCGCGCTTCACGCGCGGATCTTCCGGCCCGAGGCCGGCCGCGTTCAGCGAGCACAGGGCCGTCCACGTGCCGTACACGTAGTTCATCCCCCAGCGCCCGTACCAGCTGCCGTCCGGCTCCTGCTCCTTGAGCATGTAGTCGAGCGCGCGGCGGGCCGGCTCGCTGCTCAGCGCGCTTTCGCCGAGCTGCGCCAGCATCGACAGGCAACGGCCCGACACGTCGGCCGTCGGCGGATCGAGCAGCGCGCCATGATCGGAGAACGGGATGTTGTTCAGGTAGTACTGCGTGTTTTCCGGCTCGAACGCGCCCCAGCCGCCGTCGCTGCTCTGCATGCCGACGACCCATTCGCGCGCGCGCGCGATCGATTCGCGATACGTGTCCGTGTTCTGCAGCTTCTGCGCACGATCCATCGCCATCACGACCACGGCCGTGTCGTCGACGTCGGGGTAGTGCGCGTTCGCGTACTGGAACGCCCAGCCGCCGGGGCGCACGTTCGGACGGCGCGAGATCCAGTCGCCGCGCACGTCGAGGATCTGCAGCGGACGCAGCCAGTCGAGGCCGCGCAGCACAGCTTGCTCCGCACGCGCGTCGCCGGTTTCGAGCAGCGCATGCGCGACGAGCGACGTGTCCCACACCGGCGACAGGCACGGCTGGCAATACGCTTCGTCGTCGTGCACGACGAGCAGCTTCTCGATCGACTTGCGCGCGATCGCCCGATTCGGATGATCTTCGGGATAGCCGAGCACGTCGTACATCATCACCGCGTTGGCCATCGCCGGATAGATCGCGCCGAGCCCGTCCTCGCCGTTCAGGCGCTCGTCGACGAACGACACGGCCTGGCGGATCGCGCGTTCGCGCGTGTAGCTCGGGAACAGGCCGTCCGCCGCGCGCAGCGCATGGTCGACCACGCGGAAGAAGGCGAACCAGCCGGGGCTCTGGTGGCCCTGACGCGGCAGCAGCCCGGCGTTGACCGGCGGGTCGATGAACAGCTCGTCGATCCGCACGCCGCGCGGGTTCTTCGCGAGCGGACGCTTCGCGTTCAGCACCAGCAGCGGCACGATCACGGTGCGCGCCCAGTACGACACCTTCGACAGGTGGAACGGGAACCACTGCGGCAGCAGCATGATCTCGACCGGCATCATCGGCACCGCGCGCCACGGAATCGCGCCGAACAGCGCGAGCTGGATGCGCGTGAACACGTTCGACATCTCGGCGCCGCCCATCGCGTGGATCGCGCGCCGCGCGCGCTGCATGTGCTCGGCATTCTCGTCGTCGCCGATCACCTTCAGCGCGAAATACGCCTTCACGCTCGCGCTAACGTTCGGCGCGCCGTCGGTGAACAGCGGCCAGCCGCCGTCGGCCTGCTGGATGCGGCGCAGATAGCGGCCGATCTTCTGTTCGAGCTCGAGATTCGGCGTCTCGCCGAGAAAGTGGACGAGCAGCACGTATTCGGCGGGAATCGTCGAATCGGCTTCGAGTTCGTAGACCCAGTGTCCGTCCGCGTTCTGTGCGGCCAGCAGCGCGTCGGTCGCGCGGGCGACGGACGCGTCGAGTCCGGCCGGCACGGTGCCGGCGGACAGGTTAGCCATATCGGTGAGATCGTTCATCGGTCCCTCTGTTGCTTACTGTGTCTGGAGCACGTCCGCGGCCAGCTGGCCGGAACGGATCGCGCCCTCGATCGTGGCGGGCAAACCGGTGGCAATCCAGTCGCCCGCCAGCACGAGATTGGTCCAGCGCGTGCGCACGGCCGGACGTTTCATTTCCTGCGACGGCACCGCCGCAAAGCCCGCGCGCGGCTCGACCACGAGCTGCCACGCGGGAAGCGGTTCCGGACGCGCGCCGCTCACGCGCGCGACATCTTCCCAGATGCGCCGCGCGAGCGCATCGCGCGGCATGTCGAGCCAGCGGCCCGCATCGCGGATCGTCGCGGCGAGCGCGCCGGCGCCGCTGCGCACCGCGTCGACGACGCCGTTGACGACCGTCGTCTGCAGCGCACTGCCTGCCGCCGGCGTGTCGTGCGCGAAATACGCGGTCACGACCGCGCTGAACGCATCGGGCGCGGTGAGCTCGGGCACGAGCGGCTGCGCGACCTCGGGCGGCACGGCCAGCACGACCGCGTCGCCCGGCGCGAGATCGATGCGCTCGCCGCCGATCGCGACCGCGTCGAGCGCATTGCCGTGCGCGCCGAATTCGAGTGCATCGAGCCGCGAGTTCAGCCGGATCTGCGCGCCGCCGTGCTGCAGCATCCGCAGCGCCGGCTCGACGAACGCGCTGCCGAGCCCGTGGCGCGCGACGAGCGGCCGGCAGCCCGCGCCGCCCGCGGCAAACATCCCGCACAGCACCGCAAGCGCGAGCTCCGCGCTCGCGTGGCGCGGCTCGACATTCAGCGCCGCGAGGAAATACGGCCGCAGCCAGCGGTCCCACAGCACGCCGTCGCATCGCATCGTCTGCGCGAGCGAGCGGCCCGGGCGCGCGAACGCGAGCGCAGCGAGCGCCGCGTAGTCGAGCGGCGTGGTGCCCGGTGCGCGCGAAGCGGCGTCGAACAGCCAGGCCGGCCAGTGTCCGGTGCCGAAGCGCAGCGTCCAGCGCTGCTGCGACGCGACGTCGACCACCGGGTATTCGGCGAGCGCCGGCCCCGTCAGCTGGTCGGCCGCGCCGATCCCGCGCAGATAGCGCTGCGTCGCCGTCTGTCCCGCGAACACCTGATGCAGCCCGCTGTCGAGCGTCGTGTTCAGCATCCCGTCGAACCACGAGCGGCAACGGCCGCCCGCCTGCGCATGCGCGTCGTGCAGCACGATGCGCCGCCCGCGGCGTTGCAGCTCGACGGCGGCCGACAGGCCGGCGAGTCCTGCACCGATCACGTGGACGGTTCTGGGCATCGGCTCAGAACAGCGCGTAGCGCGCGGCGATCATCAGCATGCGCGCCTTCGGCTTGCGCAGCGGCGCGCGCGGATACGCGAAACCGCGCGCGATCGCGGCTTCCAGAATGCAGCGATACGCGCCCGACATGATGCGCGGCGCCTTCACCTGCGCGCGCGTGCAGGTGTCCATCACCGCATCGGCGGCGCGGAAGTGCGCGAGCGCGCGTTCGACGAGCGTCGCGCACACGCGCGGCAGCGCCGGGTCGCGCACGATCGTCGCGGGATCGGCGATCGCGATGCCCTCGCGCGCGAGCAGCTCGCGCGGCAGATAGCAGCGGTTGATCGCCGCGTCGTCGTCGATGTCGCGCAGGATGTTCGTCAGCTGCAACGCGCGGCCGAGATGGTGCGACAGCTCGATGCCTTCCGCTTCGGGGATCCCGAAAATCCTCACCGACAAGCGGCCGGCCGCGCTGGCGACGCGATCGCAGAACAGGTCGAGCGTCGGCTCGTCGGGCGCGCAGATATCCTCGGCGGCGTCCATCGCCATGCCGTCGATCATGGCGTGAAAGTCTTCGCGGCGCAGGTCGAACGCGCGGATCTCGCGCTCGAGCGCAACCAGATGGCGCGGCGGCTGGCCGGCGAAGCACGCGTCGATGTCCGCGCGCCAGCGGTCGAGGCCCGCGTTGCGCTCGGCGCGCGGCAGGTCGCTGTCGGCGATGTCGTCGACGGCGCGGCAGAACGCGTAGACCTGGAACATCGCGTCGCGCTGCGCGGCCGGCAGGATGCGCATCGCCAGATAGAAGGAGCTGCCCGATGTGACGGCAGCGGCGTCGGTTTCTTGTTCGTCCACGACGAGATTGGAAACGGCCAAGACGAGCTCCACGGAGACACCCACGCGGGGCGATTGAAGAGGCCAGGCCCGGCTGGGTTGGTCAGGGCGTCGGATGCGTGCGAGATATGCGAACGATCGACGCAGACAGGCATAAATTACCGGCCGGAAGCCGGAATTGGGCGAAAGTATAGCAATCTTTGAAGTTCGATGGCGGAGACTCTCCGCGCGTCGCGGGCCGCCGCGCGGGGCCTGCGCGGCGGGCGCCCGCGTGCAATGGCATCGGGGCGGCCTCAGCCGTAAACGATGTCGCGCTGCAGGTCGAGCGCGATGAGGCCCATTTCCCGCGTGAGTTGCAGCATCGCGCGACGGTCGAGCCGCGAACCCATGAAGCTCGTCACGCGGCCGTCGGGCTCCGCGGTGAACTGGAACGACGACGCGCCGGTGCCGAACCACGCGCCGGGCACGTCGGGCGATTCGTGCCAGTCGATCTCGTCGAACACGCGCGTGATGCCCGCACGCACGGCGTCTGTCGGGCCGATCGGCGGCGCGACGTCGCCAAGATCGTCGAGGGAATAGGGGCCGGGCTTGTCCGGCTTGCGGTAGAAGAGATAGTCGACGTTCATGGGGCGCAATCGGAACGAAAGCGCCAAATTGGCGCGCTTCGTGACATATTGAAATCAGATCACTATGAAATGTGATCTGTACGACACAAAATAGCGCCATTTCGCGCGCAACGCAACGGCGGGGCGGGCGCGTGCCGCGATGTGCGTCCGCATGCTTGCACGCGCGCCGCATCGTCTAAGATGGACACCTCTCTCGAACAAGACGAACGCCATGGAGACGAACGTAACCGCCGCCCAGCAGTCCAACCATCCCGTTTTCGTGCTCGTGCACGGTGCGTGGCACGGCGCATGGTCCTATGCGCCGGTCGCGGCCGCGCTGGCCGCGCGCGGCTATCTGTCGATCGCGCGCGACCTGCCCGCGCACGGCATCAACGCCCGCTTTCCCGCGTCGTATCTCGCACGCCCGCTCGACAAGGACGCGTTCGGCGCGGAGCCGTCGCCGGTCGCGAACACCACGCTCGACGACTACGCGATGCAGGTGCTGCAGGCCGTCGACGACGCGTATGCGCTCGGCCGCGGCAAGGTCGTTCTGGTCGGGCACAGCATGGGCGGCCTCGCGATCACGGCCGCCGCGGAACGCGCGCCGGAGAAGATCGCGAAGCTCGTCTATCTCGCGGCGTTCATGCCCGCGTCGGGCGTGCCCGGCCTCGACTACGTGCGTGCGCCGGAGAACCACGGCGACATGCTCGGCGCGCTGATGCTGGCGAGCCCGCGCGTGACCGGCGCGCTGCGGATCGATCCGCGCAGCGGCGATGCGGCCTATCGCGCGCAGTTGAAACAGGCGCTGTACGACGACGTGCCGCAAGCCGATTTCGACGCAGTCGCGAACCTGATGACCTGCGACGTGCCGGCCGCGCCGTTCGCCACCGCGATCCCGACCAGCGCCGCGCGCTGGGGCGCGATCGATCGCCATTACATCAAGTGCCTGGCCGACCGCGTGCTGCTGCCCGCGTTGCAACAACGCTTCATCGACGAAGCCGATGCATTCGCGCCCGACAATCCGACCCACGTACACCAGCTCGACAGCAGCCATTCGCCGTTCATGTCGCAGCCGGCCGTGCTCGCCGGCGTGCTGGCGGATATCGCGAAAAGCTGAGCCGCGCGCCTCGCGCGATGCGAGTGCTGCGCGCCGCGCCGCCGCGCTCAGCCGAACGCGACCGAGCGGTCGCGTCCGAGCCGCTTCGCACGATACAGCGCGGTGTCGGCCCCGTTGACGAGCACGTCGCACGATGCGAGACCCGGCGTCGCATACGCGGCGCCGACGCTCGCGGTCACCGCCACGCTGACGCCTTCCGCCTCGACCGGCGTGCTGCCGATCGCGTCGCGCACCTTGTCGGCGACGAGCAGCGCCTCGTCGAGATTCGTGCAGGGCAGCAGCAGCGCGAATTCCTCGCCGCCGAAGCGGCCGAACGTGTCCTGGGCGCGCACGATCGACGCCACGCGGCGCGCGGTCTCGCGCAGCACCGCGTCGCCGACGGCATGCCCGAAGCGGTCGTTGATCGTCTTGAAGTGATCGAGATCGAACAGCAGCACCGACAGGTCGCCGCCGTAGCGCTGCCAGCGCGCGAATTCGTCGCCGAGCCGCGCCTCGAAGTAGCGCCGGTTCGCGATGCCGGTCAGGCCGTCGACGTTCGCGTGTTCGCGCAGCTTCGCGACCGCCTCCTCGCGCTCGCGCTGCATCACGCTCACGTGCGTGACGTCCGAGATCGTCACGCACACGGCCTCGACGTCGCGGCCGCGCGTGAGCGGCATGAACGTGCAGTCCTGCTGCATGTAGTCGACGCCGCCGGTGATCGGCCGGTCGTGCTCGAAGCGAAACAGGTAGGGCCGCTGCTCCCACGAGCTGAACGCGAAGCTGCCGAGCTGGAACACGCTCTGGAGCTTGCGCTCGAGCCACGCGCGCGGCAGATCCGGAAAGCAGTCGAACAGGTTGCGGCCGATCACGTCGGCGGCCACCGTGCCGCTGTGGTCCTGCATGAAGCGGTTCCACATCAGCACGTTCATCGCGCGATCCAGCACGAACAGGCCGAAACCGACCCGCTCGATCACGAGATCGCTCAACGACGGCGTGCCGGCGGTATTCATAGCGCGGACAGCAACGCGTCGAGCGCGTCGCCCATCAGCCGGATCGAATCCTCGGCCATCAGCATCACGAAGTGCGCGCGGAACCCGTGATCCTCGAGGCCGAAGTTCACTTCCAGCAGCAACGCGACGCTCCATGCGAGCGCGTTCGGCTGGAATACGTCCTCGAACGACACGTTCGCGCCCAGCAGCCCGGGCGGGAAGAACACCGGCTTGCGGCCGAGTTCGTCGAGAATCGACGCGACGCACGCGCTCATCAGCACGTTGGCGACGTCGAACACGAGTTCGTCCTGCGTCGCCATGCCGGCATACACGCCGTCGCCGAACGTGCGCTCCATCAGCGACATGAGCCGCGCGACGCCGGCGGTGCGGCACAGCACGATCGCCTCGCCCTTGATGTCGGAACGGAAGCCCTGGCGTACGGCCGTCACGTTCTCGTGAATCCCCGTCATCTCGCGCAGCGCGGCGCCGGCTTCCGACGCCCCGACGACCCGCACGCGCGGGACCGACAGCTCGATGAAGTGGCCGAGCAGCAGCGCGAGCCGTGCAGCGGCACGACCCATCGCGAGGTTGGCGATTTCCTGCAACGCGTCGCGTTGCTCCGCCGTGAACACCGATTCAGGCATACAACCCATACTCCTTGAGAATGGGCAGCAATGCCTCCGACGTCACGGGCTTGGCTACGAATGCGATCGCGCCGAGTTCGCGCACGCGGGCTCGCGCCTGCGGCTGAATATCGGCGGATACCACGATCACGAACGTGTTCAGATCTTCGTGGCGCAGTGTCTCGAGGACCTGATAGCCAGTCATGTCGGGCATCGTCAGGTCCAGAAACATTACGGAAGCTTTGCCGTCACGATAGAGCGCCAGGGCCTCATGACCATTCGCCGCATATGCTACGTCAACGTCCCAGTCTCCCGGCAACGCCTTGGTCAAAAGCTTGCGGGCGAGCAAGGAGTCGTCGGCGATCACGATCGGCAAAGGCATGGCAGCGAAGCGGTGTACGGAATGGTCTCTCTCGCGTTAACGACCGCTCGGCGCCGTTCTTGAGGCGCCGTGCAATCAAACGCTGGCACCGCCTTGCAATCGCACGCGGGCGGCGCGGCACGAAGCACGCGACACACCGCGCCGCAATCGCCGGCGGGCGCATGTATCTGTCATAGGGAAAGCAAGGGGCGATTCTCGGAGTAAACCGGAGGCGGTGCAACTCGCCATTTTCACCATTTCGAACAGAATCGGTCCGATCTCCGCGCGTTGTCGAAACAGGCTCGATCATTTTCGAGATAAGCACGCAAAATTTTTCCTTGTGTACGTTTGCGCTGCCGGATTCATAGCGTTTTCATTCTTTCAATGCAGCCCTGTCGGATTCGACAGGTTTGCGGGTGCGTCCGGGCGAGACGGTGGGCGTGCACAACTCGTTTATGATGGGGCACTCCAGCCTCGTCGCCCTGTTCAATGACGTCCGAACGTCCCGCCGATTCCCGCCCTCCCGCCGCCACACCCGCCGACGACTGGCAGGACGACGGCGCCTACGCGTCCGGCGCGCCCGAGCACGATTTTGCGGTCCGGCGCGTGACGCTGATCGTGCTGCTGGTGGCGGCGATCGTGCTGCCGTGCATTTACGTGTCGGTGATGGCGTACAACGACCTGAAGGCGCGCGAAGCGGCAGCGAGCGACGTGACGATGCGCACCGTGCGCGTGGCGGAAGAACATGCGCTTAAAGTGTTCGATCTGACCGAGACGCTCGATGCGCGCATCGTCGATCTCGTGCAGGACATGGACGACGCGACCGTGCGCCGCCAGGAATCCGACATCCACGAGGCGTTGAACACGATCGGCGGCGGCTATCCGCAGGTGGCGGCCGTGTCGATCTTCGGCGCGAGCGGCATGCTGCTCGCGAACAGTCTCTACTATCCTGCGCCGTACGCGTCGATCGCGAACCGCGACGATTTCGTCGGCATCCGCGACGGCAAGGTCATCGAGCACATCTCGCGGCTGATGATGGGGCCGCTCAAGCTCGAGAACATCCCCGTGTTCAACACGGGCGTCGCACGCCGACACAGCGACGGCTCGTTCGCCGGCATGGTGTCGATCGCGCTGAAGTCGTCGTATTTCAATGCGTTCTACCGCAACCTGCTCGGCGGCTCGGCCACCCCGATGACGATGGCGCTCGCGCGTTCCGACGGCGCCGTGATCGCCTCGTATCCGCCGCCGCCGTCGCTCGCGCACACCGATCGCACGGCCACCTTCGGCAACCCGCACAACGATCCACGCGCGGGCGTCGTGCGGGTCGGGCACGACGGCGCCGGCAGCGAGATCGTCGCGTACCGGCAGGTCGGCAGCTATCCGGTGTACGTCACCTGCGCGTATCGGACCTCGGCGATCTGGCACGAGTGGTACGAGCATCTGAGCGTGCTGTTCATCTCGATGTTCGCGCCGTCGATCGCGCTGTGGTGGGTGATCTGGCTGTCGCTGAAGCGGTTGAAGGCCGAAGAGCAGGCGTGGGACCGCTGGCAGGCGGAGGCGTCGATGCGGCGCTCGATCGAATCGGCGTACCGGCAGTCGCGCAAGATGCAGGCGCTCGGCAACCTGGTCGGCAGCGTCGCGCACGACTTCAACAACCTGTTGATGATCATCTCGAGCAACGTGCAGATCGTGCGGCGGCGCGGCGTCGCGCAGCTCGACAAGGAACTCGGTGCAATCGAGCGCGCGTTGAAGAACGGCCAGTCGCTCACGCGCCAGCTGCTCGGCGTCGCGCGCAAGCAGCCGCTGCACAACGAGACGATCGACGTCGGCCAGTGGCTCGGCACGTGCCGTGAACTGCTGAAGACGTCGCTCGGCTCGAAGTCGTCGCTGGTCGTCGCGATCGAGCCGGGCGTGTGGCCCGTGCGCATCGACGTCGCGGAGCTCGAGCTTGCCGTCATCAACCTCGCCGTCAACGCGCGCGACGCGATGCCGGCTGGCGGCCGCTTCACGGTCGGCGCACGCAACGTGACGCTGCGCCGCGAGGACGGCTTTCCGCTGACCGGCGACTTCGTGCAGATCTCGCTCGACGATACGGGCATCGGCATGGCGCCCGACGTGCTGGCGCGCGCGTTCGAGCCGCTGTTCACGACGAAGGGGCAGGGAATGGGCACCGGCCTCGGGCTGCCGCAGGTATTCGCGTTCTGCGAACGCTCCGGCGGCCTCGCGACGATCGACAGCGCGGTCGGCGCCGGCACGTCGGTGCGTCTCTATCTTCCGCGTGCGCGCGCCGAGGACATCGTCGTGCGGCCGCCGGCCGCGGTACACGACGGCGGCGCGCTCACGGGCCTGCACGTGCTGCTGGTGGAAGACAATGGCGAGGTCGCGGCCGGCACCGAGGCGCTGCTCACGCTGCTCGGACATCGCGTGACCTATGCACCCACCGCCGACGACGCGTTGCGCCTGATCGAGGGCGTCGCCGCGAACGACGCATTCGATCTGGTGATTTCGGATATCCACATGCCGGGCCGCCTGAACGGCATCGACCTCGCCGAGGCGGTCGGCAAACGCCCGGACAAGCTGCCCGTGATCCTGGTGACCGGTTACGCCGAGGAGCTCGACCGCACGCGCACCGTCAATGTACGCGTACTGTCGAAGCCGTTCGACATTGCGCTGCTCGACGAGATTCTGCTGGGCATTCGCGAAGCGCGCGACGATGCGCGGCACGACGGCCGCTGACCTGCGCGCGAGGAGCGAGCCGCGCATGGGCGCCGCTCGCGGGACGGGCAACGCGGTCAGGCGGCCTTGAGCGTGCGCACCCAATCGGCGTAGCGGTCGACGAAGCCTTGCAGGAACGTACGCGTGTCGTCGCTGACGATGCGGCCTTCGTCGTCGATACGTGACGGATCGTGCTTGATGAACATTTCCGGTTGCGTGAGCATCTTCACGTCGAGATACGCGAGCACGTTGCGCAGGTGCTGCTGCGCGAGCGCCGTGCCGACCGCGCCCGGCGACGTGCCGAGCACCGCGCCCGGCTTGCCCGACCACGAGTTGTGCCCCCACGGGCGCGAGCCCCAGTCGAGCGCGTTCTTCAGCACGCCGGGAATCGAGCGGTTGTATTCGGGCGTGACGAACAGCAGCGCGTCGGCCGCTTCGATCGACTGTTTGAAACGCTTCGCGACTTCCGGGAAATCTGCGTCGTAATCCTGGCTGTACAGCGGCAGCTCGCCGATCTCGACGAACTCGAACGAGAAATCGGCGGGCGCGAGCGAAATCACGGCGTGCGCCAGTGCGCGATTCCACGAACCGCGACGCAGACTGCCGACGACGACCGCAATGCGATGAGACATGGCTTTCTCCTTCCGATGGGTAGGGAATCCGCTCGATTGCTTCCGAGCAGGCGACAAAGGTCTGTTTATAGGCAAGCCAGCCCGTGAGCCATCCCACGGGGCCGGGCGGCCGGCTTTCCACAAGGTTTTCCACAGAAATTGTGGATAACTTCGGCGTTAAGGTCTGATGTTACCCACCGCTCGCCGCCCGAATGCGCGGCACGCTGCGCGGGTTAGGGCAAGCATAGCGTAGTGGGCCGAGACGGATCACGAGTGCGCGACGGAAGATTGCCGCGCGGTGCCGCGCCCAGTAAGCTGCTGGCACCGCGATGCGCCGGGCTCGCCGGACGCAATCGGTACAAGAGACTTTCGACCCGCCGCCATGCCGTCCACGTACGACGATCCCGTTTATCTCGCCCAACTGCGGCGCGACCTGTTGCGCTTCGCGCGGCTGCAACTGCGCGACGCCGATGCGTCCGAGGATGCCGTGCAGGAGGCGCTGGCCGCCGCATGGTCGCATGCGGGTGACTTTGCGGGACGGTCCGCGCACAAGACCTGGGTGTTCGGGATCCTGCGCAACAAGCTGGTCGACATCCTGCGCGCGCGGCAGCGGACGGTGAGCCTCACCGCGCTCGATGCGGAGCTAGACGGCGAATCCGTGCTCGATCGCGAGTTGTTCCAGGACAACGGACACTGGGCCGCGCATACGAAGCCGCGGCCATGGCCTCGCCCCGAGACACTGCTGCAGCAACGGCAGTTCTGGACGCTGTTCCAGGCGTGTCTCGACCATCTGCCGGAAAACATCGGCCGCGTATTCATGATGCGTGAATTCCTCGATGTCGAGATCGACGACATCTGCAGCGAACTCACATTGACCGCCAATCATTGCAGCGTGCTGCTGTATCGGGCGCGCACGCGCCTGCGCACGTGCCTCAGCGAAAAAGGACTGACGACCGAAGATGCTGCCGGGGAAATGTAAGGACGTGACGCGCCTGCTGTCGGATGCGCTCGACCGTCCGTTGACGCTTCATGAGCGTATGCGCGTGCGCATGCATCTGCCGGGCTGCAGCGGATGCAGGGCCTATCGCGGGCAGATCGCGGTGCTGCGGGTGGCCGCGCGTGCGGCGGCGGGGGGCGAGGGCGGCGCGCCGGGTGGCGGGGAAGGGTGACGGGCCGCGTCGTCGTTTTTGTCGACAAGCGCACGTGGTGGTGGGTTTGGGGCTGTTGTGGCCGCCGTTGTTGAAGGCGTCGCGGCCGTGCCGTGCCCGAGCAGGTGGAGTCGGTGCGTGCTGCACATCAACCGGGTGTCTATGCGCCTGGTTGATGTGATATGTCGAATATACATTATAGAAATTATTCGAAAAGCGCGCGCACCAACTCGGGCGGACGACCAATGGCGGCCTTGCCTCCATATACGACGATCGGCCGCTGCAGCAACACCGGATGCGCGGCGATGGCTTCATAAGCCTCCGCGTCCGTCAGGTTTGCGCGGCCCAGGTCCAACGTCTTGTACGGCTCCTCGCCATCGCGGAGCATGTCGCGCACGGCGCAGCCGAGCTGGCGATGCAGGGCTTCCAGTTCTTCGACCGTAGGTGGCGTTTTCAGATATTCGATGACGTTCAGTGGCATGCCAGCGGCATTCAACGACTCGACGAGCGCGAGCGTTTCGCGGGATTTTGAGCAGCGTGGGTTGTGGTAGATCGTGATCATCGTTCAGAAGGGCTGCGGGAGAGGGAGGGGCGTATTGTAGCTAGTCTCGGTGCAAGCGCTTCAGGCAGGCAGTAGGGGATGGGAGGCCGCGTTTCGCGTGGCGAGACGTCTGCCTGGAGAGATGGGGGCGCTTGTGCGATGGGTTTATGCGCATAAAGCGGAAAGCGGGGGCGCTGTCCGCGGGTGTCTCACCTAGTCGTTGCGACCAATGTGGCGAACGTTGCGCGCAATTGCTACGAGCCTCGATGATTGCGCGAGTGCCAACGATGACGCGCCAGCGCGCCGTACGCCGGCCTTATGCGCATCGAGCGCCCCTGCGCCGAGGTGTGGCGCTTCGCCGGATACGTCATCCAAGCCATTGGGTGACGCGCAACCGCCTAGCGTGTCCTCCCGGCGACCGGAGTGCCGTACGCGACGGCCGATTTATATATCGCGCCGGGAAACGACCGTTGACGGCAAGCACGCTCGCCGGTTTATGCGCATAAACGCCCGGAAGCGTATGCGGTTTGGCGAGCCGTGAAAGCGATCCAAACATTGCCGTCATCGTCGTTCCGCTGCCGCCGTCGTGGGCGGCTCGATGACTTGCCAGTACATTGCCTACTTCGAGCCGAAGGCGCGTCGTCGGCCGTCGCCAGGAGCCGCGGAAGTTTATGCGCGCAAACCCACGCATTCGCGCGCGCGGCGCCGAATGCAACCTCGCAGTTACGGGAACACCGTACCAATGGCGGCAATCGGATCCACCTCCATTCGGCGGCATCACGCTACCCCGCAGCGCCCGACGGATTCGCTCGAATCGCTGGCGCGAACATCCTCCTTGGCTACCCATCCGTCGCCCCGGCACGTTTATGCGCATAAACCTCCCTGCCAAATGGCTAACGCACATCTTCGGAACCACAATTTCATTGAAATATAAATATCGTGCGGTAGAATTCCAACGACCAAAAACAGGAGTGAAAATTGGCCGCGGAAATCATTGCAGTCACTCAACAAAAAGGCGGTGTCGGGAAGAGCACGATTGCCATGCATCTCGGCGCGGCATTCCATGAAAAGGGCAAGCGGGTCCTCGTCATCGACGCAGACGGTCAAAACACACTGGTTCACTGGTCGAGTGCATCGGGTGACAGCGACGCAGGTATCCCGTTCCCCGTCGTCAACCTTGCGGAAGCCGGCGGCCAGATCCATCGCGAGATCAAGAAGTTCATCAACGACTACGACATCATCGTCGTCGACTGCCCTCCGTCGATCACGGAAAAGGTTTCCGGTGTCGTGCTCCTCGCGGCCTCCATCGCCGTGATCCCGACTTCGTCGTCGCCTGCCGACTATTGGTCGAGCGTCGGGCTCGTCAAGCTGATCCAGCAGGCGCAGGTGATGAACGAAGACCTGCGCGCCGTGTTCCTGCTCAACAAGACGGAAGAGAAGCGCATGCTGACCCGCGAGCTCAAGCGGGCTCTCGAGGAACTCGGCTTCCCGCTATTGAAGACGCAAATCCCGACCCGCGAGGCATACAAGCAGGCGATGGCGCTTGGCCAGACCGTGCTGCAGATGAACGATCGCGGCGCGCGGCTGGCCGCCGCGGAAATCCGCGCATGCGCCGACGAAATCGTCGCCATGCTGCCCTGACTTTATGCGCATAAAGGATTCACATGAAACCCTCCCAATTTGCAAAGGGCTTCCAGGCGCGCCCGGACATCACGACGAGCGAGAAGCGCACGGCGCTTGATCGACTGAATGCCATCGACGGTATCGTCAAGTCCGAGACGGCTACGCCGGCTGCAACGAAATCCGCTCGAAAAGAGACGCAGCAGGCTGCGGCTCCCGAGTTCCTGCTCGACGCGTCGACCGACGAGTCGCCGCAATATCGCGCTTGGCGCCTCGAGCACCGCTATGCGCCCGGCCAAGTGATCGAACTGCCGCTGAAGGCAATCAAACATAGTCCGTTCAACCCGCGACATTTCTATTTGAAGTCGTCGATCGCCGAACTCGCAGTGAACCTCGCGAAGCAGGGTCAGCAGCAGGCGATTCACGTGATCCCCGACTACGACAATCCGGGCTCGTATTTCGTCAGCGACGGCGGCCGCCGCGTGCGCGCGCTGAAGGAGGCGAACAAGGAATCGGTCAAGGCGATCGTGATCGACGTGCCTATCGGGATCCAGAGCTACAAGCTCGGCTACGATCTGAACGTGCAGCGCGATTCGCAGACGGTGTTCGACAATGCCGTCGTGTGGCGACGCTTCCTCGACGACAAACATTTCCAGAGCCAGAAGGAACTGTCCGAACATCTCGGCCTCGATGAATCGACGGTCGCGGTTGCGCTGTCGATCGGCAAACTGCCGGAGTCGGTCATGCAGGAAATGGTCGCGCGTCCGGATCGCTTCGGCTCGAACATGGCGTATCAGGTCGGCCGCTATCACAATGCACGCGGCACCGAGGCGACGCTACGGCTGATCAACAAGATCGTGTCCGACGATCTCAGCACGCGTCAGGTATCGGACATCGTCAAAGGTCGCGTCGCGGCGCAGGAAACGCCGAAGCCGGCGGGCCGCCAGCGCTATGCGCAGCGCTTAGAGATCAAGCTCGGCGGCAAATCGGTGGGCGACCTCAAATCGTACGGCGACGATCGCATCGAACTGCGCCTGCGCGGCCTGCCGAAGGAGAAGCGCGACGCTATCCTCGAGCAACTCGAGCGGATGCTGTTGTCGGATTGACCGAGCCGGCCGGCAGGGCCTCGAGTCGTGCGGCCCGCTCGCCGCTGGACATGAGGCCGCCGGCCACGGTCAGTCGGAGACGCTGCAGGCGGGCCTCAGGCGGCCCGCGATTGATTCAGGGTAAAGGACAGCAGGTCGCCGTCCGTCGGCTCGCCCCAGGTCTTCTGGGCCAGCCAGTCGAAAAACGCCGTCTCGGCCAGCTTGGAATCGAGGCCGCGCTTGCGCCAGTCGTCACGCAGGTGCGAGCCCATCGTCGGCAACACTTCCGCCTCGAACGACTCACGCGCCACTTCGCGCTCCGCGTCGCCCTGCTCCTCGTACAGCACCTTCGCTTCCTTGCGGCGGAACGCGGCGAATTCGCTCAGCAGGCGGGCCTTCAGATCGTCGGGCTGCGCACTAACGGCCTTCATGGACGGCGTGCCGGCCGGTAGCGTGTCGACCGACTCGACCGGCGGCGCATACCCCTTCTTCAACGCGTCCTTGAACAAGGCCGGCGCACTGCGCACCGGCGGCAGCGTCGTGCTGCGCATCCGCTGCTCGGTCATCTGCAGCGCCGCGCGAATCCGGTTTTCCTCGCTGTCGGCGTAGAGCGTCTGCGCTTCCTTGAGCGGGATGCCGAGCTTCACCATACGGTCGACCAGCGTGCTGTCGAACACGTTCGGATGCTCGTCGAGCGCGAGCATCGGCTGCTTGCGCTCGGTCACACGGAACTGGATCTCGGCAACTCGCCGGCCTTCGCGATGCTCGATCAGCTCGACGAAGATGTTGGTGACCGCATTGACTTCGGCGATCGCCGGACGCAGATAGTCGCGCTTGAAATATTTGTACTCGCGCTTCGCCTCGTCGCCGGCTTCCGTGTCCGGCGTGCCGGACAGGATCGGGCGCCACCACTCCCACGGCTCGCGCATCGTCAGGTGGCTCGGGTTCGTCAGATAGCGTACGCAGATTTCATACAGCGCCAGGCCGGCGCTGCTGCGCAACTGGCTCTGAAACTGCAGGCTCAGACGCGCGTACTGCACCGGATCCAGCAGCTTCTTCTTGATCTTCGGCGCGAACGAGAACTCGACCCATACGCGGCGCGTCGACGGATCCTCGAGGATTTCCGCATCGGCGATCAGCGTCGAGATCCCCCACTTGCGGCCGGGCTTCTGGCTCGACGTGCCGGTGCTCCACTCGACCTGGACCGACACCATGCGACGCAGGTGTTCCTTCACCAGAGCGGTGTCGTTCGAGTCGAAGGCGGAATTGGCGACGATGTCCGACAACAGCGCGCGATAGGTATCGCCCGAGTCGTCGGCCTGCTGCGCGACGGCGAGCAGCACATTGAACAGCTTGCGGGTCAGGAGGGTGATCTTGCCGCTCTTCGGCTGAATCGCGATCGCCTCGACGGCCTTCCGCAATTCGGCTGAACTGGCACTCACCACATCCACATCGGTTTTCTTGGCGCGCTTCGTGGCCATGCGTCGGGTCGGAGGAGAAGTTTCACGGAAGGATAGCGCCTGTGGTGATGTGCGTCCAGAACGACATGCTCACCATACGCGGTGATGCGGACGTGTCACGCCGCACTCACCCCAACCGACTCCCGAAAACCCTCACCAGTCCGGATTTACGGCGTTTCGGGCCAATCCAGATGTGTCGCGGGATGCGCTAACTTCACAGATTTTCGCCTGTGCCGGACACGTGCGCAACTTGCTCCCGTATCGGCTCACCTTTCGATTTGTCGTAATTTTACGACTCAGCGGGACCCGTGCCTCACCGGGACGTCAGCGGATGCTTCTGTGGATCCTGTATGCATGTACAGCGACGCAAACCGCACCCGCGAAGTCCGTCCGACGTAACGGCGATACCAGCCGAGGACCGCTCCCACAAGCCTGCCGAGATCGTTTCGCAACCGCGGGCGCGCATTGTACAGCGCCTGGAAACCGGATGTTCCCGAAAACGCTCACCTTATGGACTCCACAGACTGTGCGCGAGGAGCCGGGGCATCCCCGACACATCTAGGCTCAGGTATTCGCTCCTCCCGAAAACGCTCACCTTTTCGACGAATTCGACGTCGGAACTGCCACCAACGTCACTCCCGAAAAACCTCACCGTAACCGTCGCAGTATCAAAAATGTCAATCGCGCCCGGTACTTACGAGATCCTCTGGCTCACAAGTTCGGCGACACACCCTCCCGCAAAACCTCACCTGTAGCACCTATGAATCGGCACGGTGCCCCGATGGCCGCTCCCGAAAAATCTCACCTTTGCCAAACAGAGGCACAGCAAAAAACCGATTTTCGCCGCCTCCCGTGGGCTTTCCGGCGAATCAAGACCCTCCTGGGTCCCGAAAAAGCTCACCTCTGATGCCTTTTTGTGCAACTGACACTCCTGAAAAGGCTCACCTTTGAAGTGCTCCTCCGGCCTGTGACTCGTCCCCCGAAAAACCTCACCTCAACGGAATCCCGCCCGGAAACCCCGCACTTCGCTCCCGAAAAGACTCACCTTTCCCCGGCCACAGGCGCTCGAGCGCACTTTTTCTGTGCAAAAACACCGTAGACTCCCGAAAAACCTCACAGTAAAAACCTGTGACGTCCCGTGAAACCTCACCTTTTGTCGGAATTGCCTAAAAGATGGGCAAAAACAGGGCGGGAAACGGAACCCGCAAGTTCTCACCCATCGCTGCACAGGCAGACAACTGTGTATGCAGGCGCCATGAGGGTTCTGAGGATGCGAGCTCCCGAAAAGCCTCACCTTGGCCAAATTTGATGTTTTACTGTGATCCCGAATCCGCTCACGACCTTTCCCGCATCGGCTCACGCAGCTCCCCGAACCCCATCACTTCTGCTCCCGCAGAAGATCACCTTGGCTCCCGTAAAACTTCACCTTGTCGGCTCGAAAGCCTTGCTGCATAAGGATCTGCGGTGGCGTTAACGTTTTTAACTAAGGGTTCAAGGGTGTTTACTTCTAATACTCTCAAGACTCAGCTCACCGAGTTTTCCACAGAGACGCTACTCGCCGAACACCGACCGTAGCCCAGATGCGCCAGCATGTGAAACATATCGGTGTTTTTGATGGCCTCAGGTATATCCTGATAAAACAAGGACTTGGCGGTCAATCTTCGCTTTGTTTCACGATATGTACGGTCTCTATCGACGAAAACGACGCACAGCCACGCCTGCCATACAAATTGACGTAAATTCGCCACGACCAACCAAATAAGGTATCAAAGAACACGTATTTCGTTATGATCGCAACATCGAACACCGACGAGCTCCATCATGACGCTGGATGAAATACGTGAAGCTATCCGACGAGAGCTGGAATCGCTGCGCGCAAGCGGTGCACGACGCCAGGAACTCTCGCTACACGCGTGCAAGCGCCTGTTCTTCGATCTTGGTATTCGGCCGTCGGCCGCGAACGTTCGCGACCTGACGCAGACCGGCAGCGCGAGCGACATCCCGAAGGACATCGATCATTTCTGGGAACGGATTCGCGCCGCGTCGAAAATCAAGCTCGACGGCGCAGCGATTCCCAAAGCAGTCGAAGAGAAAGCCGGGGCTTTGCTCACCGCGCTCTATGACGAGGCGCTGAAGGCAGCGAAGGAGAGTCTCGATGGCGATCGCGAGCAAATCCGCTCGAGCATGATCGACGCGGAACAACGTTTACGCGACGCCGCGGTCCGCCAGGAAACGCTGGAAGCCGCACTGGCACGCAGCGAAAACCGTAACGATCAGTTGCAGGCGCGCCTGACCGAACTGGAAGTACAGCTGGCGTCGCAGTCGACGCACGGCTCGGCGAACGAAGCCACACTCCTCGCCACCATCGCACGGCTCGAAAAAGAACTGGCCGCGACGACGGGCCGAGTCGATGCCGAGCAGACGCAAAACGCTGCGCTGCGCGACCGAATCGACGCGCTGCAAGCCGAGTTGCAGCAACGCACCGAGCATTACGCGCAGCAAATCAAGGATGCGGTAGCCGAAGCCGAACGCCGGGTCAAACCGATGCTGGTGGAGCTGGACTCGCTACGCAGCATGGCGTCGACCTATCAGAGCGGCTTGCGCGATGTGCAGCGCAAGGAGTTCGATTTCCTCCAGCAGCTGAGCGCGGCGAAGGCGCGCGCCGATCGCCTCGAGGAACAGTTGCGCAGCCAGAGCGACGAGCTCGAGCGCGCAACGCGTGACGCGAACACGTTACGCGCGAGCCGCGGGATGAGCCCCGAGATTTCGGCGCTGATGCGGCGTCTGGCTGATGCGGGTCAACTGGACGCCGACGCGTTTTCCGCAATTGGGACGTCGCTGGATCACGAGGTGCCTGTACCGAGCCGGTGCCCGCGTTGCGATGGCGAGCCGGAGTTGTCGCATGGCGACAACGGGTTCGAAGTGTCGTGCCCCGAATGCGACCATGCATCGGGATTCTGGCCATCCCGTTTCGAAGCCGCTACGCGGTTTGCACGCGACTGACACCGCGAAGCCGCACAGCCGTCGCGCAAGGTGAGGTAATTCGGGATCATCAAGGTGAGATTATTCGGGAGCTGTGCAACGGTGAGGCCCAGTGGATCAAGGCTGCTCACGGATCACTTCCGTGAGCAGCCGGCCGCCCTTCAGTGAGTTTCGTCCCGATCCGCCTCATCACCGTTGAGGAGTTCCTCTCGCCAGTTCTTCCACGCACGGTGCAGCCGGTTCGATGAAATGGGCCGCACGAAGCCGAGCCATTTGCCGACACGTTCCGGCGGTACATCGTGCTCGAACAGCTCCGCGGCATACGTGTTGCGGAGCGTCTGCGGACTCGCGCGCGCAGTGCGCGACGATGCGAGGCCCGCTGATTCCACGATCGCGTCGATCGCACGCAACATCGTCGCCTTGTGCATCGGTCGCCCGGCGTGTGATGCGGGGAACACGAGATCGCCGGCGATGTTTTGGTGCTTGCGCTCGACGAGCCAGGCTTCGAGCAGCGCGATCGCAAATGACGCGAGGTGGGTTTCACGTGCGAAATCCGGATGCGTCGACGGGATGTGCAGCGATGTCCCACTCGTGTTTATGCAACTAATAGTAAGAACCCGTGCTTCGCCGGTTTTCACGCCGGCGCCGAGAAACGCAGCGACGAGCGCGCGGTCGCGACGTTCCTTCCAGTACGCGGAGCCCGACACGCCGATGGGCGAAAACAGGTAGGCCAGCAACTTCGCGCGTTCGGCTGGCGTCAGGAAACCGGTCGGCTCGTTGTCGCGCGCGTGGCGCCACGTCGCTTCGCCATCCTGAGCGATGAAGCGGGCCGGGTTGGTCGAGGCCAGTTCGGTTTGCCGGATGTGATCGAGCACGCGTTCGATCAACCGCAAATAGCGCATGCGCTGCGTTTTTCGGATCGGTAGTTCGCCGACGAAATTTGCAATCGACGCGGTATCGACGGTGGCGAGGTTTTTCTGATTGGCGCGCAGCCAGGCCAGAAAGGCCCCCCATTGTGCGCGATAGACGTCGGCCGATGAGCGGCGGTATTCCTGCATGGCAAGCCACGCGTCGAATGCGGTGTCGGGCGAGACGATCCAGTCGGATGCGCCGCGGTCGAACAAGTCCTTTTCCTCAGGGCGTGCCGGGGTGTCGGGGCATGTGGGGAGAGACATTTGATTTATTCCGTTAGTTGCGTGCATGGTAGCCCTTTGCGCAACATCGCGGGCAGTAGCCTGGGCGAGCGCCGGCAGTCCGCGCTTCTCATGGCGAATATCAGTCGCCCCACGCCTTCGACGGACGGTGGACGCGCTCGCGGGCTGCATGGTTCTGCGCTTTGTCCGCTGCCTCGTACGCTAGCACCGCGAACGAGAACACCGCGGGCAGGGCGTTGGAACGGCCGAAGTCAATCGGATCGTCCGTCTCGGGAAAGGTCATGTCCGACGGTCTTTCGAACAGCTGCCGCATGCCGGCATCGTGCCGGCTCGCAAAGCCGAGATCGGCCAGCGCCTCGGCTTCGATGGCGTGCAGCAGGCGCCACGACAGCGGTACACCGTGGCGGATATAGCGCTCGGCTATGTGCCGAACGATCAGTTCGAGGTCGTGCGCGGCAGCCTTGAAGCTGAGCGCGGCCAAATCTTGTTCTTCTGTCATCGCAGGCTCCTGTCGACCGGAACGGGCGCCTCGGTGCGCCAACCCCGGCCATGCGTGGCGGAATGTTCGTACTGTACAAACATACAGTATTTTCCGCAACTGGCCAGTTGGCCGACTATCGGCAGCGTCAGCGATGGATCACGATCAGAAGTGCGCGCGCTTCGGCCTTGCCTGGATTGCGGATCGCGTGCGGTGTGTCGGCCGGGTAGCGGGCGGTGTCACCGGCTTTCAGGCGTCGGGTGGCCGCGGCGGCTTCGATTTCCATCGCACCCTGCAACACGGTCAGGTGTTCGCGGGTACCGGGCTCGTGTGCGTTCGATACGAGCGCGCCGCCGCTCGGCAGCGTCAGCTCGTACCACTCGAACTTGCCGGCGAGGTCGATCGGGCCCCATACGCGCAGCTGGTAGCGGCCGTCGTGGCCTGCGAGCGTCGGGATGTCGTGCGGGCCGTCCACGCGGATCGTCTCCGGCGCCTTGGGTTGCGAGAACAGCTCGTCGAGCGTAATGCCGAGCGCGTTCGTGAGCCGCCATGCAACGGCGATGGTCGGATTGGCCTTGTCACGCTCGATCTCGGAAAGCATCGATTTCGATACGCCGGCCGCGCGTGACAGATCGTCGAGGGTCAGCTTGCGCTCGTTGCGCAGGCGCTGGATCTGCTCGCCGACGCGGGGCGGCGTCGCGGCCGGCGGCTGCGGTGCGGCGCCGGCGGGTGTGCGTCGCGGCGCGGAGGAACTTGCCATTTGTTTTCCGTTCGCTTAGAGTTGTTCGATATTCCGAATTTAAGTTCGGAATATCGGATAAATGCGGTCAACCGAACGACCGACTATAACAGTAGCAGCCCGTCGCGCTGCCGCCACGAGTGGCGTGCGACGGCTTGCGAACCCTGTCAGGAGCTTTGCGATGCGTGATGCCTTTCTCGCCCAGGTGCGCGGGACGCTCGATCAGATCCGCGCGGACGGTTTTTACAAGACCGAGCGCGAGATCGCGAGCCCTCAAGCTGCCGCGGTGCGGCTGGCCGGCGGTGCCGGTGTGCTCAATTTCTGCGCGAACAACTATCTGGGTCTGGCGAACGATCCGCGCCTGATCGCCGCCGCGAAGGACGGCCTCGACCAGGACGGCTTCGGCATGGCATCGGTGCGTTTCATCTGCGGCACGCAGACCGTGCACAAGCAGCTCGAAAGCGCACTCGCATCGTTTCTCGGCACTGAGGACAGCATTCTCTATTCGAGCTGCTTCGACGCGAACGGCGGCCTGTTCGAGACGTTGCTCGACGAGAACGACGCCGTCATCAGCGACGAGCTGAATCACGCAAGCATCATCGACGGCATTCGCCTCTGCAAGGCGAAGCGTTTTCGCTACAAGAACAACGATCTCGCCGATCTCGAGGCCAAGCTGAAGGAAGCCGACGCGGCCGGTGCGCGTCACAAGCTGATCGCGACCGACGGCGTGTTCTCGATGGACGGCATCATCGCCGACCTCAAAGGCATTTGCGATCTCGCCGACCGATACGGCGCGCTGGTGATGGTCGACGATTCGCACGCGGTCGGCTTCATCGGCGCTCATGGCCGCGGCACGCCCGAGCACTGCGGCGTCGACGGGCGCGTCGACATCATTACCGGCACACTCGGCAAGGCGCTGGGCGGCGCATCGGGCGGCTACGTCGCCGCGCGCCGCGAGATCGTCGAGCTGCTGCGCCAGCGTTCGCGCCCGTACCTGTTTTCGAACACGCTCACGCCGAGCATTGCCGCGGCGTCGTTGAAGGTGCTCGAACTGCTCGGCAGCGATGAAGGCGCGAAGCTGCGCGAGCGCGTCCGCGAAAACGGCGTGCGCTTCCGCGAGCAGATGACGGCTGCAGGCTTCACGCTCGTGCCCGGCGCGCATCCGATCATCCCGGTGATGCTCGGCGATGCGCAGCTCGCCACCAACATGGCCGACAAGCTGCTCGCCGAAGGGGTGTACGTGATCGGCTTTTCGTTCCCGGTCGTGCCGCGCGGGCGCGCACGGATCCGCACGCAGATGAGCGCCGCACATACCGCCGAACAGATCGACCAGACCGTGGCCGCGTTCGTGCGCGTCGGCAAGTCGCTCGGCATCGTCTGACGGAGGTGCGACCATGAAAGCACTGGCAAAGCTCGAACGCGCTCCGGGTCTCACGTTGACGCGCGTGAAGCGTCCCGAGGTCGGACACAACGACGTGCTGATCAAGATCCGCCGCACGGCGATCTGCGGCACCGACATCCATATCTGGAAGTGGGACGACTGGGCGCAGAAGACGATCCCCGTGCCGATGCATGTCGGCCACGAATACGTCGGCGAGATCGTCGAGATGGGGCAGGAAGTGCGCGGCTTCGCGATCGGTGACCGCGTGTCCGGCGAAGGGCACATCACCTGCGGTTTCTGCCGTAACTGTCGTGCGGGGCGTCGGCATCTGTGCCGCAATACCGTCGGCGTCGGCGTGAACCGCGAGGGCGCGTTCGCCGAATATCTGGCGATTCCCGCATTCAACGCGTTCAAGATTCCGCCGGAGATCTCCGACGATCTCGCGTCGATCTTCGATCCGTTCGGCAACGCGACGCATACGGCGCTGTCGTTCAACCTCGTCGGCGAGGACGTGTTGATCACCGGCGCGGGGCCGATCGGCATCATGGCCGTCGCAATCGCGAAGCATGTCGGCGCGCGCAATGTCGTGATCACCGACATCAACGACTATCGGCTGGAGCTTGCGCGCAAGATGGGCGCGACGCGCGCTGTCAACGTCGCGCGCGAGTCGCTGCGCGACGTGATGGCCGAGCTGCGCATGACCGAAGGCTTCGATGTCGGGCTCGAGATGTCGGGCGTGCCGAGCGCATTCACGAGCCTGCTCGAAGCGATGAATCACGGCGGCAAGGTCGCGCTGCTCGGCATTCCGCCCGCGCAGACGGCAATCGACTGGAATCAGGTGATCTTCAAGGGGCTCGAGATCAAGGGCATCTACGGCCGCGAAATGTTCGAGACCTGGTACAAGATGGTCGCGATGCTCCAGAGTGGGCTCGACCTGTCGCCGATCGTCACGCATCGCTTTGCCGTCGACGATTACGAGAAAGGCTTCGCCGCGATGCTGTCCGGTGAAAGCGGCAAGGTGATTCTCGACTGGACCGCGTGAGCGTCTGCAGCGGCACGAGCGGCGCGTTTGACGGCCGCCGCGCCGTTTCGTCTCGAGCGTTTGTCGAAGCCTGCCGCGCCGACAGACGCTTGAGGTGAGGATATTCGGGAGCCGCAATGGCATCTCGTATGACGCTGTAATCACCGTGCGCGTGCGTCATGTACGAGTGGTTGATCCGTGGCCATGATGCATGCGTCACGGCTAGGCAGCGACGCTTCGCGCGCCGCCGCGCTTACGCGTCACTCCTCTATTCAACTTGCGGTGCTCGAAGGGCGCATGCTTTCCGCGTCATCACGCCGGCATGCCGTCGATTCGCCACGCCACGTCGAGCGCGAGCAGAGCGACCGTATGCGAGCTCACCATAAGGCACGCCGGCCCGCATCGAACGGCGAGCGGTGAGCCGGCTGCGATTCGGTCCACTCACCGCTCAACCCCCTCGGTTCCAGCGACAGGCTCGGCACGACGAGCCAGCGTTTCGGGCATCGCAGAGTGCGATGTCCGGTCGTTCACTATCCACGCCGGATATACGTCGAAGAGTCCGCGGCGCATCGCATGCCGATACGCAAGCGATGCCTCTGCCTCGAGCCGGAAACCGACCACTACAAAAATACGCTCGCGCGTATCCACCCCTCATCCCACGACCGAAGCAACGCCCTGCCAGCCGCAGGGGTACTCGCTCCCGAGCTTGACGAGGTAGAACGATCGTTCTACTGTAAACGCATGAACACGCCCCAAGACCTCACCCCAGAACCGCCCGTGCGCGACCGCCTGCTCGACGCCGCCGAGGCGCTGATCTACTCGGGCGGCATTCATGCCACGGGCGTCGACGCGATCGTGAAGCGCTCCGGTGCCGCGCGCAAGAGCTTCTATTCGAACTTCGAATCGAAGGAAGCGTTGGTCGTGGCCGCGCTCGAGCGCCGCGACGCGCGCTGGATGACCTGGTTCGTCGACGCGACGCTGGCGCGCGGCAAGTCGCCGCGTGCGCAGTTGCTCGGCATGTTCGACGTGCTGCGCGAATGGTTTGCGCAACCTGACTTCCACGGTTGTGCGTTCCTCAACGCGTCCGGCGAGATTGCGGACCCGGACGATCCGGTGCGAGTCGTCGCGCGGATGCACAAGGCGCGGCTGCTCGCGTTCGTGCGCGAGCGGCTCGACGCGTATGCCGATGAAGCGGCGATCGAGCGCCGCGGGCTCGCGCGCCTCGCGCGTCAGTGGCTCGTGCTGATCGACGGTGCGATCGGCGTGGCGCTCGTCAACGGTGATCCGACCGCCGCGCGTGACGCACGCGCAACCGCCGAACTGTTGCTCGACACGGTGTCGCGAGCAGCGAATTAGCGTTTCCCGACCGGCTGCGCGCGACCGCATGCAGCCTGAACCCTCCACAGGAGCATCCCATGTCCGTTTCCCCCGAAGTTCGTCCGCCCGTACCGCCGTTCACGCTCGAGACGGCGCGCCAGAAAGTGCGCGCCGCCGAGGATGCGTGGAACACGCGTGATCCGCAACGCGTGTCGCTCGCATACACGCCGCAGAGCCGGTGGCGCAATCGCGCCGAATTCGTGACGGGCCGCGACGAGATCGTCGGCCTGCTGCAACGGAAATGGGTGCGCGAGCTCGACTATCGTCTGATCAAGGAGCTGTGGGCATTCGACGGCAATCGCATCGCGGTGCGGTTCGCGTACGAATGGCATGACGACGCGGGCAACTGGTTCCGCTCATACGGGAACGAAAACTGGGAATTCGACGAAAACGGACTGATGGCGCATCGCCATGCGAGCATCAACGATCTGCCGATTCGCGAAGCGGACCGGCTGTATCACTGGCCGCTGGGCCGCCGCCCGGACGATCATCCGGGGCTGTCCGATCTCGGGTTGTAACGCAACACGCAGGAAGACGCGCGGCGTTCGTGTTCAACGGTGAGGGAATACGGGAGCCGCGCTGAGGTGAGCGTTTTCGGGAGAACATGGCTTTAGCGCGCGACGGTGTGACGACTCGAGCGCGGCGACTCACCGATCGATCTTCGCAGCCAACGGTGCGAGTGCGCGGACGCGCAAAGCACGCCTATTGACCAGACATCGACACCGTGCCTTCCGCCAAAGGTGCGCGACGACCGATCGTGCATCTCACCGCCGACGATCTTGCGCGCCGCGCGCCTTCCACGGAGTCCGATCAGCCGGCGATCCGCGCGGCGATCGCCTCGCCGACTTCCTGCGTTGCCGCCTGGCCGCCGAGATCGCGCGTGCGCGGCCCGTTGCGCAGTACGTCCTCGATCGCCGCGACGATCGCATCGTGCGCTTCGCGTTCGCGGCCCGCGCCGTTGCCGAGGAAGTCGAGCATCATCGCCGCCGACCAGATCATCGCGATCGGGTTCGCGATGTACTGGCCCGCGATGTCCGGTGCGGAGCCGTGCACCGGTTCGAACAGCGACGGAAACGTGCGGTCCGGGTTCAGGTTCGCCGACGGCGCGATGCCGATCGTGCCGGTGCAGGCCGGCCCGAGGTCGGACAGGATGTCGCCGAACAGATTCGACGCGACCACGACGTCGAAACGATCCGGCTGCAACACGAAGCGCGCACACAGGATGTCGATGTGCTGCTTGTCGACCGCGATATCGGGATAGCGCTCGGCCATTTCGGCAGCGCGTGCGTCCCACCACGGCATGCTGATCGCGATGCCGTTGCTCTTGGTCGCGACGGTGAGCCGCTTTGCGCGGCGCTGCGCGAGCTCGAACGCGAACTTCAGCACGCGCTCGGTGCCGTGGCGCGTGAAGATCGACTGCTGCATCACGACTTCGCGCTCGGTGCCTTCGAACATCGTGCCGCCGACCGACGAATATTCGCCCTCGGTGTTCTCGCGCACGATCATGAAGTCGATGTCGCCCGCCTTGCGGCCGGCGAGCGGCGACGGCACGCCGTCGAACAGGCGCGCGGGCCGCAGATTGATGTACTGGTCGAATTCGCGCCGGAATTTCAGCAGCGAGCCCCACAGCGAGATATGGTCGGGCACCGTCGCGGGCCAGCCGACCGCGCCGAACAGGATCGCGTCCACGTCCGACAACTGCGCCTTCCAGTCGTCCGGCATCATCTTGCCGTGCTGCGCGTAGTAGTCGCAGCTCGCCCAGTCGATCTGCTCGAACTCGAACCGGATGCCGAAGCGCGCCGTTACGGCGGCAAGGGCGCGCAGGCCCTCGGGCATCACTTCCCGGCCGATGCCGTCACCGGGAATGACGGCGATTCTGTAGGTGCTGTCGGACATGCAAGTCTCCTTTACTGATGAGGGGCGCCCGCGGCGTGCGCAGCGGGACATGCGGCCATTCTATTTATTTCCATTCAGATTAAAATCGCTCGAAAGGTTAATCCACTTTCCACGAATCGTGAACAAATCACCGAACCTCGACGACCTGCGCGTGTTCAGCCTGGTCGTGCGCCTGACGAGCTTCAGCGCGGCCGCCGAGCAGCTCGCGGTGTCGCCCGCGTACGTGAGCAAGCGGATCGCGCTGCTCGAGGCGCAGCTCGGCACGCGCCTGCTGCATCGTTCGACGCGCCGCGTGACGGTCACGGACGCCGGTGAACGCGTGTTCGCGCGCGCCGAGAAGATTCTCGACGATGTCGATCATCTCGTCGAAGACGTGTCGACCACGCGCACGGTGCCGCGCGGCACGCTGCGCATCTCGAGCAGCTTCGGGTTCGGGCGGCATGTCGTCGCGCCGGCGCTGCTCGATTTTTCCGCGCGCTATCCGCAGCTGAACGTGCGGCTCGATCTGTTCGACCGGCTCGTCGATGTCGTGGGCGAAGGCTACGACGTCGACGTGCGCATCGGCGACGAGATCGCCGATCACCTGATCGCGCGCCGTCTCGCGGCGAACTATCGCGTGCTGTGCGCGTCGCCCGAGTACCTCGCGCGGCGCGGCACGCCGCGCACGCTCGCCGATCTCGCGTCGCACGACTGTCTCGCCATCAAGGAGCGCGACCATCCGCTCGGCGTGTGGCGGCTGAACGTGCGCGGCGAAACGGCGACGGTGAAGGTCGGCGGCGCGTTGTCGACGAACCACGGCGAGGTGGCCGTGCAATGGGCGCTCGCCGGACGCGGGATCGTGCTGCGTTCGATCTGGGAAGCGGGTCCGTTGATCGAGCGCGGCGAGTTGCGTCGCGTGCTGCCGGACGCAATTCAGCCGGCGAACATCTGGGCGGTGTATCCGGAGCGTGTGGCGGCTTCCGCGAAGGTGCGCGTGTGCGTCGACTTTCTGGCGGATGCGCTCGCCGGGTTGAATGCCGCGGCGGGCAACGATGCGGGCTGAAATCGGCGAAAGGTGAGCTTTTACGGGGGCATGAGTGCCATCGGCGAATCATGCTCGCCTGCCGACTTGCCACCACGTACAGGTGCGACGGCCTGCGGCGGGCGCCGACGCGCGATCAGCGGCGAAGCACCCTGCAGGCTGACGATTGTGCCTGCCTTCAACCCAACGCCGAAGGCTCAAGCGCAGGACACCGGGTTCAAAGCCCAAACCTAAAGCTCACGTCCCCTGCGCCACACTCATCGCCCCGAGCATCAGATCGAGATTCTGCACGGCCGCGCCGGACGCTCCTTTGCCGAGATTGTCGAACACCGCGGACAGCAGCACCTGGCCGTGCTCCTCGTTGACGAACACACCGAGCCGCAGGTCGTTCGTCCCGTTCAGCGCTTGCGGATCGAGATGCGCGATCGCGCGGGTGTCCGCGAGCGGCATGACGTCGACGTGGCGCGCGCCGGCGTAATGGTGCGCAAGACAGGCTTGCAGCGTCTCACCGGTCACGCCGGCGGACAGAAGGCGCAGCTCGATCGGCACGGTGAGGACGATGCCCTGTCGATAGGCACCGTAGGCCGGCACGAACAGCGGTCGGTGCGCGAGGCCGGCATGTTGCTGGATTTCGGGCACATGCTTGTGCGCGAGCGTGAGGCCGTAGATCTGCAGCGGTTTCGCGCGGGCAGCGTCGTTCGATTCGAACGCGTCGACGGCAGCCCGGCCGCCGCCCGAGTAACCCGACACCGCATGGATGCTCACCGGATAGTCGCGTGGCAGCAGTCCGGCCTGCTGCAGCGGCCGCAGCAGGCCGATCGCGCCGGTCGGATAGCAGCCGGGGTTGGTCACGCGCCGCGCGCCGGCGATGGTCCGAGCGTGTCCGGCGGCCATCTCGGGAAAGCCGTAGACCCACTCCGGGTCGGTGCGATGGGCTGAACTCGCATCGATCACGCGTACGGCCGGATTGCGGATGAAGCCGACCGCTTCACGCGCGGCCGCGTCGGGCAGGCACAGAATCGTGAAGTCCGATGCGTTGATCGCTTCGGCGCGCCGCGCGGGATTCTTGCGCTCGGCATCGGGCAGCGTGACGAGCCGCAGGTCGGTGCGATCGCGCAGGCGCTCGTGGATCTGCAAACCGGTCGTGCCTTGGTCGCCGTCGATGTAGACAGTGGCGTGATTCATGATCGTCGTGTTCCGCGTTTCGGGCCTCGGGAAAGCCGTATCGTCCACTGAACGCCTAGAATTGGAAAAGTTGAATTTTCTGACCACAGGATTCAGAGTTCCTGAACGAGAGGTGGGAATGCGGGAGATCAGTCTGGACCGGCTGCGCACGCTCGTCGCGATCGCCGACCAGGGTTCCTTCGTCGCCGCTGCGCAACTGCTGCATCTTGCGCCGCCGACGGTCAGCCTTCATGTCGCCGAACTCGAAAGCAGGATCGGCGCGCCATTGCTGTCGCGCACGCGCGGCAACGTGCGGCCGTCGGCCATCGGCGCGGTGTTGGTCGAGCGCGCGCGCCGCCTGCTGGCCGACGTCGAAGCGACGCTCGACGACGTTGAGCGGCAAGTGCAGGGATTGACCGGGCGCGTACGGCTCGGCGCATCGACCGGCGCGATCGCGCATCTGTTGCCGCAGGCGGTGGCGCGGCTGCGCGAGCACCATCCGGACATCGACGTGCAGATCGCCGTGCTCACGTCGCAAGACACGCTCGCGCGTCTTGCGCAGGGCACGCTCGACGTCGGGCTCGTCGCGTTGCCGCAGCCGGCGGTCGCGGGGTTGTCGATTCGCGCGTGGCGGCGCGATCCGGTGCTCGCGTTTCTGCCCGCCGACTGGCAAGCGCCGGCGCGGGCGACGCCGGCGTATCTGGCCGCGCGTCCGTTGATTCTCAACGATGCGACCACCCGCTTGTCGCGGCTCACGACGGAATGGTTCGCGCTCGGCGGCCACCGGCCCGAGCCGCGCATCGAACTGAACTACAACGATGCGATCAAGAGTCTGGTCGCCGCGGGTTACGGCGCGACGCTGTTGCCGCACGAGGCCGGCGCGCCGCTGCCCGATGCGCGTATCGTCATGCGGCCGCTACGCCCGGCGTTGCGGCGCGAGCTCGGGATCGCCCATCGTGCCGGCCCGGTCGAGCGGTCGACGCAGCACGTGCTCGACGCGTTGTGGGCGCTCGGCGTGCGATAGCAAGTCGCGGGGGGTAAGCCTCCACTCGAAAGCAACGCATCGAGAGCGCCGCCGTGGCCGGCCATTACAGCCGATGCTCCTTCGCGAGCATCAACACACGCGCCCAGCGCTGCGCATCGCGCCGGTCCATCATCGGCAACTTCCACTCGCTTCGCACTCCGTCGCGCACGCGCACGAGCAGATACCAGCGGCCGTCGCTTGGCTTGGCGTCGCAGCCGTCGAGCTGCGACAGCGTATAGCGGCCGTCCGCGCCGTCGTGCGACAGCCACAGCAGCCCTTGCGTCGCGGACACGCGCAATTCGCCCCATCCGCGCTGTTCGATATGGGTCCAGCCCGGCTCCCGCGTATTCGGTGCGATGTCGCGACGGCGCTTGAGCCACCACGCAATCAGCGCGATCACGGCGACGGCGGCGAGCACCGCGGCCGCCATCGCGACTGGCTGGCCGAACTGCGCGGCGATTACGTGAAACAGATGAACGGCCCCCCATCCGAGGGCGATGAGCGCAAACAGCGCAAGAAAAATCGGCATGTCGAATCGGAAATGAGAACGGGCCGGCGCAGCGAGCGCGCGGCCCGTTGCAGACGGCATCACCGGTGGCGGTGAATGTCGTGCGTGACGAAGCCTGCGTCGTTGACGGGCAGCGCGAGGCCGTCCTTGACCGCGAGCGTCTTGCGGATGTCGTCGAGACCCGCGGACCAGTGGTCGCGCATCGTCGACAGACCGAACTGGTAGTCCTTGTAGTGATGCTCGTAAGCCTTCTGCTGATAGATCAGATGTTGAACGTTGTACTTCTTGCCGCTCGACATCGCTTCGGCTTCGACGCACCACGGATCGTTCTTGCGCTGCGCTTCGGGCACCTGTTCGAGCACGTGCCGCAGCACGTTGCGAAAGCGCTGTTCGCGTTGCAGCGTATCGGTCACCAGACGCGTGCGGCTCGAATACTGCACGTCCTTCGTGCGTTCCGCGACGTCGGCCATCGTGCGCGGCAGCGGCCCGCGAGCGCTCCACAGATCGACCTGGAACGCGAGCGTGTCGCGGCGCGGATGCGCGCGCAGCACCTCCATCAGCGGCGTGTTCGACACGATGCCGCCGTCCCAGTAGTACTCGCCGTCGATCTCGACCGGCGGGAACGCCGGCGGCAATGCGCCGGACGCCATGAAGTGCTCGGGCTCGAGCCGGATGCGCGCGTTGTCGAAGTACACGAAGTTGCCGGTGCCGACGTTGACCGCGCCGACCGACACGCGCGTCTCGCCCGAGTTGATTCGGTCGAAGTCGCACAGCTTGAGCAGCGTCGCGCGCAGCGCGGACGTGTCGTACCAGCTGATCTTCTCCGGATGATCGGACACGCCGGGCAGCGGCGGCGGAAAGCGCGGCACGAAGAAGCCCTGCTGGCCCTGCATCATCGCGCTGGCGGCCTGCGATGCAGTGAAGAACGTGCGGATCTGGTCGATGCTGTTGAACAGCGCGAATTCGAATGCGGCCGGCATCGCGGGAAAGTACGCGGGCTGGCAGATCGTCTCCCAGAATTCGCGCAGCCGTTCGACGCGATGTTCGGGCGCGTTGCCCGCGATCAGCGCGGTATTGAGTGCGCCGATCGAGATGCCGGCGATCCAGTCGAGCGGAATGCCGGCCTCGTGCAGCCCTTCGAATACGCCGGCCTGGTAAGCGCCGAGCGCGCCGCCGCCCTGCAGGACGAGCGCGATCGTTTCGTATGGCAGCGACCGCGCCGTTGCCGGTGCACCGGCCTCGTGTCGCAGGTCCGTCGCATCGACGGCCTGCTTTTCTGTACGCGCGTGCGGTTTCATCAGTTGCTCCGGGAAATCCGCCGTCGACGGCGGGGATGAACGGAGCGACGTCGACCGACGCGCTCCGTTGCGAGAATAAGCCGTGGTTCGCGATGCGCCTCCGTTCCGGAGGCGCGCAAGGCGCGCGACGTTATTGCATGAACCAGCCGTGGCTGACGACGAACGACTGGCCGGTGAGCGCGGCGCTCGGGAACGCCGACAGGAACAGCACCGTCTGCGCGACGTCCTGCACCGTCGTGAACACGCCGTCCACCGTGTTGCCGAGCATCACCTTCTTCACCACTTCTTCTTCGCTGATGCCGAGCTCCTTCGCCTGCTCCGGAATCTGCTTGTCGACCAGCGGCGTGCGCACGAAGCCCGGACACACCACATGCGAGCGCACGTTGTGCTTCGCGCCTTCCTTGGCCAGCACGCGCGCGAGCCCCAGCAGCCCATGCTTGGCCGTCACGTACGCCGACTTCAGCGGCGACGCCTCGTGCGAGTGCACCGAGCCCATGTAGATGACGACGCCGCCGCGATCGTCCTTGTACATGTGCTTGAGCGCAGCCTTGGTCGTGAGGAACGCGCCGTCGACGTGAATCGCCTGCATCTTCTTCCAGTCGGCGAACGAGTAGTTCTCGATCGGGTTGACGATCTGGATGCCCGCGTTCGACACCAGGATGTCGACCGAGCCGAACGTCTCGGCGACCTTGTCGATGCCGCTGTTCACCGCGTCCTCGTTGGTGACGTCCATCGCGACGCCGATCGCCTTGCCGCCGGCCTTGTTGATCTCATCGGCCACCGCGTTCGCGCCGTCCTGGTTCAGGTCGGCGATCGCGACGGCCGCGCCGGCCTTCGCCAGCTCCAGCGCGATTTCCTTGCCGATGCCGCTCGCGGCGCCCGTGACGACTGCGGTCTTGCCATTCAGGTTGCTCATTTCGAATTTCCCGTGGTGAAGGATGGACAGGGGAAGCCCCTGGGACGTGCTGGTTACTGAGCCAGATAATCGTAGACGACTTCGCCGAGCCCGAGCGTCAGATCGGCGACGATGTGACGGGCCTCGACGATCTCGAGCACCGGCAGGTCGGCCACCGGCGCCAGCGCGTGCGGCGCCAGCTCGAGCGACGCGGGGCCGGTCCACGCGCCTTTCATCTTGATGTCCTGCAGGTAGTAGCGCACCAGTTCGCACACGCGCGCGGAGCCGTCGACGTGCGGGATGATCTTCAGCAGGAAGTTCGGGCCGGCGAGATGCTTCATCTGCTCGTCGAGGTCGAGTTCCTTGTGCTTGTAGCCCATCGTGCCGGTCGCGACGCGCACCTTGCCGTAGTCGAGCGTGCCCAGGATGTGATCGGTGTTCACGTGCAGCGTCGGCGACGCGAGCTTCTTCGGAAAGCCCCACAGTTCGCGGCCGCCGGCGATCGGCGGATGATCGTCGAGATACATCGCGAGCGTGTAGCCGCCGGCCTGCCCGTTGTATTCGACCGGAATCACCTGGCCGCTTTCGGTGTAGTCGCCGAAGCCGGTTGAATCGGCCATGCGGATGAATTCGTAATGCACGAGCGGCTCGGCAATCTGTAGCGGCTCCGGGACGACCGCGCGCAAGCGCTCGGGATCGGTGCGGTACGTGATGATCACGAACTCACGGTCGACGAAACGATACGGGCCCATCGGAAAGGCCGGGCTGGTCAACGGCATCGCAAACGCTTTGGATCGGACATCGCTGGGCTTCATGCGGACTCCTTGTTGTCGAGCGCTACGGGGGTGAGTGGGTCTAAATCGTATGCCTGTGCGTTGCCGTTGTGCGATGCCGCATCGGGAATTAATTGTTGCCGATTTCGGATCCGTTGCGGCGTAAATGTTGAGATGAGTGAGTTGAACCACGGCGATCGCCCGCGATGGCCGCATTTCCGGGGCACGCAGCGATGCCGCGATATGAAAAAGGTGAGTATTTACGGGAAGGTAGGTGAGCCTTCGCGGGCGAAGGTGGCGCGGGAATATGTCAATTGTGTGAACTCTTGCTGCGGTGCACGTTCTAAGTGCGTTCGCGCGCGGGCCGCTTCGGCTGCCGTCGTCGCGCGTTAACGATCACATAAGCGAGTGAGCACTAGCATCGTTCGCATCCGACCGGCGCGCCCGGTCTCCCCATCGGCCCACACCTGACCGGATTCATGCAGAACCTCAATCTCACCCTGTTCGACGCCGTCAATGCCGGCGCCGCGCCGCACCCCGCGGTGGCCCGCGTCGCCTTTTTCGCCGCCGACTGGCTCGTCTACGCACTGCCTGCGATGCTGCTGCTGACGTGGATCTTCGGCGAACGCCCGACGCGGCGGCAGGCCATCGAAGCCGGCGCCGGCGCGTGCGTGGCGCTGGCGCTCGCGCAGGTGGTCGGGCATTTCTGGTTTTCGCCGCGGCCGTTCATGGTCGGCGTCGGTACGCAACTGATTCCGCATGCGCCGGACAGCTCCTTTCCGAGCGATCACATGACGTTTGCATGGAGCCTCGCGACCGGCATGCTGCTGGCCGGTACGACGCGGCTCACCGGATTCGTGATGGCCGCGATGGCCGTCGCGATCGCGTGGGGGCGTGTGTACGTGGGCGTTCACTGGCCGTACGACATGGTCGGCGGCGTGCTGGTCGGCACGGCCGGTGCGCTGGCTGCGCACCTGTACGGTTACCGGGCCGTCGATCTGCTCGAACGCATCGGCGACGCGGTGCACGCGGTCATGATGGGGCGCGAGCGCACGCCGTGAGCGGGCTGCGGCGCGCGTGAAGCGCCGGTTGCCGACGTCAACCGGCTGTCTTGGCCGCGTCGGCCGACGCCGACGTGCCGCCGCCCGCTTCGTGCAGTTCGGGCGTTTCGCCCGTATGCCGGGCGGCGTCGCGTTCGAGCGAACTTTCCTTGAGGATCGCGCACATCGCGACGAACAGCGCGAGCGCAACGGCCGCCAGGCCGCAATAGCCGGCGATCTTCAGGTGGCGAAGGAAAGGCGAAGCGGGGTTTGCTTTTGTCATGACCGGGCGCTCCTGGGCGGACTGCGGCGGCTGTCGCGCGACAGCGGCGTCGCAGACATACATATATACCAGCCGCGGCGCCGATGCCAAGCCCGCCGCGCGAAAGCGCCCGTTGCGTCAGTCTTCCAGCGTTTCATGCACGGCCGCTGCGCCGCGCTTCCAGTATGCGGCCGCGCGGATGCGCGACTTGTCGATCCCGCGCTCGCCGCTCAGGTGCTGACGCACCGCGCGCATCGATTGCGCTTCGCCTGCGGCCCACACGTATCCATCGCCGGAGGACGGCAGCGGCAGCTCGCGCACCGCATTCAGCAGCGCATCGCCGTCGGTTGTGTCGGTTGCGTCGGGTTCGGCGCGAAAGCGCCAGATTTCGTGCACGTCGGCACGCGTGTCGAACGCGATTTGCGCGGTGCGATCGGCCACTTCCAGCACCACCGCCACGCGCGCGCCGGCCGGCAACTCCTCGAGGCGGCGTGCGACGGCCGGCAGCGCCGTGTCGTCGCCGATCAGCAGATGCCAGTCGAAGTCGGTCGGCACGACGAACGAGCCGCGCGGCCCGCCGATACCGAGCCACTGGCCGACGCGTGCCTGCGCTGCCCATTGCGATGCGGGGCCTGGATGGTTCAGCACGAACTCCAGGTCGAGTTCGCAGGCGGCGCGGTCGAAGCGGCGCGGCGTGAAATCGCGCGCGACCGGTTTCGGCTCGCCTGCCGGGAATTCCGGGCCGTTCGCGCCGAGCGTCGGCAGCGCCGGTCGCTCCGCGCCGGGCGGCGGGAAAAACACCTTCACGTGGTCGTCGAACGACGACGATTCGAAATCCGCGAGGTCGGCGCCGCCGAGCGTGACGCGCAGCAGGTGCGGCGTGATCGCACGCACGCGCACGACTTGCAGCAAGCGGAATTTGAGCGGATGGCGCACGCGGGTCACGGTGCGCTCCGGTGTGTTCTGTATCAATCCGTGCTCCTGATGGTTTGTGGTGGTGCGGCGTGGGTTACGCGCCGCTGCCGCCTTCGATTTCGGCCGTCGCGCGGCGCATGATCGCTGCGATGCGACGCTGCTCGTCGGCGTCGGCGGCGCTCTTGTGGAGCAGCGCGCGCTTCAGTGCCAAGCGAGCCGCGACGAATTCCGGCAGCCAGCCGGCTTGTGCATCGTCCGCTGCTTCGCTGCCCGCCGATTCGCCGGCGAACGCACGCCGCATGAATTCCATCTTGCGGGCGAGGTGCGTGAGACGCGCGAACAACGTGTCGACGCGTTCGCGCTGGGCATCGAGATGCGCGCGGCCGGCGTCCGTCAGCGCGTAGCGTTTGCGGTTGCCTTCTGCTTGCGAGACGACGAAGCCGACTTCCTCGAGATAGGTCAGCGCCGGATAGACCATGCCGGGGCTCGGGCTGTAGAAGCCGCTCGAGCGCGTGTCGAGCGCCTTGATGAGTTCGTAGCCGTGGCTCGGTTGTTCGGCGACCAGCGCGAGCAACAGCAGTTGAAGGTCGTCGGAGCTGAACTGGCGGCCGCGCGGCATGCCGTCGTCACCGAAATCGCCAAAGCCGCCGCGTCCGCCACGGCCGCCGAACGGGCCGCCGCCGAAGGGATCGTGGCCGCGGCGATGACGGCCGATCGCGTGCCGCAGGCTGGCGAACCACTCGAGGCCGGGATGATGGCCGTGGCCGCCGCAGCGGGCGTCGCCATCGAAAGGGCTGTGTCGCATGATCGTGTCCTATATGTCGGAAAACATATCTAAAGATATATATCGAAAGATAGGGTGTCAAGGGCGAGATTTGGGGTGGGATGGGGTTGAAGGGTGGGGCTCCACGAATGGGGCTGCTCCTCGCCTATTGATGTAAGGAATTGCAGCGCCGCGGCGCGCGACTTTACGCGTGCCGGTTGTACTCGCATTCGTGCCGAGTGCAGGGAGGTCGCTTGCCGTGTCGCTCGCGTGCTGGCCGATCGCGATTGCGCATCGTCCGGACGCGATCGCGCCGAAGCCGATCGGCCGCGACCGTGGCGTTCGCATTGACCGCCGTACTGCCATACCGATGGTTGTCGATAATTCGCCGACTGCCGTCGCCAACTGTTCGGCGCATCCGATACTCATCCCGTCTGACCCATACGAATCCATGCGATGAACACGAGTGCGGCTCTCTCGGCCGCGATGTGATCGACCAAATTCGATGTCTCGTTGGCCACGGTCCAAAACGCGGCCAAACGCAGCCCTCAGCGCACGCATTTCGCGAGCACCAGACCGTTCGCGATACCTCCCATCGCATTTCTCACTACTAAGATTCCGCCGCCGATCCGTGGTCGAGACAATCCGCTCCGTACGCAATTTTGCGTGCATTCAATTCGACAAAAGTTACGGATAGGAAAATGAAAAAGATTTTGGCAGCAGCGGCGCTCGCCGCAGTTTCGGCATCGACGTTTGCGGCGGCGACCCCGGGCACGATCCGGTTCCAGGGCGAGATCGTCGCCGGCGCATGCGGCATCAGCCAGGAAACGCTGGACCAGACCGTGTCGCTCGGTCAGGTTCCGTCGCACGTGTTCAAGAAGGTCGGCGATCGTTCGGAGGCGAAGAATTTCAACATCGTGCTCACCGACTGCGATACGTCGACGCAGACCAACGCGTTCTTCACGTTCACGGGCGCGTCCGACGCCACCAACGCAGACCTGATCGCCACGACCGGCAGCGCGAGCAACGTCGGCATTCGCCTGCAGGCGGGCGCGAACGATTACCTGAAGAACGGCACCGAGCAGTCATCCCCGGTTGTGCTGTCGAAGAGCGGCAACACCGTGACGTTCGGCGCGATGTATGAGGCGACGGCCGCAGCGGTCACGCCGGGTATCGCGAACGCGGTCGCCAACTTCACCGTGCGCTACCAGTAATCGCCGGGAGCTCCTGGGGGGAGCTCGGCTCCCCCCGTTCCACGCATTCGTCCGGCTGATCAATGTGAACACCCCCCGTCGCCTTCTCGGCATCCTCGTCACCTGCCTGCTGACCGCCAAAACCGCGCACGCCACCGAATTCAACGCCGACTTTCTGGATGTCGACGGTGCGAAGGACGTCGACCTCGCGCAGTTCACGCACGCCGACTACACGGTGCCCGGCACCTATTTGCTGGACGTGGTCGTCAACGGCAGGCTGCTGGCGGCGCGTGCCATCGACTATGTCCAGGGCAACCAGCCCGGCACCAGCGTCGCTTGCGTGCCGGCCGACCTCGTCGCGCAGATCGGCCTCAAGCAGACGTTGCTCGCCACGCTGCCGCGCACGTACGACGGCCGCTGCATCGACCTGCTCGCGATCGACGGCGCATCGGTGCGGCACGACCGCGCATCCGCGCGCCTGCGGATCGCGATTCCGCAGATTGCGTTCGAATACAGCGACCCCGACTACATACCGCCCGCCGCATGGAGCGACGGGATCCCCGGCGCGTTGCTCGACTATCGCGTGATCGGCAACACGTCGCACGGTCACGGCACGCATTCGAGCACGGTGCAAAGCTATGGAACAATCGGCGCCAATGCCGGCGCATGGCGCTTGCGCGGCGACTATCAAGCGCAGCTCGCGTCCGGCGGCAACGCAAACTTCGGCGGCAGCTCCAAGACGTTCCAGTTCAACCGGCTATACGCGTTCCGGGCGTTTCCGCAGATTCGCTCGACGGTATCGCTCGGACAGAGCTATCTGAATTCCGACATCTTCGACACGTTCGCGCTCGACGGCGCGACGCTGCAGAGCGACGACCGCATGCTGCCGCCCGGCATGCGCGGCTATGCGCCGCTGATCACGGGTGTCGCGCATTCCAACGCGACGGTGACGGTGTCGCAGCAGGGGCGCGTGCTGTATGCGACCCGCGTGCCGGCCGGTGCGTTCGCGTTGCAGGACTTTTCCGCGAGCGTGCAGGGCACGCTCGACGTGACCGTGCAGGAAGAAGACGGCAGCGAGCAGCGCTTCACGGTGCAGAGCGCGGCCGTGCCGTTCCTCGCGCGCGCAGGTGAATTGCGTTACCGCACGGCGGTCGGCAAGCCGCGGCTGTTCGGCGGCGCGGGTATCGATCCCGCATTCGGTTTCGTGGAAGCCGCATATGGCTTGCCGCACGAGATCACGATCTACGGCGGGGCGCTCGGTGCGTCGGGTTATGCGGCGCTCGCGTTCGGCGTCGGCAAGAATCTCGGCGCGTTCGGCGCGGTGTCGGCCGACGTGACGGCGGTGCGCGCCCGGCTGTGGTGGAGCGGTGAAACGCGCGTCGGCCGCTCGTATCGCTTCAACTATTCGAAGCACTTCGATTCGATCGATTCGGATGTGCGCTTTTTCGGCTATCGGTTCTCCGATCGCACCTACACGTCGTTTCCGCAGTATTTCGGCGATCCGACTGCCGCTGGCCTCGCGCCCGGCAAGCAGCGCTACTCGATCAGCCTCGCGAAGCGCGTGATGGACGTGTCGACGTTCGTGTCCTACGACCATACGAGCTACTGGAATCGCCCGTCGGACGAGCGGATCGGCGTGACGGCCGCGACGGCCGTGCGGATCGGTTCGCTGCGCAACGTCTCGCTGAACCTGTCGGCGTACCGCACGCGCGGTGGCGGCGGCAGCGGCAACCAGCTGTTCGTGTCGGCGACGATTCCGTTCGGTTCGCGCCAGACGGTCACGACCAGCGTCGCATCGACCAGCGGCGGCGGCACGAACGTGACGGCCGGCTATCTCGGCGGCACCGACAAGGGGCTCTCCTATTCGCTGTACGCGGGGACGACCAACGGCGCCGCATCGGCGAGCGGCAATCTGCGCAAGCAATTCAGCTCGATCATCGCGAACGTGCAGGCGGCAGCCAATACGCGCTCGAACACGTCCGCGTCGATCGAACTCGATGGCTCGTTCGTCGCGACGCAGCACGGCGTGACCGCGCATGCGAACAGCTACAACGGCGATACGCGCCTGCTGCTGTCCACCGACGGCGTGCCGGACGTGCCGTTCTCGGGCACGCAGGCGAGCTCCGACGCGCGCGGCTACGCGGTGATCGGCGCGGTATCGCCGTTCAGCACGTTCGACGCGCGGGTCAACACCAATCGCGCGTCGTTGCAGACGACCGTGTCGAACCCGGTGCAGCGCGTCGTCCTGACCGACGGCGCGATCGGCTACGTGCATTTCGATACGACGCACGGCCGGAACGCGCTCGTCGTGCTGCGCTTGCCGTCAGGCAAGGACGCGCCGTTCGGCGCATCGGTGGTCGACCGTCGCACCGGCAAGGAAGTCGGCATCGTCGGCGAACACGGCGTGACCTATCTGACCGGTGTACGCAAGGACGCCGAGCTGGTGGTGCGCGTGGTCGACCGCGACATCTGCCGGCTTCCCGTCCTTCCTGAATCGATGACGCTCGGCGCCGATCCGATTCCACTCGATTGCGCCGAGCCCGACACACTTTCCCGGAGATAAATGATGAATTCGAACCCGTTGATGCGGCTCGCGGCCGCCGTCGGCGTGACGATGCTGATCGCGGCTGCGACCGTGCATGCGGCCGTCGTGCCCGACCGTACGCGCGTGATCTACGACGGCGATGCGCAGTGGCAGAGCGTGACCGTGGCAAACAAGAGCGAGAAGTACCCGTACGTCGTCCAGTCGTGGATCGAGGACGAGCACGGCAAGAAGATCACGTCGCCGTTCATGGTGCTGCCGCCGCTGCAGCGGATCGAGCCGACGGAGCGCAACGTGTTGCGAATCGTCCGGTTGCCGGGCGATGCACTGCCGAGCGATCGCGAATCGGTGTTCTATCTGAACATCCGCGAGATTCCGCCGAAAACGGATGCCGTCAATGCGCTGCAGATCGCGCTGCATTCGAAGCTGAAGCTGTTCTATCGCCCGAAGGGGCTGCAGCCGGCGGCCGACGAAGATCCGACGCTGCCGATGACGGTGCGTCTCGATCCGTCGACGCACAGGCTCGTGCTGGACAACCCCACGCCGTATCACGTCACGGTGGTCAAGCTGTTCGCCGGGGAGAGCAAGACACCGCTGAAGTTCGGTGGCCTGATGGTGGCGCCGATGTCGGCCGCGACCACCGACGTGGCAGGCCCGCTGCCGGCAACGCTGTCGGTCGTGCACATCAACGACTCCGGCGGCGAAACCGCCGTCAGGTACGCGTGCGATGCATCCGCTTGCCGGAGCCAACCGAAATGAGCGCGGCGATTTCGCGCCGCGGCGTGCGTGCCCGTCTCATCGGGCTGTTCTCGCGCGCAATGTTGCTGCTCGGCTGCCTGGTCGTCGCGCAATCCGCGTGGGCCGTCCGGTGCGTGACGAGCGACGGAGTCGACCGGTTCGTCCAGCCGATCGGCTCCGTGCAGACCTATCCGATCAACGCACCCGACGGCTATGTGATCTGGATCTCGCCGACGCGCACGACCACCGGCTACTGTTACAAGGATCTTGGCGGCGAGTCGCTGACGTTCGACGATCCGATTTCGTTCTACGCGAACCCGAACGGCGAGAGCCCGCTGGCGTGGGGGCTCGAGATTGGCATCCGCTATCGCGGCGTCGACTATTTCGGGGCGGGCAACCAGCCGGGCACGGGGGTGCCGACCGGAATCGTCGTGCCGCCCTGTAGCCGTCGGGATTTTAATAAGTTGGGGGGATGCCCGAGGATTCCGGTCAGCATCACGTATCAGGTCGTCATCAGGAAGGCGGGGACGTGGGTGGGGATTCCGCAGGACAGCTATGCGGCGTTCCAGTTCGACGGCGTGAAGGGGATCAATGCGCGCAACACGAGCTTCCGGTACACCCTGAGCGGAATGCAAAACCTGAAGCCGTCACCCTGCGTCGTCGACGTGACCGTGACGCCCGAGCCGGGCCTCGTCGATTTCGGGAAAGTGAAGGCGACCCCGACGGGTTTTTCTCCGGAGACGCCGACTCAACCGTTCTCGCTTGCGCTGGACAAGCGGCAATGCGACACGCCTGTGAAGATTCAGGGGTACTTCGACACGCCGAATCCGGTGCAGGGCAACGTCGTCCTGCCGTCAGCCGACAGCGGCTTCGGCGTCGAGATTCTCGACCGCAACGGGCGCCAGGTGCCGCTGCGCGAGCCGTTCGATCTTGCGAACTTCTCGGCGACACAAGCGCGTATCGACGTGCCGATGAGCGCGGTGCTAAGGTCGTTGGGGACACCGAAGATCGGTCCGTTCACCGTGACGGCGACGGTGCAGATTCTCTACGATTGAGGTCGCCGGACACCGCGGAACGCGTCGCTCGCGCTGCGGGTGGTGAAGACGACGAAAGCGGTCTCTTCGTTATCCGCAGCGCGAGCGCCGGCTTGCCTCCCACGTCGGCGACGCACTTCCGCACGTGGCAACTGAGGACGGTACGCGCATCCATCGTGTTTGCGACGTTCCGACGCCGGCTTTCTTTCGACTACGTCGACGTCTACCGCAGCAAATCCCAGTCGCCGCTCGGCTACCGGCTGCCCGGCAGCCAATCAAAACTCTGCCGATACACATCGGGCCGCCCCAGCCTATTTCGCCCAGCCCGCCGCGATCCATAAATACAAAGCATGCCAAGCATGCGAAGTATGTATTTTCCCTATGCTTCGCACGCACCTACATTGTCGATATTCGATCCCTTTCGAGAGAACAGCGATGAATCCGACAAGGCCTGGCACGACGGCGGCCCACAGCCGACAAAATCTCGCTGACAAGATTCGGCAGTTCACCCCGAACTGGTTCGCGATGACGATGGGCAACGGAATCGTATTCCTCGTCCTTGCCGGATTGCCGTGGCACTTCGCAGGGCAGATGGCGTTGGCCCACACGCTGTGGGTGGCCGACAGCGCGCTCTACATGGTGTTTGCCGGCATGCTGTTGGCACGCTGGATCTTCTATCCGGAAACGATCCGCCCGATGCTGCATCACCCGCTGCAGTCGATGTTCCTCGGCGCCGTGCCGATGGGGCTCGCGCCGATCATCAACGGGCTGGTCATGTTCGCCGGCTCGCATGCGGGCGAAGCGGCGAGCCAACTGGCCTACGGCTTGTGGTGCGTCGATGCGGTACTGGCGCTCGCCGTCGCAGTCGGCGTGCCGTACATGATGTTCACCGCGCAGGACCATGCGTTCGAGCGCATCACGGCCGTGTTGTTGCTGCCGATCGTCGCGCCGGAAGTGGCGGCGTCGAGCGCCGCCGTCCTCGCGCCGCATGTCGACGCATACACCGCGCGCTTCCTGGTGGCCGCCGGGTACGTGCTGTGGGCCGTGTCGGTGCCGCTCGCGTTTTCCGTGCTGACGGTCGTGTTCTTCCGGCTGGTGATCCACAAGCTGCCGCATCGCGATCTCGGTCCGTCGAGCTGGCTGACGCTCGGGCCGATCGGAACGGGCGCGCTGGGCCTGCTCGCTCTCGGGCACGTCGCGCCCGACGCGTTCGCCGGCACGGCATTCGAGGCGACCGCGCTCGTCGCGCGCGAGATCGGCGTGATCGGCGGCTTGCTGCTCTGGGGCGCCGGCCTGTGGTGGCTCGCCACGGCGATGCTGTTCACGCTGCGGTATTCCCGCGACGGGCTGCCGTTCAATCTCGGATGGTGGGGCTTCACGTTCCCGCTCGGCGTCTACACCGTCGTGACGTTCAGTCTCTATCGGACCACGGGCTTTGCCGCGTTCGCCGTGCTCGGGATGGCGCTGGCGGCGCTGCTCGGCGGCCTCTGGTTGATCGTGCTGTCCCGCACGCTGCGCGGCCTCGCCCGCGGCGAACTGTTTCACGCCCCGTGTCTCGTCGTCCGCGCGCAGCCCGCGCTCGGTTGAACCCGTCGTCGAACCGCTGCCGCCGGCGGCACGTGCAACACGCGGCCGGCCGCAGCGCAGCTTTCCATCCGCGTCACCGAACCCAACCTCGAAGGAGATCCAGCATGTCCAAACCTGCCCGCCGTGTCGCCGTGACCGGAGCCGCCGGTCAAATCGCCTACTCATTGCTGTTTCGAATCGCCCGCGGCGATCTGCTCGGCGACGATCAGCCCGTCATCCTTCAGCTCCTGGAATTGCCGCACGCGCTGGACGCGCTGCGCGGCGTGGTGATGGAACTGGAAGACTGCGCCTTCCCGCTGCTGCAGTCGGTCGAAATCAGCGACGATCCGCGCGTCGCGTTCCGCGATGCCGATTACGCGATGCTCGTCGGATCGCGCCCGCGTGGCAAAGGGATGGAACGGCGCGATCTGCTGGCCGCGAACGCCGCCATCTTCCGCTCCCAGGGCGAGGCGCTCAACGAAGTGGCGAACCGGCAGGTGAAGGTGCTCGTCGTCGGCAACCCGGCCAATACCAACGCGTGGGTGGCCCGCCACTACGCGCCCGACCTGCCGGCGGATGCGATTACCGCGATGATCCGTCTCGACCACAATCGCGCCGTGTCGAAGCTGGCCGCCCGATGCGGCGTAACGGTCGATGCCGTCAGCCGCATGGCGGTGTGGGGCAATCATTCGCCGACCATGTTCCCCGACTACCGTCACGCGCTGATCGACCAGCAGCCCGCGCCGATGCGTGTCGGCGACGAGCGCTGGTATCTCGACACGTTCATCCCCGAAGTCGCGCGCCGCGGCACGGCGATCATCGAAGCGCGCGGCGCCTCGTCGGCGGCGTCGGCCGCCAATGCGGCGATCGACCAGATGCGCGACTGGATTCGCGGCAGCGGCGGGCGCTGGGTGTCGATGAGCATCGTGTCCGGCGGCGAGTATGGCATTCCGCGCGGCCTGATGTTCGGGATGCCGACGATCTGCAGCGAAGGCCGCTATCGCGTCGTCCCGGATCTCGAGATCGACGCGCTGGCGCGCACGCGCATCGATGCGTCGGTTGCGGAACTCGTGGACGAGATGCGGGCCGTGCGAGCGATTCTGGCGCTGTAGCGCGATCCGAAGCGCATCGAAGCCGACTACCGCTCGAACGACCCACCTAAAGGAATCCATCGTGCTGAACGCATTGAAAAAGAACATGGCCATGTCATTGGCGTTACTGCTGTTCGCGTGCGGTGCGTCCACCCACGAAACGGCCGATCCGACGATACGGCGCGATGCGCGCGACGGCGTCGTGCGCTTGTACGGCGCAGGCGGCCCCGATACCGCATTCGCGAAAGTCGCGAAGGTCTTCACTGACGAAACGGGCATCAAGGTGGCAGTGACCGGCGGACCGGAGCCCACGTGGAGCCGCAAGGCGCAGGCCGATGCCGACATTCTGTGGGGCACCTCCGAAGAGGATATGGCCGGGCTGCTCGAAACCTACACGGTGTTTCGATGGTGCGACGTGACGCCGATCTATGTCCGCCCGGCCGTCATCGCCGTGAAGAAGGGCAATCCGAAACACATCCGCGGCTTCGACGATCTGCTCGCGGACGGCATGCGCATCGTCGTCACCGAAGGCGCGGGCGTGGCGAATACGTCCGGCACCGGCACGTGGGAGGACATCGCCGGCCGCATGGGACGTCTCGACGACGTCAGGCGGTTCCGGCGGAACATCGTCGGATTCGGCAAGGGCAGCGGGCCGAGCTTCAGGATGTTCGTCGACAAGGACGCGGATGCCTGGATCACCTGGCCGGACTGGCCGATCACGCATCCCGACCAAGCCGATTACGTGAGCTTGTCCGCGAACCGGGCGATCTGGCGAGACGTCAACGTTGCGCTCGCCCCCGATGCCGATCCTCAAGCGAAGCAATTCCTCGATTTCCTGAACAGCGATCGCGGCGCCGCCATCATGAAGACCGAGGGCTGGGTGCGTTGAGCGGATGACGGAGCGCGACGGCGGAACGTGCGTTCCCAGGCGAACGGCCCGCGACACGTATGTCTTGCCGCAGTCGATATGCATGGCGGCCGCGCAGCCACTGCCCGTTTTCAACACACGCGATGACTACCTCACCTCATCTCGGGACGGTTACGTACGCACCATCGCACGCCGGGATACGCCGGTAGCCGACAAGCAGCCCCGGTTCATCCGCGCGTGTGGCTGCGGCGCAGATTTCAGTTTTGTCATCCGCGTGTTCGACTGAGGTCAAGTCGGATCATCACAATGGGAGCACTGAACAACGACCGTATCCGGCGACGTGCCTCGTGATCGCCAAGGATGCGCACCTCACCGCTTATGCAAGGTGTCAGCGATGAACGACCTGATCCACGAACCAACGGCCACGCTACGGCGCGCGGAATCATCCGGCGATGGAGCGAGGAGCGCACCGGCTTCGCGCGCTTGCCGATACGTCCGCACGGCTCGGGCCGCCGGTTCGTGGCGCGACGACGCGCGAGCGATGCCGTTGCCGCGCTCGGCAGGTGTCTCCCGTGACGGGAGATCGGCCGCCGGCGTTCCGGCCGCGAACGCGATGGCGTTCGTTTGCAGCCGCGCCGCATCGTGAATTGAACGTCGATATGACCGGCCTCATCCATCGATGAGGTTCGAGCAACCCTTCGTATAACTGGTGCAACGCGTGTCGTTTCGATACCGTGGATTCACTGCACCGCTCGTGCGTAACGCTCCATGTTCCCGTCAGGTAGCCAGCCATGATTCTTTCGTCGTCGAGTCCTTGCAAGACAGCCGCCGGTTTCGACGTGCTTGCCGGTGCGCGCGCGTCCAGCCCTATTGCTGCGGAGCACGCTTGGCGCGAGCCGGGCGTCGGCCGCGATATCGATATCGCCCTTTCGCGCTGGACACGCAATGGCGCGCAGACGCTCGAAGTGGCGAACGACTGCGGCGAGAACTGGCACTGCATCGGCATCAATCTCAAATGCACGTCGCTGACTTTTTCGCACGCGGGCCGCACGCTCGTCGAAGGCCGGTTGACGGCCGGTACCGCGCAGATAACGGCGCCCGGCGTCGCGTGTTGCGCCGTGTTCGGCGCGCCGAGCGACGTGCTGCACTTGTTCGCCTCCCAGACGGTATTGGCCGAGTGCTACGCCGACCTCTTCGGTCGCCCCCATGCGGGCGACATCGTCATCGACGATCCGCGGCTGATCCGCGATCCGGCGCTCGAGCGGCTCGGTCAGGCGCTTGCCGTGTCGCACACGGAGCACGCGGCATTGGGCAAGGTGTTCGCCGACAGCATCAGCCTCGCGATCGTGTCGCGCGTGGTCCTTCGCCACTTCTCGACCAACCGGAGCGAGGTGCGCGGTGCGGCTGCGTTGCCGTCGTGGCGCATGCGTCGCGTGGTCGAGTTCGTCGAAGCGAACCTCGCGGAGCCGATCGGCCTTGCCGACATGGCCGAGAGTGTCGGGCTGACGCGGATGCACTTTGCCGCCCAGTTTCGTCGAGCCACCGGGTTGCGGCCGCACGAGTATCTGATGCGGCGGCGCATCGAGCGCGCGCAACAGTTGCTGCTCGAATCACGCGACGGGCTGCTCGACGTTGCACTGGGCTGCGGCTTCCGCTCGCAAGCCCATTTCACGACGGTGTTCAAACGCTTCGTCGGAGAGACGCCGTTTTGCTGGAGGGCGAAGACGAATGTCGATCAATGAACGGGTCACGGCCTTCCTGGCCGTCAGCGATGGATTTCTTCGCGGCGCATCGAGCGACGCCCGCGCGATCGCGCAGCACGCTCGCCGCAACGGTTCAACCCATGACGCAATGAGGACGACGATGAACGTCTCGACCGATGTGATCGCGCTGGATCCGTGGCAGCAAACGCTGAGTCTGCTGTCCCAACTGTGCCGTGACGATCTGCGATTGCGCGCGCCGGCGCGCGAGCCGCTGCGCGCGCGCGGGATGGCGCATCGTGCAAACGTGCGAGCGAGCGATGCCGAGCGCCGAGCCGTTTCGGTGAGTTTCGTCGATCGTGTCAGCTCGACCGTGGTTACGATCGCATGGCGCGATTCCACGCACTGCTCGTATGGCGACCAGACCTGGCACGTGACACGCGCCCGCGCCAGCGGAGTGTGTGCGCTCAGCGGCGAACCCGTTCGCATCGGCGACGCCGTCTATCAACCGCGTGCGCGTCCGAAGCCGCTCAATGCCGGGGCGATGATTCTGGAGTCGGTGCTGCACGAAGCCGAAGCCGAAACCGAAACCGATCGCTGACGTCGGCGGCGACGCGGCAAGCACCCAACAAACGCAACACTCGCGTGCCCGCTCGCCGCGCGCAACGCCGTGCGAGCCCCGCGCGGCGCTGAGCACGCAACGCGGCGGCAAGCAGCAGGCTACTCGGCGCCCGCAGCGATCGCGGTGTTCAGCGTGCCGCTCGCCACGAGGTCGAACAATGCCTGGCCGCTGGGGGACAGCGAGCGCCCTTTCGCCCAGACCATGTGCAGCGGCCTGACGATCTTCATGTCGTCGACTTCGATGATGGTCAGCTCGCCGCGTCGCAATTCGTCCGTTACGCTGAGCGTCGAAATGTAGCCGAGCGCGTGCTGGGACAGCAGCATCCGCTTGATCGCCTCCGTATGGCTCACCGACATCAGCGGCTCGATTTCGAGGCCGGCGCGACGATACGATTCTTCGACGATCGCGCGCGTGCCGGACCCCGGCTCGCGCATGATGACGGCGCGTTCCGCCAGATCGCGCGCCCGTACTTTCTTGCCCGCAAGCGGGTGACCAGCCGCTGCGATGACGGCAATTTCGTCGGAGCCGATACGGCGGGCATGGAGAATGGACTCGTCGAACGGTCCTTCGATGAAACCGATCGTGAAGGTCAGGTCGTGCAGGCCCGCTTCCACGCGTTCGGTGTTCGTGACGGTCAGATCGATCGCGACACGGGGATGCAGCGCATTGAACCGCGCAATCGCTTCCGGGACGAAAAACACGCCGAGCGTGCCGCTCGCGCCGATCTTCATGTGGCCCGACCCGAGGCCCGCCAGCTCCGCGAGCTCTTTCTCGGCCGTATCGGCGAGCGTGAAGATGCGGCTCGCATACTCGTAGAGCAGCTTGCCGCCTTCGGTCAGCGCGACGCCGCGCGGCAACCGGTCGAACAGCACGACGCCGATGCGATCCTCGAGTTCGCGGACCTCGCGGGTGACAGCCGGCTGACTGACGTGCAGTCGTTCCGCACCTGCGCTGATACTGCCGGCGCGCGCGACTTCGTAAAAGGCGAGAAGGTGAGTGAAGTTCATAGAGTGCGGGACAGAGGCCGGCTGCCCCGCACGCCACGCATCCGGGCCGGGCTGCCCGGCGGGCGGCCTCGGCTGGACGGTGTACGGCACGTGCGGTCAGCTGCCGAAATAGGAATTGCAGAAGCTCGCCGGGCCGACGCACGACGCGCCTGCGCGCGTAGCCGCGTGAATGCGCTTGCCGCTTGCCGAGGTGCCGTCCGCCGGCGCGCTGCCGAAGCCGCTCGCCGCCTGCTGCTGCGCGGCGACCGTCGCTTCGGCTGCCTGGATGTCCGACGGATACCGAGGATCGTTTCCGGGTGCCGGATTATAGCCAGCGCGTTCGACGCGGACCAGATCGGCGCGGACTTGTGCGCGCGTGAGCGGCGTGTTGCTTTGCGCGAAGCCCGACGCAGGAGCGGCGAGGGTGCCGAGGACGAGCGCGATGCATGCGAGCGTTTTCATGATGAGACTCCTTCGGTTGAGTTGAGTACACCGCAACGATCCCCGCCTCCCCGCGTGGGGCGACGTCGAGACCCGCCGAACGATCGTCGTGCCGCGCGGAGCGGGTCAGTCGCCCGCTCGGGCCGTCCCCGTCACCTTGCCGCGAAAGACCGAGTACTGATAAAGGTTGTAGCCGATCATCACCGGAAAGATGAAGCCGATGCCGATCAGCATGAACACCAGCGTCGCCGTATCGGACGAAGCCGCGAGAATGGCGAGCCTGCCGGGCACGAAGTCGGGATAGACGCTGACCGCGAGCCCCGTGAACGAGACCACGAAGAGCGCCACGGCGGCGCGAAACGGCACGCGCACGCTGCCCAGATAGAGCGACGCGACCAGCCACGCGAACGACAGTGCGGCGCACAGGGCCAGTGCCGCGAGCACCGGGAACACGCCGGGCTCGAGCCACCGCTCGCGTCCCACCGCGCTGCCGGCCCAGGTGGCCGCCGTCAGCACGGCCGCCGCCGCCACGGTGAGCACGGCGCACAGCAACGCGATACGACGAGCCCACTGTTCGAGCGCGCCCACCGTCTTCTTCGCGACGTAGGTGGCGCCGAGCAACGCATAACCCGTCACCACGCCGAGCGCCGCGACGCCGGAAAACGCGACGCCGAACGCGCCGGGCGCGAGCCCCGTGACGATGCGGCCGAGCATGACGCCCTGCGAAATCGCGGCCACCAGGCTGCCCGCGCCGAATACCGTATCCCACGCCGGCCCGTGCCGGTCGCCGTGACGAAATTCGATCGCCGCGCCGCGCATGATGAGTCCGGCGATCATCGTCATCACGGGCACGTAGAGGCTCTGCATCAACAGCGCGTAGGCGGCCGGAAAGGCGCCGAACAGTGCGCCGCCCACCACGACGAGCCAGGTCTCGTTCGCATCCCACACGTGGCCGATCGTCTCGACCATCACGTCGCGTTCGTCGCGCGTACGTTTGAGCAACGTGAGCATGCCGACGCCGAGATCGAAGCCGTCGGTGACGACATAGAAGACGAGCATCAGGCCGATCAGCGCGAACCACGTGAAGGCCAGCATCGAATGAGCGGAAGTGTTCATCGTCGTTTCGCCCGCAGGGGCGCGCAAAGAGGTCGATAAGAGGTCGATAAGAAATCAATAGGTCACGGCGCTCGCCTGCTCGCGGACCGCGACGGCGCCGGGCAGCGGCGCGGCGAGGTCGGGGCCGCGCTTCAACCAGCGCCGCGCGAGCGCGAAGAACGTGACGATCAGCACCACGTAGAACGCGGCGAACATCGCGAGGCTGCCCGCCACCGGGGCGGCCGCCACGGCCGACGCGGCGTCGCTCGTGCGCAGCAGCCCGTAGATCACCCACGGTTGCCGCCCCACCTCGCGCACGATCCAGCCGGCTTCCACGGCGACGTACGGCAGCGGAATGCAGAGCACCCACGCGATGAGGAGCCTGCGCCTCGCGAGCAGCCGGGCCAGGTCGCCGCGCGCCTGATACACCGCGTACGCCGTCCACCCGGCGAGCAGCGCCAGCACGAAGCCGATGCCGGCCATCGCGCGGAACGCGTAGTAGATCAGCGGGATCATCGGCGGCTGGTCGGCGCGCGGGAAGTCGGCGAGGCCTTTCACCTGCCCGTGCAGCGAATGCGTGCCGATGACGCTCAACAGCCCCGGGATTTCGATCGACCAGTCGTTGCGCTGTCGTTGCCGATCGGGCCACGCCAGCAGCGACCACGGCGCGCCGGTGCCGGGTGCGTTGGTGGTCCAGTGGCCCTCGATGGCCGCGCCTTTCGCCGGTTGCGTCGCGAATACGCTGACGCCGCTCGAATCGCCGAGCCAGATCTGCAGCGGTGCCACCACGGCGAGCATGACGAGCGCGAGCTTGAACGAGCGCGCAAAGAACGCGGGTTCGCGGCGGCGAAGCATCTGCCATGCGGAGATGCCGGCGATCACGACCATCCCCGTCTCGATCGCGGCCACCCACATGTGCGACACGCCCCATGCCATGTCCGGATTGAAGATGGCGGCCACGTAGTCCGTCACCACCAGCTTGCCGTCCACCAGCTTCACGCCCGCGGGGGTTTGCATCCACGAATTCGCCACCATGATCCAGAACGCGGAGAGCGTGGACCCCAGCGCGACCATCGACGTGGCGAACAGGTGGACCTTCGGCGACACGCGGTTCCAGCCGAGCATCATCACGCCGACGAACCCCGCTTCGAGCATGAACGCCATCGCGCCTTCGAAGCCGAGGATGTTGCCGAAGAACGACCCGCTGAACTGCGCGAACCCGGCCCAGTTGGTGCCGAACTGGAACTCCATCGGAATGCCGCTCACCACGCCCACGGCGAAGTTCAGCACGAGCAGGCGGCTCCAGAAGCGCGCGTGGCGGTAATACAGCGCGTCGCCGGTGCGAATCCACAGCGCTTCGACCAGCAGCAGAAACGCCGAGAGGCTGATGGTCAGGATCGGCCACAGGATGTGGAAGATCGCGGTCATGGCGAACTGCGCCCGCGACAGGCTGACGACATCACTGAGCATGATCGTGCTCCCCGGCGTTGAGCGCCACGGCGAACGCGGCGGAGTCCGGCCCGACCGCGGCCGCGCGCACCACTTTGACCGGCACCGACTTGTACGACGGCGTGCGGCTTTGCGGATCGAAGGCGTCGAGCGGCACGAGCGGGTTCGCTTCCGGATAGTAGGCGCCGCAGCAGCCGTCGGGCAGCGAGTATTCGACCACCTTGAAGCCGCGCACGATGCGTTCGATGCCGTCGGCCGCGAGCGCCACGATGTCCACTCGCTCGCCGGGATGCAGGTTGCGTCTGCCGAGCTCGCGCGGATTCATGAACACGACGTCGCGCTGCCCGAACACACCGCGATAGCGGTCCGAGTGCGAGTAGAGCGTGGTGTTGTACTGGTCGTGGCTGCGCATGGTCGTGAGCCGCAGCGCATCGGGATCGTCGTGATGAAGGTCTTCATCGAGGCCGCTGAACACGAAGAAATTCGCGCGTCCGCTCGGCGTGGCCCACACGCGCTCGCGCGCCGTGGAAGCCAGATGGAAACCGCCCGGCACGCGAATGCGTTCGTTGTAGGCCTGGAAGATCGGCAACACGGTTTCGATGGCGTCGCGAATGCGGTCGTAGTTCGCGACCAGCTGCTCCCAGGGCACGCGCGACGCATGACCGAGCGTCGCGCGGGCGATGCCGGCGACGATCGCCGGCTCGCTGCGGAGGTGGGCCGAGGCCGGCGCATTGCGCCCGGCGGACGCGTGGACCATCGACATCGAATCCTCGACGGTGATCGATTGCGGCCCGTCGGCCTGCAGGTCGATTTCGGTGCGGCCGAGACACGGCAGGATCAGCGCGTCCTTGCCGTGCACGAGATGGCTGCGGTTGAGCTTGGTCGCCACGTGCACGGTCAGGTCGAGCGTGCGCATCGCGGCCTGCACGCGGACCCAGTCGGGCACGGCCGCCGCGAAGTTGCCGCCCAGCGCGATGAAGACGCGCGCGTAGCCGCGCATCATCGAATCGATGGCGGCCAGCACGTCGTGGCCGTGCGCGGCGGGCGGGCGAAAGCCGAAGGCGCGCTCGATGCCGTCCATCAGCGCGGGCGTGGGCTTTTCGGTGATGCCGACCGTGCGGTTGCCCTGCACGTTCGAGTGGCCGCGAACCGGGCAGATGCCCGCGCCCGGACGGCCGATATTGCCGCGCAACAGCGCCAGATTCGCGATCTGCTGCACGTTCTCCGTGCCGCGCCGATGCTGCGTGAGCCCCATGCCGTAGACCAGAATCACGTTGCGCGCCTGCATGTAGACCTGCGCGGCGTTCGCGATGTCGGCGTGCGAGAGCCCGGCGTGGCGTTCTATCGCGTCCCACGACGTGGCGCGCAGGTCGGCCAGCAACGCGTCGATGCCGACGGTGTGGCCGGCGATGAAGGTGGTGTCGAGGATGCGCGGCGCGCCTGCGGCGAGCGCGGCATCGTCCGCTTCGACGAGCGCTTTCATCATGCCCTTGAGCACGGCCACGTCGCCGCCCACGCGCACCTGATAGAGGAACGTGCTGATGGGCGTGGAGCCGAGCGTCGCCATTTCGAGCGGGTCTTGCGGCGCGGCGAAGCGTTCCAGCGCGCGCTCGCGGAACGGATTGAACGAGACGATCTTCGCGCCGCGCCGCGACGCCGCATGCAGGTCGCTCATCATGCGCGGGCTGTTCGTGCCGGGGTTTTGTCCGAAGATGAAGATGGCGTCCGCGTGCTCGAAGTCTTCGAGCAGCACGGTGCCTTTGCCGACGCCGATCGACTGCGGCAGCCCGACGCTCGTGGCCTCGTGGCACATGTTCGAGCAATCGGGAAAATTGTTCGTGCCGAATTCGCGCACGAACAGCTGATAGAGGAATGCGGCTTCGTTGGAAGCGCGGCCCGACGTGTAGAAGTCTGCCTGGTCGGGATGGTCGAGCGCATTCAGGTGCTTGCCGATCAGCGCGAACGCCGCGTCCCACTCGATGGGCACGTAGCGGTCCGATGCGCGGTCGTAGACCATCGGGTGCGTGAGGCGCCCGGCCATTTCGAGGTCGTAGTCGTCCCAGGTTTCGAGTTCCGCCACGCTGTGCGCGGCGAAGAACGCCGGCGTGCAGCGCTTCGCCGTGGCTTCCCAGGCCACGGCCTTCGCGCCGTTCTCGCAAAACTCGAACGACGACGTGTGCTTCGGGTCGGGCCAGGCGCAGCCGGGGCAGTCGAACCCTTCGGGCTGGTTCATCTGCAGCAGCGTCTTCGCGCCCGACACGGCGATGCCCTGCACCGCGAGCGCTTCGCCGGTTGCCTTGAGCGCACCCCATCCGCCGGCGGGTTCGCTGTAGATGCGTACGACTTTGTTGCGAGCCATGTCAGAGTCCTCGTTTCGGTAGTCTCGATCGTCGTCGCTTCGCGTTCGGCGCGATTGAGCCGTTGCCTTGCGCGTTGCGGATTCGCACGTTGCGGTGCGTGTCGGCGTGCGTTGGCGTGCGTCGTGCGGTGCGGGTTCAGATCCAGTTTTTCGAAGCGCCGGCCGCGGGCCGGTCGGCCGGCGCGGAATGCGACGCGCGATGTGTCGCGCGCGGGGGCAGCGCATCGCTCGAACCGGTCAACTGCGCCGCATGCGCCGCGGCGGCGCGCGCTGCGGGGCGATACGCTGCGCTTTCGGCCGGGGCGGATGCGTCCGGCGCATCGCTTGCGATGCGTTCCAGCGGCAACTGCATGTCGGCGCCGACGGAAAGCACGGCGTCGTCGAACGTCGGCAATCCGGCGACGTGCGTGAGCGCGGCGGCCACGGCCGCCACGGCGGCCAGCGCGACCGCGCGCCAAGGCTTCATGGACCTGATGTCGATCGGCTTCATGTCAACTCTCCGGGCAGAACGGACGCCGATGCGAGCCGGCGTGGGCGAGCGGTGAATGCATGAGCCGATGTTGCCCGTTCGCGTGCGCGAGGGCTTTCGAATTCGCCCGGCGTGCGGTCGATTTGCACGATGGCGGGCGAGGCGAGGGCGCGAAGCCGCACAACCGGCGCGGGTGGCGACCGAGCCGAGCGGAAAAATGCAGGCTTGCGACGAAAAGGCGGCGGCCGGTTCGGTTCGATACCGATGCGGTGCGTGACAGGAGCGGCGGCGAACGCCGCTCGCCGTTTGTGGAGGATCTGGCCGCGCGGCTCTACGGATTCAGGCGGGGCGGCGCGCGCCTGCCGTAGCGTATGGCGGATGCGTTCCGGTACGCGGGCATGCAGCGCGCGATATCAAACCGCGCTGGCCTCGTCGATCTTGCGGATATCGTCGTCGTCGAGCGTCACGCGCATCGCTTCGCCGAGCAGCGCGAGTTGCGCGAGCGAGGTGGCGCTCGCGATCGGCGCGGTGATCGTCGGGCGCGCGATCTGCCATGCGAGCGCGATCGCGGCCGGCTCGGTGCTGTGCTTCGCCGACACCTCGTCGAGCGCCGCGAGGATGCGCAGGCCGCGCGCATCGAGATAACCGGCGACGCGATCGCCGCGCACGCTCTTCTTCAGATCCGCCTCGCTGCGATACTTGCCGGACAGGAAGCCGCTCGCGAGCGCGTAGTAGTTCACGACGCCGAGTTTCAGCTCGCGCACCACCGGCTCGAGATCGCGCTCGTATTCGGCGCGGTCGACGAGGTTGTATTCCGGCTGGATCACCTGATATGCGGGGAGCCTGTGGCGCGTGCTGATGTCGGCGGCTTCGCGCAGCCGCGCGCCGCTGTAGTTCGACGCGCCGATGATGCGCACCTTGCCCGCGTCGATCAGCGTCTGATACGCGCCGAGCGTTTCTTCGAGGGGCGTGTCGGCCAGATCGCGGTGCGAGAAATACAGGTCGATGTAGTCGGTCTGCAGGCGGCGCAGCGAATCGTCGGCGGCCTTCAGGATATTGTCCCGGCTCAGTCCCTCGCGCCCCTTGAGCATGCCGACCTTGGTCGCGATCACGACGCGCTCGCGCTTGCCCGAGCGCTTGAGCCACTTGCCGATGATGGTCTCCGACTCGCCGCCGCGGTTGCCGGGCGCCCAGGCCGAATAGACGTCGGCGGTGTCGATGAAGGTGATGCCGGTGTCGGCGAGTGCATCGAGCAGCGCAAACGATGCGTTCTCGTCGACGGTCCAGCCGAATACGTTGCCGCCGAAGGCGAGCGGGGAAACCTGAATGTCAGACGTGCCGAGGGTGCGTAGTGCCATGCTGTTCTCCGGAATCTGCGGGATGGGCCCGGACCGAATCCGACGCGATGGCGAACGATCGAACTGCCTGCCTCGGTGTCGCGGGGCGCACGAACATTCTCGCTGATCGGCTCGGAACGTGCAGCGCGTGCAGCGCCGTCGACACGGAGAAATGGCGGTGAATGGCGGAGGATCCGTCCACGATGGACGCAATACTTGCTGCTGCGGCAGATACGCCAGCCGCCGCGCCCGGCCGAGGCGATACGAAAACCGGCAAGCCGCCACCCGTGCGCAGCGGCCGATCGCGCACTCGCTATCGCAGTTGCACGGCCGCCAGAAACAGCACCATGCTGCCGATCGCGCCATCCAGCACGCGCCACGCGACGGCCTTGCGGAACCACGGCGCGAGCAGTCGCGCGCCGTATCCGAGCGCCACGAACCAGACGATGCTCACCGACATCGCGCCGATCGCGAAGGCGAGTCGCGCGCCTTCCGGCTCCCGCGCGCCGGCCGTGCCGATCAGCAGGAACGTGTCGAGATAGACGTGCGGGTTGAGCCACGTGAACGCCAGCGTCATCAGCACGATCGACACCGCGCGTTGCGGCGGCGCGACGGCGTCGCCGCGCACGTCGAGCGTGTCGTGCCCCGGCTTGAGCGCACGGCGCAGCGCATTGACGCCGAACCACGCGAGATAGGCGAGGCCCACGTACAGCACCACGTGGACGAAGGTCGGATAGCGCTCGACGAGCACCGACGCGCCGCCGACGCCCGCACCGATCAGGATCATGTCGGACAGCGCGCACAGCAGCACGATCTTGCCGACATGCGAGCGCATGATGCCTTGCCGGAGCACGAACGCGTTCTGTGCGCCGATGGTGACGATGAGCGACCCGCACAGCGCGGCGCCGTGGGAAAAGGCAATCCAGTTCATGATGGGGAATCGAGGCAGTGGACGGGTGAATCGGTTGGCGCTAGTCTGCGGGCAGTGTCCAGATAAGAGAAGCTAATTCACCTAATGCAGATTAAGGAAATCTAATGCTCGACTACGCGTTGCTCGACGCCCTCGCGGCCGTGATTCGGCACGGTTCGTTCGAACGGGCGGCGAAGGAGCTGAACGTCACGCCATCGGCCGTATCGCAGCGCGTGAAGCTGCTGGAGGAGCGCGTCGGCAGCGTGCTGGTCAAGCGCGGCCAGCCGTGCGTCGCGACGACGTCCGGCGCGCTGCTGTGCCGGCACACCGAGCGCGTGCAACTGCTCGAAGCCGAGCTGGGCGGCCGGATGCCGGCGTTGCCGGGCCAGATTGCCGGCGCATGGCCGACGTTGCGCGTGGCCGTCAACGACGACAGCGTCGCGACGTGGTTCATCGATGCGGTCGGGCCGTTCTGCACCGAGCGCGAGACGCTGCTCGATCTGGTGATCGACGACCAGGACTACACGGCCGCACGCATTCGCGACGGCAGCGTGCAGGGTGCGGTGACGGCGCAGGCCGAACCGATCCAGGGATGCAGGTCGATCCGGCTCGGGCGCATCCGTTATCGCGCGGTATGCTCGCCGGCGTTCCACGATCGCTACTTCGGCGCGGGCATCACGCGCGATGCGCTGCGTCGCGCGCCGTGCGTGATGTTCAATCCGAAGGATGGGCTGCAGGCGCGTTTCATCCGGCGCGTGACGCGCGCGGATCTCGATCCGCCGCAACACTGGATACCGCACGTCGCGGGCTATCTGCGCGCATGCGAAACGGGGCTGGGATGGGGTATGTGCCCGGACCGGATGGTCGATCGCCAGCTCGCCGGCGGCGAACTGGTCGACATGTCACGCGGACGGACCGTCGATATCGAGCTGTACTGGCAGAGCTGGCGCCTGTCGATCGGCTGGCTCGACGATTTCAGTGCGGCGCTGAAGGCGCGCGCCGCTCTGTTTCTCGACTGAGCGGCGCGGCAAGGCTGCGGGCGGCGCGCGTGTCGTGCGCCGCCGCGAGATCAGACGTGATGCAGGCCGTCGAAGTCGACGATTTGCACGAGGCGACCGCGCATTTCGATCAGGCCGCGCTTCTGGAATTTCGACAGCGTGCGGCTGACCGTTTCGAGCGTCATGCCGAGGTAGCTGCCGATGTCTTCGCGCGTCATCCGCAGGTTGAACTCCGACGGCGAGTAGCCGCGCTTCAGGTAGCGCGACGACACGTCGAGCAGGAACGCGGCGACGCGCTCCTCGGCGTTCAGCGAACCGAGCAGCATCGTCTGCGTCGTTTCGCGCACGATCTGCTCGCTCATCAGCTTGTGCATGCGCAACTGCACCGAACCCGCTTCCGAGCACAGCGACTTCAGCGCGCTGTACGGAATCACGCAGACGGAGCTGTCTTCCAGCGCGACCGCGGTGCGCGGATGCGTGTCGTCGCAGATGCCGTCGAGGCCGAGCGCTTCGCCGGCCAGATGCAGGCCGGTGACCTGCTCGCGGCCGTCGTGGCGCGTGGCGACGGTTTTCAGCGAACCGGAGCGCACGGCGAACAGGTTGTCGAAGTTGTCGCCCTCGCGGAACAGCGCTTCGCCGCGCTTGACCGGACGGGATGCGCAGATCACCGACTCGAGACGGCTGAGCACTTCGGGCGCCAGGCCCTGCGGCATGCACAGGTGCCGCATCGCGCACGACGAGCAGTGCGGTGCCTGACGGGGAGCCCAGTTGGCCGCAGCAGACGTGGCGGCGGGACGCGTGGCGACGGGCGTCAACATGATCGTTTACTCCGGCATTGAATTGATGAAATCATTGTCCCACCGCAAGCTCGGGCTGTCGGGTGACAAAACGTCGCGATGGCGCGCACCTGCCACGGACGTCGCACGCGGTGGGCGCACATCGTTCAGCTGTGCTGTTCGTCCGCGTGCGCGGCGGCCGGGATCAGCAGCACGGGCAGCGTCGCATGGCGCACGCACTGTTCGGCAATGCTGCCGAGCACCAGCCGGCGGAACCCGCGGCGCCCGTGCGTGCCGAGCACCAGCAAATCGGCGCCGAACGCCTTCGCACCGTCGAGGATCAGCGCCGACACGTCGTTCAGCGACGATGCCTCGTTGATCCGCGTGACGCCCTTCACGCCGGCCGCCTCCATCTGCTTCGAGAACTCCGCCGCGAGCGAGTTGCCCTGGGCGAGCAACTGGTCGCGCAGCACGGACGGATCGTAGCCCGGCACGTTGTAATAGATCGCGGCGTTTTCGACGACGTAGAACGGTTGCAGTTCGGCGCCGTGTTCCTTCGCGAGCGCGAGGGCTGCGTCGAATGCGTGGCGGGACGTGTCGCTGCCGTCGATGGCAACGAGGATGCGCTTGTACATGGTGTCTCCGAGTGGCGGGTTGAACGACGAAAGCCGGCCGGATGGCCGAGCCGACCGTGCACGGCTGCGGGGCAGCGTAAACCAACGGCCGTGATTCTGCAGCGTCGTGCCGGGCGGCGCGCGCCCATGAGTACGCAGCGTTCATTGAATCGCAATAATCTCGCGCGGATATGACGTCGATCAATTCCGGTGCATCGAAACCGGCGCGCGCGGGGTGTCCTTCACGGACGATGCCGATATTGCCGGATGTGTCGGCACGGCGCTGGATGGGCGTGTGTGGCGGGTGCGGCGACAGGCAGCGTTTCGAACGTTCGATTGAAACGCGAGGGGCTTGCCGATGGCGCCGCCGGGCGTGTCGACGTCGTTGAATTCGATGCCGGACGGTGCGGGAAGGGCGCTCGCGCCGACGCTTTCCTCGCGGCGAAGTGTGTCGAATCGAAGCAAATCCCGTTCCGGACACGACGGGAAAACGGTGGGCGGGCGGTCGCCACAGTCGTGCGGCGTGCGCTGATTTGTCCTGATTTATTTCAGCTAGAACCCGCGTTTCCTACAGAGTATGATTCCTTTCCTGCGAAGCGGCGACAGGGGACGCAGTCTCGCCGCCTCTGCCCGCACCGGGGCGCCGCAACACCCTTAACGACGGGCAGCGAACAACAAACAAGGGACTAGAGGTGGCGGATTCATGCAAGCGACTACTGCCTTCACGCACCGCGGTTATTTGTTGAACTGCGCGCCCGCGCGCGCGAGCGACGGTTCATTCAAGCCCTACGTCGTGATCTCCCGATCGAGCGACGGGGAGCTCGTCGCGAACCGTTTCTTTCCGACCGAGCTCCAGTTCAACGACGAAGGCGACGCGATCGCGCACGCGCGCGACTGGGCCGTGCGCTGGATCGACGCGAGCAGCATCACGATCTGACGTCGCAGGGCGGCAATCGCGTCGGCCATCCGGCCGATACCCTGGCGTGCCGCCGCCGATCGAAAACGCGGTAATCTTGCGGAACCCGTTACTTCATGAGCGGCCGCGCCGATGCGCGGCCGCCTGCATTGGCATATGTCGACATCACCCGCCCGTCAGTGGGGCCTCGAAGAAATCGTTGCCGGCTTGCGCGAATCGCGCGAGGAACTGCATCGCACCCGCCATCCGCGCGGCATCCGTGAACTGCCGTCGCGCGACGCGATCTGCAAGATCGTGACCGGCCTGCGCGCGTCGATGTTTCCGACGCATTACGGCGCGCCGGATCTCACCGACGAAAGCGTCGACTATTACGTGGGTCATACGCTCGAGAGCACGCTGCGGATCCTCTCCGAACAAATTCGCCGTGCGCTGCCGTTCCTGCCCGAGCACGCGGACACGCCGTTCGCGGCACTCGACGAACGCGCGTTCGAGATCGCACGCGAGTTCGGGCGGCAGCTGCCGTCGATTCGCGCGCTGCTGGTGAGCGACATCCAGGCGGCGTACGCGGGCGATCCGGCCGCGCAGCACATCACCGAGATCCTGCTCTGCTATCCCGGCGTGCTCGCGATGATGCACCACCGGCTCGCCCATGCGCTGCACCAGCTCGGCGTGCCGCTGCTCGCGCGCTTCATCAACGAGATCGCGCATTCGGCCACCGGCATCGACATCCACCCCGGCGCGCAGATCGGTCCGAGCTTCTTCATCGACCACGGCACCGGCGTCGTGATCGGCGAAACCGCGATCATCGGCGAGCGCGTGCGCGTGTACCAGGCCGTCACGCTCGGCGCGAAGAGCTTCCCGGCCGACGGCGACGGCGCGCTGGTGAAGGGCAACGCACGCCATCCGATCGTCGAGGACGACGTGGTGATCTATGCGGGCGCGACCATTCTCGGCCGCGTGACGATCGGGCGCGGCTCGGTGATCGGCGGCAACGTGTGGCTCACGCACAGCGTGCCGCCCGGCACGAGCGTCGCGCAGGGCAAGGTCCGCGAGGGCGGCAGCGCCGAGAAGCCGTAACGCGGCGGGCGAGCGGGGCCGCGCGCGGTCGCGCGACATCCGACGCAGCGGCCGGCGCGGCGGCCGACGACCGGCCTCGCGGTCAGCGAGGCGACATGCGTTTCATCCCGGATACCGGATATTGGATACCGGCTGCCAGCGGCTGCAGGCAGCGCGCTGCGCCGCCGCTCATCCGGCGTCAATGCTTGCCGGCCGGCGATCGATGCTTGTACAGCACGTCCTGATCGACGCGGATCAGGTTCTGCCCCGCATCGACGACGAAATCCACGCCGTTGTAGGCGCTGCCGGTGAGCAGCAGGATCGCGCTCGCCACGTCGTCGGGGCCGGCGATGCGCGCGAGCGGTGTCGACGCGCGGCTCGCGTGTTCGAAGTCGGCCTGCGTTTGATCGTCGCTCGGCAGCATCAGCCCCGGGAACACCGCGTTCACGCGCAGCACCGGCGCCGACGAAAGCGCGAGCATCTGCGTGAGGTTGCCGAGCGCCGCCTTCGCGACCGTGTAGCTGAAGTGGTCGCGGTGGAAGTTCTCCTTGATCTTCTGATCGACCACGTTGACCACGACGCCCTGCGCGCCGGCCGCGCGCGCCCGCTCGTAGAACGCACGCGTGAGGAGGATCGGCGCGCGGCAGTTCACGGCCCACGCCTGATCGAACGCCGCGAGTTCGAAGCTCGGAAAATGGTCCTGCCAGAACACCGACGCATTGTTGACCAGCACGTCGAGGCGGCCGAAGCGCGCATACACCTGATCGATCAGCGCGCTGATCTGCGCGGCATCCGACAGGTCGGCCTGCAGCGCGACTGAATCGTGCCCGCGTTCGGCGATCGCGCGGGCAGCCGTATGGGCGGCGTCGGCCGAGCGATCGTAGTGGATCGCGGTGCGGTAGCCGTGATCGGCGAAATACTCGGCGAATGCGCGCCCGGCCCGGCGCGCGGCGCCGGTCACGAGCACGACGGGCGTGTTTGCCGCTTGCTTCCGGGGCTGCATTACGTGTTGGTGAGGTTGACTGAAGAAGGGTTCGCGACGATCGACAGGAATTCGCGCCGCGTCGACGGATCGGTGCGGAACGTGCCGAGCATGCGCGACGTGACCATTTCCACGCCGGGCTTGTGCACGCCGCGCGTCGAGATGCACTGGTGCGCGGCTTCGAGGATCACGCCGACGCCCTTCGGCTGCAGCACGTCGAACAGCGTATCGGCGATCTGCACGGTCATCTTTTCCTGGATCTGCAGGCGCTTGGCGAAGGCATCGACGAGGCGCGCGAGCTTCGAGATGCCGACGACGCGATGGTTCGGCAGATAGGCCACGTGCGCACGGCCGATGATCGGCACCATGTGATGCTCGCAGTAGCTCTCGAAGCGGATGTCCTTCAGCACGATCATTTCGTCGTAGCCGTCGACTTCGCTGAAGGTGCGCGCGAGGATGTCGCGCGGCTCCAGCGCATAGCCGGCGAAGAACTGCTCGTATGCGCGCACGACCCGCGCCGGGGTGTCGAGCAGGCCTTCGCGGGCCGGATCGTCGCCGGCCCAGCGCAGCAGCACGCGAACGGCATCCTCGGCTTCTTCCCGGGTCGGCCGGGAGGCGGCCGGTTCGGGCCGCGTGGTTTTCTTACCCATCTTCTGATCGCTCCATCGAATGCGGCCGCCAGCGGCGGCGCGGATATCCGGACATTGTTTCATGCTTTGGCCGCCCGTGCGTACGTGCGTACCGCCTGCCGTGGGCGTCCGCTACTTCGGCCATTCGTCCTGCTCGTCGTTGAACAGCGACGCGACGACGCCGCGCAGCCACGCGGTGCGCGGATCGTTGTGGAACTTGCGATGCCAGTGCTGCTTCAGGTCGAAGCGCGGCAGCGGCAGCGGCGGCTCGACCGGCACGATGAACGCGTGCTCGGCCGCATACGCGTAGCCGATCGCATGCGGCACGGTCGCGATCAGGTCGGTGCGGCTCAGGATGAACGGCAGGCTCATGAAGTGCGGCGTCTCGAGCACCGCGCGGCGCTGCATGCGCTGCTTCGCGAGGTGTTTCTCGAGCACTTCCTGGCTGCGGCCTTCGGCGCGCACCACCGCATGTCCGCAGCCGAGGAACTGCTCGATCGTCAGCGGGCGCGCGTGTTCGAGCGGATGGCCGCGCCGCATCAGGCAGACGAACCGGTGCGTGAACAGCCGCTGCTGGAAGAAGTTGTTGCCGTCGAGATCGGGGAAATAGCCGACCGCCAGATCGATCGAGCCGGCTTCGAGCCCGCGGCCCACTTCGTCGTGCGACAGCGATACCGAACGCAGGTTCGCGTGCGGCGCCAGGCTCGCGAAGGCCTGCAGCAGCTTCGGCAGGAACACGATCTCGCCGACGTCCGACAGCGCGATCGAGAACGTATGCATGCTCGCTGCCGGATCGAAGTCGTGCGGCGCGACCAGGCCGCGCTCGATCTGCGCGAGCGCGTCGCGCGCGGCCGGCAGCAATGCCAGCGCGCGCGGCGTCGGCTCCATCCCGCGCGACGTGCGCACGAACAGCGGATCGCCGAAGTAGGCGCGCAGCCGGCCGAGCGCCGTGCTCACGCGCGGCTGGCTCACGCCGAGCAGGTCGCCGGCGCGGCTCACGTTGCGCGTGTCGTCGAGCGCGACGAGATAGGGAATCAGGTTCAGATCGAGCGCGTCCATCGCCGGGCCAATATCTTGAAAATGAATAGAACATATCCGCTGAATCGCGTTGCCGGATAGTCGGGAAAGCGCTGAAATGTGTTCCACGATTCGAATTAATGTTCAGGAGACGAACAATGCGCACCCAGGTCGCCATCATCGGCGCCGGTCCTTCCGGCCTTTTGCTTTCCCATCTGCTGCGCCTGCAAGGCGTCGATTCCATCCTCGTCGAAGCCCGCTCGCGGGAATACTGCGAGAACCGCATTCGCGCCGGCGTGCTCGAGCAGGGAACGGTCGACACGCTGAACGAAGCCGGCCTCGGCGACCGGATGCGGCGCGAGGGGCTCGAACATCACGGCATCGAGCTTCTGTTCTCCGGCCAGCGTCACCGGATCGACCTGAGCGGGCTGACCGGCGGCCGCGCGATCACCGTCTACAGCCAGCACGAGGTCGTGCGCGACCTGATCGCGGTCGGCGATACGCACGGCCATCAGATGCACTTCGACGTCTCGGACGTGGCGCTGCACGACGTGGAGAGCGACCGTCCGTTCGTCACGTTCACCCACGCGGACGGCCGCGCCGAGCGCATCGACTGCGACTACATCGCCGGCTGCGACGGCTTTCACGGCATCGCGCGGCAGACGGTCCCCGCCGAGAAGCTGAACACGTTCGAACGCGTCTATCCGTTCGCGTGGCTCGGCATCCTCGCGGATGCGGCGCCGTCGCTCGACGAGCTCGTGTACGCGCATCACGACAACGGCTTCGCGCTGTTCTCGATGCGCTCGCCGACGGTCACGCGCCTCTATCTGCAATGCCGGCCCAACGAAGACCTCGCCGAATGGTCCGACGCGCGCATCTGGGACGAACTGCACACGCGTTTCTCGAACGACACCGGCTGGACGCCGACCGAAGGCCCGATCACGCAGAAGAGCGTGACGCCGATGCGCAGCTTCGTGTCGGAGACCATGCAGCACGGCCGGCTGTTCCTCGCCGGCGACGCCGCGCACATCGTGCCGCCGACCGGCGCCAAGGGGATGAACCTCGCGGTCGCCGACGTGCGCGTGCTGTCCCGCGCGCTCGGCGCGCGCTACCGCGATGGCGACGCCGCGCCGCTCGAGCGCTACTCGGCGACCTGCCTCGAACGCATCTGGCGCGCCGAGCATTTCTCCTACTTCATGACGAACATGCTGCATTCGTCGCCCGACGATTCGCCGTTCGTCAATCGCCTGAAGTTCGCCGAGCTGAAGTACGTGACGCGCTCGCGGGCCGCCGCGCAGTCGCTCGCCGAAAACTACGTCGGCCTGCCGTTCGACGACCAGCTCGCCTCCGATGCAACCCGCCTTGACAACGCGCTGTGCGCGACTCTATGATCGGCAATCGTTCGCTAATCGAATCAAGGTTCGATAGTCGAACAAAAGCCGAGGGTCGACGACGGCCTGCGGCGCGGCACGCGCTCCGCGTGTCACTTCGACAGGCCGCGCATCGTGCCGCGGGTTCGTATCAGGAAGAGACATGGTCAACAAGATTTTCGAATCGCTTCAAGCGGCGGTGGCGGACGTTCACGACGGCGCGACCATCATGATCGGCGGCTTCGGTACGGCGGGCATGCCGTCCGAGCTGATCGACGCGCTGATCGAGCAGGGCGCGCGCGGCCTGACGATCGTCAACAACAACGCGGGCAACGGCGAGACGGGGCTGGCGGCGCTGCTGAAAGCCAAGCGCGTTCGCAAGATCATCTGCTCGTTTCCGCGCCAGAGCGATTCGCAGGTGTTCGATGGGCTGTACCGTGCGGGCGAGATCGAGCTGGAGCTCGTGCCGCAGGGCAACCTCGCCGAGCGGATCCGCGCGGCCGGCGCCGGCATCGGCGGCTTCTTCACGCCGACGGGTTTCGGCACGAAGCTCGCCGAAGGCAAGGAAACGCGCGTGATCGACGGCAAGTCGTACGTGTTCGAAACGCCGATCCATGCGGACTTCGCGCTGGTGAAGGCGTACAAGGGCGACCGCTGGGGCAATCTCGTCTATCGCAAGACGGCGCGCAACTTCGGGCCGATCATGGCCAGCGCGGCGAAGGTCGCGATCGTACAGGTGTCGGAAGTCGTGCCGCTCGGCGCGCTGAACCCGGAACACATCGTGACGCCGGGCATTTTCGTGCAGCGCGTCGTCGAAGTGCCGCAGGCCGCGCATGCGGCCGAGCTGGCTGCCGAACGCGCCTCGCAAGCCGCCTGACGGCCCGAACCTCGTATGGGACCGGCGTTCGCGCGGCAGCGCCCGCGCCGGTCGACAGGAGAACCGAAATGAAACGACTGACCCGCGATGAAATGGCCAAGCGCGTCGCCCAGGACATCCCCGAAGGCGCGTACGTGAACCTCGGCATCGGCGTGCCGACGCTGGTGGCGAACCACCTCGATCCGAGCAAGGAGATCTTCCTGCACAGCGAGAACGGCCTGCTCGGGATGGGCCCGGCGCCCGCGCCCGGCGCCGAGGACGACGAACTGATCAACGCCGGCAAGCAGCACGTGACGCTGCTCACCGGCGGCGCGTATTTCCACCACGCGGATTCGTTCGCGATGATGCGCGGCGGCCATCTCGACTACTGCGTGCTCGGCGCGTTCCAGGTGTCGGCGGACGGCGACCTCGCGAACTGGCATACCGGCGCGCCCGACGCGATTCCGGCCGTCGGCGGCGCGATGGATCTCGCGATCGGCGCGAAGCAGGTGTTCGTGATGATGGAGCACCTGACGAAGCAGGGCGAGAGCAAGATCGTCGCGCAGTGCTCGTATCCGGTGACGGGCGTGCAGTGCGTGAGCCGCATCTATACGGATCTTGCGGTGCTCGACGTGACGGCCGACGGTCTCGCGGTGAGCGAGATCTTCACCGACCTGTCGTTCGACGAACTGCGCAAGCTGACCGGCGTGCCGCTGATCGACGCGACGCGCAAGGCGGCGGCCTGAACGGCAAGCGGGCCGGCGTGCGCGTTCGATCGCACGCCGGCCCGCTTCGGTAGACAATAGCCGCACGCCGTTTTTCCACTCTGACGCCATGCTCGAAGACAGCGCCCGCCTCACTTCCCTCATCTGCGGCACCGAGCCGCTCAACCGGATCTGGTCGCCGCGTGCGACGATCCAGCGGATGCTCGACGTCGAGGCGGCGCTCGCCCGTGCGCTCGCCGCGCAGCAGGTGATTCCCGCGGCGGCGGTCGCGCCGATCGAACGCGCCTGCGACGCCGGCCGGCTCGACGGCGACGCGCTCGCACAGGGCGCCGCGCTCGGCGGCAATCTGGCGATTCCGCTCGTCAAGCAGCTCACCGCGCTGGTGAAGGCCGACGACCCGGAAGCCGCCAAGTTCGTGCACTGGGGCGCGACCAGCCAGGACATCATCGACACCGCGACCGTGCTGCAGCTGCGCGACACGCTCGACGTGCTCGAGCCGCTGCTCGACGAAGCGTGCGCGTCGCTCGCGACGCTCGCTCGCGCGCATCGCGCGACGCCGATGATCGGCCGCACATGGCTGCAGCAGGCGCTCCCCATCACGCTCGGCCTCAAGTTCGCGCAATGGCTCGATGCGCTGCTGCGTCATCGCACGCGCTTCGCCGAATTGCGCGAACGTGCGCTGGTGCTGCAGTTCGGCGGGGCGGCCGGCACGCTCGCGAGCCTGCGGGAACACGCGGCCGGCGTGAGCGCCGCGCTCGCGGCCGATTTGAAGCTCGCGCTGCCGGCCGTGCCGTGGCATACGCAGCGCGATCGCATCGCGGAAGCCGCGTCGTGTTTCGGGATGCTCGTCGGCACGCTCGGCAAGATCGCGCGCGACGTGTCGCTGCAGATGCAGACCGAAGTGGGCGAGCTCGGCGAACCGGCCGCGGCCGGCAAAGGCGGCTCGTCGACGATGCCGCACAAGCGCAACCCGGTCGGCTGCGCGGCGGTGCTCACCGCCGCGACGCGCGCGCCGAACCTCGTGGCGACCGTGTTCGCGGCGATGGTGCAGGAGCATGAGCGCGCGCTCGGCGGCTGGCAGGCCGAATGGGACGCGCTGCCCGACCTCGCGCGCCTGACCGGCGGCGCGCTCGCGCAGATCGCGCAGATCGCCGCGGGCCTCGACGTCAACACCGAGCGCCTCGCCGCGAACCTCGACTTCACGCACGGGCTGATCCTCGGCGAAGCCGTGATGCTCGCGCTCGGCGACCGGATCGGCCGGCTCGATGCGCACCATGTCGTCGAGCATGCGTCGAAGCAGGCCGTGCGCACCGGCGCGACGCTGTTCGACGTGCTCGCGGCGGATCCGGCCGTATCCGCCCACCTGTCGCGCGACGCGCTCGCGCAGCTGCTCGATCCCGCTCATTACGTCGGCGAGGCGCACGCCTACGTCGACGCCGTGCTCGCGCTGCACGCGGGCGCGCAATAACCAGGAGAACCAAGAGATGCCTTTCGCCACTGTCAACGGCGTGAAACTGCATTACCGGATCGACCGTGCCGCGCGCGCCGACGCGCCGTGGCTCGTCTTCTCGAACTCGCTCGGCGCGGATCTGCAGATGTGGGCGCCGCAGATTCGCCCGCTCACGCAGCACTTCAACGTGCTGCGCTACGACACGCGCGGCCACGGCCATTCCGAAGCGCCGGCCGGCTCGTACACGATCGATCAGCTCGCAGGCGATGTGATTGGTCTGCTCGACCATGTCGGCGTCGAGCGCGCCTGTTTCTGCGGGATCTCGATGGGCGGCTTGACCGGCGCCGCGCTCGCCGCGCGCTTTCCGGCGCGTATCGTGCGCGCCGTGCTCGCCAACACGTCCGCAAAGATCGGTTCGCCGGAAGTGTGGGCGCCGCGTGCGCAGAAGGCGCGCGCCGAAGGGATGGCCGCGCTCGCCGATGCGGTGCTGCCGCGCTGGTTCACCGACGCGTTCGTCGAACGCGAGCCGCGCCTGTTCGACGCGATCCGCGACACCTTCGTGCATACCGACAAGGACGGCTATGCGGCGAACTGCGACGCGCTGAATGCAGCCGACCTGCGCGACGAAGTGAAGGGCATTGCGCTGCCGGTGCTCGTCGTGACCGGCGCGAAGGACATGTCGACGCCGCCCGACCAGGGCCGTGCGCTGGCCGCCGCGATTCCCGGCGCGCGTCACGTCGAATTCGACGGCGCGCACATTTCCAACATCGAGTGCGCCGACGGTTTCAACCGCGCGCTGCTCGACTTCCTGACCGCGTGAGGCGCCGACGATGGACGACCAGCAACGCTACGAAGCGGGGATGAAGGTGCGTCGCGCGGTGCTCGGCGACGCGCACGTCGATCGCTCGCTCGAAAACCGCACCGAAGTGACCGAGGAATTCCAGAACCTGATCACGCGCTACGCGTGGGGCGAGATCTGGACGCGCGACGGCCTGCCGCGCCATACGCGCAGCCTGCTGACCATCGCGATGATGGTCGCGCTGAACCGCGGCGAGGAGCTTGCGCTGCACCTGCGCGCGGCGCGCAACAACGGCGTGACGCGCGACGAAATCAAGGAAGTGCTGCTGCAGACCGCGATCTACTGCGGCGTGCCGGCCGCGAACTCGGCGTTTCATCTCGCCGACAAGATCTTCAAGGAGCAGGACGCCGCCGCATAGGCGGTGCCGGCGCGCGCGCCGGCACCGCTTCGCTCGCGCGCCGCGCCGAGGCCGGCGCAGCGTGACGAGCACAACAAGTACGATAAGCACGACGAGCAATGAACGCGCCGGCAGCGTACCGGTGCGTGAGCGAAGGAAAGGCGCGGTCGGGAGGCCGCGCGGGTTGCATCCATATCAATGCAGGAGCGGACCGAAGCGAGCGCCGAAGCGCAGCGTCGGCCGACAAGGAGACTAGCGATGAATCGCACCCCCGTGGTCGATGTTCAGACCTTCATCAACGAGCAGCCGTTCGGTGGTTTTCAGTGGCTCGTGTTCCTCATGTGTTTCGTGATCGTGCTGCTCGACGGCTTCGATACGGCCGCGATCGGCTTCATTGCGCCGTCGCTGCTCGGCGAATGGAACCTCAGCAAGCCCGATCTCGCGCCGGTGCTGAGCGCCGCGCTGTTCGGCCTCGCGTGCGGCGCGCTCGTGTCCGGTCCGCTGTCCGACCGCCTCGGGCGGCGTTCGCTGCTGCTTGGTTCGGTGTTCCTGTTCGGCGTCGCGTGCTTCGCTTCCGCCTTCTCGACCACCATCGGGCACCTGACGGTGCTGCGGTTCATCACCGGCGTCGGCCTCGGCGCCGCGATGCCGAACGCCGTCACGATGATGGGTGAGTTCTGCCCGGACAAGCGCCGCGCAACCGTGATCAATCTGATGTTCTGCGGTTTTCCGCTCGGCGCCGCGTTCGGCGGTTTTCTCGCGGCGTGGATGATTCCGCATTTCGGCTGGCGCAGCGTGCTGCTGCTCGGCGGCGTGACGCCGTTGCTGCTCGGCGTGCTGTTGCTGCTGAAGATGCCCGAGTCGGTGCGCTTCATGGTCGCGCACGGCCGCAGCGTCGAGCGCATTCGCGCGACGCTCGCGCGCATCTCGCGCGATGCGCTGAATGCCGGCTCGTTCGCGCTGACCGAAACGGCGCCGCAGACGGGCGGCAAGGGGCTCGGCGTCGTGATGTCGCGCGCGTACCTCGTCGGCTCGGTGATGCTGTGGGTTGCGTACTTCATGGGGCTCGTCATCTTCTACGCGTCGATCAACTGGATGCCGATTCTGCTGAAGGATGCCGGCCTCGCGCCGAAGAGCGCGACGCTGATTTCCGCGCTGTTCCCGCTCGGCGGCGTCGGCGCGGTGCTGTGCGGCGTGCTGATGGACCGCTTCAACGCGAACCGCGTGATCGCCGTCTGCTACGCGCTGACCGCGATCAGCGTGTACGCGATCGGACAGGCCGCCGGCAATGTGGGGCTGCTGGTGCTGGTCGTGTTCGTCGCGGGCGTGCTGATGAACACCGCGCAGTCGTCGATGCCGGCGCTTGCCGCCGCGTTCTACCCGACCGAAGGGCGCGGCACGGGCGTCGCATGGATGCTGGGCGTGGGACGCTTCGGCGGGATTGCCGGGTCGTTCCTCGTCGCGGAACTGACGCGCCGGCATTTCTCGTTCGCGTCGGTGTTCGCGACGATCGCGGTGGCCGGCCTGCTCGCATGCGTCGCGCTGCTCATCAAGCAGATGGCGCGGCCGCACGGCGTCGCGCAACCGGCCGGGAAGGTCGAGTCGCTCGGGCATTGACCGTGAGGGCGGCGGGCGACGCACCGGGTTCGTTGGTGCGGCGCGGGCCGGCGCGGTGAGCGACGGCCGACGACGGTTCGGGCCGCTTCGGCGGCCCGTCGCTATTGCGGCCGGTGCGCCGCTATTCCTCGGCGTCGTGTTCCTTGACGAAATTTCGCAGATACGCGCGCAGCGCCGCCTCCTGGCTGCGATGATCGATGTGGCTGGCGGCGCCTATTTCGGCTTCGTCGCCGAACAGTGTCGGCGGCGCGCAGTACGTGCCCACTTCGACGTTTTCGCGCAGCACGCGGATGTCGTGCGTGAGCGGGCGATATTCGGCGACCCAGTGCATGCCTTCGATATGCTCGCCGGCCTTCAGCAGTGGCTTCATCGACAACCTCCGTGCAGAGCAGCGGTGCAGCCGCCTAAGCGGCTGCACGCGCCCGTACGCGAAGGGTACGCCTGCGCCGCACGAAGCTCAACGGGCGCACTTGTGAGTGCTTACTGCGGTAGCAAGTGGATGACGAGCGGATACAGCGACAGGACCAGCAGCGCGGCCATCGTGACGTTGAAGATGCGCAGCGCGCGGCGGTTCGACAGGAAGCGGCGCAGGCCCTGGCCGAAGGCGGCCCACAGGCTGATGCACGGAAAGCCGATCATGACGAACACGACGGCCATCCACGCGGCGTTCATGCCGTAGTCGGCGGACAGGCGGATCGTCGTCGCGGCGGTCAGCACCATCATCCACGCTTTCGGGTTCACCCACTGGAACGCGGCGGCTTCGACGAACGTCATCGGCCGCGGCTTCGCGCCGTGCGCCTTTACCTCCCCGGACGTGCCGATTCGCCATGCGAGATACAGCAGATAGGCGACGCTCGCGACTTCGAGAATCGTATACAGGAACGGCACGCGGCGGAACGCTTCGCCGAGGCCGAAGCCGACGCAGAGCATCAGGATCGCAACGCCGCTGCTGATGCCGAACAGGTGCGGCATCGTGCGGCGGAAACCGAAGTTGACGCCGGACGCGAGCAGCATCGTGTTGTTCGGGCCTGGCGTGATCGACGTGACGAGCGCGAACAGCATGCCGGCCGGCAATGCGCTGAGGGTGAGGAATTCCATCGCGAAGTTCTCCATTCGTGTTCGAGGCTGGGATGGAGTCAGTGTAGCGACGGGTTTATGTACAGTACCGGTACAGTTGGATTGACGATTGCCGGTACGGAGGGGTGGTTGTTGTCGTCGGCCGATGGGCTGGTTGTTGTCTCTCAGAAAAGATGTCCGCAGTCTCAATAAGTTGTCTTTGAATAATTGACTGCCATCCCTTGCGTAAAAGCCGCGACCAGCCACGACTCGCGGAAAGTGATAGCGAATATTTGCCGGCATGGGCTTTTGGCGCAATGTTTGATCAAGCTCGCTGTATCGTTATTGCCGCGTTGGAGGCGCTTACCGCCCGTTCACGGTTTAGGCTCATCCGCGCGAACGCGCCTGGAAAGTCATTCTCCAACGGTCCACGGAAGAGTGAGGAGGCGTGAACGGTGACTGCGATGTAGGGCTTCGCGAACAAGTTGAAAATGAAGAGGGATGCAGTCCCTGGCGATTGCCATGGTGCTGATTGCCTCGGAACCGCAGTCTCACATGACTCGACTGACGACGAGCGATTGGGCCTGAACAACGGCCTCCAATGAGCGCTTACCATCCAAGGACATCGGGAACATCGGGAACATCGGGAGCATCGGGAGCATCGGGAACATCGGGAACATCGGGAGCATCGGGAACATCGGGAACATCGGGAACATCGGGAACATCGGGAGCATCGGGAACATCGGGAACATCGGGAACATCGGGAACATCGGGAACATCGGGAACATCGGGAACATCGGGAACATCGGGACATCGGGACATCGGGACATCGGGACATCGGGACATCGGGACATCGGGACATCGGGACATCGGGACCTTCGGGACGTCGGAACGTCGGCCGTTGTAACGTCGTTATCGTGAGTGACCCCATCGAAACCTCCGGTGTAGTCGAACAACAAGACCGTCGTGGAAATGAGGTGTCGAACGATCGTCCCTGTGAAGGCCCGCGTGACTTCGCAGCAACGTAAGAGGTATGGCGCGAAATGACCAATTGGGTAACCAACCGACTCAGTGAGACGCCGTCGGATCTTTCTTTGCAGGATCCAGAAGGGATCAAGTTTGTGGTTTTCGATGCCTTCGGAACACTTTGCCGGATCCGGGATCGTCGACACCCCTATGGAAAGCTGCTGCGTTGTTGCGACGACCGCTCGGCGGCTCGCAAACTGATAATGACCAGGCCACTGACGCTGCGCGACGCTGGACAGCATCTAGGTGTTCACGATGACGCGCTAATCGCTTCGCTCGAAGCAGACCTTGCCGTTGAACTGGCGAGCATTGAGTTATACCCAGAAGTTGTTGACGTACTACACGGATGGAAAGAACGGGGTATCAAGATCGCGGTGGCATCAAACCTTGCGATGCCCTACGCCGAGCCGCTGCTGAGACTGTTGCCGTTTCCGCTCGACGCATATGCCTGGTCATTCGAGATCGGCTACACAAAACCAGCACCTTCTTTTTACGGGTGGGTGATCGCCCAACTGGGCGGCGATGTCGTGATCGGCATCCACAATACTGTACTGTGGGTGGGAGATAGTCTGCCCAACGATTATCGCGGCCCGATTGAATACGGATTGCGCGCGATCTTGATCGAACGCGAGCCGACTGGCCTACCGTCTCGTCATAGCCGAGCACTCATGGTGTTTCCGGAGCTACCGAATCCCCGGCTGATTCGAGGGCTGGCGTAACGAAGTCTGCCAACCAGTTCATCGCTTGCGCCCCTTGGTCCGAGCGCGTCTGACCCTTTGAAGGTGGATGTCGCTCTATGGTCGTTCGAAGTCGGAGGTTATCGTCACCGCGCTTTTTCGAGAGTGCGAGCGGATCGCCCGGGACGATGTTGTCGATCGTATCGACGATTTCCAAAGCAAGCGAGAGTGCTCAGCGGGGCCGTCTTGCGGCGAATACTCCTTGCCGCCGCACAAATCACTTCGTCTTGATGCAGTGATATGGGCTACAGATTGGCCATCCGTTGTCGATCTGCTACCCAGCTCAGACTTGCCCTAAAAGTGTAACTTTCACACAACGGTCGCCGGTCGGCGGGCAGGCGTTGCTCGTCCGTCGTCGAAAATTTGTGTGCGTTTTGAACACCTATTGGTTAATTTTCGCCGATTTCAGCGCGCACTCGGTCCAGAGATTTTACGAACGAATTGACCCTACTCGGGAAACGTCAGAGCCGGGACTTGTACAAAAAGGGAAATTATTTTCTTCTCATTTTCTGCGTCTCCATAACACGCCCCACTATTTTTCCATTCATACGAGACTTCTTCTGCATGTGTTGTCGCGCAGAAAAAGAAAAATTCCCTTGCCGGCCGGCTGGGTCACGACATAAATTGAGAGACAGGAAACGTCAAGTTGAGAAGCAATGACACCGTTCTCGAATGCATTGGTGAATTACCGGAAGCGCGCCGGACTCAGTCAGACGAATCTGGCCAAGCAACTCGGGGTCGCAATCCAGTATGTGTGGAAGCTTGAGCGCGGAGTGAAGCCGCCGCCGTCGCCTGAGCAAATCGAGCGCATCGCCGCGGCACTGGATATGGGCGAAGCCGATGTCGCTTCATTGCTCGAGGCGGCCCGGGATTCACAAAAGAAATTGCGACTGCCTGACGACCTGCACTCAGACACGTTGCGGGTGATTAATCGTTTGGTTCGGGCATCGACGCGTTTGAACGGCGACCAGGTCACGTTGCTGGACGAATTGGTTGCGAGGCTTGATCGGTAGCGCCACGAGGAAAATACATTTCCCCATCAACCTATTGATTTAGGAGAACTGCCTATTTGACAGAAAAGAAAAAACCAACCCATCTAGGACGGATTGGTTCTTTCGACCCGGATGAGCGGGGCAATGCTGAGGCCTAAGCAATTTCAGTATAGCTCCCTCCTCATTCGCGTCAAGCCCCAACTCGTCTCCTAGTTGCGTGGAAGTGACATCCACGCGGTCGGCGCTCGCCCATACGGGCCGGCGCCCTCTCATCCACGCGCCCATCGAGGCGCAGGAGACATCACCATGCCTTCGTACGATACCCGCAGTGGCGGAAATTTTCGAGGTTTCACGCCATCCGTCAAAAACGCTTGCTCGACGCCATGGTATTCCCTGGCTGAAGAGGCCACGACCCTCTTGCTCGAGTTCAGCCAGGAGGTACTGCGCTTCCGTAGCGCTCAAGATAGAACATTTGTCCTCCGTGAGGCCAGTCAGGTTTTTCGATACACGCCCGACTACGAGGTTGTGCGTCGCGACGGTTCGACTGTCTTCGTCGAAGCCAAGCCCGCAAAGGATTTACAGAAGCCTTCAGTGCAGGCCCGCATGGCGCGTGCGAGGGCCGTCCTCGCGCAGCATGGATACGCCCTCTTCATTTGGGATGAACGTACCTACATCGCCGGCACGCGTCACGAGACGCTGCGGCTCTTGCGGCCGTGGCGGGGGCGAATTTCATCCGAACGGATTCGGGAAGCACAGTGGCTTGTTGAAAAGAAGCATCCGAAGACTTTCCGAAATCTCGTGCATCTGGCCCGTACGCGCGACGTCGCGTTGACCTGGATCGCCAATGGCGCCGCAGGCATCGATCTCGATGTGCCACTGACCTCCGACGCAGCCATCTACGTCGCTCCTTCGGAGGTGCGTCATGCAAAAATTTTTGCTTAAACGTGGCGTCGAGTTCTGCGAGGGCGAGTACGTCTGGCGTGTCCAGAGTGCGATGCCCGATGGTCGAATCGAACTCAGCTCCGAGTACGGCTCGCCAATACGCCTGCACGAAGCGGAAATCTGGGCACGGCATGGTAACGGCCAATGGTCCGTCAGAGTCGAATCGCTGCTCGAGACAGGGGCGTCACCGATCGTCGTTGCTCGGCGCGATGTTTCAACATTCGAAGAGAAAGATATTGTCGTAATGCGTGCAAGGCTCGTCTATCTGAGAGCCGTCGAGGCGGCGAAGTGCTCACGCGTTCGCGAGGTCGAGAAGGTCATCAAACGGGTGGCGTGCGAGGTTGGCGCATCGATGCCGCCGGACTATCGAACCTTCTGTCGCTGGCGCAAGCGCTACCTACATTCGAGTGATGTCATGGACGTGGTGCCGCGACATGAAAACAAGGGGCGACGCGAAATCCTCGATGGTCCACTGCTCACGCTGGTGGAAGATGTGATCGATACGCACTATCTCAACGACCAGAAACTCAACGTCGCGAGATTGTACGATCGTGTCGAGGAGGCCATCGACGTTCATAACGAACGTGATCCAGATAATCCGTTGCCAACGATAAGTAGGTCAACGCTTTATCGTCATGTCGAGAAACTGAACAGCTATCTCGTTACTGCGGCCCGGGAGGGTCGCGCCGAAGCACTGAAGCAGTATCGGCCAGTGTTTCGCCGACTCAAGACAAAAAGGCTCAACGAACGGTGGGAAATTGACCACACGCCAGTGAACTTGATGTGCGTCTGTGAGCGCACCCGTATGGTCATCGTTCGTCCCGTACTGACGCTCATCATTGACGCGCACACTCGTATGGTGATGGGGTTTCATATCGGGGCGCGCTCACCTGGCCAGGAGGAGGTCGGATGGGCAATGCAAATGGCCATGCTCAGCAAGTGCGATCTGTTGAATCGATTGGGTCTGGGACACCTTGAATGGCTGGCGCGAGGTGTGGCTGAGATGGTCGTCGGCGACAACGCGTGGGAATTCCACGGGTCCGCCATGCGAGCAGGCTGTGACGATCTGGGTATTTCACTCGTGTACTGCCCGAGGCGTGCACCCTGGTTCAAAGGCCGCATCGAACGGTTCATGCGCACGATAGCGGAACAGCTCTTTCACTTGATTCCCGGGACGACCCGATCGAATACCAAGGATCGTGGAGACTACCCGTCCGAGAAGCTTGCGTGCGTTTCGCTCGAGGAGCTGACGGTGTTTGTCGTGCGCTGGATTGTGGAGTGTTACCAGCACACGCCACATCGCGGCTTGAAGCGCAAGACGCCAGCCCAGGCTTGGCAGGAAAGTGCACGTCTGACACCTACCTATATGCCGGCCGATCCGGGTCAGCTATCCATCGCATTTTCGGACGCCATCATGCGCCCTATTACAAACAGTGGCGTGACATTTGAGCACCTTTCATACAATTCCAGTGCACTGCAGTTGCTCCGTCACAGCATTCCCGACGATGAAAAAGTGCGGGTGCGGTACTTCAACGATCAGACCAGCCATATCTTCGTCTACGACCCGCGAAGCAAGGAATACCTTCGCGTCGATTGTACGGATCCGGATTACACGAAGGATCTAACGCGATGGATGCACAACGAGATCACCGGCGGCATGCGAGACAGCAGCATCGACATCAACCCCGTCTCGCTTCGCAAAGCACGTATCCGTCTCGCAGACGATATTGCCAAGGCGGAACTTGATCAGAAACTCAAGAAGCGTAAATGGGTTGCGCAGATCAAGGGGAAGTCGAGCAAGGAACTTTTGTTGGGAACCGCCGGCGGGAACGCCGTGGACGATTCCGCCGAGTCAGATCAAGTGGATCCCATAGTCGTCAGATTCGATAGTGTTCCTGAATTTTCAGTCATGAAGCGTACCGAACGGTAGGAGATCGTCATGAAACGATTCAATGTCCGCAAAAGCATCGTCGAACATCCCGATTTCGTTGCTGCGCTCAAGAGTATCGAGGACATTCATCAGTGGCTGCGGGAATCCGGCGAAGCCGGTTGCCTGGCCACCATCGGAGAGTCTGGTGCCGGAAAGTCGACCGTGCTCGAATGCTATCGCGCCAAATTCCCGGTGCGCGAAGAGGTACTGCGCCGGCACGTACCGGTTCTCTACGTGATCGTGCCTGCGGTGCCAACCGTCCGGTCTCTTGCAGAGGCGATCCTGATTGCCTTGGGTGAGATTCCGCAAGCTGGTCAATCGAGTGCGCGCTTGACGGAACAGATTGTCAAGCTAGTACATGGTTGTGGCGTCGAGATCATTATGCTCGACGAGTTTCAGCACTTTGTCGAGGGCGATCGTCGTTCATTGAGACAGGTCGCGAACTGGTTGAAGGTGCTGCTGGACCGGCTCCCCACCGCTGTTGTGCTCTCGGGGCTGCCATCGCTGCTCCGCGTACTGCAGGTCAATGGGCAGTTGCGGCGCCGGTTTTCTCGCGTGGCGGAGATCCGCTCGTTCGATGCCAACACTAAGGAGGGTGGTGAGAGGTTCATTGGCGTGATGCATGCACTTGCCAAAGATATGCCTCTGCCGATGATGGACATCGCAAATAAGCGGGTCGCGATGAAGTTGTATTACGCGACATCAGGACTTGTGGACTACATGTGCAAAGGTAATACCCCCGTTCAGTAGGCGGGATCAGAAGTAGAATTTCCAGCAAAGGGAGTTCTACGCGATGAAGAAGTCGAAGTTCACGGATAGCCAGATCATGGAAGCGCTCAAGCGCGCGGAAGCTGGGGTGGCGGTGCCGGAGATTTGTCGGGAGTTGGGCGTTAGCACGGCGACCTTCTACAACTGGCGCAGCAAGTACGGCGGGATGGACGTGTCGCTGATGGCCAAGATGAAGGAGCTGGAAGCGGAGAACGCGCGACTGCGCAAGATGTATGTCGAAGAGAAGATCAAGGCGGAGATCGTCGCGGAGGCGCTAGCAAAAAAAGACTGAGGCCATCTACCCGCCGCGAGATGGCCAGAGAAGCAGTAGCGAGCCGGGGTGTGTCGATCCGGCTTGCGTGCGAGGCATTTGGCATAAGCCAAACGTGCTACCGCTATGAGCGGCAGCGCAATGCGGAGAACGAACAGATTGCCGATTGGCTGCTACGGCTGACCGACAATCATCGCAACTGGGGCTTCGGGCTGTGTTTCCTGTATCTGCGCAACGTGAAGGGCTTCGGCTGGAACCACAAGCGCGTGTACCGGATTTATCGAGAACTGGAGTTGAACCTGCGCATCAAGCCGCGCAAGCGGCTCGTACGGCAGGCGCCGGAGCCGCTGATCGTGCCGGCGTCGGTGAATGCGGTATGGTCGATGGATTTCATGCACGATCAGTTGAAGGACGGCCGCAGTATCCGGCTGTTCAACGTGATCGACGACTTCAACCGAGAAGCATTGGGAATCGAGATCGACTTCTCGTTGCCCTCGGCGCGCGTCATTCGGTCACTGGAGCAGATCATCGGCTGGCGGGGAAAACCGATGGCGTTACGCTGCGACAACGGTCCAGAGTATTTGAGCGATGCGATCACGCAGTGGGCCACCAGACAGGGCATTTCATTGAACTACATCCAGCCTGGCAAGCCGCAGCAGAACGCCTACGTGGAGCGATTCAACCGGACAGTACGCTATGAATGGCTATCGCAGTACTACTGGGACGACCTCGCGCACGTGCAGCACTTCGCAACCGAGTGGATGTGGCAATACAATCACGAGCGCCCTAACATGGGCCTTGGCGGCGTGACGCCGAAACAGCGGCTCATGGCCGCGGCATAGTCTCTACTTCTGACTCGCGTTAAAAGCGGGGGGATTACCCAAACTGTTGAACGGTGCGTATCGGATTGCAGAACAACGTGGGGCGAAAAGCGTCTCGCTGAATGACTTTGCCGCGGCATTTCTCGTCCATATCTGGAAGGATGCGCCGCCGGCACGCAATCCGTTCGATGCGAAGTTCAACGGTTACCCTCTCAACAAACCCGGTGAACCTTTTGCGGGAGACGTGCAATGACGACCCCTCTTCTTCTTAGCGTCGCACCGCATCGCGGAGAGTCGCTCTCGTCGCTGTTGCATCGCGTTGCCGAGGTCAATGGGCTGAGTGGGCCAGGGATGGTTCTACGACGTGCGGGCGTGGCGGCATTCCGGCCGCGCTTTGCCTCGGAGGCTGATGCGCTTGCCAGTGTTTGTCGGCTTTCGTCGAAGTTGGTCCGGGCGATGACACCGCTGACCGTGGGTGCGATTGACCGTAACGGAACGAAACGCATCAAGATCAGCTTTTACGGTCACTGGGTCGAACCCGATTCGATTCTCGTCGGCGCCAACGAGCGCATATGCCCGGCGTGCATCGCGGAGCATAAACATATGCTTGGCGTGAGCGCATACGTGTTCGCAACGGGCTGTGCCGTTCACGGCGTGCGTCTCCTGGATCGCTGCCCAAACTGTAAGCGCGATGTGTCGCCCATGCGGCCCAGTTTGGCGCGTTGTCAGTGTGGGAGTGATCTTGGCTCGGCAACGTGTCAACCTGCGGAGGCGAGCGAGATGCTGATTGCCCGACTCATCGATCGGCGTTGGCGCATGAGCTTTGAACGAGATGTGCCGCGTTGTCCGCTGGACGTGCCACCGGATTTTTCAGCGCTTGATCTGGGAGAACTCTTGCGCGTGCTGTCGTTTCTGTACCGCGTAAGTGGTGCGACAAGTGGTTCGACGGACAAGGGGCTGCGGTCGAAGGCGATTGATGAACTTGGCCCGCGAATGCAGAAGATCGGACGCGTCTTGATGGACTGGCCTGACGGCTTTGCAGAACTTGTCAATGCGGAACGACAATATCCGACGCGATCGAAGTCGCTCGTGGACTCGGCGCGAAGCGTTGAGCACATTTCCTTCCGCTTGTTTTCTGAGCTCCCTGAGCCGCAATTCGCGTTCCTCCACCATGCCCTTGTCGACGCGATAGGGCGCAATGTGTCGCGAGCCGCGTGACGCGAGGTCGTAATTGGCCGGTGGCGATCCGGCTTTGGTCAGATCGCCACCGGGTTCGCAGTGGGATGTTGAATTTCGATACGGTGAACATCGTGAAAACGTGCCGTTGTGGCGCATGTCGACCGGAATGCATGGTCGAGCGCGTGTCGGATGAGGTCTGGGATAGGTTGGTGAATCTTGTGCAGCGAATGGTCAATGACTCAGGTGAGCCGGAGGGGTTTGACGCGAAAAGGTGGTTGTGTACGTGGTTGCAAGAAGAGGTCCCTTCACTTGGATGGAGGAAGCCCGTTGTCTGTCTCGATAGCCCCGATGGAGAGGAACTGGTGATCACGACACTGATGAGTATGCAGTCAGGTGCCTATCGTTAGTGACGAACGTTGTATCGGTCACGAGTTCGATATGGGTAATCGGAGTTGGGTTTCTTGACCCATGAGTTGGGAGGATTCGATGTCACGATCACCGCTTGCACTTCGTGTCGACCCGCATCCTGACGAATCGTTGTCGTCGATGCTCATGCGTTTGGTAGATGCAAACGGCCTGCGAAGTGTTGATGCATTGCTACGGGACGCCGGTTGTGTGGCCTTCGGTCCATTGGTCTCAGCCGAGATTGCAGAATTGTCGCGTGTTTGCCGCATTGGGCAATCGACCATGAGAATGATGTGTCCAATTGAAACCGGCGGACGGGCGCGTAGAACCGCGTTCGGGTACTCGATTGGTCATCATGTGATCGAGGCCAGGCATCTGCTTGTTCGGATGCGCGAACGCATTTGTCCGCTGTGTGTTGTAGACGATGGGATCATGCTCGCCGTACATCGGCTGACATGGATGACGGCATGTCCCGCGCATTCCGTTCAGTTGCTTGACGTTTGCCCACAGTGCCAAAAGCCGATTGTGGTGACGCGGCCGAACATGGCGCGATGCAGATGCGGTTTCGATTTTTCGCACATCGCGCCGGTGGCATGCAAACGAGAGGAGATTGAGACTGCACGTCATCTGGACCAGTGCTGGCATTTGTTGGCGGCGACGGGAGCTGGACTGTCGGCAGGACTGGCTGCGGTCGAGAAGCGAATGGATTGCCAGGGAGCTGTTCAAAAGAAATGCGGACATGGAGTGGTCGACCGGCGGCGAGTTCCGTTGCATCAGATACGAAGCGTATTGGGTTTTCTCTGATTCGAGCGGAGGTTGACCTAGTGGATGCGTGTCGATCACGCGTATGGGCATCGGACGCTTCGACGCGAACATCACGGTTCGCCAGAATGAGCCGTACCGGTCCCTTCATGGTGTAGAGAAAGAAATGCGCGTGTTCGAGGCATCGATGACAAATCGAATGGTGATAGACATGAATCTAGCTGACTTCCAAATCGGTCTTGAATTCGTCGAGGGGCCTTTCAGGTGGAAGTGTACGGACGTAGGCAGTCGGACGGTGGTCGCTATTCGACTCGTCGAGCGTGACCCGGTCTGGTATCAGGGGCCACCGTACATGGTGGATGAAGTAGTGCTCGGCGAAGAGAGATTGACCGACTGCCATCTCACCGAGGAGGCGCATATCGAAGCGGCGATTGTCGAGGCCAATACGCTTGGCCATCCGGGTTATCCCAACGAGGTCGTTCGCCGTATGATGGAAGCTCGGTACACCTCCTCAGACTATCCGCACAAGAAAATTTTTGAATTCGACCGCGTCCGTGCGGACGGCGAAATTGCGCACCCCTATGCGGCTCGCAAGGCTGCTGATGTGTGGATGGTTTGCTTCTATCTTCCCTTTGTCCAGGAATGGGACGAAATGCCGGAGTTACAGTTCGTTGCTTTGCCCATTGCCACACCCGTCGACGTCAGGTGTCGATCGGGACAAGAATAGGTGGCTGTGCAATTCAATCGTCAGTTCTGTTCACAGGGCGGGGCGTAGGTCACGTCGGTTTGGGAAATGCGGGTACGCAGGATGATCAAAATTCGTTTTGGTACCCACAGCCAAAATCTCCGTTCGCGGTAGGGTAGTAATCGGATGTAGTGGTTTACCCATCCCACAAAACTGACCGGAAAGAACAACATTTCGGCATTGCGAGTATTGCAATACTTCCTTATGTTTGGTCTGTCGAGGCAGAACGGTCATGGCAATGACGATGACTGGAGGCGACCGCCGTCGTGTCATGAAAATTCTTGATGAATTCAATATCAAGAAATTGGGGTGTGATCACTGTCTCCGAGCAAAAAGCATGTCGCCTCGTGGTAATCCGACGTGCGGCCGTAGATACTACCTGAGGCAATACCTAGTGACGGAATCAAGGAGGGCATCGCGTGGGACGTGTGATCTATTTGACCGGGGCACCAGCGACGGGGAAATCGTCAATCTGCCATGCTATCTTGCAGCGGAGTGCGGGGGTTCGTGTCTTCTCGTACAGCGACATGCTGAGAGAAACCCTCGCGGCCCGCATTGCGATGCCATATGACGCAGAGCAAATCCGCAGGGAATCAGCGGCCGCGGTGACGCGCGCCGATGTTGTGGCTACTGACGAGAGATTGGTAGACGAAGTGGAGGCTGCGCGGCGGTCCCATCACGTCATAATAGATAGTCACCCGGTGACCAAGGAAACCTACGGCTTTAGGGTAACTGCTTTCACTATTGAGCAGTTGCAGATGCTGATTCCTGACGCCATCGTCTGTACCTATACCCGACCGGAAGAGCTGGAACGTCGTATCAACTTGAATGCGGAAGGTCGCATGCTATCCTCAATTTATGATCTGGACATGCATGTCAAACTGCAGGCCTCGATCGCCGTGCAATACGGTCTAATGCTTGGACGGCCAAGCCATTTTCTCGATACTTCTCTCGCGCTTGACCTGGTTGTCGATAATTTTTTGACCGTTGCAAAGATTTAATAATGTTGACTCAAGAGCTTTTGTCCAGATATTGCGGTGCCAATTAAAACTAGGCAGACCACTTCATTGGGGGCAGTATGGCAGAGCGACGGGAGATTGATCTCAAGGCAGCAATCAATGCAATTTCTGATGTGGTTCAAAATCGCCCCAGGCCGCTAAGGGAAATGGACCAGATCTATATGAAAACCGGTGACATGGTTCTTCAAAGCGAGATGGTCGCAAAGTGGGCCGACGGCAAGAGGCTGGCCTTCATTGGGGATGGGGATGCGATCAGCGTGAGCGTCGCTTACTTGATGCATCGCAAGATATTGAATTACGGGCCGACGAGGATTCAGGTATTCGACTTCGACGAACGCATCTGCGGTGCCATCAAGCGCTTCGCCGACCGCGAGCGCATCGAGACGCTCGACTCGACCCTTTACAACGTGCTGGAGGCCTTCCCGGATGTCGGCCGCTTCGACTGCTTTTATACAAACCCGCCTTGGGGGGCCAGCAACGGCGGCGCCAGCGTTAATGTTTTCTCTCAACGCGGGATGGAAGCTGTAGGCAACAAGGGAGAAGGCATGATTGTGATCGCTGACGACCACGAACTGGATTGGCCGCAGTACGTTTTGGCGGAAGTCCAGAGGTTTGCACTGAGTTCCGGTTTTTACATCCAGCGTATGGCGTCCAAGGTTCATCTATACCATTTGGATGACAACCCCAATCTGCGATCGTGCAATTTGATGATCAAGTCGCTGCCGGGTACAGCCGGGGTGCGGACTTCAGACGCCATCACCGACCAGGACCGTTTGGTGAATTTCTATGGTGATGGGCGGCCTATCAAGATCAGGTATGTGCGTGAACGAAAGCGCGTCGATTATGGCATGGCTCACGACGACGAGTACCAATATGAGACTTTTGACCAAGGGGGGCAATAATGGCCCGCATCATCCAGCCCAATCGAGGCATCCTGTTTATGAAGGTCGGCGTCCACGCTCAAGAAACTCTTGAGGACATCATCGAGCGCAAGAGCAAGGAAATCAAAGACGCTGGCTTTGCCCTGTGGGGCTATGGCGGGAATACATGCCACCCGACCACGATGGTTCAACCTTTTGTTGCGGACCGTGAGGCGCGCGGTGAGAAGGTGGTTCTGTGCATGAATGAAATGGTGTCGCACCACTTTGCCGACCCAGTGCGAGCCAAGTACTATTCGACCGATGGTGACGATTGGCGCGAAGTGCCCAACGCTATCAACGTCCGCGGTTCCAGATATGCGCTTGCGATCAAGAATCTTCGCCGCGAGGAGCTGATACTGCCCTTGAACAAGTCCGCCGTGGCCATCGGCAACAGCAAAGGGATGTCGGGCCAGAAATACATCCAAGGCCGCGTCGATAAGGCCTGCCTGGAACTGGGTGAAGGCGTGGATATTCCCCCAGCGCCGGAAGAAGCCGGCTCATGCATACAGATCGACTTGGTGGCCGAGGTCTGCGAACCGTACGCCGTTTTCCTCAAGAACTAGGCGGGATACGCGATCAAAACCCGTGGCACTTCCGTCTGGATGTAGTTGATGTAGCTCATCAGGCCCTCCTGGCAGGACTCGAGGTTGGCGCCCTGGGAGTAGCAACCCAGCGCGATGTTCAGACTAGTGTCGACCGTGGGCAAGGCGCAGATGGAGGTTTGCACGGCCTCCAGGCCTGCGCCCGCGATCATCCATAAGACAAGCTGCTCCAAGCACGCCACCTTGCCATACGCATAGGCGCAGGCTTCGTGTTCCTTGAGTGCGGCGATCGCCTTGATCGCGCGCTTGTCGCCGGTCATCATCAAATCCACGCCGCGCGACACCATCAAAGCGCAGATTTGGCTTTCACCCAAATCTAGGTCTACGCCCATTCCCACCGCGGCGCTTTCCAATCTGGCGGCAAGTGCCAATTCCTCTGAGCTCGGCTCGATCGCCGCGATGGACGCAATGGCTTCTTGGAAGTGAGCCTTGGCTTCCGCCAACTGAGGCTCCTTCAGCTTTTTCTTGAACTTGCCAGAGACGACGAATTGGGCGGCCGCGATCATTCCAAATTCTTTGCTCCCGAGCGGTGCGGACGCGAGTAGTTGCTTTAACAACTTGTACGACGCGGTCTTGAGCAAAACGTCTGTATCGATCAGTGCCTTGCTCATCGGACTGCCCCCATGACTGCTTTCACGAAGTGTGCGTTCTCGTCGCTCAGGTTCTCCCATGCCATTTGCTGGGATGCGATGCCGTTGACCACTTCCCAAGCGGGCATGGCATTGGCATAGATATGCTTCATCGCATTTTGGGCGACAGCCCATTCGCCGGTGGCGTAGCCGTAGCACAACGCTAGCGTGCCTGGCTCAATTCGCATTTGGGGGCCGAGCGACAGTGCCTGGGCGGCGAGTTCGCGCGCATTGTAGCCTTGGCCTTGCTTGGAGACTTCGAAATCCGGGTCGCTAGTGAGCAGCTCCAGCGCGTAACGATCCGCCTCGATTTCTTCCGCGTCCTGCTCTTCCGATATCTCGTCATCTTCCATGTCAAGAAGCGCTGATCCTGCCGTGACATGGCCGCAAGCGATGTGGCCAATTTCGTGGGCCAGATAGAACGCAATCGAGGCTGGATACGACGAGTCCTTGGCTAGCAGGATTCCATAACGATCCTTGAAGCTGGCCACCATGGCGCTCATGTGCTTGGCGGCCAGGGGATAAACGCGCAGATGCAGAACGGGTACGCCGACACCCCACAGAGTGGCTAACAGTTCGACCAGTCCGACGTAGTCGTTTGCCTTCAAAATCGAATTGCGTAGCTCAGAGGCCGACACGCCTTGCAGAGAAGCGGCTTGTTCGACCGATTTGACGAGCATGCGAACTAGGGATTTGCCAAAGGCCGTGATGGCCGGCTTATCACGCTGGTCATCACCCTTGAAGCTCTTGTATTTCGCCGAGTCGTCCCAAACGAACTGAGGCGCCTGATCGTCCAGAACGGTCAGCGGGTCGAGCCCCAAATTGCGGGCCAAGGAAAAACGCAGCTCCGCTTGAGCCGACGGCGATGCGTCGGCGGCATCGCTCCACCACTCGGGCCAGGCGGCGCTAATCGCGGCATCGGTCAGCCCCGTGGACCTCGCCAGACGTAGCCGGAATTCACGTGCATTATTCGCCAAAATGCCTCCCCATGCTCGAGATGGCGAGCCAGTTCTAACCCTGGCCCCGTCGTTCTTCCACGGTATAAGACCGTGTACTTTCTATCAATTTCGCCAGCAGCGCAGCGTGCGGGCGACTGCCGTCCCACACTTCGTCGAGCAGTTTGTGCAAATCCACGATCTCGGGCTCCTGCGCATGTGCATTTTCAGAGAATTCGATTTCAAAAAATGCACACAGCCGAAATGCGTTTTTCCCTCTGCTGCCGACGCCTTCATTCAGAAAGCGGCGAGCAGCATAAAAATCCACGCCGCTAGCCCGCGACAGGGCTGTTGGCGTGCCTTTGTATTGAGCCAACGCCTCATTCAGTTTGGCTTTGGCTACGGTCCATTGGACTTGCGTCTTGTGCATATTTGTGTATAATATCACAAATATGCACATCCGAGATCCCAATGTTTGCCAATCTTGTTGAGTCGGCTACTACGGCCCATCACCACGTCGACGATGACGTCCCCGATATCTTTTGCTGGACCAAGATGGGTACCGAGGCCGGGCAAACACTCGATGCCATCATCCGGCGCAAGGAACTGGAGCGTATAGCTGGCAATGGGGTGTTCGCGTGGGGCATCGGCAATTCCTTGGGTACCAGTGTTGACTTGGCTCGTCAGATGTGTCCCGACGGTCGAGTGGACGTGCTCTTTACCCCAATGAAAAGCGCGCCTAAACAAGCAGACGTCTCACCCTCGCAGACTTTCCTTTGGCTGAACTCCATCGAAAGAGACGGCCGCATTGCGCCCTTACCGGAACACCTGCTTATCACCAGCCGCGGCGGCGAAGGTAAGAGGGTGCATTACGCGCTGCTGTGTCACAGCGACAGCAGCATCGAGGACGACGCGCTGGAGCACTATATTTATGCTGAAAGTGCGCGTAACCTGGCCAGCAGCAATCGCATCGGTCCCTCGCAAGTTACTTCCATGGTGCGGTATGGTTCTGACGCGGTCTCGCTCGACGGAGCGCCCTACAAGGTTGCCTTTCGTGCTGCGCTATATCAGCAGGGCTTCCTCAAATTGATCAATCCAGTACCCTTGGATGGCGCAATCGCTGCGCTTTACCGTCAGGCATGTGCGGCCACCACTGCGAGCGAATGGCTCGCATTAGCCACCGAGGTACGTCAGATGGCGCAAGAATTGGCTAGGCCGGCATTAGGGACGGACCTGTTTTCTTGATACTGTGATTTTATACAGTGTTCGCTCTTCTATCAAGATAACTGTACGGAGCCGGTGTGGCCGTACCGACTCCCTCAGGTTTCGCTTCAGTCCAGCATGCCGTTGAGCAGTTCGGGCGGCGGCGTGAAACTGGTGTAGGTGGTGACCGCGACGACCTTCGCATGTGCTTGTTGGCCGACGTCCCCACGGGAATCGCGACCGTGACTGGCGAGCCACCTCCAGTTGACATTGGCCAGCGTGAACGAGGAGACCCGCATCGCGAACTCGATCGAAGCGAAATGTCAGGAAGCGCTACTGAGCGATCCAACCGCTATCGCGGCGTTGGTCACCGCATCCTCGACCTCGAAGCCACATCCGCTGATGTTGGTCGCGACTGCTGAACTGCGCGTGGTTAAAATGCGCGCGGCGTGCGCAAGGCACGGGACTTCATTTACTGATGCCCCGGCCGAGACAGTTCGCCCCCTTTGGGCTGGCGACCTGAGACGTTTCTTGTAGCCCATTCGGCAAGTGAGTTCTCTTTTATCCTACCCTCTCCGAGTTTGCTGCCGTACTGCCACAACGTCCCGACTGCGAGCGCTTCGTACGCCCGTTGAACGATCCCGCACAGCAGGATCCGGCGGCCCCCGGTGACCCGGCGACGCCAGCTCGTGGCCATGCGGTTCTCCGAGTGTCAGCTCCTGCGCCTGGCCGTGCCTTCTACGAACGTCTGGTGGCCGCTGGCAAACTCAAGAAGGTGGCCTTGGTCGCCTGCGTGCGAAAACTCATCGCCCACCTCAATGCCATCGTCCGTACCCACCTAAATGCTCAAAATCTAGCCCTCTCAGCTTGACATTCAACACGGTTACTCAGGTCACCGCCGAGACGGGTCCTTTTTACATCGACGCTACAGCTATGTGGGCGGTCTTGAAATCGAAGTGCGAATGTCGCTGCTTGTGCTTGCGAAATTAATACAATTTTCATGGTGTCGCAAAAGACATGGTTTTTGTCCGAAAGAGATGGTTTTTCCCTCTTCCTTGCGTGAGCTAATGGGCAATTGTGTTCTGCGTTGTCGGGTAAACTATTATCGTTTCATCTGGCCGACGCGTTCTAGACTTGATCGCATGCTGCGTTACGAAGCGGCTGAAGTCATAGCGTCTGACGCTCGGCGGCATCGGCTCCGCCGGCACTTCCATGATTGCTTCACGCCATGACAGAGTGAAAAGGACAACTCACGTACGCCCCATTGGGTGTGGCGGGCGTGCAAACTAGGTTACGTTGAGGTCACAATCTGTCCGACGTGTAAGTCAGCTCGAACGTCATTGACACAAAGGCTGACCACGCGGAGCGCGCTGATAAGTTTCCGGATCAGTGGCCATTGCTGTTTGTGTTTTGGATGCCAATTCTTTGTTCTATTATTGACCAAATAATGGAATCGACGCGCGAGTCGGCATCCGAGAATTACAGAAAGTAAAAAATCACCTGTTTGCGCTTCTTATTAGCCGAACGCCAGGGGACCAGCCGTGTTCAATGACAAATGTCGTTGGGGCGCGACACGCATGATGCGACTGCCAATGTTAGTCGCAGGACTCATGCTGACGTTGCTAGCGGGCTTATCGTGCGCCGATACAGTTCCGGTGCCGCTGGTGCCGTCACTCTCCCGTCTTCCGGCCTGGGCCCAGATCCAAAAGCCTCCAGTCAAGCGTGCGCTGGTCGTCGGCATTGGCGACTACGAGTATGCAACGAAGCTTTCGACGCCTACGTTCGACGCCGCTATGGTGGCGACGGCACTGAAGAAGATTGACGCAAATATCGTCGTGACGCTTTTAGCTCAAAGCGAAACAACCCGAAGGAGCTTCCTGGCTGCGGTGCAGTCGTTCGCAAGCAGCATTCAGCCTGGAGACGTTGCGTTCGTTTTTTTCAGCGGGCATGGGCTGGAACGGTACGACGTCAACTATCTAGTGCCCATGGATGCCAAAATTGCGGCGTCTGGCCATGAGGGACTGACTTACGTCAGCTTGCCGTGGATCATTGAGCAGTTGCAAGACGCTCAGGCGGGGATTTCCGTTGTGATTCTCGACGCCTGCCGTGCAGACCCATTTGCGGGATCGCGGGACGACATACTCAGTTTGCCTGCAGTAGCTACGTCGGTAGCGGTGAGCGGCACGGATTCGGCCACGTCCGTCGTTGCGACGAAATTTTCTTCCACTAGTGCTTTGTCTGCAACTCCGTCCTCATCGGTGCAGCCGAGGGCGGGGCTGAGCAAAATGTCCGCCCCGCAAGGATTTCTCATTGCTTATGCGGCCGAACCTGGGAAACCTTCTTACAGTCTTTTCATGGGGGAGACGCCGGACAAGGGCAGCATTTTCACGCGACGATTCGTGGCGCTGGCGTCAAAGCTAAACAAGCCACTTGAAATGGTCCTAGGATCGGTGGGGGACGACGTATCGTCGCTGACCGATCAGTCGCAGAAGCCGTTTCTCAACGCATCCGCCGCAGGCGAGGTCCTCCTGATGGACAACATGAATTTGGAGGAGGATGAACGGGAAACTTGGATCCGGACCGTCATGGACTCTGAGCCAAGCGACCAACTTTCCGAATTGCGGCTCTTCTTAAGCATGTATCCCGCTGGTCCGTACTCGGCTGCCGCGCGAGACAGGATCAAGGCGCTTGAGGGAACTTCGTCGGCCCCTGCGACCGTTGTCACGAAAGCCTTGCCGGCAACGGCAATTGTTCTGTCCGGTTCGCTCAAGACCCCGTCGATCACGCAGCCGAACGTGAGTACGGCGATCGCGGAGCACGATGTTTTTCTTCGCGCCACGCCAGTGCCCTTGTCTTCCAAGATCCTCGGCGTCGTGAGAAAAGGAGAGGAAGTCCGAATCTTGCAAGGTGTTGCTCGCGAGGGCTGGTCGAAGGTCCTGCGGCAAGACGGCGTCGTCGGCTTTGTCGGAAGCATTTTGGTTCACGATACATCGCCAGCCTCGAGCATTCTGAGCGTCGAGGTTGAGGGCGATCAGCTGCCTGATCTCGTCAAGGGACCACAAGGGGATCACTGGGCCCAAGCCCTTGGGCAGACCTCTTCTGTCGTTCACGTTGATGTCAGGTTGTCTTCTGACCCAAACACGTTCAAAGCGCGTCAGCAGGCGTTCCTCCGCGCATTGCGCATTCGTGCTGCGCTAATTTCCCAAGGCGTTGACACTGGGCGCATCTCCATGACGTTGGGAGGCGGCCAGGCCGCGGCTAACACTGCAACGGTGTCGATTAGCCAAGGAGCGGTGAAATGAGAGTATGGATCGTTCGTTGGCTGACGGTGGCTGTCATGACCGGCGCAGCCGGTCTTTGCTATGCACAGGGAGACGCGGATATCGAGCTTCTGCAGGGGAATCTCGGATCGTTGCCGATGCGAAGCTCGATCACACACGATGTGAATGGCATATGGCTCATTGAGCCAAAAATTGTAGGGGGGAAGTTCGCGAATCCGGGCGCCGATCCGTGGCAGGTCGCGCTAATTCGTTCGACGAAGACAGGTGCGGACCGTAGACCATTTTGCGGCGGCAGCTTGATTGCTGACCGTTGGGTTGTGACGGCGGCGCATTGCGTGGACAACGGAACCTTGGCCTCTTATGTCGATGTACTTGGCGGTACTACCGATGTCGACAAAGGCGGCGTTCGGGTGTCAGTTGCCGAGATCATCACCCGTCCCGACTATGTTCCTGGCGAGATTCCCCGCCACGACATTGCGTTGCTCAGGTTGCAGGCCCCGATGGCGGGTCCGCAGATTCGATCTATCGACTTGCTTCAGCCAGCGGCCGAATCCTTGGCGTTGGTGGGTGATGCGGCTGCGCGCGTGACTGGATGGGGCGCGGTCGGCGAGGGAGGCTCGGCCGTCCGTGAACTGCGAACTGTCGATTTAATGATCTTCACGAATCAGGAATGCAACGACCCCGTTGCATACAACAACGCTGTCAAGGACGAAATGGTATGCGCCGGTTTCGCGGGAGTGCCGAGAGATTCCTGTCAGGGTGATAGCGGTGGGCCGCTGACGGTGTCGGTTCAAGGGGGGCAGCGTCTTGCGGGCATCGTTAGTTGGGGTGAAGGCTGTGCTCGACCGAATCGCTACGGTGTGTATACGCGTGTGGCCCGATATGTCGACTGGATCGAGAATTGCCAACGAAAGAAACCCACTTGCCGAACATTGCCGGCGGCAAATGCCGACGATGGAAACGCGAATGCTTTTTCTGCTAGTTCTCTTACAAACCGGAGTGCGACTCATGAAGCATCTCAATAGACTTTTGACGTTCGCGGTACTTCTGTCGGGATCGACGAATATCTTGGCCGTGGCTGACACAGATGCAACAGCTATGGGCAGCTTGCCCGGCATGCAACTCGCGCTCGGCCCCTGTCTCGTTGCCAAACCACCGACACCATCCACGCAGGGCGGTAAGGAAAAGCTTATCGCGGACGCGATTGCGGGGACGGTAATCACCGCTGGTGTAAATTATCTCGGAAAGGCGCTGACTGCTGCTGGTGCCTCTAAGACGTGGACCATCACGAGTTCACGTAACCTACAAACAACATCCGATGCGTTCCCGAATTGTGTGCTGGTTGTGCGAGGGACGTTCGTCACTGTGGGAACATCGAAGGTCGATTGGACTGCGCCTGTCGGCTGGCCGTCCACGTTGCCTTCTGAACTCGGCAACAGGGGGGTCTGGCTTTCCGGTGCGCCCGACTTTATTTTCGAGGGTGAGTTCATTACTTCCGTCGATAAGACCGCAATGACGATCAGACCTATCATCGCGTCATACACCAGACCGATTGGAACGCGCACGTTTCGATGGGGCGACGAAAGAAACGTTGCGCTATTTTTTGCCATCACTCCTCCTGGGACGAAACCGACGCTGGACAATGCGCCGGCGGCGACCGTCATCCTCGGAGAACTGACTCCCTCGCGGCAATATCGATATGAGAGCAGCACGACATACTCGAGCCCCTACGAGTCTCCCTGGTTCTCCATATCGAAAGCAGACGTGGTGAGGCCATTGACGGTAACGGCGATGGTCAGTGAAACTCAAGGGGAGAATGAGTTTCTCAGCTTTCTGGGGACCACATTCAGCGACTCGAGAGTGACTGCTGCCGAAACTACACAACTATCGCAGATACTCATTCCGTCCGTGGGACGGCAGGCTGCCGCGGACAATGCGGCGAAGTCGGTGACTGCGGCGAACGACGCGGACTCCAAGTTCGGACTCGCCATTTCGAAGCTCAATGCGTGCAAGGTTGCGGGCGATGCGGCCAACGTTGCCACGGCTGGCGCCGATGCTCGTTCAGCGTTACGCAATTTTATGATCGCTGACAGTCTTTCGCCGACCCCTTCAGGCCTGGTGACACAGTCAATGGTCGACCAGATCGACCTCACGCAACAGAGCAATGCCATCAAGGTCGCATGTACGAAAGTGCTTAGCTCTATTACTAGATCTTGATTAGCGTTCAAGTCGGGCAAGGACGAAATGTGAGTTCACGGCTGAAATCTTGACCAATTGTGAGCTCACGTGGCCCCTTGATAGCCAATCTGCTGCTAGTGAATCTCATTGGATCGAATGTCCTGGATTCGAAATTGCCGCAGGCGTCCGACAACACACCGTACGAGGAGTGCAGCAAAGGGGAGCTGGACGCATGTGAGGCCATCCCTACCGCATTGCTTTACCGGACGAAGTGCATTGCCTGAATGGTGGTTCGTGGGAGCGCCCAACGTCTCTCCGCGAAGACCGGCAGACGGCACGGCTTCGCCATCGCGAACGACCCGTCGTGATGCCCGAGGACGGCAGGTGAGCATCATGCGAATACGGCAGCGGCCCGACGAGGACTCATATCCGCTTGCGGCGCTCGTTACGAGCGAGGAATCGTCGGAGTATCTGTGCACCAAGCACCTGGAGGAGTGAGTGCTTGACCATGAAGGTTGCATGAATCTAACGGCATCGTGACAGAAGCACATGATCAGATCCTTCTCTATCTGAAAGCGGTCTAAGACGTTTTGCGCGGGCGCAGACTGCGGGCGCGGGAAGGCGGCACCTGTCCTTAAAGTGTCCTTTGGACACTGGCGGTTTGGCAGTCTTGTAACCGAAGGCATCCTCTGTCCCGGACTTGTACGGTTGATGATCGTGTTACATCATGTGCCGCGCGATGAACCGCAACTTCATCAGCGTGATCTCGGGCGGCTTCGGCAGCGGCGAGGGCTCACAGGCGGCCTGCCAAGATGCGCACGATCGTGATGAAGCGCAGCATGGCGTCCGGCTATGTAGGTGTCGACAATCCGCTGTTCTACAAGGACACAACCGCATGTTTGTTCGGCAAGATCCGTGTACCATTGCCAGCTCCACAACAGCTTGAGTCACAAGCGGATGCGTCATCGCCACGGGGTGCCGCCACCCGCGCGTGACAGCGGCCCGCCATGACGAAAACCGGGGAAGTACTCGACTGGCGCAACCGCGCTCAATGGCTTGACGCCGCATCGAAATACGCCAGACATCTACTGACACCTGCTATTCGACGCACGCTTGCCAGAACGCGCCCATCATGCTGGTCGGATGACATGTCGTGGTTGCCAGACTGGGAAGATGTGTTTCCCGAATTCGTCCACAGTCTCTCGGAGCATTACGCCCATTTGAAGGCATTCCATGGCTGCCGGCCGCTCTCGTTGTCGAGCTACTACGCGCATGGACTTCGGGGGCAGGACGCCGACCAGTTGGTTCTTCAGTTCCAGGCGATGTTTCCCGAGGTGCCGGCACCAGATCTGAACGCCGCGATCGGCTCCTTGGGCGACCGAAGTACCCGCGAGCGCGGCGCCATCTGGCTGGTCGGTGACGACCGCGAGATGATCGACCAGTACGGCCACTACATCATTCAGGGCAGCGAATTCCTGATGGCGCTGGCCGCGCATCTGGGCGTTTCCCCGCGTGGCGAGGATTACAGGTTTCTGCTGCGCGAACGCGGTATTCCGACCGTCCTTGAAGTCGATATTCCGATTGAGATCGTCCAGTGGCGGGATATCGAGGAGGTTGCGAAGATGGTGCTATCGGTGTGGGGGCAGGAGGTCACGAAGCGGCGGGTCGGAAGCGGTCCGTCGCCCTGTTATGTCATTCGCCGCACCATCGATGCACAGTACATCAGGAACCACACGCATCCGGACAAGATCCCTGATCCGCACCGGGGCTATATCCATTATCGTAACCAGCAGCGAACGTGCGATTTGTGCGCGGCCGACACTGGGACTGAGGATGCTGGCGCAGCACGCACCGGGACGTAACGACGACGCTTACTGAGCAGCACGGGGAGGCATCCCCGCGCGAATCGTGAACGCTTGCTGACCACCTTGACGATGCAACGGACCCTTTCACGAGCCGAAAAGACAACAACCTTGTTGATTCGTCTGCGGCACTCATTTATATTGCCGTGGGGGTATGCGCTGGGCTCCGGCTCAGGACCCCATTGGGGTGAATCTATTAAATCGCAGCATGCGGGCTTCGGCCAGTCCCGTCGGGGAGTTAATCCTTTCTGAACTATTCGCATACCCTCACTAAACTGATAATGACATCCGGCGCCACCCTGAATTTCCCTTCTGCGTTCCAGGAGTCCCGCGAAGCACTCACCAACCGTATCTGGTTCACGAGAAAAGCAAGAATCCAAGCCGAAAAGCGCCTGCTGCAAAACGATTTTCACTCGCAGCTGATGCTCCAGCTTTTTACGGCCTATATCCTTGTGCTGTCGATCTACATGCTCAAGTTTCATGCGGGCGGCATCTCTGACGACGCAGCCAATGTAACGCTGCTGGTGGTGTCCGTGCTGTTGTTCGGCCTGACGCCCGCGGTCAACTCCCGGAATTTCAAAGGTCGGGCGGAGGCATTCAAGATTATGTATGTGAAGCTGCATCTGCTTCTCGACAATCTGGCGAATCTGGACTGGGCGAATTCGGTAGAGGAGGCCCAACACGCTTACGCCGAGGTTCAGCAGGAATACGCGCGCATCATGGCTGACGGTGAAAACCACTCCGAGATCGACGACGCGGTCGCACGGTGGGGCATCCCCCAAAGCAGTCGCCCTCTTTCAGTACGGGAGACGGTAAGCGTTTTTTTCTATTTCGGCCGTCGTTGGGCCGTCTGGATCGGTGGCTATGTCATCCCTCCCGTTTTCTTTGTTCTCTATTACCTGTACCGGAAATGAGTACGCTAGCCGGTTCGACGTACCGGGAGATTTTCGCTAGCGCAAATCTGCGCAGGATCTACGACGAGCACATCGCGAAATCGGGCGCAATCGGCATCGATCGGATCAACCGCCCGACATTCGAGAAAGTGCTGAGGAGTGAGATTGCGCTGATCCGCAGGAAGTCGGCCAACTCTACCTATCGCTTCTCCCAGTACCGGGAAAAACTAGTCTCCAAGGGCTCGGGGCGGCCGCCGCGGGTCATTTCAATCGCAACGTTTCGCGACCGGATCACGCTGCGCGCCCTGTGCGATTTCCTGCGCGCACGCTTCCAGGACCAGCTTAACCTGCAGATTCCTCAGGTCGTGATTCATCGACTCAAGGAAGAAATTGCCACAGGCAAATACAGCTCGTTCATCAAGCTCGATGTGCGCGACTTCTATCCATCGATCCCTCATGCGATCCTTCGGGCGCAGGTCACGACCAGACTGAAAAGCCACAAGGCGGTGGCGCTGCTCGAGCGCGCGATCCAAACACCAACGGTATCCGTCGCCGACAAGTCAAAGGCAGCGGTTGCCGTGGGTGTCCCCCAGGGCTTGGCCATTTCGAACCTGCTGGCGGAAATCTTCCTGCATCCGTTCGATACCGCCGTGGCGTCGAAAGCAAACGTAGCGTATTTCCGTTATGTCGATGACGTGTTTCTCCTGACGTCAGAACCTCCCGCGCCACTTTTCGAGGAGCTGCGAAGCACGCTGGAAAGCGATTTCCGATTGTCGGTTCATCCGGTAGGAACTGACGGGTCCAAATCGACTTTCGGTCTTGTAACGAATGAGTTTACTTTCCTCGGCTACCTTTTTCGAGACGGCAAGGCGCGTGTCAAGGAGCAATCCGTCCAGCGACTGGAGCGATCGCTCGCGGACATCTTCACGAGATACAAGTATCGCTGCGAGGAGATCCGGCGCAAACATCACTCAAAGGCGGAGCGTCGCAAGCTGCTGGATTTTGCGAAAAACTCCCTGCTGTGGCGAATCAATCTGCGCATTACCGGTTGCATTTTCGAGAAGACCCGCAAGGGCTGGGTCTTCTATTTCTCGCAGATTGACGAGTCCAGCCTGGAGCAGTTACGCAAGCTCGATCACACGGTTGTGAACATGCTAAATCGCTTTAGAATCAGGCCACGGACGCCGGTGCGCTCCTTCGTGCGCGCGTATTTCGAATGCCATCGCAAGAATCCGACGGCCACGGGATACATACCGAATTTCGATACCGCGTCTGTCGCGGAAATGCGCCGCATACTGGAGCGCTACTTTGGTTACAGTGTCCCGGGGATGTCTGATGCAGCCGTGAAGGCGAATTTCGCCTTTCGGATCCGGCGCGCCACGAAAGAACTCGAACTGGATATTCAGGATATCTCGTGACACGAGCCGGGGCGTTTTTGTCGCGATGCCCGGGTCCTATTCCCCTCCAATGGCAGGGCAGATCGACGAACTATCGGAACGACCGACTCAAGAGACCATCGCAGAACCAGAAAAAAGGTTCATCACAGATTTCCGGGGAGGGGCTCTGTTCGGCCCGGGGCAGGCAGTCGTAGTTGCTTGGAATGGCGGTTCAGAGCGTGGCCAGGACGTAGACCAATCCGCAAAACCGATGTCGTGCTCGCTACCATTAGTGCTTTCGTCACGACCGGTGGCCGAGATCGTTTTCGGAAGGTCACGCTTCCCCGTAAGCGTGTCCCCAACACCGTCTCGACGATGTGAAAGGAAGTTGCCAGAGTAGTCCCCACCAAAGTAGTGGGAACCAAAGTGGCAACAGATACGCCGAAGAGAACTTCACGCAAAGGCATCCCGAATCACCCGATCGAATTTCGACGGCATCTGGCCAAGCTGGCGTGCGAGCCGGACGTATCGGTGGCGCGTCTGGCGATGGAGCATGGGGTGAATCCGAACTTGGTGTTCAAATGGCGTCGAGCGTTGCGTGGCGGCGAATACGGTCCGGTGGATTTGCTGCCCGTGACCGTGGAGGCACCGGCGCAAGAGATCGAGCAACCGGCCCCGGCGCCGGTCGCCAGTGCCGCTCCGGCGGGCGCCATCGAGATCAGCGTAGGCAACACCCGAGTGCGCATCGAAGGCTCGCCACATGAAGCCACGCTGTTGTTGGAGCTCAGTATGTTGCGCGGCACGTCGGGACCGACAGCATGATCGGACTACCCAGCCACACGAAGATCTGGCTGGCCGCGGGCGTGACCGACATGCGCTCGGGCTTCAATAGCTTGGCAGCCAAGGTCCAGACCGTGCTGGAGCGAGACCCGTTCAGCGGCCACGTGTTCGTGTTCCGCGGCAAGCGATCGATTCAGCGTAACTGCTGTATGCTCGCACAAGAGAATCGTGCGAGGGGGCGGTCACATGGTAATCCCCCCGCTTTTAACGCGAGTCAGAAGTAGAGACTATGCCGCGGCCATGAGCCGCTGTTTCGGCGTCACGCCGCCAAGGCCCATGTTAGGGCGCTCGTGATTGTATTGCCACATCCACTCGGTTGCGAAGTGCTGCACGTGCGCGAGGTCGTCCCAGTAGTACTGCGATAGCCATTCATAGCGTACTGTCCGGTTGAATCGCTCCACGTAGGCGTTCTGCTGCGGCTTGCCAGGCTGGATGTAGTTCAATGAAATGCCCTGTCTGGTGGCCCACTGCGTGATCGCATCGCTCAAATACTCTGGACCGTTGTCGCAGCGTAACGCCATCGGTTTTCCCCGCCAGCCGATGATCTGCTCCAGTGACCGAATGACGCGCGCCGAGGGCAACGAGAAGTCGATCTCGATTCCCAATGCTTCTCGGTTGAAGTCGTCGATCACGTTGAACAGCCGGATACTGCGGCCGTCCTTCAACTGATCGTGCATGAAATCCATCGACCATACCGCATTCACCGACGCCGGCACGATCAGCGGCTCCGGCGCCTGCCGTACGAGCCGCTTGCGCGGCTTGATGCGCAGGTTCAACTCCAGTTCTCGATAAATCCGGTACACGCGCTTGTGGTTCCAGCCGAAGCCCTTCACGTTGCGCAGATACAGGAAACACAGCCCGAAGCCCCAGTTGCGATGATTGTCGGTCAGCCGTAGCAGCCAATCGGCAATCTGTTCGTTCTCCGCATTGCGCTGCCGCTCATAGCGGTAGCACGTTTGGCTTATGCCAAATGCCTCGCACGCAAGCCGGATCGACACACCCCGGCTCGCTACTGCTTCTCTGGCCATCTCGCGGCGGGTAGATGGCCTCAGTCTTTTTTTGCTAGCGCCTCCGCGACGATCTCCGCCTTGATCTTCTCTTCGACATACATCTTGCGCAGTCGCGCGTTCTCCGCTTCCAGCTCCTTCATCTTGGCCATCAGCGACACGTCCATCCCGCCGTACTTGCTGCGCCAGTTGTAGAAGGTCGCCGTGCTAACGCCCAACTCCCGACAAATCTCCGGCACCGCCACCCCAGCTTCCGCGCGCTTGAGCGCTTCCATGATCTGGCTATCCGTGAACTTCGACTTCTTCATCGCGTAGAACTCCCTTTGCTGGAAATTCTACTTCTGATCCCGCCTACTGAACGGGGGTATTACCACATCACTTGATCTAGCGCTGTTGCCCGCCACGGTCGATGGTCTTCTCGTTACGCTGGTTGTAGCCTTTCTGTTTCACCAACGCTACTTCCCGATAGCGCTCGTGAATCTTTTCCCGCAAAACTTCAACTCGCGAGTCGTCAGAGAGTGCGATCACGTACAAATACTGCGGAAGATGATCAGGGTGCCCGTCGCTCAGCGTCACCAGTGCGTCCTCTGCGGCTTCAAACGATACTCCGAGTGCGGATTGAGGCTGGCAGAGGCCGAATGTCACAAAGCTAGCCCAGTCGTAGCCAAGTTCGCGAATCCCGATCGACAAAGATGCGGCGTCAGGGCTCTTTCCCATACTACGGATATGGTCCCTCAGTTCAAGGGCGGAACAAACTGTCGGTGCCGGAGAATGTATTGGCCCTTCTGAGCAGTGATAGAACAAATAGAATCCCTTCGAGGGTTGGGATGCGAGCCGTGGCAATTGACCTGTTTCACTTCCTATGTTGGCACGTCCGTTGGTGGCGTACTTGGCTTGAAGAAGCGCAACCTTTCGACATTGAAGCGGGCCGATATCGATATCGATAACCACGCCGATGTCGGCGCCGAGGGCGGTTTCACTGCGCGTACTGGCGATTTCCCACGTTCCGATATAGGAACGGGCAGAGGGATAGCCAAATTTGGCAAGTCGCTTCGCACCAAAATCGGCGAGATAGCGTTCAATTTGCGCGGAGAATTTTCCGGTGAATATGTCCTCGTGAGGACGCGACTCTGAGAGCGCGCGCGTGGCCCATTGGCTGCATTGAAACATTGACCAGTAGATAGCCCACAGTGCATCTGTAGTGAAATTCCGCGGGTCGGTAACGAGCGACGAGAGGTGTTGCCATTGATCTGCTGTGTGGTCGTCGCTGCGCAGGGTTTGGGCTGCAGAGTTGCGAAGGGACGTGCGTGCCAAATTAATTGACTTCTGGACGATGTCTCCGTATGCGCCGGTAGCGGACATGCCCAGGTAGGTTTCGTACGCTACGCTCCTTAGTGTGACCGCTTCGTCGCGCCACGCTTCGTAGATAGTGTCAGATGGTTTGACCTGGAACCGGAGCAGAGGGAGCTCCGATTTCCCATGACTGATTTTGCCCTCGCGAATCAACTTCACGATCAGCCGGAAGCGAGTCTCAAAGTCTTTTGAGATCCATCCGGAGCCTGTGGCCGCGTCTATGGCTGCAGTCGCTTCCGTATGAAATTTTTCGACGAGTTTGGCCAAGTTTTCGTAAGCATCACGGGCTTTACGACAACCATCAAGCCGTGCGAGTGCATTTCTTACTTGATCGTTATGTCGCGTGATTGCTTCGTCTCGGGCATGGCGTGTTTGGGACGCTTCAAAGGCTTCATCAGCCAGCTGGAGGTCTTTGCGAGCACGGTTTGCGGTTTTGAGTGCTTTGGCCAGAAGCAAGGGAGTTCGAAGGCCGTACCAGCTGCCTTCACGTCGAACGTCATTCAAGTTCCGTTGGCTCCATTGAAGCGCAGCGAGCTGAGTCTTAAGCGCCTCTTGGCGCATTGAGCTGTGGTCCACGAGCTTCAATTTTTCGATAGCTGTAATTTCTTGGGCCATCTGACGATACTGCGACGAAAGTTGTTGCTTTAGGGTCTGCAGGATATTGGTGAGTTGTCGTGCTTGTTCGGCAAGTTCATCCTGATGATCGCCTCTGATTGTCGACATTGGATTGTCCACGGAAGGTAGGGGAATTGCTATACGGTACGTGTGTTGCGAGATCTTGAACGAATGGGCTGCCGGCCAGTGTCGCGAAGCCTGATACATGCGGCACCCCCAATGGCCCGAGCCGACAGATCATGGTTTCAGCGACTCTTTTGCACGCAACCTGGTGCTTAATCCAAGAACGTAGGTTTTGAAAGGTAGTCGTCGTATCGGAGGCTTCGATAAAATGATCCATCCTCCCATGGTGGCTTGACGAGCGAAGGAGCCCTGAGCCAGTCAAGTTCGCCAGCCGATACCGCTTCAGCATGCGCGAGAACTCGATACGTTGAAATAACCTTGAATCGTTCCGTCATTGCGACGGTAATATCTGAGTGCCACGTCCGCTCAATTGAAGCAGAGCGCACTTTGAGCTGTGCGATCAGTTCATCACGCCCCCCAGCATCCAAGCACTCCGTTAGATAGCCTATTACGAAAAAATCAAGGGAACTCGACACAACTCTAAACAAACTCTCGGATCCCTCTGCACATCCAAAATCCCATTTCTCCCATTTATTGAATGCTGTGCGCCATAACCTCTGTCGCTCTCTTAGATCGGCTTTCTGCCGAAAAGTGGCTAACGCAATAATTACCGACTCTCTGTCAGAATCTAGTGCGCTTATCGAGATGGAGTTTACATATTCGTCGAGTGCTTTACCTGAGGCGCGGGAGAGAGAATTACCAAGTGCATCTTGAATCTGAGGATAGCGTGCGGGAGATTCATTTAGAACAGCCAGCCATCGTGACCACTCATTCGGATTCCTTGATGCTTCAGACAACAGCGTCTCCCACTCTCCAGCATAGAATGCTGCGTCGTGCGCAGCATGCCTCACGGAGTTGTGAAAAGCCCAGAACTTAAGCGTCCAATTCTTGCTTTCCAAGGCAAATCGCAAAGACCATTCGATAGGTGCGTGACGAACGAATGAGGCGACTTCAAATAAATCGTGCTCATTTTCAATAAGAGATTGCAGAAGTGACCTATCATACCTGTATAGCGCAGCCGAGGCCTGCAATTTGATCGGCGATCTGTAGTCCATCCAAAAGTGATCCAACACCCACTCTAAGGATTTCCAATTCTTGGATGTGACATTGGCGACGACTAATTTTATCTGATCCGCATTTAAGTGGGCTCTTGCAAGGATTTCTTCACTATTTACGTGGCGCTCCCTCATCAGATTGGCTAAGGTTGATAACAGTCGCTCTGATATGGTGGGGGCCACTTTGTAAACCTCGCCCCATAGTTGATCCTTGAAATCGAGTGTCGCGGCAACTGCCAGCAGTTTCGCCAACTCCGCTTCTGGTTTCTCCGAGTCGTCAATGAATTCAACGAATTGCACCACGAACCATCCAAATAAGCGGTCGAACTGTTCAAGTTCAAAATCCGTCAATTCTTCTCTGCCGTTCCATAAAAAAGGAAATTCCTCTAGGAGATTCGACAAAACCAAATCAAACGCGGGTCCGTCATGCTGCAGGAGCGAGAACCTGAGAGAGGCTGGTTCCAGAGGATGGACTGTCGCCTTTCTTTCCGCGATACCGATTAAAACTTCCTCTTGCTTCATGAGTATTTCCAAATCAGGTGTTCAGGCCTATTGCTTTGCTCCCAAAAACCTTGGAAGGCCTCGAGTACAGGCTCAGGATAGCTCACCTCCTGCACGATGCAATGCTGCGCACCGATGTGATTGATAGACGCGCCAAGCGACCAGACTCGTGTACGACCACGACCCAGTCCTGGAAAAATTAAGAATCGATCATGAAAGCTGCCCTGGATACCCCAACTCATGCGGAACTCAAGCTTCATGCATGGGGGGCCATCGAACGCATCGTCCAACGTATTCCGCTGAGTCTCTATCCATTGCTCACGGTCTGTCGCATCAGCAGCATCGGCGCTATCGATATCGTCTACGTCGTCATTGGTGTCGCACTGACGCATTTTAGATGGCTTTGAGGATGTCAATCCCCATAGCTCAGTCCCCGCGTCGGTGCAAAACGCGAGGGTGTTAAGAACATCATTTGCCGACAAATACGGATCCCATAGGTAAACAGCACCGTGGCTAACAGAACGAATGAGCACGCGGAGATCCTCCAATGCACGTCGCCGCTCATCCTGCTGCCTGGCGCTATCATGGCCGTACTGCAAGAACTTCCGAGACACCACCAACTGATTCATTCTAGCCTTGAGCTCTCTTCGCGCTCTCCAATCGACGTCCTCGGGGCGTCGTGGCTGGCGATGGTGCCGCCACCCTCCTGAAGGCTCCATCAGAGCGATCTCGTGTATCTCGGCGTCGCCCCCTGGGCCAATCGCTTTGAATCGCCGTGGTTCCGCCACCCCGCTGCTAGTGTGAGATTCGAAGCGCCACTTTCCACCATGTACTTGAAGTGTAGCCGTCGCAGCGAGAAGTAGATTGTTCTCTATATCCCAGACCGACATCTGTAGATCGCCGGATGTTTCAGGTATGTCGAAGGCCCAGGCCCCCTCTTGCAAATCAAAACGAGAGAAGCAAGAAATCAGCCCATCTTGTTCGACGCGGTACTCCGCAAGTACCGGCCGTGCCTTAATTTCCGGATTCCAAGCCAGGCGTAGTTCAACTGGCTTACCTGGGCGGCGACGAAAATTCACAACTAGTGCATTGGCAGGAATCTGAAACAACACATCACCGATGCGATCAGGGACACGCGCCAAGTTCAGTGGCAACATCGTCATGAGCCATTCTGACAATTCCCCAAAAGCAGCATCTTTCCGAGCCAGGTCTCTTAATGTCGACTTTTCGTCGTCTTTGAGCTCAATCACATACGAACCTGACCAAAAGTTGTTCTTGAGAACCGCGTTGAGGGGAACGTCTGTGTGTGAGTCGGGCGGACAAAACGCCGCTGGCCTAGCTACTAAGTTCCCAACTTCGAGGGGGGGCTGACCCGGCGGTGTCCAAGTACCAATTCGGCCATAGCATTCGAGACTCTCGAGAAGCTCACTGATGCCTACAGGACGCTTGGTAACTCGAAAACTCCATCCATCAAAGCCTTTGAGTTTTTTGGATTTTTTGTCGAGAAAAATTGACCTCGACGTGGATGGCATTTCGCCGTGCTCCGCGACGTAAATGGAAAAGACGTTGCGTGTAGGCCTATTTCCCGCAGAATCGACATTGCCGAAGGCAATGACCTCAATTGCCTCGAACCACGTGTACTGTCCCAGCAGTCCTATTTCAAGAAGCTTTCTGAGTGATATCACTGCTTTGTTAATGTTATCTTGCCGCTGGATCACATCCATTTTCATCCCCGTTTGCTTCTCTCGCACATGGTGCCAATCCAATCTAATTTTTTGTTAATCGTTAACTATGCCGAAATACTGATTGAAGCATTAAAGATAGCCGCAATTCTGCGGACCCGCAACGGATGTCTCCGGCCTATCCAGCCGCACCGGCCTTAAGCGATGTGACGTAACGCAGCAGGTCTTCAGTGCGTCCCTCCGATATCAGCTCTTCGGCAGTCTTGTAGCCAAAGGTCGGCAGCGGTTCATTGCGATACCAAAACAGCGTGCTCCATATATCTCCGGAGATGTCGGTTGCAGCTCGGATGACACGCAGCGCGTCTCGAAGATACTTTTGCACGCTTTCGGCGCCGGGAAGACGACTAATGGTATTGCGATGGACATGGGCCAGCCGTGCGAGTGTCTGCATATCGATATGCAGGGCGGCCGCGAAGCGTCGCGCCGAGACGATTGGCGCAGCGCTCTCCGAGTCCTTCAAAGACGCCAGGAAGTGATCGAAATCGAGGGGTGGAGTTGAATCTCGGGCCAGACCACGGTTCATGGAGGCTTTCTCGGAGCACACTATGTGCACATTTATAGCACAAGAAGTGCCGGCATCGCTGGCCGCTGAAACGATCATCCATTGCGCTGCTGGTCGCCGAGTATCGTCGAGTCGCCGAGGCACGGGCGTGACATTTCGAAGGACAACTTTTCTGAGAATTTCCGGGGCGGCGGACATCTTTTTTGATACAAGAAGCATCCTGTGTTCTCAAAAAAGATGTCCAAGTCCTTGATCTGTCTAGGGGCCCAAAGACACCTTTTCTGCGAGCCCACACTGGTGTTGTCTCTCAGAAAAGATGTCCGCAGTCTCAATAAGTTGTCTTTGAATAATTGGCTACCTGCCACGTGCAAGGGATGTGATCCATATCGGTGGGCAGAAAATGATCGGAGAATATTTGGCGATGGTGGTATATGACGCAATGTTTGATCGACGTTGTCACATCGGAGGCGCTCATCCGCCATTCAACGTGCGATTTCGCCCGCGCACAAAGCATCGTCGATCGCAACCGTCAAGCAGCGCATGGCAGCGATCTGTCACATGTTCGACGGGCTCGTCACCGGCCAAGATGGACCGTACATTCCGCCGCGCCGGTGAAGGGCCCGACCTACACCACAAAGCAGGGCAAGATGCCAGTGCTCGACGCGACTGAAGCGGAGTAACTGCTCGACAGTATCGATGTGAGGATGCCGGTCGGGCTGCGTGACCGCGCACGGATCGCGTTGATGGTGTTTTCGTTCACGCAGATCGGCGCAGCGCTCACGATGCGGGTCGACGACGTCTATGTGCAACAGCGCTGGCTGTAGGTGCATCTGTACGAAAAACGCGGCAAGGCGCTCACGATGTCGTGTCATCACACGCTCGAAGCGTACATGCATGCATACCTCGAGGGCATTGGCCTGGCTGCTGAGCCGAAGCTCGACCTGATCCTGCAACGCACGGCCGCGCTCGGCATGCGCGGCAAGGTCACGATCAGCCACGGCTTCTGCCTCGGCGACCTCGCCGAACGCGAGCGCGACGCGCTGCTCGCGCGGATGGCCGAGCTGCGCGTCGCGATCGTCACGACCGCGCCGGCCGCGGTGCCGGTGCCGTCGGTCGCCGCGTGCCGCGCGGCGGGCGTGACGGTCATCGGCGGCAACGACGGCGTGCGCGATACGTGGACGCCGTTCGGTTCGCCCGACATGCTGGAGCGCGCGATGCTGATCGCGATGCGCGACGATTTCCGACGCGACGACGCGCTCGAAGTCGCGCTCGACTGCGTGACCCACGGCGGCGCGCGCGGCTGCGGCTTCGTCGACTACGGCCTGGAGGCCGGCAAGCGCGCCGACGTCGTGCTCGTCGATGTGGCGACGTTCGCGGAAGCCGTAGTCGCGCGGCCGCTGCGGCGGCTCGTCGTGTCGTCGGGGAAGATCGTTGCGCGCGACGGCGTGCTGCTCTGAGCGCAATGCCGCCGCACGCGCTTAGTGCTGCTCGTGCTCGAGCATCGTCGCCAGCGCTTTCGTCAGTTCATTGACCACCGGATCGGCGGTCGGCCGGTGCAGGATCGCGATGTCCATGTTCTCGATCGGCGCGAAGCCCTGCGTCGCGGTCAACACGACGTGCTCGTCGGTGACCGCGCGCGCGGGCAGCACGCTGATGCCGAGGCCGTCCGCGACGGCCGCCTGGATGCCGCTCAGGCTCGACGTCGTGAACGCGATGCGCCAGCGCCGGCCGCGCGCCTCGATCGCCTCGATCATGTCGTCGCGATAAAGCCCGCGCGGCGGAAACGCGACGATCGGCAGCGGATCGAGATCGATCGACGGATGCCGCGCGCTGTCGATCCAGCGCAGCTTCTCGGGCCAGCGCACGACCGCCTCGCGGCTGCCGCGCCGCTGCTTGATCAGCACCAGGTCGAGCTCGCCGCGATCGTACGCGGCGCTGACGTCGCGGCTCAGCCCGCACGTGACTTCCAGCTTCACCTGCGGATGATCGCGCTTGAACGCCGCGAGCGCGTGCGTCGTGCGGCCCGCCGCGAAATCGTCGGGCACGCCGAGCCGGATCGTCAGCGCGACGGTGGCGCCCGTCAGCGCTTCGAGCATCTCGTCGTTCAACGCGAGCATGCGGCGCGCGTAGCTCAGCACGGTCACGCCCGCGTCGGTCGGCCGGACGTCGCGCGTGCCGCGGTCGAGCAGCCGGTGTCCGGCGATCTCCTCGAGCCGCCGCACCTTCTGGCTGACGGTCGACTGCGTCGAATGCAGCCGTGCGGAGGCCGTCGTGAAACTGCCGCAATCCGCGACCATCACGAGCGCGCGCAGCAGGTCGAGGTCGAACAGGGGTCTATTCATTTCCGCACTTGTTTGGATCGCCGCATTTCATTTTCAACTATCGGTGGGCGATTTTTAACATGGCCGGTGCGTGTCGGCAACCGCGATTGATGTGGAGGCTGCACGCCATTACGCACTTCAACGCAGCGCTGGCGCGTGCGCTGGATGAGCGCGCTCTGCGGCCGCCCCTGGCGGAAGCGCGCGGTGCGTCGATGTAGCGGGATACGACGGATCGGTCGACACTGAACGCCCCGGAAACCGCGCGTTAGCGGCCAGGCATAAGTTGCTCGGCGCGGTGACCGCTTCAGGTCTGGTGTCGGCCGGCGCCCGGCTTGAAGCGCGAGCCGAGCCGGTAACGATTGCCCGGATGCACGAAGTGCACGAACGTGACGGGTAAGCCGTTCGTCCAGGTGCGACGCGTGAGCGTCAGGCACGGCTCGTCGGCGGGCATGTCGAGCAGCCGTGCCTGCTCGCCGGTCGGCAGCGACGCGTCGACGACGTGCTCGATTTCGAGTTCGTGGTGCGACACGTTGTTGAACAGGTATTCGGACGGCGGCTCGACTTCGAAATCCTGATCGATGAAACCGGGCGCGGCGGCCGGATTGACGTAGCGGTCCTCGAGCTGGATCGGGCGGCCGTTCTCCTCGTGCACGCACACCACGTGAAAGACCGGCGTGTTGACGTCGAGCCCGAACGCGGCGGCCACGTCGAACGACGCGGGCTCGCGCGCGCGGCTCAGTACGCGACAGCGGTATTCGTGGCCGCGCGCGCGAATCTCGTCGCGGATGTGCGCGATCATCAGCAGGTTCGACTGCGGCTTCGCTTCGGCGACGAAGGTGCCGACGCCGGAGATCCGCTCGAGCACGCCTTCCTCGGTCAGCTCGCGCAGCGCGCGATTGACCGTCATGCGCGCGACGCCGAAGCGCGCGGCGAGATCGAGCTCGGATGGAATGCGCTCGCCCGTGCGCCATTCGCCCGACGCGACGTTCCGGCGAACGAGTGTCTTGATCTGCTGGAACGGTGCGGTGGCCTTCGTGACCATCGGTGGATCCTCGCGCGTAGAAGTGACGACGCTAGCCGTCGTGACTGACGATGACCAGGATCTCCGCCTGCGGGGTGCCGACGCTGCGCGTGCGGTGCGGGATCAGTGCGTTGAAATAGACTGAATCGCCGGTCGCGAGTTGCACCGTCTCGTTGGGAAATTCGATCTCGACGCGCCCCTTGTGGACGAACGGGAATTCCCTGCGTTCGTGCTCGCGAAACGTCGACGCCACGAATTCGTGCAGCGGCGGTACGACGAACGGCAGCGTCTTCTTCGGCGCGAGGCCGGCGGCGATGCTTTCGAAGTGATGCGCGTCGCGGTCGGCCGCCGCGCCCATTGCCGTGCGCTCACCGGCGCGTGACGGTGATCGGCTCAGCCGGCAGGCAGGTTGCGGACGTCGGCCGTCGGCTCGGCGCCGAACGCGTCGCTGAGCGCGTAGCCGATCAGGTGTCGCGCGGCCTCGTCGGGCGTAGACAGCGCGCCGCTCGCTTTCAGCGCGTCGAATTTTTCTCGCATCGGGAAGTTGGCTTCGCTGGTCGAGCGGATCGTTGCCTGCATGCCGGTGTCGACGACACCCGGCGCGACGCTGCAGATCCGCAGCGCGCGGTTCGCGTCGAGCGCGACGGCGCGCGCGTGGTGATCGAGCGCGGCCTTCGTCGCGCAGTAGACGCTCCAGCCCGCGTATGCGTTGCGGGCGGCGCCGCTCGACACGTGCAGCACGCGGCATTCGGTCGGCGCCGCTGCGGCTTGCACGAGCGCGGCCGACAGCATCAGCGGGGCGGCGACGTTCAGCGCGACCGCGCGCGCGACCAGCGCCGGGTCTTGCGCGGCCAGCGGGCCGATCGGATCGACGACGCCTGCGTTGTTGAACAGCAGGACGAGCGATGCGCCGTCGACGAAGCTGCGCAGCGCGCCGCCGGCGAGCCAGGCCGCCACGGCCGCGGTGTCGGACAGGTCGAGCTCGGTCTCGACAAGGCGATCGCCGGCTGTTGCGGCGAGCGACGGATGCCGGCTGCGCGATACGCCGAGCACGGCGATGTCCTGCTGCAGCAATTGTTCGGCGAGCCATGCGCCGAGGCCGCGCGTATGTCCGGTGACGATGGCGCGCACGCGAGGTGCGCAAGCGGTTGCATTCATGGGGGTGAGCGAGTGTGCGGATGAGGGAGCGAACAGGGGCGCGAACGTGCGAAGCGGAGGCGCGGCGGCACGGCAGGCGATGCGCCGATGCGCCGGCGCGAATGCGCGAGCGGATCGCGCAGCGTCGCGACGCGTGACGCGTATCGTAGCGCCGGCGTGCGCGACGCGCAAACGGGCAAACGCACCGACGCACGAACGCACGAACGCACGAACGCGCCAATGCGCCAGAACCTGTCCGCATTTTTGTGGGCGAGGCGGTTGAACAGCGCGTTATCCGCGCGCCTGCGTGAATCGCTCGCCAAACAGGATAGCAAACTGGTTCATCGCTGATTTCCAGTCGAAGGCGGCCCGCACGGTCTTGGCCAGCACGTTGCGCAGCGCCAGCCAGAGCAGCTTGATCGCGGCCTCGTCATTCGGGAAGTGACCACGAGTCTTGATGATCTTGCGCAACTGCATGTTCAGACTTTCAATGGCGTTCGTAACCGGCATGATATAGCCGGTGCCTCGCGTTCCCGCGCCGAGCGGTTTGAGCGTATGGTGTGACCATCCGGGACATGGGGCACTGGGGAGCACTTCGGGTGGGCAGGCCGTTCCTATACGATGAGCCGCGAGCTCGTGTTAGTAGTTGGCCGCCCCTGCGACCCGCCCGGTTGCGCTGCGAGCGCGAATCCGTAGTTGTCGTGCTGTCCCACCGGCTCCCAACAGTGATCTGAAACGGGAGACGGTTATGCGAATCGTAGGGTTAGATGTGTCGCGCTCCGTGGCCGAGATCGCGTACCTGGAGGATGGCACGCTGCATGCAGGCGGCCGCACCGGGTTGCGACGCGATGAACTGGAGCGCTTTGCGGCAAAGCTGCGTGCCACCGATCATGTGGTACTCGAAGCGACCGGCAATACCACTGCCATCGTCAACGTCTTGCGCGCGCATGTCGCGCGTGTGGCGATTGCCAATCCGCTGCAAGTTAGGCTGATCGCGGAGGCTCGCGTCAAGACGGACAAGATCGATGCAGCCAGCTGTATGCGAGCGGTTTTCTGCCGGAAGTATGGATGCCGGACGAGCACACGCTGGCGTTGCGTCGACAGATCGCGCGCCGCTCACAGCTGGTGCGGCAACGTACACGGCTGAAGAACGAGATTCACGCAGTCCTGATTGCACACCTGATCGAGCGGTGTCCCGCCACCGATCTTTTTGGCAAGAAGGGGCGTGCGTGGCTCGGTGTTCAACCGCTGCCACTGGATGAACGACTGGGTGTTGAGCAGCGACTGCGCGAACTGGACCGCCTCGGCGACGATCTGCGCGAGGTGGAGCAAGCGCTCGCGCAAGCGACCATCGACGATGCGCGATTGCGCGTGATGCTAACGATCACTGGCGTGAACACCACAGTGGCGATCGGACTGCTATCGGCCATCGGCGACATCGCGCGGTTTCCGAATCCGGAGAAGTTGGTGAGCTACTTCGGTCTCAATCCATCAGTCTATCAATCCGGTCCGGCACCGGCCAGGCATGGTCACATCACCAAGCGCGGGCGCTCTTATGCACGGGCGATGCTGGTCGAAGCCGCTTGGGGTGCAACGCAAGCGCCCGGGCCGCTGCGCGCCTTCTTCCTGCGCGTGCGCGATCGCCGCGGCCAGCAAATTGCCGCCGTCGCGACTGCTCGCAAACTCGCAGTAATCGTATGGTATGTGCTGACACGCGGTGAACCGTTCGCGTGGGATCGCCCGGCGTTGACTGCGCACAAACTGCGTGCGCTGGAACTGCAGGCTGGAATGCCGGCGCAGCATGGCCCGCGCAAAGGTTCGGCTGCGGCCTACAGTCTGAAGAGTGTGCGTCAGCAAGAGCGAGCCGTGGCCGAGCAGTCTGAGCGAACCTATCAGAGACTGTTTAACCGGTGGAAACAGTCGCGCCCCAAATCAGACAGCGCGCCGATACGGTGGCCGCAGGCGCGAACATAGCGAACGAGCGAAGCGCGGTGCGGGACTTGTGCATTTCATCCGTTGTGTAGACAACTCGTCGAATCTCCGGCGGAAACACGAAGAACGGTATGACGTGCTCCCATGCACGCTGCCACGACTGCACGATGGTCGGGTACTTCGCGCCCCAAGGGCCGTCAGCGAAGTCTTGCAGTGCCTGCCTTGCCGCCTCCTCGCTGGCGGCCGCGTAGACCGGGCGCAGCGCTGCGGCGAGCGCCTTACGGTCCTTGTAGCTGGCGTATTCGAGATTGTTGCGGATCAGATGCACGATGCAGGTCTGAACGGTCGTGCGGGGATAGGCTGCGCTGATGGCCTCGGCCAGCCCCTTCAGGCCATCGACGACGGCGATCAGGATGTCCTGACAGCCACGCGTCTTGAGTTCGTTGAACACCTTGAGCCAGAACTTGGCGCCCTCGGTCTGCTCGATCCAGAGGCCCAGCACGTCGCGCTGGCCGTCGGCCTGGATGCCCAGGGCCAGATAGACGGCTTTGTTGCTGACCACACCATCGTCACGGATCTTGACCCGCAGGGCATCGAAGAACACCACCGGATACATCGTTTCGAGCGGGCGGCTCTGCCAAGTCAGCGCTTCGGCCATCACCTCGTCGGTGACCGAGCTGATGAAATCGGGAGATACCTCGGTGCCGTAACTCTCGGCCAGAAAGGCCTGAATCTCGCGCACACTCATGCCGCGAGCGTACATCGCGATGATGCGTTCGTCGAAGCCGGTGAAGCGGCGCTCGTGCTTGGGAATCAGGATCGGCTCGAAGCTGCCGTCGCGATCGCGGGGGACTTCGACCCGAACCGGGCCACGATCGGTGATGACCGTCTTGCCGCTGGCGCCATTGCGCTCGTTGGCCTGACCGGGCGGCTTGGACTGGCCTGGTCGGTAGCCCAAATGCAGATTCATCTCGGCGCCCATCGCGCGCTCGATGACTGCCTTGTTGAACGCCAGCATCAGGTCCTGAACCTCGGCCGGCGTCATCGGCCCCTTGACCAACTGGTCCAGCAGTTCCTTGGGCAGTTCAGGCAGCGGCCCGCGGGCCGCTGCCTGACGCGCTACAGTTTGCCTTTTCTTCTTCATTGGCATATCCATGACTTTTACACCTCATGATATGCCCCGCCCACGAAATCACGGATAGGTCCATGCGCCAATGCGCCAATGCGCCAACGCCAACGCCAACGCCAACGCCAACGCGCAAAGGCGCCAACGCGCAAAGGCGCCAACGCGCAAAGGCGCAAAGGCGCAAAGGCGCAAAGGCGCAAAGGCGCAAAGGCGCAAAGGCGCAAAGGCGCAAAGGCGAAGACGCCGGAGTGCAGAGACGCAGAGACGCCAGGGCACAAGGGCACAAGGGCACGGCGCCGCCCGCAGCCCGAATCCACAGCAACGAACATCCCACCATCCCCCACCCGCCATACCGCCCTCCCGCCCCCGCTGCGGCAAGTCGGCGCGCCGTGCCCCGCACGCGCGCCGCGCGTCACCGCGCGAGCTATCATATGGCTCGCCCGTCCGCGCCGCCGGACCGGCGAGCCACCGATTCCCTTCACCCGCTGCACGTTGCGACGCCATCATGAACACCACGCCGGACCTGCCCACGCCCCGCGCCCTGCGCGAACTCACGCCTCTCGAAGCCCGCATTCTCGGGGTGCTCGTGGAGAAGCAGCACACGGTGCCGGACACCTATCCGCTGTCGCTGAACGCGCTGACCGCCGGCTGCAACCAGAAAACCGCGCGCTCGCCGGTGATGAGCGTCAGCGAGGACGAGGTCACGGCCGCGCTCGACGGGCTCAAGCACCTGAGCCTCGTGATGGAGGGCAGCAGCAGCCGCGTGCCGCGTTTCGAGCACAACATGAACCGCGTGCTCGGGATCCCGAGCCAGGCGATCGCGCTGCTGACGATCCTGCTGCTGCGCGGTCCGCAGACGGCCGCCGAGCTGCGCCTGAACAGCGCGCGCCTGCACGGCTTCGCCGACATCTCGTCGGTCGAGGCATTCCTCGACGAGCTCGTGGCGCGCGCACAGCCGCTCGTCGTGCGGCTGCCGCGCGCGCCCGGTGCGCGCGAGAACCGCTGGATGCACCTGATGTGCGGCGACGTGAACCTCGCCGACTTCGCCGGTTCGGACGCGGGCGGCGGCGCGGATTCCGTTCCGCCGTCCGAGTTCGAGGCGCTGAAGGCCGAGCAGAAGCGGCTCGCCGATGAAGTGGCGCGCTTGAATGCGCTGGTTCAGCGCATGGCGACCGAGCTCGGCATCGACGTCGACGCGCCGGGCGACGCCGGCTGACCATCACGCGTCGGCCGCGCGCGCAGCATGCCGATGCGCGCGGATGCGCGCCCGGCGCGCAGCCGCGTCAACCGCCGGCGTCGCGTATCGTGCATCGCGCACGCGTCGCCGAGGCTGGGCGGCAATGCATAGACGGCCTTGCTCGAATGCCATAATCGCGCTTGCCCATCATTTCGGATGTACCGCGGAGAATTTCCATGCATAACCTCGACAATCCCTCCCACGATCGCGAGGTAGGCAGCGCCGACGCGACGCAAGACACGACCCGCATCGACGACGTCCGCATCGGCGCCGTGCGCCCGCTGATCTCGCCCGCGCTGCTGCAGGACGAGCTGCCGGTGCCGGCCGGCACGCAGACGCTCGTCGAGGACACGCGGCGCGCGATCGGCGACATCCTGCACGGCCGCGACGACCGGCTGCTGGTCGTCGTCGGCCCGTGCTCGATCCACGACCACGACCAGGCGCTCGAGTACGCGCGCCGCCTGAAGGCCGCCGCCGACGCGCTGCAGGACGATCTGCTGATCACGATGCGCGTGTACTTCGAGAAGCCGCGCACGACGGTCGGCTGGAAGGGCTACATCAACGATCCGCGTCTGGACGGCAGCTTCCGCATCAACGAAGGGCTGCGCGCGGCACGACAGCTGCTGCTCGACATCAACGCGCTCGGCCTGCCGGCGTCGACCGAATTCCTCGACCTGCTGAGCCCGCAGTACATCGCGGATCTGATCGCGTGGGGCGCCATCGGCGCGCGCACCACCGAGAGCCAGAGCCATCGTCAGCTCGCATCGGGCCTGAGCTGCCCGATCGGCTTCAAGAACGGCACCGACGGCGGCGTGCAGGTCGCGGCCGATGCGATCGTCGCGGCGCGCGCGAGCCATGCGTTCATGGGAATGACGAAGATGGGCATGGCCGCGATCTTCGAGACGCGCGGCAACGACGACGCGCACGTGATCCTGCGCGGCGGCAAGAATGGTCCGAACTACGACGCCGAGCACGTCGAAGCGAGCTGCGCGGTGCTGCGCAAGAGCGGGTTGCGCGAGCAGGTGATGGTCGATTGCTCGCATGCGAACTCGAACAAGTCGCACGAGCGGCAGATCGACGTCGCGCAGGATCTCGCGCGCCAGCTGTCGCAGGGCGAGCAGCGCATCATCGGCGTGATGGTGGAGAGCCATCTCGAGGCCGGCCGTCAGGATCTGAAGCCGGGCGTGCCGCTGAAGTACGGCGTGTCGATCACCGATGCATGTCTGAGCTGGTCGCAGACGGAGCCGGTGCTCGACGTGCTCGCGCAAGCCGTGCGGCAGCGCCGGGGCGCGTCGCGCAACGCGTGACCTGTCCGTATCGGACCGCGGCGAAGTTCGGCCGCAGCCCGAGGACGTCCGGCGCGCACGAGGAATCGGCGTTTCGCAAGCCCGGCGTCCGCAGCGACGCCGAGCCGTTCGCATCGCGGCAAGCGCATCGACGAAGGCCGCGTCGCGCAAATTCGACGCTGCAGCAGCGATTCCGCCACGCCGCCGCGCACGATCTTTTGATCTTCATCGAGCGCGATGCGCATCGGCGTCGCACGCTCAACGCACGATCGGGCGAATGCCGCTACCATGAACGCGTGTTGCACGCTGCGGGCCGGTCATGCCGGCTCGTCATGCACACCCGCGGCGGCGGCGAGTGTGGCCGTCACGCGTCCGACGAAGCGCGCGGTATTCACCGATCGGCCGTTATCCCGCGTCGCTTTGCTCCCGGAATCAACAACAACCGAACCGGAGTGCAATACGCATGAAGTTCTATAAAACCCTCATCGCAGCAACCGTCCTCGCGTCCAGCGTCAGCGCGCACGCGCAGATCGCCGGCTCGCAGCCGCTCAGCGTCACCGTCGAGCAATCGCAGGCGCTGCTCGAAGGCTGGAGCGTGAAGAAAAGCGTGCTCGGCAAGACCGTGTACAACGACGCGAACCAGAAGGTCGGCACGGTGCGCGACCTGATCGTCGCACCGGACGGCTCGGTGTCGGCGGCGATCGTGTCGGCCGGCGGCTTCCTCGGCGTTGCCGCGCATGACGTCGCGGTGCCGATCGCATCGCTCGACGTGCGCAACGGCAACATCTATCTGCCGGGCGCGACGAAGGCCGCGCTGAAGGCCACGCCGGCATTCCAGTACACGAAGGTGCCGTCGCCGCCGAAGCCGCGCAAGGTCGACGAGAAGCACTGACCCTCCGCGCCCGGTACGCAACGTGCCGGGCCGGGCCGAGCGCGCGCGATGTCGCCGCGCGCGTCGGCCCAGCGCCCATCCGCTGGCATCTACGTAATTCTACGTAGCGCTGCATACGTAGTTGTGCGCTTGTACGCCTCCCCCTTGCACGGAATACTACCGACCACCGCCGCACAACAGTGCGCGGCGACGCATCGACGTCACGCGGGTTCGGTCACACCTCTCGCCGAATCCACTTAAAACCACATAGGAGACGAGGAACCGCCATGAATCGGGCTTCCAGTACCTTGCTATGGACCGCGGTCGCGCTGCTCGGCGCCTTCGCGTTCGGCACGATCGCACTTGCGCACGGCGAACGCGTCAGCGCGCTGTGGATCGTGATCGCAGCAGTCTGTGTCTATCTGATCGCATATCGCTTCTACAGCCGTTTCATCGCCAGCAAGGTGATGCAGCTCGACGGGCTGCGGATGACGCCGGCCGTCAAATACAACGACGGCCTCGACTACGTACCGACCAACAAATACGTGCTGTTCGGCCATCACTTCGCCGCGATCGCCGGCGCCGGGCCGCTCGTCGGCCCGGTGCTCGCCGCGCAGATGGGCTACACGCCGGGGATGCTGTGGATCCTGGGCGGCGTCGTGTTCGCCGGCGCGGTGCAGGACTTCATCGTGCTGTTCATCTCGACGCGTCGCGACGGCCGCTCGCTCGGCGACCTCGTCAAGATGGAGCTCGGCACGGTGCCCGGCGTGATCGCGCTGTTCGGCGCGTTCCTGATCATGGTGATCATCCTCGCGGTGCTCGCGCTGATCGTCGTGAAGGCGCTGACGAATTCGCCGTGGGGCACGTTCACCGTCGCCGCGACGATTCCGATCGCGCTGTTCATGGGCATCTACACGCGCTACATCCGCCCGGGCCGCATCGGCGAAGTGTCGATCATCGGCTTCGTGCTGCTGATGGCGTCGATCGCGTTCGGTCAGGCCGTGCACGATTCGCCGACGCTCGCCGCATGGTTCACGTTCAGCGGCACGCAGCTCACCTGGATCCTGATCGGCTACGGCTTCATCGCGTCGGTGCTGCCGGTGTGGCTGCTGCTCGCGCCGCGCGACTACCTGTCGACGTTCCTGAAGATCGGCACGATCCTCGGCCTCGCGATCGGCATTCTGGTCGTCGCGCCGGAACTGAAGATGCCCGCGCTGACGAAGTTCGTCGACGGCACCGGCCCCGTCTGGTCGGGCAACCTGTTCCCGTTCCTGTTCATCACGATCGCGTGCGGCGCGGTGTCGGGCTTCCACGCGCTGATCTCATCGGGCACGACGCCGAAGCTGATCGACAACGAAACCAACGCGCGCTTCATCGGCTATGGCGCGATGCTGATGGAATCGTTCGTCGCGATCATGGCGCTGGTCGCCGCATGCGTGATCGAGCCGGGCGTCTACTTCGCGATGAACGCGCCGGCGGCCGTGCTCGGCTCGACGCCGGAAGCGGTTGCCAACACCGTCACGCAATGGGGCTTCGTGCTGACGCCTGACATGCTCACGCAGACGGCGAAGGCCGTCGGCGAAACGACGATCATCGCCCGCGCGGGCGGCGCACCGACGCTGGCCGTCGGCATGGCGCACATCCTGCATCAGGTGATCGGCGGCGAAGCGATGATGGCGTTCTGGTATCACTTCGCGATCCTGTTCGAGGCGCTGTTCATCCTGACGGCCGTCGATGCAGGCACGCGCGCCGGCCGCTTCATGCTGCAGGATCTGCTCGGCACGTTCCACCCGGCGCTCAAGCGCACGGAATCGCTGCCGGCGAACCTGGTCGCCACCGCGCTGTGCGTGGCCGCGTGGGGCTACTTCCTGTATCAGGGCGTGGTCGATCCGCTCGGCGGCATCAACACGCTGTGGCCGCTGTTCGGCATCTCGAACCAGATGCTCGCCGCGATCGCGCTGGTGCTCGGCACCGTCGTGCTGTTCAAGATGAAGCGTGAGCGCTACGCATGGGTGACGATCGTGCCGACCGCATGGCTGCTGATCTGCACGCTCACGGCCGGCTGGCAGAAGATCTTCGACGCGAACCCGAAGGTCAGCTTCCTCGCGCATGCGGCCAAGCTGCAGGCGTCGGTGGACCAGGGCAAGGTGCTCGCGCCGGCGAAGTCGCTCGCGCAGATGAAGCGGATCATCTTCAACGACTACGTCGATGCGGCGCTGGCCGGGCTGTTCATCTTCGTCGTCGTGGCGATCGCGGTGTACGGGCTGCTCGCCGTGCTGCGCGCGCGCCGCGAGGCGAAGCCGAGCGTGCGCGAGACGCCGTACGAGCCGATGCCGGCCGCGCAGGCGCTCGGCAGCGGACGCTGACGGGAGGCCGCGATGTTCACCGATCTCGGCAGCGACCTGCGCAGCGCGGGCCGTTACCTCGGGCAGGCGTTGCGGCTGATGGTCGGGCTGCCCGACTACGACACCTACGTCGCGCACATGCGCGACACCCATCCGGACCGCGAGCCGATGACCTACGAGGAATTCTTCCGCGAGCGTCAGAACGCGCGATACGGGTCCGGGGCAGGGAAGTGTTGCTGAACCGGGCCGGCGCAGCCGGCCGGTAGCGGTCCGTCGACGGATCCGAAAGCGCCGCGAAGCGATTCGCGGCGCTTTTTCTTTGTGCGGACGGCGCGCGCGTACCGCGTCGTTTGACCGCGTTCGGCGTCGCGCGTGCAGCCGGCCGGTATCATAGGGCTCCGCCTTTTCCGATGAATCCGCGCAGGAGAATCCGTCGTGCATGCCGGTGAGCGTTTCAACAGTATTTCCCATCTCGTCGGCGCGGTGCTGTCGATCGCAGGGCTCGTCGCACTGGTGACGATGGGCGCGCTCGACCACGACCCGTACAAGATCGTGAGCTTCAGCGTGTACGGCGCGATGCTGATCCTGCTCTACGCGATTTCGACGCTGTACCACAGCGTACGCAAGCCGCGGCTCAAGGCGATCCTGCAGAAGTGCGATCACGCGGCCATCTACCTGCTGATCGCGGGCAGCTACACGCCGTTCACGCTCGTCACGCTGCGCGGCCCGTGGGGCTGGTCGCTGTTCGGCGTGAGCTGGGGGCTCGCCGCCTTCGGCATCGCGCAGGAACTGACGCTGGGGCGGCGCACGCGCATCGTCTCGATGGTGCTGTACGTGCTGATGGGCTGGCTCGCGCTCGTCGCGATCCGTCCGCTCGTGCATGCGCTGCCGCCGGTGGGCACCGTGTGGCTCGTGGCCGGCGGCATCATCTACAGCGTGGGCATCTACTTCTTCATCAACGACGAGCGCATTCGTCACGGGCACGGCATCTGGCATCTGTTCGTGCTGGCCGGCAGCCTGTGCCAGTTCGTCAGCGTCGCGATGTATGTCGCGTGAGCGCGACCGGGACGGCGTGCGTCACGCGCGCCCGTCCGCCGGCGCCGCGCTGCGCAGCGCGTTGAACCCGGCCCAGCCCCAGTAGACGCGATGATGCGCGATCAGCTCGTCGCGCAGGTCCATCACTTCGACGAGATCGACCTGATCGCCGTCCGGCGTGGCGCGCGGATATTCCCAGATCAGTTGGCGTCCGTTCGAAAAGAACTGGCCCGTGCGGTACCAGCGTCCAAGCCGGCTTCGCGGATCGCGCAGGCCGGCCGCGAAGAATGCGGCGATCGCCGTCTTGCCGTGGAGCACGCCTGACCCGTGCTCGGGCAGCGTGACGACGATCAGCGGCGTTTCGAGTATCGCGTCGGGCGCATACAGCGCCATCAGCGCGTCGAGGTCGCGCGCGACGACGGCGGCGTGCCAGTCGTGATGGATGCGCTGCGCGTGGGTATCGGTATCGGTCATCGCGGGCTGCTTCAGGTGTGGATAACGACGCGACTGTACCGATCCGCCGCCGCCGGATGTTTCACCGCGAGCCGAAACGTCGATGCGCCGCGCTCAGCCGGCCAGCGCTTCGAGGTTCAGCGAATGCGAGTGGCCGATCCACACCGCGCTGTCGCGATGGTCGCGCAGTTCGTCGTCGGTGTTCGGGTGTAGCAGGATGTCGAGCTTGCCGTGATTGAGCACGAGCCACGGCACGACCTCGTCGAAGCGCGCGGCACCGAACGCGATCTGGTACGACCACGCGGGATGCGGGCCGACGAGACGTTCATGAAAGCGGCCGAGCTCGACGCTCGCGCCGAACCGCTCGTCGATGACGGCGCGCAGCGCCCACGCGGCGTCGCGGTTCGCGGCGTCGAAGTAGACGTGGGCATGCCAGCTGACGATGGCGGCGGGGTCGATGATGGCCATGGTAGTGCTCGGGAAATGAATGCGCGCAGAGGTTGCGGGATGCGACCGGTGCGCAATTATCGCGCGACCTCGACGCGCGGGTATCGTCACCGCGCGCCGATTCGGCCCGGAAGATTGTCGCGCATCAGACGCGGCGCGTTCGCTCGCTGAGGCGTTGCGCGGGCGTGCCGGTGCATCCGGCATCGCGCCGCCGCATACCGCACCGGCCCACCGGCGGAGGCAATCTCCACCGCAATAGATCGTTTCGGAAACTGCAAGAGCGCTCTGCGCGCCGGTTCGCAGTTCCGCGAAGACGCGATCATGTCATTGAACGCATTAAGGAAATGAGGGCCGGGCGGCAGCGGTAAGCGGCGTGGCGCGCGCTTCGATTTCGCCGCCGAAAATGTCCATTGCGAAATCGGCTATTCAAGCGCACGGCCGTGCGCAATACGATTATCGGGCCGCATCGACACCGATGATCGATGCGTACGCAACCATCTGGAGGCCAATATGCGATCCCTCGTTTCCCTTGCTGCTCTGTCCGTCACGCTTGCCGCGGTGCCGGCCGCGAGCTTTGCTCAATCCGTCAACACCGCGTGGCAGCCGAACGTCGTGCCGCTGACGTGGTCTGCGGCGCGTGCCGAGACCGACGTGCAATTGCAGCAGATGGCGCGCGCTGGCTTTTCGGCAACGATGGCCGGCAACCAGAACTATCCGCAGGCGATGCAGCGCGCGCTCGAACGCGTGAAGAACCCGGTGCCCGACCGCTCGCGCGAAGAGAAGATGGCGATGGAAGCGCGCGCCGCCAGCGCCGCGCGCAGCGGCCATCCGGTGCAGGCGTTCTTCGTGAAGACCGCGTACTACCTGAAGGGCGAGAACACGTTCTGACGCGCGCGGTGCGCGGTGTGCGGCGAGCGCTCAGCACCCACCGCCATTCAGTGGCCCGCCGTGCGCCGCGGCGCACGGGCCGGCGCTGCCGCCAGCGTGATGTGCCGCAGCGGCGTGTCGCCGCAGCGAGCATGCAAAAAAACGAGGGCGCCCCGGAGCAATCCGGGGCGCCCTCGTCGTGCGGGCGATGCGGGCCGGGCCCGCGTCGTTGCGAGCCGCTCGTCAGGCCGCCGTTGCCGGCTTCGCCGGCTTCTGCAGCTTACCCTTGCCGGCGCGCTGGATTTCCTCGAGCTTGATCTCGACGTGGCGCGAGAACACGTACTCGGCCGGGCGCTGCTTCGCGATCGAGATGTCCGGCGCGAACGGGCCGTCCGTCTTGATGCCCTTCTGGCTGACGCGCAGCGCCTTCAGCGGATGCGCGATCGTGTCCATCACGGCGGTCGCTTCGAAGCCGCAGTGGACCATGCAGTCCGCGCACTTCTCGTAGTTGCCGACGCCGTAGTTGTCCCAGTTGGTGTCTTCCATCAGTTCCTTGAAGGTCTTCACGTAACCTTCGCCGACCAGATAGCACGGCTTCTGCCAGCCGAACACGGTACGCGCCGGGTTGCCCCACGGCGTGCACTTGTACGTCTGGTTGCCGGCCAGGAAGTCGAGGAACAGCGACGACTGGCTGAACGACCAGCGCTTGCCGCCTTCGCCGCGCTTCAGGATTTCGCGGAACAGGTTCTTCGTCTTGTCGCGGTTCAGGAAGTGCTGCTGATCCGGCGCGCGCTCGTATGCGTAGCCCGGCGACACGGTGATGCCGTCGACGCCGATCGGCCCCAGCGTATCGAAGAACTTCGCGACGCGCTCGGGGATCGCATCGTTGAACAGCGTGCAGTTGATGTTCACGCGGAAGCCGCGGCGCTTCGCTTCCTTGATCGCCGCGACCGCCTTCTCGTACACGCCGTCCTGCGACACGGAATGGTCGTGCATCTCCTTGTCGCCGTCGAGGTGGACCGACCAGACGAAGTACGGATTCGGCTGGTAGTCGTCCATCTTCTTTTCCATCAGGAGCGCGTTCGTGCACAGGTACACGAATTTCTTGCGCTTCATGATGCCCTTGACGATTTCCGGCATCTCCTTGTGGAGCAGCGGCTCGCCGCCGGCGATCGACACGATCGGCGCGCCGCATTCGTCGACGGCGTGCAGGCATTCCTCGACCGACAGACGCTGGTTCAGGATCGGGTCCGGATAGTCGATCTTGCCGCAGCCGTTACAGGCGAGGTTGCAGCGGAACAGCGGCTCGAGCATCAGCGCGAGCGGGTAGCGTTTGTTGCCGGACAGGTGTTGGCGCATGATGTATGCGCCGACGCGGACTTGCTGGAGCAGCGGAATAGACAAGAGTTGTCCTCCTTAAACTTCGCGGGCGACAGCTTGCATGAGCTTCGCCGGCAACTTGAACTCGACTTTTTCTTCACGGCCCGCCATCGTCGTGACATCGACGGGCCCCAGCGCGCGCAGCGCGCCGATCACATCCTCGACCATCTCTTCGGGCGCCGAGGCGCCGGCCGTCAGGCCGACCGTCTGCACGCCCGCGAACCATTCGGCCTTCACTTCCGAGCCGTCGGCGACCAGGTAGCTCGGCACGCCGCTTTCGGTGCCGATCTCGCGCAGCCGGTTCGAGTTCGAACTGTTCGTCGCCCCGACCACCAGCAGCACGTCGACCTGGGTGCTCAACTCGCGCACGGCGGCCTGGCGGTTCTGCGTCGCGTAGCAGATGTCGCGCGTGTCCGGGCCGACGATGTCGGTGAACCGGCGCTGCAGCGCTTCGATGATGCCGCGCGTGTCGTCGACCGACAGAGTGGTCTGCGTCACGTACGCGACCGGCGTATCGACCGGCAGCGTCAGCGTATCGACTTCGGCCTCGCTCTGCACGAGCACCACTTCGGCCGGGATCTGGCCGATCGTGCCTTCGACTTCCGGATGGCCCGCATGGCCGATCAGGATCAGACGACGGCCCGCCGCGACGTACTGGCGGCCCTGCACGTGCACCTTCGTGACGAGCGGGCAGGTGGCGTCGAGCACGTCGAGGCCGCGCGTTTCCGCGTCGCGTTCGACGGTCTGGGCGACACCATGCGCGCTGAAGATCGCCACAGCGCCGTGCGGCACCTCGTCGAGTTCCTCAACGAACCGTGCCCCTTTATTACGCAGATTTTCGACGACATGCCGGTTATGCACGATCTCGTGACGCACATAGACCGGCGCGCCGTGCTGTTGCAGCGCGCGATCGACGATCTCGATCGCACGGACAACCCCCGCGCAAAAGCCGCGGGGCTGGGCAAGGATGACTCGCATAAGTGAGCGAACTCCGACGACAGACGCCGGGGTTCGAGGAGCTGGCACAGCTCGCTCGCCCCGGCTTGATGTTATGAAGGCAGGAAACGAACCGGCCAGGCCAGGCCCCGGAACCCCGAATTAATCGCGCATTTTAACCCTATCGCGCCGTCCTTGCTCTGGTGCCGTGTCGGCCGTGTTGCATCGGCCGCGAAGCCGCGTCGGCACTCGCGCGCGCGGAACCCGGTAAACTGCGCGGTTTCGCGGGCGGCCTGTCGGGCAGCCCGCCGTCGCGCTCATTTCAAGGCCATTCGATGACCGTCGATTCTCTTGCATATTGCCCTGCCGCCGGTGCGGTCATGGGTCGTTCAAATCCCGCCCCGGCTGCGCCCGGTCGGGCCGGCATGGCGGCCCGCCGCCCGGGCCTGCCGCAGGAGGCCCGCCGATGATGCTTGCAATTGCCTTTCTGGTGTCCGCGCTGTCGCTGGTGATCTGGCTCGTGCTGCTGGTCGCGCGCGGCGGCTTCTGGCGCGCGCGGCCCGCGCGGGTGCTGCCGCCCGAGGCGCGCGGCGCGGCCGCGGCCGCCGGCTGGCCGGCCGTCGTCGCGGTGGTGCCGGCGCGCAACGAGGCCGACGTGATCGCGCAGGCGGCGACGTCGCTGCTCGAGCAGGATTACCCGGGCGAGTTCCATCTGATCATCGTCGACGACCACAGCGACGACGGCACCGCCGACGCCGCCCGCGCCGCCGCGCCGGCGATCAACCGCGCGGAGCGCTTGACGGTGTTGAGCGCCAAGCCGCTGCCGTCCGGCTGGTCGGGCAAGGTTTGGGCGCAGTCGCAGGGCATCGCCGCGGTGCGCACGCTGGGCCTGCCGGCCGACTATCTGCTGCTGACGGACGCCGACATCGGCCATCCGCGCGACGCGGTCGCGCAGCTCGTCACGCGTGCGCAGGCCGAGCAGCGCGATCTGGTGTCGCTGATGGTGCGGCTGCGTTGCGATTCGTTCTGGGAGAAGGCGCTGATCCCGGCGTTCGTGTTCTTCTTCGCGAAGCTCTATCCGTTCTCGTGGATCAACGATCCGCGCAACCGGACGGCCGGTGCCGCGGGCGGCTGCATGCTGGTCAAGCGCAGCGCGCTGGAGGAGGCGGGCGGCATCGAATCGATCCGCGGCGCGCTGATCGACGACTGCAGCCTCGCCGCGCAGATCAAGCATCGCGGCAGCGGCCGGCATCTGATCCGGCTCGATCTGGCCGAGCGCAGCGTGTCGCTGCGCCCGTACGACAGCTGGCGCGACATCTGGAACATGATCGCGCGCACGGCGTTCACGCAGCTCCACTATTCGCCGCTGCTGCTCGCGGGCACGCTGCTCGGGATGACGATCATCTACCTCGTGCCGCCCGTGGTCGCGCTCGCATACGGTGCGCGCGCGTGGCCGGCATGGCTCGCGTGGGCGTCGATGTGCACCGCGTATGCGCCGATGCTGCGCTACTACCGGCGCTCGCCGCTGTGGGCGCCCGCGCTGCCGCTGGTCGCGCTGTTCTACGTCGGTGCGACGTTCGCATCCGCATGGCGTTACTGGCGCGGCAAGGGCGGGCAGTGGAAGGCGCGCGTGCAGGCGCCGGTGGAGCGCTGAACGGCGCCCGCGCACGCCGGCCGGTCGCCGGTTCGTCGCACAGCAAAAAGCCCGATCGGCGTGCAGCCGATCGGGCTTTGTCGTTTGGCGCGAAGGGATTTGGCGCGGCCGCGCCCGCTTACCGCTGGGTCAGCAGCATGTACATCTGGATCACGACGTCCGGCGAGAACGTGAACGGCACCCAGCCGTAGCCGGTGTGGCGCGTGACCAGCAGGCGGTCGCCGTTCGACTGCTTCTGCACGACCATCATCGGATTCTTGGTCGTCACGAAGCGCCAGCCGGCCGGGATGCCCGCCGGCGGTTCCGGCTGCATCGACGCACGCGCGTGCGCCAGCTCCTCGATCAGCTGGCCGACCTGCTCCGGGTGCAGCGTGATCGACTGGCCGTTGACGGTCAACGTCAGCTCGTTCTGCGACGGGCGCGCGACGTGCAGCGTCGCCTTGTCCGCAGGAGGGTTTGCTGCATCGGCGGCCGGCTCGCCGACCGCTTCGGCGGCATCGGGCTGCGCGGCCGGCTCGGTTGCCGCTGCCGTCGCTGCCGCCGTCGCGGCGTCCTTCACGACGGCTTCGACCAGCGCTTCGGCCTCGGCCACCGCCTTCGCGTGCCGCTCGGCGGCCGCTTCGGCCTGCGCGATCGCGTCGGCGTGGCGCTGCTTGACCGCTTCGGCTTCCGCAATCGCATCCGCGTGGCGTTGCGCGGTGGCTTCGGCTTGCGCGATGGCTTCGGTGTGACGCTGCGTGATCGCGTCGGCCTGCGCGGCTGCCTCGGTGTGGTGCCGGGCGGCGGCTTCCGCTTGCGCGATCGCCTCGGTATGACGTCGCGCGAGCGCCTCGGCCTCGGCGATCGCGGCCGCGTGACGCTGCGTCGCCGCTTCGGCTTCGGCGGTCGCGTCCGCATGGCGCTTCGCGGCGGCTTCGGCCTCCGCGGCGGCGAGCGCGTGGCGCTGGGCGGCCGCGTCGGCTTCGGTCGCGGCTGCGTGGTGACGTTGCGCGGCCGCCTCGGCTTCGGCGATCGCGGCGGCATGGCGTTGCGACGCGGCTTCGGCGTCCGCGTGGCGCTGGGCGAGCGCTTCGGTCAGCGCGGTGGCTTCGGCGTGCCGCTGGACCGCCGCGTCGGCTTGCGCGGCGGCTTCGGTGTGACGCACGGCGGCGGCTTCCGCCGCTTCGGTGGCGGCCGCGTGGCGCTGCTGTGCGGCTTGCGCATCGGCGGCGGCCGTCGTGTGGCGCTGCGCGGCGGCCTGGGCTTCCGCTTCCGCGGCGGCGTGACGTGCGGCCGCGGCCTGCGCCTCGGCCGCCGCGGCGCGCGCGAACGCTTCGGCGCTGCGTGCCGCCTGCTGCGCGGCGTGGTGATCGTGGAGGAGCCGATCGACGCCGGCGTTCAGCGAATCGATCTGATCGTTCAGGTTCATGCGTGTCTTCTCTGCGTAAGACCCGCGATTTTAACCGCTGCGCCGGTGCCGGTCCGCCGGTGGCGTGTAACAAAGTGCGCAAAGCGGCGTGTTGCGCGCCGCTTTGTGCTACTTCAGATAGCCGGCCGAGCCGAACCAGTCGAGCGCGTCGCGCAGCCCTTCGCGGTACGGCCGCGCGCGGTAGCCCAGCTCGCGCTCGGCCTTCGCCGACGTGAAGTACATCTTGTTCTTCGACATCCGCAGCCCGTCGACGGTCACGAAAGGCTCCTTCTTCGTGAACTTCGCGACGGCCTCCGCGCCGAGCGCGAGCGGGTACAGCGGCCAGCGCGGCAGCGCGATCGTCGGCGCCTTGTGGCCGGTCATCCCGGCGATGTCGGCGAGCATCTGCTGCAGCGGCAGGTTCTCGCCGCCGAGGATGTAGCGCTCGCCGATCCGGCCGCGCTCGAGCGCGAGGAAGTGGCCGTGCGCGACGTCGTCGACGTGCACCAGGTTCAGGCCCGTATCGACGAACGCCGGAATCTTGCCGAGCGCCGCTTCGACGATGATGCGGCCGGTCGGCGTGGGCTTCACGTCGCGCGGGCCGATCGGCGTCGACGGGTTCACGATCACGGCCGGCAACCCTTCGTCGGCGATCATCCGCTCGACCGCGCGCTCGGCCAGCACCTTGCTGCGCTTGTACACGCCGATCGCCTGCTCGGCGGTGAGCGGCCGGTTCTCGTCGGACGGATCGCCGGCGCTCGTGACCTTCAGCGTCGCGACGCTGCTGGTGTACACGATGCGCTCCACGCCGGCGGCGCGCGCCGCGCGCATCGTCGCGACGGCGCCTTCCAGGTTCGCGCGTTCGATCTCGTGCGGGTCGGGCGCCCACAGCCGGTAGTCGGCCGCCACGTGCAGCAGGTAGCGCACGCCGCTCAGCGCGGCGCGCATCGACGCCTCGTCGCGCATGTCGCCGGTGACGATTTCGGCGTCGAGGTTCGCGACGTTGGTGCGCGGGCTGGTCGGGCGCACCAGCACGCGCACCGCATAGCCCTTCTGCTGCGCGATGCGCGCGACGGCCGAGCCGACGAAACCGGACGCGCCGGTGACGAGAACGAGATCGCGGGAGGTATCAGTCATGCGTTTCCTTCGGGGCCGCGCGAGCGCGCGGCGGTTGTGCGTCGGCGAGATTGTACGTGGTCGGCGCGCGCGGCGACGCGACCGCCGCGCATGCACCGCGCACCCACCGCGCACCCCGGCCGCGTGCGTGTGGGAAGCGCCCGACGCGACTACAATGCCGGGCTTGAATGCACCAAGGGAGCGCGCCGCGATGAGCCGAAATGAACTGGACGAACGAATCGAGACCTACTACGTGCGGGTGCGCGGCGTCGTGCAGGGCGTCGGCTTCCGTCACGCGACGGTGCGCGAGGCGCATGCGCTGAAGCTGCGCGGCTGGGTCGCGAATCTCGAGGACGGCAGCGTCGAGGCGATGATCCAGGGCCCCGGCGCGCAGATCGACCGCATGCTCGCCTGGCTGCGCCACGGGCCGCCGGCCGCGCGCGTGACCGAGGTGACGTTCGAGGAGCGCCACGTCGAACGGCGCTTCGAGCGCTTCCAGCAGCAGTAAGGCGAACCCGACATGACGGGGTATCCGGAAGCCGGGCGCGGCATTGCGCTGTCGGTGACGGCGTCGACGCTGTTCGCGCTGATGTCCGTCTACGCGAAACTGCTGGCGCCGCTCACCGGCCTCGACATCTTCGCGTGGCGGATCCTGTGGACCGCGCCCGGTGCGCTCGCGCTGATCGCGCTGCGCGGCCGCTGGCCCGCGCTCGTCGAGCTCGCGCGGCGCAGCGTGCGCGACTGGCGCCTGCTGATCGCGCTGCCGGTCAGCGCCGCGCTGCTCGGCGTGCAGCTGTGGCTGTTCCTGTGGGCGCCGTTGCACGGCCGCATGCTCGAGGTGTCGCTCGGCTATTTCCTGTTGCCGCTGACGATGGTGCTGGTCGGCCGCTTCTACTATCACGAGCGGCTCGATCCGCTGCAATGGGCGGCCGTCGCATGCGCGGCGCTCGGCGTCGCGCACGAAGTGTGGGCGACGCGCGCATTCGCGTGGCCGACGCTCGTCGTGGCGCTCGGCTATCCGCCGTACTTCGTGCTGCGCCGGCGGATCAACGCCGATTCGCTCGCCGCGTTCGCGCTCGAGATCGCGCTGCTGTGCCCGGTCGCGCTCGCGATGGTGTCGGCGAGCGCGACGCCGGTCGGCCGTCATCCGCTGGTGTGGGCCGCGCTGCTGCCGGGGCTCGGCGTGCTCAGCACGCTCGCGCTGGCGAGCTACCTGAAGGCGAGCCGGATGCTGCCGATGGCGCTGTTCGGCATCCTCGGCTACGTCGAGCCCGTGCTGCTCGTCGCGGTGTCGCTGCTGCTGCTCGGCGAGACGCTGAACGCGTCGCAACTGGCGACGTACGCGCCGATCTGGGCCGCCGTCGCGCTGACCGCATGGCACAGCGCGATGCTGATGCGGCGTCTGCCGATGCGCGGCTGAGGTCGTCCGGCGCGCGCCCGCGTCGTGCGCCGCACCTGCTCCGACGCCCGTTGCCGTCCGCGAGCTGACAGCGCGCCGACATCGAGCTGGCGGCTCCGCCAGCTTCGCAGCGCCTGCGTCGCGGCTGTAATCGAACAGAAGATGCCGTTGCATTTTGTTACTTAGGGTATTCCCGCGACGGCCACTAGACTGGGTTCACCGTCTTCTCTTCGTATGCGGTTTTCCCATGAACGGTCATCTCCTTGCCTCGCCGGCCAGGCTGGCACGCCGCGGGCATACGCGCGGCGCCGCCGATCGCACCAGCCGCCTCGTTCCCTCTGCCGGCGCATGCCGCGCCTACGCGTCGCAGGTGTGCTCATGTCGGTGAGCGCGCCGCTCGTGTCCGCGGGGCTGCCGGCGCGCAGCGGCCGCCTGATCGAAGTCGACTTCTTCCGCGGCATCGTGCTGCTGATGATCGTCGTCGACCATATCGGCGCGAGCGTCCTGTCGCGCGTCACGCTCCACGCGTTCGCGCTCTGCGATGCGGCCGAAGTGTTCGTGTTCCTCGGCGGTTTCGCGACCGCGAGCGCGTACGGCGCGATTGCGGACCGGCACGGCCCGCGCGCCGCGCAGCGCCGCTTCGTGCGCCGCGCGATGCAGATCTACCGGGCGTTTCTCGCGACCTCGACGCTGATGCTGATCGTCTCGGCCGTGCTCGACCATTACGGGATCGACGCGCCGAACCTCGCGCTCGACGACGTCAGCGTGATGCTCGCGTCGCCGCTCACCGGCGCGGCCGAGCTGCTCACCTTCCAGCGCCAGCCGTATCTCGCGTCGGTGCTGCCGATGTACGTGCTGTTCGCGCTCGCGTCGCCGGTGCTGGTGCCGTTCGCGCGCCGCCATCCGTGGCTCACGGTCGCGTTCAGCGTCGCATCGTGGGGCGCGGCCGGCTGGCTCGGCCCCGAACTGCTGGATACCGATTCGTTTCGCTGGAGCTTCAACCCGTTCGCGTGGCAGCTGATGTTCGTGGCCGGCGTGCTCGCGCGCTGCCAGCCGTTCTACCGGCGCGTCGCGCTCGGACGCTGGGGCGCCGCGGCGACCGGCGTCGCGTGCGCGATCGTGCTCGGCTGTGCGAGCTACAAGCTGTTCTCGGGGCTGCCCGCACCGGAAGGGCTGCTCAAGCGCGACCTCGCGTTGTCGCGCGTCGTCAGCTTCGCGGCGATCGCATGGCTGATGGCCGATTGCGTGCGGCGCGGCTGGATCGAGCGGCTCGCGCGCGCGGTGCGGCCGGTAGTGGCGGTCGGCCGGCGCGGGCTCGTCTGCTTCGTCGCGGGCGCCGCCATTTCGCTCGTCATCGATTCGCTGCTGCATCCGGTCGCGAACGGCGCGCAACTGCGCCATCTCGGCGTGGGCCTCGCGGCCGACGCGTGCGCGGTGGGGCTGATGATGGCCGTAGCCGGTTCGGGGGCGTGGTTCGCGCGCCGGCGCGGGGCCGTGGCGTAGAGTGCGCGATCGGGTGTGGCGCTGCGCTGCGGTGAATGCGGGAGCGCAATCGGCGCAGCGCACCGAATGCGGTCAGTGCGCGGAGCCGATGCGCGAGCGCGGCACGGCGGGCGTGTCGTCGGTTTCGGCTTCAGGCGCGGCGTCGTCGCGCGCTTCGGACTTCGGGTCGTCCTGCTGCGCCAGCACCGCATCTGCTTCGGCTGCGGCCCGGGCGGCGCGCAGCGCGGTGCAGCGTTGCGCGTGCCGGATGTCCGACAGTATCCGCAACAGCCGAGTCGTTTTGCCTTTCATGATCCTCTCCCGCCGGTGCGCATCGTGTGAGCCGACGCGCCGTTGCAACCAGTGTAGGACGTGCCGGCCGCGCCGGCGGGAGAATGTGGCGCGCATGCCGCACGCCGAGGGATAGTACTTACTGCGCCGACGCCATCGCCTGCGCCTGCGCGTCCTGTTCGTCGCGGCGTTCGTCCGCGCAGCGCTGATGCTGACGCGACAGCCGGTTCATCATCGGCAGCAGCAGCAGCGCGAGCAGCATGCCGATCGCGGCGAGCCAGCCGAGCTTCTCGAACAGCGACAGGTACAGCGGCAGCGATTCGGTCGCCGGCAGCTCGTGCGACGGCATCTGCGCGAAGTTCGCGACGACGCTGCCGAGATACTGCGACACGCCCGTCGCGACGAAATACGCGCCCATCATGAAGCCGCTCATGCGCGCCGGCACGTAGCGCGCGATCATCGCGAGGCCGAGGCCGCTCACCAGCAGTTCGCCGAGCGAGTAGAGGCCGTAGCCCCACACCATGAACCACGACGACACGCGGCCGTCCACCGCGTAGCGCCCGCTGATCGTGAACACCAGATAGCCGGCGGCCACCGCGCCGAAGCCGAGCGCGTACTTCGCCGCCACCGGCAGGTCGCCGCCGCGCTTCGACACCGCGTTGTAGATCCACACGAGCACAGGGCTCAGCAGCATGATCCAGATCGGGTTCAGCGCCTGGAACTGCGCGGCGCTCCACGTGAACAGCGTCGTGCCGAACAGCATGAAACGCGGATCGACGTTGCGCAGCGCGAACAGCGTCAGCGACGTCGACATCTGCACGTAGAAGATGAAGAACAGGATCACCTGGCCGATCAGCACGAGCGCGGCGATCAGCCCCGCGCGCTCGGAGCGCTCCGACTTCGCGATCATGTACGCGAAGATCGCGAGGATCGCGAACGCCGCCGCCCACACGCTCGCCACCGCGAGCTGCTTGTGCTGCAGCACGTACAGCGTGAGCAGCGCGAGCGCGACGCCGCCGGCCGCCACCGCGCCGAGGCGCTTCCAGCGGATCGGCGCGTCGTCGGGCTGCGAGCCGACGTGCGCGAGCGTGCGGTGCATCAGCATGAAGTTCAGGATCGCGAGCAGCATGCCGGCGCCGCAGACCGCGAATGCGGTGTGCCAGCCCCAGTGATCCTTGATCCACGGCGTCGCGAGCATCGACACGGTCGAACCGATGTTGACGGCCATGTAGTAGATCGTGAACGCGCTGTCGATGCGCGCGTCGTCGCCTTCGTAGATGCGGCGCACGAGGTTCGCCGCGTTCGCCTTGAACAGCCCGTTGCCGACGACGATCACGCCGAGCGACGCGTACATGTAGGCGAGCGCGTCGTTCGGCATCGCGAGCATCAGGTAGCCGGCGCACAGCACGGCCGCGCCGATGATCATCGTGCGACGTGCGCCGAGCACCTTGTCGCCGATCCAGCCGCCGATCGACGGCGACGCATAGACGAGCGCGGTGAACGCGCCCCAGGTGAGGTTCGCGTGGCTGTCGGTGAAGCCGAGCCGGTCGACCATGAAGAGGACCAGGAGCGCGGCCATCCCGTAGTAGCCGAAGCGCTCCCACATTTCGATGAGAAAGACCGTCGTGAACGATCGGGTCTGTGAAACAGGTGCGTGCATGATCAATCTCGTTTTGATACGGACGACGCGGATCGCGCGTCGCTGGGGTCGAACTGGCGCCGCCGCACGAGGCCGGGTAGGCCGTGCAGCGGCGATGAAGCAGCCGGGCGGGTCAGCCCGGGCCGGGGCCGGACGCCGCCCGGGCGGGCGGCGCGCGGCCTCGACCGGCGCACGCGTTGTAACGTTTGCCGGTCCGGTGCGTCGGGTCTGCGCCACTCAGGGAAACTCCCGATATGGCAGCAGCTTTCAGGAAGATTTGTCTCATTATTTACTTGTAAGACTTGCGCCCGTTCTCCGCAAATTCCCGGAGAGCCGCTCGCAGCTTGCCTGTGAAGCCGGCGAGTCTGGCAAGATAGCGCGTTGTTTTCGCGCGCTTCGGTCCCTGTTTAGCGCACCGGGCTCAACACCGAAGACGCGTGCGAACCCGAAGACTAAGCCAAATCGATCTAACTTAGTTACTTTCCATCAAACAATTTTTGACGACCACTTTTCGGCCTGCTATGGTTCCCCCCACTGAAAACCCGCGGTCAGTTGACGCACCCGCTGCGCTGGGCAGCAAGATTCGCGCGTTGCGCCAACGACTCAAGCGCACGCTCGACGACACCGCTACCGCCGCGGGGATTTCGAAGCCGTTCCTGTCTCAAGTCGAACGCGGGCTCGCGTCGCCGTCGCTGACGTCGCTGGCCGGTATCGCGCAGGCGCTCGGCGTGACGGTGCAGTACTTCGTGGATACGCCGAGCGAGGAGCGCTCGGTGTGCAGAGGCGAGCAGTTGCGCTTCTTCGGATTCGCCGATTCGGCGAACCTGTTCGCGAGGCTGACCAACGTGACCGAAGGGCGTCAGCTCGAGGCGATCCTCGTGCGGATGCCGCCGGGGCAGAAACGGTCGGAAGTGACGACGCATGCGGGAGAGGAATTCCTGTATGTGATTGAAGGGGAAGTGTCGCTGACGCTGGAAGGCAAGACCTTCGTCCTGCAGGCCGGCGACAGTTCGCACTACCAGTCGACGGTTCCGCACAGCTGGGTCAACACCGCGAAGGTGGAGTCGGTGGTGGTCTGGGTCGGTACGCCGCGGCTGTTCTAACGCACAGGTATTCCTTCGTTGCTTCGACGGGATGCCTGTCGAAAGAAACTTAAGGAATACTGAAATGCAAAACGGGAATCACGGGCCTCCTCGATCGCTGCACCCGTCAGCGTCTCACGCGTAAGCCGCGGCATCCGCCGCGCCACGCTCGCCGAACAACTTTCTCAAGACTGCCACGATGAAATCCTTGCATGCCATATCGGCCGTGCTGGCCGCGCTCGCCCTGACGGTGCCCGCCGCCCACGCCGTGACCGTTCCGTCGAACGTCGCGCTCGCTCCTCAACAGGACCTGACGCGCCAGGTGCCCGCCGAAGTCGAATCGCTCGACCCGGCGCACATCGAGTCGTGGACCGGCAACACGATCGGGCTCGACCTGTTCGAAGGGCTGGCTCGCATCGACGCCGCCGGCCAGGTCGTGCCGGGCGTCGCGCAGTCGTGGGAGCGCAAGACGCCGCAGACCTGGCTGTTCAAGCTGCGTCACGACGCGAAGTGGAGCAACGGCCAGCCGGTGACGGCGGCGGATTTCGTCTATTCGTGGCAGCGGCTCGCCGATCCGAAGACGGGCTCGAAGTACACGATCCTGGTCGAATTCATCAAGAACGCGAAGGACATCATCGGCGGCAAGGCCGCGCCGGCGACGCTCGGCGTGCGCGCGGCCGATCCGTACACGCTCGAGGTGACGACCGACGTGCCGGTCGCGTTCTTCCCCGAGCTGACCGCGATGGCGCCGCTCGCGCCGGTGAACAAGGACACCGTCGCGAAGTTCGGCGACGCGTGGACGCGTCCGGGCAACCTGGTCAGCAACGGCGCGTACCAGCTCGTCGACTGGCAGCCGAACAACCGCATCGTGATCACCAAGGACGCGAAGTACTGGAACGCGCCGAAGGTCGTGATCAACAAGGTCACCTACCTGCCGATCGAAAGCGACGAGACCGCGATGCGCATGTATCAGGCCGGCCAGATCGACTACAGCTATTCGATTCCGTCGGGCATCTTCCAGCAGGTGAACAAGCAGTTCGGCGGCGAGCTGCGCCAGGGCCTGCAGCTGGCGACGTATTACTACTACCTGAACAACAGCGACGCGGTGCTGAAGGACAAGCGCGTGCGCCTCGCGCTGTCGATGGTGATCGATCGCGACCTGCTCACGTCGAAGCTCACGCAGGCCGGCGAGAAGCCGATGTACGGGCTGATGCCGAACGGCACGAAGGGCGTGCGCCCGTATACGCCGGACTGGGCGTCGTGGCCGATGGCCAAGCGCGTCGCGGCCGCCAAGGACCTGCTGAAGCAGGCCGGCTACTCCGACGCGAAGCCGCTGTCGTTCACGCTCACCTACAACACCAACGACCTGCACAAGAAGGTGGCGCTGTTCGCCGCGTCGGAATGGCGCACGAAGCTCGGCATCAACACGAAGCTCGAGAACGTCGAGTTCAAGGTGCTGATGAAGCAACGGCATGACGGCAAGGTGCAGATCGCGCGCGACGGCTGGTTCGCCGACTACAACGACGCGATGACGTTCTTCGACCTGATCCGCTGCGGCAGCGCGCAGAACACCGTCGGCTACTGCAACAAGCAGGTGGACGCGCTGGTCGACGAAGGCAACCAGAAGCTCGACGACGCCGCGCGCACCGCGCTGCTCACGCAGGCGCACGACCTGGCGCTGAGCGACACGCCGATGGTGCCGCTGTTCCAGTACTCGGCCGACCGGCTCGTGAAGTCGTACGTGGGCGGCTACTCGCTGAAGAACGTGATCGACATGCGCGCTTCGCAGGACATGTACCTGATCAAGCACTGAGCGGAGCGATCATGCTGGCCTATGCACTGAGACGCACGTTGTGGGCGGTGCCGACGATCCTCGCCGTCATCACCGTCTGCTACCTGCTGTTGCACTTCACGCCCGGCGGCCCGTTCGATACGGAGAAGCAGCTGTCCGCGGCGACGCTCGCGAACCTGAACGCGAAGTACCACCTCGACGCGCCGCTGTGGAAGCAGTACCTGCTGTATCTCGACTCGCTGCTGCACGGCGATCTCGGCCCGTCGTTCCGTTACGTCGACTGGTCGGTGAACGATCTCGTGAAGAAGGCGCTGCCCGTGAGTCTCGGCGTAGGCGGCGTGTCGATCCCGATCTCGATCGTGATCGGCGTGCTGCTCGGCACCGTCGCGGCCGTGCGCCGCGACAGCGTGATCGACCGCTTCGTGATGCTGCTCGGCAACTTCGGCAACGTCGTGCCGCCGTTCGTGCTCGGCCCGGTGCTGGTGTGGATCTTCGCGATCCTGCTGAAGACGTCGGCCGGCAACGGCTGGCTGCCGGCCGGCGGCTGGGGCGACGGCGGCTGGCAGTACCGGCTGCTGCCGATCGTGCTGCTGACCTTCATCAACGTGTCGCTGCTCGCCCGCGTGATGCGCGGCTCGATGATCGAGACGCTGTCGAGCAACTACATCCGCACCGCGCGCGCGAAGGGCCTGCCCGGCTCGACGATCGTGCTGCGCCATGCGCTCAAGCCCGCGCTGATGCCGGTCGTGTCGCTGTTCGGCACCGTGTGCATCACGTCGATCACGGCGGCCGTCGTCACCGAATCGGTGTTCTCGCTGCCGGGCCTCGGGCAACTCGTCGTGAACGGCGCGATCAACCGCGACTACACGCTGGTGCTCGGCCTCGTCGTGCTGACGACCGTCTTCGCCGTGCTGTTCAACCTGCTGGTCGACCTCGCGTACGCGTGGCTCGATCCGCGCATCCGTTATTGAGCGAGGCACTGCGATGACTCCCACCACTCCCGCCGTCGGCCTGCCCGTGCAGACCGACTCGCCGCCGCGTTCGCGCTCGCCGCTGGCGCTCGCGTTCGCGCGCTTCCTCCACAACCGCGCGGCGGTGTTCAGCCTGGTGCTGCTCGCGCTCGTCACGCTCGCCTGTTTCGTCGGCCCGTGGCTGCTCGCGGCCGATCCGGCCGCGAGCGACTGGAGCTCGATCAGCCTGCCGCCGACCTGGGCGAACCAGCACTGGTTCGGCACCGACGAGCTCGGCCGCGACCTGCTCGTGCGCACGCTGATCGGCGGCCGCGTGTCGATCGAGGTCGGCCTGCTCGGCACGCTGGTGTCCGGCCTGTTCGGCGTCGCGTGGGGCGCGACGGCCGGCTTCGCGGGCGGCCGGGTCGACTCCGCGATGATGCGCGTGGTCGACATGATGTATGCGATCCCGTACCTGCTGATCGCGATCCTGATGATGACGCTGTTCGGCCGTTCGTTCCTGCTCGTCGTGCTGACCATCAGCGCGTTCTCGTGGATCGACATGGCGCGCGTCGTGCGCGGCCAGACGCTGTCGCTGCGCAATCGCGAGTTCGTCGATGCGGCGCGCGCGATCGGCGTGTCGCCGACCTCGATCGTGCGGCGTCACATCGTGCCTAACCTGCTCGGCGTGGTGGTCGTGTACGCGACGGTGTCGGTGCCGAGCATCGTGCTGACCGAATCGGTGCTGTCGTTCCTCGGGCTCGGCGTCCAGGAGCCGATGACGAGCTGGGGCGTGCTGATCCAGGACGGCGCGCAGAAACTGGAATCGATGCCGTGGCTGCTGCTGGCCCCGGCCGTCATGCTGTGCGTGACGCTCTACTGCGTGAACTTCGTTGGCGACGGCCTGCGTGACGCGCTCGACCCGAAGGATCGCTGAGATGTCAGTGTTGCTTGAAGTGGAAAACCTCGGCGTGCGCTTCTCGCGCAAGGATGCCGCGCCGATCGACGCCGTGAACGGCGTGTCGTTCTCGCTGGAAGCCGGCAAGACGCTCGGCATCGTCGGCGAATCGGGCTCGGGCAAGAGCCAGACCGTGATGGCGCTGCTCGGGTTGCTGGCCGCCAACGGCACGACGACGGGCGCCGCGCGTTACCGCGGCGACGATCTGCTCGCGATGGACACGCGCGCGCTGAACGCGGTGCGCGGCGACCGCATCGCGATGATCTTCCAGGATCCGATGACGTCGCTGAACCCGTTCCTGACGATCGAGCGGCAGATGACCGAGACGCTGCAGCTGCATCGCAAGCTGTCGCGCAAGGACGCGACGCGACGCGCGATCGACGCGCTCGAAGCGGTGCGGATTCCGGACGCCGCGCGCCGCATCCGCATGTATCCGCACGAGTTCTCCGGCGGCATGCGTCAGCGCGTGATGATCGCGATGGCGCTGCTGTCCGAGCCGGAGATCCTGATCGCCGACGAGCCGACCACCGCGCTCGACGTGACCGTGCAGGCGCAGATCATCGACCTGCTGCGCGAGCTGAACCGCGAGCGCGGCACGGCGATCGTGCTGATCACGCACGACATGGGCGTGGTCGCCGGCCTCGCGGACGACGTGATGGTGATGTATGCGGGCCGCACCGTCGAATACGCGCCGGCCGATGCGATCTTCGCGGCGCCGTCGCATCCGTACACGATCGGCCTGCTGAACGCGCTGCCGCGGCTGACCGACGCCGTCGACGCGCCGCTCGTCGCGATCCCCGGCAATCCGCCGATGCCCGGCACCGCGCCGGCCGGCTGCGCCTTCGCGCAACGCTGCACGTACGCGCAGGAGCGCTGCGCCACCGCGCGCCCCGCGCTCGAAACCTACGGCGCGGCGGGTGCGCTGCGCGCGTGCCACCGGCCGCTGGCCGATCTGACGGGAGGTCTGCGATGAGCGCCGCTGAAAGCCGCCATGCCGGGGCAACGGAGACGACGAGCGACACGCTGCTGTCCGTCGACGATCTGAAGGTGCATTTCCGCGTGCCGCTGGGCGGCTATCCGTGGTCGCCGAAGGGCACGCTGCGCGCGGTCGACGGCGTGTCGTTCGACGTGAAGCGCGGCGAGACGGTCGGGCTCGTCGGCGAGTCGGGCTGCGGGAAGTCGACGCTCGCGCGCGCGCTGGTCGGCCTCGTGCCGATGACGGCCGGCACCGTGCGCTGGCGCGGCCAGGCCGTCGCGCCCGATCACCTGCGCGGCACCGCGATGCGCCGCGAAGTGCAGATGATCTTCCAGGATCCGCTCGCGTCGCTCGATCCGCGCATGACGATCGAGCAGATCGTCGCGGAGCCGCTCGTCACGCACCACGCGGGCCTCGGGCGCGCGGAAGTGCGCCGGCGCGTGATCACGATGCTCGAGCGCGTCGGTCTGAACGCGCATCACCTGCTGCGCTATCCGCACGAATTCTCCGGCGGACAGTGCCAGCGCATCGGCATCGCGCGCGCGCTGATCGGCGAGCCGAAGCTCGTGATCTGCGACGAGCCCGTGTCGGCGCTCGACGTGTCGATCCAGGCGCAGATCGTGAACTTGCTGCGCGATCTGCAGCGCGATCTGTCGCTGTCGTATCTGTTCGTCGCGCACGACCTGGCGGTGGTGAAGGCCATCAGCCGGCGCGTGCTCGTGATGTATCTCGGCCGTGTGATGGAGTTCGGCACGCGGCACGACGTGTACGGCGTGCCGCAGCACCCGTACACGAAGGCGCTGCTGGACGCGGCGCCGACGCCGGAGCCGGCGCGCGAGCGTGCTCGCCGTCCGATGCTGCTGGCGGGCGAGATGCCGTCGCCGCTGAATCCGCCGTCCGGTTGCGCGTTTCGTACGCGCTGTCCGGTCGCGATCGACGCATGCGCGCAGGACGTGCCGCAGCCGGAAGTCCGGCCCGGCTCGGCGGCGCGCGTCGCGTGCATCCGGGCGGGCGTCGCGGCGGCGTGATGTGACGCAGCAAACACAACGATGCAGGTCAACAGGGGTAAGGGCGGCGCGAACGATCTTCGTGCGGCGGGTACAGGCGCGTCCGTAGCCGGGCACGCCGGGGGGCCGGAAGCGGACCGCAACCGGCATGGACGACTTCAACACAAGACGAGAATGACGATGAACAAGCAAAAGAAGATCGGGACGGCATCGAAGATGCTGCTTGCATGGGGCTTGCCCGCGCTCGCCGGCGTCACGCTGGGCGGTGTCGCGCGCGCCGACGACGCGGCGCCTGCGCCGCTGACCGTCGCCCAGGCCACGCCGAGCGCCGGGGCCGGCGCCGGCGCGTCGGTTGCGCAGGCAACGACGCCGAACGCCATTGTCAACGCCGAGGCGACCCAGGCCGTCACGCCGCCCGACGAACCGTCTGCCCAGTCGAAATCGAACGGTTTCATCGCCGACAGCCATCTGAACTTCCTGTTCCGCAACTACTCGGACGTGCTCGACAGCAAGGGCGGCCCGCACCGCCACGCGTGGGTCCAGGGCGTGATGGCGAACTTCGAGTCGGGCTACACGACGGGCCTGATCGGCTTCGGCGTGGACGCATCGGTATATGCGGCGCTGAAGCTCGACGGCGGCGCGGGCGCCGGCAGCATGGTGCACATCGCGAAGGGCGGCGGCGGCGGCAATCAGCTCGCATGGGCCTATCCGGGCATCTACGACGTGAAGGCGCGCATCTCGAACACGGTGATCAAGTACGGTCTGCAGGCCGTCGACAACCCGTTCATGGAGCAGCACGACAACCGCGCGCTGCCGCCGACCTTCCTCGGCGCGACGATCGTCAGCAACGAATTCAAGAACGTGATGCTCGAGGCCGGCAGCTTCACGAAGAACGACGCGCGCGGTCACACCACGCTCACGAACCTGACGACCCAATACGGCGGCACGCGCGTGAACCGCCTGACTTACGTCGGCGGTACTTGGGACTACTCGCCGAATGGCGAAGTCGCGCTGTACGCGAACCAGGCCGACGACGTGTGGCATCAGTACTACGCATCGGTGAAGCACAGCATCGGCAGCGCGGACACCATCAAGTGGACGGGCTTCGGCAACGTCTATTCGACGCACGACACCGGCGACGCGCTGCAGGGCAAGATCGACAACAACGCGTACAGCCTGTCGCTCGCGGCGCAGCACGGGCCGCACGAGCTGCTGCTCGGCTATCAGCAGATCCTCGGCGACCAGTTCTTCGACTACCTGAACGAAACCAACGGCATCTTCCTGACCAACTCGATGGACGTCGACTACAACGCGCCGCACGAAAAGTCGCTGCAGCTGCGCTACACGTTCTACGGCAAGGAAGCGGGGCTGCCGGGCTTCAAGGCGATGATCTGGGGCGTGACGGGCTGGGGCGCGGACGGCAGCGCAGGCGCCGCGAACGATCCGAGCAAGTCGAGCATCTACTGGAGCAACGGTGCGCCGGTGCAGGGCCGTCACCACGAGTTCGGCTTCATCCCGTCGTACACGTTCCAGAGCGGCAAGCTGAAGGACACGAAGGTCACGTTCATCGCGATGTGGCACAACGGTTCGGCCCATTACTCGGACGCGACGAACCGTGAGTATCGCCTCGTGGTGAACCTGCCGCTGCACGCGTTCTGACCGGATGGCGGCCGTGGCGAACGTCGCGGCCGTTTCTCTTGTGAGAGGGCGGCCTGCCGCCGAAGGACGATCAGGCGGGCTTGTGCAATCCGGCGATCGGATCGTTCGCGGCCGGTGTCTCTTCGAGCAGCGACGCGAGTTCGCGGCCCGTGTCGCGCCACGCGTCGAGGCCGCCGCGCAGCGGCAGCGCATCGGTGAAGCCGGCGTCGAGCAGACGCCGCGCCATCAGCGCGGCCGTCACTTCGTTCGGGCACGAGCAGTACACGACGAACTTCTGCGTGAGCGGATAGCGGGCGACGATGTCGTCGATGTGCCGTTCGTCCGCGAACTGCGCGCCCGGGATCGTGAACGGATCGAGCTTGCGGTGCTCGGCCGAGCGGACGTCGAGCACCACCGGCGCGGATGGATCGCGCAGCAGCCGCTCCAGCTCGTCGACGCCGATGCGTGCGCTCGCGAGCTGCCGGATCAGCGCGCGGCGGCGCATCCAGCGCACGGCCGCATAGAGCGCGAGCAGTGCGACGATCACCAGCAGCACCGCGCGGCCGAGCCGGCTCGCGCCGGCGAACAGCCAGTCGATCTGGCGGTAGAACACGAGGCCCGCGCCGAGCGCGACGATGGTCCACAATGCGGCGCCCAGCGCGTCGTAGCCGGCGAACGTGCGATAGCGCGTGCCGAGCGCGCCGGCCATCGGCACCGATACCAGCGACAGGCCGGGAATGAAGCGTGCTACCGCGAGCACGCGCACGCCGTAGCGGCCGAAGAAACGTTCGGTTTTCCTCACGCAGGAATCACGCGACAGCGACAGCCGGCAGATTGTCTTCAGCGTCGCGCCGCCGTAGCGGCGACCGGCGACGTACCACACGGTGTCGCCGATCAGCGCGCCGAGCACCGACAGCGCGAGCACCGTCACGACCTGCGAGCCGATCATCGCCGGATGCATGGCGGCCATCGCGCCGAACAGCACGAGCGTCGGCATCGCCGGCACCGGCAGACCGATGGCCGCCGCGAGCACGTTGGCGAACACGAGAAGCGGCCCGTACTGGGCGACGAGGTCACGGAGCATGGCGGCTGCCCGAAAAGGAGCGCGCAGACGACGCGCGGATGCGCCGATTATCGGCCATTTTCAAGCCGACGGCGGGAGAACGACGAAGCGCGCCGAACGGCGCTGCGGACAGGCGGAACGGACGCGGTGAGCCGGCGCGTGGCACGCGGCTCACCGTGGAGATCAGGACGACGTGCGGGCGAGAGAGACGGCGCCGTGATTCTCGCCGGGCAGCTCGGCGCCGTGCGAGCGGATCGCCGCGATCAGTTCGGCCGGCGTGATTTCGTAGCGGACCTCGCGATGAATGCCGGGCTTGCGTTCGTCGATCTCGATCAGCAGCACGCTCTTGCCGTCGGCAGTCGATTCGAGCCGCAGCGAGCGCAATTCGCGGCCGTCGGCCGGGTCGTGTTCGGTGAGCAGGGTCATTGCCCCGGATGAGCCGGTAGTGCGCATCGAACCTATCCTCGTGTCGTGTGTGCGTGGTTGGCGAAGATGTCGTTGTTGAATGCAGCTTGATGGAGTTTAACGCGAACGGGCCGCGACACGGAGCATTTTCGTGGGCGTGAAATGAGGGCTGCACCACCGATCCCTCTGATGTTTGAGCCGCGCGGGGCGGGCGTTCCGGCCGGCTCCGGGCCCGCCGCGCACGGTGCGCCCGGCCGGTGTTCGCGGCCGGGCGTACCGCTGTCGTCAGAAGCGCTCGGGCAGCCCCATCGCCGGATCGCTGACCGAGTGACGACCCGTCTCGACGCGGCCGGCCACGCGGCGCGCGAAGCTCGGGTCGCTGTCGGCGGTGACGACGAAGTCGTACCAGTGGCCCGTCGAGTCGAGCTTCCAGTGCAGTTCGTGCTGCGCGCCGCCGTGTACCGCGACGGTCCACGTCGTGCCCGTGTCGGCGCCGCGGTCGTGGTCGTCGCTGGCGCCGTGGCCGGACAGCGGGCCGTACGCTCGGTTCGATTTCACCGTGAAGCGCACCGTGTCGCCGCCGTCGTTGCGCAGCCGCAGATGCAGGTTGCCGCTCGCGCCCGCGTAGCCGACCCGGATCTCCGGGTGCGGCGCGCGTGCGCCGGCAAGCTGCGCGAGATCGCCGGTGAAGCGGCGGTGATAGCCGTTCGGGCCGAGCACCCAGAGGTCATATTTACCGGCGTCGTCGGCGCGTGCGGCCCAGTCGCCGCGCAGCGCCTTGCCCGGCTCGACGACGTAGCGGCGCGGCACGCGGTCGAGGTGCAGCTTGTCGTAGACATGGAACACCGCCGCCGCCCGGCCGGTATTCGCGAACTTCAGCGTGACGGTGCCGTTGCCGCCATCGACGTGCGCGCTCGCATGCAGTTCGTACGGCAACGCGCGCGACGGACGCACGCCCACGGCCTGCGCCGGCAGCGACGGCGTGGCGGGCGGCGTGATCTTCGGCGCGGCCTGTTGGGCTGCGCTCAGCGCATCGGCGGCGCTTTTCGTCGTGCGGCCCGCGAGCGTCGGCAGCGGTTCGTCGTTCGGCGTGCGGAAGTTGAACGCGCTGGTCAGGTCGCCGCACACCGCGCGGCGATAGGCGCTGATCTGCGGCTCGACCACGCCGAAGCGTTTTTCGAGGAAAAGCAGCGTCGACGTATGGTCGAACACCTGCGAGTTGACCCAGCCGCCGCGACTCCACGGCGACACGACCCACATCGGCACGCGCGGGCCGGGGCCGTACGGGCGGCCGTCGGCCGCGGGCTGGCTCGAGGTGGCCGGTGCGAAGTCGTGGTATTCGACCGCGACGTCGGCTGCCGCGAGCGTATGGCCGCCGGCGAGCGAGCCGTCGGCGTTGCGCGACGGCACGGCCGGCGACGGCATGTGGTCGAAGAAGCCGTCGTTCTCGTCGTAGTTGACGAGCAGCACCGTCTTGCTCCACACCTCCGGGTTCGCGGTCAGCGCGTCGAGCACGGCCTGCACGTACCACGCGCCCTGCGCGGGGCTCGACGGCCCCGGATGCTCGCTGTACGCCGACGGCGGAATGATCCACGACACTTCGGGCAGCTTGCCGGTGCGGATGTCGTCGCGCAGCGTTTCGAGAAAGCCGTACGGCATCGTGTTGCCGAAGCCTTTCGCGAGCGGGCTCAACGCGTCGTCGATCGTCGGATCGTAGAACGCGCCGGCCGCCGTCACCGGCTGCGTGATGTCCGTCGACGCAACGTACGCCGGCCGGCGTGCGGCCGGCATCTGCTCGATGGCCGCGCGCCAGTGGCGAAAGCTCATCATCTCGTTGCAGCCGAAGTTGTCGATCAGGCTCTGGTAGACCTTCCAGCTCACGCCGGCGTGCTGCAGCCGGTCCGCGTAGGTCGTCCACGTCCACCCCTGGCTCGACGGGCCGATGTCGTTGCCGCCGTTGAACTGGTTGTTCAGTGCGGCGACCTTCACGCGGCTGCCGTCGGCCGGGCTGACGCCGTTCGGGCCGTTGGTGCCGCTCCAGTAGAACAGCCGGTTCGCGATCGTGCCGGTGTGCATCCCGCAGTGGTAGTGGTCGCACAGCGTGAACGCATCGGCGAGCGCGCGCTGGAACGGCACTTCGGCCGCATCGTAATAGCCCATCGACAGCGGCGTCTTCGCGTCGGGCCAACGGTTCATGCGGCCGTGATCCCAGGCGGCCTGCGCGTCGGCCCACGTGTGCGGCGTGCCGCCCGCGCGCTGCGCGTTGCCCTGGCTCGCATCGAGGTGGTACGGCGTGATGGTCGCTGCGGGCGTCGCCTTCGTGTAGGTCTGGTGGAACACGTCGCGGCCGTTCGGCGACGGCACCGCGAAGCGATCGCCATAACCGCGCACGCCCTTGAACGTGCCGAAGTAACCGTCGAACCCGCGGTTCTCCATCATCAGCAGCACGACGTGCTTCACGTCGTTGATCGTCCCCGATTCATGGAAGGCGGGAATCGCGAGCGCGCGGCGAATGCTCGGCGGAAACGCGGTCAGCGCGGCGCCGGCTAGGCCGGCAGTGGCCGTCTGCTGAAGGAATTTACGGCGTGAGGTCATGGCGTTCTGGTCCTGTGATGGCGGGAGCGAGAGTGACGTCGGTGGGGTGCGCGCGGGCGTCGTCCGGGCGCGGACGGGTCGCGATGCGGGTGCGATGGCGCGCATCGGGCCATGCCGCGATTCCGCTTGCCGCGCGCTCGTGATGCGCGGTGCGGAGAGCAGTCTAGGGAGCGCAGATGACGTCGCCATGATGCGGAAATGACATGACGCTCCGTGTGATGGAAGTTGCGGGTGCAACGAGATGGCGGACGTGCGTTACGGTGTCTCGATGGAAGGAAGTTACCGATCCTGCGGTCGCGAGACGGCAGAAATTTCCGATTCGATGCGGGCTTCTTGACGCGATGTCGTTGCGCATGCAACGTATGCGATGGCCTTTGGTCGATGTTTCACTGTCGTGAACGACGATGTGCTGCGCGTGGTGGTGGCTGCTGCTCGGTGACACTTCTTTGACGATCGCGCGTGTCATATGCATTCAACGATTCGTTGGTTTTCAACCGATCGCGGCAATCGTATCGTCGACAAATTTGCCGACCGTCGCGACGGGCATCGTCGTGCGATGAACGATGGATGCGATCGTCCGCGGCGCTTCGTGAAGCGACGGCGTAGCGATATGTGCCGCCGGTTCCGGCACGTGCGGCGCCGCCCGATGCGTTCGGTCGTTTCGCCGTGCTTGTTTTCGCTGCGTGGCTTTGCGCAACCGTCTCTTTCCATGGAAGCCGACTCGATGAAAACCGTACTCCGGAACCTGACCGCCGCCTGCCTGATCGTTGTGACCGGCGCAGCGCTTGCCGTCGACACGCCGCAGCGCGTGGCCGTCGCGGGTGCGCCGAGCGGCGATGCGCATCTGCCGCCCGGCATCGCATGGCAGCAGGGCGACGTCGACGCGGCCTTCGCGCTCGCGAAGCGCACCGGCAAGCCGCTGCTGCTGTACTGGGGCGCGGTGTGGTGCCCGTCGTGCAACCAGGTGAAGTCGACCGTCTTCAGTCAGCAGGCGTTCAAGACGCGCTCGTCGTTGTTCGTGCCGGTGTATCTCGACGGCGATACCGAAAGCGCGCAGAAGCTCGGCGAGCGCTTCAAGGTGCACGGCTATCCGACGATGATCCTGTTTCGGCCCGACGGCACCGAGGTGACGCGGCTGCCGGGCGAAGCCGATCTCGACCGCTACATGCAGGCGCTGTCGCTGGGGATGACGGCCACCCATCCGGTGCGGCAGACGCTCGCGACCGCGCTGAACGAGGGCGCGGCGCTGACGCCGTCCGAATGGCATCTGCTCGCCGATTATTCGTGGGATACCGACGGTGCGCTGCCGGTGCCGCCCGACCGTGTGGCCGTGACGCTGCAGACGCTGTCGCAGCGTGCGCGCGCGGCCGGCGCGACGGCGGACGCCGCGCGTTTCGCGCTGAAGGCGGCGGTGGTCGCGGCGTCGGACGATCCCGCGCAGGCCGGCGCGCTCGACAAGGCCGCGCTCGCCGATGCGCTGCGCGACGTGCTGCGTGATCCGCCGCTCGCACGTGCGGATTCCGACGTACTCGTCGCGGCGCCGGCCCGCGTGGTCGCGTACCTCGGCGGCGAGCCCGCGCAACGCGCGAACCTGCGCGGCGCTTACGACGCTGCGCTCGCACGGCTGTCGACGGACGCCACGCTGTCGTCGATCGACCGGCTGATGGCGCTGCATGGCCGCGTGCTGCTCGCGCGCGGCGACGCACGCGACGGCACGCGGCTCGACGCGCCCGCGCCCGCGCTGCTCGCCGCTGCGCGCAAGCAGATCGCGGCGTCGGTGCAGGGCGCGGCGAACGCGTACGAGCGGCAGGCGCTCGTCAGCGAAGCGGCCGACACGTTGACCGACGCCGGGCTGTACGACGAATCGGACGCGCTGCTGAAGGCCGAGCTGCCGCGTTCGTCGACGCCGTATTACTTCATGTCGGGACTGGCCGCGAACGCGAAGGCGCGCGGCGACAAGGCGGCGGCGCTGGACTGGTATCGAAAGGCGTACGACGCGGCGAGCGGATCGGCGACGAAATTGCGCTGGGGCGCGACCTATTTCGCGAATGCGGTCGCGCTGGCGCCGGACGATTCGGCGCGGATCGAAGGGATCGCCGCGAGCGTGCTCGCGCAGGCGTCCGGCACGCGCGATGCGTTTTACGGTGCGAACCTGCGGGCGCTGACCAAGGTCGTCACGCAGCTGAAGCGCTGGCGCAGCGACGGCGCGCATGACGCGTCGGTCCGGTCGGTCGTGAAGCAGTTCGACGGCGTGTGCGCAAAGCTGCCGGCGGGAGATCCGCAGGCAGCGGCGTGCGCGAAACTGCTTCAGCCGGTGAAGGCCTGAGGCTGCGGGCCTGAGGCCGCGATGACGCGCGGCTGGGCGTGCCGGCCGCGTCGTCGCCGCGATTGCTTACTGGCTGGTTTCCGACGACGGGCTGCCGTCGCTGCCGTACCCGGCATGCTGCTCGCGCGCGATCTTTGCTTCTGCTGAAACGATGCTGGCCGGATAGAACCAGTCGCTCGGCTGGAAGCCGGCTTGCTTCAGCGCTTTCACTTCGGCCCGGACCTGCGCGCGCGTGAGCGGCGGGTTCGATTGAGCTTGCGCCTGGGCTTGGACTTCGGCCTGCGCTTGTGCTGCGAGCGGCGCGGATGCGGCTACCGCGATGACGATTGCGGGAAACAGGCGCTTCATGATCGTGAACCTCGATGTGTGCGGCTGGCTGCCAAGCCTGCAAACGATTTCGTCTGATATGGCGGCAGCGGGTGAACCCAGTGTAGGCCGCGCTGCTCGTGGGAAAAATGCGATTGCTCCCAATGCAGTTTTTTGCTGGCGACAACAATGGGCGGGTTAGTTCGGACGAAAGCGGGTGGTGGTGTGCTTGGTGGGCATGCGGGACGGGCGGGATGATCGTTTGCGTCGTGCTGATGACGACAGCGGTGCCCGGCACACTGGGCAATGGCCGCGAAGACGGCGGAAGGCGGGAACGTAAGGCGGAAACGTAGGAAAGCGGGGGGGCAGTGCAGTCCGCACGGACGACATCGGCGGTGCCATCAAGCGCTCGATCACGCGCGACGCCGAGCTTGCCGGCCGCGTCGCCACGGCCGACACGAGCCGGGCGGCGCGCGTCTGAACGCCGCCGCCCGATGCTGACGCTTACACGAGGCCCGTGGTGTAGTACACGGCGATCACGAAGAACACCGCGAGCGTCTTGATGACCGTGACCGCGAAGATGTCGCGATACGATTCGCGGTGCGTGAGGCCCGTGACGGCCAGCAGCGTGATGACCGCGCCGTTGTGCGGCAGCGTGTCCATGCCGCCGCTTGCCATCGCGACGACCCGGTGCAGCACTTCCAGCGGAATGTTGGCGGCCTGTGCGCCCTTGATGAACAGGTCCGACATCGCGGCGAGCGCGATGCTCATGCCGCCCGACGCCGAACCGGTGATGCCGGCGAGCGAGCTGACCGACACGGCCGCGTTGACGAGCGGGTTCGGGATGCTCTTGAGCGCATCGCTGACGACCAGGAAGCCCGGCAGCGCGGCAATCACGCCGCCGAAGCCGTATTCGGACGCGGTGTTCATCGCCGCGAGCAGCGCGCCGCCGACGGCGGCCTTCGACCCGACCGCAAAGCGCCCGCTCACGCGCTTGAACGCGGTCAGGATCACCAGCACGATGCCGAGCAGCAATGCGGCCTCGACCGACCAGATCGCGACGACCGTCTTGATCGACGTCGTGACCGGCGCATGCACGCCGGGCAGCACGTCCGGCGCGACCGTGTACGACGCGGCGCCATACCACTGCGGGATCAGCTTCGTGAACGCGAAGTTCGAAACGCCGACGAGGATCAGCGGCAGGATCGCCAGCGCCGGATGCGGCAGCGCAGTTGCTTCGACGCGTTCCGGCTCGTTCACGAGCGACGTGCCGTAGCCTTCGCCCTTCGCCATCGCCGAGCGGCGGCGCCATTCGAGATACGTGAGGCCCACGACGATGATGAACAGCGAGCCGATCGTGCCGAGCGCAGGCGCGGCCCACGCGGTCGTCTTGAAGAACGTGGTCGGGATGATGTTCTGGATTTGCGGCGTGCCGGGCAGCGAATCCATCGTGAACGAGAACGCGCCGAGCGCGATCGCGCCGGGCATCAGCCGTTTCGGAATGTTGCTCTGGCGATAGAGCTCGGCCGCGAACGGATAGACGGCGAACACCACGACGAACAGCGACACGCCGCCATAGGTGAGCAGCGCACACACCACGACGATCACCGCATTGGCACGCGAGCGGCCGATGTAGCGGATCGCCGCATGGACGATCGACTCGGAGAACCCGGACAGTTCGATCACCTTGCCGAATACGGCGCCGAGCATGAACACCGGGAAATAGAGTTTGACGAAGCCGACCATCTTCTCCATGAATATGCCGGAGAAGACCGGGGCGACGGCGGCCGGTTCGGTCAGCAGGACCGCGCCGAGCGCGGCGATCGGCGCGAACAGGATCACGCTGTAGCCGCGATAGGCGGCGAACATCAGGAACGCCAGCGCGGCGAGGACGATCACGAAAGACAAGGGAGTCTCCTAATGGCTTTGGTTTGTTTTCGATCGCGGGACGCGCCGCGGACCGGCTCGGGGTCGTGCAGGTTTCGTGCCATCGGCCGGAGTGCGCCGCCGGGCGGGCGCCCGGCGCAGGCCGGCGGGCCCGCGCCGGCCAATGTCTGAAGATTCTACATAAAACGTCTCGCTCCGGAGACGATGTCCTGCCCGCCGACGCGCGCCAAACGGGGCAGGGCTTTCCCGGACAACGCATTCCGGCAGGTCTCCGAAATGAGATACTGCGTCTCGCTTTGGAGACAGCCGGCCAACGATACATGGAGACGACGACACGATGATGAACGACCTGGCCCGCCTGCCCATCAATTTCGGCGACGTGCTGCGCCGCGCCGCCGAGTCGCTGTTCCGCACGTTCGAGGATTCCAGTGCGGGCACGGTGGTGGTCGATCGCGACGCGCGCGTCGTCTGGATGAACGAGCGGTATGCGGCGCGCTTCGGCTTCGCGGATCCGCAGCAGGCGATCGGCCTCGACTGCGAAGCCGTGATTCCGAATAGTTTGATGCGCGAGGTGGTGTCGACTGGCCAGCCGATTCTGCTTGACATCATGGAGACCGGCCGCGAGCCGCTCGTCGTCACGCGCCTGCCGTTGAAGAACGAGGCGGGCGAGACGGTCGGCGCGATCGGCTTTGCGCTGTTCGATCAACTGAAGACGCTCACGCCGATCTTTTCGCGCTACGCGCAGCTTCAACAGCAGCTGATCGCGACGCAGCGTTCGCTCGCGCAGGCGCGCCGTGCCAAGTACACGTTTGCGAGCTTCGTCGGCACGAGCGCGGCGAGCCTCGAGACCAAGAGGCAGGCACGGCGCGCGGCGCAGGTCGATTCGCCGGTGCTGCTGCTCGGCGAGACGGGCACCGGCAAGGAACTGCTCGCGCATGCGATCCACGCGGCGTCGGCGCGTGCGTTGCAACCGCTCGTGACGGTGAACGTCGCGGCGATCCCCGACACGCTGCTCGAAACCGAGTTCTTCGGCGCGGCGCCCGGTGCGTATACGGGCGCCGATCGCAAGGGGCGCGTCGGCAAGTTCGAGCTGGCCGATCGCGGCACGCTGTTTCTCGACGAGATCGGCGACATGCCGTTGCCGCTGCAGGGGAAGCTGCTGCGGGTGTTGCAGGACAAGGAGTTCGAACCGGTCGGCTCGAACCGGATCGTGCGCGCCGATGTGCGGATCATCGCCGCGACCTCCGCCGATCTGCCGGCGCTCGTCGAGGCCGGCCGCTTTCGCGCCGACCTCTATTACCGCCTCAATGTGCTGACGATTCATGCGCCGCCGCTGCGCGAGCGCGCATCCGACATCGCGGCGCTCGTCTACGCGACGCTCGAGGAACTGGCTGCGCAGCATGGCCGCGCCGCGCATTGCGAACTGACCGACGACGCGCTGCGGATGCTGTGCGCGTATCCGTGGCCGGGCAACGTGCGCGAGCTGCGCAACACGCTCGAGCGCGCACTGATGCTGTCGGACCGTTCGGTGATCGATGCGGCCGCGCTCGCGTCGTTCCTCGGTCCGGTGCGCATGACGGCGGACGGCGTGCCGGCGGGCACGCGGGTTGCGCTGCTGGCGGGCCGGAGCACCACCGATGCCGCGGGCGCCGACGCTGCGCCGGTGGCTTCGTATGCCGACGCATTGGCCGCCTGGGAGCGCCAGTTCCTGACCGACGCCCTTGCGGCGTGCGACGGGAAGGTAACCGAAGCCGCTGCACGCATCGGCATCGGCCGCGCGACGCTGTACAAGAAGATGACGGCGCTCGGAATTGACCGGTGACGACGTAAGCCTGAAGCGAACGGGCTGGCAGCGCGGCGCCCGTGACGCGCCGGGCAGGAGGCAACGATGAAGCGAATCCGTATCGCAGCATGGCTCGCCGCTTTGGCGATGGCGTCTTCCTTCGCGCAGTCCGATGCGGAAATACCGGCCGCGCGGCGCAACTGGTACAACGATCCGTTCATTGCACTGTCGCAGGACTACGCGGAATGTCCGCTGCCGCTCGGCCCGTGGATGACACACGCCGAGATGGAGGACGACGCGCATTATCGCGTCGAGCGCGGCACCACCTGCTGGCTCGCCCATCGCTGCACGAAGCCGAACTCCTATATGTACGACGAGCCGATTGCCGCGGCGGCGAAAGCGCATTTTTCGGGCAGCGAGCGCCTGCGCGGCACGAGCCTGTGGATCACCGTGCAGCGGCGCTTCATATATGTCGAAGGATGTGCCGAAGCCGCCTTCGACCGGCAAGCGCTGGCACGCGAACTCGGTGCGCTTCCCGACGTCGAGCAGGTGTTCGTTCGCATCACCGACGATCCGCACCGGGCTTTGCCGTACAGGACGCGCGCCCGTCCCGACCGGGCGCCGGACCGGACGCCCGACTGAACGCCGGGTAACGACGCATGGCATACTCGCGGCATTAAAAAATTGGTTGACGGAAAGAACAATGAAACACATGCTTGCGTCGGTCTATCGGTGGCCTGGAACGCATTGGCGTCAGGCCGGATTGTTGGTCCTGGTTACGGGGCTCGGCGGGTGCGGAGGCGGGGCGCCGTTGTTTACGGCGGACGGACGTCCGACTACGCAGGTGCAATGCACCGGCAGCGACTGGAGCAATTGCACGGACAATGCCCGAGCCATCTGCACCGGGGAATTCGACGTTCTCCAGCAATCGACCGATGACGCTGTGCGAAATCTTCTCTTCGCATGCAAGAAGAAAGGCGATTATTGAGCCCGATACGACCGCACGATGGGACGTAATCGGGTAAAGCGCTTTTCTATTCGCTTGGAGTCGGCTATTTTTCATGAATAACACTCACGGAGTCCCATCCATATGGCGACCTACAGGCAACTGACTGCGCAACTCGAAAGACTTCAGCAAAAGATCGACAAGGAACGCGAAAAGGCGATTGCCGATGCAATTGCCGCCATTCGGGCGAAAATCGAGGAATTCGACATTACGCCGGAAGAGCTCGGTTTCCTCCCGGCCGGCAAGCGTGCCGCCGCGAAGCCGAAGCGCGCGTTGCCGCCGAAGTACCTGAATCCGAAGACGGGCGAAACGTGGAGCGGCCGCGGCCGTGCGCCGGCTTGGCTCGGCAAGAACCGCGCGCGTTTCCTGATCAAGGACTGATTCCCGGAAATCCTCACCTTTCGTGCGGTCACTGACGGTGCGAGCGGCCCCACGGCCCTCGCACCGTTTTGTTTTTGGGCCGCCGACGCGCGATTCGGCATCGCGTATCGAACGGCAACTCCCCGCGATTAAAAGAGCGCGTTTCGCACATTCGTCGCGATTGCCGCGGATTTGGCGGCGAATTGCGGTAAACGAGCGCGTAATTCGCATCGCAAGGCGCACTGCCATTTGCGATCTTCGCGGTGCTGATGTGCAGCGCGCACGCATCACCGCTCGCGCATTGCGCCGCCTCGCGATAGGGCTCCCGAATCTGCTCACCATGGCTCCTGTAAATCCTCACCTCTGACGGATGCGCCGCGCCGTCGCGTGTCGCCCACTGCGCTCGTTGCGATGTGTGAATGCGTCGAGTGCAAGCGCATGTTGCCGGCCTTGATGCGCATCGCACAGTCGGCCGATCGGCATATAGGCAGCCGCATCCGGTTCGCCTATGCTTGGAGTTCGCGTCGCCCGGCGCGTGGCCATTCGGGCCGTGCACCGGCCGGGCCGTCTTTCGTTACCGTATGGAGTCGATGTGACCGTTCGCCATCTCGATGCGTTGTTTCAGCCCAAGTCCGTTGCGGTCGTCGGCGCATCGTCGCGCGCGGGGAGTGTCGGCGCGATGGTATGGGCGCGCGTGCTCGACGGCGGGTTCGAAGGGCCCGTGTGGCCCGTCAATCCGAAGTACCGAGAGCTCGGCGGGCACACTGTGATCGGCGATGTCGAGCGGCTCCCCGCGCCGCCGTCGGTCGCCGTGATCTGCACGCCGCCCGCCACGTGGGCCGGCATCGTGCATAAGCTCGGCGAACTGGGTACACGTGCGGCGGTGATCGTCGGCGATGCACGAACCGACGCCGATCGCGCCGCACTCGACCGGGCGCTCAAGGCCGCGAAGCCGTTCGTGCTCCGTATCGTCGGGCCCGGCAGTCTCGGCGTGCTGTCGCCCGCGCGGCATGCACATTTCGGCGCACCGGCCTATACGGCGCGCTCGGGCGGCGTCGCGTGGGTGTCGCAATCGAACGCGCTGACCAATGCGGTGCTCGGTTGGGCCAACGCGCGCGGGCTCGGCTTCTCGCATGTCGTCGCGCTCGGCAGCGAGGCCGACGTCGATGCCGGCGACGTGCTCGACTACCTCGCCAGCGATCCCGGCACGCGCGCCATCCTGCTCGAACTCGATACCGTGTGCGCCGCGCGCAAGTTCATGTCGGCGGCGCGCGCGGCCGCGCGCAACAAGCCGGTGCTCGCGCTGCGTACCGGGCGCGGCGATCCGGGCGACGCACTGTATACGGCGGCTTTCCAGCGCGCTGGGATGGTCCGCGTCGATGCGCTCGACGATCTGCTCGACGAGATCGAGACGCTCGGCGTCGGGCGCGTCACCGCGCGCGGCGCGGCAACCCTCGTGACCAGCGATGCGGGCGTCGCGAAACTCGCGGCCGATGCGGTCGCGCAGGTGCGCGACGTGCTGGCCAACTGGCCGGAAGCGGTGACGTCGGCGGTGTCGGCCGCGCTGCCGCACGTTGCGGTGCCCGGCAACCCGCTCACGCTGGGCGACGACGCGCGTCCCGAGCATTTCGGCGCGGCCGTCAAGGCGCTCGCACCCTACTCGCAAACGGGCACGCTGTTCGTCGTCCATTCGACGTCTCACAGCGCGCCGGCCGAGGCCGTTGCGCGCACGTTGATCGAAGCGCGGCAGCATGCGCATCGCGGCATCCTCGCGTGCTTCTTCGGCGCGGTCGATGCGGCGACGCGCGATGCGCTGCACGCGAACGGCATTCCGGTGCACACGACGCCGCAGCGGCTCGCGCGCGCCTATGCGCGGCTGGTCGACTACAACCTCGGCCGTGAACTGCTGATGCAGACGCCCGAAGGTACGCCACTGCAACCGGCCGAGCGTGTCGCGTCCGCGCAGGCTGACGCACGCCGCATGGTCGAAGCCGGCGAACACGAGCTGGCCGGCGAAGCGGCGCTGCACTGGCTGTCACGCTTCGGCTTGCATGGCGAGCCGGACGAGCCGTCGGCCGGCGCGAAGGTCGTCGACGTGACGATCGAGATGTACGACGATTCGAATTTCGGCCCGGTGTTCCGCTATGCGGTGCCGCCGGCCGACGGCGTATCGGCGCCGCTCGTTGTGTACGGGTTGCCGCCGCTGAATACGGTGCTTGCGCGCGCGGTGATGGAGCGTTCGCCGTATGCCCGCCGCGCTCCGGTCGAGCCCACGCTGGGCGCGCTGACGGCGCTGTCGCAGGCCGTGTGCGACGTGCGCGAGGTCGTCGCGATGTCGGTCACGCTGCGCGTGCTGTCCGACCGCACGTATGTGGTTGCGCCGCGCATCACGCTCGCGGCCGGGCGCAGCAGGCTCGCGATCATGCCGTATCCGCGTCACCTTGAGCAGACGCTCGAATGGCGCGGCGAAACGGTGACCATCCGTCCGATTCGTCCTGAAGACGAGGATGCGCACAAGGAGCTCCTCGGCGCGATGACGCCGGACGATCTGCGGATGCGCTTCTTCGGCGCGGTACGCAGCTTCGACCATTCGCAGGTCGCGCGCATGACACAGATCGACTACGACCGTGAGATGGCCTTCATCGTGGCGCTCACCGACGCATCGGGCCGGTCGCATACGCTCGCGGTGGCGCGCGCGGTTGCCGATCCCGACAACGAGACGGCCGAGTTCGCGATCGCGGTGCGGCCCGATCAGAAGGGCAAGGGGCTCGGGCGGCTGATGATGATGCGCATCATCGAATACGCACGGTCGCGCGGCACCGCGTGGATGGTGGGCGAGGCGCTGCGCGAGAACACGGCGATGATCTCGCTCGCGAAGTCGTGCGGGTTCGCGGTGTCGCCGACGGAGGAGCCTGGCGTGGTCGGATTCAAGATGAAGCTGCAACCGTAGTCGCGAGGCGTCGAGTGTCGAAAAGTATGTGGGTATCGCGTGCAGTTGGCACCGGCGCGTGCGATGTCGGCCATGCGTGCGTCGTCGGTGCGGCGGTTCGTCTGGGCGAATGTTCTCGGCTGTGGCGATCGGAACGAGCATGGGAGCCGTTTCGGCGGCTCGCCTCCAAAACAAGGCAGAACGCAGCGGGGTTTTCGTTTCCACGATGGTGTGTGCCGAATCTATAGGCGCGTGCCGTATCCCGGTCAATTTCGCGGCGTATCGGTGTGCACGTGCTGTATGTCGCATGCATCGCCAGCCTGAAAAAACTCAAAGGTGAGGCTTTACGGGAGCCTTCACGTGAGCTTTTCCGGGAGACGCTTGGTGAGTCGATACGGGAGCTGTCGGTGAGCCTTCCCGGGAACTGGCGGTGAGCCCTTTCAGGAAGGCCTGGTGAGGCTTTTCGGGAGTGAATGGAGAGCGTCTGTGCGAGGTGCCGGAGAGGACGTTCGGACCGCCGGATTGGTGCCGCCAGTGGCTTGAGGTGAGCGTTTTCGGGAGGCTGAAGTGAGTCTTTTCGGGACCTTGAGCGACCAGCGCTCGGGCTGACGCGGCGCCGGCAGGTACCGGTGCCGCGCCGATGCGGCCGCGTGCGATGTGTGCGTCGCATGCGCCGCGAAGCGTGCCAATGCGCTGCGCGCTTCCGCGATTGCACGCAGCGGGCGGGCGACTGCCCTTACACGGCGAGCTTGGTCGCCGCGTCGCTCACCTGGTCGCGCGTGATCGCGAGTTCGTCGAGGTGGGCGTCCGCATAGACGCCGCCGGTTTCGCGCTCGAGGCGAGCAATCGTCAGCGCGCAGCGCGCAGTGTCCTTCGGCATCGCGATGAAGCGCTTGACCGACTCGCCGGACGTGAACGCGTCGAACAGCGCGGCTCGCACGTCGTCGGGGAGCGTCTTGGTCCATTGGTACGGCTTGCCGTTGAACGTGATCGACGGCGGCAGCGTCCGTTCCTTCTTGGTGGCCGTGATGAGGCCGTAGGTGCGCGCGGCCTCGCCGATCTGCTCGGGCGAGAAGAGTTCGTCGGGCGTGATGTCGAACTGCTCGATATAGCTTTCGATCGCCAGCATCGCCGCGGCGCGATCGTCGCGCTTCTTCTGCGCGCGCGCGACGATGTCGCGCAGTTCGTCCGCTTCGTCGGGCGTGATCGTGAAGCTTGCCTGCTTCTGCTGAAGTTCGGAGAAACGCTGGAATTCTTGATCGTTCAGAAGTTTGGCCATGACATTCATCGGATACGGAGGCCGCAACTGCCGGCCGCCGTCGTTTTTGAGAGGGCCGTTATTCTAGCGTAGCGCCGGACGCGCAGTACTTGCGCGTCCGGGAACGATCGTCCGAATGCTGGCGGGAACAGGCGCCGTATCGCCGTGCATCGTATCGGCGCGGCTCGCCCGGTCGAACCGGCGAACGCCCGAACGCCCGAACGCCCGAACGACCGAACGCCCGAACGCCCGAACGCCCGAACGCCCGAACGCCCGAACGCCCGAACGCCCGAACGCCCGAACGCCCGAACGCCCGAACGCCCGAACGACCGAACGACCGAACGACCGAACGACCGAACGACCGCTCAACCGCTCAACCGCTCAACCGCTCAACCGCTCAACCGCTCAACCGCTCACCCCACCCACCGCCCTTTACGCCGTCCCCCCTATTCACCGACTCCCCGCCCGCCACATCGACAACTGACCGGCCGTCTCCCGCAGCCTTGCCGCGACCGCGTCAGCCGACGGCGCCGTGTGCGCATCGATCCGGCGCATGTACGGGCAGGTCAGCACGGCGATCGAATGACCCGACGGGCCGACGATCGGTGCGCTCAGATCGGTGACGCCATAAGCCTGGCGGCTGTCCTGCCGCAAGTAGCCGGACTGCCGAATGGCGTGACATACCTGCGCGAGCTCCTGTTCGTCGATCGGCGCTTCGCCCTTGACCTTGCGATGCTCGGCCAGCATGTGCGCGCGCTGCTCGGTGTTCTGGAACGACAGCATCACGCGTCCCGACGCCGTATCGGCCAGCGCGATGCGCGAGCCGAGCCGCACCGACACGCCCCACGGCCCGGGGCCGTCGACCTGCGCGATCACGAGCAGGTTGCCGTGATCGTAGACGGTCAGATGGCACGACTGTTCGGCTGCGTCAGCGAATCGATGCATCAGCGGCAACGCCTCCGCGATCAGCCGACTCATAGGTGGATGCCGGTGTGCAAGTGCGAACAGCTTCAGACTCAGCGTGTAGCGGTCGCCGCCGCTCGAGCGCATCACGTAGCGGCGCGCGACGAGTCGCTCGAGCATCCGGTAGATCTCGCTCGCGTTGCGGCCAAGTTCTCTCGTGATTTCGGTGCGGGTCAATCCTTCCTTTTGTTCCGACAGGAGCTCGAGAATGTCGAGGCCCTTGTCGAGCGCAGGCGCGCGATAGCGGTCGGCTGCGCCCGTCGACTCCAGTGCGTCGCTGTTGGAGAGCGGGTTGTCAGTAGTTAGCGTCATGTGTAGGAAGTCAGGGAGTTGCCGATTGGTGGGCGACGCACGCTGGCGGACGTGCACGCGGCGTCGCGAAGCCGCGCGCGGATATGACTGCCATCCGCGCGAGCCCGACAACATTCAGTGTGCGATGCAGCGTGTTTTTTACCGATCGTTATCGGGCATGAACGGCTCAGGTGCCGTTCGCGATGACAGGGTCATAAGAAATACTGGATATTCATCTTTCAGCGTCGAAGGACGCGAGAGGCGGCCGCCATGCCGACCGCGTCGGCGTATCCGCCGCTGCAACGTAATCTCTGCGGTCGCACCAATAGTCGGTATCCGTCGCGCGCCATTCCACCGCCTGCCGCCGATGGTACAAAGAGCGGCGGGTCATCGATGGTGCGCACGCGCGTCGTCGTCGGCCGGTATCCTGTCACATTCGCCACCAAGAGGTTCAGCACGATGAAACTGCTTCGCTACGGCCCGCCCGGCCAGGAAAAGCCCGGTATTCTCGACGCGCAAGGCCGGATTCGCGACCTGTCCGCGCATGTGCCGGATCTGGCCGGCGACGCGCTGTCCGACGCCGCGCTCGCGCGCCTGCGTGCGCTGGACCCGGCCGCGCTGCCGCTCGTCGCGGGCCAGCCGCGCATCGGGGCGTGCGTCGCGCGCGTCGGCAAGTTCATCGCGATCGGGCTGAACTATGCGGATCATGCGGCCGAAGCCGGCATGGCCGTCCCGAAGGAGCCGGTGGTGTTCGGCAAGTGGACGAGTTCGATCTGCGGCCCGAACGACGACATCGAAATCCCGAAGGGTTCGGTCAAGACTGACTGGGAAGTCGAACTGGGCGTCGTGATCGGCGCAACCTGCAAGGACGTCGACGAAGCGCGCGCGCTCGACTACGTCGCCGGCTATTGCGTGGTCAACGACGTGTCCGAGCGCGAGTGGCAACTCGAGCGCGGCGGTCAGTGGGACAAGGGCAAAGGCTTCGACACGTTCGGGCCGATCGGGCCGTGGCTCGTCACGCGCGACGAAGTGCCCGATCCGCAACGCCTCGACCTGTGGCTGGAGGTCGACGGACACCGCTATCAGAACGGCAACACGCGCACGATGGTGTTCACCGTCGCGCAACTGGTCGCGTATCTGTCGACCTGCATGACGCTGCAGCCGGGCGACGTGATCACGACCGGCACGCCGCCGGGCGTCGGCATGGGCATCAAGCCGTCGCCGGTGTTCCTGAAGGCCGGCCAGACGCTGCGCCTCGGCATCGAAGGGCTCGGCGAGCAACTGCAGCACACGCGCAACGCACGGTAGCGGTCGGCGCGTGGGGCGCTGCGTGAACGGCGAATGCCGAATTCGCAGTGCCCAGCGCCCATTGCCCGCTGAACGTCTACCGCCGCGTGCCGTCCGCGAAGCGTCGAATATCGAGGACTGAACGTCGATCGTCGAATGCCGGCCGCTGACGGTTGCCGCTCAACCTCGACCGCTGGCCACCGACTGCAGAACACGGTTGCAGAACGCCGCCCGCCGACATCAATTCATCGGCGCCCTGAAGAACAGAACAGCCGCCCCGGCCGGAATTCATCGCGCTTCAACGCCCCGACGCCGCAACCCGCGCCCGCATCCGGCCGCTACAGCACCGCGATCCCCCACATCCCCGCCTCACTTACCCGAGAGCTTGCGCCACAGCGTCGTCTTGCTGATCCCGAGCATCGCGCACGCGCGATCGCGATCGCCGCCGCACGCATCCAGCACCGCGCGAATCTCGTCGGCTTCCGCGCGACGGCGGCGCGCGTGCAGGGTGCGCGCATCGTCGTCGTCCGCGGCCTCGACCGGCGCCGCGAACAGCTCGGGCGCGATCGCCCGCAGCGCGTCCGGCGCGAGCGCCGGGCACGCGGCGGTCAGATCGTTCTCGTCGGCTTCCTCGGCTAGTTCCACCGCGATCCGCTCGATCACGTTCTGCAGCTCGCGCACGTTGCCGGGCCATCGATAGCGCGCGAGCGTCGATTGCGTCGCGCCGAGCACGCGCAGCGCGTCGCCGGGCTCGCGCATGCGCTCGGCGAGCCGCGGCTCGCGCTGCGCGGCCTGTACGAGCAGCGTCGCCGCAAGCGCCGGGATGTCGGCCGCGCGCTCGCGCAGCGGCGGCAGGCCCACGTTCAGGATGTTGAGCCGGTAATACAGATCCGCGCGGAACGTGCCGGCTTCGACGGCCGCCAGCAACGGCCGGTGCGTCGCGGCGATCACGCGCACGTCGATCCGGATCGGCTCGGTCGAGCCGAGGCGGATCACCTCGCGCTCCTGCAGCACCCGCAGCAGCCGGCTTTGCAGCGACGGCGGCATCTCGCCGATTTCGTCCAGAAACAGCGTGCCGCGGTGCGCGGCCTCGAACAGCCCCGTCTTGCCGCCGCGCCGCGCGCCGGTGAACGCGCCTTCCTCGTAACCGAACAGCTCGCTTTCGAGCAGCGCCTCCGGAAACGCGCCGCAGTTGACCGCGACGAATGGGTAATTGCGCCGCGCCGACAGCGCATGCAGGCTCTGCGCGATCATCTCCTTGCCGGTGCCGCTTTCGCCGAGCACCAGCACGGTCGCGTCGGATTTCGCGTAGCGGCGCACGAGGTCGCGCACGCGCGCCATCGGCGCGGACGCGCCGATCACGTCGTCGAGCGTGTAGCGCGCCGCGAACTGCTGCGTGTTCGGCTGCGAACGCAGCGCGCGGTCGAGCCGCTCCACCGCGCGCGACTCCTGGAACGTCAGCACGCTGCCGGACGTCACGCCGCGATCGACGAGCGGCCCGCGATGCACGACGTATCTCACGCCGCGCACGGTCGCGAGCGCATCGCCGTCTTCGCCGCGTAGCGTGCGCAGCTCCGGCCTGAGATCGACGAGCGCGCGGCCGACGGCCGCCGCGGGTTCGACTCCGAGCGCCGACGCGAGCCGCTCGTTGATCGCCTCCACCCGCCCGCGCGCATCGAGCGCGACGACGCCGTCGCGCAGATGCTGCAGCAGGTTGTCGAGCCGCTGCCGGCGAAACGCCTCGGCGTGGGTTGCATACGCGACTTCGAGCGCGGTCTCGACCGCCTGGCGCACCGACGCGTGCGAATACAGGAATACCGCGCCCATGCCCGCGCTCGCCGCCAGATCGGTGACGAGGCCGGGGCCGACGATCGTCTCGATGCCGCGGTCGTGCAGGTCGTGCACGCACGCCTCCGCTTCCTGCGCGGACTGATATGACGCAAACTGCACGTCGAGCCCGTACGCGGCGACGAAGCGGCGCACTTCGGGCGGCGTCTCGCCGGCGCTGACGAGCGCAATGCGGGTCGCGTCCCGACGCGCGCGCGCGAGCGCCTGCATCACGTCGAAGCCGGTCGGCGACACGACCACCACCGGCACCTGCGCGCGCGTTTTCAGGAAGCCGCCGTTCGAGCCGGCCGCGACGATCACGTCGGGCCGCGCGGTGCCGGCCTCGGCGATCGCGCTCAGCGCGTCTTCGTACGCGCGCGTGACGATGCGCACGTCGGCGCGTTCGTCGAATTCGCCGGCGATCTCGCGGAACAGGTCGCGCAGCCGGCTGATGCCCATCGCCCAGATGCGTGGGCGCACCGCGCGGTCGGTCGGGCCGGCGGGCGTGGTCGAGGAGAGGTCCATGACGATCGATTATGCGCGTGGCATTTCATTTTTGAAACACAAAAGCGCTGAAATGAAATCGACCGATGAATCGTGCCGCGCGCCGCTTGCTTAAGAATCAGTGGGTTAGCGGTGGAATGGTGCGCTGGCCCGGTCCTTGCTGTTAATGGGCATTCCTTCAGGAGGCCGTTCATGAGCAACACGCATCTTCAAAGCGCCGGCGCGAAGTTTCGCGCGGCAGTCGCGGCCGAGCAGCCGCTGCAGGTGGTCGGCGCGATCACCGCATACGCGGCCAAGATGGCGCAGGCCGTCGGCTTCAAGGCCGTCTACCTGTCGGGCGGCGGCGTCGCGGCGAATTCGCTCGGGATCCCCGACCTGGGCATCAGCACGATGGAAGACGTGCTGATCGACGCCAACCGGATCACCAACGCGACCGACCTGCCGCTGCTCGTCGACATCGACACGGGCTGGGGCGGCGCGTTCAACATCGCGCGCACGGTGCGCTCGTTCATCAAGGCCGGCGTCGCAGCCGTGCATCTCGAGGACCAGGTCGGCCAGAAGCGCTGCGGCCACCGTCCGGGCAAGGAAGTCGTGCCGGTCGAGGAAATGGTCGATCGCGTGAAGGCCGCAGTCGACGCGCGCACCGACGACCAGTTCGTGATCATGGCGCGCACCGACGCTGCCGCGGCGGAAGGGATCGACGCGGCGATCGAGCGTGCGGTTGCGTACGTCGAAGCCGGCGCCGACATGATCTTCCCGGAAGCGATGAAGACGCTCGACGACTATCGCCGCTTCAAGGCCGCCGTGAAGGTGCCGATCCTCGCGAACCTGACCGAATTCGGCTCGACGCCGCTGTTCACGCTCGACGAGCTGCGCGAAGCGAACGTCGACATCGCGCTGTACTGCTGCGGCGCGTATCGCGCGATGAACAAGGCGGCGCTGAACTTCTACGAGACGCTGCGCCGCGACGGCACGCAGAAGGCTGCCGTGCCGACGATGCAGACGCGCGCCGAGCTGTACGACTTCCTCGGCTATCACGAATACGAGCAGAAGCTCGACCAATTGTTCGCGCAGGGCAAGAAGTAACGCGGCCCGCGCGACCCGACACACGCATCCCCATTGGAGAATGTAAACATGAGTGAGACGAAAGACGCAGCAGCACCGGCCGCAGCAGGCGGATTCAAGCCGAAGAAGTCGGTGGCGCTGTCCGGCGTGACGGCCGGCAACACCGCGCTGTGCACGGTCGGCCGGACCGGCAACGACCTGCACTACCGCGGCTACGACATTCTCGACGTCGCCGAATCGTGCGACTTCGAGGAAATCGCGCACCTGCTGGTACACGGCACGCTGCCGAACCTGACCGAGCTGGCTGCGTACAAGACCAAGCTGCGCGCGCTGCGCGGGCTGCCGAACGCGCTGAAGGCCGCGCTCGAGCAGATTCCGGCGTCGGCGCACCCGATGGACGTGATGCGCACCGGCGTATCGGTGCTCGGCACCGTGCTGCCGGAGAAGGACGATCACAACCTGCCGGGCGCGCGCGACATCGCCGATCGCCTGATGGCGTCGCTCGGCTCGATGCTGCTGTACTGGTATCACTTCTCGCACAACGGCAAGCGCATCGAGACGGAAACCGACGACGACTCGATCGGCGGCCACTTCCTGCACCTGCTGCACGGCAAGGCGCCGTCGAAGTCGTGGGTCGAAGCGATGCACACGTCGCTGATCCTGTACGCGGAGCACGAGTTCAACGCATCGACGTTCACCGGCCGCGTGATCGCGGGCACCGGCTCGGACATCTACTCGGCGATCACCGGCGCGATCGGCGCGCTGCGCGGCCCGAAGCACGGCGGCGCGAACGAGGTCGCATACGACATCCAGAGCCGCTACGACTCGCCAGACGAAGCCGAACTGGACATCCGCCGCCGCGTCGAGAACAAGGAAGTCGTGATCGGCTTCGGCCATCCGGTCTACACGATCTCCGATCCGCGCAACAAGGTGATCAAGGGCGTCGCGCACAAGCTGTCGAAGGAAGCGGGCGACCTGAAGCTGTACAACATCGCCGAGCGCCTCGAGTCCGTGATGTGGGATGCGAAGAAGATGTTCCCGAACCTCGACTGGTTCAGCGCCGTGTCGTATCACCTGATGGGTGTGCCGACCGCGATGTTCACGCCGCTGTTCGTGATCTCGCGCACGTCCGGCTGGAGCGCGCACATCATCGAGCAGCGCATCGACAACAAGATCATCCGCCCGAGCGCGAACTACACCGGTCCGGAAGATCTGCAGTTCGTGCCGATCGACAAGCGCTGACATGCCGCCGCGCGCGCCGGCGTCCGCGACGCGGGCGTCCGGCGCGCGCGCAACGTTTCATCCCGAATTCCGCCCCACATCATGAATACCGCCTACCGCAAACCTCTGCCCGGCACGTTGCTCGACTACTTCGACGCGCGCGCCGCGATCGACGCGATCGCCCCCGGCGCCTACGACACGCTGCCGTACACGTCGCGCGTGCTCGCCGAAAACCTCGTGCGCCGCTGCGACCCGGCGATCCTCGCCGATTCGCTGAAGCAGATCATCGAGCGCAAGCGCGAGCGCGACTTCCCGTGGTTCCCGGCGCGCGTAGTGTGCCATGACATCCTCGGCCAGACGGCGCTCGTCGACCTCGCGGGCCTGCGCGACGCGATCGCCGAGCGCGGCGGCGACCCGGCGAAGGTGAACCCGGTCGTGCCCGTGCAGCTGATCGTCGACCACTCGCTCGCCGTCGAATGCGGGGGCTTCGATCCCGACGCGTTCGCGAAGAACCGCGCGATCGAGGATCGTCGCAACGAGGACCGCTTCCACTTCATCGAGTGGACCAAGAAGTCGTTCGAGAACGTCGACGTGATCCCGCCGGGCAACGGCATCATGCACCAGATCAACCTGGAGAAGATGTCGCCGGTGATCCAGGTGCAGGACGGCATCGCCTATCCGGACACCTGCGTCGGCACCGACAGCCACACGCCGCACGTCGACGCGCTCGGCGTGATCGCGATCGGCGTGGGCGGCCTCGAGGCGGAGAACGTGATGCTGGGCCGCGCGTCGTGGATGCGCCTGCCCGACATCGTCGGCGTCGAGCTGACCGGCAAGCGTCAGCCCGGCATCACCGCGACCGACGTCGTGCTCGCGCTGACCGAGTTCCTGCGCAAGGAAAAGGTGGTGGGCGCCTATCTGGAATTCCGTGGCGCTGGCGCGGCGAGCCTCACGCTCGGCGATCGCGCGACGATCTCGAACATGGCGCCGGAATACGGCGCGACGGCCGCGATGTTCTTCATCGACGGTCAGACCACCGACTATCTGCGCCTCACCGGCCGCAGCGACGAACAGGTCAAGCTGGTCGAGACGTACGCGAAGGCGGCCGGGCTGTGGGCCGACACGCTCGCGCATGCGCAGTACGAGCGCACGCTGACGTTCGATCTGTCGAGCGTCGTGCGCAACATGGCCGGCCCGTCGAACCCGCACAAGCGTCTGCCGACCTCCGACCTCGCCGCGCGCGGCATCGCCGGCCAGTGGGAAGAGAAGCCGGGCGAGATGCCGGACGGCGCGGTCATCATCGCGGCCATCACGAGCTGCACGAACACCAGCAACCCGCGCAACGTGATCGCGGCCGCGCTGCTCGCGCGCAATGCGAACGCGCGCGGCCTCACGCGCAAGCCGTGGGTGAAGAGCTCGCTCGCGCCCGGCTCGAAGGCGGTCGAGCTGTATCTGAAGGAAGCGAACCTGCTGCCGGAACTCGAGAAGCTCGGCTTCGGCATCGTCGCGTTCGCATGCACGACCTGCAACGGGATGTCGGGCGCGCTCGATCCGAAGATCCAGCAGGAGATCGTCGATCGCGACCTGTACGCGACCGCCGTGCTGTCCGGCAACCGCAATTTCGACGGCCGCATCCATCCGTATGCGAAGCAGGCGTTCCTCGCGTCGCCGCCGCTCGTCGTCGCGTATGCGATCGCCGGCACGATCCGCTTCGACATCGAGAAGGACGCGCTCGGCCACGACGCGCACGGCAAGCCCGTCACGCTGAAGGACATCTGGCCGACCGACGAGGAGATCGACGCGATCGTCGCATCGAGCGTGAAGCCCGAGCAGTTCCGCAAGGTCTACGAGCCGATGTTCGCGCGCACGGCCGATGCGGGCGAGCGTGCCGCGCCGCTGTACGAGTGGCGGCCGCAGAGCACCTACATTCGCCGTCCGCCGTACTGGGAAGGGGCGCTGGCCGGCGAGCGTACGCTCAAGGGCATGCGGCCGCTCGCGGTGCTCGGCGACAACATCACGACCGACCACCTGTCGCCGTCGAACGCGATTCTCGCGACCAGCGCGGCCGGCGAGTACCTCACCAAGATGGGCCTGCCGGAAGAAGACTTCAATTCCTACGCGACGCACCGGGGAGACCACCTGACCGCGCAGCGCGCGACCTTCGCGAACCCGACGCTCGTCAACGAGATGGCGGTCGTCGACGGCGCGGTGAAGAAGGGCTCGCTCGCCCGCGTTGAACCCGACGGCAAGGTCATGCGGATGTGGGAAGCGATCGAGACGTACATGAATCGCAAGCAGCCGCTGATCGTGATCGCGGGCGCCGACTACGGCCAGGGCTCGTCACGCGACTGGGCGGCCAAGGGCGTGCGGCTCGCGGGCGTCGAGGCGATCGTCGCCGAAGGGTTCGAGCGGATTCACCGCACGAACCTGATCGGGATGGGCGTGCTGCCGCTGGAGTTCAAGCCCGGCACGAACCGCAAGACGCTCGGCATCGACGGCACCGAAACGTTCGACGTGATCGGCGCACGTACGCCGCGCGCCGACCTGACGCTCGTGATTCATCGTCGCGACGGCGAGCGCGTCGAGGTGCCCGTCACGTGCCGGCTCGACACGGCGGAAGAAGTGTCGATCTACGACGCGGGCGGCGTGCTGCAGCGTTTCGCGCAGGACTTCCTCGAATCGTCGCAGGCGGCTTGAGCCGGACACACAGGGATAACCGAAACATGGCTCACATTCCACAAATCAGGATTCCCGCGACCTATCTTCGCGGCGGCACGAGCAAGGGCGTGTTCTTCCGGCTGCAGGACCTGCCGGAGGCCGCGCAGGCGCCCGGCGCCGCGCGCGACGCGCTGCTGCTGCGCGTGATCGGCAGCCCCGATCCGTACGGCAAGCAGATCGACGGGATGGGCGGCGCGACGTCGTCCACCAGCAAGACGGTGATCGTGTCGAAGAGCACGCGGCCCGGCCACGACGTCGACTATCTGTTCGGGCAGGTCGCGATCGACAAGGCGTTCGTCGACTGGACCGGCAACTGCGGCAACCTGTCCGCGGCCGTCGGCCCGTTCGCGATCAGCGGCGGGCTCGTCGATGCGGCGCGCGTGCCGCGCGACGGCATCGCGACCGTGCGGATCTGGCAGGCGAACATCGGCAAGACGATCGTCGCGCATGTGCCGATCACGAACGGCGCGGTGCAGGAGACCGGCGACTTCGAGCTGGACGGCGTCACATTCCCGGCCGCCGAGGTTCAGCTGGAGTTCATGGACCCGGCCGCCGAGGAAGACGGCGCGGGCGGGTCGATGTTCCCGACCGGCAATCTCGTCGACGATCTGGTCGTGCCGGGCATCGGCACGCTGAAGGCGACGATGATCAACGCGGGCATTCCGACGATCTTCGTCGACGCCGAAGCGATCGGCTATACGGGCACCGAGCTGCAGGACGCGATCAACGGCGATCCGAAGGCGCTCGAGAAGTTCGAGACGATCCGTGCGCACGGCGCGTTGCGCATGGGCCTGATCGACACACTCGACGAGATCGCGACGCGCCAGCACACGCCGAAGATCGCCTTCGTCGCGAAGCCGGCCGACTACGTCGCATCGAGCGGCAAGCGCGTGAACGCGGGCGATGTCGACCTGCTGGTGCGCGCGATGTCGATGGGCAAGCTGCATCACGCGATGATGGGCACGGCGGCGGTCGCGATCGGCACGGCCGCGGCGATTCCGGGCACGCTCGTGAACCTCGCCGCGGGCGGCGGCGAACGCACCGCGGTGCGCTTCGGGCATCCGTCGGGCACGCTGCGCGTCGGCGCGGAGGCGCGCTTCGAGAACGGCGAATGGACCGTCACCAAGGCGATCATGAGCCGCAGCGCGCGCGTGCTGATGGAAGGCTGGGTGCGCGTGCCGGGCGACGCGTTTTAAGCGTCGTCGCTGCGCCCCGTGAGGGGCGGGCGAACTGCGACTTGCCCGCTTTGCCCGGCGGTATGCCGGGCGAAGCGGGCCGCCTGCCCGTCATGGGCAGGCCATTGCGCGATGCGGCGCGGCGCGCAATCGCGATATTCCACGATGTTTCGATTCGAAAGAAAATTCCGGTCGTCGATGGCTGGATAATAAAAATATCCAGATCGTGGAAACGATTCGAATTCATGCGCCGGATATGTGCTGCAATTTCGGTTTTCCGGATATCGAATGATCCGGATCAATGTGTATTGAAGTTGTGGGCCGTGAACCGCGTTATATGCGACGCTCTGCCGGAAATTTCGATCACAAATACCGCGGCCGACGCCTTCGCATTCGATTGACCACACCTACCCGGCGGCGAAAACCAGCCGACCGGGGCGATGGAATCGAATTCTGCTCTCACGCCGCGAGAGAAAGAAGTCGTGGATCTGCTGCGTCGCGGATTCAGCAACAAGGCCATTGCCGCTCATCTCGGCGTCGGACTCGATACCGCGCGGCGCCACGTGAGCCGCGTCAAGCAGAAGACTGGCGTCCGATCCGTCATCGCGTTGCCGGGCGGCGATTTGCCCGACCACCCCGGATGGCTCGAGCGCCTGGATCTGGGCGGCGTCCATCTGAGCCCGGCCGAATCCCGCGTGCTGCGACTGCTGTGTCATGGACGCGGCAGCAAGGACATCGCGCGCTTGCTGCAAATCAGCCCCCGTACCGTCGACAAGCATCGCGAGCATTTACTCGATAAATTTTCGTGCAAATCGACGCGTCAACTGGTCGCGTGGATCGCCGGTCAATACGCGAAATGTGGCATGGCGAATTCCTCGGGAGAATCCTAATCTGCATCCATGCGCTGCAGATACAAATAGATGAATTGATCTGTCAATAATTTTTAAATTGTAAATTGTTCGATTCGTCAATAAATAAGGCGTTTGTTTTTGTGCGTGACGCTCGCCGCGTGCGGAAGATTCATTTTTAGCGAGCTTATCCGAGGGAATTACAAAATGAGCATCCTGAAAGTTTGCCGTTGGCCGAAAGTGGGTAGCGCCTGGGACGTCATTACCGAGGGGACCGGGGAGCTGAAGAAGAAGGTCGGGGATACGTTCTCCGTGACCGGCGTGAAAAAGGAAAGCCTGAGAACCGAAAACACGTACTACGTGTACCAGGGCAGCCATGTCGACCAGGGGCAGAAGGTCGTGTGCAAGAGCCTCAGCTCGACCGGCAACGTGGCGGAGTTCCAGGTGCAGGCGCAGCTGTTCCAGGCGGAGGAGTACGCCGTGCTGGCCCAGTCGTTCCAGAACGTGCTGGCTGCCGTGACCAAGACCGTCGCGATCGGCATCGGTCCGAAGGACTTCGCGACGCTCAAGCAGGCTGGCTACAACCTGTGCTTCGCGAAGAAGGTCGGCGACGCGGCGTACAACGTCGTGTGGCGCGCATCGTTCGAGTACCTCGAGGACAACGAGTTCTCCTGGACGCCGATCTACCAGATCTTCGGCACGAACCGCTATCAGGACGGCATTACCGTCAAGGCGTCGACCAAGAAGGTCTCCATCGGCCTCGGCGAGATCGTCACGCTCGACAAGTACGGCCAGTTCGGCTCGCCGTCGACCGGCGGCGACCCGACCGCGATCAACATGGAGAACGACTACGGCGAGATCCATCCGGGCATTTGCCAGCTGAGTACGGGTATCGACGGCGAGGCCGTCAGCACGCCGATCTACGCCGCGCCCGAAGTGATGGTCTCCGGCGAAGCGTCGTTCACCCCGATCGAGAAGGTGCTCGTGTGGTTCGAGCAGAACATCGAGACGTCGACGATCTTCTCGCGGGCGCGGTCGCGCAGCATCGAGATCGACCTCACGAATACCAATTCGACGGGGCGAGTCTACGAAGGCGGGCAATGGAAAACGCCGTGATGCTGCCGTGAGCGGACGCGTCGTCAGCCGTTACGTCGAGATCGATATGTCCGACGTGTCGACGGCGGCACGCATCTACCAGGGGCAGTGCTGGATCGTTCCCTGACGGCACAGGCCGGCGTCGTGGCGCCGGCCTTTTCGTTTGTGGTTCGCTGCGCCGTATCGCGCCGCGCGTTCGCATCGGACGCCTTCCACGCACGAAAGCGCGTCAGAATACGCATACCCGGCGCACACGTCTGCCTGCCGCGCGCGCCTCCATTTGCTTCGAGCCCATCCCCACGAGGTCGCCATGCCATTGAACGCGCCGCTTGCCGGCATCCATATCGTCGAATTCGAAGGTCTCGGCCCCGGCCCGCTCGCCGGCTGGATGCTCGCGGGGATGGGCGCGCGCATCACGCTGATCGCGCGCCCGGCCGGACGCAGCAGCGCGCCCGATGCACTGCGGGCGCGCGACGGCGATTTGCTGCGCGAAGGCAAGACGATCGTCGAACTCGATCTGAAGAGCGCGGCGGGCCGCGACGCGGCGCTCGCACTGATTGCGCAGGCCGACGCGCTCATCGAAGGGCTGCGGCCGGGCGTGATGGAGCGCCTCGGCCTCGGGCCCGACGACTGCGCGCGCCGCAACCCCGCGCTCGTGTATGGACGCATGACCGGCTGGGGCCAGGACGGGCCGCTCGCGACCGCGGCCGGACACGATCTGAACTACGTGGCGCTGACGGGTCTGCTGTCGTTGTCCGCGCCGCGCGAAGGCCGGCCGGGCGTGCCGCCGACGGTGGTCGGCGACGCGGGCGGTGCGCTCGGCCTTGCGTTCGGCATCGTCTGCGCGCTGCTCGACGTGCGCGCCGGCGGCGCGGGGCGCGTGGTCGACGGTGCGATCGTCGACATCGTCTCGATGCTCGGCTCGCTCGCGCTGTGGGCGCGGGCGAACGGGCAGCTCGACGGCGCGCAGCCGAGCCTGTTCCACGATGCGCCGTTCTACGACGTCTATCGCTGCGCGGACGGCGCATGCGTGACGATCGGCGCGCTCGAGCCGCCGTTCTACGCATTGCTCGTGGAGCGCCTGGGGCTGACGGACGTCGATCCGGCGTCGCAATACGATCGCGCGCGCTGGCCTGCGCTGAAGGCGCGTTTCGCGGAGGTGTTCGCACGCGAGCCGTCCGCGCACTGGCGCGCGCTGCTCGAAGGGACGGACGCGTGCTTCGCGCCGGTGCTCAGCGTGGCCGAAGCCGCGACGCATCCGCACAACGTGGCGCGGGCGATCTATCGCACCGATTCGAACGGCGACATTCGCGCACGCGTCGCGCCGCGGTTTCTGCCGTTGACGGACGATCAAGCGAACGGGCCCGTATAAGCACCGATGCGCGGTAGGCAACGTGGGGCGTCAAGGCCGAGCTGGTTGAGCTTTGAACTCGATTCGTCGAGCGGTTCGGCGAGCCTTGCCGTATTCCTCCGGCTACGCTGCATGTCCATCCGCACCGCTACAACATCACGTTGCGCAGCGTGGGCGATCGACTGATCTGCGAAATGTGCGATGCCGTCGACCTTGCCGCGACGAAGCGATAAACGTTGACTGCGCACGTCTCCGGCGGCCGACCACGCAAGCAACCGCACCCCGAACCAATTCAAGCCGTTTCCGCCACCGCCTCGGGCATCTTCCCGTCGCCGACACGATTGATCGTGCCTTGCGCGATCGCGACGAGCCGCTCGTGATCGCCGTCGATGACGTACACGTGACACTGGCAGGTCGCCTGATGCCGGCCCGCGTAGACGACCTGCGCGCGCGCGACGAGCGTGCCGTTCACGGCCGGCCGCAGGTAATTGATCTTGTACTCGGCGGTGATCACGCGGGGCCCGAGCACGAGTGCGCCGGCGAACGTCAGCGCATTGTCGGCCAGATAGCCCATCACGCCGCCGTGCACGAAACCGTGCTGCTGCCGCAGCTCGTCGCGTACGGGCAGGCACAGCGACACCTCGTTGTCGCCGATATGCATCAGCTCCGTGCCCAGCAGCATGCTGAACGGTTGCGCGCGCAATGCGCCGCGCGCGTGGTCCGTGATGTCCGTCATCGACTTGCCTCGCAATGCGTGTCCGCTTGCGCTGAACTCTAGGAAGGGGGCTGCCGATAAGCAAGGAAATTCGTCCGCATTGCGCGCAAATACCGGTGCGATGCGACGCGATTATTGCGTCGAATGCATGCGAAGCCGTCGGCGGCGGCCGATTCGACGGAAATCGTGCGCGGCGCTGCGCGGCGGCCTAAAGTCCGACGCGGAAATGCCGCTAATGCCGGGGCATTGCTCCATCCTCCGCTTCCAGGAATCTTCCCCCATGTTCGGAAAAATCAAGCTCGCGTCGGGTCTGCTCGGCGTGCTGACCGTGTTTTGCCTCTTTCTATTCGCGATCGAGGCGCTCGGGTTCTGGGCGCTCACGTCGACGCGCAGCGGCGTCGACGATCTGTCGAACGTCGCGATCGCACAGGTCGACGCGGCGAGCCAGGCGACCGAGCGGCTGCTCGACGCGCGCGTGAACCTGTCGCGTGCGGGCACGCGGATGGTGCGCGGCGGCCCCAAGCCCGACGACATCATCGGTCATGCCAGCGCGTCGCTCGCCGAAGCGGACAGCGCATTCGCGCGTCTCGCGGCCGCGCCGCCGGTCGACGACACCAACCGCGCGCGCGTCGCGGCGCTCACCGAGCGCTATCGCGCGCTGCGCGGCGCGCTCGGCGAACTCGTGCAGTTCCTCGACGCCGGCAACATCCAGGCGTTTCTCGACCAGCCGACGCAAGGCTTCCAGGACGCCTACATCGCGGAACTGCATCGCTTCGCGGACTACGGCGGCGCGTCGAGCCGCACGGCGCTCGCCACGATCGATGGCGGGATGCAATGGTTCAAGTGGGTCGGCATCGTGTTGCTGGTCGCGATGCTCGCGGCGAGTGCCGCCTTCTACGCGGGCGCGCGGCGCGCGGTGGTCGCGCCGCTCGACGAAGCCGGCCGCCATTTCGAGCGGATCGCGCAAGGGCGGCTCGACGAAGCCGTGCGCGCGGGCGGCGTGTTCGAGATCGACCGGATGCTGCGCGGCCTCGCCGCGATGCAGGCGAGCATCGCCGACACCGTGCGCACCGTGCGCCACGCGTCGGATGCGATCCACGTCGGCGCGGGCGAGATCGCCGGCGGCAACGCCGACCTGTCCGCGCGCACCGGCACGCAGGCCGCGTCGCTCGAGGAAACCGCGGCGAGCATGGAGGAGCTGACCGCGACCGTCCGTCAGAACACGGACAGCGCACGCGCGGCCAGCGCGCTGGCCGACGCGGCGCTCGACGCGACGCGCCAGGGCGGCAGCGTGGTCGACAGCGTGATCGACCGGATGCGCGGGATCGCGCACAGTTCGGGGCGCATCGCGGAAATCATCTCGGTGATCGACGGCATCGCATTCCAGACCAACATCCTCGCGCTGAACGCGGCGGTCGAAGCGGCGCGCGCGGGCGAGCAGGGCCGCGGCTTCGCGGTGGTCGCGGGCGAAGTGCGCTCGCTCGCGCAGCGCAGCGCGCAATCGGCGAAGGAGATCAAGGCGCTGATCGAGGAATCGGTCGCGCAGATCGACGGCGGCTCGGAGCTCGTCGAGCGCGCGGGCGCGGCGATGCGCACGGTATCGACGTCGATCACGCGCGTCGCGCAGACGATGACGGAAATCACGTCCGCATCGGTCGAGCAGAGCGTCGGCATCGAGCAGGTGAACCAGGCCGTCACGCAGATGGATCAGCTGACGCAGCAGAACGCGGCGCTGGTCGAGCAGGTCGCGGCGGCGGCGGCGTCGCTGAACGACCAGACCGCGCAGCTGATGCGCGCGGTGTCGGTGTTCGAACTGGGCGACGCGCGTGCGCAGCGTGCGGTGCGCGACGAGCGCGCCGCGGTGTCGCCGTCGCCGGCCGACGCCGCTTACGAAGCGGCGGGCAGCGCCGCGTAGGCGGTCGCGAGGTGGTAGGGCGTGGTCGACGGCATGTCGGCGCGCGACACCTGCCCGTCGGCCGACTTGCATTCGATCCAGCCGCGCGGCAGCAGGAAGCGCGCCGCGAAGCGCGCGATCTGCTGCGCGAGCGGCGCGCCGGCCGGCGTGTCGCCGTGCGTCGCGAGCGCGCGCAGGTATTCGGTCTGCGCCCAGATGCGCTGGGTGCCGTCGATGCATGCGCCGTGCGCGTCGAGCGCCGCGCACACGGCGCCCGTCTGCGTATCGACGCCGTGCCGTTGCGCGAACGCGAACGCGCGCCCGAGCGCGTCGCGCAGCCCCGTATGCGCGAGCCGCGCGCCGGCCGCATCGACCAGATAGAACCATTCGAACTGATGGCCGGGCTCGAAACGGTTGCTGGACGCACCGAGCGGCAGCTCGGCGACGCAGCCGGTCGCGGGATCGACGAACGTGCGCTCGACCGCCTGCGCGGTGCGCGCCAGCGCATCGTCGAACGCCGCGTCGCCGAACGCATCGGCGGCCGCGAGCCACGCTTCGGTCAGATGCATCAGCGGATTCTGCAGCGCGCCGCTGCCCGACGACGAGAAATCGGCGTGGCGCGCGGCATCGAGCAGCGCGGCGCGCGGCTGCGGCGCGAAGCGGTCCTGGATCAGCGCGGCGGTCTGCTCGGCGACCGTGCGTGCCGCGGCGTCGCCCGACGCCGCATGCCATGCCGCGCATGCGAACACGACGAACGCATGGGTGTAGAGATCCTTCGTCGTGTCGAGCGGCGCGCCCTGCGCGTCGATGCTGTAGAACCAGCCGCCGTGCTGCGGGTCGCGAAAGCGGCTGCAGAGCGAATCGAACAGCGTGGCCGCGTGCGCGGTGTGACCGGCTTGCGCGAACACGAACAGTTGCCGCGCACAGGCCATCGCGCGATACCGCGTGACGGGCAGCGGCGCATGGGTGACCGGATCGACGGCCTCGAACGGCAGCCGCAACGTGCGGTCGAACCCTGGACCCTGCCAGATCGGCAAGATGACGTGCGCAAAATGGTCGCGCAACTGGGCGGCCTGGGCGGAAGCGGAGTCGGAAACGGACATGACGGGGTTGTGCGCTGGGATCGAAACGTGTCGGCGCGGCCCGGTGGACCGGCGCGACCGAGGCCAAGGATAAAACATTCCGCGGCGCCGGCAGCAAAAAAAGGAGATAAATCCGATGCTCGGCAATCTGGAACTCGTGATGCGGCTGGTGCTCGCGGCCGCGCTCGGCAGTGTGATCGGCTTCGAACGCGAGCGGCTGTCGTGGGCGGCCGGCCTGCGCACGCACATGCTGGTGTGCGTGGGCTCGACGCTGATCATGATCGTGTCGGCGTTCGGGTTTGCGGATGTGCTCGGCCGCGAGCACGTCGTGCTCGACCCGTCGCGGATCGCCGCGCAGGTCGTGTCGGGCATCGGCTTTCTCGGCGCCGGCTCGATCCTGCTGCGCGGCGAGATCGTGCGCGGGCTGACCACGGCCGCGAGCCTGTGGTCGGTCGCGGCGATCGGGCTCGCGGTCGGCGGCGGCCTGTACGTCGCGTCGATTTCCGCGACGATCATCATTCTGATCATCCTCGCCGGCATCAAGCCGCTGGAGCGGCGCTACTTCACGGTGCGGCAGCGCCGGCAGCTCGCGCTGACGGTGGTGAGCGGCGCGCTGACGTTCGATTCGCTGCACGCGGCGCTCGGCCCCGACAGCGCGCGCGTGAAGCAGTTCATCGTGCAGCGCGCCGACGAAACGGGCGAGCACGACGAAGTCCGCATCGCGCTCGCGCGCGTGTCGGACCTCGAATTCCGCGCGATCTGCGACAAGCTGCGCGGGTTGCCGTGCGTGACGCGATTCGACGAAGGCAACGGGTTGGCGGGCGACGAATGAACGTCGGTCGAGCGCGTCGGCGCAGCGGCCGGATCGACATTTGGTCATGCGACAATGGCCGTCACCGATTCCGTTCGACATCCGGCGCCGCTGGCGCGACCCGTCATCCGACTCCATGACCGAATCCGTTTCCGTGCCGCGTTCCCGTTCCCGTTCCAGCCGTTCTTCGACTCGTTCGCGTTCGGCCGCGGCCGCCGCTGCCGCGGATATCGCCGCTAATGCCTCTGCGCGGCCGGCCAACGCGCCGGCCGGCGATGCGTCAGACTCCAACCGTTCTTCGACTCGTTCGCGCTCGGCCGCGGCTGCTGCGGATAGCGCCGCCAAGGCATCCGCGCGGCCGGCCAACGCGCCGGCTGGCGATGCGTCGCGGGACGAAGTTACGCTCGACCTGTTCGGCGATCCGGTGCTCGAGCCGGCTGCGCGTGGGGCGGGCGCTGCGCGTGACGATACGTCGGCGGACGCACGAGCGGCAGCGACCACGGCGGACAGCGAGGACGCCGGGCGGCAGGCGACGCTGGACGGGTTTGGTGCCACCAGCGCGATCGGTGCGACCGCGATGCGTGATGGAGACGTTGCCGCGTCGGCGGAATCGGAACCGGGATCGTCGCCTGCGGCGGGACATGGCGATACGCGCGACGCGGATGTCGTGCACACGGTCGATCCCCACGCAACGCAGGCAGCCGACATACGGCAACCCGCTGACGTCGGTGCGATTGCGATTAGCGAGCCGGCGATCGACGGCGCGCAAGCTCCGGCCGGCGGCGTGCCGGAAACCGCCGCCGAGGCCGTAACGGCTGCGGGGCTTGCGACCGAGACTGCCAGCGCAGTTGCCGATGCGGCCGCCGCTGAACCGCCCGTGAAATCCGCTAACGATGCGGAACTTGCGGGCACGCCGGACCAACGCGACGAAGCAGAGCGGACGCGCGGCCAGAGCAGCAGGGCGGGCCGCGCGTCGTCGGGCCGCAAGCGGCGCGCAGCGAGCGGTGCGCGCGAAACGACGGCAGCGGGCGGCACGCCGGAAGCGCAGGCGTCTGTTGCGACCGCGGAGCCGGTTTCGGCTTCGGTCCCGTCTTCAACGATGCCCGAGTACGTTGCGCCATCCGCTGAACGGCAGGCGTCGGTCGAGCCAGCCAAACCGGCCGCGCCCGCCGCCGTAGCGATTGCCACGAGCGCCGGAAATGCGCCGCGCACCGCCGCGCCGACGCAGCCCGCCGCGCCGCCGGTGGCGTCCGCGGCGTCGTTCGTGACGAAGCCGTCGGCCGATCGCGCGCAACCGGCCGGGCAGAAGTCGTCGGCCTTCGATCCCGACGTTCATCTGCGTCCGCTGTCCGAGCGGCTCGCCGCGTTGCAGGCCGACACGGCCGGCATCAAGCAGGTTGCCGATCGCGAGATGCGCCGTGTCAACCGGCTGCTGCTGGCGTTGGCGGTCGTCGTGTGCGCGGGGCTCGTCGCGCTGGTGTTGCAAACCCGGCAAATCGCGCAGCTGAAACAGGACCTCGATGTCCGGCAACAGCGAATCGATCGGCTGGCGGCCGATCTGTCGGCGCAGCAGGCGACGTTGATGACCCTCGCGGACCGCCACGAGGCGCTGCTGTCGCAAGTCGACCGGCTCCAGCGCAATGCGAATCGCGAGGCCGCGGCCGCGAAGCGCGTGCGTCGAACCCGCTAAGCAGTCCGACCCTACCTGTAACTCCACGCCCAGCAACGATCACGGTATTGCGGCGTCGTGAGACGGCTACAGCGGTGCGACGAATTGATGCGTAACGCTGGCAGAGTTCAGGGAAAACCCTTAGAATGGTGTCCATCTAAGGGAAAACCCTAGCGCACTTTGTCAGGAGTCTCAAATGAGCTTCATTCTCGCCCTGCTGCAAAAGATCGACGACCTGTTCGTCTCCCCGCACCTCCCGCTCGACACCGATTATTCGTACGCCGCGCGTCACGCCGAAGTCGAGCGTATGCGCCGTGCGAACCTCGCGCCGATCGTCCTGTACCGTCGCTGATTCGCTGATTCGCTGATTCGCTGATCCGGCGCGGCGCGGCGCTCGCCGCACCTGCCTGTCCGTTTTCCGCCGCCGCATCGCGCGCCGGTGCGACCGTCCCGCTACACTGGAAGTCCGACTTTCCTCGCGACCTCCGAGCCATGCTGCAGATGCGGCCGATGACGGCCGGCGAATTCCATGCATACCGCACGCGCGCCGTCGACGGCTACGCGCGCGACCTCGTGTCCTCCGGCCAGAACGCGATCGACGATGCGGCCAGCCGCGCCCGCGCCTGCTTCGATACGCTGCTGCCCGACGGCCTGCTCACCCCCGGCCAGACGCTCGTCCAACTGATCGACACCGAGACCGGTAATACGGTCGGCGATCTCTGGTACGCGATCGTCGCCGAAGGGCCGAACCGCACGCTGTTCATCTACGACCTCGACATCGTCCCGTCCCGGCGCCGTCAGCGCTGGGCGACGCGCGCGCTCGATGCGCTCGAGGCCGAGGCGCGCCGTCATGGCGTCACGGAGATCGGACTGTCGGTGTTCAATCACAACACGGCTGCACGTGCGCTTTATCGGGCGTGCGGCTTCGTACCGATCACGACCACATTGCTCAAGCCGGTCGTTCAGGACTAGCGGCGGGGATTCCCACGCCGACGGCTCGGCGTTCGCATTCCATTCCATTCCGGAAGGAAGAGTGATGCATCGGCCATGCGTTCGAGAAATCGTGGCCGCAACGAAAGACGCCCCGGAATGCCACGTCCCACGGACGGTTCAATACTGATATGCGAAAACGCCCGTTGCGCATCTCGATCGGTATGGCGCTGCTGATTGCCATCCTGCTGACTTGTGCGTTCAACACAATCAGTCTCAATGCGGCGTACGGCGACGGTCCGCCGTACTACGCGCGCAGCACCAACATGGACAAGTGGACGAACCCGCTTCCGTTGCCGGGTATGGTCGACGGCGCGATGTTGGTCGTGATCGCCGCGTATCGTTCGTGGCTTCGTCGAAGCCGTTGAACCCTGCGCGGTGCGAAGCGGGCGGATGATGGCCCCCGTGTTCGCCCCGCGCCACATCACCGCGCCTTGCCTTTCCATCTCCTCAACAGCAACGCGTTGGTCACGACGCTGACGCTCGAAAACGCCATCGCCGCGCCCGCGATCACCGGATTCAGCCAACCGAGCGCCGCCAGCGGCACGCCGATCAGGTTGTACACGAACGCCCAGAACAGGTTCTGCTGGATCTTCCGGTAGGTGCGCTTCGAGATGTCGATCGCGTCGGCGACGAGCGTCGGATCGCCGCGCATCAGCGTGATCCCGGCCGTATGCATCGCGACGTCGGTGCCGGTCGCCATCGCGATGCCGACGTCGGCCGCGGCGAGCGCCGGCGCGTCGTTGATCCCGTCGCCGACCATCGCCACCACGCCGCCATGCGTGCGCTTCAGCTCGGCGACCACGCGCGCCTTGTCGTCGGGCAGCACCTGCGCATGCACTTCATCGATCCCGAGCGCCGCCGCGACGGCCGCCGCGCTGCCGCGGTTGTCGCCCGTCACCAGCACGCTCGCGACGCCGCGCGCCGACAGCGCCGCGATCGCGTCGCGCGCGCCCGGCTTCACCGTGTCGCCGAAGGCGATCAGCGCGAGCAGCGCGCGCGGCGCGTCGGCGCGCATCAGCCACGAAATCGTGTTGCCCGCGCGTTCGAGCTCGGCCGCGCGCGCCCCGAGTTCGGGCGGAACCGCGATGCCCAGCTCGTCGCGCCAGCGGCTGCTGCCGAGCGCGACCAGCCAGCCGTCCACACGCGCTTCGACACCGCGTCCGGCGACCGCCCGCGCGTCGGTTGCCACCGCGGCATCGGCCGCCACGGCTGCGCCGCCGCGCGCGGCGACGTCCGCGTCGTACGCGGCGACCACCGCGCGAGCGAGCGGATGATCGCTGTGGCGCTGCACGGCTGCTGCCACAGCAAGCGCTTGCTCACGCGGGATGTCGACGGCGTCGAAGGCCGTCACGGACGGCTTGCCTTCGGTCAACGTGCCGGTCTTGTCGAACGCGATGACGGTCGCGCGCTGGGCGAGCTCGAGCGCCTGCGCGTCCTTGATCAGCACGCCGCGGCGCGCCGCGACGCCGGTGCCGGCCATGATCGCGGCGGGCGTCGCGAGACCGAGCGCGCACGGGCATGCGATGACGAGCACCGCGACGGCGTTCAGGATCGCCGTCTCGGCGCCGGCGCCGGCGATCAGCCAGCCGATCAGCGTCAGCACGGCGATGCCGAGAATCGACGGCACGAACACTTCGCTGACGCGGTCGACGAGCCGCTGGATCGGCGCCTTCTCGGCCTGCGCGGATTCGACGAGGCGGATGATGCGCGCGAGCGTCGTCTCCGCGCCGATCGCGGTGGTGGCGACGACGAGCGCGCCTTCGCCGTTGATCGAGCCGGCCGTGACGGGATCGCCGTCGTCCTTCGGCACCGGCAGGCTTTCGCCGGTGATCAGCGATTCGTCGACGTGCGAGCGGCCCGACACGATGCGCCCGTCGACCGGCACGCGCTCGCCCGGACGGATCGCCACGGTCGTGCCGACGCGCACCTGCGCGAGCGGCACGTCGCGCTCTACGCCGTGCTCGACGATGCGCGCGCGATCGGGGCGCAGCGCGTTCAGCGCGCGGATCGCGTCGGTGGTCTGGCGCTTCGCACGGGCTTCGAGCCATTTGCCGAACCGCACCAGCGTGACGATCACGGCCGATGCCTCGAAATACAGGTGGCCCGGATGCGCGGGCTCGCGCAGCAGCATCCACAGGCTCAGGCCGAAGGCGGCCGACGTGCCGAGCGCGACGAGCAGGTCCATGTTGCCGGTGCGCGCCTTTACCGCGTGCCACGCGGCCCGATAGAAGCGCGCGCCGAAACCGAACTGGACGATCGACGCGAGCACCAGCTGCAGCCAGCCGGGCAGCATCGCGTCGATGCCGAGCGGCGCGACGAGCATCGGCACGATGAGCGGTGTGCTCAGCACGGCCGCGCCGATCACGAGATTGCGTTCGCGGATCGCGTCGCGGCGCTTGCGCGCGTCGGTGGCCTGCGCCGGGTCGGGTGCGGCGGGAGCGGCGGCCGCGGCCTGCGCCTCGGCGGCGAGCGACGCCTGATAACCGGCCGACGTGACCGCCGCGATCAGCGCGGCGGCGTCGAGCGTGCCGGCCGCCTGCACCGACGCGCGCTCGGTCGCGAGATTGACCGACGCGCGCGCGACGCCCGGCACCGCGGCCAGCGCCTTCTCGACGCGGCCCGCGCAGGACGCGCAGGTCATGCCGCCGATGTCCAGCTCGAAACTGGCCGGTCCGGCGCGGTCGGCCGTGGGTGTGGCGGCGACCGGCGTCGCGCCGTAGCCGGCCTGCCGGACCGCGTCGACGAGCCGCGACGCGGATACGTCCGGCGCGGTGTCGACGCTCGCACGTTCGGTGGCCAGATTGACGGATGCCCGTGCGACGCCCGGCACCTTGGCGAGCGCCTTCTCGACGCGGCCGGCGCACGATGCGCAGGTCATCCCGTCGATGTCGAGCTCGATGCTGGCCGGTGCCGGAGCCTGAGGAGCCGCAGCCGGCTGCGCGCTGGCGGTCGGCTCCCCCGCGACTGGTGTCGCGCCGTAGCCAGCCTGCCGAACAGCGTCCGCGAGCTGCGTCGCGCCGACGTCCGCGGTGGCGGCCACGCTTGCCCGTTCGGTCGCAAGGTTCACGGATGCCCGTGCGACGCCCGGCACCTTGGCGAGCGTCTTCTCGACGCGGCCGGCGCACGATGCGCAGGTCATTCCGTCGATATCGAGTTCGATCGTGTGCGTTGCCGTGGACGCGAGTGATTCAGTCATGTCGGATTCCCCAAAGGCACGGTTCGTGCCGCGAATGACATCAGTATCGACATTCCCATGATGGGAAGGTCAAGCGGCGATGTCGATCCGGAGCGAGATATCAAAATAATGGTTCGCGATCGACCCTCGGCCCCGCAATGACCCTAGCCTGCTATTCGGCATATTGGGGGATGCCCTTAGGCGCTATGATACCGGCCTGACATCAGCGCCCGCCGCGACGAGACGGCAACCGGGGCCGCTGAAGTGCCTTGCTTGCGCCGAGCATGCGTCGAACAAGGCGTTGACTGACAAAAAAGATATTCGGCCAGTGATCAATGATTGAAAATCGACGAGAAACCGTTTCTCTGCGACGCGCAGCCGCCGCGTCGCTCGCCATCGCGGCGCTGTTGGCGGGATGCGCGTCGCAACCCGATGCGATCCAGCGCAAAACCGGCTGGATGCGCGCCGAAGTCGCCGACTCCTATATATATGCGTATCCGCTCGTGCTGATGGACGTCGCGAAGGAAGCCGCGACCGGCGGGGACGGCGCGCAGCCGGGCCAGGCGCCGCTCAACACGCTGCGCCACGCGCAGGCGCTGCCGCCGGTCGGCGCGCTGAATCCGCCGCTGCCGGGCGTCGATACGCTCGACTCGACCGGCTGGCTCGACGTCGGCGCCGAGCCGGTGATCGTCACGCTGCCCGACACGCGCGGCCGCTACTGGGACGCGCGAGCACTCGACATGTGGACGAACGTGCTGTGGTCGTCGTCGAGCGTGGCCTTGCACGGTGCGCGCGGCGCCATGCGCTCGCAAACGATCGCCTTCGTCGCGAAAGACTGGCAGGGCACGCTGCCGAAGGGCGCGGTGCGCGTCGACGTGCCGTCGGCCAACGCATGGCTCGAAGTGCGGCTGCAGACGAGCGGCGGCCGCGACCTGACGAACGTGAGGAAATTGCAGCGGGCGATCCGCGTGGTGCCGCTGTCGGTGTATACGGGCGCCGCGCGCGGCGCGTCGGTGGCCGTCCATGCGGGCAGCGCGCCGTCGGAAGCCGCGAGCGGCGGCACGCCGGCCGAACAGGTCGCGGCGCTCGATCCGAAGGCGTTCTTCACGCGCTTCGCCCAGGCGCTGCAGGACAACCCGCCGCCCGCCGACGACGCGCACGCGCAGGAACTGCTCAGCGATATCGGCGTGTCGGCCGGCTACCCGGTGCAGTGGACGGGCGACCGCCTGAGCGCGGCGACGGCCGGCGTCGCCGAAGCGCGCGCTCGCCTCGCGACGCCGCCGTCGAACCTGCTGGGCGCGAACGGCTGGAGCTGGATCGGCGACACGGCCGGCAAGTACGGGCAGGACTACGCGCTGCGCGCGTACGCGGCCTACACGCAGTTCGGCACCGCGACGCGCGACGACGAAACGCTCGCGCTCGTGCGCGTCGACAGCGACGGCCAGCCGCTGAACGGCGCGAACCGCTACATGCTGCATTTCGCGCCGGGCGCGGTGCCGCCGGTGCGCGGCTTCTGGACGCTCACGCCGTATGCGACCAACGGCGCGCTGCCCGACGTCGGTGCGGCACGCCGCTCGCTCGGCGATCGCGAGCGGCTGCGCCGCAACCGCGACGGCTCGATCGACGTGGTCGTGTCGGCGACACCGGGCGGCGCGCGCGGGGCCAACTGGCTGCCGGCGCCGCGCACCGATTTCGCGCTCGCGCTGCGCCTGTACGCGCCGAAGCCGCAAGCGACCGACGGCTCCTGGTTGCCGCCCGCCGTCGTCCGCAAATGAACGGACACGCGCCGCCGCTGTCCGATGCGCGGGCGTGGCGGCCGCACCCCAACGACGCTCCGTCACCACCTCGGCCTATACTTTCGGGATAGCTTGCAAGGCCGCGCCGGAAAACCGGCGCGGCCTTGCTCGTGTTCCCGAGGCATTCAAGCATGGCAAGCGCAGACAAGAAAACCGTACCCTCGACCCTCCATGCCCTCGGCGGCATTGCACGCTTGCGTCGGACCCGGCGCATCGGCATCGGCGTGCTGATCTTCGTCATCGTGTTCGGGCTGCTGGGTTTCTTCGCCGCGCCGCCGCTGATCCGCCATCTCGCCGAACAGCAACTGAGCAAGCAACTCGACCGGCCGTCGACGATTCGGCGCATCGCGCTGAACCCGTACACGCTGAACCTCGAAGCCGATGGCGTGCATATCGGCGAGCGCGGCGGCCGCGGCGACTTCATCGACATTGGCAAGCTGGTGGTGCGGCCGTCGTGGACGTCGCTGCTGCGCGGTGCGCCGATCGTCAACGAACTGCGCGTCGACTCGCCGCGCTTTCACATCGTCCGCTACGACGCGCAGCGCCTGAACTTCACCGACCTGATCGAGAAGTTCTCGACGCCGTCGCAGCCGGCCAGCAAGCCGACGCTGTTCTCGGTGTCGAACATCCAGGTCAACGACGGCCGCATCGATTTCGACGACCGCCTGCTGAACGAGCGGCACGTGGTCGACAACTGGACGCTCGGCATCCCGTTCATCGCGACGCTGCCGTCGAAGACCGACATCTTCGTGCAGCCGAAGCTGCGCGCGCGGTTCGACGGCAGCCCGATCGCGATCGACGGCCGCACGAAGCCGTTCGCGCAGTCGCGCGAATCCGAAGTCACGCTGACGTTCGACCGGCTCGACGTGCCGAAGCTGATTTCGTATGCGCCGACGAAGCTGCCGGTCGTCGTCACGAGCGGCCTGCTGAGCAGCAATCTGACGCTGAAGTTCGTGATGAGCGGCGACACGCCGTCGCTGCGCGTCGCGGGCACCGTCGATCTGAACGACGCGAAGGTGACCGGCCTCGCGTCCGAGCCGCTGTTCGCCGCGCGCGGCGTGCACGTTGCGGCCGCGGGCCTCGAGCCGCTGCGCAACGTGCTGCATTTCGACGAGATCCGCATCGACCAGCCGGTCGTCGATCTGTCGCGCGACCGGCAGGGCGTGCTGAACGTCGAGAAGCTCGGCGGCCAGCCGGCCGCCGTGGCGAAGCCGGCAGCGGACAAGCCCGCAGCAGGAAAGACGGCAGCAGAAAAGCCCGCAGCCTCGGGCGCGGCCGCATCGGGTGCCGCGAGCGTCGCCACGGCGAGCGTGGCCGCCGCGAACGTCACCGCCGCCAGCACGCCGACCGCCCCCAACGCCGACACCACCGCGAAGCAAGCGCCGCCGCTCGACCTGACGATTCGCCATTTCGCGATCGACGGCGGCACGCTCAACTTCGACGACCGCGCGCCAGCGACCCCGGCCGCGATCTCGCTGACGAAGCTCGCCGCGACGCTCGACGGCTTCACGCTGCAGGGCAAGACGCCGGCGAAATACACGCTGTCGACGTCGCTGTCGCGCGGCGGCGACCTGAAGGCCGAAGGCGCGGTGAGCGTCGCGGCGAAGCAGGCCGACACGAAGCTGAGCGTCGCTGCGCTCGCGCTGCCGGCGCTGCAGCCGTACCTCGCCGATGCGACCCGCGCGCGCGTGCTCGACGGCACGCTGGGCGCGAACCTCAACGCGAAGGCCGACTGGGGCAAGACGCCGCTCGACGCGCAGGTCGTCGACAGCACGGTCAGCCTGACAGCGCTGAAGCTCGCGACGCCCGACGCGAAGGCGCCCGCGATCGCGCTCGGCGACGCCAGCGCGAAGATCGCGAAGATCGACGTCGGCGCGCGCACGGCCGACATCACGAGCGTCGACACGACGGGTCTCGCGCTCGACGTGCAGCGTCTGAAGGACGGCAGCATCGACCTCGCGGCGCTCGGCGAGCCGGCCCGGCCGGCGGCGCCTGTGCCGGCGCGCACGGTCGCGCGCAAGGCTGCCGCGAGCGCGCCGGCGTGGCATTACCGGATCGACGCGCTGAACGTGAAGGACGCGTCCGCGAACTTCACGGACCTGACGACGCCGCGCCCGGTGAAGCTCGCGATCAAGCCGCTCGAGCTGTCGGTGCAGCAGATCAGCGACGACCTGACGAAGCCGCTGCCGGTGCGCCTGAAGGCGACGCTGAACCGCAAGGGCTCGCTCGCCGCGTCGGGCGACGTCACCGCGATGCCGCTGAAAGTCGGCCTGAAGATCGACGGCAACCGGCTCGACGCAGCCGCGTTCGAGCCGTACTTCGGCAGCGCGCTGAACGCGACCATCGCGAGCGCGCTGCTCAATGCGCAGGGCAACCTGACGTTCGCGCAAGTGAAGGGCGCGCCGCGCGCGACCTACCACGGCGACGCCGCGCTGGTCGACGTGCGGATGCTCGACAAGGCGACGTCCGACCCGTTCGCCGGCTGGCGCTCGCTCGCGCTGTCGAGCCTGAAAGTGAACTACGACGAGAAGGGCACCGACGTCGACGCCGCGCGTGTGACGTTCTCGAACTTCTATGGCCGCGTGCTGCTCGACGCGCAGGGGCGGCTGAACCTGAAGGACGTCGTCGCGAAGGAAACCGGCCCCGCGCAGTCGCTCACGCGCGACGCGAGCAAGAGCGAACCGGTGCCGCTGTCGCCCGGCGTGACGCCGCCGGCCGCCGCGCAGGCGGCGTCGGCCGCGGCCGCGCGGCAGGCATCGGCGCCGTCCGCCGCAGCGGCGACGGTGATCGTGAAGGCCGCGCCGCCGCCGCAGAATCCGGTGCGTATGCATTTCGGCGAGCTGGTGCTGCAAAACGGCCGCGTGACCTACACCGACAACTTCATCAAGCCGAACTACACGGCGAACCTCGTCGCGATCAAGGGCACGGTCGGCGCGTTCGGCACGGATTCGACGACGTCGGCTCCGGTCGACGTCGCCGCGAACCTGGCCGGCAACGGGCCGATCTCGATCAGGGGCTCGGTGAACCCGCTGATCGACAAGCCGGCGCTGGACCTCACCGCCACCGCGCACGGCGTCGAGTTGACGAACCTGACGCCGTATTCGGCGAAGTACGCCGGCTACCCGATCACGAAGGGCAAGCTCAACGTCGACCTGCATTACCAGCTCGCCAACGACCAGCTGCAGGCGAACAACCATATCTTCATCGACCAGCTGACGTTCGGCGATCACGTCGAGAACGACACGGCGACCAAGCTGCCGGTGAAGCTCGCGATCTCGCTGCTGAAGAACACGCGCGGCGAGATCGACGTGAACCTGCCGGTGTCGGGCTCGCTGTCGAATCCGGAGTTCAGCATCGGCGGGCTGATCTGGCGCGCGGTGCTGAACCTGATCGCGAAGGCGGTGACGTCGCCGTTCACGCTGCTGTCGCATGCGTTCGGCGGCAGCGGCGGCGAGGATCTCGGCTACGTCGAGTTCGCGCCGGGCTCGTACGCGCTCAGCGACGCGCAGCAGAAGAAGCTCGACACCGTCGCGAAGATGCTGACCGAGAAGCCGTCGATCCGGCTCGACCTGATCGGCCGCGTCGATCCGGCCGTCGACACGCCGGGGCTGCGCGACGTGTATGTCGACCGGCTGGTTCGTCAGCAGAAGCTCAAGGACGTGATCGGGCAGGGCGAGAGCGTCGACCCGATGACGGTGAAGGTCGCGCCGGCCGAGTACGACAAATACCTGACGCGCGCGTACAAGGCGGCCGATTTCAAGAAGCCGCGCAACCTGGTCGGCCTGCAGAAGACGTTGCCGGATGCGGACATGAAGAAGGCGCTTGCCGATCACGCGCCGGCCGACGACAACGCGCTGCGCGCGCTCGCGCAGCAGCGTGCGCAGGCGGTGCGCCAGTATCTCGACGGCAAGATCGATTCGAGCCGGATGTTCGTCGTCGCGCCGAAGCTCGATGCGAAGGGCATCGAGGACAAGGGCGCGACGACGCGCGTCGATTTCGGCCTGCAGTAACGCGGCAAGCAAGCGGCCGCGCGTCGTTCGACGCGGCCGCGCCGCGCACGATCGCGCGGCGCGGCCCGTGCGGCGTCAGCGCCCGTCGAGCGCCGGTTCGCGCTTGTCCAGTTCCTTCCTCGCGGCGAGCGGCAGGCGCGCATCGTCCCACTGCGTCAGCCATTCGACTTCCTTGGCCGTGAACACCTGGCCGTAATTGCGCAACGCGTACTGCAGCGCGTCGACGACGTGATGGCGAATGATTTCGGGGGTGCGTGCATCGTCCAGCACGAACCTGAGCGCTTCCAGGGTCGACATACTCGTGCTCCGGGTCAGGGAAAACCCTTTATTACACGCCAATAGTCGCGCGCCAAGTCCGACAAAAATCCGGCCGCGAGCACGCGCGGCGGCCGACGCGGCGCATCGCGACCGTCCGATGCCGCTTGCGATTGGTTACGTTTGACAGACAACAGAAAGCCCCGCTTCATCGGACCGCCGCACGAGCCGGCCATATTTTGCGCGCCTTCCGGCAAGTCATGCGGTTCAACGTCAATCGATGAGGTGGGGTGATGATTTCCAGATTCGCCAAGCAACGAAACGTCGCGGTGATGGTGGCGGGCGCGCTGGCGCTCGCGAGCGCCAGCGCCCAGGCGGCGCAGCAGGACGACGGCAGCCACGGCCGGCGCGTCGCGAAGCACGTGCTGCTGATCAGCGTCGACGGCCTGCACGAGCAGGATCTCGCGCGCTGCATCGGCGCGAACACGTGTCCGAACCTCGCGGTGCTCGCGCAAAGCGGCGTCACCTATACGAATGCGTACACGCCCGGCCTGTCGGACTCGTTCCCCGGCCTCGCCGCGCTCGTGACGGGCGGCTCGCCGAAGACGGCCGGCCTGTTCTACGACGTGTCCTACGACCGCAACCTGTACGCGCCGAGCGACACGACCTGCTCGGGCAAGCAGGGCTGGAACGTGGTGTTCGACGAGACGACCGGCATCGACGCGATGAACGGCGGCGCGCTCGTGCACCTCGACGGCGGCGGCGCGTTCAACCCGCAGGCGATTCCGCACGCGAAGGTCGGCGGCCGCTGCGTGCCGGTCTACCCGCACGATTACCTGAAGACCAACACGGTGTTCGAGGCCGTCAAGGCCGGCGTGCCGAACGCGTACACCGCGTGGGCCGACAAGCACGCGTGGGGCTACGACTGGCTGAACGGCCCGTCCGGCACGGGCGTCGACGATCTGATGCGCACCGAGATCAACTCGATCGACCCGGCCACCAACAGCCCGTACACCGACGTTTATTCGCACACCGCGCGCTTCGACAACCTGCACGTGCAGGCGCTGATCAACCAGATCGACGGCCGCGATTCGACCGGCGCCAGGACGGCGCCGGTGCCGACGCTGTTTGGCGCGAACTTCCAGACGCTCAGCGTCGCGCAGAAGGCGCCGGTCGCGAAGGGCGGCGGCTATCTCGATGCGAACTTCACGCCGAACGGCCAGGTCGCGAATGCGATCACCTACGTCGACGGCGCGATCGGCCACATCGTCGCCGAGCTGAAGCAGCGCAACCTGTACACGTCGACGGCCGTGATCGTCACCGCGAAGCACGGCCAGTCGCCGACCGATCGCACCAAGCTCGTGAAGAATGGCGACACGCTGACGAAGCTGCTCGAAGCGAACGATTACCTCGATCCGAACGGCAACTTCGGCCAGAACAACACGACGACGGGCAACCCGAACGACGGTTCGGGCCTCGCCGGCACGGGCTTCGTGCAGACCGACGACGTCGGCCTGATCTGGCTGCGCGACCGCGGCCAGCGCACGGCCGTGGTGCGCACGCTGCAGGCCAACCTCGGCTGCAACGCGCCGGGCATCTGCGCGGACGGCCCGCAGGCGTACATCCTGTACGGCGCGGCGCTGGCCGAGCGGTTCGGCGACCCGGCCAACGGCCGCACGCCGGACCTCATCGTGCAGCCGAATCCGGGCGTGATCTACACGTCGAGCACGAAGAAGGACGAGGAGCATGGCGGCAACGCGCCGGACGACAGCCATCTCGCGCTGCTGGTGTCGTATCCGGGCCTGAAGCGCGCGCGCAGCGTGAGCGATCTGGTCGGCACGAAGCAGGTCGCGCCGACGATCCTAGGGCTGCTCGGCGCCGATCCGAAGCTGCTGCACGCGGTCGTCGCCGAGAATACGCGCGTGCTGCCGGGGCTCGGTATCGATCGCTGACCTTGCGCGGGCCGGATGCCGCCGTCGCGCGGCGTCCGGCACCGGATACGCCGGCCCGCGTCCGGTCGCCCGGACGCCGATGGCGACCGCTCCGGCGCTCGCCGTCGCTCAACCCTGCGTCGCTTCGTCGAGCATCCACTCGCGGAAACGCCGCAGCGCGTCGCTGGTCGCGAGGCGTTCGGGCGCGTAGCAGAGATAGTGCCCCTGCGCGTCCAGGTCGACCGGGGCGTCGAACGGCTCGATCAGCGTGCCGGCCGCGAGATTGTCGAGAATCAGGAAGCGCGGCACCAGGGCGATCCCGAGCCCGGCCTGGACGGCCTGGATCAGCACCGAATACTGTTCGAAGCGGGCGCCGGCCAGCGCATTCATCCGCGTCGCGTGGTGGCGCTGCGCCCATTCGGACCATGCGCTCTCCGCCTGTTCGTGCACCAGGCGCGGCGCCGTCGCGACGTCGGCGGGGCCGCGCAGCGCATGCCGCTCCGCGAATTCGCGCGTGCAGACTGGCACGAAGGTCCGGCCGTCGAGATAGTCGCTTCGTACGCCTTCCCATGCGCCGTCGCCATAGCGGATCGCCGCATCGAGCCCGAACGGAAACGGGTCGCCCGGCGCGAGATGGCGGCGAAAGCCGAGCGTGACGCCCGGCGCGCCGGCGAGAAAGCGCGTGAGCCGCGGCAGCAGCCACTTGGTCGTAAACGTCGGGACGCTCGCGATCGTCAGCAGGTCGCGGTTCTCGCGGGCGCTCAGCAGCTCGATCGACGCATTGCCGATCTCGCGCAGCGGCGCGACGACGCGTGCGTGATACACCTCGCCCGCGCGGGTGAGCGTGAGGCCGCGTCCTTCGCGCACGAACAGCTTCACGCCGAACAGCGCCTCGAGGCTGGCGATCTGCCGGCTGACCGCGCTGGGCGTCAGGCCCAGCTCGCGTGCCGCGTACGAGAAGTTCAGGTATTTCGCCGACGCGACGAATGCGTGCAGTTCCGCGACGTTCGGATACAGGTGTTTCATCGGCTGCTGTTCCGTTCTCGCATGGATCGATGCCGTCTTTGTACGTTTTTTTCATGACGGTGCCATGTCGAATCCGCACACTGCGCGGGTTCCGACAACGCCCACGAGCCCGTTCCGACGGGCATTGCGCGCGGTCCTCCCCCATCGTCAGCGAGTGTGTCATGCATCCGTCATCCGTCCCGGCATTGGCCGACGGTGTTCCGATTCGTCGTAGCAAAGCGGCGCGCCCCCGCATCGGCCGGCTGTTGCTGCAGGCACTCGTCGCCGCGTTCGGCCTCTACCTGCTGTTGCCGATCGCGTTGCTGCTGGTCGGCTCGGTCGGCCAGTCGTGGACCAATACGCTGCTGCCCGCCGGCTTCACCGCGCACTGGTTCACCGATCTGGCCGCGAACCGGGGCTTCACGCGAGCGTTCGGCGTCAGCCTGATGGTCGCGCTGGCCTGCTGCGCGCTCAACGCGACGATCGGGCTGCCGCTCGCGTATGCGCTGCATCATCGCGCGCAGGCCGGCGGCGGCCTCGCGACGCGCATCGTGATGCTGATGCCGATCGCCGTGCCGGCGCTCACGCTCGGTTTCGGCTACATCGTGATCTTCAGCGGCGACACGCTGCCCTGGCTCGGCACGCTGCCGCTGATGATCGCCGCGCATGCGGTATTGACGCTGCCGTATCTGCTGCAGACGCTGCTGAGCGATTTGCGGCATCTCGGGCTTGCGCGTCTCGAGGCCTGCGCGGCGACGCTCGGCGCGACGCCGCTGCGCCAGTTCTTCACGATCGTGCTGCCGAACCTGCGGCACAGCCTGTTTTCCGGTCTGGTGATGGTGGCCGCGCTGTCGATCGGCGAATTCCAGATCTCGAACCTGATCGCCGGTTTTCGCTACCGGAACTATCCCATCGTGCTGCTGCAGGCGTTCTACGGCGCGACGGGGATGGCCTGCGCGGCGACCGTCGTGCTGCTCGTCCTCGCCGTGCTCGCGACGCTCGTGTCCACCAGCACCATGCAACGCCTGAAGTGAATCAGCCATGAGCCTCGAATTCGAACACGTCAGTTTCCAGTATCCCGGTGCGCGTCACGGCATCGACGGCGTCACGCTGTCCGCCGCCCAGGGCGAACTGCTCGCGGTGATGGGGCGCAGCGGCTCCGGCAAGTCGACGCTGCTGCGGCTCGCCGCCGGCCTGCTCGACGGCTGGCGCGGCCGCATTGCGATCGGCGGCGACGACGTCGCCGGCGTGCCCGTATGGCGGCGCGAAGTCGGGATGGTGTTTCAGCACTACGCGTTGTTTCCGAACCTGTCGGTCGTCGACAACGTCGCGTACGGGCTGCGGATGCGCGGCGTCGCGGCCGGTGCGCGGCGCCAGCGCGCGCTGGACATGCTCGAGCGGGTCGGCCTGGCCGTGCATGCGACGCGTGGCGTGGCGATGCTTTCGGGCGGGCAGCAGCAGCGCGTCGCGCTGGCGCGCGCGCTCGTGATCGAGCCGAAGCTGCTGTTGCTCGACGAGCCGCTCGCCGCGCTCGATGCCGGCATCCGCCACCAGCTGCGCGACGAGATCCGCATGCTGCAGCGCGCGTGCGGCGCGACGACGCTGTTCGTCACGCACGACCAGGACGAGGCGCTGAGCATGGCGGATCGCGTCGCGATCGTCGACGGCGGCCGCGTGCTGCAGGCCGGCACGCCGCGCGACCTGTACGAGCGTCCCGCGAGCGCGCAGGTCGCGCGCTTCGTCGGGCATTCGACGCTGCTGCCCGGCCGTGTGCTCGCGCACGGCGCCGTCGACGTGCGCTTCGCGACGCTGCACGCGGACACGGGCGCGCACCGGCCCGGCGCCGAAATCGCGGTGCTGGTGCGGCCCGAGCACGTGCAGGCGGATCCGCCGACGCACACGGTGAACCGGCTCGACGGCCGTCCCGGCCACGTGCGCTACCTCGGCGCGACGCAGCGCTACGACTTTCATCCGCACGGATCGTCCGACCCGTTGCTGTGCGAGGGGCGCGAGCCCGCCGCCCGCAGCATCGCGATCGATCCGCGCCATTTGCTCGTGTTGCCCGTGCTGCCGGCGTCGCCGGACGCGCCATGACCCCTTTCGTTCAACGGAGATTCACCATGTCTGCAGGTTCCCTTTTCGTGAAAGGCATGCGTGCGCGCGTGCTCGCACTGTGCGCGCTCGCGGCGCTTTCCTGCGCGGCTGCGCATGCGGCGCCGCTGTATCCGGGCGAGGACGCGCTGTATGCGAAGGCCGCCGACGAAGGGCTCGTCGTGTCGTTCGACACAGGCCCCGAATGGGCGAACTGGAAGGCGCTGTTCGCCGAATTCCGCAAGCGCTACCCGAAGGTCGAAATCACGTACAACGACATCGGCTCCGCCGCCACCGTCGTCGCGCTGGACAAGTCGCGCCGCCGTCCGCAGGCCGATACCGCGTACTACTTCGCGGCGTCGGCGCTCGACGCCGCGGCCAAGGACGTCGTCGCGCCGTTCCGGCCGATCAACTTCGACAAGCTGCCGGGCGTGTTCCGCGCGGCCGACGGCCGCTGGTTCGCCGTGCATTCGCTGAACATCGCGTTCCTCGTCAACCGGAAGCTCGTGAAGGACGTGCCGCAGCGCTGGTCCGACCTGCTGAAGCCCGAGTACCGCAACGCCGTGGTCTATCTCGACCCGCGTTCGACCGGGCAGGGCCAGGTCGCGGTGTTCGCGGCCGCGTATGCGAACGGCGGCAGCGTCGACAATCCGAAACCGGGCGCCGAATTCTTCGGCAAGCTCAAGCGCGCGGGCAACGTGCTGCGCGTCGAAGGCACGACGCCGTATGCGAAGTTCGTGAAGGGCGAGATCCCGATCCTGATCGGCTACGAGAACGACGGCCTGAAGGCGAAGTATGCGGACGGGATGGGCGACGCGGCCGACGTCGTGATTCCGCAGGACGGCAGCGTGTCGGCGCCGTATGCGATGAGTCTCGTGAAGAACGGGCCGAATCCGTCCGCCGCGCAGCTGTGGCTCAACCTCGTGATGAGCGACGTCGGCCAGGCGCTGTTCGCGCAGGGTTACGTGCGTCCGGCCGTGCCCGGCACGCCGGTGGCGCAGGACGTCGCGGCGAAGCTGCCGAATGCGCCGCAGGTTCGCCCGCTCGATGTCGCGAAGGCGGCCGCGCGCAAGGCCGAGGTCGACCAGCTGTGGTCGCAGGCCACGCTCGGCAACTAAGGGGCTCGCGATGCAGGCTTCGTTACCGGAACGCGGCGTGCTGCGCCGCTTCGGCGCGCTTCCCGCGGCCGCGTTGCTCGCGGTGTGCTTCGTGCTGCCGCTCGCCGCGCTGGTCGACGCCGCCTGTGCGGACGGCGGGCGGGCGTTCGCGGCGGTGCTGCGCGACCCGCTCGTCGCCGCTGCGATCGCCCGCTCGCTCGCGCTGGGCGTCGGCGCCGGGACGTTGTCGGTCGGCGTGGGCGTGCCGCTCGCCTTCGTGCTGGCGGGCCAGTCGCCGGCCCGCCGCCACTGGTCGCTGGCGCTGCTCGGCGTGCCGCTCGCGTTCTCCGGCCTCGTGATCGCGTACGGCTTCATCCTCGCGTTCGGCCGCGCGGGCTTCGTCACCATGCTGCTGGCGGCGCTGGGCGCCGATCCGAACGCGATCGGCGGCGCGATCTACACGATGCCGGGGCTCGCCTTCGCCTATGCGTATTACCTGATTCCGCGGGTCGCGCTGATGATCTATCCGGCCCTCGCGAATTTCGACCGGCGGCCGCTCGAAGCGGCGCTGACGCTCGGTGCGCGGCCGTGGCGGGCGTGGCTCGACGTCGCGTGGCGCGAGCTGTGGCCGTCGATCATGTCCGCCTGGTGCCTCGTGACCGCGATCGCGCTCGGCACGTACGGCACGGCGCTCGCGCTGGCCGGCACGCAGATCAACATCCTGCCGCTGCTGATGTATCTGAAGCTGTCGGACGGGCAAACCGATTTTTCGCAGGCGGCCGTGCTGTCGATCGTGCTGACCGCCATCTGCACCTGCGTTCTTGCACTGGGGGAAGGCCTTGTTCGGCAACGGCGGCATTGAATGGTCGGCGGCGGCGCGCGAGCAGCTCGCGCGGCTGGCGCAGCGGCAGAACGGCGTGCGCCGGCATCGGATGCCGGTGGGCGTGATCGGCCCGCGAGAAGCGACGGACGAGCAGATGCGCGTCGCGGAGCGGCTCGCCCATGCGTTGGCGACGGCGGGCGTCGCACTCGTAGGCGGCGGCAAGCAGGGCGTGATGGAAGCCGCCGCGCGCGGCGCGCATGCGGCCGGTGGCTGTGCGATCGGGCTGCTGCCCGAAGACGACGCGACGCTCGCGAATCCGTATCTGAGCGTCGCGCTGCCGACCGGGCTCGGCATCACGCGGAACGCGCTGGTGGCGCGCGCGTCGCTTTGCCTGATCGCGGTCGGCGGCGGTCTCGGCACGCTGTCCGAAATCGCGCTCGGCTTGCAGTGGGGCAAGCCGGTGTTCACGATTTGCGACGCGCCGCAGGTGGCGGGCGTCGAGTGCTTCGACGACGCCGACCGGCTCGTCGCGCGCGTGGCGCAGTGGCTGGCCGATTCGGCGTAGCGCCGCACGGCCGGGATGCAGCGGGCCAACGGTTCAGGCCATCCGCCGCAGGTTCTGCATGGCGGGATCGAAGCCCGGCATCGTGCGATGGGTGCGCACGGTCCGTACCGTTGCGGGGGGAGCGCGCATCCGCCGGTTGATCGACGGATGCGCGAGGCGTGTGGAGGCGATACAGGCCGCGCCGCTTACTTCACCGCAAACAGCGTCAGGTTCATGAACAGCTTGAACGCGTAGCCGAGCGTGACCGCGCCGAGCACGCCGCCCGCCCACAGCACGACGAACCACATCCAGCCGCGCATCCGGGGCCGCGGCGCGCCGGCCGGGCGCGCGCGGCAATCAGTGGTGGTAGTAATGCTGGTCTTCATGGCGCACCTTGCCTCGGAATACCCAGTAGCCCATCGTCGTGTACGCGATGATGATCGGCAGGATGATCGCTGCGCCGACCAGCGTGAAGGTCTGGCTCGAACGCGGCGCGGCGGCTTCCCAGATCGTCATCGTCGGCGGGATCGCATACGGGAACATCGTGACGAGCAGCCCGACGTAGCCGAGCAGCACCAGCGCCAGCGCCAGCACGAACGGCGTCATGTCGTGCCGGTCGCGCACCGCGCGACGCATCCACACCGCGCATCCGGCGACCAGGAACGGCACCGGCAGCAGGCGCCAGAACAGCCCCGTGTCGAACCAGCGCTGCGCGATCGCCGGGTCCTGCAGCGGCGTCCACAGGCTGACGACCGCGATGAAGCCGAGCAGCACGACCGTCAGCGGCCACACGACGCGATGCAGGCGGCGTTGCAGGTCGCCTTCCGTCTTCGCGACGAGCCAGCAGCAGCCGAGCAGCGCATACGTGACGACGAGGCCGAGGCCCGTCAGCAGGCTGAACGGCGTGAGCCAGTCGAACGCGTCGCCGGCGAATACGCCGTTCTTCACGTTGATGCCCTGCAGGAACGCGCCGAGCGCGATCCCCTGGAACAGCGTCGCACCGGCCGAGCCGCCGATGAACGCGAGGTCCCACAGATGCTTCGTGCGGCGCGCCTTCGCGCGGATCTCGAACGACACGCCGCGGAAGATCAGGCACACCAGCATGAAGATCAGCGGCAGGTAGAGCGCCGACAGCACCGTCGCATACACGACCGGGAACACCGCGAACAGCCCGGCGCCGCCGAGCACCAGCCACGTCTCGTTGCCGTCCCACACGGGCGCGACGGTGTTCATCATCAGGTCGCGCTCCTTCTCGTCCGGGAAGAACGGGAAGACGATGCCGATGCCGAGGTCGAAGCCGTCGAGCACGACGTACATGAAGAGCCCCAATGCGATGATCGCGGCCCAGATTACGGTGACGTCCATAGGTTTTCTCGTTTGCTCAGAAGAGGGCTCAGACGGTCTCGATCAGTTCGTCGACCGCCGACATCGGGCGGCGCGCGGTGTGATCGCGGCGCGAGCCGGGCGCGTCGTGGTTCGCGTCGTGCGTCGCGTCGGGCAGCGCGGGGCCGGCCTTCATCAGCTTCAGGATGTAGTACATGCCGGTGCCGAACACGAGGAAGTAGACGATCACGAAGGTCATCATCGACAGGCTGACCTGCTGCAGCGTCAGCGGCGACACGGCCTGCGCGGTGCGCATCACGCCGTACACGACCCAGGGCTGGCGGCCCGCTTCGGTCGTCACCCAGCCGGCGAGCAGCGACACGAAGCCGGTCGGGCCCATCGCCAGCGCGAAGCGGTGGAACCACTTCGATTCGTACAGGCTGCCGCGGCGGCGCAGCAGCCACGCGAGCACGGCGAGGCCGATCATCGCGAAGCCGATGCCGACCATGATCCGGAAGCTCCAGAACACGATCGTCGAATTCGGGCGGTCTTGCGGCGGGAAGTCCTTCAACCCGCGGATTTCGCCGTCCCAGCTATGCGTGAGGATCAGGCTGCCGAGATGCGGAACCTTCACCGCGTAGCGCGTCGTTTCGGCCTTCATGTCCGGAATGCCGAACAGGTTGAGCGCCGTGCCGCCCTTTTCGGTGTCCCACAGCCCTTCGATCGCGGCGATCTTCGCGGGCTGGTGCTTCAGCGTGTTGATCCCGTGCTGGTCGCCGATCACGGCTTGCAGCGGCGCGAGCACGAGCAGCAGCCACAGCGCCATCGAGAACATCTTCTTCACGCCGCGGTCGCGACGGCCCTTCAGCAGATGCCATGCGCCCGTCGCGGCCACGACCAGCGCCGCGACGATGAACGCGGCGATCGCCATGTGCAGCAGGCGGTACGGGAACGACGGGTTGAAGATGATCGCGAGCCAGTCGGTCGGCACGATGCGGCCGTCGACGATCTCGAAGCCCTGCGGCGTCTGCATCCAGCTGTTCGACGCGAGGATCCAGAAGGTGGAGATCAGCGTGCCGATCGCGACCATCAGCGTCGCGCCGAAGTGCGCGCGCGGGCTGACGCGATTCCAGCCGAACAGCATGATGCCGAGGAAGCCCGCTTCGAGGAAGAACGCGGTCATGACCTCGTACATCAGCAGCGGGCCGGTGACGGAGCCGGCGAAGCTCGAGAAGCCCGACCAGTTCGTGCCGAACTGGTAGCTCATCACGACGCCGGAGACGACGCCCATCCCGAACGCGACCGCGAAGATCTTCGACCAGAACAGACACAGGGTTTTGTAGTAAGACTTGCCCGTCTTCAGCCAGCGATATTCGAGCACGGCGATGAAGCTGGCGAGGCCGATGCTCAGCGCCGGGAACACGATGTGGAAGGAGACGGTGAACGCGAATTGCAGGCGGGCCAGATCGAAGGCCGAAAATGCGGTGTTCATACCAGTTGACCGAGGCTGACGATACCCGCCGGCGGGTGCCGGCGGCCCCCGAACCGTCGAGGGCGGCGGGGTTGGCTGGAGTATCTGCCCCGATGCTGCGCCGCGAAATGTGCCAACTCGTCGCAGATGTCCAGCGCGTCGCGCCCGTTTTCGAGATAAATCGTTGATTCGTATCAACAACGCGATGCGCGGCGCATGCGACGGCTGCGCGGCGGTCGGTCGCACGTGCGGCAATATGGCGCGACGCATCATGCGGATCGCCTGTCGTGCGTCAACACGCCGCTGCGTGCGCGGCTGCGGCGTGCGTCGCATGAATTGCGTACACTCTGAGTCTCGTTTCGGCAGGGCCGGGCGTCTCGGTTCCGGTCCGCTTTCACACAGGGCACGAAGATGATCGATTTACGCAGCGATACCGTGACGCGTCCGAGCCAGCCGATGCTGGCCGCCATGACTGCCGCCGAAGTCGGCGACGACGTGTGGGGCGACGACCCGACCGTGCTGCGCCTGCAGGCCGTCACGGCCGAGCGCGCGGGCAAGGAAGCCGGCCTGTTCTTCCCGAGCGGCACGCAGAGCAACCTCGCTGCCTTGATGGCGCATTGCGAGCGCGGCGACGAATACATCGTCGGTCAGCTCGCGCACACCTACAAGTACGAGGGCGGCGGCGCGGCGGTGCTCGGCAGCATCCAGCCGCAACCGCTCGAGAACGCGCCCGACGGCACGCTGCCGCTCGAGAAGATCGCCGCAGCGATCAAGCCGCTCGACAATCACTTCGCGCGCACGCGCCTGCTCGCGCTCGAGAACACGATCGGCGGCAAGGTGCTGCCGGAAGGCTATGTGCGCGAAGCCGTCGCGCTCGCGCGCAGCCGCGGGCTCGCCACCCACCTCGACGGCGCGCGCGTGTGCAACGCGGCCGTCGCGTCGGGGCGCTCGCTCGCCGAGCTGTGCGAGGGCTTCGATACCGTGTCGATCTGTTTCTCGAAAGGGCTCGGCGCGCCGGTCGGTTCGGTGCTGGTCGGCAGCCGCGCGCTGCTCGAGCGCGCGCAGCGCTGGCGCAAGGTGCTGGGCGGCGGGATGCGGCAGTCGGGCATCCTCGCGGCCGCGTGCCTGTACGCGCTCGATCACAACGTCGAGCGGCTCGCCGACGATCACGCGAATGCCGCGCACCTCGCCGAGGGCCTCGCGCGCATCGAGCCGGTGAAGGTGACGTCGCAGGCGACCAACATGGTGTTCGCGCAATTCCCCGAAGCCGACTGCGCGCCGCTCGAGGCGTGGCTCAAGGAGCACGGGATTCTGACGCAGATGCTGTACGCGTCGCGCTTCGTCACGCACTGCGACGTGTCGCGGGCGGATATCGGTACCTTCGTTGACGCAGTGCGCGCGTATTTCGCGAAGCGTCGCGGGTAACCGGATGGGTGGGGCAGTTCGGCCGATTGCGTTGGTTGCGTCGGTTGGGCCGATTACACGGATCACGCGGTGCAGAGTGCGATGCGCACGTGGCCCCACCTGGTCTCAATCCGCCAGCGGCGCGAGCAAACGGCGCGCCGCTTCGACGACCCGCGCGGACAGCGACGCCATCGTCGGCGACTGCACCGTCCACGCGTGCCAGTACAGCGTGATGTCGGTCGGATGCGCGGGCGCGAGGTCGACGAGACCCTGGGCGTCGAGCGGCACACCGCCGAGCAGCGGCTCGGGCACCATCGCATAGCCGAGCGCGTGCCTGACTGCCGCGAAGTGGGCGTGCGTGCCCGGCACGTAGTGGCACGGATACGCGCCGTCGGGCAGCCCGAGCTTCTCCCTCAAAAACGTGGACTGCAGCGTGTCGCGGCGCGAATACGCGACGACGGGCGCCGCGCGCGCGCTCGCGCGGTTCAGCCCGCGCGGAAACCACCGCGCGGCGAACGCGGCCGCCGCGAGCAGCCGATAGCGCATCGTGCCGAGCGGCGTCGCGACGCAGCCGCGCATCGGCTTCGACTCGGTCGTCACGCAGCCGACGGCCATGCCGCTTTCGAGCAGCGCGAACGTGTGGTCCTGATCCTCGACGATCAGCTCGAACAGGATGCGCTCGCCGGCCAGCACCGACGTCAGCGCGGGCAGGAACCACGTGCCGAGGCTGTCGGAGTTCAGCGCGATCGTGACCGAGATCGGCGATGCGCGCTCGGCCGCGAGCGTGCTTTGCAGGTCGGCTTGCAGCAGCGCCACGCGGCGCAGATGCTGCAGCACGCGCTGGCCGGCAATCGTCGGCCGGCACGGGCGCGTGCGCAGCACGAGCGGCGTGCCGAGGCTCACCTCGAGTGCGCGCACGCGCTGCGTGACGGCCGATGCGGTCACGTGCAGCCGGCCGGCGGCCTGCTCGAAGCTGCCGGTGTCGGCGACGGCGAGCAGCGCGGCGGCCTGCTTGGGGTCGATCGTCAGAGACATGCGACGCAACTCCGGTGACGTGAGATGAGGCCCGCCAGTGTAAGGCCGCATGCGACTGCCCGCAGCGTCACGCGTCTCCCGTACGAAGCCGCCAATGGCCGCCGCGTTTTGCACTACGCTTGTGGGTACACGTGCGCATATCGCCCCGCATCGGCGGCATCCATGCCGCCTTCCGCGCGACCGCCACACTCCGCCGACGGAGCAACATCGCCATGATCTTCCGCCAACTGTTCGACCCGCAATCGTCGACCTACACCTATCTGCTCGCCGACCCGGCATCGCGCGAAGCGCTGCTGATCGATCCCGTGTTCGAACAGGTGCGTCGCGACGCGGCGCTCGTCGACGAGCTCGGGCTGCGGCTCGTCGCGACGATCGATACGCACGTGCACGCCGATCACGTGACGGGCGCGTGGCTGCTCAAGCAGCGCGCCGGCAGCACGATCGCGATCTCGGCCGCGAGCGGCGCGCAAGGCGCCGACCGCTATCTGAACGACGGCGAGCGCTGCCGGTTCGGCGGCCGCTACCTGACCGTGCGAGCGACGCCCGGCCATACGAGCGGCTGCATCAGCCTCGTGCTCGACGACGAATCGATGGCCTTCACCGGCGATTGCCTGCTGATTCGCGGCACCGGCCGCACCGATTTCCAGCAGGGCGACCCGCGTGCGCTGTATCGCGCGGTGCACGGCCGGCTGTTCACGCTGCCGGCCGCGTGCCTGCTGTATCCGGCGCACGACTACCGCGGACTGACGGTGACGAGCGTCGGCGAGGAGCGGCGCTTCAACCCGCGCCTCGGCGGCGATCTCAGCGAAGACGATTTCGCCGGCTACATGCGCAACCTCGGGCTCGCGCATCCGCGGCAGATCGACGTCGCGGTGCCCGCGAACCTGCAGTGCGGCGTCGCCGCGAACGCGCCCGATGTGCAGGCCGCGCCGGATTGGGCGCCGCTCGTCTACACGTTCGCCGGGTTCTGGGAAATCGATCCGCAGTGGCTCGAAGATCATCTGCGCACGGTGCAGGTCGTCGACGTGCGCGAACCGGACGAATTCACCGGCCCGCTCGGCCATCTGCCGGGCGCGACGCCGATTCCGCTCGGCGAACTCGCCGCGCGCACCGGCGAGCTCGAGCACACGCGGCCGATCGTGACCGTGTGCCGCGCGGGCGGCCGCTCCGCGCAGGCGACCGTGATCCTGCGAAAGGCCGGTTTCGACGCGGTGGCGAACCTCGGCGGCGGGATGCTGCGCTGGCGCAGCGAAGGGCGCATCGTGGCGGACGGGCGAGCGTAAAAACATCGCGGGCCGATGTCGAATTGGCCGGACGCGCACGCGGTTGCTTGCGCGTTCGTCGTTTGCATGCGCGGTTGATGAAGCACGATCGTATCGTGCGTCCTTTCCGCTCGGCGCGTCCGATCGCGACTGACGCACGTGGACGCAGCCTTACTCGCGCCGGCACCGGCTCGGCATCGGCATCGGCACCGCATCCACCTCCATGCGAGCTGCGCGATGCGATCGCCCGCGGCCCACAGCGTATGCGCGCGCGTCGCGACGACCGCACCGAACGCATCCGCCGACCACGCCGTTACAACGTCGTATGCGTGACCGACTGCGCGAGCGTGAGCAGTTCGTCGAACTGCGTGATCAGCTCGAAGCACAGCAGGAACGCGAGCGTATAGGCCGGCGCGGGAAAGCGCCGGATCGCGGCGAGCGCGTGCGGCGCGAAGCGCGAGCGGACCGCATCGCGCGTGAGCAGCCACGCGATCGCGATGCCGATCGCGGCGCCGGCGATCAGGTCGGTCGGATAGTGATAGCCGAGATACGCGCGCGGCACGCAGATGAACACGACCGCATACAGCAGCGCGAACACGCCGGCGCGCCGCGCGATGATGAAGATGCCCGTCGCGATCGCCATCCACAGCATCGCGTGGTCGCTCGGGAATGAGCTCCACGCTTGCAGCGTGGCCGCGCGCAGCGTGTCGGACGGGAAGTGCAGATGCAGCTCGGGGTTGTAGATCGGCCGCACGCGGAACGGCAGCGTTTTCGCGAGCAGCCGCCCGACCGCGAGCGCGACGAGCCCGCTCGCCACCGTCGCGACGACCAGCTCGCGTTGCCGTTCGCGCTGCGGCCCCGGCTGAAACCATAGCCAGCACAGCACGGGGATCAGGACGAAGCCCTTGAACGTATAGAGGCCGGCGATCACGCGGATCGCGTGATTCATCAGCGGCCCGAACGTGATGTGCGTGAGGAAGACCTGGATCGTGGTGTCGAAATCATTCATGTCATGCGGCCCGACGGCACGGCAACCCATCGGCTGCGACCGGCGGAATCAGAAAGCGCGCTCGCAACCGAGCACGACGGGGGGCAAGTATGTCATCGGTAATGTTGAAGAAAATGGGAAAAAATACCGGGAATTCCCGGAGAAAATGCGGTTTTTCGATGGGGCCGGATTGCTCGACGCCGTGCGGCGCGGCTCCGCGAAATCGTCATACGGTTGCAGGAGCAACCATCGGGGCGCGCGGAAAAATAATCGGCCGGACTGCCGAGCGGGCGACGTGCCGTCGACCTTGCACCGGATGAGCGGACCGGGCGCGCCGGCCGCGCCCGGCTGTCGCGCGGCGGCGCCCCGTGCGACCCGCGAAAGAAAATAAAAAAAGCGGGCAGGCCGTCGAGCCTGCCCGCTTCGTATCCGCGCTACGCGGAAGAATTACCGGCGCCACATCCGCACGGCGAGCGCCGCGACCGACGTCGCGACGGCCAGCACGATCACCGCATTCCAGCCGAACTGCGCGAGCAACGCACTGCCCGCCGCGGCGCCGGCCGCCATCCCGATGAACATGCCGACGAACAGCACGGCGTTCAGGCGACTGCGCGACGCGGGATCGATCCGGTAGACGATCGCCTGATGCGCGATCAGCGTGGCCTGCACGCCGAGGTCGAAGCCGATCGTCGCCGCGGCGAGCAGCGCGAGCTGTGCATGCGGCGTCATCAGCGGCGCGGCGCCCATCGCGGCGAACGACACCGTCGCGATCGCGATGCCGATCCGCGTGACGCGCTCGGGGCCATGATGATCGGCCAGGCGTCCGGCGATCGGCGCGGCCAGTGCGCCCGCCGCGCCGGCGAGGCCGAATGCGCCGGCGGCCGCGCTGCCGAGATGGAACGGCGCGCCGTGCAGCATCACCGCGAGCGTCGACCAGAACGCGCTGAAGCCGACGGCCAGCAGCCCTTGCGCGAGCGCCGCACGGCGCAGCGCGGGATGACGGCGCCACAGTTCGCCGAGCGACGCGATCAGCGCGCGGTAGGACAGCTGCGTGGCTGGCTCGAAGCGCGGCAACCCGCGTGCGGCGATCACGCCGATCGCGGCGACGCTCGCGGCCGCGAGCGCGAACATCGCGCGCCAGCCGATCGTTTCGGCGACGAAGCCGGCGACGACGCGCGACAGCAGGATGCCGAGCAGCAGCCCCGTCATCACCGTGCCGACGATGCGGCCGCGATGGGCGTCGTGCGCGAGCGTCGCGGCGGCCGGCACGACGTCCTGCGCCATCGTCGCGGTCAGGCCGATCGCGAAGCTGGCGGCCAGCAGCAGCCCGAGCGACGGCGCGAACGCGGCGAGCAACAGGGCGACGACCAGCGCGGCGGCCTTCGACACGATCACGCGGCGTCGGTCGAAGCGATCGCCGAGCGGCGCGAGCAGCAGGATGCCGAGCGCATAGCCGAGCTGCGTCAGCGTCGGCACGAAGCCGATCGCGCGGGCCGATGCGCCGACGTCGGCGCCGAGCGCGGCGAGCATCGGCTGAGCGTAATAGAGCGGCGCAACGCCGAGGCCGGCCGCCGCGGCCAGCAGCATCACGAGCCGGCGGTCGGGCAGAGACGCAGCGGCCGCATGGGCCGGCGCGTGAGCCGCGCGGGGCGCGGCGGCGAGATGGGTGGGGGTGGACATCGCGTGCATCCTGGTTCGGGTAACGGATGGAACGCAGTGTGCCGATTGCCGCCAGGCGTGGGTAGTACCGCGCGGCGCACATTTGTTATACGCTGCGCGAATGACAGACGAAATCTCCGATTCGCCCGCTGCTGGCCGGTCTCCGCGCCTCGAGACGGTTCCGGTCGACGGCGCAGGCTACCGTTTCGAGCTGATGGAAACGTTCGTGCGCATAGTCGAAGCCGGCAGCCTGTCGGCGGCCGCCGCGCAGTTGCACACGACGCAGCCGACCGTCAGCCGGCGGCTGCAGGCGCTCGAGCGCTCGCTCGGCATGCGGCTGCTGCAGCGCACGACGCATGCGATGCGGCTGACCGTCGACGGCGAACGCTGCTTCACGCGCGCAAAGGAGCTGCTGGCCGGCTGGGCCGCCTTCGAGGCCGACCTGCGCGGCGCGCAGGAGGAGCCGGACGGGCTGCTGCGGGTCGCGGTGCCGCATGCGTTCGGGCAGGAGCGCTTCGTCGCGCCGCTAGCGCAGTTCCTGCGCGACTATCCGCGCGTCTCGGTGGAATGGTTGCTGCAGGACGAGGTGCGCGACTTCGTCGGCAGCGGCATCGACTGCGCGATCCAGGTGGGTGAGCCGAGCGACCCGGGCGTCGTCGCGATCCGGCTGACGAAGGTGCCGCGCTTCGTGGTGGCCGCGCCGTCGGTGCTCGATCGCGCGGCCGTGCCGGCCGATCCCGACGCGCTCGCCGCGTTGCCGTGGCTCGCGCTGCGCACCTATTACCGGAACGAACTCACGCTGACGCACGCCGTCACCGGCGACACGCGACGCATCGCGATCCGTCCGCGCGTCACGACCGAGAACCTGTACGCGCTGCGCAGCGCTGCGCTGCTCGGCGTCGGCGCATGCGTCGGCTCGTCGTGGCTGCTCGCCGATCATCTCGCACGCGGCGAACTCGTGCATCTCGCGCCCGACTGGCAGGCGTCGCCGCTGCCGGTGTACCTGACCTATCCGCATGCGCAGTTCTATCCGTCGCGGCTCGTGCGCTTCGTCGCGATGATGCGCGACGCGGTGCCGCCCCTCGTCGAAGACCGCGGCGCGTAGGCGCCGGGCGCGCCGTCAGCCGCGCCGGAGGCCTTCCGGCAGCGTGCTGATGCGGCGCACTTCGGGCGAGTCGAGCCACGCGCGCGACGTCGCGCAGTCGACGAACATGTCGGTCGCGTCCTCGCCCCAGAACAGGTCGCCGTCGAGTTCGAAGGTCGGCACGCCGAACACGCCGTGCGCGATCGCCCGGTCGGTGTTCGCGCGCAGCGCGTCCTTCACCGGTTGCGCGTCGACGGCCGTCACGCCGTCCGGGAAGCCGACCGCCTCGCACAGCGCGGCGAAGCCGTCCGGTGTCGACACGTCGTTGCCGTCGCGCCAGATGTGCCGGAAGATGCGCCGGATCGCGTCGGGCGAGCCGCCCATCGCGATCGCGAGCCGCAGCGGCCGGATCGGGTTGAACGGATGCGCGGGCGGCATCCGGAACGCAATGCCGAGCTTGTCCGCGCGGTATTGCGCGTGGCGGTAGGTGAACACGCGCTTCGCCGCAATCTCGGCCGGCGCTTTCTGTCCCCAGTGCGCGAGCAGCGCGCCGAGCACGATCGGCTTGGGCTCGAAGACGATGCCGGGCGGCAACGTGTCGAAGCGTTCCTGCTGCAGATAGGCGAACGGCGAAACGAAATCGAAATACCAGGTGGCGGTGCGCGTGGCGTTCATCGTCGGTCCCTTGTGCGGAGTCGGAAGGCGGGCACGGGCAGCGCGCCGGCGGGCGGCGCGCTGCACGCAGCGGCGGCCAGTGTCGCATGCGGCGGGCTTTCGCGCTGCCGGCTGTGTGTGCTGCGGGCCGGCTCACCCGTGCTCGACGAGCGCCGCGAGCTTCGCGAGTGCCATCCGCCAGCCGGTCTCGTTGTCGGCGGCCGGCACGCCGGGCGGCACGCCGTCGTGCACGGCCTCGACGCGCGTGCCGCCCGCTTCGTCGGACAGCGTGATCGTGACCGTCATCGCGCCGCGCAGCAGCGGATCGTCGGTTTCGAACACGTCGATCTCGACGATCCGCTCGTCGGGCACGAGCGTCACGAAGCGGCCGTGATAAGTGTCGGTGTGCGCGGTGGTCTTGCCGGTGCCGTCCGACGGCGCGTCGTAGCTGAGCGACACGCGCAGCGCACCGCCTTCGCGCGCGTCGTAGGCGTGCACGCGGCACGTCATGCCGTCGGGCACCTTCCATCGTTCGACCGCGTGCGGGTCGAGCAATGCGCGGTAGACGCGTCCGCGCGGTGCGTTCAGGTGCCGGCTGACCCGGGTCGAATGCGTGTGCATGTGCAGCATGTCGCCTCCTGCGAAGCGCGTGACGGTGCACGCCGGCGACGGCGTGTCGTCGTGCTTCTTTCACGCATCGTAGGCGCGCGGCAGGCGTCTCGCAATGACGAGCCGCTTGCAGGGCCGCGAGCGTTCCGATTCGCGGATCGCGCCAGGGCGGGGGCGCTGCGACACGCTTCAGGACGACGGTCGCGTCATATCGAACGGTGCGGCCAGCGCCGGAATGGTCCGCGCGCCGTTGTCGGCGCAGCAACGCTCAACGCATCGACCTGGCGGCCGGCGCCTGCGATACATCGCTGAAAGTGGGTCGTGCAGCGAGCATAGGCGATGCATCGTCGGTTCGCGTAGCATGACGGGGCGGCATCACTCGGCGGCCCGGCTCGGCGCCGTATTGGCGGACGCGGGCCGTCCCGTGCGCGCCTTCGCGCGCATGCCGTCGTCGGCTTCGATCGGGCGCATGCCGCCCGCCTGACTTCCGGAGAGAGAAGGAATGACCGAACCTGTCACCGTGCGTCGCGTCGACGCGCGCGAAGCACATGCGTGCGTCGATGCGCTGGCCGACGTGCTGATCGACTGCGTCGAGGGCGGCGCGTCCGTGAGCTTCATGCTGCCGATCGCGCGCGCGACGGCCGTTGCATTCTGGAAGCAGGTTGCCGAAGGCGTGGCGCGCGGCGAGCGCATCCTGCTCGTCGCCGAGGACGCGGCCGCGCGCATCGTCGGCACCGTGCAGATCGTGACCGCGCAAGCGGAGAACCAGCCGCATCGCGCCGACGTCGCGAAGATGCTCGTGTCCCGCCGCGCGCGTCGGCAGGGCATCGCCGCGAAGCTGCTGGCCGCCGCCGACCACGCCGCACGCGAAGCCGGCAAGACCGTGCTCGTGCTCGACACGGTGACGGGCGGCGATGCCGAACGCCTGTACGAGCGAGCCGGCTGGCAGCGCGTCGGCGTCGTGCCGAACTACGCGCTGATGCCCGACGGCACGCCGTGCGCGACCACGTATTTTCACAAGCAGCTTGTGTCGTGATGCAGAGAACATTCCCCTTCCCACCAAGGAACCCCGCCCCGATGAAACGCACCCCCATCGCCGTTGCCCTCGCGGGCCTGCTCGTCGCGTTGCCCGTCGCCGCGTGGGCGCTCGTCAAGCCGTTGCGCGTGATCGCGCCCGCGCTGGTTCCCGGCGTGTCGTGCGCGGGCGCCGACATCTGCATCGACGATCCCGCGAAGCTCGGCGAGGCGCGGCAGCTCTATCGCGACGGTTACGCGCGCGCGGCGGCGGTGACCGGCGCATTCCGCTCGGCGCCGCGCGTCGTGTTCTGCTCGACGCGCGCGTGTGCCGACCGGTTCGGCCTCGGCGAACGCGCGGCATTGACGCTGGGAGACTTCGGCGTGGTCTTCGCGCCGCGCGGCTGGCAGACCTACTTCGTGGCGCACGAGCTGATCCACCATCGGCAGGCGGAAGCGCTCGGCAATCTGGCGGTCGCGACCAAGCCGCGCTGGCTGATCGAGGGAATGGCGTATTCGCTCAGCGGCGATCCGCGTCACCCGCTGACCGAGCCGTTCGAATCGTGGCGCACGCGTTTCGATGCATGGCATACGGCGCTCGGCCGGCAGCCGCTGTGGGATGCCGCAGCGGCCGTCCAGTGAAGCGACCGCGCTGCGGCGGCGAACGCGATGACGTCCGCGCCGACACGGCCCGCCGCACGCATGCGCACGCGGCGGGCATCGGCCGTCAGGCCGTCGTGTCGATGATGCCGGGGATCTTCACGTCCGGGTTCACGTCCGCGTCGTAGTCGACGCCGGCGATCTCGAAGCCGAACAGACGCAGGAACTCGGTCTTGTAACCGGCGAAGTCGGTCATCTCGTACAGGTTGTCGTTCGTGACCTTGTCCCACATCGCGACGACCTGCGCCTGCACCTGCGGATCGAGCTCCTTGTAGTCCGCGCGCAGCCGGCCTTCGTCGTCGATGTGCGGCGTCGCGCCGTACATGCTGTCCTTCAGCAGCCCGTACACCTGCTCGATGCAGCCTTCGTGCGTGCCCTTTTCCTTCATCACCTTGAACAGCAGCGACAGGTACAGCGGCATCATCGGGATCGCCGAGCTCGCCTGCGTGACGACGGCCTTCAGCACCGACACGCGCGCGTCGCCGCCATGCACGGCGAGCTTCTCGCGGATCGACACGACCTTCTTGTCGAGATCCTTTTTCGCCTCGCCGATCGAGCCGTTCCAGTAGATGTCGTGCGTGATCTGCTCGCCGAGATACGTGAACGCGGTGGTCTTCGCGCCGTCGGCCAGCACGCCGGCGTCGGCGAGCGCGTCGATCCACATCTGCCAGTCCTCGCCGCCCATCACGGCGACGGTGCCGTCGATCTCTTCCTGCGTCGCCGGCTCGAGCGTCACCTCGCGGATCGTTTCCTTGTCGGTGTCGAGGCCGCGGAACGTCACCGACTTGCCGACCGGCTTCAGCGTCGAGCTGATCGTCTCGCCCGTCTTCGGATGCGTGCGGCGCGGCGCGGCCAGGCTGTAGACGACCAGATCGACCTTGCCGAGGTCCTGCTTGATCGTGTCGATCGTGATCTGCTTGACCTTGTCGGAGAACGCGTCGCCGTTGATGCTGCGCGCATAGAGCCCCTTTTCGGCGGCGAATTTCTCGAACGCGGCGCTGTTGTACCAGCCGGCGGTGCCCGGCTTGGTGTCGCTGCCGGCGCGCTCGAAGAACACGCCGAGCGTGTCCGCGCCCGAGCCGAAGGCGGCCGAGATCCGGGCCGCGAGGCCGTAGCCGGTCGACGCGCCGATCACGAGCACCTTCTTCGGGCCGTTGGCGATCGGGCCGTGCGAAGTCACGTAGTCGATCTGTTCCTTGACGTTGGCCTCGCAGCCGACCGGATGAGTGGTCACGCAGATGAAGCCACGCACGCGCGGTTTGATGATCATGAAATCCTCTTGTCAGAAAGGCAGGGACGGCCTGAAAACGGAAAAATCCCGCGCATTGTAATGGAAGCGGCGGGCGCGGCGGGCGCGGTGGGAACAGGGCGGCGCTTGCGAGCGTCGGGTCGGACCGCCGCGGCGCGTGCGTGCCGCGGCGCGTAGCCGGGCCGATGCGGGCGGCGCGACGGCGGCGGAAACGCCGATTTCACGAGCGCGCGCTGTCGATTTCCGCGCGCTCGTGTATAAATCCGACGTGACCGCGTTCGGCCGCGCCGTGCCGGCCGACCGCTCCGCTCTCGACCCTCACAAGGAGCCCGCATGCTGCAGATCCTCGGCAAGATTCCGTCCATCAACGTGCGCAAGGTGCTGTGGCTGTGCACCGAACTCGACCTGCCGTTCGAGCAGGAAGACTGGGGCTCGGGTTTTCGCTCGACCAACGACCCCGCCTATCTGGCGCTGAATCCGAACGGCCTCGTCCCGGTCATCAAGGACGACGATTTCGTGCTGTGGGAATCGAACGCGATCATCCGCTATCTGGCGAACCGCTACGGCGACGACGCGCTGTATCCGGCCGACCCGCGCGCTCGCGCGCGGGTCGATCAGTGGATCGACTGGCAGGCGTCGGACCTGAACCGTTCGTGGGTCGGCGCGTTCCTCGGCCTCGTGCGCAAGTCGCCGCAGCATCAGGACCCGGCCGCGATCGCGCAGTCGATCGCCGGCTGGACCAACCACATGCAGGTGCTGAACGCGCACCTCGACGCGACCGATGCGTTCGTTGCCGGCGAGCACTTCACGCTCGCCGACATTCCGATCGGCCTGTCGGTGAACCGCTGGTTCGGCACGCCGTTCGAGCGTCCCGATCTGCCGGCGGTGCAGCGCTACGTCGAGCGTCTGGCGACGCGCGAGGGCTTCAAGAAGTACGCGGGCAGCGCGAACCCGTAACGATGCACGCGGCGTCGCGCGCGTGCGGCCGCGTGCTGCGACGTTGCAACGTCATCGGCCCGCCGCCGGCACCGCCTGCAGCACGCGCGCGAGAAACGCGTCGTGATTCCACGCGGATTCCGGCCGCGACAGCCCGAGCCGCACGACTACCAGCTGGCGGCTCGGCACCACGCTCACGAACTGGCCTTCATGGCCGACCGCATGAAACGCGTCGGCCGGCAGCGCGCGCGCGGCTCCATCGTGAGCGTCGAACGGCTCTGGCACCTTGACCCACAGGTGCGCGCCGAATTCGCCGCGCGTCGACAGCGGCGTCGGGCGCGTCAGGTAGCGCACCCAGCCTGCCGGCAACAGCCGCCGGCCGTCCCATACGCCGTCCTGCAGCAGCAACTGGCCGAAGCGCGCCCAGTCGCGCGCGCTCGCATACATGAACGACGCGCTGCCGAGCGTGCCGGCCGCATCGGGCTCGAACACCGCGCTGCGCATCCCGAGCGGCGCGAACAGCGCGCGGCGCGGAAAGGCGAGGTAATCGGCGTCGCTGCCGCCCATCGCTGCGCGCATCACACGCGCGACGATCGCGCTCGTGCCGCTCGAGTACTGCCACTGCGTGCCCGGTCGCGCGGCGAGCGGCATCGCGGATGCGAAGCGCGCGGTGTCGGGCTGCGTGAACAGCATCACCGCGACGTCGGACAGCGGGTCGTCGTAGTCCTCGTTGAATCGCAGGCCGCTCGTCATGCGCAGCAGTTCGTCGAGCGTGATCGCCGCGCGCGGGTCGCCGCTGCCGCGCCATTCGGGCAGCAGCGCCGCCGCCTGCGGCGACAGCCGGTGCTGCGCGACCAGCATGCCGACCAGCGCGGCCGTCACGGTCTTCGTCATCGACCAGCCGGGCAGCGGCGTGTCGGCGGTGAAGCCGGGCGCATAACGTTCGGCGATCACCTGGCCGCGCCACATCACGACGACCGCGCGCGTGCGCCGCAGCCGCGCCGGATCGGGTTCGTCGAAGGCGCGGTCGAGCGCGTGCTGCAGCTTGCCGGTGTCGATGCCCGATAGGGCGGCCGGCGCGGCTACGGCCACGGCGTGCGGCGGATCGGCAACGGGCGGCAGCGCGGCCGGCAGCACATCGTGCGCCGGGCCGAGCGCGAGCGTGCAGCCGAGCCCTGGCCGGAAGTCGGCCTCGCGTCGCGCGAAACCGGCGAACGTCGCGACCGCGCGCCGATGCTCCGGATCGAGCGACGGACGCACGAGCTTCAGCAGCGGATGAACGCCGGCCATGATGTCGACGTCGATCACCGATGCGGCCGGACGGCCCGACACGAACACGCCCGAACACAGCGCCTTGGCCGCATAGCCGGTGGCGATCGGCGCGAGCCGCGACAGCATGTAGCCCGCATAGCCGAGCGTGACGGCGACTGCGACGGCGGCGCCGCGCAGGATCAGCGATTTGAACGGGAGCGTCATGCGCGAGCGTCCTCGGTGGCGTGCCGGCCGGCAACGATCCGGCAGTGTCGCAGGTTCGGGCGACGCGGTGCAATCGCGCGCGCGTGACGAACGGCGGCAGCGTGCATCGCGCGTCGCTGCACGTGCGATGGCGCGACCGGCAAGCCGGCAAACGCGCGCCGGAGATGCGCAGGTTGAACTGCGGACGGCGGCCGGTCGATAATCGACCGGCATCGTTACCCCTCGAACCCAATCCAGAAACCGGAAAACGCAATGTCCTACGACAACAACAACCCGTTTGCCAGGATCCTGCGCGGCGAATTGCCGTGCGTGAAGATCGCCGAAGACGACGCCACCGTCGCGATCATGGACGTCATGCCGCAGGCCGACGGGCACGTGCTCGTGATCCCGAAGGAGCCGGCCGCGCAGCTCTTCGAGCTGTCCGGCGACGCGGCCGCGGCGAGCATCCGCATGACGCAGCGCGTCGCGGCGGCCGTGCGCGACGCGCTCGGCCCGGACGGCATGTTCATCGGCCAGTTCAACGGTGCTGCTGCGGGCCAGACGGTCCCGCACGTGCATTTCCACGTGATTCCGCGCTGGGAAGGCGTCGAGTTGCGGATGCACGCGCGCGACTTCGCCGATGCGGCGACGCTGGAAGCCCTCGCGCAGCGCATCCGCGCACGTTTCGTGTAACGGCCGCGCGGCTCGCTCCGGCCAGCGCGCGAGCACGCGCGCGCCGCGCCGCCCGCCGCGACTGTTTCCGCGGTGACGCCCGGTAACACCTGTAACGGCCAGCGAAACGCCTCCCGCGGAGGCCGGCGCTAGACTCCGCGCATCGCTACACCGGGCGACGGCAACGCGGATCGGCGCATGCGGCCGTACGGTCGCGCGCCGCGACGGCACGGCGCTCGCGCGGTGCGATGCGTTCTTTTCGCCGGAGTCGAGCCATGTACAAAGTCCTCATCTCGTTTGCGCTGATCGCCGGCCTGTCCGGCTGCTATGTCGCGCCGCCTTACGGCTACGCGCCCGCGCCCGCGTACGGCTATGCGCCCGCCTATTACGGTTATGCGCCGGCCTATTACGCGCCGGCGGTCAGCGTCGGCATCGGCGGCCACTTCCGCATCCGCTGATCGCGCGGCCGTGTCGAGCCGGCGTTGCCGCATTGCCGCATTGCTGCGCGTCGTGACGCCGCGTTCTTGGTACGTCGCGCCATCCATCCCAACTCTGTCGCCCGAGCCATCGACGGCTTGCTCGTTCATCGAGCCGGCTGCGCCTCGTCCTATTCTTCACGTGGATTCCGCCCGCCGCAGGCAGCCGCTGCGACGAAAGCGCAATGCGCGCGTAGCGCATCGCGCGCGTCGATCGGACTCCGCGTGTCGCGCGATCGTTGCTGCCGCGTGCGGCTGCGCCGATGTGTTGCCACGTGTGTCCGAAGCGATGCCTCGCGCCCGTTCCGGCCCGCGCGGAAACCGTGGGCGGCCGCCGGCGGAGCCCCGTCAGACGGGCCTTCGCGGCCGATTTTCGGCAAGCTTTTCCGGTTCCGTTTCGGCGAACAACTTGTTACCGAATGACGGCGGCAAGGACCTGCGAGCGGTGCTATTCTTCGCCGCAAGCTCATTGAAATGAATTGGTCGCGGTTCCGCACAATGCCGGAGTCGACGCCGACCGGTTCGGATCGTGGTAGCGAGCGGACCTTCAATAACCAGATTGCGAACAAGGAAGAATACGGGAATGTGGAAGAAAATCGCCCCCGCTCTCGTCGTCGCCGTGCTGACCGGCGCGACTGCAGTGCCGGCAATGGCCGGTGACCTGAACAATGCGCTTGGCGGCGCGCTCGGCGGGGTTGCCGGCGCAGCGGTCGGCGGCGCAGTCGGCGGCAGCACGGGTTCCGTGATCGGCGGCGCGATCGGCGGCGGCGCGGGTGGCGCGGTGACGTCGAACCGTCGCGAGCGCACCGGCGCGATCATCGGCGGCGCGCTCGGCGGCGGCGCAGGCACCGCGGCGGGCAACGCAATGGGCGGCCGCACGGGCGGCCTGCTGGGCGCGGCCGTCGGCGGCGGCGCCGGCGCGGCGCTCGGCGGCAACCTGTCGCGCAGCTCGTACGACCGCGACCATGGCGATCGCGGCTATCGCCACCGCAAGCACCGTCATCACCGCGACTGGGACTGATCGCGACGGGCCTCGCACGGTGCGCGACGCGCGCACCGGCGCGCCCGATCCGGCAGGCGCGGCGGCCTCGCAGAGGCCGCCGTCGCCGACGAAACCTACAGTCTTGTCGTTCCTCCGCAGTCCTTCCCCGGCTACGCTCGATTGTCCGGCGCATTCCCTCCTGCCGTACCTTCTCCTCTTCGACGACATCGCGCGCTACGTTCCCTTGTAGCCGTTCGGCATACGCGCGCACATCCATGCAACTGCTCGGCACAGAGCCCGATGTCCGCCGACACCGTCACGATTCCCCCCGACGCGCACAACTCGCGCTCGACGAGCCTCGGCACCGGTAGTGCGGAATCGAATGAAAGGCATCGCAACATTTAATTGGTCGATCGCAATCGACTTCGCTATCGTCAGCGCTGCCCGCGTACGGAATCGAGCGTTGCCGTCCCGATCCCGTCCCGCGTGACGCCGAGCGTGTGCGGAGCGGCAAGCATCGGCGCGCGCCCGGATCCGCGCACGGCCCCGTCGCGAAGCCTGTCCGACCGAACGAAGGCGCTGTCGTGCGACGCGGCCGCGTTGCGCAGCGGACGTTGGACCAACCCATTGCCTGGATGCCTTATGTCGAAGACTACGTATTACGCGCCGCATGGCGGCCACCCGCCGCAGACCGATCTGCTGACCGATCGCGCGATGTTCACCGAGGCGTACGCGGTCATTCCGAAGGGAGTGATGCGCGACATCGTGACGAGCTGGCTGCCGTTCTGGACCCACACGCGCCTGTGGGTGATCGCGCGCCCGCTGTCGGGTTTCGCCGAGACCTTCTCGCAGTACATCGTCGAAGTGAATCCCGGCGGCGGCAGCGACAAGCCCGAGCAGGACCGCAACGCCGAAGCCGTGCTGTTCGTCGTCGAGGGCGAGGCCGAGCTGACGCTGCAGGGCAAGCAGCACACGCTGAAGCCGGGCGGCTATGCGTTCATTCCGCCGGGCGCCGACTGGACGCTGCACAACGTCAGCGATGCCGCGGTGCGTTTCCACTGGATTCGCAAGCACTATCAGGCCGTCGACGGCATCGCACTGCCGGACGCGTTCGTGACCAACGAGCAGGAGGTCGAGCCGATTCCGATGCCGGGCACCAACGGCGCATGGGTGACGACGCGTTTCGTCGACATGAGCGACATGCGTCACGACATGCACGTGAACATCGTGACGTTCGAGCCGGGCGGCGTGATTCCATTCGCCGAGACGCACGTGATGGAGCACGGCTTGTACGTGCTCGAAGGCAAGGCCGTCTATCGCCTGAACCAGGACTGGGTCGAGGTGGAAGCGGGCGACTTCATGTGGCTGCGCGCGTTCTGCCCGCAGGCGTGCTATTCGGGCGGGCCGGGCCGCTTCCGCTATCTGCTGTACAAGGACGTGAACCGCCACATGAACCTGACGCTGAATCCCGCGCGCTGAGCATCGCGCGTCGGATCGGAGGAAACGCCGGCGCATGCCGGCGTCTTTTTGGGTGATACGGGGCGTGTGCGTCGCGTGCTACTTCAGGCCGAGGGAACCGGCGGCCAGCATCGCGACCTGCAGCGGCGTATCGGCCGTTCGTCCGTCGTCGATCGACCACACCGCGGACAGCCCGGCCCACGCGACGATCCATTGCAGCAGCCGTTGCCGGTCGATCTGCGCGGCGTCGGCGACGAGCGCCACACGGCGCTCGAAGCGCGCGCGATCGACCGCGAGGTCGTGCGCGGGATTGCAGAACAGGTTCGCATAGTCGAATGCGCGCTCGCCGTGCAGGCCCTTCGGGTCGATCGCGAGCCAGCCGCGATCGCCGAAGTTCAGCACGTTGCCGTGATGGATGTCGCCGTGCAGCACGGCTTCGTCGACGGGGGCGGCCAGCAGCCGCTGGGCTATCTCGGCCGACACGCGCAGCACTTCGTCGTGGCCGTCGTCGCGCGCGTGCGCGAGCAATGCGTGGAACCAGTCGCGCAGCGGCACCGTCGCGGGCGGCTGCGGCGCGCGATGCGCATGCAGCCGCGCGACGGCGTCGCACGCGATGCGGATCGCATCGTCGTCATGGCCGACAGCTCGCCCAGCGTCGGCGTCGCGCATGCGCGTTCGAGCAGCACCGCGTCGCGATCGTGCAGCCATACCCGCGCGGCGCCGTTGCCGTTCCACCACGTCATCAGCGCGTTGCCGCGCCGCTCTTCGTCGCAGGTCGCGACCTTCAGCATCGCGGGCTGCGCATGCCGGGTGACCGGCAGCACGCCGCCGCTCGCGCTGAGGATCGGGCCGCCGTCGGGAACGAGATCCCATCGGCGCAGATAAGTGTCGAACATGCAGACGATGGTACAGGCGAAGCCGCCCGTGCGCAGGGCGCGGCGCCCGGGGCTGAGGCCCGTGCATCGGCCTTTCCTAAATAAAATTTAGCCAGTCAAAGTTTGGCTAAAGAATGTTCCGGTATCGCGGCATCCCTTCGACAATGCGCGCGTTTCGCGATCGACGAACGCCGCTGCGGCGCGCGCGGTCGCCACATCGAATCAGGAGCCTGCATGATCCATCGCACCGCCGATCCATCGTCGCGACCACGAGTGTGTGCGGCATTGCCGCGCCGCTGTGTTCGGCGCATCCCGCTCGCGGTGACCGTCTCGCCCGACTACTACATGAAGACTACCGACGACGGAACCCTATCGGTGGCCGTGAAGCCGCCGTACGTGGCGCGCGTCGGCCGACGCGATTTCGCACATGCGCGATCCGCGCGCAGTACGCGCAGCGACGACTTCGCGCCCTTGATCCGCCGCGTCGTCGCGCTCGGCGCTTCGGGATCCATCGAGCGCCACGCGCAACGCAAGCCGGCAACGCCGCTGCCCGCGATCGACGCAGCCGGGCGCGCGCGTGTGCGCGGCCTGTTTCGTATCGAAAGCTGAGGCGCGCACGATGCATACGCTATATCTGATTGCGATCGTTGCGGAAGCGATGTCGGGCGCGCTGATGGGCATGCGGCGCGGGATGGACCGGTTCGGCCTCGCGCTGGTCGGCGCGGTGACGGCGCTCGGCGGCGGCACCGTGCGCGACGTGCTGCTCGGACACTATCCGCTCGGCTGGATCGCGCATCCGGCCTATCTGCTGATCACGCTCGCGGCCGCGACCGCCGCGTCGTGGGCTGCGCGGCACCTGTCACGGATGAAGACGCTGTTCGTGACCGTCGACGCGATCGGCCTCGCGGCGTTCACGATCATCGGCTGCGACATCGGCGCGTCGACCGGCGCGGCGCCGATCATCGTCGTGCTGGCAGGTGCGATCACCGGCGTGTGCGGCGGGATGCTGCGCGACCTGCTGTGCAACGAGATGCCGCTGGTCCTGCGCGACGAACTGTACGCGAGCGTCGCATTGTTCACGGGCGGGTTGTACGTCGGCATGCAGTATCTGGGTATCGGCGCGGGGCCGGCGACGATCGTCGCGCTCGTGGCAGGCTTCGCGACGCGGATGCTCGCCGTGCGACTCGGATGGAAATTGCGGACTTTCGCCGTCGCGGATGTCGAGCGCTGAGCAATCGTGCCGGCGCGAACCTTGGCGCGCTGCTCGGGCAGCGGGGCTGACATGCGGAGATGCGGCGCGCTGGTGGTGCCGGTCGTGCCGGTCACACGCCGGAGCCTGAATACGGGGAGGGCATGGCGAGCGCCCTGGACATGCGGTCATCGACGCAACAGGCGGCGAACGATGGCCTACATCGCTACAGATGAGGAGCGTTCACGACAAATGGACGGAAAACGGCCGATTCGCCGGCGTGCTGCATAGGCGGCGGGGTTCGCTTGGCTCACACCGCCATCTCGGCAATCCGGCAACCCGGCAACCCGGCGGACCGGGGGCCGGCAAACCGGGAGAACGGGGAGAACGAGGCGAACGAGGCGAACCGGGCGAACCGGGCGACACGGCGAACCCGCCCCCACGGCCCAACCGCCCCGCACGAAGCCTGCCCCACCATCCGCCCGCCCCACTACGCCAACGATTCGATCCGAATCAACAGGTTGCGCGCATGCGCGATGAACGCCTCGTGCGTCGCACGATCCCCATGACCTTCGAACCCGCCTTGCTCGGCGAACGCGAGCTGCTCCGCATAGAGATCGACGACGGCGCTGCGTGTATCCGGCGGCAGCGCGCGGATCATCGACACGAGCAGCAGCTCCTGCGCGCGCAACATGCCGGACAGCGATTGGGCGTTCATGCCGACCTCCTCGAACGATGCGGCGGCGTGCCGCTCGTTTCATAGTAGGCGCTCGGCGCGCCCAACGGAAATCAGCCGGCGGCCGTGGCGGCGCGCGCGTCGCGCACCGTGCGGGCGACGCGCTCGACGAATTCGACATCGACGCTCGACAGCGCTTCGCGCTTGCCGTCGGGCGTCTCGACCATCAGCCGGTACGTGACGTCCTGCGTGGTCCAGGCGAGATAGCCGACCACGACCAGCATCACGCCGACCACCAGCGCGGCGCTCGATGCGCCGATACCGCCGGCCACGGCGACGGCCGCGCCGATCAGCGAGATCAGCCACGGTACGAGACGATTTTTCGGAATCTTGACGACGTCGACGTTGCGAATGTCACGCAGCGGAAAGACCTGCCCGGCGGCCGACAGGCCGTTGCGCGTGATCGTCACGCCGCGTTCGTTGAATGCGTTTTCCATCGTGTGTTGCGTGGACGAAAACGCGCAGCGTAGCAGACTTCGCTGCCACGTCAAACGGGACCGAGTGCCGCACGACCCAAGCGCGCGGCGCAACCGGCCTCGGCGGGCGTCAGAACTGCAGCCGGCCGTCGCCGTACAGGCGGCCCGGCACGTGCGACGCGACGACTTCGGCGATCTGTTCGTCGGTCGATTCGGCCGGCACGATCTGGCGCCGCGCGGGCGCGTCGAGGTGCATCGTCCATTCGACGAGCCGGTACGGGCGACCCCACGGCCGCAGCATTTCCACCGACACGCGGCAGCTCTGGACCGGGAGCGAATGCTGGCGCGTCAGAATCGCGTGCAGATGGCTGAAAACGGTATCTTCGATCATCATGGCCTCCGATCCTGTCTTGTGAGCAGTTGCTGGCGGTGCCGTAGTGGTTCTCAAAAAAAAGAAGCCGCCGATGCTCAGGCGGCCAACAGGGGGGGTGAGAGCATCCTCTCAGCCCAGAATTAAGCGAAACTTAAAAGCGCATAAAAAAGCGCCCCGCACGCGGGGCGCTGCTTGCCGGCGGGGTCCGCGAACCGCGCGGACCGTCGGCCGGGTGCCTTAGAACTTGTGGCGGATACCGACGCGCACCGCGAGCTGGTTCTGCGAGTTCGTGCCCGACGTGCCGAAGTAGCTGCTCGTGCTCGAGCCGATCGCCGCTTGCGCGCCGTCGCCCGACGCGTCCTGGTAGATCACCAGGCCATACACGTCCGTACGCTTGCTGAGCGCGTAGTCGAGCGCGAGGTTGCCCTGGTTCCAGTGAGCCGAGCCGCCGTTGCGCGTCGCGTTCGTGTACGTATAGCCCGCCGCTGCCGACAGCGCCGGCGTGAATGCATACTTCAGGCCGCCTTCATATGCGTTGAAGAACGTGCCGCTCGCGCCCGAGATCGTCGAGAACTGCGTACGCGTCCACAGCAGCCATGCCGTTGCCGGACCCCACACGTAGCGGCCGCCCACGCCGTAGGTGCGCAGGTCGCGGATGTTCGACAGCGCGAGGTTCGCGATCGTCGTCGAGAACGCCGGCGCCGACTGGCTCGGGTAACGGATGTCCGTGTAGGCCGCACCGATCGCGAACGGGCCGTTCGCATAGTTCATGCCGAAGCTGTAGGCACGCGACGAGCCGCCCGTGTTCGTGGTGCCCGTGCCCGGTGCGCCCGCGAAGTCGGTCGAGTTCGAGAAGCCGTACAACGCGCCGAACGTGAAGCCCGAGTAGTTCGCACTCTGGAACTTCACGGCGTTGTTGATGCGGCTCGACGTGAGCTGGTCGACGTCGTTGACGTGGTACGCGTAGTTGCCCGCGACCGTGTTGCCGCCCGTCGAGTAGGACGAGCCGAGGATGTCGGTCGAGAACGAATACTGACGGCCGAACGTCAGCGTGCCGTACTGCGTCTGGCTCAGGCCGACGTAAGCCTGGCGGCCGAACATCGCGCCGCCCTGACCGGCCGCGCCGGTGCCGACGCTGAAGCCGTTTTCGAGCACGAAGATCGCCTTCAGGCCGCCGCCCAGGTCTTCCGTGCCGCGCAGGCCCCAGCGGCTGCCTTGCGCGATGCCGTCGTCGAACTTGAACAGCTTGCTGCCGGCCGCGGTCGAGCTCTTGGTGCTGTGGTTCACGTAGCTGATGCCGGCGTCGATCACGCCGTACAGCGTGACGCTGCTTTGCGCGTGGGCGGTACCGGCCGTTGCTGCCAGGATGGCGATGGTCAACAGTTTCTTGTTCAAAGGATTCTCCGAGCGAGTAAAGGGCTTTTACAGTTGCGGCTCCGGCGCTCTCTATGGGCGCTCTCACGGACCGGCGGCAACTTTATCGACGGACCACTTAATGAATGTGACAGCGTTGTCATCTGACGAATATGTGGTTCTGATGCCACAGTCGCTCCCGCGCGATCGCGCCACGGGTTATGCCGAACGCGCGCGTCATTCCATCGCTCTCCGGAATATGCACATGAAATAAGCTTGGTTGGTGCCGCTGCGCGGGCGTGCCACGATGCGCGCTCCATCACGAAACGGGACAAGAGCACACCATGCGACGTTCGATCCTGACCGGCCTCGGCGCGCTTGCCGCGGCGCTGGCCTTTGCCTCATCCGGCGCGCACGCCGATTCGCAGACCTTGAAGATCGGCACGATGAGCGGCCCCGATGCGCAGATTTGGAGCGAGGTGACCAAAGTCGCCGCACGCGAGGGCCTCGCGATCAAGGTGATCGAGTTCAACGACTACGTGCAGCCGAACGCGGCGCTCGACGCCGGCGACCTCGACGCGAACGGCTTCCAGCACCAGCCGTTTCTCGACAGCCAGATCAAGCAGCGCGGCTACCGGATCGTCAACGTCGGGCTCACCTACACCGCGCCGATGGGCTTCTATTCGAAGAAGCTGAAATCGCTGAAGGACTTGCCGACAGGTGGGAAGGTCGGCATCCAGAACGATCCGTCGAACGGCAACCGCGCGTTGCTGTTGCTGCAGAAGTACGGGGTGATCAAGCTGAAGCCGGGCGTCGGCACGAACGGCGTCAATGCGACGCCGCTCGACGTCGCCGAGAATCCGAAGAAAATCAGGATCGTCGAGCTCGATGCCGCGCAACTGCCGCGCGCGCTGCCCGACCTCGATGCCGCGTCGATCAACACCGACTATGCAGTGAAGGCCGGGCTCACGCCGGTGAAGGACGCGATCGCGATCGAGGACCTGCGCGGCCCGTATGCGAACCTGATCGCGGTGCGCGCGCAGGACAAGGACAAGCCGTGGGTGAAGAAGCTCGTCGCGGCCTATGAATCGGACGACGTGCGCAAGTTCATCGACCGGACCTTCGGCGGCGCGATCGTGCCGGCGTTCTGAGCGTCGACAGCACGTCGGCAGCGGCCGGGCCGCTGCCGGGCCGCTGCCCGGCCGCTGCGCCGGGGCATCGGTCGCATTCGCCTGAGCCGAAAAGCAAATCGCCCGCGCAAGCGGGCGATTGCGTTGATGCACGCGGCGATAGCGCCGCGGGCCGTTCGCTCAAGCAGACAGCAGCGAGCCGCTGCGGATCGGCGTCGCGCCGGCGATGCGCGCGACTTCCATTCCGGCGGTGGCGAACCGCACGACCTGCCGCGCGTACAGCACGCCCGACACGCTGCTCTTCAGCGTGATCACGCGATCGGTCAGCGGATCGACGATGTCGGCCACTTCCTGGCCGGCCTCGATCCACGCGCCGACCGGCGTGCGGAACACGATCACGCCCGACACCGGCGCGACCAGCGGATCGGTGCCCGCGAGCGGCGTGGCCGGGTGCGCGAGCGGCGGCAGCGGCGCCGGCGTGCCGTCGATCAAGCCGCGTTCGGTCAGATAGTCGACGATCGCTTGCGCGTCGTGCTCGGCCAACTCGTACGACACGTCGCGTTCGCTGCGCAACTCGACCGTGACCGAGATCGCGCCGTTCGGGATCGGGAAGCGATCGCCGAACCGGTCGCGCAGATCCGACCAGCAGAAGCTGTGGATTTCATCGAACGGATTGCCGACCGAATTCAGCGCCAGCAGCGACGCCTGCGCATTCAGATAGCGCGCCAGCGGCTCGACGTCCTGCCAGAGGTCGGGGTTCGTGTACAGGTGCATGACCGCGTCGTTGTCGCAGTGCAGGTCGAGCACGATGTCGGCGTCGAACGACAGCTTCTGCAGCGCGAGCCGCTGCGATTCCAGCTCGGTGCGCGGCTTCTGCTCGTCGAGCGCTTCGCGCATCGCGGTGCGCACCGCGGCGACGTTGCGCTGCGCGTCGCCCGTCAGCCGGCCTTCGATGCGCGGCAGCACGAGCGCGGCGAGATCGTGGAAATTGCGGTTGAAGTTCTGCATCGAGCCGAGCTCGAAGCGGCCCAGGTGATCGCCGAACACGTGTTGCGCGAGGCCGATCGGGTTCGGCACCGGCACGATCACGACTTCGCCGCGCAGCTTGCCCGCCGTCTCGAGCGCGGCGATCTTGCGGCGCAGCAGCGTGGCGACCAGCATGCCGGGCAGTTCGTCCGCATGCAGCGACGACTGGATGTAGACCTTCTTGCCGCCGCGCGGGCCGTAGTGGAAGCTCGTGATCTGACGTTCGGTGCCGATGGCGGGGGAAATCAGCGGATGGGTCTGCGTTTGCATGATGGGGGAAGGCGGCGCAGCCGCGAATGATCCGGTATGCGTGGAAGGTCGATTGTACGTTGCCTTGCGCGAAGCTATCAAACCGCGTCGGCGGTATCGCGTTTTCCGTTGCGAATCATCGGCTTGGCGCGAAAACAATCGCCCGCGGGGCGCGTCCCGCGCGAGCGTTCGCGCAGCCTTGCGCCGCGCCGGCGCAAAAAAAACGGGCTCCTTGCGGAGCCCGTCTGCGCGGCTGCAAAGCGCGCGTTGCGCGTTGTTACTTGCCGTACACGTCGAAATCGAAGTACTTCTTCGCAATCTTGTCGTACGTGCCGTCCTTGCGCATCGCGGCGATCGCGCCGTCGATCTTCGTCTTCAGGTCGGTGTCTTCCTTGCGCAGGCCGATGCCCGCGCCGTTGCCGAGCGTCTTCGGATCGTCGAGGTCCTTGCCTGCGAAATCGAAGCCGGCGCCGCGCGGCGTCTTCAGGAAGCCGATCTCGGCTTGCACGGCGTCCTGCAGCGCGCCGTTCAGGCGGCCCGAGATCAGGTCGGCGTAGACCTGGTCCTGGTTCTGATACGGGACGACGGTGACGCCCTTCGGCGCCCAGTACGTCTTCGCGTAGGTTTCCTGGATCGTGCCTTGCTCGACGCCGATCGTCTTGCCCTTCAGCGATTCGGCCGTCGGCAGCAGGCCCGCGCCCTTCTTCGTGACGAGGCGCGTCGGCGTGTTGAACAGCTTCGCCGAGAAGGCGATCTGTTCCTCGCGGGCCGGGGTCATCGACATCGACGACAGCACGCCGTCGAACTTGCGAGCCTTCAGCGCCGGGATCATCCCGTCGAAGTCGTTCTCGATCCACACGCATTTCGCGGCGATGCGGCGGCAGATCTCGTTGCCGAGGTCGACGTCGAAGCCGACCACCTTGCCGTCGGCGCCTTTCGATTCGAAAGGCGGGTAGCTTGCGTCGACGCCGAAGCGTACGGTCGACCAGTCCTTCGCGTATGCAGTGCCGGCCGATACGGCCAGCAGGGCCACGGTCACAGCCGCAAGAATCTTTTTCACTCGGTGACTCCTCGTTTTGTTCGATGGGTGCGCGGTTGTGCCGCGCCGTAAGCGTTCGCCCCGGCGCGGCTTCGCGTCGGACGGTCCGTTTCGCATGCCCGATGCGGGCGCGCGACGTGCGCAAGATTATCAAGACAAAATACCGGCAGGGCGCCTAGGACATGCCCCGATACCGGCCCGGACGGCCGCGCTCGCGCGATGCGGCCGTTTCAAAGCAAGGAACGATTCAGCCTAGCGTTTCGTTGACCGCGCGCTGCAGGCATGTGACGAATTGCGACACGGCGGGCGTCGGCAGCAGGTCGCGGCGGGCGATGATCGACAGGTCGAAGCGCGGCATGGTTTCGTCGAGATCGGCCGTGCGGATGCCGAGCGGCGCGACCATGGCGGCCAGCGGGCGCGTGAAGCAGCCGATCACGTCGGAGCGTGCGACCAGGCCGAGCGTCACCGCGAACGACATCGGCGAACGCAGCAGGCGCTTCGGCAGCGGCAGGCCGCGCGCCTCGAACATCGCCATCATCACGCTGTGCGGAAACTGCTCGGCGCCGACGGTGACGATCCATTCCGCGTCGAGTAAATCCTCTAAACGGCGCGCGTGCGCGAGCGGGTGGCCGTCGCGCATCACGACGGTGAACTCGGTGGACAGCAGCGGCGTCTGCGTGAATTCGCGGTCGAGCGCGGGCACATGGTGCATCGCAGCGATGTCGAGCGTGCCGTTGTGCAGCTGCGCGAGCGCGTCGGGCACCGTCACTTCCTCGAGATGAAGGCTGACGTTCGGCATCGCGCGGCGGAACGCGGTGACCGCGTGCGGCAGCGCGGTCAGCGCGATCGACGGCATCGTGCCGACGGCGACGCGGCCCGACATCTCGCCTTTTACCTGCTCGACGGCTTCGACGGTGCGGCGCATGTCGCCGAGCAGCTGCTCGGCGCGCGGCAGCAGCGCATGGCCGCACGCGGTCAGGTCGACGCCGCGCACGCTGCGCACGAGCAGCTCGGCGTTCAGCGCGGTTTCGAGTTCGCGGATCGTATGCGTGATGGCGGGCTGCGTGACGCCGAGCTCGCGCGCGGCGGCGCGCAGGCTCTTGTGATGCGCGACGCAGACGAACGCGTGGAGCTGCGCGGTGTTCAGGTGGTTGCGGATGCGGGTCATCGATCGGTTCGAGGCTGGCGGCGGCGCGGTGGCGTTGACGCGGGGATCGATAGGGTAGCGCGGGGGTGGCTTCGTTTGCTCGCCGTTACTTCATCGAGGCCGGTGATCCATCCGTTTGAGCCAGCCACTGGTACGAGCACGCTGCCTCGTGAGCCGAGGGTTAGCCGCGAGCGCGTCTTCCTTGCGCGCGGCCCGCCAGTAAGCACCGAAATGCGTCATTCATCAAGCTGGGTCGTGTGGCGTATTGTGAGGGTTATACGACCTTTGAGCCATTCGGCTCCAGTTCCATAATTTGCGCAGCAATCAAGCCGGATCAAGAGCACAAATGCGATTGCCCATTGATCTCCCGGTTTGATCAATTTCGCGCAAACGAAAGGAACAGAGAATGAGGCTTAAGAACAAATCGGCTTTGATTACCGGCGGCACTAGCGGAATCGGTCTCGCGACCGCGAAGCTCTTTATTGCAGAAGGCGCTCGGGTCGCGGTGACCGGTCGCGATGTCGCTGCATTCGAGCGTGTGAAGGCCGAGCTTGGCGACGATGCATTGGTTTTCAGGGCCGATGTGCGTTCGATCGACGACATGCGTGCCGTTGCCGCCCAGTTAAAAGAACGGTTCGGCGGCCTGGATGTCGTATTCGCCAACGCTGGCTGGGCTTTCCCGTCCGCAGTGAATGACATCGACGATGACCTCTACAACGAGATCATGGACATCAACGTCAAGGGCGTGGTCTACACGCTTCAGGCGATGCTGCCGGAGTTGCGAGAGGGCGCCTCGGTCATCCTCAACACCTCGTTCGTCGCCCAGACCGGCAAGCACGGCATATCGTTGACCGCGGCAGCCAAGGCCGCCGTGCGATCGCTTGCCCGTAGTTGGTCCTACGAGTTTCTCGATCGCAAGATCCGGTTCAACGCGATCGCGCCCGGTGGCACGGACACGCCCCTGCTCAGCAAGTGGGGGATGTCGGACGAGGACGTCCGCAACTTCAAAAGCGAGTTCGCGAAGACCATCCCGGTTGGCCGTCTGGCAAAGGCAGAGGACATTGCCTACGCAGCGCTCTATCTCGCCAGCGACGAATCCTCCTACGTGGTCGGCAGCGAACTGGTTGTCGATGGCGGAGCGTCGCAGCTTTAAGCGGGAGCACACCGGTTCACGAGCCCGGCACGACCTTCCGATTCATCCACACCTGATCACATGTCCACTGCGCGTTATTCGCGCGGTGGTGTTCAATCCGGCCCAGCCTCGTTGCAAAAGTGGAGCGGCCGAAGCGCAAGGAGAAATGATCTTGACCGACACTAGCGAAAACAATCGCACCGGGAAGCCACTCACCGAAGCCGGTCGTTCGCGCCGCGATATTCTCAAATTCGGAAGCGTCGCCACGCTCGGCGCCGTACTGGGTGGCGGAGCACTGCTTGGCCATACCGCGCCTGCTCTTGCGCAGGCAGCCAGCAAAGGAGAACTCGCTCCGAATGACCCGCTCGACATTTTGATTGTCAATTACGACGGCGGGACGCTGCTCGACTTCGCCGGCCCCAGCGAGATTTTCCACCGGTTACCGAATACGAACGTTCGCTATGCGAGCCTCAATGGGGGCAACGTGACGCTCGAATTCGGAGTCGTGTACGGCAAGACCGAACGGCTGGCCGATATCGAGCGAACCGATCTGATTCTGGTGCCCGGTGGCTCCGATTTGACGGCGCCGATGCGGCCCGAGTATCAGGCGCAGATCCGGCGTTTGGCCCAAAGTGCCAAACATGTGACCTCGGTTTGCAACGGATCGTTGGTGCTCGCTGCGACGGGCATTCTCAATGGCAAGCGTAGCGCCTGCCATTGGGCGTTCGTCAACAAGCTGTCCGAATATGGCGCCATCCCCGTGCCGGATCGATTCGTCGAAGACGACAACGGCCGTTTCATGAGCGGCGGCGGCGTGACGGCCGGCATCGATTTCGCACTTCGCGTCGCGGCGAAGCTGCGCGGTCAACAGGCTGCCGAATTCACGCAACTCGTAATCGAATACGATCCCGCTCCGCCGTTCCATTCCGGCCACCCCAGAGACGCACGGCAGGAAGTCATCGCGATGGTCGACAAAGAACTGCCCGGTGCATCCAAGGGACTCGCACGAATCCCGGGCGTTCGCTGAAATTCCCGCGGGCAATGTCTGCGAGGACTCGCGCGATTCTCGATGAAGCCGCAACCAACATTGCTTGCCTCACCTGCGCGATCTGGCGCAGGCCCGTCTATTTGAAATCTGATCGGAAAAATCTCAAATGCAACAGATTCGTCGTCTTGCCGCACCCGTTGCGGCCTGCTTTGCTTTTTTCGCCTTTGCCGTGCCGGCAGTTGCCAGTGGCCCGCAGCCTCGAATCGAAGCGGCCATCAATACCGAAAACGCGCGGTGGGCCGATGCCTTTGCGCGAGGGGATTACGAGGCGATAGGCCGCTTGTATACGCACGACGGCGCACTGCTGCCGCCCGGCGGCAACAGGGTGACGGGTGGCAGCGCGATTGCCGCATACTTCGCCAAGCAGTATGCCGGGGCAAAGCCCGACACCGTATCGTTCAGCAATTACGAGTTCTACGGTAACGACCGGGCTGTGACGGAGGTTTCGGATGCGGAAATCCGTGATCATGCTGGAGCCGTTAAATACCGTGGCAAGCAGATCCTCCTTTTTCTGAAGGAGGGCGGTGCGTGGAAATTGCATCGCGATATCTGGAATGATTACGCTACGCAGAAATCCGATAGCCGTTGAGCGCGGGTGATATAGGCAAACACCGACCGCAAGCGCTATCCGGCCGGCGCTCGATCAGCGCGCTTTATTCAATCTGCTCTCGCGTCGGATCGCCTGCGGAGGGTGGCCATGCAGTTTGATGAAGGCCCTCCGCATTCTTTCCGGATCAGTGAACCCTACCGCCAGAGCAATTTGTTCGATCGGTTCGCTGCCCTCCTGCAGGCGCAGCCTCGCAGCTTCGACCCGCAAACGTTCGACGGCCTTGGCAGGCGTTTCACCCGTTTCCCGGCGAAATGCTCGTCCGAACTGTCGCAGGCTTAATCTCGCTGCATCGGCGAGTCGTTCCACAGGTAACGCTTCAGCCAGATGTTCCCGGGCAAAGTTCAGGGCGATGCGGATACGATCCGATTCCGGCTCCATTTGCGACATGGCGGAAAACTGGGACTGCCCGCCTGGTCGACGATACGGGACGACCAAAAGCCTGGAGACAGCGCGCGCAACATTCGAACCCAGATCTCTATCGATCATGCCGAGCGCCAGATCTATTCCGGAGGCGATTCCCGCCGACGTCCAAATACGGCCGTCCACGACATAGATGCTATTGCCCTCGACCCTGGTGCGGGGGAAGCGCGACTGCAATAGAGCAGCGTATCGCCAGTGTGTCGTTGCTTTCAATCCGTCCAGCAAGCCGGTTTCCGCCAGCAGAAACGCTCCTGTGCACACGCTTGCCACTCGCGAGGCCCGGGCGGCCAATTTCGTGGCAGCTGCGATGTTCTCCGGTGTCTGCATCGGATCTAAATCGCCGCCCACGAAAACGACGGTATCGAATGTGCGCTTTCCGATCGGCTTTGTCTCGATCGCAATGCCCGTATTACCGGGAACCGGACCTCCAGACTGCGAGACGACATGAAGATCGTACGGAGTATGGCCAGCGGCTGTGGCTACTTGATTAAAGGCGGAAAGTGGGCCACCGAGATCGAGAGCATCATGGCCGCGGCAAACGAAAAATCCAATTCGATGCATGACGAAGTCGGTGGTCGAAGATTCAAGGGAGGGCTTAGTTTATAGAAAACCCTCGAATCGCGTCGTGCGGTTCGTCGTGGGGAAGATGCGTCGTTTGTGCTCTCGTCGGGCGGCTACCGTCCTGCGGCGGGTGACTGTCGCAGATCGCCCCACGAGAAACGTTCAATCTCAGCGGAATCGGACGCTCGATGGCATCAGGCGTCGCTATCACGCCCTGCCGGAGCCTGAGTCTTGGCGGATCACAGCACGGCAGCGAGGGGCTCCGGGTCGAACCACCTGCGCCGCTCGGACTTGCTCTTTGCGATCGCCGTCTCTCACTGAGCGCGACGTCTACTGTGGTAACCCCAAACCACCTTGCCCATCGACAGACATTATCGACAACAAATAGCTATCGATTTGCCGGAGACTGACGGCGTGCCGAAGGTTGTCCTCCATCAAATCGCGGAGTTCCAGAACACGCGCACACCAGTCCTTATAGCGAGCGACTTTTCCGAAGTCGCGCCAACACTTATAGCTGCCTTCCAAATCGTCCATAACCCACGACCAACCTTCACGGACAATCGAGTCCACAATGGGGAAAAAGGTTGGCCGATGAAAGTGCAGGTATTTAGATGCTAGGCTGCTGTTTTCGCGATTGTTGGCGGTCGCCAATGCCTGACAAAGTTCAAGATGAATAGCAGCGGCTTCGGGCACGCGGTCAAGGGTGAGCTTGTCGTCCAATCCGATAGCATCTAATAGCGTGGCACATTTTGACCCAGCAATAGCAGTGGCGGCCTCGATGACGACTTCAAGCGCGTGTCTTTCATCCTTGCCAAGCCCTTTGGTCTTTCTCCGCTCCACTGAAGCAGAGTAGGTGCGTCCGATTAACATTAGCTTGCCAATGATTTGTGATTTATCGGTATTGCTAGGGTGAGCTTTCGCGGCTGCTTCATCGTGTGGACCGAAAATAAAATCGCCGAGGACGTGTACGCCGGGAGGCGCAGGGTCGCGGCCCTTGATCTGGAAATTGATGGACCCACAGCCGCAAGGACAGCGCCATGGCGTAACCTCGGCCTCTGCGAGTTGTTCCAAAAAATCTCGCGCCTTCGGCTCACCGTGCTCAAGCATCCAACGAGCGAGAGACATCTCGGATGCGGCCAATGGGCGGTTTCGTTCGAGAGTAGTCATGGAGTGAGAGTTCGCCGGTGCCGGCCAGTTTAACAGCCCGGTATAGGGCGTTATCCGCTCTCATCCGCGACACCCGCGCGGACATCGGTGAATGCTCAAAGTGGCTGCGGATCCAACCTATATGCGCTATTCCGACAAACGCCCCATATGCTTCCTTCGACACAGTTGCCCGACGCTCATCCAGCCTGCGCGGCAGTGGCGTACGAGTTGTGCCGTGCCGGCCGACATGGCAGGATACCGCTTCGATCATGCGGGGCCGCGTGGCGCATTACGGGAATAAGAATGATGCTTTCGTGGCGATTGCGTTGGTACGTACTGGCGACGGCCCGGGTGCTGCATAGGCACTGGCAGGCGCTATCCCTTACTGTCCTGCTGCTGCTGCCCACAATGCCCGTATTCGCACAGTCCCGCCTCCTGGGGGCGCCGGTACTCGCACCTTTGGCCCCGGAGCATGGCTTCGAATGGCGGTTCGTCTGGGTGCATATGCTCGAAGTCATCGGCATGCTTTGGGTGCTAATCCAACGTACGGCCATTAGCGGCGGCCCGTTTGCCGTCTTCGTCAAATCGTTGCCTGTTTCTGATCGGCATCGCCGTACCCTCGATGCAGCCGTCGTGCTGATTGCCAGTACGCCGCTGCTGTTCCCCGTCATTTCCGCAGCGATCGCGTTCGCTTATTTGCCGGATAAGGCCTCGAACTATCTGTACGTTATCGCTCTGACGATGATTACGCTTGGATGGCAATTGGCCGCGTTGTCGCGCAATATCAGTAACGGAATTCCGTTGGTGGTTGCCAATCTCGTTCTGATCGGCGCGCTGCAGACGGATAACGCCGTGCGGACGCTACTGCTAGCAGCGTCGCTGATTCTTGCTGCGTTCGCGTTGGCCCATGCGCCTGCGGCATCCTCTCCGCGTGCGAGGCAGTTTGGTCCGACGTGGTGTCGAGTAGTCGGTCGCATGTCCGCAAATACGGCACATCGGCTTCCGGTTTTCGTCAACCTGCAGCTCGGTATTCTAGGGCGTCACTTCGCAGAGACCGTCAGCCGCTGCGCAGTCATGGGCGCGGTCGCCGCTTCTACCTGTTACATGGTTGACCTTTGGGGTTTCGACACGCGCGCCGTGCCGTTGACGCTGATCGCACAGGCCGTGATCGCGCTGATCGCGTCAACGACCTATCGCGATTTGCGTGCGAGTCACGTTCGGGCGGCCCATTTTGTGCGATCGCTCCCGCTAGGCTCGATGGTGCAGGTTCGTGCGGATGTACTGACGGTCGTCATGCTCGCACTGCCATTTGCCGCCGTCGCGCCGGTGCTTCTGGTAGCGCACGGAGCCCTGTCGGTCCACGTCGCCGTTGCGATCGTATCGGCAGGCGCGCCTTTGCTTGCGCTGCTGCGCTTGCCACAACGCTATGCTCCGAGAGAATCCGTTTTGCTCGGCGTAACACTCGCCGTGAGCTGGATCGTCGCCGCATGGCAAATCTTCATCTGATGGACTTCACAATGCTTCGAATCGAAAACATCAGCAAGCGCTATGGTGAGTACGTCGTATTCCAAGGGCTGCACCACGTGACCGGGGCAGGGTGCGTGGCGCTTTGTGATGAGAACGGCAGCGGCAAGTCGACGCTGCTTGGCATCCTCGCCGGGACCATCGATGCCGACGAAGGTAACGTGTGGATCAATGGTCATTCACTACGTGACGCGCCGCTCAAGGCAAAGTCTTCACTAGCATACGTGCCGGACGACTGCATGGCGTATCCGTTCCAGACTGGACGCGAGTTTCTCGAATTCGTCGCCTCGACCAAAAGGACGGTAGTCGGTCGCGACACTCTCGATCTGGCACATCGCTTCGGGTTGGCGCCGCACCTGGAAAAGCGTTTTGAACAGATGTCACTCGGCACCCGCAAGAAGATTTATTTGAGCGCCATCACGCTCGGGGAATCCTCAGTCGTAGTGGCGGACGAACCTGGCGACGGGCTCGACGCCGCTGCGCGCGGTGTCCTGATGGACTTGTTCCGCACGCTGGCGAAAGATCGGGTCGTGTTCTTTTCGAGCCACGATCCCAAGCTGGTAGAAGGCTGCGGTGCCAGGACGCTCAATTTTGCCGATCTCGGTAGGTCGGATAGCGCGCCGGTTCAGCCGTTCAGTCGGTAATCTCAATACCCGATGGTTTCGGTGCCTATGGTTCGTTTCCGCTGGGCAACCGGAGTGAGAGAAGCAGAAGCAGCCTGCCGATGACGGGTGGCGGCCCAACCGCCCCCCTTGATCCAACGCTATCTATCCACCTCACCCCACCGCAAGCTCCACAGCCGCGAGCGTCCGCCGCCGAATCCAGCCGCTCGCGAGCCGGATCGCGAGCCAGTACGGCACGAACAGCGCGCGCGTGCGCTTGCTCGGGCAATGAACGAAGGTTTCCGTGCGCAAGAACCGCGCGCCGCTCGGCAGCCCGACGACCTCGAACCTGAGCACCAGCTTCGCGTCGTGGGGATCGGCGTGCCGCACGAACGCCGAGGCGTCGTCGATTGGCCGGACGTCGGGCGTCGGACGCCAGAAGCGGCCGACGAGGCCAAGCGACAGCGACGTATCGTCGCGATGCAGCAGCGTGAACGTATCGAAGCCGAAGCGTTCACGCGCAGCGCCGCCGCTGCGGCGGCCCACCAAACGAGCGACGGCCGCCGGCGCTTCGCGCACGGCGAGCAGCGCATCGATCACCGGATCGGCGCGCATGTCGAGCGCGGCGACGGCATCGATGATGCGAGCCGACGGTGCGTCGATCGGCTGCGATTCGTGCGTTTCGACGAAGCCGAACGACGGGATGAACGGCGGCTTGCGCGGCGCGGTCCGCGTATCTGATTCGGAGACGATACCGAACGGATTCATGACGGTTCCGGAACACAAAGCGCGATCGTAGCACCGCGTGCGCAATCGTGATTCGACGCGCCAGCACGCGCTCGCCGCATCTGCGAAGCACCACGCCCGTACGGGCAAAAAAGCCTGGAAACATCCGCTTCCGGGCCTGCAGAGCGCTCGCCGCTGAGCGTGAACGCAAACATTCCCGTCCCGCTGCGCACCGGCTTCAGATCGCCCAGCCGCCGAGATAGAACGTCACGAGCACGGCCGCGATCAGCACGGTGCCGACGTTCAGCTTGCGCCATTCGCCGCTCGCGACGCGGCCGATCACGAGCGTCGAAAAGCCGAGCATGATGCCCGTCACGATGTTCGCGGTCAGCACGATGAAGACGGCGCACACGAGGCCCGACATCGCGTCGACGACGTCGTCCATGTGCAGCTTGCTCACGCTGCCGAGCATCAGCAGGCCGACGTACATCAGCGCGGGCGCCGTCGCATACGACGGCACGAGCGCCGCGAGCGGCGAGAAGAACATCACGACGAGAAACAGCACGCCGACCACCGCTGCCGCGAGGCCCGTCTTCGCGCCGGCGGCCACGCCGACGCTCGACTCGATGTAGGCCGCCGCCGGTGCGCCGCCGAGGAAGCCGGAGAAGATCGAGCTGACCGAATCGGCGGTCAGCGCGCGGCCGCCGTTGACGATGCGGCCGTGCTGGTCGAGCTGGCCGGCTTGTCCCGCCACCGCGCGAATCGTGCCCGTCGCGTCGAACACGGCGGTCATCACGAGCGCCAGCACGCTCGGCAGCACGGCCATCGACAGCGCGCCCTTGATGTCCATCGCGCCGATCAGTGACGCCTGGCCCGGCGCACTGAGCGACGGCAGCGCGAAGATGCCGCGGTACTTCACCGCGGGATCGAACGCGAGGCCAATCGCCGACACGGCCACCACCACGAGCAGGATGCCGCCCGGCACGCGCCGCTTCTCGAGCCCGAAGATCGCGGCGAGCCCGACGATCGACATGATCGCCGGGAACGCGGTGATCTGGCCGAGCGACACCGGCAGCCCCGCGCCCGGATTCTTCACGACGAGGCCGACGTCGTTCGACGCGATCAGCAGCAGGAACAGGCCGATGCCGATCCCGGTGCCGTGCGCGACGCCCGCGGGCAGATTGCGCAGGATCCACGAGCGCACGCCGGTGACCGAGATGCCGGTGAACACGACGCCCATCACGAACACGGCGCCGAGCGCGACGCTCGGGTGCAGGCCCTTGCCGAGCACGAGGCCGAACGCTGTGAATGCGGTCAGCGAGATCGCGCAGCCGATGGCGATCGGCAGCTTCGCCCACAGGCCCATCAGCAGCGAGCCGAACGCCGTGGTCAGGCAGACCGCGACGAACACGGCGCTCGTGTCGAAACCGGCCTTGCCCAACATGCCGGGCACGACGAACACCGAATAGACCATCGCGAGGAACGTGGTCACGCCCGCGACGATTTCGCGGCGCTGCGTGCTGCCGCGCGACGAGATGTCGAAGTACCGGTCGATGACTCCCTTGGTGCCGAAGTCCGTTTCTTCCGCGCCGACGCCGACCGTCGGCTGCACCGGGGTATCACTCATGAGCTTGCTCCTTTATCAGCATGCTGAAACGGCCGCGGCGGACCGTCGTCAGGGTGTCTCGAATCTGGTTGGAATGATCGGCATCGTCGTGCGCACGCATGATGCGCGGCGGGTGTCGCCGGCCGCGCGCCAACCGGCGCGCGTGCGTCGCGTCGCACCACGCGCGGCGAGGCGGACTCGGCCGCGTGCTTTGCCGTAGCGAAGGTTAGGCGAACGGCCCGGCGCGTCCCATTGGAGGAACGGCATGCAGCGCATGTCGGCGCGCTTATATCCGCGTGCCGTGGGGCTTCGTCGGCGCGGAACGCGCGTATACGCCTAGTTCGAATCCGTTAAGGCGACTATTCGTAGGCGGGATGGGCGGCAGTGGCACTGCAGCGGCAGCGCAGCGCGGCCGCGCTGCCTCAGTCGCGCGCGGGATGCGCGCCACGGACCAGATGCTCGAGATATGCGCAGAACATGTCGGCCATCGCGTTCGAGTACGCGTCGATCTCGGCCGCGCTGCGTTCGGTCTCGGAAAACGCCTTGCCGCCCGCCGTGAGCGTGGTCACGATCAGGTCGCCCGCGAGCGTGCGCGCGGCGTCCGGCACGTCCGGCAGCGCTTCGCGCATGAACGCGCCGAACACGCGCTCGCTTTCGGCTTTCAGTTCGCGCGCCTCGGGCGCATCGCGATAGAGCGGCGCGGCGTCGTCGAGTGCGGTGCGCATCGGCGCCTCGTCGCACTCCGAGCGCACGAACGCATGGACGGCAGTGCGCAGGCGCTCGAGCGGCGTCTTCGCGCCGTCCTGCAGCATCGCGCACAGCATGCCGGAGGTTTGCCGCCATTCGTCGTGCTGCAGGCGGAACAGCACGGCGGCCTTGTTCGGGAAGTACTGATACAGCGAGCCGACGCTCACGCCGGCCCGCTCGGCGACGCGCGCCATCGTGAAGCGCTGCGCGCCTTCGGCCGCCAGAACCTGAACAGCGGCCTGCAGCACGGCGTCGACGAGTTGGGTCGAGCGGGCCTGCCGAGGCAGTCTGCGTGAGGCGATCCGGGTGGTGCGGCGGTCGGTCATGGCGGCTCCGGGAATGCGAATAGTAAAACGTGAATAGTTCGTCATATTCTAGTCGGGCGCCCTGACGCGCTCAACCTGACCCGGAGATTTGCATGACCACCCTGATTCAAGATCCGCTCGCATCGCTGCTCGCGCGCCTGTTCGACGAAGCCGACGCGTCGTCGCCCGCGTCGGACCCGGCGTTCGCCGGCGTGTCGCGCGACGAGCTGGCGCGGCTGATGCGCAGCAAGACCGATTACGCCGATTTCTATGCAGGTCTGAAGGACTATCCGCTCGCGGTGTCGCGCGAGACGGGCGCGCTGCTGTACATGCTCGCGCGCGGTTGCGGCGCGCGCTCGATCGTCGAGTTCGGCACGTCGTTCGGCATCTCGACGCTGCATCTGGCGGCCGCGCTGCGCGACAACGGCGGCGGCCGCGTGATCACGAGCGAATTCGAGGCGTCGAAGGTGGCGCGCGCGAGCGCGAACCTCGCGGCGGCCGGGCTCGCGGATCTGGTCGAGATCCGCGCAGGCGATGCGCTGCAGACGCTCGCGACCGACCTGCCGGCCACCGTCGACCTGCTGCTGCTCGACGGCGCGAAGGCGCTGTATCCGGAGATACTCGCGCGCGTCGAGCCGCGGCTGCGGCGCGGCGCATTCATCGTCGCCGACAACGCCGAGCACAGCCCCGACTACCTCGACTACGTGCGCGCGCCGGCGAACGGCTACCTGTCGGTGCCGTTCGGCGCCGACGTCGAGCTGTCGATGCGGCTCGTCTGACATCGGCGCGCCATCGCGCGGGCGCTCACTTTCACGTTCACGCGCAAGCCTGCGCGAGCGCCGGGTAGTCGGTGAGGCCCTTGGCGCCGCCGCCGAACAGCGTGTTGCGATCGTGCGGCGCGAGCGCGGCGCCGCTGCGCAGGCGTTCGGGCAGGTCGGGGTTCGCGACGAACGGGCGGCCGAAGGCGATGAGATCGGCCCAGCCGGCGGCGATCGCTTCGCGTGCGCGCTCGGCGGTGTACTTGCCCGCATAGATCAGCACGCCGCCGAACGCTGCGCGCAGCTTCTGCTTGAATGCCGGCGGCATCAGCGGCGCGTCGTCCCAGTCGGCTTCGGCGATGTGCAGATAGCCGACGCCCAGTTCGCCGAGCAGCGTCGCGGCCGCGAGGTAGGTCGTTTCGGGATCGTCGTCGACGCAACCGTTCAGCGTGGTCAGCGGCGCGAGGCGGATGCCGACGCGCGACGCGTCGCCGGTGCCTTCGATCAGCGCCTGCGCGACTTCGCGCAGGAAGCGCAGACGGTTCTCCAGCGAGCCGCCGTATGCGTCGGTGCGCGTGTTCGCGTTCGAGTCGATGAACTGGTTCACGAGATAGCCGTTCGCGCCGTGCAGCTCGACGCCGTCGAAGCCGGCTTCCATCGCGTTGCGCGCGGCGGCGCGGTATTGAGCGACGATCTCGCCGATCTCGGCGACCGTCAGCGCGCGCGGCTCGGACGCCTGCACGAAGCCCGGCGTGCTGCCGTCGTCGCCGGCGATGAACACGTTCACGCCTTTCGCCTGGATCGGCGACGACGACACCGGCTGCGCGCCGCCGAGCAGGCTCGTGTGGCTCAGGCGGCCGACGTGCCACAGCTGCGCGAAGATGCGGCCGTGCGCGGCATGCACGGCGTCGGTCACCTTGCGCCAGCCGGCGACCTGCGAGCGCGTATGAATGCCGGGGGTCCACGCGTAGCCCTTGCCGAGCGGCGCGATGTAGGTGCCTTCGCTGACGATCAGGCCGGCGCTCGCGCGTTGCGCGTAATACTCGGCCATCAGTTCGTTCGCTTCGTCGCCGGGCTGGGTCGCGCGTGAGCGCGTCATCGGCGGCATCACGATACGGTTCGGCAGCGTCAGCGCGCCGAATTGCAGCGGTTGGAACAGCGGGTCGTGGTTCATGCTGGTGTCCTTTGAGTGCCGCGGCCGGCTGGCCGCGGATGGGTCGATCGACGGATGGGCGCGCTCAGTCCCACTGCGGCGCGAGGCCGGCCGGATCCACTTCGCGGCCGTTGCGCTCGAGCGTGGCGATCTGCGCGAGGTCTTCGTCGGTGAGGCGCAGCGTCTGCGCGAGCAGGTTGCTCGCGAGGTGCTCGCGCTTGGTCGACGACGGAATGACGGAGTAGCCGAGCTGCAGCGCCCACGCGAGCGCGACCTGCGCCGGCGTCGCGCGGTGGCGTCGCGCGATCGCGTCGAGCACCGGGTCGCCGAGCACCTTGCCGTAGGCGAGCGTCATGTACGACGTCACGTGGATGCCTTCGCTCTGCAGAAACTCGACGAGCTTGCGGTTCTGCAGATACGGGCTCAGCTCGATCTGGTTCGTCGCGATCGCGTCGCTGCCGACGGCCGCGATCGCTTCCTTCGTCAGCGCGATGTTGAAGTTCGACACGCCGATCTCGCGCGTGAGGCCTTTCGCCTTCGCGTCGGCCAGCGCGGTCATGAACGCGTCGACCGACACGCCGTTGTCGGGCGCCGGCCAGTGGATCAGTGTCAGGTCGACGTAGTCGGTGCGCAGCTTGCGCAGGCTGTCCTCGAGGCTCGCCGCGAGCTTGCCGGGCGCGTAGTTGTCGACCCAGATCTTGGTCGTGACGAACAGGTCTTCGCGACGCACGCCCGATGCCGCGATCGCCGCGCCGACTTCCGCTTCGTTGCCGTAGATCTGCGCGGTGTCGATCGCGCGATAGCCGAGCTCGAGGCCGTTGCGGACCGAGTCGATGACGACCTGGCCCTGCAGTCGGAACGTGCCGAGGCCGAAGGCGGGAATCTTGCTCATCGTGTGCTCCTGGAAGAGGTGGAACGGTTGCGGTATGGGGTCATTCTGGCGGGTGCAACTGATGAGATAAACGCCGTCAGAGGTCAAAAATATTTGATTTCAGATCAAGGATCGTGCGGCGCTATGCGGCGCGGGTCGTTGCGGGCGCATGGAACGCGGGCAGCACGTGCGTCGCGATCTCGGACATCGTCTCGTCGAGCGGCCGGCGATTGCGCCGGAAGTGCAGCCCGATGTGCTGCACGCCCGCGTCGCGCATCGCCGCGAGTTCCTCGGCCAGCGCGATGCGCCCGGCGCGCGCGCCGAAGCGGTGGCGCTGCAGCGGTTCGTGCGGGTCCTCGGCGAGATCGAGGTGGATGAAGCTCACGTACGGCTTGTTGCCGGCCACCGCGCGCCAGTTCGCGGCGCGCTGCCGGTGATCGTCCGGCGTGCCGGGATACGCGAGGCAGCCGTCCAGGTGTTCGCCGATCCACGCGGGCGTCTGCTGCGCGAGGCCCGCGACGAGCAGCGGCAGCGGCGCGGCGACGTGCGGCAGGACCTCGAGCCCCGGCGGCAGGTGGCCGCGCGCGCCGTCGCGCAGCAACGCGATCTGTGCGCGGAAATTCGCGCCGCGCGACGCGAAATCGCGGCCGAACAGCGGATATTCGACCGGCCGGTCGCCGCTCGCGACGCCGAGCAGCAGGCGGCCGCCGCTCAGCGCGTCGATCGTCGCGGCCGATTTGAGCGTCAGCAGCGGCTCGCGCAGCGGCAGCACGACGGCCGCCGTGCCGAGCAGGATGTCGCGCGTGATGCCCGCGAGGTAGCCGAGATACGAGAACGCCTCGAACACCTGCGCGGCATCGCCGAACGACGGGTCGTACACCGGCACGTCGCGCACCCAGAGCGCGCGGAAGCCGAGCGTGTCGGCCAGGCGTGCGAGTTCCGCGTGCCTGGCCAGATCCGGCACGCCGGGACGGCGGCCGTCGTGCTGGCGCTTCGCGTCGCCGGCCGGCGACCAGTCGTTGTCGAGCGGCAGCTCGATGCCGATGCTGAAGCCGCCGGCGGCGAGCGCTTGAAGTGACGTGGACATGATGGACGTCTCCGTTCAGACCGCGCGCAGGCTGCCGTCGAGCCGGTGGAAATCGAGCGACGCCGCGGTGAAGAACGTGCGCGACGTGCCGGCCGCGAAATCGTCGATGTGCACGACGGTCGCGCGATCGGCTTCCTGCCACGCGATCGCGTAGGTGTCGGCGGCGACGGGCTGCCACGTGTATTCGACTTCGCCCGTCGCACCCGCGTACGGGCCGTCGGTGATCGCGTAGCGCATGTGGCGGCCGTCCGCGTCATAGGCGTTGAGGGCGGTCAGCCCGTCGTAACGGACTTCGAACGTCTTGCCGGCGAACGGCGGACGTCGGGTCGATGCATTCATGCTGGGTCGCTCCTGCAAAAAGGGTGACGTTCAATGGGCGAGTTCGACGGGTTCGGCCGTGCGTTCCGGCAGCCCGGCGCTGCGGTCGAGGCGGCCGCTGAGCGCGGTCAGCGCGAACGCGCCGAGCGTGACCAGCGCGGCGATCCACGGCGTATGGCCGAGGCCGGCGCTCGCGACGATCAGCCCGCCGAGCGACGAGCCGCCCGCGACGCCGAGGTTGAACGCGGCGATGTTGAAGCCCGAGGCGACGTCGGTGGCGTCCGGCGCGAAGTGGCGCGCCTGCTTGACGACGTACACCTGCAGGCCCGGCACGTTGCCGAACGCGACCGCGCCCCACGCGAGCATCGTCAGCACCGCGAGCCATTTCACGTGCACGGTGAAGGTCAGCGCGAGCAGCACGGCGGCGAGCAGCAGGAAGATCCGCTTGAGCGCGCCGACTGGGCCGACGCGGTCGGCGAGCTTGCCGCCCCACACGTTGCCGAACGCGACCGACACGCCGTAGCCGACCAGCACGAGGCTGATCTGCGACGGCGTGAAGCCGGCGATCCGTTCGAGCAGCGGCGCCATGTAGGTGAATGCGATCAGCGAACCGCCGTAGCCGACCGCCGTCATCGCATAGACGAGCAGCAGGCGCGGCTGCGCGAGCACGCGGAACTGGCGGGCGAGCGGCGCGGGCGCCGTCTGCGGCAGGCCGCGCGGCACGAACGCCACCGCGCCCGCGAACGCGACGACGCCGAACAGCGCGACGATCAGGAACGTCGCGCGCCAGCCGAAGTGCTGGCCGATGAAGGTGCCGAGCGGAATGCCCGCGACGAACGCGACGGTCATCCCGCTGAACATCGTCGCGATCGCGCTGGCGGCCTTCTCCTTCGGCACCAGCGTGGTCGCGATGATCGAGCCGACCGAGAAGAACACGCCGTGCGCGAGGCCGGTGAGGATGCGCGCGACGATCAGCGATTCGTAGCCGGGCGCCTGCCACGCGACGAGATTGCCGATCGTGAACAGCGCCATCAGCGCGGCGAGCAGCGTCTTGCGCGGCACGCGGGCGGTGAGCGCGGTGAGCAGCGGCGCGCCGATCGCGACGCTCAAGGCATAGAGGCTGACGAGCAGGCCGGCCGACGGCAGGCTGACGCCGAGATCGGCGCCGATGGTCGGGATCAGCCCGACGATCACGAACTCGGTGGTGCCGATGGCAAACGCGCTGATGGTCAGCGCAAGTAGGGCGAGTGGCATGACGGGATCCTGGTTCCGGTGAGGACGGATCGCAGTGTGCCGGCTTTACTTTTGCGGAAAAACTCGTCTATAAACCAAATTGTTTTGATTTGAGATCAATAATGAAGATCACGCTCGACGAACTCCAGGCCTTTGCTGCCGTGGTCGATACCGGCTCGATCACCGCTGCCGCGCAGCGGCTCGACCTGACCGTGTCGGCCGCGAGCCGTACGCTCGCGCGGCTCGAGGAGAAGCTCAAGACCACGCTGCTGCGCCGGACCACGCGCCGGCTCGAACTCACCGAGGAAGGGCGGGCGTTCCTGCAGGACGCGCGCGCGATCATCGAGTCCGTCGAGAATGCCGAGGAGCAGATGCTCGCGCGGCGCGAGATGCCGTCGGGGCGCTTACGCGTCGACGCGGCGACGCCGTTCATGCTGCACGTGATCGTGCCGCTCGTGCGCGGCTACCGCGAACGCTTTCCGAAGGTCGAACTGGAGTTGAACAGCAACGAGGGGATCATCGACCTGCTCGAGCGGCGCACCGACGTCGCGATCCGGATCGGCCGGCTCAAGGATTCGACGCTGCACAGCCGGCGCATCGGCAACAGCCGGCTGCGGATGCTCGCGAGCCCCGCGTACCTCGACGCGCATGGGCAGCCGCGCAAGGCCGACGAGCTGCGCAAGCACACGCTGCTCGGCTTCACGCAGCCGGAATCGCTGAACGTGTGGCCGATCCTCGGCGCGGACGGCGAGCCGACCCGCATCGAGCCGGCGATCTGGTCGTCGAGCGGCGAGACGCTGCGACAGCTCGCGCTCGACGGCGCGGGCATCGTCTGCCTGTCGGACTTCATGACCGCGCAGGATCGCGAGGCCGGGCGGCTCGTGCAGGTGCTGACGCGCCACACGCTCGACGTCGACCAGCCGATCAATGCGGTGTATTACCGCAACACCGCGATTTCGTCGCGGATCGCGTCGTTCGTCGATTACCTGATCGATGCGCTGCGCGGCGGCAGCGGCACCGGCAGCGAAGCGCCGGCGCGGCGCAAGGCCGCCTGGATGGGGCCGCTGTGACGGCGCGCCGCGCGCGTGCGCGGCGGGCCTGCCGGCGGGCGGCTTACGCCTCTTCGGACCACGACATGTTGTCGCGCGCGAGCAGCGCCGACGACGCGGCCGGCCCGAACGTGCCGGCCGTATAGAGGCGCGGGCGGTCGCCGAGCTGCTTCCAGCCGTCGAGGATGGGCTCGACCCACGACCACGCGGCTTCGAGCTCGTCGCGGCGCATGAAGTGCGTGAGGCGGCCGCGGATCACGTCGATCAGCAGCCGCTCGTATGCTTCCGCGCGCCGTTCCGGAATCGCCTGCTGCAGGTCGAGGTTCAGGCTCACGGGCACCATCTTCATTCCGCTGCCCGGTTCCTTCGCGAGCATCTGCAGCTGGATCGATTCCTCCGGCTGCAGCTGGATCACGAGGCGGTTGCTGTAGTGGCGCGGGCCGCTCGGGATGATCGAGAACGGCATGTCCGCGAATTCGATCACGATCTCCGACTGGCGGCGCTGCAGCCGCTTGCCGGTGCGCAGGAAGAACGGCACGTTCGCCCAGCGCCAGTTGTTGACGTACGCGCGCAGCGCCACGAACGTCTCGGCGTGGCTGTCGGCCGGCACGTTGTCTTCCTCGAGATAGCCCTTGACCGGCTGGCCGTCGACGGCGCCGGCCGTGTACTGGCCGCGCACCGTGTCGCGCGCGACGTCCGACAGCGCCATCGGCCGCAGCGAGCGCAGCACCTTGAGCTTCTCGTCACGCACCGCGTCCGGGTCGAGCGACACGGGCGGCTCCATCGCGACGATGCACAGCAGCTGCAGCAGGTGGTTCTGCACCATGTCGCGCAGCGCGCCGGTGTGGTCGTAGAAGCCCGCGCGGCTGCCCACACCGACCGTTTCCGCGACCGTGATCTGCACGCTGCGGATGCTCGGCGCCTGCCACAGCGGCCCGAAGATCGGATTGCCGAAGCGCAGCACCATCAGGTTCTGCACCGTCTCCTTGCCGAGGTAATGGTCGATCCGGTAGATCTGCGATTCCGCGAAATGCTTGCCGACCGCATCGTTGATCGCCTGCGCCGATGCGAGGTCGTGGCCGAGCGGCTTTTCGAGGACGACGCGCGAGCGCGCATCGACCAGATGCGCGGCCGACAGGTTGTCGCAGATCGTCGTGAACAGCTCCGGCGACGTCGACAGGTAGAACACGCGGATCGCGTCGCTACGCGCCGCTTCGCCGAGCCGCGCGTAGTCCTGCGGCGCGTTCACGTCGATCAGCACGTACTTGAAGAGGTCGAGGAAACGCGCCCAGGCATCGGCGTCGAACGCCTTCGCGTCGATGAACGGGCGCGACTGCTCGTCCATGAACTGGCGGTAGCCGTCGATGCCCCAGTCGCGGCGGCCGACCGCGATGATGCGCGTGTCCGGCGGCAGGTTGCAGTGCAGATGCGCCATGTAGAGCGCGGGCAGCAGTTTGCGGGCGGCCAGGTCGCCGCCGCCGCCGAAGATGATCATGTCGACGGGCTGCTCGGCTTCGGTCTGGTTGGGCTTGTTCGTCATGGAGGATTCGCGGTCTGAAACGGGTGAGCGTTGGAACGGACATCGAAGCACCGGCGCCGGTGGGTTGGCACGCCGATACGTGGAAACGCTAATAGTGCACGTTTTTGCTGCGGGATGTCTGCAGTGGGCGCGCTTGTAACAGCGCTTGCGTTTCATTCGTCGTCTTGATTATGATTGAGTGCTCACTCATTAAAGGATCCGAACGTGGCCCGTCCCCGCAGTCCCGACAAACAGGAGGCCATCCTTGCCGCCGCGGCGCGCGCGCTCGCGGAGGACGGCGCGAGTGCGACGACGGCGCGCATCGCCCGGCTCGCCGGCGTCGCGGAAGGCACGGTGTTCACCTATTTCGACAGCAAGGATGCGTTGCTGAACGCGCTGTATCTCGACCTGAAGGCCGGCATGCGCGACGCGATGATGACCGGCTTTCCGGAGCAGGCGCCGGCCGAGCAGGCGATGCGGCATGCCTGGAACGGCTATGTGTCGTGGGGCGTCGCGAACCCGGACGGGCGGCGCGCGCTGCAGCAGTTGATCGTGAGCGGACGTATCGACGACGCTCATCGTGCGGCCGGCGCCGAAGGCTTCGGCGCGGTGCATGCGCTGTTGCACGAGCACGCCGCCGCGTCGGGCGGCCTGCAGGCCGAGCATGCGCATGCGTTTCGCGCGTCGTTGTTTACGGCCATCGCCGAGACGGCGATGGAGTCGATTGCGCGCGAGCCGGCCGCGGCCGATGCGTACCGGGAGGCCGGGTTTCGCGCGCTCTGGGCGGTATTGCACGCGGTGTGAGCGCTCGCGCGGCGCGCCGGATCGGCGTGCGCAACCTGCGGGTGAAGCAATACGGCGCGGCCGGTTCGGTTCGGACCGGACGCCGCCGCGGTGACGAACACGGGCTCACGCAGCGTGATACAGGATGCAAGCGCCCGATGTAGCGTCGATATTAATGAGTGAGTAATCATTCATTGTGAACGGTTCAACGTTGGACGGGAGTCGAATATGTCGAAGGTGTGGATTGTGACCGGGGCCGCGCGCGGCCTGGGGCGCTCGATCGCGGAAGCGGTGCTGGCGGCGGGCGATCGGTTGGTGGCCGGAGTGCGCGATCCCGCGCGGCTGGCCGATTTGGCGGAACGTTACGGCGACCGCTTGCGAACGGTCGAGCTCGACGTGACGGACGAAGCCGCAGCCGCGCATGCGGCCGCTGTCGCGCGCGACGCGTTCGGTCGTATCGACGTGCTGGTGAACAACGCGGGCTACGGCCATACGGCGCCGTTCGAGCAGATGAGCGCCGAGCGGTTTCGCGACCAGATCGACACGAACCTGTTCGGCGTGATCAACCTCACGCGCGCGGTGCTGCCGACGATGCGCGCGCAGCGCTCGGGCCACATCTTCCAGGTATCGTCGGTCGGCGGCCGGACGGCCACGCCGGGCCTCTCGGCGTATCAGGCCGCGAAGTGGGCGGTCGGCGGGTTCAGCGATGTGCTCGCGAAGGAAGTTGCGCCGTTCGGCGTGCGCGTGTGCACGCTGGAGCCGGGCGGGATGCGAACCGAGTGGGCCGCGCAGGCGAAGCGTGAAGTCGACGCGCTGCTGCCCGACTATCAGCCGTCGGTCGGGAAAATGCTGGACATGCTGGGCTCGTATGGCGGCCGCGAAGTCGGCGACCCGGCCCGGATCGCGGCGCTGATCGTCGAGTTGTCGCGCCGCGACGACGTGCCGTTGCGCCTGCTGCTCGGCGCCGACGCGCTGTTCGTCTGCGAACAGGCCGAAACACAGCGCGCACAGGAGGCGGCGCGGTGGCGCGATACGACGTTGTCGACGATGTTCCCCGACGCGAAGCTGCCAGAGGGGCTGCACACGTTGAAGCAGGTCGGGTAGGCGGGCAAGCGCCGGTTTCGGCCGCGCGTCCTGCGGCTGCGCCGCTGCCGACATGACGCGTGCGGCGAACCGGACGGCGCAGCACGCGTCGGCTCGACCAACGGCCCGCGGCTGCGCCGCTGCCGGCCGGCGCATACGGCGAACGGCGCGGCAGCACGAGGCAGGCTGCGCCCGCGACGGCCCGCGCCGTCAACGCCCGAGAGCGTAGAACTGCGCGTTCGGGCGCATGTTGGTCACGTTCGCGAGGCGGTTCGACATGCCGAAGAACCCGGCGATCGCCGCGATGTCCCACGCGTCGTCGTCGCTGAAGCCGTGCGACTTCAGCGTGTCGAAGTCCGCTTCGCCCACTTCATGCGCGGCCTGCGAGACCTTCATCGCGAAGTCGAGCATCGCCTTCTGCCGCGCGGTGATGTCGGCCTTGCGGTAGTTCGTCGCGATCTGGTCGGCGATCAGCGGATCCTTCGCGCGGATGCGCAGGATCGCGCCGTGCGCGATCACGCAATACTGGCACTGGTTCGCGCTGCTGGTCGCGACGACGATCATCTCCCGGTCGGCCTTGGTGAGATTGCCGGGCTTGTCCATCAGTGCGTCGTGGTACGCGAAGAACGCGCGAAACTCGTCCGGGCGATGCGCGAGCGTGACGAACACGTTCGGGATGAAGCCCGACTTCTCCTGAACGGCGGCGATGCGTGCGCGAATGTCGTCGGGCAGATCGTCGAGCGCAGGCACGGGGAAGCGGCTGATGGGCGCGTGGTCGGCAGCGGTCATGGGGTCTCCTTGATAGTGGCGCGGTCGGGCGCGCTGCGCGTGCCGCCGGCCGGAACGTGAACGATAAACCGTTGGGCCGCGGCGTCAACGGCGTGCACGTGTCGGCCGCCGAGAGCCGTGTTTACCCTGATTAATAAACTTTATCGGGGTGAAAAATTCCGCATCTTATTGAACCGATATCGGCTCGTTATAGTGGCTCGCTTTCCCGCATGCCGCTCGCCGCGTGCGGGCTGACACGCAGACGCTCAGCAGGAGCCCGCTTGATGACCACCGATGTCCGCTTCACCGAAATCGACGACCTGATGCCCGCAGCCGCCGCGCTGCGCGAGATCCGCCATCACATCCACCATCATCCCGAGCTTGCTTACGAGGAGCACGAGACGGCCGCGCTGGTCGCGCACAAGCTCGAGCAGTGGGGCTGGCAAGTGACGCGCGGCGTCGGCGGGACGGGTGTGGTCGGCACGCTGCGCGTCGGCGACGGCGCGCGCAGCATCGGCATCCGCGCGGACATGGACGCGCTGCCGATCGTCGAGGCCACCGGCCTGCCGTATGCGAGCGGCACGCACGGCAAGATGCACGCATGCGGCCACGACGGCCACACGACGATGCTGCTCGGCGCCGCGCAGCAGCTCGCGAAGACGCGCAACTTCCGCGGCACGGTGCATCTGTATTTCCAGCCGGCGGAGGAGCACGGCGTCGACAGCGGCGCGAAGAAGATGATCGACGACGGCCTGTTCGAGCGCTTTCCGTGCGATGCGGTGTTCGGCATGCACAACCATCCGGGCGCGGCGCCCGGCGTGTTCCTCACGCGGCGCGGCCCGTTCATGTCGGCCGGCGACAAGGCGATCATCAAGATCGAGGGCGTCGGCGGCCATGCGGCGCGCCCGCATCTGACGGTCGACCCGGTGGTGGTCGCGGCGAGCATCGTGATGGCGCTGCAGACGATCGTCGCGCGCAACGTCGATCCGTCGCAGCCGGCGGTCGTCACGGTCGGCTCGATGCACGCGGGCACCGCCAACAACGTGATTCCGAGCGGCGCGCGGCTCGAACTGAGCGTGCGTTCGTTCAGCCCCGACGTGCGCGCGCTGCTCAAGCGCCGCATCGTCGAGCTGGCCGAGACGCAGGCGGCGAGCTACGGCGCGACGGCCGACGTCGAGTACATCGAAGGCTATCCGGTCGTCGTCAATACGGACGCCGAAACGGACTTCGCGGCGCAGGTCGCGCGCGAGCTGGTCGGCGACGCGCACGTCGTCGAGCAGGCCGACCTGCTGATGGGCAGCGAGGACTTCGCGTTCATGCTGCAGCAGCGGCCGGGCTCGTTCGTGCGGCTCGGCAACGGCGAAGGCGAAGACGGCTGCATGGTGCACAACCCGAAGTACGACTTCAACGATCGCAACCTGCCGATCGGCGCGGCCTTCTGGACGCGCCTCGTCGAGCGTTACCTCGCGCAGTGATCCCGGCCGCGGTGGCCGCGCGGCGCTTTCGGCCGCATTGTCAGGAGATTGAACGATGCAGAAAGATCCTCTCGCGCTGCACGCCGGAGCGGCCGGCGCCGCCGCGGTCCACACGCACGATGCACCGGCCGTCACGCAGCGCGGCGCGATCGCGGCGGCGGTGATCGGCAACTGGCTCGAATTCTTCGACTTCACCGTGTACGGCTTCTTCGCGGTGCTGATCGGCAGGCTGTTCTTCCCGTCGAGCGATCCGACCACGTCGCTGCTGCTGTCGGTCGCGACGTTCGCCGCCGGCTTCTTCACGCGGCCGCTGGGCAGCGTCGTGCTCGGCGTCTATGCGGACCGCAAGGGCCGTAAGGCCGCACTGAACCTGACGATCATGCTGATGGCGCTCGGCACCGGCCTGATCGCGATCGCGCCGACCTACGCGCAGGCCGGCGTCGCCGCGCCGCTGCTGATCGTCGTCGCGCGGCTGATGCAGGGCTTCTCGCAGGGCGGCGAGTTCGGCGCGGCGACCTCGACGCTGATCGAGCACGGCGGCACGTCGCGCCGCGCGTTTCGCGCCAGCTGGCAGCTCGCGACGCAAGGCGGCGCGGCGCTGATGGGCTCGGGCTTCGCGGCGCTGCTGTCGAACACGCTGACGAAGGACGCGCTCGAAGGCTGGGGCTGGCGTCTGCCGTTCTTCGCCGGCTTGCTGATCGCGCCGGTGGGGATGTACCTGCGCCGCCGCCTCGCCGACGACGCGCCGGGCGACCACCACCACGCGATCGAGCGCGGCGTGCTGCGCGAGCTGTTCTCGAAGCACGCGCGCACGGTGCTGCTACTGATGCTGACGGTGATGGGCGGCACGGTGTCGACCTACATCCTGACCTTCTACATGCCGACCTATGCGATCCATACGCTCGGCGTGCCGATGAAGCTGTCGATGTTCGTCGGCGTCGCGTCGGGCTGCGTGATGCTCGTCACGTGCCCGCTGTTCGGTTGGCTGTCGGACCGCCTCGGCAGCCGGCGCATGCCGATCTTCGTCGGGCGCGGCGTGCTGGTGCTGCAGCTGTTCCCCGCGTTCTGGCTGATGAACCACCATCCGACGCTGTCGGTGATCCTGCCGCTGACCGCGCTGATGCTGCTGTTCTATTCGCTGGGCTCGGCATCGGAAATGGCGCTGATGTGCGAATCGCTGCCGCGCCATGTGCGTGCGACCGGCATTTCGATCGCGTATGCGCTGGCGGTGACGATTTTCGGCGGCACCGCGCAACTGGTCGCGACCTGGCTCGTGAAGACGACCGGCAGCAAGCTCGCGCCGGCCGGCTATGTGGCCGCTTGTGTGGTGCTGTCGCTGATCGCGGTCGCGATGCTGCGCGAAACCGCGCGCGAGTCGATGGACTGAGGCGGCGCGCGGCCGCTCGGGCCGCGCGATGTCGCGCCATGTCGTGCGATGGTCTTCGGTTCGGACGGCATCGCGCGTGAGGTGCGCGCATTGCGTCTAACCGCGCCTCGCGACGAGTTCCGACACCGTCTGCGCCGCCTGCTGCAGCGGCCCCAGAAACTCCTTCACCATCTGCTTCGCGGTATGCCGCTGCGCGTTGCCGCTGATGTTCATCGCGGCGATCACCTGCCCGCGGCGGTTGCGGATCGGCGCGGAAATCGACATCAGCCCGACCTCGAGCTCCTGGTCGACCACGGCCCAGCCCTGCTGGCGCACCTGCGCGATCGCGGCCTTCAGTTCGCCGAGGTCGGTGAGTGTGCGCGGCGTGTGCGCGCGAATGTTGCTCTGCGCGAGCGTGTCGTCGAGCGTCGCATCGTCGAGCGCGGACAACAGCACGCGGCCCATCGACGTGCAGTACGCGGGCAGGCGGCTGCCGATCGACAGGTTGATGGTCATGATCTTGTGGGTCGGCACGCGCAGCACGTAGACGATCTCGGTGCGATCGAGCACCGCTGCCGAGCAGCTCTCGTGGATCTGTGCGGACAACTGCTCCATCACCGGATCGGCGAGATTCCAGAACGGCATCGACGTCAGGTACGCGAAGCCTAGCTCGAGGATCTTCGGCGTGAGCCGGAACAGCCGGCCGTCGGCCTCGACGTAACCGAGCGTCTGCAGCGTCAGCAGGATGCGGCGCGCGCCCGCGCGCGTGAGCCCGGCGGCCGCCGCGACCTCGGTGAGCGTCTGCTCGGGGCGCTGCGCATCGAAGGCGCGGATCACCGCGAGGCCGCGCGCAAACGACTGCACATAGGAGTCGCCGGGTTTCGTCTGGATGTCTTCGGTGGTCATGAACGGTCGGATTGTCGTGCAGCCGAGAAGATAGCGCATGGGGCCCGGCACGCCAACCGCACCGCGGCGCGCGCGCTTGACAGCGCATCCCCGCACTCCCTATGATGCGGAAATCGTTCGATACACGATCTTATGTTCGTATAAAGAACATTTAAGCGCATCCCGGCGGGCAAGGCAAGGGGCGCGTTGCAGTTATTTCCCAGCGTTGCATGAGACCGGAGACACCGATGACCGAAGCTTTTTTGTGTGATGCGATCCGTACCCCGATCGGCCGTTACGGCGGCGCGCTGTCGGGCGTGCGTGCCGACGACCTCGGCGCGGTGCCGCTGAAGGCGCTCGTCGAGCGCAACCGCGACGTCGACTGGACGGCGCTCGACGACGTGATCTACGGCTGCGCGAACCAGGCCGGCGAGGACAACCGCAACGTCGCGCGCATGTCGGCGCTGCTGGCCGGCCTGCCCGACGGCGTGCCCGGTTCGACGATCAACCGGCTGTGCGGATCGGGCATGGACGCGGTCGGCGTGGCCGCGCGCGCGATCAAGTCGGGCGAGGCCGCGCTGATGGTAGCGGGCGGCGTCGAAAGCATGACGCGTGCGCCGTTCGTGATGGGCAAGGCCGCCAGCGCGTTCGCGCGCCAGGCCGACATCTACGACACGACGATCGGGTGGCGCTTCGTCAATCCGCTGATGAAGCAGCTGCACGGTGTCGATTCGATGCCGGAGACGGCCGAGAACGTCGCGGTCGATTACAACGTCAGCCGCGCCGACCAGGATCTGTTCGCGCTGCGCAGCCAGCAGAAGGCCGCGCGTGCGCAGCAGGACGGCACGCTCGCCGCGGAAATCGTCCCGGTGACGATTCCGCAGAAGAAGGGCGATCCGGTCGTGTTTTCGCGCGACGAGCATCCGCGCGAAACGTCGCTCGACGTGCTCGCCAAGCTGAAGGGCGTCGTGCGTCCCGACGGCTCGGTGACGGCCGGCAACGCGTCGGGCGTCAACGACGGCGCGGCCGCGCTGCTGCTCGCCAACGAAGCGAGCGCGAAGCGCTTCGGGCTGACGCCGCGCGCCCGCGTGCTCGGCATCGCGACGGCCGGCGTGGCGCCGCGCGTGATGGGCATCGGCCCGGCGCCCGCCACGCAGAAGCTGCTCGCGCGGCTCGGGATGACGATCGGCCAGTTCGACGTGATCGAGCTGAACGAGGCGTTCGCGTCGCAGGGGCTCGCGGTGCTGCGCATGCTCGGCGTCGCCGACGACGATCCGCGCGTGAATCCGAACGGCGGCGCGATCGCGCTCGGCCATCCGCTCGGCGCATCGGGCGCGCGCCTCGTGACGACCGCGATGTACCAGCTGCATCGCACCAACGGCCGCTTCGCGCTGTGCACGATGTGCATCGGCGTCGGCCAGGGCATCGCGATCGCGATCGAGCGCGTCTAAGCGCGCAATGCGGCGCGGCGCGGCCCGCCGCGCGCGTAGCCTTTCCTCGACGATGTGGCCGGCACGACGCGCGCGTGCCGGCCACATCGTCATTCGGCCGGCGAATGCTGCGCGATGCGCGCGGCGAGCGCGTCGATCTCGGTGTCCGCGAATACCTCGACGCCATGCGCGCGCAGCAAGGCCGCCGTCACGCCGGCGCCCGGATGCCGACGCCCCGCAAAATTCCCGTCATGAATGAAGCGGCTGCCGCACGACGGACTGCCGTCCGCGAGCAGCGCGAAGCGGCAATCGTGCGCGCGGGCCAGCGCGAGCGCGGCTTGTGCGCCGCAGACGAACTGCGCGGTCAGATCGGTCCCATGCACGTCGACGATCCGTGCGGCGCCGGCGAGCACGCGCTGGCCCGATGCGCCGTCGGCGATCTCGGCGGGCGGCCGCGGCACGCCCAGCCCGCCGGCGAGCTCCGGGCAGACGAGCACCAGCCGCCCGTCGCGCTGCCAGCGCGCGAGCGCGTCATGCGCGCTGCGCTTGGCTGCGCCGTCGTAGCGGACGGGATGCCCGAGCAGGCACATGCTGACGAGGATCTTCGGCGTGGCCGCTTGTTGCTCCGTGTGCTGCACGGTCGTTCTCCAGGTTCGCGTCGAGCGCTGCGCGCACGTCCGCATCGTTTTGCGGTTTGCAATGGTCGATGGGACCGCTGCATTGACGGCGCTGCGTGCACACCGTTCAGGCATCGCCTCGGCGCCGGTTATTTCCAGATTGTTTGATTGAAATCATATTTAGCGTCGAATTCGATATTTTGTGTCGATCAGGCCTAAGGTTTTGCCGCTAGTTGCCGTCAGCAGGGGACGATACCGTCGTAAAGCGATCAACCGTTTTCCGGCTACTGAGCGCGATTCCGCGCCCGCGCGGGCCCCCAATCCGGACCCGCTCTTCGGAGCCCTCCATGCGCAACAACCAGCCCGTCACCCAACAAGAATTCGATTTCCCCGACGACGTCACGCTGATGTCGACGACCGATGCCGACAGCATCATCACATATGCGAACACAACGTTTGCGTATGTGAGCGGTTTCTCCACCGACGAACTCGTCGGCCAGCCGCACAACATCGTGCGCCATCCGGACATGCCGAAGGAGGCATTCGCCGACATGTGGGCGACGCTGAAGAACGGCGAGCCGTGGACGGCGCTCGTCAAGAATCGCCGCAACAACGGCGACCACTATTGGGTGCGCGCGAACGCGGTGCCGGTGATGCGCAACGGCGCGCCGCACGGCTACATGTCGGTGCGCACGAAGGCGCCGCGCGACGAGATCGCGGGCACCGAGGCGCTGTATCGCGCATTCCGCGAAGGCAAGGCCGGCAGCCGCCGTTTCCATAAGGGCCTGGTCGTGCGCACCGGGCTGATGCGCATCGTCTCGCTGCCGCAAACGATGTCGGTGCGCGCGCGCGTTCACTCGGCGTTGGCCGTGCTGGCGCCGGTCGTGATCGGCACGGGCTGGGCGTGCGGGCTCGGCGGCGGCGCGCTGGCGGCGCTTACGGCCGTGACGGCCGGCGCGTCGGTGGCCGCCGGGCTGTGGCTCGATGCGCAGATCGTGCAGCCGCTGAAGCGGCTGCACGATCAGGCGCTGAACGTCGCGACCGGCGCAAGCCGCCGCGGCGTGGCGATGAACCGCGTCGACGAGATCGGCATGACGCTGCGCACGATCAACCAGTTGGGGCTGATGTTCCGCTGGCTGGTCGACGACGTCAGCGAGCAGGTCCACAACGTACAGCGCGCGAGCAACGAGATCGCGCAAGGCAACAACGACTTGAGCGCACGCACCGAGCAGGCCGCGTCGAGCGTGCAGGAGACCGCCGCGTCGATGGCCGAGATGACGGCCACCGTGTCGAGCAACGCGGAGACGGCGCTGCAGGCGAACCAGCTGTCGGTGTCGGCGAGCGAGGCGGCCGAGCGCGGCGGGCAAGCGGTCAGCGAAGTCGTCATGACGATGAACGACATTACCGCGAGTTCGCGCAAGATCGCCGACATCATCGGCGTGATCGACGGGATCGCCTTCCAGACCAACATCCTCGCGCTGAACGCGGCCGTCGAAGCGGCGCGCGCCGGCGAGCAGGGGCGCGGCTTCGCGGTGGTGGCGGGCGAGGTGCGCGCGCTTGCGCAGCGCAGCGCGAACGCGGCGAAGGAAATCAAGACGCTGATCGGCGCGAGCGTCGAGCGCGTCGAGTCGGGCTCGCGCATCGTCGACGGCGCGGGCAAGACGATGGAAGACATCGTCGCGCAGGTCAAACGCGTGTCGGATCTGATCGCGGAGATCAGCTCGTCGACGGCCGAGCAAAGCACGGGCGTCGCGCAGGTCGATCAGGCGGTCGTGCATCTGGACAACATCACGCAGCAGAACGCGGCACTGGTGGAGCAGAGCGCGGCGGCGTCGGAGAGCCTGAAGCAGCAGGCGATGCGGCTGGTCGACGCGGTGAACGTGTTCCGCTGATCGCGCAGGCGCGCTTGCCGGTGCATGTGCATCGTATGGCCGTCGGCCCGCTCAGGCCGCGGTCATGCGATTCGATCCAGTGCAAAAAATGAGAGAGATTCGCATTCTGGATATCGAATCGATTCGTCGATTCGCGTGACCGGCGATTATCGAATAATCGGATGATTGGGCTCCGAACGATTTGCCTGACGAATTTTTCGATTTACGTATGAATCAAGGATTCGGCAAAGGCGCGTGAAGCGGAATTAATGCGAATTTACCCTTGGGCGGCATAAGGTTTTCGCCAGATTTGCCGAAAGCGCAGGAGTCTGATTGACCGAATGCGGCGCGAGCGCGCTGCATCCGGCCTCGATCCTATTCACGAGCGGACGCAAGATCCGCCACCAGGAACCTCATACCATGCGCAATAACCAGCCTGTCACGCAACGCGAATTCGAGTTTCCCGATGACGCGACGCTGATGTCGACCACCGACGCCAACAGCTACATCCAGTACGCGAACGCGGCGTTCATTCAGGTCAGCGGATTTTCTCCGGAAGAAATCGAAGGTCAGCCGCACAACGTCGTGCGCCATCCGGACATGCCGAAGGAGGCATTCGCCGACATGTGGGCGACGCTGAAGAACGGCGAGCCATGGACGGCGCTCGTGAAGAACCGCCGCAAGAACGGCGATCACTACTGGGTGCGTTCGAATACGGTGCCGGTGATGCGCAACGGCCAGGCGACCGGCTACATGTCGGTGCGCACGAAGGCGTCGCGCGACGAGATCGCGGCCGCCGACGAGCTGTACCGCGCGTTCCGCGAAGGCAACGCCGGCAGTCGCCGCTTCCATAAGGGCCTGGTCGTGCGCACCGGGCTGATGCGCGTCGCGTCGCTGTTCCAGACGATGTCGGTGCGCGCGCGGCTGCATGCGACGCTCGGCGTGCTGGCGCCCGTCGTGGTCGGCGCCGGCTGGGCGTGCGGCCTCGGCGGCGGCGCGCTGGCCGGGTTTGCGGCGGTGACGGCCGGCGCGTCGCTGATCGCCGGGCTGTGGCTCGACGCGCAGATCGCGCGTCCACTGATCCAGTTGCGCGACCAGGCGCTGCGGGTGGCGACCGGCGAGAGCCGTAGCGGCGTGGCGATGAACCGCGTCGACGAGATCGGCATGACGCTGCGCACGATCAACCAGCTCGGGCTGATGTTCCGCTGGCTGGTGGACGACGTCAGCGAGCAGGTGCACAACGTGCAGCGCGCGAGCAACGAGATCGCGCAGGGCAACAACGACTTGAGCGCGCGCACCGAACAGGCGTCGACCAGCGTCCAGCAGACGGCCGCGTCGATGGCCGAGATGACGGCCACCGTGTCGAGCAACGCGGAGACGGCGCTGCAGGCCAACCAGCTGTCGGTGTCGGCGAGCGAGGCGGCCATGCGCGGCGGGCAGGCGGTCAACGAAGTGGTCGCGACGATGAACGACATCACCGCGAGTTCGCACAAGATCGCCGACATCATCGGCGTGATCGACGGGATCGCGTTCCAGACCAACATCCTCGCGCTGAACGCGGCGGTCGAAGCGGCGCGTGCCGGCGATCAGGGCCGCGGCTTCGCGGTCGTCGCGGGCGAGGTGCGCGCGCTTGCGCAGCGCAGCGCGAACGCGGCGAAGGAGATCAAGGCGCTGATCGGCGCGAGCGTCGAGCGGGTGGAGTCGGGCTCGCGCATCGTCGACGGCGCGGGCAAGACGATGGAGGACATCGTCGCGCAGGTCAAACGCGTGTCGGACCTGATCGCGGAGATCAGCTCGTCGACGGCCGAGCAAAGCACGGGCGTCGCGCAGGTCGATCAGGCGGTCGTGCATCTGGACAACATCACGCAGCAGAACGCGGCGCTGGTGGAGCAGAGCGCGGCGGCGTCGGAGAGCCTGAAGCAGCAGGCGACGCGGCTGGTGGATGCGGTGAACGTGTTTCGTTGAGCGCGCAGGCGCGCACGAGGAGGTGACGCGGGCACGGCGGAGAGGGGACGCCGGCCCGCGTCGTGACCGCCCGGTTCCGGCCGGGCGGTCAGGGCCTGCCGCTTGCGCGACAGGCCCGAACCGTCAGACGGCCAGGCAGAGGTACTTGATGACCACGTAGTCGTCGATGCCGTAGTGCGAGCCTTCGCGGCCGAGGCCCGACTGCTTGACGCCGCCGAACGGCGCGACCTCGTTCGAGATGAGGCCCGTGTTCACGCCGACCATCCCGTATTCGAGCGCCTCGGCGACCTTCCACACGCGGCCGATGTCACGGCTGTAGAAGTACGCGGCCAGGCCGAATTCGGTGTCGTTCGCGAGGCGGATCACCTCGTCGTCGCTGCCGAACTTGAACAGCGGCGCGAGCGGCCCGAAGGTTTCTTCCTTCGCGACCTTCATCGCCGGCGTGACGCCGGTCAGCACGGTCGGCTCGAAGAAGCCGTGGCCGAGCGCATGGCGCTTGCCGCCCGTGACGACGGTGGCGCCCTTCGCGAGCGCGTCCTCGATGTGCGCCTCGACCTTCAGCACGGCCGCTTCGTTGATCAGCGGCCCCTGCGTGACGCCCGGCTCCGTGCCGCGCCCGACCTTCAGCTGGCCGACCGCCGCCGCGAGCTTCTGCGCGAACGCGTCGTACACGGCTTCGTGCACGTAGAAGCGGTTCGTGCAGACGCAGGTCTGGCCGCTGTTGCGGTACTTCGATGCGATCGCGCCCTGCACGGCCGCGTCGAGATCGGCATCGTCGAACACGATGAACGGCGCGTTGCCGCCGAGCTCGAGCGACACTTTCTTGACCGTCGCCGCGCATTGCGACATCAGCAGGCGGCCGACCGGCGTCGAGCCGGTGAACGACAGCTTGCGCACGATCGGGTTCGACGTCAGTTCGCCGCCGATCGCCTTCGGGTCGCCGGTGACCACGCTGAACACGCCGGCCGGCACGCCCGCGCGCTCGGCCAGCACGGCCATCGCGAGCGCCGAGAACGGCGTCGCCTCGGCCGGCTTCACGACGATCGGGCAACCTGCGGCGAGCGCCGGGCCGACCTTGCGCGTGATCATCGCCGCCGGGAAGTTCCACGGCGTGATCGCCGCGCACACGCCGATCGCTTCCTTCGTCACGACGATGCGCTTGTCGCTCGCCGGCGTCGGGATCGTGTCGCCGTACACGCGCTTGCCTTCCTCGGCGAACCACTCGAGGAACGACGCCGCGTAGCCGATCTCACCCTTCGCTTCGGCCAGCGACTTGCCCTGTTCGGTCGTCAGGATCAGCGCGAGATCGTCGGCGTTCTCCATCATCAGGTCGTGCCACTTGCGCAGGATCGCCGCGCGTTCCTTCGCGGTCTTCTTGCGCCACGCCGGCCAGGCGGCGTTGGCGGCGTCGATCGCCTGACGCGTCTCGGCCGCGCCCATCGCCGGCACGGTGCCGAGCAGGCCGCCGGTGGCCGGATTGCGGACCTCGAACGACTCGCCGTTCGCCGCGGATTGCCATTCGCCGTTGATGTACGCCTGCTGGCGCAACAGCGACGGATCTTTCAGTGCCAGGTTTTCCGTGCTCATATTGAATAGCCTGCGTTGAAGATGAAACGGCCGCTGCCGTCGGTACGACGGCAGCGGCGCATTCGGTTGACGGGAACTCAGGCCGGTACGCCGACCGTTTCCTTCAGCACTTCCTCGAGGATCGTGAGCGCTTCGTCGAACACGGCCTGCGGAATCGTCAGCGGGAACAGGAAGCGCACGACGTTCGAGTACACGCCGCACACGAGCAGCAGCAGACCGCGCTCGAGCGCACGCGCCTGCACGCGCTTCGTGAAGTCGGCGTCGGGCTCGCCCGTGGCCGGGTTCACGAACTCGACCGCGACCATCGCGCCCGGACCGCGCACGTCGGCGATCGGTGCGATGTCGGCGCGCAGCGCGTTCAGCTTCGCCTTCAGCGCGTCGCCCAGTTGCGTCGCGCGTTCGCACAGCTTCTCTTCGTCGATGATGTCGAGCACCGCGTGCGCCGACGCGACGGCGAGCGGGTTGCCCGCGTACGTGCCGCCGAGGCCGCCGGGCGCTGCCGCGTCCATCACGTCCGCACGGCCGACGACGCCCGACAGCGGCATGCCGCCCGCGAGGCTCTTGGCCATCGTGATCAGGTCGGCCAGCACGTCGTACTGCTGCATCGCGAACAGCTTGCCGGTACGCGCGAAGCCCGTCTGCACTTCGTCGGCGATCAGCATGATGCCGTGCTCGTTACAGATCTTGCGCAGTGCGCGCACGAAGTCGGCCGGCGCCGGGTTGAAGCCGCCTTCGCCCTGGACCGGTTCGAAGATGATCGCGGCGACGCGCTTCGGATCGATGTCGGCCTTGAACAGCATCTCGATCGCCTTGATCGAGTCGGCCGTCGTCACGCCGTGCAGCGGGTTCGGGTACGGTGCGTGGAACACGTCGCCCGGGAACGGACCGAAGTTCAGCTTGTACGGTGCGACCTTGCCGGTCAGCGCCATGCCCATCATCGTGCGGCCGTGGAACCCGCCGGCGAACGCGATGACGCCCGGACGGCCGGTTGCCGCACGCGCGATCTTGATCGCGTTTTCGACGGCTTCGGCGCCGGTCGTGAAGAACGCCGTCTTTTTCGGGTAGTCGCCCGGTGCGCGCGCGTTGATCTTTTCAGCCAGCTCGACGTACGACGCGTACGGGACGATCTGGTAAGCGGTGTGCGTGAAGCAGTTCAGCTGGTCGGCGATCGCCTTGACGATCTTCGGGTGGCGGTGGCCCGTGTTCAGCACGGCGATGCCGGCGGCGAAATCGATGAAGCGGCGGCCCTCGACGTCCCACAGCTCCGCGTTTTCGGCGCGGGCGGCGTAGAAATCGCACATCACGCCGACGCCGCGCGGGGTGGCGGCGTTCTTGCGGGCATGCAGGTCGGCATTCTTCACGGTCAGCTCCTTGATGTTGTGTCCGGTGAGGTAAAAATCGGCCGCGTTGGCAGCCCATGGAGGCGACTATAATCACATTTGGCTCCGGCAATCAGAGCCATTTCAATAAATATTCAGGAGCCAATCATGCGCGCAAGCGTGTTGTCGGACTGGCTGGCGCAGCGCCTCGTGCGCGGCAGCGAGCAGCCCATCTACCGGCAGCTGCACCGGCTGCTGCAGCAGGCGATCCTGTCGCGCGAGCTGCCGGCCGGCACGCGCGTGCCGTCGTCGCGGCTGCTCGCGGCCGAGCTGGGCATCGCGCGCAACACGGTCACGCAGGTGTACGAACAGCTGGCGCTCGAAGGCTACGTGCATTCGGCGACGGGGCGCGGCACGTTCGTCGCCGACAGCGCGCCGGACGAAATCGTCGGCGCGCCGCTCGAGGCGGGCGCGAGCCCGGCGGTGGCGGCCTCGCCGGCGCGGCGGCTGTCGGCGCGCGGCACGCGGCTCGTCGAAGGCGCGGGCGTGTCGAAGCGCCAGGGCGGCGCGTTCATGCCGGGCGTGCCCGACGTGTCGCGCTTTCCGGCGCGTGTCTGGACCCGGCTGCACAACAAGTACTGGCGGCGCCTGCGCCCCGATCTGCTGACCTACGCGCCGGGCGGCGGCCTCGCGCTGCTGCGCGAGGCGCTGGCCGACTATCTGCGCACGTCGCGCTCGGTGCGCTGCACGCCCGAGCAGATCGTGATCACCACGGGGATCCACCAGTCGATCGACCTCGCGGTGCGCGTGCTGACCGATCCGGGCGACGTGATCTGGACCGAGGACCCGTGCTACTGGGGCGTGCGCAGCGTGCTGAACGTGTCGGGGCTGACCACCCGGCCGATTGCGGTGGACGACGAAGGAATCGCGCCGTCGGCCGACGATCTCGCCGAGCCGCCGAAGCTGATGCTGGTCACGCCGTCGCACCAGTATCCGCTCGGCATGGTGATGAGCCTCGCGCGCCGCCGCATGCTGCTCGAATACGCGCGCCAGCACGGCTGCTGGATCATCGAGGACGACTACGACAGCGAATTCCGCTACGGCAGCCGTCCGCTCGCGTCGTTGCAGGGGCTCGATACGGCCGGGCAGGTGATCTACGTCGGCAGCTTCGGCAAGACGCTGTTTCCGGGGCTGCGGGTCGGCTATCTGGTCGCGCCCGAGCCGCTCGCGGAGAGCTTCGCGACCGCGAGCGCCGAGCTGTACCGCGAAGGGCAGCTGCTGCAGCAGGCGGTGCTGGCCGAGTTCATCGCGGACGGGCATTTCGTTTCGCATATCCGCAAGATGCGCACGCTGTACGGACAGCGCCGCGAAGTGCTGCTCGACGCGGTCGCGCGACGCTATGGCGACACGCTGCACGCGCTCGGCAGCGATGCGGGGCTGCATCTCGTCACGCGGCTGCCCGACGGCGCCGACGATCGCGCGGTCGCGCAGGCCGCGCTGGAGCGCAACATCGTCGTGCGGCCGCTGTCCGGCTATTACGCGCAACCGGAGCGCGCGGCATCGGGTTTGCTGCTCGGCTATGCGTGCGTGCCGGAGGACGAGATCGCGACCGCGTTCGCGAAGCTCGCGGAAGCGATCGACGAGCGGGCGTTCGACGGGGTCGTTGCGGCGGCTTGATGGGGAGTGGGCGTGTGGTGGCGTGGTCGCGACCGGAGGCGGCCGCGTCGTAGGACACGTGCGACGCGACGGTGAACGCGTGACACGCCCGTGTCGTAGCCGAGGCGCCGCGTCGGACCATGCGGTTTGCCCGGTTCGCCCGGTTCGTGCCGACTTCGCGGTTTGCGCCGACGTGGACCGCGGCGCACGCATTCCATCCCGCATCCGGATATCGCGCGTGCTCGCGCGGAATTGTCGATAATGGAACGTTGTTATTCACCGGATACCGACGATGACCGAAGCCACCCTCACTCCGCCCGCCGTTCCGCGCCTGACGAGCCTGTCGCACGGCGGCGGCTGCGGCTGCAAGATCGCGCCGGGCGTGTTGTCCGAGCTGCTGAAGCGGGCCACGCCGCCCGCGTTGTTTCCCGATCTGCTGGTCGGCACCGAAACCTCCGACGACGCGGCCGTCTACCGATTGAACGACGAGCAGGCGATCGTCGCGACCACCGACTTTTTCATGCCGATCGTCGACGATCCGTTCGACTTCGGCCGCATCGCCGCGACCAATGCGCTGTCCGACGTCTACGCGATGGGCGGCAAGCCGATCCTCGCGCTCGCGCTGGTCGGCATGCCGATCAACGTGCTGCCGCACGAGACGATCGCGGCCGTGCTGCGCGGCGGCGAAGCCGTGTGCGCGGAAGCGGGCATTCCGGTGGCGGGCGGCCATTCGATCGATTCGGTCGAGCCGATCTACGGGCTCGCCGCGATCGGCGTCGTGCATCCGTCGCGCGTGAAGCGCAACGCGGCTGCGCGCGCGGGCGACGTGCTCGTGCTCGGCAAGCCGCTCGGCGTCGGCGTGCTGTCCGCCGCGCTGAAGAAGAATCAGCTCGACGCCGCCGGCTACGCGCAGATGGTCGCGACGACCACCAAGCTGAACCGGCCGGGCGCCGAACTCGCGGCATTGCCGGACGTGCACGCGCTGACCGACGTCACCGGTTTCGGTTTGCTCGGCCACACGCTCGAGCTGGCGCGCGGCGCGGGGCTGACCGCGCGCGTGCATTACGCGTCGCTGCCGTGGCTGGCGGGCGTCGAGGCGTTCGTCGCCGACGGCGTGTTCACCGGCGCGTCGGGACGCAACTGGGCCGCGTATGGCGCCGACGTGCGGCTCGCCGACAACCTGCCGCCCGTCGCGCAGGCGCTGCTCACCGATCCGCAGACGTCGGGCGGGCTGCTGGTCGCGTGCGCGCCGGAAGCCGTCGACGACGTGCTCGCGTGCTTCCGCGCCGACGGCTTCGACCGTGCGGCCGTGATCGGCGAGATGGTGGACGGGGCGTCGCGCGTCGAGGTCGCGTGACGCGGGTTTCGATCGCCCGGGATCTTCGCCGCTCGTGGTTTCAATCGCGCGGTGGTGATCGGCGAGAGGGTGGACGGGCCGTGGAGAGTCGACATCGTGTGACGCAGATTTCGATCGCACACGATCGTCGCCGCGCGTCGCAATCGACGGCGCGTATCGACAGCCGTCGCGGGCGATGAACGATTTCCTGTTCGGGCTGACGGTCGCGCTGTCGGTCGGCCCCGTCGCGCTGATGATCGCGAACCATGCGCTGCGCGCCGGCATGGCGAGCGGTGTGCGCGCGGCGGCGGGCGTCGCGACGGCCGACGGTTGCTATGCGATTGCCGCGTTCACGATCGGCGCGATGCTCGCGCACACGCTCGCGTTGCATCGTGCGCAGTTTCGTCTGGTCGGCGCGCTCGTGTTGCTCGCAATGGGCGCACGCATGCTGTGGCACGCGCTGAAAGACCGGCGCCGCACGCTCGACGGCGCCGCGCCGCCGCCGGGCACACGGCCGTTCACGTCGATGTTCTTCGTCACGCTCGCGAATCCGCTGACCATCCTGCTGTTCTACGGCTATGCGGCCGCGGCGGCCGGCGCGCACCGGCACTGGCTGCTCGGGGCGGCGTGCGTGTTTGCCGGCAGTCTCGTCGGCCAGCTCGTGTTCGCGTTCGGCGGCAGCGCGATCGCGCGCGTCGTGAAGTCGCCGCGATGGCTCGCGGCGAGCCACGTGCTTGCTGCGCTGGTCGTGCTTGCTTATGGCGTCGCGGGGATCGTCCGCGCGTAGCGGGGCCGGGACGGTCGTCGAAGCCTCGGCCGCTCAGGAATGCCTGCATGCCGTGGCACGCGGCCTCGTAGCGATTCTCAGTGTCGGTCGCAGCGGCGTGCGGCGATTACGGCGCGAACGCGCTGATCCGCGCAACCGGCAACCGGCGTAATCAGCGTAATCAGCGTTATCGGCACCTTCAATCACCCCGCGCCACTCCCCCCCAACCCCCCGTTTCGTAGTCGGGTTCCGCATCGCAGACCCGCGTTCTATACTCGGTCGCGCAGTCTCCGACAGCCGTTCTCACCCAACATCATCGAAACAAGGAACGCCGATGCTGACTCGCTCCATTCTTTCCGCAGCCGCCTTCTCGCTCGCCGCCTGTGCGACCGCGCCGTCGATCGCGCAGGACCATCAGCGCGACGACGCAGGCAACGCGGCCACGACGGCCAACGCTGCATTCGCCGAGACCGCGGCACAGGGCCGCCCGGTCAAGGTCATGATCATCACGATGTTCGGTCCGGAGGGCCAGGCGTGGCTCGACCGGCTCGGCCCGTGGCGCGACGTCGCGGTGCCGGGCCTGTCGCCCGACTATCCGGTCGTCCACTGCAACCGGCAGGACGTCTGCGTGGTGACGACCGGCATGGGCTACGCGAACGCATCGGCGACGATCATGGCGCTCACGTTCTCGCCGCGCTTCGACCTGCGCCGCACCTACTTCCTCGTGTCCGGCATCGCGGGCGTCGACCCCGCGCAGGGCACGGTCGGTTCCGCGGCGTGGTCGAAATACCTCGTCGATTTCAGCCTGCAGTGGGAGCTCGACGCGCGCGAGATTCCCGCCGGCTGGAACACCGGCTTTCTCGGCATCAACACGAAGAGCCCGAACGACAAGCCGCCGCTCGACTACCGCACCGAAGTGTTCCAGCTCAACGCGCAGCTGACCGATGCCGCCTATGCGCTGTCGCGCAACGTCGTGCTTGCCGACAGCGCGCAGGCGCAGGCCGCGCGCGCGAAGTTCACGTATGCGCCGGCGAACCGGCCGCCGACGGTGATCCAGTGCGACACGTCGTCGGGCAATACGTGGTTCTCGGGCACGCTGATCGGCGAGCGCGCGCGTCAATGGACCAAGATCCTCACCGACGGCAAGGGCACCTACTGCATGACCGCGCAGGAAGACAACGCGACGTACGAGGCGCTCAAGCGCGCGGCGAGCGTGAAGCGCGTCGACCTGTCGCGCGTCGCCGTGCTGCGCACCGGCTCCGACTTCGACCGCCCGTATGCGGGCCAGACGAGCGCCGACAACCTGCTGAACTACGCGGATCAGGGCGGCTTCGCGCCCGCGACGGAAAACCTCTATCGCGCGGGCAATCCGCTCGTGCAGGACATCGTCACGCACTGGGGCGAATGGCGCGACGGCGTGCCGCGTCGATGACGCACCGGCGCTCGCATCGGCGCGTGACGGACGCGTTCAGTGCGGTTGCGACGACGAACGAAACGGCGTCCAGACGGGCGTCGTGTCGTCCCAATGATCGAGCGGCGAAGGAAGTTGATCGTTCATCACGGACTCCTGCAACTGACTGACGTGTGTCGGGTTCGCGACGCCGCGCGACGGACGATCCGTCGCGCGGCGTCATGCGTTTACCGGCCTGCGCCGGCGAGCTGGTTGCCTTCGGGCGTCGGGCGATACGGGCCTTGCGCGAGCTCGACACCTTGCGGATACGAATTCACCTTGCGCAGGTATGCGAGCGTGCCGTCGCGGCGTGCCTGTTCGACTTCCGCATTGACTTCGGCGCGCGTGCGCGGGCCGTTGCTCGGCTGCGTGTACGACGCGCCGGCGTAGTTGGCGGCTTGCGGCGCATTGGTATCGGCGAATGCCGGCGCGGACACGGCGAGTGCGAGTGCGATGGCGGAGAGAAGATGGCGGCGGTTCATGACGTAACTCCTGTGTTGGTCGGAGTTGGCGCAAGAGCGCTCGCTCCGGTCCCGTCGAACGGGATGTTGGATGCGCAACGATGTGCGCGACAGGGTTAACTCTAGGTGTGTGTCCCGGCGCGATAAATGCAGCTGATGCGAATTGAATTGTCGCGATGCTGGAACAATCGCGATCCGTCACGGCCGCACGGCGCTGCCGGAATCGCGCACAGCCGCCTGTGGCGCGGCTCGCGGCGACGCGGCCCGACTTCGCGACGGCGTGTCGGCGCGACGCGGCGATTGCCGCGCGCGATGCAAAGGTGTGATGCGGATTCCGGAAAGACGCGATGTGCGCGCCGCTGCGACGTCTGCAGGAGCACGACGCATCCGCGGAAGGAGAACGTGCTGGAAGGCCGACCGATCGAGGTATGAAGAAAGCGCGGAGACGCGCGAGCGCGCGGCCCGCGCGCCGCTCGTCAGACTAAGCGACTAAGCGGCTACGCGACCCACTCGTTGATGACCGGCGTGTCGAGCGCCGGCGCGCGCTCGGCTTCCTCGAACGTGCGCTTGCTGCACGTCGCGTCGAGGCTGCCCTTGCCGCTCAACAGCGGGCAGCGGTCGAACACTTCGGCGATCCAGTCGACGAACACGCGCACCTTCGGCGACAGGTGGCGGCTGTGCGGATACACGACCGAGATCGGCATCGGCAGCGGCTTCAGGCCCGGCAGAACTTCCTTGAGTCGGCCGTCGCGCAGGTGCGGCAGCACCATGAACAGCGGCGGCTGGATCAGCCCGAAGCCTTCGAGCCCGCAGGTCACGTACGCGTCGGCATCGTTCACCGACACGATCGCGTTCATCTTCACTTCGACTTCCTTGCCGTCGGTCAGGAACGTCCAGTCGATCGTGCGGCCGGTGCGGCTCGAAAAGTAATTGACCGCCTTGTGCTCGGCGAGATCTTCGATGCTGCGCGGCTCGCCGTACTTGTCGAGATACGCGGGCGCGGCGACCGACACGCATTCGAACAGGCCGACCCGCCGTGCGACGAGCGACGAATCCTGCAGCGCGCCGACGCGGATCACGCAGTCGACGCCTTCCTGCAGCAGGTCGACCGGACGATCCGACAAGCCGAGCTGCAGATCGATGTCCGGATAGCGCGTGTGGAATTCGCACAGCGACGGAATCACCAGCAGCCGCCCGATCGAGCCCGGCATGTCGATGCGCAACTTGCCGTGCGGCTTGCGGTTGTTGTTCTGGAAGCTTGCTTCGGTTTCCTCGACATCGGCGAGGATCCGCACGCAACGTTCGTAGTACGCGGCGCCGTCGGGCGTGAGCGACAGACGGCGCGTGGTCCGGTGCATCAATCGCACGCCGAGGAACGCTTCGAGATTCTGGATGATCGTCGTGACGGACGCCCGCGGCAGGCTCAGCGTTTCTGCTGCCTTGGTGAAGCTGCTTGTATCGACGACGCGAGTAAACACCTGCATGGCCTGAAGCCGGTCCATCACAACCTCCACGATCTAATGAGCCTCAGGAACAAAGAGGCTGCGTCACTTTATAGGCGACGCAGCCTGGGATTGTTCGGGGGCGTTGAATTGTGTTGCCGGATTATAGGCATTTATCCCAATGTCTGCCGGACCCAGAATTCGTTCCATCTCGAAATGGATGCCGCATCGTCATGGACGCTTCTGAATTCAGCAAATTCCTGAAAGCCGCATTGCCCGCCGAAGCCAGAGCCGGCGCGGCACTGACGGTCGCGGACGTGGAAATTCCCGGCTACGCGCAGGACATCGCGTTGCGTCTGTATCGGCGTGCCGACAAAACCGGATTGCCGGTAGTGCTTTACTTTCACGGCGGCGGTTTCGTGCGCGGCACGCTCGACGACGCCGATTTCGCCGCGCGCTTTTTAGCAGAACGCTTACCGGCTCTCGTAGTGTCGGTCGATTATTCGCTCGCGCCGGCCTTTCCGTTTCCGGCCGCGCCGGAGGATGCGTATCGCGCGGCCGTCTGGGCCGCGACGCGCGCCCGCGCGTTCGGCGGCAATCCGAAGAAGATCGGCGTCGCGGGGCACGATGCGGGCGGCCAGCTCGCGAACTGTCTCGCGTTCATCGCGCGCGATCGCGGCGAGGTGCCGATCGCCGCGCAGGCGCTGTTCGGGCCGATGCTCGATCCGAGCATGACCCGCATCGGCGACGCCGACCGCTTGTCGTCCGACATCACCGCCCGCGAATGCGCGGCCTGCTATCGCGCGTACCTGCCGCAGGCCGCGCAGCGCATGCACCCGTATGCGGCGCCGCTCGAATCGGTGCGCCTCGCGGGGCTGCCGCCGACGCTGATCGTCACCGCGCAGAACGACGTGCTGCACGTCGAGGCGGAGAAATATGCGGGCTGCCTGATTTCGTCGGGCGTGCTCACGCAGGTGATCCGCTACCCGGACGTCACGCACGCCGCGCTCGCGACCCATGCGGCCGCGCTGGAGGAGGCCGTGCGCTTCTTCCAGTGCCGCTTCCAGGCCCGTCAGCCGAATCGTTCCGAATAACCACACCAATCCTCGCTTACCGGAGATCCACATGGCCATCCTACGCACCACCCGCTCCCGAATCGCCACCGCGGCGATCGCGACGCTCGCCGTCGTCGGTCTCGGCACGTTCGGCGCGATGCGCGTGAACGCGAACGCGCCCGATAAGGCCGCAGCGCCGCTGCCCGAAGTGGACGTCGCGACCGTCGTGCCGCAAACCGTCACCGATTGGCAAAGCTACTCGGGCCGCCTCGAGGCGGTCGAGAAGGTCGACGTGCGTCCGCAGGTGTCGGGCACCATCGTCGCGGTGAACTTCAAGGACGGCGCGCTCGTGAAGAAGGGCGACGTGCTGTTCGTGATCGACCCGCGCCCGTACCAGGCCGAGACCGATCGCGCCGCCGCGCAACTCGCGGCCGCGCAGGCGCGCAACGGCTACGCGCAGAGCGACTGGCAGCGCGCGCAGCGGCTGATCGGCGACAACGCGATCGCGAAGCGCGACTACGACGAGAAGCAGAACGCGGCGCGCGAGGCGAGCGCGAACCTGAAGGCGGCCGAAGCCGCGCTCGAAACGGCGCGCATCAATCTCGGCTATACGCGCATCACCGCGCCCGTGTCGGGCCGCGTGTCGCGCGCCGAGATCACCGTGGGCAACGTCGTGTCGGCGGGCGCCGCGGCGACGCCGCTGACGACGCTCGTATCGGTGTCGCCGATCTACGCGTCGTTCGACGCGGACGAACAGACCTACCTGCAATACATCAACGGCGCGCGCGACGGCCGCAAGGTGCCGGTCGAGCTCGGCCTCGCGAACGAAACCGGCTACTCGCGCAGCGGCGTGATCGACTCGGTCGACAACCGGCTCGACACGTCGTCCGGCACGATCCGCGTGCGCGCGCGCTTCGACAACGCCGACGGCACGCTGGTGCCGGGCCTCTACGCGCGCGTGAAGGTCGGCGGCAGCGCGCCGCACCCGGCATTGCTCGTCGACGATGCGGCGATCAACACCGACCAGGACAAGAAGTTCGTGTTCGTCGTCGACCAGCAGGGCCGCGTGTCGTACCGCGAAGTGCAGCAGGGCATGCAGCACGGCAACCGGCGCGTGATCGTGAGCGGGCTTGCCGCCGGCGATCGCGTGATCGTGAACGGCACGCAGCGCGTGCGCCCGGGCGAGCAGGTCAAGCCGCACATGGTGCCGATGACGGGCGGCGACGATCCGTCCGCGCCGCTCGCGGACGCCGCGAAGCCGGCCGCACCGGCGAAGGCGGAATCGTAAGCGGCACGCCGCTTCGATTTCCGCGTTCAACCAGACAGAGCCACCCATGAACATTTCCAAATTCTTTATCGACCGGCCGATCTTCGCAGGCGTGCTATCGGTGATCATCCTGCTCGGCGGGGTGATCGCGATGTTCCTGCTGCCGATCTCCGAATATCCGGAAGTCGTGCCGCCGTCGGTGATCGTGAAGGCGCAGTATCCGGGCGCCAACCCGAAGGTGATCGCCGAGACGGTCGCATCGCCGCTCGAGGAGCAGATCAACGGCGTCGAGGACATGCTGTACATGCAGTCGCAGGCGAACAGCGACGGCAACATGACGATCACCGTCACGTTCAAGCTCGGCACCGATCCCGACAAGGCTACGCAGCTCGTGCAGAACCGCGTGAACCAGGCGCTGCCGCGCCTGCCGGAGGACGTGCAGCGGCTCGGCATCACCACGGTGAAGAGCTCGCCGACGCTGACGATGGTGGTCCACCTGATCTCGCCGGACAACCGCTACGACATGACCTACCTGCGCAACTACGCGCTGATCAACGTGAAGGATCGCCTGTCGCGGATCCAGGGCGTCGGTCAGGTGCAGCTGTGGGGTTCGGGCGACTATGCGATGCGCGTGTGGCTCGATCCGCAGAAGGTCGCGCAGCGCGGGCTGTCGGCCGAGGACGTCGTGCAGGCGATCCGCGAGCAGAACGTGCAGGTCGCGGCCGGCGTGATCGGCGCGTCGCCGTCGCTGCCGGGCACGCCGCTGCAGCTGTCGGTGAACGCGCGCGGCCGTCTGCAGACCGAAGACGAGTTCGGCGACATCGTCGTGAAGACGACGCCCGACGGCGGCGTCACGCATCTGCGCGACATTGCGCGGATCGGGCTGGATGCGTCCGAGTACGGGCTGCGTTCGCTGCTCGACAACAAGCCGGCCGTCGCGATGGCGATCAACCAGTCGCCGGGTGCGAACTCGCTGCAGATCTCCGACGAAGTGCGCAAGACGATGGCCGAGCTGAAGCAGGACATGCCGGCCGGCGTCGACTACAAGATCGTCTACGACCCGACGCAGTTCGTGCGTTCGTCGATCAAGGCCGTCGTGCACACGCTGCTCGAGGCGATCGCGCTGGTCGTGATCGTCGTGATCGTGTTCCTGCAGACCTGGCGCGCGTCGATCATTCCGCTGATCGCGGTGCCGGTGTCGATCGTCGGCACGTTCTCGCTGCTGCTCGCATTCGGGTATTCGATCAACGCGCTGTCGCTGTTCGGGATGGTGCTCGCGATCGGGATCGTGGTCGACGATGCGATCGTCGTGGTCGAGAACGTCGAGCGCAACATCGAAAGCGGGATGAACGCGCGGCAGGCGACCTACAAGGCGATGCAGGAGGTCAGCGGGCCAATTATCGCGATCGCGCTGACGCTCGTCGCCGTGTTCGTGCCGCTCGCGTTCATGTCGGGCCTGACCGGCCAGTTCTACAAGCAGTTCGCGATGACCATCGCGATCTCGACGGTGATCTCGGCGTTCAACTCGCTGACGCTGTCGCCGGCGCTGTCCGCGATTCTGCTCAAGGGCCACGGCGACAAGGAAGACTGGCTCACGCGCGTGATGAACCGCGCGCTCGGCGGCTTCTTCCGCGGCTTCAACAAGGTGTTCCATCGCGGCGCCGAGAACTACGGCCGCGGCGTGCGCGGCGTGCTGTCGCGCAAGACGCTGATGCTCGGCGTGTATCTCGTGCTGGTGGGCGCGACCGTGCTCGTGTCGCGGATCGTGCCGGGCGGCTTCGTGCCCGCGCAGGACAAGGAATACCTGATCGCGTTCGCGCAGTTGCCGAACGGCGCGTCGCTCGACCGCACCGAGAAAGTGATCCGCGACATGGGCTCGATCGCGCTGAAGCAGCCGGGCGTCGAGAGCGCGGTCGCGTTCCCGGGGCTGTCGGTGAACGGCTTCACCAATAGCTCGAGCGCGGGCATCGTGTTCGTCACGCTGAAGCCGTTCTCCGAACGGCACGGCAAGGCGCTGTCGGCCGGCGCGATCGCTGGTGCGCTGAACCAGAAGTACGGCGCGATCAAGGACTCGTTCGTCGCGGTGTTCCCGCCGCCGCCGGTGCTCGGCCTCGGCACGCTCGGCGGGTTCAAGATGCAGATCGAGGATCGCGGCGCGGTGGGCTACGCGAAGCTGTCGGATGCGACCAACGACTTCATCAAGCGCGCGCAGCAGGCGCCTGAACTCGGTCCGTTGTTCACCAGCTATCAGATCAACGTGCCGCAGCTCAACGTCGATCTCGATCGTGTGAAGGCGAAGCAGCTCGGCGTGCCGGTGACCGACGTGTTCAACACGATGCAGGTGTATCTCGGCTCGCTGTACGTGAACGACTTCAACCGCTTCGGGCGCGTGTACCAGGTGCGCGTGCAGGCCGATGCGCCGTTCCGGCAGCGTGCGGACGACATCCTGCAGCTGAAGACGCGCAACGATCGCGGCGAGATGGTGCCGTTGTCGTCGCTCGTCACGGTGACGCCGACGTTCGGCCCGGAAATGGTCGTGCGCTACAACGGTTACACGGCGGCCGACATCAACGGCGGCCCGGCGCCGGGCTTCTCGTCGGGGCAGGCGCAGGCCGCGATCGAGCGCATCGCGCATGAAACGCTGCCGCGCGGCGTGCGGTTCGAGTGGACCGACCTCACGTACCAGCAGATTCTGGCGGGCGATTCGGCGATGTACGTGTTCCCGATCAGCGTGCTGCTCGTGTTCCTCGTGCTGGCCGCGCTGTACGAGAGCCTGACGCTGCCGCTCGCGGTGATCCTGATCGTGCCGATGAGCATTCTGTCGGCGCTCACGGGCGTGTGGCTCACGCAGGGCGACAACAACATCTTCACGCAGATCGGGTTGATGGTGCTGGTCGGGTTGTCGGCGAAGAACGCGATCCTGATCGTCGAATTCGCGCGCGAGCTCGAGCATGACGGACGTACGCCGCTCGAGGCCGCGATCGAGGCGAGCCGGCTGCGGCTGCGCCCGATCCTGATGACGTCGATCGCATTCATCATGGGGGTGGTGCCGCTCGTCACGTCGACGGGCGCGGGCTCCGAGATGCGGCATGCGATGGGTGTCGCCGTGTTCTTCGGGATGCTCGGCGTGACGCTGTTCGGGCTGATGCTCACGCCGGTGTTCTACGTCGTGCTGCGCACGCTGGCGGGCGGCAAGATTCACGTGGCCGGCAAGGACTCGGCCGGCTACGGCGGGCCGGCCCACGGCGTACCGGCTTCGGATGCTTGAGGACAATAAGATGGACAACATGCACAACACGAACGGCCTGCTGCGCGTCGCGAAGCTGGCGGCCGCGAGCACTCTGCTCGCGACGCTGCTCGCCGCGTGCGCGGTAGGACCCGACTACAAGCGCCCGGACGTGGCGACGCCCGCGGCGTTCAAGGAAGCGCCGACGCTCGCCGCCGGCGAGCAGGCCGGCACGTGGAAGACCGCCGAGCCGGCCGACGCCGAGCATCGCGGCGAATGGTGGAAGGTGTTCGGCGATCCGGTGCTCGACGCGCTGGAGTCGCAGGCGCTCGCCGCGAACCAGAACCTGAAGGCCGCGGCCGCGCGCGTCGAGGAAGCGCGTGCGGCGACCCGCACCGCGCGCTCGCAGTGGTTCCCGCAGGTCGGCGTCGGGTTCGGGCCGACGCGCGAGGGAGCGTCGTCGGCGTCGCAGTTTCAGCCGCAGGGCACGGGGCCGACCAACGCGACGCTGTGGCGTGCGCAGGGCACGGTGTCGTACGAGGCCGACCTGTTCGGCCGCGTGAGCCGCAACGTCGAGGCGTCGCGCGCCGACCAGGCGCAGAGCGAGGCGCTGTTCCGTTCGGTGCAGCTCGCGCTGCAGGCGGACGTCGCGCAGAACTACTTCGAGCTGCGCCAGCTCGATTCGGACCAGGATCTGTACCGTCGCACGGTCGAGCTGCGCGAAGAGGCGCTGAAGCTCGTGCAGCGCCGCTTCAACGAAGGCGACATCAGCGAGCTGGACGTGTCGCGTGCGAAGAACGAGCTGGCGAGCGCGCAGGCCGATGCGGTCGGCGTCGCGCGGCGGCGCGCGGCGTCCGAGCATGCGCTCGCGATCCTGCTCGGCAAGGCGCCCGCGGACTTCGCGTTCAAGGAAACGCCGATCGTGCCGGTCGCGGTGAAGATCCCGGCGGGGCTGCCGTCGGCGCTGCTCGAACGCCGCCCGGATGTGGCGGCGGCCGAGCGCGCGATGGCTGCCGCGAACGCGCGGATCGGCCTTGCGAAGTCGGCGTATTTCCCGAAGCTCGATATCACGGGCGCGTTCGGGTATGAGGCGTCGACGCTCGGCGATCTGTTCCTGTGGTCGAGCCGCACGTTCCTGCTCGGGCCGTTCGCCGGCACCGCGCTGACGCTGCCGCTGTTCGACGGCGGACGGCGTGCGGCCGGCGTACAGCAGGCGCGCGCGCAGTACGACGAGCAGGTCGCGAACTACCGGCAGCAGGTGCTCGTCGCGTTCCGCGAGGTCGAGGACAATCTCGCCGATCTGCGGTTGCTCGACGATCAGATTCGGGCTCAGGATGCCGCGGTCAATGCGTCGCGCCGTTCGGCGACGCTGTCGCGTACGCAGTATCAGGAAGGGGAAGTGGCGTACCTCGACGTGATCGATAGCGAGCGGTCGGTGCTGCAGTCGCAATTGCAGGCGAATCAGTTGACTGGGGCGCAGGCGGTGTCGACCGTCAATCTCATTCGTGCGCTTGGCGGCGGGTGGGGACCGGCGCCGACGGCGGTCGGCGATGCGGCGACCGGCAAGGCGGAGGTGGCGGCGCGGTGAAGGGGAGTGGCGGGTGGGGTTCGCTCGCCAGTCTTGAAGTGAAGAAACCCGGTATGCAGGCTTAGGGCTGTGTGCCGGGTTTTTTTGTGGTTCGACGAGGGATTGGCGGGGCGTCGCTCGCGATCGGCCATGTCGCTGGCTCGAAAAGCTGAATGGGCGGCTCGCGAGCAAGTCGGCCCGTAATGGCGTAACTAGGCGGCCACTGCATTGACTGGAGCGTTCGGATAGCTGAACTGTTGCAGTTCTGGTAACGCTCGCTTCTACCCTTGCGATTCTAGATTTCTGCTTGTTTGTGTTTTAAATCAAAAAATAATCTATTGAACTATTGAGTTGATTTGCGCTGCTATAACTGTCAGCTTTCGAAGCGGATGGGTGTGTCCTATGTTTGAAGCGCATCGGGATCGCGTTAAGTCGCCGTGATGCGCTATCAACTTTATTTTGGAGACCGATATGTCTGCGCGAAGCACTGTCGTGAAGTTGCAAAACAATTCTGGGAACACGTTATTCCTGGATCCCGCGTCGATCAACCTGCTGCACGGGGAATGGGTGACATATCCTCCGGAGAAAATCCCGGATGGCCAGACTGGCCAATGGGAAAGCGATTCGGACGGTTTTATGACGGGAACGGAAGGTCAGCTTCAATATCAATTTGCAGACGGCGGCGGTATCGAGAACGTCAGGCTTTACTGGGACAACCCCTATGTCGGAAATAACGGATACTCGATCACCGTTAGTGCCGCGGGTTATAAGGTTGGTTATGACGGTGGCTCCGGGGATAACGCAACCGTCAACTTCTACATCAAGAAGGGCTGACGCCGTGTGAGGCGCTCGTGCCCGTCTCGATGGGGCGCGAGTGCTCGACGGACGTATTGAGGGCTTGGCCGGATCTCGCGCCCTTGGCGATCGGTCGGTTCCAGCCGCGCGCCTGATACCCGGCGCTGTCATTCGAACGGCTGCTGCTTCGCAACGGGAACGTGTCAGCCATCGTTCGTTGGAAACCCGCGTCCGCGGGAACGCTACTGGAAAATTCGATCGCCGCCTGGCAGGCGGCAGCGAAGCCGTTGAGTCATGCGGTTCAGCGATGCCGCCAACTGCTGGTGCCATGACGACGACTTTGCTGCTGACGTTTTCACGCATGGCCTTCATTCCACGTCGCAACTAACGGTCAGTCCTGCCCGCCGACTTCCAATGGCGCAGTGGCGTCCCGCCACGCGCACCGGCAGTGCATGAAGGTCAGCGGTCACGCAGCGAAGGCGACGCCTGCCGCTACGGACGCACCCGCGCAGAACCATCCGCGCCCCTACTCAATCACCGCCGGGCCTCATCCCCGCGTGAAACATCTTCCCCATCAGCCTCGTTCGCATCCCATCCGCTAACCAAACGTCCGCGCAAGATCACACGCGCGCGTTGACGCGTGTGGCGGTCAGGGAAGGACCAGGAGCGTGATTGGATTGGATTTCGCGGCGGCCGTGCGGCCGTGCTTGCGGCGTCGCCGCGCCCCGCGCATAAAGGCTGCCGCCGACAACGCAAAGGGATCCGAAGCGATCGCATGCGGACATGCACATCGTTCGCCTCGGCAACAGCGCGTTCAACGGGCGGCACACACACCGCCCACCCACCTTACGCCGTGACGAACTCGTGCACGTACCGATTGAACACCGCGGGACTCGCCGCATTCATCCCGTGCGACGCACCGGCGACGGTCTGCCGTTGCGCAGCGCCGATCCACTGCGACAGCGTATCGACGTTGTGGCGGAACATCTTCGGGCTGCGTTGTCCGTCGATCAGCAGCGTGCGGCATGCGATATCCGACGCCGTGTGTTGCGAATAAGCGGGCAACGGGTCCTGCAGCTGCTTCGGCAGCGTGCTTGCGTTGTCGATCGCCATCATGCGGAAGCGCGACGTGCTCTTGTTCCACGCACCCGGCATGCTGACCGAGTCGACGAACATCTCGAGGCCGGCTTCCACGTTGCCTGCGCCGATCAGCTTCACGGCTTGCGTGCGCAGCGCGATCGCGGCGGCCGGCAATGCGGCTTCGCGCACGCCCGGCTGTTGCAGCGGGCCGCCGGGATCGGCGAGCGTCAGCGTGTCGACGAGCTGCGGATGCTGGCGCGCGACGTTGAACGCGACGCTGCCGCCGCGTGAATGGCCGACCAGATGAACGGGGCCGAGATCGAGCGCGTCGATGAATTCGGCCAGCTCGTCGACGTGGTTCTGCCAGCTGAACTCGTCCTGGATGCCCGCTTCGACGGCCGGCCAGTAGTGGCTCAGGCTCGGCGCGATGCAGCGGTAGTGCGCCGACAGCGACGCGAGTTGCGGCTCCCAGTAGCGGTAGTCGCACAACGATCCGTGCACGAACACCATCGGCGCGCCGCTGCCCCGCTCGACATACGGCAGGCTGATGCCCGACGAAAGCGTCGCAAATTGCAGGTCCGGGTTGGCGAGCACCGAAGGCTCGATTCGCATGTTCATGACTGAAAACTCAATGGGTGCGTCATCACGCCGCAACTATGCCTCACCGCGACCTGCAAGAAAAACGCATTATTTTCATCGTCACGATCAATTTTATTGATGACAACGCCGAAAACCCTTGTCGCAGCGTGGTACGCACTTCAGCCTTCAATCGTCTGACGGTTTGATTCCGCGCTGAAAGCCAGCGTGTGCGGCCGCGCGGGCGCGCATCGGACGCGACCGCGTGCTGCGCAAAATGAAGGTCGCGCGACGTCGTTCGCGCGTTATCGCGCCGCGGGCGCGGCCAAGGTCCGAAGCTCGCCAGGTAGATCGTTGTCCGCAGCGAATGGCATCGCGAAGTCGAATGCATCGGCGCACATGACGCGCAACGCGTCCGCGACGAACAGGCATTTGACGCGGCCGTCGACCACCGGCATCGCGAGCCACTCGGACCAGTCGCGCGCGACACCGCGCGTCAGATCGCCGCCGATCCGGCCGCGATCCATGCCCGCATACGCGGCCTCATTCCCCGCCGTCGGCGGCCGCATCGCCGCGCGCGGGAATCCGCAGGTTGCGCAGCTTGTGATAGAGCGTCTTCTTCGGCATCCCGAGCGCAACGCTCGCGTCCGCGACGTTGCCGTTGTGACGCCGCAGCATGTCTTCGATCAGCATCCGCTCGAAATACGCCATCTGTTCGGCGAGCGTGCTGCCGGCCGCGGGCGGCCCGCTGGACGACAGCAGGCTGTCGCCGGTCAGCCCGAGCACGAAGCGATCGGCGACGTTCTGCAGCTCGCGCACGTTGCCGGGCCACGCGTGCGTCATCAGTTCGGACACCTGCGCGGCGCTGACGACGGGTGCCGGCTGCCCGAAACGCCGCGCGGCCGCGAGCACGAAATGCTCGAACAGCAGCGGCACGTCTTCGCGCCGCTCGCGCAGCGGCGGCAGCTCGATCTGCGCGACGTTGAGCCGGTACAGCAGGTCCGCACGGAAGCGCCCGTCGGCAGCGAGTTCGGCCAGGTCGGCCTTCGACGCCGCGACGACGCGGCAGTCGACCGGAATCAGCTCGTTCGCACCGAGCCGCTCGACCACGCGCTCCTGCAGCACGCGCAGCATCTTGATCTGCAGCGGGATCGGCATCGTCTCGATCTCGTCGAGGAACAGCGTGCCGCCGTGCGCCCACTCGATCTTGCCGATGCGCTTCTTGATCGCGCCGGTGAACGCGCCGGCCTCATGGCCGAACAGCTCGCTCTCGAACACCTGCTCGGGCAGACCGCCGCAGTTCAGCGCGACGAAATGCGCGTCGCGCCGTCCGCCGAAGTCGTGCAGGCTGCGTGCGATCAGTTCCTTGCCGGTGCCCGTCTCGCCGGTGATCAGCACCGACACCGACGTGTCGGCGAGCCGCAGGATCTTCTTGCGCACGTCGGCCATCGCCGGCGACTTGCCGAGCACGTACGCGTCGATCCCGTGCCAGTTGTCGAGCGCGGCGCGCAGCCCCTGCACCTCGAGCGTGAGCCGGCGCTTCTCGACGGCCCGCGCGACGCGCCCGGCGATCAGGTCCGACGAGAACGGCTTTTCGATGAAGTCGTACGCGCCGTCGTGCATCGCGCCGACGGCCGTCGAAATGTCGGCGTGACCGCTGATCAGCACGACCGGAATCTGCGCGTCGACGGCCATCACGCGCTCGAGCAGTTGCAGCCCGTCGATGCCGGGCATCCGCACATCCGACACGATGACGACCGGTGCGCCGGGCGCGACGTGCGCGAGCGCGTCAGCGGCCGATGCGAACGCGTCGACCGGGAAGCCGGCGAGCGCGACGGCCTGCTCGACGCCGATGCGCACGTTCTCGTCGTCCTCGACGACGAGCACGCGGATCTCATGTTCCATGCTCTGTCCTTTGTGGCGGCGTCGCCGCCGCGAATTCGATGATGAACTGCGCGCCGCCTTCGTCGCGGTTCGCCGCGGCGATCCGCGCGCCGAACGCGTCGACGATGCGCGACGTGATCGCCAGGCCGAGCCCGAGCCCCTGGCCGCGCGGCTTGGTCGTGACGAACGGCTCGAACAGGTGCGGCAGCACGTCGGGCGCGATGCCGGCGCCGCTGTCGGCCACGGTCAAGCGCACGCGGCCGGCGTCGTCCGGCCCGCTCGCTTCGATGACGATGCGCCGCACCGGCGCGTCGCGCACGGCGTCGAGCGCATTGCCGAGCAGGTTCACGATCACCTGCTGCAACTGGCTCGATTCGGCGGACACCGTCGTGCCCGGCGCGATGTTCACGTCGAGCTGCACGCCTTCGTCGCGGATCCGCGCTTCGTAGATCAGCCGCGCATGCGCGATGGCTTCGTTCAGCGATACGGCGACGCGCTCGACGTCGGGCTTGCGCGCGAAGGTCTTGAGCTCGCCGGTGAGCACGGCCATGCCGTCGACCAGCTTGCCGATCCGTTCGAGGTTCGCGAGCGCCGGTGCCGGCTGGCCGCGCTCGAAGAACGTGCGCGCGTTGTCGCACAGCGTGCGGATCGCGACGAGCGGCTGGTTCAGCTCGTGCGTGAGGCCGGCCGCCATCTGCCCGAGCACCGCGAGCTTGCCCGCGTGCACGACTTCCTGTTGCGAATCGCGCAGCCGCTGCTCGGTGCGCTCGCGCTCGACGATCTCGCGCTGCATGCGCTCGTTCGCGGCCGTCAGCGCGGCCGTGCGCTGCGCGACGGTCAGCTCGAGCCGGTCGTTCGCGCGGCGCAGCGCGTCCTGCGCGTTCAGCCGCGCGATGATCGCCCGGCGGCGCTGGATCGCGTAGCCGGCCAGCAGCGCCGCGATCAGGAACGCGCCGGTGACGAACACGAACGCCGTCTGCTGCTGGCGGCGCGCGCCCGCGATATCGAGCAGCACCATCAACGAATCGCCGGCCTGCGGCGCGGGGCGCGACATCACGAGATAACGCGTGGTGCGGCCGGCGCGGCGCGGATCGGGAAAGGTGCCGAACCACGCGGCCGAGCTGCGGTCGCCGATACGGCGGTACGGCAGCGCGTCGACGGTGCGGCCCGCGTACTGGCGCGACGCCTGGATGTCGCGCTGCTGCTGCGCGGTGATCGGGCGCAGCGCGGTGAATTTCCACGCGGGCTCGGTCGAGATCACGACCACGCCGTTGCCGTCCACCACCATCGCGGCGACGCCCGGCGCGCGCCACGCGGATTCGAGCGGGTCGACGCTGATCTTCACCGCCGCCACGCCGATCGGCACGCCGTCGTCGCGTACCGCGCTGGCGAAGTAGACGCCCGGCACGCCGGTATTGGTGCCGATCCCGAAGAAGCGGCCGCTGCCGCGCGCGAGCGCGTCCTTGAAGTACGGCCGGTACGACACGTTCGTGCCGACGAAGCTGATCGTCTCGTTCCAGTTGCTCGCGGCGATCACCTCGCCGCGCAGGTCGATCACGTCGACGGCGCCGCTGCCCGCGTCGCGGTTCACGGCTTCGAGATAGGTGTTCACCGCATGCACGAGCGCGGGCGCATCGTGCGGCGTGGCCTTCAGCAGCGCGCGCACGCCGTCCTGGCGCGCGACCAGCGCGGGCAGGATCTCGAAGCGGCCGAGTTCGCTCTTCAGGCTCGATGCATAGAGGTCGAGCCGGTGCGCGCCGGTTTCCTCCAGCGCGTCGATCGCGCGTTCCCACGCGAAATCGACGGCCGCGCCCGCCACGCCGACATACAGCGCGGCGGCCGACACCCAGCCCCACCACGGGATACCCTTGAAGCTCTTCTGCACGTTCGCCCTCATCGATGCCGCGCTACCGGCCGTCCGTTAGCGGTCCTCCGCTACCGGCTCTTTGCTGCCGGCTCCCCGCCAGGCCGCTTCCAAACGACGCCTCGAAACGACACTTCCAAACGACGCGCGCCGCGCACCGGCAACGCCGGCGGCGGCGCGTGCGAAGCGGCCGGCGCGCTTGCGCGCGCAGCGCTGCGTTATCCGAAGTGTGCGACCAGGATCAGCGTCACGGTCACGACGATCGCGCCGCCGATGCGCGTCGCGATCTGCGCGAACGGCATCAACTGCATGCGGTTCGCGGCGGTCAGGATCGCGACGTCGCCGGTGCCGCCCTGGCCGCTGTGGCAGGCGTTCACGATTGCGGTGTCGATAGGGTACATCTTCAGCAGGCGGCCGACCACGAAACCGGTGCCCATCAGCGTCGCGACGGTCGACACGATCGTGATCACGTTGACCACCGTGAACGCGGCGGTCAGCTTGTCCCACGGCGTCATCGCGACGCCGATCGCGAACAGCAGCGGATAGGTGACGGCCGTCGAGAAGAACTTGTAGACGACGAACGCGCCTTCCTGCAGCGGCGGCGACACCGCGCGCGCGAGCTTCACGAGCACCGCGAGGAACAGCATCGCAACCGGCGCGGGCAGCCCGAACAGCTTGTGCGCCATGAGGCCGACGAGGTACAGCGTGATCGCGGTGATGCCGGCGCCCGCGATGTGCGTGACGTCGACGTGGCCGCGGATCTCCTCGTTCTCGGGCGTCATGTCGCCGCTTTCGCCGACCTGCAGGCGGCCGTTGCCGGTCAGGTGCGGCAGCCGCTTGCCGAGCATGTCGAGCGCGCCCGACAGGATGATCGCGGTCAGGCTGCCGAGCATCACCGACGGCAGCACCATCGCGAACATCTCGCCCTGCGGCAGGTGCATCAGTTCCGAATAGCCGATCGACAGCGGAATCGCGCCCTCGCCGACGCCGCCCGCCATGATCGGTACGACGATGTACAGCAGCGTGTGGCGTGCGCCGAGGCCGAGCGCGGTGCCGACCGCCGTGCCGACGATCGCGGCCGCGATCGAGCCGGCCGCGAGCGGCACGAAGATCTTCACGAAGCCCTGGATCAGCACGCGCCGGTCCATGCTCAGGATGCTGCCGACGATGATCGACGCGATGAACAGGTACAGGAAGTTGGTGGACTTCGTGAATTCGACGGTGAGGTTCAGCACCGGCTTCGGCAGCACGTGGTAGTAGGTGAGCGCCGACGGCACGAAGGTCGCGAAGATCGCGGCCGCGCCGATGTTGCGCAACAGCGGCAGCCGCTTGCCGAGCTCGGCGCATGTGAAGCCGAAGAACGCCAGCACGGCGATCGCCATCGAGATTTCGCCGGGCACCTTGCCGGTCACCACGAACCCGACGATCAGCGCGAACAGGATCACGTAGATCGGCAGCGGGATGATGCCGATGCGGATTTCCATCAGCTTCCACCAGCCGTGCGGCCAGAAGCGCTCGCGCGTGGCGGGGCTGGCGTGGGCAACCGGCTCGGGATGCGATGGGGTATGGATAGAGGTCTGCAAGACGTGTCTCCTGATGTTGGAATGCCTGCATGGCTTCGCGGCATCGTGTGCCGTCTGTAACGCAACCGTCGTGCCAGAAATTCGGCCTGCCCGATTTTTCGCAAGCCGTTGATTCCAAAGGATTCGTTTCGTCTGCTGAAATCTCGGCCGCGCTCGCGTGGCCGAGATTTCGGAATTCGCGCCGCGCGCAGGCCGAGATTTCAGCCGGCGGCGTGCGCTCGTGCGTGCGGCCCCGCGCTTGCGGACCGCGATCGCGCCATATCGCCACGCGCGATTTTCTTCGCACAATCGCTTCGTAGACCGCCCATCCGCCGCTCTCTATCATCGGCTGATCCTTTTCCGATGTGACGACCACCTCCGGAGAACGCCCGCGCGTTCGCCGCGGCGTCGCTCATCCGTCGCTACCGTCTTTGCCCAGGAGAGTGGTTTCCATGCTGCATGCCGTTTTTTCCGCCCGCTTTTCCCCCGGCCGCGCGGCTCGCGTGCTGGCCGCAGCGCTGCTCGGCGTCGTGCTGCTCAACGGCGCGCGCGCCGACACCGCGCCGCTGAAGGTGGGCCTCTCCACGAGCCCGCAGATCGAAGCGCTGAAGATCGCCGCGAAGGAGGCGAAGGCGCAGGGCCTCGACGTGCGGATCGTCGAGTTCACCGACTGGAATACGCCGAACGCGGCGCTCGCGAACAAGGACATCGACGTCAACTACTTCCAGCACATCCCGTTTCTCGAGAACGCGAAGAAGCAGGGCGGCTACGACTTCGTCGCGATCGCGCCGGGCACGATCATGAAGATCGGCCTCTATTCGAAGAAGGTGAAGCGCTTCGACGAACTGAAGGACGGCGCGCGCGTCGCGATCGCCAACGACCCGGTCAACGGCGGGCGCGGGCTGTTGCTGCTGCAGCGCGCGGGGCTCGTCACGCTGAAGCCCGGCGTCGACTACCGCGCGACCACGCGCGATATCGTGTCGAACCCGAAGCATCTGAAGATCATCCCGCTCGAGGCGTCGCAGCTCGCGCGCTCGCTCGACGACGTCGACCTCGCGCAGGGCTACCCGAGCTTCATCAAGCTCGCCGGCACGGCCGACCCGAACAGCGCGCTGCTGTTCGACGGCACCGAGAACAAGAGCTTCGCGCTCCAGTGGGTCGTGCGGCCCGACAGCGTGAACGACCCGCGCATCCGCATGTTCATCGCGATCTATCAGCACTCGCCGGCCGTGCGCCGCGCGCTCGACGACGCGTTCGGCTCGCTGTACGCGATCGCCTGGTGACGGAGACGACATGACGACCGCCAACCGCAAGAAGATCCTGCTCAACGCGTTCAACATGAACTGCGTCGGGCACATCAACCACGGGCTGTGGACCCATCCGCGCGACCGCTCCGCGCATTACACCGATCTCGACTACTGGACCGATCTCGCGCAGACGCTCGAGCGCGGCAAGTTCGACGGGATCTTTCTGGCGGACATCGTCGGCGTCTACGACGTGTACGGCGGCGGCCCCGACGCGGCGCTGCGCGAATCGGTGCAGGTGCCGGTGAACGATCCGCTGCTGCTCGTGCCCGCGATGGCGCAGGTCACGCGCCATCTCGGCTTCGGCGTGACCGCGAACCTGACCTACGAGCCGCCTTATCTGTTCGCACGCCGGATGTCGACGCTCGATCACCTGACGAAGGGCCGCGTCGGCTGGAACATCGTGACCGGCTATCTCGACAGCGCCGCGCGCGGCATGGGCCTCGCGCAGCAGATCGGCCACGACGATCGCTACGAGCGCGCGGACGATTACATGGAGGTCGTCTACAAGCTGTGGGAGCAGAGCTGGGACGACGATGCGGTGATCCGCGATGCGCACGCGCGCGTGTTCGCGCGGCCCGACAAGGTGCGGCGCGTGAAGCACGATGGGCCGTTCTATTCGGTCGATGCGATCCATCTGAGCGAGCCGTCGCTGCAGCGCACGCCGGTGCTGTATCAGGCCGGTTCGTCGGCGCGCGGCGTCGAGTTCGCCGCGCGCCACGCCGAATGCGTGTTCGTGAACGGCCAGAGCAAGGCGGCTGCGCGCGCGGCCGTGCTCGATATTCGCGCGGCCGCCGCACGCCAGGGCCGCGACCCGGCGTCGATCCGGATTTTCGCCGGCGTGAGCGTCGTGACCGCCGAGACCGAGCGGCTCGCGCGCGAGAAGTTCGACGAGTACCGGCGCTATGCGAGCGCGGAAGCGGGCCTCGCGCATTTCGCCAGCTCGACCGGCATCGACTTCGCGAAGTACGGCCTCGACGAGCCGATCTCGTATGTGAAGACCGATTCGATCCAGTCGGCCGTCGACGCGATCTCGCGCAAGAGCACGAGCGGCACGTGGACCGTGCGGCGCATGCTCGAGCAGATGTCGCTCGGCGGACGCTACGCGCCGATCGTCGGAGCGCCGTCGCAGGTCGCGGACGAGTTGCAGGCGTGGATCGACGAGACGGGCATCGACGGCTTCAACCTGACGCGCACCGTGATGCCCGAATCGTTCGTGGATTTCGTCGACTGGGTCGTGCCCGAGTTGCAGAACCGCGGCGTCTACAAGGAAGACTACGATCCCGCGCCGACGCTGCGCGAGAAGCTGTTCGGCGCCGGCGCGCGGCTGCCCGCCTGGCACACCGGTGCGCGGCACCGGCCGGCCGCCGCGGTGGCGGCGGCGGAAGCCGCGCATGCATGAACGTGACGGAGCGAAGCGATGACGCAATGGTTCGATCCGCCGGGATTCATCGACGCGACGGCGGCGCGCGCGAGCGCAAACGCGCATGCAGCGGCCGCCGACGAAGCGGGCGCAATCGCCGCGGCCGTCTCGTTCGACCGCGTCGGCAAGGTGTTCGCGACGCCGCGCGGCCACGCCGCCGCGCTGCGCGACGTGACGCTCGACGTGCGACGCGGCGAGGTGTTCGGCATCATCGGCCGCAGCGGCGCCGGCAAGTCGACGCTGCTGCGGCTCGTGAACGGCCTCGAACGCGCGAGCTCGGGCAGCGTGCGCGTGCACGGCGTCGAGGTCGGCACGCTCGACGACGACGGGCTCGTCGCGCTGCGCCGCCGCACCGGCATGGTGTTTCAGCATTTCAACCTGCTGGCCGCGAAAACCGTGTTCGAGAACGTCGCGCTGCCGCTGAAGATCGCCGGTGTGCCGAAGGCTGAGCGCGTGCGCAAGGTCGATGCGCTGCTCGAACTCGTCGGGCTCGCCGCGAAGCGCGACGCGTATCCGGCGAGCCTGTCGGGCGGCCAGAAGCAGCGCGTCGGAATCGCACGGGCGCTGGTGCACGATCCGGAGGTGCTGCTGTGCGACGAGGCGACGTCGGCGCTCGATCCCGAAACGACGCAGTCGATCCTCGCGCTGCTCGCCGACATCAATCGCCGTCTCGACCTGACGATCGTGCTGATCACGCACGAGATGGAGGTGATCCGAGCGGTGTGCGACACGGTCGCGGTGATCGAGCAGGGCGAGGTGGTCGAAACGGGCGCGGTGTGGCGCGTGTTCGGCAAGCCGCGCCATGGCGCGACGCGCGCGCTGCTCAGCACGCTCGTGCACGACCTGCCGGCCGAACTCGCCGCGCGCGTGCAGCCGTTGCCCGAGCACGCGGCGTTGCCCGACGGCGCGCAGATCGTGCTCGACATCCGCTATACGGGCGAGAGCGCCGGCGAGCCGGATCTCGGCGCGCTCGCGGCCGCGCTCGGCGGCGCCGTGCGCTTTCTGCACGGCGGGATCGAGCGGATCCAGGGACATGCACAGGGGCGCCTCGTGATCGCGGCGCAGCCGCGCGCGGCCGAACCCGGCGAGCCGCCTGCCGGCTCGCGCACGGTCGCCGCGTTGCTCGAACGCGCGCGCCGGCACGCGAACCACGCGGAGGTGCTCGGCTATGTTTGAGCTGTGGTGGCCCGAACTGCTCGACGCGATCCGCGACACGCTGTCGATGGTCGCCGCGTCGGCCGCGATCGCGGCGCTGGCCGGCATTCCGCTCGCGGTGGTGCTGGTGACGACCGCGCCCGGCGGCATCTACGAACGGCGCGCCGCTAACGCGGTGCTCGGCGCGCTCGTCAACGTGTTCCGCTCGACGCCGTTCATCATCCTGCTCGTCGCGCTGTTGCCGTTCACGCGCGTGCTGATCGGCACGACGATCGGCGTGTGGGCGGCCGTCGTGCCGCTGTCGATCGCAGCGATTCCGTTCTTCGCGCGGATCGCCGAAGTGAGCCTGCGCGAGGTCGATCGCGGGCTGATCGAGGCCGCGCTCGCGATGGGCGCGAAACGCCGCCACATCGTGTGGCACGTGCTGCTGCCGGAGGCGCTGCCCGGCATGCTCGGCGGCTTCACGATCACCGTCGTCGCGCTGATCGGCTCGACCGCGATGGCGGGCGCCGTCGGCGCGGGCGGGCTCGGCGACCTCGCGATCCGCTACGGCTATCAGCGCTTCGACACGACGGTCATGGTGACCGTGATCGCGATCCTGATCGCACTCGTTTCGGCCGTGCAATTCACGGGCGACCGCCTGGTGCGGCGCGTGGCCCGGCGTACCTGAGCGGCGCCGCGCGCGTCCGCTCGTTTCATTGAAGACCCTGAGAGAACGATACCCATGAACTTACCCATCGGCGCACCGCGCGACTGGAACGGACAATTCGAGGAAGCGCTGTTTCTCGACGTGGCGCGACGCCATCGTCCGGGCTTCCCCGACAAGCTGGCGACGCCGCCGCGCGAGCCGCACGGCGACGACGAACTGGCCGCCGTGGCCGACTACTACACGAAGATGGCGTCGCACGACCTGTTCATCGTGCAGGTCGTCGCGAAGGCGATCGACACGCTGTTTCGCGACGATCCGCATTTCCAGCTGATCCTGTCGCGCCAGCTCGGCGACGACGGCGCGCACGCGGTGATCGGCCGCGAGCGCGTGACCGAGCTGACCGGCCGCGATCCGCTGCCCGAGGTCGCACGGCTCGCCGATGCGCACTGGGTGCGCATCGGCGACATCGCGGTGCGCGACGTCGCGGGCTTCCTCGCGTTTGAATGGCATTACGAGCTGCACATCCTCGCGAAGCTGTGGATTCAGCGCAAGACCGGCCGCATCGCCGACGGCGCGATGCGCGAGCATGGCGAGAACCGCATCCGGCCCGACGAGGAGTGGCATCGCGTGCAGATCGTGCAGTGGTGGTTCGACAAGCTGGCGGCGCTGCCGGCTGCCGAGCGCGAGGCGCTGATCGACCGCGTGATCGCAGCCGACGAGGAAACGCAGGCGCGCCTCGACGGCTATCTGCACGACGAGTACGCGCATACCGCGCACGTGTTCGGCGCGGATATCGCCGAGTACCGCGCGATCTACGACGACTGGCGGCGCGAAATCCTGGCGCGGCTGACCGGGCGCCGGCTCGATGCGCTCACGCCGCTGTCACGCGACGTCGTTGCGCGCGAAACCATCGTTGCGGAAGCCGTCGCATGAACGATCCGCGTGGCCCGGCGACGTTCGCGCCGGATACCGACGAGCGCGCCCACGCCGACGCGGCGCTCGATCGCGCGCTCGATGCGCTGCGCGAGACGGCCGTCGCGCGCGACCGCACCGGCGGTCATGCGGCCGATGCGAAGCAGCGGCTTGCCGACGCGGGCGTGCTGACGCTCGCGGTGCCGCGCGAATTCGGCGGGCAGGAGGCCGAATGGCCGGCCGTCTACGACACGATCCGGCGGATCGCGCGCGTCGACAGCGCGCTCGCGCATCTGGTCGGGTTCCAGGCGCTGCAGGTGGTGAGCGTCGACGTGTGGGGCAATGCGGCACAGCGCGAGCGCTATCTGCGCGGCACGGTCGAGCATCGCTGGTGGTGGGGCAATGCCGTCAATCCGCTCGACACGCGGCTCGCTGCAACCGCGTTGCCGGACGGCGGCTACCGGCTCGACGGCGTGAAGGGCTTCTGTTCGGGCACGCGCGGCTCGCAGCGGATGACGGTGTCCGCGCACGATCCGGCCACCGGCCGCCCGGTGTTCGGCGTGGTGCCGACTGCGCGCGACGGAATCGCCGTCAACGACGACTGGGACCCGATCGGCCAGCGGCAGACGGATAGCGGCAGCGTGCAGTTCGACGGCGTGCGGCTCGCGCCGGACGAGGTGCTGCATCGCTCCGAAACGCCGCCGACGCCGCACGCGACGCTGCGCACGCTGGTGTCGCAACTGGTGCTGACGAACCTGTTCGTCGGCCTCGCGCAAGGTGCGCTCGCGGAGGCGCGCGATTACGTGCTGACGCACGGCCGGCCGTGGATACATGCGGGCGTCGCGCAGGCGGGCGACGATCCTTATACGCTGCAACGCTTCGGCGAGATGCACGTGCAGGCGGTCGCGGCGGCGTCGCTCGCGGATCGCGCGGCTCTCGACCTGCAGCGCGCGTGGACGCTGCGCGACGCGTTGAGCGCGAACCAGCGCGCGGAAGTGGCGATCGCGGTGTCGAACGCGAAGATCGTCGCGCAACGCGCGGCGCTCGCGAACGGCGAGGCGTTGTTCGATGCGTGCGGCGCGCGTGCGACGGCCGCGTCGCTCGGCCTCGACAGATTCTGGCGCAACGCGCGCACGCATACGCTGCACGATCCGCTCGACTACCGGCTGCGCGACGTCGGGAGGTTCGCGCTGACCGGTGAGTTGCCGCAGGCGTCGCTCTATACGTGACGACGGTGGGGGACGCTCGCGTGTGCCGGTTGTCGATGGCGTGGCGGCGAGCCGGGACGCGACCGCGTGAACGAACATGCGTTACGCGATTCGCGGGCGCCGTGTGTGATCGCTGTCGCGGGCCGTTCCGCACACTAAGTCAGCCGCTCGACGTTCGCGCAAGATGCGCCGTGTCACATGTCGGGACCGACGCGCCGCGCGACTACAGCCGCGCCGGCCCGCCCGCTCACTGCGCCGCCAGCGTATCGGCCAGTGCGCGCATCGCGTCAGCCGTCTGCGGGTTCGCCGGGAAAAACGCCTCGATCGCAAGCTCCGACAGCGTGACGTCGACCGGCGTGCCGAATACCGTCGTCGTGCTGAAGAACGTCAGCTCGCCGCCGCTTGCCGTGCGCAGCCGCAGCGGGACGGCGATGTCCGCGTAGTCGGTACGCGGCTGCGCGTCGTCGGGCTGGCCGGCCGGCGCCGGATACGCCGCCAGTTCATCGCGCAGCGTGTGCAGCGTGCGGTCGCCGCTCGCGTCGATCTGCCGTTGCAGCCGATGCAGGATGTGCGCGCGCCATTCGTGCCAGTTGACGATCTGCGCTGCGAGGCCGTCCGGATGCAGGCTGAGCCGCAACACGTTGACTGGCGGCTGCAGCAGCGCGGGATCGGCTTGCTCGACCAGCGCGCCGAGCATCCGGTTCGCGGCGAGCAGCATCCAGTGGCGATCGACCGCGAGCGCCGGATACGGCTCGTGGCCGCGCAGCACGGCTTCGACTGCATGCCGAGCGGCATCCAGTTGCGGATCGGAGAATGGTCGCTCGCGAAACAGCGGCGCGTAGCCGGCTGCGACGAGCAGCGCATTGCGTTCGCGCAGCGGGACGTCGAGGCGCTCGGCCAGATGCAGCACCATGTCGCGGCTCGGCTGCGCGCGGCCCGATTCGACGAAGCTCAGGTGCCGCGCGGAGACCTCGGCTTCCAGCGCGAGCGCCATCTGGCTCAGGCGGCGGCGTTGCCGCCAGGTGCGCAGCAACGGGCCGATGCCGGACGCGCGGCCGGCGGACGACGGGAGCGAGTGGAGGGCGACGGTCGAGTTCATGGGGGCGATGATAGGCAATCCCGCGCGCGCCGGGTATTACCTGCGAGGTAAGCGTTGGGGCTACGCGGGCTGCGGCGGGCGCCGGAGCGGTGGAGGCGAAGCACCCGAAGCACCCGAAGCAATCCCCACACGCCCCCGCCGCCTCACCAGTCCCCGATCACCCAGCCCAGCGCCTCTAGCCACCGTCCCTCAAGCATCGCGATGACGCAGCTCGACGCGCTTGATGTCCTTCACGATCACGAGATAGCTGAGCACCGTGACCAGCGCATTGAGCCCGACGAACACGAGCGCGCCGTTGAACGAACCGCTCGCGCCGACCAGATAGCCGATCGCGATCGGCGCGACGATGCCGGCCGTATTGCCGAACATGTTGAACAGGCTGCCGGACAGGCCGATCGCTTCCTTCGGCGCGGTGTCCGCGACGACGGCCCAGCCGAGCGAGCCGATGCCCTTGCCGAAGAACGACACGGCCATCAGCGCGATCACCAGCGCTTCGCTGTCGACGTAATTGCAGCCGATGATGACCATCGACAGCAGCATCCCGCCGACGATCGGAATCTTGCGTGCGAGCGTCAGCGATACGCCGCGGCGGATCAGTGTGTCGGACAGCATCCCGCCCAGCACGCCGCCGAGGAAGCCGCAGATCGCCGGCAGCGACGTCATGAAACCGGCTTTCAGCAGCGACATCCCGCGCGCCTGCACGAGATAGATCGGGAACCACGTGAGGAAGAAATAGGTGAGCACGTTCACGCAGTACTGGCCCAGATAGACGCCGAGCAGCATCCGGTTCGACAGCAGCTGGCGCACGTAGTACCAGCCGGCGACGCGGCTGCCGCCCGACGCCGTGCCGTTGCCGCGCGACGTGGTGCGCACGAGGCCGCCGCCTTGCTCGATGTGCTCGAGTTCCGCGCGGTTCACGGCCGGATGGTCGACCGGGTCCTTCATCACGCGCAGCCACAGGCACGCGAGCGCGATGCCAGCGAGCCCGAGCCACAGATACACGTGATGCCAGCCGTACGCGTGCGTGAGCCACGCCATCAGCGGCGAGAACACCACCGCCGCGAAATACTGCGCGGCGTTGAAGATCGCCGACGCCGTGCCGCGCTCCGCGGTCGGGAACCAGCTCGCGACGACCTTCGCGTTGGCGGGGAACGCGGGCGCTTCGGCGATGCCCACCGCGAAGCGCATCGCGAACAGCGCGGCCACCGCGAACGCCGCGCTGCCGCCCAGACCGATCGTGCTTTGCAGCAGCGTGAACACCGACCACAGGAAGATGCTCGCCGCATAGACGCGCCGAGCGCCGAAGCGGTCGAGCAGCCAGCCGCTCGGCAATTGCGCGAGCACGTACGCCCAGCTGAATGCCGAGAAGATGTAGCCCATCGTCACCGGATCGATGCCGAAAGCCTTGCGGATCGGCGTGCCGGTGATCGACAGCGTCGCGCGGTCAGCGTAGTTGAGCGTCGTGACGACGAACAGCATCGCCAGAATCCAGTAGCGCACGGCGGTGCGGCGCGCGCTGCCGGCGAGGTCGATGGGGAGATCGCGAGAGGAGGTTCGATGGGTCACTTTAAATGTACGTCGTCGTATGACATTGGCGGCAGTTTACGGGGGACGGCCCAATACATAAACCTCGGGTTTTCCCTTTGATGACTGTCACAGAGTGTGGGAAGCGGCCGGATAACTTGGCCCGGATTGGCCCGGCGGTGTATCGTGCGCGCCTTCGCAGGCGGCGCGATCGGCAGTGCGTCGTCAGCAGACATCGTATCTGTTGAGATACAATGAGCGCACCATTCCCGAACGAACACGGAGCACACCCATGCAACTGACTGGAGAGATGCTGATCGGCGCCGACGCGGTGGCCGGCTCGGCCGGTACCTTGTACGCATTCGATCCGACCAAGGGCGCGCAGATCGACACGCCGGCGTTCGGCGTCGCGTCGCCGGCCGACGTCGATCGCGCGTGCGAGCTGGCGCGCGACGCGTTCGACGCGTACCGCACCCAGCCGCTCGCCGCGCGTGCGGCGTTTCTGGAAGCGATCGCCGACGAAATCGTCGCGCTCGGCGACGCGCTGATCGAACGCGCGCACGCCGAAACGGGCCTGCCCGTGGCGCGCTTGCAAGGCGAGCGCGGCCGCACCGTCGGCCAGCTGCGGCTGTTCGCGCGCGTGGTGCGCGACGGGCGCTTCCTCGCCGCGTCGATCGACCCGGCGCAGCCGGCGCGCACGCCGCTGCCGCGCTCCGATCTGCGGCTGCAGAAGGTCGCGCTCGGGCCCGTGGCCGTGTTCGGCGCGAGCAACTTCCCGCTCGCGTTCTCGGTGGCCGGCGGCGATACGGCGTCCGCACTCGCGGCCGGCTGTCCGGTGATCGTCAAGGCGCACGAGGCGCATCTCGGCACGTCCGAGCTGGTCGGCCGCGCGATCCGCGCGGCGGCCGCCAAATGCGGGATGCCGGCCGGCGTGTTCTCGCTGCTGGTCGGCCCCGGCCGCGTGATCGGCGCGCAGCTCGTCAGCCATCCGGCGATCCAGGCAGTCGGTTTCACCGGATCGCGGCAGGGCGGGATGGCGCTCGTGCATCTCGCGAACGCACGCGCACAGCCGATCCCCGTCTACGCCGAAATGAGCAGCATCAATCCGGTCGTGCTGTTCCCGGCCGCGCTGGCCGCGCGCGGCGACGCGATCGCGGCCGGCTTCGTCGACTCGCTGACGCTCGGCGTCGGCCAGTTCTGCACGAACCCCGGCCTCGTGCTCGCGATCGACGGTCCCGATCTCGACCGCTTCGAAAGCATCGCCGCGCAGGCGCTCGCGAAGAAGCCGGCCGGCGTGATGCTGACGCGCGGCATCGCCGACGCATATCGCAACGGCCGCGGCAAGCTGGCCGAACTGGCCGGCGTGCGCGAGCTGGGCGCCGGTGAAGCGCCGCAGACCGAATGCCAGGCGGGCGGCGCACTGTACGAAGTCGCCGCGCAAGCGTTCCTCGCCGAGGAGGCGTTCAGCCACGAGGTGTTCGGGCCGGCGTCGCTGGTCGTGCGTTGCCGCGATCTCGACGAAGTCGCGCGCGTGCTCGAGGCGCTCGAGGGGCAGTTGACGGCCACGCTGCAGATCGACGCCGACGACAAGCCGCTCGCGCGCCGCCTGCTGCCGGTTCTCGAACGCAAGGCCGGACGCCTGCTGGTCAACGGCTATCCGACCGGCGTCGAAGTGTGCGACGCGATGGTGCACGGCGGCCCGTTCCCGGCGACGTCGAATCCTGCCGTCACGTCGGTCGGCGCGACCGCGATCGAGCGGTTCCTGCGGCCCGTGTGCTACCAGGACTTCCCGGACGATTTGCTGCCCGAAGGGTTGCAGGAGAGCAATCCGCTCGCGATTCCGCGTCTGCGGGACGGCAAGGCGGAGTGACGCGGCCGCGGCCCCGCGCGCATGCGCGGGCCGCCATGCAGGAACGGAAAAGCGGACGCGGCCGGCTGGCCGCGTCCGCTTTTTGTTGGTCGTCGCCGGGGCGGTTTCAAACCAGTGATGGAATGGGCGCGCCGGGTGCCGCAGCAGCGGCGCATGCGGACGGAATCTGCGCATCGGCAGCGCTGCCGCCGGCCCATCGCACGCTGCGCCGCTCCAAACGACAGCGGCCGGCAAGCGCCGGCCGCAACACAGTCGAGCAACTTCACGACAGCGGCCGGCACGACGCCGGCCGCCCGCCGCGCTTACTGCGGGCCCATCTTCTTGATCAACACGTCGAGCTCGGCCATTTCGTCGTCGGTGAGATCGATCAGCGGTGCGCGCACCGGGCCGGCGTCGTGGCCGACCAGCTTCGCACCTGCCTTCACGATGCTCACCGCGTAGCCCGCGCGGCGGTTGCGGATCTTCAGGTAGGGCAGGAAGAACTCGTCGATCAGGCGGCCGACCGTCGCGTGGTCGTCCTTCGCGATCGCTTCGTAGAACGCCATCGCCGTCTTCGGGATGAAGTTGAACACGGCCGACGAGTACACCGGCACGCCGAGCGCCTTGTACGCGGCTGCGTACACTTCCGCCGTCGGCAGGCCGCCGAGGTACGCGAAGCGGTCGCCGAGACGGCGGCGGATCGTGACCATGCTCTCGATTTCGCCGACGCCGTCCTTGAAGCCGATCAGGTTCGGGCAGCGGTCGGCCAGGCGCTCGAGCATGTCCGCATTGAGCTTCGAATTCGCGCGGTTGTACACCACGACGCCGATCTTCAGCGCGCGGCACACCTGCTCGACGTGCTCGGCGATGCCTTCCTGGCTCGCTTCGGTCAGGTAGTGCGGCATCAGCAGCACGCCGCTCGCGCCGAGGCGCTCGGCTTCCTGCGCATATTCGATCGCGACGCGCGTCGCGCCGCCGGCGCCGGCCAGGATCGGCACCTTGCCCTTGCAGGTTTCGGTCGCGACGCGAATCACGTCCGAATACTCGCGCTGCGTGAGCGAGAAGAATTCACCGGTGCCGCCCGCGGCGAACAGCGCGGTCGCGCCATACGGCGCGAGCCACTCCAGACGCTCGGCATAGGTGGACGGCCGGAAGTTGCGCTGTTCGTCGAAGTCCGTCAGCGGAAACGACAGCAGGCCGTGGGAGATGATCTGTTTGAGTTCTTGCGGTGAAGTCATGGTTGGGTCGTCCGTCTAGCGCGAGTGCTGGGTTCGTCGGGCACGCCATCCGAGCCGTAGTGGCGATGTCGTTGTATGTCATCGTACAACGCACGAATGCGCTGCGCAAGCGGTTTGCTGATCTGTCAACGCTAGGGTCTATCCGGATAAGGGTTTACGCAACATCCCGGCGGATCGATGAATGTCGTATGATGACTAACGATTCAATCAGTGGCTTCCCAGGAATTCCGATGACTGCTTCCCCTCTCTACATTCGCGTGCATCCGGACGACAACGTCGCGATCGTGGTCAACGATGGCGGCCTGCCCGAGGGCGCGACGTTCGCCGACGGGCTGACGTTGCGCGAACGCGTACCGCAAGGGCACAAGGTCGCGCTGACCGATCTCGCGGCCGGCGCGCCGGTGGTCCGCTACAACGTCGTGATCGGCTATGCGCTGACCGACTTGCCGCGCGGCAGCTGGGTGAACGAGCGCACGATGCGCATGCCCGAGCCGCCGGGGCTCGACGACCTGCCGCTCGCGACGCGCGCCGCGCCGCCGCTCGCGCCGCTCGACGGCTATACGTTCGAGGGCTTCCGCAATGCCGACGGCTCGGTCGGCACGCGCAATATCCTGGCGATCACGACGACCGTGCAGTGCGTGTCGGGCGTCGTCGAGCATGCGGTGAAGCGGATCAAGGCCGAACTGCTGCCGCGCTACCCGCACGTCGACGACGTGGTCGGGCTCGAGCACACGTACGGCTGCGGCGTCGCGATCGACGCGCCCGACGCGGACATCCCGATCCGCACGCTGCGCAACATCAGCCTGAACCCGAACTTCGGCGGCGAAGTGATGACCGTGAGCCTCGGCTGCGAGAAGCTCCAGCCCGAGCGTCTGCTGCCGCCGGGCGCGATCCCCGTCACGGCCGACGGCGCGGCCGGCAACGGCGGCGTCGTGTGTCTGCAGGACGCCGGGCACGTCGGCTTCGAGTCGATGATCGACTCGATCATGACGATGGCCGAAGCGCACCTCGAACGGCTGAACCGCCGCCGCCGCGAAACCTGCCCGGCGTCGGATCTCGTCGTCGGCGTGCAATGCGGCGGCAGCGACGCGTTCTCCGGCCTGACGGCGAATCCGGCGGTCGGCTTCGCGGCCGACCTGCTGGTGCGCGCGGGCGCGACGATCATGTTCTCGGAAGTCACCGAAGTGCGCGACGGCGTCGCGCAGCTGACGTCGCGCGCGGCCAACGAAGAGGTGGCGCGCGAGATCATCCGCGAGATGGACTGGTACGACCGTTACCTCGAGCGCGGCCGCGTCGACCGCAGCGCGAACACGACGCCCGGCAACAAGAAGGGCGGCCTGTCGAACATCGTCGAGAAGGCGATGGGCTCGATCGTGAAGTCCGGCAGCGCGCCGATCGCCGGCGTCGTGCGGCCGGGCGAGCGGGCGCGGCAGAAGGGGCTGCTGTACGCGGCGACGCCCGCGAGCGACTTCATCTGCGGCACGCTGCAGCTCGCGGCCGGGATGAACCTGCATGTGTTCACGACCGGGCGCGGCACGCCGTACGGGCTTGCGCAGGTGCCGGTGATCAAGGTCGCGACGCGCAGCGATCTCGCGCGCCGCTGGCACGACCTGATGGATCTCGACGCCGGCCAGATCGCGACCGGTGCGGCGTCGATCGAGGACGTCGGCTGGGAGCTGTTCCGGCTGATGCTCGACGTCGCGAGCGGCAAGCGGCGCACATGGGCCGAGCAGTGGAAGCTCGCGAACGCGCTGACGCTGTTCAATCCGGCGCCGGTGACCTGACGCGCGCGCGGTGGCTTGCTGCGGCCGAAGCGGGCGCCTTCGCGCCCCCGTCGTCACGTCGTCATCGCGCCGCCGCGCGGCGGCCTGACATGCATGACGCGTCGCCCGCGGCGCCCGGGATCGGGTAACGTTATGCGGTTCGTTCCTGATCCCGGAGACTTGCTCACATGTTGAAGAATCTCGATCCGCTGCTGCACGCCGACATCCTGCACGCGCTGCGCGCGATGGGCCACGGAGACGAAGTGGCGATCTGCGACGCGAATTTCCCGGCCGAGTCCGTCGCCGAACACACGGTGGTCGGCCGCGCGCTGCGCATCGACGGCGCCGACTCGGCGCGCGTCGCGCGCGCGGTGCTGTCGGTGCTGCCGCTCGACACGTTCGTCGACACGCCGGCATGGCGGATGGAAGTAGTCGGCGATCCGGCCGCGGTGCCGCCCGTGCAACGCGAGGTGCAGGCCGAGATCGATCGCGCGGAAGCGCGCGCCGTGCCGCTCACGGGCCTCGATCGCTTCGCGTTCTACGAGCGCGCGCAGCGCGCGTACGCGGTGATCGTCACCGGCGAGCTGCGCGGCTACGGCTGCTTCATCTTCAAGAAAGGCGTGCTGCTGAGCGACGCCGGCTAGCGACGTGCCCGCCTCGACGGTAAGGGCTGCAGTGTAAAGATTTGCTACAACCTTTTTCTTGGACACGGCCACAAGACCCTCTATGCTGGCCCATTTGCCGCCGGCCCCGCTCGGCCGCGCGGTTCGAACCGCACGGGTGCGCCCGTGCGGACGGCCGAACTGCATACGAGGAGAGAGGCATGACGCGTTCCGTCGATTCCGGCGTCATTTTTTTCGCACGCCTGGCGCTGGCGGCGTTGTTTCTGTGGGGCGGCGTGATGAAGCTGCTCGGCTACGGCGAATTCATCGGCTATCTGCACGCGCTCAACGTGCCGTATACGCAGGTGACGGGCCCGCTGATCGTCGCGATCGAGGCGCTCGGCGGCCTGCTGCTGATCGTCGGCTACAAGGTGAAGCCGCTCGCGTTGCTGATGGCGTGCTACACGATCGCGACCGCGATGGTCGGGCACAATTTCTGGGACGCGACCAACGCCACGCTCCAGCACGACATGGTGATCCACTTCTGGAAGAACGTCGCGATCGCCGGCGGCTTTCTGCTGCTGTTCGTGACGGGCGCGGGCGGCGCGAGCATCGACGCGCTGCGCCGGCCGAGTTCGTCGTACGGCGCGCTGCGCTGAGCGGAACTGAGCAGAACTGATCCAGCCGACGTGCGCGGCACGCGCTGACAACGCAAAAGGGCCGAATCCCGCAGGTCGCGGGATTCGGCCCTTCGTTCATCTGCTAGGCGCGCAGGCGGCGCTCAGCGAGCGTCCGTCAGCTCCTTCGCATCCTTCGAGAACTGCACGGCAATCGCGCCGAGCACGCAGATCGCCGCGACGTAGGCGACCGGCGCGAGCGGGTTCGACTTCATCATCAACGAGACGATCACCGGCGTGAGGCCGCCGAAGATCGCATACGCGACGTTGTACGAGAACGAGATGCCCGAGAAGCGCACGACCGCGGGAAAGCTGCGCACCATCACGAACGGCACCGCGCCGATCGTGCCGACCGTGAAGCCGGCGATCCCGTAGTACAGCGGCAGCGTCGACGCGTCGGCGGCGACCTGCGCGAACAGCAGGTAGTAGCACGCGGCGAGCACGAGGCCGCCGATGCCGAGCACGCGCTTCGCGCCGATCCAGCCCGCGAGCGAGCCGGCGGTGATGCAGCCGGCCGTCAGGCACAGCGTCGCGATGCTGTTCGCGAACAGCGTGGTCGCGGGCGCCAGATGGAACTGCTTCTGCAGCAGCGCGGGCGTCATCAGGATCACGACGACGATCGCCGCCGACAGCATCCAGGTGAGCAGCATCGACACGATCACCGCGCGGCCGTGGTCGCGCAGCACGGCTTTCAGCGGAATCTCGGCCGCGAGCGCCTTCTTCGCCTTCATCTCCGCGAACACCGGCGTTTCGTGCAGCCAGCGGCGCAGGTATACGGAGAACAGGCCGAACACGCCGCCGAGCAGGAACGGAATGCGCCACGCGAACGCGGTCACTTCGGCGCCCGAGTAGCGGCTGTTGATGGCCGCCGCGACCAGCGAGCCGAGCAGAATGCCGGCGGTGAGGCCCGCGGTCAGCGTGCCGCACGCATAGCCGATGTGGCGCGACGGCACGTGCTCGGACACGAACACCCAGGCGCCGGGCACTTCGCCGCCGACCGCCGCGCCTTGCAGCACGCGGAACAGCAGCAGCAACACCGGCGCGAGGATGCCGATCGTGTCGTAGGTCGGCAGCAGCCCCATCAGCAGCGTCGGCACCGACATCATCAGCACGCTCAGCGTGAACATCCGCTTGCGGCCGAACAGGTCGCCGAAGTGCGCCATGATCACGCCGCCGAGCGGTCGCGCGAGATAGCCGGCCGCGAAGATGCCGAAGGTCTGCAGCTGGCGTAGCCAGTCGGGAATGTCGTGCGGGAAGAACAGCTGTCCGATCGCGGGCGCGAAGAACACGAAGATGATGAAGTCGTAGAACTCGAGCGCGCCGCCGAGTGCGGCGAGGCCGAGGGTCTTGTAGTCGCTGCGCGTGAGCGCGCGTTCGGCGGCGCGAGGCACGCCGCTCAATTCAGATGCTTGCATGGTCAGGGCGATCGGTTTTCGAATGTTGTTGTCGATGCTGCGTCTCCAGGGCCCGCTATCGGCATGGACTGGCATGGACTGGCTTGGCGCGGCATGCGTCGTCGAACGCGTGCGAAGCCGGGTAGGGCACGGAGCACGCGCCGCCGCACCGGGATGGGGCGCGGCGGAGACGAAGCGTCAAAAGCGGGTGGGGGGATTCTACAGGAGCGCGAAATGCGTGCGCGGAGCGCGTGTCGACGAATGCTTCGGACGCCGTGACGCCGCAAGGCACGCGGCGCGGCACACGGGGGAGCGTGCCGCGCCGCGGGGGACAGGGGCGGGGATGTCGTCGAATCAGTTGCCGGCGATCGTGTCGACCGGCTTGAAGGCGCCATGCTCGACCTTGTAGATCGTCACCGGCGCGTCCTTCAGGTCGCCCTTCGCGTCGTACGCGATGCTCGGCGCCGACACGCCCTTGATCGACACCTTGCCGAGATACGGCGTATAGACCTTCGGATCGGTCGAGTTCGCGTCCTTCATCGCGGTGAGCAGCGCGATCGTGCCGTCGTACGAGTAAGGCGAATAGGTGATCACGTCCTCGTTGAAGCGCGCCTTGTAGCGCGACGCATAGCTGGCGAAGCCGGGCATCTTCTCCTTCGGCAGCCCGCCCATGTAGACGATCGCGCCTTCGGCCGCTTCGCCGCCGACCTTCAGGAACGTCGGCGAACGCGACATCTCGCCGGTCACGAACGCCGCCTTGATGCCGAGCTGGCGCATCTTGCGGATCATCGGCGACGATTGCGCGTCGCCGCCGCCGTAGAAGATCGCATCCGGATTGACGCCCTTCAGGTTGGTCAGGATCGCGGAGAAATCGAGCGCCTTGTCGTTCGTGAAGTCGCGCTTGATGATCGTGCCGCCCGCGGCCTGCACGGCCTTCGCGAACTCGTCGGCGATGCCCTGGCCGTACGCGGTGCGGTCGTCGATGATCGCGATGCGCTTGAAGCGCAGCGTCTTCACCGCATAGGTGCCGACGATGCGGCCCGCCTGCGCGTCGCTCGTCAGCAGCCGGTAGGTCGTCTTGTAGCCGCGTGCGGTGTACTGCGGCGACGTCGCCATCGAGATCTGCGGCAGGCCCGCGCGATCGTACAGATCGGACGCCGGAATGCTGGTGCCCGAGTTGAAATGGCCGATGATCCCGCGGACGTTGTCGTCGATCAGCCGCTGCGCGACCGTCGTGCCGGTGCGCGGATCGGCCTGGTCGTCCTGCGAGTCGAGCTGGAACGTCACCGGCTTGCCGCCGATCGTCGGATGCGTCGCGTTGAAATCGGCGATCGCGAGCTGCACGCCTTTCTGCATGTCGGTGCCGTAGTTCGATTGCGGCCCGGTCAGCGGCGCGGCGAAACCGATCTTGACGACGTCGGCGGCGAGGGCGTGGGCGCCCGACAGTGCGCAGGCGGCAGCCAGCGCGACGTGCGATACCTTCAGCTTCACTTTCACTTCCCCTTGATGGCGTGGTTGGGCCGCGGCCGACCCTTCGACCGGTGCGGTAAGCCGGGCGAGACGTTTCGACCCTGCGTGGTGCGGAACGCGCCGCCACGGCGATGCGAATGCGCGGCACGCAGCGCATGCTGTGCCGGAATCGGCGTGGGCTGCGGGGGGCGGATGGACGTCTCGTAACCGTTCATTAAAGTCTAGATAGTGAAAATTCCCGCGTCTTGCGCGTTAGATGCGTGGGGTGAGACGATTTCGGCATATCGTAGATAACCCTGATATATGCTGAAATCGTCATGTGTGATGCGCAGACGGGCCAAGACGCGGGACGTCGTCGTTCCTAGGATGGCGGGTTTGGGTTGCAGGCGGCGGTGGGCGTGGCGATGGGGCGGCGTCGGGGGATGTGTGATGCCGATGAGGGCCTTGCGAGTCTTGCAGCGGTTGCGCGTACAACCTCCTGCTGCGCGGCGCGTTGTGAGCTCCCTGCAACCGGCGATTTGCGAATTGCGACGGGCGACGGGCGACGGGCGGACAGGCGACAGGCGACAGGCGACAGGCGACAGGCGACAGGCGGACAGGCGGACAAGCGGACAAGCGGACAAGCGGACAAGCGGACAAGCGGACAAGCGGACAGGCGGACAGGCGGACAGGCGGACAGGCGGACAGGCGACAGTCCGCCCCACGCCCTCCACCCGCCAATCCCGTAGCGATAACGTTCCGCGACGCGAAGCGTGGCGCCCCGGCCCTCGCCATCACCTCCACCGCGAGAACCACCGCACCGCGAACCTTGCGCCGCGCCGGACCGCCCGCTTCTATAATCGACGCCATCAGCCACCCCCTTCGCCGACGCCGGGATGACGACCTTGCTTGCCGCACCGCCCATGAGCCTGTCCGATACGTTGCGCTACCAGCCCGACAACGCCGATCTCGGCGCGATGCTCGCGCATTTCCGGCTGCTCGAGCCGGTGTTCGACGCGCTGCCCGACGTCGCGTTCTTCGTGAAGGATGCGAGCGGCCGCTATGCGCTCGTCAACCGGACGCTGGCGCTGCGCTGCGGCTACAAGGACAAGCGCGACCTGCTCGGCAAGACGACCGACGAGGTGTTTCCGCGCCGCTTCGGCCGCACCTATTTCGAGCAGGACATGGCGACGATCAATGCCGGCCTGCAGTTGATGGATCAGCTCGAGCTGCATCTGTATCCGGGCCGGCTGCCGGGCTGGTGCCTGACCTGCAAGGAGCCGCTGCGCGACGCGTCCGGCAAGGTGGTCGGCCTCGCGGGCATCTCGCGCGACCTGAAGGCGCACGAAGGTTCGCATCCGGCCTACAGCCGGCTCGCCGACGTGGTGCAGCACATCCAGGACCATTACGTGCAGCCGCTGAACCTGAAGCAGCTCGCGCAGATGGCCGGGATGTCGGTCGCGCAGCTCGAGCGTTACTTCCACAAGGTGTTTCACCTGACGCCGCGCCAGGTGCTGCTGAAGACGCGGCTCGAAGCCGCCACCGCGTTGCTGGTCACGCACGACAAGGTGACCGACGTGGCGGCGCTATGCGGTTATACGGATCACAGCGCGTTCACGCGCCAGTTCAAGGCGACCGTCGGCGTGACGCCGAGCGAATATCGGCTGATGCTGCAGGAACGCGCCGGTTGAAACGACGCGCGCGCCGGGGCGGCGGCGCGCAACGACGGGCGTGGGCGGGTGGGGGAAGGGGAAGCTGACGGCTCAGCGGTAGCCAAGCCCTTTCAGGACGGCCGTGCCGTCCTCGGTCAACCGGAAGCTCGGCGCGGTATCGGGATCGAGCTTGACCATCTCGACGAGTCCGGCCTCCTGCAGCGCCGGCAATTCGGGCTTCGCGTTCGCGCCGATCGGCGCATGCAGCAGCACGAGCAGCGTCGCGATTTCGTGATGGCTGAGCAAGCGGCGCAGCATCGTCTTTTTCGCAGGTGGGGCGGCCGGGCGGCCGGCGGGTGCATCTACGGCGCTCATCGCTGTCCTCCTATTCGAGATGACCATCGGGTAACTGGTTGCGGATGGTGCCGTCGAAGACTTAAGCGATTATTAAAACTGCCGCCTTGCCGCACATGCTGCGATGCCGCATCCGTTACTGGACGTAACGGCGGCCATGCGCGTGCCGCCGGGCGCGTGCCTTCGCGCCTTGCCGGACGGCCTTCCTCGGCCGTATTCCTCGCATCAATGAGTCCGCGCCGCCGAGCGGTGGCGTGCCGTGCGATTCGGCAGCGGCACGCGGGCGGTCATGGGATCCGGCGCCGAACCGGAATCTCGCCGCTTCGCTATTTCCGGCGCTGGGCCTGCGCGGCCAGCCGCACGGCCGCATTGGCCGCGCCGTAGCCGTCGTAGCCGCCGCGCCGCTCGACGATCTCGAACGAGAAGCGGTTGTCGACCAGCTCGGTATACGCATGCAGGAATTCGCCGCCGTGCTCGTCGCGGTCGTACAGCAGATGGTGGGCGCTCAGCGTGTCGATCAGCGCGTCGGGCAGCGCGTAGCGCGCGGCGAGATCGTCGTAATAGTTGGGCGGAATCCGCAGGAACGGCACGCCGTCGGCCGCGAACGCGGCGATCGTCTTGACGATGTCGTCGGTCCGGAACGCGACGTGGTTCAGCCCCGTGCCGTGATAGCGGTCGAGCGATTCGGCCACGGCCGTATGACGGTCGAGCGACGCATTCAGCGCGATCCGCACCGAGCCGTCGGCGCTGCGCACCGCGCGGCTGCGCATCAGCCCGTACGGATCGGGCACCAGCCAGCTGCGCTCCGCTTCGAAGCCGAACGCGGTCTTGAAGAACAGGATCCACGTATCGAGCGCGTCGGCCGGCAGCGCGAGGCACACGTGGTCGATGCCCGTCAGCGGGCCGACCTCGGTCGGGCCGTCGATGTCGGTCAGCAGGAAGTCCGACTCGTAGAGCGTCGGCGCGTTCGGCGCCTCGTCGACGAAATACTCGAGGCTGCCGTCCGGCGCCTGCACGCTGGGCAGCACACGCTCGTTCGGGCCGACGCGCCCGGAGAACGGCGCATAGCCGAACCCGGCCGCGCGCTCGAACGCCACTTTCGCATCGTCGACGCGAAACGCCGATGCGCACAGCGACAACCCGTGCTGCTGAAAGAATGCATCCGCGAACGAGTCGTGCTCGGCGTTCAGCACGATCGACGCCGCGCCGTGCTGGAACAGCGTGACGTCCTTCGAGCGGTGGCGGCCCGCGAGGCGGAACCGCATCCGGCCGAGCCAGTCGCCGACGGTCGCGGCCGCCTGCGCGTCGACCGCGAATTCGATGAACTGGAAGCCGACGTGCGCGGGCGGCGCCGGCGGCGCGAACAGCGGCTGGCCGGCAGCCGGCGCGTGCCCTTCCTGCGCGAGCCGCGTGCGCGTCAGGTCTTCCAGATAGAGCAGCGAACGGTGGCCGTCGGCGGCCGTGATCGCGGTCGGCGCGGCGCGAAAGCCGTCGTTGAAGATTTCGAGCGACAGCGGGCCCGTATAGCCGGACTCGATCACGCGCGCGGTGAAGCGGGCGAGGTCGAAGTCGCCCTGGCCGGGGAACGACCGGTAGTGGCGGCTCCATTCGAGCACGTCCATCGCGAGCTTCGGCGCATCGGCGATCTGCACGAAGGCGATCCGCTCGCCGGGGATGGCGGCGATCGCGTCCGGACAATCGTCGAGCGACAGCGTGTGGAAGCTGTCGAGCGCGAGGCCGAGGTGCGGGCTGTTCACCGCGTTCACGAGCTGCCACGCGTGGCCGTAGCGTTTCACGACGCGGCCCCAGGCGAGCGCCTCGTACGCGGCGACCACGCCGGCCGCGCGCGCGGCCTCGGCGAGCGCGCCGAGCTGGTCGACCAGCAGCGCGTCGTCCGCGATCGTGTCGGGCGACACGTTGCTGCATACCAGGATGCGGTCGGTGCCGAGCGCGTGCATCACGTCGAACTTGCGGCGGATGCGGTCGAGGTTGCGCGCGAGCTGAGCCGGGCTCACGCCCTCGAAGTCGCGAAAGGGCTGGAACAGCACGATGTCGAGCCCGAGATCGGCGGCCATGCGCCGCACGTCGGCGGGCGATCCATCGAAGTAGACGAGGTCGTTCTCGAAGATCTCGACACCGTCGAAGCCTGCGGCCTGGATGGCGGTGAGCTTCTCGGCAAGCGTGCCGGACAGTGACACGGTGGCGATCGAGCGCTGCATGGGCGAGTCCTGCGGAAGGGCGGGCATGGCGCCCGTCGCATCGAGCCGGATGAACCAGTCGTGGAATTTGCGACGAACACCATTTCCCGAATTTACTATGGGAGTTTCGGAAATTATACAAACTAACTAGTTGGTACAAATTAGCGAAAACCCGCAAAGACTTTGCGCTTGCGCAAGCGCACACTAGCGCCGAATCTTGACGTCAGAGGCGGGACCCGATCAGCGGCCCGCCCGTTCCTGGAGCAAAACCGACATGAGCAAGCACAAGGTGCTGGTGCTGAACGGCCCGAACCTGAATCTGCTGGGCACCCGCGAGCCCCATATCTATGGCGCGGAAACCCTGGCCGACGTCGAGCAGCGGTGCCGCACCGCGGCCGACCGGCTCGGGCTGGAACTCGAGTTCCGTCAGTCCAACGCCGAACATCAGCTGATCGACTGGCTGCACGCCGCGCGTCACGACACGCACGGCATCGTCATCAACCCGGCGGGTTACACGCACACGTCGGTCGCGCTGGCCGATGCGCTGTCGGCGATCGCGAAGCCGGTGATCGAGGTACATATTTCCAACGTGCATCGCCGCGAGGCGTTCCGTCACCATTCGTACGTGTCGGCCGTCGCCGAAGCGGTGATCTGCGGCTGTGGCACCGAAGGCTACCTGTTCGCGCTGCAACGCCTGGCGACCCTTTTTGCGCAGGGAGCCGCCCGATGAGCCGCCCGTCGTTTCTGATCGGTCTGATCGGCCAGGGCATCGGCGGTTCGCTGTCGCCCGCGATGCACGAGGAAGAAGGCTTCCGCCAGGGATACGGCTATGTATACAGGCGCATCGATCTCGACGCGCTCGGCGTGAATGCCGACGCGCTGCCGCAACTGCTCGATGCCGCGCAGCAGATGGGCTACAACGGGCTGAACATCACGCACCCGTGCAAGCAGCGCGTGATCGAGCATCTGGATGCGTTGTCGGACGACGCGCGCGCCCTCGGCGCGGTGAACACCGTGCTGTTCAAGGACGGCAAGCGGATCGGCCACAACACCGACTGGTCGGGCTTTGCGCGATCGTTCCGGCGCGGGCTGCCGGACGCGTCGCTCGCACGCGTCGTGCAGCTGGGCGCGGGCGGTGCGGGTGCGGCCGTCGCGCATGCGGCGCTGCAGATGGGCGCCGCCGAACTGACGATCTTCGACGTCGACGGCGCGCGTGCCATCGCGCTCGCGGGCGAGCTGCAGCAGCGCTTCCCGGCCGCGCGGGTCGCGGCCGGCGACGATCTCGCGGCCGCGATGCGCGCCGCGACGGGCCTGATCCACGCGACGCCCACCGGGATGGCCAAGCATCCGGGCCTGCCGCTGCCGGCCGAACTGCTCCACGCGGGCATGTGGGTGGCAGACATCGTCTATTTCCCGCTCGAAACCGAGCTGATCCGCGCGGCGCGGGCGGCCGGCTGCGCGACGCTGCCGGGCGGCGGGATGGCCGTGTACCAGGCCGTCGACGCGTTCGAGCTGTTCACCGGCCGCACGCCCGACGACGAGCGGATGTTCGAGCACTTTCAGTCGCTCGTCGCGCGCTGACCCTTCGACTTAGCAGCACGAAAAAAGAAACCAGGAGACAACCATGCAGCACAGCACCCACACGAGCGCGTCGTCCGCGCAGGCGGCCGGTACGGTCCGGCGGACGTCGGCGCGCTACAAGATCCTCGCGCTGCTCGCGATCGGCACGATGATCAACTATCTCGACCGCACCGTGCTCGGGGTCGCCGCGCCGCAGTTGACGAAGGAGCTCGGCATCAACGCGGCCGTCATGGGCATCATGTTCTCCGCGTTCTCGTGGACCTACGTCGCGATGCAGGTGCCGGGCGGTCTATTTCTCGACCGCTTCGGCAGCAAGATCACCTATTACTGGTCGATGACGCTGTGGTCGTTCTGCACGCTGCTGCAGGGCTTCGTGCCGGGCGTCGCGACGCTGCTCGCGTGCCGGCTCGGCCTCGGCGTGACCGAAGCGCCGTGTTTTCCGACCAATAGCCGCGTCGTCGCGACGTGGTTCCCGCAGAGCGAGCGCGCAATGGCGACCGGCACCTATACGGTCGGCGAATACATCGGCCTCGCGTTCTTCAGCCCCGTGCTGTTCGCGCTGATGGGCGCGTTCGGCTGGCGCTCGCTGTTCTGGGTGGTCGGCGCGGTCGGGATCGTGTTCGGGCTGGTCTGGTGGAAGCTCTATCACGAGCCGCGCAACCATCCGGGCGCGAATTCCGAGGAACTCTCGTACATCGAGGCGGGCGGCGGCCTCGTGCACGGCGTCCGCAAGGACGGCGGCAAGCCGGCGCAGACGCGGTTCAGCTGGGCGATGGCCGGCCGGCTGCTGAAGAAGCGCCAGCTCGCGGGCATCTGCCTCGGCCAGTTCGCCGGCAACTCGACGCTCGTGTTCTTCCTCACCTGGTTCCCGACCTATCTGGCGACCGAACGCCACATGGGCTGGCTGAAGATCGGTTTCTTCGCGGTGATGCCGTTCATCGCGGCGTCGGTCGGCGTGATGTTCGGCGGCATCTTCTCCGACTGGCTGCTGCGCCGCGGCAAGTCGGCGAACCTCGCGCGCAAGCTGCCGATCATCGCCGGCCTGCTGCTCGCCTCGACGATCATTCTCGCGAACTACGTGAAGAGCAACGAAGCGGTGATCGCGATCATGTCGGTGGCGTTCTTCGCGCAGGGCATGGCGGCGCTCGGCTGGACGCTCGTGTCCGACATCGCGCCGGACGGCCTGCTCGGCGTGACGGGCGGCATCTTCAACTTCGCGGCGAATCTGGCCGGGATCGTCACGCCGTTGGTGGTCGGCTTCATCGTCGCATCGACCGGTTCGTTCGTCGGCGCGCTGGTGTTCATCGGCGTGATCGCGCTGATCGGCGCGCTGTCGTACATCTTCGTCGTCGGCGACATCAAGCGGATCGAACTGTAAGCATCGGCTCCACGCACCCACGGTGCATTCGCCCGGCGGTCCCTTCGGCCGCCGGGTTTTTTATTTGGCGCGCCATCGGTGCGCCCGCGCTACGCGCGCTGCATCGCGATGCCGAGCGACTCGACGGCGCGCGCGATCGCCGCGACCGCCCGGCGCATGTCGCCGGCGTCGATCGCGCCGATGCAGCCGACGCGAAACGTGTCCACCTGCGTCAGCTTGCCCGGATACAACACGAAGCCCGTGTCGCGCACCGCGTCGTAGAAGCGGCCGAAATCGTAGGCGGGATGGTCGGGCGCATGAAACGTGACGATCACGGGTGCCTGCACGCTCGGATCGAGAAACGGCCGGAAGCCGAGCGCGCGCATCGCTTCGACCAGCGTGCGGCAGTTGTCCGCATAGCGCGCGCCGCGGGCCGGCTGGCCGCCTTCGGCCAGATACTGATCGAGCGCGGCGCGCAGCGCGGCGACGACGTGGGTCGGCGGCGTGAAGCGCCACTGGCCCGTCTGGTGCAGGTAGCGGTACTGGTCGTGCAGATCGAGCGCGAGCGACCGCGCATTGCCCGCGCATGCGTCGAGCGCGTCGCGCCGCACGATCGCGAAGCCCATCCCCGGCACGCCTTCCAGGCATTTGCCGCTCGCCGAGATCAACGCGTCGATCCCGCTGTCGGCCAGCGCGATCGGCAGCGCGCCGAACGAACTCATCGCATCGACGATCAGCCGCTTGCCGTGCCGCCGGCACAGATGCGCGATCGCGTCGAGCGGATTCAGGATGCCGGCGCTCGTTTCCAGATGCACCAGCGCGACATGCGTGATGCGCGGCTCGCGCGCGAACGCCGCTTCGACCGCCGCCGCGTCGACGGTCGCATCCTCGCCGAACGGCAGCGCGATCGCGTCGATGCCGAGCCGGCCGAGGATCGTCAGGATGCGCGCGCAATACGCGCCGTTGTGCGGCACCAGCACGACGCCGTCGCGCGGCACCAGCGTGCCGAGCGCGGCTTCGACCGCGAACGTGCCGCTGCCTTGCAGCGGCACGCACGCGTACGCGTCACCGCCGCCCGCGATCGCCACCAAGTCCGCGCAGACGCCGGCAGTCAGCCGATTGAAGGCGGCGTCCCACGAGCCCCAGTCGTGTTGCATCGCGTGGCGTGTCGTGGCGGACGTGGTGAGCGGGCCGGGCGTGAGCAGGATCGGATCGGACATGGTGGGTTCTCGGCAAGGATCGGACGAAATGCCTGGATGGCAGGTCCGGGCGAATTGCAGGATATTGGCAAAATATGTCATTTTGTGGAATTCAGGGCGGTCGTCACGGGGTTGTCATCGAACGCTGTGATGCTTCGCTTGCCGCGCCATCCCACGCAGCGCGGCAGCGACGCAGGCCGGCTGTCGGGCGGCGTCGACTAAAAGGAGCCGGATCGTCCCCGGCCGTTTGGTGTTCCGCCTACGGAGAAGTGAGATGACACTGCAGAATTCCTCGCGCGCCGCTGCCGGCGCGTTCCGCAAGCTCGCACTGGCCGCGTGCGCGGCCGGGCTGCTGCAAGGCGCGGCGCTGCCCGCGCATGCGGCGAACGCGGTCGTGCTGTACACGGCGGACGGTCTCGAGAACCTCTATCGCGACGTACTGCCGGCGTTCGAGAAGAAGGAAGGCGTGCGGGTCAACATCGTGACGGCGGGCAGCGGCGAGGTCGTCAACCGCGCGAACATCGAGAAGAACTCGCCGAAGGCGGACGTGATCGTCACGTTGCCGCCGTTCATCCAGCAGGCCGGCCAGATGGGCCTGCTGCAGCCGTACCAGAGCGTCAACTACAAGAACGTGCCGGCGATCGCGAAGGCGGAGGACGGCACGTGGGCGACGTTCGTGAACAACTACTTCTCGTTCGCGATCAACCCGGACGTCGTGAAGAACCAGCCGAAGACGTTCGCCGATCTGCTGTCGCCGAGCTATGCCGGCAAGGTCGCGTACTCGAACCCGGCGACCGCCGGCGACGGGATGGCCGTGCTGATCCTGACGACGTCGCTGATGGGCGAGGACAAGGCGTTCGACTATCTCGCGAAGCTGTCGCAGAGCGTGAAGTTCCACACCAAGGGCACGGGCTATCTGAACGTGCTGCTGTCGCGCAACGAGATCAGCGTCGCGAACGGCGACCTGCAGATGGACCTCGACGATGCCGAGCACGGCGCGCTGTCGGTCAAGCCGATCTTCCTGGCCGCCAAGGAAGGCGACCAGCCGACCACGTTCCAGCTGCCGTACGGCATCGGCCTGATCAAGAGCGGCCCGAACCAGGACGCGGGCAAGAAGCTGATCGATTACCTGATGTCGACCGACGTGCAAGCGAAGGTGCCGGACATGTACGGCATCCCCGGCCGTACCGACGTGCCGCTGGCCGGCAAGAACGGCGACGCGGTCAGGAAGGCGATCGCGGGCGTCAAGCTGATCCCGGTCGACTGGAACCAGGTGATGGCGAAGAAGCCGGTGTGGATCGAGCGCTGGAAGAAGGACGTGATCGGCAGCTCCGGCAAGCCGGTCGACGTCGTCAAGCCGAAGTGATGCACGCACGCCGCCCGTATTCGTGACCGAGAGGATGAACCCGGTGGACACCACCCTGACCCATCCCGGCGCGTTCGGCGCCGCCGAGCCGCGTGCGACGCTGCGCGCCGGCGCGCCGGGCGGCGTGCTGATCGAGCATCTGAGCGTGCGCTACGGCGCGCGCACGGTGCTGGAAGATCTGTCGCTGTCGATCGGCGCCGGAGAATTCCTGACCGTGCTGGGCAAGAGCGGCTGCGGCAAGACCACGCTGCTGCGCTTCATCGCCGGGTTCGTGAAGGCCGACGGGCTGACCGGCACGCTGAGCGTCGCCGGGCGCGACCTGACCCATGCGCCGCCGCACAAGCGCAATCTCGGTCTGTTGTTCCAGAATTACGCGCTGTTCCCGCATCTGTCGGTGTTCGAGAACGTCGCATTCGGGCTGCGCGCGCGCCGCATGGCGTCGTCGGAGGTGACGCGCCGCGTCGCCGACGCGCTCAAGCTCGTGCAACTCGGCGACGCCGGGCATCACCTGCCCGCGCAGCTGTCTGGCGGGATGCAGCAGCGCGTCGCGCTCGCCCGCGCGCTCGTGATCGAGCCCGACGTGCTGCTGCTCGACGAGCCGCTGTCGGCGCTCGACGCGAACCTGCGGGCCTCGGTGCGCAGCGAGCTCAAGGCGCTGCACGAGCGCTTGCCGAACCTGACGGTCGTCTGCGTGACGCACGACCGCGACGACGCGCTCGTGCTGTCCGACCGTGCGCTGCTGCTGCGCGACGGCCGGATCGCGCAGCTCGGCACGCCGCAGCAGTTGTACGACGCACCGCGCGACGGCTATGTCGCGCGCTATCTCGGGCCGGCCAACCTGTTGCCGCCGCACGTGATCTTCCCGCTCGGCGACCCGCGCCACGACGTGCGCGACAAGGTCGCATGCGTGCGCCCCGAGCGGCTGACCGTGATGCCGCTCGCGGCGGGCGGATTGCACGGCACGGTGTCGTCGGTCGAATGGCAGGGCGCGGAGCTGTCGATCGCGGTCGTGCTCGACGCGGCGCCCGACGAACCCGTGCGCGTGACGATGCAGCGCGGCCGCGGCGCGGCCCCGGCGCGTGGCGCGCGCGTGTCCCTGCATTGCGAGGCAGACGATGTCGTCCTTATCGAGCCCTGAAGCCGCGCTGCCGCCGCAGGTGCGCGCGTCGGCCGCCGCGCATGCGGCCGTTGCGCGGCGCCGCAAGCGCCTGGGCGACCTGCACCTCGTCGCGCTCGCGACCGTCGTGCTCGGCCCGCTCGTCGTCTATCCGCTGGCGCGCCTCGTGCTGCTGAGCGTCTCCGGCGATCACGGCCCGAGCCTTGCCGCGTATCGCGCCTTCTTCGGCAATCCCGAGATGCGCAACGTGCTGCTGACGACCGTCGGCGTGCTGTTCGCGAGCGCCGGCGCCGCGTCGGTGCTCGGCGTGCTGCTGGCCGCGCTGTTGTTTTTCAGGCCGTTCCCGGGCGCGTCGCTCGTCACGCGCTTCCTCGAACTGTACGTCGCGTTCCCGTCGTTCCTCGTCGCGTTCACGCTGATCTTCCTGTACGGCTCGCAAGGCTCGATCGGCGTCGCGTTGCAGCAGCTGTTCCATCTCGAGCAACCGCCGCTCGATTTTCTGTTCGGCATCGGCGGCGTGATCCTTGCGCAGACCGTGTTCTACACGCCGTTCGTCGTGCGGCCGACGCTCGCGTCGTTTGCGACGCTCGACCTGCGGCTCGTCGAAGCCGCGCGCAGCCTCGGCGCGTCCGGCGCGATGCTCGCGCGCCGCGTCGTGCTGCCGATCGCATGGCCGGGCATCGCGGCCGGCACCGTGCTGTGCTTCCTGCTCACGCTGAACGAGTTCGGGATTCTGCTCGTGCTCGGCAGCGCGCGCCTGGTGACGCTGCCGGTCGCCATCTACAGCAGCGCGACCGTCGATCTCGATTTGCCGACCGCGTCGGCCGGCGCGGTCGTGATGCTCGCGCTGTCGCTCGCGCTCTATGCGGTTTATCGCCGGGTGAACCGGCGTGCGACGGGAGGAAACGATGTCCGCTGAATTCCGTATCGGGCAAGCGGTGCCGCGCCGTCGGGCCGACTGGAGCGACACGCTGCTCAAGCATGCATCGCGCGCGGCGCTCGCGCTGGCCGCGTTCGCGTGCTTCTGGCTGTTCGTGCTGCCGGTCGTCGTCGTCGCGCTGTCGAGCGTGGCGACGCGGTGGTCGGGCACGATCCTGCCGGCCGGCTACAGCCTGCGCTGGTTCGAACGGCTCGGCGCGCCGGAATACGACGCGTTGCTGACGAGCCTCGAAATCGGCTTCGGCGTGGCCGCACTCGGCACGATCGTCGGCCTATGGCTCGCGCTCGCGCTCGAAGGGCGCGACCGACGCGGCGTCGGCGCCATCGTCGATGCGCTCGTGATGGTGCCGAACGGCGTGCCGAGCGTCGTGCTCGGGCTCGCGGTGCTGATCGCGTATCACCAGAAGCCGCTCGACCTGTCGAGCTCCGCCGCGATCGTCGTGCTGGTGCAGCTCGCGCTGATCCTGCCGTTCTGCTATCGCTGCGCGGCGGCCGCGCTGCGCCCCGAGTTGACCGTGCTGCGCGAAGCCGCGGCGAGCCTCGGCGCGCCGCCCGCGATGGTGCTGCGCCGCGTGCTGCTGCCGCAGCTCGTGCCGGCGCTGCGCGCGAGTCTCGCGCTCGGCTTTGCGCTGTCGCTCGGCGAGCTCGGCGCGACGCTGACCGTCTATCCGCCCGGTTTCGCGACCGTGCCGATCGTCGTGATCGGCCAGGTCGAGCGCGGTTATTACCTTCCCGCATCGGCGCTGTCGCTGCTGATGCTCGGCGCGTCGCTCGCGGCGCTGCTGCTGATCGCCGCGCGCGTGCCGCGCGGCACGAGGGCTGCATCATGAACGCCGCATTCTCCTTGCGACTGCCCGGTGAGCACGTGCGTGCCGGCAACCTTTCGGCCGATCTCGCGGCGCGCTGCGTCGACGTGAACGGCCGGCGCTATCGGCTGCCGGTCGAGCCGACGGTCGTCGTCTGCGTCGACGGCTGCGAGTACGACTATCTCGAGCGCGCGGTGGCGGCCGGCGTCGCGCCGTTCCTCGGCCGCATGATCGCGGAGGGCACCGCGTGGCGCGCCGACAGCGTCGTGCCGACCTTCACGAACCCGAACAACCTGTCGATCGTTTGCGGCGTGCCGCCGTCGGTGCACGGCATCTGCGGCAACTACTTCTGGGACGCGACCGCCGACGGCGGCCGCGGCGCCGAAGTGATGATGAACGATCCGTCCTACCTGCGCGCCGGCACGCTGCTCGCGGCGGCGTCCGACGCCGGCGCGCGCGTGGCCGTGGTCACCGCGAAGGACAAGCTGCGCCGGCTGCTCGGCTGGCGGATGAACGGCATCTGCTTTTCCGCCGAGAAGGCCGCCCAGGCCAATCTCGCGGAAAACGGGATCGTCGACGTGCTCGACTGGGTCGGCCTGCCGTCACCCGACGTATACAGCGCGGCGCTGTCCGAATTCGTGTTCGCGGCCGGCGTGCGGCTGGCGCAGACGCGGCAGGTCGATCTGATGTACCTGTCGACCACCGACTACGTGCAGCACAAGTGCGAGCCCGGCAGCGCGGGCGCGAACGCGTTCTACGCGATGATGGACCGCTATCTCGCGCAACTCGACGCGCTCGGCTGGGCGATCGGGCTCACGGCCGACCACGGGATGAACGCGAAGCACGATCCGGCCACCGGCCGTCCGAACGTGGTCTATCTGCAGGACGCGTTCGACCGCTGGTTCGGCGCGCAGTCCGCGCGCGTGATCCTGCCGATCACCGACCCGTACGTCGTGCATCACGGCGCGCTCGGCTCGTTCGCGACGGTCTACCTCGCGCCGGGTGTCGACCGGACCGACGCGATGTGGCGCATCGGCGACCTCGACGGCATCGAGCTCGTGCTCGACAACGCGGAAGCCGCCGCGCGCTTCGAGCTGCCGGCCGACCGGATCGGCGATCTCGTGGTGGTCGCGCGCCGCGACACGGCCGTCGGCACGCGCGAGCGCGAGCACGACCTGTCCGGCCTGACCGTGCCGCTGCGCTCGCATGGCGGCGTGTCCGAGCAGGAAGTGCCGCTGATCTTCAACCGCCGGATCGAGCCGCGCGACCCGGCGCGCCGTCCGCGCAACTTCGACGTCTTCGATTTCGTGCTGAACCGGATCGCGTCATGATCGTTCATCCGCGCCAGGATCATCCGGCGTTCCGCGCCGAGGCGCTGCGCTGGTGCGGCACGCGCGCCTCGCGCGCCCGCGTGTTCGACATCGACGATCCGTACACCGGCACGCGCGTCGGGACCGCGCCGCTGGCGAGCGTCGACGACGTGCGCGCCGCGTTCGACTACGCGATCGCGTATCGGCCCGCGCTCACGCGCTACGAGCGCTCGCAGATCCTCGAACGTGCGGCGGCGCTGCTGCGCGCGCGCTGCGAGGAGGCGTCCGACCTCATCACGCTCGAGTCCGGGTTGTCGAAGCAGGACTCCCGCTACGAGATCGGCCGCGTCGCCGACGTGCTGAAGTTCGCGTCCGCCGAGGCGCTGCGCGACGACGCGCAGAGCTTCTCGTGCGATCTGACGCCGCACGGCAAGGCGCGTCGCGTGTTCTCGCAGCGGCAGCCGCTCGACGGCGTGATCGTCGCGATCACGCCGTTCAATCACCCGATGAACCAGGTCGCGCACAAGATCGCGCCGGCGATCGCCACCAACAACCGCGTGATCGTGAAGCCGTCGGAGAAGGTGCCGCTGTCGGCGTTCTATCTGGCCGATCTGCTTTACGAAGCCGGCTTGCCGGAGCCGATGCTGCAGGTGCTGACCGGCGACCCGCGCGAAATCGCCGATGAGCTCGTCACGCATCCGCACGCAGCGCTGATCACGTTCACGGGCGGCGTGTCGATCGGCAAGGCGATCGCGGCCCGGGCCGGCTACCGGCGCATCGTGCTGGAGCTGGGCGGCAACGATCCGCTGATCGTGCTCGACGATGCGGATCTCGAGCGCGCCGCATCGCTGGCCGTGGTGGGTTCGTACCGTAACTCCGGGCAGCGCTGCACGGCGGTCAAGCGGATCCTGGTGCAGCGCTCGATCGCGCCGGCGTTCACCGAGCTGCTCGTCGAAAAGACGCGCGCGTGGAAGTACGGCGATCCGTTCGACGTCGCGAACGAGATGGGAACGGTGATCGACGCCGCGGCGGCGCGCCTGTTCGAGGCGCGTGTCGAAGAAGCCGTCGCGCACGGCGCGCGGCTGTTGACGGGCAACGTTCGGCGCGGTGCGCTGTATGCACCGACCGTGCTCGACGACGTCGATCCGTCGATGACGATCGTGCGTGAGGAGACGTTCGGTCCCGTGTCGCCGGTGATCGCGTTCGACACGATCGACGACGCGATCCGCATCAGCAACGGCACGGCGTTCGGGTTGTCGTCGGGCGTGTGTACGGACAGCACGGCGGCGGTCGTGCGGTTCGTGAACGAACTGAAGGTGGGCACGGTGAACGTGTGGGAGGTGCCCGGCTACCGGATCGAGCTGTCGCCGTTCGGCGGCATCAAGGATTCGGGGCTCGGCTACAAGGAAGGCGTTCAGGAGGCGATGAAGAGCTTCACGAACCTGAAGACGTTCTCGCTGCCGTGGGAGTAGGCGGATGGCACTGACCGTGGACGAGATCGACGGGCTGTATCGCGCGCACGGTCATGTCGCGTACAGCGGCGAACCGGTGACGCAGCTGGAGCATGCGCTGCAGTGCGGCTTGCTGGCGGAGGAAGCCGGCGCGGACGACGCGCTGATCGCGGCGGCGTTCCTCCACGACCTCGGGCATCTGCTGAACCGCCAGGGCGACACGCCGAGCGCACGCGGCATCGACGATCTGCACCAGTATTACGTGCTGCCGTTCCTGCGGCCGCTGTTCGGCGACGCGGTGCTGGAGCCGATCCGGCTGCACGTCGACGCAAAGCGCTGCCTGTGCCGTACGGAAGCGGGCTACGTCGACGGCCTGTCGGCGGATTCGGTGCGCAGCCTCGCGCTGCAGGGCGGCATCTTCGATGACGACGATGCGGCGGCATTCCTGCGGCGCCCGTTCGCCGCGGATGCGCTGCGCCTGCGCCGCTGGGACGACAGGGCCAAGGAGCAGGGCAAGGTCACGCCGGGCCTTGATCACTATATGGAAATCGTGGCCCGCCAGGCGCGGACGGGCTGACTGCTCGACTGTTTGTATATAAAGCCCCGCACGCGGTAGCGTGCGGGGCTTTATATATTTCACGAAACCCCTTGCGCGATTGCCGTGAGCTGCATAGAATCACGCCTCTTTCGCGCTACCGGAAACGCGGCGCGGAAGAAGAAGGGAAGCGGTGCGGTTGGGTGGATGTGGTGACCCAGGTGCACACGAAGCTGAACCCCTCACCGTCACAACGAAGCAGTTCAAAAAGTTGTTGACGAGTGAAGAAAGACGGTTCATAATCTCGCTTCTCTGCTGCTGAAAACGCAGCGCTGCTGAGAAACGCGAAGTTCCTCGCAGAAATGCTCTTTAAAAATTAACAGCCGATAAGTGTGGGCGCTTGATGGAAGCGAGCTGATCTTCGGATCAGAAAGCGAAAGTATCAAGAGTCTCACACTAAAGTAAGTCAGGTTTATGAAGAGATTCATATACCTGTCAGCTTTGAGTGAGCGACCGGTTCTTAACGGAACCGAAAACAGTAACAGGTTTAAACTGAAGAGTTTGATCCTGGCTCAGATTGAACGCTGGCGGCATGCCTTACACATGCAAGTCGAACGGCAGCACGGGTGCTTGCACCTGGTGGCGAGTGGCGAACGGGTGAGTAATACATCGGAACATGTCCTGTAGTGGGGGATAGCCCGGCGAAAGCCGGATTAATACCGCATACGATCTATGGATGAAAGCGGGGGACCTTCGGGCCTCGCGCTATAGGGTTGGCCGATGGCTGATTAGCTAGTTGGTGGGGTAAAGGCCTACCAAGGCGACGATCAGTAGCTGGTCTGAGAGGACGACCAGCCACACTGGGACTGAGACACGGCCCAGACTCCTACGGGAGGCAGCAGTGGGGAATTTTGGACAATGGGCGAAAGCCTGATCCAGCAATGCCGCGTGTGTGAAGAAGGCCTTCGGGTTGTAAAGCACTTTTGTCCGGAAAGAAATCCTTGGCTCTAATACAGTCGGGGGATGACGGTACCGGAAGAATAAGCACCGGCTAACTACGTGCCAGCAGCCGCGGTAATACGTAGGGTGCAAGCGTTAATCGGAATTACTGGGCGTAAAGCGTGCGCAGGCGGTTTGCTAAGACCGATGTGAAATCCCCGGGCTCAACCTGGGAACTGCATTGGTGACTGGCAGGCTAGAGTATGGCAGAGGGGGGTAGAATTCCACGTGTAGCAGTGAAATGCGTAGAGATGTGGAGGAATACCGATGGCGAAGGCAGCCCCCTGGGCCAATACTGACGCTCATGCACGAAAGCGTGGGGAGCAAACAGGATTAGATACCCTGGTAGTCCACGCCCTAAACGATGTCAACTAGTTGTTGGGGATTCATTTCCTTAGTAACGTAGCTAACGCGTGAAGTTGACCGCCTGGGGAGTACGGTCGCAAGATTAAAACTCAAAGGAATTGACGGGGACCCGCACAAGCGGTGGATGATGTGGATTAATTCGATGCAACGCGAAAAACCTTACCTACCCTTGACATGGTCGGAATCCTGAAGAGATTCGGGAGTGCTCGAAAGAGAACCGGCGCACAGGTGCTGCATGGCTGTCGTCAGCTCGTGTCGTGAGATGTTGGGTTAAGTCCCGCAACGAGCGCAACCCTTGTCCTTAGTTGCTACGCAAGAGCACTCTAAGGAGACTGCCGGTGACAAACCGGAGGAAGGTGGGGATGACGTCAAGTCCTCATGGCCCTTATGGGTAGGGCTTCACACGTCATACAATGGTCGGAACAGAGGGTTGCCAACCCGCGAGGGGGAGCTAATCCCAGAAAACCGATCGTAGTCCGGATTGCACTCTGCAACTCGAGTGCATGAAGCTGGAATCGCTAGTAATCGCGGATCAGCATGCCGCGGTGAATACGTTCCCGGGTCTTGTACACACCGCCCGTCACACCATGGGAGTGGGTTTTACCAGAAGTGGCTAGTCTAACCGCAAGGAGGACGGTCACCACGGTAGGATTCATGACTGGGGTGAAGTCGTAACAAGGTAGCCGTATCGGAAGGTGCGGCTGGATCACCTCCTTTCCAGAGCTTCTCGCAAAGTTGAGCGCTCACGCTTATCGGCTGTAAATTTAAAGACAGACTCAGGGGTCTGTAGCTCAGTCGGTTAGAGCACCGTCTTGATAAGGCGGGGGTCGTTGGTTCGAATCCAACCAGACCCACCATTTGTCTGGCGGTAACACCCTGAGGCATCTGTACTCATGGGGGCATAGCTCAGCTGGGAGAGCACCTGCTTTGCAAGCAGGGGGTCGTCGGTTCGATCCCGTCTGCCTCCACCAATCCTCAATGACAAGCGTTCGACGCGTCGAGCTTTTGTCATTGGCGATTGAGCCAGTCAGAGTGATATGAGTAACACCATATCGGCTGTCGTTCTTTAACAATCTGGAAGAAGTAAGTAATTTGGATAGTAGAAGCGTCTTGAGATGGACGTGAAAACTATCCGGGTTGTGATTGTATCGATGTATCTCAAGATGATTCGAACTTCATGTTCGGCTCAATTGGAATACGGCACAACGCGAGAACTCAACCTGTAGCGACTGTCGATGAGACAGACTCGTTATAGGGTCAAGCGAACAAGTGCATGTGGTGGATGCCTTGGCGATCACAGGCGATGAAGGACGCGGTAGCCTGCGAAAAGCTACGGGGAGCTGGCAAACGAGCTTTGATCCGTAGATATCCGAATGGGGAAACCCGGCCCTTTTGGGTCATCCTGGACTGAATACATAGGTCCAGAGAAGCGAACGCGGTGAACTGAAACATCTAAGTAACCGCAGGAAAAGAAATCAACCGAGATTCCCAAAGTAGTGGCGAGCGAAATGGGATGAGCCTTGCACTCTTTATTTGTATTGTTAGCCGAACGCTCTGGAAAGTGCGGCCATAGCAGGTGATAGCCCTGTAGGCGAAAACAGTATGAAAGAACTAGGTGTGCGACAAGTAGGGCGGGACACGTGAAATCCTGTCTGAAGATGGGGGGACCATCCTCCAAGGCTAAATACTCGTGATCGACCGATAGTGAACCAGTACCGTGAGGGAAAGGCGAAAAGAACCCCGGGAGGGGAGTGAAATAGATCCTGAAACCGCATGCATACAAACAGTCGGAGCCTCGCAAGGGGTGACGGCGTACCTTTTGTATAATGGGTCAGCGACTTACGTTCAGTAGCAAGCTTAACCGTATAGGGCAGGCGTAGCGAAAGCGAGTCCGAATAGGGCGTTCAGTTGCTGGGCGTAGACCCGAAACCAGGTGATCTATCCATGGCCAGGATGAAGGTGCGGTAACACGTACTGGAGGTCCGAACCCACTAACGTTGAAAAGTTAGGGGATGAGCTGTGGATAGGGGTGAAAGGCTAAACAAACCTGGAAATAGCTGGTTCTCTCCGAAAACTATTTAGGTAGTGCCTCGTGTCTCACCTTCGGGGGTAGAGCACTGTCATGGTTGGGGGGTCTATTGCAGATTACCCCGCCATAGCAAACTCCGAATACCGAAGAGTGCAATCACGGGAGACAGACATCGGGTGCTAACGTCCGGTGTCAAGAGGGAAACAACCCAGACCGCCAGCTAAGGTCCCCAAATATAGCTAAGTGGGAAACGAAGTGGGAAGGCTAAAACAGTCAGGAGGTTGGCTTAGAAGCAGCCACCCTTTAAAGAAAGCGTAATAGCTCACTGATCGAGTCGTCCTGCGCGGAAGATGTAACGGGGCTAAGCTATATACCGAAGCTGCGGATGCGAGCTTTGCTCGCATGGTAGGAGAGCGTTCCGTAAGCCTGCGAAGGTGCCTTGTAAAGGGTGCTGGAGGTATCGGAAGTGCGAATGCTGACATGAGTAGCGATAAAGGGGGTGAAAGGCCCCCTCGCCGTAAGCCCAAGGTTTCCTACGCAACGTTCATCGGCGTAGGGTGAGTCGGCCCCTAAGGCGAGGCAGAAATGCGTAGCTGATGGGAAGCAGGTCAATATTCCTGCACCATTGTTAGATGCGATGGGGGGACGGATCGCGGAAGGTTGTCCGGGTGTTGGAAGTCCCGGTCGCTGCATTGGAGAAGGCACTTAGGCAAATCCGGGTGCGTAATTCAAGGGTGTGGCGCGAGCTCCTTCGGGAGCGAAGCAATTGGAAGTGGTTCCAAGAAAAGCCTCTAAGCTTCAGTCTAACGATGACCGTACCGCAAACCGACACAGGTGGGCGAGATGAGTATTCTAAGGCGCTTGAGAGAACTCGGGAGAAGGAACTCGGCAAATTGGTACCGTAACTTCGGGATAAGGTACGCCCTTGTAGCTTGACTGGCCTGCGCCAGGAGGGTGAAGGGGTTGCAATAAACTGGTGGCTGCGACTGTTTAATAAAAACACAGCACTCTGCAAACACGAAAGTGGACGTATAGGGTGTGACGCCTGCCCGGTGCCGGAAGATTAAATGATGGGGTGCAAGCTCTTGATTGAAGTCCCGGTAAACGGCGGCCGTAACTATAACGGTCCTAAGGTAGCGAAATTCCTTGTCGGGTAAGTTCCGACCTGCACGAATGGCGTAACGATGGCCACACTGTCTCCTCCCGAGACTCAGCGAAGTTGAAGTGTTTGTGATGATGCAATCTACCCGCGGCTAGACGGAAAGACCCCATGAACCTTTACTGTAGCTTTGCATTGGACTTTGAACCGATCTGTGTAGGATAGGTGGGAGGCTATGAAACCGGAACGCTAGTTTCGGTGGAGCCGTCCTTGAAATACCACCCTGGTTTGTTTGAGGTTCTAACCTTGGCCCGTGATCCGGGTCGGGGACAGTGCATGGTAGGCAGTTTGACTGGGGCGGTCTCCTCCCAAAGCGTAACGGAGGAGTACGAAGGTACGCTAGGTACGGTCGGAAATCGTGCTGATAGTGCAATGGCATAAGCGTGCTTAACTGCGAGACCGACAAGTCGAGCAGGTGCGAAAGCAGGTCATAGTGATCCGGTGGTTCTGTATGGAAGGGCCATCGCTCAACGGATAAAAGGTACTCTGGGGATAACAGGCTGATACCGCCCAAGAGTTCATATCGACGGCGGTGTTTGGCACCTCGATGTCGGCTCATCTCATCCTGGGGCTGTAGCCGGTCCCAAGGGTATGGCTGTTCGCCATTTAAAGAGGTACGTGAGCTGGGTTTAAAACGTCGTGAGACAGTTTGGTCCCTATCTGCCGTGGGCGTTGGATATTTGAAGGGGGCTGCTCCTAGTACGAGAGGACCGGAGTGGACGAACCTCTGGTGTACCGGTTGTCACGCCAGTGGCATCGCCGGGTAGCTATGTTCGGAAGAGATAACCGCTGAAAGCATCTAAGCGGGAAACTCGCCTTAAGATGAGATATCCCTGGGGACTAGATCCCCTTGAAGGGTCGTTCGAGACCAGGACGTTGATAGGTCAGGTGTGTAAGCGCAGTAATGCGTTCAGCTAACTGATACTAATTGCCCGTAAGGCTTGATCCTATAACAAGTCTGCCTTGTAGATCGGCGCCGTGCGAAAGCACTGGCCGCGATCCGGAGCGACATGTTGGATTCTCGTGTGTGATACACACAACCTAAATTACTGCTTCTTCCAAGATTGGTTCTGTTGGCCACGCCAGCAGAACAACCCTCTTTGCCTGATGACCATAGCGAGTCGGTCCCACCCCTTCCCATCCCGAACAGGACCGTGAAACGACTCTACGCCGATGATAGTGCGGATTCCCGTGTGAAAGTAGGTAATCGTCAGGCTCCCCTAAGCCAGAAACCCCCGCCCGAAAGGCGGGGGTTTTTGCATTGGCGCGGCAGAAAGAGCACTCGGCCAGTTGCATCGGCTCGAGTCGGCAGGATCGAACGAACCCGGTCGGTTTGCGATAGCTCGGTGATGTGCCCAGGACCGACTCGCTAGAAGCCACGCTGCTCACCAGGTTCACGACGAGTCGGCTCATATCCCCTGATCGTCACGCTGCCGCGGAACTGCTCATCGCCGGAACGCGCGATGCATCAAGCTGGCGATATCTGCGATGCATGTCCGGCGGCCACGCGCCAACGATCTCCTACTGGGCGCCACAGCCGCGTGTAGGCGAACCTGCCGCTGAACGCCGTGCCATCGAAATCACCGGCAAGCACGACCGTTGTCGCGGTGACGATGCCGCGTACAGGATTCCGCGCGTCCCCGGCGTCGCGATATAACGGGTGATAGCGTCGACGTAGAAGACGATGCTGCGTGTTGAGCGGAAATGGCCGCTAGATGCTCAATCACGTCGCCGACGTAAGTGCGATTCGCCGGTCTTGCGGGGCTTCACCTAGTGGCCGGTATATCCCAATATCCCAATAAAAATCTATGCGCATAAAGTCCCCGAGCGCCAGATGTCATCGGCGAGCTTCCCGCCATTCACGGTAATATCGCCGTTCGTCCGACTGCCGGCAATTCGTCTGCCTGCCACTGCTCGGTGTTCCTACAACTCATTCCCGCACATTGATTCATGACCGACCGCGCCGCCGCTTCATGTCGTCGGACGACCGACTTCCTGCCTTATCTCGTCGCCGCGACGTTTTTCATGGAGTACCTCGATACGACGGTGATCGCCACCGCGCTGCCGCAGATGGCACAGTCGTTTGGCGTCGGGCCGAATGCGCTGAGTGTCGGGATGACGGCCTACATGCTGGCGCTCGCCGTGTTCATCCCGATTAGCGGCTGGATCGCGGATCGCTATGGTTCGCGTACCGTCTTCGCCACCGCGATCTTCGTCTTTTCCGGCGCATCGGTGCTGTGCGGGCTCTCCGATGGCGTGCTCACGTTCACGGCCGCGCGTCTGCTCCAGGGTGTCGGTGGGGCAATGATGGTGCCGGTCGGGCGAATGATCGTCGTGCGCAGCACGGAGAAAGCCAAACTGATGCGTGCGATCGCGACGATCACGTGGCCGGGCATCGTCGCGCCAGTCGTCGGGCCGCCGGTCGGCGGCTTCATCACCACCTACGCGTCGTGGCGCTGGATCTTCCTGTTGAACGTTCCGTTTGGCATAGCCGCGCTGGTTTGCACTTGGCTTATCGTCCGCAACACGCGTGCCGATGAGCGGCGGCCGCTCGACTGGGTCGGCTTCGTGCTGGCCGGCGCGGCGCTGACTTGTCTGTTGATCGGCACCGAAGCGGCGGGCCAGCAGGACGTCGATTTCACGCGCGCAGGTATCCTGGTCGCCGCGAGTGTGTTGTTCGGCATTGCCGCATGGTTGCATGCGCAACGATGCGCGCATCCGCTGCTCGATTTCACGACGCTGAAGGTGCCGACGTTCTCGGTCACCGTCATCACCGGATCGATCACGCGGATAGCGATCAACGCCGTGCCGTATCTGCTGCCGCTGTTGTTCCAGATCGGCTTCGGGCTGTCGCCATTCCAGTCCGGCCTGCTGTTGCTCGCCAGCGCGATCGGCAATCTCGGGATGAAGGCAGGCACGTCGTGGATACTCGATCGCTTCGGTTTCCGGCGCATCGCGCTCGTCGACGTGACGATCGTCGGCCTGTTCACGATCGCGTGCGGCTGGCTGACAGCGTCGACGCCGTTGGCCGTCACCTTGTTGGTCGTGTTCGTCTACGGGCTCACGCGATCGATGCAGTTCACGACGCTCGCGACACTCGCGTACGCGGATATTCCGGCGCGGCAAACCAGTGCGGCCAGCACGCTGTGGAGCGCCGCGCAGCAGATGACGATCGGAATGGGCATCGCATTCGGCGCGTTGTCGCTGCGGGTCGCGGCGTTGGCGCGTGGCGACGCCGCCAGAGTGCATTATGTGCTCGACGATTTTCGCTGGGCGTTCATTGCGGCCGGCGTGCTCGCTCTGCTGACGTTGCCCGGCTATGCGGGACTCGCCGCCGATGCCGGCGATCGGCTTCGCGCAAATGTGGCGCGCGGGTAGAGCGTCGTTCTGATCGCGGCGGTCGCGCGAAGGCCGGCGGTCAGCGATTCGTCGCCACTGCGGACTGAGTCGAGACGCCGCCCCAGCAATGAGCAGCGGACCGCGCGTATGGAGCAGCCAGTCGTCGGTTGCAGTTTACGGCGCGCGAACTCTAAATCGCGTGGCGTTGCCCGCTTATAACTTCACGCCGTCCGGGCTGCTGCCGGCGACAGGCAACCGGCGAGTGGCAACCGGCAACCCGCAACGGGCACTCGGCACTCGGCACTCGGCACTCGGCAAGCGGCAAGCGGCAAGCGGCAACGGGCAACGGGCAACCGGCAACCCGCAACCCGCAACCCGCAACCCGCAACCCGCAACCCGCAACCCGCAACGGGCACTCGGCGACCGGCGACCGGCAACCGGCAACTTCCAATCGGTAATCGGCAATTGGCCACCGCCAACCGCCAACCGCCCGCCCACGCTCCCCCAACGTGCCGAGTCCCGTCTCCACCTCATCCGCACCACCAACACCCTCACAACGCATCATGAAAGATGATGCCGACCGTATGGCGGTGACCGCTGCGAATCCTGCTCACCCCGTGGCGCAAGTTCACGCGGTAGATGCCGCGTGTTCCCTGCACGGGCCTGCCATGCACCGCGAAGACCACCGCGTCGCCTTGCATCAGCGGCACCACTTCCGCACGCGACTGCATACGCGGCCGCTGCTCCGTCAGCACGAATTCGCCGCCGGTGAAATCCCGCCCGGGCGCTGACAGCAGAATCGCCACCTGTAGCGGAAAAACGTGCTCGCCGTAGAGATCCTGATGGAGACAGTTGTAGTCGTCCGCGCCGTATTGCAGGATCAACGGCGTGGGTCGCGTCTGTCCGGCGTCGTGGCAGCGGTCGAGAAACGCCGCATGGTCGAGCGGATAGCGCACGTCGATCCGCAGCGCGTCATTCCAGCGATTGGCAATCGGCGCGAGATGCGGGTAGATCGTTGCGCGCAGCGCGTCGACGACTGCGGGCAGCGGATACGCGAAGTACTTGTACTCGCCGCGCCCGAAGCCGTGACGTGCCATCACGACACGCGAACGATAGAGCGCATCGTGCGGATAAAGCGCGCGCAGCGCATCGCATTCGCCGCGCGACAGCAGGCTCGACACGTGCGCGCAGCCGTAGCGATCGAGTTCGGCCTCGACGGTCGACCAGTCGATTGCGTCGACGCGCGCCGCGATGTCCTGCAAGTCGGCGGCAGGTTGCAGATCGGCGATATTCACGGACAACTCCCGGTTCGTTCGCGACGTCGCATCGCGCGTACCCGCGGCGTGCTTCGCAGGGATGCAGCACACGCGGGGCGTCGCGATGCATGTCGATGAACCGAGTCTAGCGACCGGCGCGCGCCGCTGCACTCCGGATGTTGCGCTTCAATTCGCGAAGCGACGGCGAGCCGCGCGACGACGGCACGCCGATTGCGGCGACGTGCCCGAGCGCAGCGACAAAGAAGAATGAAGCCACTGCCGAACCCGCCGCTCTCGCACCCGCCGCGGCAACCGCGCGGCCGTGAGCCGTCGCCGCCCGCCCGCTCGCCGTTATCCGCTCAAGCCAGCGCGCGGAACAACCAGTACAGCCCGCCGGCCAGCACGATCGACGCCGGCAGCGTGAGAATCCACGCGAGCACGAGGCTGCGCACGGTACTCCATTGCAGTCCCGATCCGTTCGCGGCCATCGTGCCCGCGACGCCCGACGACAGCACGTGCGTCGTCGACACCGGCAGCCCGTATGCATCGGCCGCGCCGATCGTCAGCATCGCGACGAGTTCGGCCGACGCGCCCTGGCCGTACGTCAAATGCTGCTTGCCGATTTTTTCGCCGACGGTCACGACGATCCGCTTCCACCCGACCATCGTGCCGAGACCCAGCGCAATCGCGACGGCCACCTTCACCCAGGTCGGGATGAACTTGGTCGCGTGATCGAGCTGCTTGCGGTAGTTGTCGATCGCGAGCTTGTCGTCGGCGGCAAACGCGGGCTGCCCGGACTTCTCGATCAACCGGATCGCCTCGGACACCAGGTACATCGTGTTGCGCACGTTGTCGACGTCGTTTTGCGGCACGGCCGCCATCGATCCCGATGCGCCGACGGCGCGCGCGAGCGACGTCGACAGCTGCTGCACCGCGGGCAGCACGGCTGGCGTGAGCTTGCGGTGCTGCACGAACTGCTCGACGTCGGCGCGCGGATTCGCGGACGGCGCGACGCCGTTCGAATATTTCGCGAAGGTCGACGCGGCGTGCGTCGCGACGGCGACGAAGGTCTGCGACTCGGCCGGCGTGACGGCCTTGTTCAGCGCATACGCAGTGGGCACGGTGCCGATCAGGATCAGCATGATGAGCCCCATGCCCTTCTGCCCGTCGTTCGATCCGTGCGCGAACGACACGCCGGTGCAGGTCAGGATCAGCAGGCAGCGAATCCAGAACGGCGGCGGCTGATCCTTCGGCGGCTCCTGATACAGATCCGGCACGCGCACGACGGCGCGCAGCACGAGCAGCAGCAGCGCCGCGCACAGAAAGCCGACGAGCGGCGAGAACAGCAGCGACTTGCCGACGCCGAGCGCCTGCCCCCAGTCGACGCCGCTCGTGCCGTTCGGGCCGTGCATCAGCTGGTTCATCAGCCCGACCCCGATGATCGACCCGATCAGCGTATGCGAGCTCGACGACGGCAGCCCGAAATACCACGTCGCCAGGTTCCACACGATCGCGGCGATCAGCAGCGCGAACACCATCGCGAAGCCCGCGCCGCTGCCCACCTGCAGGATCAGCTCGACGGGCAGCAATTGCAGGATGCCGAACGCGACGGCGCCGCTCGATACCATCACGCCGAGGAAGTTCCACATGCCCGACCAGATCACCGCGACGTTCGGCGTCAGCGAATGGGTGTAGATCACGGTCGCCACCGCGTTCGCGGTGTCGTGGAAGCCATTGACGAACTCGAAGCCGAGCGCGATCAGCAGCGCGGCGCCGAGCATCAGGTATGGAAACAGCGACCCTTCGCGCACCGGCGCAAGATCGGCGATCAGATGGGTGGCGATATAGACGGCACCGACCGACAGCACCAGCAGGAACACGGCATAGCCGGCACGTCGGGCGCGTTCGGTGGAACCGGGATGGTGTGCGGCGGGCGAAGCAGGTTGATTCATGGCGGCATCTCGCAGTGGAACCGCGTCCGATCCTAGCTTCGGCTGTCCGTCAGTTTGATGACAGTACGGACCGCGAAACGCCGTTGTTCACGCCGTCGTCCATATAGTGAGCACGCTCATGCATCCGGGCCGCTTCGCGCCTTGCGCGCGCGCCTATCGCAGCATGCGTGGCGCGTCCGACGCCGAGTCGCGTGCGAGCGCGAGAAATGCGGACAGGTAATCGATCGATGCGTCGGCGTCGCGGATGCCGAGAAAGATCTGTTTCGCGATGCCTTGCTTGCCGAGCCTGACCGGCACGACCGGCATGCGGTCCGCGTATTCGTCGGCGAGCCACTTCGGCAATGCGGCCACGCCGCGTCCGCTCGCGACCATCTGCAGCATGATGTCGGTCGTCTCGATCGACTTGTGGCGCCGCGGCACGATGGCGGCCGGCGTCAGGAACTGGTTGTAGATGTCGAGCCGGTCGGTCTCGACCGGGTACGTGATCAGCACCTCGTCGGCCAGTTGCTCGGGCGTGACGTAGTCGGCGTTCGCGAGCCGGTGCGCGTCGGCGACCACCAGCACCTGCTCGTAGTCGAACACCGGATCGAAGCGCAGGCCCGGCTTGTTCAGCGGATCGGGCGTCACGAGCACGTCGACGTCATGGCCGAGCAGCGCGCCGATCCCGCCGAACTGAAAGCGCTGCTTCACGTCGACGTCGACGTCCGGCCAGCGCGCCAGATACGGCGACACCACCTTCAGCAGCCACTGGTAGCACGGATGGCATTCCATCCCGATGCGCAGCGTGCCGCGCTCGCCCTTCGCGTACTGCTTCATTCGCTCCTCGGCGAGCTCGAACTGCGGCAGCAGCCGGTTCGCGAGCTTCAGCAGATATTGCCCGCCCTGCGTGAGCCGCAGGCCACGTCCTTCCCGATCCCAGATCGGCGTGCCGAGCTGCTGCTCGATTTTCCGCACGGTATGGCTGAGCGCCGATTGCGTGAGGTGGAGCGCGTTGGCAGCCGCAGTCAGCGAGCCCTGGCGCTCGACTTCGCGGATCACGACGAGATGGAATCGCTCGAGCATCAATACATGAACAAAGTTAATGGATGAATGAAATAATGCCATTTTATTTCATGGGGCGAAATCCCTATGATGGCTGCCGAATCTTCTATTACTTCTGGACGGCGGCTTCATGGTCAAGACCCACAACCTCGGTTTCCCGCGCATCGGCGCACAGCGCGAACTCAAATTCGGCCTCGAACGCTACTGGAACGGCGACGCCACGCGCGACGAGCTGACGGCCCTCGGCGCCGCGCTGCGCCGGCGCCACTGGAGCGACCAGCGCGACCTCGATCTCGCGCCGCTCGGCGATTTCGCGTTCTACGACCACGTGCTCGACATGAGCTTCACGCTCGGCAATCTGCCGAAGCGCGTGCAGGACTTTCACGGCGACGCGCTCGACAACTATTTCCGCGTGGCGCGCGGCCGTTCCGCGCATTCCGCGCACGAGCATGCGAGCTGCTGCGGTGGCGTGGCGGCCGGCGAGATGACGAAGTGGTTCGACACCAACTATCACTACATCGTGCCGGAGTTCCACGCCGACACGAACTTCTCGCTCGACCCGTCGCGACTGCTGCAGCAACTGGCCGAGGCGAACGCGCAGCGCGTGAACGCGAAGCCGGTGATACTCGGCCCCGTCACCTATCTGTGGCTCGGCAAGGCGAAGGACGACTCCGACCGGCTCGCGCTGCTGCCGAAACTGCTGCCCGTGTATGGGGCGCTGCTCGATACGTTGACCGCGCAGGGCGTCGAATGGGTGCAGATCGACGAACCGATCCTCGTCACCGAGCTCGACGCCGACTGGCGGCGTGCGTTGCGCACGGCATACGAGGCGCTCGAGACGCGTCGCATCAAGCTGCTGCTCGCGACGTACTTCGGCCCGCTTCAGGACAATCTCGAGCTTGCCGTTTCACTGCCGGTCGATGGACTGCACATCGACGCCGTCAATGCGCGCGACGAGGTCGACGTGCTGGCGCGCACGCTGCCGGCCACACGCGTGCTGTCGGTCGGCGTGATCGACGGCCGCAACATCTGGCGGACCGACCTGAACGCGGCGCTCGATTGGCTCGAGCCGCTCGCGCGGCAGCTGGGCGAGCGACTGTGGCTTGCGCCGTCGTGTTCGCTGCTGCATGTGCCGGTCGATCTCGCGAGCGAGCAGAAGCTCGACGCCGAGATCCGCTCATGGCTCGCGTTCGCGCTGCAGAAGCTCGCCGAACTGAAGCTGCTCGCGACCGCGCTGAACCAAGGGCGCGACACGGTGGCCGACGCCCTCGCGGAGAATGCGGCCGCGATCGAGTCGCGGTGCCGCTCGCCGCGCGTGCACAACCCGGCGGTGAAGACCGCCGTCGCGCGCATCGACGCGCGGCTCGGCAACCGTGCGAGCGCGTATCCGCAACGCGCGGCCGCGCAGTCGGCACGCCTGAAGCTGCCGCTGTTCCCGACCACGACGATCGGCTCGTTCCCGCAGACCGCGGAGATCCGCGACGCGCGCCGCCGCTTCAAGGCCGGCGAGCTCGACGAAGCCGGCTACCGCCACGCGATGCACGCGGAGATCGAACGCAGCGTGCGCGAACAGGAAACGCTGCAGCTCGACGTGCTGGTGCACGGCGAAGCCGAGCGCAACGACATGGTCGAATATTTCGGCGAGCAGCTGGATGGCTACGCGTTCAGCCAGTTCGGCTGGGTGCAGTCGTACGGGTCGCGCTGCGTGAAGCCGCCGATCCTGTTCGGCGACATCAGCCGACCGAGCGCGATGACGGTCGAGTGGATCGCCTACGCGCAGTCGCTGACGAGCAAGCCGATGAAAGGCATGCTGACCGGGCCGGTGACGATCCTGAACTGGTCGTTCGTGCGCGACGACCAGCCGCGTTCGGTGTCGTGCTACCAGCTCGCGCTGGCGATCCGCGACGAAGTGCTCGATCTCGAGCGGGCCGGGGTGCGCGTGATCCAGATCGACGAGGCCGCGCTGCGCGAGGGGCTGCCGCTGCGTCGTGCGCAATGGCCGGCCTACCTGAAGTGGGCGATCGACGCGTTCCGGATCGCCGCGAACGGCGTGCGCGACGACACGCAGATCCACACGCACATGTGCTATTCGGAATTCAACGACATCATCGCGTCGATCGCCGAAATGGACGCGGACGTGATCACGATCGAGACGTCGCGCTCGGACATGGAGCTGCTCGACGCGTTCGACGGCTTCCGGTATCCGAATGAAATCGGGCCGGGCGTGTACGACATCCATTCGCCGAACATCCCGACGCAGGAGCACATCGTCGGCCTGATGAGGAAAGCCGCCGAGCGGATTCCGGCGCAACGGCTGTGGGTGAACCCGGACTGCGGACTGAAGACGCGCCGCTGGGCGGAAGTGCTGCCGGCGCTGACGAACATGGTCGCCGCGGCGAAGACGTTGCGCAGCGAGCTGCGCAACGTGCTCTGATAAAGCGTTCCGATAACCCGCCGGCTCCGCGCTCGCGCAACCAGCGCGTGCGCGGAAGCTCCCGGCGCAGCGCCGCCCCGGAACCCGCCCTATGCCGCGCCGCGATCAATCGCGATACGCGACGCCCGGCAACACGCACAGCAGCTCGTACGCGAGGTTCGCGCCGAGCAGCGCGGTGGTGCCGAACGGGTCGTACGGCGGTGCGACTTCGACGAGATCGCAGCCGACGATGTTCAGCCCCTTCGCGCCGCGAATGATCTCGAGCGCCTGCGGCACCGTGAGGCCCGCGATTTCCGGCGTGCCGGTGCCGGGCGCGTAGGCGGGGTCGATGCCGTCGATGTCGAAGCTGATGTAGACGGGCGTGTCGCCGACGCGCGCGCGCACTTCCTCCATCAGCGGCACGAGCGACTGGTTCCAGCACGCCTCGGCCTGCACGACGCGAAAACCCTGGTCGCGGCACCAGTCGAAATCCTCGGCCGCATAGCCGGTGCCGCGCAGGCCGATCTGCGTGACCTTGTCGCCGTGCAGCAGGCCTTCTTCGACCGCGCGGCGAAACGGCGTGCCGTGCGCGATCTTCTCGCCCATCATCGTGTCGTTCACGTCGGCGTGTGCATCGACGTGGATCAATGCAACCTTGCCGTGCTTGCGATGGATCGCGCGCAGGATCGGCAGCGCGATCGTGTGGTCGCCGCCGAGCGTGATCGGCTTGCAGTCTTGCGCGAGGATCGCGTCGTACGCGGCCTCGATGCGGGCGATCGAATCGTGCAGGTTGTACGGATTGATCGCGACGTCGCCGATGTCGGCGACCTGCAGCGAATCGAACGGCGCCGCCCGCGTGGCCATGTTGTACGGGCGCAGCAGCACCGACTCCGTGCGGATCTGGCGCGGGCCGAAGCGCGCGCCGGTACGGTTCGACGTGCCGAGATCGAACGGCACGCCGACGAAACACGCGTCGAGCCCCGCGGCGCTCGCGACGTGCGGCAGGCGCATCATGGTCGCAATGCCGCCGCTGCGCGGCATTTCGTTGCCGCCGAGCGGCTGGAAATGGAGAGGGTCGTTCATGGGCTGTTCTCTGTCGATATGGGGTTGCCGTATCATTCGACGCGGCCTGGCGCATAGTTTTGCGCGCCGCGCGCGAAAGAAGAATGCGAACATGTCGACGTAAACATCGACTTTCATCGATGTATCGGAGGGGAATAGCGTGCTCGGGAATCTGTCGACGCTCGATTTGCGGCTGATCCGCGTGTTTCTCGCGGTGACCGACGCGGGCGGCGTGTCGGCCGCGCAGACGATGCTCAACGTCGGCCAGTCGACGATCAGCGCGCAGTTGTCGTCGCTCGAGACGCGCCTCGGCTACCGGCTCTGCGAGCGCGGCCGCAGCGGCTTCCGGCTCACGCCGAAGGGCGAGCGGTTCCATGCGATGAGCCGCAAGCTGCTCGCTGCGCTCGACGAGTTCGGGATGGCAGCGCGTCACATGGACCGCCAGCTGGTCGGCACGCTCAACATCGGCTTGATCGGCCATACGCCGGTGAGCCAGAACGCGCGGATCGCCGAGGCGATCGCCGCGTTCCGCACGCGCGACGAAGCCGTGCGCTTTGCGATCTCGGTGCGCACGCCGGGCGATCTCGAGGAGAAGCTGCTGAGCAACGAGATTCAGATCGCGGTCGGCTACTTCTGGCACCGCGTACCGTCGCTGCACTACACGCCGCTGTTCGTCGAACACCAGATCGCGTATTGCGGGCGCGGCCATCCGCTGTTCGAGCGCGCCGGCCAGCTGACCCCGGCCGACGTCGCGGAATTCGAATGGGCGTGGCGCTCGTATCCGCTGCCGGAGGCCCATATGTCGACGACGCCCGATCGCGTGACCGCCACCGCCGACAACATGGAGGCCGTCGCGCTGCTGATCCTGTCCGGCCATCACCTCGGCTACCTGCCGCAGCACTTCGCGGCGCCGTACGTCGCGCAGGGGCTGCTCGCGCCGCTCAACCCCGAGCAGTTGCGCTACGACGTGACGTTCCACATGGTCGTCGCGCGCGACGCGCGCGGCGATCCGCTCGTCGCCGCGTTTCTCGAAGACCTCGAGCGCGCGCACCAGCCGGGCGATGCCGGATGACGGTGATCTTCCCGATCGCCTGGGCCCGTGTCGTGCCGGCGCGCCCGGTCGCTCGCATCAAGGCACCGGCAAACCCGCGTCGTGCTTCACTTCCCGCAGCGACAGCGCCGATTCGATCGACGTGACGCCCGGCAGCGTGCGCAGCGAATCGCGCAGGAACGTGCCGTAGTCGTCGAGATCGCGCGCGACCACCTGCAGCAGATAGTCGGCCGTGCCCGCGACGTTGTGGCACGCGAGGATGCGCTCGATGCCGAGCACTTCCCGTTCGAAGCGGTCGGCGACCTTGCGGTCGTGCGTCGCGAACCGCACGAGCACGAACGCGACGACGCCGAAGCCGAGCGCCTGTCGCGACAGCTGCGCGCGGTAGCGCTCGATGTAGCCGTCGTTTTCGAGGCGCTTCAGACGCCGCGCGCACGGCGTTTCGGACAGCCCGACGGCGTCGGCGAGGCGCGCGATCGGCAGCCGGCCGTCGCGCTGCACGGCCGCGAGGATCGCGCGGTCGGTTTTGTCGAGTTCGGTCATGGTGGCGGAATCCGTTTTAAGATCGGCCAATTGTGGGGGATTCCGCCACGAACCGGCAATACGGAACGAAAGATGGCCAATAAGCGCTCCGCCTTCGACGGCAACATATCGTCATCGAAGGACGAGCCCGACCATGATTTCCACGCATTTGCTGTTGATCTATCTCGCCGCGCTGGCGGCCATTTACGCGGTTCCGGGGCCCGACATGGCGCTCGTGCTGCAGACCAGCATCGGCCGCGGCGTGCGGCCGGGCCTCGCGGCGGCCGCCGGCCTGTCGCTGTCGCGTGCGGTGCACGTGACGCTGTCCGCGTGCGGCGTCGCGGCGCTGATTCGGAGCGCGCCGTGGCTGTATGAAGTGATCCGCTACGGCGGCGCGCTGTATCTCGCGTATGTCGCGATCCAGGTGTTCCGCTCGCCGGTATTCGCGCTCGGCGACGCCGAAGCGGCCGCCGCGAGCGCGCTGCGCCAGTCGTTCTTCAAGGGACTGCTGACGAACCTGCTGAACCCGAAGGCGCTGTTGTTCTGCTCGGTGCTGCTGCCGCAGTTCGTGCGCACCGACGCCGGGCCGGTCGTGTGGCAGATGTTCGAGCTCGGCGCGCTACTCGTCGCGGCCGGCGTGTGCTTCGATCTCGCCTGCGTGTTCGGCGCGTCGCGCATCGCCGCGTGGATGCGCGCGCACCCGCTCGCGCAGACGGTGCAGCGCTGGACCTTCTCGGCCGCGCTGATCGGCTTCGCGCTGCGCCTGTCGATGGACTGAGGGGCGCCGTCGCAGGCTGGCCGCGCCGCTCGACGGGCAGCGTGGTGCGATGCGTCATCGAACGCGCGCCGTGCGCGCGGCCGGCCGGCCAAGCGCTGCGCCGGCCCGCCTGGCGCCGCGCGCAAATCCTCTGACTGTTCTAAACTTCCTTGAACTTCGCCGCGTGGCGAACCGACTGACCGAACGGAACCGTCTTCCGCTGGCCCTGTCCGATTTCCTGGCTGTTCCGTGCAACGCGGTACATAGGAGGGTCTGAACATGGCAAGGCATCTTCAAGCCGACCGTGAACCCCGCATCGTCGCCGAGTCGACATGCCTCGGCCAGTGCGATCCGGCAGAACGCATCCACGTCACGATCATGTTGCGGCGGCGGGAAGAAGGGCAACTCGATGCATTGGTTCACCAGCTCGCGGCCGGCGACGCGAGCGCCAAACCGCTGTCGCGCGATGCATTCGCGCAGCGTTTCTCCGCCGATCCCGACGACATCCGCAAGACCGAGGAATTCGCGCACCGTCATCAGCTGACGGTCGATCGCGTCGATCCGGTCGAAAGCGTCGTCGTGCTGTCCGGCACGATCCAGCAGTTCGAAGCGGCGTTCAGCGTGAAGCTCGAGCGGTTCGAGCATCGCGCGATCGGCCAGTATCGCGGCCGCACGGGCCCGATCGCGCTGCCGGACGAGCTTGGCGATGCCGTCACGGCGGTGCTCGGCCTCGACAGCCGTCCGCAGGCACGGCCGCACTTCCGGCTGCGTCCGCCGTTCAAACCCGCGCGCGGCGCCGCGGTCACCTTTACCCCGGTGCAGCTCGCGTCGCTGTACGGCTTTCCGGCCGGCGACGGCGCCGGCCAGTGCATCGCGATCGTCGAGCTGGGCGGCGGCTATCGCGCGGCCGACATCGCGCAGTATTTCCGCGGGCTCGGCATCGACAAGCCGCCGACGCTCGTCGACGTGAACGTCGGCACCGGCCGCAACGCGCCGACCGGCGAGGCGAGCGGCCCCGACGGCGAAGTCGCGCTCGACATCGAAATCGCCGGCGCGATCGCGCCAGCCGCGAAGATCGCCGTCTACTTCGCGCCGAACAGCGACGCGGGCTTCATTCAGGCGGTCAACGCGGCCGTCACCGACAAGACCAATCGGCCGTCGGTCATCTCGATCAGCTGGGGCGGCCCGGAAGCGATCTGGCAGGCGCAATCGGCGCACGCGTTCAACCGCGTGCTGCAGGCCGCCGCCGCGCAAGGGATCACGGTGTGCGCGGCATCGGGCGACAGCGGCTCCGGCGACGGGCTGCAGGACGGCGCCGACCACGTCGATTTCCCCGCGTCGAGCCCGTACGTGCTCGGCTGCGGCGGCACGCAGCTCGATGCGCTACCGGGGCAGGGCATCCGCAGCGAGGTCGCGTGGAACGACGAGTCGGCCGGCGGCGGCGCGGGTGGCGGTGGCGTCAGCACGATGTTCGACGTGCCGGCCTGGCAGCAGGGGCTCAACGTCGCGCGCGTCGACGGCGGCCGCGCGCCGCTTGCGAAGCGCGGCGTGCCGGACGTCGCGGGCGATGCGTCGCCGCAGACGGGCTACGAGGTGGCGGTGGCCGGCACGCCCGCGGTAATGGGCGGCACGAGCGCGGTCGCGCCGTTGTGGGCCGCGCTGATCGCGCGGATCAACGCGGCGTCCGGCACGTCGGCCGGCTGGATCAATCCGGTGCTGTACAAGCATCCGGACGCGTTGCGCGACATCACGAAGGGCTCGAACGGCACGTATGCGGCCGCACCGGGCTGGGATGCGTGCACGGGCCTCGGCAGCCCCGACGGCGCGAAGCTCGCTGCGCTCCTCGCGCGCAAGCCGTCGAGCTGACGCATCGGCATTGCCTTTCCTTCCGACGCGGGTCGTCTGCCCGCGTCTTTTTTCACCTCCAGGAGCAGCACGATGGGCATCGATTCCGCATCTTCCGGCGGCGTGTATCCGCTGCATCACGGCGACCACAACTCACATGGCGTGCCGCCGAGCGTCGCGCCGGTTGCGCTCGCTCGCGGCCGCGACCAGCCGTTCTTCGATCCGGTCGCGTACGGCAACGGCCCCGACGATTCGGTGACCGACACGACCGAAGCCGCCGCCATCACGCACCATACGATCGTGCTCGACGGCAAGCGTATCGCGTACACGGCGACCGTCGGCCACCTCGTGACGGTGGACCCGAGCAGCTCGCAGCCGGCCGCGAAGATCTTCTACGTCGCGTTCACCGCCGACGATGCGAAGGAGGAGACGCGCCCCGTCACGTTCTTCTACAACGGCGGGCCGGGTTCGTCGTCGGTGTTCGTGCTGCTCGGCTCGTTCGCGCCGAAGCGCATCAAGACGTCGATGCCGGGCTTCACGCCGCCCGCGCCGTACCAGATCGAGGACAACCCGGACAGCATGCTCGACCATAGCGACCTGGTGTTCATCAACCCGGTCGGCACCGGCTATTCCGCGGCCGTCGCGCCGAACAAGAACCGCAATTTCTGGGGCGTCGACCAGGACGCGGACTCGCTGAAGCAGTTCATCAAGCGCTATCTGACGAAGAACAACCGGTGGAATTCGCCGAAGTATCTGTTCGGCGAGTCGTACGGCACCGCGCGCAGCTGCGTGCTCGCCTACAAGCTGCACGAGGACGGCGTCGACCTGAACGGCATCACGCTGCAGTCGTCGATCCTCGACTACCGGCAGGCCGGCAACCCGGTCGGCGCGCTGCCGACCGCGGCCGCCGACGCGTGGTATCACAAGAAGCTCGGCATCGAGCCGGCGCCGGCCGATCTCGGCGCGTTCGTCGAGGAGGTCGCGCAGTTCGCGCGCACCGACTACCTGAGCGCGTTGCGCAACGTGCCGCATGCGGACGCCGCCGTGGTGCAGAAGCTGTCCGACTACACGGGCATCGATACCGCGACGCTGCAGGCGTGGGGGCTCGACATCGCCGGCTACGACGCGCGCGGCAACTCGGTGTTCCTGACGACGCTGCTGCATGCGCGCGGGCTCGCGCTCGGTTCGTACGACGGCCGTGTGACCGGGATTTCGTCGGGCATCGCCGGCAAGATCGATCCGAACTCGGGCGGCAACGATCCGACCATGACCGCCGTGACGGGCGTCTATACGGCGATGTGGAACAGCTATCTGAACGAGCAGCTGAAGTTCACGTCGACCTCGGCGTTCACGGACCTGAACGACCAGGCGTTCCGCAACTGGGACTTCGGCCACATCGACCCGACCGGCGCGCAGCAGGGCACCGATGCGAACGGCAACGTGATCCTCTACACGGCCGGCGATCTTGCCGCGGTGATGGCGCTGAACGTCGACCTGAAGGTGCTGTCGGCGAACGGCCTGTACGATTTCGTCACGCCGTTCTACCAGACCGTGATCGACCTGCAGCAGATGCCGCTCGAGGATCAGAAGGTGCGGCAGAACCTGTCCGCGCGCTTCTATCCGTCCGGGCACATGGTGTATCTCGACGGCGGTTCGCGTACCGCGCTCAAGCGCGATCTCGCGACGATGTACGACGCGACCGTCAGCGATACCGGCGCGCGGATGCGGATCCGCGCACTGCAGGCGAAGAAGGGCGGCGGGCGCGCGTAGCGTCGCCCGCGAGCCGGGCCGGCTTACGCGGCCGGCCAGTCGAACGGCGTGTAGGGCAGCGCGCGCTTGTGGCGCGAGCCGTCGTAGAAGCGCAGCACGGTTTCGTACACGTTGTCCGAGACCGGCTTGCCTTCGAGGAAGTCGTCGATCTCGTCGTAGGTGACGCCATAGGCGTGCTCGTCGGGGCGCAGCGGACGCAGTTCCTCGAGGTCGGCCGTCGGCACCTTCATCACGATCAGCTCGTCGCCGCCGAGCGCGCGAGCGACGGCGCGCACGCGGCGCTTGCTCAGGCCGGCGAGCGGCAGCACGTCCGCGCCGCCGTCGCCGAATTTCGTGAAGAAGCCCATCAGCGATTCGGCTGCGTGGTCGGTGCCGATCACGATGCCGCGCCGCGCGCCGGCCACCGCGTATTGCGCGATCATGCGCTCGCGCGCCTTGATGTTGCCGTGCACGAAGTCCTGCTGGGCGGCGGTTTCGAACGCATGACCGGACGCGACCAGCGACGCGAGCATCGCGTCGGCGGCTGGCTTCACGTCGACCGTGAAGGTCTCGTCGGCGCGCACGAACGCGAGCGCGCGCTGCGCGTCGGCTTCGTCGTTCTGCACGCCGTTCGGCAAGCGCATCGCGATGAAGCGCGCGTCGTAGCCGTCGGCGCGCAACTGCTCGACCGCGAGTTGCGCGAGCCGCCCGGCCGTCGACGAATCGACGCCGCCGCTGATGCCGAGCACGTAGGTCCGCATGCCGCTCGAACGAAGATAGCGCGCGAGGAAATCGACGCGGCGCGTGATTTCGGCGTCGACGTCGAAGTGTGCGGCGACGTTCAGTTCGGCGATGATCGCGCGTTGGCGGCTGGCGTAATCGGCGGATGTCATGTCAGTGGTTCCGGAACGAAAATTCGAGGCGCTCATCATAAGCGCAATCGCGGGCGGGTGCCGCGCGGCGCGTGCACGTGGGGAGGGTGAGTTGCATCGGGGAGATGCGTGGGGGCGTCAGGGGGCGGGGCTTGGTTGCGTGCAAGGACGGTGGCGTGGTGGCGGGCGCCCGCTTGCGCCGATGCTTCGGTTGCGTGCAATGGCGTACGGCCGCGCACGCGAACGGCGCTCCGTCTGCGTGCGACGACGGCGGCGACGGCGCGCGCCTCACGCGTGCGCCGGTGCGTCGCTTGCGGCAGCGACGGAAGCGGTGGCGCGCGACCGTGCACATGCACGTGCGCCGGTGCTGCGCCTACGTGCAGCGACGGCGTCGATGGCGTACGACCGCGCACATGCGTCGGCGCTTCGCTCGCGCGCAACCGCGCGCCGACCTCGCATCAGCGCCGCGCGAGCACGACGCCCACCAGCGCGAGCGCGAACCCCCCGAGCTGGACGGCCGCGAGCGTCTCGCCAAACAGCAGATAGCCCTGCAGCGCGGCGAGCGGCGGCGCGAGGAACAGCAACGACGTCGCGCGCGCCGCATTGCCCCGCCGGAGCATCCACATCAGCATCGTGACCGCGCCGCCGGACAGGAACACGACGCCCCATGCGAGCGACACCCACAGCGCCGGCGCGCCGATCCAGCGCGTTTCGTGCAGCAGCACGACGAACAGCGCCGCGACGATCGCCGCGCCGAGGTTCTGCACGGCCACGGCGGTACGCAGGTCGTTCTGCGCGAGCTTGCCCTTCTGGTACAGCGAGCCGGCGGTGATCGAACCGACCGACAGCACCGACACGGCGACGACGAACCATGCGGGCGCGGCGCCCGGCGGCGGCGCGACGCCGCCCGTCACCTTCGGCGCGAGCACGAGCGCGACGCCGGCAAGTCCGAGCGCCATTCCCAGCCAGCCGCGCGCGGGCAGCCGCTCGTTGAACAAGGGCACGGCGAGCACGGCGGTGGCGAGCGGCTGCAGCGCGCCGAGCAACGCCATCACGCCCGCATTGAGCCCCTGCGCGACGGCCCAATAGCTGGCGCCGAGATAAACGCCTTGCAGCAACGCGCCCGCGATCAGATGGCGCGGCCATTCGCGGCGCGCCGGCCACGGCGCGTGCGCGACGAGCGCGACCGCGCCGAACAACACGGCCGTGCCCGCGAAACGCGCGAGCAGGAACAGGTTCGGATCGGCGTAGGGCTTGATCGCGCGAGCGACGATGAAGCCGGTCGACCATAGCGCGACGAAAGCCGCGGCGACGATGGAGTTCAGCATGCGTGGCGGGCCGCGATACGGCCGGACGGAACGTGGAGCCGGTCAGTATCGGACAGGGCGGCGTCGGCGTCTTGTCGGATTCTGCACTCGGCCGGTCGCGTCGCCGCGTGCGACGATGCGCTCGCCGCTCGCCGCTCATCGCTCACCGCTCACCGCTCACCGCTCACCGCTCACCGCGCATCGGGCGCGCCGAAGCGGGGATCAGTCGAGCGAGAACGTATCGAGCGGCTGATTCGCGCGCGCCTCGGTCGCGAAGCGCGCGGCGAGTTGTTCATACAGGCGGCGCGCCTCGTCGAGCGTCAGGTCGATCCAGTACGGATCGCCGGCGCCGTCGTTGAGTCGTTCCGGCGGAAACTGGATTTCGAGCACACTGCCTTTGCGATACATTGCGCGAGCCCCTTGATGGCTGTCGGTCGGCGGAACGCAAGAGTGTAGCAATCGCGCGCCGTGCCGATTCACGCACATCGGGCAATACAGAATTTCGCATTCGTCGCGCGCGCCCGCGCACCGATGCCGTCAAATGCCCGTCAAACCGCCGTAATACAATGAGCGGCTCTTTCACCACCAGTCGCCTCGGGCGTCTTGCGATGCTGGCGGAACAACGTCATCAATACATCCTGTCGGAGCTCGGACGCGCGGGTGCGCTGTCGGTCGCCGAACTCGTGCGCTCGCTCGACGTGTCGCGCGAAACCGTGCGGCGCGACCTGAACGCGCTCGCCGCACGCGGATTGCTCGTGATGACGCACGGCGGCGCACTGGCGGCCGAGCGGCGCGAGCCGAGCCTGTCCGAGCGGGAGGCCGCGAACGCCGCCGCGAAGCGCACGATCGGGCGGCGCGCGGCCGAGCTGGTGCCGGACGACGCGTCGGTGCTGATCGACTCGGGCAGCACGCCGCATGCGGTCGCGCTCGCGCTCACCGACCGGCACCGGCTGTCGGTCTACACCAACGACTGGCGCACCGCCTTCGTGCTGGCGCGTCGCAACGGCAATCGCGTGACGCTGCTCGGCGGCGAACTGTCCGACGACGAAGACGCCACCTTCGGGCTCGACACCATCCAGCAGCTCGCGCAATACCACGTCGACTTCGCGTTCGTCGGCGCGGGCGGGATCACCGTCGACGGCGATTGCACCGATTACTCGCGGCTCGCGGCCGAAGTGCGCAGCCGGATGATCGCGGCGGCCGGTACGGCGATCATCGTCGCCGATCACTCCAAGTTCGGCCGCGTGACGCCGGTGCGGATCAACGGCACGTCGGCCGCGCGATATCTCGTCACCGAGCGCGCGCCGGACAAGTCCGTGCGCCGCGCGCTGACCGCACGCGGCATCGAGCTGCTCGTCTGCGACTGACGCTGCGCGGACACGGAACGTTCATCCGACCGTCATCGCGCGGGAAGAACCGCCGCCGACACTGACTCCTTCCTCTGGCTCGGCCCGCACGGCAGGAGCAATGAATGACCGTCAGCGTACGCAGCTATCTTTCCCCGACCCTGGTGCTGCTGGCCTTCGACTGGCCCGACGCCGCGTCGCGCAGCGACTTTCTCGGCTTCGCGATCCGGCGCACGCCGGGATTCCGCTCGGCCGACGGCCGCACGCGCGCACCGGACAGCTGGCTGCCGAACCGGCTGACGTTCGACGGCCCGGCCGCCGACACGCAGGGCGACGCGCCGACCGATCAGGCGCCGATCCAGAAGTTCATGTGGTGGGACGCGCGCATCGACCCGCAGGATCGCGGCGCATCTTTTCGCTATGACGTGTTTCCGGTGGTCGGCACGCCCGAGCGCCTGCAGGTGCTCGACGCCGAGGCCGGTGCGTGCGACATCGTGCTGCCCGCGCACATCGTGGACGGCATCGGCACGTGGTTCAACCGCGCGGTGGTGAGTTCGCAGGCGTTCGCGAAGCAGGTCGCGGCGCTGGGCGTCGCGCCGAACCACGCGCCGAGCGCGGCGCAGGCGCTGAAGCTGCGCACCTGGCTCGCGAACGACATGGAGCAGGTGTTCGCAAACATGCTCGACCGCGCATCGCGCGCGGCATCGGCCGTCTATCACCTGACCGACACGTTGTGGGCGCTGCCCGCATTCGAAGCGTTCGGGCGCAGGCATGGCGACGCGTCGCTCGCGATCGTCTACGACGCGCACGCGATCGCCCGCAAGAACGAGCCGCCGCTGCCGTCGCCGAACCAGCCGGCCGTCGACGCGCTGCGGGGCCTCGCGACGCTCGCGCCGCGCGACCGCACGCACATCATGCACGACAAGTTCATCGTGACCGACACGCCGGCGCATGCGGCGCTGCCCGCGCGCGTGCTGACCGGTTCCGCGAACTTCACGACCGAAGGGCTGACCGAGCAGGCCAACGTGCTGCATGCGTTCGACTCGCCGGCGCTGGCTGCGTTGTACGAAGCTCGTGCGCATGCGTTGGCCGCGAATCCGTCGATCGCCGAGACGGCGAAGTTGTCGCCGGGCTGGTCCGAGGCGCTCGCGATCGGCAGTGCGCAGGTGCGCGTCGCGTTCTCGCCGGAGCCGGCGGGGCAGCGCACCGCGATCGATGCGATCGTCGCCGCGATCGCGGCCGCGAAGCACTCGGTGTCGTTCTGTCTCTTCATGCCGACGGACGCGGCGCTGCGCGACGCATGCTTTGCCGCCGGCGATCGCGGGCTGATGATGTTCGGTCTGGTGAACCGCATCAATGTCGCCGGCGCGGCGAACGCAGAGGCGGCGCAGCACGACGGCCGCACGCTCGATGCGGCGACGCTCGCGAATCTGGAGCTCTACCATCGCCGGCGCGATCATCGCGACGTGATCGACGCCGCGTACTTCTCGCCGGCGACGGTGCCGCAGGGTTTCGAGCCGGAGCTGCGCCTGTTTCCCGGCGAGCCGGCGCCCGCCTATCCGCCGGTCGTGGTCCACCACAAGTTCATCGTGATCGATGCGGAAGGCGCGAACCCGGTCGTGTACACGGGCTCGGCGAACATGAGCCGCAATTCCGAGCAATACAACGACGAAAACCTGCTCGAGATTCGCGACGCGCGGATCGCGGCGATCTATCTCGCGGAATTCCTGCGGCTCTACGAGCACTACCGCGCACGCGCGCTGTCGATCGACACGAAACGGCGTGGCGGCGGCGCGCAGCGGCGGCTTGCACTGGCGCCCGACGCGAGCTGGGCGAAGAAGTACTTCGTGGCGGGAAGCCCGGAACAGAAGGCGCGGATCGCGCTGGCGTCGGTCGCGCCGACGGACTGACGCGCTACGTCGCGAATCCGCCGCGGGTCATTCGGCGGCACGCGGCGCTGCGCTCGTTGCGGGAAGGGAAGTGCCTGCGATTGCGCGCACGAGGCGCCCGCGGCACGTGGCTCGCGGACGCGTTCGCGCGGTGTCAGGCTGCGACGTAGCGCAGCACGGAGTCGGCGATCGTCTCGCGATGCCGCACGCGCAGCCGCGGTGCCGACGGATCGCGGCCGAACGCGGCGCCGAACGTGTAGCGGTTCGACACGCGGTGAAAGCAGAACGAGCTGATCAGCAGATGCAGGTCGAACGCGTCGATGTCCTGGCGGAACGCGCCGCTCGCCGCGCCGCGCTCGAGCAGTTGCTCGAGCGTCTTGATGATGCTGACGTTGCGGCTCTTGAACGATTTGAGCTGTTCGAGATACTTCGCGCCGTGGATGTTCTCGATCGACACGAGGCGCACGAAGTCGCGATGCTTGTCGTGATAGTCGAACGTGAATTCGACGAGCCGGCGCAGGCCTTCGCGCGGCTCCATGTCGCCGACGTGCAGTTCCTGCTCGAGCGCGCGGATGTCGCCGTACACCTTTTCGAGCACGGCCTCGTACAGGCCTTCCTTGCTGTCGAAGTAGTAGTAGAGCATCCGCTTCGTCGTGTTGGTGCGCTCGGCGATTGCGTCGACGCGCGCACCGGCGAGTCCCATCGCGGAGAATTCCTGCGTGGCGACGTCGAGGATGTTGCGTTTGGTCTGCTCGGGATCGTATTTGCGCCGCGCTTCGGTCGCAAGCGCTCGGCTTTCGGACGTGGCGGTCTTGCTTCCAGCTTTCATGTGATTTGTTTTGGGTTCGCGGCGGCGGGAAAAAATCATTCTAGCATGCAGCAAATGGCCGCCACGCCGATCTTCCGCTCTAATCGGCCGGGCGCTTTCGGCCGGGCGGCGGCCGTTCAGCGTCGCCGCGACGCGAGCGCGTCGCGGGCCTGGAATGCGCTGTACGTGAGCTGCGCGGCGGCGAGGCCGGCGAGCCCGTACGTGCGCGTCAGGCCGAACGCGGCGAAGCCGGCCGGCACGGGCCGCTCGCCGGCCAATGCGGCGGCGAGCGCTTCGCCGGCGACGGTGGTCGGCGCCATCCCGTGACCGCCGAAGGCGACGGCGTGCCACACGCCGTCCGAGTCGCGGCCGATCTGCGGCATCTTGTGTCGCGCGTAGCTCATCAGGCCGCCCCACGCATGGTCGATCTTCACGCCGTCGAGCTGCGGATACACGCGCAGCAGGTCGCGCCGCAGCAGCCGCGCGATCGCGTCGGGGCCGCGGTCGAGCACCGAGATGCGGCCGCCCCACAGGATCCGCGTGTCCTGCAGCGGCCGGTAGTAGTCGAACGCGAAACGCGTGTCGTAGATGGCGTAAGGCGCGTCGATCGCGTCGGCGAGCCGCGCGCCGAGCGGTTCGGTCGCGATCACGTAGGTCGCGATCGGCAGCACCGCGCGCTCGATGCGCGGCGACACGCCGCGCGCATAGCCGCCGCCGGCGAACACGACGTGCTGCGCGCGCACCGAGCCTTGCGCGGTGCGCACGACGTAGCCGGCGCCGTCGCGCGCGATGCCGAGCGCGGCCGAGCGTTCGTACACGCGCGCGCCGCCGTGCGCCGCGGCGGCCGCGACGCCGAGAACGTACTTCAGCGGATGGAAGTGGAACGCGTTCGGCTCGAACAGGCCGCCGTGATAGCGGGCCGTCTTCAGCTGCGCGCGCAGCGCGTCGCGCGCGACCGGCGCCCAGTCGACGTCGAATTCCTGCTTCATCAGCGTGCGCACGCCGTCGAGCCGCGACGGATCGTCGAACCAGTTCGCGAGCATCACGCCGCGATCGACGATGTCGCAGTCGATGCCGTAGCGCGCGATCCGTGCGCGGATCAGGTCGACCGCATCGACGGTGAGCCGGTACAGCCGGCGGCCTTCGTCGCGGCCGAGCGTGCGCAGCAGCGCCGCGTTGTCGAGGCTGTAGCCGCCGAACACGAAGCCGCCATTGCGGCCCGACGCGCCGAAGCCGACCCGTTCGCCGTCGAGCACCACGACGTCGCGCACGCCGCGCTCGACGAGGCCGAGCGCGGTGCACAGGCCGGCGAGGCCGCCGCCGACGATGCAGACGCGGGTGTCGATCGGGCCGCTCAGTTGCGGATAAGGCTGGCGCGTAACGGTGGCTTCGTAGAAGTTTTGCATGCGTTTTCGGTGACGATGGACGACGAACGGGGCGCGCGGCGCGCGTCGATCTTGCCTGAACGTGGGCGCCGCGTCGAATGGCGGGTCGGTATCGCGGCGGGTGGGCTGTCGTCGTGGAAGCGAAGGGCGTCGTGTCGCCATTGGCCGACGGCCGTGGGCGCGCCGGATGCGGAGCATGCCGGCGCCACCTCGCTCGTGTGTGCAAGTCGCCCGCGCGGCAAACGAAATTTGCATACCGGGTAATGCCGCATCGTCATCAAGTTGCTGCGCGCCGCACCGGCGCATGCGTGCCGCCCATCCGCCCTAGACATGTCGGCTCGGCGCGCCGACACGCACCGCTTCGGCCTGCCCAGTTGTTGCGTTTTGCGCATGAAGTCGTGAGTTAATATCAATAGCGGCGCGACTTGTGGCCATCGACAATGTGATGCATGGATCGTGCGTTACGGCGCGCGGGTTTGCCGTCCTCCACGGCCCGGCGACGGCATCCACCCGAGGCGCGACACAGCGCTGCCGTACTCGCCCCGCCGTGCGTGCGCTTGCACGCGGCGCGCGAACGCGCTCCAATCGAATCACGCGGGCGGCGTCGCCGCCGCACCGATCAATCTGTCCCTGAAGAGGAAGTGATGCAATTCAACGACATTCTTGCCGCGCTCGACATCGATCTCGCCCAGTGGAAGGGCAATGCGCTGACCGCGCGTTCGCCGGTCGATGGCGCGACGCTCGCGACGCTGGCGGTCGACTCGCCCGCCGACGCCGAGCGCAAGATCGACGCCGCGCATGCCGCATTCCTCAAGTGGCGCACGGTGCCGGCGCCGGTGCGCGGCGAACTCGTGCGCGTGTTCGGCAACGTGCTGCGCGAGCACAAGGCCGAGCTGGGCCGCCTCGTCACGCTGGAAGCCGGCAAGATCACGTCGGAAGGCCTCGGCGAAGTGCAGGAAATGATCGACATCTGCGATTTCGCGGTCGGCCTGTCGCGCCAGCTTTACGGCCTGACCATCGCATCCGAGCGTCCCGGCCACCGGATGATGGAGACGTGGCATCCGATCGGCGTGTGCGGCGTGATCTCGGCGTTCAATTTCCCGGTCGCGGTGTGGGCGTGGAATGCGGCGCTCGCGTTCGTGTGCGGCGATCCGGTCGTGTGGAAGCCGTCGGAAAAGACGCCGCTCACCGCGATCGCATGCCATCAACTGCTCGCCAAGGCGCTGCGCGAATTCGACCGGACGCATCCGGGCGTCGCGCCCGAAGGGCTGCACCAGCTGGTGCTCGGCATGCGCGACGTCGGCGAGGTGCTGACGTCGTCGAAGAAGGTGCCGGTCATCAGCGCGACGGGCAGCGTGCGGATGGGCCAGGAAGTCGCGAAGGTGCTGAGCCAGCGCCTCGCGCGCGGCATCCTGGAACTCGGCGGCAACAACGGGATGATCGTCGCGCCGAGCGCCGACCTCGATCTCGTCGTGCGCGCCGTCACGTTCGCGGCGGTCGGCACGGCCGGCCAGCGCTGCACGACGCTGCGCCGTCTGATCGTCCATCGCAGCATCGTCGATCAACTGTTGCCGCGCATCGAGAAAGCCTATGCGTCGGTGAAGGTCGGCAGCCCGCTCGAGGAAGGCACGCTGGTCGGCCCGCTGGTCGATCGCGCGGCGTTCGACGCGATGCAGAAGGCCCTGGCCGATGCGCGCGAGCAGGGCGGCGAAGTGAAGGGCGGCGAGCGCGTCGACGTCGGTCATGCGGATGCGTATTACGTGCGTCCGGCGCTCGTGCGGATGCCGAAGCAATCGGCGGTGGTCGAGCGCGAGACGTTCGCGCCGATTCTGTACGTGCTCGTCTACGACGACTTCGAACAGGCGATCGACGTGCACAATGCGGTGCCGCAAGGGCTGTCGTCGGCGATCTTCACGAACGACATGCGCGAGGCCGAGCAGTTCATGTCGGCGGCCGGCAGTGATTGCGGGATCGTCAACGTGAACATCGGCACGAGCGGCGCGGAGATCGGCGGCGCGTTCGGCGGCGAGAAGGAAACGGGCGGCGGCCGCGAGTCGGGTTCGGACGCGTGGAAGGCGTACATGCGCCGCGCGACGAACACGATCAACTACAGCCGTCAGCTGCCGCTGGCGCAAGGCGTGAAGTTCGACGTCTGACGCCGCGCGCGCGATAGCGCGCATCGGGTTCGACCGACGAGGGCCGGTTGCCGCGCAAGCGGCAGCCGGCCTTTTTCATGGCGACGGGCGCGCGCGTACCGCCAAGACCGGGCGGTGCGCGTGCGGCCGGTCATTCGTGCGGCGCGGCACCGTCGCTCGTCGGCATGTTCTGCACGACCAGCACCTGCGGCGTCGAAAGCGTGATCTTCGCCGCGCGCAGCTGCTTCAGGATCTCGAACAGCAGGTCGCTCTTCGTCGAACTCGCGATGCGCGGGCTCGCCACGTAACCGGTCACGCTGAGCGTGATGCCGTCCGCCGTCAGCTGGCTGAAGGTGACCGACGGCGCCGGCTTGTCGAGGATCGCCGGGTGCTCGCGATAGGCGTCGAGCAGCAGGTCGCGCACCTGTTCCGGGTCGGTGTTCAGCGGGAACGTCAGCATCAGCGTCGCCACGCCCTGGGTGCTGTTGCCCATCGTCACGTTGCGCACGTTCTGCGAGATCAGCTGCGAGTTCGGCACGATCACCGTCGAGCGGTCGCTGAGCTGGATCTCGGTCGCGCGCACGTTGATGCGGCGAATGTCGCCTTCGACGCCCGCGATGCTCACCATGTCGCCCACTTTCACCGGACGCTCGGTCAGCAGGATCAGCCCCGACACGAAGTTCTTCACGATCTCCTGCAAGCCGAAGCCGATGCCGACCGACAGCGCGCTGACGATCCACGCGAGATTGCTCCACTTGACGCCGAGCAGCCCCAGCGTCATCAGCACGAGCAGCACGTAGCCGACGTTGGTGAACAGCGTGACGAGCGACACGCGCATGCCCGCATCCATGCCGAGCGCCGGCATGAACTCGTTGTCGAGCCAGCGGCGCACCGAGCGCAGCAGGTAGAAGCCGATCGCGAAGCCGATCACCGCGTTCATGATGCGGTCCGGCATGATGTTCAGGCGTTGCAGCCGCTCGCCGCCGATCATCGCGACCGCGCTGTCGAGCAGGTCGCCCGGCGTCGTGCCGAAGCCGCCGGTCACCAGCGCGATCGCGGCCACCAGCATCAGCAGGCTCGTGCCGAGGCCGGACACGACGGTGTGCGCCTGTTCGAGATGCCGGTCGTCGAGCGCGAACAGATGCTTGATCTGCTTGCCGGTCGACAGATTCGCGGAGAACAGGCTTTCGCTCGCGTCGCGCGTCAGCTGGATCAGGATGTAGACGCTGCACAGCACGATCTCGAACCACACGAGCTCGTACGTGATGAAGCGCGCGACCGTGATGTAGCCGATCAGCAGCGCGCCCAGCGAAGCGACGATCGCGAGCGTGACGCCGGCATGGATCAGCCCGGCGAGCGTCGAGCGCTGCTCGGGCGCCTCGCCGGCCGCCGCGAGCGCGCTGCGCACGCGGTTGGCGCGCAGCAGCGACGCGCCGACGGTCAGCGCGACGACGAGCGACACGATCCCGCGGCCGAGCAGCGTGACCGACAGGCTGGTGTCGGCGATGCGGTTGATCGATTCGAGCGCGCCGGACACCAGCAGCAGCGCGGCCAGCACGCCGGGGAACGGCTTCATCGCGAGCGCGACGGAATCGGCGAGCGCCGGCAGCCGCCACGACGGATGGCGGGTGCAGAGCAGCGCGCGGCCGAGACCGGCGATCAGCGCGCAGGTCACCGCGAGCTTCGCGAACGCGTCCCACAGATCGCTCATCGCAGGCGTGAGCTCGTAATGGCGGGCGAGCGCGAGATAGAGGATCTGCACGGCCACCGCGGTCGCGAGCAGCGTCGAGAGCGCGGTCGCCAGCGCGAGCGCGCTGCGCCGCAGCCGCGTGGCGGGCAAGCGGTTCAGGCACACCCAGGCGAGGCCGCGCTCGACGACGCGACGGCCGCCGAGCCACGCCGCGAACGCGGCGAGCACCAGCAGCGTGGTGATCGCGCGCTGGCCCGGCGTCCACGACGAGCGCAGCATGTCGCGCAGCTCGGCGTCGAAGGCGTCGAGCCGCTTCACGTCCTCCGGCGCCAGATGAAACAGCGGCAGCCAGAACTGGGCGCCGAAGATGCTGCCGGAGCGGAACGCGAGCTGGTTCCGCAGCAGGCTGCGGTGCAGCTTTGCGAACTGGTCGGCCAGGTTCGCGAGGTTGGCTTTCTGGTCGGCGGCCTGCTTCAGCGCCGCGTCGATCTGCGTCTTGCGCGCGTTCAGCGTCGCGCGCTGTTGCGCGACCGCGGGCGTTTCGGGCGACGCGCCGGGCGCCGGCGGCGGACCGAGCACGTCGAGTTGCGCCTGCACCTGGGTGCGCTGCGGCGCGAGCTCGCTCTGCAGCTTGTCGACGTCGGCGCTCAGCTCCTGGGTCGCGTCGCCGAGTTCGTCGAGCTCCTTGCTGTTGGTTGCCGTCGACGTCTGCTGCTTGATGCGGTCCTGCTGAAGCTGCATCTGCTTGAGCTGCGCGAGCGCGTCGTTCACCGAAATGGTCGGCACCGGGACGCCGACGCCGCTCGCGCCCGGTGCGGACGCGGCCGCCGGAAACGCGGCGGCCGTCGCGATCGCCGCGAACTGCAGCAGTGCGATCAGCGCGATGCGGCGTGCGTAGGTGGAAAGTCGTGGTATTGACATGGAATGCTTGCGTTTTGCTGACGACCCCGGCCGCCGCATGGCGCCGGGGAGGCGGGAAGTTGGACCGCTAGCATGTTACCGGGCGCGGCGCGGGCGGTGGCGCAGGTCGTGCCCGCGCGGCCTCGGCGCGCAGGCATGCGCCAGCGGACGCGCGCGGGCGCGCGGCGACGCCGGACGCCCGTGCCGACGGGGCCGCGCCGGCTTTCGCGGGCGGCTGCGGCGGCGCATGGCCTGCGCGCACCGATGGCGATGCGCCGACACATCGTTACGCAATTTACATATCGCCCGGCTGCGAAGCGGTGTGCCCGCGCGGCGTCGCGCTCCTCGGACCATCCGAGCCGGCGCGTGCGGCGTGCCGGTACAATGCAGCGAATCGTCGACGCGGCGGCCGGCCGGCCGGCCGGCGAACAACAACATACGACACGATCAGGAGACACGACCAAGATGGTCTCATCGGAAAGCATTCCACGGGCAGCCGCCCCGTCCTCCACCATCGACGCGGGCGCAATCTCGGCCCGCCTCGACCGCCTGCCGCCCACCCGCAGCGTCTGGAAGCTCGTCGTGCTGCTGAGCCTCGGCTTCTTCTTCGAACTCTACGATCTGCTGTACAGCGGCTACGTCGCGCCGGGCCTCGTGAAGAGCGGCATCCTGTCGGCGACCACGCACGGGCTGTTCGGCACCACGGGCGTCGCGAGCTTCATCGCGGCGCTGTTCTCGGGCCTGTTCATCGGCACGATCGCATGCGGCTTTCTCGCCGATCGCTTCGGACGCCGTGCGATCTTCACGTGGTCGCTGTTGTGGTACACGGCCGCCAACGTCGTGATGGCGTTCCAGGACACGGCCGGCGGGCTGAACTTCTGGCGCTTCGTCGTCGGTCTCGGCCTCGGCGTCGAGATGGTGACGATCGGCACGTACATCTCCGAGCTGGTACCGAAGCAGATCCGCGGCCGCGCATTCGCGTGCGAGCAGGCGGTCGGGTTCGTCGCGGTGCCGGTGGTCGCGTTCCTCGCGTACCTGCTGGTGCCGCACGCGCCGCTCGGCCTCGACGGCTGGCGCTGGGTCGTGCTGATTGGCGCGCACGGCGCGCTGTTCGTCTGGTGGATTCGCCGCGAGCTGCCGGAAAGCCCGCGCTGGCTCGCGCAGCAGGGGCGCGTCGACGAGGCCGACCGCATCATGCGCGCGCTCGAGGCGAAGGTGGAAGCCGAATACGGCCGCCCGCTGCCGCCGCCCGCGCCGCCCGAGCCGGTGCCGCCGCGCGGCCGCTTCCGCGACATGTGGGTGCCGCCGTATCGCAGCCGCACGATCATGATGACGATCTTCAACGTGTTCCAGACGGTCGGCTTCTACGGCTTCGCGAACTGGGTGCCGACGCTGCTGATCAAGCAGGGCATCACGATCACGTCGAGCCTGATGTATTCGAGCGTTATCGCGCTCGCGGCGCCGCTCGGTCCGCTGATCGGCCTGGTGATCGCGGATCGCTTCGAGCGCAAGTCGGTGATCGTCGCGATGGCGGCGGCGATCGTCGTCTGCGGGCTGCTGTTCAGCCAGACGACCGTCGGCGCGTTCCTGATCGTGCTCGGCATCGGCCTCACGCTCGCGAGCAACATCATGTCGTACAGCTTCCACGCGTATCAGGCCGAGTTGTTCCCGACGTCGATCCGCGCGCGCGCGGTGGGCTTCGTCTATTCGTGGAGCCGCTTTTCCGCGATCTTCTCGTCGTTCGTGATCGCCGCCGTGCTCAAGGGCTTCGGTACGTTCGGCGTGTTCGCGTTCATCGCCGGCGCGATGGTGATCGTGATGGCCGCGATCGGGTTCATGGGGCCGCGCACCCGCGGCATCGCGCTCGAGGCGATTTCGAAGTAGTTGTCGCGCGGGTGTGGGGCAGGTGGGCGGGCGGCGCGCTACGTTGCGCGACGCCTGGTGCTTCGTGCAGGGCGAACGAAGCCCGAAGCCAAGAGCAAAACGCTCGGTGCGCGCCCCACGCCCCGCCACGCTGCCGTCCAATGCGTGCGCAGGTAGAATGAAAGACCTCACGACTCATTGACCGCCATCGGGCTGAACGTGTTGCCCGCACGAGCGGCTTCGCCCCGGCGAGACGTCGGCGCGGCGCGCATGCGATGCGTTCCACGTACCGGCGAAGCTCGCGCGCGTTGCGCCGCTCGCTATGTCCGGCGGCCGGATCGGCCGATGGCTCCGATCGCATGATGCTTTCCGACCTGACGCGGCGATTCCCCGTGCCGCGTTGCAGTACGCGCACCGTCGCCGCCTTCGTGTGGCTCGCCGCCGCGCTCCCCGTTTCCGTTCTCGTCCCGCAGCCGGCCTTCGGCGCATCCGACGTGCCGGCGTCTGCCGCGCCCGGCGCCTCATCGGCATCGTCTCCGGCTCGGCATGCCGCCGCGGCGCATCCGGCGTCGTCGGCGGCGCCGTCGTCCGCTGCCGCCGCGCATCACGCGCATTCCGCCAGCGGCGCATCGGCTGCTTCGGCCGCATCCGCCGCCTCGGATACCGCAGAAACTTCCGCGAGCGAAGCCGAAGCACCGGCGCCGACGCCGCCGCGCCGGCATCCGCCGTTGTCTGCGGAACACGCGAAGGAGGCGACCGCGCGTGCGCTCGACATGCGCGAGCGTTTCGCGCAGGAAGTGACGCGGCGGCTGAACGTGCCCGCCAACGACCAGCGCGCATACGCCGATCGCCTTCAGCGCGCACTGACCGACGCCAATCTCGGCGACCTCGCCGGCGAGTACGTCGCGATGGTCGACCGCGCGCCGAACGTGCAGGCGCTGTTCATCTACTTCCGCGCGACGCCGGACAACGCATGGCTGTTGATCGGCGCCTCGCCGGTCGGCACCGGCTGGCCCGGCCAGTACGATCACTTCCTGACGCCGCTCGGCGTGTTCCACCATTCGCCCGACAACATGGATTTCCGTGCCGAAGGAACGATGAACGACCACGGCATTCGCGGCTATGGCGCGCACGACATGCGCATCTACGATTTCGGCTGGGTCGAAGGCGAGCGCGGTTGGGGCAAGGGCGGCAAGTCGCCGATGCGCTTCCAGATGCATGCGACCGACCCCGATCGTCTGGAGCCGCTGCTCGGCATCCGGCATTCGAAAGGCTGCGTGCGGATTCCCGCTTCGCTGAATACGTTCCTCGACCGTCACGCGATTCTCGACGACGACTATCAGGCGCGCGTCGAGTCCGGCCGGTCGCTGTGGGTGCTGCGCCACGATCGCGACATCACGCCGATCGCCGGGCGCTATCTGGTCGTGATCGACAGCGAACGCAGTACCCGTCCGGCATGGTCGCCGGCGCCGGGCCACAAGGCGCGGTCGAAATTGCCGAAGAACGGCGACACGGCGGATTGACGCGCGCCGGTCAGCGGAAGAATTTCAGCCAGTCGAACAGGCCCGAATGCGGCGCACGCCGCTTCGGCGCCGGCGCGCTGCGCGGCCGGAAATCCGGCGAGAACTGCACGCGCGGGTCGATCGCGCGCGCACGCAGCGCCGCATCGAAGAACGTGCCGACGATCGGCAGCGCGCTGTGCGCGCCTGCGCCCCAGTAATCGCTGCGCAGCGTCACGCTGCCGTCGTCGAAGCCGACCCACGCGCCCGCCACCAGTTGCGGATGCATCAGGATGAACCAGCCGTCCGTGTTGTCCTGCGTGGTGCCGGTCTTGCCGGCGACGTCGATGCGGATCCCGTAGCGCGCGCGGATGTCGGCGCCGGTGCCGTAGTCGACGACGCCGCGCATCACGTCGATCAGCGTCTGCGCGGCCGCGACCGGCAGCGCGCGCTCGGGCGGCGCGCTGCCGAACGTCGCGAGCACCTTGCCGTCGCGGTCCTCGATGCGCGTGATCATCTGCGGCGCGACGTACACGCCGCGGTTCGCGATCGTGCCGTACGCGGACACCATTTCCTTCAGCGTGACGGGGCTCGTGCCGAGCGCGAGCGACGGCACCGCGTCGAGCGGGCTGTCGCGCACGCCCATCGCGCGCGCGAGCTGCGCGACCCGCGCCGCGCCTTCGCGCTGCATCACCTGCGCGGTGATGCGGTTGCGCGATAGCGCGAGCGCGTCGCGCAGCGTCATCGGCGCGTCCGTCGGCGGCTCCGCGTCGGTCGGACGCCACTGCGCGTGCGCGCCGATCGGGATCGCGACCGGGCGATCGACGAACGTGTCGTCCGGGCGCATCCCGTCCGCGAACGCGGCGCCGTACACGAACGGCTTGAACGTCGAGCCCGGCTGCCGCCGCGCCTGCGCGACGTGATCGAACGGCTCGCTGTCGAAATCGGGGCTACCGACCCACGCGCGGATCGCACCGTCGCGCGGGTCGAGCGCGACGAAGCCGGCCTGCACGCGCGTCTTGCGCTCGCACAGCGCGCGCATGAACGCGCGGTTCGCGCCGAGCTGCTTCAGCGCGACCGCGTCGGCGAGCCCGGCGTCGCGCGCTGCGCGGTAGTCGGCGCTCTGCCGGATGAAGCCGCGAAACAGGTCGTTGCGCAGCCCGCAACCGGACGCGCCGCGCCACGCGCCGTCGGCGACCGCCTGCAGGCGCTCGGTCTGCTGCGCGAGCGCGCGCGTGGCCATCTGCTGCAGTTGCGCGTCGAGCGTCGTGCGCACGACGAGACCGTCCGAATAGAGGTCGTAGTTGTTGCGATCGGCCCACGTGATCAGCCATTTGCGCAGTTGCACGGCGAAGTGCGGCGCGGGGCCGGGTTGCGCGGTCTGCGGCTCGAAATCGACGCGCAGCGGCCGGCGCTGCAATTGCGCGAGCTGTTGCGGCGACAGCATGCGCAGCGCCGCCATCCGCGCGAGCACGAGGTTGCGCCGCTGCACCGCGCGCTCCGGATTCAGCACCGGGTTGTAATAGCTGTTGCCCTTGAGCATGCCGACCAGCGTCGCGCTTTCGACGATGTCGAGCTGATCCGCCGATTTGCCGAAATAGGTGCGCGCGGCCATTTCGACGCCGTACGCGTTGTACAGGAACGGCACGGTGTTGAGATAGGTTTCGAGGATCTCGTCCTTGCTGTATACCGTCTCGATCTTGAACGCGGTAATCAGCTCCTTCACCTTGCGCGTGAGGGTCGGCGCACGGCCGATCTCGTCCGGATACAGATTGCGCGCGAGCTGCTGCGTGATCGTCGAGCCGCCCTGGCGGCTGCCCGAGAACGTATGCAGCCCGGCCGCGATCGTGCGGCGCAAGTCGATGCCGTGGTGGGCGTAGAAGCGGTGGTCTTCGGTCGCGATCAGTGCGTCGACCATGTGCGGCGAGATCTGCCGCAGCGGCACCCATTCGCGGTTCACGGGCCGGAACTCGGCGATCAACTGACCGTCGGCCGACAGCACGCGCGCAGGGCGGTCGATGCGGGCGCGGCGGATGTCGCCGATGCTCGGCGTGAACGGCACGAACGCGAGCAGAACCAGCAGCCCGAGCACCGGAAGCGCCGCGAGCGCGAGCACGACGCCGCGGCGCGTCGGATGGCGCAGCCGCTGCCATGCGCCGGCGCACAAGGCGCGCGCGCGGTCGCGGCAGCGGAGCCACAGATTGCGAAGAGACGGCACGAAGCGATTCACGGCGACGGTAGCGCGGAGCGCGGTCCGAAAAGGCGCGATGCTAGCAAACCGCGCGCGGCTGCCGCGGGCCGAAACGGCCGTTTTCTTGCAAGATTTACAGACGATTACGTTTGTTGCCCGCGGACAACCTTTCGCGGCGCCCGCGGCCGCGGCGCGCCGCTCGGGTCGAGGGCGGCCGCCTCCATCTGCGCGATCGAAGCCGCCACGCCGCGCGCTTCCACGAAGCCTTTGCCGCTCGGTCGAGCATCCGCTTCGGCGACGGTGGAGCGCGCCGCCTGCAGCGATGCCGCGAGCCGCCACGTGGACGGCGGAACGTCGCCGAGCCGCACGTCGCCGAGGCGCACGGCGGCGCGCCGGAGCGCGCCGAGCGACGGGATTGCCACGATGCGGGCCGTTCGGGCCGCGATCCCGTTCTGCTGAAACTGTTCGCAACCGGTTCTACAGAAGAGACCAGTTTGCGGGCACAATCTGCGCATGACGAAGCCCATGCAGGGCCGTCAGCCGAACCCCGTCCCACCGTGGAGCCGCCATGTATGTTCCCGCCGATTTCGCCGAATCGAACCCCGACGCGCTGCGCGAGCTGATCGTCCAGCATCCGTTCGGCACCCTCGTCACGCACGGCGCGAACGGCCTCGACGCGAATCATCTGCCGTTCGAGCTGTTGCCGCGCGACGGCGGCCTCGGCGAGCTGCATGCGCACGTCGCGCGCGCGAATCCGCTGTGGCAGGAAGTCGAGAACGGCGACGACGTGCTCGTGATCTTCCGCGCCGGCGATGCGTACATCTCGCCGAACTGGTATCCGAGCAAGCATGTCGCGCACCGTCAGGTGCCGACGTGGAACTACGTGGTCGTGCATGCGTATGGTCGCATCACCGTGCGCGACGACGAGAAGTTCGTGCGCGGCGTGGTCGCGCGGCTCACGCGCACGCACGAGGCGTCGCAGCCGGTGCCGTGGAAGATGGCCGATGCGCCGAAGGACTATCTCGATGCGCTGCTGCAGTCGATCGTCGGGCTGCAGATCGAGATCACGCGGCTCGTCGGCAAACGCAAGCTGTCGCAGACCAAGGCGGCCGACGATATTCGCGGCGCGGCCGACGCGCTGATCGCGAACGGGCAGGTGGCCATCGGCGACGCGATGCTCGAGCAGGCGGACGCGAAGCGGCAGTGAGTCGCGCCGATCCGCACGCGCGCCGCACCTGCGCGCGCCGCCGTGCGAGCTACTGCGTGCGCGTCGCGCGTTGCATCGCGTCGGTGGCCGCATGTGCTTGCGCGAGCGCGGCGCGGATCGCGGCTTCCGTCGTGTCGTACCCGCCTTCGCCGTACCGCGTGTAGACCACCTTGCCGCTCGCGTCGATCAGGTACAGCGCGGGCCAGTACTGGTTGCCGTACGCGCGCCAGGTGTCGTAGTGGTTGTCCTGCGCAACCGGATAGCGGATGCCGAAGCGCTCGAGCGCTTCGGCGACGTTGTCGGCATCGCGTTCGAACGGATACTCGGGCGTATGCACGCCGACCACGACGAGCCCCTGGTCGCGATATTTGCGATACCAGTCGTTCACGTACGGAATCGTGTGAATGCAGTTGATGCACGAGTAGGTCCAGAAGTCGACCAGCACGACCTTGCCGCGCAACTGGTCGAGCGTGAGCGGCGCGCTGTTGTGCCAGCGCTCGATGCCGGTGAAGTTCGGCGCCTGCATGCCGGCTGCCGATGCGGGCAGCTTGGCATCGTCGCGCGTGCCGGCGAATGCGGCGAGCGCGGCCGTGGCGGCGACCGCGACCACGGCGACGGCGGTTCTGAAACGGGGCAGCATGGCGGTTCTCCGGTTCGGTGGCCGGCTGGGCGGGTGCGTCGGCCGACGGGTTTCGACGATCCCCATTGGGCCGCACCGACGTATCGGCGATGTGTCCTCCAAGCGGCGTGTGTGCAATGTTGTGTGTCGTCGCGGCGGCGCGATACATTGAGATACAAACGCGCGGCCGCGCTGCGGTATAAAAGCGGACATCGCGAGCCGCCACATCACGACGAAGACACCCCATGGACAAGCCCGACCACGTATTGATCGTCGACGACGATCGCGCGATCCGCGAACTGATCGCGGACTATCTCGAGAAGAACGGCATGCGCGTGTCGGTCGCCGCGAACGGCCGCGAGATGCGCAACCTGCTCGACGACGGCGCCCCCGATCTGATCGTGCTCGACCTGATGCTGCCCGGCGAGGACGGCCTCGCGCTGTGCCGCGACCTGCGCGCCGGCCGGTTCCGTACGGTGCCGGTGCTGATGCTGACCGCGCGCGGCGAGGAAACCGACCGGATCATCGGCCTCGAAATGGGCGCCGACGACTATCTCGCGAAGCCGTTCGCGGTGCGCGAGTTGCTCGCGCGCATCCGCTCGGTGCTGCGCCGCGCACGCATGCTGCCGCCCGGCATGCAGGTGACGGAGACGGCCGCGATGCTCGCGTTCGGCGAATGGCGGCTCGACACGACCGGGCGCCACCTGCTCGACACCGAAGGCACGATGGTCGCGCTCAGCGGCGCCGAATACCGGCTGCTGCGCGTGTTCGTCGACAATCCGCAGCGCGTGCTGACGCGCGACCAGCTGCTCAATCTCACGCAGGGACGGCAGTCCGATCCGTTCGAGCGGTCGATCGACCTGCTCGTGAGCCGGCTGCGCCAGCGGCTGCGCGACGGCGCGCGCGAGCCGCGCTACATCAAGACGCTGCGCAACGAGGGCTACGTGTTCTCGTCGGCGGTGACCGCGGTCGAAGGTGGCGCATGAGCTCGCGCGCGTTGTCGGCGTTGTCGTTGTGGCACTGGCCGCGTTCGCTGTTCGCGCGGCTCGCGCTGATTCTGTGCGTCGGCCTCGCGCTCGCGCAGACGCTGTCGTTCTGGCTGACCGTGACCGAGCGCGACCAGGCGACCACCAACCTGATGATGGGCTACATCGAGCGCGAAGTCGCCAGTTCGGTCGCGCTGCTCGACAACCTGCCGCCCGCGCAGCGCGCCGCGTGGGTGCCGCGTCTCGCGCGGCGCAGCTACACGTTCATTCTTGGGCCGGGGCAGACCGGCACGCCGCCGGAGGCGCGCCTGTCAGCGCGCGTCGAGCGCTCGATCTCGGACGGCATCGGCGGCGACTATCCGCTGACCGCGAACGCGATTCCCGGCGATCGCGAGCATCTGCAGGTGCATCTGCGCCTGACCGACGGTTCGCCGCTGACGATCGACATCCATCCGATGTCGACGGTGCCGCTGTCGGGCTGGCTGCCGTACGTGCTGGCGCTGCAGCTCGCGGTGCTGGCTGCGTGCTGCTGGTTCGCGGTGCGGCTCGCGACGCGGCCGCTGAACCAGCTCGCGCAGGCGGCCGACGCGCTCGGCCCCGACCTGAAGGGCGAGCGTCTCGACGAGAACGGGCCGTCCGAGGTCGCGCGCGCGGCCCGCGCGTTCAACGCGATGCAGGAGCGCATCGCGCAGTACATGGCCGAGCGCATGCAGATCCTCGCATCGATCTCGCATGATTTGCAGACGCCGATCACGCGGATGCGGCTGCGTGTCGATACGATGGACGACGACGTGCAAGGCGCGAAGCTGCGCCACGATCTGCTCGAGATGGAGCATCTGGTGAAGGAGGGCGTTGCGTATGCGCGCACGCTGCACGGCACCGACGAGGCCGCGCGCCGCATCGATCTCGACGCGCTGCTCGACAGCATCGTGTGCGACTACACGGATGCGGGGCAGGATGTCGCGTTGCACAGCGGCGGGCCGCTCGCGCTCGTCACGCGGCCGAAGGCGCTGCGCCGGATAGTCGGCAATCTGGTCGACAACGCGCTGAAGTTCGCGGGCGCAGCGGAGATCGACGTGCAGGCGGCGCCCGACGGCGGCGCGGTGATCGCGGTGCGCGACCGCGGGCCGGGCATCCCGGACGATCAGCTCGATGCGGTGTTCGAGCCGTTCCGACGCGTGGAGACGTCGCGCAACCGCGATACGGGCGGCACGGGCCTCGGCCTCGCGATCGCGCGGCAGCTCGCGCTCGCGATGAGCGGCACGCTGACGCTGCGCAACCGGGAGGATGGGGGCGGGCTGGAGGCGCGGTTGACGTTGGTGAATGCGGGGTGATGGGGGGAGCGGGGAAGTACGGGCGCCGATCACGCGAGACGAATCGTGCGAGATGAATCAAGCGTGACGAGCGAAGTGCGACGAAGCAAATGTATATGGCTGGACTAGACCAAACAGACAGCGCCAGGTGTCTGACTAAGTTCCGGCCAGGATCGGACGCTCGACATATGAGGCTAGATTGCCGACAATCCGGCGATGTCCGAACTGAAAGAGTGACTCAACTGATGCAGCTGCAATGTTTGCCGCCCGAGATCGCGCTGCAATCGATTTCACCAAGGGAAATCGTCCTTCCGCTAAATGCGGCTATCGCAGCCATCGACTACTGTGCGAACAACAAGATTCGCATCCTGGGTTGGGAAGGATGGATTCAGTCGCCGGATGGACGGGTCGGTCACGGTAACGCGCCGCAGGGAACGACGAGTCTGGAGGATCTTTCGATACCGGAAGCCGCGGATTTCTGCCGTCGGACAATCGCGGCGGCGGCATTGGAGTGGACGGAAAATAATCTCGGAACGACGGACAGACTGCACTTCTGTATTACCGTTGAAGCCAATGATGCGGCGACAAATTCATAGGCATTTGACGGCCATGAAGCAGACGTTCGACATCGTTGTCTGAATCGCAGACAATGACCGCGATCCATCACAAAACGCCGCCATTTAGAGGACGGACATTGATCGATGTTGTTCGGTTCAAAATCTGAGTTTGCCATCGAAGCCATGATCGAACCTGGTCTGGTCCCGCCTTCCGCCGTCTACGGGCGAATGCAAGTATGGTGCGCAAATACATCGATAGGGGATTTTTCTAATCCTCGATGTTCTTTGTATCCGGCATATCTCGGATTCAAACAGCTCGTGGGAGCCCTTCCAAATCTTTGGCGAAGTGATCTGGACGGTCTGAGCGACGAACAATTAATTGATCGTCTTGATCGACTTCTGTACGGGGCTCAAGGCGACGAATTGCTTGAAGACGACGATCGAACCATCTTCGAATGCAAGCGCGATCGGGAAAAATATGGTGCTTTCAATTTCTTGACGAATTGGGGCGAGCAATTCGACCGGGAAGGCAAGGCTTTCATTTTCTGCCCACCGGCACAACCAGCGAAGATTCTTGTTCTGCGACGCGGCTCCGACACGGTTCAGCCCTTGCATGCATCGATACCCGCCGCCGCCGACGCTATCGATAAGTTCCTCAGGTGGTTTGATGAGTCATCAGCGCTGCTTGCCAACCAAAACCCAATCTAGCCGCGCACGTTGAACGGCTGCTTTGGGGAAGGTCGAAGGTCCGCAACGGGTCGGGTTCGGCCAACGGCATCAGGCGACAGTCGGCCAGAACGAGCCGTCGAACCGATGCGTCCAGATCGACGATGATCGCGCTTCCGCAGACTCGCTCAAGCTCGCCGGCTCCGACTATCTCAGCTGGCATACGCAGAGGCTGCCTTAAATCCACTGGTCGTTCTCGACAGTACGCTCGCCCGCTGCGCCGTCGCCCGTGTTCACCACACCTCGCGGCTCGATCAGCAGCAGCTTTACTTCGGCATTTGCACAGGGCTTGTGTTCGACGCCCTTCGGCACCACCGCCATCTGACCGGCACGCAACACAATAGAACCATCGCCCGAAGGGCCCGCGCGAAATTCGATACGCAACTCGCCTCCGAGCACGATGAACGTTTCGTCGGTATCGGCATGGCGGTGCCACTGAAACTCGCTTTCGACTTTCACAACCTTGAACTGATAGTCATTCATTTCCGCGACGACACGCGGTTGCCAGTGACCGTCGATCAGCGCGATCTTGCCGGTCAAATCGATGGTCTGGCACTGGCCGCGTTCGGCCGGCACGTTGTTGTGTTTCGAGGATTGGGACACCGTTCTCTCCGTTCAAGGGGCAATGCTTCGAGGATATACATGCTCCTTGCGGCCGTATTGAACGATCGTGTGTGTTTTCAGCCGCGGTGAATGCTGCCCGTGACCTGGAGCCAGCGCCCTGGCGTCAGCCCGAATGTTTTCGAGAAGTGTCGCGTCATGTGGCTCTGATCAGAAAAACCCGCGGCCGCAGCGGCGTGAGCGAGCGAGGTGCCAGCGAGCAGCATGCGGCGCACCGTATCGAGGCGCCGCATCGTCAGATAACGGTACGGGCTCGTGCCGTAGAAGGTGCGAAAGTCGTGCGACAGACTCCAGCGATCGCGGCCCGTCGCCGCTTCAAGTTCGACGAGCGTGACGACGCGCGCGCAGTTCACGTGCAAATAGTCGCGCGCGCGCCGCGCCGCGAGGAAATCGCCTTTCGGACGGCGTGTGGGCGTGCCGGCAACAGCGGCAATCGCATGCGTCAGTTCGACGAGGGCATCGCTTTGTTCAAGCGGTTCAAGCCTATAGCCGACGTGCTGCAGCAATGTCGTGGTTGCCGCCGCAAGGCGCGCATCGGTCGTCACGCCGCCTTCGAGGAACGGCAGCGCGCGCCCGCCGAGCACGTCCTGAAAAAGCGCGGGTTCCACGTAGATCATCCGGTACCGAAACCCTTCGTCGGTGCCCGCCTGACCATCGTGAGCCTCGTCGGGATGCAGCACCATCGTGTGGCCTGCCAGGCTGTTTCGCAGGCTGCGCCGATAGTTGAAACTCTGGACGCCAGCGAGCGTGCGACCAATCGCATAGGTATCGTGGCGGTGCATGGCATACGCCTTGCCGTGAAACCACGCTTCGATGCGTTCGACACCTTCTATCGGCTCGGCGCGCCTTACCCAGTCGGGGCATGAGATTGCGGGTTGTCGGTTCATGATGTAGAGCGTGGATGGCCTGACGCATCACGCTGCGGCACGGGCGCTCAGGCGCTGTACGATGCAAAGCCGCTATCCGAATTGTCGCATCGGATAGTCCACTAGCGATGACATGCTACGGTCGACGCGCCGGGTTGAAACGCGGCCGTTCGCGACGCCAAGAGACCACCATTTGAAAACAGCGCAACCCTACGCCTTGATATCTGTTGCCGCGAGATTCCGAACTTCTCTCGGTCGAAGGATTTTTTCAACGAGCCGAGCCGACATCTGACGGCTCAGTAGTCTCTGCAAGTTCGCAAGCAGTCGATTTCGCGTCCCCACAACCCGATAGCTCAGATTACGATCGAGCGCCCACAACGCATCCCGCACCACGTTGGCGACCGGCATCGGCACGCCGACTGCAGCCTCCTTCGCGCCAACAACGTCGAAAAACGGCCGTTTGCGTGGCGCCGGGACATAGCGCGACGACCCGGATGCCCCGCTGCCGGTTTTCAGCCCAAACAGCTTCCGAAAATGACAGGAGAAAGGCCTTCGTCGCGCCGTAGACGGCCATATACGGATCGGGCTGGAATGCCGCGGTTGACGCGACGTTGATGACTGCGCCGCCGGATCGCGCTTGCATCCCCGGCAGCAGAAGATGAGTCAGCTCGATCGCGGCGATGCAGTTCACCAGGACTTCATCGCGCTGGCGCGTCAGCGGAATCGTTTCAAAGCGCCCGTAAGCTGCGAAGCCCGCATTGTTGATCAGCACATCGACGAACGTGCCGGTCCCCTTCAGATGGCGATCGATCGTGTCGACGGCGTCGGCTGCGCTCAGGTCGACCGTCAGAAAATCGGCGTCGCACGCGTAATCGCGCCGCAGTTCCGCGGCCAGATCACGCAGCTTGTCGTGAGAGCGTGCGACCAGCAGGAGTCTCGCACCGCGTTCGGCCAACGCGTGGGCAAACGCGCGCCCGATACCCGATGATGCACCCGTGACGAGTGCTGTTTTTCCGCCAAAATCGAAAGATTTGCTCATGGGCTGCTGATGGAGTGGAACGGGAGTTGCACTCTAAACCGTTGACTATAGGCAACGGTCAAGCGTAAATGACGGTCCACGACATTGATTGGAGGCAGCATGCGCATCGGCGAGCTATGCAAGCGGGCGGGTGTATCGCGCGACACCGTCCGTTACTACGAGCGTATGGGTCTGCTGGATAAAGCAACGCAAGGTAACGCGACGAACACTTACAAGCACTATTCCGAACTTTCGTTACAGCGGATACGGCTGATCGTCCACGCGAAGGCGTTGGGCTTCACGCTGGCGGAAATTGGCGACGTTGTCCATGTATGGGAAAGTCCGACGTTCGGCGTTGACCAAAAGGTCGCGTCCCTGCAAGCAAAGCTCGCCGAACTCGACGCAAAGAGTCTCGCGTTGACCACGCTGCGAACCGGGCTGCTGAATGCGCTGGCCAAAGTTGGCGGCGATTGTGTCGAAGAAGTAGCGTGATCAGTCGCGGCCGTGCAAGTGTCATCCTGCCCCGCACAGGAACTTCGATGGCCGCTTTGATCGCCCGTGAGGGTCCCTTCAGGGTCGGGTTGAGCCAGTCGCTGCCTGCCGGGGCTGCGGCCGGCCGAGTCCGGCCACAAACGGTCAGTCGGAAGACCACGCTCAAAGCGGCCATTCGCCGGTATTGACCTGCGCAGCCAAACGACGCTAGGATCGTCAGCATGATTAGTCGCTCCAAATCCCTCTTTTCGCTGGTCCGCGCATGTTGTCAAAACGTGCCGGGGAGATGCTGCGTCTAGCGATTAACTACACGTCGCATCAATCGCCTCTGGCCGCCCGTTGCAAAACCGGCGGCCTTTTTGTTTTTGCCCCCTTCGAGACGGAGAGAGTTGATGCAACTTACGTTGTATGACACCTGGTCGCGTACCGTGCGCTCGTTCACGCCAATTCACGCTGGCCGCGTTGGCATGTATTGCTGCGGCCCCACCGTCTATGACCATGCGCATATCGGCAATCTAAGAACGTATGTGTTCGAAGACATTCTGCGCCGGGTGCTCATTCGCAACGGCTACGAGGTCCGTCACGTCGTCAATATCACCGATGTCGGTCATCTGACTTCGGATGCTGACGAAGGCGAAGACAAGATGGAAAAAGGTAGCAGACGGACCGGAGAGTCAGCATGGGCTATCGCTCAGCGCTACACCGAGGCCTTCTTCGCGGATTGGCATGCCCTCAACTTGCTGGAGCCGACGGTATGGTGCCGTGCGACCGATCACATCGCCGAACAGATCGCGTTTATCGGCGAGTTGGAACGGTCAGGCTACGTATACAGGACCAACGACGGCCTCTATTTCGACACAAAAAAGCAGGACGATTACGGCTTTCTGGCCCGGCTCGACCGTGCCGGCCTGCAGGCGGGCAAGCGCGTCGTAGTTGGTGCCAAGCGGAACATCACAGATTTTGCGCTATGGAAGTTCAGTCCGGCGGGCGTAACGCGGCAGATGGAATGGGATAGCCCATGGGGGCGTGGATTTCCGGGCTGGCATATTGAGTGCTCGGCCATGTCGGCGAAGCACCTCGGCATCTGGTTCGACATCCACTGTGGCGGAGAAGACCATATCGCCGTGCATCACAGCAACGAGATTGCACAAACTCAAGCGGCCCACGGCACTCGGCTTGCGAACTTCTGGATGCACGGACATTTTCTAACGCTCGATGCCAACACGAAGATGTCGAAGTCGAGTGGCGATTTTGTTCGCTTGCAGACCTTGCGCACTCGGAACATCGATCCACTTGCCTACCGTTTCCTGTGCATGACGGCTCATTACCGGAGCAAGCTGCATTTCAGCTGGGCGTCTCTTGACGCAGCGCAGACAGCCTTGAACCGGCTGAGGCATCTCTATTCCGGTTGGCCGGACGGTGGCCGCATCGATCCGGATTTCGCCGCGCGCTTCGACGCCGAAGTGAATGAGGACCTGAATCTGCCGAGGGCATTGGCCGTGCTATGGGAGTTGGTCAAGAGCGAGCTCCCATCTGCGACCTTGAAAGCGACTGTCGACAGCTTTGATTATGTTCTGGGCCTTGGGTTACGCGATTGGAAGCCAGTTGCGTCTGACATTCCGGAAAGCATCCGAGTGTTGCTCGGTGAACGTGCTCAGGCCCGAGAGGCAAAGGATTGGGCAAAGGCCGATGAGATACGAAAGATGTTAAACGCCCGAGGCTGGAGAGTCGAGGATGGCAACGACGGACAACGTCTGATCGAAATCGCCACGCCCTCGACAGATATCTGAATGGGTGTTAGCTGCATGGGAGCCGCACTGAATGTCCGGATGGCACAGGCTCGATTGACCGCTTGGGGTCGGTGCGCGCCGTCCTCCGATCCAACGCAGTGTGACGGCGGCATCGGGCGGTCGTCGGCCACAAGCGGTCGGCCGACCACGCAGTCGGAATCGGCGACAATCACGACGAGTTGAGCATATTCCGTGCGACCATGTCCAATGACCAAAGAAATGTTTGCCAGCGATTCGGTACAGAATAATGCGTATGAACACTTTGGGAAGCTCTGAATTACGACGCACTTTGATGGCACTGGGGATCGTCCTGTTGACCGGTGTCTCTATGTTCTACGCGACCGACGAGGTCGGGCAAGCAGATATTGATCGTCCATCGATTGAGCGAACAACCACCAAGACCGCTGGTGTTTGGCAGTCCACGACGCGTATGGTGCTCGCCCGCTACGGGCATACCGCAACCTTGCTACCCAATGGCAAGGTGCTGGTGGCTGGTGGTTTCGGTGGCCCCGGAGGCGGCGGTCTTCTGGCGGTGAGCGAGCTTTACGATCCCGCCCACCCAAAATGGTCCAAGGCGGGCGCCATGGTGCTTCCACGCCAAGCGCACAAAGCGGTCTTGTTGGCCGATGGCAATGTGTTGGTGGCCGGCGGGCTGGCCGCTGACTCAAATAACCTCTCTGCGACGCCTTCGGCTGAGGTCTATAGCCCTACCCGTGGCGTTTGGAATCGTGTCGGGAACATGGCGACGGGGCGATTGGGTCATACGATGACTGTCTTGAAGGACGGTCGCGTGCTTGTCACCGGCGGCCATCGCGCGGATGACGTGATGGATGACGACGCTTTTGCTTCGGCCGAGCTGTTCAATCCCACCGATGGCCAATGGGCAGTCACCGCCAGTATGAGTATTGGACGTCGGGGCCACACTGCCACGCTGTTGCCGAACGGCAAGGTGCTTGTGGTTGGCGGGAGAATGGCGGGGAGCAACGGCGACGCGACCGCCATGGCTGAACTCTTTGACCCCGTCAAAGATACTTGGGTAGCGGTTGCCCCGATGAGGAACGCGCGCTACGGTCACTCCGCAACGCTTCTGCGAAGTGGGAAGGTACTCGTCGTGGGGGGCGAGGACGTCAAGAAAGCCGGCGACGACACCAAGAGGTTGGATGCCGCGATGGCGGAAGTCGTCAAGGAGAAAGGCTCGGACTTCACATCGACCGACTTGGCCATCGCGCTTGCCAAGGATCCCGGGCCTTATCGAAGCTTGGCCGAAATTTACGATCCAGTCACGAACCAGTGGTCGCCCGCGGGAAACCTGAACGCGGCGCGATCTGGGGCTCGCGCTGTGCTGTTGCCGAATGGAAACGTGCTTGTGGCACGAGGCGCTGATGACGAAAGCCTCGACCTTAATTCTTCAGAGATCTATGACGTAAAGACGGGTGTGTGGCGCCTGACGGCGCCCATGAACGACGGCGTGGGCATAGGGGCCACGCTTACCGTGCTGCCCGGTGGTGAGGTGCTCGCTGCGGGCGGGGATCGAGGTTACGTCAAGTCCAAGCCGGGCCTTCGAGAGCGTTTGGCGCAAGGAATCTATCGGGCAGACGATTTCAACGATAACAGCGCACTCTCCTCCGCAGAAATCCTGCGCTACTGATCACTTGATGCGACGCACCTCGCGAAACGCTGCGTTGGTCACGTTCATGTACAACCGATAAGCCACAGCAGAACCCGGAGCGGTGGGGAGGAGACTACGCTAACACGAACGACTGGTTCGGAGAAAAACGGGTGACCGCAGTGGGTCGATCACGGCCCTTGATGAAGTGACGGCAAAAGCAATCTTAGACCTGATCTGACGCTAACTGAGACATCAGGTCTTGACTTACGCAAATTCAAACGCGCCGAACCAAGCGCACCCGACTAAGCGCACCGCCCCACGGCCCCACCGCTGTCACAACACCGTCCACCTCGCGCCGCGCGTGCCGAAGCACACAGCCTCAAACCCGCTGCAGATGCGCATCGACGAGCGGCGCGAGCGTATCGGCATGCACGGCCGCGAGATCGTGCCGGCCGCCCGGCACCAGATGCAGCCGCGCATCGGGCAGCCGTTCGAGCAGGCGCTGGCCGGCCGCGACCGGGCTGATCGGATCGTCGTCTCCCCACAGCAGCAGCGTCGGTTGTGCGATGCGTCCGATCGCGTCGGACAGGTCGACGTGCAACGTCAGGAACCAGTCGGGCAAGTGCGGATTTGCGCGCGCGAAATCGGTGCGCCAGTCCTGCGCGCCGAGGCCGCGCATGTCGAGGCCGCCGGACGTGACCGTCAGCACCAGATGCGTGACGAGTGCCGGACGTTCGAGCGCCGCGTGCATCGCAATGACCCCGCCCATCGATTGCGCGATCACGGCGGTCGGCCGGTCGATCGTGTGCAGCACGCGGCGCACGAGGCCGTCGAAATCGGTGACGTCGGGATCGGCTGGCGTGTCGCCGAAGCCCGGATAGCCGACGATGCGCCGTTCGGCCGGATGCACGAGGCGGCTCGCGAGCGGCTGCCAGAACGCGGTGCTGCCCGACGCGCCGGGGAGGAAAAGCAGTTGCGAAGGAACGGGCATCGGGCGGTGATTTTCCAGTAAAAGAAGGATGGCGAACGTGACCTGACGGCGCGTCAGCAGCGGCCGGTGCGCAGCGCGACGGCCCACTCGTCGCGGCCGCGCGCGGCGGCCGTGTCGGCAGCCGTCTGCCAGTCGTATTCGACGGTATGAAGTTCGGCGTGCCAGCCCGCCGGCGTGCGCGACACGATCGCATAGCGCGCGTGCGGCGAGCCGGTTTCGATCCGGTGCGGATACGGCAAATCGTCCGCATAGGCCGGCAGCCCGACGCTTCCAGGGTTGACGATCGTGCGGCCGTCGGCGAGCCGCGCGACGCGCGGCACATGCGTGTGGCCGCACAGGATCAGCGACGCCGGCTCGTCTCCGGCGCGCTGCGCGATTTCGTCGGGCGTCGCCGCGCGGCAGCCGTCGCGCGTCACCGTTTCGACAAAATAGTCGAGGTCGCTCGCGGGCGTGCCGTGCACCAGCAGCACGTCGTCGCCGAGCGTCGCGCGTTCGGGCAATGCGGCGAGCCACGCGCGGTGGCGCTCGTGCAGCGTGTCGTGCGCCCAACGGTCGGACAGCCCCATCGCGTCGCGCATGCGCTCCAGCAGTTGCCGTTCGTGATTGCCGCGGATCGTCGGCAGATCGAGTGCGATCAGGCGATCGGCCGTTTCCGCCGGATGGAGCGCGCCCGAGACGATATCGCCGAGATTGACGATCACGTCGGCGCCGCGGCGGCGCACGTCGTCGAGCACCGCGTCGAGCGCGGCGAGGTTGCCGTGGATGTCGGACAGCGCAGCGATTTTCATGGCGGGGCGAGTCGAGCCGGGGAATGCCGATTGTCGCGAATTCGCCGCGGGCCGTCCAATCGCTTCGACGGCGGGCGCAGTGCCATTCACGAGGCCGGTGCCGGTCGCCCGACGCGTCAGTCCGTCGCGAGGCGCGCGTATATCGCGAAATCGCCGGGCACGCCGCGCACCATCCGGGACGCACGCGACAATATTTTTTTCTTTCATTTAAATTTCTATTTGTAATCATTCAATCGATTCCGCGCGCGATAAAACCGCTGTGCGAAAATCAGAAAAAATGACATGCGCGCATCGAATTATTCGGAATAAAGTGCCGAAAAATTCGGCCTGCACAATGCGGGCGCGACACATCGTAGCGTAGCGGCACGCCCAGCGTTGACGAGCAAAGCGCGCGACATCCGCATAACGTAAAGCCGCAAAATAATTCTCGGCACAATTTGATGGAATTTTTCAGAAATCACCAATGTTTCATCTGCGCCGAATTACAGTATCAACAAACAATCGTCCGGGAGCCTCAGTCATGTCAGTGAAACGAATCGGCGCGGTATTGCTTGCGGCATGCATGATGCTCACGGCACCGCTCGCCCACGCGCAGACGCAATACTCGACGGACTGGCTCGCCAACACGTTCGGCACGCTCGCCGCGCACGTGGGCAACGGCGCGCGCTCGCTGTGGGTCGCGCCCGAAGGCGTGATCTATACGTCGTCGCGCTGGGACGAGAACGCCGGCGGCGTCGCGATCTACCAGAACGGGCAGACGCTCGGCACGATCGGCATCCATGACGAGTTCCAGGGCGGCGCGATCACCGGCAACGCGAATTCGCTGTTCGTCGCGCTCGGCTACAACCGCACGTTCGGCAGCGGCTCGGTGGGGCGCTACAACCGCAGCACGAACCAGCGCGACCTGCGCATCCCGGTCAGCACGTGGACGGGCATCCAGTACGCCGACGTGATCACCGGCCTCGCGGCGGCCGGCAACCTGCTGTACGCGAGCGACTTCTACGGCAACCGCGTGCGCGTGTACACGACGGACGGCGTGTGGCAGCGCGACATCGCGGTGTCGGGGCCGGGCGCGCTCGCGCTCGACGCGGCCGGCAACCTGTGGGTTGCGCGCAAGAGCGCGGGCGTGGTCGCGCAGTTCAGCCCGAGCGGCACCGCGCTGGGCACGATCCAGATGGCGGCCCGCGCGCGGCCGGCTTCGCTTTATTTCGATGCGCCGAGCGGGCAGTTGCTGGTGGGCGATGAAGGCCCGGACATGAACATCAAGATATACGCGCTCGCGGGCCAGCCCGCGCAGGTCGGCACGTTCGGCGTGCAGGGCGGCTATCTCGACACGACGACGGGCATCAAGGGGCAGGTCGGCGACAAGCGCTTCACGCGCGTCGCGGGCATCGGCAAGGACGCGGCCGGCAACCTGTACGTGCTCAACAACGCGTGGGGCGGCGGCTGGGATCTCGGCCGCAACGGCAGCACCGACCTCCATTCGTACAGCCCGACCGGCCTCTTGCAATGGAAGTTGCAGGCGCTGAACTTCGAGGCAGCCGCGGCGCCCGATCCGCTCACCGACGGCGCGTTCTTCTACAGCGGCAACACCGTGTACACCGGCACCGCGGGCGGCACGTTCGTCGCGAACACGATCGATCCGTTCACCTATCCGAAGGATCCGCGCCTCGACATGAACGACTATCAGCGCGGCCAGCATTTCGGTCAGCTCGCGTGGGTGAACGGCACGCGGATGCTCGTCGCGACCGGGCAGAACCCCGGCAACTACAACATCTATCACTTCAACGCGGCGAACGGCTACATCGCGATTCCCGACGGCTCGATCCCCGGCAAGCCGTTCAATACGAGCCTGCAGGCGACCGCCGGTTTCATGCTCGACGACAACGGCGACGTCTGGGCCGGCCTCGATCGCACCAATACGATCTCGCACTATCCGATGACGGGCCTCGACGCGACCGGCAAGCCGTCATGGGGCAAGCCGGTGCAGATTCCGATTCCGCGCACGGTGCTGCCGCTCACGCGGATCATCTATCAGGCCGACAGCGACACGATGATCCTCGCGCAGGGCATCGCGGGCACCTGGGACTGGACGGCGATGAACGGGCACATCGAGGTCTATCGCGGCTGGAAAGCCGGCAATACGACCACGCCGAACGTCGCGATCGACCTGACCAGCGCGAACCCGAAGTCGATCGCGGCAGCAGGCCATTACCTGTTCGTCGGCTACGTGCACACGGTGCCGAACGTCGACGTGTTCGATCTGAACACCGGCAGCCTCGTCACCACGCTGACGAACTCGAACACCGCGGCGATGGATGTCGGCAACGACGTCGACTCGATGTACGGAATTCGCGCGTATCTGCGCTCGACGGGCGAGTACGTGATCACGAAGGACAATTACAACGGTTCGAGTCTCGTCGTGTATCGCTGGCGGCCGTGATGCGCGTGTGGCGCGCGGCCGCCGCACATCAGAACGACACCGTGGTCGTCAGCGTGACGAGCCGCGGCTCGCCGACCGCCACGATCAGGTTGCTGTTGCTCGACGGGTAGTAGGTCTTGTCGAGCAGGTTCTTCACGTTCAGCTGGATGCGCGTCGGGAACTTGCCGACCATCGTTTCATACGCGGCGAACGCATCGACCGTCACGTAGCCGGGCAGCGTGAAGCTGTTGGCGGTGTCGCCGGGCCGCGCGCCGACCAGCCGCGCGCCGCCGCCGAAGCGCCAGCGTCCGGGCAGATTCGCGATCGCCGTGTCGTACACCGCGAACAGGCTGCCGGTGTGGCGCGCGACGTTGACGAGCGGCGTGTTGCTGTCGCGATCGTTCGCGTTCGTGTAGGCGTAGCTGCCGATCAGGCTCAGGTGCCGCGTGAGCTGCCCGGCGACGTCGAGCTCGATCCCGCGCGAGCGCGCGGTGCCGATCGTCGACGTGAGGTCGCCCACGGTGACCGCGACGTTGCGCTTGTCGATCTGGTAAGCGGCGAGCGTGCCGCTGATCGCGGGCGTCATGCTGAACTTCAGCCCGGCCTCCAGCACGCGGCCGAACTCCGGCGCGAGCGGCGCGGCGACGTTCGACGCGACGTTCGGCTTGAACGAGCGGCTCACGTTCGCGTACGCGGTCAGCGACGGCGTGAGCGCATACGCGAGCCCGAACTGCGGCAGCCACACGTTGCCGTGCGAGCGGTCGGCGAACACGAACGGCCGGCCCATTCCCGATTCCTGCTGCCAGTCCTCCCAGCGCAGCCCCGCCGACGCGGTGAGCCGCTCGGTGAGCTTCACCGTGTCCTGCACGATCATCGAATACGCGTGGACTTTCGACAGCGAATCGCTTTGCTTGGCGCTGACCGTGCCGCCCGGCGCGAGCAGGCCGTACACGGGATCGTAGAGATCGAAGCCCTTGGTCGCCGTGCCGCGGATCGTGTCGCCGCGGAAGCTGCGCTGCAGTTCGTATTCGCCGCCGATGTACAGCGCATGGTGCATCCCGGCGAGCGTCAGGTTGCCGAGCAGGCCGAGCGTCGCGATCTGGTCGGCGTCGTTGCGGCCGAGGTTCGCGTCGGACGAGCGCGTCAGCGCGCCGGTCTTGCTGTTGAACGCAGCCGCGCGCGTGAGGTACTGATCGTAGCGATCGCGGCCCCAGCCGTAGGTCGCGCGGACACGCCACGCGTCGGAGAAGCGATGCTCGATGCGCGCGCGCAGCGTTTCCTGGATGCCGCCGCTCTGCGACCACGCCTCCTCGTAGCGGCGGTAGCGCAGCGCATCGTCGGGGCGGCCGTTGACGAGCACGGTGCCGCGGTCGAACGGCGTCGTGTAGTCGACGTATTGATAGGCGACGTCGATCGACGTGTTCGCGTCGTGCCACGACAGCGCGGGCGCGATCAGCGCATCGCGCTCGCGGCCGAAGCTGCGCCAGTAGCGGCTTGTGTCGTATTCGCCGGTGAGGCGGAACGCGAGCGTGCCGCCGGCGACCTGCCCCGGCTTGCCGAGCGGGCCGGTGAGGTCGAACTGCGCGCTGCTGCCGCCATGGCTCGTGCGCGATGCCGAGATCGAGCCGCCGAATTCGGCCTCCGGCTTGCGCGTGACGAGATTGATCACGCCGCCCGGGTCCTGCATCCCGTACAGGAGCGAAGCCGGGCCCTTCAGCACTTCGACGCGATCGATCGTCGCGAGATAGCTGTGCAGCACCGGCGTACGGACGCCGTCGACGAGCACCGAGCCGTCGTTGTTCGAACCGAAGCCGCGCTTGATGAACGCATCGCGCGTGCCGCCGAGCGTGTTGGTCTGCGTGATGCCGCTGACGTTGCCGAGCACGTCGTCGAGCGAGTTCGCGTGCTGGTCCTCCATCACGGCGCTGCTGACGACGGCGATCGATTGCGGAATGTCCTTGAGCGCGCGATCGTCGCCGCCCGCGATGCTGCTGGTGCGCGGCTGGTAGCCGACGGTCGGATCGGCGACCGCCGACGCGCTGACGCTGATCGCCGGCAGTTCGCGCTCGGCCGCGGGCGGCGCGGCGGGCGACGCCGCGTCGGCCGCCGAGGCCGCCGAGGCAGGCGCGGCACGCTGGGCCTGCGCGTGTGCGCCGCCGGCGACGCAAAGGGTGATCAGGGCAGGCAGGCCCGCGCGCCACGGACGCAAAGCCCGCGCGCGGCGGAGCGGTCGACGAAATGACATGAATCGTTCAATGACGGAGTGCTGAGGAAAGAGCCGCAGCGTCCGAATGCGTCACCGCGGCAGGATGCGCATGATATATGTAATGAGAATCGTTTTCAATTGTAAATGTGGGACGGCGCACGTCGAAGCCGTCGCGGCCGCGGCTCGCGAAGTGACCGCCGTGTGGGTGACACGTCGATCGTCTGCTGCATCGGGAACGGCGGCCTATGGCCGCCCGCGTGCCGCGTCTACAGGTCGAGCACGAGCAGGTCGCTGCGGGCACGCGAACAGCACGGCATGAACTGGTCGCCGGCGGCCTGTTCCACTTCCGTCAGATACGAATCGCGATGGTCGGGCTCACCTTCGAGCACGCGCGTCACGCAAGTGCCGCATATGCCCTGCTCGCACGAGGTCAGCACGTCGATGCCGTGGGCCGCGAGGGCGGCGACGACCGTGCAATCCGCCGGCACGTCGACCACCTTGCCGCTGCTCGCGAGCCGGACCTGGAACGCGCGCTCCGCACCCGACGCGACGACCGCGCCGCCGAAGAACTCGTAGTGCAGCCGCGCGTCGGGCCAGCCGCGTGCGCGTGCGGCGTCCAGCACCGCGTCCATGAAGCCGCGCGGGCCGCAGACGTACAGGTGCGTGCCGGCAGGCGCCGCGTCGAGCGCGGCGGGGAGATCGAAGCGCTGCGCGGCGTCGCCGTCGTCGACGTGCAGGCGCGTGCGGTCGCGGAACGCGGCGGTATTGATCTGCTCGACGAACGCCATGCGTTCGAGCGAGCGCGCGCAGTAATGCAGGTCGAACGACTCGCCGGCCGCGGACAACTGTTCGGCCATGCTGAGCATCGGCGTGACGCCGATGCCGCCGGCGAGCAGCAGATGGTGTGAGGCGTCGCGCGCGAGAGGGAACTGATTGCGCGGCATGCCGATGCGCAGCGTGTCGCCCTGCCTGACCTCATCGTGAATCGCACGTGAGCCGCCGCGGCCGTCGGCGTCGCGCAGCACCGCGATCCGATAGCGATCGCCGTGGCGCGGGTCGTTGCACAGCGAATACTGGCGCACGAGGCCGCCCGGCAGATGGACGTCGATATGGGCGCCGGCGTCGAAGCGCGGCAGCGGCGAACCGTCGTCGGCGACGAATTCGAAGCCGCAGATGTCGCGCGCTTCCTGCCACTTGCGGGCGACCCGGACGGTCAGCGTCGGCGCGCTCACGACGCCGCCTCGATCCGCACGACAGCACCCGCGGCCGACGGCGCGCCGGCCGCCTCCTCGGCGGCGAGCAACCGGTCGATCACCTTGCGCGACAGCACGCCGCCCGCGTCGATATTGAGCTTCAGCAGCTTGCGCTCGGGCCATTGCTCGAGATTGCGCTGCTGGCGCTCGAGCATCTCGAGATCCTCGGCGAAGATCTTGCCCTGGCCTTCGCGGATCGTCGCGGTCAGCGCATCGTCGTCGGGCCGGAAGTTGCGCGCCATTCCCCAGAAATACCAGATCGAACCGTCGGTTTCCGGCGTGATGAAATCGACGACGATCGACGACGCCTTGTGCTCCGCCGGCGCGTCGTAGCCGCCGTGGCCCGCATGCGCGACGCCCACTTCGATCATCACGTGGCTCGGTGGCGTGAAGCGGCAGATCTGCCAGCGGTCGACCGGCACATCGTCGGCGAGCCCGTTGCCGCGCAGCGCCATCTGCCAGAACGGCGGCGGCATCACGTTGTGCATGAAGCGGCTCGTGACGACTTCGTCGCCGTGGCTGGTGGTCTTCGGCGGTGCTTCGTCGATTTCCTTCTGGCCGATGCTCGTCGCGTGCACGTAGGTCTCGTGCGTGAGGTCCATCAGGTTGTCGATCATCAGCCGGTAGTCGCAACGGATGTGATACAGGCCGCCGCCGTGCGCCCACGCCGGATCGTCGGCCCACGTCAGCGCGGGCAGGGCGGCCGGATCGGCGCGGGACGCATCGCCCGGCCACACCCACACGAAGCCGTAACGCTCGACCACCGGAAAGCTGCGGATCGCCGGAAAGCCGCCGACGCGCTGGCCGGGCATCGCCGCCGTCTTGCCGTTGCAGCCCATCTCCAGCCCGTGATAGCCGCAGACGAGCACGCCGTCGCGCACGAAGCCGAGCGACAGCGGCGCGCCGCGGTGCGGGCAGAAATCCTCGAGCGCGGCGACGCGGCCGTCCGCCGCGCGATAGAACACCATCGATTCGTTGCAGATTTTGCGGCCGAGCGGCTTGCCGTCGATTTCATCGGGCGTGCATGCCACGTACCAAGCGTTCTTGAGAAACACGTTCGTCGTCTCCTTCGGGGCGGTGCCGGTGGTCGGCACTTCTTCATTCCGTGTACTGAATGAGATTCAGTGTACTTATCGAAATGGGCGACGACAAGGCGGGCGGTATACTGGTTTTCCCGGCCAATGGCGCGACGCCGCGCGATGCCGCTGGCGCGCGCGACCGCGTGCGCCGCCTTATGTGACCGACTCATCCATGGAAAAAACGAATCCCGCCAGCGCGCCGGCTTTCCCGTTCGATCTGTACGACGAACCGGGACACCTGATCCGGCGTGCGCACCAGATCGCGGTGGCGATGTTCTACGAGAAGCTGGGGCGCGACGTCACGCCGGTGCAGTACGCGGTGCTGAGGATGCTCCAGGAAAGCCCCGGGCTCGACCAGGTGACGCTGGCGCAGCGCGTCGCGCTCGACACGTCGACGACCGCCGATCTGGCGGCGCGCCTCGAAGCGAAAGGGTTGATCGTGCGCGAAGTGCTGCCGCGGCGGCAGCGGCGCCTGCTGTTGACGCCGGCGGGCGTCGAACTGCTCACGCATCTGATTCCGTCGGTGCAGGCGTTGCGCGCGGGCCTGTTCGACGGGATGGGCGAAGACGACTCACGCGAACTGGTGCGGCTGTTGCGCAAGTTCGTCCATTTGAACAACGAGCAAAGCCGCGCGCCGTTGCGGGCCGCGGACGCGTCGTAGCGGCAGCGAGGCGCCATCGCGCCACGCGCGTCGAGCTACGGATCACGGCGGCACAACTTCGCCGCCCGCATCATGCCTCCGGCGCGTGTCCTTCCAGCCGGCGCATCGCTTCGGCCACCTCGTTCCTGAAGCGCACCAGCGCCGCCTGCTCCGGCGCGGGCGGCTGCACGGCCGCCCACAGCATGTCGATCAGCTGCGTGGCCGTCGTTTCCGTGTCGAGCTTGCGGTGCCCGAGGATCGCGTCCCACAGCACGTGCTCGATCGGCCCGAACACCATCGAGCGCAGCAGGCTCAGCGGCATGTCGCCGCGCACCTGGCCGGCCGCCTGGCCGCGCGCCAGCACATCCATCAGCGGCGCCGTGTAGCGGCGCTGCAGCGCGGTCAGCTCGTCGCTCAGCGCATGCTGCTTCGCGCGGCCTTCCGACAGCACCAGCGCACACAGCCCCGTGCCGTTCACCAGCATCAGCCGCAGGTGCGTGCGCACGATGAACGCGAACTGCTGCTGCACCGACGCGTCCTGCGGCATGCCGAGTTCGAACGCGGCGATGATCTCGTCGTACCAGTCGGCGATCACGCGCGCGCACAGCTCGCGCTTGCCGCGGAAATAGCTGAACACCGTCGCCTCCGACACGCCGACGCGCTGCGCGATCTCGGCAGCCGTCGCATGCTCGTAGCCCTTTTCGGCGAACACCTCGCGCCCGGCGCGCAGGATGTCCTGCACGCGCTGCTGGGACTTGCGCCCGGCGGGGGCGCGCGACGGCTCGGCGCGCTCGGCTTTGGCGGTGGCGGTCATGGTGTCGGGGCGGGCGTCTGTCATGCCCGCAATGATATCTGAGTGTCACTCAAAAAACTATTGACGCCAAACCGGACGACGCGCGAAACTGTGCGAAATATACGCTGCATTGGCTTAATGAATCGACGCATTGATCCGATTTGAGCGAAACTCAGAAATCGGCGCATGCGCAACTTTCTGGAGACGGAGGAGACATGATCAACCTGCCTGGCGTGCAATTCATGCTCGGTGAAGACATCGAGATGCTGCGCGACGCCGTCGCGACGTTCGCGGCGAAGGAAATCACGCCGCGCGCGGCGGAGGTCGACCGCACCGACCAGTTTCCGATGGATTTGTGGAAGAAGTTCGGCGATCTCGGCGTGCTCGGCATGACCGTCTCCGAGGAATACGGCGGCGCGAACCTGGGCTACACGGCGCACATGGTCGCGATGGAGGAGATCTCGCGCGCCTCGGCGTCGATCGGCCTGTCGTACGGCGCGCACTCGAACCTGTGCGTGAACCAGATCCACCGCAACGGCAGCGACGCGCAAAAGCGCAAGTACCTGCCGAAGCTCGTGTCGGGCGAACACATCGGCGCGCTCGCGATGAGCGAGCCGAACGCCGGCTCCGACGTCGTCAGCATGAAGCTGCGCGCGGACAAGCACGGCGACCGCTACGTGCTCAACGGCACGAAGATGTGGATCACCAACGGCCCCGACTGCGACACGCTGGTGGTCTACGCGAAGACGGACGTCGACGCCGGCTCGCGCGGCATCACCGCGTTCATCGTCGAGAAGGGGATGAAGGGCTTCTCGGTCGCGCAAAAGCTCGACAAGCTCGGCATGCGCGGCTCGCACACGGGCGAGCTGGTGTTCCAGGACGTCGAAGTGCCGGAGGAGAACATCCTCGGCCAGCTCAACGGCGGCGTGAAGGTGCTGATGAGCGGCCTCGACTACGAGCGCGCGGTGCTGTCGGGCGGCCCGACGGGCATCATGGCCGCGTGTCTCGACGCGGTGGTCCCGTATATCCACGACCGCAAGCAGTTCGGCCAGTCAATCGGCGAATTCCAGCTGATCCAGGGCAAGGTCGCCGACATGTACACGACGTTCCAGGCGTGCCGCGCGTATCTGTACGCGGTCGGCCGCCATCTCGACTCGGCCGGCAGCGACCACCTGCGCCAGGTGCGCAAGGACTGTGCGGGCGTGATCCTGTACACGGCCGAGAAGGCCACCTGGATGGCCGGCGAGGCGATCCAGATCCTCGGCGGCAACGGCTACATCAACGAATATCCGGTCGGCCGGCTGTGGCGCGATGCGAAGCTGTACGAGATCGGCGCCGGCACCAGCGAGATCCGCCGCATGCTGATCGGCCGCGAGCTGTTCGCGGAAACGATGTAACGCCCCACGTCACGCGAACGGAGCCTCGCCGATGCCGATCATCGAATCGAAACTGAACCCGCGCTCGGAAGACTTCCGCGCGAACGCCGCGGCGCTGGAGGCCGTCGTCGCCGATCTGCGCGCGAAGATCGAACAGCTCGCGCAAGGCGGCGGCCAGGCCGCGCGCGACAAGCACCTCGCGCGCGGCAAACTGCTGCCGCGCGACCGGATCGCCCAGCTGCTCGACCCCGGTGCGCCGTTCCTCGAGCTGTCGCAGCTCGCCGCGAACGGGATGTACAACGACGACGCGCCGGGCGCGGGCCTGATCACCGGGATCGGCCGCATCGCCGGCCGCGAATGCGTGATCGTGTGCAACGACGCGACGGTCAAGGGCGGCACCTACTACCCGATGACCGTGAAGAAGCATCTGCGCGCGCAGGAAATCGCCGCGGAAAACCGCCTGCCGTGCGTGTACCTCGTCGATTCGGGCGGCGCGAACCTGCCGAATCAGGACGACGTGTTTCCCGATCGCGACCACTTCGGCCGGATCTTCTACAACCAGGCGACGATGTCGGCCGCGGGCATCGCGCAGATCGCGGTCGTGATGGGCTCGTGCACGGCCGGCGGCGCGTATGTGCCGGCGATGAGCGACGAGTCGATCATCGTGAAGAACCAGGGGACGATTTTCCTCGGCGGACCGCCGCTCGTGAAGGCCGCGACCGGCGAGGAAGTGAGCGCCGAGGATCTCGGCGGCGGCGACGTGCACACGCGGCTGTCGGGCGTGGTCGACCACCTCGCGCAGAACGACGCGCACGCGCTGTCGATCGCCCGCAACATCGTCAGCCATCTCGCGCCGAAGATCGCCGCGCCGGTCGCGCTGCGCGAGCCGAAGCCGCCGCGCTACGACGCGCGCAGCCTGTACGGCGCGATTCCGGTCGATACGCGCAAGCCGTTCGACGTGCGCGAGGTGATCGCGCGGATCGTCGACGATTCGGAATTCGATGAATTCAAGGCGCGCTTCGGCACGACGCTTGTCACGGGCTTCGCGCACATCTGGGGCCATCCGGTCGGGATCGTCGCGAACAACGGCATCCTGTTCTCCGAATCGGCCGTGAAGGGCGCGCATTTCATCGAGCTGTGCTGCCAGCGCAAGATCCCGCTCGTGTTCCTGCAGAACATCACCGGCTTCATGGTCGGCCGCAAGTACGAGAACGAAGGCATCGCGCGCCACGGCGCGAAGATGGTGACGGCCGTGTCGAACGCGAAGGTGCCGAAGTTCACGGTGATCATCGGCGGCTCGTTCGGCGCGGGCAACTACGGAATGTGCGGCCGCGCGTTCGGCGCGCGCTTCCTGTGGATGTGGCCGAACGCGCGTATCTCGGTGATGGGCGGCGAGCAGGCGGCCTCGGTGCTCGCCACCGTGCGTCGCGACGGGATCGAGGCGAAGGGCGGCACGTGGTCGGCCGACGAAGAGGAAGCGTTCAAGCAGCCGATCCGCGATCAATACGAGCGCCAGGGCCATCCGTACTACGCGAGCGCGCGGCTGTGGGACGACGGCGTGATCGATCCGGCGCAGACGCGCGACGTGCTCGGGCTCGGCCTCGCTGCGTCGATGAATGCGCCGATCGACGAGACGCGCTTCGGCGTGTTCCGCATGTGACGGCGCGGAGGACTCACCGATGCGATACGAAACGATCAAGGTAACCGAGGCCGGCCGCGTGGCGACCGTCACGCTCGCGCGGCCGGACGTGCGCAACGCGTTCAACGAGACGACGATCGCCGAGCTGACCACCGCGTTCGAATGGCTCGACGCGCATGCGGGCGTGCGGGCGGTCGTGCTCGCCGCCGAAGGCGCGGCGTTCTGCGCGGGCGCGGACCTGAACTGGATGAAGAAGATGGCCGGTTACTCGGACGCCGAGAACCGCGCCGACGCGCGCAAGCTCGCGCGCATGCTCGAGGCGATCCACGGCTGCAGCAAGCCGGTGATCGCGCGCGTGCACGGCGACGCGTATGCGGGCGGCGTGGGCCTCGTCGCGGCGGCCGACATCGCGATCGCGGCCGACGGCGTGAAGTTCTGCCTGTCGGAGGCGCGGCTCGGGCTGATCCCCGCGACGATCGCGCCGTACGTGGTGCGCGCGATGGGCGAGCGGGCGGCGCGCCGCTACTTCACGACGGCCGAAGTGTTCGACGGCGCGCGCGCCGCGTCGCTCGGCTTCGTTCACGACACGGTGCCGGCCGCGGCGCTCGACGACACGGTCGCGAAGCTGGCCGCGACGCTCGTCGCGAACGGCCCCGACGCGGTGCGGGCCTGCAAGCGGCTCGTTGCCGACGTGGCAGGCCGGCCGCTCGACGCGACGCTCATCGAGCAGACCGCCGACTGGATCGCGCGCACCCGCGCCGGCGCGGAAGCGCGCGAAGGGATCGCGTCCTTCCTCGAAAAACGCACGCCTTCGTGGCGTGACTGACGGCGTGCCCATCACTTTCCGGACGACATCGAAGCCATGTTCGACAAGATTCTGATCGCCAATCGCGGCGAAATCGCCTGCCGCGTCGCCGCGACGTGCAAACGTCTCGGGATTGCGAGCGTCGCCGTCTATTCCGACGCGGACGCGAACGCGAAGCACGTCGCCGCCTGCGACGAAGCCGTGCACATCGGCGGCTCGGCGGCCGCGGACAGCTACCTGCGCATCGAGCGCATCATCGACGCCGCGCGCGCCACCGGCGCGCAGGCCATCCACCCCGGCTACGGCTTCCTGTCCGAGAACGAGGATTTCGCGCAGGCGTGTCACGCGGCCGGCATCGCGTTCATCGGGCCGCCGGTCGACGCGATCGCGGCGATGGGCTCGAAGGCGGCCGCGAAGGCGCTGATGCACGCGGCGGCGGTGCCGCTCGTGCCCGGCTATCACGGCGACGACCAGACGCCGGCCCATCTGCATCGCGAAGCCGACCGGATCGGCTACCCGGTGCTGCTGAAGGCGAGTGCGGGCGGCGGCGGCAAGGGGATGCGCGTGGTCGAGCGCTCGGAGGACTTTCCGGCGGCGCTCGCGTCGTGCCAGCGCGAGGCCGCGAGCAGCTTCGGCAACGATCGCGTGCTGATCGAGAAGTACCTGACGCGGCCACGTCACGTCGAAGTGCAGGTGTTCGGCGACACGCACGGCAACACCGTCTACCTGTTCGATCGCGACTGCTCGGTGCAGCGTCGTCACCAGAAGGTGCTCGAGGAAGCGCCGGCGCCCGGCCTGCACGACGACGTGCGGCAGGCGATGGGCGAAGCGGCCGTCGCGGCGGCGCGCGCGGTCGGCTACGTCGGCGCGGGCACCGTCGAATTCATCATGACGGGCGACGCGTTCTATTTCATGGAAATGAACACGCGGCTGCAGGTCGAGCATCCGGTGACCGAGATGGTCACGGGGCTCGATCTCGTCGAATGGCAGCTGCGCGTCGCCGCGGGCGAGCCGCTGCCGTTGCAGCAGCACGAGCTGCGCGTGCAGGGCCATGCGATCGAGGCGCGCCTCTATGCGGAGAATCCGGCGCGCGGCTTCCTGCCGTCCACCGGCACGCTCAGGCATTTGCGGCTGCCGGACGGCGTCGAGTTCGCGATCGGCGCGCCGGTGCGCGTCGACAGCGGCGTGCGCGAAGGCGATGCGATCACGCCGTTCTACGATCCGATGATCGCGAAGCTGATCGTGCACGGCGCGGATCGTGCGGAAGCGCTCGGCCGGATGCTGCGCGCGCTGCGCGCGTGCGAAGTGGTCGGGCTGCACACCAACGCGGCGTTTCTGCAGCGGATCGTCGCGTGCGAGCCGTTCACGATGCCCGATCTCGACACGGGCCTGATCGAGCGCAATCACGACGCGCTGTTCGCGCCGCGCAAGCCGCCGCGCGCGGCGCTCGCGCTGGCGTGCGCGGCGCTCTTCGCGCGCGAGCGCGACGCGGCCGCGCATGCGGGCCGCTCGCCGTGGTGCGCGCTGCCGGATTGGCGTCTGAACGCCGGCTATCGCCGCACGCTCGAATGGCATGAGCCGGAGCGCGAAGTGGACCTGACGGTCGCGTACGACGACGACGGCGGCCGTGCGTGCCTCGCGATCGGCGACGCCGCCGCGCAGCCGTTCGAGTGGACGCGCGGCGCGACGCCGCTCGACTTCGACGTGACGCTCGGCGGCGTGCGCAGCAGCGGGCGCGTCTATGCCGACGGCGATACGTTCCACGTGTTCACGCAGGGCGCGGCCGAGACGTTCGAATGGCGCAACCTGCTCGCGCATGCGGGCGATGCCGAGCACGGCGGCGGCCGCCTGACCGCGCCGATGCCCGGCAAGGTGATCGCGGTGCTGGTCGAGCCGGGCCAGAAGGTCGAGGCCGGCACGCCGCTGATCGTGATGGAAGCGATGAAGATGGAGCACACGATCGGCGCGCCGGGGCCGGGCGTCGTCGCCGAAGTGCTGTACGGCGTCGGCGATCAGGTCGCCGATGGCGCGCAGCTGCTGATGATGGCGGAAGGCTGATGCAGGCAGCGGCCGAGCGTCGGCCGGCAGGCCGGGCGAGACGGCGGCTGCCGTCGCAGCGGCAGCGGCAAGCAGCAGGTTGATCGGCGTTGGAAACGCGTGAAAAGCCCGCGCTCGGGCGCACGTTCGAGTGGCCGGGCGCCCGCGCGGCGCATGACGATCCATGACAGTCGGGCGGCGCACGCTACGTTAGACTGGCGGATAGTTCGCGCGGCTGCCGGCCGCGCTACACTGCGTCCAGTCCATCTCTCCTCCCGCCCACGATGAAGTCTCCTGTCCTGAACGGCCTGCGTATCGGTATCACGATCGGCCTGCGCACCGCCGACGAAAGCATGTGGATCAACGGCATCAAGCAGAACGCACTGTTTCTCGCGAAGCTGTTGATGGCGTCGCCGCACGGCTACCGCGTGACGCTGGTCAACACGACCGACGTGCCGTTGACCGACGCGCTGCCGTGGGATCGCACCGTGTACGACACGCGCGCGTTCGCCGACATGAAGGATGCGCTCGACGTGGTGATCGAACTGGGCGGCCAGATCGACGGCGCGCAGACGGCCTACCTGAAGGCGCGCGGCGCGAAGCTCGTCAGCTACTGCTGCGGCGTCGAGTACATCAACGCGATGGAGTCGATGCTGTTCGGCCGCCGGATGTGGGATTCGCTGTTCATCAACCGCGGCTACGACGAGGTGTGGGCGATTCCGCAGATCGCGCCGTCGTCGCTGCCGTTCCTGCAGTCGCTGCGCCGCTGTCCGGGGCGCGTGGTGCCGTTCGTGTGGGACCCGATGTTCGTCACCGAGCGTGCGGCCGTGCTGCCCGGGCACGGCGAATACCGGCCGCGCACCGAGCCCGGCAAGCGGCTCACGGTGATGGAGCCGAACCACGACGTCGTGAAGTTCTGCGTGTATCCGATGCTGATCATCGACGAAGCGTATCGGCGCGACCCCGACGCGATCTGCTTCACGCACGTGACGAACGCCGACCGGCTTGCGCACGACAGCCCCGAGTTCGTGATGCTGATGAACTACCTGGACATCGTGCGCGCGGGCAAGGCGAGCTTCGTCGGGCGCTTCGAGACGCCGCTGTTCCTCGCCGACATGACCGACGTCGTCGTGTCGCATCAATGGTCGAACCCGCTCAACTACTTCTATTTCGACGTGTGCTGGCAGGGCTATCCGCTCGTGCACAACGCCAGCCTCGCGCCCGATCTCGGCTACTACTATCCGGACAACGACGTGCAGAAGGGCGCGGATGCGCTGCTGCACGCGCTGCATACGCACGACGACGACTGGGAAGGCTACACGCGGCGTCAGCGCGAGATCCTGCGCCGCTACACGTCGGCGAACCCGGCGCTGGTCGCCGAATACGACGCGCTGTTCGCGAATCTGATCGGCGCGACGCTCGCGTGACGGGCAACGCGATTCCCGGATTCAGGTCCGAGACAATCGCTGGCGACGCGATAAAAAAAGAAACCGTCGAAACGGGGAGATTCGACGGTTTGAAGGCACGAAAATCGACGGCTCCGAGGGGGAAGTCCGTCAGAAATAATTTTATAGGTTAACTGGTCTGAAAGATTGTTAAACATCTTTCGGCAGATAATCGTAAGATTATTTGAAGATCAATTGTCTATTTGATTTTTCAGAATTGCGTTTCGTGAGTTATCAATCTCGCTTGCGGCAGCGGCATTCGATCCGGCCGCGACCGGACACTTAATATTCGCTATTGATTGTTCTGCCGCGTGGCGCGACGGCGTTGCGTTTCGGCAGATTCGGCGGATTCGGCCGCCAATATCGAAAATACATAATCGTCACATCAAATTAATAACGTTCAGGCGTTTTCGAACAAATCGAACCATGCTGAGTGTCGGCGGATGAGAGGCGCCGGCGGCCGAACCCGATTGTTTCCGAATCGGCGGGTTATGTGACCTGCCGCACCGTCAATGAATCGGGTGCGTGGTGTATTAATGGTATTTGAATATCCTTGACAATGCCGTGTTTGACGGCGCGCCGGCATGAAACGTACGCTGTCGGAAAAGATGAAAACCTGAGGATGGGCCGGGTAAGCGGTGGCACGTGTCGTGGTCGGCATCTGCCATATGTTTCGTGAGCGCGGGCCGTCCATCGGCGGCTCGCCATTTGCCGGAGCGCCGGATGAATGCGGTCGAACCTCGCCTGGAGGCTAACAGGGAACGGAATCGGGACGATATCGAGTGCGTGTTCGGCGCGTCGGACGATCACCCGGATTCCGCGTCGGTACGCAGTTTCGTCGAAAGCCGGCTCGGGTTCGCGCGCGAGCCCGTATGCCGGGCCGATCTGTCCGGCGGCGTTCTGTATCACGAATGCCTCGCGCGGTTGCGCTGGGGCGCGGGCGAGAGTTTGGCGCCAGGCGCATTTCTGCCGCGCCTCGAGGCGCTCGGCCTGATGCGCTGGTTCGACCGGCTCGTGGTCGGCCGGACGATCGATGCGCTGCGTGCCGATCCGAATGCCGTATACGGCTGCAACATCGCGGCGGCGAGTGCGGTGCTCGACAGCGCGTGGCTAGCGATCTTCCGGCGCCTCGAACGTGAGCCGTCGGTTGCAGCGCGGCTGGTCGTCGAGATCACGGAGACGGAGCCGCTGAACCCCGTTGCCGGGCGCGCGTTCGTGCATCGGTTCCGCCAGGCCGGCTGCCGCGTCGCGATCGACGATTTCGGCGTCGGCTACAGTGCGCTGAACAATCTGGTGGTCGGCAATCCGGACATCGTGAAGCTCGACCGGTCGGTGCTATCGCTGATCAAGCGCAATGCGATCGGGCGCTACCAGTTTCGCCGGCTCATTGCGTTCGCGCACGAGAATGCGCGACACGTCGTCGTCGAAGGCGTCGAGAACGAACTCGACCGGGAGATTCTGGTGGATTCCGGCGTCGCGTGGGCGCAGGGCATCCGCTTCTCGTGGCGGTCGCCGGCCGCCGCGTGACAGCGTGGCAGCACGCGTCGGTACGGTATCGGACAATGGCGGATCGCAAAGGAGCGAGAGCATGGCGGTGACGAAGCTGAAGACCGGACACGGGGTGCACGAGCGGCGCGATGGCGCAGGCGCGCTGGTCGCGCTCGCCGAGCTGGCCGACATGCTGCGGGAGTTCAATGCCGAAGCCCGCGAGGCAGCCGATGCGGCCGTCGACATCGCCCCGTTTCTCGAAGGCCTGAAAGCCGTCGAACGGCATATTCGCGCGCTGAAGCCGCTCGATGCCGACGGCCGCGAGTGCGCGGCGCGGCATTATTTTGCCGGCGTGTTCGCCGGCGCCTGCGGCGACGATTCGGTGATCGCGCGCGGTGTGTCGGGCAGCCTCGCGCAGCAGGCGCGCGGCTTCAGCGGGATGGCGGCGCGCTGTTTCGCGCGCGTGGCGCGCATCGGGCAACGGCATGGCCGCGTATTCGCCACGTGGCGCGCACAGCGCGAGCCGGCCTAGCGGCCGATCGCGGGTGTCGGCCGCTTGTCGTCGGCCGCTTCGTCAGTCACTTCCGGAACTCTCCAAGCACGTACGTGAGCGCGCGATCGATCGCGTCATCCCATCGGCCGGGATGGGCGGCGCGCGCTATCCGGACACTGCGGTACAGCGCCGTCTGCGAACCGGTTTCCCAGCGCGCATCGGCCTTCGGGCTCAGCAGCAGAACTGCCGGCACGCCCAACGCGCCGGCCAGATGGATATGCGCGGTGCAGGTCGTGACGACCGCGTCCATCGCGAGCATCAGCGCGGCCAGGTCGCTGAAATCCTCGATCGCATGATGCGCGAAGGTGATCGGCAGATCCGTCTGCTCGGACTGCGCGGACATTTCGCGATTCACGCAGTACGCCGCGTGTCCGTGCAGGCGTGCGAGCGGCGCCAGATCGCGCACGCTGGCCGCTCGCAGAAAGCGTGCGTCGCTCTCTTCGCGACCGCGCCAGTTCAGCCCGATGCGGCGCGTGCCGGGCGCGCTGCCGTCGCGCGCGATGCGCTCGCGCCACGCGGCCGCGCGCTCCGGCGGGCATGACAGATAGGTGGCCGGTGCGTGCTCCGGCGCCGGCGCAAAGCCGAAGATTGCGGCCAGCACGAGGAACGAGCACCAGTAGTCGTGTGCAAGTTCCGACGCGTCGATCCACGGGCCCTGCGCGGCGACGAATTCGATCTGCGGGAACGTGTGGCGCATCAGCGTGGCCAGCGCGGCCGGGACGATGACCGTCACCGCCGCGCAGCCGAGCGCGTCGAGCGCATGCAGGTAGCGCGCGTATTGAAGCTGATCGCCAATGCCGCCGTAGCTGACCACGAGCAGCCGCTTGCCGTGCAGCGGCTGGCCGTCGTAGAGCCGCTCGATCGGCAACCCGAACTGCGCGGCGCTCAGCACTTTCTCGCTGGCGATGGTCGCGCGTGCGGCTTCGTCGCGCCGGCCGGCGCGCAGCAGCAGCGCCGAGCGCACCAGCTCGACGCGGCCGCGCAGCGGGTCGGGCAGTACGGCCCGGTCGCCGAAGCGTTCGAGCGCCGCGAGGCCGGCGTCGGGCACGCCGGCGAAGCCGTAGCACGACGCGAGCTGGAACGCGATCGCATCGTCGTCGAGGCCGCGGCCGCGCGCGCGTAGCCAGCGGTCGATCGCGTGCCCCCATTCGCAGCGCGCCTCGTGCTCGAGCGCGCGGTTCCAGTTCGTTTCGGGCGCGTCGGCGTCCGCTATCGCAGCGGCGGCAGCGCCGCGTTGCGCAGCCGGCGCGGTGACGAGCGGCTCGCCCGAGATGAACAACCGCTGCCGGTCCCAGCGCGCATTCGGCACGCACAGCATGTTGAGCCCGTCGATCTGGAAGAACGTGTAGTCGAGCCCGGCAAATGTGTCGGCGATCGCCTCCATGCCGACCTTCCAGTACTCGATCCAGCACCACGGCAGATGCGTTTCGATCAGCTGCCGCGCGCCGCGCAGCGCGTCGATCTCCATCCCTTCGATGTCGAGCTTCAGAAAATCGAGCCGCGGCAGGCCGAGCGAATCGAGTCTGACGATCGGCGTCGGCGTGCCGCCCGCCGCGTGTTCGCCGACGAGCGAGACCTGGCCGAAGTCGCTCGCGCGTCCGTAGTCGACGTCCGGCACTTTCATCGTGCCGTTGCTGCTGCCGAGCCCCATGTTGAGCAGATGGAGGTTGTCGAGCTCATTGAGCGCGATGGTGCCGCCCAGCGCATGATAGAGCGTGCGCTGCGGCTCGAAGGCGTACACCTGGCCGCCGCGCTCGCGCAGCCGGTGCGCAATCGGCACGCACACCAGCCCGGCGTTCGCGCCGCCGTCCACCGCGATCGCGCCGTCGGGCAGCTGGTCGATCACGTGCATGATCGTGTCGAGCTCGCGCTGGATATGCGGGCGGCCGGTCTTGATCAGCGCGTCGGCCTGCAGGTCGCAGTGCCGATTGATCAGGAACGGGCCGTGGATCGATTCGATCACGACGAAATTGCGGATGGTCTGATTCATCGGCGCGCGGATGGATGGGATGTGGGGAAGGCCGTCAGCCCGGCGTACGGCCGCCGAACAGGCGCTGGATCTGCTCCGAATACGTACGCACGTTGTGCTCGGCGAGCGTATCGACCTGTTGCAGGCAGCGGCGTGCCGCCGCCGCGTAGTCGTCGAGCCGCGCGTCGTGCGTCTGCGCGGCGGTTGCGATCGCTTGCGCGGCGTCGAAGATTTCGAAGTCCGGATAGTAATAGCCGACGTCGCGCAGGAACGCCGAGTTGTGCACGAGCGGGTAGTTGCCGTACAGCGCGTCGTACAGCAGGTAGTTCAGGCCGTTTTCCCAGTGGTGCGACACGACGATGTCGGTATGATGCGCGGCCCACGCGACGAACGGCGCGCGCACGTCCGCCGTCGCCTTGCCGTCGCGCACCATCTCGAGCCCGAGCGCGAGGTGCTTGAAGGCGACGTTTTCCTTCTTGTCGAACGTGTTGGTCATGTACACGTGTTCGATCAGGTCGGGATGCTCGACGTAGCATGCGTTCGCGGCGAGCATCGGCACGATCGAGCTTTTCACGACGTTCAGGTTCGGCTCGAAGAACGCGATGCGCTTGGCCGGCCCGTGATTGCGGTAGCCGAAGCGCGCCTTGAGCTCGGGGTCGGCGTCGAGGCTGCGTTCGATGAAGTACGGCGACCAGATGTGCGGCAGCTCGATCACCGGCGCGCGATAGACCGCGCGGAAATATGCCGCGCACGTATGCATGTGCTGCGGATTGGTCCAGATCTCGTCGAACTGCACGCGGTTCGGGTTCGGCCGCCAGTCGTTCTTGCCGAAGTTGATCGTCTCGACCGCGATCACGTAGTCGTTGCCGAAGCGGTACGACACGCACTTGCCGCCGCGTCGGCGCACGGCGTCCGTGTGCGACGAGTCGATGAACGCGTTCATCTCGATCAGCAGGTCGGTGTCGTGGACGATCGCCGACAGCGGCCGCAGTGCGTCGCCGAACGCGTCCATCATCAGCGCCGGCGGATAGTCGGTGATGCCGTCGTCGTGCGCGAGCCACACGTTGCCGATCAGCGGCGAGCGTTTCAGCAGCATGTAGAGGAACACGCAATGCTGGTTCGCGCCGTTGTACCAGATCGACTGCGCGGAGTCGCGCTGCACGTTCATCGTAATCGCGACATTGATCTTCATCGCTGGCTCCGGGCGCGCGGCTTAGGGCGCGTAGTTTTGCGATTGACGCGGCACGTAGCCGGTCAGATGCCAGAGGCCGTCGTCCTCGAGGCGGAAGCTGAGCTTTTCGTACACGGTCGTGCCGGTGGTGAGCGTCGTTGCATAGTCGACGTTCGCGTACAGCCCGTCCGGCGTCGTGCCCGCGTTCGTATAGCGGATCCGCGTGATCTGCGCCCAGCCGCGATGACGCACCGTGCCGACCGACTGGCGCGCGCGCTGCATGTCGGCCGCGAACTGGTCCTGCTTGATGCGCGCCTTCACGAACGCGGCCGAATCGGCCCATACCGCGCCGTACTGGCCCGCGTCGAGCTGCTTGAAGACGGTGTCGGCGTCGCGCAGCAGCGCGTCCGCCGATTCGCCGCCGGCCTGCGCGTGCGCGCCGATCGCGAGGGACGCGGCGGCGCAGCCGATCAGCCATTTCGCGCGGGAGAGGGACGGGTGTGCGTTCATGTCGGAGTCCGGAAAGGGCGGCGCGTCATGCGTCGCGATAGAGCGCCGCGATCGCGTCCGAATAGGCGGCGACGTTCTCGGGGTTGTAGATGCTGACCGAGTCGAGCACGTGCTTCGATTGCTCGCGGTAGGCGTCGAGGTTCGCGTCGTGTTGCGCGAACGCCTGCAGCAGCGCCCGGCCGCCGGCCTGACAGTCGAAGTCCGGATAGAAATACCCGGCCTTGCCGAGGAACGGCGAGTTGTGGATCAGCGGATAGTCGCCGTACAGCAGTTCGTAATAGAGGTAGTTTTGCGCGTTTTCCCACGTGTGCGACACGACCGCGTCGCCGTAGGCGGCCATGAACTCGTAGACCGCATAGCGGCTTTCGAACGTCGTGATGCCGTGGTTCACGATGTCGAGGCTCTTCGCGAAGTGGACGAAGGTCGGATGCTCTTTCAGATGCAGCGTGTTGCACACGCGCACGAATTCGAGGAAATCCGGCTTCGCGCGATAGGCCTCCTCGGCCACCAGCATCGGAATGATGCTCGTTTTCACCATGCAGATGTTCGGCTCGAACATCGTCACGCGCCAGCGCGGCTTGCCCGGCCGATAGCCGTACGACAAGCCGGCGCCGAGCGTCGCGCGCGCCTTGTCGAACAGCATCGGATGCCAGATGTGCGGGACGATCGTCACCGGCGCGCGCAGGCCCGTCTGGTAGTAGTGCAGGCACGAGCGCTCGAATTCCGGAATCGTCCACACCGCGTCGTACGGCGCGCCCGAGAACAGGAAGCCCGACGGCTTGTCGAACATCGCGCGCTCGATGTCGATCACGTAGTCGTTGCCGACCCGCATCGTGACGACCTTGCCGCCGCGCTCGTGGAAGGCGCGCAGGTAGTCCGCGCCGAACTGCGCGCTCATTTCGATCAGTACGTCGCAGCGCTCGAGCGCTTCGTCCATCGACAGCAGCGGCACGTCCCATTCGCCGAGCATCATCTGCGGATCGGCGACCTGTTCGCCGCCGTTCACCATCACGGCTTCGGCGACGAGCGGCGACTGGCGCAGCAGCAGGATCAGCAGCAGGCAGTTCTGGAAGATGCCGTTTTCCCACAGCGACTGGCCGGCGCCGCGTACGAACAGCGACACGCCGACGACGAGACGCTTGCCCTCGCCGGGCGCTTGACGGGCATTGGAGTCCGACATGCGTATGCTCCGGTTCAGGCGACCAGGCGCGCGACGAACGCGTCCAGGTTCGCGGGGTTGTCGATCGAGACGGCCTGCAGCAGCCGGCCGGCCTTCGCGCGATAGTCGTCGAGCCGCTCGTCGTGATGCAGCCACGCGTCGTACAGCGCGCGGCCGCCTGCGGCCGAATCGAAGTCCGGATAGTAGTAGCCGGCGTCGCCGAGCAGCGTCGAGTTGTGGATCAGCGGATAGCCGCCGTACAGCACGTCGTAGTAAAGGTAGTTCTGCGGATTTTCCCAGTGATGCGAGACGACCGCATCGGCGTGGCGGGCCATGAAGCCCGGCAGGTCCATGCGCGGCTCGAACGTCGCCTTCTGCTGGCGCACGAGGTCGAGGTTGTTGGCGAAATGGACGAAGGTCGGATGCGCCTTCATGTGAATCGAATTGACGACGAACAGATGTTGCACGGCCTCCGGATGCGCGCGATAGAACTCGTCGCACGCGAGCATCGGGTAATGGCACGACTTGACGACCGAGATGTTCGGTTCGAGCGTCGCGAGGTGCCACGGGCGGCGGCCGGGCCGATAGCCGAAGGTCACGCCTCCGCTCGCGAGCGCGGCGATGCGGCGGTCGAGGAAATACGGCGACCACAGATGCGGCATCGTATGGACCGGCGCGCGCGTGAGCGTGCGCAACAGCGGCACGTCGATTTTCTGCGACTTCTCGAGCACCCACACTTCGTCGAACTGCGTGCCGTTGAACACGTGGCCCGACGGCTTGCCGAAGATCGGCGTTTCGGCGAGACCGCTGTAGGTATGGCCGACGTAGCACGCGACGAGCTTCGTGCCGAGCGCCTTTACGTGTCTGAGCCATTCGACCGGCAGTTGTGCGCCCATCTCGATCACGACGTCGATGTCGTGCGTGACGTCCGTGGGTTTCACGAGCGGTATGTCGAGGCTGTCGAGTTCGAGGCCGGCGGGCAGCGCGTTCGCGTCGCCGCCGTTCAGGAAGTAGACCGGACCGATGCGGTCCGAGCGCTTGAGCATCATCGCGAGATACGCGATGTTCTGATGAATGCCGTTTTCCCAGATTGCCTGGCCGTCACGCGCAAACAGCGAGATGCCGACCGCCGGTCGTTCTCTGCGAGTGCCGCCTGACGCGGCTTGATCGATGTACGTCACCGGTTGGTTTCCTCTGCGGCGTCGCGCGTCAGGCGCTGGTGTCGAGCGACTGGCCGGCGGACGGCGCGCCGTGGATTGTCGTGGTTGCGTTCGCGTCGGCGCGCGCTGACGACGGATCGGGCGGCGCGGATCGCGAGGCGGCCGCCGGATTCCGGTGTGTCGTCGCGCGAAGCTGGCACGGCGCGCGACGCGGGCGGAAAGTTCCGGCGACAGTCTGCGGCGATTGTGGCACGGAAGACGCCGGTTTGTGGAGGGCCATGACGATGTTTGACATAGCGGAGGGTCGGCGCCGGGGCCGCTGTTCGGCGCGTCAGCGCTTCAGCGAGATCTCGACGCGGCGGTTCGCCGCACGGCCTTCGGCCGTCGCGTTCGACCCGACCGGATCGGCGCTGCCGCGGCCGGCGACCGCCATCGTATGAGCTTTCAGCCCGTGCGCGTGCAGGTAGCGCGCGACGACGTCCGCCCGGCGTTTCGACAGCGCGAGATTGGCCGCGTCGCTGCCGGCCGAGTCGGTATAGCCGGTGACCGTCACTTCGGTGTACGTGTGGTCTTCGCGTTCGCTCAGCAGCTTGTCGAGCGATGCGCGCGCGGCGGGCGTCAGCGTGGCCTGGCCCGTTGCGAACAGCGCGTCGCCCGCGAGGTTCACGTGTTCGACCGCCGCGGGCGCGGGCGCCGGTGTCGGCACGGGCGCGGCGGCCGCGGCCGTTTCGGCTGGTGCGGCGCCGCACTGGAAGACCAGCGTGGCCGGATCGGCGTGGTTGCGCAGTGCATGCGCCGAATCGGCGACGCGCACCGGCTGCTCGCCGCAGATCTTGCGCGCGGCGTTCATGCAGGTCTGCGGGCCCGACAGCAAGCCGTGGCAGTCGACCTGGAACGTGCGCACGCCGTCGCGCGGCTGCAGTTCGGAGGCGCTGTAGGTCGGGCCGGATGCGGTCGAGCACGCGGCGAGGCCCAGCGCCGAGAGCGCGAGCGCAAGAGCGAGTTTGTTCACGGTTACGTCCTCAAAACTGGAGTTGACTGAAGCGCGCGGCACGCCGCACGCCGCCCGGCCGGTGGGCCGGACGGGCGGCGTGCTGCGCGACGGGTTACTTCCACTGATACAGCATGCCGGCGCCGATCACCTTCTGACCGCCGCTGAAGCCGCCGTTGATCGACGCCTTCAGGTTCTCCGTGATGCGCGCCTGCATGTTGACCGCCATCGCCTTCTGGCCGAGGAACGTCGACGTGCCGATACCCATCCCGAAGTTGGCGTCGCGGTCCATCTGCGGGATCGAGGCCATCGCGCCGACGGCCGCGATGCCCTGCTTCGCCATCTGGTCCGTCTGCTGCAGTTGCGTGCCGAGCGAGTTGATCTGCGACTGCTGGCCCGACAGCGCGGTCGACAGCGTCGTCTGCACTTGCGTCAGCTGGTTCACGTTCACCGCGTCGGTGCCTTGCGTGCCCGGCGCGACGTTCGTGATCTGGCGCTGCTGCGTGTCGCTGCCGACCGACACCACGTTCGAACGGCCGCCGTCGCTCGAATTCGCGCCGATCGCCACCGAGTTCGAGCCGGCGGTGACGGTCGGGCGGTCGGTGCCGGTGCCGTTCATGTCGGCCGCGATGCCGGAGTTGTTCGCCGTACGCGCCTGGTTGTTGTTCACCGTCGTCGACAGCTGGTTCAGCGTGTTGCTGATGCTCGTCACGCCGGTCGACAGCGACGCCACCGTGCTGTTGGTCGAGCTCAGGCCGGTGGACAGCGAGCCGATGCCGGTCGAGGTCGACGTGGACAGCGACGTGAGGTTGCTGTTGGTCGAGCTCAAGCCGGTGGACAGCGAGCCGATCGCGGTCGAGGTCGACGTGGACAGCGACGTGAGGTTGCTGTTGGTCGAGCTCAGGCCGGTGGACAGCGAGCCGATCCCGGTCGACAGCGACGAGATGTTCGAGGCCGTCGACGTCGACAGGCTGCTGATGGCCAGGTTCGTTGCGTTGAGCTGGCTGCCGTTGACGGCGTCCGTGCTGGTGGCCGAGACGCGGCCTGCGGCGACGTTCGTGATCTGACGTTCGGCGCCCGGTGCGCCGACGCTGAAGACGCCCACCGGTGCGATGCCGCTGACCGCGTACGTGACGCCTCCGACCGTCATGCTCGACACCGCGACTGCATTGCTCGTGGTCGAGTTCGCGCCCATCGCGATCGAGTTGGCGACGTTGGCCTGCGCGTTCGTGCCGAACGCGAGGGCGTCGGTGGCCGTGGCCGCTGCGGCGGAGCCGTAGGCTTGCGCACCGGTGGCGCTGGCGACCGCGTTGCTGCCGAGCGCGAGCGCGCCGGTGCCGGTTGCCGTGTTCGCGTTGCCGAGTGCCACTGCGCCGGTGCCGGTCGCCGTGTCGTTCGCGCCCATCGCGACTGCGCCGGTGCCCGTTGCGACGCTCGGGTCGCCGATGGCGACCGCGCCGTCGCCGCTCGCCGTGTTGCCGGAGCCGATCGACACCGCCTTGCCGCCGGTGGCCGATGCGTTCTGGCCGATCGCGACGGCACCGGCGGTTTGCGCGTTCGAGCCGTCGCCGACGGCGACGCTGCTCGCGCCGGCGGCGCTGGCGTTCACGCCGGCTGCGAGGGCGTTGACGCCCGTCGCGCCGTCGTTCGCGTAGTTGCCTTGCTGCGTGCCGTTGTCGTTGACGCTGAAGTAGTGCGTCTTCGCAGCTTCGATCGCGGTCGACGTCGAGGTGGACAGGGACGTGATCGAGCTCGTGGCCGACGAGAGGCCGGTCGAGGTCGAGGTCGACAGCGATGTCACCGTGCTGTCGGTGGAACTCAGGCCGGTGGAGAGGGAGCTGAGGCCGGTCGAGGTCGAGGTGGAGAGCGAGGCGACCGTGCTGTTGGTCGAGCTCAGGCCGGTGGACAGCGAGTTGATGCCCGTGGAAGTCGAGGTGGACAGCGACGTGATCGAGCTCGTGGCCGACGACAGACCCGTCGACGTGGATGTCGAGAGCGATGCCACCGAGCTGTCGGTCGAGCTCAGTCCGGTGGACAGCGAGTTGATGCCCGTGGAAGTCGACGTGGAGAGCGAGCTGATTGAGCTCGTCGCCGACGACAACCCCGTCGACGTCGAAGTCGAGAGCGATGCCACCGAACTGTCCGTCGAGCTGAGGCCGGTGGACAGCGAGCTGATACCGGTCGAGGTCGACGTGGACAACGACGAGATCGAGCTGGTCGTGGACGAGAGGCCCGTCGACAGCGAGCTAATGCCCGTGGAGGTCGAGGTGGACAGCGAGCTGATCGAACTCGTCGCCGACGACAACCCCGTTGACGTCGAGGTCGAGAGCGACGCGACCGAGCTATCGGTCGAACTGAGGCCCGTGGACAACGAGCTGATGCCGGTCGAGGTCGACGTGGACAGCGACGTGATCGAGCTGGTGGCCGACGAGAGACCGGTCGACGTGGAGGTCGACAGCGAAGCGACCGAACTATCGGTCGAGCTCAGACCGGTGGACAGCGAGCTGATGCCGGTCGAGGTCGACGTGGACAGCGACGTGATCGAACTCGTGGCCGACGACAGACCGGTCGACGTGGAGGTCGACAGCGAGACCACCGAGCTGTCGGTCGAGCTCAGGCCGGTAGACAGCGAGCTGATTGAGCTGGTGGCCGACGAGAGACCGGTCGACGTGGAGGTCGACAGCGAAGCGACCGAACTATCGGTCGAGCTCAGACCGGTGGACAGCGAGCTGATGCCGGTCGAGGTCGACGTGGACAGCGACGTGATCGAACTCGTGGCCGACGACAGACCGGTCGACGTGGAGGTCGACAGCGAGACCACCGAGCTGTCGGTCGAGCTCAGGCCGGTAGACAGCGAGCTGATTGAGCTGGTGGCCGACGAGAGACCGGTCGACGTGGAGGTCGACAGCGAAGCGACCGAACTATCGGTCGAGCTCAGACCGGTGGACAACGAGCTGATACCGGTCGAGGTCGACGTGGAGAGCGACGAGATTGAGCTGGTCGCCGACGACAGACCCGTCGACGTGGAGGTCGACAGCGAGGCGACCGAGCTGTCGGTCGAGCTCAGGCCGGTCGAGAGCGAGCTGATACCCGTCGAGGTTGACGTGGACAGCGACGAGATTGAGCTGGTCGCCGACGACAGACCGGTCGACGTCGAGGTCGACAGCGAGGCGACCGAGCTGTCGGTCGAGCTCAGGCCGGTCGAGAGCGAGCTGATACCGGTCGAGGTCGAGGTGGAGAGCGACGTGATTGAGCTGGTTGCCGACGACAGACCCGTCGACGTGGAGGTCGACAGCGAGGCGACCGAGCTGTCGGTCGAGCTCAGGCCGGTCGAGAGCGAGCTGATACCGGTCGAGGTCGACGTGGAGAGCGACGAGATTGAGCTGGTCGCCGACGACAGACCCGTCGACGTGGAGGTCGACAGCGAAGCCACCGAACTGTCGGTCGAGCTCAGGCCAGTCGACAGCGAACTGATGCCCGTCGAAGTCGACGTGGACAGCGAGGTGATCGAGCTGGTCGCCGACGACAGACCTGTCGACGTGGACGTCGACAGCGAGGCGACCGAACTGTCGGTCGAGCTCAGGCCAGTCGACAGGGAGCTGATGCCCGTCGAAGTCGACGTGGACAGCGACGTGATCGAGCTGGTTGCCGACGACAGACCGGTCGACGTGGAGGTCGACAGCGAGGCGACCGAGCTATCTGTCGAGCTCAGGCCAGTCGACAGCGAGCTGATACCGGTCGAAGTCGAGGTGGACAGGGACGTGATCGAGCTGGTGGCCGACGACAGTCCGGTCGACGTGGAGGTCGACAGCGAGGCGACCGAACTATCGGTGGAGCTGAGGCCGGTGGACAGCGAGCTGATCGAGCTGGTCGCCGACGAGAGGCCGGTCGACGTGGACGTCGAGAGCGAGGCGACCGAACTGTCGGTCGAGCTGATACCCGTCGACAGCGAGCTGATACCCGTCGAGGTCGACGTGGACAGCGAACTGATCGAGCTGGTCGCGGACGAGAGGCCGGTCGACGTGGACGTCGACAACGAGGCCACCGAGCTATCGGTCGAGCTCAAGCCGGTCGACAGCGAGCTGATACCCGTCGAGGTCGACGTGGACAGCGACGTGATCGAGCTGGTCGCGGACGAGAGGCCGGTCGACGTGGACGTCGACAACGACGTCACCGTGCTGTCGGTCGAGCTGAGGCCCGTCGACAGCGAGCTGATACCGGTCGAGGTCGAGGTGGACAGGGACGTGATTGAGCTGGTCGCCGACGAGAGGCCCGTCGACGTGGACGTCGACAGCGACGCCACCGAACTGTCGGTGGAGCTCAGACCCGTCGACAGCGAGCTGATGCCGGTCGAAGTCGAGGTGGACAGCGAGCTGATCGAGCTGGTGGCCGACGACAGCCCGGTCGACGTGGACGTCGAGAGCGAGGCGACCGAACTGTCGGTCGAGCTCAGGCCCGTGGACAGCGAGCTGATGCCGGTCGAGGTCGACGTGGACAACGATGTGATCGAACTGGTCGCGGACGAGAGGCCGGTCGAGGTGGAAGTCGACAGCGAGGCCACTGAACTGTCGGTCGAGCTGAGGCCCGTGGACAACGAGTTGATGCCCGTCGAAGTCGACGTGGACAGCGAGGTGATCGAGCTGGCGGCCGACGACAGGCCCGTCGAGGTCGAGGTGGACAGCGACGCCACCGAGCTATCGGTGGAGCTGAGGCCCGTGGACAGCGAGCTGATGCCGGTCGAGGTCGACGTGGACAACGACGAGATCGAGCTGGTCGCCGACGAGAGACCCGTCGACGTGGACGTGGAGAGCGAGGCGACCGAGCTATCGGTCGAGCTCAGGCCAGTCGACAGCGAGCTGATGCCCGTCGACGTGGACGTCGACAGCGAGGCCACGGTGCTGTCGGTCGAGCTGAGGCCAGTCGACAGCGAGCTGATCGAGCTGGTTGCCGACGACAAACCCGTCGACGTCGAGGTCGACAACGACGCCACCGAACTATCAGTCGAGCTCAACCCCGTCGACAACGAAGTGATGCCGGTCGACAGCGACGAGATTGCGCTGCTGGACGACGACACCGTCGTCGACAGCGAATTCACCACCGAGTTGGTCGCGAACAGTTGCGAGCCGTTGATCGCATCGGTGCTGGTGGGCGTGATCTGGCCTGCCGCGACGTTGGTGATCTGGCGCGTGATGCCGGCGCTCGGGTCGCCGACGCTGACGGTGCTCGTCGGGTTGCCGCCCGCGAACGTGGTGGTCACGCCGCCGACGGTGCCGGTCGGCGTCGGGTTGGGCGCCGCGGTGACCGAACCGTTGCCGAGCGCGACGTCGCCGGCGTTGTTGGCGATGGCGTTCGGGCCGATCGCGACCGAGTCGGCGCCGAGCGCCTGGCTGTCGGCGGCCGTCGAATTCGCGTGGAAATACTTGATGCCCTGGCTGTTGATGCTGTCGATCGCCGAGCCGACGCTGTTCGCGGTGGACGTCGTACCGTTCGCGTTGTACATCGTGTACGACGGAGCGGACATGGTGCCGGTCGCCGGATCGTAGGCGGCGCCGCCGCCGAGCGCCGCGGCGGTGCTGCTGCCGAGATTGTCGGTCTTGGTCACGACCGTGCTCAGGCCGGTGGACAGCGAGCCGATGCCGGTCGATGTCGAGGTGGACAGCGACGTGATTGAGCTGTTGGCCGACGACAGGCCCGTCGACGTGGACGTCGACAGCGAAGCCACCGTCCTATTGGTCGAGCTGAGACCGGTGGACAGCGAGCCGATGCCGGTCGATGTCGAGGTGGACAGCGACGTGATCGAGCTGGTGGCCGACGAGAGGCCGGTCGACGTGGAGGTCGACAGCGAGGCAACCGAGCTGTCGGTGGAACTCAGACCCGTGGACAACGAGCTGATGCCCGTGGAAGTCGACGTGGACAGAGAGCCGATCGAGCTGGTCGCCGACGAAAGGCCCGTCGACGTGGACGTCGAGAGCGAGGCGACCGAGCTGTCGGTCGAACTGAGGCCGGTCGACAGCGAGCTGATACCGGTCGAGGCCGACGTGGAGAGCGAGCTGATCGAACTGGTCGCGGACGACAGACCGGTCGATGTCGAAGTCGACAGTGAGGCCACCGAGCTATCGGTCGAACTCAAGCCCGTCGACAACGAGCTGATACCGGTCGAGGTCGACGTGGACAGCGACGTGACGGAGCTATTGGTCGAGCTCAGTCCGGTGGACAACGAACTGATACCCGTCGACGTCGACGTGGACAGAGAGCCGATCGAGCTGGTCGCCGACGAAAGGCCCGTCGACGTGGACGACGACAGCGACGTTACCGAACTATTAGTCGAGCTCAGGCCTGTCGACAACGAACTGATGCCGGTCGAGGTCGAGGTGGAGAGCGAGGTGATCGAGCTGGTGGCCGACGAGAGGCCGGTCGACGTGGAGGTTGACAGCGACGCAACCGAGCTGTCGGTGGAACTCAGACCCGTGGACAACGAGCTGATACCGGTCGACGTCGAGGTGGACAGCGACGTGATCGAACTCGTGGCCGACGACAAGCCGGTCGACGTGGACGTCGAGAGCGATGCCACCGAGCTATCGGTCGAGCTCAGGCCTGTTGACAACGAGCTGATACCGGTCGAGGTCGACGTGGAGAGCGACGTGACGGAGCTCGTCGCCGACGAGAGGCCGGTCGACGTCGACGTCGACAGTGAGGCTACCGAACTGTCGGTCGAGCTCAGGCCGGTGGACAACGAGCTGATACCGGTCGAGGTCGACGTGGACAGCGACGTGATCGAGCTGGTGGCCGACGACAAGCCCGTCGACGTGGACGACGACAGTGACGTCACCGAACTGTTGGTCGAGCTGAGGCCGGTGGACAGTGAGCTGATACCCGTCGAGGTCGAGGTGGAAAGCGACGTGATCGAACTCGTGGCCGATGACAAGCCGGTCGACGTGGACGACGACAGCGACGTCACCGAGCTGTTGGTCGAGCTGAGGCCGGTGGACAGCGAGCTGATACCCGTCGACGTCGAGGTGGACAGCGATGTGATCGAGCTCGTTGCCGACGACAAGCCCGTCGACGTGGACGACGACAGCGACGTCACTGAGCTATTAGTCGAGCTCAGGCCCGTCGACAGGGAACTGATACCGGTCGAGGTCGAAGTGGAAAGCGAGACCACCGAACTATTGGTCGAGCTGAGACCTGTCGACAACGAGCTGATGCCCGTGGACGTCGAGGTGGACAGCGACGTGATCGAGCTATTGGCCGACGACAGCCCCGTCGACGTGAAGGTCGAAAGCGACGTCACCGAACTGTTGGTCGAGCTCAGGCCGGTGGACAGCGAGCTGATACCCGTCGAGGTCGAAGTGGAAAGCGAGCTGATCGAACTGGTTGCCGACGACAGACCCGTCGAAGCCGAAGTTGACAGCGACGTGATCGAGCTGGTGGCCGATGACAAGCCCGTCGACGTGGACGACGAAAGCGACGTCACCGAGCTGTTGGTGGAGCTCAGGCCGGTGGACAGCGAGCTGATGCCGGTCGACGTCGAGGTGGACAGCGAGACCACCGAACTATTGGTCGAGCTGAGACCCGTCGACAACGAGCTGATGCCCGTGGAAGTCGACGTAGACAGCGACGTAATCGCGCTATTGGCCGACGAGAGGCCGGTCGACGTCGACGACGAAAGCGACGTCACCGAACTATTGGTCGAACTGAGCCCGGTCGACAGCGAGCTGATACCCGTGGAAGTCGACGTAGAAAGCGATGTCACCGAACTATTGGTCGAACTGAGGCCCGTGGACAACGAACTGATGCCGGTCGAAGTCGACGTAGAAAGCGAAGTAATCGAACTACCAACCGTCGACAGCCCCGTCGACGTCGAAGTCGAAAGACTGCTGATACTTGACGTCGTCGTGCTGGCGACCGAATAGAGCTGGCTTCCGTTGACCGCATCGGTGCTGCCCGAAGTCACGAGCCCGGCCGCGACGTTCTGGATCCGCCGCTCCGCGCCGGGGCTGCCGATGCTCACGACCCCCGCGGCCGAGCTCGTGCCGGCGAACCCGGTGAAGGTCTGCGTGCCGACCGTCGCGTTGCTGACGGCCCCGGTGCCTGCCGTCGTCGTGCTGCTCGCGCTGGTGGTCACGGCGTTCTTGCCGAGCGCGACCGAGCCGGCGACGTTGGCCGTCGCGCCGTTGCCGAGCGCGGTCGCGCCGCTGGCCGCCGCGGTCGCGGCGGAACCCAGCGCCGTTGCGTCGGTGCCGGCCGACGTGACGACCGAGTTGGCGCCGATCGCAACGCCCGACGTCGCCGCCGCATCGACATTGGAGAACCGGCCGATCGCGATCGCGTTCGTGCCTGCCGCGACCGCACCGCCCGTGCCGCTGCTGTTGCCGCCGCCCAGCGCGACCGAACTGATGCCCGATGCCGTCGTGTCGTTGCCGACCGCGGTCGCGCCGGTATTGAGTGCCGTGGAGCCGGAACCGATGCCGATCGAGCTCGAGCCGGTGGCCACGGAACGCTGACCGAATGCTTGCGAATAGTTGCCCGACGCTGTCGCGTTCGCGCCAATCGCGATCGAGGTTGCGCCGCTGGCCGTCGTCGTGCTGCCGGCGTTGCCGCCGATCGCGATCGCCTGCGACCCCGACGCGACGACGGAGCCGCCGAACCCGCCCGCACTGTACTGCGCGTGCGCGACGTTGCCGACCGTCGCCCCCGCGACGAGCGCCACTGCCGCAACAGCCTTCGCGACGGCGGATTTGTTCGGCTTACCCCGTGCCGAGTCGTGTTCCGAGGCCGCGACCCAGGCGCCGAGAGCTTCGTTCCAGATCGAGCGGTATGTGCGGTTCATGTCCTGCTGCCTCCAAATAAGCGCGCCGCACACACCGCCTTTCATTAGACGAATATTTCGTGCGCTCGCGCGAAACTCTTAATCGATGCGCGAATTTTATTTGAGGCGTTATTTGGAAATTGATAAACAGTGATAAATGTAGTGCGTGGAAGTTTAAAGAATCGTTAATACATCGCGATTTGATGTATTGATTAACAACCAATCCGAAAGTATGAAGAGTTGTTTTTGTAAAGTGCCGGAGGTCTGATGTTCACGCATAAAAGTCGTTTGAAATCAATGGTTTGCATGGGTTGTTTGCGCGATGGCGCGCATTTTGGCCCCGAAAAGGTAGGAAGAATTGAATAGCAAACGTTTGCGCGTCGCATGTTTCTTTCTGTTCTGTAATGCGACCACGATGTCGATCTACAAGAATATGAACATATTTATCAATTCGCTATTTTAATATCATGAGTGGCATTTTTATTATGTCGTTAATCATGGGAGATAATCGATTGACGACGCGGGGCGAGCCGTCGCGATATGCTGATTTGCGCATCGCGCCGCCCGCGCTGGTCCGTCGGGCGGGCTTCCGGCAGCGCTCACTATCAGTCGATGACAAAGAAACCGCTGCAGCGCAATCGCTCGCTAATTGAGAGCACATGTTGAAACGATCCTATTGATCGTGTTCCATATGGCGGGCAATTGAGCGATTCGGCTAATCGCAGATGGGGGCAGCCGGAGGCTCCAACCGCTCGGCTGCGCGAAGCCACCGGCGGGCGCGAAATTGTCAGATCATCGCCGCCGCGTCCGGGCCGACTGTCCACGGCGCAACTCCGTTACGAGGAGCGGCAAGCCGAGCAGCGAAGTGGAAACGCGAGTAGGAACGGCGATGCGCCATCGCATTCGAAACGGCCGTGCGGTAATGGCCGCGCACTGACCGGCATCGTGTCGCGCGCGATGCGACCCGGCCAAATCGGGAACCGTGCGTTTTTGCTCCGGGAGCAAGCCTGCAAACGTTGCGCGGCGGGCACAGCATGAGCCGGACGACACCACGATGGCGCCACCTGCCGCCCCGTTGGCCAGCACGAATCGCCGGCGGTCCGCGGCCGCGATACTCGTTCGCCGCAGAACCGCCCCGTCGCAACGACGCCTATTTCCGCAGAAAGCGCAGCGCGAGCCGCGCCATGCGCGGCACGAACGTCGGGCGCAGCAGCCGCTCGTCGTACCCGGCCATGCGTCGGTCGTTCTCCGTCAGACACAGCTCGATCAGCTCGCGCGGGTCGAGTGCGTCGCCGATTTCGGCGGTGCTCGTCGCCGGAAAGTTCGCGTCGTGCGCCACGCCGTCCGTATCGATCCCGCGCGCGATGCCGACGCGCTCCCATATCAGGAACGCCCATACGGCGACGACACGGGCGAAGAACCACGGTCGTCGCCACCACGGCAGATTGCGCCAGTACCACGCGTACCAGTTCACGAAGAACAGGATGTGGCGGCCTTCCTCCTGGATCACCGGTTCGAACGTCTCGACGAGTTCGGCCGGGAAATAGCCGGAGCGCTGCGCGGAGCGGAACAGCCCGAACGCGAAGAAGCTGTCGATGCATTCGCTGAAGCCGGTCACCATCCACGACCACTCCGCGTCCTTCGGCGCCGGATACGGCGGTTCGGGCGCAAGCTCGATGCCGTATGCGGCCACCAGCTTCGACAGCACGACCTTGTGGCGCGCTTCCTCGCCGCCGTCCATGTCGAGTGCGCTGCGCAGTAGCGGATCGTCGACGGTTGCCGCGAAGGTGGCGACGCGGACCGACGCGCGGCCTTCCGTCTGCACGGCGATGTCCCAGATCGGCAGCGACGTGAGCCGCTTGAGCGCGTCGGGTTTCAGCGGCGGCCAGTCGATGACGGCCGGTTTGTATGGGTTGTGCGTATCGAGGAGCATGCGGCAGAACATCCGCTTGTGCGCATCGGAACCGATCTTGACGGGACCTTGACTCTCGAAGGTCCAGTGGCGCATGGCGTGATCTGCCGCTGCATGTTGTTCCTGCAGCGTGTCGGACATGGCTATTGTTATACGATTACAAGACGAAAGATTCTTGCATAGCTTTCGTCAGCGCGTATTTTCGTGCAGCCCGGCGCTGCCGCGCGTCGCGTTCAGGCCTGCGTGTCGACCCACAGGCGTCCCCAGCGGGATGCATACGCGAGCGCGTGTTCCTCTTCGAAAAAGAAATCGATCGCGTCGAACGACACGGCGCGCGGCGACGGGCCGCCGCTCGCCTTCTCGATCGTCAGGTTCGCGGCGAACAGCCCGTTCGGCAGACGGGCGGCGGCGGGGGCGACTTCGTAGCCCTTGTAGCGGATCGTGCGGTTCATGGCTCGCGCGTGGAAGGTACGGGCTTTCAGCGTACGAAAACCCGCGCCGCGCGTGAACCAATCTTTCGGCCAATGCTAATCACGCGGTGAGCCGAATCGTTATCGGCTGGGGGAGTCGCGAACGGCGGGAGCATCGCGGCGGACGCCGCTTGAACGTGCGAACGCCGCGCGCGCGGCGAACGTCGCCGGCCGCGCGCGGGCGGTGTGCGGTTACTGGTTGGCGATCTTCAGTACGGGCGCGAGCGCGTCGACCGATGCAGCGTGCGTGGCCGCGCGATGCGACGCGAACGCGAGCGCGAATTCAGCCGCCTGCGAGCCGACCGTCTCGAGCTGCGCGACGACCTTCGGGTCCGAGCAGCTTTCGGCGCTCTCGAAGCGCGTTTCGAGCGTATTGACGGTCGCACCGAACGGCGTCGGCCAGCCGCGCAACGCATGGACGATCGACCGCAGCGACGTGAGCACGGTGCCGGCGGCCTGCCAGCCGTACGCGGTGACGATCAGGCCGACCGCGCGGCCGTCCAGATACGGGCGCTCGTCGGCGCGCAGTTCCTCGAGCGTGTCGAGCGCGTTCTTCACGAGGCCGGACACGCCGCCGTGATAGCCCGGCGTCGCGATGATGATCGCGTCGGCCTCGCGCACGGCGTCGATCAGCTCGCGCTGTGCGTCGGTCAAGGCCTTGTGCTCGGGGGCGTAGTGCGGCAGCGTGTGCAAGAACGGGCCGTCGAACAGGCGCGTGCGCGCACCGGCCGCCTGTGCGCCGCGCAGCGCGAACGACAGCGCGCGCTCGGTCGACGATGCGGCCCGGGTGGTGCCGCCGATGCCGACCACGAACGGCCGGCGGTGTTGATCGAATGCAGTCAAGGGGCGCTCCTTGGGGATGGTTGCCCGGCTAAGCGCAGGCTTAAAACCAGATGGTAACGACCCCGCCGCCACTCTGAAAACGACTTTTCGTTCTATCGATATGCGATGCGCGCAGGTCGCGCGCGGATGCGGCGCCGCAGATGGATAGCAGAAATGCTTGGTTGGGACGCCATGCCGGGCTCGATATGATGAGCCCGTCTCCTCCATGATGTCTCTACTGACATGGGTTGGCCCCGCCGCGCGGATGCAGGCGGGGCTTTTTTTCGTCCGGCGCCGCAAAGGCGCGGCTTACTCGAACACCGGCCGGAAGAAGCTGCGCTCGTAGCTGACGATGCAGCGCGTTTCCTCCGCGTAACGGAACGCGGCCTGGCATGCCGGGTCGGCCTTCGAGCGTTCGCGGTAGCGCTCGTATTCGGCAAGGCTCGGGAACGAGAACATCGCGAGCGCGATGTTGCTCGCGCCCTCGGACGGCAGGAAGTAGCCGTGATGCGTGCCGCCGAATTGCTCGACGAGCGGAATCCACATCTTGCCGTAGGTTTCGAACTGCTCGAGTTTGTACGGATCGACGACGTAACGAAGAAAGCAGGTGACCATGGGCGCTCGCAGGGCGATGAACGAGCAGCGAGCATGGAATGCGCGGCCGGCCGTGTCAACGGGGCGCCGTCCCGCGCATGGGTCCGGCGCCGTCATCCTGCCGCGCGATGCCACGTCATTCGTCGCGCTTGCGTACCTCGCCGCTGCCGCGCGCGAGACGCCACGCGATCGTGCCGAGCACCGCGACCGCGGCGACCAGCGCGCCCCACAGCACGTAGCGGCGGGTCGCGTCCGCGTCGGCGCTCGGCTCCGGCGCGGCCTCCGACGTCGCCAAAGCCGCGCCCACGCGCGCGGGACGCACTTCGGGCGCCATGCCGATCAGCAGCGCATCGCGGCTCACGGCCGACGACGACAGCGCCGCATTGCCGACTCCGAGCGTGAAGGGCGGCGTGCCGCGCGCGACGAACGTCAGTGCGGCCGGATGCCAGCCGATCGCCACGGCCGGCTGACCGCCGCCGAGCCCGCCGTTGCGCATGTCGACGACGATGCGCCAAGCCCGGTCGGGATTCGGCGCGAACGCGAGCGGCGGGTTGCGTTGCTCGCCGCCGTCGCGTTGCAGCCGGAACAGCACCGCATCGGCGACGTCGCGCCACGGCGACTGCGCATCGCTGCGGCTCTGCACCGTTGCGCGCGCAACCGTATTCGGCTGCGGCAGGTCGATGCGCAAGCGGTCGACCGGATACGGGCCGTCGGTGTCGAACCGGTATTCGCCCGGCGTGTCGCCGGCTCGCACGTGTACGGCGTCGCGCCATTGACGCGGCACCGCGGCGGCTTCCACCGCGCGCGCATCGCGCGGACGCGTCTCGACGTCGATCGAAGCGATCGACGGCACGTCGTCGAGCCATTCGAGCCGCAGGTAGCGCGAACTCATGCCGTCGAGTGCGATACGTTCCTGCACCAGCGTGTCGCCGCCGCGTGCCACCTTCAGCAACTGCACGCTGCCGAGCGAGCGCCAGTCGTGCAGATCGTCGCTGGCCTCGACCGCGACGCGTCCCTGGTAGCTGTCGTCGCCGAGGTGCACGAGCAGCGCGTCGACGTCGCCGTCCGCATGAGACAGGTCGACGAGATCCACCGCATGCGTCGCGCGTGCCGGCGCGGCGAGCGTCGCGCGTAGCGAGCCGTCCGGCGCGACCGCTACGCCGAGCGGTGCGCGGTCGTCGTTCCCGCGCGTGCGCGGCAGCGCGAACCAGTGTGCCGGCGTGCGCGTCGGCGGCAACGCGGCCGCGGTCGTCGCGGGCGCATCGAGCGAATACGGCACCGGCTCGCCCGCGCCGTTGAAGATCCGCACGTCGCCGAGGTCGTCGCGCCGGCTGCCCGCATAGACGGGTTGCGGCACGGTGAGCTGGTAATACGCGGCGCTGCCGTCGAGATCGAGCGCGAAGCGCCGTGCGACGCGTTCGGCGCCGGGCGGGCCGCCAGCGGCCGCGAACGATGTCAGCAGGCTCAGGCTGAGCAGGGCTGCGAGTCGCTTCATGATTGGCGATCGTCCGGTTGAGCCGCTGCCTTCGGCGGCAGCGGCGAGAAATAGCCGATCAACAGCAGCAGCACACCGATGCCGATGAACGACACGATGCGTTCGATGCCGGTGACGTGCGACAGGTCGAACACGAACAGCTTGATCACCGTGAGCGCGAGCAGCGCGGCGCCGACGAACCACAGCGGACGCAGCCCGCGGCGCGTTGCCCAGATCATCGTCGCGAGCGCGCAGAGCGTCCAGTACACGGACACGGACGCCTGCACGAGCGTCGATTCCGCCATCGCGTCGAACGCATAAGGCACGCCCGCCCAGTGATGGAGCGTGCGCAGCAGGATCGCGTTCAGCCACAGGAACGCCGTCGCGCCGGCCGCCGCGAGCAGCTCGACGCGATACGCGCCGAACGACCAGCCGAGCCGGCGCACGCGCACGAACCACGACGCGGCGAGCGCGTAGACGGCCACCAGCACGAGATCGAGCGGATTGAGCAGCGGGATGCGCGCCCAGCTGCCGCCGTCCTGCGTGAAGTTCGCGTAGAAGGTCCAGAGCCACATCACGACGATCAGCGGCAGCGACGCGAGCGCGCAGATGCGTGCGATGGCGTCGCGCCGCATCAGCCACATGCCTGCGAACGCGAACACGCTCCAGCCGACCATGAACACCTGCTGAATGCCGAACGACGACAGCACGGCGTCGACGTCGTAAGCGAGGTGGAAATGGTGATGCAGCGTGCGCAGCAGCAGCGCGTTGAACCACAGGAACACCGTCGCGAGCGCCGCGAGATCGGCCGCGAGCGGATGCCACGTCACGCCGAGCGCTTTCAGGCGGCGCAGCCACATCGCGAACGCGACGAAGATCAACAGCTGCGCGACGTCGAGCGGATTGAGGATCGGCAGCCAGAACAGCGGCGACGCGTCGCCGTCGCTCGTCACGCTCGCGATGCTCCACAGCCACAGCAACGCGGCGAGCGGTGCGGCGCCCCACAGCTGGTAGGCGCGCGGGTACGCGCCGATCGGCCAGCGCAGCCGCGAGCCGGGGCCCGAAACCAGCAGGAGCAGCGCGCCGAAGCCGTACGCCCATGCGCTCCAGCTCCACGCGCCTTCGGGCACGAACGCGCGCAAGCGCCAGAAGCCTTCGAGCGAGCACAAGCCGCACAAGGTCCAGAACATCAGCGTGTGCAGCGGCGCGAGCCACGCCGCGGGCACGGCTGCGACGGTCGGCGCGCCGGCTGCGGCGCGGGCCGTCGCCGAGGCCGCCGAGGCGGGGATCGCGCGCGACTGGCGCAGCAGCAGCGCATAGCATGCGATCACGGCGATCGGCCACGCGAACGCGCCCATGCCGGACAGCGGCGCGTCGTGCGTATCGAACGCGCGGATGGCGAGCAGCGCGAGCACCGGCGTCAACGCGAGCGCAGGCCATTCGGCGATCGGCCACGCGAGCTTGCGGCGCGCCAGGTGCGCGAGCCATGCGGTGCCGGCCGCGAACAGCGCGGTCGCATCGACGACGAAGCGGTCCGCATGCAGATCGACGTGGCGGCTCGCATAGACGAGGATCTCGTGCAGCCCGCCGCTGAGCCACCACAACAGCCCCCAGACCGCGGCCGCGGAGCCCACGTCGGGCATCCACGCATGCCATGCGCGCGCTTCGTTGCGCCCGTGCAGCCACCAGCCGGTGAAGAGCCCGGCGAGCGCGATCAGCAGCATCGCGATGTACGGGCTGTTGAGCACCGGCAGCGCGTTCGCGTCGGGCGCGCCGAGCAGGCTCGTGAAGAACGCGCCGGCGGCCGCGAGTTGCATCGACAGGCCGAAGGCGAACGGCGCGAGGCGCCGTTCACGCACGCCGACCCACACGATCGCCGCGCCTTCGATCGCCCACGCGGCGCTCGTCGTCGGGCCGGAGAACGCGAGCGGCACCGCGAGCGTCGCGAAGATCACCGCGAGCGCGAGCATCGCGTCGAACAGCAGCGCGAGACGCGCGCGGCGCCGCGCGAGCCACGCGACGACCACGAGGTAGAACGCCGACAGCGCGACCGCGCTCCACGCGAGCGCGAACGGGATGTCCTTCACGAGCGCCGCCTGCAGCGCGGTCGCGACGATCGGCGTGCCGAACACGAGCGTGCCGTCGACGTAGTGACGCAGCGCCAGCTCGCGCTTCACCGCATACAGCAGCGCGATGCCGACGTACATCAGGAAGAACAGGATCAGGAACGGTTCGGTGCTCGCCAGCAACGCGGGACGATACGCGGTCACGCCCCACGCCGAACCGATCGTGAACGTGAACACGAAGCCGAGCAGATTCAGCGGACGCCAAGCCTTGAACCATGCGATCGCGAACACGCCCGCGTTCAGCAATGCGTAGTAGCTGAACAGCGCGACGTGGCTGCCGTGTCCGGTCGACAGCAGCACCGGCGCGAGGAAGCCGCCCGCGGTGCCCATGAACGCGAGCGGCAGCGCGTTCTGCATCACCGCGAGGAACGCGCCGAGCGCGCATATCGCGACCATCAGCGGGAACGCCGCGCCGACCGGCAGCAGCGCGTAGAGCTTGGTGGCGGCGAAGATCGTCAGATACAGGATGCCGATGCCGCCGCCTTGCAGCACGAGCCCGTATGCCGCGCGCCGCGCGCGCACGCGCCAGCCGATCGCGAGCAGCGCGGCCGCGGCGAGCGCGGTGCCGGCCAGGCGGAATTCGATCGGCAGCAGGTCGTTGTCGGCGGCGTACTTGAGCAGGAACGCGACACCGAAGAACAGCACGATGATGCCGACCCGCACGACCGTGTTGCCGCCGAGCAGCCAGTCGCGTGCGGCGCGCAGCGCGCGCTCCGCGATACCGGGCTCGCGCGGCTTCGGCGGGGCGGGTGGGGCAGGCGGTGCAGGCGGCGTGGTCGCGGCGCGCGTAGTAAGCGTCGGTGCGACGGCGGCCGCAGGCTCGGCGCTCGCGCGCGCCGAAGCGGCAGGCGCGGGCGCAGGCGCAGGCGCAACCGCGATCGTCGACGCCGGCGTGGCGACACGCACGGCCGCCGGTTGCACCGATGGTTGCGGCGGCATCGCGGCGGGTGACGGCGTGACAGCCGGTTTGCCCACCGGTATGACCGCCGACGCGTGCGCGGCGCTGCCGGCCGCGACGCCGGCGTTCGCGCCGGCCAGCTGCCCGCGTAGCGCGTCGAGCTCGTGGGTGAGCGCGTCGACGGTCGCTTCGAGCCGCGCGACGCGATCGGCGAGCGGCACCACCACAGATGGCGGCGCGCTGCCGGGTGTGGAAATTGCAGATGCGTCGGATGTCGTGTCGCCGCTCGTGCGCCTGCCTTCCTGCAGCGCGTAGCCGACGCAGAATCCGGTCACCGCGCCGAGCAGCGCGCCGGTGGTGACCGAGACATCCCCGAACAATGCGGCGATACCGCCCGCGATGAAGCCGATTGCGGCCAAGGCCCAAGTCATCGCCTAACTCCCTCTCTCATTTCGTTATCGTCCTTCGATCGTCGCGCTGCCCGATCGAGGCGGTTTTTCCATTCTGGCCGGCAGGCGAACCGGCATGCGCGCACCGCTCGAGCGTGCGCCGCGCAAGGCGCGCGGTGATGTCCCGAATGGCGTGGTTGCCGGCAATGTATCACAGTGGCCATGCGGGAATTTCAGGGTTGCCGACGGCCCGCGAACGTGGCGGTACACGTTCGCGATGCAGTCTTTTCGTACGACCATTCTTTTAATTTGCGCACGGCGCCGCGACGCGGCCGATCGGACGCAAAATTGTCGTAAAGCGACGCGCGCCACTTGTGTTTTTTCGCCCGACTGCGCGGGCTGCGCGTCGCGCTGCTGCGCACAAGTCCGGGACGCGATGCCCGTCGTTGCTGACGCTGCGCGTAGTGCGTCGCCGCAATCGGGGGCCGCCGCGCGCCGCGGCCCGCGGGGCGCGGCTGTGGGGTGTGTCGTATTTGCGCAAGCGTTTGTCGTAATTCGTCGGCAGGTCGGGGTTTTTTCTGGCAACTATGTAGGCACGCTAGACACGCGTGAGTCCCCGCTACACGAGGAGAAGGTTTCGATGGATGCCCCCAAGGTCGTGGTCGAAGGTCTGTGCAAGGTGTTTGGAAGTAACCCGCAACAGGCGCTCGACATGCTCGCCGCCGGCGCGACGAAAGATGATGTGCTCAAGCGTACCGGTCAGGTCGTCGGCGTGCACAACGTATCGTTCGACGTGCAGGAAGGCGAAATATTCGTGCTGATGGGCCTGTCCGGCTCCGGCAAATCCACGCTGATCCGCCTCGTGAACCGGCTGGTCGATCCGAGCGCCGGCAAGGTGCTGATCGACGGGCTCGACGTCGCGTCGGCGCGCCGCTCGGCGCTCACCGCGCTGCGCCGCAAGGACATGAGCATGGTGTTTCAGTCGTTCGCGCTGATGCCGCATCGCACCGTGGTGTCGAACGCCGCGTTCGGCCTCGAGGTCGCGGGCGTCGGCAAGAAGGAGCGCGAGCGGCGCGCGATGGAAGTGCTCGAGCAGGTCGGGCTCGCGCCGTTCTCGCACAAGCTGCCGTCCGAGCTGTCGGGCGGGATGCAGCAGCGCGTCGGCCTCGCCCGCGCGCTCGCGGTGAACCCGTCGCTGATGATCATGGACGAGGCGTTCTCCGCGCTCGATCCGCTCAAGCGCCGCGAAATGCAGGACGTGCTGCTGCAACTGCAGAAGGAGCAGCGCCGCACGATCATGTTCGTGTCGCACGATCTCGAAGAGGCGCTGCGCATCGGCAACCGCATCGCGATCATGGAAGGCGGCCGGCTCGTGCAGGTCGGCACGCCGCAGGACATCATCGCGAACCCGGCCGACGAGTACGTACGCGCGTTCTTCGACGGCATCGACACCAGCCGCTACCTGACGGCCGGCGACCTGATGCAGACGGGCGCCGTGCCGCTCGTGTCGAAGTGCGATGCGGAAGGCGTCGCAGCGACGCTGAACGGCAGCGCCGAATATGCGTTCGTGCTCGACGCGCAACGCAAGATCCGCGGCTTCGTCACGCGCGACGCGCTCGGTCAGGCCACGCCGTCGGTGCGGCCGATCGAGAGCATCCGGCGCGACGCGTCGCTCGAACATGTCGTCGCGCGCGTCGTCGCGAGCCCGAATGCGCTGCCCGTCGTCGACGACGAAGGCTGCTACTGCGGCTCGGTCGACCGCGCACTTATCCTGAAGGCCATCACGCGTTCGCGAGGCTCCCATGTCTGAAATCATTCCACTCGGCAGCTGGGTCGACCAGTCCGTTCACTATCTGCTCGATCACGACGCAAAGACCTTCGACGCGATCGGCCAGGCGATCGAGAGCCTCGCCGCATTGGTCGAACACGGCCTGCAGGCGATTCCGATGTGGCTGATGATGGCGATCTTCATCGGCGTCGGGCTGTGGCGCGTCGGCTGGCGCTTCGCGCTGTTCACCACCGCATCGCTGCTGCTGATCTTCGCGACCGGCTTCTGGGATCAGACGGTCATCACGCTCGGCCTCACGCTGTCGTCGACGATCATCAGCCTCGTGCTCGGCATTCCGCTCGGCATCTGGGCGGCCAAGAGCAAGTGGGTCGCCGCGACCCTGCGCCCGGTCCTCGACCTGATGCAGACGATGCCCGCCTTCGTCTATCTGATTCCGGCCGCGATGCTGTTCGGCCTCGGCCGCGTGCCGGGCATCCTGTCGACGGTGATCTTCGCGATGCCGCCGGCCGTGCGGCTGACGAGCCTCGGCATCCGCCACGTGAACCGCGAGATCGTCGAAGCCGGCCAGGCGTTCGGCTGCACGCCGTGGCAACTGCTGTACAAGGTGCAGTTCCCGAACGCGCTGCCGTCGATCATGCAGGGCGTGAACCAGACGATCATGATGGCGCTGTCGATGGTCATCATCGCGTCGATGGTCGGCGCGGGCGGTCTCGGCAACGACGTGCTGGCGAGTATCCAGCGCCTCGACATCGGCCTCGGCTTCGAAAGCGGTCTGTCGGTCGTGCTGCTCGCGATCATCCTCGACCGCATCACCGAGAGCTTCGGCCGCGCGCCGGGTGCCGTGAAAGCGCCGCTGTTCTCGGGCCTGAAGCACCTGTTCCGCGCGAAGGCCGCGCCCGCGCAAGCGTAACGCCCGGCGGCCGCGCGCTGCGGCCGCTTTTCCCGATCCGATACCGGCTTCCGTGGCCTGCGCCACGGGGCTGGCTGCGTGCAACCTGATCAACCGTTCGCCAGGAGCCCGATGTGACGTTCGCCGCCGCCGCACCCGCCCCCTGCGTTTCACCGGTTTCTTCCCTCGCTCATTTCGGTTTTCTCACGCTGCCGAACTTCTCGATGATCGCGTTTTCGAGCGCGGTCGAAGTGCTTCGGATGGCCAATTACGTCGGCCGCGCCGATCACTACAAGTGGTCGATCTATTCGCTCGACGGCAAGCCGGCGCAGGCCAGCAACGGCATCGCGGTGCGGCCCACTCAGGCGCTCGACCATGACAACCTGCCCGACGTGATGATCGTGTGCGGCGGCGTGCGCATCCGCGACGTGGTCGACGACGTCGCGCGCGACACGTTGCTCGCGCTCGCCGAGCGCGGGCTGCCGCTCGGCGGCATCTGCACCGGCGCGTATGCGCTGATGTCGAGTGGGTTGCTCGACGGCTATCGCTGCACCGTGCATTGGGAGAATCTGTCGGCGCTGCATGCCGAGTTTCCGCGCGTCGGTTTCGCCGACGAGCTGTTCGTCGTCGATCGCGACCGCCTCACCTGCACCGGCGGCACCGCGCCGCTCGACCTGATGCTGAACCTCGTCGGCATGCGCTTCGGCCAGCAGCTCGCCGCGCAGGTGTCCGAGCAATTCATTCTCGAACGTATCCGCAGCGCCACCGACACGCAGCCGATTCCGGTCGATGCGCGCGTGGGTTTTTCGCGGGCGGAGCTGATCGAGGTCGTGCGGCTGATGGAGGCGAACATCGAGGAGCCGCTGTCGCTCGAGGAGCTCGCGCGGCTCGTGCGGCTGTCGCAGCGTCACCTGCAGCGCATGTTCAAGGTGTATCTGAACGTCTCGCCCACCCACTACTACCTGACGCTGCGACTGAAGCGCGCGCGCGACCTGCTGCGCACGACCGACGCGTCGATTGCGCGCGTGACGACGACGTGCGGCTTTCATTCGCCGTGTCATTTCAGCAAGGCGTATCGCGCGCAGTTCGGTCACGCGCCGAGCTACGAGCGCCGCCTGCCGGGGCGCTGACGCGAACGGCGCACCGATACGCGAACCATCCGGTCCGCGACGCCGCCGGGATCGCGGCGCGCGGCTTTACCCATCGATCCCGTAGCCCAAGCAAACGACGTCACTTTGAGGAGAAGAAAGATGAAGCGCCTATTGATCGCAACGGTATGCGGGATCGGGATGGCAGCGCCGATGTCGGCGGTTTACGCGGCCGACCCGCCCGTGTGCAAGACCGTGCGCTTCGCGGACGTCGGCTGGTCCGACATCGCGGCCACCACCGGCCTCGCATCGGCGATGCTGCAGGGGCTCGGCTACACGCCGACCAAGACGATCGCGTCGGTGCCGATCACGTTCGCGGGCATCAAGAGCAAGCAGATCGACGTGTTCCTCGGCTACTGGTCGCCGACGATGGACCCGATCATCCAGCCGTTCACGAAGGCCGGGCAGATCAAGGTGCTCGCCACGCCGAACCTGACCGGCGCGAAATACACGCTCGCGGTGCCGGACTACGTGTACCAGGGCGGCCTGAAGTCGTTCGCCGACATCCAGAAGTTCGCGGACAAGCTCAACGGCAAGATCTACGGGATCGAGCCGGGTAACGACGGCAATGCGCTGATCAAGAAGATGATCGACGGCAACCAGTTCGGCCTCGGCAAGTTCAAGCTGGTCGAGTCGAGCGAGGCGGGGATGCTGGTCGAAGTGAATCGCGCGATCCGCGACAAGCAGTGGATCGTGTTCCTCGGCTGGGAGCCGCATCCGATGAACGTGCAGATGAAGATCGATTATCTGAGCGGCGGCGACGACGTGTTCGGCCCGAACTACGGCGAAGCGAAGGTGCTGACCGCCACGCCGCCCGACTACGCGCAACGCTGCCCGAACGTCGCGAAGTTCGTGTCGAACCTGCAGTTCACGACGACCATCGAGAACCACGTGATGGTGCCGATCATGAACAAGCAGGACCCGAACAAGGCCGCCACCGAGTGGCTGAAGGCGAATCCGCAATCGCTCGACAAGTGGCTGGCCGGCGTGACGACGATCGACGGCAAGCCCGGCTTGCCGGCGGTGAAGGCGTATCTCGGCGTGCATTGAGCGAGGTCGTACACGGCGCGCCGGCCGAATGGTCCGGCGCGCCGGACCTCGCGCGTTACCCGAAGCGCACGCAATACACCGGCGGCAAATGCGCGGACACCTGACGCCAGTTCTCGCCGCCGTCGCCGGACGTCCATAGCCCGCCCGTCGTCGACGCCATCGCGAGGTGCGTGCCGGTGTCGTCCACCGCGAGCCCGTGCCGATACACGAGGTCGTAGGCCGGCGCGGGCGGCAATCCGTTCGACAGGCTCTCGAAGCTGCGGCCGCCGTCGCGCGTGCGCGTGACGACGAAGCGGCCGTTCACCGGAATCCGGCACGCATCCTTCACGGCCGGCACGAACCAGGCCGTGTCGGGATCCTTCGGATGCACGGCGACCGCGAAGCCGAAGCTCGACGGCTGCGCGTCGATGCGCTGCCAGCGTGCGGCGCCATCGGTCGAACGGAAGATCGCGCAGTGATGCTGCGTCCACAGTACGTCGGGCGCGGCCGCGCACTGGACGACCCGATGCGGATCCTGCGCGTTGGGCTCGCCGCGCCGCTCGGGCGGCATGTAGTCCGCTTCCATCCCGTCGGCGCTGACGTGCCAGCTCGCGCCACCGTCGACGCTCTGCCAGACGCCGCCGCACGAGATGCCGACCGTCAGATGTCGGCTGTCGCGCGGATCGACCATCACCGAATGGATGCCCGGCGCATCGTAGCCGCCGCCGAACCACTCGGCGCGTTCCGGGCGGTCCCACAGCGCACGGTTCAGCGCCCACGAGTCGCCGCCGTCGTCGGAGCGGAACAGCCCGCCCGGTATCGTGCCGGCCCACAGCACGCCGGGTTCGTCGGCGCCGCCGGGTTCCAGCGACCAGATCTGCTGAAGCGTCCACGGCGCGCGCGGCGCGGCGGGCGCTTCGGCATCCGTATTGCCGGCGCCCGCGTCGGCCGGCTGCGGCGGATAGACGGGCACCGCGCATTCCTCCCATTCGTCCGCATCGGCACGCCTGCGATGCAGCTTGACCCCGAAATGGCCGAGATGGAGCGCCGCATACAGCGTGCCGTCGCGCGGATCGGCGAGCGTCATGCCGACCGGCTCGCCGATGAAGTGCGGCTCGCCGAGCGACCAGCCGCCGTCGCCGTCGGCGTGCAGCACGAACAGGCCCTTGCGGGTCGCGACGAGCAATCGGTCGTTCATGTCCGGTGTCTCCTGTGGGCTCGGGCGCGGCTGGCTGCGCCGCGCATGCGCCCCGTTATCCGCCCGACAACGCCTGCACGACATAGACGCGGCTGGCGTCGTCGAGCGTATCGGACAAGTGTTGCCGGTCGCGTACCGGATGGCCGTCGATGAACACCGACAGGTGCTTTCTCAGCGCACCCTGGTCGTCGACGATGTAGCCGCGCAGCCGCGGCTGCGCGGCGAAGGCCGTTTCCAGCGCGTCGCGCAGCGTGCGCGCGTCGATGTCGCGCTCGGGCATCTCGACATGCCGTTGAATCGATGCCGCGAAGAAGAGGTGTGCCATGGCAGGGGCCGGCAGCAGCGTGCGGGGGACGGTCTGTAGTTTAGGCGATCGTTCGGCAAATCGAGCAGGGCATCAGCCCGCTTCACCGGGCCGGCCGGCGACGCCATGCGCTTGCTGCGCCGCGCAACGGCGGCGCGCGGCGCGGCGTTACGCGTACTTGTCGCCGACCGTGCTGCGGATCGGGTAGGTGTCGTAGATGATCGTCATGCGCTCGATGCGTGCGGCGTCGTCGAATTCGAATACGTCGACGCACTCGAAGCGCACCGCCGAGCCGTCGTTCAATCCCCAGTCGTACACGAAATAGCCGGTGGCCCGACGTGCGCCGGTCGTGCTGACGCAGACGTCGATCGGCGTGATGCGGCTCTGGCCGGACGCCGCCGCGACTTTTTCGAAGAACGGCTGCGGCGTCATCCAGCCCAGAAACGGCGAGAAGATGCGCGCATCGGGCGTGAACAACGCGCAGATCGCCGCGACGTCGCCGCGCTCGAGCGCCTTCAGGTAGGTATCGACCTGCCGCGTGTATAGTGCGTCGGACGAGGAAATCATGGTATTTCTCCGCTGATGATGGACCGGCCCGTCGCGACTGCCGTCGCGCGCCGGTTCCGCCACGATAGCGACGCAGCGATGACCGAACAAACGAATAATCCGCAACCCGGGTATGCGGCCGGCGCATACCCGCTGGCGGACCTGACGCGCGCATTGCCGCCGCTGACGGCGTTGCAGGCGTTCGTCGCCGCCGCCGAGCTCGGCAGCTTCAGCCGTGCTGCCGAGCATCTGTGCCGGACCCAGGGCGCGGTGAGCCGGCAGGTGCAGCAGCTCGAAGCGTATTACCGCTGTGCATTGTTCGTCCGCCATGCGTCGGGCTTGACGCTGACCGCCGAAGGCGGCGCGCTGCTGGCGGTGGCCGTCGACGTGCTCGCCCGACTGGCGCGACACGCAGATGCGCACGCGCAGGCCGCGTCGGTCCTCACGCTGCGCGTGCCTTCCACGTTCGCGGTGCGCTGGCTGCTGCCGAGGCTCGCGGCGCTCAACCGTGCGTTGCCGCGCACCGAGCTGCGCATTCACACGTCGGCGGACGACACGCCGGATTTCACCGACGCCGGTTTCGACGCGATCGTCGTGCGCGGCAGCGGAACCTGGGCGGGAATGGCGGCCGTGCCGCTGTTCGACGAATGCTTGACGCCGATGTGCACGCGCGAGGCCGCTGCGTCGTTGCACGCGATCGACGATCTCGCGCGGGCCACGCTGCTGCATCCGGCGCGCAACCGCGACGAATGGCGCTGCTGGCTGGACGCGGTCGGCGCGACGCAGATCGACCGCAGCGCCGGCCTCGTGCTCGATACGCTCGAACTGACGCTGACGGCCGCGGAGCAAGGGCATGGCGTCGCGATCGGCGATCCGCGCATGGCGGCCGACCGGCTGGCCGCCGGAACGCTCGTCACGCCGTTTCCGCAGGTGGTGCGCAATGGCCTCGGCTACTACCTGGTTCATCCGGTGCAGCGCGCCGCGCAGCCGGCGATTCGCGCGCTCGCCGATGCGCTCGCGCAGCTCGCGCGCGAGGACTGACCGCTACGCAGGTGCGCCCGGTGGGCCGCTAAACGGGAATCGAGCGCCCGCGGATGCGGATCCCGAGCCGCACGATGCCGATCACCGCATTCGACAGCCACGTGAGCCATCGCGGCATTCCGCGCCGGCGGATGTCGAGCAGCAGCACGATGCGCACGTCGTCGCTGTCGTTCCATACCTCGTGCACGAACGTGTCGTCCCACAGCAGGAAGCGCCCTTCGTCGAGCCGGTATTCGCGGCCGTCGACCTTCAGCACGGCGGCGGGCGTGCCGTCCGCGCGCGTCGGCATCGACAGCACCAGGTAGCCGCGCAGGATGCCGCGAAACGGCCCGCGATGCGGCGGGATGTGCTTGCCCGGCGCGAGGAACGACAACGATGCGGACAGCACGTCCGGCGACGTCGCGACGAGCGACTCGACCGTCGGGCAGCGCGACAGGTTGCGCGGGAACGGCTGACCGTAAGCCTGCATGATGAACATCCGCCAGTCGCGCGCGTCGTTGGCGGAGATGTCGCGCTGCTCGCGCATGATCTCGTGAAAGCGCGGGATGCGCGGCATGTCGCGCGCCACGGCCAACGCCTCTGCCTGGATGTCGCGCCATGCGCCAACGAAACGCACGGCATCGGGAAACGCGGCCGTGTCGAGCACCGCGCTGCCGTCGATATGGCGGTCGTACAGCGTGCGAAGCAGGCCGGCTGCGTAGTCGTAAGCGACGGACATGATCGGAGGGCGATCCACGAGGTGTCGTCAGTCTGCCCCACGCGCGGTGGAGCGTGCGTTACGTGAGGTTACGCCCGCTGACGAAAGAATGACAGGGCGTTCGAGATGCGGCGCCGCGAATGAATGGCCACCATGCGTCGTCGGACCGGTGGTCATGCGCGCGCTCGTCGATTGGCGCAGCGATCGAATATGAAGCCGCAACGGCCAGGGGCCGCGACGTGCGTGGGCGGGTGCCCCGACGCCTGCATCGGCCCAGGTGCTGTCGCGCGCAGGTTTGCGACGCGCCGATCGGTGCGGCGGCGGCCGGTGTGGCCGGTAGAAGGGGGAAGGCGGGGATTCGGCGGAAGATCGCGACCTTGGCCGCCGTGCATAGGTACATGGGCACATCGACGATGCGGTAGCAGGCCGACGCCAGCCTGCTACCCGGTGCCGACGCGAGCGCGTCCCGCGTCGGCGCTACGGCATCGAGCATGCCGTTCCCGGCATGCTCACCACGGCATCATCCGCTGCATGGTCTGGTCGCGCAGCACGAAGCGATGCGCGAGTGCGGCCGCGACGTGCAGACAGATGCCGGCGAACAGCACCCACGCGAGCACGCCGTGCACGTCGCCCATCGCGTGCCCGAACTGCGATCCGGCTTCCGACAGCGCCGGCAGCGGCAGGACGCCGAGCAGCGTGACGGCCCATGCGCGCGACGACGCATTGATCCAGCCAAGCAGCGGCACGACGATCAGCAGCGCATAGAGCGCGAAATGGGTGGCGCCGGACAACTTGCGCATCGTGGGCGACAGCGTGTCGGCGGGCGGGCGATGCGTCACGCGCCACAGCACGCGGCACACCATCGCGGCGACCAGCGCGGTGCCGACGAGCAGGTGTGCGGCGATCAAGCCGACCGGTTGCGTGTCGCGATGCACGTCGGGCATCGTCCAGCCGATCAGGTACTGCGCGACGATGAGCGCCACGATCAACCAGTGAAGAAGACGGGCGACGGCGTCATAGCGTGCGGGTGTGGACATGGAGGCTCCTGGCAAGGCGGTGGGGATCGTAGGTATCGACCGGATTCTACGGCGGGATCGTTAACGAAACATTAAGCGTTCGGCAGCGCGCGGCGCCGCCGGTCCGGCGCATGACGCACCAGCTGCACGACGGCGTCGCCGCTCGAGCACCCCGCGCGCGAGACTGTCGTTCATCGTCGACGAGATACGGGAATTACAGGTACGGCCGGAGCCAGCCGAGCCCTTCGGACGTGCCGGCCTTCGGGCGGTATTCGCAGCCGATCCAGCCGTCGTAGCCGAGCGCGTCGATCAGCGCGAACAGGTACGGGTAGTTCAGCTCGCCGACGTCGGGCTCGTGCCGCTCGGGCACGCCGGCGATCTGAATGTGGCCGATGCTCGCGAAGTCGCGCCTGAGCTTGGTCGCGAGGTCGCCTTCGACGATCTGGCAGTGATAGCAGTCGAACTGCACCTTCAGGTTCGGCGCGCCGACTTCCGCGCAGATCGCATGCGCATCGTCCTGGCGGTTCAGGAAATAGCCGGGCATGTCGCGCGGGTTGATCGGCTCGATCAGGATCGTGACGCCGTGCGCGGCGGCGGCCTGCGCCGCGTGGCGCAGGTTCGCGACGTAGGTGTCGCGCTGGCGCGCGCGGTCCGCGCCCGGCGCGACGATCCCGGCCATCACGTGCAGCTTCTTGTTGCCGAGCACGCGCGCATAGTCGAGCGCGCGGTCGATGCCGCGGCGGAATTCGTCGTCGCGGCCCGGCAGCGACGCGATTCCGCGTTCGCCGGCGTCCCAGTCGCCGGGCGGCGCGTTGAACAGCGCCTGCTCGAGGTCATGCGCGTCGAGGCGCGCGCGGATGTCCTCGGCCGCGAAGTCGTACGGGAACAGATACTCGACGGCGCGAAAGCCGTCGTACGACGCAGCGGCGAAGCGTTCGAGGAACGCGTGCTCGGTGTACATCATCGACAGATTGGCGGCGAAGCGGGGCATGGCAACGGGTCCAGGAAGTGAATGGGGCGGGGCAGAGGGCGCCCCGCGTCGAATGTCGGTTCAGCGGTTCACGAGCTTCGCGCGCCGCGTGCCGCCCGTGCACGCGCGATCGCATGCGCGCACAACCAAACGGCAGGCGCGCCGGTCAGTCCGGGATGTCTTCGACTGAATCGGCAACGGCAACGGCATCGGCCGCCACGCCGGCGTCCACGGCTTCGCCGCCGCGCTCGCGATAGGCGGCCGGCGGCACGCCGAACTGCTTGCGGAATTCGCGGCCGAGGTGCGACGCGTCGGCGAACCCGCAACTCGACGCGATATCGGCGACGGTGCGGTCGGAGCTGGTCAGCAGCCATGCGGCGGTGCGCAGCCGCACCTGCTTTGCGAACGCCTGCGGGCTCTTGCCGGTTTCGGCCTTGAACAGCCGCTCGAGCTGGCGCGTCGACATGTCGAGCTTGCAGGCGAGCTCCTCGAGCGGCAGCGCGCGCCCGACGTGCTGTTCCATCAGAAGAATCGCGCGCTTGACCTTCGGATGCGTGGCCGGCTCGAGTCCCGGCGGATGCGGTTGCGGCGCATTGCCCTTCTGCATCTCGCCGACCAGCAGGATGCGCAGCGCCTTCTGCACGGTCGCATGGTCGAAATGGCGCAGCAGGATCGCGGCGGCGACGTCGATCGACGCGCGCCCGCCCGAGCACGTGATGCGGCGCCGGTCGATCACGAACAGGCGATCGGCGATCAGCATGTCGGGGTCGGCGTTCGGAAAGCGTTCGACGAAATCCCAGTAATGGAACCAGCTGACGCAGGTGCGATAGCCGTCGAGCACGTTCGCGCGCATCAGTGTGAACACGCCGGTGCAGATGCCGACCACCGTCGCGCCGCCCGCGGCCGCGCGGCGGATGAACTCCAGCGTGTCGGGGCCGGCTTGCGGCCCCGAATGCAGCAGCCCGCCGACCACGACCACGTAGTCGAACGGCTCGGCGTTCTCGAACGTTTCCCACGGCGTGATCTGGATCCCGCAGCTCGCCCGCACCGGCGCGAGCGTCTCGCCGATCACGCTCCACGCGCAGCGCACCGGCTTGCTGTAGTCGCCGTCGTCGGCGGACAGCCGCAGCATGTCGACGAACCCCGAAAAAGCCGTGAGCGTGAAGTTCGGCAGCAGCACGATGCCGAAGCGGATGCGCTGCGGCGCCGGTTCGGCGAGGGGGGAAGCGGGTACGTCGGATGTCATCGCGGTCAATCTCGTCACGCCCGGAAGGCGGGTCTCAGTCGTTTCACTCTGCGCGCGGGCACGGCGCCCGACTTGTGTTTTTGCGTCGCCAACCATCGTCAAAACGCATTTTCCTGCCGTCCTGCGTGGGGCTTGGCGGCGCTATCCCACGCCGATGCCGTTTTTGTTCTATCGGCCGATTTTACGCTTTGATGTACTGACGCCAACGACATTTCACGTACGCCTACCCAGAGGAAGCCAGATGAACGTCAGCGCGTTCGACCTGTTCAAGATCGGCATCGGCCCGTCGAGTTCGCATACGGTCGGCCCGATGATCGCCGCGTGCCGCTTCGCGTCGCACATCGACGATGCGAACCTGCTCGGCTTCGTGCGCCGCGTGCGGGTCGAACTATATGGGTCGCTCGGTGCCACCGGCAAGGGCCACGGCACCGACAAGGCGGTGCTGCTCGGCCTCGAGGGCCATCTGCCGGACACGATCGATCCCGACCTGATCGAGCCGCGGCTCGCGGCGATCCGCGCGGAGAAGTCGCTGACGCTGCTCGGCCGGCAGACGATCCGCTTCGAGGAAAAGGAGCATATCGGCTTCTTCCGCAAGATGATGAGCGGCACCAGCATCGTTCACCCGAACGGGATGCGCTTCCAGGCCTTCGACGAGCACGGGCAGTTGCTCGTCGAGAAAGAGTATTACTCGATCGGCGGCGGCTTCGTCGTGAACCGCGACGGCGATCGCGTGAACGGCGTGCGTGCGGCGGCCGACGTGCCGTATCCGTTCCGCACCGGCGACGACCTGATGCGCCAGTGCCGCGAGCACGGGCTGTCGATCGCCGAGCTGATGCTGCGCAACGAAGCCGCGCTGCGCCCGGCCGACGAAGTGCGCGCGGGGCTGCTCGCGATCTGGCGCACGATGGCCGCGTGCGTCGAGCGCGGCTGCAAGGTCGAGGGCGAGCTGCCCGGCCCGATGCGCGTGAAGCGTCGTGCGGCCGAGCTGAACGGCCGCCTGCGGGCGCGCTCGGAGGAGTCGCTGCGCGATCCGCTGTCGATGCTCGACTGGGTCAACCTGTACGCGATGGCCGTCAACGAGGAGAACGCGGCGGGCGGCCGCGTCGTCACCGCGCCTACCAACGGCGCGGCCGGCGTGATCCCCGCGGTGCTGCACTACTACGTGAAGTTCGTGCCGGGCTCGAACGAAGCCGGCATCCTCGAATTCCTGCTGACGGCCGCGGCGATCGGCATCATCTACAAGGAAACCGCGTCGATCTCCGGCGCCGAAGTCGGCTGCCAGGGCGAAGTGGGCGTCGCGTGCTCGATGGCCGCGGCCGCGCTCGCGGCGGTGATGGGCGGCACGCCGGACCAGGTCGAGAACGCGGCCGAGATCGGCATGGAGCACAACCTCGGGATGACTTGCGACCCGGTCGGCGGGCTCGTGCAGATTCCGTGCATCGAACGCAACGCGATGGGCGCGATCAAGGCGCTGAACGCGTCGCGCATGGCGCTCAAGGGTAACGGCCAGCACTACGTGTCGCTCGATTCGGTCATCAAGACGATGCGCGAGACCGGTGCCGACATGAAGACGAAATACAAGGAAACGTCGCGCGGCGGCCTCGCCGTGAACGTCATCGAATGCTAACGAAGGATCACTAACATGAGCCGCTACTCGATATTCAGCCTGTTCCGCAACGGCCTCTCGTATCACGAGAACTGGGAGAAGCAGTGGAAGAGCCCGGAACCGAAGAAGGAATACGACGTCGTGATCGTCGGCGGCGGCGGCCACGGCCTCGCGACCGCGTACTACCTCGCGAAGGAGCACGGCATCACCAACGTCGCGATCCTCGAGAAGGGCTGGATCGGCGGCGGCAACACCGCGCGCAACACGACGATCGTGCGCTCGAACTATCTGTGGGACGAATCGGCCGCGCTGTACGAGAAGGCGATGAAGCTGTGGGAGGGCCTGTCGCAGGATCTCAACTACAACGTGATGTTCAGCCAGCGCGGCGTGATGAACCTCGCGCACACGCTGCAGGACGTGCGTGACACCGAGCGGCGCGTCAACGCGAACCGGCTGAACGGCGTCGATGCCGAATTCCTCACGCCGGCCCAGGTCAAGGAAATCGAGCCGACCATCAACCTGAACAGCCGCTACCCGGTGCTGGGCGCGTCGATCCAGCGCCGCGCGGGCGTCGCGCGTCACGACGCGGTGGCCTGGGGCTTCGCGCGCGGCGCCGACCGCGCCGGCGTCGACATCATCCAGAACTGCCAGGTGACGGGCATTCGCCGCGAAGGCGGCGCGGTGGTCGGCGTCGATACGGTGAAGGGCTTCATCAAGGCGAAGAAGGTCGCGGTGGTGGCCGCAGGCAACACGACGACGCTCGCCGACATGGCCGGCGTGCGCCTGCCGATCGAGAGCCACCCGCTGCAGGCGCTCGTGTCCGAGCCGATCAAGCCGGTGGTCAACTCGGTGATCATGTCGAACGCGGTGCATGCGTACATCAGCCAGTCCGACAAGGGCGACCTCGTGATCGGTGCGGGCATCGATCAATACACGGGCTTCGGCCAGCGCGGCAGCTTCCACATCATCGAAGGCACGCTGCAGGCGATCATCGAGATGTTCCCGGTGTTCTCGCGCGTGCGGATGAACCGTCAGTGGGGCGGCATCGTCGACGTATCGCCGGACGCCTGCCCGATCATCAGCAAGACCGACGTGAAGGGCCTCTATTTCAACTGCGGATGGGGCACCGGCGGCTTCAAGGCGACGCCGGGCTCGGGCTGGGTGTTCGCGCACACGATCGCGCGCGACGAACCGCATCCGCTGAACGCGCCGTTCGCGCTCGACCGCTTCTATACGGGCCACCTGATCGACGAGCACGGCGCCGCCGCCGTGGCGCACTGATCCCGACCACCATTGGAGAAACCAACATGTTGCTGATCGAATGTCCGTGGTGCGGGCCGCGCGCCGAATCCGAGTTCACGTGCGGCGGCGAAGCCGACATCGTGCGCCCGGTCGCTAACGAGAACATGACCGACCGCGAATGGGGCGAGTACGTGTTCATGCGCGAGAACAAGCGCGGGCTGCACCGCGAGCAGTGGCTGCACACGCAGGGTTGCCGCCGCTGGTTCAAGGTGACGCGCGATACGGTCACCTACGAAATCAAGGGTTACGAAAAGTTCGGCGGGGCCGCCGGTCATGCACACGAAGAGGGCACGAGCAAATGAGCCAGAAAGACCGCCTCGGCACCGGTGGCCGCGTCAATCGCGCGATTCCGCTGACGTTCACGTTCAACGGCCGCACCTATCAGGGCTTCCAGGGCGACACGCTCGCGTCCGCGCTGCTCGCGAACGGCGTGCACTTCGTCGCGCGCAGCTTCAAGTACCACCGTCCGCGCGGGATCGTGACGGCCGACGTCGCCGAACCGAATGCCGTCGTGCAGCTCGAAACCGGCCCGTACACGGTGCCGAACGCACGCGCGACCGAGATCGAGCTGTACCAGGGCCTCGTCGCGACGAGCGTGAACGCGCAGCCGTCGCTCGAGCACGACAAGTACGCGATCAACCAGAAGCTGTCGCGCTTCATGCCGGCCGGCTTCTACTACAAGACCTTCATGTGGCCGCGCAACATGTGGCCGAAGTACGAAGAGAAGATCCGCGAGGCCGCCGGCCTCGGCAAGGCGCCGGACGTGCTCGACGCCGACCGCTACGACAAGTGCTACGCGCACTGCGACGTGCTCGTGGTCGGCGGCGGCCCGTCGGGCCTCGCCGCCGCGCATGCGGCCGCGACGGCCGGCGCGCGCGTGATCCTCGTCGACGATCAGCGCGAACTCGGCGGCAGCCTGCTGTCGTGCCGGGCCGAGATCGACGGCAAGCCGGCGCTGCAATGGGTCGAGAAGATCGAGGCCGAGCTGCGCAAGCTGCCCGACGTGACGATTCTGTCGCGCAGCACCGCGTTCGGCTATCAGGACCACAACCTCGTGACCGTCACGCAGCGCCTGACCGAGCACCTGCCGGTGTCGATGCGCAAGGGGACGCGCGAACTGCTGTGGAAGGTCCGCGCGAAGCGCGTGATCCTCGCGACCGGCGCGCACGAGCGCCCGATCGTCTTCGGCAACAACGACCTGCCGGGCGTGATGCTCGCGGGCGCGGTGTCCACCTACGTGCATCGTTACGGCGTGCTGCCGGGCCGCAACGTCGTCGTGTTCACGAACAACGACCGCGCGTACCAGACCGCGCTCGACCTGAAGGCATGCGGCGCGAAGGTGACGGTCGTCGATTCGCGTGCGTCGTCGAACGGCGCGCTGCCGGCCGCCGCGAAGCGGCAGGGCGTGACGGTGATGAGCGGCGCCGTCGTCACGGCGGCATCGGGCAAATGGCGCGTATCGTCGGTCGACGTCGCGTCGTATTCGAACGGGCAGACGGGCGGCAAGCTGCAGTCGCTGGCATGCGACCTGGTCGCGATGTCGGGCGGCTTCAGCCCGGTGCTGCACCTGTTCGCGCAGTCGGGCGGCAAGGCCTGCTGGAACGACGAGAAGGCGTGCTTCCTGCCGGGCAAGGCCGTGCAGCCCGAGGCGAGCGTGGGTGCGGCGGCCGGCGAGTTCGGTCTTGCCCGCGCGCTGCGGCTCGCGGTCGATGCGGGCGCCGAGGCCGCGAAGGCGGCGGGCTTCGTCGCTGCGCAGCGCGCGGTCGCGCCGCAGGCCGCGGAACTCGTCGAAGGCGCACTGCAGCCGCTGTGGCTGGTCGGCAGCCGTGAGGCCGCGGCACGCGGGCCGAAGCAGTTCGTCGACTTCCAGAACGACGTGGCCGCGGCCGACATCCTGCTGGCCGCGCGCGAAGGCTTCGAATCGGTCGAGCACGTGAAGCGCTACACCGCGATGGGCTTCGGCACCGATCAAGGCAAGCTCGGCAACATCAACGGGATGGCGATCCTCGCGCAGGCGCTCGGCAAGACGATTCCGGAAACGGGCACGACGACGTTCCGCCCGAACTACACGCCCGTGTCGTTCGGCACGTTCGCGGGCCGCGAGACCGGCGACTTCCTCGATCCGATCCGCAAGACCTGCGTGCACGAATGGCACGTCGAGCATGGCGCGATGTTCGAGGACGTCGGCAACTGGAAGCGGCCGTGGTACTTCCCGAAGAAGGGCGAGGACCTCCATGCGGCCGTGCAGCGCGAATGCCTCGCGGTGCGCAACAGCGTGGGCATTCTTGATGCGTCGACGCTCGGCAAGATCGACATCCAGGGCCCGGACGCGGTGAAGCTGCTGAACTGGATGTACACGAACCCGTGGAACAAGCTCGAGGTCGGCAAGTGCCGCTACGGGCTGATGCTGGACGAGAACGGCATGGTGTTCGACGACGGCGTGACGGTGCGCCTCGCCGACCAGCACTTCATGATGACCACCACCACGGGCGGCGCGGCGCGCGTGCTCACGTGGCTCGAGCGCTGGCTGCAGACGGAATGGCCGGACATGAAGGTGCGGCTCGCGTCCGTCACCGATCACTGGGCGACGTTCGCGGTGGTCGGCCCGAAGAGCCGCAAGGTCGTGCAGAAGGTCTGCCAGGACATCGATTTCGGCAACGAAGCGTTCCCGTTCATGAGCTACCGGAACGGCACCGTCGCCGGCGTGAAGGCGCGCGTGATGCGGATCAGCTTCTCGGGCGAACTGGCTTATGAAGTCAACGTGCCGGCCAATGCGGGCCGCGCGGTGTGGGAGGCGCTGATGGCGGCCGGCGCCGAGTTCGACATCACGCCGTACGGCACGGAGACGATGCACGTGCTGCGCGCGGAGAAGGGCTACATCATCGTCGGCCAGGACACCGACGGCTCGGTCACGCCGTACGACCTCGGGATGGGCGGGCTCGTCGCGAAGTCGAAGGACTTCCTCGGCAAGCGCTCGCTGTCGCGCGCCGATACGTCGAAGGAAGGCCGCAAGCAGTTCGTCGGCCTGCTGACCGCGGACGATCAGCTGGTGCTGCCGGAAGGCGCGCAGATCATCGCGAAGGACACGCAGGTGTCGGCCGCCGAGCCCACGCCGATGATCGGCCACGTGACGTCGAGTTATTACAGCCCGATCCTGAAGCGCTCGATCGCGCTCGCAGTGGTGAAGGGCGGCCTGAACAAGATGGGCGAGAGCGTCGTGATTCCGCTGGCCGACGGCAAGCGCATCACCGCGACGATTTCGAGCCCGGTTTTCTACGATACCGAAGGGGTGCGCCAGCATGTGGAATGAAACCAGAAACCAGACGCCGGTGGCAGGCGCGGGCGTCATGCTTGAATCGCCGTTCGTCGGCGCGGCCGATGTGCTGAAGCCGCATCAGGCGCGCGCATCGAAGAAGTTCACGCTGCGCGAGCGGCCGTTCCTCGATCTCGTCAACGTGCGCGGCGAGCCGGGCGACGCGGCGTTCGTCGCCGCGTTCGAGCGGGTGGTGGGCTGCCAGCCGCCGTCGGCCCCCAACACGGTCGCGCGCGGCGTCGGATACGACGTGCTGTGGCTCGGCCCCGACGAGTGGCTCGTGCGCTCGAACGGGCCCGTGCAGGCCGGCATGCTCGAAGGGCAGCTGGCCGAGGCGATGCAGGGGCTGTATGCGGCGGCCGTCGACGTCGGCAGCGGCTACACCGTCGTCGAGATCAGCGGCGAACGCGTGCGCGACGTGATCGCGCGCGGCTGCCCGCTCGATCTGCATCCGCGCATGTTCAAGCCGGGCCAGTGCGCGCAGTCGCACTACTTCAAGTCGCCGATCACGCTGATTCCGACCGGCGACGATACGTTCGAGATCGTCCTGCGCCGCAGTTTCGCCGACTATTTCGTGCGCATCATGCTCGACGCCGCAGCGCCGCTGGCATCATGAAGCCGTTCGACGAACCGTTCGTGGCGATCGATGCGCCGCGCCTGCGCGGGCGCGGCTGGAGCGTGTTCGTCGACGAACTGAAGGTGCCCGCGCGCATCGGCATTCATGCGCACGAGCATGAAGCGCCGCAGCCGGTCGTGATCGATGCGCGGCTCGGTTATCGCTGCGAGCCGAGCGAGGAAGGCGAGTGGATCGATTACGACGGCTACTGCGCGCGCGTCGCGTCGTTCCTGTCGCACAAGCCGCATACGCGGCTGCTGGAGACGCTCGTCGCCGATCTCGCGGTGATGTCGTTTCGGGAATGGCCGGCGCTGGAGTCGCTGACCTTGTCGATGTACAAGCCGAAGATCCGGCCGGGCACGAAACGCGTCGGCGTGTCGCTCGACTGGACGCGCGGCGATTACCTGCGGTGGACGGGCGCGGCGGGGCAGCTGTAAGCGCGCGCGGAGCGTCTACTTCGCGTTGCGGTTCACCGATGGCGCCGCGTTCGACGGATCGCTGACCGGTATCATCCGCGGCGTCGCATCGGCGGCGTTGCGTGAGCCGTCTTCGGGTTCGAGCACGAAGCGGAACGCGTCGACGCGCTGCATCACCTTGGCCGCATAGGCATTCGATCCGCCGTAGCTCTTCAGGCCGGCCTGCACGTTGCCGCCGGCCGCGCGCACGTAACCCGACAGAATCCTGGAGCCGACGTCGACGTTCGCGTTCGGTTCGGTGAGGTCCTTCACGTCGCGCAGCATGCCGCGGTGGGCGGTCGGCACGACCTGCATCAGGCCGGTCGCGCCATGCTGGCCGCGCGCCTTTTCCTGGAAGCGCGATTCGATCGAAATGATTGCGTAAACCAGCGCCGGCGGCAGCGAATATTTCGTCGCGGTGAGGTTCACGATATCGGCGAGCCGCGTCGCCTTTTCCTTCGCGAGACCGAATTTCTTCGTCAGATACGACGTGATGCGGTGGTTTGCTCCGTTGGGCTGATCGTTGGCGAGCGGCGCGGATGCGGCGTCCGCTGCCGACGCGCTCGCTTGCGGCGCGGAGGCCGGTTGCGCGGAGGCCGGCAGCCCGGGCGCTTGCTGCGCCGCTGCCTGTTGCGCAATGCCGAGCGAAACCACGATCAGCCAGAGAAACCGTCGTCGCATGGTCGAGTGCGAGGAATTGGGAGGCGCATAGTATATCGGCCAATTGCGGCGCAGGGTCGAGCGCAGGGTCGAGTGAAAGGGCGATGTAGGGTTGGGGCGGTGGGGATGGGGATGGTTGTGGGCGCCCGCATCGGAGTCCGCATCGAGCGTGTGAGTCAGTCGCGCTCTGGCTCTGTTTTGGTCGCGAGTGAGCCACCCACGCGCACTACCCCCGCCGCCCACCCGCCACCCTTGCCAGTGCCCCGATCGCATCGCTGACCAGCACCGCGAGCAGCCCGACGATCACGCCGCCTTGCAGCACGAACGCGGTGTTCGACGTTTGCAGTCCTGCGATGATCACGTCGCCGAGGCCGCGCGCGGCGACCGTCGAGCCGATCGTCGCGGTGCCGAGATTGATCACGACCGCGAGCCGCACGCCGTTGACGATCACCGGAAACGCGAGCGGCAGCTCGATCGACACGAGTTGCTGCCAGCCGTTCATTCCCATCCCGCGCGCGGCCTCGACGATGTCGCGCGGCACGTCTTCAATGCCCGCGATCGTGCTTTCGAAGATCGGCAGGAGCCCGTACAGGACGAGCGCGATCAGCACCGGCTTCAACCCGAACCCGACCGCCGGCACCGCCAGCGCGAGCACGGCAACCGGCGGAAACGTCTGGCCGATGTCGGCCACGCTGCGCGCGACCGGCAGAAAATCCGCACCCCACGGCCGCGTGACGGCGATGCCCGCCGCGACCGCGACGAGCGTGCCGATCAGGCTCGACAACGCCACGGTGCCGAGATGCGCGAGCGTCAGGTCGAGCAGGCTCGCGCGGTCGTAGATGACGGGCGCGCCGTTGTCCGCGAACGGCGCGAACGCGCCTTGCAGCCACGCGGGGCGCAACAGCAGCACGAGCAATAGCGCGAGCGCGGCCGCGCGCGCGACCTGCGCGACATGCGGCGCCAACCGCCGCGGCAGCGGAGCACGCGCCGGCTGTGCAGGCGCGCTCATGCGGGCTTCCTCGCGTGCGCGCGAATCGCGTCGAGCGTGATGCGTCGCGCGGCCGGCGCACCGTGCGCGCCATCGCCGTTCGCCTCGCCGACCGGCAATGCTTCGACGCCGCGCCACAGCAGCTCGGACACCGCGTCGCGTAACGTGCGCGTCGCGGCGATCGGTTCGCCGTCCGCGTGACCGGGCTCGGCCACCGCGTCGATCGGCGTCAGCGCGAGCAGCCGCAGCGGCCGGTCGACACCGGCGACGAGCTGCTCGACTACACCCGCGGCCGGCTTGCCGAGAATCTCCGCCGGCGACGCGACCTGCAACAGCCGCCCGCCGTCCATCACGGCGATCGTGTCGCCGAGCTTCAGCGCTTCCTCGATATCGTGCGTGACGATCACGACGGTGATGCCGAGCCGGCGCTGCAGCGCGTACAGATCGTCCTGCGCCTTGTTGCGGATGATCGGATCGAGCGCGCCGAACGGCTCGTCCATCAGCAGCATCGCCGGCTCGGCGGCCAGCGCGCGCGCGACGCCCACACGTTGCTGCTGGCCGCCCGACAGCTCGTGCGGCAGCTTGTCCGCGAACTCGGACGGCGCGAGATGAAACAGTTCGAGCAGTTCGCGCACGCGCGCGTCGATGCGCGCGGCGGGCCAGCCGAGCAGGCGCGGCACGGTCGCGATATTGCGCGCGACGCTCCAGTGCGGGAACAGCCCGTGCCCCTGGATCACGTAGCCGATGCGCCGCCGCAGCTGCTCGGGCGGCACGCCCGCGGTATCGACGCCGTCGATGCGGATCGTGCCGCTGCTCGGCGCGATCAGCCGGTTGATCATGCGCAGCAGCGTCGATTTCCCGCTGCCCGATGCGCCGACGAGCGCGGTGATCGTGCCTTGCTTCATCGTCAGCGACACGTCGTCGACGGCGACGATCTCGCCGAAGCGTTTGCCGATGCGTTCGATCTCGATCATGCGGTACGTCCCTTCGCGAGCGTGGTCGCGGCCTCGAACACGACAGCGGCCGTCATCGCGAGCGCGATCGTCGGAATCGCGCCGAGCAGCACGAGGTCCGCCGCCGATTGCCCGATGCCCTGGAAAATGAAAGTGCCGAAGCCGCCGCCGCCGATCAGCGCGGCCACCGCCGTCAGCCCGATGTTCTGCACGAGCACGATGCGCACGCCGCTGAGGATCACCGGCAGCGCGAGCACGAGATCGACGCGCAGCAGCCGCTGCACGCGCGTCATGCCCATCGCGCGCGCGGCTTCGGTCACATGCGGCGGCACCTGCGCGAGCCCGACCACGACGCTCGACGCGATCGGCAGCAGCGAGTAGAGGAACAGCGCGAGCACGGCAGGCGCGACGCCGATCCCGCGAATCCCGAGCGCGGCCGCGAGCGGCACGCGCGCGGCCAACAGCCCGAGCGGCGCCATCATCAGCCCGTACATCGCGATGCTCGGGACCGTCTGCACGATATTGAGCGCCGGCATCACGACGGTGCGTACCGATACGAACCGCGTGCACGCGATGCCGAGCGGCAGGCCGGCGACCAACGCGGCCGCGACCGAGCCGCCCGCGAGCGCGACGTGGCGCGTCGCCTCGCGCCAGAAGTCGTCGCTGCGCACCGCGTATTCGCGCATGATCGACAGCCCGTCCCACCAGCCGCTCGCCAGCGGCACCGAAATCGCCGCGATCGCGACTGCCAGTGCGGCGAGGCGCCGCCACGGGCCGAACGCGAGCCGTGCGAGCGCGTCCGCGACCAGCACGGCCGACGCGAACAGCAGCACCCACACGCTCGCGGCGGGCGACACGCGCGCGAGCATGTCGTCGGGCGCGACGACGTGCGCGGCGGCCGCGCCGAGCGCATACGCGAGCGTCGCGAGCGAGGCGCAACCGGCCGCGAGCCGCCACACGGGGCGGCTCGCCTTCATCGTCCACAGCGCGCCGGCGGTCCACAGCACGGCGAGCGCCGCGCCCGATGCGGCGGGCAGCGCGGCGAACACCGACAGCCCGGTGCCGGCCGCGATGCGGTTCGGCCGCAGCACGACGAACGGCATCCCGAACACCGCGATGATCGTCAGCACACCGATCAGGACGCCCAGCTTGTCGAGCGCGATGCGCGCCGCGCGTTCCGTCACTTAACGAAGCCCTTCGACTTCAGGTAGCGCTTTGCGACGCCGGCCGCCGGTTCGCCGTTGATCTGGATTTGCGCGTTCAGCGACTGCAGCGTCTTCAGGTCGAGGCTGGCGAACACCGGTTTCAGATAGTCGGCGATTTGCGGATGCGCCTTCAGCACGGCTTCGCGAATCACCGGCGTCGGCGCATAGACGGGCTGCACGTGCTTGTCGTCGTCGAGCACGACGAGGCCGCTCGACGCGATGCCGCCGTCGGTGCCGTACACCATCGCCGCGTTCACGCCGTCGGTCTGGTTCGCGGCCGCCTTGATGGTGGCGGCCGTGTCGCCGCCGGACAGCACGACCAATTGATCCTGCTTCAGCTTGAAGCCGTACGCCTTCTCGAACGATGGCAGCGCAGACGCGCTGTTCACGAACTCGGCCGACGCCGCGAGCTTGAGCTTGCCGCCGCCCGCGACCCATTTGCCGAGATCGGAGAAGGTCTTCAGATGCTGTGCCTGCGCGACGGGCGCGAGCACGGCGACGCCCCACGTGTTGTTCGCCGGCGCCGGCGTGAGCCACACGAGATGGTTCGCCGAATAGTCGAGCTTCTTCGCGGTGTCGTAGCCCTGGCTCGCGTTTTTCCACACCGGGTCGTCGGCCTTGTTGAAGAAGAACGCCGCGTTGCCGGTGTATTCGGGGTAGATGTCGATCTCGCCGCTGGTGAGCGCCTTGCGCACGATCGGCGTCGTGCCGAGCGCGATCTTCTCGGTGACGGCGATGCCGTGGGCCTTCAGCACTTGTGCGATGACGTTGCCGAGCAGGTTGCCTTCGGTGTCGATCTTCGACGACACCACGACGGGCGTATCGGCGTGCGCGCCGGGCGCGACGACGGCGGCGGCGAACGCGAGCCCCAGGAGCGGGGCGGGCAGGGCGAGCTTCATCGGGCCAATCTCCAGTATCGGGACGTACGCCGAAAGTTACTTGACTGGACGGCCTTTGGCAAACCGCGCGCGGCGGCGTGCCCACAGCGTGCGTGGGGCTAACGGCACGCGCCGCGCGCCGTTGTTACACTGGAACGCATTCCCGCCTGCGGACACTTGCTGACATGAAACCCGAGTTGCTGGTTCTGATCGCGCTGCGCGACGACGCGCACCGCCGCATCGCCGCGTCGTACCACGTTCACCACGCGCCGACGGCCGAGGCGCGCGGCCAGGCGATCGCCGCACACGGCGGCACGATACGCGCGGTGCTGACCAACGGCAGCACGGGGCTCACGGCCGCGGAAATCGATCTGCTGCCGCAGCTCACGTTGGTCGGCGCGCTCGGCGCCGGCTACGAGCACATCGACGTCGCGCATGCGAAGGCGCGCGGCATCACGGTGGTCACCGGCGCGGGCACCAACGACGATTGCGTCGCCGATCACGCGTTCGCGCTGCTGCTCGCGGCCGTGCGCGACGTGGTGCGGCTCGATGCGGCCACGCGCGACGGCGTGTGGCGCGACGCGCTGCAGATGCCGCCGAACGTGTCGGGCAAGAAGCTCGGCATCGTCGGGCTCGGCAGGATCGGCGAGAAATGCGCGCGGCGCGCGGCGGGCTTCGACATCGAGATCGGCTATCACAACCGGTCGCGCAAGGAGGTTCCCTACCGCTATTTCGACCGGATCGACGCGCTCGCGCAATGGGCCGATTTCATGATCGTCGCGACGCCGGGCGGCGCGCACACGCGTCATCTGATCGACGGCGCGGTGCTCGATGCGCTGGGTGCCGGCGGTTTTCTCGTCAACGTGTCGCGCGGCAGTGTCGTCGATACCGCTGCTTTGGCGGAGGCGCTGCGCGAACGGCGCATCGCGGGCGCCGCGCTCGACGTGTACGAAGGCGAGCCCGAGCCGCCCCGCGCGCTGACGGCGCTCGACAACATCGTGTTGACGCCGCACATGGGCGGATGGTCGCCGGAGGCGCTCGATCGGTCGGTGCAGCTGTTTCTCGACAATGCCGCGCGGCATTTCGCGGGCGCGCCGGTGCTGACGCCGGTGTGAATGAAACGGCATGCGGTCGCATGCTCGAGCGGCGCGTGCTCGTGAGGAATCCGCAGCGCGATCGGACGCGCCCGGCAGTCGGTCATGCCGGGCGCGCCCGCTCGGTCGCTCACTCTTGCACCCGATCGCTCACGACGATACCAGCGGCACCGTGACCGACGTGCCCGCCGGATCGAGCGCAAGGCCCGTGCCGGGCGTCGGCCGCAACGTCGCTTCATAGTCGCTCGACAGCACGACGAGCCCGAGCGTGTGGCCCGCGGCGAGCGTGTAGTCGCGCGGCATGAAGGTCAGCTTCAGGTCGTACGGCGTGCCCGGCAGCACGGGTTGCGAGAACCATTCCGACACGCGGTTGCGCGGGTCGGTCCATGCACGTGTGACGATCGTCGCCGTACCGTCGGGCGCACGATCGACCAGCAAGGCGGTGACGTTCGCGACGCCGGTGAAGGTCAAGCGCACGCGCGCGGTCGCGGTGCCCGACATGCGCGTCGCGGTCGCGAACGGCGCGGTCTCGAAGCGGCTGCGATGCTCGCCGGTCGTTGCATTGGCGAGCGTGAGCGCCGGTATCGACGCATCGTCGGTGAAGCGTGCGAGCGGACCGCCGCTCGGTATCCGCAGCAGCGTGCCGATACCCGTGCCGTCGCCGCCGGCGAAATATGCAACGGGCGTCGCGTGGCGCGCGGCCCAGTCCGCTTCCTTCAGCAGCGTGCCGTCGGGCTGCTCGATCACCGCGCGCGGGTCGCGCTCGACGCCGTTGTCGACGCCGATCAGATAGCGCGTGAACCAGCGGTTCACTTCGGCGGGCCACGCGTTCGCCATCGCCGGCACGCGGGTCGGGTCGGTGTGCTTCAGGCGGTGCAGCCACAGCTGCGTGGGCACGTGCTGGCGTCGCATCGCCAGATACCACGACGTCGACTGATCGGTGCGCACGTTGTCGTCCGTCAGCCCCTGTGCGACGAGCGCGGGCGCGACGGCCAGCGCGGTGGGGATCTCGCGCGCGGCCCAGAACGGCGAATAGTCGCCGGTCTTGCGGTCTTCCTGCTGCAACGCCTCGTCGACCAGGTGTGTGCAGCGCTCCGGATGCGCATTCGTCAGAAGCGCCTTGATATAGACGTCGACGTCTTCGCCCTGATAGCCCTCCGGCGCGCGCACGAGGCCGCCGGAGCGGTAGTAGCCGTACATGTTCGACAGCCCGGCGATCGGCACGATCGCATCGAGCCCGCGCGTGCGCAGGCTCGCGACCATCTTCGGCAGCGTGCCGTCGTACGACACGCCGTACATGCCGACGTGCCCGGTGGACCAGCTCGCGACGAGCGGCTTGCCGTTCGCATCCTTCGCGGTCGCATCGCGGCCGAGCCAGCGGATCACCGACGCCATTGCGACGGATTCTTCGCGGGTGAGGATGGTCGGACAGCCGTCGGAGCCGGCCGTGCCGAGCGAATCCGCATAGACGATCGTGAAGCCGCGCGGCACGAAATAGCTTTCGATCCACGAGCGGCCGGCCGCGGCCGCTTCGAGCTGCTGCAGCATCCGCGTTTGCGGCGCGGCGGCCATGATCCGCGTGGCCGAGCCGCCTGCGGCGGCGGTGGCGGTGGCGGGATGAGGCGTGCCGTCGAGCTCGACGTCGACATCGTGGTTGGGGCTGTCGGCGAGCCCGGCGTAGTACGGGCTCGCGAGCACGATGACCGGCGTGCGTGCGCCGCTGGCCGTTTCCGACGGGCGCACGATCCGTACGTGAATCCGGTCCCTGGTGCCGTCGCCGTCGGAATCGACCGGCGTGTCGACCCATGCATTTTCTTCGATCGTCGCGCCCGACAACGACGGCTGCACCTGGCCGTCGTCGATCACGGGCTTATAGCGGCCGCCGCTGGCCGGATTCGCATACGGGACGCCGGACGGCGACACGCGCGACGCGAGCGATCCAGCGGCGTCCGCCGAGGCGGACGCCGCGTCCTGTTGGGTTTGCGCGAGCGCGGACGCGCCCGCCACGCTGCCGCCGTCGTCGCCGCCGCAAGCGGCGAGCGTCGCGGCTGCGGCCAGCGCCGGCAGCCATGCGCGACGGAATCCTCCTGGATGGAATTGCATTGTCGACCTCGTTGTTCTGATTGTGTGGATACGACCGTTCCGCGATACGCCCCCTGCGGGCCGGGCCGATTACCGCCTGCGACGAACAGATGACCGCACCGCCGAAAGCGCCGGGGCGACCGCCCACGGCCCGATGCGGCGCGGCTCATGCAGTACTGCCAATCAAAGTCGTGCCGGGTACCTTGCCTCGTCAAACCAGGCGGTATCGGCAGAGAAAACGGGGATATTGCGAGCTGCGGTGCTGCGCTGCGGACGACACGACACGCGTGCGAGCGGCGACGGGATGAAACGGACCGGCGATGTCCGACGCGCCGCGCGTCTTATGAGCTTGCCGGTCTGCGTTTGCTTTCCGGAAGCTTGCGCAAAACTTATCTCAGGGAAAACGGCGTGTCAAACTTTTTTAACCACAGGTAAATAAAGTTTCTCGCACTTGACCGGTGACATGTCGTCGGCATCGCCGGATGCAAAACGGGCGGCGACGGATCGCATCCGTTACCGCCCGCGCGTGGCCGTTCCGCCGTTCCGGCGTTTGCCGCTGCGCGCCGTCACCCGCTTTCGGCTTTCGTCTGCAAGTCCTTCAAGCCCTGGATCACCACCAACAGCGCGCGCCCGTGCTCGTCCGAGCCGTCCCAGGCGTCGACGATCGCCTCGCGCAGCAGGTCGTTGTAGCGACGCGGGCCGGGCGCATTCAGTCCATAGAAACTGCATAGCTTATTGAATGGCGCGCTGCGCCGCAGCCGGCGCCCGTCCGACATCCGAAGCCGCGACACCGTCGGTTGGCTAACGCCAGAAAGTCGCGCAATTTCGCTGGACGAGCGTGTATCTGCCAGCAAATGGCGTAACAGGTCTTGTACAGGAAAATCGCGGTCCGGGGCTTCCATGTCATGCATTATACCTATACAGTTATGGTTGTTGAATGGGCTTGCTGTCGCCAGCGAGGCTGTATCCCGAGAAAGTCGATGACACTGAAACACCTCCCTCCCACGTTCTGCTGGACGAAGATCGGTACCGAGTCCGGCGAGGAACTTCCGACCGTCGTGCTCCGCAAGGAATGGGAGCGCCGGCTCGGGGGCGGGCGCTTTCTGTGGGGCATCAACCAGCCGCTCGGCAGCAGCGCGCAGGTCGCCGCGCATCGCACCGGTTCGCTGCTCGCGTTGTTTTCGCCGGTGGCGTCGCGGGTGCGGCCGGGCGAGCGCAAGCGCGCGGACGCGCTGCTGTGGAATGCGTGGATCGATGCGAGCGGCCAGGTGCGGCCCCTGCCGCCTCATACCTTCATCGCCAGCCGCGCGACGCTGCCGTCGGGCCGGCGCCGCGAACAGCACTACGCGCTCGTATGCGCATCGTCGACCGCGTTGACGGTCGGTACGCAACTGCGCGTGTTTCCCGAGCACCTGCGCAGCGTGAGCACGGGCAAGCCGCTCGGCGTCGCGCAGGGCGCGGCCGTGGTCGATTGCGTCGGCCGCGCGAAGGAGCAAACGGGCAGGAGCTATCCGCTTGCGCTGTCGGTCGAGCTGGAAGCGCCGTATTTCGTGCGGCTCGCGCAGCCTTGCGTGCTGAAGGCACGCGATCTCGCTGACGTGAACAACGCGACGCGTGCCGGCGATTTCGATCGCTTCGTCGAGCTGGTTGCTCGTCTGCGCGGCCGGTCGCCGACGGACACCGTGCGCGGCGTCACGCGCGATCTGTTCGACGTGGCGCCGATTGAAACGGCTGCCGCCTATGTCGCGCCCGCGCACGTCGTGCGGCTTCGGCACCGGCCCGCGGCCGAGCATCCGCGCGAGCTCACCGGCGATCTGTTCGATCTGGGGCCGGCCGAGGCAGCCGCGTTCGGCGGTGTTGCGCAGCCGCGCATCGGCCGCGCGTGACGGTTGCGCCGCGAGCGCGCGGCGTGCGGTTCAGGGATTGAAGGTCGATGCGTGCGCAACGACCGGCAGCGGCGTCGCCATCATCGCGGAGTGCGCGAGGAATTTGTTGCAATCTCGCCGTAGCGGGCAAGCGGACATCGCGCGACAATCGCGACGAAGCGCGCCGCTCGGCGATTCGCGCATCGCCCGGCAAGCGGCCGTCGGTCACGCGGCCGACACGCGGGCCGCGCACACTGCGCGGCGGCTTGCTTCACACTGCAATCCTCAGGGAGAAGTGTCGATGTCGATCCACATCCGTTCGCGGGAAGCCCGGGCCGCACAACGCTTCGTCGAGGCCACGCGCAACGTCGATCAGGCGTTTCGCGCCGTGCGCGGCGAAAGCGACGACGACATCTCGTCGGCCGACTATGCACGCGCGATGTCGCGCCTCGATCGCGCGCTCGACGAACTGGCGCGCGCGCAGGAGATCTTCGATCGAGTGGTGAACGCCGACGCGGCGCAGCGCAACTGAGCGCAACCGAGCGCGTGGTTCGGCTGGCGCTCGACGCTGGTTTTCCGTTTTCTTTTCCCTTCCTGTCGCGTCACCGCGCGCGCTCATCGTCTGTTGCACATCGCCATGCGAGCCGGTGCGATACGACACGCCACCCACTTGCCATGCGCCGGTAGTGCGTGCGTTACGCGTAACCGCCGTGCTGGAACGACGTCGCGAAGAACTGCATCTGATAGCGGATCGCGTGTGCCCAGTAATCCCAGGTGTGGCCGCCCGGGCGCTCCGCGTAGTCGTGCGGCACGCCGAGCGCGATGAGCCGTTGATGCAGCGTGCGGTTCGAGCCGACCAGCGAGTCGTCGCGGCCGCAGTCGATCGTCAGGTCGAGGTGCGCGCGCACGAACGTACGCGCGCTTTCGATGATCGCATTGCGGTTCCAGAACGACGGATGGCGGACGGGGTCGCCGAACACGTGATCGATGCCGGGTTCGTCCTCGCAGCAGCGCGGGTCGACTGCGCCGCTGATGCTGCCGACCGCGCCGAACGTGTCGGGCCGGTCGAGCGCGATGCGCAGTGCGCCGAAGCCGCCCATGCTGAGGCCGGTGATCGCGCGTGCGCCCTTGGCGTCGATCGTTCTGAAATGGCTGTCGACGTACGACACGACTTCGTCGCCGATGAAGGTTTCGAAGCGGCTGGCCGAATCGAACGGGCTGTCGATGTACCAGCTTTCGTGGCCGCCATCGGGCATGACGAGGATCACGTGATAGCGGTCGGCGAGCGCGGCGATTCGGGTGTTGGTGGTCCAGTCGGTGTGGTCGCCGCCGGAGCCGTGCAGCAGATAGACGACCGGAAAGCGCTCGACGCTGCGCTCCGGGCCGTGCCGAAGGCGCGCATACGCATCGGGCAGCACGACGGTCGCCTTCAGCGTCGCGTTCATCGCGGCGCTCGGGATCGCGACGATGCGCGACTCGAACGCGGCGGCCGGTACGGCGGCCGCGAGCAACAGCAGTAGCCACAACGTGCGTAACAGGTTCATGGAGCCTCGCATGTGTCGTGCCCTTTCGGCAGTCCGGCATCGGGAAAACCCTGTGCGGACACTCTAGCAACGGTGCCTTTCAGACAAATTTCTGCGAAGCCTACGAGTTGTCAGGCGGTCGTCGCATGACTGGTGAGTACGGGTATCGAGGAGCGGCATCGCGGGCTCGCCGCCCGCGCTTGATTAATCGCACCGATCGGCCGCCGCACGGCGACTCGACCGGCGCAGCGTGTGTCAGTCGATGGCCGCGCGGGCGCGGGACGAGATGCGCGGCCGGCCGTGCGCGTGCGTCGAGCGTGCCGATGCAACCGTGAACGTAGACAACCGACCTGCACGACCGCTCATTCGGCGGTAGACGGGCGAAGCGGCGGCAACTCGAGTTCAGCGAGCAATTCGTCGAGTTCGAGAAGGTGGGTGCGATCGTGATCGAGCAGTTCGCGGACGAGTTCGTCGAGCGACATCCGGCGGATGCCGTCGCGTAGGCCGCAGCGTGCAAGTTCCTGTGGCTGCAGCGCCGCGACCGTCGCGCACAGCGCGGCGCGCCCGCGGCCGAACGCGGCGAGCGCTTCGCCGAGCGGCTGCGCGAGGTAGTCGCGCTGGGCGGCGAGCGCGGTGCCGTCGACGGACGCGATCACCGGCAATTCGCTGCTCCGGACCAGATCGATGCGCTCGGCGAACACGGCGTCGAGGTCGCGCAGGTGGCACGCATGCTCGACCAGCGAGAAGCCCGTCCCGGCCGGGCGGCGCGTGACGAGTGCGGCGGGAACGTGCGCCGCGTACGCGGCGATCCGGGACGGCATCTCGGCCAGCGCGGCCGCGAGGTCCGCGAACGGCAGCACCTGCGGATACGCGCTGAATACCGCGCCGTAGCTGAACAGGGCGCCGCCGAGCCGGCCGCGCGCCTGCACGACGTCGTGCCCGTGGCGACGCATCACGTCGGCGACCATCGAGCCGCAGAACTGCCGCGCCGTCGTATCGGCGGCGACTTCGGGGAATTTGCTCGCGATCTCGTGCTGGATCGCGCCGATCGCGGCGACGCCCACCCGCGACAGCGCCGCGAATTCGACGTAGCGCTCCGGTTGTCCGATCAGCGCTTCAAGCTGCGCGCCGAGCGGTGTCTCGCGAAAACGGTCGAAACGGGAATGCATGACGACGACTCCGTATAGTAACGTATCAAAACGATACGTTACTATACGGAGTCGTGTCAATCCGGGTGGTCGTCCTGCTCGCTGACCCGCGCCGGCGTGCCGCGCTCGGTCAGCGAACCGCGCCCACCCGTCGCCTCACTCGCCATGCTTGCCGTCCAGCTCCGCGCGCAGCCGCGCTTCCTGGGCCTGCAGTTCCGGCGTGAATGCCTCACCGAAGTCTTCGGGTGAAAAGATCGGGCGAATCTCGATGTCCGAGTCGACCGGCATCGGGTTCGGGCAGCGCTTGACCCATTCGACCGCCTCGTCGATCGAGCCGACCTGCCACACCCAGTAGCCGGCGATGAGTTCCTTGGTTTCGGCGAACGGGCCGTCGATCACGGTGCGCTCGTTGCCGGAGAAGTGCACGCGCTTGCCGCGCGAGCTCGGATGCAGGCCTTCGCCCGCGAGCATCACGCCGGCTTTCACCAGTTCCTCGTTGAAGCGGCCCATCGCGGCCAGCAATTCGGTGTCGGGCATCGCGCCCGCTTCGGAAGAGGCCGTGGCCTTGACGATCACCATGACGCGCATTGTCGTTGCTCCTTTGACGTGGGGAAGAGGCGTCCGTTTGCGGCCCGTCGTACCGACGTCGAAACGAACGCTTGCGTCACTCCGACGTGCGAGCGGCGCAGGAATCGACATCGCATGCGAAAAATTTTTGGTGGTGGTCGATGGGTCAAGCCGGTTTCCGCACGCCACCGCCGATGCGCTGCGGCCCGAAGCCGAAGCCCGCGATCACCCTCACGCCCCCATCGGCTCGGCGGTAACGGAGCCGGTCCGCAACGCGGTCCGGCTCAAGCCGCCTTCACATTCCGGTCGAGCACACTCCGAATCCGCGCCGCGAGCTCATCGCGGCGGTACGGCTTGCCGAGCAGCATCACACCGGGATCGAGCCGCCCCGAATGGAAAATTTCGTCGCGCGTATAGCCGGACGTGAACAGCACGGGCAGCGGCGGCGTGCGCTGCGCCGCACGGCGCGCCAGTTCGCCGCCCTTGATGTGCCCCGGCATGATCACGTCGGTGAACAGCAGGTCGATCGGCGTGCCGCTGTCGAGTATCCGCAGCGCGGCTTCGCCGTCCGACGCGCTGAGCACCTTGTAGCCGAGCTGCGCGAGCATGTCGACGACGGTGAGCCGGACGTCCGCGTCGTCCTCGACGATCAGGATGGTTTCCCGCCCGCGCACCGGATCGGGCCGCGGCGCGCATGCCGGTTCCTCGGCGAACGCATCGTGACAGCGCGGGAACGTCAGCCGCACGGTGGTGCCCTGGCCCGGCGCGCTGTCGATCGCCGTATGGCCGCCGCTTTGCTTGACGAAGCCGAACACCATGCTGAGCCCGAGCCCCGTGCCTTCGCCGTCGGGCTTGGTCGTGAAGAACGGTTCGAACACGCGTTCGAGCACGTCCGGCGTCATGCCGCTGCCCGTATCGGTGATCTCGAAGGTCACGTATTCGCCGGGCGGCAGCGGCGTGCGCCGGGCGCCGACGGCAGTCGTGTCGTTGTAGGCCGCGATCGTCAGCGTACCGTCGCCGCGCATCGCGTCGCGCGCATTGATCGCGAGGTTCAGCAGCGCGTTTTCCAGCTGGTGGCGATCGGCGAGCACGTTGCCGACGTCGGGCGCCAGCGCGGCCACGACGCGCACGGTTTCGCCGAGTGCGCGGTGCAGCATCTCGCTCATGCCGTCGATCAGCTTGCGCGGGTTCAGCACCGTCGGCGACAGCGGCTGACGCCGAGCGAACGCCAGCAGGTGCGACGCCAGCTGCGCGCCGCGCCGCACCGCGTTGTTCGCGCTCTCGATCCGCGGCTGCGCGCTCGCCCGCTCGCCGAGTTCGACCGCCAGCACCTGCAGATTGCCGCTGATCACCTGCAGCACGTTGTTGAAGTCGTGCGCGATGCCGCCGGTCAGGCTGCCGATCGCCTCCATCTTCTGCGCGTGACGCAGCTGCTCCTCGATGGCCGCGCGCTCGGCGATCGCGTCGGCGACGCGTTGTTCGAGCGTTTCGGTCAGCCGGCGCAGCGCGTCGTTCGACGCTTGCAGCGCGGCTTCCGCGTGTGCGCGTTGACGGGTGGCGAGCACGCGCTCGGTCGTCTCGATCACGACGGCGAGCACGCCGCCCGGCGCACCGTCGTCGTCGGCGAGCGGGCTGTAATGGAGGTCCATCCACACGTCTTCGGGCCGGCCGTGGCGCAGCAGCACGAGTTCCTTGTCGCGATAGGACAGCGTGCCGCCCGCGAGGCAGGTATTCATCACGTTGCGGTTGAAATCGGCGACTTCGGGCCAGCCGAGTTCGACCGGCTTGCCGAGCAGATACGGATGGCGGCCGCCGGAGAATGCGGCGTACGCATCGTTGTAGATCATGTAGCCGGGCCGGCCCCACAGCATCACCAGCGGCAGCGGCGACGCGAGCACGGTGCGTACTGCGGCGATCAGGCTCGCCGACCATTGCTCGATCGGCCCGAGCCCGGCCTCCGACCAGTCGAAGGCGGCGATGCGCCGGGCCATTTCACCTTCCCAGCCCGGACAACCGTGGTGTTGTGCGAACAACTCGACACGCATGAAAACGCTCCGAAAAAGACATCGCGGTAACGTGGCCGCGTCCGGGGACGGCGAGTTGGCAAGCGGGTCCATTCTAGTGCAGATCGACGGCCCGGCGGCGTTCCTGGCCGCCTGCCAAGCTGGTATGCTGACCAGCGTTACGTTCGTGCGGAGGGCGCCATGGCAGCGAAGGAAGTGTCGAAGAAGAAGTATCTGAAGATTCTGAACAAGCGTCTGCGGGCCGAGCCGGAGGCGCCGGCCGGTGCATCGTTCGTGTTCTTTCCGCTCGGCGCGAAGGCCAAGCATGCGACCGGCGTGGTGTCGGGCGAGCCGCACACCAAGCGCGAACTGGCCGTGCTGGCCGCCGTGCAGAGCAAGGCGGCCGACGAATTCGTCGTCACCGGCGCCTGAACGGCGGCCGTCGCCGCGCCGCGCTGTGCACTACGCGGCGGCAGCCTCGCAATGCGCGATGACGCCGGCGATCACGCGCTGAACGTCGCGCGTGATCGCCGGGCCGTGCATCGGCAGCACGATGTCGATATCGAGCGCCTGGACGCGGCGCAGCGCGCTCGCGAGATGCGCGAGCGACGGCAGGTAGTCGGCGCGGGCGATCGCGTCGAGGATCGCCGGCAGCGGATCGTCGGCGTCCTGCGTGCCGAAGCGCATCAGGATGTCCGACGACAGCAGCGCCTTGTACGCCGGCAGATAGACGACGAGCGCGTCCCACTGATGGACGTGCTTCGTGAACACCGGCACGACGTCGATGCCGGACAGCGTCGTCGGCTCGCCGTCCTGCAACGGTACGGCGCGCACGCCGAACACGTCGGCCAGCCCCCACGCGCACATCGGATGCGCGTAGGCGACGAGCGCCGGGTTGGCTGCGAGGAAGTCGGGCAACGCGCCCATCTCGTCGGCCTCGAAATGCGGGACGATCACGTTGCTGACCATCGACGGCGCAATGCCGACCGCGTCGAGCGCCGCGCTCAGTTGCGTGAAATTGGCGCGCGTGCCGGTTTCGACGCACAGCACGTCGCCGTGCGGCGAGCGTATGAAGAACTGGCTGAAGCCGAGGTCCAGCGTGTCGACGTAGGTGGTGGCGCGAAACAGGCCGTCGCGGACGGCGTCGATTCGGGAGGCGCTCATCGGGATCCTCGCGCAGGCAATGGGGCGGGAAGCGCGCCGCGCGTACCGCATCATGCTGCGATGCGGCAGGCGGCGCCGGTCGATCTCCGGCCCAGTCTAGCAGCGCAACTTCTCCCCGCGAACCGGGGCGATCCCGCGCCCGCGCGCGTCAGTTCTTCAGCTTGTAGCCGGTGCGGAACATCCACGCGACGATCGCGAGCAGGATCGCCAGGAACAGCGAGGTCGCCGCGAGGCTGATCCACACGTGCACGTCGGCCAGCCCGTAGAACGACCAGCGGAAGCCGCTGATCAAATAGACGATCGGGTTGAACAGCGTGACCACGCGCCACACGGGCGGCAGCATGTCCACCGAATAGAAGCTGCCGCCGAGAAACGTGAGCGGCGTGATGATCAGCAGCGGCACGAGCTGTAGCTTCTCGAAGCTGTCGGCCCAGATCCCGATCACGAACCCGAACAGGCTGAACGTGATGGACGTCAGCACGAGGAACAGCACCATCCAGAACGGATGCAGGATGTGCAACGGCACGAACAGGCCGGCCGTCGCGAGAATGATCAGCCCGAGCAGCATCGACTTCGACGCGGCCGCGCCCACGTACGCGATCACGATCTCCCAGTACGACACGGGCGCGGACAGCACCTCGTAGATCGTGCCCGTGAAGCGCGGGAAGTAGATGCCGAACGACGCGTTCGAGATGCTCTGCGACAGCAGCGACAGCATCACGAGGCCGGGCACGATGAACGATCCGTAGCCGATCCCGTTCACGTCGCTGATGCGCGAGCCGATCGCCGAGCCGAACACGACGAAGTACAGCGACGTCGAGATCACCGGCGCGATGATGCTCTGCATCAGCGTGCGTCGCGTGCGGGCCATTTCGGCGCGGTAGATCGCGCGGATCGCCTGCAGGTTCATGTTGGTCATGTGCGTTACGCCCCTTGTGCGCCGTTGCGGCGATTGTCGATCAGGCTCACGAAGATGTCCTCGAGCGAGCTCTGCGTCGTATGCAGATCGCGAAAACCGATGCCGGCCGCGCCGAGCGCGGCGATCAGCTTGGCGATGCCCGCGTCGTCGCGCTGCGAGTCGTAGGTGTAGACGAGCGCGGTGCCGTCGGCCGCGCGTTCGAGCCCGAACGCCGCCAGCTCGGCCGGCACCGCCGCGAGCGGCTGCTCCAGCTGCACGGTCAGCTGCTTCTTGCCGAGCTTGCGCATCAGTTCGTGCTTGTCTTCGACGAGCACGAGCTCGCCGCCGAGAATGATGCCGATGCGGTCGGCCATTTCCTCGGCTTCCTCGATGTAGTGGGTGGTCAGCAGGATCGTCACGCCGCTTTCGCGCAGCGAATCGACCAGCTTCCACATGTCGCGGCGCAGCTCGACGTCGACGCCGGCGGTCGGCTCGTCGAGGAACAGGATGCGCGGCTCGTGCGACAGCGCCTTCGCGATCATCACGCGGCGCTTCATGCCGCCCGACAGCGTCATCAGCTTGTTGTCGCGCTTGTCCCACAGCGACAGCGCCTTCAGCGTCTTCTCGATGTACGCGGGATCGGGCGCCTTGCCGAACAGGCCGCGGCTGAACGACACCGTCGCCCAGACGGTCTCGAACGCATCGGTCGTCAGTTCCTGCGGCACGAGCCCGATCATTTCGCGCGCCGCGCGGTAGTGATCGCGGATGTCGTGGCCGCCGACCGTCACGCGCCCTTCGGTCGGCGTGACGATGCCGCAGATCGAGCCGATCAGCGTGGTCTTGCCCGCGCCGTTCGGCCCGAGCAGCGCGAAGATCTCGCCGGGGCGGATGTCGAGGTTCACGTGCTTGAGCGCCTGGAAGCCGGACGCGTAAGTCTTGGAGAGGTCGGAAACGGAGAGGATCGGTTGCATGCTCACGGATGGCACGGCTGCTCGGGCCGACCCCGTGCGCCGCGCGAGCCCGGCGCCGCCGCTGCGACACGGCTGGCTGCGGGTGCGGCATGGCGAACGGGCGTCATGTCGAACGGCGTTGTGGTGCGGGATCGCAGGATCGCCATATTAGCAACCGGAAGATGGAAATGCATTTCGGCGCAAACGATATGCGATGCATGCACGGAATTCGCGCGAAATAGGCGCGCACTGCTCATCAATCAGGCGATTTATTTGAATCGGCTGAACAATGAGCGGTATTTTGCCGGAGCGTGCCGGGCCGTAGCGGTAAGCAGCACATGTACCGCCGAAGTATTTGTCTGAGCAAATAAATCGAAGGTCGTTTGAAAAATTGTGAAAGGCCCTGAGCGCGCTTGGATCGAGCCGTCCGGTTCGTTTGGAACTCTGCATCCATTTACTTGCGCGCAACGCCCGATCATAGTCTCGGCAAACGTCGCATCACGATAACGAATCCAGCGTACGTACGGAGACCAACCCATGAGACGCCTTTCCGAGGGCCCGGCCAAGCTGCCGTTCATCAGCTGTTCGCCTGACGCAGGCGCGACGCGAGTCGCCTGCCTGCGTTACCGCATCGCGTCGGCGCTGTAGCGACGCATCCCGATCCGTTTCGATTGTTCCGATGGCGCCGTGCCCGATGGCGGCGCTGCCGGCTTGCGCCTGCGTGTCGCCGCGACTCCGTGTTCGCTCGGACGAGCCGTGCGGCGCGCGCTGCGCGCATCGTCATGCGCCGCGCCCGATGTGCGCGGCGTGATACCAACCGGCGGGCCACGCAGCCCGACCGGACGAGACTCGTCGTACCTCAAAAGGAGGGGTTGATGCTTTGCATTCCTGAGTGGCGGAAAGCGATCCTGTCGTGTGCCGTGCTGGCGCTGCCGTTCGTCGCTGGCTGCGGCGGCGGTGACGACCCGGGGCCGATCAACGTGCCGCAGTGTTCGGGCAGCGCGTGCGGGCCGAGCGGCGCCGAAACGGCGCCGCCCGTCGTGACGAAGCTGTGCCCGGATTCGCTCGACTACACGACCACCTACACCGGCGGCTCGGGCAGCGGCGAATACGTGAAGGTGAAGTTCGACACGACCAGGCTCACTTACCAGATGCAGTTCCTCGAATCGTCGGTGCCGACGTCGGCGGGGCAGGTCAACGACACGCGTGCGGGCCTGACGATCAGCGGCGCATTCCATCACCCGACCAACCTGCCGACCGCCGAGCAGAACCGCTGCGCGTTCGTGCTCGACAGCGGCGCGACGAGCGACGGTGCATATTCCGTGACGATCAATCGCGCCGATCCGCCGATGCTGTTCGTCGGCAACGGCGTGGTCGGCGGCGGCATTCCGGGTGCGACGATCGCGTTTCCGGGCATCGAGCTGCTGCCGGGGCTGTTCCTCGGCACCGTGCCGTCGCGTACGTTCGACTTCTATCCGTTCATCGGCTTCACCGACACCGAGACCGATTTCGCGAAAGTCGCGGGCAACTACAACGAGGTGGGCATCCATCTGTCGCCGCTCGGCGGCAACGCGCAGAGCACGGCCGGCCCGGTCGGCTGGGAGCCGGACGTCGTGAACTGGAACCAGACGCTCAATGCGGACGGCTCCTGCACGATCACGCCGAACAGCGACTACTCCTGCCAGACCACCGGCTCGCCGTGGACGCTGCGCAAGAACGCGGACGGATCGAACGACAACGTGTTCGTGAGCAATGCGGTGGCGAGCCAGTTCGGCACGCCGGTGTACCCGCTCGCGGGGCAGGGCGCGTCGCTCGTGATCGCACCGAGCCAGGCGAAGGGCATCATGATCGTCGGCAAGCTCAACGGCGTGCGCGTGCCGGTCGTGATTCGCGTCGGCTACAACCACGTCGATGCCGGCAATCTGCTTGCGTCCGTCGCGGACCCCGAGGTCGGCATCTCGATGCTTTCGTCGACGACCGCGATCGCCGCGAATTCGCTGAAGGGCGGGTACATCGGTGCGACGAGCGCATCCGCATGCGGCATCGTGACGTCGACCGGGCAGGCGAACGCGCTGGCGGTGGGCGGGCCGAGCCTGGACGTGAGCGTCCCGCACCCCGACCTGCCGGGCACGTTCATGAACGGCGCGTTCTATTCGGCGGCCGGCAGTTGCAACGACGGCACCGCCGTGTCGACGATGGCGGCGAACTACACGTCGACGCTGTTCCAGGGCGCCACCGCGGCGTTCATCGATCCGCAGACTTCGTCGGTCACCTCGCAGTTCGCGCTCGACTACACGCAGGCCACGCCGGGCAAGATCAAGGTGACGGTCGCCCAGGACTTCAACGCGAAGGGCGCGAACGGCAACGTGGCGATCTTCGCCAAGGGCGACACGGGCTGGCTCGTGACGGCGGGCAACGTCTACGCGATGGTCGTCAACAACAGCAAGGTCAACCCGTTCTTCACGGTCGGCGCGTTCGTTCAGTAACGGCGCATCGAACACGGAACCCCGGCGGCGCACGCAGCGCCGCCGGCGAACAAAATTTCAAGAGGATTCCTATGAACGTGAAGCATTGGATGGTGGCGGCGTCGCTCGCGCCGCTGGTGGCCGCGTGCGGCGGCGACGGCGACCCGCCGGCCGTCAGCCCCGTGCGGCTGTGTCCGCAGACGATCGACTACAACACGGCCTTCGTCGGCGGCTCCGGCTCGGGCGAGCTCGTGAAGGTGCAGCTCGACACCACGAAGATGACGTACCGCGTGACCTACCTCGCGTCGCCGGTCCCGACCACGACCGGCACGGTCCAGCCGACGCGCGACGCGGCGCCGGCCAACGTGGTCGACGGCACGCTGGTCGACGAGACGGGGCTGCCGACGGTGAAGCTGAACCAGTGCACGTTCCGGATGCAGAACGCGAGCCTCGACCCGACCAGGCCGGCCCGCCTGTTCCTCGGCGAAGGCGTGCTCGGCGGTGCGATTCCCGGCGCGACGATCCAGTTCGACGGCGTGATCGGCGTCGGCAAGATCTCGAAGACGACGTTCCCGTACTACCCGTTCATCAGCTTCTCGTCGCTCGAAACCGATCTGTCGAAGATCGCCGGCACCTACAACCAGCTCGGCTATCACCAGGTGCCGTCGCAGAGCTTCGCGCCGGTGGCGCTCGACCAGCAGGTGACGATCCACGCGGACGGCAGCTACGTCGAAACCGACAACTTCGGCAAGAAGAACGGCGGGCAGCCGCTGGCGTCGAGCGCGACCGTGAACCAGCCGTTCACGCTGCGCGCCGACGCGCCGGCCTTCCAGTCGCTCAACTACCAGCCGCAGATTGCGCCCACGCTCGCGGCCGTCGATCCGGCGAAGGCCGGCAAGGGCATTCTGATCGTCGGCAAGCTGCGCAATCAGCTCGTGCCGATCTTCATCCGGACCGGCGCGGCGAATGCGGACCTCACGCAGGGCCCGCCGAGCGCCGACGACGAATCGGGCATCTCGTTCCTGAGCCCGCAGACGGCCATCGCGCCAGGCTCGCAGAACGGCGAGTACACGGGGGTCGACAGCACGTTCAACTATCGCGCCACCGCGCTCGTCGGCGCGCAGGCGACGCTGCTCGATCCGTTCAACGCGTCGCAGGCCGCACTCGCGCGCGCGCTGAACCTCGACTTCACGCAGCAGGTGCCGGGCGTCGTGACGACCGTGCATGCGGACGCGGCGTCGGGGCCGGCCACCGGCAAGTTCGTGTTCACCGGCGGCGTGTTCGGGTTCCTCGACATGGCCGATGCAAGCAATCCGTACTTCACGGTCGGCGCGTTCGTGCAGTGATTGCGCGCAGCGACACGGCGGCGCCGCGCAAGTGCGCGGCGCCCGGACAGAACAGGGGAGACTTCATGAAGAAGGTGATTGCCGCGGGTGCCGTCGCATGCATGTCGACGCTCGCATCGGCGCAGCAGGCGGGTGACAACGTCGCGACGCTGGGCTGGCTGCACATCATGCCGCAGGATTCGACCAACGGGCTGACGACCAATCTCGCCAACATGCCGATCAACGGGCCGCTGCGGCTGCCCGGCTCGTTCACGTCGCCGGGCACCAGCCTGACGGTGAACAACGCCGATACGGTCGGCCTCACGCTCACGCACTTTTTCACCGACCACATCGCGGTGACCTCGGTACTCGGCGTGCCGCCCGAATTCACGCTGACCGGGCACGGCGTGATCCGGCCGCCGGGGCCGTCCGGCGCGCTCGGCTCGGTCGACATGGACAAGACGTCGAACCAGCCGGCCGTGAAGAACGCGCGGCAATGGAGTCCGACCGTCATTCTTCAGTACTACTTCAATGCGCCGACCGCGAAGTTTCGTCCGTTCGTCGGGATCGGCGTCGCGTACAGCTGGTTCAGCAACATCGAGCTGAACGGCAACTTCGCGAGGGACATCAACGAGAACCTCGGCAGCGTGCTGGCGGCCGGGGCCGGCAAGCCGGGACCGACGTCGGTGGAGGGCAAGGCGTCGTCGTCGTTTACGCCCGTCTACAACATCGGCGCGAGCTACGCGATTGACAAGCACTGGGGGCTGACGGCAACGCTGACCTACATGCCGCTGAAGACTTACTCGTCGCTCGTGATCAAGGCGGCCGACGGCTCGACGCTCGCCACCACGCGCACCAGGCTGAAGGCCGATCCGCTGATTACGTTCGTCGGGATTTCCTACAAGTTCTGAGCCGCGCGGCGCGCCCGGTGCGCGCCGTGCGGCTTCCTGCGACGGGCCGGCCGTTCGCTTCGTCCGGGCCGTCGCGTTTCCGGCGGCATGCCGCCATTTGTGAAGAGAGGGGGCAGTTCAAATGAGCATTCGTCAAATCGCATCGCTTGTTGCTGCAGTGGCATTCACCGCGGCTGCGGCCGCGCCCGCGTTCGCGGTGACCGTATCGCGCGCGGACGGCCAGCCGATGAACCCCAACGGCGAACCGTTCTCCGCGTCCGGGCTCACGACGCTCAGCAAGGGGTCGATCAATGCGGCATGCAACGCGACGTTCAACGGCACGATCACGTCGACCGGCATCGTCAACATCACGTCGACGACCTTCACGGGCGGCGCCACCTGCGGGCTGATCAGCGGCAGCGCGACGAGTGCGTCGCCGTGGACCGGCCAGGCCGACAGTCCGACCCAACTGTCGATCAACAATGCGAAGGTGACCGTCACGCTGCTCGGCACCTGCGGGCCGAGCAAGGTCGTGACCGCGTGGAGCGATCCGAACTCGTCGCTGACGTTCAACAACGCGGTGCTGACGCCGGACTGCAAGGTCAGCGGCACGGTCGTCACGTCGCCGAAGTTCCACGTGCAGTAAGCATCGCGCGATCGCGACCGCACGCCTGCCGGTTACGAGGGCCGTGAGAGGATGCGCGGCGGGCGTCGCGGTTTCGCGGGACGTGGGCGTGGCCGCTCGGATGAGCGCGAATCGACGCGGCGGCGAGGCAGGCGGTGCGGCTCATCGCACCGCCTGCGCTTGACGGGACCGCTCGACCGGCCCACTACATAACAACCATTCCGATTCGCCGGAACTCCTTCGGACCACCCATGCTCACCGACCCAGCGAAGTATGGCGATGCCCGCGGTGCGACGCCTGACCGGCTGCGCACGGCCGCGTGGCTGCAGTATCTGATCGAACGTCTACAGGTGCCGGCCGGTGCCGAGGCCGACGCGGCCGCTGCGGCCGCTGCTTCGTCGACGGACTCGCGCGATGCGCGCGTGCGCGCCGGCGCAGCGCTTTCCGATGAGGCGATCGCCGTCCTGCACGAGGTCGCGCCGTGGCTGGCGACGGATGGCGGCGGTTGCGCATGCGACGCGGGCGACGCGCTCGAAGCATGCGTGCACGTGCCCGACGCGCAGCAGTTGGCGCATGCGGAGCGTCGCTGCCCCGGTTCGCGCGTGGCGTTCGAAGCCGCTCACGGATTCGTCGCTGCGTGGACCTTCGACGATCCCGACGATGGCTGGGCCGCACTCGAGCGGATTGCCAGCGGCGTCGCCCTCGATGACGGCAGCGGCGAACGCGCACCGCATGAAGCCGAAGCAGACGGCGAAGCACCGCCTGCGAAGAACCCGAGAGAACGCCGCGTGGCGGTCGCCGCGGGCGGCATGGACGCGTCGGCCGGCCACGACGCGATCATCGACGCGCTCGTGCTGCGCGTGTGCGGGCCGCGCGACGCGGCGGCGCGCATCGACGAGATGGCCGCGCTCGCGACGTACTGCGCGGCACTCGCCGCAGGCACGCGGATGTCGCTGGCCGCATACGGCGGCCGGCACAATCTCGTCGCGCGCGCGATCCGCGAACGACGCGGCGATCTCGCCTCGGTGTCCGGCCTGCTCGCGGCGGTGTCGGTGTGCCGGCTCGAACGGCTCGTCGGCGCGGGCAGCTTCTGGGCGTATTACCTGCTGGCCGGCGTCGTGATCGCGGCGCCCGACACGGTGCGCGCATATGCGCGCCGCTTCTACGGCGACGCATGGCAGAGCTGGCTCGATCAGACGCTCGCATGGCCGGCGATCGGCCGCTTCGGGCCGAAAGAAGAGGTCGCGTTCGACCGCTTGCGCGGCGCGATGAGCCTGACGTCGCGTGCGAACCCGATCGTGCGCGCGAAACGCATACGGTCGCGAGCGACCGCGATCACGCGCTTCAATGCGGGCGGCAGCGACGCCCAATGAAAAACGGCTCGCGGCGAGAACGCCGCGAGCCGTGCACGCTGTCGTCGCGCGCGGACGCGCCTACGCCGTCTCCGGTTGCCGCACCGCTTTCGCGACGTTGCGCGCCGGCCCGCCGTTCGCGACGTAGTACGCGACGTTCGCACGCGCGAGCGGCTGACGCCCGCGAATCCGGTCGGCGATCTTCTCCGCGATCATGATCGTCGGCGCGTTCAGGTTGCCGGTCGTGATGATCGGCATGATCGACGCGTCGACGACCCGCAGCCCGTCCAGCCCATGCACGCGGCCTTCGTCGTCGACCACGGCCATGTCGTCGTAGCCCATCTTGCACGAGCACGACGGATGGAACGCGGTCTCGGCGCGCGCGCGCACGAACGTATCGAGTTCCTTGTCGGAGCGGCAGTCGGCGCCCGGGTTCAACTCGCGGCCGCGATAGCGGTCGAGCGCCGGTTGCCGCATGATCTCGCGCGTCGCGCGGATCGCATCGCGGAATTCGCGCCAGTCGAGCGCTTCGGCCATGTAGTTGAACAGGATGCTCGGATGGTCGTTCGGGTCGCGCGAGCGCAGCTTCACGCGGCCCCGGCTCGGCGAGCGCATCGAGCCGACGTGCGCCTGGAAGCCGTGCATCTCGATCGCGTTCGAGCCGTTGTAGTTGATCGCGACGGGCAGGAAGTGATACTGGATGTTCGGCCAGGGATCGTCGTCGCGCGTGCGGATGAAGCCGCCGGCCTCGAAATGGTTGCTCGCGCCGAGGCCCGTGCCGTTCAGCATCCATTCGAGCCCGATCTTCGGCTGGTTCCACCACTTGAGCGCCGGATACAGCGAGACGGGCTCCTTGCATTCGTACTGGATGTACATCTCCAGATGATCCTGCAGGTTCTGGCCGACCCCCGGCAGGTCCAGCACGATCGGGATGTCGAGCTCCTTCAGCCATGCACCGGGGCCGACGCCCGAGCGCTGCAGCAGTTGCGGCGACGCGATCGCGCCGCTGCACACGAGCACCTCGCGGCGCGCATGCGCGGTCGCGCGCTCGCTGCCGCGCAGGTATGCGACGCCCGACGCGCGCTTGCCGTCGAACAGGATGCGGTCGGCCAGCGCGTGCGTGACGATCTCGAGGTTCGCGCGCGTCTTCGCCTGATCGAGGTAGCCGCGCGCGGTGCTCGCGCGGCGGCCCTTCGGCGTGACGGTGCGGTCCATCGGGCCGAAGCCTTCCTGCTGATAGCCGTTGAGGTCGTCGGTGCGCGGATAGCCGGCCTGCACGCCGGCCTCGACCATCGCTTCGAACAGCGGGTTCGCGCCCGGCTTGCTGGTCGTGACCGACACGGGGCCGTCGCCGCCGTGGTAATCGTTCGGGCCGACGTCGCGCGTCTCGGCCTTCCGGAAGTACGGCAGGCAATCGAGATAGGTCCAGCGCTCGAGGCCCTGGTGCGTCGACCAGTTGTCGTAGTCGAGCGCGTTGCCGCGGATGTAGCACATCCCGTTGATCAGCGACGAGCCGCCGAGCCCCTTGCCGCGGCCGCATTCCATCCGGCGGTTGTCCATGTGCGGCTCGGGGTCGGTTTCGTACGCCCAGTTGTAGCGGCGGCCCTGCAGCGGATAGGCGAGCGCCGCCGGCATCTGCGTACGGAAGTCGAAGCGGTAGTCGGGGCCACCGGCTTCGAGCAGCAGCACCGTGACGTTCGGATCTTCCGTCAGGCGCGTCGCGAGCACGTTGCCCGCGGAACCGGCGCCGCAGATGATGTAGTCGTATTCGCGTGTCGTCATGACGGGATATCTCCTATCGTTCTCAAAACACCGGGTTGTAGCGGCCGAGTTCGACCTGTACCGATTTGATTCGAGTGTAGTGTTCGAGCGTCGTGATGCCGTTCTCGCGCCCGACACCGGATTGCTTGTATCCGCCAACCGGCATCTCGGCCGGCGATTCGCCCCACGTGTTGATCCAGCAGATGCCGGCTTCGAGGCGATGGATCGTGCGATGCGCGCGCGACAGGTTCTCCGTGACGACGCCGGCCGCAAGGCCGTAGTGCGTGTCGTTTGCGCGCGCGATCACTTCGTCCTCCGATTCGAAATCGAGGATGCTCATCACCGGCCCGAAGATTTCCTCGCGCACGATCTTCATGTCGTCGCGGCAGTCGCCGAATACCGTCGGCGCGACGTACTGGCCGTCGGCGAAATGGCCGTCGGTGAGCCGCGTGCCGCCGGCCATCAGCTTCGCGCCTTCCGCCTTGCCGCTGGCGATGAAGCCGAGCACCTTGTCGAGCTGCGCGGCCGACACGAGCGGGCCGAAGTTGGTGTCGGCATCGGTCGGCTTGCCCACGCGGATCCGCTTCACGCGTTCGAGCACCTTGGCGGTGAACGCGTCCTTGATCGAGCGCTGCACGAACACGCGCGTGCCGTTGGTGCAGACCTGGCCCGAGCTGAAGAAGTTGGCGGTCACCGCGATGTCGGCCGCGCGATCGAGGTCGGCATCGTCGAACACGATCAGCGGCGACTTGCCGCCGAGCTCCATCGTCACTTCCTTCAGCGACGACGCGCCGGCCAGCGACATCACTTTCTTGCCCGTCTCGACGCCGCCCGTGAACGACACCTTCGCGATGCCCGGGTGACCGGTCAGCAGCGCACCGACCGAGCCGTCGCCCTGCACGACGTTGAACACGCCGGCCGGCACGCCGGCTTCCGTATAGATCTCGGCGAGCTTCAGCGCGGTGAGCGGCGTGACCTCGCTCGGCTTGAACACCATCGCGTTGCCGGCCGCGAGCGCGGGCGCCGTCTTCCAGCATGCGATCTGAATCGGGTAGTTCCATGCGCCGATGCCCGCGCACACGCCAAGCGGCTCGCGGCGCGTGTAGACGAACGACTCGGCGCGCAACGGCACCTGCAGCCCTTCGATCGCGGTCGCGAGGCCCGCGTAGTACTCGATCACGTCCGCGCCGGTGACGATGTCGACCGCGAGCGTCTCGCCGATCGGCTTGCCGGTGTCGCGCGTCTCGATCGCTGCGAGTTCGTCGTTGCGCTCGCGCAGCAGATCGACCGCGCGGCGCAGGATGCGCGAGCGCTGCATCGCGGTCAGCGCCGCCCATTCGCGCTGCCCTTGCTGCGCCGAGGCGACCGCACGGTCGACGTCGGCCGCGCTCGCTTGCTGCACCTGCGCGAGCAGCTCGCCGGTGGCGGGATCGAAGGTGTCGAAAGTCTTGCCGCTGGTGGCGTCGACATAAGCGCCGCCGATGTACAGGCGCTGCAAACCGTATACGGACATGAGGATCTCCAGGTTGGCGACTGCGCGACGCGTCACGCGGACGCGAGCAGCAGGTCGATGTAATCGTGGGCGAGCTTCAAGGCCGCCCGGGTGTCGATCGGGCCGCCGGCGAGCGCGCCGCGCAGCCACAGGCCGTCGATCAGCGCGGCGAGGCCGCTGGCCGCTTCGCGCGCCTTCGCGCGCGGCAGGCGCTTCGCGAATTCGGCGCACAGGTTCGAGTGCAGGCGCCGCGTGTTGACGTGCTGCAGGCGCTTGAGCCTCGGCTCGTGCATGCTCTGCGACCAGAACGCGAGCCAGGTCTTCATCACCGGCGCGCTGACCTGCGTGTCGTCGAAGTTGGCGGCGACGATCGCGCGCAGCCTCGCGCGCGGATCCTTGCGCGCGGCGACGCGGCGGCGCGTGGTGGCCGCCCACAGATCGCGCAGCACGTGCCGCATCGTGGCTTCGAGCAGGCCGTCCTTGTCGCCGAAGTAGTGACTGACGATGCCCGTCGAGATCTTCGCGCGCTGCGCGACCGACGCGAGCGTCGTGCCGGGCAGGCCGGCCTCGTCGATCGAGCGCAGCGTCGCGTCGATCAGCTGCGCGCGACGGATCTCCCGCATTCCGACTTTCGGCATCGCGCACTCCTTCGCCCCGGACGGGCCGTTCGTGGAAGTCGAGAGCTTATCGGTTTTTTATTGATCGTTCAATCAACAAAAAATCGGGTCCGACGATGTGCGGCGGCGACGCCGTGCGGCGGCGCGGCGCCGGCTCGGGCTTCGCGCGGCCGATGTCGGCACCGGTCAAACACCTGTCGCGTTTGAGACATCGGCGCCCCGGTCTCGGGGACTACTCTCGAACAGCACGTTGCAGGTGCGCCGCAGTCGTGCGGCGGCCCGCAGCGCGAACCAACGAGACATGGAGACAATACGATGAGCAGCAATCGAGGTGTCGTCTATCTTGGGCCGGGCAAGGTCGAGGTGCAGAAGATCGATTATCCGAAGATGGTCGATCCGACCGGGCGCGCGATCGGCCACGGCGTGATCCTGAAAGTGGTGAGCACGAACATCTGCGGTTCCGACCAGCACATGGTGCGCGGCCGCACGACCGCGCCGGTCGGACTCGTGCTCGGTCACGAGATCACCGGCGAGGTGGTCGAGGTCGGCCCCGACGTCGAGACGCTGAAGATCGGCGATCTCGTGTCGGTGCCGTTCAACGTCGCGTGCGGACGCTGCGCGATGTGCAAGGACACCCATACGGGCGTGTGCCTGAACGTGAACCCGTCGCGTGCGGGCGGCGCGTACGGCTACGTCGACATGGGCGGCTGGATCGGCGGACAGGCCGAGTACGTGCTCGTGCCGTACGCGGACTTCAACCTGCTGAAATTCCCGGACCGCGATCAGGCGATGGCGAAGATCCGCGACCTGACCTGCCTGTCCGACATTCTGCCGACCGGCTACCACGGCGCGGTGAGCGCGGGCGTGAAGCCGGGCTCGACGGTCTATATCGCGGGCGCAGGCCCGGTCGGGATGGCGGCGGCCGCGTCGGCGCGGCTGCTCGGCGCGGCGGTCACGATCGTCGGCGACATGAACGCGGAACGCCTCGCCCATGCGCGCGCGATGGGCTTCGAGACGGTCGACCTGTCGAAGGATGCGTCGCTCGGCGAGCAGATCGCGCAGATTCTCGGCGTGCCGGAAATCGACTGCGCGGTCGACTGCGTCGGCTTCGAGGCGCACGGCCACGGCTCGTCGGGCAGTCCGGAGGAAGCGCCGGCGACGGTGCTGAACTCGCTGATGGAGATCACGCGGCCTGCCGGCGCGATCGGCATCCCGGGCCTCTACGTGACCGACGATCCGGGCGCGAAGGACAAGGCCGCGCAGCACGGCAGCCTGAGCATCCGCTTCGGCCTCGGCTGGGCGAAGTCGCATTCGTTCTTCACGGGTCAGACGCCGGTGCTGAAGTACAACCGCAACCTGATGCAGGCGATCCTGTTCGACCGGCTGCCGATCGCGAAGATCGTCAACGTCGAGGTGATCTCGCTCGATCAGGCGCCGGAAGGCTACAAGAAGTTCGACGGCGGCGCACCGCGCAAATTCGTGATCGACCCGCACGGCCTGCTCGCGGCCTGACGCGCGAACGGCTCACATGAAGCGGGCGGCGCCGGAGACGGCGCCGCCCGTTTTTCATTCCTCGACGACTCTCCCGACGCCTGCCGCGCTACCGGTCAGAACGAAGTCACCACCATCCCGACCGCGATCACGAACATCACGATCGTGGCGAGCCAGCCCAGCGCGCGCAGCCAGCCCTTGACGCTGAAGGCACCCATGATGTCGGTGCGCGACGCGATCAACATCATCACGACCATCACGGGCACGGCGATCACGCCGTTGAGCACGGCGCTCCAGTAAAGCGCCTTGATTGCGTTGATGGAGGTGAAATTGATGACCATCCCGATCAGCGTGGCGATCGCGATGGTGGCATAAAAGGCCTTGGCTTCCTGGACCTTCCGCGAAAACCCGACGGGCCAGTCGCGTGCCTCGCCTACGGCGTAGGCGGCCGAGCCTGCCAGCACCGGCACCGCGAGCAAGCCGGTCCCGACGATGCCGACGGTGAACAGCAGCGCAGCGAAGTGTCCCGCGATCGGCCGCAGTGCGAGCGCCGCCTGCGCCGAAGTCTGGATGTCCGTGATGCCGCCCGCGTTGAGTGTGGCGGCGGTGGTGGCGAGGATGGCGAGGGCGACCAGATTGGACAGGCCCATCCCGGTCACCGTGTCCATCTCGATGCGGTGCAGCGCCGTCGGCGCCTGTGCCGGCGCGCTGAAGAGGTCGCGGCGGGTCGGATGCGCATGCATGTCCTCCACTTCCTCTTCCGACTGCCAGAAGAACAGATAGGGGCTGATGGTGGTGCCGAAGATCGCGACGACGAGCGTCAGGTAGGACGACGTCCAGCTCAGATGCGGAACGAACAAATGGCTCGCCAGACGCGCCCATTCGATATGCGCGATCGCGAGCACCGCGAAGTACGCGAACAGCGACAACGTGAACCATTTCAGCACGGCGACGTAGCGCGTGTACTGCAGCAGCAGCTGCATCGCGATGCAGATGGCCGAGAAAAGCAGCACGTACAGCCACTTCGGGCCGGGCAGCAGGAGCGCCATCGCATCGGCCATCGCGCCAAGATCGGCGCCGAGATTGATGATGTTGGCGATGAGCAGGAGCACGACGACCCATTGGAGCAGCCAGTCGGGATAGTGCCGGCGCAGCACGCCGGCGATGCCGTGGCCGGTGGTGCGCCCGATCCGTGCGCTGATCATCTGGATCGCGACCATCAGCGGATAGCTGAACAGCAACGTCCACGAAAGCCCGTAGCCGAACGCCGCGCCGGCCTGACTGTAGGTTGCGATGCCGCTCGGGTCGTCGTCCGATGCGCCGGTGATCAAGCCGGCGCCGAGAAAGCCGAACAGGCGCGGTTTGGACGGACCGACGACGGGGTCGCGCGTGGGTAGGGGATCGTTCTGTGAATTGCTGTCCATGGGACGAGGGTCTTTGCGCGAGGGCGGGAATTCGGGTGGGTGTCTACCGACGCGGGTTATGACGCGCGCCTGTTCCGTCAGACGCCCGCGAGGGTTGCGCCGTAAGCCGACCTGCCGTGCGGGATGAGCCGGTAGACGAGGCAGCCGATAGCGTATCGGATTCTGGCGAAGGAGGCATTCTCGTTCGCTCCTCGCGGCCGAGCGCGGGCGGTTGGTCGACCAGCGGCGGCGGGAGGCTTGCGAGCGGGGTCGTGACTATGCGGGGTTGGTCGGCGGGTGCGCGCGGCTGGCCGGGGCAGGCTTCGTCAGCGGCCACGGATATTGTCCGGCGCCGACTGGAGCGGCGGCGACCGACGGCTCCGCTACCGACATCCGCGGCAACTGACGCGCAACCAGGTTCCTCGCTGCGCGGCCGTCAGTGTCCGCGGTACAGATAGGCCATTTCGGCGTCGGTCGCCCCGCGTCGCAGATGGCGCGCGTGCCAGCTCACGCGACGGGTCGCATGCGTGCGCCGGGCCGGGACGCCGCCTTTCCAGTCGGCGACGCGGATGCCGCCTTGCGCGCGGTCCGTGTCGCGAAGCGGCGGCACTTGCCGCGCGAGCGTCGCGGGCGCGCCTGCGCCCGCTCTCGCACTCGCCCTCGCGTGGCGGCTCGAGGCCGCACCACGCGGACCGTCGACGGTGGCCGGCTGGCCGGCATCGGCGAGCGGGCCGGCCGCCGGCGCCAGCGTCTCATCCCGACGAAACGCATAGACGGGTGCGGGCAGCACCGGCAACGCGGGCGTGTCGGCGACCTGCACGCCGGCGTCGGCCGCGCCGGTGCTCGTTGCGCCGTGGCCGCGACAGACCGGGTCGGCCCGGCACGTGCGGTCGAACGTCACGTAACCGCCGACGAGCAGGACCAGCGTCAACACGCTGAGCAACGGTGCGCTCGATGCGCGCGGCCGATGAATCGCCGCGTTGCGTACGGCGGCCGCGAAGCGCGACACCCATGTGGGTGCCGACGGCGCGCCGTGGTCGGGAGCGGCCGGCTCGCCGCCGCGCCAGCGACCGAGCGGGGCGAACGGCCGGTTCCCCGTTCCGCACACGGGGCAGGTATCGCTGGCGCGGAATGCCATGAAGCCGCATTCCCGACAGCGCTGACTGACCGTCACGCGCGGCTGGACGCGCACATTCATCGCGCCGAGCAGCGTGTCGCGTGGGCGGATTCTCCGGCTGGGCAGGACTCGCATCGTCGTTGCTACCTCGTTTGTCGTTACCGGTCGGCGAGCGTTCCGAGGGTCCGGATCGCATCCTCGACGGCGGGAGGCCACGGCCAGCGATGGCTGAGCCGGGTATGGCGTGCTTGAACTGGTCGGTCGACTGGAATGTCGCGTCGTCGTCGCGCGCGGTTTGCGACGCGTCGGTGCGGTGCTGGATCGCAATGCATTCGCGTGGCGTGGTGGTTCGGGACAAGCTGACCACGGCGCGCACATGCGGCGGTCGGCGGCTCGCTTTCGCACATGTAGAAGCCGCGCCGCGCGGTAGCAGGATTTACACGACGCGCGCCGAATGCGGACGGCTCAGTCGCGACGCGCGCGACATGGGAGAAATCACCGTACCGGATCGAGTTGGCGACCATTTGCGCGATCGCCGCATATCGCTTCATGCGTGGCCTCCGGCCGGGCGCGGCCGGCGCTGAAGAAAGAGTAGCAACGGCAACCGCCGCATTCAATCCCGCCCCAATCGCCAATGTTTCGCGGGCGATTCCGCTCCGCTGCATCGGTTCGGGAACCGGGCGTCCTGCGCAAGTCTCGTTCCCGCTGACGGGTCGGTACGGCGTCACGTTTTCCGCTGCCGAGCGGCGAGGTTGCTGAAGCCGAACGCGCGCGAATGCACATTCGAGGATCGTGTACGCGGCGCGCGATGCAGCTACCTGCCACGCTTGCCGAAACGCACGCGCCGAAATCGTCAGCGCAAAAGAAAAGCGGCCCATCGGGCCGCTTTCATGATTGCACCGCGCGCGCCGCCGTCGGCGCCGGTGTCACGCATGGAGCGCATGCACCGGAAACATCGGCGCGGCCGCCGCCGCTGCGCCCTGCGCGAGCGGCGCCACCTGCTTGCGGCGCTCGCGCGTCGGCGCGACGCCGAACGCGTCGCGATAGCTCTTGCTGAAATGGCACGCCGACTGGAACCCGCACGCCATCGTGATGTGCATGATCGACATGTCGGTCTGCAACAGCAGCTCGCGTGCGCGGCGCAGCCGCAGCGTCAGGTAATAGTGGGTGGGCGTCATCCCGAGGTGCTCGCGGAACAGCCGCTGCAACTGCCGCTGCGACATGTTCGCGAGCCGCGCGAGCTCCTCGCGCGACAGCGGCTCCTCGATGTTGTTCTCCATCAGCGCGATCACTTCGAACAGCGACTTGTTCGCCGAGCCGAGCCGTGCGACGAGCGGCATCCGCTGCTGCGCGCTCGTGTCGCGCACGTGTTCGACGATGAACTGCTCGGCGATCTGCGTGACGCGCGCGGTGCCCACGCGTGCGGCGATCAGGTTCAGCATCATGTCGAGCGGCGCGACGCCGCCCGTGCAGGTGATGCGATCGCGGTCGATGACGAACAGCTCCTTCAGGAAGCGCGTGTCCGGAAACTCCTCCTTCAGCGCCGACATGTTCTCCCAGTGGATCGCGCACGCGTAGCCCGCGAGCAGCCCCGACTTCGCGAGCGCATAGGTGCCCGTGCACAGGCTGCCGAGCGCGACGCCCGAGCGCGCGAAACGGCGCAGCGTCGACAGATGGTCGGGCGTGGTCGCGCGCTGCACGTCGACGCCGCCGCACACGAAGACGATATCGGGCAGCCCGACGCAATCGGCCGGCCCCGTGTCGACCGTGAGCCCGTTGCTGGCCGTCACCGGTCCGCCCTCCGGGCTGATCACCGACCAGCGGTAGAGCGGCTGGCCGCTCAGATAGTTCGCCATCCGAAGCACCTCGATCGCATTCGTGAACGCGATCATCGTGAAGTTCGGCAGGGGCATGAACGCGAAGTGAGACAGCGACGCTGTGCGGTCGGGCGACATGGGGAGCGTTCCTTGAATCTCTAATAGCTATGGGCCCGAGTGGCACGGATCGGGCTGCCGTATTGTGTGAGCCAGCGCAACAAGCGTGCCATACGGCTAAACCCTAGCTCCATACGTTGTCTGGGCGTCCGGCCGATATTGCACTGCACCGTAAGCGTGATGCGCTGCACCCCACGCGCGCAGCGGCGGCACCGGCGAAGTGCTTGCGCACGAACGCAGCGCACGACGCCGCGCGCAGCGGCGCTTCGAAAAGCACGATCGGTCACTTGTGCAAAACGGACGCGCATGGCGGAAAAGGCAAAGAACGCGTCTAAATTCATCAATCCGCCGAAAATCCGAACGACAAGAATAGAGCCGTCGGCAGCCTTGCACTGGAAGCGCTGGAAACCCAGGTACGGCGGGCCTCGAGCTTCGGTTACACGCCCTTCATTCTTCGTCACGGACGCACTATGTCGAACACCCAGCCTTTCTTCTCGCAGCCCCTCGCCGAGCGCGACGCCCCGGTGCGCAGCGCCATCCTGAAGGAGCTCGAGCGCCAGCAGTCGCAGGTCGAGCTGATCGCGTCGGAAAACATCGTGTCGCGCGCCGTGCTGGAAGCGCAGGGTTCGGTGCTGACCAACAAGTATGCGGAAGGCTATCCGGGCAAGCGCTATTACGGCGGCTGCGAATTCGCCGATGAAATCGAGGCGCTCGCGATCGAGCGTGTGAAGCAGATCTTCAACGCCGGCTATGCGAACGTGCAGCCGCATTCGGGTGCGCAGGCGAACGGCTCGGTGATGCTCGCGCTCGCGAAGCCGGGCGACACGGTGCTCGGCATGTCGCTCGACGCCGGCGGCCACCTCACGCACGGCGCGAAGCCGGCGCTGTCGGGCAAGTGGTTCAACGCGGTGCAGTACGGCGTGAACCGCGACACGATGCGCATCGACTACGACCAGGTCGAGGAGCTCGCCCACCAGCACAAGCCGACGCTGCTCATCGCCGGCTTCTCCGCTTATCCGCGCGCGCTCGACTTCGCGCGCTTCCGCGCGATCGCCGACAGCGTCGGCGCGAAGCTGATGGTCGACATGGCGCACATCGCGGGCGTGATCGCGGCCGGTCGCCATGCGAACCCGGTCGAGCACGCGCACGTCGTCACGTCGACCACGCACAAGACGCTGCGCGGCCCGCGCGGCGGCTTCGTGCTGACCAACGACGAAGAGATCGCGAAGAAGATCAACTCGGCCGTGTTCCCCGGCCTGCAGGGCGGCCCGCTGATGCACGTGATCGCCGGCAAGGCCGTCGCGTTCGGCGAAGTGCTGCATGCCGACTTCAAGACCTACATCGACCGCGTGCTCGCGAACGCGCAGGCGCTCGGCGACGTGCTCAAGGCAGGCGGCGTCGATCTCGTCACCGGCGGCACCGACAACCACCTGCTGCTGGTCGACCTGCGCCCGAAGGGGCTGAAGGGTGCGCCGGTCGAGCAGGCGCTCGAGCGCGCGGGCATCACCTGCAACAAGAACGGCATTCCGTTCGACACCGAGAAGCCGACCGTCACGTCGGGCATCCGCCTCGGCACGCCGGCCGGCACGACGCGCGGCTTCGGCGTGGCCGAGTTCCGCGAGATCGGCCGCCTGATTCTCGAAGTGTTCGACGCGCTGCGCGCGAATCCGGACGGCGACCACGCGACCGAGCAACGCGTGCGCCGCGAGATTTTCGCGCTTTGCGAGCGCTTCCCGATTTACTGATCGACGACCCCACACACGCAGAGACTAGAGCGAGAGGCAGATATGAGCACGCTGCATCAGGACAGCATCATCATCGACGGATTGAACATCTCGAAGTTCGAGAAGCCGGTGTTCGAAGACATGCGCCGCGGCGGCATCACCGCCGCGAACTGCACGGTATCGGTGTGGGAGAACTTCACCAAGACCGTCGACAACATCGGCGTGATGAAGAAGAAGATCCGCGACAACGGCGAGCTGCTGACGCTGGTGCGCACCACCGACGACATCTTCCGCGCGAAGCAGGAAGGCAAGACCGGCATCATCCTCGGCTTCCAGAACGCGCATGCGTTCGAGGACAACATCGGCTACATCGAGGCGTTCGCCGACATGGGCGTGCGCGTCGTGCAGCTTTGCTACAACACGCAGAACCTGGTCGGCACCGGCTGCTACGAGCGCGACGGCGGCCTGTCCGACTTCGGCCGCGAAGTGATCACGGAAATGAACCGCGTCGGCATCATGGTCGACCTGTCGCACGTGGGCGGCAACACGTCGTCGGAAGCGATCGCGTTCTCGAAGAAGCCGGTGTGCTATTCGCACTGCCTGCCGTCGGGCCTGAAAGAGCATCCGCGCAACAAGAGCGACGCGCAGCTCAAGGAGATCGCCGACGCCGGCGGCTTCGTCGGCGTGACGATGTTCGCGCCGTTCCTGAAGCGCGGGATCGAAGCGAACATCGACGACTACATCGAGGCGATCGAATACGTCGTGAACCTGATCGGCGAAGACGCGGTCGGCATCGGCACCGACTTCACGCAGGACTACGCGAAGGAATTCTTCGACATGCTGACGCACGACAAGGGCCGCTATCGCCAGCTGACGAACTTCGGCAAGGTGATCAACCCCGAAGGCATCCGCACGATCGGCGAATTCCCGAACCTGACCGCGGCGATGGAGCGCCACGGCTGGAAGGAGTCGCGCATCCGCAAGATCATGGGCGAGAACTGGGTGCGCGTGTTCAAGGACGTGTGGGGCGCGTAAGCGCACGCACGAACCGAACCGAGCCGAACCGCCCCAGCGATTCAACACCACAAGAATCCGGCCGTGCCGGCGCGTCGCGCGCTGGCGCGCGGACGATATCGCGCCTGCGCCCGAGCCGCGCGGCGTTTTTCCTCACGGAGCCACCACGATGCAACCGCAACTGCCGATCAACGTCGATCCCGATACCGGCGTCTGGACCACCGACGCGCTGCCGATGCTGTACGTGCCGCGTCACTTCTTCACGAACAACCACGTCGCGGTCGAGGAAGCGCTCGGCGTCGAAGCGTATGCGCAGATTCTCTACAAGGCCGGCTACAAGTCCGCCTACCACTGGTGCGACAAGGAAGCGAAGCTGCACGGGCTGACCGGCATGGCCGTGTTCGAGCATTACCTGAAGCGCCTGTCGCAACGCGGCTGGGGCCTGTTCTCGATCATCGAAGCCGATCCGGCCAGCGCACGCGCGAAGATCGAGCTGCGCCACTCGTCGTTCGTGCTCCAGCAGCCGGAGAAGGAAGGCAAGCTCTGCTACATGTTCGCGGGCTGGTTCGCCGGCGCGATGGACTGGGTCAACGACACGACGCCGGAAGGCCAGGGTGCGCCGCGCGCGCAGTCGAAGGAAGTGCAGTGTGCGGCCGAGCACCACGATCACTGCGTCTTCGAAGTGTCGCCGATCGCCCACTGACGCACTGAAGCCGCCCAGCAACACCACAACACCCGCAATACGAGACATTCGAACGCCAGAGGTCGCCAGCGATGCGTTATCCCCACCTGTTCAAACCCATGCAGCTGAACCAGCTGACGCTGCGCAACCGGATCGTCAGCACCGCGCACGCGGAGGTGTATGCCGAGCCGGGCGGCCTGCCGGGCGACCGCTACATCCGCTACTACGAGGAGAAGGCCAAGGGCGGCGTCGGCCTCGCGATCTGCGGCGGCTCGAGCCCCGTGTCGATCGACAGCCCGCAGGGCTGGTGGAAGTCGGTGAACCTGTCGAACGACAAGATCATCGATCCGCTCACGCGCCTGGCCGACACGATGCACAAGCACGGCGCGAAGATCATGATCCAGGCGACGCACATGGGCCGCCGCTCGTCGTTCCACGGCGAGCACTGGCCGCATCTGATGTCGCCGTCGGGCGTGCGCGAGCCGGTGCACCGCGGCAACGCGAAGATCATCGAGATCGAGGAAATCCGCCGCATCATCGGCGATTTCGCGGCGGCCGCGAAGCGCGTGAAGGCGGCCGGCATGGACGGCATCGAGATCTCGGCGGCGCACCAGCATCTGATCGACCAGTTCTGGAGCAAGCGCTCGAACCATCGCACCGACGAATGGGGCGGCAGCCTCGAGAACCGTCTGCGCTTCGGCATCGAAGTGCTGACGGCCGTGCGCGAGGCGGTGGGCAAGGACTTCTGCGTCGGGCTGCGCATGTGCGGCGACGAATTCCACGAAGATGGCCTCGATCACGAAGCACTGAAGGAAATCGCGCAGGCGATGTCCGAGACGGGCCTGATCGACTACCTGAGCGTGGTCGGCTCGGGCGGCGACACGCACAACACGATCGCGAACTGCATGCCGCCGATGGCGCTGCCGCCGGAGCCGTTCGTGCATCTCGCGGCCGGCATCAAGTCGGTCGTGAAGATCCCGGTCATGCACGCGCAGAGCATCCGCGATGCGGGCCAGGCCGAGCGCCTGCTCGCGAACGGGATGATCGACCTGGTCGGCATGACGCGCGCGCAGATCGCCGATCCGCACATGGTGATCAAGATCCGCGACGGCCGCGAGGACGAAATCAAGCAATGCGTCGGCGCGAACTACTGCATCGACCGCCAGTACAACGGCCTCGACGTGCTGTGCATCCAGAACGCGGCCACCTCGCGCGAAGCGACGATGCCGCACATCATCGAGAAATCGCGCGGCCCGAAGCGCAAGGTCGTCGTGGTCGGCGCGGGCCCGGCCGGGCTCGAGGCCGCGCGCGTCGCTAAGCTGCGCGGCCATGACGTCGTGCTGTTCGAGAAGAACGCCGAGGTGGGCGGCCAGGTGATGATCGCGGCGAAGGCGCCGCAGCGCGAGCAGATGTCGGGGATCATCCGCTGGTTCGACATGGAAACGAAGCGGCTGGGCGTCGACCGGCGTCTGGGCGTCGCTGCCGACGAGAAGATGATCATGGCCGAGAAGCCGGACATCGTCGTGCTCGCGACGGGCGGCTCGAGCTTCACGTGGCAGGTGCCGGCGTGGGGCGTCGCCGAAGGGCTGGCGGTCAGCTCGTGGGACATCCTGACCGGCAAGGTCGAGCCGAAGCAGAACGTGCTGCTGTTCGACGGCGTGAGCACGCATGCGGGCGCGGGCGTCGCCGACTTCATGGCGAGCCGCGGCTCGAAGGTCGAGGTCGTCACGCCCGACGTGAAGGTGGCCGACGACTGCGGCGGCACGACGTTCCCGATCTTCTATCGGCGCCTGTACGCGCTCGGCGTGATCCCGACGCCGAACACGATGCTCGACCGCGTGTACGAGGAAGACGGCAAGAAGATCGCCGTGCTGCGCAACGAATACACGGAAGAACTCGAAGAGCGCGCGGTCGACCAGGTCGTGATCGAGAACGGTTCGTCGCCCAACGACGAGCTGTACTGGAAGCTGAAGCCCGAGTCGGTGAACCGCGGCCAGATCGATCCGCACACGCTGTTCGCGGCCGAGCCGCAACCGTGCCTGTCGGAAGAGCTGGGCAACGGCCGCTTCCTGCTGTTCCGTGTCGGCGACTGCATCTCGATGCACAACGTCCACGGGGCGATCTACGACTCGCTGCGTCTCGTCAAGGATTTCTGAAGATGAATCCGGCTTTCCTCATTACCGCACTGCTGTGGCTGTCGGTGGCGGGGCTCGTGTTCGCGGTCGCGAAGCGCTCGTCCTACTGGCGTCTCGGGCGCGCGACGGCGCCCGGCTCGTTCGGCGTAGCGAACCTGTTCGCGATTCCGAAGCGCTACTTCGTCGACCTGCACCACGTGGTCGCCCGCGATCCGTACATCGCGAAGACCCACGTCGCGACCGCGGGCGGCGCGATCGCCGCGCTCGCGCTGGTGTTCGTCAACTACGGCCTCGCGATCTATTCGCCGTGGCTCGACCGGCTGATCTTCGTCGCGGCGCTCGCGATGCTGGTCGGCGCGGTGTTCGTGTGGCGCCGTCGTGCGGCGAAGAACGTGCCGGCCCGGCTGTCGCGCGGCCCGTGGAACACGCTGCCGTGGATGCTCGGTTCGTTCGCGCTCGGCCTCGTGCTGTTCATGGTCGTGCCGACCGGCGCGATGTCGGGCGCGTTCGCCGTGCTCTGCGCGCTGCTGATCGCGGCCGGCGCGTTCACGATGACGGTCGGCGCCGCGAAGGGCGGCCCGATGAAGCATGCGATCGCCGGGCTGCTGCACCTCGCGTTTCACCCGCGTCAGGAACGTTTCGCGGCCACCCGTGAATCGTTCACCGGCAACGGCACCGCGACGCCGCCGACCGCGCTGAAGCTGCCCGATATCGAACACGACGAGTACGGCGTCGCGAAGCCGGTCGAATTCCGCTGGAACCAGCTGCTGAGCTTCGACGCATGCGTGCAGTGCGGCAAGTGCGAAGCCGCGTGCCCCGCGTTCGCATCGGGCCAGCCGCTGAACCCGAAGAAGCTGATCCAGGATCTGGTCGTCGGGATGGCCGGCGGCACCGATGCCGCGTATGCGGGCAGCCCGTACCCGGGCATCCCGGTCGGCCAGCATCGCGGCGAGCCGAACGGCCCGATCGTGTCGGGCCTGATCGAGGAGCAGACGCTGTGGTCGTGCACGACCTGCCGTGCATGCGTGCAGGAGTGCCCGATGCTGATCGAGCACGTCGACGCGATCGTCGACCTGCGCCGCAACCGCACGCTGGTGCACGGCACGGTGCCGGGCAAGGGCCAGGAGGTGCTCGCGAACCTGCGCGAGACGGGCACGATGGGCGGCTACGACACGGCCGCGCGCTACGACTGGTCGGTCGACCTGAACGCGCCGATCGCGCAAGCGGGCAAGCCGGTCGACGTGCTGATCGTCGCGGGCGAAGGCGCGTTCGACATGCGCTACCAGCGCACGCTGCGCGCGTTCATCAAGGTGCTGAACAAGGCGGGCGTCGACTACGCGGTGCTCGGCGGCGCCGAGACCGACACGGGCGACGTGGCGCGCCGCCTCGGCGACGAAGCGACGTTCCAGCAGATGGCGAAGCGTCTGATCGGCACGCTCGACGCGCTGTCGTACCAGCAGATCGTCACGGCCGATCCGCACGTGATGCACAGCCTGCGCAACGAGTATCGCGCGCTTGGGCTGCGCGTGACGGTCAAGCATCACACGACCTACCTCGCGGAGCTGGCCGACAGCGGCAAGATCGCGCCGAAGGCCGTCGATGCGCTGCGCGAGAAGCGCACCACGTACCACGATCCGTGCTATCTCGGCCGCTACAACGGCGAGACGGAGTCGCCGCGCAAGCTGCTGAAGAAGATCGGCATCCAGGTCGTCGAGATGGAGCGCAACGGCATGCGCGGGCGCTGCTGCGGCGGTGGCGGCGGTGCGCCGCTGACCGACATCCCGGGCAAGCAGCGCATTCCCGACATCCGCATCGCCGACGCGCGCGCGATCGGTGCGGACGTGGTCGCGGTCGGCTGCCCGAACTGCACGGCGATGCTCGAAGGCGTCGTGGGCCCGCGCCCCGATGTGCTCGACGTAGCCGAACTCGTTGCCGCCTCGCTGGAGTGAATCGATGAACCCGATCAAACGAATCGATCCGCGCCGGCCGTTCATCATCACGGCTGCCGGCCTGAAGCGCATCACGCTCGGCGAGGAAGGCAGCGCCGACGCGAGCGCCGCGCAGTGGTCCGCGCACGGTCATGGCGGCGCGGCCGCGAAGCCGCGCCGCGCGGTGCAGGACCCGAAGCACGTGATGCTGGTGGTCGCGCACACCGAGCGCGGCGCGCTCGACGACCACGCGCGGCAGGCGATCGCCGCCGCCGCGGTGCTCGCCGACGCGCAGACGGAAGTCGCGCTGCTGGCGTTCGGCGAACTGAAAGACGACGCGGCCGCGCTCGGCGTCGACAAGCTGGTCGAGCTGACCGGCTTCGACCGTCGCGCGTTCGCGCCCGAAAGCGAATTGCAGGCGTTGCAGGCCTGTGCGGCCGCGCTCGCGCCGAAGCACGTGCTGATGCCCGACAACGCGACGGGCGACGGCGATCTCGGCCGGCGCTACGCGGCGGCGGCCGGCGCGAGCGTCGCGACCCATGTGGTCGAGATCGACGCGAAGCACGTCGGCGCGTATGCGCACGCGGGCCGCGCGTTCGCCACCCGTGACCTGCCCGACGTGATCCTGCTCGCGCCGAACGCGGTGGAGCCGAAGCTGCCGTTCGTCGGCGCCGGCGAGCGCCTGGCTGCGGACTTCATTCATCCGACCGGCGACGCGGCCGGCGCGGCCGGTGCGGCCGACGCCTATCGCGACCTCGGCCTCGACGAAATCGACGCGGCGCAAGTCGCGCTGGAGGAAGCCGACTTCATCGTGTCGGCCGGCAACGGCGTGTCCGACATCGCCGCGTTCGAGCGGCTCGCCGGCGTGTTCGGCGCGGCGATCGGCGCGAGCCGCGTCGCGGTCGACAACGGCCATTTCACGCGCGACAAGCAGGTGGGCGCGACCGGCAAGACGGTCGAGGCGAGCGTGTACATCGCGTTCGGCATCTCCGGCGCGGTGCAGCATCTGCAGGGGATCAAGGACTGCCGCCACGTGATTGCGGTCAACCTCGACGGCAGCGCGCCGATCGCGAAGCGCGCGAACCTGACGGTCGTGGGCGACGCGCAGGCGACGATCTCGGCGCTGATCGAACAGGTGCAGGCCGCGCGCGCGGCGCGCGGACAATCGCCGGCCGCGGTCGGCGCCCGTGAAACGGAAGGAGTCGCAGCATGAACGCCCCCCGCCAGTTGCAACGCATCGCGGTGCTCGTGTCCGTGGGCCGGCATCCGGTCAGCGGCACCGCACGATACAGCCGCAACGACGCGGCCGCGCTCGAGCTGGGCCGCCAGCTCGCCGAGCGGCACCGCGCGCAGCTCGACGTCGTCCATGCGGGCGACCCCGCCAATCAGGCGCTCGCCGAATACCTCGCGCTCGGCGCGCGCGAGGTCGAGGTGCTCGCGTGCCGCGACGGCGACGACGCCGCGCACGCGCTCGCGGCCCGCGTCGAAGGCTACGACCTCGTGCTGACCGGCACCCGCGCGGAAGGCGCGTACGACACCGGCATGCTGCCGTACCGCGTCGCCGCGACGCTCGGCTACCCGCTGGTCGGTGCGGCCGTCGACGTGACGGTGGACGCCGGCCGCGCGGCGGTCCGGCAATTCTTGCCGAAGGGGCTGCGGCGCCGGGTCGACACGGCGCTGCCGGCGGTCGTCGCGGTGCATCCGCTCGCGAACGCGCAGCCGCGCTACGCGTATGCGCGGCTGCGGGCCGGCGCGATCCGGCCGGCGCTCGCGTCGAGCGGCGCGGATGCCGAGGCGGCCGCGTGGAAGGTCGGTCCGATCGAGCGTAAACCCGTAAGACTGGTCGCCGCCGAGAAGCGCTCCGGGCACGCGCGGATGCTGTCCGCGACGACGACCGAAAGCCGCGGCGGGAACGTCGTAAATGAAGGGAGTTCAGTCGAAAAAGCACAAGTGATCCTCGCGTATTTGCGCGAGCATCAGCTCATCGACTACTGATTTTTGGGGCCTGTCGGCAACCACCCAGGGATGCAAGGAATCCGGAGCAAACGATGAAAGTATCGGCAGACATTCGCGCACTGATCGAACGACGCAAGGCAGGCTACAGCCTCGAGGCACCGTTCTATACGAGCGAGGAAATTTTCGCGCTCGACATGGAGGCAATCTTCCGCCAGCACTGGATCCAGGTCGCGGTCGAGCCTGACGTCCCGGAGCCGGGCGACTACGTGACCGTCGAGCTGGGCAGCGACTCGATCCTGATCGTGCGCGACGACGACATGGAGATCCGCGCGTTCCACAACGTGTGCCGCCACCGCGGCGCGCGCCTGTGCAACGAGGACAAGGGTTCGGTGGGCAACATCGTGTGCCCGTACCACAGCTGGACCTATAACCTGACCGGGCAGCTGATGTTCGCCGAGCACATGGGCGAGCAGTTCGACCGTTGCAAGCACAGCCTGAAGTCGGTGCACGTGCAGAACCTCGCGGGCCTGATCTTCGTGTGCCTCGCCGACGAGCCGCCGGCCGACTTCGCGCAGCTGCGCGCGCAGATGGAGCCGTACATGCTGCCGCACGATCTGCCGAACGCGAAGATCGCCGCACAGGTCGACATCATCGAGGAAGGCAACTGGAAGCTCACGATGGAGAACAACCGCGAGTGCTATCACTGCGTCGCGAACCATCCGGAGCTGACGATCTCGCTGTACGAATACGGCTTCGGCTACCAGCGCTCCGACGCGAACGCCGAAGGCATGGACGCGTTCGCGGAAACCTGCGTGCGCCGCGGCAAGGAATGGGCCGAGATGGGCCTGCCGTCCGCCGAGATCGAGAAGCTGCTCGACGTGACCGGTTTCCGCACGCAGCGCCTGCCGCTCGACCGCAGCGGCGAATCGCAGACGCTCGACGCGAAAGTCGCGTCGAAGAAGCTGCTCGGCAAGTTCGAACAGGCCGACCTCGGCGGCCTGTCGTTCTGGACGCAGCCGAATTCGTGGCATCACTTCATGAGCGATCACATCGTCAGCTTCTCGGTGATTCCGCTGTCGGCCGGCAAGACGCTCGTGCGTACCAAGTGGCTCGTGCACAAGGACGCGAAGGAAGGCATCGACTACGACGTGAAGAACCTCACGGCCGTGTGGAATGCGACCAACGACCAGGATCGCGCGCTCGTCGAATTCTCGCAGCGCGGCGCGAGCAGCAGCGCGTACGAGCCCGGCCCGTATTCGCCGTACACGGAAGGCCTCGTCGAAAAATTCTCGGCCTGGTACATCGCCCGGCTCGCCGAAAAGATCGGCGCATAGTATCCAGCAGCGGACAAGCGGAGCAAGACATGATGCGAGATGCGGCCAATTTCGAGCCGGTGGACAGCCGGGTCACGCACCCGGCGTTCTGGAACGCGCTGCCGGAGCGCTGGACGAGCGACGTCGAGGAAACGCTGGTGTGCTGCCACGTGCGGCAGGAAACGCATGACGTGAAGAGCTTCTTCTTCCGTTCGCCGCAGGGCCGTACGTTCTCGTTCGAGCCCGGGCAGTTCATCACGCTCGAGCTCGACATCGACGGCGAGACGATCAATCGCTGCTACACGATCTCGTCGTCGCCCGCGCGGCCGCACACGATTTCGATCACGGTCAAGCGGGTGCCGGGCGGCAAGGTGTCGAACTGGCTGCACGACAACCTGCAGCCGGGCGCGCCGGTGCGCGTGCTCGGCCCGGCCGGCGAATTCACCTGCGCGCGGCATCCGGCGCGCAAGTATCTGTTCCTGTCGGCCGGCTCGGGCATCACGCCGCTGATGTCGATGAGCCGCGCGCATCACGATCTCGCCGAGGATCGCGACATCATGTTCGTACACAGCGCGCGCACGCCGGACGACATCATCTTCGCGCGCGAGCTGGACCTGATCGCATCGAACCACACGAACTTCCGCACGTCGTTCGTCGTCGAGCGCGTCGGCGCGCGCACCAACTGGCCGGGCGTCACGGGTTTCCTGACGCTGCCGCTGCTGAAGCTGATCGCGCCGGACTTCATGGAGCGCGAGATCTTCACTTGCGGGCCGGCGCCGTACATGAAGGCCGTGCGCGACCTGCTCGACGAGGCCGGCTTCGACCGCAAGCAGTATCACGAGGAGAGCTTCTCGTTCGAAACGCTCGCGCAGACCGCGAGCGACGACGTGCTCGCCGAACTCGTGCCCGCGGCCGACGGCGGCGACGTCGCGACGAAGCAGTACACCGTCAGCTTCGCGAAGAGCAACCGCGAGATCTCGTGCGGCTCCGAGCAGCACGTGCTCGACGCGGCGCGCCAGTCTGGCGTGCGGCTGCCGGCATCGTGCACGCAAGGCATGTGCGGCACCTGCAAGGTGAAGCTCGTGTCGGGGCAGGTCGAGATGAAGCACAACGGTGGCATCCGCCAGCGCGAGATCGATCAGGGCATGGTGCTGCTCTGCTGCAGCAAGCCGCTGTCGGATCTCGTCATCGACAAATAGCGCGCAACGCATCGTCGGCCGTCCGTGCGCGTCGCGTGCGGACAAGCATCCGTCGCAAAATAGCGATACCGTGGATTTGTGGTTGAAGAACCTAGAGAGGCAACGCGCGGTGAGCGCATATCAAGGAGATCGACCATGAAGCTGTTCGGGAAACTGCTGTGGGCCGGCGCAGTGTCGGCGATGGTGACGCTGAGCGCGTCGGCAATCGCGGATACGAAGCCGACGCTGAAAATCGGTTACGTAGAAGGCTGGGACGACAGCGTCGCGACGTCGAACGTCGCGGCCCGCGTGATCGAGAAGAAACTCGGCTACCACGTGCAGCTGGTGCCGGTCGCCGCCGGGATCATGTGGCAAGGCGTGGCGCGCGGCGACCTCGACGCGACGCTGTCGGCGTGGCTGCCCGTCACGCACGGCTCCTACTGGAGCGAATACAAGACGAAGGTCGTCGACCTCGGCGTGAACTTTCCGGACGCGAAGATCGGCCTGATCGTGCCCGACTACGTGAAGGCGAAGAGCATCGACGATCTCAACGCCGAGAAGAGCAGCTTCGGCGGCCGCATCGTCGGTATCGACGCGGGTGCGGGCGTGATGCGCAAGACCGACGAGGCGATCAAGAGCTACGGGCTCAGCTACACGCTGATGCCGAGCTCGGGTAGCGCGATGACGGCCGAGCTGTCGCGCTCGGTCGGTGCGAACAAACCGGTGATCGTGACCGGCTGGGCACCGCACTGGATGTTCGCGAAGTGGAAGCTGCGCTTCCTCGACGATCCGAAGAAGGTGTTCGGCGGCGCGGAGCACGTCGACAGCGTCGTCAATCCGCAGCTCGAAACGAAGGCGAAGCCGGTCGTCGCGCTCCTGAAGAAGTTCCAGTGGAAGCCGGGCGAGATCGACAGCGTGATGCTGGCGATCCAGAACGGCTCGAAGCCGGATGCGGCCGCCGACGCATGGATCGCAGCGCATGCAGACCGCGTGAATGCGTGGACCGAAGGCGCGCAATAAGCCGCAATAAGCACATGACGATTCGTCCCGCGAATCGTCACGACGACACGTCGGGAATGGCTCGCAGGAATCCGAAACAATCGTGAACCCATGCGTCCATATCCCGGCTTTCTTTTGCTGATTCTGCAAAAAACCCCGCAAGTTGTTACACTACGGCGCTCGTGCGGAGTCATCTGCTTTGCATCGAACCAGCGTAAACGCTAAAGCGCCAACACTGATCGAGAGGAGGAATTGGATGAGTCAAGCAGGACTGCGTGCGAATCGCACCAGCGATGTCGAGACAACCATCTCACATGATTCGACGGGCCACACGCTGCAGCGTGGCCTGACATGGAAAGACGCATTCTGGGTGACGAGCGGCGTGCCGGCTGGCGTGCTGTTCACGATCGGCGGCGTATGCACGACGATCGGCCAGCCCGCGTGGGCTATCTGGATCGCCGCGATCACGATGGGGCTGATTCAAAGCGCGACTTATGCGGAAATTTCGGGGCTATTTCCTCATAAATCGGGCGGCGCGTCGGTGTACGGCGCGATCGGTTGGGTCCGTTACAGCAAGCTGATTGCCCCGGTTTCAGTGTGGTGCAACTGGCTCGCATGGTCGCCGATGCTCGCGCTCGGCTGCGGCCTCGCGGCGAGCTACGCGCTCACGAGTCTCTTTCCCGCCGACGCGGCGGTGCTGCACTGGCAGCTCAAGGTCGCCGATCTCGGTTTCATCAAGCCCGGCCTCTCCCTGCGAATCAACGCGACGTTCATCATCGCGACGATTCTTCTCCTCATCACGTTCAAGCTCCAGCACAGCGGCGCATCGAAGGCGGCGCGCACGCAGCGCATCCTCGGCATCGCATCGCTCACGCCGCTGTTGATCGTCGGCATCGTGCCGTTCGTCACCGGCGACGTGCCGATGTCGCACCTGCTCCCGCTGCTGCCGCTCGGTCACGACGCGAACGGCAACGTCACGGCCGCGACGTTCGGCACGTGGAACGGGCAGGGCGTCACGATGGCGCTCGGCGCGATGTTCATGGCCGGCTGGGCGTCGTATGGGTTCGAGACGGCCGTCTGCTATACGCGCGAGTTCCGCGATCCGCGCCGCGACACCGCGAAGGCGATCTTCTGGTCGGGCGCATTGTGCCTGGTCGTGATGACGCTGGTGCCGATGGCGTTCCAGGGCGCGCTCGGCACGCAGGCGCTGCTCGATCCGGCGATCGGCGACGGCACGGGCGTCGCGGCCGCGATGGCGAAGATCGTCGGCGGCGGCGTGTGGGTCGCGAATGCGGTCGTCGTGATGCTGATGCTGTCGATCCTGCTGATCGTGATGACGTCGATGATGGGCTCGTCGCGCACGCTGTATCAGGCATCGGTCGACGGCTGGCTGCCGAAGTACCTGTCGCACGTGAACGAGCACGGGTCGCCCACGCGCGCGATGTGGACCGATCTCGGCTTCAATCTCGTGCTGCTGATGATGTCGGACTACATGACGGTGCTGTCGATCTCGAACGTCTGCTACATGTTGTTCGTGTTCCTGAATCTGCAGTCGGGCTGGATCCACCGGCTGGATCGCGGCAACTGGGAGCGGCCGTTCCGCTGCCCGACCTGGCTGCTCGTCGGCGGCGCGATCTGCGGCTATGCGAATCTCGTCTACGTCGGCGCCGGTGCGAACCTGCAGGGCGACGGGACGCTGCGCAACGGGCTGATCGCGATGCTGCTGATCGTGCCGGTGTTCCTGTATCGCCACTACTGGCAGGATCGCGGCCGCTTCCCCACCCAGATGCAGCGCGACATGGAGCTCGAAGTACCGCAGCGTGCGATGTGGCTGAACCTGATGCCGTATGCGTCGCTGGTCGGCGCGGCGCTCGCGATCGGGTTGTCGTATTACTTCGCCTGGGTGAAATGAGTCACCGCGCGCGACACGCGTCGCGCGCAGCCCGCGTCCGAGCGGGACCGTCGGCGCGCGCTTACGGAAACACCACCGTCCGGTCGCCGTTCAGGAACACGCGCCGCTCGATGAACGCCTTCACCGCGCGCGCGAGCGTGAGGGCTTCGACGTCGCGGCCCACCGCCAGCAACTGCTCCGGCCGCAGCGCATGATCGACGCGCTCGACGACCTGCTCGATGATCGGGCCTTCGTCGAGATCGTCGGTCACGAAGTGCGCGGTCGCGCCGATCAGCTTCACGCCGCGCGCATGCGCCTGGTGATACGGCTTCGCTCCCTTGAAGCCGGGCAGGAACGAGTGATGGATGTTGATCGCGCGATTCGCGAGCTTCGCGCTGGTCTCCTGCGACAGCACCTGCATGTAGCGCGCGAGGATCACGAGTTCCGCGCCGCTCGATTCGAAGAAGTCGAGCCACTGCGCTTCCTGCTGCGCCTTCGTATCTGCCGTAATCGGGAAATGGCGGAACGGCAGCCCGTGCTGCGCGGCGAGCGGCTCGAAGTCGGGATGGTTCGACACGATGCCGACGATGTCCATCTTCAGCTCGCCCATCCGCCAGCGGAACAGCAGATCCGCGAGGCAGTGCTCGAGCTTCGACACCATGATCAGCACCTTGGGCCGCGCGTTGACGTCGTGAATCGCCCATTGCGTGTCGCCGCCGTCACCAGCGAGCCCGGCCGCGATCGGCCCGAACTCGTGGCGCAGCGCGTCGATCTGCAGCGTCTCGTCGGTCGGATGAAACACGCAGCGCACGAAGAAGTGGTTGCTGAGATCGTCGTCGAACACGTTCAGCGCGTCGACATAGCAGCGATGGCGCTCGAGAAAGCCGACGACGGCGGCGACCTGGCCGGCCGCGCTCGGGCACGACAGCGTCAGGACGAATTGATCGGGGCGTGAGTCGGCGGTCATGGGATTCCTCGGGTGTCATGGGGCGCGAAGCCGCGGCGCAGCGCGGCTTCGCGCCGCGTGTCGCGGTAGCGGGAGGCTCAAGTAAATCAGGACGATTACGCGGCGGATAGAACCAACCCGCCGTGTGGCTGGTATCGGCGCGCCAGCGCCGCCGCGCCCATGCGCGATCGCGCGCGGCGCGTCACGCCGTTGCGCACGCGTCGAGCAGCCAGCGCCGGAACACGTGGGTCGCGTCGGTCTCGGGCCGTTGCGGCGGCCGCACCAGGAAGTAGCCGCGCGACGTGACGACCGGCGCGTCGACGAGTTTCACCAGTTGCCCGGACGCGACCAGCTCGTCGACGAGCGGCGACCAGCCGAGCGCGACGCCTTCGCCGAGCAGCGCCGCGTGGATCACCAGCGCATAGCTGTTGAAGGTCACGCCGCGCGCGGCGGCCGGCGCGTCGAGGCCGTGCGCGTCGAACCAGCCGGCCCACGACAGCCAGCGCTCCGGGTGCGTCGGCTGCACGTGCAGCAGCGGCAGCGCGTGCAGATGTTCGGGCCGCGCGACGTGCGCGTGCGCCGCATGGAACGCCGGTGCGCAGACGGGCGTGACCGCTTCGGGAAACAGCCGCGCGGCCGTGCACGACGGCCAGTGGCCGTCGCCGAACAGGATCGCGATGTCCGCGTGATCGCGCTGCACGTCGTAATCCTGTGACGTGACGACGCGCACGTCGACGTCCGGCATCACGCGTTTCAGCCCGGCCAGGCGCGGCATCAGCCAGTAGGTCGCGAAACCGACGTCGGTGACGATCGTCAGCGCGCCGTGCTCGCGGCGCGCGCGCAGCGTCGCGGTCGCGCCGCGCAGCGTCTCGAGGCTCGCGCGCACGGCTTCGTACAGGCACTGGCCGTCGTTCGTCAGCGTGACGCCGCGCGGGCTGCGCTCGAACAGCGGAACGCCCAGCTCCGCTTCCAGCTGGAACACCTGCTGGCTGACGGCCGGCTGCGTCGAGCCGAGCTCGCGCGCGGCGGCCGTGAAGCTCTGCAGACGCGCGGCCGATTCGAACGCGCGCAGCGCCTGCATCGACGGTAACGATTCGGATTTCGACATAAGCCTCTCTAATGGCCCCATAAGAGCCGGACGTCTTCCCGCGCGGATTCGGGCGGGAGATAGTGCATCGGACGGCTCGGCGCCGCGCCGCCTGTCGCGATTCTAGCCAGTCGCGGCCCGAGCGCGCGGCACTTCGTGCAGCCGCGTCCGTCATGCCGGCTGCGTCGCTGCAACAGCGTCGCGCCGTTCCGTTCGAACACCGATTTCCCCACGACCGCCGATGACGAACCCGACACCCAACATCCTGATCCTGATGGCCGACCAGCTCACGCCGTTCGCGTTGCCGGCCTACGGCAACCGCGTCGCGCGCACGCCGACGCTCGACCGGCTCGCCGCGCAAGGCGTGGTGTTCGACGCCGCGTACTGCGCGAGCCCGCTGTGCGCGCCGTCGCGCTTCTCGCTGCTGACCGGCAAGCTGCCGTCGCGTATCGGCGCCTACGATAACGCCGCCGAATTGCCCGCGCAAACGCTGACCTTCGCGCACTACCTGCGGGCGGGCGGTTACCGGACGATGCTGTCCGGGAAAATGCACTTCTGCGGCCCCGACCAGTTGCACGGCTTCGAGGAGCGGCTCACGACCGACATCTATCCGGCCGACTTCGGCTGGGTGCCCGACTGGGACCACCCGACCGAGCGGCCGAGCTGGTATCACAACATGAGCTCGGTGCTCGACGCCGGGCCGTGCGTGCGCACCAATCAGCTCGACTTCGACGACGAAGTGACGTTCGCGGCCCGCCAGAAGCTGTTCGACGTCGCGCGCGAGCGTGCGGCCGGCCACGACGCACGGCCGTTCTGCATGGTCGTGTCGTTGACGCATCCGCACGATCCGTATGCGATCACGCGCGAATACTGGGACCTGTACCGCGACGACGAGATCGACATGCCGGCGGTGCGGCTCGACGCCCAGCAGAGCGATCCGCATTCGCAGCGGCTGCGCTTCGTCTGCGAGAACGACCGTACGCCGCCCACCGATGCGCAGATTCGCGCCGCCCGCCGCGCATACTACGGCGCGACCTCGTACGTCGACGCGCAGTTCGCCAGCGTGCTCGCCGCGCTCGAGCAATGCGGCTTCGCCGACGACACGATCGTGATCGTCACGTCCGACCACGGCGACATGCTCGGCGAGCGCGGGCTCTGGTACAAGATGACGTTCTTCGAAGGCGGCTGCCGCGTGCCGCTGATCGTGCATGCGCCGCAGCGCTTCGACGCGGCGCGCGTGCGCACGCCGGTGTCGCACCTCGACCTGCTGCCGACGCTGGTGGACCTCGCCGGTGTGACGCCGGCCGGCGGCTGGCCGGACCCGGTCGACGGCGCGAGCCTCGTGCCGCAGCTGCGCGGCGCGCCGGCGCACGACGTCGCGCTCGGCGAATATCTCGCCGAAGGCGCGGTGGCGCCGATCGTGATGATTCGCCGCGGCGACTGGAAGTACGTGCAGTGCGCGGCCGACCCCGACCAGCTGTACAACCTCGCCGACGATCCGCACGAGCGCATGAACCTGGCCGGCCTGCCCGAAGCGGCGGAGGCGCTCGCCGCGTTGCGCGCGGAGGCCGCGCGGCGCTGGAACCTGACGGAGCTCGACGCGCAGGTGCGCGCGAGCCAGCGGCGCCGGCGCTTCCATTACGCGGCGACGACGCAGGGCCGCATCCACGCATGGGACTGGCAGCCGTTCACCGACGCGAGCCAGCGCTACATGCGCAATCACATCGAACTCGACACGCTCGAAGCGATGGCGCGCTTTCCGCGCGTCGGCCGCTGAACGCATACATCGCGCACACTGACGAACGACGGAGGAACCGACTCATGAAACGGCAATGCAATGCAGCAATCCGCAGACTCGGCACGGCGCTCGCCGCAGCCGCCTGCGTCGCGGCGACGGCGCTGCAGCCCGCGCACGCCGCCGACGCGCAGACGTGTCGCGACGTGAAGATGGCGGCGCCCGGCTGGACCGACATCGACGCGACCAACGCGATGGCCGGCGTGGTGCTGAAGGCGCTCGGCTACCGCCAGGACGTGGCGAACCTGTCGGTGCCGATCACGTACCAGGGGCTGAAGAAAGGGCAGGTCGACGTGTTCCTCGGCAACTGGATGCCCGCGCAGGCGCCGCTCGTGAAGCCGTTCGTCGACGAGAAGGCGATCGACGTGCTGCACGCGAACCTGAGCGGTGCGAAATTCACGCTCGCGGTGCCCGACTACGTGGCGGCGGCCGGCGTGCACACGTTCGCCGATCTCGCGGCCCACGCGGACCAGTTCGGCGGCAAGATCTACGGGATCGAGCCGGGCGCGCCCGCGAACCAGAACATCAAGCGGATGCTGGCCGATCATGCGCTGGGCGCGGCGAACTGGTCGCTGGTCGAATCGAGCGAGACGGGGATGCTCACGCAGGTCGAGCGCGCGGTGCGCGACAAGCGCTGGATCGTGTTCCTCGCGTGGGAGCCGCACCTGATGAACACCAAGTTCCATCTGACCTACCTGTCGGGCGGCGACGCGTACTTCGGGCCGAACTACGGCGGCGCGACCGTCAACACCGTGACGCGCGCGGGCTTTGCCGGCCAGTGCGCGAACCTAGCGCGGCTGTTCCGGCAGATGACGTTCTCCGTCGACGTCGAGAACCGCATGATCGCCGACATGCTCGACCACAAGACGCCCCCCGCCGTCGCGGCGCAGCACGTGCTGAAAGCTGACCCATCGCTGGCCGAGCGCTGGCTCGACGGCGTGACGACGGCGGCCGGCGCGCCCGCGCTGCCGGCCGTGCGCGCGGCGCTCGACGCGCGCTGACGGGCTCTCGGGCGGCCGGTTTTCGGCCGCGCCGTCCGTCTCCGTGTTTTCCCGAACGGTCGCAACGAGACTATTTGTTGTCGCCTTCAGACGGGTGAGCCGAAATATGGGTTTGTACTTTTTGCCAATGGCTGCGTTATTGCGGAATACGTAATAGCGAAGCCAGAGGAGTACCGAATTCGAATCAGCCAGCGCAATGCGGCGCGCGCCAGCCAAGATTCCTTCCATCGAACGGTTCAGGGGGTAGTCGACAATGAAGCAAACGAAAGTTGCCGTAGCCGCCGCGCTCGCGTGCGCGGCCTGCATTCCCACCATCGGCCACGCGCAGAGCAGCGTGACGCTGTACGGGATTCTCGACGCCGGCATCACGTACGTGAACAACACGGGCGGCTCGCACGTGGTGAAGTTCGACGACGGCGTCTCCTACGGGAACCGCTTCGGCCTGAAGGGCACGGAAGATCTCGGCGGCGGCCTGAAGGCGGTGTTCGCGCTCGAGAGCGGTTTCCACCTCGGCAACGGGCAACTCGGCTTCGGCGGCGCCGAATTCGGCCGGCAGGCTTATGTCGGGCTGCAGAACGACTGGGGCACGCTGTCGTTCGGCAACCAGCTCGACATCACGAACGAACTCGTATCGATCTACAACATCTCGGCGTGGGGCAGCGGCTATGCGATCCACCAGGGCGACTTCGACCGGTTCAACGGCGACCGCCTGCCGAATTCGGTGAAGTTCCTGTCGAACGACCTGAGCGGCTTCAAGTTCGGCGCGATGTACTCGTTCGGCAACGTCGCCGGCAACTTCCATCGCAACAGCGCGTGGAGCGCGGGCGCGAGCTTCACGAAGGGCGACTTCTCGATCGGCGCCGCGTACACGCGCCTGAACAACCCGAACGGCATCTATGCGTTCGACCCGTACGCGATGATCGGCACGCATACGTTCCTCGGCCAGCAGACGGTCACCGTCGATCCGGCCACCGGCGCGCGCACCGACCTGTTCGCGAACACGGCGATGGACGTCGACAGCCAGGGCACGTTCGGCATCGGCACGAGCTACACGATCGGCAAGCTGTCGCTCGACGCGAACTTCTCGTACACGACGATCAAGGGCTTCGGCCAGTCGTCGCACATGCAGGTCTACGAAGGCGGCGGCTTGTACCAGTTCACGCCGGCGCTCAGCTTCATCGCCGGCTACCAGCACACGCGCTTCGAGGGCCACCACTGGAACCAGGGCACGGCCGGCCTGCACTACCTGCTGTCGAAGCGCACCGACGTGTACATCTCCGGCGATTACCTGCGCGCGTCGCAGGGCGTCGACGCGGTGATCGGCTACAGCTTCACGCCGTCGACCACGCAGACGCAGGCCGACGTGCGGATCGGGATGCGGCATTCGTTCTGAGCCCGGCAGGGTAGTTCATTCGACGTCTTCAGCGAGGTCTCTCTTTCGCGCGAACTGCGGTTCGCGCTTTTTTTTGTCGCGATTCTTGTTGCGACTCTTGTTGCGATAGGGCGCCGCGCGCGGCATGCGTGTGCCAAGCGCCTGCCGAGCGCGGTCGCGGCACTTGACGATATCATCGCGGTTCGACACGCGCCGTGTCGCGCCGATCGCCTGCCGGCGACACGACGCTATCCCGTCGATCACCCGCCGATGACCCGATGACCACCCCGTTACCCGAATCCGCTCCGCCGTCGCCGCTACCGGCGAATCTGTTCCGTCATGCGCCGTTCCAGCGTTTCTGGGGGACGCGCGTGACGTCGTCCCTAGCGTTCCAGATCCTGTCGGTCGCGATCGGCTGGTACGTTTATACGCTCACGCACAGCGCGTTCGCGCTCGGCCTCGTCGGGCTTGCGCAGTTCGTGCCGATGTTCGCGCTGACGCTCGTCGTCGGGCAGGTGGCCGACCGCTACGACCGGCGGCGCATCGCGACGATCTGTCAGAGCGTCGAGGCGCTGGCTGCCGGCGTGTTCCTGCTCGGCGCGGCCCGCGGCTGGCTGACGGCGCCGGGCGTCTATGCGCTCGCCGCGCTCGTCGGCACCGCGCGCGCGTTCGAATCGCCTTCGGTGTCGTCGCTGCTGCCGGCCGTCGTGCCGCGCGGCGACCTGCCGCGCGCGACCGCGCTGTCCACCTCGGCCAATCAGGCCGCGCAGATTCTCGGGCCGGCGTTCGGCGGCCTGCTGTACGGCGTTGGCGCACCGGCCGCGTTCGGCACGAGCGCCGTCGCGTTCGCGATTGCCGCGGTGCTCAGCGGCACCATCCCGCTGCGCAGCGCGCCGCCCGCGCGCGAGCCGGTCACGCTGCGTTCGGTGTTCTCGGGCATCGCGTTCATCCGGCGCGAGCCGGCGATCCTCGGCGCGCTGTCGCTCGACCTGTTCGCCGTGCTGTTCGGCGGCGCGACCGCGCTGTTGCCGATCTATGCGCGCGACATCCTGCAGGTCGGGCCGTGGGGGCTCGGCGCGCTGCGCGCGGCGCCGGCCGTCGGCGCGCTCGCGGGCACGCTGTGGCTCACGCGCTTTCCGCTCGACGTGCGGCCGGGCCGCGCGATGTTCGGCGGCGTGATCGCGTTCGGCATCGCGACGATCGTGTTCGGCCTGTCGCGGCATTTCGCGCTGTCGCTCGTCGCGCTCGCGGCATTGGGCGCGTCGGACGTGGTGAGCGTCGTCGTGCGTCTGTCGCTCGTGCAGCTGCGCACGCCGGACGACATGCTCGGGCGCGTGAGCGCGGTGAATTCGCTGTTCATCGGCACGTCGAACCAGCTCGGCGAATTCGAATCGGGCGTGACGGCCGCATGGTGGGGTGCGCCGGCGGCGATCGTCGTCGGCGGCACGGCGACGATCGCGGTCGCGCTCGCGTGGATGCGCCTGTTTCCTCAGCTGACCGGCATGAAGTCGCTCGAACGCGACCGGTGATGCGCGTCACGCATCGGGCGTCACGCACACCGCGGTGCCGTAGCAGATCACTTCGGTGACGCCCGAGCCGATCTCGGTCGAGTCGTAGCGCATCGCGACGATCGCGTTCGCGCCGAGCTTGCGCGCATCCGCGAGCATCTTCTCGAATGCCTGCTCGCGCGCCTTCTCGCACAGCGACGTATAGAGCGTGATGTTGCCGCCGAAGATGGTCTGCAGCGCCGCGCCGAACGAGCCGACGATCGAGCGCGAACGCACGATGATGCCCTGCGCGACGCCGAGCGAGCGGACGGTCGTGTGGCCCGGCAGATCGAAGGCGGTCGTGACGCGTGCGGGCGTGAGCGTATCGGCGGAGCGGGAAAGGTCGGTCATGGCGGCGCACCGTATCGCGGAAGTGGATGGACGACGATTCTATCCGGAATGACGGGCCTGCCCGGCGCGGGCCGCGTGCGCATGCCGTGCGCGCACTGGCTGCGCGATCGCTAGCGTTCGCCTTCTGCCTCGTTCATTCGCCGCGTCGATCGCGCATCCGCGCGAAGGCATCGCGCAACTCCACACAGAATGCATCGCCGAGCATCGACAGCGGCTGCGACGCGGACGTCACCAGATAGAAGTGATCGGGCACGGCCGGCTCGAACGGCTTCACGGCCACGCGATGCCCGGCAAAGGCCGCCGTCACCGGATCGATCAGCGCGACGCCGGCGCCGTTCGCGACGAAGGCGACGATCGTCTGCGACAGCTGCGCCTCGATCGACAGCACGCGCGACACGCCGGCCTCGACGAACAAGCGGTCGATCGCGCTGCGCGCGTCGAAGCTCGGCGGAAACGAGATGAACGACTCGCCGCTCAGATCGGCCGGCCGCACCACGCGCTTGCGCGCGAGCCGGTGCCCGCGCGGCACGATGCAGCACATCGCGCCTTCCGCGAGACGCTCGGTGCGCACCGCCGGATGCGGGACCGGCTCCGCGATCAAGCCGACGTCGCACTGGCCCGACGCGACCTTGTCGACCACGGTGGACGCGCTGTGCGCGAGCAGCGTGATGTCGACGCCCGGATGCGCGTGCGAGAAACGCGTGACGAGTTCCGGCTGCAGGTCGAGCGCGACGGCCGGCGAGCCGGCCACGCGCAGCGTGCCGCGCCGCATCGCGCGGATCTGCTCGGCGGCCTGCGCGACGCGATCGAGCCCGACGAACGCGCGCTCGACCTCCTCGTACAGCACGCGCGCCTGCGCGGTAGGCGTGAAGCGTCCCTGCTGGCGCTCGAACAGCACGAAGCCGACGCGATCCTCGAGATCGGCGATCAGCCGGCTCACGGCCGGCTGCGAGATATGCAGATCGCGCGCCGCGCGCGTGACGGTATGGCGTTGCATCACCGCGCGGAACGCTTCGATCTGCCGGATTCTCAGGGATGGCGTGGTCATAACACTGGATTATGGGTCGTTGATCAAGCTGTATTGGACAGCCTATTTTGCCTGCCCGAACATCGGTTCATCAACGATATATACGCAAGGAACCGCGCCGACATGGCCCATAACACGCATCGACCGACCGGCTCGCCGCGGAGCCGCACATGAGCACGCGCGGCTTCGACGTCGTCGTCGCTGGCGGCGGCCTCGTCGGCATGGCGCTCGCGTGGGGCATCGCACGCGCCGGCAAGCGCGTCGCCGTGTGCGACGGCGACGACATCGCGTTTCGCGCGGCCCGCGGCAACTTCGGGCTCGTCTGGGTGCAGGGCAAGGGCGGGCGCTGCCTGCCGTATGCGCGCTGGTCGCGCGAATCGTCGGAGCGCTGGCATGCCTTCGCGGCGCAGCTGCAGCGAGAAACCGGCGTGAACTGCGGTTTCGAACGCCCCGGCGGCATCGAACTGTTCGAGCACGCCGACGAACTCGCGAGCGCGACCGCGCTGCTCGAGTCGCTGCATCGGCAGGACGCGGCGCTGTCGTACGAAGTGCTCGATGCGGCCGCGCTGCGCAGACGGATCCCCGCGGCGTCCGCTGCGCTCGCCGGCGCGCTGTGGTCGCCGAACGACGGCCATGCGAATCCGCTCTATACGCTGCGCGCGATGCTGCAGGCGTTCGTGCAAAGCGGCGGCGTCTATCTGCCGCGCAACCCGGTGAACGAGATCCGTCCGCGTGCCGGGCGCTTCGAGATCGACACGCGCGAAGGCCGTCTCGAAGCCGGGCGCATCGTGCTCGCGGCCGGACTCGACAATGCACGCCTCGCGCCGATGGTCGACATGCACGCGCCGATCGCGCCGCTGCGCGGCCAGATCATGGTCACCGAACGGCTCGCGCCGTTTCTCGACTATCCGACGCTGGTCGTGCGTCAGACGCCAGAAGGCTCGGTGCTGCTCGGCGATTCGGCGGAAGACGTCGGCTTCGACGACGGCCAGACACGTGCCGCGATGGTCGACATCGCACGCCGCGCACGCACCGCGTTTCCGGTGCTCGCGCATGCGCGCATCGTCCGCGCCTGGGGCGCGCTGCGCATCATGACGCCCGACGGGCTGCCCGTGTACGAAGCGTCGACTACGCATCCCGGCGCGTTCGTCGCGATCTGCCACAGCGGCGTGACGCTCGCGGCCGCGCATGCCGACCTCGTCGCGCCCTGGATCGCAGGCGACGCCGCACCGGCCGACCTGTCCGCCTTCAACACCGCGCGCTTCGCCGCGCCCCCGGAGCACCGGCATGTTTGAATCCATCGTTCCCGCCGCCGCGACGCGCGAGCGCGTGCGCATCCATATCGACGGCACGCCGCACGACGTGCCCGCGCACTACAGCGTCGCCGCCGCGTTGCTCGCCGCGGGCGTGCTCGCGTGCCGCGCCAGCGCCGTCGGCGGCGCGCCGCGCGGCCCGTTCTGCATGATGGGCGTGTGCTTCGACTGTCTCGTCGACATCGACGGCGTGCCGAACGTGCAGGGCTGCATGACGCCCGTGCGCGACGGGATGCAGGTGCGTGCGATGCATGGCCGCGCGAGGCTCGCATGACGCGCAGCCAGTGCGATCTGCTGATCGTCGGCGCCGGGCCGGCCGGGATGGCCGCGGCCGCCGCCGCGTGCAAGGCGGGGCTGTCGGTCGTGGTCGCCGACGAAGGCACGGCGGCCGGCGGCCAGATCTATCGCAACGTCGCGGCCGCGCCTGCCGAACTCGCGCGCTGGCTCGGCAGGGATTACGTCGCCGGCCGGCCGCTTCTCGACGCGTTGCATGCGAGCGGCGCGCGTTATCTGCCGCGCAGCACGGTATGGCAGGTGGCGTTGGAGCCGGAGCCGGTCGCGATGCTGACGCGAAGCGGTCCGTCGGGCGGCACGCTCGAAATCGGCGCGCGCGCGGTGCTGATCGCGGCCGGCGCGCAGGAGCGGCCGTGGCCGATACCGGGCTGGACGCTGCCGGGCGTGATGGGCGTCGGCGCCGCGCAGTCGTTGCTGAAATCGTCGGGGCTCGCGCCGTCGGCCGACACCGTGCTCGCCGGCAGCGGCCCGCTGCTGTGGCTGTTCGCGGCGCAATTGCTGAACGCGGGCAGGCGCGTGCGCGCGCTGGTCGACACGACGCCGCGCGATGCGTGGCGCCGTGCGCTTCCGCACGCGCTGCCGGCGCTGCGCGGCGCCGACTATCTGCTCAAGGGCTGGCGCATGCTGCGTGCGGTGCGCGATGCGGGCATCGCGGTTCATCGCGGCGCGACCGACGTGCGGATCGACGGCGACGGCCGCGCGCAAGCCATCCACTTTCGCGACGCGCACGGCATCGCGCATTCGCTCGACACGTCGCTCGTGCTGCTGCACCAGGGCGTGATTCCGTCGACGCAGCTCGCGCGCGCGCTCGGCTGCGCGCATGAATGGGACGGACGCGCGGCATGCTGGCGGCCGCAATGCGACGCGCGCGGCCGCAGCAGCGTCGCGCCGGTCTGGATTGCCGGCGACGGCGCCGGCATCGGCGGCGCGCAGGCCGCGGCACTGGCGGGCGAAGTCGCCGCGCTCGACGTTGCTGCCGCGCTCGGCGTGCTCGATCGGCACGCGCAGGCCGAACGCGAGCGCCCGTTGCTGCGTGCGCGGCGCCGTCATCTCGCCGTGCGTCCTCTGCTCGATGCGCTCTATACGCCGCCCGCCATGCTGCGCCGCCCCGACGGCGACACCATCGTATGCCGCTGCGAGGAGATCACGGCCGCCGAAATACGCGGCCTCGCGGCGCTCGGCTGTCCGGGGCCGAACCAGATGAAGGCGTTCACGCGCTGTGGAATGGGGCCGTGCCAGGGGCGCTGGTGCGGCGCGACGGTCGGCGAACTGATCGCCGACGTGCAGCGGCGCGACGTTGGCGACGTGGGCCACTACCGGATCCGCGCGCCGATCAAGCCCGTGACCGTCGGCGAGATGGCCGACGCGCTCGAACTGTCGAACGATTTCCGGCGCGGCGAATTCCCGAGCTGACGCACGGCCCGCGCATGCCCCAGCTTGCCCACCCGAACGGAGCCTGACCATGAAGAACAAGACCCGCATCACGATCCTGCTTTCCGCCGCCACGATGGCCTTCGCGACGCTGGCGTCGGCGAAGGAGTGGACGACGATCCGCATCGGCGTGGACCCGACCTATCCGCCGTTCGAATCGACCGCGACCGACGGCAGCGTGCAGGGCTTCGACGTCGACCTCGGCAATGCGCTGTGCGCGAAGCTGAACGCGAAATGCGTGTGGGTGTCGAGCAGCTTCGACGGACTGATTCCGGGCCTGCAGGCGCGCAAGTTCGACGTGATCCTGTCGTCGATGGCCGCGACCGAACAGCGCCGCCAGCAGATCGACTTCACCGACCGCCTGTACCGCAACCAGACGCGCCTGATCGCCCGCACGGGCGCCGGGCTGCTGCCCGACGCGGCGAAGCTCGCCGGCAAGCGCATCGCGGTCGAACAGGGGACGATCCAGGAGACCTATGCGCGCGAGAAATGGGCGCCGGCGAAGGTCGAGGTCGTGCCGTACCCGAGCTACGACCAGGCGTATGCGGACCTCGTGACGGGGCGCATCGACGGCGTGCTGATGGATGCGGTGCAGGGCCAGCTCGGCTTCCTGGCGACGCCGCGCGGCAAGGGCTTCTCGTTCGCGGGCGGCGTCGTGTTCGATCCGCGGATCATGGGCAACGGCGACGCGATCGGCGTGCGCAAGGCCGATACCGACCTGCGCGACGCGCTGAATCGCGCGATCGCGCAGATTCGCAGCGACGGCACGTATCGCAAGATCGAGTCGAAGTACTTCGACTTCGACATGTACGGGAACTGACGGCCGTCGCCGCGGCGCACGGCAACGCATCGGTTCGTGCCGCGCCCCGCATCGCTCAGCGCTTCGGCGCGAGGCCGCCGCGGTCGCTGCGCGGGCTCACGCCGAAGCGCGTGCGGTACGTGCGCGAGAAATGCGACGGCGATTCGAACCCGCACGCGACGCACACCGACGTGATGCTCATGTCGGTCTGCTGCAGCAGCTCGCGGGCGCGATCGAGCCGCAGGTTCAGATAGAAGCGCGTCGGCGTGTCGTTCAGCGTCGCGCTGAACAGCCGTTCGAGCTGGCGTCGGGTGATCGACACCTCCTGCGCGAGCGCGTCGGAGCCGAGCGGCGTCTCCATGTGCCGCTGCATCGAATCGATCACCTGGATCAGCTTGCGGTTGTGCACGCCGTAGCGCGCGGCGATCTCGAGGCGCTGGCTGTCCGAGCGCTGCCGGATGCGGCTCACGACGAACTGCTCGGAGATCGCCGCGGCGAGATCGGCGCCGTGCCGCCGGCCGATCAGGTCGAGCATCATGTCGATCGACGCGGTGCCGCCCGCGCAGGTGATGCGCCGCTCGTCGATCTCGAACAGCTCCTGCGTCGCGTTCAGGCGCGGGTAACGCTCGCGGAACGCGGCGAGCGCCTCCCAGTGCAGCGTCAGCGTTTGCGACGCGTCGAACAGCCCGGCTTCCGCGAGCACGAAGCTGCCGGTGTCGATGCCGCCGAGCGTCGCGCCGTGCCGGTGCTGGCGGCGCAGCCAGTCGGCGAGCGCGCGGTCGTAGCAGGCGAGCGGATCGAAGCCGGCGACGACGAACACCGTGTCGACCTGCCCGACGTCCGCATAGGCGGCCTCGGCCGCCACCGGGATGCCGTTGCTCGCGGCGACGGGTGCGCCGTCCGCGCTGATCACGTGCCAGCGGTACAGCTCGGTGCGGAACCGGTTAGCGACCCGCAGCGGTTCGACCGCGGACATGAAGCCGAGCGCGGAGAAGCCGGGCAGCAACAGGAAGTGGAAATCCTCGGGCATCGCGGGGTCGCGTCGAATCGGATGAAGGCCGGGCGGCGAGCGGGGCGCAGCGCGCGCCGGACGCTCGACACTGGATTATCGCGGGTTTGCGCGGCGCTCCGCGTATTTTCGTGCGACGGCCGCTGCAGCCGCTCGACCGAGAAGCGGGCGACGAGATCGAAGTTCAGCGGGATCAGGCGGTACAGCGAATGCGTCGACTGGCCCGCGAAACGCTCGGCGTGCGGTCGCCGACGGCAGCTCGCCGAATTGCGTGTTGTAGACGGTCGCGAAATTTCCGAGGCGGATGAGGCCCCGGCGCGCGGCGGCAGCGCTGACCGGCGTCTCGGCGTGGCGCGTGCCGCCGGTCTAACCGCTGCAGCCTCATCATGTTCAGATCTGCTGCTGACCGCCGTCGACGAACAGCTCGATGCCGTTCACGAAGCTCGCATCGTCCGACGCGAGGAACAGCGCAGCGCCCGCGATTTCCTCGGGTTCGCCGAGGCGCCCCATCGGAATCAGCGAAGCCAGATAGTCGGCGAGCCCCTGACGCTGCGCGGCGTCCTGGCCGGCGAGGTCGAGCAGGCCCGGCGTACGCGTCGCACCGGGGCTGATCGTGTTCACGCGGATGCCGCGCTCCTTGAGGTCGAGAATCCAGTTGCGTGCGAACGAGCGTACCGCGGCCTTCGACGCCGCATACACGCTGAACGCCGCGGTGCCGGCGCTGGCTGCCGTCGAGCCGGTGAGGATCACCGACGCGCGGTCGGCGAGCAGCGGCAACGCCTTTTGCACCGTGAACAGCACGCCTTTCACGTTGCGATCGAACGTGTCGTCGAAGTGCTCTTCGGTGATGCTGCCGAACGGCAGCATCGAGCCGCCGCCCGCGTTCGCGAACAGCACGTCGAGGCGGCCGCGTTCTTCGCCGATCTGCGCGTACAGCGCGTCGAGTTCGTCGAGCTTCGTCGAGTCGATCCGCACGCCGGTCGCGCTGCCGCCGTTGTCGCGGATCGAGCCGACCGCGGCGTCGAGTTCGGCCTGACGGCGGCCGGTCACGTAGACGTGCGCGCCTTCCGCGGCGAAGCGCTGGGCGGTCGCGAGGCCGATCCCGCTGGTGCCACCGGTGACGAGTGCGATCTTGTTGTCGAGCTTGCGTGCCATGGTGCTTCTCCTTTCGATATCTGGATGAGTGGGTTCGTGTTACGTGCTGCGATGCAAGGAGAATATCGACGCACCCAGGCTTTCGAAATAGAATTGATTGCAAGCCAACGTTGCATAAATGAAAAGATGAGGGGAAATGGCCAGATTGCCTGACTTCGAGGGGCTCGCAATGTTCGCGAAGGTCGCCGAGGAGGGCTCGTTCGCGGCGGCGGCCCGCTCGATGGGCGTGTCGGTGGCGACCGTGTCGCGCGGCGTCGCGCGCCTGGAAGACCGGCTCGGCGGGCGGCTCTTCAACCGCACGTCGCGGCAGCTCGCGCTCACCGAGTTCGGCCGGACCTTGTGCGAAAAGGCGGGCGACATGTATCGCCACGCGGAAGAAGCGGAGAGCGCCGCGCGTGAGATGGCCGTGCAGCCGCGCGGGCTCGTGCGGCTCGCGGTGCCGATGTCGTTCGGCCTGCGTTGGGTCGCGCCGCTGTTGCCGGCGTTCTTTCGCGCCTATCCGGAAGTGTCGATCGACCTGCATCTGTCGGATGCGTCGGTCGATCTGATCGCCGACGGTTTCGATGCCGCGCTGCGGATCGCCGCGCTGCCCGATTCGTCGCTGGTCGCGCGGCGCCTGTGCGCGGTGACGCAATACGTGGTCGCGTCGCCGGCCTATCTGGCGCGCGAAGGCCGGCCGACGCATCCGCGCGATCTGGCCGGGCGCGCATGCCTGTCGTATGCGTACCGCGCGCACAGCGACGTGTGGCGCTTCACGAACGACGCCGGCGAAGAAGAACCGATCCTGCCGGACGGGCCGCTGCGCGTGACGAATTCCGACGCGCTGCTGCCGACGCTGCTCGAAGGGCTCGCGATCGGCGAGCTGCCGGAGTTCATCGCCGGCGAATATCTGGCCGACGGCCGGCTCGAAGCGATCCTGACCGACTGGTCGCTCACCAAGGGCGGCCTGTACTTCATCACGCCTTCCGCGCGCGCCCGACCGGCGAAGATCGCCGCGCTGTCCGACTTCTTCGCCGAACATCTGTCGGAGCCGAGCTGGCGGTGGCCGAGGTAGGCGAGCGGCGCGGCAACGCGCAGCGCGCCTCCGCGCCCCGTCGTACCAAGCGCAGCGGCTTTCGCTAGAATCGGTCGTCGTCGATGCAACCGTCATCCGATGTTGCATTGCAGCGGCGGCGTCCGCCCGGATGCCGCGCGCGCTCATCCCATGCCAGATTCTTTACCGGAGGCGAACGTGCCAGGATTACTTCCCGATGTCGACCGCGACGGGCTTCTCGAATATTCGGTGGTGTACACCGACCGGTCGATCAATCACATGTCGCAGCGCTTCCAGCACGTGATGCGCGACATTTCCGCTGCGTTGAAGCAGGTCTACCACGCGAAGGCCGTCGCCATCGTGCCGGGCAGCGGGACCTTCGGCATGGAGGCCGTCGCGCGGCAGTTCGCGACCAACCGCAAATGCCTCGTGATCCGCAACGGCTGGTTCAGCTTCCGCTGGTCGCAGATCTTCGAGATGGGCGGCATTCCGTCCGAAGCGATCGTGCTGAAGGCGCGTCCGGTCGAGCCGGGCCGGCAGGCCGCCTATGCGCCTGCGCCGCTCGACGAAGTGGTCGCCGCGATTCGCGAGCACAAGCCGGATCTCGTGTTCGCGCCGCACGTCGAGACCGCCTCCGGCATGATGCTGCCCGACGCGTATCTGCGCGCGGTGGCGGACGCCGTGCATGCGGTCGGCGGGATGTTCGTGCTCGATTGCATCGCGTCCGGCACGGTGTGGGTCGACATGGAGGCGACCGGCGTCGACGTGCTGATCAGCGCGCCGCAGAAGGGCTGGAGCGCCTCGCCCGGCTGCGGACTGGTGATGCTCGGCGCGCTGGCGCGCGAGCGGATCGACGCGACCACCAGCACCAGCTTCGCGTGCGATCTGCGCAAGTGGCTGCAGATCATGGAGGCGTACGAGAACGGCGGCTTCGCGTATCACGCGACGATGCCGACCGACAGCCTCGCGACGCTGCGCGACGTCATCGCCGAAACACAGGCGTACGGCTTCGACAAGGTGAAGGCCGAGCAGCTCGAGCTCGGCGCGCGGATTCGCGCGTTGCTCGCGCAGAAGGGGTTTCGCAGCGTGGCGGCCGAAGGCTTCGAGGCGCCGGGCGTGGTCGTCAGCTATACCGACGACGACGGGATCCGTTCCGGCAAGAAGTTTGCCGACGTGGGCGTGCAGATCGCGGCCGGCGTGCCGCTGCAATGCGACGAGCCGGCCGACTTCAAGACCTTCCGCATCGGCCTGTTCGGCCTCGACAAGCTGCATGACGTCGATGCGGCGGTGGCGCGCTTCGCCGCTGCGCTGGAGCGCATCGTATAAGCGCAACGGGCGGTGCGCAGCACCGGACGAGGGGCCGCCTCGGCCGCCCCTCGTCCGTGGTCGTTACGCCGCCGCGTTGCGATTCGCCTCGATCACCGTCAGCGCGGTCATGTTCACGATCCGCCGCACGGTCGCGCTCGACGTGAGGATGTTCACCGGCGCATTGACGCCGAGCAGGAACGGCCCGACCGCGACGTTGCTGCCCGCTTCGGTCTTGAGCAGGTTGTACGCGATGTTGCCGGCGTCGACGTTCGGGCACACGAGCAGGTTTGCCGCACCCTTGAGCGGCGACATCGGCAGCAGCCGCAAGCGCAGCGACTCGTCGAGCGCGCAGTCGCCGTGCATCTCGCCGTCGGCCTGGATGTCCGGCGCCTGCGCGCGGATGATCTCCAGCGCGTTGCGCATCTTCGCGCCCGACGCCGCGCTCCCCGACCCGAAGTTCGAACGCGACAGCAGCGCGACCTTCGGCGTCAGGTTCAGCCATTCCATCTGGCGCGCCGCCGCGATCGTGAATTCGGCGATCTGCTCCGCATCGGGGTTGTCGTTGACGTGCGTATCGACGAGCGCGACGGTCCGCTGGTTCAGCAGCAGGATGTTCATCGCCGCGTAGGTCGACGCATCGGGCTTCCTGCCGATCACTTCGTCGACGAAGCGCAGGTGGTTGTGATATTCGCCGACGGTCCCGCAGATCATCCCGTCCGCATCGCCGAGCCGCACCATCATCGCGCCGATCAGCGTCAGGCGCCGGCGCATCTCGACGCGCGCCATCTCCTTCGAGATGCCGTCGCGGCAACGCAGTTCCCAATACGTCGTCCAGTACTGCGGGAAGCGCTCGTCGTATTCCGGATTGGTGACCTCGACGTCCTGGCCGAGCCGCAGGCGCAGCCCGAAGCGCTCGATGCGCGCGAGCAGCACCTCGGGGCGACCGACCAGGATCGGACGCGCGAGCTTCTCGTCGACGATCACCTGCACCGCGCGCAGCACGCGTTCGTCCTCGCCCTCGGTGAACACGATGCGCGCCTTGCCGCCGTCGCGCACCAGCTGGCGCGCGGCCGCGAACAGCGGCTTCATGAACGCGCCCGAGTGATAGACGAACTGCTGCAGCTGCTCGACGTACGCGTCGAGGTCGGCGAGCGGGCGCGTCGCGACGCCGCCTTCGATCGCGGCCTTCGCCACCGCCGGCGCGATACGGACGATCAGGCGCGGGTCGAACGGCTTCGGAATCAGGTATTGCGGGCCGAACGACACCTCGTCGCCGCCATAGGCCGCCGCGACGATGTCGCTCTGTTCTTCCTGCGCGAGACCGGCGATCGCGTGGACCGCGGCGATTTCCATTTCACGCGTGATCGTGGTCGCGCCCACGTCGAGCGCGCCGCGGAAGATGTACGGGAAGCACAGCACGTTGTTGACCTGGTTCGGGAAATCCGAGCGGCCGGTCGCGATCACGACGTCGTCGCGGGTCGCATGCGCGAGCTCCGGGAAGATCTCCGGCGTCGGATTCGCGAGCGCGAGGATCAGCGGGCGCGCGGCCATCGCGCTCAGCATCTCCGGCTTCAGCACGCCGCCGGCCGACAGGCCGAGGAAGATGTCGGCGCCGCCGATCACCTCGGCCAGCGTGCGCGCATCGGTTTCCTGCGCGAAGCGCTCCTTGGCCGGGTCCATCAGCGTGGTGCGGCCGCGGTAGACGACGCCTTCGATGTCGGTCGCCCACACGTTTTCGATCGGCAGCCCGAGGTCGACGAGCAGGTCGAGGCAGGCGAGTGCGGCCGCGCCGGCGCCCGAGGTCACGACCTTCACGTCCGAGATCGACTTGCCGACCACCTTCAGCCCGTTGATGAACGCGGCCGCGACGGTGATCGCGGTGCCGTGCTGGTCGTCGTGGAACACCGGAATCTTCATGCGCTCGCGCAGCTTGCGCTCGACGGTGAAGCACTCGGGCGCCTTGATGTCCTCGAGGTTGATCCCGCCGAAGGTCGGCTCGAGGCCGGCGATGATGTCGACCAGCTTGTCCGGGTCGGTCTCGTTGATCTCGATGTCGAACACGTCGATCCCGGCGAACTTCTTGAACAGCACGGCCTTGCCTTCCATCACCGGCTTCGACGCGAGCGCGCCGATGTTGCCCAGACCCAGCACCGCCGTGCCGTTGGTGATCACGCCCACCAGATTGCCGCGGCTCGTGAAGCGATGCGCGTTCAGCGGTTCGGCGGCGATCGACTCGCAGACGCTCGCGACTCCCGGCGTGTAAGCCAGCGCCAGATCGCGCTGCGTCACGAGCGGCTTGCTGGCGACGACCGAGATCTTCCCCGGCGTCGGAAACTCGTGATAGTCGTACGCGGCTTGCTGCTGAGTCTCTGTCTGTTTCATGTTTTGGGTCCGGGCAGGTGCGTCAGGCCAGTCCCGACGCGATCGATGACGGCCATTCTAGGGATCGGCCATAAGGAGATGATTCTGTTTTAATATCGGGCCATCACTTTTTCCTGATAGTGCGGCGGTCCCAAGGTGACATTCGACGCAAACGACGTGGTCCGGCGCCTCGGCGCGCGGCTGAAGATGCGGCATCTGATGCTGTTGCTGCAGATCCAGCAGCACGGCTCGCTGACGCGCGTCGCGGAGCACATGGCCAGCAGCCAGCCGGCCGTGACCAACGCGCTGTCCGAGCTGGAGAGCATGTTCGGCACGCCGCTGTTCGAGCGCTCGTCGCGCGGGATGCGGCCGACCGCGCTCGGCGCGGTCGTGCTGGAGCGCGCGAAGGCGATGCTGAAGGACCTCGAGCATCTGGCCCACGAAATGGAGGCGGTGGCGGCCGGCCATGCGGCCCACCTGCACATCGGCGTGATCCCGTTCATTTCGGGCCAGATGCTGTCCGCGGCGCTCAAGCGGCTGCAGGCGGGGATGGAGCGGCGTCTGACCGTGACGATCCACGAGGGCACCAGCGACCAGTTGCTGCTGCAGCTGAAGGATCACAGCGTCGATCTGGTGATCGGCCGCGCGTCGTCGGCGATCGATCTCGGCCAGGTGTCGTTCGAAGTGCTGTATCAGCAGCAGCCGCGGATGATCGCGAGCCGGCGTCTGGCCGCGAAGCTGGCCCGCATGCCGCTCGACTGGGAGAGGCTGCGCGCGCTCGACTGGATTCTCGGCGCGCCGCACACGCCGATGCGCGAGCAGGTGACCGACCTGTTCCTGTCGGCCGGCATCGCGCCGCCGGTGCCGATCGTCGAGAGCTACTCGTCGAAGCTGATCGGCGAAATGATCGCGTCGAGCGACGATGCGGTGTCGATCGTGCCGGCCGATATCGCCGAGGAAATGGTGCGCATCGCGGGCGTCGCGATCGTGCCTTACTCGCTGGTCTGGACGCTGCCGCCGATCGCGCTGTTCACGCGCGCGGCCGAACCGCATGCGCCGACGCGCGATCTGCTGGTCGACGCGCTGCGCGCCATCTGCCGCGAAACCTACGTCGACGTACGGCGCTGACGCGTCGCCGTTGCGGCGCCTCCGCGTCACCGTCCCGACGCCGCATCCGGACAACCGCCCGCCCGCCGCGATCGCCGTAAAACCCCCGCCGCACAAGCCGCTGCGCGCGCGTAGTGGTTTCCACTCATAGTCGCAAACAGTCAAGAACAGGTCGCCGGCGGTCGCCTTGCGGGCAATATGGCCCGTTACTTTTACTCCCACGATGCAGGCCGGGACGCACTTCCGCGAACCCGTCGGACATCGGTCCAACCGGGAGAGAAGACCATGAAGTCGACAAAGATCGCCGCGTTCGCCGCGGCCGTGCTGGCGACCGGCGCATGCGCGACTGCCGCGCAGGCCGAGACGGAGGCGGCGAGCTGCCGCAACGTCCGCTTCGCCGACATCGGCTGGACCGACATCACGTCCACCACGGCGCTCGCGTCGACGGTGTTCGAAGGGCTCGGCTACAAGCCCACGACGACGATCGCGTCGGTGCCGATCTCGTTCGCCGGCCTGAAGAGCAAGCAGCTCGACGTGTCGCTCGGCTACTGGTGGCCGGTGCAGCAGAAGCAGCTGCAGCCGTTCCTCGACAGCAAGTCGATCAACGTGGTCGAGCCGCCGAACCTGTCGGGCGCGAAGGCGACGCTCGCGGTGCCGAGCTACGAATACCAGGCCGGCCTGAAGACCTTCGACGACATCGCGAAGCATCGCGCGGAGCTCGACGGCAAGATCTACGGGATCGAGCCGGGCAGCAGCGCGAACGCGACGATCCAGAAGATGATCGACACGAACCAGTACGGCCTCGGCGGCTTCAAGCTGGTCGAGTCGAGCGAGGCCGGGATGCTGGTGACGGTCGAGCGTGCGATCCGCGAGAAGAAGTGGGTCGTGTTCCTCGGCTGGGAACCGCATCCGATGAACATCCAGATCGGCATGAACTATCTGGCCGGCGGCGACGCGGCGTTCGGCCCGAACTACGGCGAAGCGCGCGTGTACACGCTGACCGCCTCCGACTTCATCTCGCGCTGCCCGAACGCCGGCAAGCTGGTCGAGAACCTGCGCTTCACGACGCAGCTGGAGAACCAGCTGATGCAGTCGGTGATGAACAAGACCAAGCCGTCCGACGCGGCGAAGGCCTACCTGAAGAAGAACCCGCAGGTGCTCGGTGCGTGGCTCGCCGGCGTCAAGACGTTCGACGGCAAGGACGGGCTGCCGGCGGTGAAGGCCTATCTCGGCCTGTGACGCGGCACTGCGGAAACTGAACGACACGAACCGAATCAAGCGAGGGCAAGCGGCATGAACAATGAAGTCATCATCACCTGTGCGGTCACCGGTGCGGGCGATACGGTCGGCAAGCATCCGGCGATTCCGGTCACGCCGAAGCAGATCGCGGCCGCCGCGATCGAAGCGGCGAAGGCCGGCGCGACCGTCGCGCACTGCCACGTGCGCGATCCGCACACGGGCCGCGGCAGCCGCGACCCGAACCTGTACCGCGAGGTGGTCGACCGGATCCGCTCGGCCGACGTCGACGTGATCATCAACCTGACGGCCGGTATGGGCGGCGATCTGGAGATCGGCGCCGGCGAAGATCCGATGCGCTTCGGCCAGGGCACCGACCTCGTCGGCGGCCTCACGCGCCTCGTGCACGTGGAGGAGCTGCTGCCCGAGATCTGCACGCTCGACTGCGGCACGCTCAATTTCGGCGACGGCGACTACATCTACGTGTCGACGCCCGCGCAGCTGCGCGCCGGCGCGCGGCGCATCCAGGAGCTCGGCGTGAAGCCGGAGCTGGAGATCTTCGATACGGGCCATCTGTGGTTCGCGAAGCAGCTGCTGAAGGAAGGGCTGCTCGACGATCCGCCGCTGTTCCAGCTGTGCCTCGGCATCCCGTGGGGCGCGCCGGCCGACACCGGCACGATGAAGGCGATGGTCGACAATCTGCCGCCCGGCGCGCACTGGGCCGGCTTCGGCATCGGCCGCATGCAGATGCCGATGGTCGCGCAGGCGATGCTGCTCGGCGGCCACGTGCGGGTCGGCCTCGAAGACAACATCTGGCTCGATCGCGGCGTCCATGCGACCAACGGCACGCTGGTCGAGCGCGCGCGCGAAATCGTCGAACGCCTCGGCGGGCGCGTGCTGACGCCGGCCGAAGGGCGTCGCAAGCTCGGCCTGCCGGCGCGCGGCGAGCGCGCGCTCGAGCGCCGCCCGATCACCGAATTCGCCTGAGCGCCGGTTCAGCAGTTCAGCGATTCATTGCGGCGGCGCGCAGCTGCGCGCGCGCCGTCCGATTTTCCTCGCTTCGAAGGATGCATTGACATGGCAGTGAAGACCGACATCAGGACGTTCGCCGCGATCGGCACCGGCGTGATCGGCAGCGGATGGATTTGCCGTGCGCTCGCGCACGGTCTCGACGTGGTCGTGTGGGACCCGGCGCCGGGCGCGCCGGAGCGGCTGCGCGCGAGCGTCGCGAACGCATGGCCCGCGCTGGAGCGCGTCGGCCTCGCGCCGGGCGCGGACCCGGCGCGGCTGCGTTTCGCAGCGACGATCGCGGAGTGCGTCGCCGACGCGGACTTCATCCAGGAAAGCGCGCCCGAGCGCGAAGCGCTGAAGCTCGAGCTGCACGAGCAGATCAGCCGCGCGGCGAAGCCGGACGCGATCATCGCGTCGTCGACGTCCGGGCTGCTGCCGAGCGACTTCTATGCGCGGGCCACCCATCCGGAGCGCTGCGTGGTCGGCCATCCGTTCAATCCGGTCTACCTGCTGCCGCTCGTCGAGGTGCTCGGCGGCGAGCGCACGTCGCCGGAGGCCGTCGAAGCGGCGATGACGATCTATCGCACGCTCGGCATGCGGCCGCTGCACGTGCGCAAGGAGGTGCCGGGCTTCATCGCGGACCGGCTGCTCGAGGCGTTGTGGCGCGAGGCGTTGCATCTCGTCGACGAAGGCGTCGCGACGACCGGCGAGATCGACGACGCGATCCGCTTCGGCGCGGGCATCCGCTGGTCGTTCATGGGCACGTTCCTGACCTACACGTTGGCGGGCGGCGACGCGGGCATGCGACACTTCATGCAGCAGTTCGGCCCCGCGCTCGAACTGCCGTGGACGAAGCTGGTCGCGCCGCAACTGACCGATGCGCTGATCGACCGCGTCGTCGACGGCACCCGCGAACAGCAGGGCACGCGCAGCATCAAGGAGCTCGAGCGCTATCGCGACGAGTGCATCACCGAGGTGCTCAACGCGATCGCGACGGTGAAGGCGCGGTATGGGATGCGATTCGAGGATTGAACCAACATGACCGGCGATACTCCGCTGACGATTTACCACGACGTCGTGCGGCCCGAGTGGGTCGACTATAACGGCCATCTGCGCGATGCGTTCTATCTGCTGATCTTCAGCTTCGCGACCGACGCGCTGCTGGACCGGATCGGCCTCGACGACGCCGCGCGTCGCGAGCGCGGCCGCTCGGTCTACACGCTCGAAGCGCACGTCAACTATCTGCAGGAAATCAAGGAGGGCGCGCGCGTGCGCGTCGACGTGCGCGTGCTCGCGCACGATGCGAAGCGGCTGCATCTGTATCTCGAACTGTTCGCCGACGGGTACGACGCCGCGGTGGCGGCGAGCGAGCAGATGCTGCTGCACGTCGCGACGCGCGGCGGCGCGAAATCGGCGCCGTTCGACGACGACGTGGCCGCGCGCGTGGCCGGCTTGCACGCGTTGCAGCTCGATTGCGCGGCGCCCGCCTACGCGGGGCGCATGATCGGCCTGCCGCCGCGCCGCTGACGCGGCGAACGACGGCGCGCACGCGATGCTCGAAGCGCAAATCGCAGCGTTCGTCGCCGCAGTCGACGCCGCGTATCCGGCCGGCACGGCCGCGCGCTCGCCGGCCGAGCAACGCCGCATCTACGATCGCTTCGCGGCCGCGTGGACGCCTCCCGAGCTGCCGCCGGGCATCGTGCGCCACGACGCCTTATGGCGCGCGCCGCACGGGCCCGCGATCGCGCTGCGGCGCTACGCGCCGGCGCACGGCGCACCGCGCGGCACCGTGTTGTTTTTCCATGGCGGCGGCTTCGTCGTCGGCTCGCTCGACAGCCATGCGCTGATCACCGCGCAGCTCGCGGCCGACACCGGGCTCGCGGTGATCGCCGTCGCTTACCGGCTCGCGCCCGAGCATCGCGCGCCGGCCGCGCTCGAGGATTGCCTGGCCGTCACGCGCGCCGCGCGCGATGCGGCGCACTGGCCGTTCGGCCCGTGCGCGCGGCCGCTGACGCTCGCGGGCGACAGCGCGGGCGGCAATCTCGCGGCGGCCGTCGCGACCGCGCTGCGCGACGCCGGCGAAGCGGGCCTCGACGGCATCGCGCTCGCGTATCCGCTGCTCGGCATCGAGCCGCAGGCACCGGCGCGCGACACCGAAGCGCATGCGCGGATGCTCACGCTCGACGACGTTCGTCGCTATCGCGCGCTGTACTGGGCGCAGGCCGACGCAGCCGCACTGAGCGCCGATCCGCTGCTGCGCGCGTCGGTGCCGCTCGTGGCGTCGCGCTTCGACGGGCTGCCGCCGGTGCTCGCGATCGGCGCGCAGCACGATCCGCTGCGCGACGATGCGCGCGTCTACGTCGAACGGATCGTCGCGGCCGGCGGCGTGGCGCGGTACTGGATGGGGGAAGGGCTGGTGCACGGCTGCTGGCGCGCGCTCGGAACGAGCCCGCAGGCGGCGCGGATGCACCGGATGATCGGCGGGTTTCTGCTCGCACCACACGCGTAGCGGGCGTTTCCGGGAGGCAACGATGCAGGCAGCGCAACACCGTATCGAGGACTGGCGGACCTTTTCCGCCGACGCGACGATCGCCGCGGCGACGCTCGGCGACGCCGCGGTGGAGGTCGAGTGGAGCGACGCGCGCCGTTCGCCGTTCCACTTCGACTGGCTGCGCGACAACTGCGCGTGCGCCGCGTGCGTGCATGCGCTGACGCGCGAGCAGGTGTTCGAGATCGCCGATGCGCGCGCCGATCTGTCCGCGCGCGCCGTGCACGTCGACCGCGACGGCGCGCTGCACGTCGAATGGAACGACGGGCATCGCAGCGCGTGGTCGCCCGGTTGGTTGCGCACACATGCATATGACGACGCATCGCGCGCCGAACGCCACGCGGCGCACGGGCCGCACGTATGGCTCGGCGACGATGCCGCGGCGCTCGGCGTGTTCGCGTGGCGCGATCTGATGGACGACGACGGCGCGTTGCACGCATGGCTCGGCGCATTACAGCGCACCGGCCTGACGCTCGTCGAAGGCGTGCCGGCCGAGCGCGGGCGGGTCGCCGACGTCGCGCGGCGCGTCGGCCTGATCCGCGAGAGCAATTTCGGCGTGCTGTTCGACGTCGAATCGAAGCCGCGGCCGGACAGCAATGCGTACACGTCGCTGAACCTGCCGCCGCACACCGACCTGCCGACCCGCGAGCTGCAGCCGGGCGTGCAGTTCCTGCATTGCCTCGCCAACGACGCGACGGGCGGCGACAGCGTGTTCATCGACGGCTTCGCGCTCGCCGACGCACTGCGACGCGAACGTCCGGCCGATTTCGAGCGCCTCGCGTCGACGCCGTTCGAGTTCTGGAACAAGAGCGCGCACAGCGACTATCGCTGCTCCGCGCCCGTGATCGGGCTCGATGCGCGCGGCAACGTCAGCGAGGTGCGCGTCGCGAACTTCCTGCGCGGGCCGCTCGATGCGCCGGCCGATGCGGTCGCCGCCGTCTATCGCGCGTACCGGCGCTTCCTCGTGCTGGCGCGCGAGTCGCGGTTTCGCGTGCAGCGCCGGCTGCGCGCGGGCGACATGTGGGCGTTCGACAACCGCCGCGTGCTGCATGCGCGCACCGAGTTCGATCCGGCGACCGGTCGCCGGCATCTGCAAGGGTGTTACGTCGATCGTGACGAATTGCTGTCGCGCTGGCGCGTGTTGTCGCGAACGCTGGGCGCCGTGGCCGCGCCGCGTTGACGGCGCACGGCTTGGCCGCATCTACCTCGGCGGGGAAAAAGCGCCCGGACGCGGTGCGTCCGGGCGAAGCCACCCGTTGCCGGGCGGCGGAGGTATGCGTATCGCAAAACAAGACGAGCCCGCTTGACGGGCTCGTCCGGGTACTGCTTCAGCGCGTCAGGCGCTGTGCGCCCGCCGAGGGCGCGTCGGCTTACTGGCCGAAGAAAACCGAGTCGCGGGCGTTCGACGACGTTGCTGCCGCCGGGGCGCCCGAATGGACGACCGGCGCCGGCTGCGCGCCGTAACCGCTGGCGTCCGCACCGTGCACGCGCGCTTCGGCGGCCTGGATGTCGGTCGGGTAATACGGGCTCGCGAGGCCCGGCTTGTAGCCGGCCTTTTCGAGCTGAACCAGTTCGTTGCGCACTTGCGCACGCGTCACGGTGCTTTGAGCGAACGCGCCGAGCGAAGCGGACAGCGCAACAGCGGCAACGACTGCGGAAACGAGCGATTTCATGATGACCTCCGGTGTTTTATTTGATTCGCTTGCGACACCATGTCTGCAGCGATTGGGTTGAATCTTAGTCACCGGGTCGTTCAGGGTAAACGCTGATTTTGACGATAGATTGTTTCCTGATGAGTAACAGTGCGGCGCCGATCCAGCCTTTCATCGTGCTTTCGTTTCCGCCTGTGCAATGAGTCGCAGCGCGCCGCGACGTCACGTCGGCCGACTCGGCTGCATGCCGGCGCGACGCCCGTGCGTGCGGATACCCACGGCGTGCGCGTCGGATGACACGGGCAGCAGAGACGGGGAATCGGCGCGCCGCTTGCGCGTCGCGCAGCCGCCGACGTGGCGGCGCCGCCGCGCGCTTAGCGGTTGCCGGCCAGCGCGAGCACTTCGGCCGCGGAGATCATCGCGGCCGCGTTGGCGGGTGCCGGGCGTTCGGCCGGGCGGAACACTTCGTCGCCGCGCTGGATCACCTGGCGCGACAGCGCGCAGGTGCCGGTGCGTTGCGCGAAGCGGCGGCGCCAGCGCTGTTCGCCGTAATGGCAGCGGCCGGGTTCGACCCAGCGAACCACCAGCAGCGTATCGGAACGTTCGAGAATTTCGACGTGGACGTCGGCGGGATCAAGCGCAGGCATGGATTGGGGTGCCTTCATTTTGCCGTTTCCTAAAGCGCAGTGCGGTTTCGTCGATGGCAGTGGATGTCACTACCCGAGCGCGAATCCGTAGCGGTTTCCATGAGTGGTGCGCTAAATGTAAGCGTCTGTGACGGGAAAAAACATCCTGTTTGGCTCAAATTACCTTTTGCCGATTTAGAAACAATGAGGGCGCGTTTTCGGGTAAAACGCCCACGACAAAAGCGCCCCGGACTTAAACGTCCGGGGCGCGAAATCGGCCCGCGCCAACGTGCCCGCTCGCCCGGGCACGTCGGACCCCGCGGGGGACGGAGATGCCCGCCGCACTTGGCGGCGGACGCTGCGGTGGACCGGTAGGGCGCGGCCGACGACGCCATGATCCCGTGCGCGCCCGGTTGCCAGCCTGACGCGAACATGACTTTTTTGTCAGTTTCGTGCCGGCCGCACTCGCGGCGCGCGCGCGCCAATCGGCGCGAGCCGCATGCCTATTGGCGTTGCGGGCAATCGCGCGGCGCGGCGAAGGCTCGTTTCCCGACTTCTCCGCTGTTTGGCGACCGATTTTGTCGCTCGGGAAAACACTGAATCCCACGTTCGTGACAAATCCGGATTCTCTTCCTAAGATTGGTTGGACCTTTGGTCCTTTGTGCCAATCGGCCGGCTCGACCGGCTCTCCCGGAGGGGCTCATGAGATTGCAGGGCAAGCGTGCGCTGGTGACGGCGGCTGGACAGGGCATCGGCCGCGCGACCGCGCTGCGGTTCGCAAGCGAGGGCGCCGACGTGCTGGCGACCGACATCAACGACACCGCGCTCGAGCAGCTCGCGGCCGATGCGCAACGTGCGGGCGGCCGGCTGTCCACGCGCCGGCTCGACGTGACCGCTGCGGCCGACGTGGCGGCGCTGGCAGCGCGGGAACGCGCGTTCGACGTGCTGTTCAACTGCGCGGGCTTCGTGCATCACGGCTCGATCCTCGACTGCGACGAGCGCGCGTGGGCGTTTTCGTTCGATCTGAACGTCACGTCGATGTACCGGCTGATCCGCGCGCTGCTGCCGGCGATGCTGGAGGCGGGCGGCGCGTCGATCGTCAACATGGCGTCCGCCGCGTCGAGCGTGAAGGGCGTGCCGAACCGCTTCGTCTATGGCACGACCAAGGCGGCCGTGATCGGCCTCACCAAGTCGGTCGCCGCCGATTTCGTCGAACGGCGCATTCGCTGCAACGCGATCTGCCCCGGCACGATCGCGTCGCCGTCGCTCGAACAGCGCATCGCCGAGCAGGCGCGCGCACGCGAGGTGTCGACCGACAGCGTGCGCGCGGCCTTCGTCGCGCGCCAGCCGATGGGCCGCATCGGCACCGCCGACGAAGTGGCCGCGCTCGCCGCGTATCTCGCGTCCGACGAAGCGTCGTTCACCACCGGCACGATTCACGTGATCGACGGCGGCTGGTCGAACTGACCGCGGCGGCCGCCCGCACCTTTCCATCCACTTCCGTTTCGCTGGGACGACATGAAACTGCTGAGATTTGGCGACAAACACCACGAGAAACCGGGGCTGCTCGATGCGCAGCGCAGGATCCGCGACCTGTCGGGCGTGATCGACGACGTCGCCGGCGACGCGCTCACGCCCGCGTCGCTCGCGCGGCTGCGCGAGCTCGATCCGGCGTCGCTGCCGCTCGTCGACGGCACGCCGCGGCTGGGCGCCTGTGTCGGCCGGGTCGGCAAGTTCATCTGCATCGGCCTGAACTATTCGGATCACGCGGCCGAGTCCGGCATGGAGGTGCCGAAGGAGCCCGTCGTGTTCGGCAAATGGACCAGCGCGATCTGCGGCCCGAACGACGACGTCGAGATTCCGCGCGGCTCGGAGAAGACCGACTGGGAAGTCGAGCTCGGCGTGGTGATCGGCCGGCCCGGCCGCTATATCGACGAAGCCGAAGCGCTGTCGCACGTCGCCGGCTACTGCGTGGTGAACGACGTGTCGGAGCGCGAGTACCAGCTCGAACGCGGCGGCACGTGGGACAAGGGCAAGGGCAACGACACGTTCGGCCCGCTCGGCCCGTGGCTCGTCACGGCCGACGAAGTGCCGGACCCGCACGCGCTGCGCTTGTGGCTCGAGGTGGACGGCCACCGCTACCAGAACGGCTCGACCGCGACGATGGTGTTCCGCGTGCCGTTCCTGATCAGCTATCTGAGCCGCTTCATGAGCCTGCAGCCGGGCGACGTGATCTCGACCGGCACGCCGCCGGGCGTCGGCCTCGGGCAGAAGCCGCCCGTCTATCTGCGCGCCGGGCAGGTCATCACGCTCGGCATCGACGGGCTCGGCGAGCAGCGCCAGCGTACCGTGCAGGCCTGAAACCCTTTAACGGAGCGTTCGCCATGCCTGTCATTCGATCGATGCGCGTCCTCGACGTGCGCTTTCCGACCTCGCGCGAGCTCGACGGCTCCGATGCGATGAATCCGGACCCCGACTACTCGGCCGCCTACGTCGTGCTCGAAACCGACCGCGACGGGCTCGCGGGCCATGGGCTCACGTTCACGATCGGGCGCGGCAACGAGATCTGCTGTGCGGCGATCGAGGCGATGCGTCACCTCGTCGTCGGCCTCGATCTCGACTGGATCCACGAGGACATGGGCCGCTTCTGGCGGCACCTGACGTCGGACAGCCAGTTGCGCTGGATCGGCCCCGACAAGGGCGCGATCCATCTGGCGACGGGCGCCGTCGTCAATGCGGTGTGGGACCTGTGGGCGAAGGCGGTGGGCAAGCCGTTGTGGCGGCTGGTGGCCGACATGAGCCCGGAAGAGATCGTGCGCGCGATCGACTTTCGCTACCTGACCGACTGCCTCACGCTGGACGAGGCGCTCGACCTGTTGCGCCGCCAGGCGCCGGGCAAGGCCGCGCGGATCGCGGCGCTCGAGCGTGACGGCTACCCGTGCTACACGACTTCGGCCGGCTGGCTCGGCTACGGCGACGACAAGCTGCGCCGCCTGTGCCGCGAGGCGGTCGACGCCGGTTTCGACTACGTGAAGCTGAAGGTCGGCGCGAACCTCGACGACGACATCCGCCGCGTGTCGATCGCGCGCGACGTGATCGGCCCGGCGCGCAAGCTGATGATCGACGCGAACCAGGTGTGGGAAGTCGGCGAGGCGATCGACTGGGTGCGCGAGCTGGCGTTCGCGAAGCCGTGGTTCATCGAGGAGCCGACGAGCCCCGACGACGTCGAAGGGCATCGCAAGATCCGCGACGCGATCGCGCCCGTGCAGGTCGCGACCGGCGAGATGTGCCAGAACCGCGTGCTGTTCAAGCAGTTCATCGCGCGCGGCGCGATCGACGTCGTGCAGATCGACGCGTGCCGGCTCGGCGGCGTCAACGAGATTCTCGCGGTGATGCTGCTGGCCGCGAAATACGGGCTGCCGGTGTGTCCGCACGCGGGCGGCGTCGGGCTGTGCGAATACGTGCAGCATCTGTCGATGATCGACTACGTGTGCATCTCGGGCACGAAGGAAGGGCGCGTGGCCGAATACGTCGATCACCTGCACGAGCATTTCGTCGAGCCGTGCATCGTGCGCGGCGCGGCCTACATGCCGCCGACCGCGCCCGGCTTCTCGATCGAGATGAAGCCCGACTCGCTCGAGCAGTACCGGTTCCGCGGCTGACGCAGGGTGCTGGCGGCGCGGCGTCGCACGACGTCGCGCGACGAGATGGACGATACGAACGACGGAGACGCGAAGTGGATCTGGATCTGCAGGACAAGGTCGTGATCGTGACCGGCGGCGCATCGGGCATCGGCGCGGCGATCACGTTGCGGCTGGCCGACGAAGGCGCGATTCCGGTGGTGTTCGCGCGCCACGCCCCGGACGACGGCTTTCTGCGTGCGGTCGAACGGAAGCAGCCGCGCGCCGTGTGCGTGCGCGTCGAGCTGCAGGACGACGCGCAGTGCCGCGACGGCGTCGCGCAGACCGTCGCGCGCTTCGGCCGCATCGACGGGCTCGTCAACAACGCGGGCGTCAACGACGGCGTGGGGCTCGACGCCGGGCGCGACGCGTTCGTCGCGTCGCTCGAGCGCAACCTGATCCACTACTACGCGATGGCGCATCACTGCGTGCCGCACCTGAAGGCGACGCGCGGCGCGATCGTCAACATCTCGTCGAAGACGGCCGTCACCGGGCAGGGCAACACGAGCGGCTATTGCGCGTCGAAGGGCGCGCAGCTCGCGTTGACGCGCGAATGGGCCGTCGCGCTGCGCGACGACGGCGTGCGCGTGAACGCGGTGATTCCGGCCGAGGTGATGACGCCGTTGTACCGCAACTGGATCGCCGGCTTCGACGATCCGGACGCGAAGCTCGCCGCCATCGCCGCCCGCGTGCCGCTCGGCAAGCGCTTCACGACGGCGGAAGAGATCGCCGATACCACCGTGTTCCTGCTGTCGGCGCGCGCGTCGCACACGACGGGCCAGTGGCTGTTCGTCGACGGCGGTTACACGCATCTCGATCGTGCGATCGACTGACGGCGGCGACCGATGCGAGCAGACCCGAACCCCAACGACGCGCCGCCGCTGATCGCGTTGAGCGGCGTCAGCAAGCGCTTTCCCGGCGTGCTCGCGCTCGACGACTGCCGCTTCGACCTGCGCGCCGGCGAAGTGCATGCGCTGATGGGCGAGAACGGCGCGGGCAAATCGACGCTGATGAAGATCCTCGCCGGCGTGTATCAGAAGGACGGCGGCGAGATCCGGATCGACGGCCGCGCGGTGGAGATCGCCGAGCCGCGCGCGGCGCAGGCGCTCGGCATCGGCATCATCCATCAGGAGCTGAACCTGATGAACCACCTGAGCGTCGCGCAGAACATCTTCATCGGCCGGGAGCCGCGCGGCCGCTTCGGCGTGTTCATCGACGAGGACCGGCTCAACCGCGACGCGGCCGCGATCTTCGCGCGGATGCGGCTCGCTCTCGATCCGCGCACGCCGGTCGGCCGACTGACGGTCGCGAAGCAGCAGATGGTCGAGATCGCGAAGGCGCTGTCGTTCGACTCGCGCGTGCTGATCATGGACGAGCCGACCGCCGCGCTGAACAACGCGGAAATCGCCGAGCTGTTCCGCATCATCGGCGACCTGCGGGCGCACGGCGTCGGCATCGTCTACATCTCGCACAAGATGGACGAGCTGCGCCAGATCGCCGATCGCGTGACGGTGATGCGCGACGGCAAATGGGTGGCGACCGTGCCGATGGCCGATACGTCGATGGACGCGATCATCGCGATGATGGTCGGCCGCCAGCTCGATACGCAGCCGCGCACGCCGCCCGATACGTCCGCGAACGACGTGGCGCTCGAAGTGCGCGGGCTGTCGCGCGGCCGCGCGATCCGCGACGTCGGCTTCACGTTGCGGCGCGGCGAGATTCTCGGCTTCGCGGGGCTGATGGGCGCGGGCCGCACCGAGGTCGCGCGCGCGGTGTTCGGCGCGGACCCGGTCGACGCGGGCGAGATTCGCGTGCACGGCAAGCCGGTGACGATCCGCACGCCGGCCGACGCGGTCGCGCACGGGATCGGCTACCTGTCGGAGGACCGCAAGCATTTCGGGCTCGCGCTCGGCATGGACGTGCAGAACAACATCGCGCTGTCGAGCATGCCGCGCTTCGTGCATCGCGGCATGTTCGTCGACGCGCGCGCGCTGCGCGCCGCCGCGCACGCGTACGTGCGGCAGCTCGCGATCCGCACGCCGTCGGTCGCGCAGCCGGTGCGGCTGCTGTCCGGCGGCAACCAGCAGAAGATCGTGATCGCGAAGTGGTTGCTGCGCGATTGCGACATCCTGTTCTTCGACGAGCCGACGCGCGGCATCGACGTCGGCGCGAAAAGCGAGATCTACAAGCTGCTCGACGCGCTCGCCGCGGACGGCAAGGCGATCGTGATGATCTCGTCGGAGCTGCCCGAGGTGCTGCACATGAGCCACCGGATTCTCGTGATGTGCGAAGGGCGCGTGACCGGCGAGCTGCGCGCGGCCGACGCCACGCAGGAAAAGATCATGCAGCTCGCGACGCAGCGCGAGTCGACCGTGTTGTCCTGATTCAGGTGTCCACTCCGATCATGTCCAACGATACGCATCCCGTTCCGCCCCTCGCGTCCGCCGACACGCCGGCCGGCGCCGCGAACCTGAAGTCGCGCCTGTTCAACCCGGCCGCGCGGCAGAAGCTGCTCGCGTTCGCGAGCCTCGTGCTGCTGATCGTGTTCTTCGGTTTCGCGTCGCCGAACTTCCTCGAGGTCGACAACCTCGTCGCGATTCTGCAGGCCACGGCCGTCAACGGCGTGCTGGCCGTCGCGTGCACGTACGTGATCATCACGTCGGGCATCGACCTGTCGGTCGGCACGCTGATGACGTTCTGCGCGGTGATGGCCGGCGTCGTGCTGACCAACTGGGGGATGCCGCTGCCGCTCGGGATCGTCGCCGCGCTCGGCTGCGGCGCGCTGTCGGGCTGCGTGTCGGGCTTCGTGATCGCGAAGATGAAGGTGCCGCCGTTCATCGCGACGCTCGGCATGATGATGCTGCTCAAGGGGCTGTCGCTCGTGATCTCCGGCACGCGGCCGATCTACTTCAACGACACGCCCGGCTTCACGTCGATCGCGCAGGACTCGCTGATCGGCAGCGTGATCCCCGCGCTGCCGATTCCGAACGCGGTGCTGATCCTGTTCGTCGTCGCGATCGGCGCGTCGATCGTGCTGAACCGCACGCTGTTCGGCCGCTACACGTTCGCGCTCGGCAGCAACGAGGAAGCGCTGCGGCTGTCGGGCGTGAACGTCGATGCGTGGAAGATCGCCGTCTACACGTTCGGCGGCGCCGTGTGCGGAATCGCCGGGCTGCTGATCGCGTCGCGGCTGAACTCCGCGCAGCCCGCGCTCGGCCAGGGCTACGAGCTCGATGCGATCGCGGCGGTCGTGATCGGCGGCACGTCGCTATCGGGCGGCTCGGGTAGCATCGTCGGCACCATCATCGGCGCGTTCATCATGAGCGTGCTGACCAACGGGCTGCGCATCATGTCCGTCGCGCAGGAGTGGCAGACGGTCGTCACGGGCGTGATCATCATCCTCGCCGTCTACGTGGACATCCTGCGCCGGCGCCGCCGCTGATGCACGAAAGAACGCAGACACGCAAACCCGCATGCGCTTCATCGCCGGCCGGGCCGGCATTTCAGTCGATACAACCAAGGAGACGCGAAGTGATCAGGAGCAAGGTGTTGAACGCGATCGCCGGGCTGACGTTCGCCGTCGGCGTGACGGCCGGCGCGCATGCGCAGGAAGCCTATATCCCGCTGATCTCGAAGGGCTTCCAGCATCAGTTCTGGCAGGCCGTGAAAGCCGGCGCGATGCAGGCGGCGAAGGACTACAAGGTGAAGGTCACGTTCGAAGGCCCCGAGACCGAGGCGATGGTCGACAAGCAGATCGACATGCTGTCCGCGGCGATCGCGAAGAAGCCGGCCGCGGTCGGCTTCGCGGCGCTCGACAGCAAGGCCGCGCTGCCGCTGCTGAAGAAGGCGCAGGCGGAGAAGATTCCGGTGATCGCGTTCGACTCGGGCGTCGACAGCGACATTCCGGTGACCACCGCCGCGACCAACAACAAGGCGGCGGCCGCGCTCGCGGCCGACAAGCTCGCCGCGCTGATCGGCGACGAAGGCGAGGTCGCCGTGGTCGCGCACGACCAGACGAGCCGCACCGGCATCGACCGCCGCGACGGCTTTCTCGAACGGATGAAGGCCGCGCATCCGAAGGTGCAGGTGGTGACCGTGCAATACGGCGAAGGCGACCAGCTGAAGTCCACCGAGGTCACGAAGTCGATCCTGCAGGCGTATCCGAAGCTCAAGGGGCTGTTCGGCACCAACGAGGGCTCGGCGATCGGCGTGGTCAACGGCGTGCGCGAGATGAAGCGCAAGGTCGTGATCATCGGCTACGATTCGGGCAAGCAGCAGAAGGACGCGATCCGCAGCGGATTGATGGCCGGCGCGATCACGCAGAACCCGGTCGGGATCGGCTACAAGACGGTCGAAGCCGCGGTGAAGGCGATCAAGGGCGAAAAGCTGCCGAAGGTCATCGACACCGGCTTCTACTGGTACGACAAGACCAACATCGACGACCCGAAGATCACCGCGGTGCTGTACGACTGAGCGTCATGCGGCGCGCGACGATGCTGCGCGCGGCGACGACGCGGGGTGAAGCACGAGGACACCATGAGCGCAGTGCGTATCGATTCCCATCAGCACTTCTGGCGTTATCGCGCGGCCGACTATCCGTGGATCGGCCCGGCAATGGACGCGCTCGCCCGCGACTACCTGCCCGCTGCGCTGTGGCCGCAGATGCACGCGCATGCGCTCGCTGCGTCGATCGCGGTGCAGGCGCGCGCCGGGCGCGACGAGACGGCGTTCCTGCTCGAGCTCGCGCGCGACGACGCGCGAATCGCGGCGGTGGTCGGCTGGGAGGATCTCGCGGCGCCGGAGCTGGCCGAGCGCGTCGCCGCGTGGCGCAGCCCAAAGCTGCGCGGCTTTCGCCATCAGCTGCAGGACGAAGCCGACGTCGCGGCGTTCGTCGGGCAGCCCGCGTTCAATCGCGGCGTCGCGTGGCTTCAACGGCATGGCTACGTATACGACGTGCTGGTGTTCGAGCGCCAGTTGCGCGACCTGCGCGCATTCTGCACGCGGCACGACGCGCATTGGCTCGTGCTCGATCATGCCGGCAAGCCGGCGCTCGCCGAATTCGAGCGCGACGCGACGGCGTTCGCGCGCTGGCGTGCCGAATTGCGCGAGCTGGCCGCGCTGCCGCACGTCGTGTGCAAGCTGTCGGGGCTCGTGACCGAGGCGGACTGGCGGCGCGGCCTGTGCGCGCCGGACCTGCGCCACGTCGAGCAATGCCTCGATGCGGCGCTCGCCGCGTTCGGCCCGCAGCGGCTGATGTTCGGATCGGACTGGCCCGTGTGCCTTCTCGCGGCGTCGTATGACGAAGTGGCGTCGCTGGTCGAGCGCTGGGCCGCCGCGCGGCTGTCTCCGGCCGAGCGCGACGCGCTGTGGGGCGGCACGGCCGCGCGCTGCTATGCGGTGCCGGGCGATGCGATGGCCGGCATATAGAATAGGCGCGCACGGCCCGGCGCTCGATGCGTCGGACCGTGCGCAAAACAACCGCTCATCCGTATCGAAGTATGTCCATCCAGCCGATTCAGAACCGCCGCCTGTACCAGCAGATCGCCGACAAGCTCAGTGCGATGATCGAGTCCGGCGATTTCCCGCCGGGCAGCTACCTGCCGCCCGAGCGCGAACTGGCCGAGCGGTTCGGCGTGTCGCGCACGTCGGTGCGCGAGGCGCTGATCGCGCTCGAGGTCAACGGGCTCGTCAGCGTGCGCGTCGGCGACGGCGTGAAGGTGCGCCAGCGCGAGGCCGCTGCCGCGCCGCAGCCGCTTGCCGCCGCGAAGGTCGCGCCGTTCTCGATCGTCGAGATCGATCCGGAGCTCGGCATCGCGCTCGACCTCGACACCGAGATCCCGCCGTTCGCGCTGTTGCAGGCGCGCCGCCTGATCGAGCCGGAGGCGGCGGCGCTCGCCGCGCAGCACGGCTCGGACGCGCAGATCGAGGGGATTCGCGACGCGTTCCTGCGCAACCAGGAAGACAACCAGAGCGGGTCGCTCACGCATCCGGGCGATCGTCTGTTTCATATCCGGATCGCGGAGGCGAGCGACAACGCAGCTTATGCGCTGATGATCAAGCAGTTGCTCGCGCACAAATACGATCCGATGTTCCAGCGGCTGCAGTCGCTCTACATGCCGAACGACATGCCGCACCGGTCGGAGCTGGAGCACCGCGCGATCCTCGACGCGATTCGCGCGCGCGACCCGGAGGCCGCGCGTCGCGCGATGGCCGAGCATCTGGACGAAGTGATCGAGATCTTCGGCCGCGCGCTCGACTGAGCGCAGGCCGCCGGCGTCAGAAGCGCTCGGCGCGGTAGGGCGTCGGATCGGTGAACGGCGTTTCGCCGGTCATCATCTCGGCCAGCAAGCGGCCGGACACGGGGCCGAGCGTGAGCCCGTGATGGTTGTGCCCGAACGAGAACCACAGCCCGCGATGCGCGGGCGCGGGGCCGATCACCGGCCGCATGTCGGGCGTGCACGGGCGAAAGCCGAGCCACGGCTGCGGATCGAGCCGCTCGCCGAAGCCGAACACCGGACGCGCGATGCGTTCCGCGCGATCGAGCTGCACGCCGGTCGGCGGCAGGCCGCGGCGCGCGATTTCGACGCCCGTGGTGAGCCGCAAGCCGCGCCGCATCGGTGCGATCACGTAGCCGTATTCGCGATCGACGATCGGCGCCGACGGCGTGCCGCGCTCCGATGGCGCGTAGTGCATGTGATAGCCGCGCTTCTCGCGCAGCGGGATCTTGTAGCCGAACTTGCCGAACACCGTATCGGACCACGGGCCGAGCGCGACGACCATCGCCGGCGCGGCGATCTTGCCCTGGTCGGTCATGACCTGCCAGCCGGGCGACAGCGCGTCGACGCTCGCGGCATCGCCGGTGAGCAGCGTGCCGCCGCCTTGCACGAACAGCTGCGCATAGCTTTTGACGAGCGCGGACGGATCGACGACGCTTTTCGGATCGAGCCAGTGCAGTGCGCCGCAGAAGCCGGCCGCGAGGCTCGGTTCCTTGGCGCGCAGTGCTGCGGCGTCGAGCGGCTTGATGCCGAGCCCGTGGCGGCGCGCGGTGAGGCCCGCATCGGCGACGGCGCGCTCGAACGCGGAAGGCGTGCGGAACGCTTCCATCCAGCCGCTCGCGCGCACGAGCTCGCCTGCGCCGGCGCGCGCGATCAGCGCGTCGTGCTCGGCGATGCAGCGCTCGATCAGCGGCAGCATGTCGCGCGACGCGGCCGCGTGGCGCAGCGGCGCCGATTCCCACCAGAAGCGCGCGAGCCACGGCGCGAACGCCGGTAGCGACGCGCTGTGCCAGTAGAGATCGGTCGAGCGGTTCAGCGCGTAGCGCATCAGCGTGAACGGGCTGCGCGGAAACGGATACGGCTCGATCGACGAGCGCTCGATCAGCCCCGCGTTGCCGAAGCTCGTGCCTTCGCCGGGCGCGGCGCGGTCGACGAGTGCGACCTTGCGGCCGCGATCCTGCAGGTGCAGCGCGGCGCTGACGCCGACGATGCCGGCGCCTAGAACGATTACGTCGAAGTCCATCATGTCAGTGGCTGTTGGCGGGGCGCTGGGCCGGGTGACGGGGTGCGCGCCGGGATTGGAGAGTGTTCGAACCCCAAGCATACTCGCGGCGGAGTGGGGCACCAAGCGGGTATGCGCTGTCGACGTAGTGCAGATGGGCCGTGCGCGACTATTGGAGGTTGTCCGGCTCAGTCGGGGCAGCAGCCCGCGCACGGTCCAGCAGTCGGGTGGGACGGGCGATATATGCGCTGCGGATTTGACGCGCTCCAATGCGATGGGCGGCGTGTTCGTGGGGGCGGACGAGATTCCGGCCGAGCTCTTTTGATGTGCCGATGTCGCGGCTCGAACTAGTGGCAGGACCTGTTGCGTGGACAACCAACGTAACCACGAGCAGTGGACTTCTACCGGCTGCAATGAACGCATCGTTGGCGATATTCGTTAACGGCGCGGACATGCGGTAAGCGTTTGCGTACGACGCGGGCCGGACATTCGGCGGGGCGCTACTGACGAGGGTATGGAGTTTGCCCGCGACGATCTGTGCTCTCCCGTGCAAGTTCGCTCGTTGCATAGCCTGGCCCTCCAGATCATTGAGTGTCGCCAGCCTTGGCCGAAAAGTCGGGGGCTTCAAACGGCGGCGGCAGATATGTCGTGTCGATTGTGTAGCCCTCAGCCGTCCATTCTGCTTCATGTTTCGCTCGTTCCGCCCTTGCCGGCGTCAATTCGTCAGACAGGTATTTCTTCCATTGCCTCCGGCGTTCGATGCTATCAGTAAAATACGGCGTGTAATTATCAGATGCCGTGCTTACCTGAATATCTGTCAGGTAATATCCCATGCCGGGAGTCGACGACGATTGAAATGAAAGGGATAGTGTCAAAAAGACGCCGTCAGCATAAAAAAGCCATCTTGGCTCGGATGAGATTAAGCTTTTCCATTCCTCCGCGGTCGGTGTGTAGGTAGAGTCGATCGAATAAAGCGTACCGGGTTGCGACAAAGCATAAGCCGTTGCCTCTTTGCCGACGAGCCGCGGATCGGATGTCTCGATATACCTCTTCCACCCCGCATCTCTCAGTTTTGTCAGCAGGGCTATGATTTTGTCGCGAGCCTCTTCGTACGAGGTTGTACCCGAAGGTGAGATGTTGAAATTGACATCCCAACTATCAACTCCGCTTTCCGGACTGTCTTTGTCGCCCAACCCGGTCGCGATCGCCACGTTGTCGAGATCGAATGAATACTGTCCTTGAAGATATCTTGCCCGTCCGAGCTTCTTTGGATCGTCCCAGCGCATTTGATATACGTACACGCCAGACGGGTGATTCATCGTGGAAAATCCTTGTGCCACGGCATCCGATTTTCCGTCTGATCCGAATTTAATGGTGACAACTTGAGGTGATATTCTTGTGTTCTTTTCGCGTCGGACGGCTGTTGATGCGTAAATTGCAGCGCACAAAGCGATGGCTGAAAAAATGCACCACAGAAATTTCATCGATTTACGTTCAGGCAACATGGGCATTGTCGCCTTTGTGTGAAAAATCAATCATGTTAGACCGCTCATGACTGCAGTCGCTGTTTCGGAAACGGCTCCAACCGCTTCCGGCATTGTCATCTTAGACCTTGCCTCGATCGACGATCGCTATCTTGAATGTCTCGCGGCTGCAAGCAAATCCCTTTGCAAGCTTGGACTGAGTGACGATAACTCATGCAAATTGTTTCAAATCGCCGCATTCTTGAAATCGAGTGACGTTGCTGGCATCAGCGAATGAGACGCCGCCGTGCGCACAAGCAATTGCATGCCTATGCCTAATGGCGAACGTTAAGGCGAGTCGGAAATATTGCGCGTAAATGATGTCCTAATAGGACTGTCCAACGATGATCGCGCGTATATCGCGCGCGCGAATGGGCGCTAGGCGTTCACCGGACATGTCGAAGCATCGGCTCGTCGAATGAGTAAAAAGGAGGAATCCGGGAAATCAAAAAATCGGCAGTAAACGAGCGCGGGCCGCAAGTGCTACCAACACTCACGGCCCGCTGACCACAGCCAACTAACCAGGAGTTGCCCATGGCTAAGGCGAATGATAAAGCACGTCCCCCGATTACGGAACGCTTTGTGACGGTCCAGGAGATCTGGGGTTTTCCGAAAAACATGAGCGTCAGGCCCAAGACGTTTTATCCGTACATGAAGATTGGCGGAATGTGGCTCGTCAATGATGCGGGTTTTGAGCCGGGCGAGAAGGTGCGGATAGCGATCGAGCCAGGTAGGCTGGTCATCACGGCGATGTGAGACGCCGCCGCGGCGCTGCACGTCGATGCGATTCGTCGAGAGGCGCATCGGCTGATCGGCTAGTGTGGCGGAGCAACTACATCCCGCCCAGGGACCGCCGTTGAATCGGCGATAGCGAAGGCCGCGCGGACGCACCGCGCGGCCTAGTAGAATTTCGCTACGCTCAAGTACGAGTCTCAACTCCGCGTGCGGTCGTGTCCCGCAAAGCCGCACCTCAAGCCCCGGCAGGACAGCTGCTACCCCACCACAGCCCCCATCACCTCCCGATATTGCAAACCGACCGCGACGTCCCCGCGCCGCGCGTAACCACGCAACGCGAGCGCGCACCGTTGTCGTAGAACAACGCACGCGGCGGCGGTGGCAGCACAGCCGAATTGAACCGGTTCGACGCGTCGGGCACGTAGAGGAATGGATTCGGCGCGCCGATGGAGTAGTGCGGTACATCGACGGGCCGCTGCTCGTCGGCCCACCGATGTTCGTTCCGGCGCTGCTCGCGCTGTTCGATCTCCGACAGCACGCGACCGAGGCCGCCGCCCGTCGAAGGCTGCGGCTCGAGCTTGTCCCCCGACACACGCAATGCACGCGTATCGCGCGTATCGAACGGGCTGCGCTTGAGCGGCGCCGCTTCCTTCGCGCGTCGTTTCGCGCGAGCCGGGCGGACGTCATTCCGGGTCGCGGCGCGACGTTCCGAATGAAACAGATTGGTATTGCCTGAACCGTCGATCAGCGAATCGCGACTCGAAGCGTCGGCAGCACCGAGCGAAAGCGCGCAGGCAATGGTGGCGGCGGAAGAAAAACGAAGAGGATGATGCATCGGGCCCTCCGGCAGGTGACATGCAACGAGAAAAAACGGCAGATCACTGGCTGGCTGCGGTGCGACAGGGGGCGCGACAGGGGCGCGTCAAACGACGTGCAGGAGGGCTGGCTGGATTGCGGTTGCGAGTTCGAATTATTTCACAGATATAACAATATGCTTTCGTAACGCGTGAAATCGTCAGCATAAAGAAGGAAATAGCGCGATCCGCTCGCGCCCCACGCCGGTGCGTTCGCCCGAATCCTCTGTTGAATACCTGCCGCGGCATACAGCCGTGCACGACTTCCGAATCACGCGTCATGTCTCCCGATCTCGCCGAACGCATTGTCCAGCAAGGCTTCATCGTGCAGAGGGCTTAAAAATCGCAACCCGATTGCACCGGCCACCAACCTCACGACCGTCACCCAGTTGCTCCCCGATCGCCACCGCCACCGCCCGAGGTTTCTCCGTGTTTTCCCTCATAGGAGACGCATTTTTGACAGACGTTTCAAAAACGCCCATATAATTTCGGCTGCCTTGCCAACGGCTGTCGGAACATCCCTCCGACCAGCGATTTGGCAAGCGGGGCAGGCGAAACGCTTGCGCAATGCAAGACGCATCACGATGTCTTTCCGAACCAGACGTCCCCTTCGGGGACTGCAAGAGCCGGGCCCCGCTACGCATCATCCATCCGCAGGTCCGTCTTCATGTGTCTCGGGCGTGTCCCATATCCTCGCCCCGGGTGCTGTTCGATTGCGCAAGTCATGCCGCCTTTGCCCGTATGACTAACAACATCGAGGAGTTCCTGATGACGCTGTCCCGTCTTACCTCCATTTCCGTCGCCGCCGTGCTGTTCGCCGCCGGCGCCGCCGCCGCGCAAGCGGAAACCGTGAAGATCGCCTTCGCCGGCCCGATGAGCGGCTCGGTCGCCCAGTATGGCGACATGGTGAAGGCCGGCGTGCTGACCGCGGTCGAACAGATCAACGCGGCAGGCGGCGCGGGCGGCAACAAGCTCGAACTGGTGACGATGGACGACGCATGCGAACCGAAGCAGGCCGTCGCCGTCGCCAACAAGATCGTCAGCCAGAAGATCAAGTACGTGATCGGCCACGTGTGCTCGGGCTCGACGATTCCCGCCTCCGACATCTACGAGAACGAAGGCATCGTGATGGTCACGCCGTCGGCCACTGCGCCGCAGCTGACCGAAGGCAAGAAGCGTCACTTCATCTTCCGCACGATCGGCCGCGACGATCAGCAAGGCCCGGCCGCCGCGCACTACATCATCAACAACGTGAAGCCGAAGAAGGTCGCGATCCTGCACGACAAGCAGTCGTACGGCCAGGGCATCGCATCGTCGGTGAAGAAGGACCTCGAAGCCGCGAAGATCCCCGTCGTGCTGTTCGAAGGCATCAACGCCGGCGATTCGGACTACTCGGCGGTCATCACGAAGCTGAAGTCGCAAGGCGTCGATTTCGTCTACTTCGGCGGCTACCACCCGGAAATGGGCCTGCTGATGCGCCAGGCGCGCGAGCAGGGCGTGAAGGCCACGTTCATGGGCCCCGAAGGCGTGGGCAACAAGGACGTGACCGCGATCGCCGGCCCGGCGTCGGAAGGCATGCTGGTCACGCTGCCGGCCGACTTCTCGGCCGACCCGGCCAACGCGGGCCTCGTGAAGGCGTTCGCCGACAAGAAGCGCGACGCGAACGGTCCGTTCCAGATGCCCGCATACGCAGCGGTGAAGATCATCGCCGATTCGATCGCGGGCGCGAAGACGACCGACCCGACGAAGGTGGCCGCGTACATGCACAAGACGACGTTCGACACGCCGATCGGCAAGGTCGCGTACGACGCCCAGGGCGACCTGAAGGCGTTCAAGTTCGTCGTCTACACGTGGCACAAGGACGCGACGAAGACCGCCGCCAAGTAACAACGCAGTACCCGCCCGCGCACCCGCCTCGTCCGGCATCCGGACGGGGCGGCGTGCGTATTGGTCGCGCATCGGCCGCGCATCGGCCCGATGCGCGCCGACGGGCGGCCCGAGACACACCAGACACACCGTGCATCGCGCGCGGCCCCACGCCACGATCCGGCGGCGGCCCGCGACCGATGCCAACGGGAGCTTCCCGCACATGACTGACTTCTTTCCCCAATTCGCCCAGCAGCTGGTCAACGGCCTGACGCTGGGCGCGATCTATGCGTTGATCGCCATCGGCTATTCGATGGTCTACGGCATCATCGGCATGATCAACTTCGCCCACGGCGAGATCTACATGATCGGCGCGTACGTGGGCCTCGTGACCCTCACCGCGATCGGCATCTCGGCCGGCTATCCGCTGCCGCTCGTGCTCGGCGCCGCGCTGATCGTGTCGGTGCTCGTCACCGGCCTGTACGGCTTCGCGGTCGAGCGCGTCGCGTACCGGCCGCTGCGCGGCGGCCCGCGCCTCGTGCCGCTGATCTCGGCGATCGGCATGTCGATCTTCCTGCAGAACTACGTGCAGATCGGCCAGGGCGCGCGCGACGTGTCCGTGCCGGTGCTGATCTCCGGCGCGTTCGACATCCATCTCGGCGGCGACTACGACGTGACGGTGCCGTATGCGCGCCTGCTGATCGTCGGCGTGACGCTCGTGCTGATGATCGCGCTCACGCTGTTCATCTCGCATTCGCGGATGGGCCGCGCATGCCGCGCGTGCGCCGAGGACATGAAGATGGCGAACCTGCTCGGCATCGACACGAACCGCGTGATCTCGTTCACGTTCGTGCTCGGCGCGATGCTGGCGGCCGTCGGCGGCGTGCTGATCGGGCTGACGATCGGCAAGCTCAATCCGTACATCGGCTTCGTCGCCGGCATCAAGGCGTTCACCGCCGCCGTGCTCGGCGGGATCGGCAGCATCCCGGGCGCGATGCTCGGCGGCGTGCTGCTGGGCCTCGCCGAAACCTTCGCCGCAGGCTACATGCCGGCCGAGTACAAGGACGTGGTCGCGTTCGGCCTGCTCGTGCTGATCCTGCTCTTCCGCCCGACCGGCCTGCTCGGCAAGTCGGACATCGAAAAGGTCTGAGGGAGACGCAGATGAGTCAAGTCATTTCCGTGCGCCGTCCTTCCGCTGGCGCGACCGCCGGCCAGGCGCTGAAGAATGCGGTGGCCGCCGCGCTGCTGACCGCGATCCTCACGATTCCCGTGTTGGGCCTGCAGCTGAAGCTCGACGGCTATCAAGTGGTGCTGACGCCGCACTGGCGTCCGGTCTGGATCGCGGTCGCGGCCGTGTTCCTGTTCCAGCTGTTCAAGCCGTGGCTCGTGCGCGCGAAATCGGCGGTGAAGCTGCCGGCGGCGCCCGCGATCGGCGCGCCGCAGCAGCGCGCGATCATCTGGGTGCTGCTCGCGGTCGGGCTCGTGTGGCCGTTCTTCGGCTCGCGCGGCGCGGTGGACGTCGCGACGCTCGCGCTGATCTACGTGATCCTCGGCCTCGGGCTGAACATCGTGGTCGGCTTCGCGGGGCTGCTGGATCTCGGCTACGTCGGGTTCTACGCGGTCGGCGGCTATACCTACGCGATGCTCAACCAGTATTTCGGGCTGTCGTTCTGGGAGTGCCTGCCGATCGCGGCGCTGGCCTCGGCGACCTTCGGCTTCCTGCTCGGCTTCCCGGTGCTGCGGCTGCGCGGCGACTATCTGGCGATCGTCACGCTCGGCTTCGGCGAAATCATCCGCCTGCTCGCGAACAACCTGACCGACCTGACGGGCGGCCCGGACGGCATCTCGAGCATTCCGAAGCCGACGGTGTTCGGCTTCGAGATGGCGCGCTCGGCGAGCGTCGAAGGCGCGAAGACCTTCCACGAGCTGATCGGGCTGGAATACAGCGGCGAGCACATGGTGATCTTCCTGTACCTGATCGCGCTCGCGCTGGTCGGCTTCACGCTGTTCGTGACGAGCCGCCTGATCCGCATGCCGATGGGGCGCGCGTGGGAAGCGCTGCGCGACGACGAGATCGCGTGCCGCTCGCTGGGCCTGAACCCGACCCGCATCAAGCTGTCGGCGTTCACGCTCGGCGCGGCGTTCGCCGGCATCGGCGGCGCGTTCTTCGCGGCGCGCCAGGGCCTCGTGAATCCCGAATCGTTCACGTTCATCGAATCGGCGCTGATCCTCGCGATCGTCGTGCTCGGCGGGATGGGTTCGCAGCTCGGCGTGATCCTCGCCGCGATCCTGCTGACCGTGCTGCCCGAAGTCGCGCGCGGTTTCGCCGAATACCGGATGCTGATCTTCGGTCTGGTGATGGTGTTGATGATGATGTGGCGTCCGCAGGGCCTGCTGCCCGCGAGCCGTCCCCACGTGGAGCTGCCGCAATGAGCGCGAATCCAGAACTGTTGAAGGTCGCCGGGCTGCAGATGCGCTTCGGCGGGTTGCTCGCGGTGGACGGCATCGATTTCGACGTGCGCCGCAACGAGGTGTTCGCGATCATCGGGCCGAACGGCGCGGGCAAGACCACGGTGTTCAACTGCGTCGGCGGCTTCTACAGGCCGACCGGCGGCGACGTCGTGCTCGACGGTCATGCGATCGCCGGGCTGCCGAGCCACAAGATCGCGTTGAAGGGCCTGGTGCGCACGTTCCAGAACATCCGTCTGTTCAAGTCGCTGACGGTGGTCGAGAACCTGCTGGTCGCGCAGCATCGCAAGGTGAAGTCGGGGCTGCTGCCGGGCCTGTTCGCGACGCCCGCGTATCGCCGCGCCGAGAAGGAAGCGCTCGAACGCGCGGCCGTGTGGCTCGACCGGATGGGGCTGACGGCGGTCGCCAACCGGCCGGCCGGCACGTTGTCGTACGGGCACCAGCGGCGTCTCGAGATCGCGCGCTGCATGATCACCGAGCCGCGCCTGCTGATGCTCGACGAGCCGGCGGCCGGCCTGAACCCGCAGGAGAAGATCGAGCTGCAGCAGCTGATCGACAGGTTGCGCCGCGAGTTCGGCGTATCGGTGCTGCTGATCGAGCACGACATGAGCCTCGTGATGGGCGTGTCGGACCGCATCCTCGTGATGGAGCACGGCCGGCCGATCGTGATCGGCACGCCCGACGCGGTCCGCAACGACCCGCGCGTGATCAAGGCGTACCTGGGGGAAGAGTGATGCTGAAGCTGGAACGGGTCCATACGCACTACGGCGCGGTCGAAGCGCTCGCCGGCGTGTCGATCGAAGTGAACAAGGGCGAGATCGTCACGCTGATCGGCAGCAACGGCGCCGGCAAGACGACGCTGATGATGACCGTGTGCGGCACGCCGCGCGCGTCGTCGGGCCGCGTGCTGTTCGAGGGCAACGACATCACCGCGATGTCGACGCACCAGATCATGCGGCAGGGGATGGCGATCTCGCCGGAAGGGCGGCGCGTGTTCCCGAGCCTGACGGTGCTCGAGAACCTGAAGATGGGCGGCTTCTTCGCGAGCCGGCACGAGATCGACGACGGCATCGAGCACGTGTTCAAGCTGTTTCCGCGCCTGAAGGAGCGCGCGGCCCAGCGGGCCGGCACGATGTCGGGCGGCGAGCAGCAGATGCTCGCGATCGGCCGCGCGCTGATGAGCAAGCCGCGCCTGCTGCTGCTCGACGAGCCGACGCTCGGCCTCGCGCCGCTCGTGATCGCGCAGATCTTCGACATCATCCGGACGATCCGCGACGAAGGCGTCACGGTGTTCCTGGTCGAGCAGAACGCCAACAAGGCGCTCGGCGTGGCCGATCGCGGCTACGTGCTGGAGACGGGGCGCGTCGTGCTGGCCGACACCGGCGCGAACCTGCTCGCGAACGACCGGATCAAGCAGGCGTATCTCGGCGGCTGAGTGCACCGCGCGCCGCCGGCCTGCAACGGGCCGGCGGCTTGCGGCGCGCGGTGCCGCTGCCGCTCGTTCACACGTACCGAGGAGGCAACCGATGAAGGTCAAACGCATCGTCGCGAACGTCGACACGCAGTCGGTCGACGACGCCAAGCGCTTCTATCAGCAGATCTTCGGTCTGGACCTGCTGATGGATCTCGGCTGGATCGCCACCTACGGCAGCGCCGAGCGGATGCGCGTGCAGATCAGCTTCGCATCGCAGGGCGGGTCCGGCACGCCGACGCCCGATCTGTCGATCGAAGTCGACGACCTCGACGAGGCGCTCGCGCGCATTCAGGCGGCCGGCATTGCGGTCGAATACGGGCCGGCCGACGAGCCGTGGGGTGTGCGGCGCTTCTTCGTGCGCGATCCGTTCGGCAAGCTCGTGAACGTGCTCGTGCATCGCTGACCGGCTCGCGCGCCGCGCCGCACGGACACCTTCATGCGTGCAGCGAGAGCCCCTTCACGGCCTTGTCGACGGCCTTCTTCGGCCCGTGCAGCGCGAGGCCGACCAGATCCAGATTGGCGGCATCCTCGGCGCGAAACGCGTCGCGGTTGGCCGCGTCGTGCCCGGTCGAGAACATCGCGCGCACGTACGGCACGATCCTCAGCTCGCGCGACAGCGCCTGCCGATGCGCGGCCTGCAGCCCGTTCAGATCGGCCGCGAACACCAGCATCGGCTGGCCGAGCATGCGGCCGTAGCGATTGCCGGCCGCATCCTCGTATGGCTCGCCGAGCGCATCGGGTGCACCGGCCGCGACACCCGTCGCGAGAAACGCGACCACGTTGAGTTTCTGCCACGCCGCGAGATCGTCGCGCACGATCAATGCCACCTTCGTATCGAACATGAGTGCTCCTGGTTGAAGCGCTCATGATCGGACGCCGCGCGCGTTCAGTCTGGAACGTTTGTGCAGATCCGCCGATACGCGGCCGGCGTCATCCGGTACGCGCGGCGGAACCAGCGGCCGAGGTGGCTCTGGTCGGCGAAACCGACGTCCGCGGCGGCCTGCGCGGGCGTGCGGCCGGCCGCGAGCAGCCGCCGCGCGGCGCGCAGCCGCAGGCGCACCAGATACGCGTGCGGCGACGTGCCGTAGGCCCGCTGGAACAGCCGCGTGAGCCGGAAGCGATCGACGCCAGCGAGTTCGGCGAGTTCGTCGAGCCCCGGGTTGCCGTCCATTCGCATGTGCAGCAGCTCGCGCACGCGCGCGATCGCGGGCGGCACGTCGCGGCCGCCGACGCCGGTCGGCGACGACGCGCGCAGCTGGCCGCCGAGCCGCGTGAGCAGACGGTCGAGCGTCTGGTCGCGCGCGAGCTTGCCTTCGTTGCCGTGCAGCGCGACGAAGGCGTCGCGGATCGCCTCGACGAGCGCGCGATCGTCGACCAGCGTATGGCCGAACGCGGCTTCGACGCCGCTCAGGCCTGGAAGATCGATGCGGCGCGCCGCACGCTCGACCCATGCCTGCGGCAGGTACAGCATCGAATACGTGAAGCCGCCGGCTTCCGGCGCATGGCCGTCGTGCGTCGCACCGGGCTCGATCAGGATCGCGCGGCCCGGCACGCTGGTATGCAGCGACCGATGGCACTGGAACCGCTGCACGCCCTGTTCGGTGAAGCCGATCAGCATGTCGTCGTGATCGTGCGGGTCGTAAGCGTGGCCGCTGAAATGCGCGCGCAGGCTTTCGATCCCCGTTTCAGGATCGCGGCGCGCGACGAGCCAGTGCTCGTGCGTGCCGCCGTCATCCGCTGCGCGTCCCATCGCTCGCCTCGCTGCCCGTCGTTGCCCGGCGGATAGTGTACGCAGATCGCGGAGGGTCCGTGCGCCGCCGGCGCGCGTGACGGCGTTACAGCGCGCGCGCGATCGCCTGTTCGAGCAGCGACAGCCCGAGATCGATTTCGGCTTCGCTGACCGTCAACGGCGGCGCGATCCGGAACACGCCGCCCATCCCCGGCAGCTGCACGATGTTCATGCTGAGCCCGAGCTTCATGCATTCGCGCGTGATCTTCGCGCCGAGGCCGTCGGCCGGCTCCTTCGTGCGCCGATCCTTGACGATCTCGACGCCGAGCAGCAACCCGCGTCCGCGCACGTCGCCGATGCATTCGAAGCGCTCCATCAGGTCGAGCAGCCCGCGCCGCAGCCGCTCGCCCATCAGGTTCGCGCGTTGCACGAGGCCGTCGCGCTGCACCACGTCGAGCACGCGCAGGCCGACCGCGGCCGGCAGCGGGTCCGACACGTGGGTCGTGTAGAACAGGTAGCCGAGCGCGTGCGCCCGCTCCTCGATCTGTGCGGACGTGACGACGGCCGCGAGCGGCAGCCCGGCGCCGAGCGTCTTCGACAGCGTCAGGATGTCGGGCATCACGCCGTCGCGCTGGCACGCGAACATCGTGCCGGTGCGGCCGACGCCCGTCTGCGCTTCGTCGAGGATCAGCAGCATCCCGCGCTCGTCGCACTTGCGCTTGAGCGCCGCCATGTAGCCGTCCGGCAGCTCGATGATGCCGCCCGAGCTGAGGATCGGCTCCGCGATGAACGCGGCGAGATTGCCGCTGGACTGGCGATCGATCAGATCGAACGCGTAGTCGAGCTCGGCAAGGTAGTCGTACGCGCCGTTGCGCTCGAAGCGCGGCCGGTACGCGAACGGCGCCGGAATCGCGAACGAGCCCACGGCCGCCGGGCCGACGCCCCTGCGGCCCGCGCTGTAGGTGGCGGACGCCGCCGCGCCCGTCATCCCATGCCACGACTGCGCGAAGCCGACGATCTCGTACTTGCCGGTGACGAGCTTCGCCATCCGGATCGCCGCTTCGTTCGATTCCGCGCCGGTGCTCAGCAGCAGCGCGCGATCGAGGCCCGGCGGCGTGAGGTCGGCGAGGCGCGTCGCGAGCTCGACGACCGGGCGCGACAGCATCCCGCTGAACAGGTGATCGAGCTTGCCCGCATATTCGGCGATGACCGCGACGATGTCCGGATGGCAATGCCCGAGCACCGCGCTCATCTGGCCCGACGTGAAGTCGAGGATCGCGCGGCCGTCCGCGTCGTAGACGAAGCTGCCCTGCGCACGCTCGACGATGAGCGGCTCGAACGTGCCGCCGTAGCGGATCAGGTGATGCGTCGCGTTGTGCCAGAACGTTGCGTCGTCGTTTGCGGACATCGTTTTCTCCAGGCGAGGGGCAGGGAACGCTTGCAGTCTAGGCGCCGCTCTGTTTTGATGGAAACGAATAGTTCTTATGCAAGGTAGAAAAGGAGCTAATACCTTGGCACGTTCGCTCGACATCGATCTGCTGCGCTCGTTCGTCGTGATCGCCGAAGTGCGCTCGCTCAGCCGCGCGGCGGCGCGGGTCGGCCGCACGCAGTCCGCGCTCAGCCAGCAGATGCGGCGGCTCGAGGAGAGCGTCGACCAGCCGCTGTTCCAGCGCACCGGACGCGGCGTGGTGCTCACGCATCCCGGCGAGCGGCTGCTGCTGCATGCGCAGCGCATCCTGCGGCAGCACGACGAGGCGCTGGCCGATCTGTGCGGTACGGGGCTGTCGGGCACGATCCGCTTCGGGTGCCCGGACGATTACGCGCAGGTGTGGCTGCCGTCGCTGCTGCGGCAGTTCTCGAGCCATCATCCGCACGCGATCGTCGAGGTCGTGTGCGGGCCGACGCCGCGGCTGCTCGAACAGCTTGACAAGCGCGCCGTCGATCTCGCGATGATCTCGGTGCCCGACGAGGCGGCAACCGACGATTTCATCCGCCGCGAGCAGCTGGTGTGGATCGGCTATCCGGGGCTCGATACCGCGCAGTTCGAGCGGCTGCCGCTCGCGCTTTCCGATCCCGACACGCTCGATCACATCGCGGCGTGCGATGCGCTGGCGCGCGCCGGGCGCGACTATCGCGTCGCCTATGCGAGCAGCAGCCTCGCGGGGCTGATCGCGCTGGTGCGCTCCGGCCAGGCGATCGCGGTGATGACGCAAACGGCGGTGCCCGCCGACCTCGCGATCCTCGCCGCCGATCGCGGGCTGCCGCCGCTGCCGGCCGTGGGCATCACGCTGCGCTTCGACCGGAAGCGGCCGTCGCATCTGACGGCGGTGTTCGCCGAGCACATACGCTCGGTGTTGCCGCTGTTGTGACTCGCGGCGGCTGAGGTGGCGCATGCCGTTATGGTACGTCGCAGCGCAACTCCCGTCAGAACCGATGATGCGCGTGCCCGCGGTGCGGCTTTCCGCATCGCGGGTCGTAAGTTCGGTCGCGTGCAGGCGCGTTGCAGCCGCGCGACCGTCTTACGACGTCGCGCGCCTTCTGTCGCATTTACACGCGTCGATCGCGAAATAGACTTCGAATCGAGCGACCCGATGCGCGGGTCGACAGGGCCGCCCACCATCCCGCGTCGCTCATGCAACGGCCTTCGCACGTCGTTCGACGGTAGCTGGCTACCGGGGACCGTCGACCATCGGGCCGCGTTCGGGGGAGCGCGCCTGTTTCGGTGGAAGCGCGGGTGACGACGTCAAGCGATGCGCCACCCAACTGTTTTCGCACGAACCCGTTCCGTCCCGCTGGCCGACCTCGGTCGCGCCGGCTCGCCGTCGACCGCCGACCTCATCGGGCCGGATGCCGCCGCATCGGATGCCGCTGCGGGCGGATGGGCAACGAGGGGTCAGCATGAACAGGTCACTTCGGATCGTCAGTGCCGCGCTCGCCGCGCTGGCATGCAGCGCCGGCCATGCGCCGGTTCCGGTCCACGCGGCGACGCTCACGTATACCGCGCCGTCGCACGCGTTCCACCCATCCCGCGCATCGCGCGTGCGACCGGCCGCATCGGCTACGCTGCCGCCCGTGATCGTCAAGCCGGCCGTCGACGGCAGCGACCAGGCCGACGCGCTGCAGACGGCGCTCAATGCATTGCAGGCCGGGCAAACGCTGATACTTTCGCCGGGACGCTATACGGTCAGCCGGTCGCTGTCGGTTGCGATGTCGGGTGTCGTCGTGTCGGGCTACGGCGCGACGCTCGCGGCGACGAATCCGGCCGACCAGACGATCGTGATGAGCGGCGCCGATTCGACGCTGGTCGGCGTCACGCTGATCGGCGCCGGCACGACGCGCCTCGCGACACCGGCGTCGACCAAGGTCGAAGTGACCGGCACCGGCGTTCAGGTGCTCGGCGTGACGGTGCAGGGCGGCGCGAGCGCGGGCATCTTCGTGTTCGGCGGCCGCAACGTCGCGATCGTCGGCAATACGGTGCGCGCGACGCTTGCCGACGGCATCCACATGACCGACGGCGCAGCCAACGTGCTGGTGCAGGGCAACACGGTGACGGGCACCGGCGACGACCTGATCGCCGTCGTCAGCTATCTGTCCGACGGCCGCGTGAGCAACAACGTGCTGATCGACCACAACACCGTATCGGGAAACTACTGGGGGCGCGGAATCGCCGTCGTCGGCGGCCAGGCGGTGACGATCTCGAACAATACGGTCGACGGCGTGCAGAAGGCGGCCGGCATTCTGGTCGCGCAGGAGGACAGCTGGCGCACCTACGGCGTCTCGAACGTCGTCGTCGACAACAACGTCGTGTCGAACGTCCAGAACGCGAACGTCGACAACGGACTGTTGCCGACGCAACAGGGCGCACTCGAGCTCGATACGTGGTCGGGCACGGTGTCGTACGTCGTCGTCACGCGCAATCGCGTGACCGGGTCCGGCTATACCGGGTTCCGCGCGCTGGGGAACGTGTGCGCGTTCGAGGCGGCAAACAATGCGTTCGCGTCGATCGCGCAAGCGCCGGTGTCGTTGCTGTCGCGCGGCTGCCCGGCCAGCCGGATCGTCGTGGCCGGCAACACGCTCGACGGCGTTGCGCTGGTCGCGCCGGTCGGCGCATCGCCGTCGGGAACGATTCAGGCGACCGGCGCGGCGACGGCGACGATGCCGCAGGTGCGTACCAATCTGATGCGGTAGCCGCGCGGCGCAACGCCGTCACGCGGCGCCGCACGGACCGCAGGTTTCGGCATACGCGTGCATCATCGTCGCGACGTGCGGCCGAATCGCGTCGGTGCCGAATGTTGGCCTCGGCGCGCGCCGACAAGCACATCGCGCGTCGGGCCATCCGGCGCGGGCGTGCGGGCAAATCCGGCCGCCGCATCGGGGCGTACATGCTGCGATCGGTGCGATCGGATCTCGCGGCGCTTGTCGCGCGTGCGCGAGCTGCCCATCCCGGCTCACAGCAGCCCGGCCTTGCGCGCGGCCGCTGCCGCCTGGGTACGGTTCAGCACATTGAGCGCCTTGAAGATCGCCGTGACGTGCGCCTTGACCGTCTTCTCGGACAGATTGAGGCGATCCGCGATCACCTTGTTGGGCACGCCTTCTGCAACGTATCGCAGCACCTCGATCTGGCGCTGCGTGAGCGGCCCGGCGCTGCGCGTCGCCGGCGCAGGACGCGGGCTGCCCGGTGCGGCCGACGACGAATCGTCGAGCATCAGCGGCGGCACGTAGCGCTCGCCGTCGAGCACCATCCTGATCGCCGACAGCACCGTATGCGGCCCCGCCGATTTCGGCACGTAGCCGAGCGCGCCGCGCGCGAAGGCGGCCCGCACGTCGGCCGCATCCTCGGACGTGGACAGCACGATGATCTGCAGTTGCGGGCACTTGCCGGCAAACGCGGAGATCGCATCGAGGCCGTTCATTCCCGGCAGCTTCAGGTCGAGCACGATCGCGTCGAAATCGGCGGATTGATCGAGCATCCGCATCGCATCGTCGGCGTTGCCGGCTTGCGCGACCGTTACGTCTTCGCCGTTTTGACGCAGCAATGCGGCTACGCCGTCGCGCAGAATCGGATGATCGTCGACGATGAGAATCTTCATGAGAATCCGCGATGCCGAAGGGAGGAAAAGCTGCCGGTTGAACGAGGCCCGAGGTTGCGTGCAAGGCCCGGATGGCTGGTCGTGGTCGCGTTCCGCCGTGCGATCTTACAGGCAATCGTGCGCGTGCAACGCGCCTGTTTCGGCGACGTCGATCGTTGCGGCGACATCGTATTTACATTGCCGCATGAATCGCCGCGACTGACTCGCGCCGGTAACCAATCCCCGGCGATCGTCGCTGCGTGGTGGCGTCCCGGTGCAGGCCAAATTCGATGCGCCGACAACCAAACAGAATCGCGGCAATGGCCGGATCGCCGGATGGGCGGACCGCCGGATTGCGCGGATTCGAACTGCAATTTGGCGCGGATGCCGAGGATTCGTGATTCGGGTGACGCAGTGTGGGAGTCGAACGTGTCGTACTTGTGGTTGTCGCTGCAACGACTGCTGGCGGATTGCGCGACCGCGACGTTCCGGCTCGGCATGACGGGCGACCCGGCCGATGCGAATGCATCGCTGTCGATGACGCTGAGGATCGAGAGGAGCGAACTCGCGTCGTTCGATCGATCTGCGTGCCGCGCCGGCGTGTGCCCGGCTCACTCCGGTTCGCCGCTCCGCGCGCGCACGCCGGCCGCGATCAGGTTGCCGATCGCCGCGCGCAGCTTGCCGTTCGGGATCGGCTTGTGCAGCAGCAGGCAATGGCTCGCATGGGCTTCGGCAAGGCGGTCGGCGGCCGTGTCGCCGCTGATCAGCAGCGCGGGGATGTCGTCGTTGTATTCGCTGCGCAGCCGCTCGATCACCGTCAGCCCGTTTTCGGCGCCGCGCAGGCGGAAGTCGCAGACGAGCAGGTCGGGGCGGCGCGCGCATGCCGACAAGCGTTCGATCGCAGCGTCGCCGCTGTCCGAGACGATCGTTTCATAGCCCCACAGTTCGAGCAGTCTGGCCATGCCGTCGCGGATCGCGAGCTCGTCGTCCACGACGACGACGAGCCCCGAATGATGCGACACGTCGTCGGCGGGTTCGGCCGATGCGTCGGCATGCGCCGCAGCGTGATCGCAGCGGCTCACCCACACTTCGAAGCACGATCCGCGGCCGGGCGCCGAGCGCACCTTCAGCTCGCATTCGAGCAGGTCGGCCAGCCGTCGCACGATCGCGAGCCCTAGCCCGAGGCCGTTTTCGCGGTCGCGTTCCGGGTTGCCGACCTGGTAATACTCCTGGAACACCAGCTCGAGCTGGTCGGCAGCGATCCCGCGTCCGGTGTCCCATACCTGGATCGCGACGCGTGCGCCGCGTCGTCGGCAGCCGACCACGATCCGGCCGGCATCCGTGTAGCGCACCGCGTTGGACACGAGGTTGCGCACGATGCGCTCGAGCAGCACCGGATCGGTATCGACGATCGCGCGGCACGGGACGCGCGTCAGCGTCAGGTTTTTCGCCGCCGCGTCGAGCAAGTGATCGGTGCATGCGTGTTCGAGCACCGCGTCGACGTGCACCGGCCTGCGATGCACGTCCACCACGCCGGCATCAAGCCGCGACACGTCGAGCAGCGCGCCGAACAGCGAGTCGAGCGCATCGGTCGAACGCTCGATCTGCACGAGTATCTGCGCCCGCTCCGCGTCGGTTTTCGTGCCGCGCAACGCGCCGACCAGCAGGCTCAGCGCGTGGGACGGCTGACGAAGATCGTGGCTCGCGGCGGCGAGAAAGCGCGATTTGGCGAGATTGGCTTCTTCGGCGATCTGCTTCTGGCGCAGCAGGTCGTCCGCGAGCCGCTTCGCGGTCCGGTTGCGCGCGCGCAGATCGCGGGCGAGCTGTTCCGCGCGAAAGCGCAGGCGAATGTTCTGCGCCGCGCTTCGGTTGGCGAGCAGGCCGAGATAGGCGATCACGCAGACGAACAGGAACATCATCGGCGCCGTCGCCTGCTGCACGCGATTGTCGGACAGCGCGGCGGCGACGACGTACGGGACGGTGGCCGGCAACAGGAACGCGAGGAACGCCGGAAGATACGTGCCGAAGACCGGCACGGCGCCGGCCACTACCCCGAGCGTGGCGGTGACCGCGAGGCTCTCGACCTCGAACCCGCGTCCCTTCGCCAGTTCGATCGACGACCACCCCCAGCCGATCCCGGCCGCCGTGCTGCAGGCGACGAATCCTGCCGCCCAGCGCGATCTGCGCGTGTCGCGGTTGGCCGAGCGGTGGTAGCGCCACGCGAGGCACGCGTGCGCCGTCGAGCACGCGACGATGTACGACAGCCACGCGGCGCCGGCCAGCGGATCGACGCGCCCGAGGCGCTCCAGCGAAACGACGAGTGTCGCGGCCAGCAGCGTTCCGCCGCACACGCTCAGGGTCACGATGCCGTAGACGAGCTTCAGTTGTTCGGCGGCGATCGGGCTTTCCGGATGCATCGTCATCCAACGGGCTCCCCGAGGTACGAACGCAATTGCAGCAGGCGGCGCACGTCGGTCCTGCTGGGCCGGCATGTCGACGCTGGGTTGGTCGATCGTCGGCAAGGATCGCGCCGATGGACGGTCAAGTATCGCCATGTCGGATCATGGCGTCCATCGGTCGATCGTCCGTTTTGTGGCGCCGAGCGGAACGGCGTGGGGAGGGGAGCATCGCTCGCCGGGGAGCCGACCGGGATCGGCGAACGATGTCGCGGCACGCGCACGCGCGCCGCCGTCGATTGCTGCGGCCGAGCGATCCGCGCGTTGTGCGCGCCCAATAAAAAAACCGCGAAGCGTTGCGCTGTCGCGGTTTCTTTTCTGTGCCCGAAACACGGTCGATGAAAACCGTATCTGGTGCCGACGGCGAGACTCGAACTCGCACAGCTTTCGCCACTACCCCCTCAAGATAGCGTGTCTACCAATTTCACCACGTCGGCACTTCGGTACTGCAAGGGGCGCAATTCTAGCGTCACATTGCGCGTTTGTGAAGGGGGTATGCCGCGATTGCGCTGGCGGGTGCGCGATCCCGGTAAAATCCGTCGGTCCGCCCGGCCCAACATCGCATCCGTACCCGCTTCTTCCCGTGACGACCACCCTCGAACGACTTCAATCCGGCCAGTTGTCCGGCGCCCGAGAACTCAAGCTCGCGTGCGGGCTGACCGAATTCCCGCGCGAGATCTTCGACCTCGCGGACACGCTCGAAGTGCTCGATCTGTCCGGCAATGCGTTGTCCACGCTGCCGGATGACCTCGCGCGGCTGCACCGGCTGCGCATCCTGTTCGCGTCCGGCAACCGCTTCACCGAATTTCCCGCAGCGCTCGGCGCGTGCCCGCAGCTCGACATGATCGGCTTCAAGGCGAACCGGATCCGCACGGTGCCGCGCGGCGCGCTGCCGCGTGCGCTGCGCTGGCTGATCCTGACCGACAACGAGATCGACGCGCTGCCGGCCGACATCGGCGACTGTTCACGCCTGCAGAAGCTGATGCTCGCCGGCAACCGGCTGCGCGCGCTGCCGGCCGAATTGGCGGCGTGCCGTGCGCTCGAGCTGGTGCGTCTGTCCGCGAACCGGCTCGACGCGCTGCCGGACTGGCTGTTGCGCCTGCCGCGCCTTTCCTGGCTCGCGGCCGCCGGCAATCCGCTTGGCGCGGGCCCGGAGGCCGCCGCGTCTGCCGAGCCCGGCGTGGCCGAGATCGATTGGGCGTCGCTCGCATGCGAACACCGGCTCGGCGAAGGCGCGTCGGGCGTGATCTACCGCGCGCAGTGGCGTGCGGAGGGCCGCGCGACGCGCGCGGTCGCGGTGAAGCTGTTCAAGGGCGCGGTGACGAGCGACGGGCTGCCCGACTGCGAAATGGCCGCGTGCCTGCACGCGGGCCGCCATCCGAACATGATTCCGGTGATCGGCAAGCTGCGCGGTCATCCGGACGGCGCGCACGGCCTCGTGATGGAGCTGGTCGATCCGGCGCTGACGAATCTCGCCGGGCCGCCGAGCTTCGCATCGTGTACGCGCGACGTCTATGCGGCCGATGCGCGCTTCGCGCCGGCCGACGCAGCGCGGCTCGCACACGGCATCGCGTCGGTCGCCGCGCATCTGCATGCGCGCGGCATCATGCACGGCGACCTGTACGCGCACAACATCCTGCACGACGGGGCAGGCGGCGCGCTGCTCGGCGATTTCGGCGCGGCGTCGCTCTACGACGTGAACGACCGCGTGCGCGCGGCGCGGTTCGAGCGGCTGGAAGTCCGCGCGTTCGGTTACTTGCTGCGCGAGTTGCTGGAGCGATGCGAGCCGCGTGCCTGGGCCGCCGCGCAAGCCCTCGGCGCGCTGGCCGCTGCGTGCGTGAACGACGAGGTCGACGCGCGGCCGTCGTTCGAGCAGATCGTCGCCGCGCTGGCTGCAACGATGGACTGACGGTGTCGTGCGCGCGGTGCCCGCGCGGGCGTTCGCGCTCAAGCTTGCCGCGCCGTCAGCAGCTTGATCCCGAGCCCGACGAACAGCAGCCCGCTCGCGCGCTTGGCCGCGCGCAGCCACGGGCTGACGCCCAAGCCGCGATGAAGCCGGCGCACGCCGAACGAATAGAGGCTGTGCACGACGATGACGGTGCATGCGATCGTCGCGTACATCGCGACGAACTGCATCGCGAGCGGCCGATCGTGCGAGATGAACTGCGGCATGAACGCGGACAGGAAGATCATCGTCTTCGGATTGCTGCCCGACACGAACAGCGCTTCACGGAACAGCTTGCTGCGATCCGGTTCGACGCTTGCCGCGCCGCTGTCCGGCGCGCGCCGGTGGCGATCGCCGCGCAGTTGCCGGATGCCGATGAAGATCAGGTACGCGGCGCCGACGACTTTCATCGCGACGAACAGCGGCGGCATCGCGGCCAGCACCGCGCCCACGCCGAGCGCGACCAGCCCGACCACCGCGCCCTGCGCGACGAGATTGCCGGCGATCGTGGCTGCCGTGCCGCGCGAGCCGTAGCGCACCGTATTGCGGATCACCAGCAGCACGTTGGGGCCGGGCGACAGCGTGGTCGCGAGATAGGCGGCGGCAAACAACATCCAGGTCTGAACGGACATGCGGCGCTCCGGAAGGCGGGGTCTGCGGTCGGGGTGAATCGCTGCATGATGCCACGGCTGCGCGCGGCTCACCCCGGCGCATCGCGTCAACGCGTGTCGCGCACGCAGGATGCGACGATCGACGCAGGCGAATCGATCGCGGCCGGCCGCGTGATCCACGCGACCCACGCCGCCCATAAACCGCAGACGATCAGCACGGCGAGATTCAGCGGCGTCCGGTAGCGGACGATCCGGTCGGCGAGCGTCGGGCGTTGATGGCTCATGTTGGTCTCCTTCGGGCGGGGATAGGGCGTTACTGGCCGGTGTACGACGGCGCCTTCGCGTCGCAGGTCACGGACACCGTCGAGCCGTCGGCGAAGTGCAGCGCGAGCGGCACCTTCGCACCGGGCGCGACCGGCTTGCGCGCGTCCTCGAGCATCACGTGATAGCTCTTCGGCTTGAACGTGACCGTGCCGTGCGCGGGCACCTCGACCGCGTCGACGTGGACCATCTTCGCGGTGCTGCCGGCCGTCAGCGTTTCGTGGATCATCGCCATCCCGTATGCGGGCGTGTCGATGCCGGTGAGCGTGGCCGGCTTGTCGCCGTCGTTCTTCAGCGTGAAGTAGCCGGACGACGGGACCGTCGCCGGCATCGTGCGGATCCAGCAGCCATCGGCCTGGACGGCCGACGCGGCGAAGGTGGCGGGCGCCTGCAGCGCGAGCAGGGCTAACAGCAGGCTGGCGGGAATCGAGCGTTTCATCGAGTGCATTCCTTGTCGGGTATCGGAAGTTGCCGTGCGGGCATCGTCGGCGTCACTTCACCGTGAACGTGTAGCGGCCCTGCGTGCGATGGCCGTCGCTTGCCACCGCGACCCACGCGACCGTGTACGTGCCGGCCGCGAGGCTTGCGAGGGCGACGTGCATGCGCTTGCGGTTGCCGGCGTCGACCGCCGATTTCCCGTCGGCGACCGACTGGCCGTGGCTGTCGGTGACCACGATCGAGCTGAATGCGGGTTCGAGCGTTTCGCTGAAGTCGATCGCGACCTCGTGCGGCGCGCTCGCCAGCGTGGCATCGGCGGCGGGGTCGAGGGTTTTCGGGTGTGCGTGCGCATGAGCAGCCTGCGCGATGACGAAGCCGGCGACGACGAGTGCGCCGCGAACGAACGAAGTGATTTTCATGTTGGTTGAACCGATCGGAGATGACGAGGAGAACGATGCGTTCGACGCGTCGCCGCGCGCGTTCGCACGCGCGCATGCCGCAAGCGGGCGTGCGCGCACGGTGCGATGCCGCGGGCAGGCAATACGGTCGAACAGGAACGTTTTGGCGCCGCGCGCGACGAGGCGCGCGCAGGCGGACGGCGCGATGCGCCAACGCATCACGCGCGGTGACGGTGCTTCAGGCGGCGGACGGTGGCGCGCGCGGTTGTGCGACGGTGAGCGGCAGCGCGCGCGGCAGGCTCTCGAAGCGGGTCGCTTCGCGGTGCTGCAGCGGCGCACGATTGGCCGCGAACGTCAGTTCGGGCGCGGGCAGGGCCGGCGTATGCGCGAGCAGGCTGCAATAGCCGCATGCCTGCAGATGGGCCTGCAGGCTCTTCGACGACGCAGCGTCGCCGTGGTCGGCATCGCTCGGCCCGGCCGTGCAGTAACCGGCGAGCAGCGCGTCGACGCGGTGTTGCGTCGTCAGCGCCTGTGAGATCGTCGGCGCGAGCGTCGTCATCAGGATGGCGAGCATCCCGATCAGACTGACGATCTTGCGGAGACGACGACTCAGCATGCGATGCGCGGCGGCATATGGAGGAAGGCGATGCTGCGGATTATGCCACGCAGCCGCCGCGGCGGCGGGCGCGGCACACGGCCGCGCGCCGCGCTCATTCGATCATTTGGGCGTCGGGCACGTCGAGCACGAGGTCCGACGTCGCGACGGCCACGCACGGCAGCGTATAGCCTTCGGCCTTCTCGTCGCGGCTCAGCCCCGGCCACTCGATCGTGTAGCGCACGCTGCCGCTGACGATCCGGCACAGGCAAGTGCGGCACGTGCCGTTGCGGCACGAGCGCGGCAGGCTGACGTGCGCGAACGCGGCGGCTTCGAGCAGCGTCAGCGAGTCGGGCGCGTCGAACGTCGCGCCGAGCGGCTCGACGCGCACGAGAGGGGGACGTTCCGGATCGGTCATGGTGAAGGCGGGCGGCAGGCGGCGGCAATGCGATGCGAGCGCCCAAGCATACCCGAAGCCGCGCGCGGCCGGCGCCGTGCAGGCCGCCGGCCGCGATCTCAGTGCCGGCGCAGATAGCGGTAGACGGTATTGCGCGCGAGCCCGAGTTCACGCGCGGCAGCCGACACGTTGCCGCCGTGCCGCGCGAGCACCGCATCGATCACCGCGGCCTGGTGGCTTTGCAACGTCGTTGCCGCGCGCGTGCCGGCCGGCGCGGGCGAGGTTGCCGGCGCGTCTTCGCAGTCGAGCCAGAAATCGTCGGGCAGGTGCGCGAGCGCGATTTCGGCTTCGTCTTCGGCGAGCATGCCGGCCGTGCGCAGCACGTTGGTCATCTGCCGCAGGTTGCCGGGCCAGCGGTGGCGCAGGAATGCGTCGAGGACGTCGGCGGCGACGCGCGTCGGCATCGGCTCGCTGTGCGCGAGCCGCGCGAGGATGCGCTCCACCAGCACCGGCAGGTCGGTGCGCGCGGCGAGCGGCGGCAGCGTGACGGCGAGCCCGTTGATCCGGTAGAACAGGTCTTCGCGGAACGTGCGCTCGGCGATCATCGCGCGCAGGTCGCGGTGAGTCGCGCACACCACGCGCACGTCGACCGGCACCGCGCGTGCGCCGCCGAGCGGCATCACCGCCCGTTCCTGCAGCACGCGCATCAGCCGCACTTGCTGCGCGAGCGGCATGTCGCCGATTTCGTCGAGAAACAGCGTGCCGCCGTCGGCCTGCGCGATCTTGCCGGGGCTGCCGCGCTTGCGCGCGCCGGTGAACGCGCCGTCCTCATAGCCGAACAGCTCGGCCTCGATCAGCGAATCGGGCAGCGCGGCGCAGTTGACGGCGACGAACGGGCCGTCGGCGCGCGGCGACGCCTGGTGCAGCGCGCGGGCGAGCCATTCCTTGCCGGTGCCCGTCTGGCCGAGGATCAGCAGCGGCAGGTCGCGGCCGCGGATCTTCGCGACCCGGTCGAGCACGGCAGCCATCCGTGCATCGCCGGTGTCGAGCGTCGCGAACGTGATCGCCTCGGGGTCGACCGCGCGCGGGCGCGCGGCGACGGGCGCCGGTGCGGGCGGCGTGACGGCGACGGTCGTCTTGCGCGCCTCGGCGAATTCGCAGCGCGCGAGCACGCGCACGCCGGTCGACAGCGTCAACTGGAACGGCGCGCCCGGCGCACGGGCCGCCTGCTGCGCGAGCTGATTGAACTGCATGCCGAACAGCGCGCCGCAGCCCCGATGCTGCAGTGCATCGAACGTCGCGCCGAGCTGGAACTGCGCGCTGCGGTTCGCGGCGATCAGTCCGCCGTCGCGGTCGAACGCGACGAGCCCGGCGAACAGCGAGTCGACGCAATCCTCGTGGGCGTGGAAGCGCAGCCGCAGCGCTTCGGCGCAGCGGTTCGCGAACAGATGGTTCTCGATCAGCTGCGCGGACATTCGCACGAGCGCGAGCGTGTGCGGGCTGAAGCCGCGCGGATCGCCGCTCACGTCCAGCGTGCCGAGCGTGCGGCCGAACGGATCGATGATCGGTGCACACGAACAGGTGAGGATGTGATTCGCGCGCAGGAAGTGTTCGTCGCCGTGCACGGCGACGGCCTGGCCCGACGCGAGCGCGGTGCCGATCGCGTTGGTGCCGCGCGTGCCTTCGGCCCACGACACGCCGGTGCACAGCGCGACGCGGTTCGCCTTCTCGATGAAGTCCGCGTCGCCGATGCTGTGCAGGATCACGCCGTCGGCATCGGTCAGGAGCACGAGGCTTTGCGTGTCGGCGATCTGCGCGTGCAGGTTCTCCATCACCGGGCGCGCGTGGGCGAACAGCGCATGGTTCGTGTCGAGGAGTTCGCGCAGCGCGAGCCGCGACAGCGGCGAGAAATCGGGGCGCTCGTCCGCGCGCAGGCCGAGCGACGTCGAGCGGGCGTGCGCCTGTGCGAGCAGGTCGTTGCGGCCCGCGGCGGCGGGCAGCACGAAAGGTTGAGGCATGTGTCGTCTCCTGTCGGCCGCGGGCGGCGCCGAAGCGCGTGCCGGGGCACCGTGCGTCGCGGTCGGCCCGCCGTGACGCGTTGCGCGGCGCCATCCGGGCTGCGCTTGGCGGGCTGCGCCCGCGCGCCTCGGCGGCCGCCATCGATATCGCCTCATCATACAAGCGCCGCGCGCGTTGTGCGCGCCGCGTATAAACCCGTCTTGCTTTCACGCGGCCGCCTGCAATGATGGAAGTGGAGCACGCACGCGCCGTGTTCCGCATTGCAACATGCATGCGACGTGACATGCATCCGTTCGGGAGACCCATCATGGTTCGGACGGAACTCAGAGTCGTGCTGGCGGCCATCGCCACTTTCATCATGCTCGGCGGCATCGGCGTCGCGATCCACGGTTTGCTGTTCGACGCGATCGGCGCCGTCCGGTACGGGGCGGCCGCAATCGCGGTGGGCGCGACGACCGCCGCGATCGCGCTCAACATCTGGCCCACCGATCCTCACTGACGCCGCGCGGCGCACGCCGCTGCAGGGCGCGCTGGTCGGACGAAAATGCGCGTCGGAACGACGCACGCCCAAAATTTGCCTCCTGCGCGAAACCGTCTAAAGTGGAATGCAACCGGCATGCATCGTCCGCGCGACAAGCCCGTGGGCGACGCCCCTGCCGGCGAGCCCGCGTCCATTTTCGTCCGGCCGGTGGCGGACGACGGACGCGGTCACGTGTTGACTACCGGACGAAGGGCGGCGCCATGCAGATCCATTTCACGAACGAGAAGCCCGAATATTCGGGGCGCGACCTGATGCTCGGATTCACGGCGCTCGTGAATGGCGAGCGCGTCAAATGCCAGATCACGGCCGAAGCGCTGGAAGACCATTTCGGCGCCGCGTCGCCGCGCTTCGAGGACATGGTCGGCGCGTACGACCAGCATCGCGAGCGCATCGAGGCGGCCGCACGCCGGCTCTTGTCCGAAACGCGCGCGCAATGCGTGACGCTGCGCAGCGGCTACGTGCGCTTCTACGAGGCGAACTGGCGCTGAGCCGCACGCTCGGGTAGTGACGCAGTGGGCGCCGAATTCCGGCGCCCGTGTCGTATCGGCGCGGCGCGCATGCGGCGCCGCGCGTGCGGCGACCCGCGCGTCGCATTGCGCCCGGTTCGCGCCGCCCGAACCCGTCAGGATTCCATCGCGTTCAATCCGTCGCGACCAGCGCATACGCGCCGTCGGTCGCGCCGTGCGCGCGGGCGATGCGAGCGAAGCCCGTATCGGCGAGGTGCATGCCCGCGATCATCAGGTTCTCCCCAGCGGCGTGCGCGAGCGTGGCCGCGCGCGTCGCGCATGCCAGCGACGCATCGTGGTCGAACGCGATCGACACGTCGGGGTGCGCGACCTGAACCGGCGCGAAATGCACGAGATCGCCCCAGATCAGCAGGCGCTCGCCGCGCGATTCGACGCGATAGCCGGTATGGCCGGGCGTGTGGCCCGGCAGCGGCACCGCCGCGATGCCGGGCAGCACGTTGCCGCCTGCGATGGTGCGCAGCTGCGCGCGACAGGCGTCGAACGCGCGCCGTGCCAGCTCGAAATTCCCGCGTGCGCGCTCGCTGGCGCGTTCGTATGCGTCGTGATCCAGCCAGAACGCCCGTTCCCGTTCGTGAATCAGCACCTCGGCGCGCGGGAAGGCCGGCTGTCCGCGCGCATCGAGCAGGCCGCCGATATGGTCGGGATGCGCGTGCGTCAGCAGGATCGTGTCGATGTCGCGCGCATCGATCCCGGCTTGCGACAGCGCCGCCGGCAGCAGGCCGCCCCAGTTGCGGAAGCCGCCGGCGCCGGCGTCGACCAGCACGGTCCGGCCGCCGCCGCGGATCACATAGCAGTTGATGTTGACGTCGGACGGCGCCGGCACGCCGGCCCGCTGCATGATGCCCGCGGCCGCGTCGACGTCGATGTTCGACAGCAGATCGAGGCCGGCGCTCAGCGTGCCGTCGCTGAGCGCAATGACGGAGAAATCGCCGATCTGACGGCACGGGAACGGCGGGCGCGCAATGGACGGGTTCATGGTCAGTTCCGGGCGTGAAGGTGGGCGCTGTCGTGGCCGAAGCAGCGGATGCGCGCGACCAAGCCGGTGTGGCGGAGAATTTCGCGGTCGAGCGAAGCCATGAATCGATCGATCAATTCGGCGGTGCGCAGTGGGCCGAGGCGAAAGCGGATCTCCGCGCTGACCGGGTGTCCGCAGCCGTGCCGCACTGGCACGAACGCGACGTGGACGGTGCCGGGCGCGGCATTCAGCACGTCGGTGCAGAGCGTGTCGCATGCCGACGACAGCGCGGCGAGGGACGTCTGCGCCGGCATGCCGGCCTCGGCGATGAAAATCGTGACGCTGGGCATGGCCGGCTCCCGTCAGCGTGCGGCGGCCGTGGCCGGCGTGCCGACGAGCTGCTCGCCGATCGGCGCATAGAGCCGGATCGCCGCGCCGGCTGCGTGCGACGCGAGCCGTGCTCCGTCGCGATCGAGCACGGCCAGCCAGCGGTGGGCCGGCCGACGATCCAGCGCGACCGCATGCAGCGCGGCGGCGGCGATGCCGGCCTGGGCGAACGGCGCGGCGTCGTCGCTCACGGCCAGCCATTGGCCGTCGGCGACGGCCGGCGCGGGCGCGGCGCTGTCGTACACGTTGCGGCGCCACTCGACGATGTGCGGCTGCCAGCGTGCGAAATTGCCGCCGCCCTTCGCGCGATACTCGGCCGACGTCAGCACGTCCGGCGCGTCGATCGTATGCAGCGCCAGATAGACGGGGCCGTCGCCGCGGAGCGCGCGAAAGCGTTGCGACGTGCGAAAGCCCGACACGGAGATCAGCGCGGGCAGTTTGACGCGGCTGTAGAAGTCGTTCCACTCGGCTTCGACGGCCGGCTCGGCGATGCTGCATTCAACGGCATAGATCATGACTTCTCCACGGGTGGCGAGCTGCCGTCGGCATCGGCGGGCTGGCTCGTTGATTGAGTTTTTGTCATGATAGTGAGTCGCCGAACGGTGGAAAAACGATGATTCGTCATCGTTCAGTGACATTCGATCAAGCTGTGGCCCAACCGGGGGAAACGTGACGCGACGCAGGATTCCGAGCAACTCGGCCTTGATGGCATTCGAGGCCGCCGCGCGGCACGGCAGCTTCGCGCGGGCCGCCGACGAGCTCGCGCTGACCGAAGGCGCGATCAGCCGCCAGATCGGCCGGCTCGAGGCGTTCCTGGGCGTGGCGCTGTTCGAGCGTGTCGGCAACCGCGTGCGGGTCGTGCCGAACGGCGCGCGTTACGCGGCGCAGGTGCGCGAAGTGCTGGACCGGCTCGAGCGCGACAGCCAGTACCTGATGGGGCAGGCGGGCGACGGCGGCAGCATCGACATCGCGGTGACGCCGACCTTCGCGACGCGCTGGCTGATTCCGCGGCTCGGCGGATTCCAGGCGGAGCATCCGAACATCACCGTGCATCTGGCCGATCGGGCTGAGCCGTTCGTGCTCGCCGGCAGCGGCTTCGATGCCGCGATTCATTTCGAGCATCCGGCGTGGGCCGGCATGCATACGTATCGGTTGTGCGAGGAGGTGCTGGTGCCGGTCTGCCGCCCGTCGCTGCTCGCGGGCGGGCACCCGGACGCGCTGCTCGGCACGCTGCCGCGCCTGCACAAGCGGCAGACGCCCGACGCGTGGTCGGCCTACGTGCAGGAGACGGGATTGCCGGTCGACAACCCGGCTGCCGGCGCGCGGCACGATCTTTATTCGATGCTGATCGCCGCGGCGCTGGCCGGGCTTGGCGTCGCGCTGGTGCCGCGGCTCTACGTGGAAGCCGAGATCGCGCAGGGTTTGCTCGCGGCGCCCTGGCCGGACGGCCGCGGCGTGGTCAAGCGCTTCTGTCTCGTGGTGCCCGAAGCGCTCGAATTGGGCGACGGCCCGCTGCGTACTTTCGCGCGCTGGGTGCTTCGGCAGGCAGGCGCGTGATGCGGCGGCGCGTGCGCCGCATGCGCGCCCCAACGAAAACGCCACCCGAAGGTGGCGTTGCGTCATCGTGGGTCGCGCCGCGGCGCGTGCGTCACTCGCCGCCGAGGTAGAAGTAGCGGAACAGGAACACGGCCGCGATGATCCACACGATCGGCTTGACCGTGCGGGCCTGGCCGGTCAGCAGCTTCAGGCCGCCGTATGCGATGAAGCCGAACGCGACGCCGTTCGCGATCGAATACGTGAACGGCATCAGCAGCGCGGTGAGCGCGGCCGGCACGGCTTCGGTCGCGTCGTCCCACGGGACGTCGACCATCTCGCGCAGCATCAGGCACGACACGTACAGCAGCGCGGGCGCCGTCGCGTAGCCTGGCACGACGCCCGCGAGCGGCGCGATGAACAGGCAGGCGAGGAACAGCACGGCGACGGTGATCGCCGTCACGCCCGTGCGGCCGCCGGCCTGCACGCCCGAGGCGCTCTCGATGTACGCGGTGGTCGACGACGTGCCGAGCACCGAGCCCGCGACGATCGCGGTGCTGTCGGCGAGCAGCGCCTTGTTCAGGCGGTCCATCTTGCCTTCGACGAGCAGGCCGGCGCGGTTCGCGACGCCCATCAGCGTGCCGGTCGCATCGAACAGCTCGACGAGGAAGAACACGAGGATCACGTTGATGATTCCGGTCGACAGCGCGGCGCCGATGTCGAGCTTGAACAGCGTCGCGTCGATCGACGGCGGGGCGGAGAACACGCCATGGAACTGGTTGTCGCCGAAGAAGAACGACAGGACCGTGACGCCGATGATGCCGATCAGGATCGCGCCGCGCACGCGCAGATAGTCGAGCGTGACGATCGTGAAGAAGCCGACGATCGCGAGGATCGTGTCGTGTTTGTGCAGGTCGCCGAGCGTGACGAGGGTCGCGGGACTGCCGACGATCACGCCGGACGTCTTCAGCGAGATGATGCCGAGGAACAGGCCGATGCCGGCGGTGATCGAGATGCGCAGCGATTTCGGAATGCCGTTGACGATCGCCTCGCGCACGCGCAACAGCGTGACGAGCAGGAACAGGCAGCCGGAGATGAACACCGCGCCGAGCGCGGCCTGCCACGTGAAGCCCATGCCCTTGACGACGGTGTAGGCGAAATACGCGTTCAGGCCCATGCCGGGCGCGCACGCGATCGGATAGTTCGCGTACAGGCCCATGATGATCGACGCGAGCGCCGCGACGAGGCAGGTCGCCACGAACACCGATTCCTTCGGCATGCCGGCGTCGCCGAGAATCGCAGGGTTGACGAAGATGATGTAGGCCATCGTCAGGAACGTGGTGACGCCCGCGAGTATTTCGGTGCGGAAGTCGGTGCCGGCTTCAGCGAAGCCGAAATACCGCTTGATGGATTCCATGAAGGCGTTTCTCCGGTCGGGTTGTCGTGTTGCTTGTTGTTCGTGCCGAATTGTTGTAAGCCAGCGCGAGGCCGGCGTACTGTAACCAGCCACTATTGCGACGCTATCGGCGGATTGTAATAGCGTGGATAGCTCGGACGATATAGTCGCGGGGCGCGATCGCGCGAGTTCGCGCGGACGGCCGCAGATGCACGTTGCAGATGCACGTCGCGCGACGGCGGCGCGCATTTTACCGGTTCGGGCGAAGCGGCCGGGCGCAAACGATGGAAACGATTCGGTGGCGGGTACGACGGCGATGGCACGACGCCGTGCGGTAGAGAGGGTGCGCCTGCAAGGGCGCGCCCGCCCGAACGGGCGGGCAACTGCGCGCGCCGGCCGTTCGGCAGGCCGGGCGGCGGCGGACATCGGGCTATGCTGCTCCGAAGCCGGCGCGTGCGCAACTGCGATTTCGCGCCGCTCGCGCGACTGTGGTTTCTGTGTAAAAGATCGCAAGACGCCATCGCGTTAACCGGCAAGTCTTTCTACGATAGATGAACCGTGCACGCACGCCGGCCGATCGCTGCCGACGCGGGGGAGTCGCAGTCCGTGCAGGCCAGGCGGCGAAGTGCGGTAACGGTCGTTGCGCGTTCGGGCACGCGCGACCGGTTGCGATAGCCCGATGCGGGTTCGTCCGTCATCACGGAGGTCAGCATGTTGAACTGGATCAGCCGTTGGGCGATGCGGCACGCCCCCACGCCGGAAAAAACCGCTGCGTCGATGCTCGTCACGGCGCGCATGGAACTGTTCACGGCCGAACAGCGCGTCATCGATGCGAAATTACAAGCGGATTACTGGCGCACGCGTGTGTCGTTCCTCGAGGAGGTGCAAAAGCAGGGCATCGATCCGTGGGTGACCTCGCAGGCGGCGCAACGTCCGGACGTCGACACCACACCCCGCGGTACGGGCCCGCGTCTCGCCGCCAGCACCTGACGCATGCGTTGCATGTGAAAGCTGCGCAGGGCGCGCGATCGCGCGCGGCACGCAGCGGCGTGCCGCGCCACTCGAAGCGCACCCGCGGCCGATTGCGCCGCGGGTGCGTTCGTTTTCCGACGCGGTCGTTCGCCGCGTCAACGCGTTGCGCGGCAGCGCAGCGTCAGTCCCGCCTTCTCCCTCTTGCGGCGAGCCAGCCGCGCATCCGCGCGAGCGTGCGTCCGAGGCGATCGCCGCGCCGCACGTATGCGGTCGTGATCGATGCTTCGGCGGGGCGGCCGTCGTAGGTGCCGAGCCAGACGCGATCGCCGCGCGCGATGCGCAGCACGTCGCCCGGTCGCACCCAGTAGTCGTCGACGCTCGGCGGGCGCGTGATCCACAGCGCGGCGCCGTGCGCGCGGATTTCCGCATCGCTCGGCGCGCGCCACGTCAGCGTCGTGTGCGGTGCAACCGCGAAGCGGATCACGACGGTCGGTAACGCGATCGCGCCGGCGCGGCGCGAGTCGGGACGGTCGAACAACGGGCTTGCCTGGTCCATCGTCTGCTCCATTCGTTGGGCCGGACGAATGAAGCGCACCAGAACAAAAAGGCCTCATCCGTTTCCGGTGAGGCCTCGTGTGACATGCGTACTGCTCGGATGCTAACGCACAAGCGCCTCCCGTGATCCATTCTTTCGAATGTTCACCGGGCAATGAATCGCGATGGCGATGTGCTTGAACGTAGGCATGCGAACGAGTGTGTCGATGTCGTACGGCGTTGTCAACGACTATTTGGGCGTCGCGCGGCGCTCACGCGTCGCGCTGCGCGAGGCCGTTCACGAGCAGTTCGGACAGCAGGCCCGTCATCCCGTTCGGATGGGTGGCCGCACGCGCCTTCAGCTGTTCGACGAGTTCGGCGTTGAGCTTGCACGCGAACGGCACGAGACCCTGTTCCTGGTCGAGCTTGCGCTGTGCGCGGCGATCGAGCTTCGCCGCTTCGTCGGCGCCCTTGCCGAAGCGCGCGGAGCCGGACTGCTTCATCGCTTGCGTGAGCTTCAGCGCCTTGTTCTTTTCGAGATCGGTTTTCTTCATGGCCATCGCGGCACCTCCGGGAAATGAAGCCGCGATTGTACGCATTTCGGCGCACGCACCGCCGGAACCGTCGAGTTGCAGGGCGTGGCGCGGCGCGGGCGTCGTCCTTCGTCGCGCTCCGGTTGCCGTTCTGCGCGGCGGGCCGGCGCGTCATGTCATATATGAGAGCGCTGGTTCGAGCCTTCGCAATGCGGTGTGTATGTAACCGGCCTTGAAGTCACGCAGCGCTGCGCCGCTCGGGTTCGAGAACGGCGGCCGGCAACCGCGGTAGGGACGGGAGGCACCAGGACGCGGCGCAGCGCCCCACGCGAGGTCCGCGCACGCGTCCGGATGTCGCGCCGGATCAATTCGCCGTCGCGTCGTGGCGCGACGCTGTCAAATTGCCGAAATAATTTCGTCACATCATTCGCCCCCATTCGACGCCTTTGCGGCCTCGAATGGGGGCGATGTGTCGCGCGTCGCGCGGGGCAGCGGCCGAAGCCGATTCGGCATTTCAACGGAGAGATACCATGCAACGCCGCAAGTTCATCAACACCCTTGCCGCGGCGACCGCTGCGACGCCGCTGATGCTCAAGGCCGGCATGGCCGGCGCGAAGAGCGCGACCGCGCCGGACGCGCTGGACCCCGGCCGCTGGTCGCGGTTCAACGCCGCGCGCCTGCAGACGGTGCTCGACCGGCATGGCGTCGCGAGCGCGGGCTACGACGCCAGGCGCCGCCCGTATGCGGTGTTCGACTGGGACAACACGTGCATCATGAACGACTGCGAAGAAGCGTTGCTGATGTACCAGATCAACCATCTGCAATACAAGCTGACGCCCGACGAGTTCGTCGGCGTGATGTGGAAGGACGTGCCGAAGGGCGCGTTCATGAAGGACTACACGACGGTCGACGGCAAGCCGGTGACGATGGAGGACCTCGCCGCCGACGTCGAGTCCGACTACCGCTGGCTCCATGCGAACTACCAGGGCTTCGGCGGCGACAAGAGCCTCGACGAGATTCGCGAGACCGACCAGTTCAAGGACTTCCGCGCGAAGCTGTACTTCATGTACGACGCGATCTGCGACACGCATCCGCTCGAAGTCGGCTACAAGTGGATCATCTACTTCTACAAGAACATGACGACCGCCGAGCTGCAGGCGATGGCGGAAGCGTCGAACAACTACGGCATCGGCGACGCGCTGCGCAAGGTCCGCTACGAAAGCCCGAAGGCGCTGCCGGGCAAGGCGGGCGTGGTGGCCGATACGCATTTCCACGGCATCCGCATTCACGAGGAGATCCGCTCGGTGATGCATACGCTGCGCGCGAACGGCATCGACGTGTACGTGAGCACCGCGTCGCTCGACGACGTCGTGCGCGTGTTCGCCGGCAACCCGAACTACGGCTACGGCGTGGCGCCCGAGAACGTGATCGGCCTGCGGCTCGACATGCAGGACGGCAAGTACACGAGCACCTATCCGGCCGGCTGGCATTTCAACTGGGGGCCCGGCAAGACGGTGGGGATCCGCAACGTCCTCGCGTCGAAGAAGGGCTACGGCCCGCTGCTGGTATTCGGCGACAGCGACGGCGACGCATGGATGCTGCGCGATTTCAAGGACACCGCAGCCGGCGTGATCGTCAACCGGATGAAGAAGGGCGAGATCGGCGCGGACAGCAAGCTCGCGTCCGAACAGATCGGCAACCCGGATGCGCGCTTCCTGCTGCAGGGCCGCGACGAGCACACCGGGCTGATGATTCCCGACGAGAAGTCGATCAAGTACGGCAAGACCGAGCGCAAGCTGCTGGCCTGACGCGCCGCGGGCGCCGCCGCACCCATCGGCGCCCGCGTCCGGCATATCCGAGCCTCAATGCTCGGGCGGTGCGCCGAGGCGGTCCAGCAACGCCCCGAGCAGATCGATCGGCAGCGGAAACACGATCGTCGAATTCTTGTCCGCCGCGATGGTCGTCAGGGTCTGCAGGTAGCGCAGCTGCATCGCCTGCGGCTGCTGCGCGAGCCGCTGCGCGGCCTGCAGCAGCTTCTCCGACGCCTGCAGTTCGCCTTCCGCATGGATCACCTTCGCGCGCCGCTCGCGCTCGGCCTCGGCCTGCCGCGCGATCGCGCGGATCATCGTCTCGTTCAGGTCCACGTGCTTGATCTCGACCGTCGACACCTTGATGCCCCATGCGTCGGTCTGCGCGTCGAGCGTCTTCTGGATGTCGGCGTTCAACTGCTCGCGCTCGGCGAGCAGCGCGTCGAGTTCGTGCTTGCCGAGTACCGCGCGCAGCGTCGTCTGCGCGAGCTGGCTCGTCGCCTCGAAGAAGCGCGCGACCTGAATCACGGCCTTTTCCGGATCGACGACGCGGAAATACACGACCGCATTGACCTTCACCGACACGTTGTCGCGCGTGATCACGTCTTGCGCGGGCACGTCGAACACGACGGTGCGCAGGTCGATCCGCACGACCTGCTGGACGATCGGGATGATCAGCACGAGGCCCGGCCCCTTGACCTTCCAGAAGCGGCCGAGCATGAACACGACGCCGCGCTCGTACTCGCGGAAGACGCGGATCGACGAGGCGACGAGCACCACGATGAAGACGATCAGGACGCTGCCTAAGCCGAACGTATAGCCGATCATGACGGGGCTCCCCGCTGTGGTGGTTCGTGTGCCGGCACGTCGTAGAGCGGCGTGACGGTGAGCGTCAGTCCGTGGCGGCCGGTGACGCGCACGCGACAGCCTGCCGCCAGCGGCGTGCTGCTCGCGACGCGCCAGCGCTCGCCGTGCACGCGCGCCCAGCCGGCCGCCGACGGCGCGGGGCCGGCGGCGCCGTGCGGCTCGTCCGGACGCAGGCCGTCGTCGAGCACTTCGCCGACGCTGCCCAGCATCGCCTCGGCGCCCGTCACGACCGGCCGCCGCCGCGCGCGCAGCGCGACGCTCGACACGCCGGCCACCAGCAGCGCGCCGGCGGCCGCGAGGCCCGCGATCAGCGGCCACGGAATGCCGTAGCCCGGCACGTCGGTGTCGATCAGCATCAGCGCGCCGATCGTGAACGCGACGATCCCGCCGAAGCCGAGCACGCCGAAGGTCGGCAGGAATGCCTCGGCGACGAGGCAGCCGAGCCCGAGCAGCACGAGCCCGAGGCCCGCATAGCTGACCGGCAGCAACTGCATCGCGAACAGGCCGATCAGCAGGCAAATGGTGCCGGCCACGCCCGGCAGCACGAAGCCCGGATTCGCGAATTCGAAGAACAGCCCGTAGATGCCGATCGTCAGCAGGATCAGCGCGACGTTCGGATCGGCGACGATCGACAGGAAGCGGCTGCGCCAGTCGGGCGCGAGCACGACGAGCGGCGCGTGCGCGGTCGCGAGCCGCAGCGTGCCGGCGCTCGTCGTCACGGTGCGGCCGTCGAGCCGGCGCGCGAGATCGGCCGGGTCCTGCGCGATCAGATCGACGACGTGCTGCGCGCGCGCGTCGTTCGCGGACAGGCTCACGGCCTCGCGCACCGCGCGCTCGGCCCAGTCGGCATTGCGCCCGCGCAGCTGCGCGAGGCCGCGGATGTACGCGGCGGCGTCCTGCGTCGCCTTGCGGATTTCGGTCGATTGCGTGTCGTTCGGCAATTCGGCCGACGTCGCCGACGTGCCGGATGCGCCCGAGGCCGCGGCAGGCGACGATCGCGGCGTACCCGGCGCGCCGCCGCCGATCCCGAACTGCACCGGCGACGCCGCGCCGAGATTGGTGCCGGGCGCCATCGCGGCGACGTGGCTCGCGTAGACGATATAGGTGCCGGCGCTCGCGGCCCGTGCGCCGCCCGGCGCGACGAAGGCCGCCACGGGCACCGGCGAGCCGACGATTGCCTTGATGATCTGGCGCATCGACGTGTCGAGCCCGCCGGGCGTATCGAGCTGCAGGATCGCGAGCGGCGCATGCACGCTTGCCGCACGGTCGAGCGACCGGACGATGAAGTCGGCACTGGCCGGGCCGATCGCGCCGTTGACCGGAATCACGACGACCGGCGCCGCGGCGGCGGGCGCGTTGGCCGGCGCGGCGGCGCCTGGAGCGGCAACCGCCGCGCACACGACGAGCAGCGCCGCGAACAGCGCGGCGCGCGCGACCCGCGCGGACAGCGGGTGACGGGAACGGGCGCCGCGCACGGCGGGCGCCGGCGGCGCGTGACGATGAATGCGCATCGGGGCGTCCGGGCGGCGCGCGGCCGCGCGCCGTCCGGCTCGCGGAAATGGGCGTTGGCCCGATGCTTGAAGATTAGGCGCTTTCGGCGGAAAGCGCGAAGGCGGCGGCGTTCAGCGCGCGCCGCCCGCGCGCGCAAGCGCCTCTTCGCGGTACTCGGCCGGGCTGCGCCCGCTCCATTTGCGAAACGCGCGGTAGAACGCGCTCGGTTCCGCGAACCCGGTGGCCGCCGCGACGTCGGCGATCGTGCGCGACGGATCGGCCAGCGCCTCGAACGCGAGATCGCGTCGCAGCGTGTCCTTGATCGACTGGTACGCCTGGCCTTCCTGGTGCAGCTTGCGCCTGAGCGTCGCCTCGGCCACGTGCAGCCGCGCGGCCATCCCGTCCGCGCCCGGCCACGACGCGGGCGGCATCCCGCGCAGCACGGCGCGCACGCGCTGTGCGAGCGCGTTCGGATTGCGGTACTTGACGATGAAGCTGGCCGGCGCGTTGCGCAGGAAGGTTTTCAGCGTCTTTGCGTTCTGCACGACGGGCAGCGTCGCGAATTCCGGATCGAAATCGACATACGAATCGGGCTGGTTGAACCGCATGTCGTCGCACAGCATCGACGGATATTCGTGATCGGCGGGCGGCGTGTCGCAGCGAAAGCTCGCGTGCAGCACCGGGATGCGCCGCCCGATCAGCCAGCAGGTCAGCCCGTACACGATGATGAAATAGGTCGCGTACGTGAACATCGCCGGCGCGGCGCCGTTGTTGCGGTGCACGAAGCGCAGCCGCACGCGCTGCGGATTGGCGTCGAGCTCCGCGTGGAGATCGTCGAGCACGCAGTGCATGAAGTTCACCGCGCGCGCCATCGCGCGCAGCCCGTCCTGCGCGGACAGCGCGGCCTGGCTCATCGCGATGAAGCTGCCACTGCGCATCGGATGGCGGTCCTGCCCGAAAAACTCGTCGTCGAGCGCGCGCGCGATCGCATTCCACAGCGCGCCGTATTGCTGCGCGCTCACGCGCGCGCGCGGCTGCGCGAGCAGCGCGGGCGCGATGCCGGCCTGCGCGAGCAGCGGCTCCGCCGCGACGCCGCGGCGGGCGGCCAGCGCGACGCTGTACGCGACCAGGCTGATCGCGATGGTTCCCCTTTCGTCCTGCTTCATCCGTATCGCCGGTATGGCAAAAACGCTCAGTGTAAATGAGCGGCGCGAGCATCGAACACCGGCGCGCGCTTGCCTACACTTGTTGCATCGAAACGAAACGACGGCCGTCACAGGCGGCCGCAGGAGACGGCAGGACCATGGACGAGCTTTACACCGAAGATCAGCGGATGATCCGCGACGCCGCGCGCGCCTTTGCCACCGAGGTGCTGGCGCCGAACGCCGCGCAGTGGGACCACGACGCGCGCTTGCCCGACACCGTCGTCGCGCAGCTCGGCGAACTCGGCCTGCTCGGGATGATCGTGCCGCAGGAGCTGGGCGGCGCCTATACCGACTACGTCGCGTACGCGCTCGCCATGGAGGAGATCGCGGCCGGCGACGCCGCCTGCGCGACGATGATGAGCGTGCACAATTCGGTCGGCTGCGGGCCGATCCTGGGCTTCGGCACGCCCGCGCAGAAGGATCGCTGGCTCGCCGAGATGGCGGCCGGCCGCGTGATCGGCGCGTTCTGCCTGACCGAGCCGCACGCCGGCTCCGAGGCGCACAACCTGCGCACCCGCGCGGAGCTGCACGACGGCCACTGGGTGCTCAACGGCGCGAAGCAGTTCGTGACCAACGGCCAGCGCGCCGGCGTCGCGATCGTTTTTGCCATGACCGATCCCGATGCCGGCAAGCGCGGCATCTCGGCGTTCCTAGTGCCCACCGACACGCCGGGTTTCATCGTCGGCAAGCCCGAAAAGAAAATGGGGATTCGCGCGTCCGACACGTGCCCGATCACGCTCGAGAACTGCACGCTTCCCGCCGACGCGCTGCTCGGCAATCGCGGCGAAGGGCTGAAGATCGCGCTGTCGAATCTCGAAGGCGGACGCATCGGCATCGCCGCGCAGGCGCTCGGCATCGCGCGCGCCGCATTCGACAAGGCGCGCCGCTATGCGGGCGAGCGCGTGCAGTTCGGCAAGCCGATCGCCGAGCATCAGGCGATCCAGCAGAAGCTCGCCGACATGGCCACCCAGATCAACGCGGCGCGCCTGCTCGTCCATCACGCGGCGAAGCTGCGCACGGCCGGGCTGCCGTGCCTGTCGGAGGCGTCGCAGGCGAAGCTGTTCGCATCCGAGATGGCCGAGCGCGTGTGCTCGGACGCGATCCAGATCCACGGCGGCTACGGCTACCTCGCCGACTACGAGGTCGAGCGCCACTATCGCGACGCGCGCATCACGCAGATCTACGAAGGCACCAGCGAAGTGCAGCGGATGGTGATCGCACGGCAGCTGTGAGCGGCTGCGCGCGCAACGAAGCAACGGGCAATCAGGCAGGGCACGCAGCGACGCGGTGAAGGTGGTGAAGGTGGTGAAGGCGGTGAACGCGGCACGCAACGACGTGACCGTGCGCCGCGACGATGGGGGACCGGCGCATGCGCCGGTCGTCCGCAGTATGGATGGAGACAATCCGGGCACGGAGCGCGAGCAAGGTGCGATGCACCGACGCTCGCGGACAGGAGACGACACGATGACGGTACAGGCATTCCTGGACGCACGCGACTTTCTGCTGCGCCATCGCACCGACTACGAAACCGCGTACCGCGATTTCGAATGGCCGGTGCTCGATGCGTTCAACTGGGCGCTCGATTATTTCGACCCGATGGCGCGCGGCAACGACGCGCCCGCGCTGTGGATCGTCGATGCGGCGACCGGGACGGGCGACCCGTATTCGTTCGCGCAGATGTCCGAGCGCTCGTCGCGGATCGCGAACTGGCTGCGCGGCATCGGCGTCGTGCGCGGCGACCGGATCCTGCTGATGCTGCCGAACCGCGTCGAGCTGTGGGACGCGATGCTCGCCGCGATGAAGCTCGGCGCGGTCGTGCTGCCCGCGACCACGCAGCTGTCGGCCGACGACGTGCGCGATCGCGTGCAGATCGGCGGCGCGACCTATGCGATCGTCGACGAGCACGAAACCGCGAAGTTCGAACAGGCGGGCCTCGGGCTGAAGCGGAAGATCGTGGCCGGCGCGCCGCGCGACGGCTGGCTCGCGATGAACGACGGCTACGCGGCGAGCGCGGCGTTCGAGCCCGACGCCGTCACGCGGTCGAACGAAGCGATGTTGCTGTACTTCACGTCGGGCACGACGTCGAAGCCGAAGCTCGTCGAGCATACGCATCGCACGTACCCGGTCGGGCACCTGTCGACGATGTACTGGATCGGGCTGCAACCGGGCGACATCCATTGGAACATCAGCTCGCCGGGCTGGGCCAAGCACGCGTGGAGCTGCTTCTTCGCGCCGTGGAATGCGCAGGCGTGCGTGTTCGTCTTCAACTACGCGCGCTTCGAGCCGAAGGCGGTGCTCGACGCGCTCGTCAAATACCGCGTGACGACGCTGTGCGCGCCGCCCACCGTGTGGCGCATGCTCGTGCAGCAGCCGCTCGCGACGTTCGACGTGCAGCTGCGCGAGATCGTCGGCGCGGGCGAGCCGCTCAATCCGGAGATCATCGAGCGCGTGAAGAAGGCGTGGGGCATCACGATTCGCGACGGCTACGGCCAGACCGAAACCACCTGCCTGATCGGCAACACGCCGGGGCAGCCGGTCGTCGCGGGCTCGATGGGCCGGCCGCTGCCCGGCTACCGGATCGCACTGCTGGACCCGGACGGCGCGCCCGTCGGCGAAGGCGAGGTCGCATTGCCGCTCGGCGGCGGCACCGGCGCGATGCGCCCGGTCGGGCTGATGAACGGCTACGCGAACAACCCGGATGCGACCGCGTACGCGATGCGCGACGGCCACTACCGCACGTCCGACATCGCGATGCGCGGCGACGACGGCTACTACGTGTACGTCGGCCGCGCGGACGACGTGTTCAAGTCGTCCGACTACCGGCTCAGCCCGTTCGAGCTCGAAAGCGTGCTGATCGAGCACCCGGCGATCGCGGAAGCGGCCGTGGTGCCGAGCCCGGACCCGGTGCGGCTGTCGGTGCCGAAGACCTTCATCACGTTGCGCGACGGCTTCGAGGAAAGCCCGACGCTCGCGCTGGAGATCTTCCGCTTTTCGCGCGAGAAGCTCGCGCCGTACAAGCGCATTCGCCGACTGCAGTTCGCCGAGCTGCCCAAGACCATCTCGGGAAAGATCCGTCGCGTCGAGCTGCGCCGCCGCGAGATCGAGCGCGGCGACGATGCGACCGCACGCATGCCCGGCGAGTACTGGGAAGAAGATTTCGCCGCCGAACTGAAGTGACCGCCGGCGGGCCGGGCGCGCCGCTTGCGGCGATCATGCGCGGCCCGTCGACGCGGCAGAAGATGATCTAACCGATCGAACCGACTGACCCGGCCGCCCGGCGCGAGCGCGCGACGCGGCCCACTGCAAGGAGAGCACACCGATGAACGCGAATGCGACGCCCCAGCCGGGGCAAGACGTGCCGACGGTCAAGCTGCTGATCGACGGCGCCTTCGTCGAGTCCGCCACGAGCGAGTGGCGCGACATCGTCAATCCGGCCACGCAACAGGTGCTCGCGCGCGTGCCGTTCGCGACCGCGGCGGAAGTCGACGCGGCCGTGCAGGCCGCGCACGCCGCCTATGCGACCTGGAAGAACACGCCGATCTCCGCGCGCATGCGGATCATGCTGAAGTTCCAGGCGCTCGTGCGCGCGAACCAGCAGCGCATCGCGAAGACGCTGACCGCCGAGCAGGGCAAGACGCTGCCGGATGCCGAAGGCGACATCTTCCGCGGCCTCGAAGTGGTCGAGCATGCCTGCTCGATCGGCACGCTGCAGCTCGGCGAATTCGCCGAGAACGTCGCGGGCGGCGTCGACACCTACACGCTGCGCCAGCCGCTCGGCGTCTGCGCCGGCATCACGCCGTTCAACTTCCCGGCGATGATCCCGCTGTGGATGTTCCCGATGGCGATCGTGTGCGGCAACACGTTCGTGCTGAAGCCGTCCGAGCAGGACCCGCTGTCGACGATGGAACTGGTCGAGCTGGCGATCGAGGCCGGCGTGCCGCAGGGCGTGCTGAACGTCGTGCACGGCGGCAAGGAAGTCGTCGACGCGATCTGCACGCATCCGCTCGTGAAGGCGATTTCGTTCGTCGGCTCGACGGCCGTCGGCACGCACGTGTACAACCTCGGCAGCCAGCACGGCAAGCGCGTGCAGTCGATGATGGGCGCGAAGAACCACGCGATCCTGCTGCCCGACGCGAACCGCGAGCAGGCGATCAACGCGCTGGTCGGCGCGGGCTTCGGCGCGGCCGGCCAGCGCTGCATGGCGACTTCCGTCGCGGTGCTCGTCGGCAGCGCGCGCGAGTGGCTGCCCGACATCGTCGCGAAGGCGAAGACGCTGAAGGTCAACGCGGGCTCGGAAGCGGGCACCGACGTCGGCCCGGTGGTGTCGCGCGGCGCGAAGGCGCGCATCCTGTCGCTGATCGATGCGGGCGTCAAGGAGGGCGCGAAGCTCGAACTCGACGGCCGCGATGTGAAGGTGCCCGGCTTCGAGGACGGCAACTTCATCGGTCCGACCATCTTCTCCGCCGTGACGACCGACATGACGATCTACACGCACGAAATCTTCGGGCCGGTGCTCGTCGTGATGGAGGTCGACACGCTCGACGAAGCCATCGCGCTCGTCAACGCGAACCCGATGGGCAACGGCGTGGGCCTCTTCACGCAGAGCGGCGCGGCCGCGCGCAAGTTCCAGAGCGAGATCGACGTCGGCCAGGTCGGCATCAACATTCCGATCCCGGTGCCCGTGCCGTTCTTCAGCTTCACCGGCTCGCGCGGCTCGAAGCTCGGCGATCTCGGCCCGTACGGCAAGCAGGTCGTGCAGTTCTACACGCAGACCAAGACGGTCACCGCGCGCTGGTTCGACGACGATACGACGGCCGGCCCGGTCAACACGACGATCCGGCTGCACTGAGCCGGGGAGGACACCAACATGAAGATCGGATTCATCGGCCTCGGCCACATGGGTGCGCCGATGGCGCTGAACCTGCTGAAGGCCGGCCACGACGTGCATGCGTTCGACCTGAGCGCCGACGCATTGCGCGCGCTGCAGGACGCCGGCGCGCAGGTGGCCGCGTCGCCGCGCGATGCGGCGGCCGGCGCGGCGTTCGTGATCACGATGCTGCCGGCCGCGCCGCACGTGCGCTCGGTGCTCGCCGGCGAGAACGGCGTGCTGGCCGGCCTGGGCGCCGGCGCAACCGTGATCGATTCGAGCACGATCGACCCCGCGAGCGCGCAGGCGTTCGGCGCGCTCGTGCGCGAGCATGGCGGCGCGTTCGTCGATGCGCCGGTGTCGGGCGGCACCGGCGGCGCGGCCGCCGGCACGCTGACCTTCATGGTCGGCGGCAGCGACGCCGATTTCGAGCGCGTGAAGCCCGTGCTCGCCGCGATGGGCAAGAACATCGTCCACTGCGGCGCGACCGGGATGGGGCAGGTCGCGAAGGTCTGCAACAACCTCGTGCTCGGCATCTCGATGGCGGCCGTGTCGGAGGCGATGTCGCTCGGCGTCGCGCTCGGCATCGATCCGAAGGTGCTGGCCGGCATCGTCAACACGTCGACGGGCCGCTGCTGGAGCTCGGACACCTACAACCCGTATCCGGGCGTGATCGACACCGCGCCTTCGTCGCGCGGCTACAGCGGCGGCTTCGGCACCGATCTGATGCTGAAGGATCTCGGCCTCGCGAACGATGCCGCGCGGCAGGCGCGCCAGCCCGTCTATCTCGGCGCGCTCGCGCAGCAGCTGTACCAGACGATGAGCAGCCGCGGCGACGGGCAACTCGATTTCTCGGCGGTGATCCGCCTGTACCAACCGGCTGGCAAGAAGGACGCGTGATGATCGAACTGGACTACGTCGACGACGGCGCGATCGCGTGCGCGACGCTCAAGCGTCCGCCCGCGAACGCCTTTACCGCCGACGGACTGCGGCAACTGCAGGACACCGTCGCCGAACTGAACGCGAACCCGCGCGTGCGCGCGCTGGTGATCACCGGCGACGGCCCGAAGTTCTTCAGCGCCGGCGCCGATCTGAACACGTTCGCCGACGGCGACGCCGCGGTCGCGCGCGCGATGGCCGCGCGCTTCGGCGCGGCGTTCGAGACGCTGCACGACGCGCGCGTCGTGACGATCGCGGCGATCAACGGCTATGCGATGGGCGGCGGCCTCGAATGCGCGCTCGCGTGCGACATGCGCATCGCGGAGACGCATGCACAGATGGCGCTGCCCGAGGCGTCCGTCGGCCTGCTGCCGTGCGGGCTCGGCACGCAGACGCTGCCCTGGCTCGTCGGCGAAGGCTGGGCGAAGAAGATCATCCTGGCCGGCGCGCGCGTCGATGCGGCCACCGCGCTGCGCATCGGGCTGGTCGAAGACGTCGTCGAAAGCGGCGCGGCGCGCGACGCGGCGCTGGCGCTCGCGCGCAACGTCGTGCGGCAGAGTCCGCATGCGCTCGCGTACAGCAAGGAGCTGATCGGCCTCGCACGCCGCGGCGTGCCGCGCAGTGCGGCGCTCGCGGTCGAACGCGAACGCTTCGTCGACCTGTTCGATACCGCCGATCCGCGCGAGGGCGTGGCCGCGTTTCTCGGCAAGCGCGCGCCGCAATGGCATACCGATGGAGATACGCAACGATGAGCACGCCGATGACGACCGATGACCGCTTCGCGCAACCCGCGCCCGAGGTGCTGTTCCGCGTGGTGAACCGCGTGGCGTTGATCACGCTGAACCGGCCGGCCGCGCTCAATGCGTTGTCGTATTCGATGATCGGCGAGCTGGCCGCGCTGCTCGAGCGCTGCCGCGGCGACGACCAGATCGTCGCGGTGGTGCTGCGCGGCGCTGGCGAGAAGGGCTTCTGCGCGGGCGGCGACGTGCGCGCGCTGCACCGGATGGTCGCGCAGCGCGAAACCTGGCTGCCGTTCTTCGTCGACGAGTACCGGCTCGACTACGCCATTCACACGTTTCCGAAGCCGGTGGTCGCGTTGATGGACGGCGTGACGATGGGCGGCGGCATGGGCCTCGCGCAGGGCGCGGCGCTGCGCGTCGCGACCGAGCGCAGCAAGATCGCGATGCCCGAGACGCGCATCGGGCTCGTGCCCGACGTCGGCGCGACGCATTTCCTGGCGCGCATGCCGGTCGAGCTCGAGCTGTACGTCGGGTTGACCGGCGCGGTGTTGTCCGGCGCCGATGCGCTGATCGCGAAGCTCGCGGATCTGTGCGTGCCGTCGTCGTGGCTCGATACGTTCGAGACGCGCATCGAAAGCGTCAAATGGGACGGCGACGTGCTGGCGGCGCTGCGCAAGGTGTTCGAGCCGCCGTGCAACGTCGTGCCGCATGCGGCGCTCGACACGCAGATGGGCTGGATCGTGCGTCACTTCGACAAGCGTTCGACCGTCGAGCGGATCGTCGCGACGTTGAAGCAGGAGTTCGCGCGCGACGAGCTCGCACGCGAGCATCGGCAGTGGCTGCAGACGACGCTCGACGCGCTCGCCGGCCATTCGCCGACGATGCTGTGCGTGACGCGCGAAGCGTTGTTGCGCGGGCGGCAGATGACGCTGGCCGAGTCGTTCCGGATGGAGCTCGGCATCGTCGCGCGTGCGATCGAGGAGGGCGACTTCCGCGAAGGCGTGCGCGCGCACCTGATCGACAAGGACCGCAAGCCGCGCTGGGCGCCGGCGTCGCTGGTCGAACTGCGCGCCGAGCGCGTGCGGCATTTCCTGACGTCGCCGTGGAAACTGTTCGCGCATCCGCTCGTGGATCTCGGCGGGGTGTGAACAAGGCGGGGTGATCGGCGCGGCGTGTCGGGCGCGGTTGCGCTCATGTGTGCGTGCGCCGTGTTCAACCGGCTTTTTCGGGGTTCCGGGCGTCCGATCATCGGCGGCACCGCCTGAACGAGCGCGTCGATGATGGTGCGATCGCGCATTCAGAATGGACGCGCGCGTCCGGTCGCGGCGTCCCCCCATGGCGAATCCACGGCCGCCGCTCCGTTTCGTCATCCGTTCATATTCGTGCAACGTGGCTGCGGCAACAATCGCGGGCAGACATTCGACAACCTTGCGGCGCCGCGCGCGACCGCAAGCCTTTTCCGAGGACATGCCATGTTGAACACACTCGCCCGCACCGTGGCGGCGCTCGCCGTCGCATTCGCGTCGCTGCATGCCGTCGCGCAGACCAGCTACGACTACCTGTTGCTCGCCGCTTCGTGGGAGCCCGGCTTCTGCGCGTCGCACGACACGCCGGAGTGTACGAATCTGGCCGGCACGTACGCGGCGACGAGCCTGTCGCTGCATGGCCTGTGGCCGAACAACTACGACGGCAACCAGCCGTTCTACTGCGGCGTGCCGCAGAGCGACGTCGACCTCGACAACGCGCACCAGTGGTGCAGCATGGATGCGTATCCGATCAGCACCACGACGCGCAACACGCTGTCGACGTACATGCCGGGCGTCGCGTCGTGCCTCGACAAGCACGAATGGTTCAAGCACGGCACCTGCTCGAATTCGGCGTCGGCGGACGCCTACTGGAATCAGGCGACCGGCATGGTGAGCCGGCTCGGCAACACGTCGTTCAACGCGTTCCTGCAGGCGAACGCGGGCAAGACCGTGACGCGCAACCAGCTGCTGTCCGCGTTCGAAGGCGCGTTCGGCAGCAACACGCGCAGCGCGGTGTCGTTGAAGTGCACGAAGACCAACGGCGTCAGCTATTTCACCGAAGCATGGATCGCGGTGAAGACGAGCGCGACCACGCAGTTCCCGAGCGCGGCGTCGCTCGTGACCGACGGCAATACGCAGGGGACCTGTCCGACCTCGGGCGTGTATATCGCGAAGTGAGGCGCGACGTCGCGCGTGCCGCGCCGGCCGCCCACGGTGTGGTCGGCGCGGCCGGCGCGCTGCGCATTCACGTGAGCAGGCGCAGCGCCTGTTCGAGCGACAACACCGTCGTGCGCGTCTCGAACGCGGTCGCGAACAGATGTTCGTGCACGATCGGGTCCGGGTCGTAACAGCAGTCCTTCACCGTGTACAGACGGAAATCCGCATCGCTTGCGTGCGCAACCGACGACAGCACGACGCCGGTCGACGCGATCCCGACCAGGATCAGCGTGTCGATGCTTCGCGCGGCGAGCCGTGCCTGCAGATCGGTGCCGAAGAACACACTCGCGCGATGTGCGGCGATCAGCGGCTCGCCGTCGAGCCGGCCGAGTTCCGGGCATGGGCCGTCGTCGACGAACCGGCCGAGCTGCTTGATCCCTTGGCCGTTCTTGTTGCGCGGGCTGACTTCGGGGTAGCCGCGACTGAAGCGGAGATTCGCGAAGCAGACGTGCACGCCGCCCGCGCGCGCCGCGTCGCAGAGCCGGCGTGTGTTCGCGAGCAGCGTGGGCGCCGCCGACGGAAACAGCCCGAGAATGTCGGTCTGGTAGTGCATGACGATCAGTGCGGTTTGCGCGGGCACGAGCGGCGGAAGCGGCGCGTGTGCGCGTGCATCCGGGCCTGTCGGGTCGTTCGTGGCGTGATCTGAAGCGTGTTCCGGTTGCATGGCTGATGCTCTCCCGTGGGTCACTTCGATGGTCACTTCGGTGGGTTCAAACAATCGGCTGGGGCGGATACGGCGGCAACGGTTCGGGCGCGCGCGTGTTTCAGGTCGGGCAATGTAAGCCGGTGGGGTGGTACACGTGCCGACCATGCGGGCGTGCGCCGCGTTGCCTTCTGCCAGCGGCTGCGGCCATTATCGGCTATTCGCGAGCGGCGTTCGTGTCGGCGCTCAGGTTCGTGGAGTGCGGCAAAATATGCGTTTTGTCGCGCAGGCGGCCGCGATGGGCGGCACACCGGAGCGCGCGCGTCCCCAGGCGTGCGCCCCGTGCGATGATGCGCGACGATCAACACGAGAGATGGCATGACGACTACCTTCGACGAGGCGACAACGGCGGCGATCGCCGCGTTTGCCGAACTGGATTTCTATACGGCTGTGCAAGCGATGCGCGCCGAGGCCGATTACGACCGCGAGCTGGATCAGTGGATCTCGCGCTATATCGACGACCACGGCGGCGGCGTCGACGATGCCGAATACGACGCGTTGCATGCGCGGGCGCAGGCGACGCCCGAATACGCGCAGTTCGTCGATGCGGTACGCCGGGAGATTTGCGAATACTTCGACGTGACCGACGAGCAGCTCGACTGGATCGTCGTATTGCGCAACGACGACAGCGACGAGCTTTGGGCCGAAGTCAACCGGCGGCGCAGCGCGCTGGGAACGGGGGAGGTGCGGGGAGATTTGTGAGCGCGGTTCGGTGGTTGGTTTTGAGGTCTGACGCCGGAGGTGTACGTTGCACGGGAATGCTTCGATCGCCGCAATGATACGAAGCTCCCGCGCGATCGCACCGCCGGCGGTTCCGGTTGCGCGACCAACCGCTTTCCGCAGCCCGTTTTCCGCGTCGGCATCCGTATGGTGGGCTGGATGCATCGCGATCGCGTTCGGCAAGGGCTTGCGGCCCTTGCCTGAGCCATGTCGAAGCGGCGGCGGCAGTCCTACGACGATCGGGAAAAGTCCAATATGTCCTGATTGAGGCGATCCTTGTGCGTGTAGTACAACGCATGATAGGCGCCCTCGTAGACAACCAGTCTTGCACCGGGAATCAGCTCGGCAGACACCTTGCCCGAAAGGTCGATTCGCACAACGGGGTCGGCGCCGCCGTGGATGACCAGCGTGGGGATATCGAATTTTTTCAGGTCGGGACGCAAATCGGTTTCGGAAAACGATGCAATGCAGTCATGGGTTGCCTTGATGCTCGCCGTGATTGCCATATCGAATGTCCAGTCGAGCATCGCCTGCGTGACCACCGACGCGTCATGATCGGCTCCTGTAAAGGCGCGGCCGAAATTGACCAGAAAATCGGCGCGATCATGGAGTACGCCGGCACGCAACCCGTCGAAAATGTCGCGGGGAACGCCCGCCGGGTTATCGGCCCCTGCCATGAGTAACGGGGTCGTCGCGCTGAGAAGAACGACCTTGGCGACACGCTTCGATCCGCGCGTACCGATGTATCGTGCAACTTCTCCGCCGCCCATCGAGTAGCCGACCAAAATGGCGTCGCTGAGGTCCAGCTGCTGAATCAACTCGTCCAGGTCGCTCGTGAGGCTGTCGTAGTCGTAGCCCGACCACGGCTGGCTCGACCGTCCAAAGCCCCGGCGATCATACGCTATGACCCGAAAGCCGTTGCTGGCGAGGAAGTGCGCCTGGTATTCCCACATGTCGGCGCTGACCAGCCACCCGCCAACCAGCACGATCGGCTGCCCGGTTCCCCAGTCGTTGTAATAGATTTCAGTACCGTCAGGCGTCGTAATCCGGCTCATTTTGCTCGCTCCTTCAGATGGGAATTGCCTTTCGCTTCATGGGCCGGCTTTCCGCGCATCGATATGAAGAGCGTCGCGCGACGCTTCCGGCTGCTGTGCAGCAATGATAGGTTGGGCAGCAGAGCAGCAATCTGAAATGTTCTGAACGACGCTAGCGCAAGCGCTGAAAAAACAGCACGGGGCCACCGGCCGGGCGCCCGATCCAGTTATAGCCTCGAAGCCGCAATCAAGACCCCGCCAGTGCCTGCCGCCCGGCCTGCAGATATGCGTTCATCTCAGCTTGCGGCACCATACCGCCGCCCGTTGCCCAGATCACATGCGTCGCGTCCCGCATGACGGAGTCGTCCAGCTGCATGCGGGCACGGTAACCTTGCCGCTCCGTCGACACGCGCGCGAAACCCGGCGCGCCGGCCAGCGCCGACGGCTCCAGCCGGATGTCGCTCGTCTGCGCCATCAGCGCGAGCATTGCATATAGCTCGCGATCCTCGACGGTGAAATAGCCATCGATCATCCGTTGCATCGCACGACCGACGAATCCGGAAGGGCGTCCGACCGCGAGGCCGTCGGCGGCCGTCACGTTGTCGATACCGAAATCCTGCACCGCAAGCTGCTCGTGCAAGCCGGTCAGCACGCCCATCAACATGCACGGCGAATGGGTCGGCTCCGCGAAAACACAGTGCACCGCATCGCCGAAGGCGAGCTTCAAGCCGAACGCGACACCGCCCGGGCCGCCGCCTACGCCGCAAGGCAGATACACGAAGAGCGGATGCGTCGCATCGACACGCACGTTCGACGCTTCGAGCTGACGCTTCAGGCGCTCACCCGCGACCGCATAGCCGAGGAACAGCGTCGTCGAATTTTCGTCGTCGACGAAGTGGCACATCGGATCGTTAGCCGCAAGACGCCGGCCGTTCTCGATCGCTTCGCCGTAATCGCCCGCATACTCCACGACCGTCACGCCATGCGCGCGCAGGCGGTCCTTCTTCCATTGGCGCGCATCGGTGGACATATGCACGGTCGCCGCAAAGCCGAGCGTCGCGCTCGCGATGCCGATCGACATGCCGAGATTGCCGGTCGACCCGACCGCGATGCGGTGCTCGCGAAACAGCGCGCGACATGCGTCGCCGGCGAGGACGCGGTAATCGTCGCCGTCGTTGAGCAAGCCGTGGCGCAGCGCAAGCTGCTCGGCGTAGAAGAGCACTTCATAGATGCCGCCACGCGCCTTGATCGAGCCGGAGATCGGCAGATGGCTGTCCTGCTTGAGCAGCAGGCGCCGCGGCGTTTCCACGCCGTAACGTTCGCTCAATGCCTGCGCGAACGCAGGCACGTCGGTGAGCGGCGATTCGATGATGCCGCCCGTGTCGCGCACATCGGCGAACAGGTCGGCCAGCAGCGGCGCGAAGCGTTGCAGGCGCGCGCTCGCATCGGCGATATGCGAGGCGTCCAGCGCAATGTCATCGAGCGCTTCGGTCAGCGGCGCGACGGCGGGGTTGAACCACTCGACCGGCTCGAGCGCCATCAATGGGCGCAGAAGCGGGTAGTCGCGAAGCCAGGATTCGAGTGGCTTGCCGTAGATGGAATCGGTCATGGGCAAAATCAGACTGCCGAAGCGCAAGCGTGGGAGGACGACGCTGCGTCCAGCACCGGCGGATGCGTGACGATGGAACGGAGATCGACATCCGATGCGCGCAATTTCACGACATCGGGAATCGGGCGGCGCATTTCGTCCGACGACTCGAAGAGCGTTTCGAATGCGCGTGCCGCGTCGAGCAGCGCAAGATCGCCGCGAAATGCACCGATCATCTGCAAGCCGAACGGCATGCCGCGATGATCGACGCCGCACGGCAGCGACACGGCCGGATTCGTCGTCAGCGTGACGACATAGGTCAGCGACAGCCAGCGATAGTAGTTTTCCAGTGCGATGCCGTTCACCGATTTCAGATACGGCTGCGTCCAACGGAACGGCGAAACAGGCGTCGTGGGCGACAGGATCACGTCGTAGCGATCGAACAGCGTCTGGAAGCGGCGGAACAGCCGCGTCTGGTCGGCATGCGCGCGCACGCAATCGGCAAGACCGAGGTTGATGCCCATTTCGTAGTTGGCGCGCGGATTCGGCCCGAGCAGATCGGGATTCGTCTCGTAGGCTTTTTGCAGACCCGCGACGAAGGCTTCCGCGCGCAGCACGTCGAAGCATTGATGCGCGCCCGAGAAATCGACGTCGATCGGCTCGCAGACGGCCACTTCGCCGCGCAGCAGCGCGATCCTGCGGCGAAACACGGCGCGGATATCGTCATCGACAGCGCAGACGCCGAAATCTTCCGTGTAGCCCACACGCAGCGTCGCGAGATCCGTGTGCGCGCGGCGTTCCATCGTCGCGTCGAGCGCGCACGGATAACCGAGCGGATCGCTGCCGGATTGCCCGACCGTCGCGGCGAGTTGCAGCCACGTGTCCTCGACGGTGCGACCCATCGGCCCCACCACGGCAATTGGCGTCCAGCCGAGCGGCTTGCGATCGCTGGGCACGAGCCCCGGCGAGGTGCGCAAACCGACCACGCCGCATTTGGCCGCTGGAATCCGTAGCGAGCCGCCCGTGTCCGAACCGGACGCGAGTGGCACCATATCGAGCGCAAGCGCCGCTGCCGAGCCGCCCGACGAACCGCCCGCATTCAGACGCGGATCGAATGGATTGCCCGTCGCGCCCCACACCGGATTGAAGCTGTTCGCACCCGCGCCCATTTCGGGCACGTTGGTCTTGCCGACCACGATCGCGCCTGCCGCGCGCAACCGGCGCACCAGCGTGTTGTCCTGTGCGGGAATGTTTGCGCGGTACAACGGCGAACCGTAGGTGGTCAGAAGGCCTTCGGTTTCTTCGAGATCCTTGATGCCGACAGGCAAGCCGTGCAGTACGCCGACGGCATTGCCGCGTGCGAGCGCGGCGTCGGCGGCGCGCGCTTCGCGGCGTGCGCGTTCGAAACTCGTCGCCGTGATCGCGTTGACATACGGATTGAGCGTTTCGATGCGCGCGATGCAGGCATCGAGCAGTTCAACAGCGGAGATTTCCCGCGCCAGCAACAGCGCGCGCAACGCGACGGCGCTATGGCGGGTGAGTTCGTGGCGGTCGCTCATCGGGCGGTCCTTTAAACGGTCATGCAACAGAGCGCCAATGTAGACGACGAGAAAGGCAGCGACCAGTGATGAATATCGAAACGTGGATTCACTTTTGCTCAACGCGTGCGGCAGGTGCGAGCTCGCGGCTCAAGTGTTCGATAAACGCGTCCAGAAGCGGCGGCAACGCACGCCGCGCGAGCGTCTGGATTTCGATGGCGCGTTCGCTCGTCGTGAGTTCCGGCACGTGCAACGCGACCAGCTCGCCCGATGCCAGACGCGGCCGCACAAACAGTTCTCCGCTGAACGTGACGGCGTCGCTGGCGATGGTGAAGCCGAGCAGCGTTTCGAGCGTTGCGCTGCTCAGCACGCTCTTGCATGCGACGCCTTCGCGGCTGCAATAGATATCGATCAGCTTGTGCAGCGTCGAATGCACGCCCGGCAACGCGAGCGGATAAGCGAGCAGTCGACGGAACGAAACCTGCGGCTCCTGCGCGAGCGGATGCGATGCCGCGACGATCGCGTGAATCGGCGAAGGCATGGAGAACGCGGTGTGGATGTCTTTTTCCGGTCCGAAACTGAACGTCAGACCGACATCGCATTCGGCTTCGCGCACGCGCTGCGTGACGCCTGCGGCCGTGTCGACCACGACCTCGAACGACGCCGGGGCGACGGTTCGGCGGAACACCGCCATCGCGCGCGGCACGAACGTGGCCGCGAATCCTTCCGTGCAGGCGATGCGGATCGTGCGTTCGGCTTCACCGCGCAGTGCGTCGATTTCCAGAGAAACCTGCTCCGCGTCGAGCTGCGAACGGCGCGCATACGCGGCGAGCATTTCGCCTGCCTTGCTCGGCACCATGCCGCGCGATCGCCGCACGAACAGCGGCGTGCCGAGCTCGCTTTCGAGCCGCGCGATTTGCCTGCTCACGGCGGAAGGCACGACGTTCAAACGACTGGCGGCGTCGGCAACGGAGCCGGTGTTGACCACTTCGAGGAAGTAGCGGACGGCGGCTTCCTGAAGAATGCGGGCGCTCATGATGGATCGATGTGATGACACGTGATGCTTCATCATAGCGCCTGTCGCCGCCGTCGAGCGATCAGGCTTCTTTCGTCGCGCCCACGTGCGGAGTGGCTTCGGGAACGAGACGAATCGACAGACTCGTGACGAGCGCGAACGCCGTTGCCACGATCAGAAAGCCGAACACGGCGTCGTAGTTGCCCGTCGCCGACACCAGCAAGCCGATGATTGCAGGCGCAACGAACCCCGCCACCTGCCCGCCGAAGTTGACCATTCCCGCGCCCGTGCCGATGAGATTGGTCGGCAGGAATTTGGCCGGCAACGCGAACACGCCTGCGAACACGAACGATTTGAAGAAGTAGACGATCGACTGGTACGCGATCACGCCCATCACCGTTTGCGCCGTGTACATCTGGTAGAGGAAGAACCCCGAGATCGCGCAGCACGCGGCCATCAGCCACTTCTCGCGACCATCGAACCAGCGCGTGAGAATCCAGCCGCCGAGTGCGGTCGAGATGCTCGCCGCGACGAACGGCAACGGTGTCAGCATGCCGACGGCCTTCAGATCGAGGTGGCGCTCGGTCAGCAGATACGCGGGCATCCACGCGTCGAGCCCCTTGTTGACGATCCCCATGCCGAACCACGTCAACAGGATCTTCCACATCAGCGGCATCTTGAGCAGCGCGCGCGTCGCGTCGCCGTCGATGCGCGCGGCGCGGCCATTTGAATCGCGCTTCTGATGCGTATCCTTCACGGCGAACAGATAGAACAGCGCGAACACGAGGCCGGCGCAGCCCGCAACGAAAAATGCATGGCGCCAGCCGAGTAGCAGAATCAGCGGTGCGATCGCGAGCGGCGCGATGAAACTGCCGACGTAGTTCGACGACATCAGCAGCGCGGACATCTTCGGACGATCCGCTCGCGCCACCGATTCGGTGACGCCCTTGACGGCCGCGCCGGGATAACCGCCTTCGCCCAGACCGAAGATGAAACGGATCGCGATCAACGAGGCGAGCGACCACGCGAGGCCGGTCATCAGAGTGAACAGCGACCAGAATGCCACCGAGACGACGATGACCTTCTTGCTGCCCCAGCGGTCGGCGATCCAGCCGCCGGGAATCTGCATGGCGGCATAGCTGATATAGAACGTGCTCATGACGACGCCGAGCGCGGCCGAGCCGACATGAAACTCCTTGCCGATGGCAACGAGCGAGAGCGCGATCGCCGAGCGGTCGATGTATGAGATGCAATAGCCTAGATAGAGCAGCGCGAATACGGCGAAGCTGGCGCGTCTGCTCTTGTTCGGGTCGATCATGCCGGGCACCTGTCGATAGAGAAGAGACCGGGCTCGCGTCGGCCATGCCGAGCGCGCCCGCCTTGACTAGTCGAATCGATCGTAAGCAGCCGCAAATGTGCCGACAAGTGACATATTCCGATGTCTCCATTCGCGAAAACTCATCCGAGAAGCGCGGCGACGGGGCGGAGTGAATTACTGCCCGCCGTGACCGGTCCCTAGATACGCGCGTGCTTCGCCGTGCTTGCGGTGCGACAGTCTGTATATTGGGCTGCGTTTCGTCACCTTTTCGCCAAGCTCGCGCATCGGCGCGATCCGGCGCCGTCTGTCATGGCACGATGCACGCTGCGCAACGAGGGACCGCTGGGGGCCGGAGCGATGCCCCCAACCCGTCGATTCCCCTTGCACCTGACGCTACGTCAGCTTTTAACGTTGACCCTCGACGATCGAGAAAGCAATGCGACTGAAAATCGGCGAACTCGCGAACAAGGCGGGATTGACTGTCCGTACGCTTCACCACTACGACGCGATCGGGCTGCTGTCGCCGTCGCAGCGTACCGAAGGCGGCGCGCGCCTGTATGGGCAGGACGACCTGATCCGGCTGCATCGCATCGAGGCGCTGAAACGTTTCGGGTATTCGCTGCCGGACATCAAGGCGAGCCTCGAGGGCGACCCGGCTCGCGTTCCGCTGGAACTGCTGCAACGACAGATCGCCGAGCTGAATGCGCAGGCGCTGCGCGCGCAGCGCCTTGGCCGTCGCTTGCAATACATCGTCGACATGGTTTGCGCCGGCAGCGAGATCGCCGCCGCCGATTGGATGAACGCTCTGGAGCTGATGAACATGTACCAAAAGCATCTCGATGACGAAGAACTCGATGCGTTGCTGGCATCCGGGCCCGAGACGGCGGCGCCGTCGGATCCGGCATGGGCCGCGCTGATAGAGGAGGTCCGCGTTGCCATGCAGAACGCGTTGCCCACCGCGAGCGATGCGGCGCAGGCTTTGGCGTGGCGCTGGATCCGGCTCGTGGTCCGGATGACGCGCAATGACCCGGACCTCGCGACCAAGCTGATGCTGATGCAGCTGCGCGAGCCGCGTGCGCGGAAAATCGTGGGCATTACCGTCGAGATGCTGGAATGGATCGACGAAGCCTTCATGCACGCGCGCTGCGCGCTGCTCGCGAAGTATCTCAGTCCGGCGCAGGCCGACGAGGTGCGCCGTCGTCAGTTCGCGAGCGCGAAGCATCGCGCATGGCCGGCGCTGGTGGTCGAGCTGAGGGCGAACATGGCAGCCGGTGTCGACCCCGGCGCCGCGCCGGTGCAGGCGATCGTCGGGCGCTGGCAGCAACTGTTCCGCGACAGCTTTTGCGGAGACGACGCGGTGCTGGAGGCACGTGTGCGCGATGCGTTGATGCGCGAGCCCGATCTGCAACTGGGCGTGGGCCTCGACGATTCGCTGCTCGCGTATCTGAACGCCGCGCATCTCGCCGGCCGCGACATGTCGCCAGTCGACGGCGGCCCGAAGCCGAGCGCGTTGATGGTGGCGACGCAGCGCGCCGCACATCAACTGCTCGATCGGCCGCTGGTGCTCGACGATCCCGTTGCGCTGCCGATCCTCGGCGCCGCCGAAGCACAGGCGCTGCGTGACAATCTCGACCGATTCCGCGAGCCGCCGTCGGTCGGCATGCGCAGCTCGGTCATCGTGCGCAGCCGGCTGGCCGAAGACGTGTGGCGCGAGGCCGTCGAACGCGGCATTCGTCAGTACGTGATTCTCGGGGCGGGGCTCGATACCAGCGCGTTTCGGCATCCCGATATGCCCGGGCGAATCTTCGAGGTCGATTTGCCGGCAACGCAGGCGTGGAAGCAGGCTCGCTTGCGTGAGGCAGGCATCGCGGTACCGTCGTCGCTGCATTTCGTGCCGGTCGACTTCGAAAGCGTCGGGCTGGCGGAGGGACTGGCGCGGGCGGGTTTCGACGCCGACGCGCCGGCTGTTTTCAGCTGGCTCGGCGTGACGATGTATCTCGACGAGGAGGCGGTCATCGACACGTTGCGCTTCATCGCCGGTTGCGCGAAAGGCAGCGCGGTGCTGTTCGAGTACGTGACGCCGCTTTCGGGCTTGCCGACGATCATGCGTATCGCGATGGAGCAGTTTACGGCGCGGCTCGCCGAGCGCGGCGAACCGTGGAAGACCTTTTTCGAACCGGCCGTCATTGCCGAGAAGTTGAGTGCGTTGGGGTTCAGCCAGGTCAATGCGTGGACGCCGGACGAATTGAACCAGCGCTATCTGGCGAACCGCGACGACGGACTGCTCATCGGGGTGACGCCTACGCGGTTGGTTCTTGCGACGGTTTGAGAACGGTTCGTGCGTGGGGAGTTCGATACCGATAAGCGTCAAGACGAAGCATGCATTTGAATGCGACGGCTATTGAGCCGGTTTAGCCCATTTTGGCCGTGCTAGAGTGAGTCCGCCCATCATGGTCTTCTCAAAGGCTACAGCGCTTTTATGACCTACGTTGCCCAACTCGCCGCCGTCGGCGGCGTAATGCTTCTGGCCTGCGTCAGCCCCGGTCCCGACCTCATCGCCGTCACGTCGCATGCACTTGCCAAACGACGGGCCGGTCTTTATGCCACTGCCGGCATTTCGACTTCACATGCGTTATGGGCGGCGCTCGCAATCTTCGGCCTTGGGCTCATCCTCGCAAAGCTCGCGTGGCTGTATGAAGTCATTCGGATCGCCGGCGCGGTTTATCTCCTCTATCTCGGCGGAAAGACGCTCGCCGGGTTGAGAAAACCGATGCAGCAAACCGAGGTAGATGCGCAGTCCGCCAAGAGCGACGGGCAGGCATATCGACGAGGTCTGTTGGTCGGACTTACCAACCCGAAAGCGGCGGCGTTTTTCGGCAGCCTTTTCATCACGGTCCTGCCGGCGCATGCCCCGCTGTGGGTGCACGGCGCGACCCTGGCCATCGTTACGGCAGTCTCGCTGACGTGGTTCGGCGCGATGGCGATTCTGTTTTCCACCGAGCGCGTGCAAGTGGGTTACGCGCGCATACGCAAGCCGATCGATGCCGTGATGGGGACTGTCTTGCTCGGTCTGGGTGCGAAGCTCGCGCTGGATCGATAGCCCGGTTATCGGGCATTGCGAATGCCGACCACGGCTGCCCGCAAGCGGCCGAGGGTGTGTCAAAACCCGCGCGATCGCCTAGACTGAATCAACCTGTTAGCGCGAGAGGCGGAGATGGGGCGATTCGTCGAAGGTGCAAGCCGCAATCAGGCCACGTTGCTGCCGGAGTGTCTCGAAGACTTTATCGCTGAAGACGATCCCGTGCGGATCGTCGACGCATTCGTAGACGAACTCGATCTGGCTTCCATGGGCTTCGAAGGCACCACGCCGGCGATCACGGGCCGACCGTCTTACCATCCGTCCGTTCTGCTCAAACTCTACATCTACGGCTACTCAATCGTGTGCAGTCGAGCCGACGTCTGGAGCGCGAGTGCCAGCGTAATGTCGAACTGATGTGGCTGACCGGTCGCCTCGCGCCGGACTTCAAGACGATTGCCGAGTTCACGGGCAGCAATGGCGCCGGCATTCGCAATGTATGCCGCCGCTTCGTGGTGATATGCCGCGACCTGAAGCTGTTCACGCAAGCAGTCGTTGCCATCGACGGCAGCAAGTTCAAGGCGGTCAACAGTCGCGATAACAACTTCACGCCCAACAAGATCGCAAAGCGTCAGGAGCAGATCGAGCAAAGCATCCAGCGCTATCTGGATGCGCTGGAAACTGCTGATCGCACGCAACCCGCAGAGGTCGAAGCGAAAACCGAACGGCTGCGGGAAAAGATCGAGACGCTGCGCGAGCAGATGCGCGATCTGGATCGGGCCGCGGAACTGTTGAATGATTTACCGGAAAAACAGGGTTCGCTGACTGATCCCGACTCACGTTCGATGATGTCGCAAGCCACGTGCACAGGCGTGGTGGGCTACAACGTTCAGGTGGCTGTTGATACGAAGCACCACCTCATCGTGACACACGAAGTGACGAACGTCGGTAGTGACCGCGCTCAGCTAAGCCCGATGGCCAAAGCCGCGCGTGAAGCGATGGGCAAGAAGAAGCTCAAGGCGCTGGCCGATCGCGGGTATTACAGCGGCACGGAGATCAAAGCATGCGATGACGCTGGTATTGCAGCGCTGGTGCCAAAAACACAAACCTCCAGTGCAAAGGCAGATGGACGGTTCGATCGGGCCGACTTCATCTACATCGCCAAAGACGACCAATACCTATGTCCAGCGGGGCAACGGGCGATTTACCGATTTACTTCCGTCGAGCGCGAAACTCCGGTGGCCCTGCGTACCTACTGGAGCAGCGCTTGCCCGAAATGCCCGATAAAGAACCGGTGCACGCCCACTGACTACCGGCGTATTCGACGATGGGAACACGCAGCGGTGCTCGAGGCGATGCAGTCCAGGCTGGATCGCCAGCTCGATGCCATGACGATGCGACGGCGCACGGTCGAGCACGTGTTCGGCACACTCAAGCACTGGATGGGGGCGACGCACTTCCAGACGCGCGGACTTGGCCATGTCGCCGCTGAAATGAGTTTGCACGTGCTGGCATACAACCTCAAGCGAGTCATCAGGATTCTCGGGTTCGCAAAGACGATGCGAGCGATGAAGCTGGCAGGCGCGTGAATGCGCGCGCCGACGCTGTTTGCCAGTAAAACATGATCACTTCATTTGCCTGCGTCACGTCCTAACGCAACTGTGCTCCCGCCGAGGAGGGATCGGTCGGCCGTTCTGCGCGTTTTTACACGGCCTCGGCCAGAAGCGGTCAGTCGACTGCCGAGGCAGAATCGTCGACAAAATCGGACAGACAGCGTTCCACAGCGCAGCCATGAGCGGTCGTTCCAATGCCAGCACTACAATTCCCACTTCGTAATCTGCTACTACGATCGTTGAACTACTCAACAAGGATGAGTGAAGATGATGAAAAGAACTCTGCTTGCTGCACTCTTCGTCGTGCAAGCAACGGGGTTGCCCCATGCTATGGCCGCCGGTGTTGACGATGGTTTTGGAGCGTACAAAGATGCGGACTGGCAGACCAAGTTTGTGGCGTGCGAGAAAGCGATCTACGAGCGGAACTGGTTCACTTACGACCGTGACCTTCTACTGAAAGGTGGCTTGAACACACAACAAGCGGAGGCGGTCTACGAGGCAATGAGAGAAGCAAGCATGCGCATGATCTTCTTCACCGCGCTGGCTCGAGGAACAGACAACGAGGCGTATTCAGGGAAGTCGCAGCAGGTGGACGCGGCCAATTTTGGCATGTACGAGCGAGACGCTGCTGCCGCAGTACGCGAATACAAGCGCCTTGGGGAGTATTGCTTGACCTATGTATACCCCGCATTGATTGCCCGTGGTAGCGCGTTGGCAGAACTGGACAAGTCCGTTCGTAGTACACCGATACCAGAAGAGTTGGCAAGGGCGGCCAAAGCCGAATTCATAAAGCAGGCGACAAAGGCTGTCGCAAAGTAGGTTGCGTTGCCGTTGAGTGGGATGAGCCGTCATGGCCAGGTACTCTTAGCTTTGCTCGTCGAAATCTTCTTTGGCACCACAAGGCTCAACGGTTGATTCGTGCTTTGGAGCGACCGCTTTGCAGAAAATCGAGGGACCGCTCCGGGTCAATCGCTGCCAATGGCCGAATCCACCATTAAGCGCACCGGTGCGCGCCGATATTCACCTGCCGCCGTCGCGCCCGCTGAGGCGAGCTTGTCCCCGCCACCTCAAAAAATCGACCGCCCCGAATACGTGGTCAGCCATTCGAGAGCCAGCGTCCCCGCCAACGAATTTCCATTCGCATCGAGCCCCGGCGCCCACACGCAAACGGCCATTTCCCCCGGCAGCACCGCGACGATCCCGCCGCCCACGCCGCTCTTCGCCGGCAGCCCGACCCGATAGACGAAATCCCCCGCCGCGTCATAGGTGCCGCAGGTCAGCATCAGCGCCGACAGCCGCTTGGCCGAGCTCGCATCGACGATCCGCTCGCCGGTGACGGGCGCGACGCCGCCGTTCGCGAGAAACAGCGCGGCCTGCGCGAGTTCGATGCAGTTCATCTCGATCGCGCACTGGCGACAGTACGCGTCGATCACCGTGTCCGGCGGCATCTGCATGTTGCCGAAGCTCGCCATGAAATGCGCCATCGCACGGTTGCGCTCCGCGTGCTGAAGCTCGGAAAGCGCGACGCGCGAATCGTAATCCACGTCGGTCGCGCCGATCAGCCGCCGCACGAATTCGACGAGCGCCGTCTCGGCCTTCACGAAACGGCGGCACAGCACGTCGGTGACGACCAGCGCGCCGGCGTTGATGAACGGATTGCGCGGCTTGCCGCGCTCGCTTTCGAGCTGCACCAGCGAGTTGAACGCGGTGCCCGACGGCTCGCGGCCCACCCGCTCCCACAGCGCGTCGCCGAGCAGCTGGAACGCCAGCGTGCACGCGAACAGCTTCGAGATGCTCTGGATCGAGAAGCGCTCCCGCGCGTCGCCGACCGTGTAAACGTTGCCGTCGAGCGTCACGACGGCCATCCCGAACTTGTCGGCCGGCACTTTCGCCAGCTCGGGAATGTAGTCGGCCACGCGGCCCTGGCCGATCCAGGGGGCGAGTTCGGTGTGGATGCGTTCGAGAATCGGCTGGTAGTTCATCACGTGGAGCAGGGCGGGCGCACGGCCCGAATTCCGGGGAGCCCGTATGGAACAGTTTTGCCGCCGATTCGTCAAGCGCGACCGCCATGGCGCCCTTATTTTCAAGATGCCTCAACGTGCGACCGGCGGGCGCAGTATCATGCGGTACGTTTCGGCCGCCGGCCGGTATCCGCGCAAGCCGGTGCCGGTACGGTCCTCCCGTATGTTCCGACCGTTGACCATGTCCTTTCGCATCCTGCTCGTCGAAGACGACACCCGCCTGTCCACGCTGATCGCCGGCTACCTGCGCAAGAACGACTATGAAGTCGACACGGTGCTGCACGGCGACGCCGCCGTGCCGGCGATCCTGTCGACGCGCCCCGATCTCGTCATCCTCGACGTGAACCTGCCGGGCAAGGACGGCTTCGAGATTTGCCGCGAAGCGCGCAAGCAGTACGACGGCGTGATCATCATGGTGACGGCGCGCGACGAGCCGTTCGACGAACTGCTCGGCCTCGAATTCGGCGCCGACGACTACGTGCACAAGCCGGTCGAGCCGCGCATCCTGCTCGCCCGCATCAAGGCACAGCTGCGCCGTGTCCCGGCGCGCTCGATCGAAGGCGCGGCGGCGCAGCCGGAGCGCTACACGTTCGGGCAGTTCTCGATCGATCGCACCGACCGCTCGGTCGTGCTGCCGGGCGGCGGCTCGCCCGACCTGACGTCGGCCGAGTTCGACCTGCTGTGGGTGCTGGTGTGCCGGGCCGGGGAAGTCGTCAGCCGCGACGACCTGATGCTGCAGCTGCGCGGCGTCGAATTCGACGGCCTCGATCGCACGATCGACGGCCGCATCTCGAAGCTGCGCCGCAAGCTGCACGACGACGCGGGCAACCCGCAGCGGATCAAGACGATCCGCAGCAAGGGTTACCAGTTCAGCAAGCATGCGTGGGACTGATGGCGCGCCGCCGCCGCTGCGCCGTCGGCCGCCGCATCCGCGCAGCGCACGATAGCCGGAAGCCGCGATGATCCGACGCAACCCCTCGCATCCCGACGCAGCGCCGCTGTCGCCGCTGCGCTACGCCAAATGGCGCTGGCTGCATTTCCGCCGCGCATGGACGGACACGCGCGCCGACCGCATTCCGAGCTGGTCGCGGCTCTACGTGCGCACCTACCTGCATCTGCTCGGCCTCGTGCTGCTGACCGCGCTCGTGCCGGGGCTCGCGCTGTGCGTCGTGCTGTCGCCGCAGGTCGTATGGCATGCGTTCGACGCGTTGCCGGGCGACATCTGGATCGTGCTCGCGTTCATGCTCGCCGCGCCCGCGCTTGCCGCCTATCGCTGGATGCGGCCGGTCTGGTCGGATCTCGTGATGGTGCGCGAGCGCGCGATCGACTTCACCGGCGGACGCTTCAACACGCGCGCGCGCGAATCGCACAGCGTGATCATCGGCCCGCTCGCGCGCACGCTGAATGCGCTGGCGATGCGCATGGAGCGGCTGATCGCCGCGCAGCGCGACCTGACCAACGGCATCTCGCACGAGCTGCGCACGCCGCTCGCGCGCGTGCGCTTCGCGCTCGAGATGCTGCGCGAGCCGGGCTCCGCCGCCGAATACTACGGCGCGCTCGACAGCATCGCGCAGGACGTGACCGAACTCGAAGAGCTGATCGACATGAGCCTCACCTATGCACGGCTCGAATACAGCTCGCTGCAGTCGAACCTCGAGCTGACCGCGCCCGTCGCGTGGTTCGAGCATCAGATTAGCGACGCGCAGCTGCTGTATCCGGAGCGCGCCATCGAGTCGCGCATCGCGATCGCGTCCGATCTGCGCGTGAAGATGGACCGGCGGCTGATGTCGTATGCGATGCGCAACCTGCTGCGCAACGCGAGCAAGTACGCGAACGCGCGGATCGTCGTCGGCATCGCGCTCGAGCACGGCAACATCGCGATCTTCGTCGAGGACGACGGCCCCGGCGTGCCGGAGAACGACCGCGAACGGATCTTCGACGCGTTCGTGCGCCTCGACCGCCGCACCGGCGGCTACGGGCTCGGGCTCGCGATCACGCGCCAGGTGCTGCACGCGCACAACGGCCGGATCGCCGTCGTCGATCCGGTCGTGCTCGGCGGCGCGCGGTTCGAGATCAGCTGGCCGATCTGAGCGCCTTCGCCTTCAATACGTGCGGCCGAGCTGCAGGTAGATGTTGCGCCGCCCGCCCGGCGCGAGCGCGACGCCCATGTACAGCGGCCCGAACGCGGTCGTCAGGCTCGTGAAGAACGTATAGCTCTGCTTGAGCGTGCTGCCGCCGACCTTCACGCCGCTGGTCCACACGTTGCCGAGTTCGGCGCTCGCGCCCACCGACAGCGCCTTGATGGGCGACGCGTTGAACGTCATCAGCTGGTTCATGTACGTCACGTTGCCGTACGCGAGCTCGTTGCCGGTGAGCTGGTCGGCCGCATACGCGGCCAGATGCTGGAAGCCACCGAGCGTGAAGTTGAACGCGTTGATCAGGTTGGTGCCGCCGATGCTCTTGCCGCCCTCGAGCGTGGCGCTGACGCTGTGCCGGCCGTACTGCTGCGCGATCATCGCCTTGCCGTAGAGCTCGGTGTAAGGCTTGTTCGACGTATCTGCGAGATCCTCCGCCGACTGGCTGTTGTGCGACCACAGCGAGCGTTCGATGCGCAACTCGGTGTAGTAGCCGCGGCGCGGGAACATCGGGTCGTCGAGCTGATCGATGACGAGGCGCGCGCGCGCCGTCAGCGCCTGCGACGTGAAGCTCGGCCACATCAGCGTCGAGCCGTTCTCCTCGAACGGGAGCGGCAGGTTGTAGTTCGGCGAGCCGTGCCCTGTCGCGTAGCCGATGCCCATCCGGAAGTCGCCGAGCCGCGCGATCGGCAGCCCGAAGTCGAGCCCGGCGCGCGCCGTCTGCATCAGATACTGGTTCAGCTTGACCTCGCCGGTGTTGTCGTACACGTTCACGTAGCGGCGCTGATATTCCGCGTACGGCGAGATGTAGAAGCCATAGGCGGCCGGCAACGGCTGGCGCAGCTCGACGCGCGCGGACTGCAGGTCGCTGCCGATCGTCGCATCCGCGCGGAATTCGAGGCCCGATTCGGTGAGCCACGGCCGCCGGTAGCCGACGTGCAGGCGGAAGCCGCCTTCGTCGGTCGAGCTGCTCGACATCCCGACGCCGAACAGCAGGAAATTCGGCCCCCAGTATTTCTCGCGCGCATCGATCTCGAGCACGTTGTCGTCGCCGTGGCTCACGATCTGCTGCGTCACGCTTTCGAAATTGCCGTCGGTCGTGAGCCGCAGCAGGTCCTGGCTGACGGTCGCCGGATCGTAGATGTCGCCCGGCTTCACGTGCAGCGCATCGCTGACGACGCGTTTCGGCACGCCGCCGGTCGTCTTGATCTCGATGCGCGTGATGCGGATCGGCGGCGGCAGCGGCTGCGCATGCGCGGACCGGTACGCCGCGTACTGCTCGGGCGTGAGCGCGAGGTGCCTGAGGCGCGGCAGCGCGGCCGTCGCTGCAGCCGCGCCCGCGGCGATCGCCTGCTTCGCGTTCTGAAAGTCGGTGAACGCCAGCGAGCCGAGGTCGGGCGTGAGCAGCACGTCCTGCGCGGCGAGCTGCTTGCGCTGCGACGTCACGTTCTGGCGAATCAGGATGCCGACCATCTGCTGCATCACGTCGGCCGGCGACGCGAGCGCGTCGAGCGGGCGCAGCTGCGAGCCGATGTCGACGGCGATCACGACCTTCGCGCCCATCTGCCGCGCGGTGTCGACCGGCAGGTTGCTGACGAGCCCGCCGTCGACCAGCGCGCGCCCGTTGATCTCGGCCGGCGCGAACAGGCCGGGCATCGCCATGCTCGCGCGGATCGCGAGCGGCAGCGAGCCGCGGTCCAGCACGACCATCTGGCCCGTCTGCAGATCGGTCGCGACCGCGCGGTACGGGATCGGCAACCGGTCGAACGGCTGGTTGGTCGGCACGGCGGCGGTCCAGTCGGCGAGCAGCGCCTGCAGCCGGTTGCCCTGCACGAGGCCGACCGGCGCCTTCACGCCTTTCTTGCCGAACCCGAGCGTCAGGCTGTTGATGTACAGGCGCTCGTCCTCGCGGCTGCTTTGCGGCAGGTCGGCGCGGTCGGTCACGTCGAACGCGATGTCGGTCAGGTTCACTTCGGACAGGCGCTTGCGCATTTCATCGGCGGCCATCCCGCTCGCATACAGGCCGCCGACCACGGCGCCCATGCTGGTGGCCGCGATGCAGTCGATCGGGATACGGTTGTCTTCCAGCACCTTCAGCACGCCGAGGTGCGCGTAGCCGCGCGCGCCGCCGCCCGACAGCACGAGGCCGACCGGTGGGCGGCCGGCCGGACCGCCGTCGGCGGTGCAGCTCGGTGTGGGGGCGGGTGCCGCGGCGGCGGCCACGGCTGCAGGCGCTATCGTCGCGGATGCCACGGCCGCGGCCGAAGCGGCGCCGGCCGTGCCGGCGCCTGCCTGGGCGGCGCGCGTTGCGGGGTCGGCGGCCGGCACGGGCTGCGCGGCGGCGGCGCAGCACCAGAGCGCAACGAGCGTTGCGCCGAGCCGGCGCGCCGCGAGCCAGTGAAGGGAGGCAGGCGCTGTCATGTTGGAATACCTGGCGTGATCGGGCGTCGGAAGCCTGCCGGGGGCAGGCAAGACCGAGAGATTACCGTGTTTTACAAGCGCAGCGCGAGCGCTCGGCGCGTAGTCGTGCGGCGGCCGGCCCGGGTTTTCGGTCATTTCGTCGCAAAAAATCATTAGAATTGCCTAAAGTATCGGAACGATTTGCCGCTAAGTCCGTGATGGGACCGCAAATGCGTGCCGCATCGATGCGGGCCGGCCGTTCCGGCCGGTTTGTTCATGAAAAGGGTTGATATGTCGACACCGCTGTTCGGAAAGTTGTTTGCGCAACCCGTTGCGATCGACCCTGGAACGGCGAGTACGCGGATTTATACGCACGAGCGCGGCGTGGTCCTCAACCAGCCGTCGGTCGTCTGCTTCCGCAAGGCCGGCATGTCCGATGCGCGTCCGACCCTCGAAGCGGTCGGCGAGCGGGCGAAGGCGCTGCTCGGGCGCGAACCGGGGCATCTGCAGGCCGTGCGGCCGATGCGGCACGGCGTGATCGCCGATGCGCACGCCGCCGAACAGATGATCCGCCGCTTCATCGACATGTCGCACACGCGTTCGCGCTTTCGCCGGCGCGTCGAGGTCACGCTATGCGTGCCGTCGGACGCCACGGCGGTCGAGCGTCGCGCGGTGCGCGAAGCCGCGTTCGCGGCCGGCGTATCGGACGTGGCGCTGATCGAGGAAGCGCTCGCGGCCGGGCTCGGCGCGGGCCTGCCGGTCACCGAGCCGGTCGGCTCGATGGTCGTCGACATCGGCGCCGGGACGACCGAAGTCGCGGTGATCGCGCTCGGCGGCGTCGTATATCGCGAGGCGATCCGCGTCGGCGGCAACCAGTTCGACGCCGCGATCATCAACTACGTGCGCAACGTGTACGGCGTGCTGCTGGGCGAACAGACGGCCGAGCGCGTCAAGCAGACGATCGGCTCGGCCACCAGCGCCGTGCCGCGCACGTCGACGCGCGCGATCGGACGCGGCATCGGCGATGGGCTGCCGCGCTCGATCGAGCTGTCCAATCACGACGTGGCCGACGCGCTCGCCGCGCCGCTCAAGCAGGTGATCGGCGCGGTGAAATCGGTGCTGGAAAACGCGCCGGCCGAACTGGTGACCGACATCGCGCATCGCGGCGTGGTGCTGACGGGCGGCGGCGCGCTGCTCGCGGATCTCGAACGCCTGCTGCGCGACGAGACGGGGCTGGTCGCCCGCGTCGCCGACGAGCCCGCGACCTGTGCCGTGCGCGGCGCGGGCGAGGCGATGGGGCGGCTCGCGATGTGCCCGGTGGACTGACGCCGGGCGGGCCACGCCAGCCACTCGCGCCCACGCAGCGCCTCTGCCACACACGCGCTGCGCACATCCATCGTTCTGGCCTATCCTGTGCGAAACACGCGACGCGCGCCGCGCGTTGCGTTTCGACACAGGAGCATCGATGCCGAATCACGCCGAAGCCACCACGACGCAGGCGCCGCAAGTCGCGCCGGTTTCTCCCGCCCGGGCGTCGGGTCCCGCGTTCATCGCGCCCGAAGCCGACCCGCAGGCGCTCGCACGCAACAATCAGTACGTCCTCAAGTCCGGTGACGCGTTCGTCGTCAGCGATGCGCTCGGCGACATCGGCGGCCGCGACGACGGTCTGTTCGTCGACGACATGCGCGTGCTGTCCGCATGGCGTCTGACCTTCGGCGGTCGCGCGCCGTCCTTGCTGTCGGGCGCGACGAGCGCCGACAACGCGTCGTTCACCGCGCATCTGACGAACCGTCCGCTGCCGCCGCTCGGCGGCCACGAGACGCCCGAAGGCGTGATCCACATCGAACGCACGCGCGTGCTCGCGGGCGACGTGCTGTACGAAGCGCTGACGCTCACCAACTACGGCGCGAGCGAGGCCGAGGTGCCGCTGTCGCTGTCGTTCGCGGCCGATTTCAAGGACATGTTCGAAGTGCGCGGCACGCAGCGCCCGAAGCGCGGCACGGTCGCCGCGCCGCGCGTCGCCGACGGCGCCGTGCGGCTGCGCTACGACGGCCTCGACGGCGTCGAGCGCAACGTCACCGTGCATTTCTCGCCGGCGCCCGACGCGCTGTCGGTCGACCGTGCCGACTACACGCTGACGATCGCCGCCCAGGCGTGCCTGTCGATCTATCTGACCGTCGACGCGACGCTCGGCCCCGCGCACGACGGCGAAGGCCCCGGCTGCGGGCGCGTCGCGCTGCGCACCGCGCTCGTCGGCGTGCACCGCGAGATGCGTTCGCGACGCGAATCGATGGCGCGCGTGAACACCGGCAACCCGCTGTTCGACGCGTGGCTCGACCGCTCGCTCGCGGATCTCGGCCTGCTCACGACACAGCTCGACACCGGGCCGTACCCGTATGCGGGCATTCCGTGGTTCTCGACGCCGTTCGGCCGCGACGCGGTCATCACGTCGTTGCAGATGCTGTGGCTGCAGCCGTCGCTCGCGCGCGGCGTGCTGCGCTTTCTCGCGGAGCATCAGGCGCGCGAGACGTCGGCGTTTCGCGACGCGGAGCCGGGCAAGATCATGCACGAGTTCCGCCGCAGCGAGATGGCGGCCACCGGCGAGGTGCCGTTCGCGCTGTACTACGGCGGCGTCGACACGACTCCGCTGTTCATCGTGCTCGCGGGCGCCTACGTCGAACATACCGGCGACGATGCGCTGATCGACGAGCTGTGGCCCGCGCTCGAGCGCGCCGCGCAGTGGGTGATCGACAAGTGCGACCGCAATCCCTACGGCTTGCTCGATTATCAGCGCACGTCGGAGCGCGGCCTCGCGAACCAGGGCTGGAAGGACAGCCACGACTCGGTGTTCCACGCGGACGGCCGCTTCCCGGACGGGCCGATCGCGCTCGTCGAAGTGCAGGCGTATGCGTGCGCGGCGCTCGACGCGATGGCGACGTGTTCGCATCGGCGCGGTCATGCGGCCGATGCGGCGCGCTACGCGTTGCGCGCGAAAACGCTGCGCGAGCAGGTCGAAGCGCTGTTCTGGATGCCGGACGGCGACTTCTACGGGATCGCGCTCGACGGGCACGGCGAGCTGTGTCGCGTGCTGGCGTCGAACGCCGGCCATCTGCTCGCATTCGGCTTGCCCGATGCCGAACGCGGGGCGGCGGTGGCCGGCGTGCTCGGCTCGACGCTGTTCCAGACCGGCTGGGGCATCCGCACGCTCGCGGCCGGGCAGCCGCGCTTCAATCCGATGGCCTATCACAACGGCTCTGTGTGGCCGCACGACAATGCGCTGATCGCACGCGGGCTCGCGCGCTATGGCGACAAGACGGCCGCAGTGAGCCTGCTGCGTGCGTTGTTCGAAGCAGCGGTCAGCTTCGAGATGCGGCTGCCCGAGCTGTTCTGCGGCTTCCCGCGCCGGCGCGGCGAGCCGCCGACGGCCTATCCGGTCGCGTGTCTGCCGCAGGCGTGGGCGGCGGGCGCGCCGTTCATGATGCTGCAGGCGTGCCTCGGCGTGAGCGTCGACGCGTCGCGTCTCGAGGTGCGCGTCGAGCGCCCGGCGCTGCCGGAAGGGGTGGACTGGCTGCGCATCGACGAACTGCGCGTCGGCGACGAGACGGTCTCGCTGATGTTCCGCCGCGTCGACGGGCAGGTGGTCGCGGCGGCCGAGCGGTCCGGGCGCGTGAAGGTGGTCGCGGTGCTGTAGCGGCCGGGCGGCGCGTCGTTGAGCCAGGTCGTGCCACATACGCGCGCCGCGGCATAGAATCGCGACATGACCCTTTAACTATGGCGGAGGCATCCAAGATGACCACGGACAACCGGCCCGACGATCGGGACGAGCACAAGCTAGAAAATCTCGAAGCAGCAGTCGACCATCTGCACAAGTCGATCGAATCGCAGAGCATTGCGGCGGGCGCGGCGAAAGGCATTCTGTTCAGCCTGATCGAGACGCTCGGTGCGCTGATCGGCGACCCCGATCTGCCCGAACATGCGCGCTCGGGCTACGAGGCGCTGCGCGACAAGGCGAGCGAGCTGCGCAGCGGTCTCGACCGGCATTGACGCGGACAGTGCCGGCGCGTGCGTTGCTGCTCGCGCCGGCACTGCCCGATCCAGCGCCGTGCATACAAATTCCCGTGCGCTCAATGAGTTAGCGGCGCGGTGCGCAGGATATCCACACGCTTGCCAACAAAATCTGTGGAGAACCGGCTCACGATCCGACACTTCTCGGACGGTCGTGAAACGGGCACGGC